>JAXLQW010000001.1:0-3250000 GCA_046331385.1 Thermoanaerobaculia bacterium
GGACGCCAGCAGCCGCGGCCGAGGAAAGAATCATGCTGAACGAGAAGATCCGCATCCGCCTGAAGGCGTTCGACTACCGCATCCTCGACACCTCGACCTACGAGATCGTGGACACCGCCCGACGCACCGGCGCACGCGTCGTGGGGCCGATCCCGCTGCCGACGCAGATCTCGCGCTACACCGTGAACCGCTCGCCGCACGTCGACAAGAAGTCGCGCGAGCAGTTCGAGATCCGGACCCACAAGCGGCTGCTCGACATCTTCGAGCCGACCTCGAGCACGGTCGACGCGTTGATGAAGCTCGAGCTGCCGGCCGGCGTCGACGTCGAGATCAAGGCTTTCGGGAAGTAACGGGCACCGCGGGCGAGGAGCACGAGCGATGGAAGGCATTCTCGGGAAAAAGCTGGGCATGACCCAGATCTTCACGGACGACGGCGCGGCAGTGCCGGTGACCGTCGTGCAGGCCGGTCCGTGTGTGGTCGTCGTGCGACGGACCTCCGCCAGGGACGGCTACGAAGCCGTGGCGCTCGGGCTGGTCGAGGCCCGCCCGCCGCGCAACGTGACGCAGCCGGTCGCCGGGCAGTTCAAGAAGGCCGGCGTGCCGCCGGTCCGCCGCGTGGCGGAGTTCGCGGTCGCGGCCGACGAGAGCTGGAACGCCGGGGACCAGGTCAAGGTCTCGATCTTTCAGGAGAAGGAATACGTCGACGTGGTCGGCACCAGCAAGGGCAAGGGGTTCCAGGGCGTCGTCAAGCGCCACGGCTTCCGCGGCGGTCGCGCCACCCACGGCTCGATGTTCGGTCGCGTCCCGGGCTCGATCGGCGGCTCCTCCAATCCGTCGCGCGTCTTCCCCGGCATGAAGAGCACCGGCCGCATGGGCGGCGCGCGGATCACGACCAAGAATCTGCTGGTGGTGAAGGTCGACGAGGAAAAGAACCTGATTTATCTCCGTGGCGCGGTGCCGGGGCCGACGAACGCCTACGTCGCCATCCAGCGCGCGAAGCGGGGCTGAGGAAGTCGAGGCAGAATCATGAAGATCGCCGTCAAGAACCTCGAGAACCGCAAGGTGAGAGACCTGGAGCTCCCGGAGGAGGTCTTCTCCTATCCCTACAAGGAGCACCTGATCCACACCGTCGTCCAGGCGTACCTCGCCGGGCTGCGCGCCGGGACGCACAAGACGAAGACGCGCGCCGAGGTCTCCGGATCGGGCAAGAAGCTGTGGAAGCAGAAAGGCACCGGGCGGGCGCGGGTCGGCTCGATCCGCAGCCCGCTCTGGCGGCACGGCGGGACGACTCAGGGTCCGCGGCCGCGCGACTACGCGCAGGACGTTTCGGCGCGCGAGAAGAAGAACGCGCTCAAGTCGGCGCTGTCGCGCAAACTGAAAGAGGAGCGCTTCATCGTCGTCGACCAGCTCGCGGTGCCGTCACCCAAGACGCGCGACCTGGTCGCCGTGCTCGGCAAGCTCGGGGCCGACGGCAAGGTGCTGCTGGTCGACCGGTTCGACAACGAGAACCTGGCGCTCGCGGCGCGCAATCATCCGGACTTCAGAACGGTCGACGCCATGGCGATGTCGGTTTACGACGTGATCGACTGTCCCTTCGTGGTGGTCAGCGAAGCGGCACTGGCGCGGCTGATGGAGGTACTCGCGGCATGAGAATCGAAGACGTCATTCGCCGGCCGGTGATCACCGAGAAGTCGACCGGGCAGCGCGAGAACCTCAACATCCTGGCGTTCGAGGTCGACTCGCGGGCCAACAAGATCGAGATCCAGAACGCGGTCGAGAAGCAGTTCAAGGTCAAGGTCTCCGAGGTCCGGGTGGCGAGCGTGCACGGCAAGCTGCGCCGCCAGGGGCGCTTCGCCGGCCGCCGCCCGGATTGGAAGAAAGCCTACGTCCGTTTGGCTCCGGGTGAGCGGACGATCGATTTCTTTGAAGGCAATTGAGCGCGCTCCGGGTGAACCATGGGTAATCGTCAGCTGAGACCGATGAACTCGTCGAGCCGGTTCCAGACCTATCCCGGCTTCGAGGAGATCACCAACGACCGTCCCCTCAAGTCCCTGACCACGGGCAAGAAGGGCAGCGGCGGCCGCAACAACCGCGGCGAAGTCACGATCTGGCACCGCGGCGGCGGCCACAAGAAGCGCTACCGGGAGATCGATTTTCGCCGCGACAAGCACGACGTCCCGGGCACCGTGGCGACGATCGAGTACGACCCGAACCGGTCGGCGCGCATCGCGCTCGTCGCCTACGCCGACGGCGAGAAGCGCTACATCCTGGCGCCCGAGGGACTGGCGGTGGGGATGAAGGTGGTCGCCGGCGAAAAGGCGGAGATCAACGTCGGCAACTCGCTGCCACTGCGCCTGATCCCCCTCGGCACGGTGATCCACAACCTCGAGCTCAAGCGCGGCAAGGGTGGGCAGATGGTGCGCTCGGCCGGCGCCGGCGCGCAGCTGATGGCGAAGGAGGGCGCGTACGCCCAGGTCAAGCTGCCGTCGGGCGAAGTGCGCCGGTTGCACATCGACTGCTACGCGACGATCGGCCAGGTGGGAAACCTCGAGCACGAGAACGTCTCGTTCGGCAAGGCCGGCCGGCGGCGCTGGCTGGGCAAGCGGCCGCACAACCGCGGGGTGTCGATGAACCCGGTCGACCACCCGATGGGCGGCGGCGAGGGCAAGACGTCGGGCGGGCGCCATCCCTGCACGCCGTGGGGCGTGCCGACCAAGGGTTACAAGACGCGTAACAACAAGCGGACGGACGCGATGATCGTGCGCCGTCGGAACAAGAAGTAGAGCCGGGGAGCCGCGATGTCTCGTTCGCTGAAAAAGGGTTTCTTCATCGACAAGCACCTGCAGGACAAGGTGGTGGCGCTCAATTCGAGCGGCGACAAGAAGGTCATCAAGACCTGGTCGCGGCGCTCGACCATCGCTCCCGACATGGTCGGGCACACCTTCGCCGTGCACAACGGGAACAAGTTCATCCCGGTCTACGTGACGGAGAACATGGTGGGCCACAAGCTCGGCGAATTCGCCATGACCCGCACCTTCCGCGGCCACAGCGGCAAGAAGGCGGCCGAGAGGACCGCCGCGCCCGCGCCGGCGGCGGCCGCGGCCGCGCCGGCGGCGAAGAAGGTCTGAGGAGAACGACGCCATGGAATCCAAGGCTCATCTGCGCCACCTGCAGGCCTCGCCGCAGAAGGTGCGGCTGGTGGTCGACCTGATCCGCGGCAAGGACGTGGAGGAGGCCGCCACGATCCTGCGCGGCGCGCGCAAGGCGGCGGCCAAGCCGATCGAGAAGCTGCTGAAGTCGGCGATCGCCAATGCCGAGAATCGCGACCAGAACGTCGACGTCGGCAAGCTGTACGTCAAGGAGGTCTTCGTCGACCCCGGGCCGTCGTTGAAGCGCATCCGCGCCAACACCATGGGCCGGGCGTTCCGGGTCCTCAAGCGACAGAGCCACATCACGATCAAGCTCGACACGCGCAAGAGCGGCGCTAAGGCGTAAGGGGGATCGAAGGTGGGTCAGAAAACGCATCCGTACGGATTCCGACTGGTCTACAACAAGACCTGGCATTCGCGCTGGTACGCGGAGGGCGAGTACTCGAAGCTCCTGCACTCGGACCTCAAGCTGCGCGCGGACCTGAAGAAGCGGCTGGGGCACGCCGGGGTGTCGGAGATCGACATCGAGCGCGCCGCCGACAAGCTGCGGGTCACGATCTACACCTCGCGTCCGGGCATCATCATCGGCCGCAAGGGCGCCGAGGTCGACAAGCTGCGCGACGATCTCGCCAAGATGACGGGCCGCGAGGTGCACATCAACATCCAGGAGATCCAGCGCCCCGAGCTCGACGCGCAGCTGGTCTCGGAGTCGATCGCCGGTCAGCTGGAGCGGCGCGTCTCCTTCCGCCGGGCGATGAAGAAGGCGATGGAATCGGCGTTCCGGTTCGGCGCCAAGGGCGTGAAGATCATGGTGGCGGGCCGCCTCGGCGGTGCCGAGATCGCGCGCACCGAGTGGTACCAAGAAGGCCGCCTGCCGCTGCACACGCTCAAGGCGGACATCGATTTCGGGTTCGCCGAGGCACGCACGACCTACGGCGTGATCGGCGTCAAGGTGTGGGTGTACAAAGGCGACCTGCTCAAGGAAAAGAGCCGGCGGGCGACCGCCTGAGCGGGAGATCTGAATCATGTTGATGCCGAAGAAGGTCAAGTTCCGCAAGATGCACCGCGGCCGCCGCGGGGGACCCGCGAAGGCCGGCGACTACCTGGCTTTCGGTGACTACGGCCTGCAGGCTCTGGATGCGGGTTGGATGACCGCCCGCCAGATCGAGGCCGGACGCATCGCGATCACCCGTCACGTGAAGCGCGGCGGCAAGATGTGGATCCGCGTGTTCCCGGACAAGCCGTACACCAAGAAGCCGCTCGAGACCCGCATGGGTCACGGCAAGGGCAATCCCGAAGGCTGGGTCGCGGTGATCAAGCCGGGGCGCATCCTGTTCGAGCTCGAGGGCGTGACCCCGGAGATCGCGATCGAAGCCATGCGGCTTGCGTCGCACAAGCTGGGGATCAAGACCCGGTTCGTCTCGCGCCACGCGGAGTTGCGTTAGTTCGCAGAGGGACACGATGAAGATCCAGGAAATGCGCGACAAGACGGTTGGCGAGCTCGAACAGCGCGAGCGCGAGATCGCGGAGCAGCTGTTCGCTCTCCGCCTGCAAAAGGTGACGGGCCAGCTCGAGAAGCCCTCGAAGTTCCGCGAGGCGCGGCGCGAGATGGCGCGGGTGCTCACGGTACTGGGCGAAAAGCGTGCGACGGGAGCGAAGTGAGGGTGCAATGAGCGAGACGACCGCGAAGGCGCGGGGCCGGCGGCAGGAGCTGATCGGCACCGTGGTGAGCAGCAAGATGAACAAGACGGTGGTGGTGACGGTGGAGAACACCGTGACCCACAGGCTCTACCACCGGGCCCAGAAGCGGACCTCGAAGTTCTACGCCCACGACGAGGCCAACGCTTGCAAGCCGGGCGACACGGTGCGCCTCGAGGCCAGCCGGCCGCTCTCGCGCTTGAAGCGCTGGACGGTGCGCGAAGTCCTCAAGAAGGGCGAGGAGAGCTGAGCCATGATCCAGATGGGGACCGTCCTCGAGGTCGCCGACAATTCCGGCGCCAAGAAGATCGCCTGCATCCATCTGCGGGGAGCGCTCGGCACCTACGGCCATCTCGGTGACGTGATCACCGCCTCGGTCAAGGAAGCGTCGCCGGACGGAACCGTGAAGAAGGGCCAGGTGGTGCGCGCGGTGATCGTGCGGACGCGCCGGGCGGAGCGGCGCCGCGACGGCAGCTACATCCGCTTCGACAACAACGCCGCGGTGTTGATCAACAACGACCAGGAACCCATCGGGACACGCGTCTTCGGACCGGTGGCCCGCGAGCTGCGAGAGAAGAAGTTCATGAAGATCATCTCGCTCGCCCCCGAGGTCATCTGATCCCCCCGGAGAACGGAGAGCGGCCCATGCGCAAACTGAAGATCAAGAAGAATGACCAGGTGCTGGTGATCTCCGGCAAGGACCGGGGGGCGAAGGGCAAGGTGCTGCGCGTCCTGCCCGCCAAGAACAAGGCGATCGTCGAGCGCGTGAACATGGTAAAGCGCCACACCCGCCCGAATCCGCAGCGCGGCATCCAGGGCGGCGTGCTCGAGCGGGAGGCGCCGATCCAAATCTCGAACCTGATGGTCCTCGATCCGCAGTCCGGCGACCCGACCCGCGTCGGGCGCGTGCGGCACGAGGACGGAAGCGCCGGTCGCGTCGCCAAGAAGAGCGGCGCGGCGCTGGCGTAGGAGTCGCGGAATCATGGCCAAGAACACACCGGCCGAGCCCAAGGCGTCGGGCAAGTCCTCGGGCGAGCACTACGAAGCGCGCCTGAAGAAGCTCTACGTCGAAGAGGTCGTGGGGAAGCTGAAGCGCGAGTTCGGCATCGACAACGCGATGGCGGTCCCGCGTCTGGAGAAGATCGTGCTCAACATGGGCCTGGGCGAGGCGATCGCCAACATCAAGATCCTCAACGACGGCATGGACGAGCTGGCGGCGATCAGCGGGCAGCGGCCGGCCACGCGTCGCGCCCGCAAGTCGATCGCCTCCTTCAAGCTGCGCGAAGGGATGCCGATCGGCGCCACGGTGACGCTGCGCGGCGAGCGGATGTGGGACTTCCTCGATCGGCTGATCTCGATCGCCCTGCCCCGAGTGCGCGACTTCCGCGGCGTGCCGACCCGCAGCTTCGACGGCCGGGGAAACTACACCCTGGGGATCCGTGACCACGTGATCTTCCAGGAGATCGATCTCAACAAAGTGGAGCGGTCGAAGGGCATGAACATCACCTTCGTCACCAGCGCCCCGAACGACGAACAGGCGCTCCATCTCCTGCGCGAGCTGGGGATGCCGTTCAGCAAGAACTGACGCGAGAGAGAGGCGAGATTCGTGGCCACCGACGCGCGCATGGCGAAGCAGAAGAAGACGCTCAAGTTCAAGGTCCGCGTGCACCACCGCTGCCAGCGCTGCGGCAGGCCGCGCGCCTACATGCGGAAGTTCGGCCTGTGCCGAATCTGCTTCCGCAATCTCGCCCGCCAGGGGTACCTGCCGGGCGTCATCAAGGCGAGCTGGTAAGAGCCGGCGGCGTCGAGAGACTGGGAGGACAGGGAATCATGAGCAACATGGATCCGGTTTCGGATCTTCTGGCCCGCATCCGCAACGCGCATCTGGCCAAGCACGACCGGGTGGACGTACCGAACTCGAAATTGAAGGCCGAGATCTGTCGGATCTTCAAGGAGGCGGGGTACATCCGCAACTACCGCTTGGTCGACGGCGAACCGGTGTCGGTATTGCGAATCTTCCTCGAGTACGACGAGGCGGGATCCCCGGCCATCACGCACCTGAAGCGGATCAGCAAGCCGGGCCGGCGCGTCTATCGCGGCTCGGACGAGATCCGGCCGGTGCTCAACGGGCGCGGTCTCGGCGTGGTCTCGACCAACCAGGGGCTCCTCTCCGACAGCCAGGCGCGCGAGCGCCGTCTGGGCGGCGAGGTCCTCTGCGAGGTCTGGTGAGGGGGCGGACATGTCGCGCGTAGGCAGAATGCCGATCGAGGTACCGAAGGGGATAAAGGTCCAGGTTGCGGGCGAGGAGTTCGTCGCCGAAGGGCCGAAGGGCCGCGTCGTCCAGAAGCTGATCCCGGGCTATCCGGTCAAGGTCGACGGCTCCAAGGTGACCGTCGGCCGCCCGGGAGAGAGCGGCCCGGAGCGTGCCAAGCACGGCCTCTTGCGAGCGCTGCTCGCCAACGCCGTGAACGGCGTGACGACCGGATTCTCGCGCGGCCTGGAGATCATCGGCGTCGGCTACAAGGTCGAGCTCAAGGGCACCGATCTGCACCTGGCGCTCGGCTACTCCCATCCGGTGGTCTACAAGATCCCGGCGGGGATCAAGATCGACGTCGACAGCAAGGCCAACAAGATGATGGTCTCGGGCGCCGATCGCCAGCTGGTGGGCCAGGTCTGTGCCGAGCTGCGCAAGCTGCGGCCGCCCGACCCGTACAAGGGAAAGGGCATCAAGTACGCCGACGAAGTCATTCGCCGCAAGGTGGGCAAGGCGGGCGCCAAGTAGGCGCCACGATCGCCGGAGGACGGTAGAGCCATGTCGGATCAGAATCGCAAGAAGGTCGCCGAGAAGAAGCGCCGCCGGACGCGCGCGCACGAGCGCCTGCGCCAGCGGGTCGCCGGAACCGCCGGCCGGCCGCGACTCTCGGTGTTCAAGAGCTCGCACTACGTCTACGCGCAGGTGATCGACGACGACGCGGGCTCGACCCTGGTGTGCGCCACGTCGCTCGAGCCGGCGATCAAGGGGCAGCTCGCCCGGTCGACCGCGAGCAAGGCGGCGGCGAAGCTGGTGGGCGAGGCGATCGCCGAGCGGGCGATCGCCAAGGGCATCCGCGCCGTGGTGTTCGACCGCGGCGGGTATCTCTATCACGGCAAGGTCAAGGAGCTGGCCGAGGCGGCCCGCGCCAAGGGCCTGCAGTTCTAGACGGGAGACGGACCTTGGCCAGAGACTTCGAGCAGGAGAGCGAGTTCGTCGAGCAGGTGGTGCACATCAACCGCGTGACCAAGGTGGTCAAAGGCGGCAAGAACTTCTCGTTCTCGGCGCTGGTGGTGATCGGCGACGGCAACGGCCGAGTCGGCTACGGCGCCGGCAAGGCGAAGGAGGTGCCGATGGCGATCCGCAAGGGGATCGAAGTAGCGAAAAAGCGCCTGGTCTCCGTGCCGATGGCCGGAAGCACCATCCCGCACGAAGCGATGGGGGAGTTCGGCGCCGGACGCGTGCTGATCAAGCCCGCCTCCGCCGGCACCGGCGTGATCGCCGGCGGGCCGGTGCGCGCGGTCATCGAAGCGGCGGGCATCCAGGACATCCTCACCAAGTCGCTCGGATCGACGAATCCGCACAACGTCGTGAAGGCCACTTTCGACGCGCTGTTGAAGCTGCGTCGCGATACGCGTCGCCCGCCGGTCGCGGTCGAGGCGGCCGCGACGCCCGCGACTGCCGCGGTATGAAGACTCGAGGTAAGGCATCATGAGCAAGAAGAAGGCGTCTCTCCGCATCCGCCAGATCAGGAGCTCCATCGGCACGCCGGTGAACCATCGTGAGGCGTTGCGCGGGCTCGGGCTGCGGCGCATCCGCCACGAAGTGGTGCGCGTCGACACGCCCTCGGTCCGCGGACTGATCACCAAGGTCTCCTATCTCCTGGAAGTGAGCGAGGAGCGCGCATGAAACTGCACGAACTCTCCCCGGCTCCCGGCAGCAAGCACGCCAAGAAGCGGGTCGGCCGCGGTCCGGGCTCCGGGCTCGGCAAGACGGCGGGACGCGGACACAAGGGCGGCCAGTCGCGTACCGGGTACCGGATCACGCCGGGTTTCGAGGGCGGCCAGATGCCGCTCGTGCGGCGGGTCCCGAAGCGCGGCTTCACCAACCAGTTCCGGGTCGAATACAGCGTGGTCAACGTCTCCGTGCTGGCGGCATTCGACGGCCCGGTCGGGCCGGAAGAGCTGCTGGAGCACGGCCTCGTGCATCGCGGTCGGAAGGTGAAAGTGCTCGGAAACGGCGACCTGAAGAAGGCGCTGACCGTGCGCGCCCACAAGTTCAGCGAGTCGGCCCGCGCGAAAATCGAGCAGGCTGGAGGCCGCTGCGAGGAGCTGGCTTCGTGATCGACAGTTTCCGCAACATCTTCGCGATTCCGGACCTGCGCAAGCGGGTCCTGTTCACCTTCGGACTGTTGGCGGTCTACCGCATCGGGTGTCACATCCCGACGCCGGGAATCGACCCGCAGGCGCTGCTCGAATTCATGAAGTCGGCGGAAAACAGCTTCCTCGGCTTCGTGAACACTTTTACCGGCGGCAGCCTGAAGCGGGTGGCGGTGTTCGCCATGGGCATCATGCCCTACATCACTTCCTCGATCATCCTGCAGCTGCTGACCGTGGTCTGGCCCTACCTCGAGAAGCTGTCGAAAGAAGGCGAGCTCGGCCGCAAGAAGATCACCCAGTACACCCGCTACGGCACGGTGCTGGTATCGGTCATCCAGTCGACCGGTATCGCGCTCTTCCTCGAGGGGACCAACACCCCGGGCGGCGCGGCGCTGGTTACCGACCCCGGCTGGGGATTCCGGCTGATGACCATCCTGACGCTGACCACCGGCTGCGCCTTCATCATGTGGCTGGGCGAGCAGATCAGCGAGCGCGGGGTCGGCAACGGCATCTCGCTGATCATTTTCGCCGGCATCGTGGTGGGCATCCCGAACGCCATCGCCGGCACTGCGGGGAAGATGCGCAACAACGAGTTGTCGATCTTCTCACTCCTGCTGCTCACCGCGTTCATGCTGGTGGTGGTCGCTTTCATCGTCTACATGGAGAGGGCGCAACGCCGCATCCCGGTGCAGTACGCCAAGCGCATGGTCGGCCGCAAGGTGTACGGCGGGCAGAGCACCTACCTCCCGTTGCGGGTGAACACCGCCGGCGTGATCCCGGTGATCTTCGCTAGCTCGGTGGTCATGGTGCCGGTGACTCTGGCGCAGATGATCCAGCAGCCCTGGTTGCTGTCGATCGCCGACAAGCTGCGATGGGGGCAGCCGCTCTACTACTTCCTCTACGTGGCGGGGATCATCTTCTTCAGCTACTTCTACGTCTCGATCATCTTCAATCCGTCGGACCTTGCCGAGAACATGCGCAAGTACGGCAGCTTCATTCCGGGAATCCGTTCCGGCAAGCGCACGGCCGAGTACATCGATCGCATCCTCACGCGCATCACGCTCGTCGGGGCGATCTATCTGGCGGCGGTGTCGGTGCTGCCGGAGTTCCTGATCTCGGGCTTCAAGGTCGAGGGTCTGCCGTTCATCGGCGCCACGATCGATCCCTACGTGCCGGATTGGATCAAGAACGGCATGGGATTGAACTTCTTCTTCGGCGGGACGTCGCTGCTGATCGTGGTGGGCGTCGCCATGGACACTTTGCAGCAGATCGAGAGCCAGCTGGTCATGCGCAATTACGACGGCTTCCTCAAGCGAGGACGCATTCGTGGACGGAGGAGCTAGGCGCCGCCGACCGCTGCGGGCGGTGCTTCTGGGGGCGCCCGGGAGCGGGAAGGGCACGCAGGCGGAGAGGATCGCGTCGCGCCTGGGAGTGCCGGCGATCTCGACCGGCGACATGCTGCGCGACCAGGTCGCCGCGGGGACGGAGCTGGGCCTGAGGGTGAGGGACGTCATGGCCGCCGGGTCCCTGGTGGAGGACGACCTGATGGCCGAGGTGGTGCGCGCCCGGCTGGCGCGATCGGACGCGCAGCGCGGTTTCCTGCTCGACGGTTATCCGCGGACGACGGTACAGGCGGAGACGCTGGAGCGGCTGTTGGGGGCAACGGACGCGCGGCTCGATGCGGTCGTTCTCCTGGAAGTCCCGGAGGAGATCCTGGTGCTGCGCACCCTGGGTCGCCAGCGGGCGGACGATCGGGAGGACGTCGTGCGGGAGCGCTTGCGGGTGTATCGCGAGAAGACCGAACCGCTGGTCGGGTACTACCAAGGCCGCGGGCTCCTGCGCCGGGTGGACGGCGACCAGGCGGTCGAACGGGTCACGGCGGCGGTGCTCGCGAGTCTGGGAGGCTGAGAACGATGGTCCTGAAGACGTCGGGCGAGCTCGAGCTGATGCACGAAGCCAATCGGATCGTGCTCGAGGTCCTCGATGGGATGGGGGAGCTCGTGCGGCCCGGCGCCACGACCCGCGAGTTCGACCACTGGGCCGAGGCGAAGATCCGGGAGCGCGGCGGAGTGCCGGCCTTTCTGCATTACAAGGGCTACCCGGCGACCCTGTGCACCTCGATCAACGACGTGATCGTGCACGGGATCCCGGACGAGCGGCGGCTGGCGGAAGGGGACATCATCGGAGTTGATTGCGGTGTGGTCTATAAGGGATACTATGGGGACGCGGCGCGCACCTTCGCGGTGGGCAAGGTCAGCCCGACCGCCGAGCGCCTGATCGCGGTCACCCGGAAAGCCCTCGAGATCGCGGTCGCCGCCGTCCGTCCGGATCAGCGCATCTCCGAGATCGGCAAGGCCGTCCAGGGATTCGTGGAGTCCCAGGGTTTCTCGGTGGTGCGCGATTTCGTCGGCCACGGCATCGGCACGGCGCTGCACGAGGAGCCCCAGGTGCCGAACTTCTGGGATCCCTCGCGGCCGGGAAAGAGGATGAAGCCCGGGCTGGTGCTGGCGATCGAGCCGATGGTCAACGTCGGCCGCCCCGAAGTGGAAGTCGATCGCGATGGCTGGACCGCGCGGACCCAGGACGGGTCCCTGTCGGCGCATTTCGAGTATTCGGTGGCGGTGACCGACGACGGCGCCCGCATTCTCGGGCTGGAAGCCGCCTGAGGCGCCGCGAGCGAGGAGACGGACGGATTGGCCAAGGAAGAAGCGATCGAGGTCGAAGCGACGGTGATCGAGCCGTTGCCCAACGCCATGTTCCGGGTGGAGCTCGAGAACAAGCACCAGGTGTTGGCGCACATCTCGGGAAAGATGCGGAAGCACTTCATCCGCATCCTGCCGGGCGACAAGGTGCTGGTGGAGCTCTCGCCCTACGACCTGACGCGCGGCCGCATCGTGTACCGGTTGAAGTAGGCGAGAAGGGTGGAGAGGCAATGAAAGTGCGTTCATCGGTCCGACGGATCTGCCCGAAGTGCAAGATCGTGCGCCGCGCCGGCGTCATTCGGGTGATCTGCACCAATCCCAAGCACAAGCAGCGTCAGGGCTAGGAAACCACCATGGCACGCATCGCGGGAGTCGACCTCCCTCAGAACAAGCAGGTCTGGATCGGGCTGACCTACATCCACGGGATCGGCCGCACGCGCTCGCAGCGCATCCTGACGGCGGCCCAGGTGCCGCTCAAGACCAAGGTGCGCGACCTGTCCGAGGACGAGGCGCAGCGCATCCGCAAGATCATCCAGGAGGAGGGGCGCGTCGAAGGCGATCTGCGCAAGGAGGTCTCCGGCAACATCAAGCGCCTGATGGAGATCGGCAGCTATCGCGGAGTGCGCCACCGCAAGGGCCTGCCGGTGCGCGGCCAGCGCACCAACACCAACGCCCGGACCCGCAAGGGCCCGCGCAAGGGCACCGTCGCGACCAAGAAGAAGCTGACCAAGAAGTAACGAGGATCGATCATGGCGAAACCCGCAGCGGCCGCCGCGCCCACCCCCGGCAAGAAGGAGAAGAAGGGCGCCAAGAAGAAGGAGAAGCGCATCGTGCCGCACGGCGTGGCGCACATCCAGGCGTCGTTCAACAACACCATCGTCTCGATCGCCGACCCGGAGGGCAACACCCTCTGCTGGTCGTCGGCGGGACGGATCGGATTCAAGGGCTCGCGCAAGGGCACGCCGTTCGCCGCGCAGGTGGCGGCGCAGAGCGCGGGCAACTTGGCGAAAGACCTCGGCATGCGTTCGGTCGACGTCGAGGTGAAGGGTCCGGGCGCCGGTCGCGAGTCGGCGATCCGCGCCCTGCAGGCGAGCGGCATTGACATCAAGTCCATCAAGGACGTGACGCCCATCCCGCATAACGGCTGCCGGCCGCGCAAGCGGCGGCGGGTCTGAGGCGGGAGAGGAGAAACCAACCCTCGAGAGGAGAGCGGCGCGTGGGCCCGGTTGCGTGTGCGACGGGATCCCGAGCGCGTCTTCCCGAGCCGGAGTCCCCGTAGCCGCGGGGAGAAGACGAAGCGAGGAGACGAACGTGGCACGTTACACGGGTCCAGTCTGCCGGCTCTGCCGGCGCGAGCGCATGAAGCTGTTCCTCAAGGGCGATCGCTGTTTCAAGGAGAAGTGCGCGATCGAGAAGCGCGGCTATCCGCCCGGCCAGCACGGCCAGCGGCGGGGCCGGCGCGCGGTGGGATACGGCGTCCAGCTGCGCGAGAAGCAGAAGGTCAAGCGTATCTACGGCGTTCTCGAGCGCCAGTTCCGGCTGTACTTCCAGGAGGCCGACCGCCGCAAGGGCATCACCGGCGAGAACCTCTTGGTGATGTTGGAACGCCGGCTCGACAACGTCGTCTTCAGCCTCGGATTCGCTTCCTCGCGCGCCCAGGCGCGCCAGCTGGTGCGCCACGGCCACGTCCTGGTCGACGGCCGGAAGACTTCGATTCCCTCGTACCAGGTGCGGGTCGGGCAGGCGATTTCGATCAAGGAAGGGAGCCGCAAGAACGAGCTGGTGAAGGCCTCGGTCGAGTCGGCGAGCGGACGCGGCATCCCGGACTGGTTGGCTCTCGACGCGGAGAACTTCACGGGCAAGGTGCAGGCGGTGCCGACCCGTGAGGACATCAAGCTTCCGATTCAGGAACAGCTGATCGTCGAGCTCTACAGCCGCTGAGGCTGCGGACCTCGCGATCCGAAGGAGTGACCACCATGCTCTGGAAGGGATTCCAGCGTCCCAAGCGGGTCGAGATCGACGCCGAGACGTTGACTTCGACCTACGGCAAGTTCACCGCGCAGCCGTTCGAGCGCGGCTTCGCCACCACCGTCGGTAACGCGCTTCGTCGCTGTCTGCTCTCGTCGATCGAGGGCGCGGCGATCACCGCCATCCACATCGAAGGCGTGCTGCACGAGTTCTCGTCGATCCCGGGGGTCAAAGAGGACGTCACCGACATCGTTCTCAACCTCAAGCAGATCCCGGTCCGCCTGTTCACCGACGAGCCGAAGATCGTGACCCTCGACGTCGCCGGTCCGCGCGACGTCAAGGCCGGCGATCTCGCCGGAGATCCGCAGGTCGAAATCTGCGATCCCAACGTCCACATCGCCACCGTGGACGAGGAAGGGCGGCTCAAGGTCCAACTGCAGATCCAGACCGGACGCAGCTACGTCACGGCGGAGAAGAACACCGACGAGACGCTCGGCGTCGGCTGGGTGCCGCTCGACTCGGCCCACGGGCCGGTCAAGCGGGTCAACTTCAAGGTCGAGACGGCGCGCGTCGGGCGGATGACCGACTACGAGAAGCTGACTCTCGAGGTGTGGACCAACGGCACGGTGACGCCCGAGGAAGCGCTGTCGCTTGCCTCGACCCTGCTGCGCGATCACCTGGCGACCTTCGTCACCACCGACGAGGCGTTGCGCGCCGAGGGTGCCGGCGCCGGCGCCGACGCCACCGGCGCGGACGCGGTGCTCGGCCGTAGCCTGGACGAGTTCGACCTCTCGGTACGCACCGCCAACTGCCTCAAGAACGCCAGCATCCAGACCGTGCGCGACCTCGTTTCGCGCTCGGAGCGCGAGATCCTCGAGATCAAGAACTTCGGCAAGAAGTCGCTCGAAGAATTGCAGGAGCTGCTCGGCCGTCTCGGTCTCTCCTTCGGGATGAATGTCGCCGGCGGCGCGGCCAACGGGCCGAGCGCCTAGGGCGCCCCAGCGAGAACAGAGAAAGGGAATCCGTCATGCAGCACAACAAAGCCGGCCGGAAGCTCGGGCGCACGACCTCGCACCGTTTTGCGGTCTTCCGCAACCAGCTGGCCTCGCTCCTCGCCCACGAGCGCATCGTGACCACGGTGCACAAGGCGAAGGAGCTGCGGCCGATCGCCGAGAAGATCATCACCCAGGGCAAGCGCGGCACGCAGCACGCACGCCGGCTGGCGGGTCGCTGGATCGCCGATCGCGAGCTGCTCAAGAAGCTCTTCGAGCAGATCGCGCCGCGCTTCTCGACCCGCCCGGGAGGCTATCTGCGGATCGTGAAGCTCGGCTCGCGTCTCGGCGACGGCGCCGAGATGGCGATTCTCGAGTTCGTCGATTTCCAGCCGGCGAAGAAGGCGGCCCCCGCACCTTCCGCCGAGAAGGGCGGCAAGGAGAAGGGCAAGGCGGCGAGCGGCGAGATCGCTGCGGAAGCGGCCGAGGGCGGCGAGGCGAAGGAGAAACCCGCCAAGAAGCCGGCCAAGAAGGCGGCGGAGAAGGCGGGCCGTCCGCCGCAAGCGCAGAAGCGGCCGGCGGAGAAGAAGGCGGCCAAGGCCGCTCCCGCCTCGCGGGCGAAGCCGGCGAAGTCCGCCGCGCCGAAGAAGACCTCCGGTCCGAAGAAGACCGGCGGCGCCTGAAGTCCACCGCGCCCCATCCACCAAGACAGCGAAGGCCGGTCGAGCGATCGACCGGCCTTCGTCGTTTCCGGCCCCCCGCGCTCGCAGGGGGCGGCGCGCGCTACACCCGCCGCAGGTACTTGTTCTCGCGAGTGTCGATCTCGATTCGGGTGCCCGACTCGATGAACGGCGGCACGTTGACCACCAGGCCGGTCTCCATCTTCGCCGGCTTGTAGGACGAGGAAGCGGTGGCGCCCTTCATGCCGGGCTCGGTCTCGACCACCTCGAGCACGACGGAGTTCGGCAGGTCGATGCCGACCGGATTGCCCTCGTAGAGATCCATCGTCAGCACGGTGTTGGGCAGTGTGTAGAGCATCGCGTCGCCGAGGATCTCGTCGGTCAGCGACACTTGCTCGTAGTTCTGCTGGCTCATGAAGTGATGGCCGCCCGAGTCGGAGTACAGGTATTCCATCGGCTGCTTGTCGAGGATCGCGCGCTCGACCGACTCGGTCGAGCTGAAGCGATGCTCGAAGCTGTTGCCGGTCTTCAGGTTCCGCATGCGGACCTGTACGAAAGCGCGCAGGTTCCCCGGCGTGCGGTGAGTGACCGACATGATGCGACACACCTCTCCGTCGTGCAGGACGCACATCCCGGCGCGGAGCGCATTGGCTTGCATCGAGAAACTTCCTCCCTCAGTGATCCTGTTCTTCCTTCATCTTCTTCTTCGCTTCGGCGACGATCTTCTCCTGCACGTTGCGCGGAACTTCCTCGTAGTGCGAGAACTCCATGTGGAAGCTCGAGCGCCCCTGGGTCATGGCGCGCAGGGCGGCCGCGTAGTTGAGCATCTCGGACATCGGCACGGTCGCCTGGATGATCTGTTGGCCGTTGCGCGAGTCCATTCCCTGCGGCCGCCCGCGACGTTGCGACAGATCGCTCATGATGTCGCCCATGAACTCCTCGCTGGTCGCCACCTCGACCTTCATCATCGGCTCGAGGAGCGTCGGCCCGGCCTTTTCCATCGCGTCCTTGTAGGCGAGCGAGCCGGCGATCTTGAAGGCGAGCTCCGAGGAATCGACATCGTGGTACTGACCGTCGACCAGCCGCACGCGGAAATCGACCATCGGGTAGCCGGCGAGGAAGCCGCGCGCGCGCGCCTCCTGGATGCCCTTCTCGACCGCCGGCCGGAAATTGTGCGGAATCGCTCCGCCGAAGATCTCGTCGACGAATTCGAACACCTCGCCGCGCGCCAGCGGCTCGATCTTGATCCGGCAATCGGCGAACTGCCCGCGCCCGCCGCTCTGTTTCTTGTGCCGGCCGTGGCCTTCGGCGGCGCGCACGATGGTTTCCCGATAGGGGACCTTCGGCGGGTGCAGGATGACTTCGACGCTCGAGCGCCGCTTCATCCGCGCCAGAGTGATCTCGACGTGCAGCTGGCTCGTGCCGGAGAGTAGGAACTCGCCGGTCGACGGGTCGCGCCCGGCGCGCAGGCTCGGATCCTCCTCGATCAGGCGATGCAGGGCGTCGCCGATCTTCTCCTCGTCGCCCTTCGATTTCGGCTCGATGGCGAAGGACATGGCGGGCTCGGCGTTGGCGATCCAGTCGAGGTGGAGCGGCGCCTCCTTGGCGGTCAAGGTGTCCCCGGTCTGGGTCACCCGGAGTTTGGCGATCGCGCCCAGGTCGCCGGCGATCAGCTTCGGGGTCGCCGAGCCCTGCTTGCCCTGCAGCTGCAGCAGTCCGTGCGCCTTCTCGACCTCCTCGGCGCGCACGTTCCAGAGCTGGGCGTCGTTGGTGAGCGTGCCGCGCTGGACGCGCAGCAACGTGATCCGGCCGGTGAAGGGGTCGTTGAGGGTCTTGAAGACGAGCGCGGCGAGCGGCTGGCCGACGTCGGCCTCGACGGCGATCGCGTCGCCGCCGATGCGCCGGGCCGGAAACGGAAGATCCGCCGGCGAGGGCAGCAGGTCGACGAAGGCGTCGAGGAGAGCCGACGACCCGATCGAATGCAGCGGCGCGCTCATCAGCACCGGGAAGAGCTTGCGGTCGCGAATGGCGCGCCGCAGGCCGGCGCGCAGCTCCTCGTCCGACAGCGAGCCCTCCTCGAAGAAATGATCGAGAAGCGCTTCGTCGGTCTCGGCCACCGCTTCGATCAGCCGGGTGCGCGCCGCGTCGATCGCGTCCCGCATCTCGGCCGGCGGCTCGCTCGGCGTCGCCTTGCCGTTGCCGTCGCGCGCGAAGCGGTAGGCCTTGCCGCCGACCAGGTCCACCACTCCCTCGAACTGCGCCTCGCTGCCGATCGGCAGCTGGATCGGCAGAACTCCTCGACCAAAGACGCTCTGCAGGCTGGCGAGGGCGCGCTCGAGGTCGGCGCGCTCGCGGTCCATCTTGGCGAGGTGGAAGACCACCGGCAGCGAGATCTCCTGCGCGAACTCCCAGACTTTCTCGGTGTTCACCTCGGCGCCCGCCACCGCGTTGACCGCCAGCAGAACGGTGTCCGCCGCCCGGATCCCGGCCTTGGTCTCGCCGAAGAAGATGCTGTAGCCGGGACAGTCGACGAGGTTGATCTTGTGTTGCCGCCAGCCGAGAAAGCAGGTCCCGAGGCCGATCGAGATGCCGCGTTCGACCTCCTCCGGGTCGAAGTCGGTGGTCGCGTTGCCGTCCTCGATCCGCCCCAACCGATTGACCGTCCCCGCGGCGTAGAGCAGGGCGCTCGCGAGAGTGGTCTTGCCGGCGTCGTTGTGGCCTGCGAGGGCGATGTTGCGGATCTTGGCGGGGCTGTCGACCTGCATCGCGCGATCTCTCCTCGGAAAGGTGCGAAAGGGAGCCGCGACTATACCAAAGGAATGGGGCGGAACCCCTGTTCCTGCTGGGTTTGGCGACCGGCGCGCCGGCTCGCCGAGAAGGTCACGCGCTGCGCTGCGAAAGCGTGATCGAATCGTTTGACGCCCCCCGGGGCGGCGCCTAGAATCCTCCCAGCTGCCGGTTCCCAAAATGCCCACCTCGACTCCCGCCAAGCTCGGCCGCTACGAAGTCGTCGAGGAGATCGGCAAGGGCGCCATGGGCGTCGTCTATCTGGCGAGAGACCCGTTGATCGGACGCCAGGTAGCGCTCAAGACCTTCCGTGTGGGTCTGTCCGAGCGCGACCACGAGCTGGCGCAGTTCCGGCACCGCTTCGTGCGCGAGGCACAGAGCGCCGGGATCTTGTCGCACCCGAACATCGTCACCATCCACGACGTCGTCGACGACGGCGACGACGGCATGTGCTTCATCGCGATGGAGTACGTCAAGGGCACCAACCTGAAGTCCCTGATGCAGCGCCCCGAGCCCTTCTCGCTCGAGTTCCTGGTCAACGTCGTGTCCCAGATCGCCGACGGTCTCGACTACGCCCACATGCGGGGCGTGGTGCACCGCGACATCAAGCCGGCCAACATCCTCATCGACGCCGACAATCGGGTGAAGATCACCGATTTCGGCATCGCGCGGCTCGACACCTCCAACCTGACGATGGAGGGTCAGTTGCTCGGCACGCCCAACTACATGGCGCCCGAGCAGATCCAGGGCAAGGAGCTCGACCATCGCGCCGACATCTTCTCGCTCGGCGTCGTGCTCTACGAGATGGTGACCCGGCGCAAGCCGTTCCAGGGCGAGAACCTGACCGTCGTCACCCACAAGATCGTCTACGAACCGTTCACGCCGGCCGAGGAGCTCGTCAAGGACCTGCCGAGCGGGCTGTCCTCGATCCTTTCGAAGAGTCTCGAGAAAGACCCGTCGCGGCGCTACCAGCGCGCGGCGGAGATCTCGGAGGACCTGCGCAAGCTGCTCGCCAAGGTGCAGCAGATGGACGACACCTCGGCGACCCAGGAGGTGCCGGTTCAGATGGTGCCGGCGAAGCTGCCGTCGGTGCCGTCGCCGTCCGCGGTCGCTCGCTCGACGGCGCCCGCTGCGGCGCCGAAGCCGAGTTTCGCCGCCCCGGCGCCGGACCCCGCGGCGCCGCGGCCGGCACCTGCGCCGCTCGCGGCGCCACAGCCTGCGCCCGCTCCGTCGAAAGCGCCCGCCGCGCCCGCCACCCGCCGCATGTGGCCGTGGGTCGCGGGGGGAGGCCTGCTCCTGGTGGCGATCGTCGCCGGCGGCGCGTGGATCCTCACCTGGCAGCCGCGCGAGCCGGCGGCGACCGTCCCGGTGCCGGACGCCAACGCCGCGCGCTTCGAATCGGAGCTCTCGCGAGTGCGCGGTCTGGTGCTGCAGGGCCGGTTCGTCGAGGCGCAGAACGCGATCGCCGGACTGGAGGCCTTGCGCCCTGGCGCCGCCGATGTCGCGGCGATCCGCTCCGAAGTCGAACGCCGAGTGGCGGAGCAGACCGCCGCGGCCGAGCGTCAACGGCAGATCGCCGACGGACTGGCGGCGGCGCGCGAGAGCCTGACGGATCGTCGCTTCGTCGACGCGGCGGCCGCGGCGCATTCCGTGCTCGCGCTCGATCCGGTCAACGAGGAGGCGCAGAAACTCCTCGCCGACGCCGAGTCGGGATCGGTCAAGCCGCGCGATCGGGCGAAGACCGCGACCTCGCCGCCGGCGCACGTCGTCCCGAGCCCGATCCCGAGCGCGCCGGCGGCGCAAGTCGCTCCCGAGCCGGCCGCCGAACCGGTCACGGTGTCGAACGAGGCGACGCTCGACATCGCGTTCCACTCCGAGCTCTCGGAGGGCATCCTCACCATCTACGCCGGCGAGCGCCAGATCGTCCGCGAGCCGTTCAAGTTCGTACGCAAGACCGGCTTCCTGCGCAGCGAGAAAATGCCCGGCGACTTGTCCTTCCGGCGCACGGTCGCGGCCGGCGCGTCCACGCTGCGGGTGTATCTCTTGCTGCCGAACCGGCCCACCAAGGCGATCTCCGTGGACGGACGTCTGAGCGGCGGCGGCAGCCACCGGCTCTCGATTCAGCTCGACCAGGACGGCACGGCGAGCGCCAGCTTCGACTAGTCCGGGCCGCGCGCCGGAGCTCCGGTCAGGGCTCGAGGCGTTCGATGGCTCCGAAGCGCTCGAGTTGCGGCGCCAGGTGGTCCGCGGGTCCGACCGCCACGATCACCGCCGCCGCCGGGCGCAGATGCCGTCGCGCCGCGGCGCCGATCTCGGCCGAATCGAAGCGCGCGTAGTCGGCGAAGGTGCGCTCGTAGTAGTCCGAAGGCAATCCGAAAGTAGCGATCTCCTCGAGACGTCCCGCCAGCCCCTCCACGGTCTGCAGGGTGTAAGGGAAGACTCCGGTGAGGTAGGTGCGCGCGTCATCGAGCTCCGCGCTCGGAATCGGTTCGGCGAGCAACCGCTCGAGCTCCGTCAGGCTCTCGCCCACCGCGGCGCCGACCGACTCGGTCGCCACCGCGGCGCCGAGCACGAACGGTCCCGGTCCGCGGCGATCGACGAATCGGGTGGACGCGCCGTAGGTGAAGCCGTGCTTCTCGCGCAGGTTGAGGTTGATCCGGCTGGTGAACTTGCCACCGAGCAGGCAGTTGAGCAGCGAGAGCCGGCTGCGATCCGGATGGTTCCGTGGCACGCCGACCTGGCCGATGCGCATCTCGGTCTGCGAGGCGCCGGGCCGGTCCACGAGCACCACGCGCCGGGCGGTCGCCGCTGCCGGGACGATCTCGGGGGGCGGCGGCGGCTCGGATCCACGCCAGTCGCCGAATCGTCGCTCGACCTCGGTTCGTGCCGCGCCGGCGTCGATGTCGCCGGCGATCACCAGCGCGGCGCCGACGGGCGTGGCATGGCGACGATAGAAGCCGGCGAGCTGGTCGCGCGTCAGGCGCGCCACCGAGGCTTCGGTACCGAGCAGGATCTCGCCGTAGACGGTGTCGCGGTAGAGCGTGCGGACGAGCGCCTCCTCGGCGAGCGCCGCCGGCTGATCGCGGCGGCGGAGCAGCTCGGTCGTCGTTTGTTGGCGGAGTCGCTCGACCTCGTGGTCGGCGAAGGCCGGTTGCCGGGCGATCTCGGCCACCAGCTCGAGGCCCGTCGGCAGGTCGTCGGCGAGCGTCTGCACCGAGATCCGCGCGACGGTCCAGTCCGCCGACGAGCCGAGGCTGCCGCCCAGCCGCTCCACGGTCGCCGCGATCTCCGGACCGCCGCGGCTCTCGGTCCCCTCGTCGAGCAGCGACGCCGCGAGCGCCGCGAGCCCGGGCTGCTCGAGAGGTCCGCGGTCGCCGCCCGCCGGCAGCAGGAGGGTCGCCTCGGCGAGCGGCACGCCGGCGCGAGTACCGAGCAGGACTTCCAGGCCGTTGGCGAGGTAGTAGCGCTCGAAGGCCGGGAAGCGGAAACTGCGCGGCGGTCCGGACGGCGGCGGCTGGGTGCGATCCGGAACGGGCGAGGCGCTCACGCGGCGGCCTCCGGCTCGGGCAGCACGGTGAGCTCGACGCCGCGATCGCGACCCAGGTGCCGAGCGGCGAAATCACGGATCTCTTCGCGAGCGATCGATCGGTACTCGTCGGGGATCTCGAAGGCGCGCTCCGGCGAGTCGAAGAACGTGGTGCACTGCGAGATCAGATCGGCGCGCTGATCGAGCGACTGCAAGTGCGAATACGACGCCGAGAGCACGCTGTTGCGCCCGCGCTCGAAATCCACCTCGCTCGGCCCGGATTCCGCCAGCCGTTCGAGATGCTCCCAGAGAGCGGTCGCGAGATCGACGGCGGCGACGCCGGGCTTGGCGGTCGCCGCGGCGATCAGGACACCGACCTCCTCCGTCGGGTAGACGTAGCAGGAAACGTCCTGCGCCAGCTGGCGGCGGTAGACCAGGTCGTGGAACAACGGGCTCGACCTGCCGTCGGAGAGCACCGAGGTCGCGAGCGAGCCGGCGAACCAGCCGCGCTCGCCGAAGGCCGGCATGCGGAAAGCGAGGTAGACGCGCGGCAGCTGGACCCGGTCGCGCACCGAATCGACGAGGCCGCGGTCGAGCGGCGCGAGCGGCGCCTTGCGCGGCCGAGGCTCGGGCCCGGCCGGGATCTCGCCGAACCAGCGCTCGACGCGCGCCAGAGCGTCGGCGGTCACGAAGTCGCCGGCGACGGTGACCACCGCGTTGTTGGGGCCGTACCAGGCGCGGAAGAACTCGCGCACCTCCTCGAGGGTCGCGGCTGCGATGTCGTCCATCCAGCCGATCACCGGCCAGTGGTAGGGGTGGTCGGCGGGCAGGAGGAGCTCGAAGAGGCGCTCGTACGGACGGCCGTAGGGTTGGTTGTCCACCCGCTGGCGGCGTTCGTTCATCACCACGCTGCGCTGCGTCTCGAGCTTCTCGGCGGTGAGCGCGGGGAGGAAGTAGCCCATCCGGTCGGATTCCAGCCAGAGCGCCAAGTCGAGCTGGCTCGAGGGCACGGTCTCGTAGTAGTTCGTGCGGTCGTACCAGGTCGAGCCGTTGGCGACCCCGCCCACCTGCTGCAGGTAGAAGAAGTGCTGCGTATTGCCGACGTGCTCGCTGCCCGAGAAGAGCATGTGCTCGAACAGGTGGGCGAATCCGGTGCGTCCCGGGCGTTCGTTCTTCGATCCCACGTGGTACCAGAGGTTCACCGTCACGAGCGGCAAGGTCGAATCGGGATGCAGCACCACCTGCAGTCCGTTGGCGAGGCGGTGACGTTCGAGGGCGGTGGGGATTCCGAGCTTCATCGTCTACACCTATCAGCCGGCGCCGCGATCTGGCAAATCTCCGGCCGGTCCCGGTGCTTGACTTACGCCTTGTTACCGCCTACGCTAGGAATCCATGGCGAACTACCTGACCGAGCGTCAGAAGTCGATTCTCGAGTTCATCCACGACTTCCACTCCCAGCGCGGCGTGGCGCCGACCCATCGCGAGATCTGCGATCGGTTCGGGTTCTCCTCCTACGGCACCGCCTACAAGCACCTGCGGCTCCTGCAAGAGAAAGGATTCCTCAAGCGCGATCCGCACCAGCGCCGCGGGCTCGAGCTCACCGGGCAGGAGTCCGGCGAGCGCGACGGCGCGGGGCGAGAGGTCCTGCTGCCTTTCCTCGGTCGCATCGCCGCCGGCCGGCTGATCGAATCGGTGGCGAGCGACGAGACGGTCGCCGTGCCACGAATCCTAGTGGGCGGCCAGCCCGCGGATCACTACGTCCTGCGGGTGACCGGCGAGTCGATGATCGGCGAGGGGATCCACGACGGCGACTGGGTCCTGGTCGAGCGCCGCGAGCGCGCCGTGGCCGGCGAGATGGTGGTCGCCCGCGTCGGTTCGGAGGTGACGCTCAAGCGCTTCTTTCCCGCCGGCGAGTGGGCGCGACTCGAGCCCTCGAATCCGGAGATGCAGACCATTCGGGTGCGCGCCGCCGATCTGGCGATCCAGGGAATCGTGGTCGGCCTGATGCGCAAGTATTGATAGTGACCTGCTTCACAGACCCTCTGTGATCCCGGACCGATAGAATCTCCGGGCTTCCATGCCCAGTCTCGACGAACTGCTGCGCTACATGACCCAGAACGGGGCGTCGGATCTTCACCTGAAGCCGACCCGTCCGCCGCTCATGCGCTTGCACGGCAAACTGGTGCCGATCGAGATGGAGCCGCTCAAGGTCGAGGACATCCGTGGCATGGTGGAGCCGATCCTGCAGCCACACCAGAAGCGCAAGCTCGAGGAGCGCTTTTCGGTAGACCTCGGATACGGCGTCCATGGTCTGGCGCGCTTTCGCTGCAACGTCTACGTGCAACGCGGCACCCAGGCGGCCTGCTTTCGGCGGATCCCGTACGAGATCCGCGACATTCACAGCCTGAACCTGCCCGAGGTGCTGCTCGACTTCTGCGATCTTCCGGTCGGGCTGGTCCTGATCACCGGACCGACGGGCAGCGGCAAGTCGACCACGCTCGCGGCGCTGATCAAGTACATCACCCACCGCCGGCCGGTGCACGTGGTGACCATCGAGGACCCGATGGAGTTCCTGTTCACCGACGGCGTGGCGTCGATCTCGCAGCGCGAAGTGGGCACCGACACGCCGGCGTTCTCCGAGGCGCTGCGCAACGTCATGCGCCAGGATCCGGACGTCATCATGGTGGGCGAGATGCGCGACACGGAGACGGTGGGCACCGTGATCACCGCCGCCGAGACCGGCCACCTGGTGTTCTCGACCTTGCACACCAACAGCGCCACGCAGACGATCGACCGCATCCTCGACACTTTCCCGCCGGACCAGCAGGGCCAGGTGCGCATGCAGTTGGCGCAGGTGCTGAAGGCGGTGGTGTCGATGAAGCTGGTCGAGCGAAAGGACGGCGAGGGACTGGTCGCGGCGCTCGAGATCATGCGCAACTCGCCGAAGATCGCCAAGCTGATCGAGAAGGGAGAGACCGCCGGCCTGCTCGAGGAGGTCGAGACTTCCGTCGGCTACTTCCGCATGCAGTCGATGAACCAGTCGCTCCTGGCTTTGCTGGCGCACGGTACGATCTCCTACGCGGAGGCGATGCGCCAGTCCGCCGAACCCGAAGACCTTTCGCTCAAGCTCCGCAAGATGTTTCCGGACATCGAGGAGCGGGGGGACGAAATGAGCCCATCCACCGCCGATTTCTCCGAGATCCTGATGCTGCAGCAGTACCGCAAGCTCTACGAGGAGCAGGAGGAAAAGACCAAGCTCCGCTTGACCGAGAAGGACGAGCGCATCGGTGAGCTCGAAGGGGTCATCCACCAGCGCGACGAGGTGATCCGCGAGTACGAGAAGCGCCTGCACGACGGCGGTCAGGACATCGAACGAATGCGCGGCGATTACAATCGTCTGCGCCAGGAGGCACAGGAGAAGATCGACAAGCTGATGGACCGCATCAAGGAGCTGAACCAGCGCTTGATGGGCAACGGCGGCGGCAGCAAGGACAAGTCCGGCATGTTCAGCTGAAGCCCCGGCGAAAAGAGTCGAAGAGTCTCACGGCCTCCGGACCCGCGCAGGGACGGAGGCTTTCTTGTTCCCGGGCGACCGTGGAGAACACTCCGCTCGCTGCGCTCGACTCGAGGATTCGCCTGCGAGCCTCCTGCAAAGGAAGGCTCGGTTAAGGGAAAAGGACACCGGCCCGACCGTCGTCGCGAGTTCGAGCCGGCCGCCAGTTCACGAGGGTGTCGCGCGAACCCAGGCTCCTAACCAGAAGCTCTTCTCTCTTGGCGCGGGCTTCGAGCTTTCGCCATCCTGCGAAGAACGGCTCGGTTAAGGGAAAAGGACACCGGCCCGACCGTCGTCGCGAGTTCGAGCCGGCCGCCAGTTCACGAGGGCGTCGCGCGAACCCAGGCTCCTAACCAGAAGCTTTTCTCTCTTGGCGCGGGCGTCGAGCTCTTGCCATGCTGCGAAGAGAAGCTCGGTAACGGGGAAGGGACCTCACTCGTCGCCCGCTTCTTTGTTGGCCTTCTTCGCGGTTGCGGCGCGCGCCGCGAGGTGGGTCTCGGCTTCGGCCCGGGAGCGGACTCTGCCTTCGACCTGCGCCCTGGTGAGGTCGGCGAGCGCGGCGCCGAGCGCCGGCCCCGGCGAGATTCCGAGGATCGCCGCCGCCGCGTCGCCGTCGAGCCAACGTGGGGGAGCCAGGACCTCGGGCGCGCGCTCGACGAGCCGTCTGGCCTCAGCGAGCGCCTCGTGCCACGCGTCGCTCTCCTCCGCCGATCCCGTCGCGGCGCGCAGGACGAAGGCCTGCGGCCAGAGATACCCGAGACGGTGGATCTCGCGCCGCAGGCCGACCTCGTCGGACGGGGCGCTCGCCGGGGTGGAGAGAATTCTCTCGAGGTCGGCGCGTTCGCCGCGCGAGACGAGGCCGCGGCCGGCGACGACCTCCAGCAGGCCGGCGAGCTCCGTCGTGGCGGCGATCGGCGCCAGGCTGCCGGCGGTCCGCGCACGAGTCCAACCTCCCGCGTTCGAGGCCGCGGAGGATTCGGTGATCCGGGCGATCGCCTCGAGCACCGGCACCGCGGACGGCGCAGCGGCGCGCGCGGTTCCGGTCCAGCAGGCGGGCCAGGCGCCGATCGCCTCGAGGACCGCCTGCCCGCGCTCCGCGCCGGGGGCCGCGAAGAGCAGGGCAAGCTCGCCGCGACGTCGCTCGGGTGCCGCCGACTCGAGCCCGGCGGCCGCCGCGCGCGCCAGCTCCAACGTCCGCGGTTCGACGGCGAAACCCTCGAGCTCGGCGGCGAAACGCGCCAAGCGCAGGACGCGCAGCGGGTCGTCCTGGAATACCCCGGGTCCGGTCGCGCGCAGCACTCGGGCCGCCAGGTCGGCGCGGCCCGCGAACGGATCGAGGACCTCGCCGCTCCCGAGATCCATCGCGATCGCGCCGATTGTCAGGTCGCGTCGCGCCAGGTCGGCGATCGCGCTCGTCCCGGCGCGGTCCCAGAGATCGAGCGCGATCGTCTCGCCGACGATCCGGTATGCGCCGAAGCGGTCGCCGCCGAGGGCGACGAAACGACCGGGAAGATTCGCCGCGATCCGCCGCGCGACAGCCTCGCCGTCGCCGTCGATCACCAGGTCGACATCGGCGACCGGCCGCCCCAGCGCCGCGTCGCGCAGCGCGCCGCCGACGACGGCGATCGCGCGCTCGCGCGCCGCGGCAACGACGGCGGCGCGCCACGGCGATCGGGCGAGATCGGTCCAGGCGCGGGCGAAATCGGCGACGGAGAGCGTTGCACGGGCACTCATCGGGTTTGCCTGCTCCGGCGCCGAGCGGCTAGGATCCGGAGGGTCCGATTATGTCGCTCTCGCTCGAGGAAGTTCGCCGTGTCGCGACCCTGGCGCGACTCCGCCTGGCGCCGGAGGAGGAATCGCGCTTCGCCGAACAGCTCTCGCGCGTCGTCGACTACATCGACCAGCTCCGGAACTTCGCCGGCTCCCAGGCGGCATGGCGAGAGACCGCGGGGCTCGAGGCCGAGGACATTCCGAACCATGGCCTGCCGCGCGAGCGATTCCTTGCCAACGCTCCGGCCCACGAAGGGCCGTTCCTCGTCGTGCCGCGGGTGATCGGCGCCGATGATTGACCTCGCTCGCCTGAGCGCGGAGGAGATCGGCCGCCAGGTCGCGGCCGGCGAGCTCTCGGCGAGCGAAGTGATCGAGGCGAGCCTGGCGCGAATCGAGGAGATCGAACCGAAAGTCGGTGCCTTCCTGCGCCGCTCGCCGGAATCGGCTCGCTCCCGGGCGCGGGAGCTCGACGCGCGACGGGTGGCGGGGGAGACTCTCGGGCCCCTGGCGGGAGTGCCGGTGGCGGTGAAGGACAACCTGGCGATCGCCGGGGAGCCGGTGACCGCCGGCTCGCGCATTCTGACCGGCTACGTGGCGCCCGAGACCGCGACGGCGGTGGCGCGGCTGCTCGCCGCCGACGCGGTGGTCGTCGGCAAGACCAATCTCGACGAGTTCGCCATGGGATCGTCGTGCGAGAACTCGGCTTTTCAGCTCACGCGCAATCCCTGGCACCTCGGCATGGTTCCCGGCGGCTCTTCCGGCGGCTCGGCGGCGGCGGTGGCCGCGGGCGCCGTGCCCCTCGCGCTCGGTTCGGACACCGGCGGCTCGATCCGCCAGCCGGCGGCGCTGTGCGGCGTCGTCGGGCTCAAGCCGAGCTATGGCCGGGTGTCGCGCTACGGCCTGGTGGCGTTCGGCTCCTCGCTGGACCAGATCGGGCCCTTGGCGCGCACGGTGCGCGACGCGGCGCTGGCGCTCGAGGTGATCGCCGGGGCCGACCCCCGCGACGCGACGGCGGCCGGCGTACCGGCGCCCGACTGGCGCGAGACGATCGAGGGAGGAGCGGGCGGCTTGCGCATCGGCGTGGTGCACGAGATCGCCGTCGACGGGCTCGAAGCGGCGAGCCGCGCGGCGTGGGAGTCCGGGCTGCGGCGTTTCGCCGATCTCGGAGCCGAGGTGGTCGACATCTCGCTGCCCAATCTGCCGGCGGCGATCTCGATCTATTACGTGATCGCCAACAGCGAGGCCTCGGCGAACCTGGCGCGCTTCGACGGCGTGCGTTACGGCCGGCGGAGCCGGGGCGCCGCGAGCCTCGCCGAGCTGATCACCCGCAGCCGCAGCGAGGGCTTCGGCGCCGAAGTGAAGCGGCGCATCATGCTGGGCACTTTCGCGCTCTCCTCCGGCTACTACGACGCCTACTACGGCCGAGCGCGCGCCGCTCTCGAGGCTCTGCGCCGCCAGTTCCTCGCCGCCTTCGAGCGCGTCGATCTGGTGGCGACTCCGACGACGCCCGCAGGCGCCTTCGCCTTCGGCGAGAAGATCGACGATCCGCTGACCATGTACCTCTCCGACATCTTCACCACTCCCGCCAACCTCGCCGGTCTGCCGGCGATCGCGATTCCCTGCGGCATCGACGGTCGGGGGCTGCCGCTCTCGCTCCAGCTGCTCGGGCGCCCCTTCGGCGAGACCACCGTGCTGCGCGCGGCGCGGGCGTTCGAGCGCGATCTCGGCTGGCGCGTGGCGCCCGAGTTTCGAGGAGCGGCGGCCGCTGCCTGAGTCGCTCTGGGCCGTCGCCGACCGGCGCCGGCGCCGTGAACGGCGCGGTGGCCGGTTTCGTCGATTCGTCTCGGCGCTGGTCGCGGCGCTCGCCCTCTCCGGCGTCGCCGGGGCCGCGAGCGGCGCCACCGAACGGGCGGCGCTGCCGGGCGGCGAGCGCGCGGCGCTGGTCGACCGGCGCGACCTGTTTCTCGAGGCCGCGCCGCGGCGCGGCGAGGGGATGCTCGCTTTCGCCCGCCGCTTCACCGGCTCGACCGCGCGCGCCGCCGAAGTCGCGCGCGCCAACCGCAATCCGAAGAAGCTGCTCTCCGGCGTGCGTTACCGCGTTCCGTGGTCGCTGCTGACATCGGATTGGCGGCGATCCGTGCTGCGGGCGATGTATCCCCTGGATCGGGCCACTTCCGATGCCTGGATTCACCGCGGTCGGGGGGAGCCCTTCGCGAGCCTGGCCCTTTGGTACTGCGGCGACCCGGAGCGCGCCGCGGCGCTGCGCTCGGCCAATGGCGGCTTCCCCGATCCGCCGCCGCCGGGAACGGAGATCCATGTGCCCCCGGACCTGCTCGCGAGCTTCCTCGGGCCCCTGCCCCCGGCGCCGCCACCCGGGCTCGCCCCGTCGCCGATCGCCGTCACGGCCCCCCGGCCCTCCGCTGCCGCGCTCCCCGCCGTCGCGCCGCCCAGGCGCGGATCGTCCGGTCCGGGACCCGCGGTGAGCGCCGGTCCGGTCGCGGCGCCGGCGCCGCTTTCGCCGGCGCTCGTCGCTCCGGTGGCGCTACCGGACGCCGAGGTGCGGCTGGAGTATGGCGAGGACGGACGCGGCCGGTTCGCGGTCTACCGCCTGCGACCGGGCGAGGCGCTCTACTCGAGCGTCGTGGTGCGCCTGACCGGGCGCTTGCACGCCGACGACGTCAACGCGCTGGCGGTCGAGATCGCTGCGCGCAGCGGGATCGCCGACGTCACCGCCATTCCCATCGGCTTCGAGGTGAAGGTGCCGCTCGACCTCCTTCTGCCGGAGTTCCTGCCGCCGGGTGATTCGCGGCGGCTCGAATGGGAGGTCGAGCAACGGCTGACGGGCAGGATCAAGAACGAGGTCAAGGCGGCGGGACTCGAGGGAATCACCGTCATCCTCGACGCTGGACACGGGGGCGCCGACATCGGCGCCTCGATGGCGGGAGCCTGGGAGAGTCTGAACGTCTACGACATCACGCTGCGCGTCCAGCGGCTGCTGAAGACCGGCACCCTCGCCAGCGTCTTCACGACCACCCGCGACGGCGCCGGCTACGACATCCCGGACGTCGACGAGCTGCCTTACTCGCGCGGGCACGCGGTGCTCACCACTCCGCCGTACGCGATCGGCGACGCGACCATCGGCGTCCACTTGCGCTGGTACCTGGCGAACAGCATCTTCCGTCGCGCCACCGCGGGCAGTCCGCGGGCGGCGAGCAAGGTCGTCTTCGTGTCGATCCATGCCGACTCGCTGCACCCCTCGCTGCGCGGCGCCACGGTCTACATTCCCGACGCCGCCGAAACCGGCGGCGCCTTCGGCAAGTCCGGATCGGTCTTCGACTCGCGCAAGGAGTATCGCGAGCAGCCGCGGGTGAGCTTCTCGCTCGGCGAGCGCCAGCGCAGCGAAGGGTTGTCGCGCGATCTCGGCCAGCGCATCGTCGCCAGCTTCCGCGAGCGCGATCTCGCGGTCCATCCCTTCAAACCGGTGCGCGAGCTGATCTTCCGTGGCCGGCGCGCCTGGGTGCCAGCCGTGCTGCGCTACAACGCCGTGCCGGCCAAGATTCTGCTCGAGGTGTGCAACCTCAACAATCCGGAGGACCGCCGGCTGCTGAGGACGCGCGAGTTCCGCCAGCGGGTGGCGGAGGCGGTGGTGCGGGGGCTGCGCAGCTACTTCGGCGCCAACGGCGCCGGCTGAAGGACGGCTAGCTGAAGGGTTCGATGCTCTCGACCACCAAAGCCTCGCCGGCGAAGTCGACGCGCTCGCCGAGCTTCTTGCCGAGCAGGGTCTTGGCGAGCTCGGATTCGTAGGATAGGACGCCAGCCTCCGGCCGGCTGTCCCAGGGTCCGAGGATGGTGATCGATCGGCGCTCTCCGGTGCCGTTGCCGAGCTCGACCCGGGTGCCGATGCGGATCTCGCCGGTGTCGACCGAGGCGGCGTCGACCGGTCGCACGCGTCCGAGATCGTTGTGCAGCGTGGCGACTCGGGCGTTCAGGTATTCGTGGCGCTGGCGGGCCGACTTGTACTCGAAGTTCTCGCGCAGGTCGCCGAGGGCCCGGGCCTCCTCGATCGCCTTGCGATTCGTCGGGATCTCGGTCTCGACCAGGCGGCGTAGCTCCTCGCGCCGGGCCGCGATCGCCTCCGGCGTGGCGTAGAAGGGCGCCGCCCTGCCGCTCGCCTCCTGGTTGAGGCTCGGGAAGCGGAGCATCAGGGCGTTGCGCAGACCGTCGCGCTGGAAAGGCTCGAGACCGCTCGCCTTGGCGACCGCTTCGACGGCGCCGGCGGCCTGATCCTCGGAGAGGTGCGACAGCAGTCGCGGCAGGGTCTGACCGGAGTCGGCGAGCGCGCGCAGGCGGGTGCGGTAGGCGCCGAACTCGTCGCTCGCGGTGGCGGCGAGAATCTGGCTCAACAGGCGGGACGGATTGCGCGCCCGCAGACCCTCGTCCTCGGCCGCCTCTTCGGCCAGCCAGACGAAAGCGGCCGGGGCGCGCCGGGGCTGCGAGATGAGGTCGTCCAGGGCGCGCTCGATCTCCGCCGGCGCCTCCTGGCGCAGGGCCTGGGCGAGGAAATGCAGCGCGCGCGGCTCCTCCTCGCGAAAGAAGAAATCTCGGAACAGCGACGGCCAGTCCGAGCGGCGTTCGCGCAGCATGGCGTAGGCGCGCTCGCGCAGCAGGCGATCCTCGATGCCGGCGAGCAGCCGGCGCAGGTCGGCGCCGGAGAACAGCAGGCTCTCGGCCGACCAGGGCAGGCGGTCGGGGACGAGCCCCAGCCGCTCGAGCAGGAACCAGGCTTCGAAAGCGACTCCAGGCTCCTGCTCGGCGAGCTCGCCGGCGGTGCTGGCGAGCGCCCCCGCCAGCTCGCGCGCGACCTTGGGGAAGCGCTCGGCATTGCGCCGCAAGAGCTCGATCTTCTGCCGCGCCGGGGCGCGGTCGAAGGCCCGGCGCAGGGCATCCACGGCGCCGGCCGTCGAGGTCTCCCAGCGATAGGTTTGGCGCCCGCTGCCGACCGTGACCACCTGCGGGTGCTTGCGCGCCGCGCTCCACCACGACGCCCACTGCGCCTCGCTGACGATCCCGGCCACGGATTCGCGGATCTCGGCGGCGGTGTAGGGCTTGTCGGCCGCCTCCAGAACGGCGCGCAGCAACTCGGCGGGCTGCTCGTCGCGTAGCCGGGCGAGCTCCTCTGGCGCCTCGACCTTCCGCCGCAGGATGTGGCCTAGCGGGAGGACCCGCAGGAGCTTGGCGGCGGCGCGGAAGCCGACCGTGACCCCCTTCTTCTTCTCGAAGTCGATCTTCAGGGTCTCGAGCGGCAGGTTGACCTCGACCACCTTGCCGATTCCCTGCCCGGCCATGGTCACCACTTCGCCGATGTCGTAGACCAGCAAGCTTTGCAGGCGAGTGACCTTGTCCCAGAGGCGATCGCGGTCCTCGGTCGGTTTGTGCAACGCTACGTGCTCCACCAGGGCCTGGAAATTGGAGCGCGAGCCCCAGAGCGCCTCGAGGGTGGCGAGCACCTCGCGCTGCAGGCGGTTGGCCTTCACCGCCAGGTGACCCGCGCGGCGCAGCAGGTCGAGGCGGGCGGTCCACAGCGAGCCGCCCTTCAACTCGGCGTCCCAGAGCTCGAGCAGAGAGCGAGCCCGCTCCTCCTCGCCGTCGGCCGCCAGGGGCAAAGCCAGCGCCAAGAGCCCGTCGACGTCCTCGGGACGATCGGAGATCGCTTCGACCCAATCGTCTTCCAGCTCGGCGAGCGCCCCTGCGGATCGATATTCTTCGAGCGTTCGTCGCGCCATTTCGGAGCGACGATATCAGACCGATCCGCGTCGAACGGCAGCCGAACCATGGATTCCGAGCTCCCGGAGGAGATCCGCTCGCGCCTGCGTGAAGCGCCGCTCGAGGAGCTGGCGCAGCTGCTCGCCGAGCTCGGCGATCGCCTGGACCCGCCAGGCGCGCGGCTCGTGCTGCGCAATCCGTTCGCCACCGCCGAGTTGATCGGCGACCTGCTCGCGGTGCCGCGCCTGGCGGCGGCTTACGATTTCCGGCGCGACGTCGCCTTCGATCCGCGCACCCGCCAGTCCGACGCGGTGCGCTGCGTCGCCACCCTCTACTGGGTCGACCTCGTCCGCCTGGGGTGTGACACCCGGCTCCACCCGGTCGTCCGCCGCGCTGCCGACTCGCGACTGATCGAGCGCCTGCCGGGCCTGGCGCTGGGGGAGAAGATGGCCATCGCGCGCGCCGCGAGCCTGGGCGTGCTCGCGACGCTGCGTCTCGACCCGAGCCCGCGCGTCATCGCCGCTCTGCTCGAGAACCCTCGGCTGACCGAGGGCGCGTTGCTGCCGCTGGCGGCGTCGGAGCAGGCGCGATCCCAGGTCCTGGCGGTTCTCGCCGCGAGCCCGCGGTGGGGCGTGCGCTACCCGCTGCGGGTGGCCCTGGCGCGTAACCCGCAGACGCCGCCGAGCGTGGTCCTGGGCATACTGCCGATGCTCAAGAAGAGCGATCTCGCGGCCGTCGCCGCGGACGCTCGATTGGCCGGAGTGGTGCGCCTGCGCGCCCGGTTGCTCGCGGCTCGCGGTCCCGAAAGGGTTTGACCGGCCGTCACGCGCTCGGTAGGCTCCAGGGTCGACATGACCAGGGCCAACGGGGTCAGCGGCGGCGAAGCCGACGGCGGGTCGGGCGTCGACGTCGATTCCGCGACGGCGTCGACTTTCGGTCTCTGGTTGCGCCGCCAGCGCGAGGCGCGCAGCATCTCGTTGCGCGAGATCGCCGATTCCACCAAGATCAGCGTGCGCTACCTCGAGGCCCTCGAGCAGGATCGCTTCGACGTTCTGCCGGCGCAAGTGTTCGTGCGCGGCTTCCTGCGCGAGTACGCGCGCTTCGTCGGCCTCGATCCGGACGAGGCGTTCAATCACTTCCTCGCGTCGTACGCGGTGCCCAGACCGGCGGCGGGGGCGGAGAGTCCGACTCCCCGGCGTCGCGCCAGCCCCTCGGCTTGGGGCTACGGTCTGCTCCTCGGCCTGGCGGTGGTGATCTTCCTGGCGATCGCGGCGATCCTGTCGTTCTACGCCCGCCGGCGTAACGAGAGCGCGGCTCCGGCGCCCACGAGCTTGGTGCCGCCCGCGCAAGCCGCAGCGGTCGCTGCGGCGGCCTCTCCGGGCACCGGAGACGCCACTCCAGCGCGTGGCGCCCCCGCCGGGGATTCGCTGCGGGTGGTGCTCGACTTCAGCCAGGACTGCTGGGTGGAGTTCCTGGTCGACGGCTCGCGGCGCACCAGCGAGCTGCGCGCCGGCGGCGAGTCGCTGGCCATCGAAGCCCGCGATTCGGTGGAGATCGTGGCGCTCGGCAACGCACGCGGCGTCCGCATGTCGGTCAACGGCAAGCCCTGGCCGTTGCCCGACAACGAGTCACGGGTGGTGCGCAACCTGCGCATCGACCGGGCCGCGCTCGCCGCCCCGGGCGGCTCGGGAGCCGCCCGCCCGGAATCCGCGAAAACTCCGTGACCAGCGGCAGCTCGCTCGTCTCCCAGGTGCTCTCGGGCGAGAGCCGCGAGCTCCAGCTGCTCGCCGCGCAAGGGATCCTACCCCTGCCGATCGAGGAGCTGCTGCCTCTGCAGGTGGCCCTCGCGGCGAGCGAGCGGCCGGAGATCTCCGGCTTCGCGCGCCAGGCCCTCTCCGACGTCGAACCATCGGTGATCGCCGGCTTCCTGGCGGCCGAAGCGCCGACCTCCGTCCTCGCCTGGTTTCTCCGCCAAGGAACGCAGCCCGAGGTCCTGGCTCCGATCCTGCGCCGCCGGGACGTGCCGCGCGAGTTGCTCCAAGAGGTGGCGCCACGCCTGTCGCCCGACCTGCAAGAAGTGCTCCTGCTGCGCCAGGATGCGATTCTCGAGCTGCCGGCGATCCTCGACGCGCTGGGCGAGAACCCCCGTCTGTCGCTCTACGCCAAGCGACGGATCGGCGAGTACCGCGAGCATCTGCTGCCGCACGAGCGCAAGCCGGTCGCGAAGGAAATCGCCGACCTCGCCGTCGTGGCCGACCTGACGCCGGAGGAAATCTCCGAGATCGAACGGGTCAAGGCGCTGCCGCACGAAGGCGAGATGGACGAGCGTACCGGGCTGTCGGAAGGCCAGATTCGCGCCCTGACGGTGCCGGTGCGGGTCAAGCTGAGCCGCGGCGCGGGGCGCACGTTGCGCAACATCCTGGTCAAGGACACCAACCAGATGGTCGCGGTCTCGGTGCTCACCAACAGCGCCTTCTCGGACGAGGAGATCGAACGCGTGGCGAGCAATCGGCAGGTGGTCGACGAGGTGCTGGCGACGATCGCCCGCCGGCGGGATTGGGTCAGCAACTATGCCATCGGCCTGGCCCTGGTGAAGAATCCCAAGCTCGCGGTCGGGGTGGCCGTTCGCCTGGTGTCCAGGTTGGGGGTCCGGGACCTGAAGATCCTGATGCGCGACCGGAACGTGTCGGACGGCGTGCGCGCCACCGCCGAGAGGCTGTATAGAATCAAGTCCCGCTGACCATGGCGAAGGACTATTACGGAATTCTCGCCGTCTCGCGCAACGCGACGCAGGACCAGATCCGCGATCGCTTCCGCGAGCTGACCCGCCAGCGCCATCCCGACCGATTCCAGGGCCGGGAGCGCGAGCGGGCGGAACGCGAGTTCCAGGAGATCACCGAGGCCTTCAACGTGCTGTCGAGCCCCGAGCGCCGCCGCCAGCACGACGTCGAGCTGACGCGCCCGGACGTGGCGAGCGGCAACCAGGACGCACAGCGCCTCTGCCGGTTTCACCTCGAGGCCGGCGTCAAGTACTACCGCGATCGCAACTTCGTCCAGGCAGCCGACAGCTTCGACCGCGCCACCAAGGCGGACCCGCGCAACGCGCAGGCCTGGCACCACTTGGCGCAGGCGGTCTACCAGCAGCGCCGCAACCTGGCGGTGGCGCTGTCGGCGATCGCCAAAGCCTGCGAGCTGACGCCGATGAACGTCCAGTTTCTCAAGCTCGCCGGGCGGATCCACGCCGACGCCGGATTGGTCGACAAAGCGGAGCAGTACTACAATGAGGCCCTGACCTGGGGCGGAGAAGACGAGACGGTGCGGGCGGCTCTCGAGGAGTTGCGCGGCTCGTCCAAGAAGGGCGGTTGGTCCGGCCTGTTCGGAAAGGGCACCTGATGCTCCGTGTGAGAGCCTGCGGAATGTCGGACGTCGGCGTCATCCGCAGCCACAACGAAGACTGTTTCGACATCGATCCCGACCAGCGCATGTACGTCGTGGCGGACGGCATGGGAGGCCACAGCCACGGCGAGATCGCCAGCCGGATCGCGGTCGAGGCCATCCGCGAGTTCGTCTCCAAGACCGCTGACAAAGACTCCACTTGGCCGTTCGCCGGCGACCCGAAACTGTCGCGCAACGCCAACCGCTTGCGCGAGGCGATCCGGGTGGCGCACGAGCGCGTCCTGCGCGCCATCCGCCAGGACGGCGCGCTGCACGGTATGGGAACCACGGTAGTCGGCATCCTGCTCGACGGCGACGCGATCGCCGTGGCCCACGTCGGCGACAGCCGTGCCTACCGCTATCGCAACGGGCAGCTCGAGCTGTTGACCCAGGATCACACTTGGGTCAACGAGCAAGTGGTCGCCGGCTTCCTCTCCGAGGAGCAGGCGCGGGTCCATCCGCTGAAGAACGTGGTCACCCGCGCCCTCGGCGGCGACTCGGAGGTCTTGGTGGACGTGAAGGAATGGCGGGTCTCCGACGGCGATCTCTTCCTGCTCTGCTCGGACGGGCTGACCACCATGCTCTCCGATCCGGAGATCGTCGAGCGTCTGCGCTCGAGCGAGCGGTTGGAGGAGGTCTGCGGCCGCTTGGTGCGCGACGCCAACGCCCGCGGCGGCTACGACAACGTCTCGGTGGTCCTGCTCAAGGTCGAGGAAGCCTCCGACGACGACGGCGACGACACCGCGACCTCCCAGATTCCGCGCTGAACCCCCGACCTCCTCGTCCGGAGCCGGCGTGAGGAGCGGTGGCCACCCACGCGCTGCGACGGCCGCCCTGGCTTTCCTCGCGGGCGCCCTGCTCTTCGGCCTGCTGCAGATCCACCGTCCCTGGCTCTACGACACCGACGCCGGGTACCACCTGGCGGTGGGGCGGGAGATCTGGCTCCGTGGACTTCCCGAGGCTCTCCCCTGGGCTCGTTTCACCCTCCTCGCCGAGACCTTCGGCGACAAGGAGTTGCTCTTCCACTATCTCCTCGCCCCGTTCGCGGGCGTGCTCGATCCGCTCGACGGCGGACGGATCGCCCTGGCGCTCGCCGACGGCGCGGTCTTCGCGGCGCTCGCCTGGGTGGCCTACGGCGCCGTCGGTCGCTGGGCGGCCCTGCTGCCGCTCGCCCTGGCGCTCGGCTCGGTCGATTGGGACTGGCGGCTCGTGCGGCTGCGACCGGAGCTCGCGGCCCTGGTGCTGCTGCTCGCGGCGCTGCGGGCGGTCGCCGCCCGGCGCGACGTGGCGCTCGCCGCGATCGGCTTTCTCTTCGCCCTGTCGTACACCGCGGTGCATGCCTTCGTCGGGCTCGCCGTCCTCTGGTTCCTGGTCGAAGGCGCTCTGGCGCGGGACTGGCGACCGCGCCTCCTGCTGTACCCGGCGATCGGGGTCGCCGTCGGCTGGCTCGTGCACCCGAACTTCCCCGGCAACCTCGCGGTCTTCTGGATCGTGGCGGTGCACTACTTCCGCCTGAAGAGCGGTCTCGACGTCGGCAGCGAGATCCGCCCGGAGACGACCGACGTCCTCCTCCTCGCCAACGCCGCTCTCTGGGTAGCGGGGATCGTCCTCTGGCGGTCGCGCGTCGCCGGATCCCCGGCTGCCGACGAGGACCGCCGCCTGACGCGCGCCGCCGCGACCGCCGCGGCCGTTTTCGGCGGGCTCTTCCTGCTGATGTCGCGCTTCGTGCTCTACGTTCTACCGTTCGCCGCGCTGGCGTTCGTCGCCGGCGTGCGCTCGCGCGGTGAGCGCTTCGGGGGCCGAATCCGTCTCTGGAATGGACGGACCGCTCCCCTCGGGCTCGGGCTCCTCTTGGCGGTGGCGGTGGCGCTGCCGCCGCTCGTCGGCCACGTGAGGCTCTTCCGCGAGCGCGTCGCGGTCGGCCCAGGCGGCGAGCGAGGTCTCGATCTCGAGAGCTTCGCGCGCGCGCTGCCGCCCGGCGCGACGGTCGCGGCACCCTGGGGAGCGACCGATCTCTACGTCCTGTTCGCGCCCCAGGCGCGCTACCTGTCGGTGCTCGATCCGGTGTTCATGGCGTTGCGCGATCCGGCGGCCGATCGGCGGCAGCGGGAGCTCTTCGCCGGGCGGGAGCCGGACGTGCCGGCGGCGCTCGCCCGAGTGCTCGAGAGCCGCTTTCTCGCCCTGCCGCGCGCCGGAGCCGATCCGACGCTCCTCGCCCGGCTCTCCGCCGATCCGCGACTGGTGCTGCGCCACGGCGGTTCGCACCTGCTCTACGAGGTCGTGCCCGACCGTACCAGCGCCTTCGTCACCGATTTCCGCGCCGAGGACGGCGGTCCAGTTCCGCCGCGACCCGCGGGCGAGGAGCGTCGGTGGACGGGATGGGTCGACCTCGGCCCCGCGCTCTGCCGACGGCTGTCGGCGCGCGCGATCCTGCCCGCCGGCGAGATCGAGCTCGCGCCGCTTGGCCCGGCGTCCCTGTCCCTGGACGGAGGCTCGCCCTTCGGCGTCGGGCCGACCGCGGGGGTGCTCGGTCGCGGATTGCGCCTGCCGATCGCGGAGACCGGCGAGCGGCGGGTCGAGGTCGAGAGCTGTCCCGATCCGGAGAGCGGCCGCAACGGCTTCTACCTGCTGTCGCGGCCGGACTCTCCCTAGCCCGAGCCGAAACGGTAGCCCTTGCGCGTCACGGCGCGGAACTCCGGGCTCGCCAGGCGGACTTCGACGTCCTGGAAGCCGGTCGCCTTGGCCGGATGCGGGCTCTTGAAGGACACCAGGTAGTAGCCGTTGTTCTGCCGGGCGACCTCGCCGAGCGGCACCGAGAAGTCGAGCACGTCGTAGAGGAACTTGCCGCCGGTGTCGCTCGCCAGCAGGTTGCCGGAGTCCGAGAACGGATGGCGGGTGCCCACCGGCACGAGGTCGATCGGGTAGACGGCGACGTTGGCGGCGTTCAGCCGCTCCATCATCGGCCGGTAGAAGCGCTCGTCGGGGACGAAGAGACCGAAGTCGTTGGTGCGCCCGAACCCGATGGTGAACAGCATCAAATTCTTGCGCCCCTCGATCGCGGCCGAGGCGTCGGCGAGCACCGCCAGCGCGTCGTAGATCTTCGGCGTCTGGTCTCGCAGCTCGCGCGCCGTCGGCGGCAGGTGGGCGGCCAAGCTGGGCGCCGTCTCGCCGCTCGTGCGCGACGGCCAGGCGGCCGGCGGCTCGGCGCCGCGCGCCGCGCGCTCGATCGCCGCGGCCGCCGCCTCGCGGTCGCGGGTGAAGTCCTGGTGCAGCCGCAGCTTGGTGTCGAAGCTCGCGACCGCCAGCCAGTCACCGGGCTCGAGGCCGGTGCGCGCCCAGCGCGCGGCGTCGCGGCCGGCGGCGAGCTGGCGCGGCATCAGTTCGGGGACGTCGAAGCTCGCCTGGCGCTGGTCGTCGAGGAAGACGATGAAGTACCGGTCCTGCGGCACCTCGGACGGGTCGACGCCGACTTTCGAAGCGCTCGCCGACTCGAGGAAGCGACGGTTGCTGTAGAACCGCGCGCCGGTGACCTCGACCGGCCTGCCGTCCTCGCTGATCTTGAAATCACCCGGCTTCAAGCCCAGGATGACGTTGCCATCGCGGTCGGTCACCAGGACGTCGAGCAGGACCTCGGTGACCTCGACCCGCTCCTCGAAGACCGGGGCGGCCGGGGGCTGGGCTCCGGCCGGCGCGCCCGGGGCGAGGGCCGAAACGAGCGTGAGCAGCGCCGGGATGCCGGCGCGGGCGGGGCGGAGGACGGACATGGGGCGCTCCTTTCGGGAGTTCGGCGCCGAACGACGGAGGGACGTAGCAAGCGATGGGCCAGCGACTCGCCGCCGGGAACGGCTCCCCGGGCGGCGCAGCCCGGTCGCTGCTCAGCCCCGGGCGGCGCCGTAGAAGCCGCCCGCCGCGACGATCTGGCGCAAGGCCTCGTTCGGAGCCAGGCGTGGACCGATGCGCGCGGCGAGCGCCTCGAGCTTGGCGAGCAGCGCTCCGCCCCCGATTTCGTCCGCCCAGCGGCACAGTCCACCGCGGAAGGGCGGGAATCCGGTGCCGAAGATCATCGCCAGATCGAGCGGACCGGGGCCGTCGACGATCCCCTCGACCAGGCAGCGTGCGGCTTCGTTGACCATCGGCAGCACCATGCGCTCCGCCAGGCCGGCGAGGTCCGGGCCGGCGATGCGCGGCGTCAGGCCCAGGGAGGAGTACACCTCGGGGTCGACCCCCAACTGCTTCTTGCCCTGGTAACGATAGATCCCCCGGCCGACCTTGACCCCGAGGCGGCCGCCCTCGGGGAGCTGGTCGACCCAGGCGGGGAAAGGGAGGCGCTCGCCGAAGGCGTCGTGCAGGATGTGGCCGACTTTCGCCGAGACGTCGAGACCCACCTCGTCACCCAGGCGCAGCGGTCCCATCGGCATGCCCCAGTCGACCATGGCGCGATCGATGTCCTCGACCCGGTGCCCCTCGTCGAGCAGCCACATGGCCTCAGCCGAGTAGAAGGCGAGCAGGCGGTTCACCAGAAAGCCCGGGCCGTCGCGCACCGTGACCGGCGTCTTGCCGAGCGCCCGGGCGTAGGCCGCCACCGCCCGCGCCGTCGCCTCGCTGGTGTGACGCCCGAGGATCACCTCGACCAGCGGCATCTTGTCGACCGGATTGAAGAAGTGCATGCCGACGATGCGGTCGCGGTGCGCCGCCAGGGCGCCGATGGCCTCGATCGACAGCGAGGAGGTGTTGGAGGCGAGGATCGCGTCCGGCGCGACCCGCCCGGCCAGGTCGGCGAACACCTTCTGCTTGATCGGCAGGTTCTCGACCACCGCCTCGATCACCAGGTCGCAGTGGGCGAACGCGGCGTCGTCGAGGGTCGGGTGGAGCAGCGCCATCTTGCGCCGCATCTCGACCGGCTTCATCCGCCGCCGCCGCACCTGCTTCGCGAAGAGCTCGGCCGCGTGGCGCATCGCGGTGGTGAGCGCCGGCACCTGGATGTCCTTGACCTGGATCGACTGTCCGGTCTTGTCGGCCACCAGTTGCGCGATGCCGCCGCCCATCACCCCGGCGCCGACGACCCCCGGCAGGCGGATCTCGCGCGGCGTGCCGTCGCCGTCGCGCTTGGCGGACTCCATCAGGCGGAAGACGTGGATCAGGTTCTTGGTGACCGGCGAAGTGGCGAGCTCGCCGATGGCGCGGGCCTCGGCCTCGAAACCGCGCGCGGCGCCGTTCTCGAGGCCGGTGCGCACGACGGCGAGCGCGCGCAGCGGCGCCGGGTAGCGGCCCTTGGTCTCGGCGAGCGTCTTCTTGCGCGCCTGGGCGTAGACGATTCGCCGGCCGAGCGGATTGCGTTCGAGCAGCCAGCCGCCGCGCGCCGGGCGGGCCGCGGGTTTGCGGTCGAGGCGCGCGAGAGCGAATTCGCGCACGTGGTGCAGGAAGCCGGCGTCGGGCACGAGCGCATCCGCCAGGCCGATCTTGAACGCCTGGCGGCCGGCGATCGCCTTGCCGGCGAGGATGATGTCGAGCGCCGCCAGCAGGCCGACGCGGCGCGGCAGGCGGACGCAACCGCCCCAGCCGGGGACGATGCCGAGCCGGATCTCGGGCAGCCCGATGCGCACTTCCGGCCGGTCGGAGATGACCACGTAGCTCGAGGCGAGCGCCAGCTCCGTGCCGCCGCCCATGCAGGTGCCACGCACCGCCGCCACGGTCGGGAAGGGCAGGGTCTCCCAGGCGGCGAACATCCGGTGACCGAAGCGCGAAGCCGACTCGGCCTCCACCGGGTCGGTGATGTCGGCGATCTCGTCGACGTTGGCGCCGGCGATGAAGATCGACGGCTTGGCGGAGAGCAGGACGAGGATGCCGACGTCGCGGCGCAGCGCGAGGTCGGAGATCACCGTGTCGAGCTCCTCGCCGGCCTCGCGGGTGAAGATGTTCGCCCGCTTCTCGGGCAGATCGAAAGTGAGGGTGGCGACGCGATCGTCGCCGATCTCGAGCTGGAAGGCACGCGGCATCAGCTGCCGCCTTCGTTGCCGGCGTAGAGCCGGTCGATCGCGTCCTTGTACTTGCTGAGAATGACGCGGCGCTTGACCTTCATCGTCGGCGTCAGCTCGCCGCCCTCGAGCGTCAGCTCGGCCGGCAACAGGTCGAAGGCGCGGATCTGTTCGTAGCGCGCCAAGTGCTGATTGACTCGGTCGACCTCGGTCTGGAAGAGCGCCCGGACCCGGGCATCGGCCAGCACCTGCTCGAGCGAGCCGCCGATCGCCTGCGCCGCGGTCCAGGATTTCAGGGCATCGAAGTCGGGGACGATCAGTGCCACCAGGAACTGCCGCCGGTCGCCGATGACCACCGCCTGGCCGACGAAACGGCCGACTTTCAAGTCGTTCTCGATCGGCGCCGGGGCGATGTTCTTGCCGTAGGCGTTGACGATCAACTCCTTCTTGCGGTCGGTGATCACCAGAAAGCCCTCGTCGTCGAGGTGGCCGATGTCGCCGGTGTGGAACCAGCCGTCGCTGTCGATCGCCTCGGCGGTCGCCTGCGGCTTGCCGAAGTAGCCGCGCATGATGTTGGGACCGCGCGCCAGGATCTCGCCGTCGTCGGCGATCCGCACCGTGACCCCGGGGATGGGCCGGCCGACGGTGCCGAGCTTGACCGCGGCGGGGTAGTTGACCGAGATCACCGGGCTGGTCTCGGTCAGGCCGTAGCCTTCGAGGATCGGGATGCCGGCGCCCCAGAAGAACTCGGCCACGTCGCGGCCGAGCGGCGCGCCGCCCGAGACGGCGAAGGCGAACTTGCCGCCAAGGCGCTCGCGCACCTTGGAAAAAACCAGGCGGTCGGCGAGCCGCAGCGCCAGCCCGCCCTTCTCGAAGCGCATCCGCTTGGGCAGCGCCGCGCGGCCGGTGGCGACCGCCCAGTGGAAGATCCGGCTCTTCAAGCCGCCCTGGGCGGTGGCGTTCTCGATCACCCGCGCCATCACCTTCTCGTAGACCCGCGGTACCGAGCCGAAGATCTGCGGCTTCACCTCCATCAGGTTCTGCGCCACGGTCTGCACCGACTCGGCGTAGGCGATGGTCACCCCCTGGTAGAAGTAGACGTAGTCGATGGTGCGCTCGAAGGAGTGCGCCAGCGGCAGGAACGAAAGCGCGGTCCAGGTCTTCTGGAAGTTGAGCAGGCCGTCCGAAGCGAGGACGTTGGAAATGATGTTGCCGTGGGTCAGCATCACGCCTTTGGGGTCGCCGGTGGTGCCGCTGGTGTAGATGAAGGTCGCGAGATCGTCGGGGGCCGCCCGCCTCGCCTCCATCTCGAACCACGATGCGTCGACCGCCGCTCCCGAAGCGAGGAAGGCCGCGAAGTCGACCGCCCTGCCGGCGGGCGCTGCGCCCCCGACCAGGACGAGTTTCTCGACCGCCGGCATCTCCGCCGCGACGCCGAGCATCCCCTCCAGGCGCTCGCGCCCTTGAATGAACAGGATGCGCGCGCCGCTGTCGCGCGCGATGTAGGCGGCGCCCTCGGGCAGGAGGGTGGGGTAGATCGGCACCAGGACGGCACCGATCGCCAACGTCGCGAAGTCGATCGTCGGCCAGTGCGGGCCGTTGTCGGCCATCAGGGCGACCCGGTCGCCGCGCCGGATGCCGGCGTCGGCGAGCGCCTTGGCGAGCCGGCGAACGTCGGCCGCGAAGGCCTCGGTCGAGATCGCGACGTAACGCCCGTCGACCTTGTGCATCAGGCAGGCGTCCTTGCGATGACCGGCCGCGAGCAGGAACAGCTCGGACAGGGTTTGGATCGACATGCTTCCTCCTCCGGATTCCCCGCCGAGCATTCTAGTCTCGCGGGTCCGTCGGCTTGACCGTCCGCTGGGGCGGGGATATTGTTCCGCGGCTTTCCGCGGGGCTGCTCGTCGAGAGCCGCTCGCGCGCCCGACGCGAGCGCCGCGGAGTCGAGAACCCCCTCGGGGCGTAGCTCAGCTTGGTAGAGCGCACGGTTCGGGACCGTGAGGCCGGAGGTTCAAATCCTCTCGCCCCGACCATTCCTCCCGCCGCGAACCCACCCCAGCACTTCCACACCGCGATCGTGGCTTGCGCCCGGCTCCGCGCCGCCGTGGCGCTGCTAAGATGATTTGATCGCTCGGGTTTCCGGCACGGCGCGAGGGGGGACGATGGCGCGATCTGAGAGCTTCATGAACCAGGTACGCACTGGTTTCTCGCGCACCTTCTGGGTGGCGAACGTGATCGAGCTCTTCGAGCGCTTCGCCTACTACGGCGCCAAGGCCGTCCTGGCGGTCTACATCGCCGAGCAGGTGGCTCTCGGGCCCGAGAAGGCGACCTGGCTCGCGGGCAGCGTCTTCAATACCCTGCTCTACCTGCTGCCGATCTTCGCCGGCACGGTGGTCGACCGCTTCGGCTTCAAGAAGAGCCTGATGCTCTGCTTCGCCATCTTCTCGGTCGGCTATTTCCTGATCGGGCTCGGCGGCCTGCCGATGGGCAAGCCGCTGGTCGACGCCCTCGGGCCGACGACCTACATGGTGATCGCCCTGGTGATCACCGCCGTCGGCGGTTCGCTGATCAAGCCCTCGATCGTCGGCACGGTGGCGCGCACCACCAACGACCAGACCAAGTCGCTCGGTTATTCGATCTACTACATGCTGGTCAACATCGGCGGCGCGGTCGGTCCGATCCTCGCCTCCTTCGTCCGTCAGAGCGCCGGCATCGCCTACGTCCTGATGGTCTCGGCGGCGACGACCTTCCTCCTTCTGCTGGGCACCCTGCTGTTCTACCGCGAGCCCGAGCGGCCGGCCGACAGCGGTCAGGGCAAGACGATGGGGAAGGTGCTCGTCGACATGCTCACGGTGTTCGGCAACCTGCGCTTCATGAGCTTCCTGGTGATCTTCTCGGGGTTCTGGGTGATGTTCTGGCAGGTCTTCTACTCCCTGCCGTTCTACGTTCGCGACTTCCTGCACTACGACCGGTTCGAGGTCATCGAGACGGTCGACGCCTGGACGATCATCCTCATCACCGTGCCGATCACGGCGCTCGCCAAGAAGCTGCGGCCGTTCACCGCCATGGTCATCGGTTTCGTCCTCGCCACCGCCTGCTGGTTCGTGATGGGGGCTTTTCCGTCGTTGACCTTCTGCATCGCCGCCATCGTGCTGTTCGCGGTCGGCGAGGGCCTGCAAGCCCCGCGCTACTACGAGTACGTGGCGAGCCTGGCGCCCAAGGACCAGGTCGGGACCTACATGGGCTTCGCCTTTCTGCCGGTCGCCATCGGCACCTTCGTGGCCGGTGCGATCGCCGGCAATCTGGTGGCCAAGTACGTGCCCAAGGGCGGCGACGTTTCGCAAGCGCCCAGGATGTGGTGGGTGATCGGCATGATCGGCGTCGGCTCGACGCTGCTGATGATCCTCTACGACCGCCTGGTCGCCCGGCGCGCGCCGGGGGCGGCGGCCTGAGCCCCGCCGGCCGGAGCCCACGATGAGCGCCCCGACGATCGCCATTCTCGGCCTCGGGACCATGGGCCGCACCATCGCCGAGGGTCTGCTCGGCGCCGGCCAGCCGAAGGGCCGGATCCTCGCCACCTCGCACAACCGCCAGGAGGCCGCGCGCCTGACCCGCGAAACCGGACTCGAGGTCGGCGCGGACAACGCCGCGACGGCGGGGCGCGCCGACGTGGTGATCGTCTGCCTGAAACCGGCCACGGTCCCGCCGGTGGCGCGCGAGATCGTCGCCGGCGGCGCCCTGCGCCCGAAGACCCTGGTGGTGTCGATCGCCGCCGGGGTGACGACGGCGGCGCTCGAAGCGCTCTTCGGGGACAAGACCCCGGTGGTGCGGGCGATGCCCAACACCCCCTGCCGGATCGGCGCCGGGGTGACCGTGCTCACTCCGGGGCGGTGGGCCAAGGCGGCGCACCTGCAGACCGCGCGCGCTCTCTTCGCTCCGCTCGGCCGCGTGCTCGAGCTGGAGGAGAAGCACCTCGACACGGTCACCGGCCTGTCGGCCTCCGGGCCGGCATTCATCTACGTCATCCTCGAGGCGCTCGCCGACGGCGCGGTGGCCCGCGGCCTGCCGCGCCAGGTGGCGCTCGAGCTCGCGGCGCAGATGACCTATGGCGCGGCGGCGATGGTGCTCGCCACCGGGCGCCACCCGGCGGCGCTCAAGGACGACGTCACCACCCCCGCCGGGTGCACGATCGCCGGCATCCTGACGCTCGAGGACGGCAAGATCCGCAGCGTCCTGTCGCGCGCCGTCGAAGTCGCCGCGCTGCGCGCCGGCGAGCTCGCCGCCGGGCGCTGAGCCCGGCGCGACATCGACTTTCCGACTTCCCCGATTCCGACGATCTCATGACCGGGCGCGACCAGCCCTGCGGGGTGGTCCGCCCTCCCGGACCCGGGACTACCCTGGAATCCGAGGAGGTGATCCACGTGCCACACGAGCTGACGGCGAGAGACCTGATGACCCCCTACGTGGTCCGGGTGCGCGAGGACCTGACCGTGCAGGAGCTCGCGGCGCAGTTCATCCAGGACGAGCTCACCGCCGCTCCGGTCGAGGACGGCGAAGGGAACCTGGTGGGCTTCGTCTCGACCACCGACATCGCGCACGCGGCGGCCGATGGAATCGCGATCGGGGGCGAGGAGGGATCGCCGATCCAGCGCCTGCACGGCTGGGAGGGAAAGTACTCCCTCGACGAGCTGCGGGAGCTGCACATCGAAGGTCAGGGTCCGCTGGTGCGCGACATCATGACTCCCTTGGTGCTCGCGGTCGACATCGACGCGCGCGTGCCGGAGATCGCCCGCAAAATGATCCACGCGCACCTCCACCGCTTGCTGGTGCGCGAGGGCGACGAGATCGTGGGGATCGTGTCGACCACCGACTTGCTCGGGCTGCTGGTCGAGGAAGAGGTTTCGTGAACTAGGAGACGCCATGAACGCGACTTCCGAGGTCGAGGGCCGCTTGCGGAGATTGGCGGCGGCTCGAGAAGGTTGGCACGTTTCGATCGGGCTGCCGATCGAGGCCGAGGCCGACGCCGCGCATCGCTTCCAGGTCCATCTGAGCAACGCCGTGCGCCGCGCCGATCACCTGCTCGCGGACGCGGGGGCGCGGGAGACCGAGCGCGACCGGCTCCTGCGGCCGATCGTGCAGCGCTTCGGTCCCGAGGCGCCGCGCCCGCCGCGCGCGGCGGGGCTCGCCATCTTCTCGGCGCCGGAGACTCTCGAGACCGTCGCCACCGCGTTTCCGCTCGCCGAGCGAGTCGAGGTCGGCGGGCACTTCATGCTCCGGCCGCTGCTGCCCTGCCTGGCGCGGGCGACCGAGTTTCGCGTCCTGGCGGTGTCGCGCAACGCCCTCCGGCTGCTGGTGGCGACCGCCGATACCGTGCGGCGGATCGAGCTGCCGGCGATCGACGCGGACGAAGGACCGGCGACCGCCGAGCGCGCGCGCGAGCTCGAAGCGCGATCCGCGGTCACGATCGGCGGTAGCAGCAGTCCGCGAGTCAAGCTGGTGCACGCCGCGGCGCCGACCGGCGGCGAGGCCGAGCGGGTCGACCTCGACCGCTATGCGCGGCGCGTCGCGGCCGCGGTAACGCCGCATCTCGCGGGCAGCGACGCGCCGATCGTCCTCGCCGCCCCGGAGCGCTATCTGCCTCTGCTGCGCCTCGCGCTCGGCGACTTGCCGGTGGTGGCGGGAGGCGTTCCAGGGAGCCACGACCGGTCGTCCGACGAGGAGCTGCGCGACGCCGCCTGGCAGCGGGTGGTAGCTTGGCGCGCCGAGCGCCGGGCGAGGCTCCTCGAGCGCTTCGAGAGCCTGGAGGGCGAGCGCCTGGCGCTGCGCGAGGTCGACGAGGTGCTCTTCGCCGCCGAGCGCGGCCGGGTGGCGGTGCTGCTCGCCGCGGAGGATCGTCCGGTCGCCCACGCGGGTGCCGCCTCCGAGCTCGCCACCGAGGACGAGAAAGTGGAGCGGGCGATCGCCGCGGTGCTGGGCCACGGCGGCTCGATCGAGCCGCTGCCGCGCGACGACATGCCGGGGCGAGGGGCGCTCGCCGCCCTGCTGCGCTGGTGAGCGGCCGGCGCGTTCGCTAGCCGTTGCGGCGTTCGAAGTCGCGCAGGAAGGCGACCAGCGCCTCGACGCCCTCTTCCGGGAAGGCGTTGTAGATCGAGGCGCGCACGCCGCCGACCGAGCGGTGGCCTTTCAGCCCATCGAGGCCCGCCTGGGTGGCCTCGGCGACCAGCCGCTTCTCGAGCTCCTCGGAGGGCAGCCGGAAGGTGACGTTCATCCACGAGCGGCTGTCGCGCTGCGCGTGCGGCCGCCAGAAGCCGCTGCGGTCGAGCTCGGCGTAGAGCTTTCCCGCCTTGCGGCGGTTCTTCGCCTCCATCGCCGCCAGGCCGCCGTTGTCGAGCAGCCAGGCGAGCACCAGCCGCAGGATGTAGATCGCGAAGACCGCCGGCGTGTTGTAGAGCGACCGTTCCTTGGCGTGCGTCGCGTATTTCAAGTACACCCCGACGTCGGGCGGCACGCGCGCCAGCAGGTCCTCGCGGATCACCACCACCGTCAGGCCGGCGATCGACAGGTTCTTCTGCGCGCCGGCGTAGACCACGCCGAAGCGCGAGAAATCCATCGGCCGGCAGAAGATGTCGGACGAGGCGTCGGACACCAGCGGCACGCCGGCGGGAACCTCGGGCAGATGGTGCCACTGAGTACCGAAGATGGTGTTATTCGAGGTCATGTGCACGTAGGCGGGCGATGCCGAGTAGCGGATCTCGCCGGCGGTGGGGATGCGGTCGTGATGGGTCGCCTTGGAGCTGGCGGCGACGTGCACGTTGCCGATCTTCTCCGCCTCGACGATCGCCTTCTCGGACCAGACGCCGGTCTCGAGGTAGTCGGCCGTGCCGCCGGCGGGCAGCAGGTTCATCGGCAGCATGGAGAACTGCAGGGTGGCGCCGCCTTGCAGGAAGAGGACCTGATAGCCCTCGGGGATGGCGCCGAGCTTCTTGAAGTCGCTCTCGGCGCCGGAGCAAATCTCCTCGAAGGTCCGCGAGCGATGGCTGATCTCGAGGATCGACATGCCGACTCCGGGCAGCGCCACGAGGTCGCGCCGCGCCGCTTCGAGCACCGGCAGGGGAAGGACCGCGGGTCCGGCGGAGAAATTGAGGATGCGATCGACGGCGGTGGTCATCGGGGAGCCCTCCTGGATGGCGCCATCCTAGCGAACCGGCCGCGCGTCGCCGGCGGATCGGGGCTCAATCGTCCGCTCGTCCGGCGGCCCGGCCGGCGTCGACGAGGCGCAGCTCGATCGCGCCGCTGTCGCTGGTCGCGAGCAAGAACCGCTCGCCCCGCCCGAATCGGCCGGAGACGACGTCGAGGTCGCGCTCGCGCTCGCGGCGCAGAGAGGCCGGAGCGCGGATCCCGCCCCGGCTCGCGAGGCGAACCTGCCAGCTCGAGCGCTCGGCGAGCGTGGCGAGGATCGCGCCGCTGCCGCTCGTCAGCCACGACGGCCGGTCGCCGGCGGCGCTCTCGAGCGCGGCGGTGATCGCGCCGCTCGCGGAGCGCGCCAGCACCGCTCCGCTCGTAGCGACGCGGATCGCGCCCGAGAGGGTCAGGACGGCGACCTCCGACTCGAGCCCGCCGACCTCGATCAGGCCGCGCATCGTGGTGGCGTCGAGCGCCACGTCCGGCGGCAGGTAGACCACGAGGTCGAGGCGGTCGACGCGCTCCTGGGGCGGATGCGGGTCGGTGTCCTGGACGTGGCCGGCGGGGGGGGTGACGGTGAGCGCCAGGGCGGCCTCGCGGCGCTCGACGACGAAGGCCACCGCCGCCTCCGGCGGCCCGAGCCGCTGCGCCACGCCGTAGGCCTCGAGCCGCCCGCCGTCGCTCGGCCGCGCCCGGATGTCGCCGTAGTCGTTGCGCACCAGGAAACGGCGGATCGGCGCCGCGGGATCCTGGTCGGCCGACCAGGCGAGGCGCTCCAGGCGCACCGCGGGAGGAACGCTTGGCGGGGAAGTGGCGGGAACCTGGCCGGCGAGCCCGGGCGCCAGTCCCGCGAGAGCGAGGAGGACGGTCGAGAGGGTGGGACGATTCCGAGCGCGACTCACGACGATTTCGCGCCAGAATCAGATCGCGACCAGCTTGAGGTCGAGGACGTGCGGATTGTCGGCCTGGATCGCCTCGAGCACGCCGCGCGCCGGGGCGGCGTCGAGGTCGATGCGCGCGATCGCGGCCTCGGCGCCGTCGAAGACGATGTTCTCGGTCTCTTGGACGTTGATGCCGACGTCGCGCAGGCGTTCGAAGACGTGCGCCAGCACGCCCGGTCGATTGCGGTGGCGCACCACCAGTCGATGGGTGGCGGGAGTGCGGCGAGCGAGGTTGACGCAGTGGAGCACCTTGCCGCTGTCTTTGTACGTGCGCACGATGCGCACCGTCGCCGCGGCGATCGCTTCCTGCGCCTGCTCGGTCGAGGCGCCGATGTGGTGCGTGCCGTAGACCAGCGGCAGGCCGACGATCGGATCGGTGAACTCGCCCGTCCCGCCGGCGGGCTCGTGGGCGAAAACGTCGAGGCCGAGGCGCAACGACTTCTCGCGCGCGATGCGCGCCAGCGACTCGGCATCGACCACTTCGCCGCGCGCCGTGTTGAGGAAGATCGCTCCGCGACGCAGGCGCGAGAGCACCGCCTCGCCGATCAGGCCACGCGTCTCCTTGCCCAGCGCCACGTGCACGGTGAGCGCGTCGGCGCGCGCCGCCGTTTCCGCCGGGCTCGGCGCAAGCCGGATCGCGGAGAGCTGCGCCGCGGATTCGATGCCGAGCTCGCGCAGCTCCTCGCCGGAGAGCGGTCGGTCGAGGCCATCGAAGCGCCGACTCCAGGCGACGATCGGCATGCCGAAAGCGGCAGCGCGCCGGATCACCTCGCAGCCGATCGAGCCCAGGCCGATGACTCCGAGGGTCGAGCCGTAGATGCCGCGCGCCCGCGAGTACTCCTTCTTGTTCCACTTTCCGGCGCGCAGGTCGGCGACGTTGTCGGGGATGCGGCGATCGAGCGCCAGCAGCAGGCCGATCGTCAGCTCGGCGACGGCGATCGAGTTCTTTCCCGGGCAGTTGGCGACGTAGATGCCGCGCGCCGAGGCGGCGGCGACGTCGATGGTGTTGAAGCCCGCGCCGGCGCGCACCACCAGGGCGAGCGGTCCGGCGTCGAGCATGGCGGGGGTGACCGGATTGCCGCGCACCACCAGGACTTCGGGGCGCGCGTCGCGGATCTTCGCGACCAACCCGTCACCCTTGGCCTCGGGCTCGTAGACCACCTCGCAGCGCGCGTCGCGCAGGCCGGCGAGGCCGCTCGGCTCGAATTTGTCGGCGACCAGGACTCTCATCGGCTCCCTCCGATCGAACGTCGGCGCGCGATCAGATTTCGTGGATCAGCAGCCCGTCGCGCAGCTTGGGCTCGAACCAGGTGGACTTGGGCGGCATGATCTCGCCGGCGTCGGCGACCCGGAAGAGGTCCTCGACCGTGACCGGGTGGAGAGCGAAGGCGACCGCCGCCCTGCCGGAGTCGACCCGGCGCTCGAGCTCGGCGGTGCCGCGGATGCCGCCGACGAAGTCGATGCGCTTGTCGGTGCGCAGATCGCCGATGCCGAGCAGCGGCGCGAGCACTTGTTGTTCGAGCCGGTTGCAGTCGAGACCGGCGACCGGCGATTCGCCGTCGGCCGGGGCGGGCAACACGATCGTCGACCAGATGCCACCGAGATAGACGCCGACCTCGCCCTGGCGCGCCGGTGGCTGCGGTCCGTCGACGGTGCGGAAGCGCGCGGCGAGCTCGGCACGCAGCTCGGCGGCGCTCCGACCGTGCAGGTCGGCGACCACCCGGTGGTAGGGGAGGATCCGCGCCTGGTCGTGCGGGAAGGCGACCGCGAGGAAGGTCCCGGAATCGCCCGCCCCGGGCCCCGGGGGGCGGAGGGCACGGCCCGCCGCGATCTCGTTGCGCGCCCGCCAGGCGGAAGCGGCGCGGTGGTGGCCGTCGGCGATGTAGAGCGCCGGCAGGGCGGCGAAGTCCGCCACCAAGGCGTCGCGATCCTCCTCCTGAAGCCGCCAGACCGTGTGCTCGACGCCGTCGGCGGAGGTGAAGCGATAGAGCGGCGGCGCGGCGACGGCGCGCGCCACCCGCCGGTCGATCTGCGGCCGGGCGCGGTAGGTGAGGAAGACGACTCCGGTCTGAGCGCGCAGCTCGAGGATGTGCCGGGTGCGGTCGTCCTCCTTGTCGCGCCGCGTCTTCTCGTGCTTCTTGATCGCGTCGCGCTCGTACTCCTCGACGCTGAAGGTCCCGGCGACGCCGGTCTGCACGTGCTCGCCCATCCGCTGGCGATAGAGATAGAGCGCCGGAGCGTCCTCGACCACCAGCGGCGCTCGGGAACGGAGCGCCTCCAGGTTGGCGCGCGCCAGCGCGTAGGCCTCGTCGGAATAAGGCGAGACGGCGGCGGGAAGATCGATCTCCGACCGGGTTACGTGCAAGAAGGACAGCGGATCGCCGGCCGCCAGCGCCCGCGCCTCCTCGGTCGACACCACGTCGTAGGGGACCGAGGAGACGCGCGGCGCGACCGCCGGATCGGGGCGCAAGGCCCGGAAGGGAGCGAGTCGGGACATGGCGCGGATTCTATCGAGCCGACCCGCGGTTCCGGGCGGATTCGCGCCCGCCCGGGGCTCGTTCTGAGATAATCGCCGTTCCTGCCGCTCGGGGGTCGCCCCGGGGCGGCCGTCCGCGACGAAAGATCCCACTGCGATGACCCCCACTCTGCGCGTCGGCTTGGTCGGCTTCGGCCGCATCGGCCGGAGCCTGCTGCGCTCGATCTTCCCGCGCACCGACCTCGAGATCGTGGCGCTGCAGGACACGGCCGAGGCCGAAGCGCTCGCCTACCTGTTGAAGTTCGACACCCTGCTCGGCCGCTTCCCGGGCGAGGTACGGCTCGAGGGTTCGATCCTGCGGGCGGGGACGGACCGGATCGCCCTCCTGCCGGCAGGTAAGGAAGCGCCGCAACCGGCCTGGCGGGAGCTCGGCGTCGAAGTGGTGGTGATCGCGACCGGCCGGCCGGCCGAGCGCGCGGCGGTCGAAGCCCACCTCGCGGCGGGCGCCCGGCGGGTGGTGCTCTGCGTGCCGCCGGTCGATGCGCCGGACGTGACCCTGGTGCGCGGCGTCAACGGGGCAGCGTTGCGCCCCGAGCACCGGGTGATCTCGCACGCCTCGGTGACCGCCCACGCCGTGGCGCCGCTGCTCAAGTTGCTCCTCGAGCGCTTCGGGGTCGAACGGGCTTTCCTTACCGCGGTGCACGCCTACGGTTCGGAGCTGAAGCTCGCCGACGTCCCGGCGACCGACATGCGGACCGGCCGGGCGGCGGCCGAGAACATCATTCCCCACTCGACCACCTCGGGCGACCTCGTCTGCGCGCTGCTGCCGGCGCTCGCCGGGCGCCTGGCGACCCTCGGCATGAGTGTGCCGGTCACCAACGGCTCGCTGGTCGACCTGGTCTGCTGGCACGAGCGGCCGGTCTCGGTCGAGGCGCTCAACGCGGCGGTGCGCGCGGCGGCCGCCGGCGCGCTCGCCGGCGTGCTCGACTACGAGGAGGCCGAGATCGTCTCCTCCGACATCCTGCGCACCACCGCCTCGGGGGTCTTCGACTCGCTCTCCACCATGGCGCTCGGCGACCGCGTGACCAAGACCCTCACCTGGTTCGACAACTCCTCGGGCTACTGCCAGCGCCTGGTCGAGGTGCTCGAGCGGCTGGCGGAATTCGGCTCCGCGACGGGAGGCTCGGCGTGACCCTGCGGGTGGGAATCAACGGCTTCGGCCGCATCGGGCGCTCGGTGTTTCGCATCCTCGTCGACCGGCCGGGAGTGGAGGTGGTGGCGATCAACGACCTCTACGACAACGCCCACCTCGCCTATCTGCTGCAGTACGACACGGTGATGCGCCAGTTCGACCGCGCGGTCGCCAGCGACGACGACTTCCTCTACTACGGCGATCGCCGGGTGGCGATGACCGACGCGACCGATCCGGCGACCATCCCCTGGGGCAAGCTCGGGGCCGACTACGTCGTCGAATCGACCGGCGTCTTCCGCCGCCGCGAGCAGCTCGCGCGCCATCTGGCGGGGGGAGCGCGGAAGGTCCTGCTGACCGTCCCGGCCAAGGACGAGATCGACAACATGATCGTCATGGGGGTCAACGACGACCATCTGCGCCGCGAGGACAAGATCGTCTCCAACGCCTCCTGCACCACCAACTGCCTGGCGCCGATCGTGCGCGTGCTCGACGACGCCTTCGGGGTGGAGGAGGGTCTGGTGTCGACGGTGCACGCCTACACCAACGACCAGCGCCTGGCGGACGTACCGCACAAGGACCTGCGCCGCAGCCGCGCGGCGGCGGCCAACATCATCCCCACCACCACCGGCGCGGCGCGCGCCGTCGGCAAGGTCTTGCCGCACTTGAGAGGCCGGCTCGACGGGGTCGCGATCCGCGTCCCGGTGCCCGACGGCTCGCTCGTCGATTTCTCCTGCCGCTTGCGCGCGCAGCCGGGAGTGGCGCAGGTCAACGCCGCGGTCGCGGCGCGTGCCGCCGCCGATTTGGCGCACATCGTCCAGTACAGCGAGGCGCCGCTCGTCTCCTCGGACATCATCGGCAATCCGCACTCGTCGATTTTCGACGCGCCCTCGACCCAAGCGGGCGGCGGCTGGGCGCGGGTGATCTCCTGGTACGACAATGAGTGGGGCTACTCGAACCGGGTGGTCGACCTGCTCGAGCTGCTGGCGGAGATCGACCGGTGAGCGGCGGCGAGCGCCGGATCGGCGTCTTCGGCTGGGGCATCGTGGCTCCCAAGTCGGCGAACGTCGAGGCTTTCGCGCGCAACCTCGAACGCTCGGAGAGTTGGCTCACGCCGTTCAACGGTTTCGGTCCCGACTGCTTCCTGGTCGGGCGGCCGGATTTCGATTTCTCGACCTACAAACCCTGGATCGAGGCGCGCTTCCCGCCCAACCGGTTCTCGCAGCTGGTCGACAAGATGGACAAGCCGACCCAGTTCGCGATCGGTGCCTTCATCCAGGCGCTAGGGCAGAACCCGGGGCTCGAGCAGGAGCTGCACGATCTCGGATCGGCGGCGCACGTCTACGTCGGCACCGGTCTCGGCGCCCTCGACACGATCGGTCAGACGCACGTCCACCTCTACCACGCGCAGCGACGCTGGAATCGCTTCTGGGCCCAGCCCGAGCGCAACGCCCTGCTCTCGGATTACCTCGCTCAACCCGAGCGCTTCGACCCCTCGGTCGAGGTGCCGGTCTCGCCCGACGAGGCTGGACCGGAGGAGGTCGAGGTCGCCGAGGACCGCTGGTGGACCTTCTGGACCGAGCGTTCGCGCGAGCTCGGCGAGTACCTGGTCGAGCTGCGCGAAATCGAGAGCCTGGCGGTCCACGGGCCGGTCGAGACCGGCAAGATCGCGATCATCAAGGAGAAGCAGCGCCGCAGGCAGCGCCTGCAGCGCAAGTGGGGAGCCCCGAATCCGCCCTGGCACGAGGTGTCGGCGAACCTGCTGTGGAACATCCACAACACGCCGGCCTCGCAGATCACGATGCTCGGCCGGATCACCGGTCTCGCCTTCGCGCCGGTGGCGGCCTGCGCCACCTTCGGCGTGACCCTCAAGCTGGCCATCGACGCCATCCGCCGCGGGGAGGCGAAAGCAGTCGTGATCGGCGCCGCCGACCCGCCGCCGCTCGCCGCCACCGTCGGTGCCTTCTTCGGCGCGCGGGTGATCGCCGCCGACGGGCAGGTTTCGAAACCGCTGACCACCCTGCGCGGCACCCACGTCTCCGGCGGCTCGGCGATCTGGATCGTCGGCGACCACGAGCACATGACCGCGCGCGGCTTCCGACCGCTCGGGCTCGAACCGGTCGCGGTCGGCGTGTCTTCGGACGCCGACCACATCATCACGCCGTCGAAGGACGGTCCGGTCACCGCCATTCGCCAGGCGATGGCGGCGGCGGGAGTCGAGGCGTCGCAGATCGGCACCTGGGACCTGCACGCCACGGCGACGCCGGGCGACTTCCAGGAAGTGCAGAACCTGCGCGACGTGCTGGGCGAGAACGTGCTGGTGACCGCGCGCAAGGGGACGTTCGGGCACGGCATGGGCGCGGCCGGCGGCTGGGAGCTGACCGCGCAGTACCTCGGCTTCGAGCGCGGCCGGATCTTCCCCACGCCCCTCGGCGGCGCCGAGTTGAACGACGAGATCGCTCGCGTGCACCACGAGTTCGTCTACGACACCGCCTGCCCCGCGCCGCGCGCGTGGGCCGGCAAGCTCTCCATGGGCGTCGGCGGGATCAACGCCTGCGTGCTCTCCCGTCCCTGGGAGCCGCCCGCCGCCCCATCTCCAAGCGAGGAGTCTCGATGATCCGTTCGTTGCGCAGTTTGCTGCTCGCGGCGCTGGCCGCGGCGGTCCCGGCCGCCGCTCTCGCCGTCGACAATCCGCCCGCCGCCAAGCCCGCGGCCGCTCCCGCGGCGACCGCCAAGCCCGCAGCGGCCGCCCCGGCGCCGGCCAAGCCCGCCGCCCAGGCCCCGGCTCCGGCCGCGGCACCGGCGGCCGACGACAAGCCGCTGCCGGTCGACCAGATCCCGGCCGTGGTGGCGATGGTCGACGGCAAGCCGGTGTCGCGCGAGGACCTGATCGCGCGCGCCAACGAGGCCTCCGCCACCCTGGCGCAGCGCGGCATCAATCTCGGACCGCTGACCCGCGACTTCTACCTCAAGGTGCTCGACGACGTGATCGCCAACGCGCTGCTCTATCGCGACATCGCGGCGCAGGGGATCCAACCGGACGCCCAGGAGCTCGACCGCCGCTATCAGGAGATCCGCGGCCAGTTCCCCGACGAGCAGAAGTTCAACGAGATGCTGCAGTCGCGCGGCTACTCCCCGGAGCGCCTGAAGCGCGACCTGACCGAGGGTCTCACCGTGCAGACCTGGGTGACCCAGAAGCTCGCGCCGACGATCCAGATCTCCGACGCCGAGGTCAAGAAGTTCTACGACGAGAACCAGGCGCAGATGGTGGATCCCGAGCGCGCGCACGCGGCGCACATTCTGGTGGCGGTGCCCTCCGGCGCCACGGCGGACCAGAAGTCGGCGGCGAAAAAGAAGGCCGACGATCTGCGGGCGAAGGTGGCGGGCGGCGCCGATTTCGCGGCGGTCGCCAAGGAGTCGAGCGACGACACGGCGTCGAAGCCGAACGGCGGCGACCTCGGCTGGGTGCAGCACGGCCGCACGCCGCCGGCTTTCGAGGCGGCGCTCTTCGCTCTCAAGCCGGGGGAGCTCTCACCGGTGGTCGAGACCCAGTTCGGCTTCCACCTGATCCGGCTGATCGAGCACAAGGACAAGGCGACGGTGCCCTTCGAGCAGGCCAAGGGTCGGATCAACGAGTTCCTCAAGGGCCGGGCGGTAGCCGACCAGGTGCGCGCCAAGGTGGAGGCCCTGCGCGCCAAGTCCGACGTCAAGATTCTGATCTGATCGCGGCGTGAGCGAGGAGCGGCAGGCGCGCTGGCGACGGGTCCTCGTTCTCGCCGGCGTCGCGTTGTCGCTCCTCCTGCTCGCCCGGGCGCGCGCCGGCGGCGACCAGCTGAACCTGCTGGCGCGCGGCTGGCTGCTCGCCGAGCGCGGCGAGCTAGTGGCCTACGGCAATCCCCTCTCCTCGGGCGGCAACGGACCGGGGGCGCTGACCAGCGTCTTCGTCGGGTTGCCGCTCCTGCTCTGGCGCGACGCGCGCGCGCCCATCGCGGTGATCTGGCTCTTCCATCTCGCGGCCTACGCCCTGCTCGATCGCGCGCTGCGGCCGCTCGGCGAGCGCTTCCGCCTCGCCTTCGCGGCGACCTACTGGCTCGCCCCCTGGCGGCTGGTCTATTCGGCCTTCCTGTGGAACCCGAACTATCTCTTCCTCGCCGGCGCGGTCCACTTCGCGACCGCGCGCGCCTCGCGCGAGCGCGCCCGGTTCCTCGCCTCCTTCGCCCACGTGCTCGCGCTCGGGCTCGCCTTCCAGCTCCATCCGTCGACCCTGCTGCTCGCCGTGCTCTCGCTCCTTCTGGTGGCGCGCGGCTACTCCCGCGTCCATTGGCCGGGAGCGCTCGCCGGCGGGGCGGTGGCGGCGGCGACACTGGTTCCGTGGCTGCGCGCCGCGGCCGCGCGGCCCGAGATCCTGGCCGCCTCGACCGGTTTCTTCGGCCGCGGACTGCTCTACGTCTATCCGCTGCTGCGCGGCGTGGCGTACTGGTTCCGTTACGGAACGCTCTACTTGAGCGAGAAGGTGGCGCGCTTCGACTTCGGCGAGACGCTGGGATCCGGCGTCGATCGCTGGCTCGCTCCGATGGCGAACGTGCTGTGGATCGCCGCCGGCGTGGCGAGCCTCGGCGTGGCTCTGGTGGCGGCCTGGCGCTTCGCCCGTCCCCGCTGGCGTGACGCTCTGCGCCGCCTGCCCGCCTCGTCCACCGATCGCGATTGGGTCGCCGGCTACGTGACCCTCGCGTTCGCGAGCGCCGTAGCGGTCTACGCCGCCTCGCCGACGACGATCATGCCCTGGCAGGGGCTGCCGCTCCTGCACGCGGCGGTGATGCCGCTGGCTTTCTTCTGGGACGAGGCGCTCGCCGGACCACGCGCGCTCTCGGCTCGTCGCGGCCTCGCGGCGCTCGCCGTCGCCTCGCTCGTGCTGGGGATCGCCCTCGCGGCGGGATCGCCGATGTTCCGCTGTGCCGGACGCGGGAGCCTGGTCTTCCCCCTGCGGGCGAGCTCGCCGATGTTCGACGATCTCGGCCTGCAGCGCTCCTGCCCCTGGCCGCTCGACGTCCCCGGCACCTGGTGGCCCGACGTCCTGCCGGAGGAGTGAGCCCGCGGCACTCAGTACAGATCGAGCAACAGGAGACGAGTCTCGAGCGCGCCGTTCCACATCGGCAGCCGCCGGCGCGGGCGCAGGCCCAGGCGCTTGCCGCGCTCGGTGTCGCCGGCGAGCAGGGCGGCGCGATAGCCGCGGTAGCGCTTCTTCAGCAGGTCGCCGAGGCGCGGCCAGAAATCGAGATCGCCCGCCAGCCGCCCGCCGTAGGGCGGATTGGTGACGAAGAGACCGGGAGGCGGCGGCGGCTCGAGCTCGAACGCGTCGCCGACCGCGAGCTCGACGCGCTCGGCGAGGCCCGCCGCCGCGAGATTGGCGCGCGCCGCGGCGATCGCGGCCGGGTCGCGGTCGCCCCCGACGATCCGCAGCCGATCGTCGAGCGCCGGCAGCGGTCGCTCGCGCAGCTCGCGCCAGGCCTCGGCATCGTGTCCCGGCAGGGTCTCGAAGGCGAAGCGCGCTCGCAGGCGATTCGGCGCGAGGCCGAGAGCGATCGCGGCGCCCTCGACCAGGAAAGTCCCCGAGCCGCACAGCGGATCGACCAGCGCGCCGCGCCCGTCCCAGCCCGAGGCGAGGATGCAGGCGGCGGCGATCTGCTCGCGCACCGGCGCCGCGACCGTCGCGACGCGATAGCCGCGGCGGTCGAGCGGCTCGCCCGACGTGTCGAGCAGCAGCGCCGCGCGGTCGGCGTGCAGGCGCAGGCGCAACGCCACGTCCGGCTGCCGGCGATCGATCGACGAGCGCTGGCCGAAGCGCACCCGCTGCTCGTCGACCAGCGCGTCCTTGACCTTGAGCGCGATCCAGCGGGCGTCGGTCAGCGCCGAGCCCGAGGTCGTGGCGGCGATGGCGAAGGTGCGCTCCGGCGAGAGTAGGTTCGCGAGGTCGAGCGCCTGGCGGGGCGCCCGGCGCGCCAGCTCGCGCGCTCCTTCGTAGAGCGCCGCGTCGTCGGGCGCGGGCCAGGTGCCGAGCTCCACGAGGACGCGGTTGGCGGTGCGCAGCCGCCAGTTGGCGCCGCGGACCTCGGGCCAGCCGCCGCGGAAGCGGACGCCGCCGGCCTCGGAGCCGTCGGGCGCCAGGCCGAGGGCGGCCAGCTCGGCCGCGAGGGTCTCCTCGAGGCCGCGCGCGCAGGTGGCGACGAGCGGCCAGCCGGACGAGCTCCCGGCCGGGCTCACGGCCCCGAGAGGCGGCGGTAGTCGCGGTTCCAGTAGACGAGCGGCCGGCCGTCGGGGCGCGGCACGCCGCTCGCCACGACCTCGCCGATGTAGAGCTCGTGCGTGCCGGCGGCGTGGTGCGAGTGGATCGTGCAGTCGAGCCAGGCGAGCGCGTCGGCGAGGATCGGCGCGCCGGTGGCGGCGGCGGTCCAGACGCCGGAGGCGAGCCGGTCGTCCTCCGGGCCCCAGGCGAAGCGGTCGGAGAGCGCGCTGTGCTCCTCGCCGAGGATGTTGACCGCGAAGACCGCGCCGGGCGCCTGGAGGAGCTCGTAGGCGCGATGGCGATGATCGATCATCACGGCGACGAGCGGCGGCTCGGGAGAGACGGAGACGAAGGCCGAGACCGTCAGACCGTGCAGCGTCTCGCCCGACTTGAGAGTCACGAGCGTCACCCCGGCAGGGAAGTGGCGCAGGGCGTCGCGGTAGGCCTCGGAGGAGATCGTCATGCCGCTCCGCCGGCGCCGCCCGGCGAGCGCCGCGGGTAGCGGGTGGCGACGTAGTCGTCGACCAGGGCGAGGAAGCGCTCGGCGAGCTCCTCGTAGGTGCCGGCGAGGGTGGCGAAGCGCGCGCCGTCGACGAACACCGGACAGGTCGGGGCCTCGCCCGTGCCCGGCAGGCTGATGCCGATGTTGGCGGCTCTCGATTCGCCGGGTCCGTTGACGACGCAGCCCATCACCGCCAGCTTGAACTCCTCGACCCCCACGCGCTCCGCTTTCCAGATCGGCAGGCGCTCCCTCAGGTGCGCCTCGACCCGTTCGGCGAGCTCCTGAAAGGTGCTCGAGGTCGTGCGCCCGCACCCCGGACAGGCGGTGACCGAGGGCGCGAAGGAGCGCAGCCCGAGCGCTTGCAGGAGCTCGCAGGCGGCATGGACCTCGTCGCGTCGATCTCCGCCCGGTCGCGGGGTGAGCGAGACGCGGATCGTGTCGCCGATCCCCTCGGCGAGCAGCACGCCCATCGCCGAGGCCGACCAGACGAGCCCTTTGGCGCCCATGCCGGCCTCGGTCAGGCCGAGGTGCAGCGGTTGCTCGGTCTTCGCCGCCAGGTCGCGGTAGATGGCGATCAGGTCGGGTGGGCGCGAGACCTTGCACGAGACGATGATCTGCTCGCGGGCGAGGCCGTGCTCGAGCGCCAGCTCGGTCGACTGCAGGGCCGAGAGCACCATGCACTCGTTCAGGATCTCCTCCGAGGTCCGGCCGAGGTCGCGATCGGTGTTCTCCTGCATCTTGGCCATCACCAGGTCCTGGTCGAGCGAGCCGCCGTTGACTCCGATGCGCACCGGCTTGCCGAGGTCGCGGGCGATGCGGACGATGGTCGCGAACTGCTCGTCGCGCTTCCTGCCGAAGCCGACGTTGCCGGGATTGATGCGGTACTTGTCGAGGGCGCGGGCACAGTCGGGGTGCCGCGTCAGGAGCTGGTGGCCGTTGTAGTGGAAGTCGCCGATCAGCGGCGCCGTGACGCCGGCCGCCAGCATCCGGCGCTTGATCTCGGGCACCGCCGCCGCGGCCTCGTCGACGTTCACCGTCACGCGCACCATCTCCGAGCCGGCCCGCGCCAGCTCGATCGCCTGCCGGGCGGTCGACTCGACGTCTGCGGTGTCGGTGTTGGCCATCGACTGGACGACCACCGGCGCGCCGCCGCCGACGACTACCGGGCCGATCGGGACGGGAACCGTGCGATGACGAGAGGGAGCCGACATGGGGAGACCCCCGCGAGCGGCGGGGTGGAGAGGATAGCAAAGCGGGCGCGAGACCGGCGGATGCGGGCCTTCCCAATGCCCTTTCCGTCAGGCCACGGCGCACTGGCTCTTGCCGGTCTCGAGCTCGGCGGCGAGATCCGGGTCGACCTCGATCAGGCCGAGGTTCGCCTGCTTGATACGCCGGTAGGCGTCGGGGAAGCCCCCACAGCGCGCCTGCACCCACTCGGCGAAGGCGGCGCGATCGCGAAGCGCCAGCGGTTCGTTCGCCTGTCGCAGCCGACCGAAGACTCCGGCCACCGTGCCATCCGCGGCGCGCTCGTCGGCGCCGGCGTAGTGCGCCGGGAGGATCCGCAGATCGTCGGGCCAAGTGGCGCGCGCGCGCTCGAGGCTCGCCCAGAGCTTGCCGGTCCACTCGTCGGTCTTGCCGGCGAGGTCGGGTCGGCCGACGCCGCGCACGAAGACGAAGTCGCCGGTCGCCACCGCGTCACCGGTGCGAAAGACGACGCTACCTTCGGTGTGCCCCGGGAAGTGCTCGACCCGCAGCGTCGCGCCTCCCAAGGCGAGCTCCTGTCCGTCGGCGAGCGGCCGGCTGGCGATGCGCGCCGGGCGGCCTTCGTAAGGATCGACCGCGTCGGTGGGGTGGAGGTAGTAGGGGATGTCGAGCTCGCGCGCCAGCCAGGGTCCGGAGGAGAGATAGTCGGCGTGGCAGTGGGTGTCGGCGACGCCCACGAGCCGCGCGCCGGCGGACTCGATCGCCGCGAAATACGGATCGACGTTGCGCCCGGGATCGATCAGCAGGGCCTCTTCGGCGGCGACGAAGAGGTAGGCGAGCGAGCCCTTCGCCGGTCGATCGAGCTGCAGCAGGACGTCGAAACCAGGCGGGGGCGCGAGCCGCCGGGTCCGCACCACGAGCGCCCAGGCGCCCATGCCGCCGGCGACCGAGACCGCCCGGGTGAAGCCGCGCCGGCGCAGGAATTCGACCGTCGCCCGGCTCGACAGGCCGCGATCGCAAACCACCGCCACCGGACGCGCGGAATCGAGATCGAGGATGCCGAGGTCGGGCGCGGCGAAGAGGCGCGAGTTGGGGACGTTGCGAAACTGCGCGGCTCCTTCGATCCGTCCCTGCGCCACGCGCGGCGGAGATCGGACGTCGAGCACCTGCGTGATTTCGCCGTTCTCGAGCTCGCGCGCCAGCTCCTCGACGCTGATCTCGTTCCGAGTCATCTCCCCTCCCTGCCCGCGCAGCGGACGCGCATCCGTTGCCAGGCGTTGTTGACGTAGCCCTTGAAGTTCCAAACCTGCTCGATAGCGGGAGGCTGGGTATTGGCGGCGTCGTCCCAGGCGCGCACGGCGATCTCATGCTCGCCGGCCGGCAGGTCGAGCGAGACCTCCCACTGCCGCCACGCCCAGGGCGAGGAGACGGCGGCGAGATCCGTCTGGCGCCAGCTCGCGCCGTCGTCGAGCGACACCTCGACCCGGGTGACGACGCGGCCGCCACCGGCGAAAGCCACGCCGGCGAAGCGCGTGGCGCCGGGCGGCAGGGTCGCGCCCGGCAGCGGCGTCGTGACCAGTGAGTTGACCGGCTGATCGCCGAGCATGGTCCCTTCCTCCCACACGACGTTCTCCGGGCCGGTCGCGGCGGGGAAGAGCCGGTAGGCGACGCGCTGGAAGTAGTTCTCCGAGGGCTCGGCCTGCAGCGTGATCCCGGCCAGCCATTTGACGCTGCGCGCCCCGATCCAGCCCGGGACGAGCGCCCGTAGCGGCGCGCCGTGCACCGGCGGCAACGGCTCGCCGTTCATCTCCCAGGCGAGTAGCACTTCGCCGGCGAGCGCCTTGGCGATCGGAATGGAGCCGCCGAAGGTGAAGCGCTGTCCGTGGCGCTCGGTCTCGTCGAGCCCGTGGAAGGCGGCGTGGCGCGCCGTGGCGGTCGGGCCGGCGGCGGTGAGGACGTCGGCGAGCGCCACGCCCGCCCAGCGCGCGTTCGAGATCGCTTCGCTGCCCCACGGCAGCTCGCCGGGGATCGGCCGCAGCTCGCCGAGCTCCTGGCGACGATTGCCGGCGCACTGCAACGTGGCGACGATTTCGCGCCGCGGGAAGCGGGCGGCGAGATCGGCGAGCGAGAGCTCGAGCGGTCGCGCGACGTCGCCGTCGACCGTCAGGCGATGGCGCGCGGCGTCGATCGCCGGAACGTCGCCGTGGTTGCGCACGAAAAAGAGGTCGTTCGGCGTCGCTGGATGGCGCGCCAGCGCCGCCGGCGCCGGCCCGGAGTTGAACGGCGTCTCCGAACGCACGATGGTCTCGAGGCTCTTTCCGAATGGCTTCGCGGGCGACAAGCGAGCTCCTTCGTGGAGCGGTGGAGGTTATCAAAGCGGCGGCGAGCGATTGACCGCCGCCGGGGTCGGTCGTAGTGTCGCGCGGGTTCTCGACGCATTCGAGGAGGCGGGCGATGGGGAAGCGCGGAGTCGTCGTGGTCGCTGTGGCGTGGGGCATGTCGATCGCGGCCGCGGGAGCGGGCGCCGAGGAGACGGGCCCGTTCGCCGGCTTGAAATTCCGCTCCCTCGGACCGGCGGCCGGCGGTCGCGTCGCTCGCGTCGCCGGCGTTCCCGGCGATCCGCTCGTCTATTACGCCGCGACGGCGCAGGGCGGGGTGTGGAAGTCCGACGACGGCGGAATCCACTGGCGCTCGATCTTCGACGACCAGCCGGTGGCTTCGATCGGCTCGATCGCCGTGGCGGCGAGCGACCCCAACGTCGTCTACGTCGGTTCGGGCGAGGCCAACATCCGCGGCAACGTGATCCCCGGCGAGGGCATCTTTCGCTCGACCGACGCCGGCAAGACCTGGACGCAGGTGTGGAAACAGGTCGGGCAGATCGGCCAGATGGCGATCGACCCGCGGACCTCGGACACCGCGTTCGCCGCGGTCTTCGGCCACGCCTTCGGACCCAATCCCGAGCGCGGCGTCTACCGGACGACCGACGGCGGCGTGACCTGGAAGCGGGTACTCTTCAAGGACGATCAGACCGGCGCCTCGGCGGTCGCCATCGACCCGAACAATCCGCGCATCGTCTTCGCCGGCCTCTGGCAGGCGCGGCGCCAGCCCTGGGTGATGACCAGCGGCGGCCCGGGCAGCGGCCTCTACCGCTCGGCCGACGGCGGCGAGACCTGGAAGCAGTTGACGGGCAACGGCCTGCCCGAGGGGATCTGGGGCAAGGTGGGAGTGGCCGTGGCGCCCTCCGACTCGCGGCGGATCTACGCCCTGATCGAGGCGGAGGAGGGGGGACTCTTCCGCTCCGACGACGGCGGCGAGAACTGGCGGCGGATGAACGGTCATCACGCCCTGCGCCAGCGCGCTTGGTATTACACGGTCTTGACCGTCGATCCGACGAACGCCGACGTGGTCTGGTTTCCTCAGGTGCCGCTGCTGCGCACGATCGACGGCGGCAAGTCGGTGCAGCTCGTCGACGGCGGCTGGCACCACGGCGACCTGCACGACGCCTGGATCGACCCGCGGAACCCGAAGCGGATCATCGTCGCCAACGACGGCGGCGTCGACCTCTCCTTCGACGGCGGCAGGACCTTCTTCGCGCCGCGCCTGCCGATCGCGCAGTTCTACAACCTCGACGCCGACCATCGCGAGCCCTTCCACGTCGGCGGGACGATGCAGGACGAGGGCACCGCCTCCGGACCGACCGACAGCCTGCGCGGCGAAGGGATCGTGCTCTCGGACTGGCGGATCGCCGGCGGCGGCGAGGCGGGCGACTTCGTCTACGACCCGGTCGAGCCCGGGGTCTCCTACGCCGGCGAATACAGCGGCATCATCACCGTCGACGACGAGAAGTCGTCGCAGACCCGAAATGTCTCGATCTATCCCACCAACGCCTCCGGGCACGGCGGCGAGGACCTCAGGGTCCGCTTCCAGTGGACCGCGCCGATCGCCATTTCGCCGCACGATCCGCAGGAGCTCTATCACGGCGCCAACGTCCTTTTCCGCTCGCGCGATCGCGGCCGGACCTGGACGGCGATCAGCCCCGACCTGACCCGGAACGACAAGGAGAAGCAGAAGTGGTCCGGCGGCCCGATCACCGGCGACAACACCGGGGTCGAGATCTACGACACCATCTTCTCGGTCGCGCTCTCGCCGCTCGCCAAGGGCGAGATCTGGGCGGGGACCGACGACGGACTGGTGCACGTCACTCGCGACGACGGCTCGACCTGGCAGAAAGTGACCCCGCCCGGAACGCCCGAGTGGGCCACGGTCGAGTGCATCGAGCCCTCGCGCTGGGCGGCGGGGACCGCCTATGTGGTGATCGACGCCCACCGCCTCGACGACATTCGGCCGTACCTCTACAAGACCGCCGACTACGGCAAGACCTGGACGTCGCTCGCCGGCTCGCTGCCGGCGAACGCCTACCTGATCGTCCTGCGCGAGGACGCCAAGCGCTCGGACTTGCTCTACCTCGGCACCCAGAAGGGGCTCATGGTCTCGCGCGACGCCGGCAAGAGCTGGCAGGCGCTGCGCGGCGAGTTCCCGACCGTCGCGGTGACCGATCTCGCGCCGCACGGCGACAGCCTGGCGATCGCCACCTCGGGCCGCTCGCTCTGGATTGTCGACGACGTGACGCCGCTGCGGGATTGGAACGCGGCGGTCGCCAAGGAGCCGCTGCATCTCTATCCGGCGCCCGCGACGCGCCGCTGGGCGATCGGCGCGACCTGGGGGGGTGAGGCGGCGGCCGACAATCCCCCCTACGGCGTCGCGTTCTACTACTCGCTGGCCGAGAAGGCCAAGGGAGAGGCGACGCTCGAGGTCCTCGAATCCTCCGGGCGGATGGTGCGCAAGCTGTCGAGCGTGCCCGAGAAGACCGAGTACCCGGAGGACGATCCGGACGAGGGCGGCAAGCCGCCGGAGGCCGCGCTGTCGACCGCCGCCGGGCTGCATCGCGCGGTCTGGGATCTGCGCTGGGAGGGCGCGCACAAGCTCGAGCGAGCCAAGGTCGACACCGGCGATCCGCGCCAGGGTCCCGTCGCGCTGCCCGGGCGCTACACGCTGCGGCTCTCGGTCGACGGTCAGTCGGCGACCTCGACGGTCGACGTGCTGCCGGATCCGCGCTCCACGGTCTCGGCCGCCGATCTCGAGGCGCAGCTCGCGATGGCGCTGCGCGTGCGCGACGAGATCGAGCGCGTGAGCGCCGCGATCGTCAAGGTGCGCGCCGTGAAGGCACAGGCAGCGGAGCTCGCGGAGCGGTTGGCCGGCCACGTCGAGGCCAAGGACCTGGCGGATCGGGCGCGCGCCATCGCCTCGCACTGCGACGCGCTGGAGGCGAAGCTCCACAACCCGAAAGCCGAGGTCGGCTACGACATCCTGGCCCAGCGCGGCGGCACGCAGCTCTACTCGAACCTCATCTTCGTCTTCGGCAACCTGACCTACTACGGCGACGGCGCGCCGACCCAGGGCGAGCGCGAAGTCGAAGCCGAGCTCGCCAAACAGCTCAGCAGTTACGAAAGCGAAATCGACCAGCTCGTCACCACCGACCTGCCGGAAGTCGACCGCCTGGCGACGAAACTCAACCTGGGCAGAATCCTCCTGCCGAAGTGAGCTAGGCCGGCAGCTCGAACCCCTAGGACACCGGCGAGAGGCTTCTGGTCAGGAGCGTGGGCCTCTGGAGCGCCCTCGTGAACTGGCAGCCGCCTCGACAAGGCGGGGTTGCTCCAGCCAGCGTCCTTTCCCCCTTCGTCGAGCCTTTCTTCGCAGGATGGCGGCAGCTCGACCACGTCACCCACCAGCAAAAAGCTTCTGGTTAAGAGTGGAGGCTCCTGGAGCGCCCTCGCAAACTGGCAGCCGGCTCGACAAGGCGAGGTGGGTCCAACGAGCGTCTTTCCCCCTTCGTCGAGCCTTTCTTCGCAGGAGGGCGGCAGCTCGACCACGTCACCCACCAGCAAGAAGCTTCTGGTTAAGAGTGGAGGCTCCTGGAGCGCCCTCGTGAACTGGCGGATGGCTCGACCTTTCGAGGTTGCTCCAGTCAGCGTCCTTTCCCTCAGTCGAGCCTTTCTTCGCAGGATGGCGGCAGCTCGACCACGTCACCCACCAGCAAGAAGCTTCTGGTTAAGAGTGGAGGCTCCTGGAGCGCCCTCGTAAACTGCCAGCCGGCTCGACAAGGCGAGGTTGCTCCGGCCAGGGTCCTTTGCTTCCAACCGGGCTTTTCTTTCGTTTCTTGCGTCAGCCCGGTTGGCTTTGCGCCTGCGGCGCCGGGGGGGAGGGGGGCTAGTTGACGACCCCGACGGGAGTCGGCTGGAGGATGGGCGCCGGCTCTTCGGCGACTTTGGGTTCCGGGGTCTTCCCGGTGCGCGCCAGGAGCTCGACCGCGGCGAGGCGGTAGGCGTGGGCGCCCATGGATTTGGGCTCGGTCTCGAAAATCGAGCGCCCGGCCTCGGGGGCCTCGGCGAGGCGCACGTTGCCCGGAACTTCGGTGTCGAAGACCTTGAGCCCCCACTGCAGGCGCAGCTCGGTCACGTGCGCCCGCGCCGAGCGGGTGCGGTAGTCGACCATGGTCAGCAGGATGCCGAGCAGACCGGCATGGCGTCCCTGGCGCAGGAGCAGACGGTCTGCCGCCTCCACCAGTACGTCGATGCCTTCGAAGGCGAGGAAGCTCGGCTGCGTCGGCACCAGGTAGGCGTCGCAGGCCACGATGGCGTTCTGCGGCGCGACCGAGAGGGCCGGCGGACAGTCGAGAAACACCCAATCGTAGCCGGCGGTGATCGGCGCGATCGCGTCCCGCAAGCGCGTTTCGCGATGCCGCACCGAGGCGAGGTCGAGATCGAGCGACAGCAGGTCCGACGAGGCGCAGACGAGGTCGAGCCCGGCGGTGGCGGTCTTGCGCACCGCTTTCGCGATCGGCACGCCGCGCATCAGCACGTCGTAGATCGACGGCACGAGCTCATGGCGCTTCAGTCCGAGGCTGAGCGACGAAGAGGCCTGGGAGTCGAGATCCACCACCAGCACGCGTTGGCCCAGGCGAGCGAGCGCCGCGGCCAGGTTCACCACGCTGGTCGTCTTGCCGACCCCACCCTTCCGACTCACGAACGCCAGGATCACAGGCGGCCGATTCTACTCCTGATTGCCCAAGAACTTGTGCAGCGGGGTTGCACCGCCCGCCCGGCCAGGGATCCGGTCCGCGGCCGGCCGAGCCCAACGCCCGCGGGCCGGCGACGGGCCTGTGGTAGAACTCGCGCCCGAAACTCCGGTCGCCCATGAAGACGCTCCGCTCCTCGGCCCCCCTCCTGCGGGGCCTCCTCCCGTTCCTCGCGTTGCTCGCCGCACCGGCCCCGGCGGCGCAGAACGCCCCGGCGCCCAAGCCCCGGCTGCTCTCGCCCGCCGAGCGGGCCGCCGTGGGTCTGGCGGCCGACTATCTGGCGCGCGGACCGGCGGCCTGGCTCGACCGGCTCGACCCGGACGCTTGGCTCGCCGAAGGGGGCCGCTCGGCTGCCGAGGCCGAGATCGCCGCCCGTCTCGGGCCGCGGGAAGAGGCGGAGTGGACCCTCGAGACCCCGGGACCGACCTACGGTCCCGATGTCGCCGCCTTCTCGATCGAATACCCCTCCGGGCTCGACGAGATCGTGGTGCTGCGCCTGCGTCAGCTGGGCGCCGACTGGCGGATCGCCGACCTGCGCGCCACGGTCGATCCACCGCTGGCGCGCAAGTTCGATCCCGGGGGCAGAAGGCCGGTCGCCAGCTCCACGCCGAGGATGCCCACCGGCGCCCCTCGTGCCGCGGTGGCGGCGCTGGCGCTGGCGGCGTTCTTCGTCTTCGCGCCGCGGCGGCGGGCCGTCTGGGTGGCGGCGGCGGCGATTCTCGCCCTGCGCTGTGGCGGCGAGTCGCGGGTCGACGCGGGGGCCGCCACCGAGCGCCGCGTCGAAAAGCCCTCGCGGCTGGGAGCGCTGGCGCCGCTGCGCGAGAGGCTGGCGCGCGGCACGGCGCGCGCCGATTCGGTCGACCGGCCGTCGGGTGGGGCGGCGGAGGACCCGGCGATCGCCGCGGCGCGCAGCCTGTGGAAGGCCCAGGCGCTGCTGCTCGACCACCGCCTGGCCGAGGCGGCGGCGATCCTGCGCGGCCAGCCGTCCCCCGGCAGGGTGCCGCTGGTCGACCTGCTCCGCGGTCGCCTGGCGGCGTTCCGGCTGGACGCCAAGGGCCTCGGCGCCTACGACGACGCGATCGCCAACGGCCTCGATCTCGACGGCGTGCGCCTCGAGGCGCTCGAGATCTCCGGCTTCGTCGATCGCTCGGACACCGGCGACGTCGAGGCCGTGCTGCTCGCCGAGATGGGATCGCGCCGCGCGGAGAGTTACTTCCTGCGTGCCGAGAGCGCGGCGATCGGCGAGGACCTCGAAGGAGCCGAGGTGGCCTTCCAAACCGGCTGGGATCTGGCGCCGCTCGCCCGCCGCGAGGTCTTCGAGGACCCACTGCTGACGCTGCTGGTGACCCGTCCCAAGCTCTTCCCCCTGGTGGCCCTCGGGCGGACCGCCGAGCCGCGGGTGGCCGGCCCGCCACGCTCGCAGCCGGTCGCCTTCCCGCCGGGATTCGAGGTCGAGACTTCGGGGGCGCTGCTGCGCGCCGCGCTCGCGGGAGCGAGCCTCGTCGTTCCCGGCGGCGCGGCGGTGGCGCCGCGCGACGCGCCGGTGGTGGACGCTGCATCGTGGGACCGGCGCGAGGCGGAGCGTCTGCTCGCCGGAGTGCCGGCGCTGGCGGCGCGCCTGCACGATCCGGCGGCGAGCGCCGAGCCGCGATTGCGCCGGCGGCTGGAGAAGACCGCGCAGCACCTTGCCGAGCGCAACCGATGGGACGAGCTTCTGGGGCTGACCGATCCGTTCGCGGCGGCCACCGACCCCGGGGTGCAGGGGGCGCTGCGTTGGCGGGCGGCGGCGCTGTTGGCGAGACATCGCGATTCGGAGGCGCTCGACCTGCTGGTGCGAGTCGCGCGCTCCGACGTCGAGGCCAAGCGGCCGTCCCCGGGAACGCTCTACGACCTCGCCGGGCTGCTCGAGCGCGGCGGGCAGTACGAGCTCGCCGAGCGCCTGGTGCACAAGGCCGACCGGATGATCCCCGGTGCCAGCAACGGCGCGCGGGTGCGCCGCCTGCAGATGAAGGGCCGGCTCGCCGAAGCGCACGACGAAATCGCCACGCCGCACTTCCGCCTGCGCTATCCGCGCGGCAGCGGCGAGCGCCATCCGCGCCAGGTGGCGGCGATGCTCGAGTCCGAGCGCGAGCGCCTGAAGCGTTGGGTTCCGGCCGGGGCCGGCAAGCCGATCGAGGTCGAGCTCTATCCGCTCGAGGATTTCCTGCAATCGATGGCGGGCAGTGTGTCGATCATCGGCCTCTACGACGGCGTGGTGCGCGTGCCGTTCGCCGACGTCCACAGTCTGGCGCCGGAGCTGGTGGCGGTCTTCTCGCACGAGCTGACGCACGCCATGATCGCCGACGCCACCCACGACCAGGCGCCGCACTGGTTCCAGGAGGGTCTGGCGCAGCACCTCGAGATGGGCACGGCGAGCGTCAACCCGATCCCCGCCCTGACGACCTCCGGACGGCTCATCGCCTTCGCCAATCTCGAGCCGATCTTCGAGGGCTTCAGCGACGATCAGCTGGTCGAGCTGGCCTACGGCGAGGCGGCCTGGGCGATCAACTTCATCGAGAGCCGATGGGGAATCGCCGGCATCCAGCGCCTGACCCACGCTTTCGCCGGCGGGGCGACCACCGAGGAGGCGCTCGAGCAGGCTTTCGGAATGACTCCGGAGTCCTTTGGTGACGCCGCTTGGCGCTGGGCCGCGACCGCGGCGCCGCCGAAGCGCGAGCTCACGGTGCAGCACTACGATCAGCGCTTCGACCCCTACCTCGATCGCCAATCCGGCGCGGCGCGCGAGGACGGTCCGCTGGTCGGCGTGGTCGGGCGGGCGAACCCGGCCACCGACCCGGCCGCGCAGCCCGCGAATCAGGAGCGAATGGCGGCCTGGTACGGGCGCTATCGCGTCGCGGTGGCGGGCGCCAAGCAGCTGCTCGGCAAGGTCATCGGGGCGCGCGATGCCGCCGATCGCCGGTCGGAGCTGGCGCCGGCCTGCCGCGAGCTCGCGGCCGAGGTCTCGCGTCTCGGCGCCGAGCCCTTCGCGGCCCCGGACCGGAAGGTCGAAGAGGGGCTCTTGCAGGTCTTCGCCGAGATGGGGGCGATGGCGAACGAGTGCGCCGCCGGACGCGACGACTCGGCGCGCGAGCACTCCGCACGCCTCGACGCGGCGCTCGCCGAAGCCGCCCGCCGCATGGCGCCGTACTCGCTACGCCCCTGAGACCGGGCGCGCGATCACAGCGCGCTCAGTGCCTGTGCTGGGCGCGCGATCACAGCGCGCTCAGTGCTTGTGCTGAAGGCGCGATCGCAGCGCCTTCAGTGCCCGTGCTGGGCGCGCGATCACAGCGCGCTCAGTGCACCAGCTTGCGGTACTTGATGCGGTGCGGCTGGTCGGCGTCGGCGCCCAGGCGGCGATGGCGGTCGGCCTCGTAGTCCTGGTAGTTGCCCTCGAACCAGACCACCTGGCTCTCGCCCTCGAAGGCGAGGATGTGGGTCGCGATCCGGTCGAGGAACCAGCGGTCGTGGCTGATGACGACCGCGCAGCCGGCGAACTCGAGCAGCGCCTCCTCGAGCGCCCGCAGGGTGTCGACGTCGAGGTCGTTGGTCGGCTCGTCGAGCAGCAGCAGGTTGCCGCCGCTCTTCAGGAGCTTCGCCAAGTGGAGCCGGTTGCGCTCGCCGCCCGAGAGGTCCTTGACCTTCTTCTGCTGGTCGGCGCCGCGGAAGTTGAACGCCGCGCAATAGGCGCGCGAATTGACCTCGCGCTTGCCGACCTGGATGAGCTCGCGTCCACCGTCCGAGATCTCCTCGAAGAGCGTGCGCTCGCCTCCGAGCAGGGTGCGCGCCTGGTCGACGTAGCTCAGGGCGACGGTCTCGCCGATCCGCAGCTCGCCGCCGTCCGGCTTCTCCTCGCCGACGATCATGCGGAAGAGCGTCGTCTTGCCGGCGCCGTTCGGGCCGATCACGCCGACGATGCCGCCGCGCGGCAGAGTGAAGGAGAGGCCGTCCATCAGCAGCAGGTCGCCGTAGCCCTTGACCAGGCTCTGCGCCTCGACCACGAGATCGCCGAGCCGCGGGCCGGGCGGAATGTGGATCTCGTTCGGATCGCGGCGGCTCTCCTGCGCCTCCTCCTCGGCGCGCAGGCGCTCGTAGTTCTGCAATCGCGCCTTGCCCTTGGCCTGTCGGGCGCGCGGCGCCATGCGCACCCATTCGAGCTCGCGCTCGAGCGTCCGCTGGCGGTTCGAGGCCTCCTTCTCCTGCTGATCGAGCCGCGCCTGCTTCTGCTCGAGCCAGGAGGAGTAGTTGCCTTCGAAGGGGATGCCGGCGCCGCGATCGAGCTCGAGGATCCAGCCGGCGACGTTGTCGAGGAAGTAGCGGTCGTGGGTGATCGCGACCACCGTGCCCGGGTACTCCTGCAGGTGGCGCTCGAGCCAGGCGACCGATTCGGCGTCGAGGTGGTTGGTCGGCTCGTCGAGCAGCAGCAGGTCCGGCTGCTGCAGCAGGATCTGGCAAAGCGCCACGCGCCGGCGCTCGCCGCCCGAGAGCTTGGTGACGTCGGCGTCGGGCGGCGGCAGGCGCAGAGCGTCCATCGCGATCTCGAGCTGCCGGTCGAGCTCCCACAGGTTCTGCGAGTCGATCGCGTCTTGCAGACGACCGAATTCGGCGGCGGTGTCGTCCGAGTAGTTGGCGGCGAGCTCCTCGTAGCGCGCCAGGATCGCCTTCTTGCCCGCGACCGCCGACTCGACGTGCTCGAGCACGTTCTTGCCCGGATCGAGCTGCGGCTCCTGCGGCAGCAGGCCGACGGTGTAGCCCTCGTTGAGGAAGGCCTCGCCGTCGAAGTCCGGATCGCCGCCCGCCATGATGCGCAGCAGCGTCGACTTGCCGGCGCCATTGTGTCCGAGGACGCCGATCTTGGCGCCGTGGAAGAACGACAACCAGATTCCCTTCAGGATCTCGCGACCCTGCGGCGTGGTCTTCCGCAGGTTCTTCATGGTGTAGATGATCTGCGGCATAGGGTCTCCGGCCGGTGGAAAAGGCAGGAGACTCTATCGCGAAACGCCGGCCATCGGCCCGCCGCGGACCGCCGACTCCCGCCGCCGCCATGCCGCAAAGCGGCGCGCGCCGGCGCCGCGCGGCGCGTAGACTCGCCGTCGCTCGGCGCGCGTGCAGGGCACCGCGCCGGCGGGGAAAGGCGGCGGTATGGAGGTCTCCCGCAGGGCGTGGCTGGTCGGCTTCATGGCCGCGATCTGGCTCGTGAGCGGTGGCGGTGCGGGAAGCGCTCAGAGCGCCGGCGAAGCCGGTTCGCCGCTCGCCGCCCTCGAGCTGGTCGATGGCGATCTCGGCTGGTCGGGCCTGCGGCTCGGCGCCACCCCGCCGCGGGTGGAGCGCCAGGTGGGGGGCGCCGTGGCGCTCGACCGCTCGCGCAGCTTCGCTTGCGCGCCCTATTCGGCCACGGTCCAGTGGAAGGGCCTCACGCTGACGCTGGGATTCTCGAAAGCGAGCCCGTCCGCGCGGGTGATGACGATCGATGTCCACTTCGGCGGCTCCCTGGTGGCAGCGACGAAGGAACAGCTCATCGCCGACCTCAAGGCGCGCTTGCCCGGAGTGGTCTATCTGGCCCCGGCGGGAGAGAGCGGCGCGAACGAGGAGTCCGATCCCCGACCGACCTACGCCTTGCCGGGAGCCGACGGCGACTTCGTGCGCCTGACGCCGCGCGATCATCTCCTGCTCGCGCGGCGCTCCTGCTCCTCCTGACCCTGCGCCTTCATCCGTCGGCGCGCGCTCGGACGGCGAGGGCCAATGCCGCCACCACCGGCAGCGCCGCGATCAGCGCTCCGGCCGCGCCCGGCAGGGCGAGCGGCGCGCCGGCCGCGCCGGCCCCCCAGATCACCGCGACCCACGCGCAACGCAGAGCGAGCTCGAGCCGTGGACGCGTCGCACCGGCGAGGGAGCGCGGCCCGGCGAGCGCACGCACCTCGACCGGCAGCGCGAGCGCCAACGTGTGCAGCCAGACGATCGGGGAGGCCGCGACGGCCACCGCCGGGGCGATGGCGTTGAACGTCGAGTCCGCCGTCGGCCGACGACCGAGCCAGAGGATCGCGCCGCCGGTGACCAGGGCGAAGGGCAGCCAGGTGGGCAGCGCCAGTCCGAAACGCGACGCGGCGGCGCCGAAGCCGAGCAGGTAGGCGTCGCGCCAGGGGCGGCTGTTGGCGGCGGCGAACTCGAGCCCCAGCGCCGGGCCCGCGCCGAGCGCCGCCAGGGTCGCGACCGCGACGCCGACGCCCGCCGCCGCGAGCTCCGGGCGCCCGGCGCGCGGCTCGCTCGACCGCCGGGTCGCCAGCAAGAGCACCAGCGCCGCGGCGACCGGCTTCAAGGCCAGGCTCGCTCCCAGGGCGAGGCCCGCGGCCCAGGGTCGATGCGGCAGGAGGGCCAGGGCGGCGAGCGCCGCTCCCCCGGCCGCGAGGCCGATGTTGCCGAAGAACATCCCGTGCGCGAAGGAGGGCAGGAGGAGGACCGCGGCGAGCGCGAGCAGGAGGCGGGCGCGCGGCCCGCGCTCGAGCGCCGCTCCCGCGAGCCAGGCGGTGGCGGCGAGGCCGACCAGGTTGGCGCCGCGCAGCGCCAGGGCCGCGCCGCGCTCCCCGAACCCGGCGACGAGGCCCGCGCCGAGCGCCGCGAAGCTTGGGGGGAAGAGAACGTCGGGCAGTGCGTAGGGGCTCTCGCCCGCTGCGTAGCGCGCGAACCCCGCGAAGTAGTGCGCCTCGTCGAAGGGATGGCCGGGCGCGAGCCACGCGCCGGCGTAGCGCGCCGCAGCCGCGGCGAGGACGGCCAGGAAACCGAGGAGCTCTCCGGAGCGGCGATGCACTCCGGAGAGCTTAGCCTGCCGGCTGCGCGCGGGCCGGCCGATCCGCGGCTACCGCGCCGCGATCAGAAGTTCACCCGATACGCCGCCACCAGTCGTCGCGCCGGTTCCGGGCGGAAGAAGGTGGCGTTCGAGAACTCGGCGTAGAGCTCGTCGGTGGCGTTCTCGAGCCGCAGCGTGAGCGAGTGGCGCTGCGCTCCGTTGTCGAACAGGGTCACGCCGCCCCCGAGGTCGTGGACGGTGAATCCCGGCAGGGTGGTGCCGACCGGCGGCGGCAGCTCGTTGGCCGACAGCACGACGTCGGTCGAGGCGTTGTGGCGCACGCGGTACTCGAGCCAGAAGCGGCTCCCCGTCGGGTTGTAGCGCGCGAACAGGTTCCACTTGTCGCTGTAGAGATCGTCGACCGGCGCGGCCGAGATCCCCTGACGGCGGCCCGACAGGTGGGTGTAGTTGCCGCCGAGCTCGAGGCCGAGCGCCAGCCGGTAGCCGAGCGCGAGCTCCACTCCTTCGATGCGCAGGCGGTCTTCGTTGCGCTGCTGTACCACGACCTGCGCGCCGCTCGCCTCGATCGCCTGCTGCGTCTCGGCGGGCAGGGCGGCGATCTCCTCGGGCGAGAGCGTGGCCTGGATGATCGCGTTCGAGATCCGGTTCTTGAAGTAGACCAGCTCGAAGTAGGCATCGGCACGGCGGTACTTCATGCCGAGATCGATGTTCTTGCTGTCCTCGGAAACCAGGTCGGCGTTCAGGATCTGGAAGCCGGTGCCCTCGGGCGTCGGCCCGTTGAACAGGCGCTCGATGATGTTCGGCGAGCGGAACGCCGAGCCCCACGAGGCGAGGAAGTTCAGGTAGTCGGTCGCCTGGTAGAGCAGAGTGGCCGAGCCGACGAGCTTCGAATCCGAGAAATCGAGACCGGAGATGTCCCAGCCCGTGGTCGGGTCGGCCTTGGTCGAGACCTTCTGGTAGCGCAAGCCGGCGGTCGCCTTGAAGCGCCGGGCGAAGGGGATCTCGTCCTGCACGAAGACGCCCCAGCTGGTGTTCTTGGCGTTCGGGGCGTTGGGCCGGTCGTTGGTGTCGACCTGCTGGATCTCGAACGGCGGGAAGGGGAAGCGGATGGAGGTCGTGGTGGTGCCGTGGTCGGTATTGGTCGAGTCGTCGCGGTAGATCTCGGCGCCGTAGGTGAGCATGTTCTCGGCCGCCAACCCCTTGATCGCCTCGCTGCGCAGACCCCAGGTCTCGAGGTCGCTCCAGTTGCGGGTCAGCGCGTGGACCTCGGAGTCCGGGAAGTGCGGAGCGATCGGCCCGATGTTGATGTCGATGTCGTTGACCAGCGCCCGGGTGTTGTCCTGGTGGTAGAGCCGGGTTTGGACGGAATCCGCCACCGCGGCGCCGGCGAGGGTCGCGTCCCAGGAGAGAGTGGTGCGGTCGAAGTCCTGGAATGGATAGAGAATCCGCACGTCGACGCCGCTCGTATCGCCGATCCGCTCCGGGTCGACGCGGCCGAAGCCGCTGCGGTCGGCGCGATAGCGGTGGTGGCGGAGCACGAGCTGCTGGTCGGGACGCGGATTCCAGGCGAGCAGGGCCGAGAGGTCGTCGTCCTTGACGCCGCTGTCGGTCACCCGCACGGAGTCGTCGAGGTGGATGTCGCCGTAGTCGCCGGAGGGAGCCTGGTAATCGCTCGCTTCGCGGCGCATCGCCGAGAGGGAGAAGCGCCAGTTCTCTCCCAGCGCCCCGGCGAGCCCGAGGTGGCCGCGCCAGGAGTCGCCCGCTTGGTCGTAGCGGCCGTCGACTTCCGCCGCGTGATGGCGGCCGTCGCCGAAGGACGGCGGGCGGGTGACGAGGTTGAGCACCCCGCCGACCGCGTCGCTGCCGTAGAGCACGGAGGCGGGGCCGCGCACCACTTCGACCGCCGCAGCATCGTCCACCGACGCGATGCCGGTGATCTCGCCGAAATCGGTCTGGCGGCGGGCGTTGTTGAGTCGCAGCCCGTCCTCCAGGAACAGCACCCGCAAGCCGCGCAGGCCGCGGATCACGGGACGGGCCTGATTGGGCCCGACGCCGTTGACGTCGACCCCCGGCTGGGTGCGCAGCAGGTCGGCGGCGTTCTGCGGCATCTGGCGCTCGATCTCTTTGGCCGGTACCACGGTGACCGGGGTGGTGACCTCGAAGACGTCGACCTCGCGTCCGACCGCGGTGACCGTGGTGCTGGCGAAGAACGACGGCAAGTCGCTGCTCGGGGTGTCGACCGCGGCGTTGGCCGAGCTGGCGGCATCGGAGGCATCGGTACGGACCGCCGCTTCGGCGGCGAGGCTGTTCTGCGAGATCGCGGCGGCGGCGAGGCCGAGCACGGCGATCCAGGCACTCTGGTGCAGCTTCATGGTCTTCTTCCTTTCGTTCGCGAATCCACTCTCCGACGCGCGGCGGACACGGCCGCCACGCGGTGCGTCCCGCCGGCCTCAGGCCGGCGACGCGATCGGCGGTGGACGCGGAGCGAAGGGACGAGCTAGCCCCGGTGGATGCCACGTGAACGCGGCGCGGGGCGGGAGGCCGGCGGCCGATCGGCGATCGGCCCGTGCGGCGAGAGTCGCCAGGGCGAAGGCGAAGGCGAGGGCGCTGGCGAGGGGAAGCAGGGGAATCCCGACCGTGGTCGCGCCGACGACGGCCGGCAGCGCCGGGGGCGTGACGCCGACGCCGATCCCGACGTGCAGGATCACCACCACCAGGCCGAGCACGAGCGCCAGCAGGTCGCGCCGGGCGACGAATCGACGGCGCACCACCGCCACGGTCGCGACCACGGCGACGATACCCACCACCCAGCGCAACAGGACCTCGGGCGAGAAGATGGCGTCGGTCGCGATCCGCCGCCAGAGCAGGGCGGCGTGGAAGAGGCCGAGCCAGGCCGCGGCGAGCGCCAGCGCCCAGCGCAGGGGGCGCTTCAGGCGGCCGCCGAGGGCCTCGGGTCGAGCTCCGCTGGCGCTTCGCATCGTTCGGGAAGGTATCACGCGGTCGCGTGCCCTCTACCACCCCATCGGGCTAGACTTCTCCCGCCAATTTGGGGGAAGGGGCTCTGCTGTGCTGCATGTGACCAACGGCGACACCGCCGCGGAAGCGATCGAGCTGGCGGGCCTGCCGGGAGAGGCGCTGATCTGGCGGGACGTGCTTCACGAAGGGCCCGTGCCGGAGGGTCTCGCGCCCACGGAGCTGCGCCAAACGCGGGCCGCGTTCCTGGCCGCCGCCGGCTGGGGCGACCGAGCGACGATCTTCCGCGACTTCGAGGCGCGCGACCGCCGCTTGCGCGCCGCGGTCGAGGCGGGACTCGACATCGTGCTCTGGTTCGAGCGCGACCTGTTCGACCAACTGCAGCTGCTGCAGGTGCTCGATACGCTCTCGGACTCGGTCGCCACCCGCCGCCGAGTCTTCTGGATCCGCCACCTCGAGACCATCGCCACCCTGCCGGTCCACCAGCTGCAGGAGAGTCTGCGCGGCCGACGGGCTCTGCCGGCCTCGGCGTTCGCCGAAGCGCGCTCCGCCTGGAGCGCATTCCGCGCCACGCAACCGACGCGGATCGAGCGCCTGGTGGCGAGCGGGACGCCGGCGCTCGCCGACGCGTCGCGCGCCCTGCGGCGCCACCTCGAGCAGTTCCCGGCGCCCGGCAACGGCCTGTCGCGCAGCGAGCGCCAGGCCCTCGCCGAGCTGGCGGGCAACGGGCCGCAGACCTTCGGCCAACTCTTTCTCGCTTGCCAGCGTCGTGAGGAGCCGGTGTTCCTCGGTGATGCGATCTTCGCCTGGTACTTGACCGAAATCGGCCGCGGCGAGCGCCGTCTGGTCGAGTTCGAGGAGGGCGAGGAGCTTCCCGCTTCGGCGGGTCTCGATCCCAGCGCCTCTCTGGATGGGCGCCGACTGCGGCTGACGGCGCTCGGCCGCGAGGTGCTCGCGGGGAGCCAGGACCGCGTCGCGCTGCTCGGGCTGGATCGCTGGCTGGGAGGGGTGCACCTGACGCGAGCCGCGTGCTGGCGCTGGGACCCCGCCCGGCAGCAGCTCACGCCGCCCGCCGGAGCGAAGACGTGAGACGTCCGCGCCCGTCGGTCGCGCTGCGCGCCGCCGCGGTCGCGGCGCTCTCCCTCGCCATCGCCTGCGGCGGAGCGCCGCGCCCGGCGGCGCCCGTGGCTTCCGGTCCGGGGCCGGGCTTCACCATCCTGCAGATCAACGACACTTACAAGATCGAGGGCTTGCGCGCCGGGAGCGTCGGCGGGATGGGTCGGGTGCGCACCCTGCGCACGCGCCTCGAGGCCGAAGGGCGGCCGGTGATCGTGCTGCACGCCGGCGACTTCCTCTTTCCCTCGGTGATGAGCAAGTACCTGAAGGGCGCCCCCATGGTGCACGCCCTGTCGCGCCTCGACGGCGGCGACGGATTCGATTCGCGGCTCTTCGTCGCCTTCGGCAACCACGAGTTCGACGATCCCGAGGAACAGGTGCTGCTCGACCGAATCGCCGAGTCGCAGTTCACCTGGATCTCCTCGAACGTGCGCGTCCAGGCGCCGGGGGCGACCGGATTCCAGCCCCTCGGCGAGCGCCTCGCGAACGTCAAGGACCACGTGGTGCTGGATCTCGGCGGAATCCGGGTCGGCATTTTCGGTGTGACGCTCGACGATCAGCGCCGACCGTGGGTGGAGTACGACTACGCCCCGGAGGCGCGACACGCCGCGGTGGCGCGGGTGCTCGACGACCTCGCGCGGGAGGGGGCGGAGTACGTCGTCGCGCTGACCCACCAGAACTTGAGCGAGGACGAAGCCCTGGCGCGCGATTTCGGCGACCGAATCGACTGGATCGTGGGCGGCCACGAGCACGTCTTCCTGCGTCGCGACGTCGGCCGTACCGGCATCAGCAAGGCCGACGCCGACGCCAAGAGCGCATTGCGCATCGACGTCCGGCGCGCCGGCGGGAAGATCGAGACCACGGCGACCAAGATCGACCTCGACGCCTCCGTGCCGGTCGATCCCGACATGGCGCGCGAGGTGGCGATCGCGCTCGTCCGCCTGGAGCGCGCGGTCGAGGAGAAGACGGGCAAGAAGCTGCTCGACGTGGTGGCGACCACCGAGCACGTCCTCGAAGGGGTCGAACCGGCGATCCGCGGCCGCGAGACCGCACTCGGCGACTTCCTCTGCGACGTCTTGCGCCAGCGTCTGGCGACCGACATCGCCTTCGTCAACGGCGGCGCCATTCGGGTCAACGACGACATCCCCGCCGGCGGCAATGTGCGGATCTACGAGCTCGAGGGGATCTTCTACTACGACAACCAGCCGGTCGCCTTCGAGCTCACCGGCCGCGAGCTGCTCGAGTTGCTGCGCATCTCGGTCTCGCAGGCCGATCTCGGCCACGGCCGCTTCCTGCAGGTCTCGGGGCTGCGTTTCCGTTACCACGTGTCGCCGAGCGGCGTGACCCGCCTCGACCCGGCGAACGTCAAGGTGCGGACGCGCGACGGCGCGGAGTGGCGAACCCTCGAGCTCGACCGGCGCTACACGGTCGCCAGTCTCGACTACGTCTGGAAGAACGGCTATCGCGACGGCTATCCGCTGTTCTCGCTCGGCAACGGCGGCACCAGCCCGCCGCGCCTCGACCGCCCGACCCTCTCCTGGCGCGGGATCACCGAAGAGGCCATCGCCGCCCTGCCCGGGCGCCGCATCACCACCGACCTCGACGGCCGCATCACCCGCGTTCGCGACCGCTGACCCCGCCGAGACCGCCGAGACCGCACCGGAATGATTGCGAAAGACAAAAAGGAAAAGCTTTCAGTTAAGAGTGTGGGCCTCTGCAACGCCATCGTGAACACTCGAGGGGCCGACCGCGCGAGGCAGGTAGGGAAGGCATCCTTTTCCCTAGGTGAGCCTTTCTTCGCAGGCTGGTGGCAGCTCGAACGCATCTCCGACAAGCGAAAAGCTCCCAGTTGGGAGTGCGGGCTTCTGAAGCGCCCTCGTGGCCTGGCAAGCGGCTCGGCCGCGCGAAGCCGGTTGGGAAGGCGTCCTTTCCCCTTAGGTGAGCTTTTTTCGCAGGATGGCGAAAGCTCGAATCCATCTGCGAAAAGCGAGAAGCTTCCAGTTAGGAGTCTGGGCCTCTGCAACGCCCTCGTGAACACTCGAGCGGCTCGACCACGCGAGGCCGGCCCGGTAGGCGTCTTTTCCCCTAGGTGAGCTTTTCTTCGCAGGCTGGTGGGAGTTGCAGTTGCTCTCCTGCGCGATGCGGGTCCTGCCGGCGTCCTTTGCCTCTAACCGATCTTTCTTCCTGGGCAGGCGCGGAAGGCGAGGACGGCGTTGAGGCCGCCGAAGGCGAAGGAGTTCGACAGTGCCGCGCCGATCTCTCGCCGGCGCGCGGTGTTGGGGATGACGTCGAGGTCGCACTCCGGATCGGCGCGGGTGAAGTTGGCGGTCGGCGGCAGGATGCCGCGTGCCAGGGCGAGGCAGGTCGCCGCCGCTTCGAGCGCGCCCGCGGCGCCGAGGGCGTGGCCGTGCATCGACTTGGTCGAGGAGATCGCCAGGCGCTCGGCGTGCGCGCCGTGCGCGATGCGTAGCGCCCGGGTCTCCACCGGGTCGTTGGCGAGCGTCGCCGTGCCGTGCGCGTTGACGTAGTCGATCTGCTCGGGCGCCAGGCCGGCGTCGGCGAGCGCCGCGACGATGGCCCGCGCCGCGCCCTCGGCCGAGGGTTGGGTGATGTGGCGGGCGTCGGAGGACATGCCGAGGCCGGCAAGCTCGGCGTAAGGCCGCGCGCCGCGGGCGCGAGCGCGATCGAGCGGTTCGAGGATCAGCACCGCCGCCCCTTCCCCGAGCACCAGGCCGCTGCGATCGGCCGAGAACGGACGGCAAGTGTCCGGCGAGACCGAACGCAGCGCCTCCCAAGCCTTCAGGTTGCCGTAGCTAAACGGCGCCTCGCTGCCGCCGGCGATCGCCAGGTCGGCCTGGCCGTGGCGCAGCAGCCAGAGCGCTTGGCCGAGGGCGTGGTTCGACGACGAGCAGGCGGTCGACACGGTCCAGGAGGGGCCGGTCACGCCGAGCTCCATCGTCAGCAGACTCGCGCCCGCGTTCGCCATGATGCGCGGGATCGACAGCGGCGGCATGCGGGTCTTGCCGTTCTGGTAGAGGTCGACGAAGTAGGCGTCCTCGGTGGTCTGGCCGCCCAGGCAGGAGCCGGTGACGATCGCCGTGCGTTCGCCCGCGACGGCGGCGGCGGCGAGGCCGGAGTCGGCGAGCGCCTCGCGCGCCGCGACCAGCAAGAACTGCGAGAAGCGGTCGGCGAGATCGAGCTGCTTGGGCTCGAAGTGGCGCGGCGGATCGTAGGCGCGCGCCACGCCGCCTTGGCGGAACTTGAGCTCGGCGCCGGGCGGTAGGTCGAGGAGGCTGAATCCCGGCCGGCCGGCGCAGAGCGACTCCCAGAACGACTCCCGGTCGGCGCCGACCGACGCCACCACGCCGATTCCGGTCACCGCGACCGGGCGGGCGCTCATCCGGTGGCGGCCGGCGGCGCGCCGGCGCGCGAGGCGAGCTCGCGGTCGAGCGCCGCCACCAGCTCGCGCAGATCGGCGATGCCGCGTGCCGCGTCGTCCGGGAAGGAGAGGTCGAACTCCTCCTCGAGCGCGAAGAGCAGGTTGAATCCGTCGAGAGAGTCGATCCCCAGCTCCTCGAAGGTGCTGTCGAGCGTCACCTTTTCCGCCGGCAGGCGCTGGGTGCGCGCCACCACCGCGAGCACCCGGGGGGCGACGTCCTGGGGAGCGGTCGGGGTCACGTGGGGTGGGATTCTATCGTCGCTTCCGGCGGTGCGCGACTCGGAGCTGGGTTCCCGCGGCTCGCGCTAGAGTTCAAGCGTGAGGCGCGAGAGCTCGACGAGGAAAGGCCCCGGTTCCCGAGCCCGGGCGACCGCGCTCGCGGTGGCGGTCGGGCTCGTCGGCGCTCTCGGCGCGGCGCGGGCGGAGAGCTGGTCGGGCGGCGGTCGGATCGCCGGCGTCGTGCACGGTCCGGACCGCGCGCCGCTCGCCGGAGCGCGGGTCACCCTGCACTGGGCGGATCCTCACGGTCCGGGGCCGGACCCGGTCGCGAGCGATCGCCAGGGCCGCTTCGCGGTCCCGGGGCTCGCGAGCGGTCGTTGGTTCCTCGACGTCGTCCGCGACGGGCTCTCTCCCGGCGGCGGGCGGATCGATCTCGACGCCGACCGGCCGCCGCCACCCGTGAGGATCGACCTCGAGCTCGGACCGGCGGAGATCGAAGCCGCCTTCGTCGGTCCGCCGCCGCCGCCCGTCGATCCCGAAGCGCTCGGCTACGCGCGCCTCGCCCTGGCGCCGCACCGCACGGGGCTGCAGATCGTCTCGTTCTCGACGCCGAGCCCGGCGCGCTCCGGCGCCGAGTACCTGGCTCGGCTCGGGCTCGCCCCGGACTTCGAGCTGCCGGCGATCGATCTCGCCCGGGAGAGCTTCGCGCTCGCGGTGCCCGAGACGTACCGCGCCGGCGATGCGCACGGTCTCGTCGTCTGGGTGAGCCCGTTCGATTTCGGCGGCGCGCTGCGCCCCGAGGTGCGCGCCGAGCTCGCGCGCCGCAAGCTCCTCTGGGTCGGCGCCAACCGGGCCGGCAACGACCGGGACTTGCTGGCACGCTTCGCGCTGGCGTTCGACGCGGCGTGGAACATGGCGCGCGCTTACGACATCGACGCGCGACGGGTCTACCTCGCTGGCTTCTCCGGCGGCGGTCGGGTCGCGAGCACCGTCGCGCCGCTTTTCCCGGAGATCTTCCGCGGCGCGATCTTCCTCATGGGCTGCGACTATTTCCGCTCGCTGCCGGTACCCGGCCGGCCGGGCGCCGAGTGGTCGGCGCGCTACCCGAAGCCGGCGACCGAGCTGCTGCAGCTCGACCGCGAGGCCCGGCGGTTCGTCTTCCTGACCGGCGAGCTCGACTTCAACCGCTCGCAGACCGAGGCCACCTACGAGGCCGCGCGGCGCGACGGCTTCCGCCATCTGCTCTACCTCGAGGTCCCGCAGGTCGACCATCGCGGTCCGGTGCCGGCCGAATTCTTTGCCCGCGCCCTCGATTTCCTCGACGGCGCGCCGCCGGCGGGACGCGGCTGAACCGTGCCGGCGCGCGACCCGGAGGTCGTCGCGGCGATCCCGAACCTCGTCGAGCAAGGGGTCGTGGCGGACGGGCTCGCGGCGCGCATCCTCGCCGTCGCCGGCGGCGAGCGCGCCTCGGCGCGCGCCGAGTTGCGCTGGGGGATGGGCCTCGGCGTGACGCTCGCCACCGCCGGTCTCGGCCTCGGCGTGAAGGAGAACCTCGACGCGCTGGGGCCTTGGGGGGTCGCCCTGCTGCTTGCCCTCGGTGCCGCCGCCTGCTTCGCCTTCGTGCTGCGCCGCGCGCCCGGCTTCACCTGGGGGAGGTCGATCGGCGGCGACTGGGTCGACGACGGGCTGATCCTCCTCGGCCTCGGATTCGCAGGCGCCCTCCTGTTGTGGATCGAGGTCCGCCTGGCGGCGCTCGGCGACGCTTGGCCCTGGCACCTGCTGCTGATCAGTGGGCTCGCGGCGGCGGCGGCGTTGCGATTCGATTCGCGCGTCGCCTGGTCGCTGGCGCTCTCGAGCTTCGCCGCCTGGCGGGGAGTGGCGCTGGCGACCGTCGCCGGCCGCCTGCTGCTCGCGGGCAGCGGCGCCACCTTGCGCGCCAACGCGCTCGGGGTCGCGGTGCTCTTCGCCGCGCTCGGCGCGGCACTCTGGCGCTTCGATCGCAAGGCGCACTTCGAGCCGGCGACGACCCTTCTCGCCGCGGCCCTCGCCCTCGGTGCGCTGTTCGCGGGGATGATCGCGGACGGGGACGCCAGCCTCGGCTGGGCGGTGGCCCTGGCGCTCGTGGGCGCCGGCGTGGTGGCGATCGGCCTGCGGCTGCGGCGCTTCGGACTCTTCGCCCTGGCGGTGCTGGCGCTCTACGCCGCCATCACCCGCCTCGCCTACGCTGTCCTCGGCGAGACGCTGTTCGCGGCCCTCGGCTGCCTGTGGATCCTGGGCAGCGCCGTCGGCATCGTGGTCTTGCTGGTCTGGGTCCAGCGTCGATTCCGGCGGGAGTCGGCGTCGTGAGACCGGAGATCGTCGCCGCCGATCGCCGCTTCGAGGTCCGCCGCGCCGCCGCCTCTTGGGAGCGGTCCGGGGCGATCGCGCGCGAGGTGCGGCAGGGCATCGACGGGCTCTACGCCGACGACCGCGTGCGCACCAGTGGCTGGTTCCGGCTGCTCTTCTTCGTCTTCACCTGCGTCGCGGCGCAGGGAGCGCTCGGCTTCTTCGGGTTCTTTCTCGGCGTCTTCGATCAGCTGCTGCGCAGCGTGACCTTTCTCGCCTGCCTGGTGCTGGCGTCGGGCGCGGTGATGGCGGTGCTCACCGAGGTGTTCCAGGGCCGTCTCCGCCTGCGCCGTTTCGGGGTCGAGGAGTCGACCGGCTGGATGGCGGTCGGCGGCGTGACCAGCGGCCTGGCGATGCTGGTCTTCGACCACCTCGAGCCCGGCTGGCGGATCGCGACCACGACGACCGGCGCGGTCGCCGCGCTCTTCGCCACCCTGGCGGCGCTGCGCTGGGGCCTGCCGCTCGCCGGCGCGGTCGCGGGTGCGGCGGCGTTCGTGACCCTCGCCCCGTGTCCGTTCGGCCGCTGGCTGTGGATCGCCCTCGCCCTGCCGCTCGCGTTCGCTCTCGAGCGCGCCGCCGAGTCGGCGAGCGCCGCACCGGCGCACCGAGTCCGCGCCCGCGAGGCCTGGTGGGTGGCGCTCGCGGCGCTCTATCTCGCGTTGCACGTGGCGAGCGTCGAGATCGGCTGGTTCGATACCGATCGGCTGTTCGACTTCACGCACGCGGCCTCGCGCACGGCGGTGACGCTCTCCTGGACGGCGATGATCGTCCTGCCGCTGCTGTTGATCGCGACCGGGATCGCGACCCGGCGCCGGCCGCGGCTCGATGCCGGGCTGCTGCTCGCGACCGCGACCGGCGCGACGGCGATCTTCAAATTACGGCCGCAGCCGCTTTGGCCGACGCTGCTCGTTCTCGGGCTGGTGCTGGTGGGGCTGGCGCTGGCCCTCGGCCGCTGGTTCCGCCGCGCGCCCGAGCGCACGATCCGGGGCTGGACCTCCGAGGCGCTGTTCGAGGACGGCGAACGGGCCGCGGTGCTCGAGATGGCCGGCGCCGTGGTGGCGCTCTCGCCGCGGGCGCGCGAGGCGCCTCCCGACGACCGCTTCGCCGGCAAGGGCGGCGAATTCGGCGGCGGCGGCGCCTCGTCCGACTTCTGAGCTTCAGCTCCCGCCGCTCGCGCCCGGTGGAGTCACGTTCTTGATCGGCGGCTGCGCGGCGCTCGGCGGCGGCGAAGCGCGCTGCCGCCACATGGCGAAGATGGCGGTCGCCAGACCGAGCAGGATCTCGTCGGCGAAGGGCACGAAATCCGGGATCACCAGGTCGAAGAGGAAGAGCGCCAGGAAGACGCCGAACGCGGTCGGGAATCGAAGGCGCGTCGCCGCCTGACTGGCGACCCAGCCCGCGGGGTTCGTGGGATTGGCGGCCATGCGTGAAGTGTACCGCCGCGCTTCGCTGGTGCCAGCGCGGATGGCAGGGAGCGAAACATCTTGCCGCCGGGCGACCCGCCGATCCAGGATGCATCCGTGGAGCGGCTCCCGATCTACCAAGACGCGATCGAGGTCTCGCACCTCGCGGTGCGTTTCGAGCTGCCGGAAGAGCCGGTGACGCCTTTCGCCATCCTCTACTTGCACGGCTTCGGCTCGCGCCAGACGGGCGAGAAGGCCGACTTCTTCCGCGGCCGCGCCCTGCTCGACGGCATCCCCTTCGCCTCGTTCGATTTCCAGGGGCATGGCGACTCTGGCGGGTCGCTCGGCGAGCTGACCGTAACCCGCAACCTCGGCGACGTGGCGCGGGTCGCCGGCTGGCTCGCGGCCCGCGGCTGGGAGCGCTTGGCGCTCTTCGGCTCGTCGATGGGCGGGGCGACCGGGCTCTGGCACGCGGCGCTCTACCCGGAGACCGTCATCGCTGCGGCGCACGTCGCGCCGGCGCTCGGAATGCGGCGTGGCTTCGAGCGCTGGGCGGGCGCCGAGGGGTTGGCGCGCTGGCAGCGCGAGGGCGCGATTCGGTTTCGCGGCGAGCTGGTCGAAGCCGACCTCGGCTGGACGCTGATGGAGGATCTCGAGCGCTACCCGATCGAGGACCTGGTAGCCCAGTACCGCACGCCGACGCTGATCTTCCAGGGGCAGCGCGACGCCTCGGTCGACTGGCGCGACGTGGAAGACTTCGCACGCCGCGCGCAACCCGGAGTGGTCGACCTGCGCCTGCTGCCGGAGGGCGACCACCGCCTGATCGACAACAAGGCAGATCTTTGGGAGGAGGCGCGCGCCTTCCTGGTCGCCGCCGCGACCGCCTACTTGCCTCCCGAGGCGAGGTAGTCCGCGGCGAGGTGGACCATCGCCCGCATTCCGGTCGAGAGCGCGCTCTCGTCGGCGAAGAACCGCGGCGAGTGATTGCTCGCCGCGATCGCCACCTGATCCGCAGGCGTGACGCCGAGGATGATGAACAGCCCGGGGACCTTGCGGGCGAAGAACGAGAAGTCCTCGGCGCCGGTGATCTTCTGGATCTCTTTCACCCGCCCGGGCGCGACGCGCTCGAGCGTCGGCAGCATCCTGGCGGTCAGGGCCGGGTCGTTGGCGGTCACCGCGTAGCCGCGCTCGAGGGTCACCGTCGCCTTGGCGCCTTGCGCCGCGGCGATCGCCTCGGCGAGCCTCTTGATCCGGGCGTGGATGTCGTCGCGCATCCCCTCGTCGAAGGTACGGATGGTGCCGACGAGCCGGGCGCGGTCGGGAATGATGTTGTTGCGCACTCCGGCCTCGAACTGTCCGACGGTCACCACCGCCGGCTCCTTGGTGAGGTCGATCTGCCGCGAGACGATGGTCTGCAGCGCGCCGACGATCTCGCTGCCGACGACGATCGGGTCGATCCCCGCCCAGGGCTTCGAGCCGTGCGTCTGCCGACCCTCGACCACGATTTCGAACTTGTCGGCGGCGGCGAGCTCCGGACCGGAGCGGTAGCCGATCGAGCCGGCGGGATAGCCGGCGAAAGAGTGTAGGCCGAAGACCACCTCGACCCGCGGGTCGTCGAGCACACCGAGCGCCACCATCTTCTCCGCGCCCGCCGGCTGCTCCTCGATCGGTACGCCCTCTTCGGCGGGCTGGAAGATCAGCACCACCTTGCCCGGGAGCTTCGCCTCGAGACCGGAGAGGATCTCGGCCGCGCCGAGGAGCATCGCCATGTGGGTGTCGTGGCCGCAGGCGTGCATCACCGGCACGCTCTTGCCTTCGTAGGTGCCGGAGGCGTGGCTGGCGAAGGCGAGACCCTCGGGCTCGAGCACCGGCAGAGCGTCCATGTCGGCGCGCAGCGCCACCACCGGTCCGGGCCGGCCGCCCTCGATCACCGCGACGACGCCGTTGCCGGCGACGCCGGTGCGCGGCGCGAGTCCCATCTCGCGCAACCGGTCGGCGACGTATTTGCCGGTCTCGACCTCGCGATTCGACAGCTCCGGGTACTGGTGCAGGTGGCGTCGCCACTCGAGCATCCGGGCTTCGACCGCCGCGGCGCGGCGATCGATCTCGGCGGCGAGAGGCGAGGCCGGCAGGGCGCGGGCCGCGGGGTCGAGACCGGCCACGGCGCCGGCGACGAGGAGGCCCGACGCCAGAGCGATGCGACGGGCGGCGAAGCGGGCGCGGACGGTCGACGGTGAACGAAGCGGCACGGGAGCTCCTTTCGAGAAGTCGGGGGAATACTAGCCCGTGACGGCGCGGCGCCCGGCGACGCAGCGCGCGACGCAGGGTCGATCCGGATCCCGACGGCGGGCTAGGATCGCCGCATGACCTCTCGATCGCCGTCCGAAGCCGTCCGCATCCTCGATCGCCGCCGAGTCCGGCTCGCGACGCGCGCCCTCGCGGCGGTCCTCGGGTTGCTCTGCGCCGGCGCCGCCCAGGGCGAGAAGTTCGCGCTCGAGGCGCGACCGCCGATCGCACTGCCGGGCGGGGAGGCGGGAATCGATCTCGACGATCTGTGGTACGACGCCGAGCTCGATCGCCTGTTGGTGCCGGCCGCGGCCACCGGGCGGCTCGATCTCGTCGATCCGAAGCATGGTCGGGTCTCGAGCGCGCCCGACTTCGGCCGCTCGGCGCGCAGCGCCGGCGCGCCGGCCGCGGAGGTTACCTCGGCCGACGCCGGCGGCGGGCTGGTCCTCACCTCGGACGGCTCCGAGCCGCGCCTCGTGGCCCTCGGGGGCAAGTCGCTCGCGCTGGTTGCGTCCGCGCCGCTCGCGAGCCCACCGGACTATCTGCGCTACCTCGCCGAACGCCGCGAAATCTGGGTGACCGAGCCGCGCACCGCGGCGATCGAGATCTTCTCCCTCGCCCCCGGGTCGCCGCCGGTCCTCGCGCGCCTCGCCACCGTGGCGGTCCCCGGCGGGCCCGAGGCGCTGGTTTTCGATGCCGCGCGCGGGCGCGCCTATTCGAATCTCTGGCAGGACCGGACGGTGGCGATCGATCTCGCGACCCGCGCCGTGGTGGCGGACTGGAGCGCCGGCTGCGCCGAGCCGCGCGGCCTCGCCTTCGACGCGCGCAACGCGCTGCTCTTCGTCGGCTGCAAGGACGGGACGGTGGCGGTGCTCGACGTGGCGCACGACGGGCGGGTGGTGACCCGCGCCACCGCCGGCGCCGGAGTCGACATCATCGCCTTCGACCCCGAGCGGCGGCACCTCTTCGTGCCTGGCGCGCGGGCGGCGACCCTGACCCTCTTCAGCGTCGGCGTGGCCGGGGATCTCCACCTCCTCGCCAGCGCGCCGACCGCCGAGCACGCGCACTGCGTGGTGATCGACGGACGGGGCGGCGCCTGGGTCTGCGACCCGCGCCACGGCCGCCTGCTTGTCTTCCGCGACCACGCGGCTGCGAGCCGCTGATCGCGGCCCCGGTGGCGCGCACGTCCATCGCCTCTGGAACGCGGTCAGTGCGGCAGTTCGTTCGGGCGCGGCAGCGACTCGTCGCGCGCGTCGCCGAAGCGCAGGCGGCCTTCGAGTAGCGTCGCGCCGCGCAGCGCCAGGGCGAGGACCTCTCCCAGCGACTCGACCGGGCTGACCACGATCCGGTCGCGCACCTCCTGCGGCAAGTCCTCGAGGTCGGCGACGTTCTCCTTGGGGATCACGAAGGTCGTGATGCCGGCGCGCACGCCGCCGAGGATCTTCTCCTTCAGGCCGCCGATCGGCAGGACGCGGCCGGAGAGGGTGATCTCGCCGGTCATCGCCAGGTCATGGCGCACCGGGCGGCCGGAGAGCACCGAGACCACCGCGGTCGCCATGGTCACGCCGGCCGACGGGCCGTCCTTCGGCACCGCGCCGGCGGGGACGTGGATGTGCAGGTCCTTCTGGAAGGCCTCGGGATCGACCCCGAGCAGGGGAGCGTGGGCGCGGGCGTAGCTCCATGCGGCGCGCGCCGATTCCTTCATCACGTCGCCCAGTTGACCGGTGAGGACGAGGTCGCCCTTGCCGGTCATCGCCGAGGCTTCGACGAACAGGATGTCGCCGCCGACCGGGGTGTAGAACATGCCGGTCGCGACGCCGACCTGATCCTGCCGGGCGGCGCGCTCGGGGTGGACGCGCGGCCGGCCGAGCATGTCGGTCACCGTCTCGGGGGTGACGACCACCCGCTCGACTTCGTGCGCCGCGATCTTGCGCGCCACCTTGCGCGCCAGCTTGCCGAGCTCGCGCTCGAGCTGGCGAACGCCCGCCTCGTGGGTGTAGCTCGAGATCACCTCGCCGATCGCCGGATCGGCGAGGTCGAGCTTCTCGGCCGTCAAGCCGTTCTCCTCGAGCTGGCGCGGCAGCAGGTAGCGCCGGGCGATGGCGAGCTTCTCGCTCTCGGTGTAACCCGAGAATTCGACCATCTCCATCCGGTCCATGAGCGGTCCGGGGATGTTCTGCGGGAAGTTCGCGGTGGCCACGAAGAGCACCTCGGAGAGGTCGAATGGCACGCCGAGGTAGTGGTCGGTGAAGCTGTCGTTCTGCGCTGGATCGAGCACCTCGAGCAGCGCCGCCGCCGGGTCGCCCTGGAAGGAGACGCCGAGCTTGTCGACCTCGTCGAGCAGGAAGACCGGATTCTTCTTGCCGGCCTGCTTCATGCCCTGCAGGATGCGGCCGGGCATCGCGCCGACGTAGGTGCGGCGGTGGCCGCGGATGTCGGCCTCGTCGCGCGCGCCGCCGAGCGAAATGCGGACGTACTCGCGCCCCATCGAGCGGGCGATCGACTTGGCGATCGAAGTCTTGCCGACGCCGGGCGGACCGACGAAGAGCAGGATCGGACCCTTCGCCTGCTTTTCGGTCTTGGCGGGCTTGGCGTCGCCGGGTTTGGCGGTCGTCGGCTCGGCGGCCGACGGCACGACCGGCGCCGGCTCCGCGGCCGGGCTCTTCTCCGTCCTGGCGGCCTCGCGCAGCTGGCGCACGGCGAGGAACTCGAGCACCCGGTCCTTCACCTCCTGCAGGCCGTGGTGATCCTCGTCGAGGACGCGCGCCGCCTCCTGGATGTCGAGCTTCTCGTCGCTGCGCGAGTTCCACGGCAGCTCGGCGACCGTCTCGAGGTAAGTGCGGATGACTTGCGACTCCATCGATTCGCGACCGATGCGCCGCAGCCGCCCGAGCTCGCGGTCGACCTCCTTGCGCACCGAGGGAGGCAGGTCGATCTTCGCCAGGCGCTCGGCGAGCTCGTCCACCTCGCCGGCGTCGTCGCCTTCGCCGAGCTCCTTTTGGATCGCCCGCATCTGCTCGCGCAGCACCATCTCGCGCTGGCGGTCGCCCAGCTCTTCGCGCACCTTGGACTTGATGTCGTCCTGGGCTTCGAGCACCGCAAGCTGCTTTTGCACCGCGAGCAGCACCTGGCGCAGGCGCTCCTCGATCGCCAGCGTCTCGAGCATCTTCTGGCGCTCCTGCGCCGTCGCCTCGACGTGCGCCGCCACGAAATCGGCGAGCCGGCCGGCGTCGACCACGCCCGAGAGCACCTCTTGGACCGCCTCTTCCGGCAGGCCGGCGCGCTTGGCGAGCTCGACGGCGCGCTCGCGCACCTCGCGGTGCAGGGCGACGAACGCCGGATGTTCGAGCTCCACCGGGCCGATGTCCTGCGCCACGACGGCGGTCGCCAGCAGGTAGCCGTCCTTCTCGACGATGCGCGCCGCGACCGCCCGCTGCTCGCCGTGCAGGACGAGCTGCATGCCGGTGAGGCTGCGCTGCACGTTGCCGAGCTTGGCGATCGTGCCGACCGTGTGCAGGCCGTCGGCGGTCACCGAATCGAGGTTCTGGCGCTGCGACAGGACGAGCACCCGGCCGTCGGTGCCACGCATGGCCGCCTCGATGCCGCGCAGCGTCCCCGCGCGGCCGGCGCCGATCGGCATGGAGATTCCGGGGAAGAGCACCGCCTCGCGCAGCGGCAAGACGGGGAGTTGGAGGTTCTCGGACATTGGATCTCCGTTTCTCGGATGCAACGGACCCTGGGGAGGATCCGTGTCATCCTGGCACCTTCAACCTCTTGATTCGGCGTGAAATTCCCGGGAAATCACGACTTCTGAGTGAGCAGCGCTAAGGTAATTCCCAGGCCGATCAAGATGACGGCGAACCGGGCCCAGCGCTTGCCGATCCAGCGCCCGAAGCGCGCTCCGGCATAGCCCCCGCCGATCGCGCCGACGAGCATGATGCCGGCGAGTCGCCAGTCGACGACGCCGCGCAGGATGAAGAGGGCCGCAGCCACGCCGTTGATGCAAATGCCGAAGAAGTTCTTGAGGCCGTTCATGGCGTGGATGTCGGAGAGCCCGAGGTAGCCGAGCACGGCGAGCATCAGGATGCCGATGCCGGCGCCGAAGTAACCGCCGTAGATCGCCACCGCGAGCTGGCAGAGCCAGGCGACGGTCCGGCTCCCGGGCTCGTGCGCCGCGGCCTCCGCGCCAGCGCGCCGCTCGGCGGCGATCGTCTGGGCGATGAAGAGCAGGGTCGCGAAGAGCACGAGCCACGGGGCGAGCCGGGCGAAGATGCGCTCGGGGGTAGCGAGCAGCAAGAGCGACCCGGTCGCGCCGCCCAGGAGGCTCGGCCAGAAGAGCACCCGGAACCAGGCGCGATGCGAAGCCACGTCCTCGCGATAACCGACGAGGCTCGACGCCGCGCCGGGCAGCAGGGCGACGGTCGACGTGGCGTTGGCGCGGATCGCCGGCACGCCGAGCAGCAGCAGAGTGGGGAAAGTCAGGAGCGTCCCGCCGCCGGCGAGAGCGTTCATCGCCCCACCCACCGCCGAGGCGCCGAGGAGCGTCAGGACGTCGAAGGCCCGCATGGCCGTCGACCTTCTCACAACGCCCGCATCCAACGGAACCCAGCCACCCGAAGCTTTTCCTTCGCAGGATGGCGAGGGGTCGAACGCCTCGCCGCAAGGCTTCCGGTTGGGAGTGCGGGCCTCTCGGGCGCCCTCGTGCCAGGGAGCCAGTTCGGCTGGGCGAGGAAGGCCTGGCAAGGGTCCTTTGCTTTTTCCAGATCCTTTTCTTGCAGGTCGGTGGTCGGGCGGTGGGTGGTTGCGCTCCTCGTCGGAGCGCGGGGTGGGGCGGGGTGCTCTAGGATTGTCACATGCCGGTCCTGGTGTACTTGAACGGGGCGAAGAAGGGCAAGCACTTCCGCTTCGATCGCAACATCCTAGTGGGGCGCGGGCCGCTGGCGGATCTGGAGATCTCGGACCCAGCCGTTTCGCGCCGTCACGCGGTGATCTCCTGGGCCGACGAGCGCTGTTTCGTCTCCGACCTGCAGAGCGGCAACGGCACCTACGTCAACGACGCCCGGATCAGCGAGCCGCAGGCCCTGGGCGAGGGCGATCGGGTGGCGATCGGCAGCACGATCCTCGAGTACCGCTCCGAGCTCACCTCGACCCGGGACCGCTCGCTCGTCGCCCGCCTCGAGTTCCGCGAATCCAAGCAGATCGACGGCGGGCGTTCGGTCGTCATGCGGGTGCGCGCCGACCGCGACGAGATGTCGCTCACCGGCCGCCACGGCGTGACCGCCCGGCTAAGGCACCTGGAGCAGCGCCTCGACTTCGTCGCCGAGGTCGGGCGGGCGATGACCGAGACGCTCGACGAAGGCCAGCTGCTCGCCCGCATCCTGCTCAAGGTCTTCGACGTCATGCCGCAGACCGAGCGCGCCTTCATCGTCCACTACGAGCCCGAGAGCGGCGAGTTCGTGCCCCGGGTGGCGCGCACCAAGACCGGCGAGGCGGTGGCGATTCCCGCCAGCCGCACGCTGCTGCAAGAGGCGGTGGAGAAGCGCCAGGCGATCCTGTCGGCCGACACCAGCGAGGACGACCGCTACAAGGCGGCGGGGACGGTGCGCAGCTTGTCGATCCGCTCGGTGGTCTGCGTGCCCCTGCTCGCCGCCGACCAGGTCTACGGCGTCCTCCAAGTGGACACCAGCCAGAAGGACCATCCGTTCAGCGAGGCCGATCTCGGCCTGCTGGTAGGCATCGGCAGTCAGATCGCCCTGTCGATCGCCAACGCTCGCCTGCACCAGGAGCTGGTCGATCGCGAGCTGCTCGAGCACGACCTGGCGCTCGCCCGGCGCATCCAGCAGACCTTCCTCCCCAAGCAGCTCGAGTCGGTTCCGGGCTACCGGTTCGCGGTCGAGTACTCGCCGGCCCAGGCGGTGGGCGGCGACTTCTTCGACCTGCTCGAGCTGCCCGACCACCGGTGGGGGATCGCGGTCGGCGACGTCTCCGGCAAGGGGGTCTCGGCCTCGCTCTTCATGGCGCGCGCCACCAGCGCCTTGCGGCGCGTCGCCGGCCAGACCTCCGATCCGGTGATGTTCCTGCGCGAGCTGAACGACCAAGTGCTCTCCGAGGGGACCGACGGCATGTTCGCCACTCTGCTGTTCGCCATCCTCGATCCGGCGACCGGCGGGGTCGAGATGGTCAATGCCGGTCACCTGCCGCCCTTGCTGCGTCTCGCCTCGGGTCGAGTGTCGGAGCTCGAGCTGACACCGGGCTCGCCGCTCGGAGTGCAGCGCCTGCGCGGCGTGCCGGTGCACCGCGCCCAGCTCGGCGCCGGCGATCTGCTGACGCTCTACAGCGACGGCGTCTGCGACGCGGAGAATCCGGCCGGGGAACGATTCGGCACCGAGGGGCTCGCCACCGTCCTCGGTCGCGCCGCCGGCGACGCCGACGTGGTGCTCGGCAACGTGCTCGGCGCGGTCCGCGGCTTCCTCGCCGATCGACCGCAACCCGACGACCTGACGCTTCTGCTGGTGGGCCGCCAGGGGACTTGAAGACGCTTGCCGGCCGGCGATCCGAGCGCTCGCGGCGAAGCGCCCGCCGTCAGCGGCCCGACTTGGGGGGGTCGCCTCCCAGCAGGTCGGCGGCCAGGCTGGCGCGATCGGCGCGGTCTCCCAGCTTGCCGCGCTCCGGCGGACGCTCGACCTCCTTGCCGCCGATCAGGTCGCTCGCGAAGCCCGAGACCTGTGCGGCGCGCGCGCCGACGGCGAGCGCCTGCACGGCCGAGGCCGCGTCGGCGTGGATCGGAAAGAGGTTGGCGAAGCCGGAGACGTCGAAGATCTTGCGCACCGAAGGGTTCATGCCGCACAGCGCCATCGTGCCGCGCCCGGCCGACAGGCGCTTGCCGATCATCACCAGCACCCGCAGCCCGGCGCTGGAGATGAAGTCGAGATGGCCGAAGTCGAGCAGCAGCGCCGTCTTGCCGGCGGCGAGCGCCTGCGACAGGACCTTCTCGAACTCGGGCGAGGTACGGGTGTCGAGCTGTCCGACCGGGGCCAGGATCTGGATTCCGTCGGCTTCCCGCTGCTTGATCTCGAAACGCATGGCGGCGTTCAGGCGACTCGGAAGGTGAGATCGACGCGGCCGAAGCGCAGCTGGTCGCCGTCGCGGATCTCGCGTTCCTTGCCGGTCGCCAGCCGCTCGCCGCCGACGAAGGTGCCGTTGGCGGTGCCGATCTCCTCGCGCACGAAGAACCGGCCGTCGCGCCGCATCAGCCGCGCGTGCCGGCGAGAGAGCGAGCGCTGCTGATCGAGATCGGTGAGATCGATCTCGGGCGACTGCTCGGTGACCGGGTCGAAGCGCCCGACCAGGCTCTCGGCCTTGGCGCCGAGGCTGAAGGTCTTGCCCGAGGCCGCGTGCACCAGCGTCGCGACGGGCTGGCGGGGCGCCGCGGCGACCGGCGGCGGAGCGACGGGCGGTGTCGGAGCCGGCGCGGCGGGCGGGGCGACCGGGTGCGCCGAGGTCGGCGTGGAGACCGGCGCGAGCTGGCCGAGGTCGCTGCGCTGCATGCCGGCCAGCACCTCGCGCGCCAGCTCGCCGGCGCGTTGCTGCGCCTCCTCATGCTGGCGCAAGCGGTGCGACAGTTTGCGCAGCATGCGCACCGCGACCTCGGGGTAGTCTCGCAACATCTGGTCGAAGGTCGAGGCGTCGATCGGCAGCAGGCGGCAGTCCGAGACGGCCCGGGCGGTGGCGGAACGCGGCAGATCCTCGAGCACCGACATCTCGCCGAAGAAGTCGCCCGCCTCGAGCAGCGCCAGACGCTTCTCCTGCGGACCGTAGCGGTGGGCGATCTCGACCGACCCCGACTCGATGATGAACATCTCGCTGCCCGACTGGCCTTCCTGGAAGATCACGCTCCCCGCGCGGTGGGGCACGAGGAGCCTCGAAAGCGGATCGGCGGAGGGCGCGTTGACCATGGGGGGAGTGCATTGTAGATTCGGGCTCGTCGCCAGTAAAGAGAGGCGCGCGGCGCTGCCGACGAGGTCGCGCCGCGCTCGGGGGTACGGGAGCGGGGCGAGCCCCGACCCGAGAGCGGAGCATCGATGCCGACCCTGAAGAACCCAGCGGTACGGGATCGCCGGCCCGAGGCCGCGGAGCCGCCCGACAACAACGCTCCGCCCTTCGGCCTCTCGCCGTCGGCGCAGCGGATCCGCGAGCTCTCGCTCGCGATCTGGGGCCCGGCGCGCGCGGTGGAGATCGTCGGCCGGTCGCCGGAGCTGCAGGCGCCGCTCGATCGCCTGGCCAAGGTCGCCCCGTTCTCGGAACCGATCCTCATCCTGGGCGAGAGCGGCGTCGGCAAGGAGTCCTTCGCCCAGGCGATCTACCTGCTGTCGAACCGCAAGGGGCGACCGTTCGTGTCGGTGAACTGCCCGCAGTATCAAGACGGCAATCTGACGGTGTCGGAGCTCTTCGGTCACCGGCGCGGCAGCTTCACCGGCGCGGTCGCGGATCGCAAGGGTTGCTTCGAGACCGCCGACGGCGGGGTGATCTTCCTCGACGAGGTCGGCGACCTGCACATGAGCGCCCAGACGATGCTGCTGCGGGCGCTGGCGCTCGGCGAGTTCCAGCCGCTCGGCGCCGACCAGACGCGGCGGGTCGAGGTGCGCGTGGTGGCGGCGACCAACCGCAATCTGAACGCCCTCGGCGGCGACGAGAAGTTTCGCCGCGACCTGCTGTTCCGCTTGCGCTACTTCCAGATCGAGATCCCGCCGCTGCGCCAGCGCGGCGAGGACTGGATGCTGCTCTGCGAGCGCGTCCTCGACCGCCTGCACAAGAGCTACGGCGTGCGCAAGAGCTTCAGCCCCGCCGCCCTCGACCTGCTGGGCTCCTATGCCTGGCCGGGCAACGTGCGCGAGCTGATCAGCGTCGTCACCTCGGGCTATGCCCTGTCGGACGGCGACCGCATCGAGCCGCCGGACTTCATCGACCGTCTGGAGCAGCCGGATCCCTCGGCGCCGAGCGTCACCGACGACCTCTATCGCTCGCTGCTGCGCGAGAGCGGCGACTTCTGGAAGATCGTGCAGGAGCCCTTCCTCGATCGCGACTTGTCGCGCCGCGAGGTGCGCCGCGTGCTCGCCATGGGGCTGCGCGACGCGCGCGGCAGCTACCGGCGGCTGCTCGAGATCTGGCGGCTGCCGGCCGAGAGTTACCAGAAGTTCATGGATTTCCTCCGCCATCACCGCCTGAAGCCGGGCGGAATCGACGACGAGGGGACGTGATCCCGCCGCGCGCCGTCGTCTTCGACCTCTACGGCACCCTGATCGAGCTCGCGGATCCGGTTTTCCAGCAGCAGCTGCCGCGCCTCGAGGCGATCTCGCGCCGCGCTTGGGTCGAGATGCAGCGCGACCTTCTGCTGGTGCGGCCGTTCGCCGACTCCGCTGCCTTCGTCGCCGCCATTCTCGAGCGCTGCGGCGACCACGACGCCGCCCATCTCGCGGAAGCGCTGGCGCTGCTCGAGCGCGAGGTCGCCTCGGCGCGCGCCATCGAGGGGGCGCGGACCGTGCTGCCGTTCCTGCGCCGCCGCGGCCTGCGCCTCGCCCTGATCACCAACTCGGCGAGCCCGTACCGCAGACCGCTCGACGATCTCGGGCTAGCGGAGAATTTCGCCGCGATCACCTTCTCCTGCGATGCCGGGGCGCGCAAGCCCGAGCCGCGCCTCTACCTCGAGACCCTCGACCGGCTGGGAGTCCCGCCCGCTGCGGCGCTCATGGTCGGCGACTCGCCGGCCAACGACGTCCGCGCCCCCGAAGCGCTCGGAATCCGCGGTCTCCTGGTCGGTTCGGCCCGCGACGCGGGAGCGCTGGCGCGGCTGGCCGATCTCGGCTGGATCGATCTCGCCACCCGCCTGCCGCTCTGCCCGGTCGGGACCCGGCTGGCGGTGGGCGGCGTCGCCGGGGCGCTCGAGGCCGTCGAGCCGCTGCCCGACGCCGATCAAGGGCGTTACAACCTGGTGGCGCGGGCGCGATTCGTCGCCGACGACGGGACGCAGAGCGTCGTCTACCTGAAGCGCTTCCTCCTGCCGGAATCGGTCGAGGTCGAGCGCTTCGCCTCCGAGCTGGTGGCGATGGCTGGGGTGCCGACCTGTCCGCACGGCGTGATCGCCGGCGCCGAACCGGTCTTCGCCGTCGCCGCCGCGCCCGGGCGCAAGCTCGAGGAGCCGATCCCGACCGCGGGCTACGCGCGCGAAGTGGGTCGGCACGCCGCGGTCGCCTACCTGTTCGCCAACGCCGACCTGCGGCCGCGCAACGCCTTCATCGCGGGTCCGGACGAGGCGCCGACCTTGCTGATGCTCGACTACGAGCACTGCCTGCTCAACCTGGCGATCGATCTCGAAGGGCTCGCCGACGCGCTCGATCCGGCGGTGTTCGCAGCGCTGCCGGCGGTCGAGCTCGAGCGGCGGGTGGCGCGCAAGGTGCTCGCCGATGCCCACATGCGCCGCGCTTACCGCGCCTTCTTCGGACCGCACGCCAAGGATCCGCGGCTCGCGCAGGCCTTCCGCGACGGCTGGCGCGACGCCCACGGACAGGTGCGCTCGCGGCGCGACGAGGTCGCGGCCCGCCTGCGGGCGCGCGCCGCGGCCTCGCCGCCGCTGGTCGTCGGCACGCACGCCTACCGCCGGGCCTTCCTGCCGCTCGACGTCGCCGATCTGCTGGCGCGCGTCGACGAAGATCCCGATCGCGCCTGCGATCGCTGCTTCTGAGCGCGGGCGATGGAGCCGGGCCTCCAGCGCTTGGAGTGACCGCTCCAGCAATGCTCTTTCGCCATCTTGCGGCGAACGCTCCAACTTCAAGATTCACAGAGAGTTCGGAGATTCGAGGCGGCTGGCATTCGGCTTGCCTTATACAGAGTCCGCACGGCGAGATCGCCGACAACGCTCCGGGATGAACCCGGGACGGAAAACGAAGAGGAGAGACTCCCATGGAGATGACCCGCGGTGAGATGCAGGACCTGCTGAACAAGTTCTCGACCCAGAACCCGAAGTACCGTGAGGCGCTGCTCAAGGACCCGAAGGCGGTCGTCGAGCGTCAGTTCAACATGAGCCTGTCGGGCGTCAGCGTCAAGGCGGTCGAAGAGGCGGCCGACGTGCTCTACATCGTCGTCCCCCGCAAGACGGCCGCCGGTGAGCTCGACGACAGCGATCTCGAGAAGGTCGCGGGCGGCGGCGACATCAACGTCAAGCTCGGTGGCTCGGTGAACTGCCAGGGCGCGACGCTGTCGACCATGATCCAGATCAACCTCGGCTAAGGTCGAGCAAGCCAGCCTTCCCATCGGGCGCCGGCCTCGGACTCCGTGGCCGGCGCCCCTCGTTTGTCTCGAGAATGTCCGCAACGACCCAGACCTCCGTCTTCGCGACCCTGTTCGCGAGCTCCGCCGCTCGGAGCCTCGACGAGCGCCTCGCTTCGCCGCCCCGCTCGTCGCGCCCGAGCGAGGACGCCGGGGCGGTGCGCGCGCGCTGGGCCAAGGCGGTCGCCGGCGGCGACGAGGGAGCCCTCGCGCGCCGGCTCTCCTGGAGCGGCATCGAGCCGGGGCTCGCCGTCGCGGCCTGGTGCGACGCGGAGGACGCCCCGCCCACCGCGCTACCCGACTGGGTGGAGCGGGTCGGCCAGCGCGCAGTAGAGAGGGCGACGGACCCCGCGCCTCTCGCCGGCGCCGGGCGGGCGGCGACGCGGCCGTTCGCGGAGCTCTGGCGACCGTGGAGCGAGATCGCGGCCGGCGAAGCGCGCCGCCGGTGCGCCGCCGCCGCCGGCGAGTGGTCGGGGGAAGCCTGGGGAGATCTCGAAGCGGCGCTCGCCACGCGGCTCGCCTGGCTCGGCGGTCGGGCGGCGTACGCCGCCTTCGACCGCTGCCGCGACGCCGCCCCCGACTGGAGCGGTTGCTACGCGGAGTTCGTCTCGCGGCTGCTCGCCGGCGGGCTCGCCGAGCTCTATCGCGAGTTCCCCGTGCTGTTGCGCAAGTCGATCGCGGTCGCCGAAGGATGGATCGCGGCGACGGTCGAGGCGTCGCTGCGCTTGGCGAGCGACCGGCTGGAGCTCGAGCGGCGGTTCGCGGACGGCCGGCCGCTCGGCACGGTGCGCGCCGTGGAGGCGCCGGCCTCGGACCCCCACCGCGGCGGGCGAAAAGTGCTGATCCTCGCCTTCGAGTCGGGCTTGCGGCTGGTCTACAAGCCGCGCTCGGTGGCGCCGGAGGCGCTGCTCGCCGTCTGGGTCGAGTGGATGACCGCGCACGGCTTCGACGACGCTCCCCCGGTGGCGCGGACCTGGGCGCGCGATGGTTACGGCTGGCAGGAGTACGTCGCCGCCGAGAGCCTGCGCGAGCCTTCCGAGGCGGAGCGCTATTTCCGCCGCGCCGGGGCGCTGGTGGCGCTCGGCTACGCCTTGCGCGCCGGCGACCTGCACGCGGAGAACCTGGTCGCGACCCGCCGCGGTCCGGTGGTGGTCGACGCCGAGATGCTCTTGCAGCCCCTGCCGGAGTCGGCGGTCGATCCGTCCGGTCGCCCGCGCGCTGAGGCCGACCCCCAGGGCCACGCGCTGGCGAGCGCGCTGGTGGTCGATCCATCGCGGGTCTCGACGATCGCCTGGGGCGGGCTCGACCCGCCGCCGGAGGGACTCGGCGAACCCGAGCCCCGCTTCACCGGCATCGGCAGCGACGCTCTGGCGCTCGCGAGCGAGCGCTCGCCGCTCGCCGCCGGCGCCAACGTCGCGCGCCTCGCCGGTCGCGCGCTCGCGGCGGGCGAGTACCGCGAGGCTCTGCTCGCCGGCTTCGCCGCCGCCTATCGCTTCCTGCTCGCCCGGCGCTCGGCGATCCTGACGCCGGGCGGCGCGCTCGCCGTGGATGCGGACCATCCGGTCCGCATCCTCTTCCGACCGAGCCGGCAGTACGCGACCGTGCTGCAGATGTCGACCGCTCCGGCTCGCCTCGCCGACGGACGGGAGGCCGGACTGCTGCTCGAGGCGCTGCTCGCGCCCTTCGCCGGCCGGCGCGAGCGCCCGCCGCTCTGGCCCCTGGTGGCCGAGGAGCGCGCGGCGATCGAGCGCCTCGACGTGCCGTATTTCACCCTTCCGGCGTCGGCGACCGAGCCGCGATCGGCGGCCGGGGAGGCGGTGAGCGGCGTTTTCGCGCTCTCCGGGCTGGAGGCCTCGCGCGCCGGACTCGAGCGCTGGAGCGAGAGCGATCTGGCGCGCCAGCTCCGACTTCTCGGCGAGGCCCTCGAGCATCCGCCGGCGGCGCTCTCCGGCGCGATCGACGGCACGCTGACCCTCGCCGGAGGCGGGCGCGAGCTGGCGCAGCGACTCCGGCAGCGCCTCGCCGACGAGCCGCCGGCGACGCTCGACGACACCTGGAGCGCCGCCAGTCTCTACTCCGGCTGGAGCGGGCGGGCGCTCGTCGCGGCCGGGATCGCGGCCACCCTGGGCGAGGAGTGGGCGCGCCGCGAGGTGGAGCGCGCCGGCCAGCGCGCCCTCACCGCCGCCCGCGCCGCCGCGCGGGCCGAAGCCGGGGCGCGGCCGCAGGTCGGCATCGCGGTCGGCAGCGGCTCGGTCGTCTGGGGGCTGCTCTGGGCCGCGCGCCTGGCGCGGCTCCCCGCCCTGGCGACCGAAGCACTTCGCTTGGCGCGCGAACTCGAGGCGGCGGCGCCCGAACCGGAGGTCGACGACCTGCACGGCGGCGCCGCGGGAGCCCTGCTCGCGCAGCTCGCCGCCAGCGCGGCGGGCGACGGGCATGCCCTCGTCCCGGCGCGCGCGCTCGGCGATCGGCTGCTCTCCCGCATGGCGAACGGCAGCCTGGGACGGCTCGATGCGCGACTGCCGGCGGCGACCGGCTGGGCGCACGGCGCGGCCGGCATGGCGCGCGCGCTCGCCGCCCTGGCGCGGCGCACCGGGGACCCTTCCTACGCCGCCGCCGCCCGGGAGCTGTTCGCCCGCGAGCGCCCGCTGTTCGATGCGGCGCGCGGCGATTGGCCCGCCTGGTTCCTGCCCCCCGACGGCGGCGAGGCCGAGCGCGGCTGGCCGGCCGCCTGGTGCACCGGGGCGCCGGGGGAGGCGGTAGCGCGCGCTTTCGCCGACAGCGACGCCGGCGCGAGCGGTCGCGACGCGACGGCGGGCCCGGTGGATTCCGAGCTCGAACGTGAGCTGGCGATCGCCGTGGCGACGACCGAGCGCGCCGCGCCACCCGTTTTCGACCACCTCTGCTGCGGCAGCTTCGGCCGCGTCGCGGCGCTCGCCGCGGTGGCGCGGCGGCGAGGCGACGGCGCAGCTCTCGAGCGCGCCGAGAGCCTGGCGCTCTCCGTCCTGGCGCGCGCCGAACGGGTCGGCTTCCGGCTCGACGGCGACGCCGGCAGCGGGCAGGGTCGCGTCTGGAGTCTCTTCCGCGGTCTGGCGGGGATCGTCTGGACCCTGCTCGACCTCGCGAGCCCGCAGACTCTGCCGCTCCTCGCCGGCTTCGAGCTGGCGGACGAATTCGATCACCGCACCCGGAGGAATCTCGCATGAGCCCGCCCGCCATCTTCGTCCTGCCGCCGGCGCTCGCGCCCCAGTTCGCCGGGATGACCTTCCCGGCCTATCGCAAGCTGCTCGGCCAGGAGACGACCATCCGCCATCCGGAGCTCGGCGATTCGCGGGTCGTGCGGCCGCTCGCGGTGGGCGCTTTCGACAGCGGTCGTGCCGTCGGCCTGGCGCTCGCCGAGATGCCGTCGGCGGACGAGGAGCCGGCCGAGTTGCTCTCGGTCTTCGTCGCCGCCGAGGCGCGGCGGTGCGGCATCGCGACCGCGCTGGTGGCCGAGACCGAACGCGAGCTGGCGAGCCGCGGTTGCCGGGAGCTCGGGGTTACCTACACCACCGGCCGGCCCGGCATCGAGGCGATGGAGAAGATCTTCGCCGCCCGCGGCTGGGATCCGCCGACCGCGAGGACGGTATCGGTGCGCTTCCATCCCGCCGAGATGCTGAAGATCTCGATCCTCTCCGACCGCTACCTCGCCGAGGTCGACCCCGGTTTCGAGATCTTCTCGTGGAGCGATCTCGACCCGGCGACCCTGGTGGCGTTGCGCGATTCGAATGCACCGACGCCCTGGATCTCGACCGGACTCGAACCCTGGAGCTACCCGAAGGAGCCCTGGGACGAGGCCTCGAGCGTCGGGGCGCGCTTCGCCGGCCGGGTCGTCGGCTGGACGCTCAACCAGCGGATCGACGAGACGACCCTGCGCATGACCTGCAGCTTCCTCGACAAGCGGCTGTCGCGCCGGGGGCGGATCCTGCCGCTCTATCGCGCTAGTCTGGAGCGCGCCGCGGCGGCCGGAATCGAGCGCTGCACGTTCCTGACGCCGGTGCGCTTCCCCAACATGGTGCGCTTCATCCACAAGTGGATGGCGCCGCACTGCGAGTTCATCGGCGAGACCCGCGGCACGCGCCGCGCTCTGGCGCCGGCGGGCTCCGGGTGAGCTTTCCCGGCCGGCTCTTGTGTTCGCGCAGGCGCGGCAGTAGCATCGCCCTCGACAAAGGACAGAGCAAACATCCAAGTGCCGTGTTCCCAGTGGTTTGTGATGGCCGAGCGGAAATCGCGGCGAGGCTGGAGGGAGGCTTCATGAACGAGCGAGCGTGGTATCGACGTCTCTCGCGTGCGGTGGGGATTCCGTTGCTCCTCGTGGCGAGCTTCGGCGCGCCGGCGACGGCGGCGGACAAGAGCGCGACTCCGGGCGTGGTCGAGCCGCCGATCTTCCAATACGGCGAAGGCCGGATCACGCTGCTCGAATCGGTGCGTCTGGCGCTCGAGCACGATCCGAAGCTGCTGCTCTCGCGCACCGACGTGCGCCTGCGCCAAGGAGTCGAGCAGGAGCTGAGGGGCGCCTTCGACTGGTTGCTCTCGGGCTCGCTCGAATACAACCACCAGAAGTCGGAGCTGCGCGACTCGACCAAGAAGGCCGAGCTCGACAAGCGGCGCAAGGCGCGCCTGCAGGAGACCCAGGTCTGCGGCGAACGCGACCGCCAGCAGCAGCTGGTCACCGAGCTGCAGGCCGCGCAGGGCGACACCTCGAGCCGCGACCAGATCCCGAGCGACTTCTCGCTCGACCAGCAACTCGACCTGCTCGACTCGTTGATCGAGACCGCGGGCAGCAACCCGACGCTGCAGCAAGACCTGACCAACCAGCGGAATTCGTTCATCGCCAAGGAAATCCTGGTGCGCCAGCGCGACGTGATCCCGAACCTGGTGATCGCCTGCGACGATGCCCACCAGAGCGTCATCCGCCTCGGCGAAGCGCCGGACTTCGAGGTCGCCGACCAGGGCAAGTTCGACCTCCGGCTGCAGAAGCTCTTCCGCTCCGGCGTCACGCTCACGCCGTTCATCAACAGCACCTACGATCACCAGCAGTTCGACGGCAAGAAGAACGGCCCGGAAGAGGACGTCTTCGTGGTCTCGCAGGACCCGGCGACCGGCGCGGTGACCCGGCGCCTGCTGTGCGAGGTCGTCGAGGGCAAGCAGCCCGGGCAGCCCTGCGACATCCCGATCACGCGCACCATCGAGTTCGGCGGCAAGCAGATCGACGACGTCTATTCGGCGTCGGTCGGTTTCGAGCTCAATCTGCCGCTGCTGCGCGGGCGGGGAGCGGCCAACACCGGCTCCGGCGAGCGCGCGGCGCGCGCCGACTACGAAGCCGCGGCCGCCAACGCGCGCCATGCCGCCTCCGAGAGCGCGGTGCGCGCGGCGACCGCCTACTGGACCCTCTACGGCGCCCAGCAACGGGTCGCCGTGCTCGAGCACTCGGTCGAGCTGCAGACGCGGATCGCCGACCTGACCAAGGCGCTGGTCGACGGCGACGAGCTGCCGAAGACCGAGCTCGTGCGTTCGCAGGCGGGAGCCGCGAACTCGCGCGCTCAGCTCGAATCGGCGCGCCAGCAGCTTTCGCAGGCGCGCATCGAGCTCGCCAAGTCGATCGGCATCGCGGTCGAATCCGAAGCCAACGCGCCGCTCGCCGACGGACCGTTCCCGTCGGTACCGGCGCCCGACTCGGTCAACGCGCTCGGCGACGTCGGCGTGGTGCGCGCCGCGACCGACGCCCGCATCGACGTGGCGGCGGCCAAGAAGTCGGTCGAAGCGCGCCGCATCGCGACCGAGGGCGCGCGCCTCGACTCGCGCGCCAAGCTCGACATGGGCGTGTCGCTGTTCAGCAAGGCGCTGGGCGAGAAGACCTATGCGAACGCGGTCGACCGCTGGGCCGACCCGAGCGGCAAGTTCTCGCTCAAGTACGAGCATCCTTTCGGCAACAACGAGCGGCTGGGGCGGTGGATGCAGCAGCAGGCGCAGCTCGCCCAGCAGGAGATCAAGAGCGGCGACCTGGAGCGCAACGTCGGGCTGAACGTGGTTCTCGCGCTGCGCTCGCTCGCCGACGCCGCCAGCCGCTACGCCCAGGCCGACGCGGCGGCGAAACTCTTCGACGAGACGGTCACCGCCGAGCTCGAGAAGTTGCGCCTCGGGGACTCGACGTTGATCGACACCATCCTCACCGAGCAGCAGACGACGCAGGCGAAGCTGGCCCTGATCGCCGCCCAGCAGGACGTGGCCATCCTCCTCGCCCGATTGCGCTTCGAGACCGGGACGATCCTCGCGCCGCTCGGTGAGGCGTTCGAGATCAAGGACGAGCTGATGACCACGCTGCCCGGAGGTCGGTCATGAGGAGCCGCGCTCCCTTCGCGGGGGCGCTCGCGGTCGGTTGTCTGGCGGCGAGCCTCGCCGCGCCGGCGCGGGCGATCTCGCCCGCCGACGCGGTGCGCTCGACGCTCGACCATCAGCCGGCGGTGGCCCTCGCTCTCGCGCAACTCGACGAACGCCGCGGCTCCGCCCAACAGGCCGCGGGCGGATTCGACAACCTGCTCTTCGCCTCCTCGGCGCTCAACTACAACCGCCAGGAGTTGATCGGCAGCAAGCTCAAGGAAGAGCAGAAGCGGCGCATCCAGCTGGAAGTGGTCAACTACTACTTCGACCAGGTCTCGCGCCAGCTGGGCGACCCGGACGTGGGTGAGGACACGCTGCTCTTCGGCGGCGGCAACCTGCTGGTCGGCGAGTCCTGTCCCTTCGGCCAGGTCGAAGTGCAGCTCAATCTCGGCAAGGACATTTCGGGCGTCGACCAGGGCACGACCAGCTTCTGTCTCAACAATCCGAACCCGGCTTTCGGCCCCGACACGATCGTCATCGACGGCCTCGACCTCGGCAACTGCGACCCCGCGACCGCGCCGCCCGGGGCGCCGTGCATCAACCTCAAGTCACTCTCGAACCTGTCGACTCTGGTCTCGCTCGCCGAGCTCAACGTCATCGGCACCTTTCTCGAGGGCCCGCTGTCGGACACGCAGAAGGAGCTCAACGACTTCGCCCGCATCATCCAGCGCATCGTCAACCTGGTGGTCGAGGGTTCGCGCTTCCAGCTCGACCGCCTCGGCCGCGTGCCGGTCGACGAGGAGCTGATCGACATGCAGGCGCAGGTGGGAACGCAGTTCAAATTCCGCAACGGCGCCGTCCTCACCCCGGCGCTGCAACTACAGTCGAGCGAAGCGAACTTCATCGGTAAAAAGCGGATCGTGTCCTACGGCGATTCGAGCGTGCCGAACTTCTTCAACGCCGCGGCGATCCTCAAGCTCGACCTGCCGCTCGGCAAGGGGCGGGGCCGGGTCTCGGCCGACGCCCGCGAGCGGGCGTCGCGGGAAGCGGTCTCGGCCGCCGAGGCGCTGGCGGTGCAGACCGCCTCGGACAAGGCGCTCGAGACCCTGTCGGCCTACTGGCAGCTCGCCGCGGCGCAGGAGAAGGTCGCTGCGCTCGAGGGCTCGGTGCGCAACAAGACCAACATCCGCGACGCCACCAAGGCGCTCGCCGACGCCGATGACGTGCCGAAGACGGACGTCACGCGCGCCGAGGCCAAGCTCGCGGACGCCACGGCTTCGCTCGCCGCGGCGCGCAAGGAGATGGGCGAGCGCCGGGTGGAGCTGGCGCGCGCCATGGGCGTCGCTGCGGACCAGGTAGGGACGGAGCTCGTGACCGAGCCGCTCGCCGCATTCCTCGCCAGCGATCCGATCGGCGAGCTGGGCGAGTCGGCCCTGGTCGACCACGCCCTCGCCACCCGCTCGGACGTCTTCGCGCAGGATCACCTGGTGAGCGCCAATCAGTTCCTCGCCAGCGGCGCGCGGGCGGACCTCAAGCCCCAGTTCGACCTGTCGCTCAACGTCTCCTACAGCGGCCTCGAAGAGGGATTCGAGGACCGCTTCTATGACGCCGAGGGCTTCTGGAAGGCGGCCTCGGGGAGAGTCGCCGGACCGAGCTACGGTATCTCGCTCAAGTTCAAGGTGCCGGTCGGCAACAACCAGGCGCGCGGTCGGCTGCTGCAGGCCGAGGCGAATCTCGGGCGCACCCAGATCGAACGCACCGACCTGCGGCGCACGGTGCGGCTCGCGGTGCAGCAGGGCCTCTCTCAGTGGCGGGCGGCGCGCTCCGAGCTCGCGGCGCGCAGAGACGCGCTCGACGCGCAGCAGCAGACGAGCGAAGCGGCGTTCGAGCGGATGAAGGCCGGCGACCTGGGGATCCTCGACACCCTCACCACCGCCGACCAGTTGACCGACGCGCGCCTGTCGTGGATCGAATCGGCGCGCCTGGTCCTCGACGATCTGACGCGGCTGCGTCACGACCTGCACGCGCTGCTCGCCTTCCGCGGACACGCCGCGAAGCCGGGCGACCTCGAGCTCGTGCCGCTCGAGCAACCGATCTCCTAGGCCGGAGGCGCGCATGGCCGGCGGTCCCGAGAAGCTCCTGCGCAAGGCGGCTCTCGAGCGGCTCTCGTCGCCCGAGCAGCTCGACATGGCGATGCGCGCCACCTCGCCGATGGGCTGGGTGGCGCTGACCGCGATCGGCGTCGCGCTGATGGCGGGAGTTCTCTGGGGCATCTTCGGCTCGATCACCGAGCGCGTCGACGGCCAGGGCGTCCTGATTCGTGGCGAGAGCCGACAGGGTGTGGCCAGCCTGCAATCGGGGCGGGTCGAGCAGATCCTGGTCCAGCCGGGAGACCCAGTCGCGGCCGGCCAAGTCGTGGCGCGCTTGCGGATCGATCAGCTCGAAACCGAGATTCGCAAGGCCGAGGGCGACATCGCCGACCTCGAGGCGAGCGTCGGCGGCGCTTCGGGGACCTCGGATTCGCTCATCGCCACCCACCGCGGCACGCTCGCTGCGCTGCGCGCCCAGCGTTCGCGCACCGCCGAGCTGGTGCGCAAGGGCTACCGCACGACGAAGGACCTGCTGCAGATCGACCAGCAGATCGCTGCCGAGGAGACGGCGATCGTACAGGCGCAGCAGGGCCAGTCCGACCGCTCGCTGCAGCTCGCTTCGCGCAAGGGCGAGCTCACCAAGCTCGAAGCGCAGCGCGACGCCTTCGCCCAGCTGCGCGCGCCGATCGCGGGAAAGGTGACCGAGGTGCGCTTCAGCGTCGGCGCGGTCGTGCAGGCGGGGACGGTCGTGATTTCGCTCGAGGACATGTCGAAGCCGCTGCAGGCCCTGGTGCTCATCCCCGAGACCGAGGCCAAGCGGGTGGCGAACGACATGGAAGTCCGAATCCAGCCACTGCACATCAAACCGGACGAGTACGGCTTCATGCTCGGCAAGGTGACTTTCGTCTCCGAGCAGCGGATCTCGCCGGACGAGCTCGATCGGATCCTGCTCGACCAGGCGCAGGTGCAGCAGCTCTCGAAGCTGTCGCCGTTCAAGGCCTACGCGGCGCTCATTCCGGACGACAATCCGAAGAACAAGACCGGCTTCAAGTGGACCTCGGCGGTCGGACCGCCGTCGCGGGTGACCGGCGGTACCCCCTGCCTGTTCCAGGTCATCGTCGATCAGAAGCGGCCGATCTCCTACGTGATCCCGCTGGTCAAGAAGACCCTCGGCGGATGAGGCGGCGGTCGTGAGCGCCGAACCCGCGGTCGCCGCCGAAGAGCCCGCCCCGCCGCCGAAGCCCCTCGCCCCGCCCCCGGAACGGCGGGTGAAGACGCCGACCGTCATCCAGATGGAGGGCGTCGAGTGCGGTGCGGCGTCGCTGGCGATGATCCTCGCCTACTACGGCAAGATCTCGCCGCTCGAGGAGCTGCGCATCGAGTGCGGTGTGTCGCGCGACGGCTCGAAGGCGTCGAACATCCTCAAGGCGGCGCGCAAGATGGGGCTCGACTCCAAGGGCTTCAAGCACGAAGTCGAGCAGCTCTATCCGTTGAAGTTCCCCTGCATCCTGTTCTGGAACGCCAACCACTTCCTGGTGCTCGAGGGCTTCCACAAGGGGAAGGCCTACCTCAACGACCCGGCGCAGGGGCCGCGCGCCGTGACCATGGAGGAGTTCGACGCCAGCTTCTCGGGCGTCGTCCTGACTTTCGAGAAGACGCCCGAGTTCAAGCCCGGCGGCGAGAAGCCGTCGATGTACCTCGGGCTGCGGCGCCGACTGATCGGCTCGGAGGAAGCCCTCCTCTTCGTCTTGTTCTGCGGTCTCTTTCTCGTTCTGCCTGGGCTCGTGATTCCGACCTTCTCGCGCGTCTTCGTCGACGAGTTCCTACGCAGCCACCGCGACACCATCGTTCGTCCGCTGCTCGCCGGCATGGCGTTGACGGCGGTGATCAACATGGCGCTGACGGCGCTGCAGCAGCACGCCTTGCTGCGACTCGAGACCAAGCTCGCGCTGAAGAACTCGGCGCACTTCTTCACCCACGTACTGCGATTGCCCGTGGGCTATTTCGCGCAACGCTTCGCCGGCGAGATCGGCTCGCGCGTGGCGATCAACGACAAGGTCGCGAACCTGATCTCGGGCAAGATCGCGACCACCGCGATCGACTGCCTGCTGGTGGTGTTCTACGGCGCCCTGATGTTGTTCTACGACGTGTGGCTGACGCTGCTGGTGACGCTCCTGGCGCTGACCAACATCGGCGTCATCCGGCTGGTGCAGCGGATGCGGACCGACGCCTCCCGCCGCCTGATGGCGGACAAGGGCAAGCTGATCGGCACCGCGATGTACGGCCTGCGGATGATCGAGACCCTGAAGGCGACCGGCAGCGAATCTGAGTTCTTCGCCCGCTGGGCGGGCTACCAGGCCAAATCGCTGCGCACCGAGCAAGGGCTGTCGCTGGTGTCGGAGATGGTCAACGTCGTGCCCACGCTGGTCAACAGCTTCGTCACCGCGGCGGTGCTATTGATGGGCGGCCTGCGGGTCATGGACGGCGTGCTCACGGTCGGCATGCTCGTCGCCTTCCAGACTCTGTCGGGGAACTTCACCCGGCCGCTCGGCTCGCTGGTCAACTTCGGCTCGAGCATCCAGGAGCTGCAGGCGGACATGAACCGGCTGGACGACGTGCTGCGCTACCCCCAGGACAAGAACTACAGCCAGCCGGAGACGATCGAGGGCGACCGCCGCCTGAAGCTCACCGGCCATGTCGAGCTGAAGGAGGTCACCTTCGGCTACAGCCCGCTCGAAAAGCCGCTGATCGAGGGTTTCTCGCTCTCGATCGCCCCCGGGCAGCGGGTGGCGCTCGTCGGCGCCTCCGGCAGCGGCAAGTCGACCGCGGCGAAGCTGGTGTCGGGTCTCTACGAACCCTGGAGCGGCGAGGTGCTCTTCGACGGCCAGCCGCGCAAGGCGCTGCCGCGCCGGCTGATCACCAACTCGGTCTCGATGGTGGACCAGGAGATCTTCCTGTTCAACGGCACGATTCAGGAGAACGTGACGATGTGGGACGGGACGATCCCGCTCACCGCGGTGTCGACCGCCTGCCGCGACGCCGAGATCGACGAAGTCATCGAGCAGCGCGAGGACTCCTACAAGGCGCCGGTGCAAGAGGGCGGCGGCAACTTCAGCGGCGGGCAGCGGCAGCGACTCGAGATCGCGCGCGCCCTGGTGCAGAACCCGAGCATCCTGATTCTCGACGAGGCGACGAGCGCCCTCGATCCGTCGACCGAGGGCCAGATCGACGACGCCATGCGCCGCCGCGGCTGCACCTGCATCATCATCGCCCACCGCTTGTCGACCATCAAGGACGCCGACGAGATCATCGTCATGGAGCGCGGCAAGATCGTGCAGCGCGGCACTCACGAGGAAATGAAGGAGCAGGAAGGTCCCTATGCCCGGCTCATCTCCGCCCACTGAGCGCGCCGCGCTCCTCAAGCTGCGGGTCACCGCCAGCTCGGTCGGCGAGCTCGCGGGGAGGGAACTGGACCTCGACCGCTCGCCGCTGTGGATCGGGCGCTCGGCCGAGTGCGATCTGGTGATCGGTTCGCAGAGCGTGTCGCGCCGCCACGCGCGAGTGGAGGAGCGGCCCGACGGCTCCTACCTGGTCGACAACGGCAGCGCCAACGGCATCACGGTCAACGGCGTGCGGGTGCCGGAAGTTCGCCTGACCGCCGGGCTCGACTTTCGGCTGGGCGATACCTCGTTCGCCGTGATCGGACCGCCGCCGCCGGCGCCTCCGCCCGCGGCGGTCGCCGTCGCCGAGCCGGCGATGCAGGCGGTCGAGCGGACGATGGCGATCGCCGACCTGCCGAAGCTCGCGGCGCAACTGCGGCAGCGCGAGGCGGCGGCGTCCCTGCCGCCGGTCGACGGCACCATGGCGGTCGCGAACCTGGCCGAGATCGTCGCCCAGATCGAGCGCCCGCAAGCGCTCGAGAACCTGGGCGAGAAGGTCGTCACCACGGCCAACAAGCCGTTCCTGCTCGACGACCCGGACGGCGTCTGGATCGTCGAGAGCGGCAAGGTCGAGATCTTCACCGTGACGGTGGACAAGGGCGCGCCGACCGGCGGCCGCACTCACTTCCTCACCGTCGAGCAGGGCGAGGCGTTCTTCGGCTTCGACAGCGAGCGCTACGGCATGGGTTCGGGCTTCCTCGCCGCCGGCAAGGCAGGCTCGGTGCTGCGCCGTTTCCCGCTCACGCGACTGATGGATCTCGCGGTCGTTCCGGCGCACGGCGAGCGCATCGGCAAGCTTCTCGATCGCTGGCTCGAGGGGCTCTCGCGCCACCTGACGCACGACTTGCCCTACCTGCCCACCCCGGACGTGCCGCTGGTCAAGGGCGAAACGACGCAGTGGGAACCGGCGCAGAAGGCGGCCTCGGGCGCCGCGGTGCTGTGGATCGAGATGCCGGCCGAACGCTTCCTGCTCGACGGCATGGCGAGCCTGGCTCCCGATCTGGAGGGCGTGCTCTTCCCGGTCGGGCCGACCACCTGGCTCGAGCTGCTGTCGGAGTCGGCGATCGCGGTCAAGCCGCGTGGCTCGATCGAGGCGACCGCCGATCCGCGCCTGTGGGCGGGACTCGACGCCTTCCACCGCGTGCTCTGCGAGTGCGAGTTCCTCAACAAGCGGCTGGCCGAGGTCGACGAGCTGCAACGCCTCGAGAAGAAGGCGGAGCAAGTCGAACGGGCGCAGGAGAGCGCCTACGCGGCGATCGGCTCGGTGCTCGGCGGCACCGGAATCTGGACGCGACCTAGCGCCGCCGGCGTCGACGCCGAGCCGGTGCTGCGCGCCGCGCAGATGGTCGGCAACGTACTCGGCCTGCAGGTGCGCGCCCACCCCGAGGCCAAGGACGACCTGTCGTTCGACGACCTGCTGAACATGATCGCCGTCGCCTCGCGCTTCCGCACCCGCAAGGTGGCGCTGGCGGGCGACTGGTGGCGGCACGACGAGGGTCCGTACCTCGGCAAGCGGGAGGAGAACAAGAATCCGGTCGCCATCCTGCCGAGCGGCGCGCGATCGTACGTCCTGGTCGACGTCGTCACCGGGACCCGACAGCCGATCGACGACGAGGTGGCGCGGACGATCGAGCCCTTCGCCTACACCTTCTACCGCCCGCTGCCGGGCGGCGTGCTGAAGGCGAAGGACATCGCCAAGTTCGGCGCCCGCGGCCTGCTGCCCGAGTTCCGCATCGTGGCGCTGATGGGCGCCGGCGTCGGCATCCTGGGCACCATCTCGCCCACCATCACCGGCAAGATCTTCGACACCGCGATCCCGCAGGCCGAGCGCGGCACGCTCTATCAGTTCATCCTCGGCCTGGTGCTCGCGGCGCTCATTTCGGCGGCCTTCAAGGTCACGCAGAACATCGCCATCCTGCGCGTGCAGGGCAAGATGGACTACTCGATCCAGTCGGCGGTCTGGGACCGGTTGATCGACCTGCCGATGAGCTTCTTCCGCAACTTCGCCTCGGGCGATCTCGCCGACCGCGCCGGCGGCGTGGACCAGATCCGCGGCATCGTCGCCGGGGCGGGAGTGTCGGCGATCCTCGGCTCGATCAGCTCGATCTTCAACCTGGTGCAGATGGCGACCTACAGCCTGCAGCTGGCGCTGGTGGCGATGGCGCTCACTCTCGTCTACCTGCTGGTCACCATGACCCTCAACTACCTTCAGCTCGCGGCGCAACGGGGTGAGTTCGCGTTGCGCGGCAAGATCGGCGGCATGGTGCTGCAGCTGATCGGTGGGGTCGGCAAGATCCGGGTCACGGGCTCGGAGGATCACGCCTTTCGCATGTGGGCCCTGCAGTTCTCGCAGCAGCGCAAGATCAGCTTCCGCATCGGTAGCGTGCAAAACGTCCACCACGTCTTCAACGCCGGTTTCCCGGTCTTCGCCAATATGGCGATCTATTACACCTTCTTCATGCTCTACAAGTCGGCGCAGGAGAAACAGGAGCAGTTCGAGCTCACGGCCGGCGACTTCCTCGCCTTCACCGCCGCTTTCGGCCTCTTCCTGACCGCCATGCAGGCGCTGGGCGACGCTTCGCTGTCGATGCTCAAGATCATCCCGGTCTTCGACCGGTTGAAGCCGATTCTCGAGACCGCCCCCGAGGTCGACAACTCGAAGACCTACCCGGGTCAGCTCAAGGGCGAGATCGAGCTGGCGCACGTCAGCTTCCGCTACAGCGAATCCTCGCCGTGGATCCTGAAGGACGTCTCGCTCAAGATTCGGCCGGGGGAGTTCGTCGCCTTCGTCGGCGGCTCGGGCTGCGGCAAGTCGACGCTGATGAAGCTGATGCTGGGCTTCGAGAAGCCGGAACGCGGCGCGGTCTACTACGACGGCCAGGATCTGGCGACTCTCGACCTGCGCATGGTCCGCCAACAGCTCGGAGTCGTGCTCCAGGACTCGCGCCTGCTGCCGGCCGACATCTACCGCAACATCGTCGGCACCTCGACGCGCACCATCGAGGAGGCCTGGGTCGCGGCGCAGAAAGCCGGCATCGCCGACGACGTCCGCGCCATGCCGATGGGCATGCACACCGTGGTGTCGGAGGGCGGCGGCGCCTTCTCCGGCGGCCAGAAGCAGCGCCTGATGATCGCCCGCGCGCTGGTCAACAACCCGAAAATCATCTTCCTCGACGAGGCGACGAGCGCGCTCGACAACCGCGCTCAGGCGATCGTCACCGAGAGCATGAACCGTCTGCAGGCCACCCGCATCGCGATCGCCCACCGCCTGTCGACGATCATCGACGCCGACCGGATCTGCTACTTCGAGCTCGGCGTCCTGGCGGAATCCGGCACCTACCAAGAGCTGATGGCGAAAGACGGCAAGTTCGCCGAGCTCGCCAAGCGCCAGCTCGCGTGAGCCCGGTGCCATCGCTCGCCGCGCCGCCGCCGCTGTCGCCCGAGGAGCGCGCTGCGGCGCTCGCGCGTTGCGGCGTCGCGGGGGCGGCGCTCGAGGCGCTGCTCGCCTATTGCGACAACCCCTACCGCGCGGCGATCGGCGGCCTCGGCCTGGCGTTGCCGCTCGCCGACGAGCCGCACCTCGAGGCCTGGCGACGCTACGCGAGCGAAGCCGCGCGCGAGGGCGCGAGCGTCGTCCTCCGGCGCTATTTCGTCCAACTCGCCTTCCCGGTTCGCGCCGGCATGAGCGCCGAGGAGAGCTATCGCGCCGCGACCCGCCGCGGCGAGCGGCCGCGAAATCAGCCGGTGCTCGAGTTCGAGCGCCCGGAGGAGATCCGAATCGCCATCCACGCCGGGCCCGCCGGCGCGGTGCCGATCGTGGTGGCCGGGGCGCGCGCCGACTTCGAGGCGCTGGTGCGCGCCTTCGCCGGACGCAACGAGCCGATCGACGTGCCGCGGGCGATGGGAGCCTGCCTGGTCAAGGGCCTGGCGAACTGGGACCGGGTGGCGCGCTATCGCGCGGCGCGCGAGATGGAGCGCGGCGCGCCCTTCGGCGACATCGATTGGAGCGAGGAAATGACCCGGCTCGCCCCGCGCAAGGATCTCTACCAGGATCGCTTCCTGCTGCTGTCGAGCGGCCCCTACAGCGCGGTCGAAGCCGGCGAGCTCGGCCTGCCCGAGGACGAGTGGCGCGAGCGCTCGTTGGCGCTACGCCGCGAGCACGAGGCCTTCCACTACCTCACTCTGCGGCTCTTCGGCTCGATCCGCAGCAATCTGCTCGACGAGCTGGTGGCCGACTTCGCCGGGCTCATCGCCGCTTTCGGCGACTATCCGCTGCGTTACGCTCGGCGTTTCCTCGGCGTCGACACCGTTCCGGAACCGCGGCCGGGGGGCCGCCTCGAGGTCTACCAAGGCGACCCTCCGCTCGCCGCCGAGGCGCGCCCGGCGCTCGCCCGCCTGGCGCGCGCCGCGACCGAGGGGATCCACGAGGCGATCGCGCCGCACGTTCACAAGGTTCGCGACGCGGCGGACGGCTCGGCGTTTCTGCTCGCCGCGGCCGGCATGGCGCTCGAGGAGCTGCTGATGGCCGACCGGGAGGAGCGCTTCATCGGTCGCTGGGAGTCGCTGCGGGCGCGCCTGCCGGAGTGGCTGCCGCGGCGAGACGAGCTGCGCTGGCGGGCGCCGGCGACGGTGGCGGCGCCGTGGAAGGCCGAGGCGGCGTTCTCGGCCTTCGCGGAGGCCAACGCGCTCGGCGAGGACCTGCGCCGCGATGCCTCGCTGGTGCTCGACGAGCTGCTCTCGAACGTCGTCAAGTACGGCCGGCGGGAGGAGCTGGTGCCCGAGATCGAGCTGACGCTGTACGTCCCGGCCGGCGGCGGGCTCGAGCTCGCGGTGCGCGACACCGGTCCCGCTTTCGACCCGCTCGCGGCCGAGGCGCCGGCGACCGGCGCGACGCTCGAGGAGCGCGAGATCGGCGGGCTCGGGCTGCACCTGGTGCGCGCGCTCGCCGAGAGCGTCGAGTATTCCCGGGTCGACGGTCGCAACGTCCTCGCCTGCCGCCTGCGCGGCTAGTCGGGCGCGGCGGCGAGACAGATCCGGCGCACGCGCAGACCGGACTCGGCGCAGGAGGCGAGCGGGCCGGCGCCGCGGTGGCTCGCGGCGGTCTCGAGGCTGAGGAGGACCGGCAGCCGGCGATCGCCTTCCGGCGCGGCCGTGCGGGTGCGCAGGGTGAACGGACCGGGTCCGACCTCCCCCGACCAGACCGTCGCCCGGCGGCGGTCGCGCAGCGTCACCGGGAGGCTCGCCGCGGTGGCGTTGATTCCCTCGATCGTCAGCGTACCGGCGACGGCGCCCGGGCTCGGCATGGCAAAGCTCGCCCGCGACTCGATCGCCCGACCGTCCTCACCCTCCCCGGTCTCGCCGCACCAGCCGGCGAGCAGCTGGCCGAAGCGATCCTCGGGCGCGGTCACGCACGACGCGAACTTTCCGACCTCCTCCCAGCCGCGCAGCCCTGTCGGCGCGCCGTCGGCGGCGCGCAGCCTCGCGGGGAAGACGCGCTCGCGCCACCCGTCCTCGGGCAGGCGTTCGTAGCCGAGCGCTGCGATCGCGCGCTCGAGCTCCGCGTCCACGACCCGTTCCGGCGCTGCTTCCTGGAGCGCCGAGGAACGGAGGCGGTTGTAGTCCTCCGCGAGCTCCCGGGCCAAGCGCTCGAGCGTCGCGCCGCTGCCATCGGCCGCCGCGAGATCGCGCCGCTCGCCGGGGTCGGCCTCGAGCGCGTAAAGGCTCTTGCGATAGGGGCGCGAGCCGAGCAGGAGCTTCCAGGGTCCGTCGAGAAGGGCGATCGCGCCAGGCTCGCCCTCGACGAAAAGCAGATGTCGGGCGGCGGCGAGCGGCGCCAGGCCGCGCAGGGCAGCCGATTGGTCGAGGCCATCGAGCCCCGCCGCCTCGACCCGCGCCGCACCGACCCCGAGCAGGCGTAGCGCCGTGGGCACGATGTCGGCGAGGCCCATCGTCCCGAAGCGGCCGCCAGCCGCCACCACTCCCGGAGCCCACCACAGGAGCGGCACGCGCGTGACCTCGGCGTCGAGCATGTGCCCGTGGCCGGACCGGCCGTGCTCGAAGAAGGCCTCGCCGTGGTCCGCGGTCACGACGATCAGGGTGTTCTCTTCGAGGCGAAGCTCGTGGAGGCGCTCCAGCAACTCGCCGAGCGCCGCGTCGTTGGCGCGGACCTCGCCGTCGTAGAGGTCGCTCGCGGCGCGCACCAGCTCCGGCGGCGCCGGGCCGAGGATCGGGTAGCGCGGGCCCTTCTCGAGCGGCGCCAGCGCGCGCAGCTCGGGCGGCAGCGGCGAGCCGTCGTAGGCCCGCGGCGGGTCGTAGGGCTGATGGGGATCGAGGTAGTGCACGTAGAGGAAGAACGGCGGCCGGAGCGTCGCGAGCGCCGGGAAGAGGATGCGATTGACGCTCGCCGAGTTCGACCTCCGGGGGTCCTCCGCGCTGTCCCAGGCCGGCAAGAATTGGTGGAATCCGCGGCGGAAGCCCCACTTGGGAGCGACGTGCGGGTTCGAGGAGATCGCGAGGGTGGCGAAACCGCGTTCCTCGAGCCGTTGCGCGAGGGTGCGGATCTCGCGCGGTAAGTGGTCGTCGTGATCCAGCACCCGATGCCGAAGAGGGTGAAGCCCGGTGAGGATGGTGGCGGTCGCCGGCCGGGTCCAAGCAGCGGGCGAGAGGCCGTCGGCGACCGCTCCTGCGCTCGCCAGACGATCGAGCGTCGGGGTGGTCGGACGCCGCTCGCCGTACGCTCCGACCCGGTCCTGGCGCAGGGTGTCGATCACCACCACGATCAGGTTGCGCGCCGCCGGAGCGCTCGGCGGGGTGCGACAGGCAGCGAGCAGCAACAGGCTGGCGAGCGCCGCCGCGAGCTCTCGGGCGGTGAGGCCCCAAGCCGAGTAGGCGTCCGCGATGCGGCGCCCGCTTTCGTTCAGATGGGGCCCGAGCTGGGGAAGGGGCAGTAGAACGCGGGTGGAAAGGCCTCGAGCGCCACTCCGTAACGACCGCTGGCGGTCATCGCCGACATGACATGTCCGAACTGAAAGAAAGTGTGCGATCCGCCGTCGAAGAGGTTTAGGTAGATATCCCCGGCTTCGATCGTCGCGGGACTGAAGACCTGCTGCACTGGCACGCGCTGGGTGGCGAGCGGGAAGGCGTTGGTGGACCCCGAGGCCGTCTGGCTGCCGTTCTCCGACATGACGGAGAAACTGGCCGCCAGGGGCGCCCAGCTCGGTTGGCTGCCGCAGGTCACCGCGGCCGGAGAGACCTCACCCGGGTCGCGCCAGACGATGAGGTCCGTGCCTCCGTCGAAGGCGAGGCCGGAGAAGAATCGCGCCTGCCACTCCCAAGGGAAGATCCTCAGGTCGTCGGTGCCGCCGCTGAACTTGGTGAACAGGGTCGGACTGGTCGAGACGTCCGCGACCAGGTTGACGCCGGCGAAGCTCGTGGCGACGAGCGCCGTTTGGCTGGCGTAGAAGTAGTCGGCGAAGATCTGCTCGCCGCCCATCTTGCTGCCGTAGAACGTGGGGTCCGCCGGACTGTCGGTGCCGCCGAGCGAGGTCGGCGAACAGGCGTGCACCGGAACGATGGTGATGTAGCCGCGGGCGACGCCGTCGCCGTAGGCTTTTCCATGACAGCTGCCGCCGTCCGATATCCCTCGATGCCGCTTCTGCGCCGAGGCGAGAACGTCGAGCGCCAGGCTCGCCGGCGGGGGATAGGAATTGCAGCCGGTGTAGCTCGCCGCGGCCGCAGCGCGATCGGCGTCGCTGTTCGGCAGCAGGCCGGCGCCGAGCATGAGCCCCAAGCCGATCTCCTTGGTCTGGTTGACCACCACGTCGAACGACACGGTGGGGATCGCGAAGTCGGTCCACAGCGTCACCCGGTAGAGCGCCGGCGTGCCGGAGTGGTCGAGGTAGCGACGCATCCCGATGAACGTGTCCTTCACCAGGCTGTTCGAGAGGTCGACCTCGAAGTAGGGAATCAGCGCCGCATCGCCGGCGGTACCGCTGCGCGTGCACTGGTAGCTGGGCGAGGCGACGCCGGCGAGGACGGGTTCGGCGAGGCAGAGGCCCGCGGAGCTCAGCAGGAAGACACCAAGGCGAACGCCGCGCGATGCTGGTGAGCGCATCATCTTCCACCTCCCTGGTTCGGGACGCGCGCCTTGCGCTCCGGAGTCGGAGCGAGGGTCGCGGTCAGCGAATGCATCGTCGGGGAGGATGGTAGCACGGGGCGCTTCGCGCGCCGCGCTTCAGCTCGTCTGGAAAACGAAGCGCACGGTGCCGATCTGGACCCGGTCGCCGTGCGCCAGCAAGCGTTCCTGGATGCGCTCGCCGTTGACGTAGGTACCGTTCTCGGAGTTGAGATCGCGCAGCACGTAGCCGCCCTCCGACAGGGTCACCTGGGCGTGTCGGCGCGAGACCACCGGCTTGTTGAGGCGGATCTGGTTCTCGGGGGTCCGCCCGATGAACGACAGCGGCTCGAGGCTGAACTCCGGAGAGCCGAGGTCGGTGTCGATCGCCACCAGTTTGCCGCGCGTCAGCACGACCGTCTTGCCGGCGCCGGCCTCCGGCGCGAGGGGGGGAGCGGGAGCTTCCGGCGGCAGGATGACCGTCCCCTCGGGCTCCACCGCCGCCGGCGGGGGCGGTGGAGCGGCGGTGGCGTACGGCGCGGTGCTCGCCGATTGCGGGCCGGAGGCCGCGGGGCGCGCGAGCAGCGCCGGGTCGATGGCGGTAGCGCCGCCGGCCGCGGCCGCTGGCGCGATCGGCGGCGGCGGGGGAGGCGGCGCCGCCGGCTCCGGCTTCGGCGGCTCGGCCTTGGACGCCTCGACCACCGCCAGGTCCTGTTCGGAATCGAAGGCCCCGAGGAACTGACCCTTGACCTCGTTGGCTTCCGCGAGGTCGGCTTCGTGATCGTCGAGCGCCTTTTCGATCTCCGACAGGCGCTTCTCGAAGCCCTCGTCCGGGTATTCCCCCAGCCGGTGGCGGAACTCGAGCTCTTCCTTGTCGAGGCGGGCCGCGTCGAGCGTGCCCTGCACCTGCTCGAGCAGCGCCTTGAGCTTGGCGTACTCGCGCCGGGCGCGGTCCTTGAGCGGCGCGGCCTGGCGCTCGAGCGCCGCTGCGCGCGACTCGTAGTCCCGCTTGACTCGGCGGTAGACGACTTCGTTGACCTTGCCGCGGTCCTCTTCCATCTTGGCGAGCCGCTCGCCGAGGGTCTGCCGCTCGCGCTTGAGCTCGACGAGCTCCTGGATGACCGAGGTGTCGACCTGCTGCAGCTGCTCCAGCATCGTGCCCTCCTTGGAACGGACCGGGGGACGGCAATCCTAGCGCTTCGTCGCCCCGGTCGGGGAGGGTGGGGGGGCGGTCAGTGGATTCCCTGGGACTCCCCCGCGAGCTCCTTGACCATCTCGCCGATGACCGCCTTGGCGTCGCCGAAGACCATCAGCGTGTTGTCGAGGGTATAGAGCTCGTTGTCGATGCCGGCGAAGCCCGGATTCATGGTCCGCTTGATCGCCAGGACCGAGTGCGCCCGGTAGGCGTCGATGATCGGCATGCCGAAGATCGGGCTCGACTTGTCGTGCTTGGCGGCCGGATTCACCACGTCGTTGGCGCCGACCACCAGGGCGACGTCGATCTGCGGGAAGTCGGGGTTGATGTCGTCGAGCTCGAGCAGCTTCTCGTACGGGATGTTGGCCTCGGCGAGCAGCACGTTCATGTGTCCCGGCATGCGTCCGGCCACCGGGTGGATCGCGAACATGACGTCCACGCCTTTCTTGGTCAGCAGGTCGTAGAGCTCGCGGATGCGGTGCTGCGCCTGGGCCACCGCCATGCCGTAGCCCGGAATGACCACCACCTTGTTGGCCGCCTCGAGCATCTGCGCCGCGTCCTGCGGCGTCGCGCTCTTGACCGCCTTCTGCACGCCGGCGACGGCGCCCGCTTGCACGGTGCCGAAAGCGCCGAACAGGACGTTGGTGAACGAACGGTTCATCGCCTTGCACATGATGACCGAGAGGATGAAGCCGGACGAGCCGTCGAGCGCGCCGGCGGTGATCAGCAGCTTGTTCTCGATCACGAAGCCCATCGCCACCGCCGAGAGGCCGGCGTAGGAGTTGAGGAGCGAGATCACGGTCGGCATGTCGGCGCCGCCGATCGGCAGGATGAGCAACACGCCGAAGAGCAGCGAGAGCACGACCACGACCGGGAAGAGGATCCAGCGCGAAGGCTCGAGGACGAGCATCACGCCGGCACCGATGGCGATGGCGAGCAGGGTGAGGTTGACGAAGTTCTGCCCCTTGTAGGTGATCGGCCGGGTGGGGATCACCTCCTGCAGCTTGCCGGCGGCCATCAGGCTGCCGGTGAACGTCAGGTACCCGAGGAGGATCTCGAGGATGATCGCCGCCGTGCGGAAAGTCGTGAGCTCGCCGTCGCGCAGCCAGATCGAGTACTTGGCGGTGCCCACCAGACCGGCCGCCAGACCGCCGAAGGCGTGCGACAGGGCGGTCCGCTGCGGCACCGCGGTGAGCGGCACCCAGGAGAGCGGTACGCCGATCACCGTGCCGACCACCAGCGCGATCGCGATCCACTTGAAGTTCACGATTTCGGGGTGGAGCATGGTGCCGACGATCGCAGCGGTCATGCCGAGCACGCCGGCGATGACGCCCCGGCGAGCGGTACGCGGGTGCGACAGCCACTTGAGGGAGAGGATGAAGAGCGCGGCGGCGACGACGTAGGTCGCCTGGATCAGGTTGTCGCGCATCACTGGCCGGGCTCCTTCTTCTTGAACATCTTGAGCATTCGGTCGGTGATCAAGAATCCCGAGACGATGTTGGTCATGGAGGCCGCCACCGCCACCGCGCCGAGCACGGTGGAGAAGGTGGACTTTTGCTCGCCGGCGATCAGCAGGGAGCCGACCACCGCGATCGCCGAGATCGCGTTGGTCAAGGACATGAGGGGTGTGTGGAGCAGCCTGGAGACGCTCCGGATGACTTCGAATCCGATGAACGTCGACAGCATGAAGACGAAAATCATGGACCAGAAATCGAGCTGTTGCATGCGCTCGTTCTCCTCGCTTGTCGCAACGATCGGCAGCATAACAAAGCGCTTCGCGCCGCCGACCGACCCGATGGGGCGGGAGACGACCGCGGAGCGCGGGCGGGGAGGTTCTATCGGCGGGGCGGCTTCGGCGGAGTGTCGTTCGACTCTTCTTGGTCGCTCGTGACGCTCGCGCGGTGGGCCTGCTCCGCCATGTAGTCGTTGTAGCGACCCGAGATGACCGCCATCAACGCACCGGCGAAGACGTTCTCGAGGCAGGACTCCTCGTCGCTCTGCGCCACCCAGCCCGGGTCCTGGCGGCCCGCGAGGTCCTCGCTGATCCCGTGACAATCGGCCTTGGTCTGCGCGTCGAGATCGAAATCGCTCTCGACCTTGCGCACGACGTTCTCCCCCGCCAGGGCCACGGCCTGCACCCGCAGCCAGCGCAGCTGAGGGGAGTATTCGTAGAGCTGGGCCGGCAGGGAGCGACCGGCGGAGATGGTGCCCGAGCTGCGCTTGGCGTTCGGGTCGCGGATGAAGTTCTGCAGATCCTCGCCGTAGTGCTGCTCCTGCGTCACCGGCACGTCCTTCTCGGGATCGATGGAGCTCGGCAGCTCGACGTATTCGCCGGAGGCGACCTGCGCCTTCTCGGCGTCATAAGCGGCCTTGGTGCGCGGCGCCTCACCCTTGCCGACCGCCTGCGCGCCGAGCGGCGCCGGCCGGCCCACTCCCAGTACCGCGGCCGACGGCCACTGGCAGCGGGCGAAATCGACCTCGGCGACCGGCATCGAGCGCAACACGCCGTCGGCGGTGGTGAAGATCAGCTGCTTGCCCTTGATTTTCCAGGTGCCGCGAGAGGCGAGGCGTTGGCCATCCTTGAGCGCCACGAAATCGGCGGCCGCGGGAGCGGCGACGAGCAGCGCGACGGCGACCATTCGTCCGAGGGAGATTCTCGACATGCGGCTCCTCCGAGTTCTGCCTTGAGGCGGTGCGGCAGGATTCCAGGCGAGTCGCGATTATAGGAGGAGAGCGCGGTCGATCGGGAGTCCCCCGACCGCGGTACGTCCCGCGTCGGGACGGGTCCGTCCCGTTCACGGCTCCGCGGGCGGGATCTGCTGCGCGGCGAGAGCCTGCTGCACGGCCTCGATCTCCGCGCGCTGTTGGGCCTCGAGATTCGTCAGGCAAGCGGCGAGAGCCGGCCCCCCGTCTCCGTTCTCCTCGCGACAGTCGCGCTCGCCGGTCATGCGGATCTCGACGTAGCGCTCGGCGGCGCTGACGGCGTTCTCGCCGTACTGCTCGACCGCCCGCCGGCGGGCGTCGTCGTAGTCCGGATTGTCGGCCGCCAGGCTCTCGAAAAGCGAGGCCTCGCGCACGGTCGATACCGTTCCGTGGGCGCGCGGAATGGACTTGTCGAGGATGAACCGGCGCAGTTGGGCGACGAATTCGACCCGCGACTCGGGCTCGGCCGGCATCTCGACCGTCGGGAATCTCGCGCCCGCCGGCGTCACGGGCGTCGCCGCGCTCGCCGCACGGCTGGCAGAGAGGTCGACTTCCGTGGCGCGCAGGGCGGCGAGCTGACCGTTGGGCAGGGTGAAGACGATCTGCCGGCCCTTCTCTCTCCACGGACCGCTGGTCTCGATCCGATTTCCGTCCTTCAGCACCAGCCAGTCGGCGTCGAGCGGCGCCGCGGCGACGAGCAGGGCCGCGGAGACGAGCGGCGGGAACGCGAGGCGAAGCGCGCCGGTCATGGGCGCTCCTTTCCGGAACGTTCGTTCGAACTCGATTCTAGCTCCGCCTGCCGCCGGGTGGCGAGCCGGGCGGCCTCAGGTCGTGGCGAGGGCCTTGTCGAGGATGCGCGCCGCGGCCGGCGATTGCGGTGCGGAGGTGAGGATGCGCTGGATGCGTTCGAGCGCCTTCAGCTGGTCGCCGACCCCCTGATAGAGCACCACCTCGCCGTAGAGGTTCTCGGCGAGCTGGTTGAGGCGGTCGTTCACGCGCTCGACCAGCGGATCCTCGGGGAACCGGCGCAGAAACTCCGCGCCGTTCGCGAGCTCGCCGTAGGTGCCCGCCAGGCGCTCGAGGCGTTCGGCCGAGATGCGCTGGAGCTCGGCGTCTTCGCTCTGTCGCGCGAGCTCGCACAGCGCCGCGAGCTGCTCGAGGCCGGGGGCGAGATTGCGCAGGCCGCGTTGCGCCTTCACCCCGGGCTCCGCGGCGGGCGCTGCTTTCCAGGCGATCAGGAACTGCTCGACCGCGTCGGCCTGGCGGTTGGTCCGGCTGTAGGCCTCGCCGAGCGCCAGCGCCACCGCCGGGCGCTCGGCGGCGCGCGGATAGTTCGACTCGAAGGTCTCGAGGAACGGCGTCTCGTAGATGCCGCTCGCGAAGACCCGGCCGGCCTCGGCGTACAGGGCGTCGCTCGCCGCGCTGAGCTCGGCGCGCTCTTTCTCGAGCGTCGCCAGCAGCGCCGTCGCGGGCGACAGCGTGCGCACTTCGTCGATTTCGCTCTGGTAGGCGGCCACCAGGCGCCCGTAGTCGCGCGCCAACGGCGGCTTGTCGAGCTCGTCTTCTTTCATCCGCACCAGGCGCTCCATGCGCAGCCCGTCGGCGGCCTCGCCTCTCGGCCAGGCCGAGAGCGCCGCGAGCTTGACCAGGTCGAGCTGCGACAGGGCGCGGCCCACCGGCCGTTGCCGGTCGGTCCGGGCGTCGCCGTCGCGTGGCTCTCGCGGCTGCCGCGGCTCCCGCGGATCGCCGCTCGGGCGGTCGCCCTCGTCGCGCGGCTTTTCGGGCGCTAGCGCGCGCGAGATCTCGAGCAGGCGGGTCTGGGTCGATTGGCGGTAATCCTCGGGGCTCTTCGCGCCGAGCGCCTTGAGCTCCGCGGCGCGCGCCCGCGAGCGCTCGACCCGCTCCTCGAAGAACGGGTGGGTGCGCCAGTAGCCGTAGTCTTTCGACTCCGGCAGGCGGGAGGAGAGCAGGGACATCAGCTCCTGCGTACCGGTCGGCGAGTATCCCGCGGCCGCCGCCCAGCGCTGTCCCTCCTCGTCGGCCTCGTTCTCGAAGTCGCGGCTGTAGCTGCGCAGCAACAGCTCCGAGAGGATGACGCCGGTGGCGTAGGTCCCGTAGATCAGGTTCTGCGTCCGATTGGCGTCGGTCCCCGTGCCGTATGGATCGTTGGGGTCGTACGGGTAACGCGGATCCGAGGCGCGCGGCCGACCGCCACCGAGCTGGTCGGCCTTGAAAATGGCGCCTACCAGCAGCGCCTGCGAGAGGACGTTGAGCAGGGTCGCGCGACGTTCCATCTTCATGCTGTGCTGTCCGACTACGTGTCCGACCTCGTGGCCGAGCAGAGCTGCCAGCTCGTCGTCGGTCAGTCCGAGCTCGAGCATGCCGCGGGTGACGAACACCTGGCCGCCCGGCAGCGCGAAGGCGTTGGGCTCCGCCATGTCGATCAGGTAGAAAGAGATCGGGAAGCCCGCGTAGTGGGTCTCCTGCGCCACGCGGTAGCCGATATCCGCCACCCGTCGCAGCGCCGCCGGGTCGCGGTCCGGTCCGTAGGTGCGCAGCGCCTCGGCCGCGGCGGCGAGGCTCTTCTGGAACAGGTCGATGTCGACGCCAGCGGGCGCCGAGGCGGTGGCGAGCCGGGCGGGAGCCGGTGGCGCGGCGGTCGCCGCCGGAGCGCAGACGATCAGCAGCGTCAGAGCGAGCGTGCCGATTCGCATCACGGTCGGATCGTAGCAAGAAGCGCGCCGGAGCGAGGCCCGCCCCTGCGGTAGACTTTTCTCATGAGCGACCTGGTTGTCGAAGCCGCCACCGCCAAGGCCACCATGGGGGAGCTGCGACCGGCGCTCGACGCCGCCCTGCAGAAGGAGTTCCCCGGCGGGATGTTGCAGCGCAAGTGGAACGGCGAGGTGCTCGAGCTGGCCGGTCCGGGCGCCAAGGGCGCGATCGTGCTCGAGGACGGCAAGCTCGTTGGGCGCGCGACCCTCGGTCCACCCGCCAGCCTGATGCGCGCCCTGATCGAGCAGAAGATCAGCGCCGCGCTGCGCGCCGCGGCCGGCTGAATCCGGCGCTCCGCACTCTTCCACCGCATGCCGGTCGACGAGCCGCCAGCCGAGGCGATCGAGCGGCGCTCCCGCGAGCGCGGCCCCGAGCCCGCCGTCTTCTTCCCCTCGCCCCGCGGCGCGGGCCACTGGGGCTGGTGGTCGTTCGCCGAGCTTGCCGCGCGCCTGCGTGCCCCGGTCAGTCTGCCGGCGGTCCCGTCGGGTGACGGCGCTCCGGCGGTGGAGGAGCTTGCGGCGGGAGTCGCCGCGCGCCTCGCCGAGCCGAGCGCGGCCCGCGGCGCGCTCGCCGCTCTCGACGACCTGATCGCGCCGGGCGCGCGGCGCGAGATCCTCGTCGCCCGGCGTCCGTGGAGCCATCCTTTCGAGGCCGGTCTGCTCACCTGGGCCGTGGCGCGCGGCCACGCGCTCGTCCTCGAGCCCGTGCCGGCGGCCTGGATCCCGACGCTCGCTTGGGCGCGGCCGACGCTGCTGGCGCTCGCCGCTGGCGAGATCGCCCCGCTCACCGCCGCGCTCCGGTCGCTCGCTCCGCGCTGGGGACGCGGGCGCTGGCTCGCGGCGCGCGGTGCGCGGTTGCGCAACGTGCTGATCGAGGGCGAAATCGGCGAACGAGTGGCCGAGCCCCTGCGCGAGTGGGCCCCCGGCGCCGCGATCCATCGCCTCGCCCGCCCGCCGGGCTGACGCGGCAACGAATGCCGCACCGCGGCAGGATTGTGGTAAAAGGTCGGTCGAGGAGACCCGAATCATGACGTTGCCTCCCCGCAACGAAGCCTCGGCGGCGGCGGAAATCCGCGAGCGCGCCGACACCGTCTGGACCTCCGGTCCATCCTCGGCGCCCGCCGCGCCGCGCCTCTCGCGCCCCCGGCCGCGGAGCGCGGAGGGGCGGGTGGCCGTCCTGGAGGCCTGTCGCACCCCCTTCGCCAAGGCGGGCTCCGAACTGAGGGAGATGGACACGATCGATCTCGCCGGCGCCGCCGCGGCCGAGTGCGTGGCACGCTCGGGCGTCGACCCCGACGAGATCGATGCCGCGATCTTCGGCGTCGTCGTCCCGGCGCTCCACGGCCCGAATCTCGGCCGCGAAGTCGTCTTCCGCGCCGCCCTGCCGATGACCCTGCCCGGCACCACGGTGAATCTCGCCTGCGCTTCGTCGAACCGAGCAATCACCAGCGGCGCCGAGGCGATCCTGCTCGGCGAGGCGGAGATCGTGCTCGCCGGCGGCGCGGAATCGCTGTCGAACGTGCCGCTCGCCTATTCCAAGGCTGCGGCGGACAAGTTCATGCGCCTCGCCAAGGCGCGGTCCGCCGGCCAGCGGCTGGGGGCGATCGCCAAGTTCCGACTCAAGGACCTGACGCCGATCCCGCCGGCGATCGCCGAGTTCTCGACCGGCATGACGATGGGCGAGGCGTGCGAGAAGATGGCCAAGGAGAACGACATCTCGCGCCGCGCCCAGGACGAAATCGCGCTGTTGTCCCACCAGCGCGCCGCCGCGGCGCAGGCCGAGGGGCGGTTCGCCGCCCAGGTGATCCCGGTTTTCCCGCCGCCGCGCTACGACCGGGCGGTCGCCGAGGACAACGGCATCCGCGCCGATTCGACCGCCGAGGCGCTCGCGGCGCTCAAGCCGGTCTTCGACCGCCGCTACGGCACGCTGACCGCGGGCAACTCCTCGCCGATCACCGACGGCGGATCGGCGGTGCTGCTGGCGAGCGAGCGGCGTGCGAGAGCGCTCGGCCGCGAGCCGCTCGGTTTCTTACGCGCCTGGGCCTACGCCGCCATCGACCCCGGCCAGCAGCTGCTGCAGGGTCCCGCCTACGCGGCGCCGATCGCCCTCGAACGTGCCGGTCTGCGGCTCGCCGACATGGACCTGGTCGAGATGCACGAGGCCTTCGCCGCCCAGGTGCTGTCGAACCTGAAGGCGATGGCCTCGCCCAAGTTCGCGCGCGAGCAGCTCGGGCGCAGCGCGCCGCTCGGCGAGGTGGATCTCGCCCGCCTCAACGTCAACGGCGGCTCGATCGCCCTCGGCCACCCGTTCGGCGCCACCGGTGCGCGGGTGGTGATGCAGGCGCTCTACGAGCTCAAGCGGCAGGGCAAGCAGTTCGCTCTGGTCACCGTCTGCGCGGCGGGCGGCCACGGCTGCGCGATGGTGCTGGAGCGCGCGTAGGAGATGGCCGCCGAGGCGAGCCTCCGCCTCGAGCTCGCCGGGCGGTGGGCGACGCTCACGTTCGATTCCCCGGGGCGGCCGGTCAATGTCCTCGACAGCGACGCGATCCAGCAGCTCGAGCGCCTGCTCGACATTCTCGAATCGAGCCACGGCCTGGCGGGACTGATCCTGCTCTCGGCCAAGCCACGCGTCTTCCTCGCTGGGGCCGACCTCGACGAGCTCGCGAGCGTCGACTCGGCCGAGACCGCGCGGCCTTGGGTCGAGCGCGGCCAGGCCGCCGTGTCGCGGCTCGCGCGCCTGCCGTTCCCGACTCTGGCGGCGGTCGCCGGCGCGGCGCTCGGCGGCGGCTGCGAGATGGCGCTCGCCTGCACTTATCGGATCGCCGCCGACCTGCCGGCGGTGATCTTCGCCCAGCCGGAAGCGCAGCTCGGCCTCTGTCCGGCGCTCGGCGCGACCTGGCGCCTGCCGCGGCGGGTCGGACTGGCGCGCGCCCTCGATCTGCTGCTGACCGGGCGCCGCCTCACGGCGCGCGAGGCGTACGCGGCGGGACTGGTCGACGAGGTCGTGCCCGCACCGGTCCTTCTCGCCGCAGCCGAGCGCCGGCTGGCCGAGCGGCCGCGCCCGCGGCGCGGCGGCGGCGTCCTCGGCCGCCTGTGGGCCGACAATCCTCTCGGTCGCGCGCTGGTCGTCGCCGCGGCGGCGCGGCGCGCGCGCCGTGCCGGAGGAGCGCGCTACCCCGCGCCGGCGGTGATCCTGCAGGCGGTGCGGCGCGGCGGCCAGCGCGCCGAGGCGGTCGAGGCGGCGCGCTTCGGCGAGCTCGCGACGTCGCCGGCCTCGCGCGCCCTGGTGCACCTGTTCCGCCTCACCCGCGCCGCGGCCGGCGAGGAGCGACGGGGCGCGAAGTGGCCGATCGCGGTGCTCGGCGCCGGATTCATGGGCGCGGGCATCGCCGCCGTCGCAGCGCGCGCCGGTCATCCGGTCCGCCTGCTCGACAGCTCGACCGAGGCGTTGGGTCGCGCGCTGGCCGCTAACGCCACGGCGCTCGCGTCCGCGCGGCGCCATGGGCGGATCTCCGAGGCCGAGGAGCGCGCGGCGCGGGCGCGGGTCCGGCCGACCGTCGAGCCGCGCGGCTGCGGCGCGGCGGCGCTGGTGGTCGAGGCGGTGTTCGAGGACCTGGCGTTGAAGCGGAGCCTGCTGGCGCGGGTGGCGGCGGAGGCGGCGCCGGGGACAGTCCTGGCGTCCAACACCTCGACCCTGCCGATCGCTTCGCTCGCCGCGGGTCTGCCGCATCCCGAGCGCGTCCTCGGCCTGCACTTCTTCTCGCCGGTCGCCAGGATGCCGGTGGTCGAGATCGTGCGGCCGAGCGGCGTGGCCGAGGAGGCGATCGTCCGGGCGCGCGCTTTCGTGCGCGGCCTCGGCAAGACGCCGGTGGTGGTCGGCGACGGGCCCGGCTTCTACACCACGCGCATCGTCGGCGCCTACACCGGCCAGGCGGTCGAGCTCTTGATGGAGGGCCATGGAATCGCCGCTATCGACGCCGCCGGCCGCGCGGCCGGCTTTCCGGTCGGACCGCTGGCGCTGCTCGACGAGGTCGGCCTCGACGTCGCCGCGCGCGCCGCCGGCACCCTCGCCGCCGCCTTCCCCGGGCGCTTCGCGACGCCGGAGCCGCTCGCCGCCCTGGTCGCGGCCGGCCGGCTGGGGCGCAAGAGCCATCTCGGTTTCTACGACTACCGGGCTACGGTCAAGCGCGCGGACGAGGAGGCCGCCGCCCGGCTCCGGAGCGCCGCGCCGGCGAAGAAATCGGCGGGCGCGACCGCCGCGCTCGCCGACCGCCTCCTCTGGGCGATGGTCGCCGAGGCGGTGCGGGCGCTCGACGACGGCGTGCTCGACTCGCCCGGCGACGGCGACCTGGCGGCGGTTCTCGGGGTCGGTTTTCCTCCGTTTCTCGGTGGACCGTTTTTCTATCTAGACTCGCTCGGCGCGCCGCCGGCGATGGCGAGGCTGGCGAGGTTGGCTGAGGCGGGCGGGGCGGCCTACGAACCACCGCGTGGCCTGGTCGAGCGCGCGCGGGACGAGGGGAGATTCCATGGCTGAAGCGTCGAGGCGTGTCGTGACCTGGGCCATCGCGCTCGGATGGGCGCTCGCGTTGCCGGTCGCGGCGGCCTCGGTGCCCGGCGACGAGGAGCCGAAGCTGTCGATCCCGGCGGCGGCACGCGCCCAGCCGGGCTTCGACGTCGATCGCGCCACCGAGGCCTGGCTCGCCACCCTGACGGCGGAGCAGCGCGCCCAGTCCGACGCCTATTTCGAGGGCGGCTACTGGATCGAGGCGTTCGGCTGGATCCTGGGCCTGGCGATCGCGGCGTGGCTCCTCGGCAGCGGTCTCGCGCGCCGCGGCCGCGACTTCGCACGGCGGCGGATTCGCAGCCGCTACTTGGCCGACGCGGTCGCCGCCGGGCTCTTCCTCGCGGCGATGGCGGTGCTCGAGTTCCCCTGGACGCTGTGGACCGATTTTTTCCGCGAGCACGCCTACGGACTGGCCAACCAGGGCTTCGCCGCCTGGTTGGGCGACTGGGCGAAGGGCCTGGCGGTGACCCTGGTCTTCATGTCGCCGGCGATCGCCCTGATCTACGTCGTCGTCCGCCGCTCGCCGCGCAACTGGTGGCTGTGGGCGAGCGTCTGCTCGACGGCGCTGCTCGCCTTCGGCATGACGGTCGCGCCGGTCTTCATCGCGCCGCTGTTCAACAAGTACCAGGCGCTGCCGGCGGGTGAGCTGCGCGACGAGATCCTGACCCTGGCGCACGCCAACCGCGTGCCGGCGACCGACGTCTACTGGTTCGACGCCTCGCGCCAGAGCAAACGGGTGAGCGCCAACGTCAGCGGACTCCTGGGCACGACGCGGATCTCGCTCAACGACAACCTGCTGCGCCGGTCGCCGCGCGAGACGGTGCTCGCGGTGCTCGGTCACGAGATGGGACACTACGTGCTGAACCACGTCTGGGAGCTGTTGCTCGAGATCTCCGTCGTGCTCCTGGCGGGCTTCGCCTGCGTCCGTTTCGCCTTCGATCGGACGGTCGCGCGCTGGGGCCGGCGCTGGGGGGTCGAGGGCCTCGCCGACACTGCCGGCCTGCCGCTCGCGACCGCGCTCTTCTCGACTTTTCTCTTCGTCGCCACTCCGGCGGTGAACACGCTCATCCGCGCCAACGAGGCCGAAGCCGACGCTTTCGGCGTCAACGCCGCGCAGCAACCCGACGGCTTCGCCTTCGCGGCGCTGCAGCTCGCCGAGTACCGCAAGATGCGGCCGGGTAAGCTCGAGGAGATCCTGTTCTACGACCACCCGAGCGGCTACGACCGCATCCACCGCGCGATGGAATGGAAAGCCGCGCACCTCGACCAGTGCGCCGAGCGCGAAGCCCGCGCGGGCGAATAGCCCGCGCAAGACGCGGGAGGCAACGGGTCGAACTCGGCGAGCCAAGGCGAAGGACGTTCAGTTGCGAGTCTGGGCGGGCGCACCACCCTCGTGAACTGGCGGCTGGCTCGACTGGGCGAGGCGGGTGCGGCCAGCGTCCTTCCCCAGGTGAGCTTTTTTCACAGGATGGCGATGGGCCGGAAGTTCCGAAGAAAAGCTTCCAGTTAGGAGCGTGGGCGGTTTCGGCGCCCTCGTGACCTGGCGGCTGGGTCGACCGTGCGAGGCAGGTGCGATGGGCGTCTTTCCCCAGGTGAGCTTTTCTTTGCAGAATGGCGAGGATTCGTGGCTCGTTCTTTCCACTCGAGCCGGTTCGTGGGGGTTTGAGATGAAGAGCTCCTTCTTCTGTTGGCGGATCGCGTGGGTTGGCGTCGCGCTCGCGCTCGCGGTTGCGGTTGCGCCCGCGGTCGCGGGCGCCGTCGAGGAGGCGGTGCCGCCCGAGTGGCTGACGCCGGCCGAGATCGCGAATTTCGAGTCGACCCCTTCCTACGTCGAGACGATCGCGTTCCTCGAGCGGGTGGAGAAAGCCTCCCCGGCGGTGAAGATCGTCTACTACGGCAACTCGGGGGCGGGCCGCGCCATGCCTCTGGTGGTGGTGTCGAAGGAGCGCGTCTTCTCGCCGACCGGGCTCAAGGCTTCGCCGAAGCCGGTGATCCTGATCCTCAACGGCATTCACGCCGGCGAGATCGACGGCAAGGACGCCTGCTTGATGCTGCTGCGCGACCTGGCGCTCGGCCGCCGCGCCGAGCTGCTCGACGCCGCGACGCTGCTCATCGTGCCGATCTACAACGTCGACGGCCACGAGCGGGTCTCGCCCTGGAACCGGCCGAACCAGGACGGGCCGCGACTCGGCATGGGCTTCCGCACCACGGCCGACGGCCACGACCTGAACCGCGACTTCCTGAAGCTCGAGACCCCCGAGGCGCGCGCCCTGATGCGCCAGGTCAACGCCTGGAAGCCGGCCCTGGTGGTCGACGACCACGTCACCGACGGCTCGGATCACGACTGGGTGGTGACCTACGCGGTGCCGGAAGCGCCGCAACTCGCCGCGCCGGTCGCCGCCTGGATGGCCGAGCATCTGCCGAGGGTCGTCGCGGCGACCGAGAGCGCCGGCCACCGCGCCGGGCCCTACGTCGAGCTCGAGGATCCGCTCGATCCGTCCCAGGGCTTCACCACGCCGGCCTTCGCGCCGCGCTACTCGAGCGGCTACTTCCCGCTGCGCCAGCGGCCGACGGTACTGGTCGAGATGCACTCCCACAAGCCCTACCGCCAGCGGGTGCTCGCCAACCGCGATTTTCTCGCCGCGCTCGTCGCCGAGGCCGGTCGCTTCGGTCGCGAGCTGCAGTCGGCCGAAGCGAGCGCGGCGCTGGCGACGGTGCTCGCGGGGGAGGCCGGAGCGGCGCCGTCGGAGATGGCGCTCGACTACGCCGCCGAGGCGACCGGCGACCGGATCCGCTTTCCGGTTTACGACTGGTACCGCGAGCCCTCGATCGTTTCCGGCGAGGAGATCCTCCGCTTCCGGCGCGGCGCGGTACGCGAGACCGAGGTGGCGTGGATCCACGCTCCCAAGGCGAGAGCCTCGGTCCCGCGTCCGCGCGGCTACCTGCTGATGCCCGGTTGGCCGGAGATCGAACAGCGTCTGGTCGATCACGACCTGCGATTCGAGCGTTTGACGGCGCCGATCGAGACCGAAGTGGAGACGATGCGGGTCGACCAGCCGGCCTGGTCCGACGGTCCCGCCCAGGGACAGACGCGGGTCACGGCGCGGGTGACGCGCGCGCTCGAGCGGCGCCGCCTCCCCGCGGGCGCGATCTGGATCCCGGCGAACCAGCCGTGTTTCGCCGTGGCCGCGGCGCTGCTCGAGCCGGGCGCGCCCGATTCGCTCTTCCAGTGGGGCTACCTGTCGAACGTCTTCGAGCGCAAGGAGTGGATCGGCGAGAGCGAGCTCGAGGACGAAGCCAAGCGATTGGTGGCCGACCCGACGATCGCCGCCGCCTGGAAGCAGGCGCTCGCCGATCCGGGCTTCGCCGCCGATCATCGGGCGCGCTACCTCTGGTGGTTCGAGCGCACGCCGTACCGCGATTCCGACCTCGGCCTGCTGCCCTACTTCCGCGTCCTCAAGCCGTTGCCGCGCTGACCGCGGCCGGCGCGGCGGCGGGCGGGCTAGATCCGCACGCCGTCGGGCGCGGTCAGGCGCTCGTCGACGACGTTGCCGGTGTTGCGCGTCGCGGCGGGCTCGAAGAGCAGGACGGCGGCCTCCTGCTCGGCGACCGGCCGGTGCTCGACGCCGCGCGGCACGACCAGCCCCTCGCCCGCCGCGAGGTCGACCACCCGATCGCGGAACTCGATGCGCATCCGCCCGGCGAGCACCAGGAAGAGCTCGTCTTCCCGATCGTGGTGGTGCCAGACGAATTCGCCCCGCAGCTTCACCAGCTTGACCTCCTGGCCGTTGAGCTCGGCGACGACCTTCGGCCGCCAGTGCTCGTGGATCGCGGCGAGCTTGTCGGCGAGGACGATCTTCTCCATCGCGTTCTCCTAGGGCGCCGGCGCCGCGAGGCGCAAGGCGCGGAGGTGACGTTCGACCCGCGCCTCGCGCGCCGGATCGGCGAGCAGCGCTTTCATCCGTTCCGAGACCGGCAAGACCATCGGGGCCGGCTTCCAGACGACGGCGACCCCGGTCGCGGCGTCGACCACCCGGCCGTCGACCGCGGCCGCCGTCGCCTCGCCGAGCGGCAGGGGCGAGAGCACGGGTTCGAGGCTGCGGAAAAGGCCTTCGTCTTCGGGGTGGAGAGAGACGAACGCCTGCCGCGCCTGGCGCGCCAAGTGCCACCGGGAGGGCGTGACCACGATGCCGTCGAGGTGCAGGCGGTCGCAGACCAGGACCAACGCGGTGATGGTCTCGCGCAGCATCCCCAGGCCGGGCCGGCTCTGGCCCGGGAGCAGCGGGCGCCCGACGGTGAACTCGGCGCGCGGATTCTGCAGCAAGAGCCACTCGATCGCCAGCAGCTCGAGGCCGGGCAGCGTCGAACGATCGCGCCGCGCGCGCAGCTCGACGAGCAGCTCGCGCCGTCCGGGAGAGCCCCAGATCCGCAGCGTCTCGCCACCGGGATTCGCGAGGTCGAGCTCGAATTCGAGCTCGCGGTAGCCGAGCTGTCGCAGCCGCCCGAGGTAGCCGAGTCGCTCGAGAGCGAGCTCGATTCCAGCGCGGGTGTAGAAGCCGAGGAAGCGCCGCCGGCTCGGGCCGGCGCCGGGGATGCCGAGGTCCTCGGCGGTGAAGAACTCGTCCGTCGCCTCTCCCGACAGCTCCTCGCGGCGCACGCCGCGGACGACGCCGCGGAAGCGCTCGAGGATCAGCTCGTCGGTCGGCGGCGGCTCGAGCTCGCGACCGAGCAGCAGGCGGGCGACGAAGCGGGCGGGGTAGCGCCAGGCGTGGTCGCCGTAGCCGCCGGCGAGGGTGATGGCGCACGGCAGGTGCCGCGAGCGGGCGAGGTCGGCGATCCGCAGGTCGCGCGCCAGGATGCCGCCGGCGGTCATCTTCCAGTCGCCGAGCGCGTCGTCGGCGGCGACGTCGGCGCCGGCGAGGTAGAACATCAGGCGCGGCCGGAAGCGCTCGACCACCGGCGGCAGGCTGCGATCGAGGACCGCGAGCAAGCGGGCGTCGTCGACGCCGCTGCCGAGGGCGATGGCCGTCGTCTCGACTCCGCCCGCCTCGTCCCAGGGCTGGTTGTGGATCGAAAACGTGTGCACGGTCGGGTCGTCGGCGAACAGCGAGCGCGTGCCGTCGCCGTCGTGCAGATCGAGATCGACGATCAGGATCGGTGCGGCGAAGCCGTCGCGCCGCAGGCCGGCGATCGCCACCGCCAGGTCGTTGAGCACGCAGAAGCCCGCGCCGCGGTCGCGCCGCGCGTGGTGCAGGCCGCCGCCGAGATTGACCGCGAAGCCGCGCGCGGCGAGCGCCGCGCGCGCCGCGGCGAGGGTGCCTCCGACCATGGCGCGTTGCACGGCGAGGATCTCCTGCTCCGCGTCGTCGGGGAGCATGGAGCCGAAAGCCCGGCCGAGGGTCCCCGGCCTTTGCAGGGCCTCGAGGTAGGCGTCGTCGTGCACTTGGCGCAGGAGATCGAAGCTCGCTGGCTCCGGCTCGGGCGGGAGGCGCCGCGACAGCAGTCCGTCGCGGCGCAGGAAGGCCAGGAGGTGGATCGCCCGCCGGGGGTCGAGCAGCAATCCGGGGGCCTGGAAGTAGTAGCGCGGTGAGTAGACGAGCTCGACGCGCGCCCCATGGAGGGCGACCCGGGTCTTGCGCGCCCAGCGGCGCCAGGCGCCTGCGGCGGTGGCCATCGCCGACATCCTCCGGTCGGCGAACGGGAGAGTCAAGGCCCGCGCGGCTCCCACGCAGGGGCCCGGGGTCAGCGCCGGAAGGTGATCACGGTCGCGCCCCACGAACCGGCCTCGAGCGGCGCGTCGTGGAGCGCCACCACCCGCGGGTCGCGCCCGGCGAGGGCGCGCACCAGCGCCCGCTGCGCGCCGAGGCCCTTGCCGTGCACGATGCGCACGCTGGCGAAGCCGCGCGCGTGCGCCTCGTCGAGATAGGTCAGCACCAGGTCGCGCACCTCGCCGGGACGGAACGAGTGCAGATCGAGGACGTCCGCGATCGGCAGCTCGACGATCTCCGGCGGAGATTCGCCGTCCTCGTGGCCGTCGTCGGTCGGCCGCCGTTCCTCGTCCACCGGCGCGCCTACTTGAAGAGCTTCAGGAAGACGACGTAGGCGACGAATCCGGTGTCGGGACCGGCCACCGGCGTGCCGACGTCGACGTTGACCAGCGTCTCCCAGGGTCCCATGAAGGTGCCCTGCAGGCCGACGCCGGCGAGCAGCTCGTGGTCGTAGCCGCTCACCTTGTCGGTCGCCCAGGCGGCGTCGCCGACCGCGTCGAGGCGCAGCAGCTTCCCGACTTCGAAGCCGTAGGTGACGTGCGCCGCGTAGCCCTTCTCGGCGCGCACCTTGCCGATCTGGTAGCCGTGCACGCGGTTGCCGCCGAAGAAGCCGAACTGGTACTTGCTGAAGCGATCGAGGTTGCTGCCGCCGAAGTAGTTCACCTCGAGGCCGAACTTCTGGAAGTTCGGCAGATACCAATTCTTCGCCGCCGAGGCCTCCCAGGTGGCGTACTTCTCGGCGTCCGGGTCGAACTCCGGGTTCCCCGGCGGGCCCCAGAAATCCCACTTCGAGCGCAGGTTGTACGCGCCCTCGACGTTCAGCCGGTAGCCGCCGCGGGCGTACTGCAGGCCGAGGTCGAAGCGGTGGCGCAGGTGGTCCGACGGCAGGACGAAGTCGTCGGCGGTGTTGTCGGTGGAGCTGAACTTCGAGTAGGCGAGCCGATAGGAGGAGTTGACCTTGAGGAAGTTGCCGAGCGGGAAGCCGAAGTTGACCGTCACGCGCGCCGGAAGCTCCTTGACCTCCTCGCCCTTCGACTGCTCGCCGGAGCGGAAAAGCTGGTCGGTCGAGGCGAGCGCGATCGCGAAGACGTCGACGCCGAGGTCGAGCTTGGATCCCAGGAAGCGCGGATCGGCGTAGTTGACGATGCCGAGCACGCCGCCCCAGAAGGCGTTCAGCTGCCGCTTGCCGCCGTGGAAATCGAGATCGAAGTAGTTCAGTCCGACGAGCGGGATGGGATAGGAGAGCGACTCGTCGTAGAAGACGCCGCCGAGCGCGAACAGCTTGTTGGTGTCGAAGCCCTCCTTGACCTGGCGCTCGCCGGTCGCGGTGTCCTTGACCAGGTAGCGCAGCCCACCGGCGGTGTCGCGCACCATGGTCGCGGCGGAGGCGAGCACCGCCTCGCGCCGCTCGTCGAACTCCGGCCCGTTGATCGACAGGTGGCTGAGCCGCACCTCCTTCTCGACCACCGTCGCGGTGTTGACCACCGACAGGATCTGCTGCCCGGTCACCCGCAGCGGCAGGACGAAGGCGTCGGCGCTCCACGGCGCCGTCGCCCCGCCGGCCTCGATCGGCGAGTACTCCATCGTCTCCTCGTTCGAGATCACCTCGCCGGTCAGTCCGAGCTGCACGGCCCGCGAGCGCACGCGGGCGTAGATCTGCTTGTCGACCCAGACCGAGCCCTTGTAGAGCGTGCGGCCCTCGACCACGGCGACGTTGGGCGCGAAGTCGACCACCCAGCAATCGCGTCCGGCGAGGCGCTCGCTGCCGCGCAGCGAGTAGCGGTATTCCTTGGTGAACAGGATCTCGAGCGGCATCGCCGCCGCCTTCTCGGGCTGCACGAGCGGAATCTCGGGGATCGACTTGCCGCGCCACTTGACGCCGTTGATGTAGAAGCTCTGCCAGGCCCAGTCGAACGGTTGGCCCTGGCGATAGAAGAGCTCGCCCTCGAACGTCGCCTCGATCGTCTGCACGCCCGAGGCGGCCTGGAAGCGCAGGGTCGTCGAGTTGACCGCCTGGTAGTGGTAGAGGCGCCGGGTCTGCGCGTCCTCAAAGGCCTGTAGGCGGCGCAGGATCTCCTCGACCGGCATCTGGCGCTCGCCGGCGACGGTGACCTTCTCCTCGACCCCCTTCAGCTCCTCGACCGAGGCGCGCGCCACCCGCAGCACGACCGCGGCGCGCGGGTTGGCGACCTCGACCTCGAGACCGGTCTCGGTGCGGCGGTAGCTCGGAATCGGCACCGCCTCGCCGGTTCCCAGGCGAACGACCGAGGGCTCGCGCAAAGTCGGATCGGGGAAGGAGAGCGACAGCTGCTTGGCGCCCTCCGGCGCCGCCGCGACCACCCGCAGTCCGAGATCCTTGCCGCGCACGAAGACCCAGCCCGAGACGCCGCCGGGCGCCGAGTTGGCGTCGTAGGCAAGCTCGCCGGCGAACTCGTTGGCGAGGACTTTCAGCGGCGCCAGGTCCTTCGCCGCCGGCGCCGCGGCGGCGCGGAAGAACACGCGCTCGAAACCCGCGACCGCGCCAAGCGCGGCGGCCGGTAGCGCCAGCGCCGTGTCGGCGGGCAGCGCGATCGCGTCGAGGATCGCCGCTCGCCCGGGGTCGAGCTCGGCGAGCGCCGCGAGCCGCGGATCGGCGCCGCTCGCGCTCGCGTCGCGCGGCACGAATGCGACGCCGTCGAGATACGCCGCGACCTCCTCGCCATAGAACGTCCGCAGCCAGGTCTCGTCGCCGACGAGCGGCATGGTGGCGACCGGCGCGTCCGGCGCGGCGCCGGTGATCGCCACCGCGGCGCGCTTGAGCAGGAAGGCGTATTGCCGGGCGTCGAGCGGCGAGGAGTCCTGACCCTCGGGGCGCCAGAAGATTTGGAAGTGGGCGCGGTCGCCGGCGGTGCGCGCCAATTCGGCCGCGATGGCGATCTCGCCCTGCAAGCGCTCGAGGTGCTCGAGCAGCGGCGCGGGGGTGCGGAAGACCAGCCGCAGCCAGGGCTCGCCGCCGGCGGCGGCCACCGCGCGCGCGCCGGCCGGCGTCGCCGAGGCGTCGAGCGGCATCTCCCAGGCGAAGGCGAGATGGGCGTCCTTGGCGAGCGCGGGCGAAGCCGCGAGCGCGCCGAGCTCGGCGTACGGGTCGTCGAGGACGATTCCGGCGCAGGGGGCGCAAGGCGGCGTGGCGGCGACGGCCGGAGCGGCTCCAGCGAGGACGAGCAGGGCGATGGCGGCGAACGAACGCATGGCGCGCGAGAGCATAAGCCTCCCGGAATCCGGTTGTCAGGCTGGAGCGGAAGCAGCTAACATGCCAGAGCGATTTATGGAGTTCTCCGGCCGCCTCTCCTCGTTCCCGATCGGCGACCTCCTGCAATGGGCGCACAACGACCGGCGGACCGGCTCGCTGGTGGTTCGCCGCAGCGGCCGCGAGAAACAGGTGTTCTTCCGCGACGGCGACGTCGTCTCCTGCTTCTCCGACGACGCAGCTGAGTTCTTCGGACAGCATCTCCTGGTTCAAGGGCTGGTGAGCGACAACACGCTCATCCGGGCCTTGACCTACTGTCAGAAGCAGGGCAAGCGCCTCGGCGTGGTGCTGGGCGAGCTCGGCATCCTGCGCGAGGACGTGGTCTCCGCGGCGCTCACCCAGCAGATTCAGGACCTGGTCTGCGACATCTTCCTGTGGAAGAGCGGCGTCTTCTTCTTCGCCGCCGAGATGCCGCCGGAGGAGGACCTCCTGCCGCAGCCCCTGCCCGCGGTGGGGCTGGCGATGGAAGGGAGCCGCTGGGCCGACGAGTACGGCCGCATTCGCCGGCTCTACGTGCACGACAACATCGTCCTCGGGCGCGGACGGGGACCGTCGCCGAAGGAACCCAACCCGCTCGAGCGCCGGCTCTTGCGCGCGGTCGATGGGCGCCGAACGCTCGACGAGCTGTACAACGAAGTGCGCGGCTCGTACTTCCGCTTCCTGCATACGGCCTACGACCTGACGGTGCGCGAAGTGCTCGACATCCACACCGTCGGCGACGCCGGCGACACGGCGTCGACCGAGCTGCGTCTGACCGACCTGCTCATCGAGCAGGTGGCCGAGGAGGAGGCGGTCTTCCTGCGCCATCATCTGGCGCTCCCCTTCGACGCCATCGAGCGCTACGTGCCGGTCTGGGTACAGAAGCCGGACGAGGACGAGCGCGGCCGCATGCCCTCCGAGATTCGCCAGTTCTACGACGCGATCGACGGCCACCGCCCGCTGTCGCAGCTGCTCGCCGGCGCGGGCGACGAGCGGGCGCGGCGGCTCGATCGCCTCATCCTCCAGCTGCGCAAGGGGGCGATCGCCCTGCTGCCGACGGCGATCGAGGATCTCGGCGCGACCGCGACCGAGAGCGGCGGCTCGTGGTGGCGCCGCCTCGCCAACAAGGGCTAGGGCCGCCGGCGCGCGCCGCTCACGCGGCGGGAAGCGTGCGGCGGGCGCGCAGGTAGACGAGGCCGCCGGCCACGCCGGCGAGCGCCAGGAGAGCGGCGATCGCCGCCGCGATCTCGCCGCTGCCGACGACGCGCACCGTGGTCGAAGCCTCGAGAGTGCCGCTGCGGACCTTCAGCCTGTGCCGGCCGGGGGCGGGCCAGACGGTGGCGAGGGTGAAGCGGCTCGTGCCGCCGCGGGTGTCCACCGTCTCGAGCTGGTTGTCGTCGACGAAGACGTAGAAGCGCAGGCTCGAGCTGGCGATCGGCCGCCCCTGGTCGATACGCAGGCGGATCGCGTGACCGCTCCAGGCGAGCCCCTCGACCGCCAGGGCGACCGCCGGGGCCGCCGGCGCCGCCGGCGCCGCCACCACCGGCGCGGCGGCGAGCGCCAGAGCCGCGGCGAGCAGGCCGCGGCCGGTCATCGGGCGGCGACCGCCTCCTCGACCGTCACGCCGCCGGTGAGGCCGAGCGCCTGGCGCAGCTTGGTCTCGAGCTCGTTCGCCAGCTCCGGGTTGTCGCGCAGGAACTGCTTCGAGTTCTCGCGCCCCTGCCCGAGCCGTACGTCGCCGTAGGCGAACCAGGCGCCGCTCTTCTGCACCATCTTGTGCTCGATGCCGAGGTCGACGAGTTCGCCGGTACGCGAGATGCCCTCGCCGTAGTCGATGTCGAATTCCGCCTGGCGGAAGGGCGCCGCGACCTTGTTCTTGACGATCTTCACCTTGACGTGGCTGCCGGTGACCTCCTCGCCCTCCTTGATCGCCGAGATGCGCCGGATGTCGATGCGCACCGAGGAGTAGAACTTGAGCGCCCGGCCGCCGGTGGTGGTCTCGGGGTTGCCGAACATGACCCCGATCTTCTCGCGGATCTGGTTGATGAAGACGAGGCAGGTCTTCGACTTCGAGACGATCGAGGTCAGCTTGCGCAGCGCCTGCGACATCAGGCGCGCCTGCAGGCCGACGTGCGAATCGCCCATCTCGCCCTCGAGCTCGGCGCGCGGCACGAGCGCGGCCACCGAGTCGACGACGATGATGTCGACCGCGTTCGAGCGCACCAGGGTCTCGGCGATCTCGAGCGCCTGCTCGCCGAAGTCCGGCTGCGAGACCAGCAGGTTGTCGATGTCGACCCCGAGCTTCTTGGCGTACTCGGCGTCGAGCGCGTGCTCGGCGTCGATGAAGGCCGCGACTCCGCCGCGCTTCTGCGCCTGGCCGATCACCGACAGCGCGAGCGTCGTCTTGCCCGAGGACTCCGGACCGTAGATCTCGACCACCCGTCCGCGCGGGAAGCCGCCGATGCCGATCGCCGCGTCGACCGCCAGCGACCCGGTCGGAATGAACTCGAGCGCCTGGCCCTCGCGTTGCCCGAGGCGCATGATCGATCCCTTGCCGAATTGACGCTCGATCTGCGCCAGGGCGCCTTCGATCGCCTTCACCCGTTCCGTTTTCGCGTCCGCCATGACCTCTCCTCGCCCGAGCCCGTGAGCGCCGATTTACGCCGCTATACTACCCTCGATGGGGCGCCCGCCGGAGTCCGCCGGAGGGGCGCTTCGTGATCAGAGAGACGCAACCTGAACCGGTTATCTGACGGCTCGTCGCCGCTCGCGGAGGCCCTGCGGGCGATCCCCGACCTCACCGTCCGCTCGCAGGAGCCGCTGGCGCGCTCGACGACGCTGAAGGTCGGCGGACCGGCGGAGCTGCTGGTCGAGGCGGCGAGCGAAGCCGCCCTTGCACATCTCGCGGTCGTCACCCACGAAGCCGGCATCCCGCTCCACCTGCTCGGCCTGGGCTCCAACGTCTTGATCCCCGACGCGGGGCTCTCGGGCGTGGTCACGCGTCTGGTGGGCGAGCTGAAGCGGGTGCGGGTCCGGCCGCCGCGGATCTCGGCCGGCGGCGGCGCGGTGCTTGCCCAGGTGGCGCGCAGGGCCGCCGTCGCCGGCCTCGCCGGGCTCGAGACCCTAGCCGGCTTTCCGTCGACGATCGGCGGCGCGGTGTTCATGAACGCCGGCAGCTACGGCACCGAGATCGCCGACGTCCTCGCCTCGGTGCGGGTGGTCGAGCGCGATGGCCGGCGGCGGCGGCTGGCGCCGGCCGATCTCGAGGCTTCCTACCGCTCGACCAACCTGAAGCGCAGCGGGGCGATCGTCACCCGGGCGCACTTCGCGCTCCGCTCCGGGAACGCGGCCGAGCTGCTCGGCCGCATCGACGAGCTGAATCGCAAGCGCTGGGCCGCGCTGCCCTCGGGCGTGCCGAACGCGGGCTCGATCTTCAAGAACCCGCCGGGCGACTACGCCGGCCGGTTGATCGAAGTCTGCGGCTTGAAGGGCCGGACGGTCGGCGGGGCGCAGATCTCGGAGAAGCACGCCAACGTCATCGTCAACCGCGGCGGCGCTTCGGCGGCCGACGTCCTCGCCCTGATGCGCGCCGCGCACGACGCGGTCGCCGAGCGCTTCGGCGTCCGCCTCGAGCCCGAGATCATCCTGCTCGGCGGTCTCGCGGCGCGCTGGCGAGGCGAGACCGCGTAGTCGCGACGCGCGAGAGCTCGACCGGCGAACGTCGGCTCGGCGCAGCAGGGATCGACGAGACGGGGTGGGTTCTGGAGGAGAGGCTCGGCCACGGTGGACCTCGACCGCCGGTGCCAGCCCTCCGCTAGGGCGAGTGGCCGTTCCAGCTCGCGGTCGTGCCGCGCTCGAAGTCGTCGGAAAAGAGGTGGTTCGAGGCGCCCGAGCTGGCGACGATGCGCAGCGAGGTCACGTCGACCGCTTCGAAGTCGCTGCCGTGGATCTGGTCGAAATCGTCGTGCAGCGTGTCGTTGTCGAAGCGGGTGTCGGGAGCGCCGGAGAGGAACCAGTCGCCGCCGTTGTCCGCGAGCATCATGCCGTAGCGCTTCAAAGCGCGCAGGATGACCTGGGCATCGCTGGAGAAGCCCGAGATGTCGACGCTCGCCTTCAGCCGGAAGCGCTGGCCCATCGGCGGGTAGGTGAGCGCCGTCAGGTCCGAGGCGTCGTGTCGTGCCGGCCAGACGTGCGCCTTGCGGGTCTCGTTGGCGGTGAAGCGCAGGGCATGACGGATCTCACCGGCGGCGATCTCGTCGTAGCGCACCAGGCCCTCGAGGATCGGCAGGCCGGCGGCGTCGCCGGAGGTGTACGTGTCGGGGCGCAGGACATTCGAGGTCAGGTCGAAGATCGCTCCCGAATAGGCGCACCAGCCGCCCGGATTCACGCATCCGCCTTGGCCGTTCGGGTAGGTGGAGTAGGTCTCGTACAGCCGGCAGGTTCCGCCGCGCACCACCAGGACGTGGCGGTCGCCGCCGCCGACTCCGCCGCCCTCGATCGGCGCGCCGACGAGCGGATACGGGCCGGGGTCGCACTCGTCGGCGGCCTCCGGGTCGAAGACGACGCCGATCATCGACGAGTCATTGTCGATCCAGGAGTAGGGGATCCCGAACGGCCCGCCGAACTGGATTTCGTTACCGAAGTCGGCGTGGAGCGCCGTGCCGAGACCGATCGAGGCGACGTAGTCGCTCGAGCGCGGATCGAGCGGCAGGCGGTCGACCGGCGCGTTCCAGATGTTGTCGGGCGGGAAGAGCGCGCAACCGTCGATCGTCGCCACCGGCTGGGCGAGGGCGGGAGCCGAGATGCCCACCAGCATCAGGAGGATTCGCCCTCGGGCCATGGCTGCTCTCCTCTTCCTCAGCGACGAAGAGGGAGTCTAGCCGCGTCGACTCGGCATGGAGGTGGAGCCGGTAACACCCCTTACGGGGGAGTCGGAGCGTGGTCAGCGGAAGCGACGCCCGCCGGCAGGGCGGTTCGCCCCGGCCGCCTCGGAGTCAGGAGCGAGCGCTCCGCCAAGCCACGGCTCGGAGAATGGGCGCGACCAGGCGGCCATCGGCCGTCCGAACCACGTGGTTCGCTTCGAACAGGATCGTGCATCGGCGCGTGCCGACGGGCGTGAGCCGGAGAGATAACGCGTGCGTTCCGGGGCCGGTCGCCTCGGCGAACGTCGGTGCGCAAGAGCTGGAGATCCGGAGCCGAGCATGGCGGTCCCCGTCGTGAATCTGCACCTCGTCGGCGAGCCCTGGAGCGGGAAGCTGGACCTGGAACCAGACCTCCGCCGGTCGATCGATCGGCTCGAGACGAAGGCTGCCCCTCCGGCCCGGCAGCAGCGGTCGATCGCGCAAGACCTCGAGGTCGGGAGTCAGCTCTTCCTCCGCCCAGCCCTTGAGAAAGTCGATGCGCGTCGGCTCGGGCTTCGGTTCGGCGATCCGCACCCGGGCGACTTCGTACTCCTGCTTGCCGACCCGTCGGTTGCGGGTCTCGACGGCGAACCGCCCGATCAGCGGATCGAACAGTCCGACCGTCACCGAATACTCGCCGGCCGCGGGCGGCTCCGCGAGCGCGGAGAGAAAGAGGCGCGCCGAGATCCGGATCGACCCGCTGATCGGCCAACCCTCGTCGAGTTGCCGGTCGAAGGTGCGAACGAGGCGTTGCTTTCCGTCGAGCAAGTGGATGAACAGGCTGATTTCGACGTTCTCGTCGAGCGGGCGCAAGGGCTTCAGCTCGAGGTCGAGGTCGGCGAATGAAGAGGGCGACAGGTCGAGCTCCTGAGCCGAGCTCGATAGCTCCGCGATCGCCGCGCCGTCGGCAGCGTCGCCCTCCCGGCAGCCTTGGAGTACTGCGGCGAGGAGGGCCGAGAGCAGCGTGATCCAGCGGATCATCGTCTCCTCCGGCGATGATGCCTCGCCGGCTTCTCGGGCCGATCCGGCTGCTGCGCGCTCTGCCACGAGGGATCGACTGGTCCGAAACCGGGGGCGAAGATCGCGTAGCCGTCGATCCGACCGACGAAGTCCGGCGCCGACCGGGATTGCAGCAGCGACTCCCAGGGTCCCTCGAAGCCGCGGAAGACGTAGAGCGCGCGTGGGTCGATCCGCTGCTGATCGAGTTGCGCGCGCTGCCTGCGGGCTGCGATTCTCAGCCGCAGGCCGTCGAACCGATTGTAGTAGCCGCTGTTGATCGTCATGTGATGCAGCGCAGCGAAGTACGAGAGCGGAACGAACCCCTTCGAGTCGTTTCCTGGAGGCACGACGAGGATCCGGTCGTATCGCCCGCCGGCCGCCTCCCAGAACGGGGACTGGAGCGGCGAGCTCCAGGAGCGACCCGGACGGAAGCGGCCGCGGATCTCGGCTGCGGCGCCGGACAAGTCGACCGCTTGCAGCGCCAAGAGAGCGCTTAAGAGCCCGATGGCGATTCGGCGCGGGAACCGGCGCAGCAATCCGACGAGAATCAGCAGGTAGAGAAGGTAGGCGACGGGCCAGAACATCCGGCCCGAGGCGCGGAACGCGCCGACGACTCCTTCGAATCCCGGCGGGACCGCGTACGATGCCACCTGGACCTGACCGGCGTACACGTGGTTCGAGAGCGAGTACACGAAGAGCACAGCGCCCATCCCGATCAGCGATGCCGTCGGCCTCGCGGTCGATCCCGGGCCGGGTGGCAACCGGAGACGGCCGACCAGCGCGACCAGGCCGGCGACCAACAGACCGCTCCCGAGGAAATTGAACCCCTCGTATTCGCCGGGGGCGTGAGGAAGGGCCGGCAACAGCCGAGACCACGCTCTCGTGGGGTCGACCGGAGAGAGCAGATTCATTCGGTAGTACCCGAAGCCGCCCACGGTGACCGAGTCCCCGGCGACGAAATAGCCGGCGACGTACATCCAGGCCGCCGTCAGCACGAAGCCGAGTCCGAGGTCGAGGAGGAGCCGGCGCCATCGGAGCTCGTGGGCGCGGCCGCGCGAAAACAGGTCCGCCGCCCAGATGCCCGCCGCCATGACGAAGAGGTAGGCGTGGATCAGCACGGCCACCGACAGCAGTGCGAGCCACGCCGCACGCCGGAACTTCGGCGAGAAGAACAGCGCCAGACCACCGAGGAGGATCCAGTGCGCCAGGAGCGAGAAGTGTCCGTTCAATCGCCAGAGGAGAGACGGCGAGAGCACGAAGAACGCAGCGCCGAGCAGCTGGCCCGCGGCATCGTCGTGAAACCGGGCGAGCAAGCGCCGGGCGGTGACGCCCTGGAGCACCAGACAGCCCAGGATCCAGGCGCCGTGGTACTGGAATACCGGCGGCAACAGCGCCCGGGCGAGCTTGAGAGGCAGAGCGAGCAGCGGCAAGGAGTCGGAGAAGACGATCGAGCTTCCGAGGTCGGTCCCGAAGCGGGAGTTCAGCCCGAGCGGAAACTGCAACAGCGGTGTGTCGCGGAAGAACTGCCAAGAGAGGAAGCTCTGGGCCGGGTCTTCGAGGCCCAGGAGCCAGCCGACCCGACGAGGAGATAGGACCGCCGGGTCGCAGAAATATAGAAACGACGCGACGCCGAGCATCGCCGCCGCCAGGTCCAGCCTCCACTCTCTCCGGAGTCCAGCGCGGGTCGGTCCGGGTCTCGACATGTTCATCGCGCGGCGGCTCCGCCTGTTGGGAGTAGAGGAGCACTCGGCTGCGCGAGCGCCTCCAGGTTTCGAATCCTCGCGGCTCCGCGGTATGTTCGCACGATGCCGCCCCCGCACGGGAAAGCGCTGACGTGAGCCGAGCCGCTCTCGGTACGGCGGCCCTGCTCGCCCTCGCCTGTACCGCTCTTTACGCCTCGACCGCCCGGGGTGTCTTCGTCTTCGGCGACGACGTGCTGGTCTATCAGGTGACCGAAGCGATCGTCGAGAGAGGGTCGGTCGCGGTCTCGTCGCCGAACCTTCGAGGTGTCGTGGCGCGCTCGGTCCAAGGCGCGGACGGAGAGCTCTATTCCAAGTACGGTCTCGGGCTGTCGCTCGTCGCCGCGCCGTTCTATGCCGCGAGCGGGCCGGTCTTCGATCGCCTCGAGCTGCCGGAAACCCGCGACGCGGAAGGCAACCTGCGCACCGGCGCTCCGATCTTCGGCACTTCGCTCGCCGTCGCGATTGCCGCGGGAGCGACGGTCGGCGTGACCTTTCTTCTGGCGCTGGAGCTCGGGCTGCCGGCCCTCGCGGCGCTCGCCACCTCGACCTTGCTCGGCGCCGGCACTCTCCTGGCGCACTACGCGTCGACTTTCCTGTCCGAACCGCTGGCGGCCCTCTGCCTGGCGGTCGCGCTGCTCGGTTTCGCTCGCGCTGATCGGGGAGCGAGGGGCTCGACTGGAGCGCTCGCGACGAGTGGCTTTTTCTCCGGGCTCATGGTGGCGACCAAGGTGGCGCACCTGGTAGCCGTCGCGCCGATCGCGATCGGCGCTGTCTGGCTCGCCCTGCGACGGCCTGGGCCGCGCTGGCGGCCGTTCGCTGCCTGGTCGGCGCCATTCGTCTTCTGGCTCGTCGCCGTGGCGCTCTTCGACCTGACGCGGTTCGGCAGCGTGTTCGAGACCGGCTATGGCGAGGAGGCCAGGCGCTTCGCGACGCCGCTCGCGATCGGCCTCGTCGGACTGCTGATCTCTCCCGGCAAGGGGATCCTCTGGTACTGCCCGCTTCTCGCTCTTGCCCCTTTCGGGACGGGCGACCTCTGGCGCAGACGTCCGGCGGTCGCCGCCGTGGGCGCCGCCTCGTGCGCCTCGCTCGCGGTGGTGGCTGCGAAGTTCTACCAGTGGTGGGGTGGAGACTGCTGGGGACCACGGCTCCTGGTGCCGCTCCTGCCGTTGGCGGTGCTGCCGGCGGGGTTCGTGCTCGCGCGGTGGAAGCGGCTGGGAGTTGCCGCTCGAGTCGGGATCGCGGCGCTCCTGGCCGCGAGCCTGGTGGTCGGTGGGCTTCCGCTCCTGGTGCCCTTCGACGGCTACGCCGAGCGTCTCTCGGCCGACCCAGGTCGCCTCCACGAATCGATCTGGAGCCCGCGCGATTCGCCTCTGGTCACGGCGGCCGTCGCGCTCCCGGGGGCGGTCGCGCAAACCTGGGGCCGACTGACGGGACGCACGCCTTTCACGTCCGACGACGGTGCGCCACGCTACCCGGATGCCGCGTTCGTGCGCTACGGCTCGCACGCGCTGCTGCAGTGGACCCGGGCCGGCCTGGCGCTCGCCTTGATCTTCGGGGGCTGCGCGTTCGTCGCCGCCCGGCGGATCGATCAGAAGGCGTTGTTGTCGAGGCCGCCGCAGTACCGACCCGCGGCGTTGTCGTAGTTCTTGACCGCGCCGGTCGTGGTGTCGGTGACGTGCAAGTGATATTCGAGATTCGACAGCGAACCGTAGATCACCAGGATCCGATCCCCGAAGTCGAGCGTCTTGACCAGGATCTCGAGGTTCGCCGGATCGGTGAAGGCGAAGGCGCCCGTCAGGTCGGAGAGCTTCTTGCCGGTGCCGAGACCGCTCGAGCCGTCGAACTGGTTGCGCCAGTCGACGGTCAGGCGGAAGCGGTTCGCCAGCAGGCAGACGGTGTTGGCATTGGCGACGCAGCTGCCGGCCTGCGCGTCGAGGCCCGGGAGGTCGTCGCTGCCCGGGCCGACGAGCGCGGCTTCGAACTGGTTGTCGATCGCGCCGCAGTCGCCGGGGGTGTTGGAGTAGGTCTTGGTGCGGCCGGTCTGGGTATCGGTGACCGTCATCTGGAAGTGGAGATTGGTCAGCTCGCCGTAGAAGACCTTGAACGTCCCGCCGAAGTCGAGGATCTTGACGATCAGCTCGACGTTGCTCTGGTCGGTGAAGTAGAAAAAGCCCGACAGATCGGTGTTCGGCGTCGCTCCCGCCGTGCCGCTCGAGCCGTCGAACTGGTTCGACCAGGTCGCGGTCACCTGGAAGCGCTTGTTGAGCAGGCAGAGGGTGTTGGCCGGGCAACCGGGGGTGCCGCCGCCGCCGCCCCCGCCGCCGCCGGTCGAGCCCTGCTGATAGAGCGCCCGGATCGCCGCCTGGTCGTCGCTGTTGAGCGTCGCGCCGCGCGTCGCGAAGGTGTTGCGGTAGTACATCAGGGCTTCCTTCAAGGTCGCGTTGGGCTCGTTCGGGTTCTCGCTCGAGTGCGCGAGGCCGAGCGAGTGCCCGATCTCGTGGGCGAAGACCCGCGCCGCGGCGGCCGAGGGGTTCGACTGGCCCGCGAAGTAGCAGGTCAGATTGTCGTTGACGATGATGTCCGAGCCGACCAGCACCGTGTAGCGCTGGCCCTTGAACACCCGGCTGACGGAGGTGTCGCGCCAGTAGCTGGTGACCGCCAGGATGCCGCCCGAGGAACAGTCGAAGTCGTCGACCTCGTGGTTCGGATCGTTGAACAGAATGACGTTCTTGGCGTCGTAGGTCTGCAGGCCGCCGGTGGCCGAGGTCGTGCCGCGATAGAGCAGGCGCAGCGGCGTCTTGGCCTCGTTGTTCCACATCGTCAGGCCCTGCTGGAACTCGCTGTAGCCGCCGCCCGACAGGCCGACCTGGCCGGTCTGGTGGGCAAACCAGTTGACGCTGCCGCCGGTGTCGAACTCGAACCAGCGCACCAGCAGCCCGGACTCCTCGTCGCGGATCAGGTTGTAGAGGAAGGTCACGCTCGCCAGCGGCTCCGGAGCGACCGAAGTCCAGTAGTCCGGCCAGGGGCGCAGGCGCGAGGTCGCGCTGCGTTCCACCCAGTCGGCGAAGCGGCCGAAGTCGCGCGCCCTCTGCGGCGGGGCGCCGGCGCCGCCGGTGATCGCCACCACCTCGGAATCGTTGCGGTAGGCGATCTCACGCCCCTGGACTTCGAGGCGGTGGAAAGCGCCCGCCACGAGATGCTTGATGCGGTAGCTGCCGTCGTCGTTCGGGTCGAGAAAGAGGAGGACCCGGTCGCCGACGCGGAAGCGCGGCGCGCCGGGGACCACGAGCTCGAGGCCGCTCGCCGGGTCGAGACCGCCGGGAACGCGCACCACAATCGAAGTTCCGGCCGTCGAACCCTTGAGGAAGCGCTCGATCGCGACCAGGTAGTCGGTCACCGGCCGCGGGACTCCGGCAGGCAGCACCGCGGAGACCGTGGCCACCACGGCCAGGCGACTCTTGGCCGCCAGAGCGTCGTCGTCGACCGGCTGCATCACCAGCGCCGTCGCGGGAGATGCGACCGCGAGAGCGACCAGGGCCGCGAGCGCGGCGACCGCCGGAACCGGCTGAAAAGAGCGAAGAACTCGAGCGCCTGCAACCATGAGAGAGCTCCTGGGGACGCCAGCGTCCGCTGCAAAGTCTAGGCCGGGCTCGCCGATTGTCAATGAAGAGGGAACGGCAGCGCCTCGACTGACGAACCCCAGAGCGGAAGGCCCCGCTAAGGAATGTGGGCAATCGGACCGCCCTCGTGACCTCACACCCGATCGAACCCAACCGACACAAGCGGAAAGCTCCGGCGAGGAGTATTGGCGGCCGGAGCAGCCGCGTGAATTGGTGAGCGGGTCGGAGTCTCGAGGCTGGCGATGAAGGCGTCCTTCCCCTTCGTCGAGCCTTTCTTCGCAGGATGGCGAGGGCTCGAACGCTGGGCCCCAAAGCGGAAAGCTCCGGCTAGGAGTATTGGCGGCCGGACCAGCCTCGTGAATTGGTGAGTGGGTCGAAGTCTCGAGGCTGGCGATGAAGGCGTCCTTCCCCTTCGTCGAGCCTTTCTTCGCAGGATGGCGAGAGCTCGAACGCTGGGCCCCAAAGCGGAAAGCTCCGGTTCGGAGTATGGGCGGCCGGACCGCCCTCGTGAATTGGTGAGCGGGTCGAAGTCTCGAGGCTGGCGATGAAGGCGTCCTTCCCCTTCGTCGAGCCTTTCTTCGCAGGATGGCGAGAGCTCGAACGCCGGGCGCCAAAGCGGAAAGCTCCGGTTAGGAGAATGGGCTTGCGCTCCGCCCTCGTGAACTCGCACCCGGTCGGACTGGGCGACGCTGGCGAAGGAAGCGTCCTTTTCCCTCAACCGAGCTTTTCTTCCTTTCTCTTCTCTGCTTCGGCCGCGCGTCTGGGTTTGCGTGGCGCTGCGGGGCGATAGAGTAGCGGCGATGTCCATCACGGTTTCGGTGGTGATCCCCGCCTTCAACGAGCGCGGGACGATCGAGGAGCTGTTGTCGCGCGTGGCCTCGGCGCCGATGCCCGACGGCCTGTCGCGCGAGATGGTGGTGGTCGACGACTGCTCGCGCGACGGCACGCGCGAGCTGCTGCGCGAGATCGCGGCAAGCGGCCGCTTCCCGCTGCGCCTGGTGGAGCAGCCGGTCAACCAGGGCAAGGGCGCGGCGCTGCGGCAGGGCTTCGCCGCGGCGCGGGGCGAGATCGTCCTCATCCAGGACGCCGATCTCGAATACGACCCGAGCGAGTACCCGGTGCTGCTCGGCCCGATCGTCGCCGACGAAGCCGACGTCGTCTACGGCTCGCGCTTCCTTGGCGGGCCGCACCGGGTGCTCTTCTTCTGGCACACGGTGGGCAACAAGCTCCTCACCCTGCTGTCCAACGTCTGCTCGAACCTGAACCTGACCGACATGGAGACCTGCTACAAGGTCTTCCGTCGCGCGCTGCTCGACGGCATGCCGCTGCGCTCCAACCGCTTCGGGATCGAGCCCGAGCTGACCGCCAAGTTCGCCCGCCGGCGGGCGCGGATCTACGAGGTCCCGATCTCCTACCACGGCCGGACCTACGCCGAGGGCAAGAAGATCGGCTGGAAAGACGGCCTCGCGGCCCTGTGGGCGATCGTGCGCTACAACCTCGCCGATTGAGGGCCGGCTGCCGCCGCGGGCCGACCCGGCCCCAACCGGGAGCCGGCGCGGCGCGTAGAATGAGCCGATGACCGCGCCCCCCTCTCTCGCCGCCGCGACCGCCGCCGGCCCCGTGGGCCATCCGGTCGTCGGCGCCCTCGACCGTCTCGAGGCGAACGTGGCGCGGGTCTTCCGCGGCAAGCCCGAGACCATCCGCCTGGCGATGATCTGCCTGCTCGCCAAGGGGCACATCCTGATCGAGGACGTCCCCGGGGTCGGCAAGACGACGTTGGCGCAGGCGCTGGCGCGCTCGCTCGGCCTCGCCTTCCAGCGCATCCAGTTCACCAGCGACCTGCTGCCGTCGGACATCATCGGCGTCTCGATCTACAACCAGCGCAAAGAGCAGTTCGAGTTCGTGCCCGGGCCGATCTTCGCCAACGTGGTGCTCGCCGACGAGATCAACCGCGCGACGCCGAAGACGCAGTCGGCGCTGCTCGAGGCGATGAGCGAGCGCCGGGTGTCGGTCGAGCGCCAGCGCTTCCACCTGCCGGAGCCCTTCCTAGTGCTTGCGACCCAGAATCCGCACGAGTACCTGGGTACCTTCCCGCTGCCGGAGTCGCAGCTCGACCGCTTCGAGATGTCGCTCAAGCTCGGCTATCCGCCGCGCGGCGACGAGAAGGCGCTGCTGCTGGGCGGCGGCGTCGAGGGCGAGCTCGAGAAGCTGGGCGAGGTGCTCTCGGGCGACGACCTGCGCGCGCTCCAGGAGCGGGCCCTGCAGGTGAAGGTGGCCGAGAAGATCGCCGACTACGTCCTCACCCTCGCCGAGCGCACCCGCCACGCCGAGGAGTTTCAGCTCGGCGTCTCCACCCGCGGCGCCCTGGGTCTCTACCGCGCGGCGCAGGCAGCGGCGCTGCTTGCCGGCCGCGACTTCGTCGTGCCCGACGACGTGCAGCGCCTGGCGGTCGCGACCCTCGGCCACCGGGTCGTCCTGCGCCGCGGCAGCGGCGGCCTCGACGCGGCGCGCAAGGCGATCGAGCAGCTGGTCGCCGCGACGCCGGTCCCCGTCTGACCGGACTCCTCCCGCGGGAGATCCCTCCCTTGGCCGAACCTCTCGCCCTGTCCCGAGCCTCCGCCGGCGACGCCTCTGGCCTCTGGCGGCGGTTGCGCGACCGCCTCGCCCGGCGGGGGAGCCCGGAGGGGATCCGCATCACCAAGGTCGGTCTCTGGTTCGTGCTCTTCACGGTGATCGTCGCGGTGGCGGCGACCAACACCGGCAACAACGCGCTCTACATGGTCCTGGCGACGATGCTCGCGCTGCTCGTGGTCTCGGGCCTGTCGTCGCGCTGGAACCTCGGCAAGCTCGCGGTGAGCTTCGAGGCGCCGGTCGACGTCTACGCCAAGCGGCCCTTCTCCCTCACCTTCGCGGTGCGCAACGGCAGTCGCCGCCTGCCGCGCTGGCTGCTGCTGCTGTCGATCGCCCGGCACGGCATCGCCCGGCTGGTGCCCTACCTGCCGGCGCGCACCACGGCGCGCGGCACGCTCGAGCTCATGCTGCCGCGCCGCGGTCGCCATCGGCTCGAGGCGGCGCACTTCTCGTCGCTCTTTCCCCTCGGCCTATTCCGCAAGGGGATGCGCTATCCGGTGCAGGTCGAGATCCTGGCTTACCCCGAGCTGTACCCGGCGGGCGCGAGCGACGTCGACCCCTCCGGTCTGACCGGCGAGCACTCGGGCAATCGCGCCGGCTGGGGCCACGAGCTGCATGCGTTGCGCGCCTTCCGCCAGGGGGACGACCCGCGCAACATCCACTGGAAGCAGACGGCGCGCACCGGCGCTCTGGTCTACCAGGAGCGCGACACCGAGCTGTCGCTGCGCCTGGCGATCGTCTTCGACAACGCCACCGGCGCGCTCGCCTCGGAGGCGGCCCGCAACCGCTTCGAGCACCTGGTGAGCGAGGCGGCGACGGTGGCGGTCGACCACCTCGACCTGGGTTACGAGGTGGAGCTCGTGACGCGCGACGTCCTGCTGCCGTTCTCGGGCGGCACGCGCCAGCGGCGGGCGATCCTCGAGGCGCTCGCCCTGCTCGAGCCGGTGGCGCGCCGCCGCTCGCCGCTCGCCTCGACCGACCCGCGCTCGCGCGAGCTCCGCCTGGCGCTCGCACCCTCCGCTGGCGAGCGCGACGAGGCGAGCGGGTGACCTTCGCGCGCGAGAAGCGCCTGCTGCTCGGGGTCCTCGCCCTGCTGGTGGCGGTTCCGCTGCCGTTCAACGAGGTGCTCGAGTGGCCGGCCCTGCTCGCCTTCGCCGCGGCGGTAGCGGCGGCGCTGCGCCGCGCCTGGCTCGGGTCCGAGCGCTGGCTCACCAACCGCCAGTTGAACGCCCTCGGACTCGCCTACCTGCCGCTGCTGGCGCTCGACTTCGCCACCGTGGGCAGGATCCACCTCGTCCGCCCGGTGATCCACCTGACGCTCTTCGGCATCGCCGCCAAGCTCTGGTCGCTCACCCGCGAGCGCGACAAGTGGCAGACGATGATCGGCATGTTCTTCGTCTTCCTGGCGGCGATGGCGACCAGCGTCAATCCGACCATCCTGCTCTACCTGGTCGCCTTCCTGGCGCTGACCCTGTTGCTGATGGTGCGCTTCGTCTACTTGCACATCCTGGCGAGCTTCGGGCACCGCGACCTCGCGCCGCCGGCGCTGCCGCTGGCGCGCTTCCTCGCCGGCGCCCTCGCCGCCACGCTGGTGCTCACCGTGCCGCTCTTCGCCCTCCTGCCGCGGGTCAAGAGCCCGTTCATCTTCGCCGCCGGCGGCGCCGGACCGCAGAGCGGCAGCTCGACCGGCTTCTCCGACGAGATGAGCCTCGACGTCATCGGGCGCATCCGCGGCAATCGCGAGATCGCTATGCGCCTCGCCTACAGCGCCACGCCGCGCGACGCCGGGAGCGCGCGCTTCAAGGCGACCACTTACGAGGTCTACGAAGGCAGATCGTGGCGGCGCTCGGCGGGCCGCAACGCGGTGCCGCGCAGCCCGGGCGCCGACGGCTTCCTGCTCGATCCGCGGGCGCGCCCGATCGCCTCGGTCGAGGTCGACCTCGAGCCTCTGCGCTCGACCAGCCTGGTGCTGCCGGTCGAGAGCCGGGCGGTGAAGATCGAGCTGCCGGCGCTGGTGCTCGACGACGGCGGCGCGGTGACCCTGCAGGGCGTGCCGGCGGAGCCCTTGCAATACCGGGTCGAGCTCGGTTCGCGGCCGCGCTCTCTCGCCCGCGAGCCGGCGCCGGAGGGAGCCTCGCCGGCGCTCGACACTTCGGGTCTCTCGCCGCGCTTCGCAGCGCTCGCGGCGCGCTGGGCGGGGGAGGGCACGGCGGGCGAGCGCGCGCAGCGGATCGAGAGCCACCTGCAGCGCGACTTCGAGTACTCGCTCGACTACGTCGGGCGCACCGGCAAGCAGCCGCTCGAGGACTTCCTCTTCAACACCCACCGCGGGCACTGCGAGTACTTCGCCTCGGCGATGGTCCTGCTCCTGCGCACGCAGGGGATCCCCGCCCGGCTGGTCACCGGTTTCCTCGGCGCCGAGTATTCGCTCTGGGATCGCGCCTACGTCGTGCGACAGTCGAACGCCCACGCCTGGGTCGAGGCCTGGGTCGGCAGCGAGGGTTGGCGCACCTTCGATCCCACGCCCGCCGACGGCCGCCCGCAGATCGAGCCGCAGTCGGTCTGGCTCTACACCCGCCAGGCCTGGGAGCTGGTGGTCTTCCGCTGGGATCGCTACGTGCTCTCCTACGATTTCAACGACCAGGTCAGCGTGTTCAGCGGCCTGGCGCGCGCCTGGAGCCAGCTCATGCAGAGCTGGTTCGCGCGCGCCCGGGTCGAGGCCGAGCCGGCCCCGGCGGGCGAGACTGCGGTGGCCAGCGCGCCGGCGCCGGCGGCAGAAGAGCCCTTCTGGACCCGCCGCGACGGGGCGATCGGGGCGGCGGGAACGGCCGCCCTCGCCCTGGTCGCCGCCGCGGTCTGGCTCTGGCGGCGGCGCTCCGCCTGGTCGGCGACCGCGGGCTACAGGGAGCTCCGTCAGGCTCTGGCCGGCGCCGGTCTCGCGGTGCCGGAGTCGCTCGCGCCGCTCGCGCTGCTGCGCTCCGCCACCCGGCGCTACCCGGCGGTGGCGCCGGCGATCGATCGCCTGGTCGCGGCCTACCTCGACGAGAGCTTCGCCGGCCGGGAGCTGGCCGAGGGCGACCTCGCGCGCCTGCGCCGGGAGCTCACGGCGGTCGAGCGCGGCCTGGCGCGGCGGGGGGCGCCCTCCGGCGGCCGCGGCGCGAGCGGCTTCGGGCGCGGTTAGAATCCCCGTCGCGCGCGGACGTCGGCCGCAGGAGGGAATCATCGCGATGGGGACCATCGATCGCATCGAAGCGCTGCTCGGCAAGGACGCCGGCAGCCTGCTCGGCTTCGTCTGCCGGGGAATTCCGAAAGAGCGCGTGCGAGTGCCCGCCGCCGACCAGGTCGACGCCTGCTTCGCCGATTCGGACCGCACGCCGCCGGTGCTGGTGAACCTGGCGCGGATCCACGCGCACGGCCGCCTCGGCGGCACGGGCTACGTCTCGATCCTGCCGGTCGACCAGGGGATCGAGCACTCGGCCGCGGCGTCGTTCGCACCCGAGCCGGCGTACCTCGATCCCGAGGCGATCGTCCGCCTGGCGATCGAGGGCGGCTGCAACGCGGTCGCCTGCACGCTCGGCGGTCTCGGCTTGGTGGCGCGGCGCTACGCCCACAAGATCCCCTTCATCCTCAAGATCAACCACAACCAGCTGCTCAGCTATCCGAACGGCGCGCGGCAGACGATGTTCGCCGACATCGAGCAGGCCTGGGAGATGGGCTGCGCCGCGGTCGGGGCGACGATCTACTTCGGCTCGGACGATTCCGACCGCGAGATCGAGGAGGTCAGTCGCGCCTTCGCCGCGGCGCACGACCTGGGGATGGCGACCGTGCTCTGGTGCTACCTGCGCAATCCGGCCTTCGTCGTCGACGGCAAGGACCACCACACCGCGGCCGACCTGACGGCGCAGGCCAACCACCTCGGGGTGACCCTGGGCGCCGACGTCATCAAGCAGAAGCTGCCGACCGGCAACGGCGGCTACAACGCCCTCAGGGGCTTCGGCAAGACGCACAAGAGGGTCTACGGCGACCTCGTCCAGGATCACCCGGTCGACTGGGTGCGCTGGCAGGTCGCGAACTGCTACCTGGGCAAGATCGGCCTGATCAACTCGGGCGGCGCTTCCTCCGGCGAGAGCGATCTCGCCGAGGCGGTGCGCACGGCGGTGATCAACAAGCGCGGCGCCGGCATGGGGCTGATCTCGGGTCGCAAGGCGTTCCAGCGTCCGATGGCCGAGGGCGTCGCTCTGTTGCACGCGATCCAGGACGTCTACCTCTGCCCCGAGGTCACCGTCGCCTGAGTCGGCGCGGCCGGATCCCGACCCGCCCGCCGGCGTAGGGCGGCTGGTGGAGACCACTGCGCGAGACGCGTCGCAGGCGGACGGGCGCTGGCGAGCGGCGATCGCCGGCCTCGGCCTCGCCATCGCCGCCCTGGTCGGGCTCTGCGGTCCCGGCCGCATCGACATCGTGGACGGTCAGACGCGCTACGAAGTCGCCCGCAGCCTGCACGATCACGGCGACCTCGAGATCCGCGACCCGCGGGTGACCTTCGCGGTGTTTCCCGGGCGCGACGGGAAGCGCTACACGACCTACCGCTTGCCGCAGAGCCTGCTCGGAGTGGGCGCGATCGTCGTCTCGGACGCCACCGGGCCGACGAGCGAGGTCCGCCGGCGTTTCTTCTTCTCGTTGCTCGGCGCGTTCGAGGCCGGGCTGATCGCCGTGCTGTTCGCGGTCGCCTTCCGTCGTCGCGGGATGTCGAGGCGCGCGGCTCTCGGCTGGGCGGCGCTCGGCGCCCTGGCGACGCCGGTCTGGTTCTACGCCACGTCGACGTTCGACGACGAGATCGGGGCTGCGGTCCTGGTCGGAATGTTCGTGGTCGCCGAGCGATTCGCCGGGTCCCAGCGAGTCGCGGGCGCGCTCGCGGTGGGTCTGCTCGCCGGCCTGGCGTTCCACGCCAAGCCGCCCCTCGCCGTCTTCCTCCTCCCCGCCCTGGCGCGGCTGGCGCCGCCGGCATGGCGGCGGCCGGGTTGGTTGCGGAGTTGGCTGGTGGGAGCGCTCGCTTGTGGAGCGCTCGTCGCCCTCCACTTCGCGCTCGAGCGGTATCTGTTTCCTCCCTCCGCCCGCGCCCTGCACCCGGCGCTGATCGCCAAGTACGTGCCGACCTGGCTGGGAGACCCGTTCGCCGCGTTCTCGGGCTGGTTGATGAGTCCAGGGGCTGGGTTCCTGTGGTACTGCCCGCCGGCGGCGCTGGCCCTCGCGGGATTCGTCCGCCGCTCGCGAAGCGACCGTGATTACGCGCGAGCGATGTTCTTCGCGGTGGCGATCTATCTCGCGTTCCTCGCCAAGCTGACCTTCTGGAAAGGAGACCCCTGCTGGGGACCCCGGTACCTGACGCCGCTCTTCGCGATCGGTTGGCTGTCGGTGCCCGAGGGCTCGAGGAGCCTGGGAAAGCTCGTGGCGTCGCTCCTGATCGCCGCCGGCGTCGTGGTCCAGCTGCTGGCCCTGGCGATCGATCCGCACCGGCTTTTCGTGGCCCGGGACCTCCATGCGACCTACTATGCCGAGGATCAGTTCGTGTACCTGCACCCCGAGGTGTCGCACCTGCTGGCGCGACCGGGCGAGATCGCGGCGGCCTGGAGCGAACGCGATCGGCCCGCGCCGCGATTCAGCCCCGCGCCGGATCCGACCTTCGCGTTTCCGATGCTCAACGATCTCCAGCGCGGGCCCGCGACGGTCGAACGCTTCACGGTGCTGCGGACGTTTCGGCCTTGGTGGTGGGCGATGCGCGAGCTCCCGCCCGCGGAGCGCCCGGTGGGGCTCGCCACCACCGGCCTGACGCTCGTCGCTTGCCTCGCCGGGGCGCTGGCGGCGCTGTCATGGAGCGCCCGGCTTGGAGATCCCTGAACGGTTGGTCAGAATTCCGGCATGCCGGGATTCCTCGGGTGGTGGTCGACCGCCGCCAGCGCTTGGCGCGTCCAGGGACCGCGCTTCGCGCTGGCGAGAACGCTCGCCTACCTCTCGGCTCCACTCGCGCTCGGCTGGCGGCGTGGGTTCCGAGAGCCCCCCGAGTTCGAGCTCGACGGCCGGCGCTATCGCGCCGCCTGGCACCTCTACAACCGCACCTGGAGGAACGAGCGCGCGGTCGAGCTCCCGCTCGCGTTCGCCGAGCTCGCGGGGATCGATCCCGAGCGCGTGCTCGAGATCGGCAACGTCCTCTCCTGGTATCGCCCGACTCGTCACACGGTCGTCGACCGGTACGAGCGCGGCGCTCGGATCCTGCGCCAGGACGTCGCGGAGCTCGATCTCGGCCGGGACTTCGATCGCATCGTCAGCGTTTCCACGCTCGAGCACGTGGGCTGGGACGAGTCGCCACCCGATCCCGCGCGATTCGATCGCGCGGTCGCGGCGCTCCGGCGCCACCTGGCGCCCGGCGGTTCGATGCTGGTGACTCTGCCCCTGGGCCAGAATCCGGGGATTCGCGAGCGCGTCGAGCGCGGCGCGCTCGGCTTCGCCAGCACCAGCTTCTTGCTGCGTCTCGACCGGTCCGGTCGATGGCGACAGAGCGAATGGAGCGCGGTGCGCGAAGCGCGTTATGACCAGCCGTTCCCGGGCGCTAACGCGCTGGTGGTCGCCCGCCACGGCGCGGCGCCGAGGGCGGAGGGTCGCGGAGCCATCCGTTGAACTCGGTCCGCGCTCCCGAAAGGCTGCGCATCCTGCTCCTCTACGACGGGGTCTTTCCCGACCAGGTGGGCGGCGTCGAACGCCGAAATCTCGAGATGGGTCGCGCCCTCGCCCGCCTCGGCCACCGGGTCACGCTCGGTGGTTTCACGCGCGATGTGGGGCTGGCGCACGAAGGCATGGAGATTCTCAGCCTCGGCGTCGGCCCGCGCCTCTACGACCCCCGCGGCCGGCGCCGGGTGACGGCCGCACTTCGCTACGCCCGTCGGGCGAGGAGCTTGGCGGTGGGCGAGTTCGACGTCGTGGAGACGGCGAGCTTGCAGCTGCTGCACCTGCGGGGTCTCGAGCGCCGTTGTCGGCGAGCGGGAGTCCCCCTCCTGGTGACCTGGCACGAGGTCTGGGGCGACTACTGGCGGACCTATTTCGGGCCCTGGGTCGGGAGGCTCGGCGCGCGGCTCGAACGCCGTGCGGCGCGCCGGCGCGGCGATGCGCTGATCGCCGGCAGCGCGCTCTCCGAGCGCCGGCTGACTCGCTTGAGCGACCGCGAGGTTCACCGGGTGCCGAACGGCGTCGACCTCGGGACTTCGGAAGGCCGGATCGCCGACGCCGCCTCGCCGCCGACCGTGGTGTTCGCCGGCCGTCTGATCCCGGAGAAGAGGGTCGACCTGCTGCTGCGCGCCGTCGCCTCGGCGCGCGTCCGCCGCCCGGATCTGCGCCTGCGCGTCGTCGGCGAGGGGACGCAGGGGGAGGCTCTGCGCGCCCTCGCCGAGCGTCTGGGGATCGCCGAACGGGTCGAGTGGCTGGGCCGGCTCGAGCGCGACGACGCCGTGCGGGCGGTGATTCTCGGCGCCCTCGCCTGCGTGCAACCTTCGGCGCGCGAGGGCTTCGGACTCATCGCGCTCGAAGCCCTGGCGCTCGGCGTTCCGGTGATCGCGTGCGAATCCTCCGAGAGCGCCTTGCCGGAGTTGATCGCCGGCGGCGTCGATGGCTTCGTGGTCGAACCCGAGGCCGAGGCGATCGCGTCCCGGATCCTCGAGCTCGCGGCCGATCCGGCGCGGCGCCGGAGCATGGGCCTCGCCGCGCGCGCCAAGGCGGAGACCTATTCCCATTCGCATTCCGCCGCGGCGTTCGAGCGGGTGGCGCTCGGAGTGCTCGACCTCGACTGACCGGGCGCGCAGCTGCGCGCCTCGCCGGGGCGCGGTTCAGCGGCCGGCGCCGGCGGCGAGGGCGGCGCGAGCCGAGAGGTCGGGGAAGCCGAGGGCGCCGGCGATCGCCGCGTCGAGTAGCGCGCTCTCGGCTCGCGGCTCCCACTCGCCGCGGGCCGCCTCGGCGCGGACGTAGGTCGCCATCGCCCAGAAGAGTTGTCCGCCGCCGCCCGGAGCGCCGACCGGACCGGAGTCGTAGACCCAGCGCTCCTGGCGGCGCACGTTCGCCGGATCTCCCGCGAGGCCGTAATGCGTGCAGTCGGAGAGCCGCCAGAGGACGAAGCCGCGCCGGCGCAAGAAGGAGTCGACGTCGCCGAACAGGGGCTGGCCGTCGTAGATCGGATTGAACTCCACTTCGAGGTCGCAGAAGCGGACTCGCGACAGCGTCGCTTCGGCGCCCGCGAGCACGTCGAGCTCCGCCCCCTGCACGTCGACCTTCAGGTAGTCGGTGCGCGGCAGGCGGTGCGCGGCGACCACGTCGTCGAGTCGCTCGACGCTCACCTCGACCTCGCGCACGACCCGCGCCGCGGCCAAGGCGGGCGCGTTCTCGACCAGGAAGGCGCTCGGCCGGTAGAACGACGAGCAGGCCGGCTGCCGGGTCACGTGCAAGCGTCTCGTACCCGCTCTGTCGCCGAGCGCGATCGGCAGATAGCGCGCGCGGCTCGACGGCTCGGCCGCGGCAGCGAGGCGCCGGCATTCGTCCTCGTCGGGGTCGAATCCCGTCCGTTCCACGAGCTCGGCGAACGCCGACCACCGCGGATCGAACCCCCAACGGCAACCGACGTCGACCAGACCGAGGTGCAGCGCGCGCCGACGCAGTTGCGCGGCGAGGCCGGTCAGGTCCGGCGGCGGCGAGTCGGCGGTAGCGGCGCGGTACCAGCGGCGCAGGATCCAGAAACTGTCCCGCGCCTGCTCGAGGCGCTGTCGCCAGGTCACCGCCCTTGCCCCTCCCGATCGAGGTCAGGTCGCGACGGCCGGCTCATCCGGAGCCTTCGCTCTCCCGGTGGAGCTCGAGGATGCCGACGAGGAAGGAGGCGAACACGGTCTCGATGCCGATCGCGGACAGGGCGCAGGCGAGGATCCAGAGACCGGGAACCGGCACCTCGCGCGTGGCCAGCCAGTGGAGCAAGACCGGCAAGCCGAGCCCGGCGGCGGCGAGCATCAGGCCGAGACCGGCGACCAGGCCGCGGTCGGTGGTGAACCAGCGCATGCGGCGCTCGAGCGCCGGGTCGCGGAAGACCGGATCGACGCGCGCCGCGTGCAGCTTGGCGAGCAGGCCGAAGAGCAACAGGTTGAAGCCGGCGAGCGCCGCGATCGCCGAGGTGTAGAGGAAGTTCGGCCCGAAAACGTCGGTGAACACGCCGTAGCCGGCGAGCACCAGGAGCGGAATCGCCGCCAGGCCGCCGACCGCGATCAACGCGCCGGGCACCAGGAAGAGCGCGCTCGGGCTGCACATGAGCATGAAGCGCAGGTGGCGCCAGCCGTCGCGAAAACTGCGCAGGTGCGAAGGGCGACCGCGCCGGTCGGGCCGGAGGGTGATCGGGATCTCCTCGATGCGCAGCCCAGCGAGCGCGCTCTTGATCACCATCTCGCTGGCGAACTCCATTCCCGGCATGCGCAGGTTCGTCCGCGCCATCGCTTCGCGCCGGAAGGCGCGCATGCCGCAGTGGCTGTCGCCGACCCCGGTGTGGAAGAGCAGGTTCAGGAAGCGCGACAGCGCCGGGTTGCCGATCCGGCGATGCAGCCACTTCATCGCCCCGGGCTGGATCTCGCCGCGCAGCCGGTTGCCCATCACCAGATCGGCGCCGGCTCGCAGGCGGAGGAGGAAGCGTTCGAGGTCGGTCAGATCGTAGCTCTCGTCGCAGTCGGCCATCAGGACGAAGCGGCCGCGCGCCGCCGAGAATCCGCGCCGCAGGGCGTTGCCGTAGCCGCGCCTGGGCTCGGTGACCACCCGCGCTCCCGCGGTCTCGGCGGACGCGACGCTCGCGTCGCGCGAACCATTGTCGACCACCACGACCTCGCCCTCGACGCCGAGTCGCGCCAGGGTCGCGATCGCTTTCGCCACGCACGAGCCGACCGTGCGCTCCTCGTCGAGGCAGGGCATCACGACGCTGAGCTCCGGATCCATGCGCGGGGGGAAAGAAGCCGAGTCTAGTGCAGCCGCCGGCCCGTCGGCTAGGCTGCGGACTCTCGGAGGAGGCGCGGATGCGAAACCTGCGGAAGATGTGGTCGCGAAGCGGCTGGATGGTGGCGGCGATCCTGGGCGCGAGCGCGGCGGTGTGGGCGGCCGAGCCGCCGGTCGACCGGGCGGCGCGGACCGAGGAGGTGCGCAAGACCGAGCTCGCCTTCGCCAGCGCGGTGATGGACAGGAAGCCCGAGGTCTTCAAGGCGATGCTCGACCCGGACGCGGTCTTCGTCGGCGGCGACGGCGTGACCCGCGGTCGCGACGCCATCGCCGCCGCCTGGATGTCTTTCTTCGCCGACGGCGCGCCCTATTTCGAGTGGCACCCGGAGGTGGTGGAGCTCTCAGGCGACGGCGACCTCGGTCTCTCGCGCGGACCGTGGACGATCCGCACGAAGGACAAGGACGGCAATCCGAAGGAGATCCGCGGTACCTACAACTCGATCTGGCGCCGCCAGGCCGACGGCTCGTGGAAGATCGTCTTCGACGCCGGCTGCTCCCCCTGTCCGCCCTGCGGCGGCTAGCGCTACGACCGGGCCGAGCCCTGCCGCGGCCCGCAGCGGCGCGGCCGGGTCGGGTTGCCTGCTGGTGTCACATGTAGCACAATCGCCGCATGCGCACCGCCGGCATCCGCGAGGTCCGCCAGAACCTCTCCGCCCTCCTGCGCGAAGTGCGCAAAGGGCGCGAGATCGTGATCACCGATCGGGGAGAGCCGGTGGCTCGCCTCTCGCCGCCGGCCGAGAGGTCCGCCCGTCCGTTCCCCGATCTCGAGGCCTTCCGACGCGATCAGGCGGATCTCGAGCCGCCGCTCTCGACGACCATCGCTGCGGACCGTGCCGACCGCCTCTGAAGCCGCTCGCGAGGAACCGCTGGCCGGGCCGCTCTACTGCGACGCCAGCGCGCTCGCCAAGCTCTTCCTGCCGGAGGAGGGCAGCACCGAGCTCAACTCCCGTCTGTTCGGGCGCGACGACGTGTTGATCGCCGATCTGGCGCTGACCGAGGTCGCTTCGGCGCTCGGTCGGCGGGCGCGCGAGGGCGGACTGCGCGACGCGGCCGCCCGGCGCATCTACCGCCGGATCCTGGCGACCCTGGCCGACGGCGCTTTCCGGCGGGTCGATCTGCTCTCCTCGACCCACCGCGAGGCCGAGAGGCTCCTGCTCGCCAGCGACCGCGCGCCGTTGCGCGCCGCCGACGCGCTCCACCTCGCGCTCGCGCTCGGCGCCGGCGCGGGCACCGTGCTGACCTACGACCGGGTCCTGGCTCGCGCCGCCCGCGCTCAGAGTCTCGCGGTCTGGCCGGAGGTCGCCTCCTGAGGAAGTCGGCGCGTCGCGATCGCCGCCGGGTCCGATAAGCTCGTCGGCCGTGCGCTTCGGTTCCCTCACCCTGCACGCGGTCTCGGACGGCGAGTTCCGCCTCGACGGCGGTGCCATGTTCGGCGTGGTGCCGAAACCTCTCTGGGAGCGCGAAAAGCCGGCCGACGAGCGCAACCGGATCCGCATGGGGACGCACTGCCTGCTGATCGAGACCGGGAGCGAGCTCGTCCTCGTCGACACCGGCATCGGCGACAAGCACGAGGCGAAGTTCGAGGACATGTACGGCATGGATCCGGCGGCGCGCCGCCTGCCGGAGTCGATCCGCGCGGCGGGCTTCGCGCTCGAGGACGTGACCCACGTCGTCCTCACGCACCTCCACTTCGACCACTGCGGCTGGAACACGCGGCGGGAAGACGAGCGCCTGGTGCCGACGTTCCCCCGGGCGCGCTACTGGATCGAGGGCGGCGAGCTCGAGCACGCGCGGCGACCGACCGAGCGCGACCGGGCGAGCTACTTCCCGGAGAACTGGGAGCCGCTCCTCGACGCCGGCGTGGTCGAGATCTTCGATCGCGAGGCCGAAGTCGTGCCGGGGGTGCGCGCCGTCAAGGCGCCGGGGCACAACGCCGACATGTGCGTGGTCACTTTCGCCGGCGGCGGCGAGCGCGGCGTCTTCTGGGCCGACCTGATCCCGACCCGCGCCCACGTCCCCTACCCGTGGATCATGGGCTACGACCTCTATCCGCTCGAAACCCTCGCTTCGAAGAAGCTCTGGATCCCGCGCGCCGCCGGCGAGCGCTGGCTCGGCTGCTTCGAGCACGACGCCGACCAGCCCTGGGGACGGATCGTCGAGGAGAAGCCCGGCCGATTCTGCGCCGCGCCGGCTTGAGCGCGGAGGCTCGAAGCCGACTTCTCCTTCGCTCGGATATGGCTACCCATATGCTGTAGTATGGGTAGCCATATGAAGACCACCATCGAGTTGTCCGACGCGCTCCTCGCCGAGGCCCGCAGGGTCGCGACGGCCGAGGGACGCACCGTCCGCTCCCTGGTCGAGGCCGGCCTCCGTCGCGAGTTGCGCGAACGGACCACGGTCGCGCCGTTCCGCCTGCGCGACGCGAGCTACCGCGGCAAGGGGCTGCGCCGGGAGCTCGCCGACGCGCCGTGGGAGCGCTTGCGGGAGCTCGCCTACGAGGGCCGCGGCGCTTGATCGCCGTCGACACCAATCTGCTCGTCTACGCCCACCGCGCCGACTCGCCGTGGCACGGCGCGGCCGCACGGCGGTTGGGGCAGCTCGCCGAGGGGAGGGCGCCCTGGGCCATCCCCTGGCCGTGCGTGCACGAATTCCTCGCCATCGTCACGCACCCGCGGATCTACGATCCGCCGACGCCGTTGCCGAAAGCGATCGACCAGGTCGACGCCTGGCTCGAGTCGCCGTCGCTCGAGCTGCTGTCGGAGGAGAGCGTGCACTGGGTCCGGCTGCGGCAGCTCCTGATCGGCGGCAAGGTACGCGGCCCGCGGGTGCACGACGCGCGGGTGGCGGCGCTCTGCCTGGGACACGGCGTGCGCGAGATCTGGTCGGCCGACCGGGACTTCGGCCGCTTCGCCGGGCTCGCGGTGCGCAACCCGCTGGTCGAGACCGATCGCTGATCGCGCGCCGCTGATAAGGTATCCGCCCCGGCGCCGGCGCGACCGGTCGACGCCGCGGAGACCCCGAGACGAGTCGTAGGGAGAACGAGATGGCGACGGAAGTCGTGATGCCGCAGATGGGCGAGTCGATCGCCGAAGGAACGATCACCAAGTGGCTGGTGAAGGTGGGCGAGACGGTGGCTCGTGACCAGCCGCTGTTCGAGATTTCGACCGACAAGGTGGACGCGGAGATCCCGAGCCCGGCGGCCGGCGTGCTGCTCGAAATCCGCCACCAGGCCGGCGAGACCGTGGCGGTGCAGAAGGTCGTGGCGCTGATCGGCGCCGCCGGCGACCGAGCGGGCTCGACCGCCGCGCCGGCCGCCGCGGCGAAACCGGCCGCTCCGGCCGCCGCGCCGCCCGCCAAGAGCTCTGCGCCAGCCGCCGCGGCGGCGAGAGCGACCGCGGTCGCCGCGCCACCGCTGACCTCATCGATCGCGACTCGCGCCGGCGCGGTGCCCCGGCGCGCCGAGGTTCCGGGCAGCTTCGACTATGACCTGGTGATCCTCGGCAGCGGCCCCGGCGGCTACGTCGCCGCGATCCGCGCCGGCCAGCTCGGCCTCAAGGCGGTCTGCATCGAGAAGGACCCGCGCCTCGGCGGCACGTGCACCCACCGCGGCTGCATCCCGACCAAGGCGCTGCTGCACTCGGCCGCGGTGGTCGACGGCATCCGCCACGCCGCCGATTTCGGCATCGCCGTCGGCGAGCCTGCGATCGACGTCGCCAAGGTGCACGAGTACAAGCGCGGCGTGGTCGACAAGAACGCCAAGGGGATCGAGGGCCTGCTCAAGAAGTACAAGGCCGAGGCGATCCGCGGTCACGGGCGGCTCGCCGGCAAGAACGCGGTCGAGGTCACCGCCGCGGACGGCACGAAGCGGACGGTCACCGGTCGCTACCTGATGATCGCCACCGGCTCGGTGCCGCGCGAGATCCGCATCGCTCCGACCGACGGCACGTCGATCCTCAACTCCGACCATCTGCTCGAGCTCGAGCGCATTCCGAAGTCGATCGTCGTTCTCGGCGCCGGCGCGGTCGGCACCGAGTTCGCCTCGGTCTTCCGCTCCTTCGGCTCCGACGTCACCCTGGTCGAGATGCTGCCGCGCGTCCTGCCGATCGAGGACGAGGAGGTCTCGAAGGAGCTCGACCGCCTGCTGCGCAAGCGCGACATGACGGTGATGACGGCCACCCAGCTGGTCTCGGCGGCGACCGAGAACGGAGTGGTGAAGATGGTGGTGCAGAAAGGCGACACGCAGACCAAGCTCGAGGCCGAGATCCTGCTGGTGGCGATCGGCCGCGCGCCGGTCACCTCCGACATCGGGCTCGAGCGGGTCGGCATCGCGACCGATAAAGGCTACATCCCGGTCAACGGCGTGATGCAGACCAGCGTCCCCAACATCTACGCCATCGGCGACGTCGTTCCCACGCCCTGGCTGGCGCACGTCGCCTCGGCCGAGGGGATCCTGGCGGTCGAGCACCTGGCGGGGCAGGAGGTGCATCCGCTCGACTACGACCTCACGCCCTCGTGCACCTACTGCGAGCCCGAGGTAGGCAGCGTCGGCCTCTCCGAGGCGAAGGCGAAGGAGCGCGGCTACGACGTGGCGGTCGGCAAGTTCAGCTTCATGGCGAGCGGCAAGGCGCGCATCCTCGGCAAGGCGCAGGGCTTCGTCAAGATCGTGCGCGACCGGAAATACGACGAGATCCTCGGCGTCCACATCATCGGCCCGCACGCCACGGATCTCGTCGCCGAAGCCTGCGTGGCGATGAAGCTCGAGAGCACGGCCGAGGAGCTCTTCCGCACCATCCACGCCCACCCGACGCTCTCGGAGGCGGTGATGGAAGCCGCCCACGCCTCCCACGGCGCGGCCATCCATGCCTAGGAGCGGGAATTGGCGGATGGCGACATCAGGTCCCGACCGGCGGCTGGCGCGATGACGACGCGCTCGCTCGGCTCGTTGTACCCCACGGCTGGCGCGCCGGCGAGCGAGTCGCTCGCCGCGACGTCGCTCGCGCGCGAGGGTCAGCTCGAGCTCTACCGCTGGCTGAAGCTCAACCGCCTGGTCGAGGAGCGCCTGACCAATCTCTATCGCCAGGGCAAGGTGGTCGGCGGGCTCTACTCCTCGCGCGGCCAGGAGGCGATCTCCGTCGGCTCGGCCTACGCTCTCGAGCCGGGCGATTTCGTCGGGCCGCTGATCCGCAACCTGGGCGCGATGCTGGTGCGCGGCGTGGCGCCGCGCGAAGTGATGACCCAGTACCTGGCGCGCGGCACCAGCCCGACCGGGGGCAAGGACTGCAACCTCCACTTCGGCGACCTGGCGCGCGGCCTGGTGTCGCCGATCTCGATGCTCGGCGCCCTGATCCCGGTGATGGCGGGCTTCGCCTTCGCCGCCAAGTACCGCAAGGAGAGATTCGTCGCCCTGACCTACATCGGCGACGGCGGCACCTCGACCGGCGATTTCCACGAGGGGATGAACCTCGCCGCGGTGCTCGAGCTGCCGCTGGTGGTGATCGCCGAGCACAACGGCTACGCCTACTCGACCCCGACCGCGCGCCAGATGAAGATCAAGGATCTGGCGCAGCGCGCGGCGGCCTACGGCATCCCGGCGGCGATCGTCGACGGCAACGACGTGCTGGCGGTCTACGAGGCGACGCGCGCCGCCTGCGCGCGCGCGCGCTCGGGCGGGGGCGCGCAGATGATCGAGGTCAAGACCTTCCGCATGAAGGGCCACGCCGAGCACGACGACGCCGGCTACGTGCCGAAAGAGCTCTTCGAGCGCTGGCGGGAGCGGGATCCGATCGAGCGCTTCGAGCGCCATCTGCTCGCTGCTGGGCTCGCGCAGCCGGCGCAGCTGGAGGAGATCCTGGCGCGGTTGCACGCCGAGCTCGACGCCGACGTCGACTTCGCGCTCGCCTCGCCGTTCCCGCCGCCCGAGCGGGCGCGCGAAGGGGTCTACGAGGAATCGTCGGAGAGCGGCCGGTGAGCGAGATCACGCTCGTCGAGGCGATCTCGCAGGCGCTGCGCGACGAGATGCGCGCCGATCCGCGGGTCTTCCTGATCGGCGAGGACCTGGCGCGTTACGGCGGCGCCTTCCGCGTCACCTCCGGCTTCCTCGACGAGTTCGGTCCGGAGCGCATCGTCGACACGCCGATCTCCGAGTCCGGCTTCTCCGGGTTGGCGATCGGCGCGGCGATGGCCGACCTGCGGCCCGTGGTCGAGTTCCAGTTCATCGACTTCATGGCCAACGCCTTCGACATGATCGTCAACTTCGCCGCCACCAACCGCTACCGCTGGGGCCAGAAGGTGCCGGTCGTCTTCCGCGGCCCGTCGGGCGGCCGGGTCTCGGGCTCGGCGTTCCACAGCGCCAATCCCGAGGGCTACTACCAGCGCGCGCCGGGGCTGAAGATCGTCTATCCGGCCTTCGTCGACGATGCCTACGGCCTGATGCGCGCCGCGATCCGCGACGACAACCCGGTCCTCTTCTTCGAGCACAAGTACCTCTACCGGCGGATCAAGGGAACTTTGCCCGCGGGTCTCGAGACCGTGCCGCTCGGCAGGGCGCGGGTGGTGCGCGCGGGCCGCCACGCGACCGTGGTCACCTGGGCCGCGATGGTGCACGTGGCGCTCGAGGCCGCCGAGACGCTCGCCGCGGAGGGGGTCGAGCTCGAGATCGTCGACCTGCGCACGATCAAGCCGCTCGACGAAGAGACCATCCTCGCTTCGGTGGCGAAGACCCACCGCGCCCTGGTCCTGTCCGAGGAGCCCTACTCGGGGAGCGTCGCCGGCGACGTCGCCGGGCGGATCGCCGAGCGGGCTTTCTGGCACCTCGACGCGCCGCTCGCGCGCGTCACCTGCCTCGACACGCCGGTGCCCTACAGCCCGCCGCTCGAGGACTTCTATCTGCCGAACGCCGCCAAGCTCGCCGCGCGCGTGCGCGAGCTGGTCGCGGTCTAGCGCCCGGCGAGCGCTCGCGCCGCGCTCCGCGGCAACCAGCCGCGCGGTACAGAAGTCCACTCCGCGCCAGGCTCCCGGCTCACAGACTGCCTCTCGGTCCCGCGCTATCTATGGCGGATCACCCAAGGCACGCTCCATCCCGGAGCGCACCAACGAAGTGGAGGAGAGCCATGGAGACTCCCGGTCCAGGTATCGCTCGTTCCATGTCCGCCCCGCGAATCGCCCTCTCCGCCCTGCTGCTGCTCGCGGCGCAGGGCGCGCACGCCGCGCCGGTCGCCGGAGCGTCGGAGAACGATCCGATCACGATGGTGGCGGCGCACGATCCGGTCGAGGCCCCGGCCGGTTTCGACGGGCTCACCAACGGCTTGCTGACCCAGGGCGAGCTCGAGGCTGCGCGCATGACCTTCGACGACCAGGAGGAGGCGGACGAGGGCCTCGGCCCGGTCTACAACGCGCAGGCCTGCGGCGAGTGCCACCAGAACCCGGTCAGCGGCGGCATCAGCCAGATCAACGAGCTGCGCGCCGGCAAGCTCGACGGCTCGACTTTCACCGACCATCCCGGCGGCTCGCTGATCAACGACCGCGCCATCGACGCCTCGATCCAGGAGCGGGTCTTGGGCGCCGACAACGTGCGCACCTTTCGCACCTCGCTCAACACCCTCGGCGACGGCTTCATCGAGGCGATCGCCAACTCGACCATCGAATCGATCGCCTCGCACCAGCCCAATTCGCTGCGCGGCACGGTGATCTACGTGCCGGTGCTCGAGGCCCCGGGCCAGACGCGCGCCGGGCGCTTCGGCTGGAAGAACCAGCACGCGAGCCTGGTCTCCTTCTCGGCCGACGCCTACTTGAACGAGATGGGGATCACCAGCCCGCTCGCGCCGACGGAGAACACCGCCGACGGCCGCCCGGTGACCGACTTCGACGCCGTCCCCGACCCCGAGGAGGAGGCGACCCCGGAAGCGCCCAACGGCCCCGACATCGAGACCTTCGCGGCCTTCATGCGTTCGACGACCGTGCCGCCGCGCGACGCGGTGGCGGCGGCGACCCCCGACGCCGTGGCCGGCCAGCAGCTCTTCTTCCAGATCGGTTGCGCCAACTGCCACGTCGCCGACATCACCACCGCCCCGGCGGGGACGGTGATCAACGGTGGCGCGTTCGTCGTGCCGGAAGCGCTCGGCAACAAGATCATCCACCCGTACAGCGATTTTCTGCTGCACGACGTGGGCACCGGCGACGGCATCGTGCAGAACGGCGGTTCGAACACGCGCAAGAAGCTGCGCACGCCGCCACTGTGGGGGATGCGCACCCGCGACCGCCTGATGCACGACGGCGAGAGCCTGACGCGCAACGACGCGATCCTGCGTCATTCGGGCCAGGCCGCGGGCGTGGTGTCGAACTATTCGCATCTCACCAACACGCAGAAGAACCAGCTGGTGGCCTTCCTGAACTCGCTCTAGGCGGCGCCGGAGCGGGGCCGTTTCGCGCCTCTCGCGGCGCCGGACCGCGCGCGCGGTTGGGGTAGGATCGCGCGCGGAACGACGCCACGAGGGGACGGGAATGGCCACCGAAGTCGTGATGCCGCAGATGGGCGAGTCGATCGCCGAAGGAACGATCACCAAGTGGCTGGTCAAGGTCGGCGAAAAGGTCGACCGCGACCAGCCGCTGTTCGAAATCTCGACCGACAAGGTCGACGCCGAGATCCCGAGCCCGGTCGCCGGCGTGCTGGCCGAGATCCGCCACGCGGCCGGCGAGACCGTGCCGGTGCAGGCGGTGGTGGCGCTGATCGCCGAGGCCGGCGCCGCGGTCGCCGCGGCTCCGGCGGCCGCACCCCCGGCCCCCGCCCCGACCGCGCCGGCACCGGCCGCACCGAAGGCGACGACGCTCGCGGCCGCGCCGGTCGTGTCCGCCGCGGCGCCACCACCGGCCGCCCCCGCTGGCTCGCTCGAGGAGCGCGTGCGCCAGCTCTCCTCGCCGCTGGTGCGCAACATGGCGCGCGAGCAGGGGATCGACCTCGCGCAGGTCGCCGGGACCGGCATCCACGGCCGGGTGACCAAGGACGACATCCTGGCCTACATCGCCGCCGGCAAGCCGGTCGCCGCGGTCGCCGCCGCGGCTCCCGCCATGGCAGCGGCGGCCGCAGCGGCGGGCAAGGTCGACACCGGCTTCCGCGTCCCCGCCTACGTGGCGGGCGAGAACGTGACGATCGAGCCGATGTCGAAGATCCGCCAGATCACCGCGGCGCACATGCGCTATTCGAAGGACACCTCGGCGCACGTCACCACCGTCTTCCACATGGACTTCACCAAGGTCGACCGCGCCCGCGCCCGCGCCAAGAACCAGTTCCTCGCCGCCAACGGCACCAAGCTCACCTACATGCCGTTCATCTTCAAGGCGGTGTGCAACGGCTTGAAGGCGAACCCGAAGCTGAACGCGGCGATCGACGGCACCAATGTGGTGTTCAAGAAGGACATCAACCTCGGCATGGCGGTGGCCCTCGACTGGGGGCTGATCGTGCCGGTGATCAAGAACGCCGACAACCTGAACCTGATCGGCCTCGCCAAGGCCGCCAACGACCTCGCCGATCGCGCGCGCTCGAAGAAGCTCAATCCGGACGAGGTGAAGCTCGGCACCTTCACGATCACCAACCCGGGCGTCTTCGGCAGCCTCTTCGGCACGCCGGTGATCAACCAGCCGCAGGTGGCGATCCTCGGCGTGGGGGCGATCGAGAAGCGGCCGGTGGTGATGACCGACGCGGACGGCTGCGACACGATCGCCATCCGCGTGATGTCGTACTTCGGCATCACCTACGACCACCGCCTGGTCGACGGCGCCGACGCCGACCACTTCATGAACGACGTCAAGAAGACGCTCGAGTCCGACGCCTGGCCGGAGCTCGAACCGTACTCCTGAGCCCACGGCGTGGCGAGACCCGGCTCGCCTGAGCCGCGGCGGCCCGTTTTGTCGTTCTTCTCACCGAGGAGGAGTCTCATGTCCGCCACACGCGCTCGCGGGATCGCTCTGTCCAGTCTGACGCTCGGGCTTGCCGCCGTCCTCGCCGCGCCGCTCGCCGCGGCCGGGCGCGAGGGGCCCGGGGTCGCGCCGCGGCGGATGTTCGTCACCTCGACCCAGGGCAGCGCGAACCTCGGCAGCTGGGCCGAAACCACCGGCACCGGCCTCGCCGGCCTTCCGGCCGGCGACAAGATCTGCCAGGTGCGCGCCGAGGCCGTCGGCTTCGCCACCGCCGGCGTGCCCGTCTTCCGCGCCTGGATCTCGGACAGTTCGACCGATGCCTGGTGCCACGTGCAGGGCCTGGCGGGCAAGAAGGGGACGGGCTGCGGCGGCGGTTCGCAGATCGGCGGCGGGCCGTGGAAGCGGGCGGACGACGTCCTGTTCTCGCAGTCGCTCGCCGATTTCACCGCCAACGCGCCGCTGACCGCCCCGGTCGTCACCGAGACCAACGCGGTCGCCGCGCTCGGCCCGGGGATCGCCTGGAGTGGCACGAACAGCGACGGCACGCTGACCGCCGACACCTGTGGCGGCTGGACGGTCGCGACCTTCGGCGCGCAGGGGATCGGCGCCACGACCTCGATCGCCACCTGGACGCAGGGGTTCACCAACGGTTGCGGCAACTCGTACCGCCTCTACTGCTTCGAGCAGGGGGCGGTGGGCGCGCCGGTCTCGCCGGTGACCGGCCCGGGGGGGATCGCGTTCGTGACCTCGGAGAGCAACACCGGGGACCTGTCGCTGTGGGCGAGCTCGGGGTCCCAGGACGGTCTCGCCGGCGGCGACGCGGTCTGTCAGACGCTCGCCGCGGCGGCGACGCTGCCGGGGGCGTCGACGTTCAAGGCCTGGATGTCGGACGCGGCGACGGACGCGATCTCGCGCCTGACGCTCGACGGCCCGTGGAACCGGGTGGACGGCCTGCGGGTCGCGAGCTCGAAGGCCGACCTGACGGACGGCAACGTCGCCGCGCCGCTGCGGGTCACCGAGACCGGGTCGCGCCTGGCGCTCGGCGAGAAGACCTGGACCGGCACCTCGGCCGGCGGCACGAAGCTCGGCGCGCGCTGCGCGGACTGGACCTCGGGCCTGGCGATCGACTCCGGCGCGGTCGGCCTCGACGACGACACGAACGGCAACTGGACGAGCCAGAACTTCGACGCCTGCGACCAGGTGCGCCACCTCGACTGCTTCGGCAACGTGCTCTATCTCTTCTGGGACAACTTCGAAGCCGGCAGCTTCATCCGCTGGACCGCGACGTCGCCGTGACGAGGTCGAGCTGTCGAACGAAAAGCGGGACCGCGAGGCCGCCGGCCGGAGCCGGTGGCCTCGCTCAGTTTGAGGTACGGAACTTCAGGCCCGGCTGCTTCGCGGCTTTCTCGAAGTAGTTCGCGAGCTCGGCGAGCAGCGTCGCCGTCACCGCCTCGGCCTCGGCGGCTTCGCGGAAGACCAGCCAGGCGGCGATGGTCTCGCGGGGGATCTGGAGCGCCTGGAATACCTGCAGCATCTCGGCGGCCAACTGCTTCATGGCCCCGGTCTGGCCACGGTCCGAGTGAATCGCCGCCAGGTCGAACGCCACCATCGCGGCTTCATAGGCGATCTCGGCTTCGATCAATCCGGAGCGAGCGGCTTCCAGGCACTCGATGGCTTCGTCCGCACGCCCGAGCTTGTTCAGGAGCTGGCCTTCCACCCAACGCAGCTTGAGCAACGTGACGCGGTCGCCGAGCTGATAGTAGAGCGGCAGAGTTTCCGAGAGCAGCGAAAGAGCTTCCTCCACGCGGCCGGCGTGGTGCAGGTCCCAGATCAGATTGTGCCGCCCAGCCAGCGCCATCCGCTGGTCCTCGCCGACTTGGAACATCGCGAGAGCTCGCTGGTGCGTTCGGATCGCCTTGTCGAGCTCGCCCTTGCGCGAGAGGATCATCGCCTTGCCGAGCATCACGCGCGCGACCTTGAGGTGGCTGCCGAAACGACGGTACCTCGCCAGCGCCCGATCGGCGGCACGCAGTCCTTCGGGAAGCCGCCGCTGCGCGAGGAGCAGGATCGAGCGGAAATAGAGGATCTGAGCCTCTTCGAGCGGGTCCCCGGTCCCCTCCTCGAGCATCGCGTCCGCTCTCTCGAGCGAGGACTCGGCGTCGCTCAGTCGAGATGCGGCGCGCTGAGCGTGCCCCAAGCAACCCCAGGCGCGCGCCTTGAGATCGGCGATCGGCCCGTGTCCGTAGACCGACGGGTCCAGTTCCGGGAGCAGCTCCTGAGCCAGGCGAGCGATTTCGATGGCCTCCGTCGGCATGTCGAAGACCGCTTGCTGGCACCGGGCGAGCAGCGCTTCGACGAGAGCGTAGCTGCGAAGGCGGGACCGATTCTTGACCAGAGTGAAGCGCCGCAGCGGCGGGTGCTTGAGCAGCTCTTCGAGCAACGCGGGGGCGGCGGCGCTCTCCTCGGCGAATCGATCGCGGTGGACCGCGACTTTCTGCGCGACCCTGGCGATCGTGGCGGACGAATCGGATCGAGTTGGACCGGCCTCTTCTCGATCCGAGAGGCCCCAAACCTGCGCCGCTTGCGAACGACAGTTGCGGCAGCCGGAAATCAGGTGAGCGACCACGGCGCGTCCGGTAGCCGGAGAAGCCTCCCCGGAACGGAAGCGAAGTAGGTCCTGACGGTGCAGGTGATTGTCTTCGTTCACGAGGACTCCCGCGTCGCGTCATCCGTCCAACCTACGTCCACCATCTGCCGACAGAGTGCATCGAGACAACGGCTCGTCAACCGCTGGATTCCCGAAGGCTGATACCCGAGGTGGGCTGCGGTTTCGTTCGGGTCGCAGCCGTATCCGTACCTGAGCTTCAGGATGGCGCGGCACTTCTCCGAGATGTGGGACAGCACACCTCCGAGGTCGTGCCGCAGGTGGGATTCCTCGTCCGAGGCGCCGACCGGCCGCGCCATCGAATCGAGCAGCGCGTAGTCGACGGCCTGATAGAGGCTCCGGCGCCGCTTCCGCCAATAGAGAAGACACTGATTCCGGACGGTTCCGACCAACCAGGCTTCCGAATGCTCGATGTTGCTCTGCTTGAGAAGGAGGGCGATCAGCGAGTCTTGAAGCAGGTCTTCGCGATCCTGGTCGGGAATCGAATGACGGTCGAGCACGCGCGCGATTCGCGGCGCGCAATTTTCGAGAAGTCGCGCGATCTCATCCGACAGCGAAAGTGGGTCGGCGATGGCCATGATCTTCGAGACCGGCCATCAGAGTAGCACCCAGGCGCTGCGGGAGTCCACCCGGAGCGGGAGCTTCGCCTTACGCGCGGGCCGTCTGGCCCTGCAACCCGCGGAACGATTCCTACGAACCGCTCGGGCCTACGGGCGAGGGGGAATCTGGCCAGTCTCCCCGAAGGTCATGCTGACCACGAACCGCAGCACCGAGAGGAAGTTGGAGAAGCTGATCGGGCCATCCCCCGTTCGGGTGACGACGGCGTCGCCGGTGTCGCGGTCGATGCCGCGCAGGGCGGCTGGGGACGCCGTGGGCAGGACGAGGGTGGCGACGACGACCGAGGCGTAGGCGAGGCTACGAAGGCGGCGCATGGCGGGTCTCTCCCGGAGCGGGCAGCGCGATCGCCTCCGCGACGATCGATACCGCTCTTCCTAGTAGTTGCCGCTGACCCCCCGAAAAGGGACAGCGAAAAAAAGATTGTGGTGCCTGTCCACTTTTCCCCCGCCAGCGGCAACTAATAAGGAGAGGCACCCGACCGTCCGCGAGCGACCGGGACCGGCGGCGAGCCTCGAGGGGGACGAGATGGGACCTGCCGAGCGGCGAAACCTGCTGCGGCCACGCGCCGACGTGTTGGCGCAGGCCCGGGTTCTGGCCGCGGGATTCGACGACGGGCGCTTCACCCGCCTGTTCCAGGTGCTCGACCGGGCGGGCAACGACTCCGCCGCCCTGTGGAGATTCCCCTCCATCGAGGCGGTCCTCGACTGGTGCGAGACCGAAGCGCGTCGCGACCCCGACCGGGCCGAGCCCACCGCCGTCCTGGTCGACGCCCGGATCGGCGAGCGCGAGATCGTCCGCCTGCTGCGCCATTTCGAGGCCTGGCGGGCGCCGGCGAGCGTCGTCGTGCTCGCCGAGGCGAGCGACGAAGCCCTGCTGGTGACCGCGCTGCTCGAGGGGGCGGTCGACTTTCAACTCTTCGAGCAACTCGACCCCGAGGCCCTGCTGAAGACCCTCGGCCATGCCGTGCAGGTGGCGCGCTGGAAAGGCAGGGCGTTCGAATCGGCGCGCCGCGCCGGGGCCGCCACCAGCGATCTGCGCGCCGTGCTCGCGGCGGTCGAAGAGGGGTTGCTGGTGCTCGACGGCGCGGGGCGGATCCGCGCCGTCGGCGGCCGGGCGCAGTGGATCCTCGGGCGCTCGGCGCCCGAGCTCGTCGGCCAGCGCTTCGACGACCTCTCCTGGAGCCCGGCCGAGGTGAGAACCCCGGGCGACGCGACGCTCGCCGACCGGTTGGCGCCGAGCCCGTCGCCGCAGCTCGCGGTGGGAACCTACGCGCATTACCGCCGGCCCGATGGCCAGAGCATTCGGCTGCGCATCTGGAGCCACTCGTTGGTCGAAGATGGCGGCGATCTCGCCATGCCGATGATCCTCGGCTTCGTTCCCGCTCCCGAGGCCGCCGGCGAGGCCGTCGCCTCGCCGCCGCATTCCTTCGCCGGGGTGGCGGTCGCCCACGATCTGGCCAACTTGCTGACCGCCATCCGGCTCTCCTGTCAGTCCCTGGCCGATTCCGAGACCCCGGCCGGGCCGGCGGCCGCCCGACTGGCGCACCTGGCCGACGCCACCGGTCGGCTGCTGGCGCGCTTCCGCGGCGACGATTCGCCGGCCGTCGCCGAGCCACGCGAAGCCGACCGCCTGCTGCACGGCGAGCGCTCGTTGATCGAGGCCATGGTCGGCCCGCGAGTCGACGTCCAGGTGCGGCTCGCGGCGCCCGGGGCCAAAGTGCGGATCGTCAACGAGACCCTCGAGCGCGTGCTCGCCAACCTGGTCGCCAACGCCCGCGAGGCCATGCCCGCCGGCGGCCGCCTGCTGCTGCGCACGGCGGTGGTCGAGCGCGAGGTGGGGGAAGCCAAGCGGCGTTTCTGGTCGGTCGAGATCACCGACTCCGGCCGCGGCATGGACGCCGCGACCCGCGCCCGCGCCTTCGAGCTCTTCTTCACCACCAAGTCCGAGGCGGGAAGCGGTATCGGACTGGCGACCGTCCGCCAGCTGGTCGAGAACCAGGGCGGCGAAGTCTCGCTGCTCAGCGAGAGCGGCGCCGGCACGACCTTTCGCATCCTGCTGCCCATGGTCGACGAGCCGGGCGAGCGGCGCCAGTAGGGATTTCACAGCCTCGATTTGCTAGCTTCGGGGCGCCTTGGACCCCGCCGCACCGTCGCCGCGCCGCACCGTCGCCTCCTGGCTGGGGCGGGTCCCTTACGCCGAAGCCACCGCCCTCCAGCTCCGGGTGCGCGAGCGCCTGCGGTGCGGCGAGGGTCCGGAGCGCCTGCTGCTGCTCGAGCATCCGCACGTCTACACCCTGGGGCGCAACGCCGATCCCGCAGATGTCCTCGTGCCGGCCTCCTGGCTGCGCGAGCGCGGCGTCGAAGTCGTCGAGAGCGACCGCGGCGGGCAGGTGACCTACCACGGGCCGGGGCAGCTCGTCGGCTATCCGATCCTCGACCTGGCTCCCGACCGCCGGGACGTCCGGCGCTACGTGCGCGACCTCGAGGAGGCCCTGGTGCGCACGCTCGCCGACTTCGGCATCGCCGGCGAGCTGCGGGCGGGGACCGAGCTCGTCGGCGTCTGGGTGGGGGAGGCGAAGATCGCGGCGATCGGCATCCACCTCGCGCGCTGGCGGACCACGCACGGCTTCGCGCTCAACGTGGCGCCGGACCTGACGCTCTTCGCCGGCATCCACGCCTGTGGTTTCGATCGCCTGTCGGTGGCTTCGATCGAGTCGCTCACCGGCGCGCGCCCGCCGCTGGCGGAGGTGGCGGCGCGCTTCGCCGCGCGCTTCGCCGAGGTCTTCGCACGCGACCTCTCCTGGGTCGGAGCGGAGGAGCTGCCGGCGCGCGACCGCGAGTGAAAAAGAAAACGCCCGGCGACCTCGCCGGGCGTCTCCCGTATCGCGCGAGCGCGGGGGATCGGATCAGGCGGTCGGAGCCGACTTGCGCTGCTTGAGGAACCAGAAGCCGACCCCGGCGAGCAACACCGCCAGCACCGCGAAGCCGACATAGGAGAGGGTCGGGATCGCCTGCAGGACGGGGATGTTGGTGCCGGTGAGGGTGGCCGAGTAGAGGCTGGTCAGGCGGTCGCCGCAAGCGAAGGTCGGACCGCCGAAATCGGGAGCCACGAAGAACCACCAGGTGCCCGAGCCGAGCTGGACGTTGACGCTCTGGACGTCGCCGCAGCCGGCGGTGAAGGTGGAGCGCAGGAACGCGTTCACCGGGCAGCCGTTATTGCCGTCGAGCACGCCGATCAGGGCCGGGAACTCGGCGTCGACGGTGAAGGTCACGTCGGTCAGCGCGTCGGTCAGGTTGATCTCGTACCAATCGGTGTCGCGGAAGGTGCCGTTCCACTCCGCGCTGCCGCAGATCGTCTCGCCGAGCGCGATCGGCCAGAACACGGGCGGCGTCGAGTTGCAACCGCCGTCGACGGTGTCGTCGCCCACGCCACCGGTGATTCCGCAGTTGGCCTCGACTTCCGTCGTGCCGGTGCAGAGGAAAGTCTGGCAGCCTTGGCCCGACGGCGCGGCCGGAATGGTTCCGGCCGGGGCGCGGGTCCCGGTACTCGGTCCGGCGGCGAACGCCGGAACCACGGCGAGAATGGCGACCGCGAACAGCGCTACGACGAGACGTTGCGACTTGAGCATGAAGATCTCCCTCTCCTAGAGAGTGAATCGTCCGCGAAAAGACGGTTATTCTTTACCGGTAAACCTACCACAAATCGGCGACCTTGGAACCCCCCACCCCACCCGCGCCGCTCGAGGTCGGTCTGAACGCCGTGATCGTGGCCGTGACCGACGACGAGCCCCGCGTGCTGACGATCGGGCGTCCGGAATCCGGGGGCGGCCGGATCGGCGCCCTGCCCGCCGGCCCGCTCGACGCGGCGCGCGACCGTACGCTGGAGCTCGCGCTGCGCCGCTGGGTGCGCGAGCTCTCGGGGGTCGAGCTCGGCTACGTCGAGCAGCTCTATACCTTCGGCAACCGGGATCGCGACCCGCGCGAGCGCCAGGGTGGGCCGCGGATGCTGTCGATCGCCTACCTGGCGCTGGTGCGCGAGGCCACCTTGGTCCCGCTGCCGGAGGCCGCTTGGCGCGGGATCTACGACTTCTTGCCCTGGGAGGACTGGCGCGACGGCCGGCCGGAGGCGGTGCTCGCCAAGGTCGAGAATGCTCTCGAGCGCTGGATCGCGGCGAGCGGCGAGCGCGACGAGAAACGCCGGCGGCGGGAGCGGGTCGACATCGCCTTCGGTCTCGGCGGCGCGCCCTGGGTGGGGGAGCGCGCCCTCGACCGATTCGAGCTGCTCTACGAATGCCGCGCCGTCGACGAAGCGCACCGCGACCGCCCGAACGTGGGCGGCGACGGCGGGCCGCACCGGCTCGGGCGAGCGATGGCGCTCGACCACCGGCGCATCTTGGCGAGCGCCGTCGGCCGGATGCGCGGCAAGCTGCGCTACCGGCCGGTGGTCTTCGAGTTGTTGCCGGCGGCCTTCACCCTGCTGCACCTGCAACGCTCCGTCGAGGCGCTCGCCGGAAGGCGGCTGCACAAGCAGAACTTCCGCCGCCTGGTGGAGCAGGGAGGCCTGGTCGAAGGGACCGGCAAGCTCGCCGGCTCGACCGGCGGCCGCCCGGCCGAGCTGTTCCGCTTCCGGCGCGAGGTCCTGCGCGAGCGCCCCGCCCCCGGCGTCGGCCTGCCCGGCCTGCGCGCGGGTTGAATCGCTGCCACTCCGCGTGAAGGTAGGTCCGGGGCTCGACTTCTTTTTCGGACCGAAGTGGCGGGGGACCCCGTCCTTGTCCTGCTTCTTTGAGATATCCGGGGTACCGACCGAGGGCCGAAAAAGAAGTCGAGACCCGGACCGGGAGAAGCGGACCCTCGGTCCCCGCGCGGGTCCACCGCTTGACAGCCGATATGCTCACTTCTAGGATAAGCGTGCCGGTCGAGCTCGCCGGCTTTTCTCGCAGCCCAATTATGCTCGAATTGAGCATAAAGGAGAACGAGACGTGATCGCGACCCTGGCGATGGCCCCACCCCGCTGGCGGGAGTTCACCCCGCAGATCGCCGCCGAGACGCAAGCGGTCCACGCCCGGCTGAGCGGCGTGATCCCGGAGGTCGAGTGGCCGGTGCACGCGCCCCTGATCGCCGCCATCGAGCGCCTGAAGCGCGAGCGCCGGGCGGTCATCCTGGCGCACAACTACCAGACGCCCGAGATCTACCACGGGGTCGCCGACTACGTGGGAGATTCGCTCGGCCTGGCGCAGCAGGCGGCGAAGACCGACGCCGAAGTGATCGTGCAGTGCGGCGTGCATTTCATGGCCGAGACCTCGAAGGTCCTCTGTCCGGACAAGACGGTGCTGATCCCCGACCTTGCGGCCGGCTGCTCGCTCGCGGCTTCGATCACCGGCGCCGACGTGCGCCTGCTGCGCGAGCGCTACCCCGGCGTGCCGGTGGTGACCTATGTCAACACCTCGGCCGAGGTGAAGGCCGAGTCGGACGTCTGCTGCACCTCGGCGAACGCGGTCGAGGTCGTCGAGTCGCTCGGCGTGTCGCGGGCGATCTTCCTGCCCGACGAGTTCCTCGGGCGCTGGGTCGCCTCGCAGACGCGGGTCGAGCTCATTCTCTGGCGCGGCCACTGCGAGGTGCACGAGCGCTTCACCGGCGACGAGATTCGCGGATTCCGCGCCGCCAACCCGGGCGTCTTCGTGTTGGCGCACCCCGAGTGTCCGCCGGACGTGCTCGCCGCGGCCGATTTCGTCGGCTCGACCGCCGGGATGATCCGCGAGGTGGGGAGGGTGGGGGAGGGCCGCAAGATCATGATGATCACCGAGTGCTCGATGAGCGACAACGTCGCCGCGGCGCACCCGCATCAGCAGTTCATCCGCCCCTGCAACCTCTGCCCGCACATGAAGCGGATCACCCTGCCGAAGATCCTGCGCGGCCTCGAGCGCCTGGAGTTCGAGGTCACGGTCGAGCCCGCGATCGCCGAGCGCGCCCGGCGCGCGGTCGAGCGCATGCTCGCCGTCGGCCGGGGCGCCGGACGGTGAGCGCGGCGGTCGAGACCCTGACCGCCGACGCGGTGGTCGTCGGCAGCGGGGTCGCCGGGCTCTCGGCGGCGGCGGGATTCTCGCCCCGGTCGGTCGTGGTCCTCACCAAGGCCGTCCTCGGCGACGGCGCGTCGAGCGTCTGGGCGCAGGGCGGGGTGGCGGTGGCGCTCGACCCGAGAGACTCGACCGAGCTGCACGCCGCCGACACGGTGGCCGCCGGCGCCGGGCTGGTCGACCGCGAGATCGCCGAGCTGTTGGCGCGCGACGGCGTCGCCGCCGTGCGCCGCCTGATCGATTGGGGCGCCGAGTTCGACCGCGGCCCCGACGGCGAGCTCGCCTTCGGCCGCGAGGCGGCACACAGTCGGCGGCGGATCCTGCACGCGCACGGCGACGCGACCGGCGCCGAGATGGTGCGCGCGCTCGCGGCGCACGCTCGCCGCCTGCCTTCGATCCGTATCGTCGAGCGCCACTTCGCCACCCGCGTCGCGATCGAGAACGGGCGCGCGGTCGGGGTCGTCGCGCGCGCCCTCGACGACGACCGCTGGTTGTGGATCGCGGCTCCCCGGGTGGTGCTCGCGACCGGCGGCATCGGCCAGCTCTTCCTCTACACCACCAATCCGAGAGAGGCGACCGGCGACGGCGTGGCGCTCGCGGCGAGGGCCGGCGCCGAGCTGGCCGACCTCGAGTTCGTGCAGTTCCACCCGACGGCGCTCAAGACCGAGGGCGACCCGAAGCCGCTGCTCTCCGAAGCCCTGCGCGGCGAGGGGGCGACGCTGGTCAACGAGTCGGGCGAGCGCTTCATGGTCCGGCTCCACCCGGACGCCGAGCTGGCGCCGCGCGACGTGGTGGCGCGCGGCATCTGGGCCGAGCTCGCCGCCGGCCGCCACCCCTACCTCGACGCCCGCCGGGCGGTGGGCGAGGAGTTTCCCGAGCGCTTCCCGACCGTCTACGCGAGCTGCGTCGCGGCCGGCATCGACCCGCGGCGCGAGCTGCTGCCGGTGGCGCCCGCGGCGCATTACCACATGGGCGGCGTGGCGGTCGACGAGCGCGGCCGCACGACGATCGACGGTCTGTGGGCTTGCGGCGAGGTCGCCTCGACCGGCGTGCACGGCGCCAACCGGTTGGCCTCGAACTCGCTGCTCGAGGCTCTGGTCTGGGGGGCGCGGGTGGCCGAGGACGGCGGCGCCGCGGCCGTCGCCGCTCCCGCGCCGCGCAGCGGGGCGAGCTCCCGGCCCGACGCAGCCGACGAACCCGTCGATCCGATCGCCGCAGCGCCCGAGATCCGCGCCGAGCTACGCCGCCTCTTTTGGACCGACGTCGGCTTGGTGCGCGACGCGCGCGGCCTCGCCGAGGCCGAGCAGCGCTGCGACGCGCTCGTCCGCCGCCTGCCGGCGGGTGCCTCGGAGGTGCGCAACTTGATCGAGGTCGGCACGCTGCTGGCACGCTCGGCGGCGCGCCGCACCGAGAGCCGCGGAGCGCACTACCGCTCCGACTTCCCGGCCGCCGATCCCGCTTGGCGGGTGCGCCAGCGGCTGACCGCGCGCTTCGCCGGCGGCGCGCCGCGCGCCGTCTTCCTCGACCCGGCACCGGCGGTCGAGCCGGTCGGGCGATGAGCGCGCCCGACCTCGTGCCGCCGCCGGCAACGGTCTGGCGGCCGATCCTCGAACGCGCGCTCGCCGAGGATCTCGGCCGCGCCGGCGATCTGACGAGCGCCGCCCTGATCCCCGCCGCGGCGCAGGCCGCGGCGCGCATCATCGCCCGCCGCGACGGAACGATCGCCGGCCTGGCGATCGCCTGCGAGACCTTCGCGCTCGTCGATCCGACGGTGGCGGTCGAGCGCGTCGCCGCCGACGGCGAGAGGGTCGCCGCGGGCGCCGTGCTGGCGCGGCTCGCCGGCCCGGCGCGCGCCCTGCTCGCCGGCGAACGCACCTGCCTCAACCTCCTCGGTCGCCTCTGCGGCATCGCCGGAGCGACCCGCGCCATGGTCGACGCGGTCGCCGGCGGGCGCGCGGCGATCGTCGACACGCGCAAGACGACCCCCGGCCTGCGGGCGCTCGAGAAGTACGCCGTGCGCTGCGGCGGCGGGCGCAATCACCGCTTCGGCCTCGACGACGCGGTGCTCGTCAAGGACAACCACCTGGCGGTCGTCGGCTCGATCGCGGCGGCGGTCGCGCGGGCGCGCGCCGCGGTCGGCCACCTGGTGAAGATCGAGGTCGAGGTGACCGACCTCGCCGGCCTCGAAGCGGCGCTGGCGGCGCGCGCCGACGTGGTGATGCTCGACAACTTCGACCTCGCGACCCTGCGCCGGGCGGTCGACCTCGCCGCCGGCCGCGTGCTGCTCGAAGCCTCGGGCGGGGTGACCCCGGACACGGTGGCCGAGGTCGCTGCGACCGGCGTCGACCTCGTCTCCGTCGGCTGGCTCACCCACAGCGCCCCGGCCCTCGACGTCGCCCTCGACTTCGAGCCCACCCGCTCGCCCAGCCGGTAGCGCGCCGTTCCTGCGCCGGGCGCGTCCCCCTCGTCAAGCCTCGCGGCGGCGACTAGGATCGCGAAATGGAAGCGGGACGGGGAGCCGCAGCGGCCGATCCGCAGGTCGAGCGCCCCGCGCTCATGCACCCTTCGCCGACGATCGACGCCGCGGGCGCCACCCACATCGGCTTGCGCCGCCCGACCAACGAGGACGCCTACCTCTTCGGCCGCGTCGGGCGTTTCCTCGCCGTCGACGGCACCAGCCTGCAACCGGACTCGCTCGAGCGCCGGATCGAGCAGGCGGGCTGGTACGCGATCGTCGCCGACGGCATGGGCGGTCACTCGGCCGGCGAGGTGGCGAGTCGCGCCGCGCTCGTCGCCGCGTTCGAGGCGACGCTGCGCCGCAGCCAGTGGGTGAACCGCGTCGCGTCGAGCGAGGTGCCGGACGTCCTGCGCCGCATGCAGGAGCTGATCGAGCAGGTGCACGAATCGGTCTCGCGGTTGGCGCGGGCGGCGCCCGATCTGGCCGGAATGGGCACCACCTTCACTCTCGCCCGCGTCGCCGGCTCGAGCCTGATCGTCGGCCACGTCGGCGACTCGCGGGTCTATCTCGTGCGGCGCGGCAAGTTGCGGCAGATCACCAAGGACCAGACGATGGCGCAGCTGATGGCCGATCTCGGCGAGATCCGGCCGCAGGAGGTGGCGCGCCACTACATGTCCCACCTGCTGACCCAGTCGGTCGGCTCCGGTGGACCGATCGAGGTCGACGCCCGCCACGTCTGGCTGCTCGAGGGCGACGCCCTGCTGATGGCGACCGACGGTCTGACCGGCGTGGTGGACGAGCCCGAGATCGAGGGCGCGATCGAGGGCGGCGGAGCGGCGGCCGAGATCGTCGAGCGCCTCATCGGGCTGGCGCTCGAACACGGCGCACCGGACAACGTCACCGCCGTCTTCGCCCGCGTGACTTGCCTGCCGGAAGCCGCCGCCGCCGGACCGCCGACCATCGACCAGGCCGCCCCGCTCTCGCCGCCGCCGCCGACCGAGCCCACCCGCCGCCTCGGCTCTCTCCGGCGCAGGACCGCGCGCTGACAACAGCAGAGCGACGGCGCAGCGTGCAGTAGGATTCGCCGCGTGAACGACGTGGTGCGGATCGGGGGGCATCGGCAGGGGGCTGGGCGACGCGGGCCGCGGCCGGAGTGGCTGCGGATCCGCCTCGAGACGCCCGCCGAGTACCACCGGGTCAAGGGTCTGGTCGACCGGCTCTCGCTGCACACCGTCTGCCAGGAGGCCCGCTGCCCGAACATTTACGAATGCTGGGGCGAGCACGGCACGGCGACCTTCATGATCCTGGGCGAGATCTGCACCCGGCGCTGCGGCTTCTGTGCCGTGACCTCCGGCAAGCCGGCGGCCGGCGTCGACCCGCTCGAGCCCGAGCACCTGGCCGAGGCGGTCGAGGCGATGGGGCTCGCGCACGCGGTCGTGACCTCGGTCGACCGCGACGATCTGCCCGACGGCGGCGCGCGCCACTGGGCGGCGGTGGTCGAGGCGGTGCACCGGCGCCGGCCGTCGTGCTCGGTCGAGATCCTGACCCCCGATTTCCGCGGCGTCCCCGAGGCGCTCGACATCGTCCTCGCCGCCCGCCCCGAGATCTTCAGCCACAACGTCGAGACCGTGCCGCGGCTCTACCGCCAGGCGCGCCCCGGGAGCCGCTACGACCGCTCGCTCGCGCTGCTCGCCGACGCGGCCGGCCGGCGCGACGCCGGCCAGTACGCCGGCCGGGTCAAGACCGGGATCATGGTCGGCCTCGGCGAGCGGCCCGACGAGGTCGAGGCGACGCTCGCCGACATCCGCGCTGCCGGCGTCGAGGTGCTGACCATCGGCCAGTACCTGCAGCCGACGAGCCGCCACCTGCCGGTCGACCGCTACGTCCACCCGGACGAATTCGCGGCCTACCAGGAGCTCGCCCGCGGGCTCGGCTTCGCCCACTGCAACGCCGGCCCGCTGGTGCGCTCCTCGTACCACGCCCACGAGCAGGTGGCCCGCCCGCTGCGCGAGACCGCGGCCGCGGTCTGAGCTCGCCGGCCCGGGACCCGCCGGGCCCCGTCCGGTGCCGGCCGGCCGCTGTAACAAGATCCGCGAACCCACGTACACCCATCAGTAGCCGCTCGCCGGCCTTTGCCGGACCGATTCACCGGATTCGCGAAACCGAGGCCCCCGCGATGCTCGACACCTCCTGCCAGGACCTGCGCATCGGCTTCCGCCTGCTCGCCAAGGAGAAGGGCTTCGCCGGCATCGCGGTCGCGGTCCTCGCCCTCGGCATCTGCGCCGTCGCCACCCAGTTCAGCGTCGTCGACGCCGTCTTCCTGCGCGGCTTCTCGTTCCCCAACGCCGACCGGCTGGTGAGCGTGCAGCTGATCGATCCGACGCAGACGACGCCCTTCGGGGTCAACAGCCAGATCTTTCCCCTCGACTACCTCGACCTGCGCGAGCAGCAGAAATCGCTCGACCGGATGTCGGCCTACCTGAACGGCTCGACGGTCAACATGACGGTGGACGGCAATCCGCAGCGCTACACCGGCGGCTACGTCACCGAGGACTTCTTCCGCGTCCTCGGCGTGCGGCCGATCCTCGGGCGCGACTTCGAGGCGGCCGACAACGCCCCCGGCGCCCCCAAGGTGGCGATCATCGGCCACCAGCTCTGGCAGCGCGACTTCGGCGGCCGCGCCGACGTGCTCAACAAGGCGGTGCGGCTCAACGGCAAGCCGGCGACGATCATCGGCGTGATGGAGAAGGGTTTCGCCTTCCCGCAGAACGAGCAGCTCTGGATCCCGCTGTTCAACGAGTTCCCGCCCGTGGCGCGCAACGATCAGAACTCCGCCGCCAACGGCGTCGCGATCATGGCCACGCTGCGGCCCGGAACCCGCGTCGAGCAGGCGAACGCCGAGTACGCCGGCCTGGCGGAGCGGCTCGCCAAGGCCTATCCCGACACCAACAAGGCCTACGCCACCGCCCTGGTGCAGCCCTTGATCCGCACCTTCTCGCCGCAGTTCCTGCGCGGCCTGCTGTTCACCATGCTCGGCTTCTGCGTCGGCGTGCTGATGCTCGCCTGCGTCAACGTGATGAATATGCAGTTCGCCCGCGCCACGCTGCGCGCCAAGGAGCTGGCGATCCGCGCCTCGCTCGGCGCCACCCGCTGGCGGCTGATCCGCCAGATGCTGACCGAGAGCTCGCTGGTGGCCGGCATCGGAGCGATCCTCGGCGTCGGCGGCACCTTCTGGACCAACCGCCTGCTGGACCGGGCGCTGCACGGGCTGCCCAACCCGATCCCGGCCTACATCGAGTTCCGGATCAACGGACCGGTGCTGATCTTCGTCGCCGCTGCGGCGGCGGTAGCGGCGCTGGTATCCGGTCTGATCCCCGCCGCCTTGGCCTCGCGCCCCAACCCCGCCGTGATGCTCAAGGACTCGGGCCGCGGCAATACCGGGCGGATCGTCGGTCTGCTCAACCGCGGCTTGGTGGTGTTCCAGATCGCGGTGACCTGCGTCCTGCTCATCGGATCGATCCTGCAGCTGCGGTCGATCCTCAAGCAGCAGCGGATCGACTACGGTTACGACACCCGCGGCGTCCTCTCGGCGCGCATGGGCCTCATGGAAGGCGACTATCCCGACAGCGACCGCCGGAAGCTGTTCTACGACCGCCTGCTGCGCGAGCTGCGCGCCGACGGGGAGTACGAGCGCGTGGCGATGACCACCCGCTTCCAGATGATTTTCTCCGGCAACGGGCCGATCGAGGTCGAAGGCAAGACGTACAAGGAGAACCGCGATCGCCCGAACGCCAACTTCGAGAACGTGAGCGACGGCTTCTTCGCCACCCTCGGCGCCAAGATCCTCGAGGGGCGCGACTTCTCGGTCGAGGACCTGGACGCGAGGCTACCGGTGGTGATCGTCAACGCCGCGTTCGCCAAGAAGCACTTCCCGACCGAGAGCGCGCTCGGCCACCGGGTGCGCACCGTCGACGCCAGCGGGACGCAGTTCGGCGCCTGGCGGACGATCGTCGGCGTGGTCTCCAACCTGCGCATGACCGGCCCGTTCAACAACCCCAACGTCGACGACACCGGCTTCTACGCCCCGTTCTACGCCTCGATCTTCGGCCCGCTGGCGACCGAGCCCGCCGCGCCGCAGTTCGCCACCGTGGTCGTCCAGCCGCACCCCGGGCAGGACGCGGCGAAGATGGCCAACACCCTGCGCCGCGACGCCGCCAAGCTGGATCCGAACCTGCCGCTCTACTTCGTCGCCACGCCGGCGGTCAACATCGACGGCTTCCTCGGCCAGAACCGGATCATCGCCACCATGTTCAGCGTCTTCGGCGTGATCGCGGTGATCCTCTCCGCGGTCGGCCTCTACGGCGTGATGTCGTTTTCGGTCAACCAGCGCACCCAGGAGTTCGGCACCCGCATGGCGCTCGGCGCCGACCGGCAGCGCATCCTCCGCATGGTCCTGCGCCAGGGTCTGCGCCAGCTCGGCCTGGGGCTCGGGATCGGACTCGTGCTGGCGCTCGCGATCGCCCAGGTCGGCGGCGGCGGCATCCGCCAGGCGCTCTTCCAGGTCGATCCGCGCGACCCGCTGACCTATCTCTCGGTCAGCCTGTTGATCACGCTGGTGGCGTTCGTCGCGACCCTGCTGCCGGCGCGACGGGCGACGCGGGTCGATCCGGTGCTGGCGCTGCGCGCCGAGTAGCGCCGGGCGCCGCGGCGCGCGAGGCGCGCGGCGGCGCGGTGGCGACCCGCGCCTGTCGGCGCTCACCCCGCCGCTGGCGGCTCACTCTCGCGCCAGGACGTCGTAGTGAGCGTTGATCAGGGCGCGGCGCGGTTTCTGCGGCAGCTGCACGCCTTTGGCGTCGATCGTCCGGGTCGATTCGCCGATCATGGGCACCAGCGCCAGGCGGACGATTTGTCCGCGCTCGAACTCGACGTAGATCGGGACCAGGGCGCGGAACTCCGCTCCCACGTCGTGCTGGGCGAGCGAGCCGTGGATGCGGTAGCCGTCGCCCTCCCGGTCGATCGCGAGCTTGGCCTCGTAGCGCGGCATCTCGGTGCCGTCCACCCACTGGCGAAAGAACCAATCCATCTTTCCGTCGCGGGTGGCGTTCAGGTCGGGAGTCATGTGGCGTTCGACCACGTGCTGGAAGTCGGCGGTCGAAGCGTTCTTGCCGCCGAAAGTCGAGACGAAATCGCGCATCATGTCGATGAAGCGGCCGTCCGGCTCGGCGGCGTGCGGATCGCGCATCATCATCCGCAGCATGTGGAGAACGAAGGCGCCCTTGGCGTAGACGACCGCCCCGTAGGCCGCGGGGTCGCGAAACGTCGCCAGGCGCGGTCCGAGCGAAATCGGTCCGACGGCGTAGTGCGGCGGGCGATTCGAGGCGGGGGCCGCGAGCAGCTCCTTGCGCTCGTCCTTCCAGAACTGGTCGTAGGCCGGCAGGCCGTTGACCAGCTGCAGGACCAGCGCCGCGGAGAAATCGGCGAAGCCCTCCGACAGCCACTGGTCGCGGTAGCTCCTCCAGCCGACCTGATGGCCCCACCACTGGTGGGCGAGCTCGTGGTACGAGAGCCCTTCGAGGGTCGCCGACCGCAGCCCCTGCAGGCCGATCGTGGCGCGCACCGTGCCGGAGAGGAACGACAGGTAGGGCAGAAAAACGAGCGAGGGCCACGACTGGCCGAAGCTCCACTGCGATTGCTGGGTGATCGCCACGCGGTCGGTGGCGATCGGACCGAAGTAGCGCTGGAAGACGCGCGCCGCGTTGATGCCGTCGGTCAGGGCCGATTCGGCGAGGGTCGCGGTGTCGACGTGTCCGACCGAGGGCGGCGGCGCGACGTTGAAATCGAGCGGATTCGGGTTGTCGAGGTCGGTGACGCCGCCGGTGGTGGTCTGCGCCAGTTGCACCGAGCGCAGCGCGTTGTCGATTTCGCGCAGGATGGCCGGCCGCCCCGGATTGGTGAACACCTTCAGGGTCCAGCCGGTCGTCTCGTCGCGGCGCTCGAGCTGCTTGAACTTGCCGTAGTTGAAGCCGGCGACCCGGACCGGAGCGCCGGCGCTCCAGCGCGAGTACGCCGACTTTCCCTCGACGCGGCTCTCGACCGGCTGGCCGATCGCCACCACTTCGTTGCCCGCCGGGACGCGGAACTCGAGCTCGAAGGGCGTCGGTTCGCCGAAAATCCCCAGGTTCGGATACCAGCTGGTGCGCGCGTCGACGACGTAGTTGTTCTCGCCCACGTCGGTCAGCACGCCGTCGCCGGCGTAGGCGAGGCGAAGGTGGACCTCGGCGCCCTTGGGCGGTGCCGTCGTCAGCACCACCGCGGCGTCGGAATCCTCGAGCGCGCGCTCCTGCACGATCGCCGCCTCCTCCCACGCTCCTTCGCTGCCGCCGGTGACCACGGCCGCCTCGGCCCGCTGCAAACGCAGCTTCGAGAACAGGTGGAGTCGAACGCAACGGACGCCGGGCAGGAGGGTCTGGAGTGCGATCACGGTCTCGCCCGCCAGGTCGTCGGCCCGCTCGACGCGGGTCGAGATGCGATAGGAAACCGCCCGCAGCGGCGTCCGAGTCGGCACGAGGCGTCCGGTCTCGACCTCGGCCCGGCGGTCCGAGAGGTACCAGAACCCACCCTGCTCCTCGTCGCCGACGAACAGCCCCGTGTCCTCGCTGCCCGGCAGCTCGGCGAGCCCCGAGTGCGCGGCGCCGAGAGCGTCCACCACCGCGGCGGCCGGCGGCAGGCCGTCCGAATCGACCAGGGCGATGAACGCGCCGGTCTTCCATCCCGGCTGGTTGATCAGGTCCTCGGCCACCCGCAGCTCGAAGTTGGTATGGAAGCGATGGCGCGCCCAGTCGCGGGCGGCGGCGAGCGCCTCGGCGGCGGTCGGGTCGGGCGCGCCGGCTGTCGGAGGCCCGCCGGCGAGGATTTCGTCGAAGGTGTCGTCCGCCGCCCAGAGCACCAGGCGGTGGAACGACCGGTGCAAGGCCTCGAGCCCCGGATCGCCGGCGAGCAGGGCGAGGTGGCGACGCTCGTTCGCGCTCGCCGGCGCGAGGGTGAAGTTGCCGTCGCCGACGAACACCGCGCCGACGGTGCGGCCGTCGACCGGCGCGAGCAGATGCAGCGTTCCGCGGGCGAGATCGAAGGTGAAGGCGTCGCGCGTCAGCTTCAGGTCGGCGACCGCGAGACGCCGCCCGTCGGGCGCCAGCGCGCGCAGGGCGGCGTAGGTCGGATCGCCGCCCGCCGCGGCGGTCGGCGGCGGGCAAGTCGCGGCGAGCGCGGCGAGGAGGCCGAAGGCCGCGATGGGAATCCGGCGGCCGCGGCGGGGAGCTGCGATGATCGTCATGGTTCCTCCCGTTCGGGCCTCTAGGTTACTCCTGCAGCCCGGCGGGAGCGCGAATCGGCGGGCGCGGTCGCGTCTCGCGGTTCCGGCCCGCCGAGCTGCGCGATCGGACCGCGAGCCGATAGAATGGCCGCGTATGCCGACTTCCACCGTCACCATTCGCCCGATCAACGAGTTGGACCTCGACGCCGTCGTGCGCATCGTCGAGAAGACGCGCAACGTCTACGAGCCGGACCGCTGGGAGCAGAGGGTCACCTACTACCTGCGGCGGGACCCGGAGGGCTCGCTGGTGGCCGAGGCGGACGGCGAGGTGGTCGGCTTCATGCTCGGCGACGTGCGGAGCGGCGAATTCGGCCTCGACGAGCCCTGCGGCTGGATCGAGGTGCTGGGGGTCGACCCCGACGCCCGCGGCCAAGGGGTCGGGCGGGTGCTCGCCGGCGCGATGCTCGAGGGCTACCGCCGACGCGGCGTCCGGCGCGTGCGGACCATGGTCGACAAGAGCATGCCCGAGGTGGCGGCGTTCTTCGAGGCGCTGGGCTTCGAACGCGACGACTTGCAGCCCTACGTCAAGCGACTGAACGGCTGAGCGGCCGAGGGGCCGGGCGACCTGAAAGAGGAACGGAGAGCGCAAGGCGATGAGCGACGTGACCACCCACCAGCTGCCCAAGAAGTTCCACGACGCGGTGGAGAAGTGGCGGCAGACCTACCTGCCCGACTTCGACTACCTGATCGAGAACTGGCAGCGCTACTTCCCGCGCGACGAGCCTTTCCGGCTCTGCACCTTCCGCGAATGCGGCATGCCGGCGACGATCGAGGTCGGGGAGGAGAAGGGCAAGGCGAAGTACCAGCGCGCCTGCGACATGGCCCCCGAACGCGCCCACCTGCTCGCCGCCGCCATCAAAGCGCAGGCGTCGACCGAGTTCGGCTCGATCCAACAGCACCAGTTGACCCTCGCCCGCGCCCAGGACGAGGAGGAGCAGGCGATGGTGCTGCGCATGATGGCCGAGGAGCTGCGCCACGGTTACCAGATGTTGAGCCTCCTGGTCGAGGACGACTGGCAGCCGATCACCGGCCAGACCGCCGGCGAGGCGATCGAGGAGATCCTCTCGATGCGCACCGGCTCGCACCTGCTGGGCGCCTTCAACATCGACTTCGAGTCCTTCGTCGACAACATCGTTTTCTGCGCCCTGATCGACCGGGTGGGCAAATACCAGCTCTCGATGCAACGCGTCTCGGCCTATTCGCCGATGGCCGAGTCGATGCCGCAGATGCTGCGCGAGGAGGCGTTCCACCTCGCCGCCGGCGTGGTGCCCCTGCGGCGCTGGGTGGTCAAGGCGGCCGCGGGCTCGCCGATGATCACCATGGACGTCATCCAGCGTCACCTCAACAAGTGGGTGCCGCGCGGGCTCGAGATGTTCGGCGACGAGCGCGGCGGCGCCACCAACGTGCGCTGGGGCTTCAAACCGATGAAGAATCTCGAGGCGCAGCAGCAGTACCACCAGGAGTGCGGCAAGGTGGTGCGCGATCTCAACATGCGCTTCCTGCGCGCCCGCCTACCGAAGCTCTCACTCGGCGAGGCCGAGGCGCTCCTGGCGCGGCTCGAGAGCGAGCGCGGCAGCGAGCAGGGGATCGCCTTCGACGACCTGCTGAAGCTGCCGCACCACGACTTCTTCCGCCGTCGCGGCGAGCCGGCCTTCCGCAAGGTGGGACTTGCCGGCGAGCCCTTCGCCACCGCCGAGGAATACCTCGAGCACCTCGCCCGGGCGCTCCCCGACGGCTACCGCGCGACGCGCGATTTCCGCGATTTTGTCGAGGCGATCGGCGCCATCGAACGCGGCGAGAAAACGCCCGAGGAGGCGCAGAAGCAGATGCCGCAACTGCGCCGGGTGGGCGGCGTGTGCCCCTGCTCGCGCGCCGTGCGCTGGGTCGCGGACGAGAACGTCGAGTTGCCCGAGCCCCCGGCGGGCGGCGGCACGGTCCACGGCGGCTGAGGCCCCGACCGGCCTGCCGCCCATGGGACGCGCTCTCTCCTGGCTGGTCACCCAGGGTCTCCCCCTCGTCCCCCGGCCGGTCGTCGGCCGGGTGGCCAAGCGCTACGTCGCCGGCGAGACGCTCGAGCAGGCGCTCTCGCTCATCGCCGAGCTCGCCCAAGGGGGCGCCATGGCGACCCTCGACCTGCTGGGCGAGGAAGTGCGCGACGCCGCCACGACGGAGAGGACCGCGGCGGCCTACGAAGCGATGCTCGACGCGCTCGCCGAGCGCCGCCTGCCGGGCAACGTCTCGATCAAGCTCACCGCCCTCGGCCTGAAGATCGACCCCAAGCTGTGCAGCGCCAACGTCGCGCGCATCCTGGCGGCGGCGAAGCGCCACGCCAACTTCGTGCGCATCGACATGGAGGACGCCTCGACCACCGACGCCACCCTGGCGATCTACCGCGAGCTGCTGCCGCGCTACGGCAACGTCGGCGTGGTCTTCCAGGCCTACCTGCGGCGGACGCTGGCGGACATCGAGGCGCTCCCCGAGTCGGGCGCCAACGTGCGCCTGTGCAAGGGGATCTACATCGAGCCGCGCGAGATCGCCTGGAAGGGTCACGACGTGGTGCGCGCCAACTACCTCGCGGCGCTCGAGAAGCTGCTGCGCCGCGGCGTCTACGTCGGCATCGCCACCCACGACGAATACCTGATCGCCGGAGCCACGGCGCTCGTCGACCGCTTCGCCGTGCCGCGCGAGCGCTACGAATTCCAGATGCTCCTCGGCGTCGACCCCGAGATGCGCCGGATCCTGCTCGCGCGCGGCCATCGCCTGCGGGTCTACGTGCCGTTCGGCGGCGACTGGTACGCCTACTCGCTGCGCCGGCTGCGCGAGAATCCGGAGGTCGCCGGTCACGTGATGCGCGCTTTCTTCCGCGGCGCCTGAATCGCGCTCCCCTGTCCGAGCGTCCTCTCCCCCCGCCATGCGCGTTCTGTTGTTGCAGATCCGGGATCACCGCGGGGTCGAGGAGCAGGAGCAGCGCTGTTTCGTCGACTGCTCGGGCCTGCCGGCGGAACGCTGGAGCTTCCAGAATCTGATCGACGATCCAGCGCTCGACGACGAGGCGATCGACCGGTTCGAGGTGGTGGTGATCGGCGGGGCGGGGAAACACTCGGTCACCGAGGAGTACGAGTTCAGCGAATCCCTCGCCGCGCTGGTGCGCCGCCGGGTCGAGCGCGCGCAGCCCCTCTTCGGCTCCTGCTGGGGGCACCAGTTCGTGGCCAAGGCGCTCGGCGGACAGGTGGTGACCGACCTGCCGAACGCCGAGTTGGGGACTCTCGACCTCGAGCTGACCGAGGCCGGGCGCCGCGACCCTTGGCTCGCGGGGCTGCCGGACCGCTTCCCGGTGCAGATGGGTCACAAGGACCGGGTCGTCGAGCTGCCTCCGGGCGCGATCGAGCTCGCGGTCACCGCCAATCTCGGCAACCAGGCCTACCGGCTCGCCGGTCTGCCGATCTGCGGCGCGCAGTTCCACGTCGAGCTCGACGCCGAGCGCATGCTCGCCCGCGCCACGGTCTACCGCGGGCAGTACGTCGCCGACCCCGAGGCCTTCGAGAGCTTTCGTCGCCGCCTGCGCCCGAGCCCGGAGTCCTGGACGCTCTTCCGCCGCTTCCTCGCGAGCGTCGCCGCGCATGACAGGATGCCGCGACCGTGACCTCCCATCGCTGCTACGACTGCGGCAACTGCCCGGCCTATTGCTGCACCTACGACAACATCCCGGTCTCCGACGCCGACCTCGCCCGCCTGGCGAGGCGCTTCGGCGTCTCCGAAAGGACCGCCGAGAAGCGCTACACCAAGCGCGGGACCGAGGGCATGGCCCGGGTCCTGCGCCACCAGAAAGACGAGACCTTCGGCACCGCCTGCCGATTCCTCGATCTCGAGAGCCGCGGCTGCACGATCTACGACGCCCGGCCGCACATCTGCCGCGCTTATCCCGGCAGCGCCCGCTGCGGCTTCTACGACTTCTTGATGTCGGAGCGCCGGACGCAGGACGACCTCGACTACGTGCCGTCCTTCACTCGCGGGTGACCCGCGCCGAGACCGGAACGCGGCCGCGATGGATCGCGGGCGCCGGGTCCGCTAGCATCGGTCGACCGCGGGAGCGGCGTCGCTGGCTTCGATGGCTACGCCGCCCGTTCGAGAGACCGATGAACCGCCGCCGAGAGCCCCCGTGCTGAGGAGCCTGCACGTCCGCAACCTGGCGGTCGTCGCCGGCGGCGACCTCGAGCTCGGACCGGGCTTGAACGTCCTGACCGGCGAGACCGGCGCCGGCAAATCGCTGGTCGTCGACTCGCTGGCGCTGCTCGCCGGCGCGCGCACGAGCCAGGATCTGATCCGCGCCGACGCCGCGAGCCTCACGGTCTCGGGAGTCTTCTCCGTCGACCGCGGCCTCGCCGGGGCGCTCGCCGAGGCGGGCGTCGAGGTCGACGGCGACGAGCTCGTCATCCGCCGCGAGGTCACCCGCGAGGGCCGCAGCCGCGCCTTCGTCAACGACCAACCGGTGACCGCGCGCCTGCTCGCCGATCTCGCGCCGCGGCTGCTGCGCATCCACGGCCAGCGCGAGGAGGCCGAGCTCGCCGCCTCCGAGCTGCAGCGCGCCTGGCTCGACCGGAGCGGCGGTGCCGAGGCCGCGGCGCTCGTCGCCGAGGTCGAGGAGCGGTTCGTCGACTACCGCGCGCTCGCTGCCCGCTACGAGCGCCTGCAGGGCGACGAACGGCTGCGCGCCGAGCGCCTGGACCTGCTGCGCTTCCAGACCGCGGAGATCGACGCCGCCCGCCTCGCCGCCGGCGAGGAGGACGAGCTGCGCCGCGAGCGCGACGTCTTGCGCCACGCCGACGCTATCGGCCGCGGCCTCGGCGGCGCTTTCGAGCTGCTCTACGAGGGCGAGGATTCGGCCGCCGACCGGCTCGCCAAGGCGCGCCACCAGCTCGCCGACGTCGCCGGCTGGGAGGAGTCGGCCGCCGCGGCGCTGCCCGAGCTCGATGAGATCGCGGGTCGGATCGGCGAGCTCGGGCGCTCGCTGCGCGCGCGGCTCGACGCCATCGACGCCGACCCGCGCCGCCTCGACGAGGTCGAGGAGCGCCTGGCGCTGGTCGAACGGCTGCTGCGCAAGTACGGCGCGTCGAGCGCCGAGGTCCTCGAGCGCCGGCGGGCGATGGCCGGCGAGCTCGCCGAGCTCGAGGGCGACGCCGCCGATCGCGAGGGGCTCGAGAGGAGAGTCGCCGGCGCCCTCGCCGCCTATCGCGACGCCGCCCTGCGCCTGTCGGCGAAGCGCGCCGCCTGGGGCCAGGAGCTCGCCGCCCGGCTGGCGGCCGAGGCCAAGGACCTGGCGCTCGTCAAGGCACGCTTCGAGGTGGCGCTCGAGCGCTCGCGCCGCGCCGCGAGCCCGCTCGCCATCGACGGCGAAGCGGTCGACTTCGGCCCGGCGGGGATCGACCGCGTCGTCTTCCAATTCGCCGCCAACCCCGGCGAGCCGCCGCGCCCGCTGGCGCGCATCGCCTCCGGGGGCGAGCTGTCGCGGGTGTCGCTCGCGCTCCAGCTCGCGGCGCGCGGCGAGGAGGTCGAGGGCGGTCCGACGCTGGTCTTCGACGAAGTCGACGCCGGCGTCGGCGGCGCGGAAGGGGCGGCGCTCGGGCGCAAGCTGCGGCGCTTGGCGCGGCGCGGGCAGATCCTGGCGGTGACCCACCTGCCGCAGGTCGCGAGCTACGCCGACCGGCACTTGAAGGTCGGCAAGAGAGTGCGCGGCGGGCGGACCTTCGCCGAGGTCGAGGGGCTCGATCGCGACGGGCGGGTGGCCGAGATCGCCCGCATGCTCTCCGGCGCCGAGGTCACCAGCCGCTCGCGCTCGCACGCCGCCGAGATGCTCGCCGGCGCGGCGGAGAGCCAGCGATGACGCGCGCGACCGCGGTCGCTGCCGCGTCCAGCATCGTTCCGGTCGTCGCCTGGCGGCCGGGCGAGAGCGTCGCCGCGCTCGCCGCGGCGCTCGCGCGCGGGGCGATCCTGGCGCTGCCGACCGAGTCGAGCTATGGCCTCGCGGTGGCGCCCGACGACCCGCGCGCGGTCGAGGCGATCTACCGCGTCAAGGAGCGCGAGCGCGGCAAGCCTCTGCCGGTGGTGGCGGCGGATCTCGTCGCGGCGCGATCGCTGCCGCTCGCCGCGACGGCGGAGGCGAGCCTCGAATTCGGCGCCCGCCATTGGCCGGCGGCGCTCTCGGTCCTCCTGCCGCTCGCCCAGCCGCTCGCCGCCGCCGCCGGCGCGCCGGAGATCGCCCTGCGCGTCCCCGAGCACGCGACCCTGCGCGCCTTGCTCGCGGCGCTCGCGACGCCGGTGACGGCGACGAGCGCCAACCCGAGCGGCGGCGAGCCGCTGCTCGATCCGGCGGCGGTCGCCGCCTGGCTCGGCGAGCGCGGCGCCGACGCGGTGGTGGTCGACTTCGGCGCGCCGCTCGCCGGCGGGGCGCCTTCGACCCTGGTGCGCCTCGCCGGCGATCGACCCGTGGTGCTGCGCGCCGGACGGTTCGCGCTTCCCGCCGCCGGCGGCGGGGGAGCGCGATGAGGCGCGCGGCGCTCGCCGCCGGGCTCGCCGCGGGGCTCGGGCTCGCGCTCGCGCCGACGGCGCCAGCCGCGCCGCCGTCGATTCCGCTCGACGAGATCCACGCCGGCCAGCGCGGCTACGGCCTCACCGTGCTCGCCGGCACCGCGCCCGAGCGCTTCGAGGTCGAAGTCCTCGGGGTGCTCAAGAACGTCGCACCCGGGACGAGCTACGTCCTCGCCCGCTTGACCGGCGCCCACCTCGAGAAGACCGGGGTGATCGCCGGCATGAGCGGCAGCCCGGTCTACCTCGACGGCCGGCTGGCGGGCGCGGTCGCTTTCTCCTGGCCGTTCGCCCAGGAGGCCATCGCCGGCATCACGCCGATCGACCGGATGCGCGCCGTGCCCGCGGCGGCCGATCGCGGCGCGGGCGGCGGCGCGCTGCCGACCCTGTCGCAGATCGCCCTCGGCAAGTTCGACGAGAGCCTCTTCGCCGCCGAAGCCGGCCACCTCGCGACCCGGCTCGGCGACGGCGGCGAGACCCGCGTGGTGTGGAGCGCGCGCGGCTTCGGCGAGGGAACGTTCGATCGCTTCGGGCGCGCGCTGGCGCGCGTCGTGCCGTCGGGCGGCGCCGTCGCCGGCGGGCGGATCGAGCCCGGCGGCTCGGTCGCCGCGCTGCTGGTCGACGGCGATCTGCGCCTCGCCGCGACCGGCACGGTGACCGAGGTCGACGGCGACCAGGTGCTCGCCTTCGGCCATCCGTTCCTCGGGCTGGGCGCGCTCGAGCTGCCGATGGCGACCGCCGAGGTGGTCACCGTGCTCGGCTCCGACTACTCGTCCTTCAAGCTCGCCAACACCGGCGAAGTGGTCGGCGCCTTCCTCGCCGATCGGCCGGCGGGCATCTCCGGCCGGCTCGGCGCGACGGCGCGCACTCTGCCGGTGACGCTCGAAGTCGCGGGAGAGCGGCCGGCGCGCTTCGCCCTGCGCCTGGCGCGCGTCCCGGAGATGCTGCCGCTGCTGGTCGCGATCTCCGAGCTCGGGGTGCTCGACCAGGCCTTCGCCACCGCCGGCGTGCAGGCGATCGACGTGCGCGCGCGCTTCGACCTCGGAGCGCACGGCCGCCTGGCGCTGGCGCAGAGCTTCGACGGCCCGGGCGCCGGGACGCAGAGCGCCCTCTGGCTGATCGGCGTGACCACGTTCCTGACCCGGTCCGAGCTCGCGGCGATCGAGCCGCTCGCGCTCGACCTCGAGCTGCGTCCGGGGCGCGCGCCGCGCGCGAGCGAGATTCTCGGCGCCGCGCCGCGCCGGCCGCGGGTGCGGCCCGGCGAGACGCTGGCCGTCGATGTCGAGACGCGCGCCTTCCGCGGCGACGTCGCGCACGGCGAGCTCGAGGTCGTCCTGCCGCGGGAGCTGCCGGCGGGGCGCTATACGATCCTCGTCGGCAGTGGACCGGAGGCCGACGCGGCGCGCCTCGGCCTGGTGGGCGCCGATCCGGCGACGATCGAGCAGGCGTTGCGGCTGCTCGCGGAGCTCCATCCGCCGACCGACCTGGTGGTGCTCGGCGTCCTGCCGGCGCGCGGCGTGGCGGTGGCGGGCGAGTCGCTGCCGCGCCTGCCGGCCTCGCTGCAGGCGATCTGGGCGGCTTCGCCGGGCAAGAGCGCCGTGCCGCTGCGCGCCGCGGTCGCCGAGCTCGGCGGCCGGCCGTGGCCGACGCCGCTCGCCGGCCTGGTGCGCTTCGACGTCGAGGTGGTGCGCGAGGGTGAGGGAGCGCGAGAGGAGACCCACCGATGAAGATCCGAACGGCGCTGGTCGCGAGCGCTCTGCTCGCCGGCGCGGCCGGCGCGGCGCCGGTGAAGCTCTTCCAGGCCGGATCGGCGTCGGCGTGGCTCGCCGGCACGCTCGAGAGCGTGGCGGTCGACGACCACGGCGGGCTCGCCCTCGCCGCGGCGACCGAACGTCTGGCGGCGACCGACGCGATCGGCGAGCCGTTCGTTTTCGCCCTCGCCCGCCATCCGCAGGGTTGGGTCCTCGGCACCGGCAACGCCGGCAAGGTGCTCTTCGTCGGTCGCGACGGCAGAGTCGAGACCCTGTTCGCCGCCCCCGAGCCCGAGGTCTTCGCCCTCTGGGTCGACGCCGACGGTACGGTCTTCGCCGGCACCTCGCCGCACGGCAAGGTCTATCGCCTGCGGCGGGGAGAGAAGGCGAGCGTCTGGTTCGATCCGCAGGCGACCTACGTCTGGGCGATCGCGCGCGCCGGGAGAGGCGAGCTCTACGTCGCCACCGGCACGGAGGGCAAGCTGTTCGCGGTCGATGCCGCGGGCAAGGGCAAGGTGGCGCTCGACCTCGACGACGCGCACGTGCGCGCGCTGCTGCCGCTGCCGTCGGGTGAGCTGCTCCTCGGCACCGGGGAGCTCGGTCTGGTACAGAAGCTCGACCCCGCGACCGGCCGGGCGACGACGCTCTACGACTCGGCGCTACCCGAGATCGTGGCGCTCGCCGCGGCGCCGGACGGCACCGCCTGGGCGGCGGCGCTCGCCTCCGAGGCGAGCTGGATGGACCTCGCGCCGCCGCCGGCCCCGGCGCTCGCCACCGGAAGCGCGACCGGCGACGCCGGCGGCGACGCCAAGCCGAGCGTCACCGTCGAGACGCCGGCCGAGGCGGCGCCGGGCCGCGCGCCGCGCGCCGCCGGCTCGCCGCGCAGCGAAATCGTGCGCTTCGCCGTCGGCGGTGCCGCCGAGCCGGTGGCGCAGCTCGCCGACGACTCGGTCTTCGCGCTCGCCTGGTCGCGCGGACGGCTGTGGATCGGCACTGGTCTGGCGGGAAAGCTCTACTCCCTGGCCGAGAACGGCACGCCGGCGCTCGAGCGCGACTTCGAGGAGAAGCAGCTCGTCGGCGTGATCGCCGACTCCGCCCCGGCGGCCGCCGAGGCCGGCCCGACCGTGGCGACCACCAACGCCGCCAGCCTCTGGCGCTTCCTCGCCCGGCCGGCCGAGCGCGGCACGTACACCAGCGCGGTGCTCGACGCCGGCGCGGTGGCGCGTTTCGGCGTCTTGCGCTGGAGCTCCGGCCCGCCGGGCGGCGGCGAGGTCCGTTTCCGCTTCCGCGCCGGCTGGAGCGCCGAGCCCGACTCGACCTGGACGGCGTGGAGCGAACCGCGCTCGGGGGCGGAGATCGCGCTCGCCGACCTGCCGCGGGCGCGCTACGTGCAGTGGCGGGCGGAGCTCGATCGCGGCCCCGGCGCGGGAAGCGGCTCGCCGGAGATCGCCGCCGTCGAGCTCTCCTACCGCCAGGAGAATCTGCGGCCGCGCATCGAGCGCTTCGCCGCGATGGACCCGGGTCAGATCCTGGTGCCCGCCGGATTCAATCCCGGCGAGCAGGTCTTCGAGCCCGCGCACCCGACGAAGGACGGCATCTTCACCACCCTCGAGCCGGCGGCCGGCAAGGACGACTCGCGCAGCAAGACGCTGTGGAAGCGCGGCTACCTGACGCTGCGCTGGCGGGCGTCGGATCCCAACCAGGACGACCTGCGCTACGCCCTCGCCTTCCGCCGCGAGGGCGACGCCGACTGGCTGCCGATGGTCGACGAGCTCGACGACGACCACTTCAGCTTCGACGCCACGGCGCTGCCCGACGGCCGCTATCGCTTCCGCCTGACGGCCAGCGATCGCAAGAGCAACGACCCCGCCGCGGCGCTCGCGGCGAGCGACGAGAGCGACGCGGTGGTCGTCGACGACTCGCCGCCGGCGCGCGGCGCGCTGACGCGCGACGGCGAGCGGCGCTGGCTCGCGGTCGCCGACGCGCTCTCGCCTCTGCGCGCGGCCGAGATCTCCTTCGACGCCAAGTCGTGGCGCGACGTCGCCACCCGCGACGGCCTGCTCGACGGCCTCGCCGAGGTGCTGGCGATCGGTCCGCCGCCGGCGGGCGCTCGCCTGGTGCTGGTGCGGGTCACCGACGCGGCGTTCAACTCCGCCACTTTCGACCTCACCGAGGAGCTCGGCCGATGACGCAGAGAATCGCCGTCTACCCGGGTTCGTTCGACCCCATCCACCACGGCCACCTCGACATCATCGAGCGCTGCCGGGCGATCTTCGACGGGGTGATCATCGGCGTGCTCGCCAACGAGGAGAAGCAGCCGCTGTTCTCGCTCGCGGACCGGGTGGAAATGGTGCGCGAGCTCACGTCCGGCGACGGCTTCTGCCGGGTCGAGAGCTTTTCGGGTCTGCTGGTCGACTTCATGGAGCAGAAGGGCGCGACGGTGATCGTGCGCGGCCTGCGCGCCATCTCGGACTTCGAGTACGAGTTCCAGATGGCGCTGATGAACCGCCACCTGAAGCCGAAGATCGAGACCGTGTTCATGATGCCGCGCGAGGACTACAGCTACCTGTCGAGCCGGCTGGTCAAGGAGGTCTTCCGGCTGGGCGGCGACGTCGCGGGCCTGGTGCCCGACCGGGTGCTGGCGCGGATGGCGGAGCGTTACCAGGCGGCGCGCGAGGAGGGTCCCTGAGTCTCGTCGACTTCGCTCGCGCCATGCCCAAGGTGGAGCTGCACGTCCATCTCGAAGGTTCGATCCTGCCGGAGACCCTGCTGGCGCTCGCCTCACGCCGCGGCGTGGCGCTGCCGGCCGTGGACGCGAAGAGCCTCGGCGAGTGGTTCCGGTTCCGCGATTTCGAGCACTTCGTCGAGATCTACCTGACCTGCTCGCGCTGCCTGCGCGCGCCGGAGGATTTCCAGCGCATCGCGCTCGACTTCCTCGCCGCGCAGGCGGCGCAGAACGTGGTCTATACCGAGGCCCACTTCACCATCGGCACCCACCTTGGCAACGGCCTGCCGGGGGCCGAGGTGCGCGAGGCGCTGTGGGAGGCGGTGCGCGAGGGCGAGGTGCGCCACGGAGTGCGCCTGCGCTGGATTCCGGACATCGTGCGCAACGTGCCGCAATGGGCCGACGCGACGCTCGAGTGGGCGCTCGACGGGGTCGACGAAGGGGTGGTGGCTCTCGGCCTGTCGGGGAGCGAGGCGCGGTTCTCGAGCGAGCCGTTCCGCGATCACTTCCTCGAGGCCGGACGGCGCCGCCTGCATCGGGTGGCGCACGCCGGCGAGCACGCCGGCCCGGAGGTCATCGAGGCGGTCATCGACCGGCTGGGCGCGGAGCGCATCGGCCACGGGGTGCGCGCCGCCGCGAGCGACGTGTTGATGAAGGAGCTCGCCGAGTGGCGCATCCCGCTCGAGGTCTGTCCGACGTCGAACGTCTGCCTCGGGGTGGCCAAGGACATCGCCTCGCACCCGTTCGACCGCCTGCGCCGCGCCGGCCTCGCGGTGACCGCCAACAGCGACGACCCGGCGCTGTTCAACACCGACATCACCCACGAGTACCTGAAGCTCGCCGAGGCCTTCCACTACGAGGCCGAAGACCTCGCCGCGCTCGCCCTCGCCGCCCTCTCCCACTCCTTCCTTCCCGACGCCCCCAAGCGCACGCTCGCAGCCGAGATGCGCCAACAATTCCGCGACCTCGGCGAACGCCACCTCGGACGAGCGGTCGAAGTCGGTTGACGCGGTTCCGGCGTCAGAGACCCAGCGCACGCGACAGGGCGTCGAGTTTGGCGAGGACGCGGCGGGCGTTTCTCGGGCCGAGGCGGAGGAGCTGTTTCTGCGCCGCGGAGAGGTTCTCGCGGTCCGGGTCGGCGTAGCGATAGAGCCCGCCGCCGCCGGTGACTTCGAGAGCTTCGCCGTCGGCCGGCAGCGGCGTGCGGCCGAGCTCGTCGATCGCCGCCGCGAGGACGGTCGCGAACCTGCGGCCGGGCAGCGAGACCTCGGCGGTCGCCTCGTCGAGCAGCGGGGTCAGTCGTCTGACCACCGCCGCCAAGCGGTCGGCGTCGATCTCGGCGAACAGATCGACCAGCGGCGCGTAGCGGTCGTAGGTCTCGGGATCGACGTAGGTGCGCCCGGCGCGCGCGGTCACCGCGAAGCGGCCCGGTGGCGCCCAGAACGGGATCGAGGCGCGGGGCGAATTCCCCTCGCCGAGGCGGATCGTCGCTCCGACCGCGGCGCGGATCAGCCCCTCCCCGCCCGCCAGCCAGCGCGCGAGCTCCGGACGAGTGGACAGACTTCCCACAAGGTCGCGCGCCACCCCATCGCTCGCGTCGAGGCGGGGCAGGGGAGGCAGCGGTGCGGCCGCCGGCGCCGGGGCGGCGGCCGCCGGTGCCGCCGCGGCGGGCGCCGCTCCGGCCGGCGGCGGCGCCGGGGGCGAGCGCCAGAGCCAGTAACCGGCTCCGGCGAGCACGAGCGCGGCGGCGATCGTCAACGGCAGAGCGACCGCGCGCGAAGAGTGCGGCGCCGGCGGCTGGTAGGAGGCTCTCTCGAGCGGCTCGTCGTCGAGGCGGTCCATGGTGACGGTCGCGACCTGCGAGAGCCGTGCCGGCGCGGGCTCCGCAGCCTCTACTTCACCGCCGCGAGGGCGGCTTTGCGGGCGGCTTCGAATTCGTCGCCCGGGTTCCAGGTCGGGCCCTGGTCGGCGGTCGCGAGGGCGAGGCCGGAGAGGAACCCGAGCCGGGTGTCCTCGACCATGCCGGAGTAGTCCCAGTCGTCGCGGATCTGGTCGCAGGGCTGGTGGTAGCAGGTCGACTCGTACCGCTCCTGCAGCTGGATGCCGTCCTTGGTCGGATCGAGATACGTCGTGCCGCCGTCGAGGTAGAGCGAGGGCACGCCGATCTTGGCGAAGTTGAACTGGTCCGAGCGATAGAACGAGCCGCGGTCGGGCAGCGCGTCGCCGTGCACCGTGCGCCCCTGCGTCGCGGCGAGGGCGTCGACCAGGCCGTCGAGCGTCGACTTGCCGCGGCCGATGTAGGAGACGTCCTTGGTGCGCCCGAAGACGTTGCCGGCGTCGAAGTTGACGTCGGCGGTGATCTTGCCGGCGGGGAACGTCGGGTGCCGGGCGAAATACTCCGAGCCGCGCAGCCCCTGCTCCTCGGCGGCGACGAAGGCGAAGAGCACCGAGCGCCGCGGCTTCTCGGGCAGCGCCATGAAGGCGTCGGCGATCGACAGCAGCTGGGCGCAGCCCGAGGCGTTGTCGACCGCGCCGTTGTAGATCGCGTCGCCGTCCTTGTCCGCCTCGCCGACGCCCAGGTGATCGTGGTGCGCCGAGAAGACGACCACCTCCTCGCGCAGCTTCGGGTCCGAGCCCGGCAGCAGGCCGAGCACGTTCGCGGTCTCGATCCGGCGCAGCGCCGTCTCCCAGGCGAGCGAGGTCTTGACCCCGAGCGGCACCGGGTGGAAGTCGCGCTTGCGGGCGGCGGCTACGAGCTCGTCGAGCGACTTGCCGCCGAGCGCCGCGATCCGCCGGCTGGCGTCCTCGGTGGCCCAGGCCGCCAGCAGCACCCGCGGCTCCGCCGGATCGGCCGGGAGCTGGAACTCCTCGCCGCCCCACGAGGTTTGCACCACCTGCCAAGGGTAGCCGGCCGACGGCGTGGTGTGGACGATGATCGCCGCCAGCGCGCCCTGGCGCGCCGCGCTCTCGTACTTGTACGTCCAGCGCCCGTAGTAGAGGCGGCGGTTGCCGGCGAACAGATTCGGATCCCAGTCCGGGTCGTTGTTGAGCATCACCAGGACCTTGCCCTTCAGGTTCGCGCCCTTGAAGTCGTCCCACTGGTACTCCGGCGCCTGGATGCCGTAGCCGACGAAGACCAGCTCGGCGTCGCGGATCTCGCCGCGCGGCGCCTGCGCGCCGGCGCCGGCGATCCACTCGTCGTGCCAGCGCAGCGTCTCGCTCTTGCCGCCCGCGGCGGCGAACGTCCAGCCGGCCGGCGCCGCGAGCTTCATGCCGACCATCTCGAAGCGTTGCTGGTAGGTGCCGTCGGCGGCGCCGGGCAGATAGCCCAGGCGCTCGAGCTCGCTCGCCAGGTAAGCGCGCGCCAACTGGTCGCCGCGTCCGCCGGGGCCGCGGCCCTCGAGCAGATCGCTCGCCAGGAAGCGGATCGGCGAGGCGAGCGTCCGGGCGCTGATCCGCGCCGCGGCCGCGTCGGCGCCGGGGGGAAGCCGCGGCGCTTCGGCGGCGCGGACGCCGGGCGCCGCGGCGAGCGCGAGAGAAGCGACGAGGGCGAGAGTCGAGGCGGCGGGGCGAGCGAGCGGCGGCTTCATGGCGCGAGGCTTCCTCCCTGGAGCGGCGAATCTAGCATCCGGGTTCGCCCATCCCGCGCTCGCCGCGCCCGCCGCGCCCGCCGCGCGATATCCTCCCGTTCGACGAGCGCATGCTCCTTGCGACCGAAGTTCGCGACTGCCTCTACCTCAATTGGGCGCTCGCTCCGGCGGCTCTCCCGCCCTTGCCGGAGGGCCTGGGGCTCGATCTCCAGGTCGAGGACGGGGTGACGCACGCGTTCGTCTCGCTGCTCTGTTTCCGCCAGGCCAACCTGGCGACCGGCGGGCTGACGCTGCCCGGGCTGACCTTCCCGCAGGCGAACCTGCGGCTCTACGTGCGCGACGCGGAAGGCGTGCCGTCGGTCTACTTCGTGCGCATGCTGCTGCCGATCTGGATGGTCCCGGCGGCGCGCGGCCTCGCCCGCCAACCGGCCTCGCCCGCGGTCTTCGACTTTCCGGCGCGCGTCGGCGTCGCGGGCGAGTGGACCTGGCGGGTCGAGACCGGCGGCGCCGAGGCGCGGGTGACCGCCCATCCGGGCGCGCCGGCCTGCGCCCGCGCGCCGCGCTTCGGCGGTTGGGAACGCGCGGTCGAGTTCTTCCGCCACCGCCCGCGCGGCTACGCCCGGCTCGGCGGCCGGTTGCGACGCAGCGAGACCGTCCCTCCGGCGGCCGAATCGACCCCGCTCGTGGCGCGCGTCCTGCGCTCGACCTGGCTCGAGCGCCTGCTGCCGGGCGTCGGCGCCGAGGTCTGGGGGGCGCCGCATTCGGCCTTCCTCTGTCCGCGTCTGCCGCTCGAGCTCGAGGTCGAAACCTGGCGCCGTCCGGCGCTCGCGGTCGAGGTTCCGCAGCCCGGTTGAGCGCGGTCCGCGTGGTATCTTGAGCGTCGTCATGAACCCGGTCGATCCGCGACTGCAACGCCCGCAACGCATCGCCGTCCTGCCCGGGGACGGCATCGGAAAAGACGTCACCGCCGAGGCCGTCAAGGTGCTCGGCGCCGCCGCCGAACGCTGGTCGCTGCCCCTCGAGCTGGTGCCGATGCCCTACGGCGCCGATCACTATCTCGAGACCGGCATCTCGCTGCCGCCCGGCCAGATGGAGGAGTTCCGCACCAAGTTCGCGGCGATCTACATCGGCGCCTACGGCGACCCGCGCATCCCCGACATGCGCCACGCCGCCGACATCCTGCTCGGCATCCGCTTCCAGCTCGACCTCTACATCAACTTCCGCCCCTGCAAGCTCTACGACGCCCGGCTCTGCCCGCTGAAGGGCAAGACCGAGAAGGACGTCGCCTTCACCGTCTTCCGCGAGAACACCGAAGGCGCCTACGTCGGCATGGGCGGCAACTTCAAGAAGGGGACGCTCGACGAGGTCGCGGTTCAGGAGGAGATCCACACCCGCAAGGGCGTCGAGCGCATCTGCCGCGCGGCGTTCGACTGGGCGCGCGCCCACGGCAAGCGCAAAGTGCTGATGAGCGACAAGTCGAACGTCATGCGCTACGGCCACGATCTCTGGCAACGGGTCTTCTTCGAGCTCGCCCACGACTATCCGGAGATCGAGGCCTCGCACATGTTCGTCGACGCGCTCTGCATGCAGCTGGTGCGCGCCCCCGAGAATTTCGAGGTCATCGTCAGCAACAACATGTTCGGCGACATCCTGACCGACCTCGGCGCCTCGCTGCAGGGCGGCCTCGGCGTCGCCGGTTCGGCCAATCTCCACCCCGGCCGGGTGTCGATGTTCGAGCCGGTGCACGGCTCGGCGCCGAAATACGCCGGCACCGGCAAGGCGAATCCGATCGGCGCGGTGCTCTCGGCGGCCCTGATGCTCGAGAACCTGGGGCACGAAGAGGCGGCGCGCGAGATCGAGCGCGCGGTCGAGGGCGCCATCCGCGGCTTGCAGACCACCCGCGACCTCGGCGGCAGCCTGACCACCTCGCAAGTCGGCGATCTGCTGGCGCGCGAGGTGGCGAGCGGCGTCGCCGCCGGGCGCTGAGCCGGCGCGCCGTCGCCAGCCCGTCGCCGCGCGGCGAGGAGGATTCCATGCGACCGAGCGAAGGCGAGTTGATCCACGACTGGAACCTGGCCGAGGAGACGCCGCACCCGGCGCGCGGCCGGGTGGAGTTGAACGACGAGACGCTGCGCGACGGCCTGCAGTCGCCTTCGGTCAAGACGCCGTCGATCGAACAGAAGCTCGCGGTCCTGCACGGCCTGGCGGCGATCGGCATCGACGCGCTCGACATCGGCCTGCCGGGCGCCGGAGCGCACGTGGTGCGCGACGTCTCGCGCCTCGCCCAGGAGATCGCCGACCAGCGCCTGCCGATCGCCCCCAACTGCGCGGCGCGCACCCTCGAGGCCGACATCCGGCCGATCGTCGAGATCTCGCAGCAGGCCGGCATCGCGATCGAGGCCGCCTGCTTCCTCGGCTCGTCGCCCATCCGCCAATACGCCGAGGGCTGGGAGCTCGAAGCGATGGTCCGGCTGGTGACCGGGGCGGTGGGTTTCGCCGTCGGGCACGGCCTGCCGGTGATGTTCGTCACCGAGGACTCGACGCGCGCCCGACCGGACGATCTAGCGCGGCTCTACCTCGCGGCGATCGAGGCCGGGGCGCGGCGCATCTGCATCGCCGACACCGTCGGCCACGCGACCCCGGCCGGAACCCGCGCCCTGGTCACCTTCCTGCGGCGCACGATCGACGCCACCGGCGAGCGGGTGGAGATCGACTGGCACGGTCACAACGATCGCGGTCTGGCGATCGCCAACTGCATCGCCGCCGCCGAGGCGGGAGCCGACCGCATCCACGGCACGTTGATCGGCATCGGCGAGCGGGTCGGCAACGCGCAGCTCGACCAGATCCTGGTGAATTTCGAGCTCCTGGGCTGGAGCCGGCGCAACCTCGCCCCGCTGTCGGGGCTCTGCGACCTCGTGGCGCAGGCCACCGGCGTGCCGATCCCCGAGTCCTATCCGATCTTCGGCCGCGACGCCTTTCGCACCCAGACCGGGGTGCACGCCGCCGCCATCCTCAAGGCGCGGGCCAAAGGCGACGACTGGCTCGCCGACCGGGTCTATTCCTCGATCCCGGCGGCGCTCGTCGGCCGCCGCCAGCGAGTCGAGATCGGGCCGATGAGCGGCCAGGCGAACGTCACCTACTGGCTGCTCGACCACGGCTTCGAGCCCGCGGCCGAGCTGGTGCAGGAGATCTTCCGCGCCGCCAAGGGCTCCGCGACCACCCTCGAGGAAGAGACCGTGCTCGCCATCTGCCGCGCCCACGGCGCCGTCGCGCGCGGTTGAGCGCGCCGCCGCCACGCCTCCCCGGCCTTTTCTAGTTCGCGCTCGGCTCCATCGCCGGCGTCCGGGCGCGCCGGACGGCCTCGCGCCGCCCGGCAACCAGGTGCCAGACGACGATCGCCGCCAGCCCGGTGGCGTAGAGCGCCATCCAGACCGTCGCGCCGCGCGGCAAGCTGGTGACGGTGAAGTTGGCGATCTGCTTGGTGCCGAAAATCGCCGGCATGAACGGATCCATGTGCACCGGCGCCTTGGGATCGAGGTTGTGCCCGAGAACGTAGAGCTTGTAGACGAACCGGCCGAGCGAGAAGAGGGTGAAGTAGCCGGTCATCACCGCCAGGTCGATCAGCGCGCGCACGTCGCCGATCGCCGCCACCCGCAGCGTCAGAATGACCAGCGCGCCGATCGCGAACGGGAGCCAGTCGAGATCCGACAGGGCGGCGCGGTCGATCTTCGACATGCCGATGTAGTGGTTCAGGGTGTTGATCTCCTGGATGTCGTTTCCGCCCCGGCCGCCTTCGACCTTGTGGGCGTAGATGTCGAGCGCCAGGCCGGCCGGGTACTGCGGCGCCACCATGGAGATCCGCCACAGCGGCTGGGTGAAGGCGGCGATCAGCGGGACGATCAACAAGGCGATGGCGAAACGCGCCCGCAGACGGACCGGCGTGGCGAGGAAGTGGAAGAACTTGTCGAGCGGAATGCGCATCGGGAAGCTCCTGGGAGAAGGTGCGCGGCGAACGCCTCAGACGAGATCGCCGCGCACGAAACGTCGACGCCCGAGCCACCAGGCGGCGGTCCCTGCCGCCAGCGGCCAGCCGAGGCCGATAGCGAACAGAGCGCGCCCGCCGAGGTGCTGGGCGAGATAGAAGCCGACCGGACCGAAGGCCGCCAGGTCCGGGTCTTGGCCGGAGAGCAGCGCCATGCGCACGCTCTCGACCGGGTTGAGCACCGCCAGCGCGAAGATGCTCTGCGGGTGCAGGCGCAGGGTGAGCAGCAGGCCGATGAGGGCGAAATCGGCGAGCGCCACCGACACCGCCCAGACCACCAGGACCAGGATCGCCGAGCGCGCTTGGCCGGTGACGTGCGCCGAGAGCGCCAAGCCGATGCCGGCGAAGCACCAGAGCAGCCCCGCGGCGAGGACGGCGGTGCGCCCGACCGCGAGCCAGGGGATCGGATCGCCGTAGAGCCAGTGGGTGGCGGTGGGGATCAGCACCAGCAGGATGCCGAGCGGCGCTACCAACAGGGCGAAGCGCACCGCGGTGATCGCGTCGTAGTAGCCCGCCGCCGAGACCGGGTGGCCGAAGAGGAACTCGATCGTGCCGTCCTCGCGCGCCCGGTTGAGGGTCTGAGCGGTCGCCGCGAGGGCGACGAGGGGCAGCACCAGGAGCAGCGCGTGCGCGAAGGAGAGCAGCAGCCGGCCGGTGCCGGTGAAACCGAGCACCGTCGATTCACGGCTGGCGGCGAGGGCGAAGACCAGAGCGAGGGCGGCGTAGATCAGGCCGCTCGCCAGCAGCCAGCGCGAGCGCAGCACCTCGCGCGTCTCGAGGCGGGCGACGGCGACGAATTCAGCGCGGCTGCGACGCATGCGCGCCCTCCTCTCCGGCCGCCTCGGCGGCGCCGCGTTCGGCGATCCGGCGCCTGGCCGCGGCGAGCGGCATGGCCCCCGGCGTGCGAGCCGGCACCGCGCCGAGGCCCCAGTCCATCGGCGTCGGCCGCGTCGCGACGAATTCCACCTCGGATTCGGCCAGCCAGCGCTCGCCGTCGAGAGCGTGGAAGTAGACCGCCCGCGCCGGCTCGGGCGCGGTCTCGCGCCAGGCGAGCAGGCAGCCGGGGTCGTCGAAGAACAGCGTGCGGCCGTCCTCGGTCTGCACCTCGGCGGCGAAGCGGCGATCGCTGACGTGCATGCCGCAGTGAGCGCAGGCGTCGTGATCCCAGACCGGCTCGACGGCGCCCTGCGGCGCGCGCTCGAGACGCGCGACGGCGAGCGCCAGCGCCAATCCGACCGCGAGCACTCCGGCGACTCCGGCGGCGAGCTTCCTCACACGCCCTCCTCTTCGCCGACCGCGATCGACTCGAGGTCGCGGACGTTGAGGTTGGCGAGCGAGCCGCCGAGCTCGCTGCCGAGGCGCGGCAGGAGCGCCAGCTTTTCGGTCTGCTCCACCGTCTTTTGCCACCAGCCGCCCGCGCCGGGATGGAACCCGAGCTGGCGCAGGCGCCGGCCGGCGGTCTCGTCGAGCGCCTGCGCCTCGACGAGCGCCAGGGCGCGGTCGGCGAGGAAGGCGTCGGCCGAGCCCTCGAACCGCAGGTGGCCCTCCTCGAGCGAGACCACCCGATCCACCAGATGGCGCATCTCGTCGAGGCGGTGCGAGCAGAGCAACAGGGTGGTACCGGAGGGGATCTCCTCGAAGAGGCGGTAGAAGCGGTCGCGGCTGGCGGCGTCGAGGCTGGCGGTGGGCTCGTCGAGCACCAGCAACTCGGGCCGCGAGGCGAGCGCCACGGCGAGCAGCAGCTTCTGCTTCATGCCGCCCGACAGGCCGCGTAGCGGCACCGGCCGCGCCGCGTCGACGTCGAGGCCCAGGCGGCGGGCGAGCGCGTAGACCTCGCTCTCGTCGAGGCCGCGCAGCTCGCAGATCGCGCCGACGAGCTCGGCGACCGGCGCGAAGAGTTGCGGCGGCGCCTGCGGCACGTAGGCGAGGCGGCGGGCGAGCTCGAGGCGCTCGCGGCGCGGGTCCCGCCCGTCCACCCGCGCTTCGCCCTCGAAGGCGAGCAGGCCGAGGAGCACGCGCAGCAGGGTGGACTTGCCCGAGCCGTTCGGCCCGACCAGGCCGACGCGGCTGCCCGCCGGCAGGTCGAGGTCGAGATGGTCGAGGGCGACGACGTGGCCGAAGCGGCGGCTGAGCCCGCGGGTCTCAATTCGCAAGCGCTTCGCCTCGCGAGGCGCCCATCCACGGGCGGGCGTCGACCAGCACCGGCTGCGGCCGGTAGAGCGGCGCGAGCCAGCTCACCGCGTCGAGCAGCGAAAGGGCGGGGGCGCCGCGGAAGAAGTCGAGCTCCGGATGCCGGGCGGCGAGCGCGCCGGAATAGCGGCGCAGCTCGTAGGGCAGGTCGCCGTAGCCGTCGCGGTCGAGGTCGTAGCCCTGGTAGTCGTCGAAGTCGTTCTCGCGCCATTCGTTGGCGAGCGCGTCGCCGCCGCCGTCGACCCGCACGGCGAGCGAATTGCCGCGCAGGCTGTTGCGCACGAAGCGGTTGGCGCGGTCGCTCGAATGGAAGCCCACCGCCACGTCGCACAGGCGCAGGGCGTTGCCGGTGAACTCGTTGCGACTCCCGGGCTCGAACGGCGAGTGGTCGAGGTAGAGGCCGACGGCGTCGCGCACGAAGACGTTGTCGGCGACCGCGAGATCGCTCGACTCCTTGACCCCGAGGCCGATGCCGGCGGCGCCGCTCGAGGCGGCGAACAAGTTGCCGGTCGCGGTCAGGCGGCGGGAGTACATGGCGAAGACGCCGACGACGTTGCCGACGTAGACGTTGCCCGCGAGTTCGACGCCGTGGCTGTACATCAGGTGGGTGCCGTAGCGGCTGCGCCGGACCTCGTTGCCGACGATGCGGTTGTCGGAGGAGTACCAGACGACGAAGTCGCGACAGTCGACGATCCGGTTGCCCTCGACCAGCGAGTCGTGGGTCTCCCACAGGCGGATGCCGTCACCGCGCAGGCCGAGCGCCACGTCGGCGGCGCCCGACACTAGGTTGCCGCGCACGACGACGCCGGCCGAGCGCTCGACGATCAGGCCGAAGAGCGCGTCGCGAATGGCGATTCCCTCGATTCGCGCGCGGTCGCCGCGCACGTGCACCGCGGCTTCCTCGAGGTCGTGGCGGTGACCGCTGCCGTCGACCGTGAGCCCGAGCAGCGCCGCGCCGGCGGCGACCTGCACGGTGGTGCCGTCGGCGCGCCCGCGGATCACCGCCGAGCGCGGACCCCAGAGGACGACGCGCTCGGGCAGCGAAAGCGGACCGGGATACTCGCCCGGAGCGAGGCAGAACGCGGCGCCCGGGCGGGCTCGGGAGAGAGTGCCGGCGAGGTCGGCGCCGGTCGGGGCGACCTCGACGCAGCCTGCCGGCCGCGCCGGCGGGGGCCACTCGGCGATGGCGGTGGGGACGTCCGGCAGGGGTGGAACGCCGCGCGCGCAACCGACCGCCGCCAGCGCGAGCGCCAGCGCTCGGGCGGCCCGCCCGGCCGCGGCGGCGCAGCGCCGGCGGCCGGACGGAGTCGGATGCGCGGGCGGCGAAATCACGGCTCGACGAGCAGGTAGCCCGCCATCTCCAAGTGGAGCGCCGAACAGAACTCCGTGCAGTACAGCGGGTAGACGCCGGCGCGGTCCGCCTTGAAAGTGACGTTGGCGTGCTCGCCGGGTTCGAGGCTGAGATTGATGTTGTAGGCCGAGATGGCGAAGCCGTGCGTCGCGTCCTGGGCCTGTTCGAGGTTGGTGATGTGCAAGTGGACGAGGTCGCCCTTCTTGACCCGGATGGTGTCGGGCGTGAAGTGGCTGCGCACGGCGGTCATCCGGACGTGCACTCCGTCGGCCTTGCGCTCGAGGCCTTCCGTGCCGCCGGCGACCGCGAAGGGATCGACCTTGTCGGTCAGCGGATCGATCCCCACCGGCGTGTAGGCCACCTCCGAGTGGATCTTGTCCGCCTTGATCATCTGCGCGTAGTGCGGCTCGCCGATCGGGATCGGCATGTCGTAGAGCAGCTGCATCTTGTCACCGGCGATGTCGATGAGCTGGAAGTTCTGCGGCAGCAGAGGACCGACGGCGGCGAAGCGGTCGAGCGACCACTTGTCCATCGCCACCACGTACTTGCCGTCCGGGCTCACCGTGTCGCCTTCGGCCGCCACCAGGTGGCCGATGTTGTAGTGCGCCGGGATCTTCTCGCTCACTTTGAGGTCCTTGAGCGACCACTTGGCGACCACGGATTCGATGAACACCGAGGTGTAGGCGTTGCCCTGGTTGTCGTACTGGGTGTGCAGCGGCCCGAGCCCGATCTCCACCTGGCCGCGGATCGAATCCTGGAAGGGGAGGATCGGCACGCCGTACGGGTCGGTGCCGACCGTCTTGCCGCCGTCGATCAGCGCCTTGATCTTGGCGAAGCTGTAGATCGTCGCGTGGGTGTCGAGCTTTCCGGCGACGACGATGTCGTTCCCGTCCGGAGTGACGTCGACGCCGTGCGGGCTCTTGGGCTCCTCGATGAAGTAGAGCAGGCCCTCGGCGATCGCGGTCTTGAGCGGGATCACCCGCATGTCGCGGATGGTCACCGTCTTGCCCGCGGCGACGACCTGCTCCGCCTTCTTCCAGTTGATGACGTGCAGGTAGTCGGTGTCCTTCTGCGACGCCCCGGACTCGAGCGGCGGCCGGCCCTCCTGGTTGCCGCCGAAGGCCATCTCGGTGTCGAAGCTGTTGAGGAACGCGAAGCCGTCGCTCGCCAGCTTGCCGGCGTCGGCGAGGTCCTGCATGTAAGGCGGCAGCTCGATGGCGAAGGATTTCGACTTGTCGATCCGCCCCGCGGCGCGATCGAACTTCCAGAAGTTGACCGCCCCGCGGTAGAGCTCCTGGAACTTCTCGATCGGCGCGTAGCCGCCGCCGAGCGGCGCCGGATACTGCGAGCTCTCGATCACGTAGTCGGTGTCCGGGGTGACGAAAGTGCCGCCGTGGTCCGACTGGATCAGATTGCTGACCACGATCTGCTTGGTGGCGAAGTCCTTGAGCGAAATCACCGCGACGCGGCCGTTGGCCTTGTCGCCGACGAACAGATACTGCCCGTCGTAGTCGCCGGCGGTCTCGGAGAGCGCCGGGTGGTGCACGTCGGCCCACAGCAGCGGCTTGCCATCCTTGTAGCCCGACTCGAGCAGCTGGTCGGTTTGGTCGCCGTAGCCGTAGCCCTGCCAGGGCTCCGGAGTGAAGACCGCGATCACCTTGAGGATGCGCATGCTGGGCACGCCGATCACCAGGACCTGGCCGCCGTGGCCGCCGGAGGCGAAGATGAAGTAGTCGTCCTTGACTCCGGTGGGGGTGTAGGTCTTGAGCGCGGCGTTGACGTTGTCCTCGCTCAAGTTGCGCGCCTTCATCAGCTCCTGCAGGGTCGCCGAGCCGCCGGCGACCGGAGCCGCCTGCGGCCGACAGGCGAGAATCAGAGCCAGGGCCGACAAGGCCACGCCGCTCGAGACGAGGACAGCGGAACGGGTTCGTTTCATGGGATCTCCTCCTGAGAAAAGGCTTCAGTGACCTTTGAGCGAGCGGACGTGCGCGGCGAGCGCCGCGACCACGTCGGGCTTGGCCATCAGGTCGGGGTTGGGCGGCATCATCGGGCTCTTCCCCACCGCGGTACCGCCGTACATGATGATCTTGCGCAGGTGTTCGTCGGTGACCGAGGCTTGCCATTCGGCGTTGGTGAAATCGCGCGGGTGGACCGCGAGCCCGGCCGAAGCGGGGCCGTCGCCCTTGCCTTCGGCTCCGTGGCAGGTCACGCAGCGTTGAGCGAAGATCTCGAGCGCCGCGGCTTGGCTGGCGGCGCTCGGGGCCGGAGCCGCGGCGACCGTGGCGCCCGGCGGCGCCGGTTTCTCGGCGGTCGCAGACGTGGAGGTGGAGCCCCCGCCGCAGGCGACGAGCGATCCGCCGGCGAGGCCGAGAGCGACGAGGGTCGAGCGTAGGGTCGGGGTGTGCAAGGTGCCTTCTCCTGGTTGTTTCTTCATCGCCAGCAGCCTAGAAGCGGCTCCCTGGCGGGCCTATGACGATGATCAGGTCCCGAGCCGACGAGCGCCATCCGATAGAGTTCGCGCGGCGGTGGGCGCCTCGATGCTGCTCGAACGATTGACCGTGGGTCCCCTGGAGGAGAACTGTTACTTGGTGGGCGTGGCGCCGCGCTGCGCGGTGGTCGACCCCGGAGCGGAGAGCGACCGAATCGAGCGCGCGATCGCGCGCCGGGGCCTGGTTCCCGAGCGCATCCTGTTGACTCATGGGCACATCGACCACATGGCGCACGCGGCCGCGATCGCCGAGCGCTATCGGATCGGCCTCTGGATTCACCGCGACGACCTGCCCTTGCTCGAGCGACCGCAGTGGCCGGAGCTCGAGGCGATGCTCGGCGCCCGGACCTGTCCCGCGCCGGCCGGGTTCCTCGCCGACGGCGACCGAATCGAAGTCGCGGGGATCGCCCTCGAAGTGATCCACACGCCCGGTCACACGCCGGGGGGAGTCTGTTTCGTCGATCGAGCCAGTCGCTCCGCCATGGTGGGGGACACGATCTTCCAAGGTAGCGTGGGCCGCACCGACCTGCCGGGTGGGGATTGGCCCACCCTCGTGCGCTCCATCCGCTCGCGCCTCTTCGCGCTGGAGGGCGACTGGAGGCTGTGGCCGGGGCACGGTCCCGAGACCACGCTCGAGGAGGAACGGCGGCACAATCCGTTCGTCGGCGCGACGCGCGGATGAGCGCCGAGCCGCGGACGGTCGAACGCTGGCTCGAGGCGCTGGCGCTCGAACGGGGGCTCGCGGCGCGGACCGTGGCGGCTTACCGCTCCGACCTCGCGCGGCTGGCCGCCTGGGCCGAGAAGAATCGCGGCGCCGATCCGGCGGCGCTCGATGCCGCGAGTCTCGCGGCGCACGTGCGCGAGCTACGTCTCGCGGGGCTGGCACCGCGCTCGATCCGCCGCCTGATCTCGTCGCTACGCGGCTACTACGCCGACTTGGTCGAGCGCGGCGAGCGCGGCGACAATCCGGTGGCGCACCTGGCCTCGCCCAAGGCGCTGCGCGCTCTGCCCAAGTTCCTCGACGAGCGCGAGGTCGAGCGCCTGCTGGCCCAGCCCGCTCCGACTTCGGATTCCGGACTGCGCGACAAGGCGATGCTCGAGCTGCTCTACGCGACCGGTCTGCGGGTCTCGGAGCTCGTCGGCCTGCGGCTCGGGCAGCTGCGTCTCGAAGGCGGATTCCTGATCGCTTTCGGCAAGGGCGCCAAGGAGCGGGTGGTGCCGGTCGGCGAGACCGCCGAGGCCTGGCTGCGGCGGTGGTTGGCGGACGGCCGGCCGCGCTTGGCGCGCGGCCGCCACGAGGCGGTGTTCGTCAACCGCCGCGGCGCGCCGATGACCCGCCAGGGGTTCTGGAAGATCCTGCGCGCCTATGGCCTCGCGGCCGGAATCGCCGATCTGTCGCCACACGTCCTGCGCCATTCCTTCGCCACCCACCTGCTCGAGCACGGCGCCGACTTGCGGGCGGTGCAGATGATGCTCGGGCACGCCGACGTCTCGACCACCGAGATCTACACCCACATCCACCGCGAGCGGCTGCGCGGGCTCTATGACAGATTCCATCCCCGTGCGTAGAGGAAGGGAGATGGTTCGTCTCGCGACCGCCGCGCTCGCCCTGCTCGCCGCGCTCGCTCCGCCGGCCCTGCGGGCGGAGCTCGTGCTGCTCGTCGATGGGGCGGTGGTCAAAGTGGACGCCTACACCGCCGACGACCGCGAGGCCCGGCTGTCGCTGCCCGGCGGCGGCACGATTTCGCTCCCGGTGATTCGCGTCGACCGGGTGCTCGAGGACGAGATCGTGCCGCAGCCGGAGGCGACGTCGATCGAGACCGATTCACCGGCCTTCGCCGTGCGCTTCGCCGATGACCAGGTAGCCCCTCCCGTCCCCTTCGCCGAGGCGATCTTCGACGTCTCGCGCCGCCAGGGCCTGAATCCGGCCCTGGTTTCGGCGGTGATCCGGGCCGAGTCGGGATTCGACGCGCGCGCGGTCTCGAACAAGGGAGCGCGCGGCCTGATGCAGCTCATGCCCTCGACCGGACGACGCTACGGCCTGCGGCCGGTCGAGCTCTACGATCCGTTGAAGAACCTCGAAGCTGGCGCGCGCTACCTGCGCTTCCTCGCCGATCGCTTCGCCGACGACCTGCCGCGGATCCTCGCCGGCTACAACGCCGGCGAGGGCTCGGTCGACCGCTACCGCGGAGTGCCGCCGTACCGCGAGACCGTGAGCTACATCCGCCGCGTCTATTCCTTCCTCGGGCTCGAGCTCGCCGCCGCGCCGAGATAGCGCAGGACGACGATCGTCCGGTCGTCCTCCGGCGCGTCGGTCCCGGAGTGGGCGCGCGCCGCGGCGAGCAGCCGATCGCGCAGCGCGACCGCGGTCGGCGCCACGCCGGCGATCGAACGCTGCACCCGGTCGTAGCCGAACTGCTCGCCGCTCTCGTTGGTTCCTTCGATGATGCCGTCCGAGAGCCAGACCACGCTGTCGCCGGGCGCGAGATCGACGGTGGCGCGGCCGAAGGCGCCCTCGAAAGTGCCGAGCGCCGGACCCGGCAGCAGGAGCTCCTCGACGCCGCCCGCGGCGCGCAACAGGTAGGTCGGCGGGTGGCCCGCGTTGGTCAGATCGAGGCGGCCGCTCGTCGGGTCGAAGAAGGAGACGGTGGCGGTGACGAATCCGCGCTCGCCGGGCCGGTTGCGCACCAGGCGGTGGACCCGGCGCAGGAGGTCCTCGGCCTTCGCTTCGTCCTCGATCAGGATGGTGAGCGCCGACTTGACCATCGCCATCCGCAGCCCCGCCGGCAGGCCGTGTCCGGAGACGTCGGCGATCACCACCGCCAGCCCGCCGTCCGGCCGATCGAGGATGTCGTAGTAGTCGCCGCCGATCGCCGCCGAGGGCTCGAAGAAGGTGGCGAACTCGACCTCGTCGCGGGCGCGCACCTCGGCCGGCAGCAGGTCCTGCTGCACCCGGCGCGCCAGCGCCAGCTCCTTGTCGATCGCCTCCTTGAGCGCCGCCGTGGCCACCAGCTCCGAGAGGTGGCCGCTCATCTGGTTGAACGAGCGCTGCAGCTCGCCGATCTGGTCCTTGCGCTTCACCGGGATGCGGTAGGTGAAATCGCCCTGGGCGACCGCCTCGGTGGCGCGCGACAGGCGGTTCACGGCGCGCGAGATGCCGTAGATCATGAAGCTCGCCATCGCCGCGGCGACGAAGTAGATCTCGAGCAGCAGCACGGCGACGCCGGCGAACGCCAGCCAGGCGGCCGAGTCGACGCTCGCCGAAGTCGAGAGCAGGGCGCGGAAGAGCACCCCCGGGCTCGCGGCGAGCGAGGCGGCGACGCTCTCGGCGGCCGGCTCGCCGGTGGCCAAGAGGCGCAGTGGGCCACTGGTCTCCATCCACAGGATGTTGGGTTTCTCGCGCAACGTCGGCGCCGCGCCGCGCGGCGGATTGAGCCGGTAGTACTCGGCCTCCTGCTCCGGCTGGCGCTCGACCCACAGGCCGCGCACCTGGAATCGCTGGTTGAGCACTTGCAGCTCGGTCATCGACAGCTTGCGCGGATCGTCCGAGCGGAACAGCTGCAGCCAGACGTGCGCCCGCTCGCGCAGGCGCGCTTCGAGGTCGCCGGCGAAGTAGGCGAGCACCGCGTCGTCACCGAGGCGCGCGCTGCCGGCGATCGACAACTTGCCGCTCGACAGGGCGACGAACGGGCAGCCGATCCCCGACGGGCTTCCCGGAGAGGCGAAGTCGGGGAGCCACGCCGGCCACTCCGCCGGGCCCTCGGAGCCCTCGCCCGCGCGGCGGCCGCGGCGGTAGTAGACGAAGCGCAGGTCGCCCTCGGCGGCGACCGGCCGGTGGCGGGCGACGAAATCCGCCAGCTGCGATGCGGCGGCGGCGTGGATCTCGTCGCCCAGATCGTCCACCGCGTCGCGGTAGAGGTGACCGAGCAGGAACCCCGAGACCATGTAGGCGGTGAGCAGCACCAGGATGGCGAACATGCCGAGCGGCAGGACGCCGACCAGCAGGTAGGTGAAGGCGAGCCGGCGGCCGACGCGCCAGAGGAACCTGCGCCAGGCGAGCCGCAGCAGCCAGGCGAAGACGAGCAGCGCGACGCAGGCGAGCCCGAGGCGGGCGACGCCCGAGACCCAGGGCCATTGCGACTGGAAGGAGGCCCACGCCAGCGCTCCGATCCACAGGACGGCGACCCCGAAGAGGAGCCAGGAGAGCCGACGCCGCGTGGGCGATTCGGGGGGCGGGATCTTCACTCGCTTAGCTTACGGCCGGTGCGGATCGAAGTTCCGCGGCGGAGCCGCGCGCGTGCGGCCCAGATCGGTAGAATAGCGCCGGTCCGTCCGTCTCGCCTTCGTCTCGGAGGAGGTCCCGTGTCCCGACTGCCGCGCGCCCTGGAGTACCTGAAGACCGGATTCAACGCCGAAGCGGCGAGCGCCGCGCGCTGCCGGGCCGCCGCCGCCCGGGCGACGCGAGATCGCCGGCCGAAGCTCGCCGAGGCCTGGCTGGCGCTCGCGGCCGAGAAGGATGCGCTCGCCATTCGCCAGCTCGAGGCGACGGGTCAGCTGCACGGCGGCGAGCGCGATCTCGCCGCGGCGATCGCCGAGGAGCACTACGAGAACGAGTCGCTCTACCCGCGCATGCAGCGCGAAGTCGACCCCGAGACCGCGGCGGTGTTTCAGGCCGTGATCGGCCAGCAGGTCGAGCATCTCGCCCGGCTCGAGAAGCTCCTCGAGGAAGTCACCACCACCACCGGCGACTTCGCCGCCGCCAGCTGAGGCCGGCGCTCGCCGGCGAGCGCCACCCGGAATCAGAAACCCCTTGGCCTGCCCCCGCCGCGAGGGAGGGCTCGGTCCAGGGGAGAGGACGCTCTCTTGGGCCGCTCGAGTGGCCGAGTTGACGGCCGGGGCGAGGATGGCGGAGAAGCGCAGACTCCTGGGCCGGGAAGCGCTCGGCTCGCCGGTCGATCGGGTGCAGGACGCGCATCGGTGCAGTAGACTCTTCCGACCTCGTTCTGCGTAGGCGGCGAGCGAGAGGAGGGGGAATGGAAGAGGTTCAGGGCCAGTCCTGGGTGACGACGCAGCTCGAGAAGTTCGTCGAATGGGCGCAGAAGAACTCCTTCTGGCCCCTGCCGTTCGGCACCGCCTGCTGCGCCATCGAGTTCATGGGCACGGTCTCCTCGCACTACGACATGTCGCGTTTCGGCTACGAGGTCGTCCGCTTCTCGCCGCGCCAGAGCGATCTGATGATCGTCGCCGGCACGATCACCGACAAGATGGCGCCGGTGCTGAAGAAGATCTACGACCAGATGCCCGACCCGAAGTGGGTGGTTTCGATGGGCGCCTGCGCCTGCTCCGGCGGTTTCTACCGCGCCTACCACGTCATGCAGGGGATCGACGAGATCATCCCGGTCGACGTCTACGTGCCCGGCTGCCCGCCGTCGCCCGAAGGACTGATGTACGGCATCCTGCAAATCAAGGAAAAGGTCGATCGCGACCGCAAGGCGAAGAAGAAGAACCGAAAGGCGGGTCTCCGTGGCGATAGTGGAAGCTCCGCCGCTGCCTGAGCGGCACCCGATCCTCGCCAAGCTCCCGCCGGGAGCGGTGGAGATCGAGGAAGGACTCGACCAGCCGACCTGGATCGTCCGGCGCGAGAACCTGCTCGAGGTCTGCCGGGCGCTACGCGACGATCGCTCGACCCGGTTCGACCTGCTGCTCGAAGTCTTCGGCATGGACTATCCCGACCGCGCCGAGCGCTTCGAGGCGGTTTACCATCTCTACTCTCTGCCGCGCGGCGAGCGCCTGCGCTTGAAGGTCCGCACCCCGGCCTCGGATCCCGTCCTGCCGTCGGTCACGCCGGTCTGGCGGGGAGCCAACTGGTTCGAGCGCGAGGCCTTCGACATGTACGGCTTGCGCTTCGAGGGCCACCCGCACCTGCGGCGCATCCTCACCCACGAGGCCTTCCAGGGCCATCCGCTGCGCAAGGATTACGATCCGGCGCGGCGCTGGATCCTGACCGAAGACAAGATGTACCAGCCGAACCTTGTGGCCCCCGAGCGCGCCGACTCGATGTTCGAGCGCATGGCGATCAACATCGGCCCGTCGCACCCGGCGATGCACGGCACCTTCCGGCTGATGGCGCTCGTCGACGGAGAGGAGATCGTCGCCTCCGAGGTCGAGATCGGCTATCTGCACCGCTGCTTCGAGAAGATGTCGGAGACCCACACCTGGCAGCAGGTCATCCCCTACACCGATCGCCTGAACTACTGTTCGTCGTTCCTCAACAACGTCGGCTACTGCCGGACGGTGGAGAAGATGCTCGGCGTCGAGGCGCCCCCCAAGGCGGTCTGGGCGCGGACGATCCTCTCCGAGTTCTCGCGCATCATGGACCACTGCGTGGCCAACGGCTCGACCCTGGTCGACTGCGGCGCGCTGACCAACTTCTGGTACTTCTTCCAGCCGCGCGAGGAGATCTACGGGCTGCTCGAATCGGTCTGCGGCGCGCGGCTCACGGTCTCCGCCTGCCGGATCGGCGGCCTGCTCGCCGACTTGCCGCCCGATTTCGTCGCCCGCTGCCGCCACCTGCTCGAGTTCATGCCGCCGCTGTTCGACGACATCGAGACGCTGGTAAACAAGAACCGCATCTGGCTCGACCGCTCGGTCGGCGTCGCCGCGATCTCGGGCGAGGACGCGGTCAACTGGAGCTTCACCGGCCCGTGCCTGCGCTCGGCCGGCGTGGCCTACGACGTGCGGCGCGCGCACCCCTACGACCTCTACGACACGGTCGACTGGGAGGTGCCGGTGCTCGCCGGCGGCGACGTCTACGACCGCTACCGGATCCGCATGCTCGAGATCCGCCAGTCGCTCGCGATCATCCGCCAGCTGGTCGAGCGCGGCGTACCGGAAGGTCCCTTCGTGGTCGACGACCCGCACGTCGCGCTGCCGTCGAAGGAGGCCTGCTACAACCAGATGGAATCGATGATCTACCACTTCAAGCTGATCATGGACGGCATCCAGGTGCCGCCCGGCGAGCGCTACGGCATGGTCGAGGGCGCCAACGGCGAGCTGGGCTTCTACTGCGTCTCCGACGGCTCGGGGCGCCCCTACCGGGTGCGCGTCCGGCCACCCTGCTTCCCGATCTTCTCGGCCTACCCCGACATGATCCAGGGACACACGATCTCCGACGCGGTGATCGCGCTCGGCGGCCTGAACGTCATCGCCGGAGAGCTCGAACGATGAGCGCCGATCCGCGGGCCCTGAAGCTGCCGGGGGTGCAGGAGCATCCGAAGACGACCAAGCCGTACCGGATGGGGATCGCCGAGCGGCTCTACCTGCCGCTCCTGCCCGGCCTGTGGGTGACCATCCGCCACATGTTCGCCAACCTCCTGCGCACCCGCAAGCGGGTGACCATCCAGTACCCGGAGGAGCGCCGGCAGTACAGCCACCGCTACCGCGGCCACCACATCCTCACCACCCGGCCCGACGGCTCGGTGCGCTGCGTCGCCTGTTTCCTCTGCGCCACGGCCTGTCCGGCCGACTGCATCCACATCGAGGCCGGCGAGCACCCGGACGTCAACATCGAGAAGTACCCGGTGGTCTACGAGATCGACATGCTGCGCTGCGTTTTCTGCGGCTACTGCGTCGACGCCTGCCCGGAAGAGGCGATCATCATGTCGAACAACTACGACATGGCTTTCTACAGCCGCGACCAATCGGTGGTCGGCAAGGCCGACCTGATGAAGCCCTTCACCCTCGACGAGAATCGCCTCGGCTATCGCCCGCGCTTTCCGGAGGAGGAGGCGATGCGCGCCCGCATGCGCCGCGACGCCTTCGACCTGGTCGCCGCGGCGAAGCAGAAGTCCGTCGCGGCCGTCGCCGGCCGCTGATCGCGGCCGCGGAGCTCGAGGTCGCCAGCAGTCCCCGCCTACCCCGGAGGAGAGATGGAGCGCACCGCCGTCGTCGCCTGGTTGATCGCCCACTGGTGGGTGGTCGCGATCGCCCTGTTCCTCCTCGCCTACAAGCTGACCTTCCGGCTGTTCGGCATCGTCATCGTGCCGGACGATTCGATCGGCGTGATCAACAAGAAGTGGGTCCTCCTCGGGGCGAACCGCTCATTGCCCGAAGGGGCGATCGTCGCCCTGAAGGGCGAGGCGGGAATTCAGGCGGACACCCTCGCTCCCGGCCTCCATTTCTGGCTCTGGCCCTGGCAATTCGCCGTCGCGCTGCAGAAGTTCATCACCATCCCGACCGGCGGCATCGGCGTGGTCAGCGCGCGCGACGGCGAACGCCTAAGCGAAGGCCGGGTGCTGGCGCGCCGGGTGGAGTGTTCGAACTTCCAGAACGCGCGCGCCTTCCTGACCCACGGCGGCCAGCGCGGACCGCAGATGGCGGTCATCCCTCCCGGGACCTACCGCATCAACACCGCGCTGTTCTCGATCGACCTACAGAAGGCGCTCGAGATCGCCGACAACATGGTGGGGATCGTGACCACCAAGGACGGCGCGCCGCTCTCCCCGGGCGAGATCGCCGGGCGCGAGGTGCGGGGGCACAGCCAGTTCCAGGACGCCCAGAGCTTCATCGACGCCGGCGGCAGCAAGGGGCTGCAGGAGCAGGTCATCCTCGCCGGCCGCTACTACCTGAATCCGCAGTTCGCCACCGTCGAGACGGTCGAGATGACGCGCGTGCCGATCGGTTACGCGGGAGTGGTCATCGCCTACGTCGGCGACGAAGGCACCGACGTCACGGGCGAAGGATTCAAGCACGGCAACCTGGTGAAGAAAGGTCAGAAGGGGGTCTGGGTGGAGCCGCTCGACCCGGGAAAATATCCGCTGAACACGATCACCCACAAGGTCGAGCTGGTGCCGACGACGAACGTCGTCCTGAACTGGGCGACCGGCAAGACCGAGAGCCACAAGCTCGACGAGAAGCTGTCGACGATCAAGGTGCGCTCGGCCGACGGCTTCACCTTCAATCTCGACGTCTCGCAGATCATCCACGTGCCCCGCACCTCGGCGCCGAAGGTGATCGCGCGCTTCGGCAACATGGACAATCTCGTCACCCAGGTGCTCGAGCCGACGATCGGCAACTACTTCCGCAACTCGGCGCAGGAGTCGGACGTCATCAGCTTCCTCAAGGAGCGTTCGCAGCGCCAGGGGAGCGCCAAGCAGTACATCCACGAAGCGCTCGACGAGTACGACGTGCAGGCGGTCGACACGCTGATCGGCGACATCGTGCCCCCCGAGCAGCTGATGAAGACGCTCACCGACCGCAAGCTCGCCGAGCAGGAGCGCACGACCTACGACATCCAGCGCCAGGCGGAGGAGGTGCGGCGCGAGCTCCAGCAGGCGAGAGCCGCCGCCGAGACCCAACCCGAGATCGTGGCGGCCGAGCGCCGCGTGCAGGTCGCCGAGCTCGACGCCCAGTCGCTGGTCAAGAAAGCGACCGGCGAGGCGGAATCGAAGACCATCAACGCCCGCGCCGACGCGCAAGTGCTCACCGTGGTGGGCAAGGCCGAGGGTGAGAAGATCACCGCCGTCGGCAGCGCCGAGGCCGAGGTCATCCGCCGCAAGACCGAGGCGGTGGGGCAGAACAACTACGCGGTCATCGAGGTGGGCCGCGCGCTCGCCGCCAACAAGATCCCCCTGGTGCCGCAGATCCAGGCCGGCGGCGGCGAGGAGGGAGGCGGTTCGCTGGTGAGCGTCCTGCTCGCCAACCTGATCCGCGACGGCCTGAAGCCTCCGCCGTGAAGCGCAGAACCAAGATCGCGATCGGCGTGGGCGGGCTCGTCGTGGTGGCCGGCGTCGGTGCCTGCGCGACGTTGGAGCCCTTCCCGCCGGCGGTCGACACGCCGGAGATGCGCGCCCACGGCGTCGCCAGCCGGTTCTTCGACACCCCGGTCGGCAGGATCCACGTCGCCGAGGCTGGGGAGCGCGCGACGGGAGCGCCGCGGGTGCTCTTCGTGCACGGTTCGCCGGGAACCTGGGAGGCCTGGCGGCCGTGGATGGAGGACGCCGCGCTCGGCGGGCAGGCCCGCTTGCTGGCGGTCGATCGGCCGGGCTACGGCGGATCCGAGCGCGGCCACGCGGAGCCGGCGCTCGCGCGTCAGGTGGCGGCGCTCGCCGCGGTGCTCGAAGCCGAGCCCGGTCCGCCGGCGGTGGTCGTCGGTCACAGCCTGGGCGGGCCGATCGCCGCCCGCCTGGCGATGGACCGGCCGGACCTGGTGTCGGGCCTGCTGATGATCGCGCCGTCGATCGATCCCGACCTCGAGCGCCACCGCTGGTACAACGTGGCCGGCTCCACCATGATGGTGCAGTGGTTCCTGCCGGTCGACTGGATCGTCTCCAACCGCGAGCTCTGGCCGCTGCGCGCCGAGCTGCGCCAGATGCTGCCGGGCTGGAAGGACCTGCGCTGCCGGACGATCGTCATCCAGGGGACCGCCGACGATCTGGTGCCCCCCGCCAACGCCGACTTCGCCGAGCGCCTCGTGCCGAAGGAGCGCCTGGAGGTCCGGCGCTTCGACAAGATCGGCCACTTCATCCTCTGGCAGCGCCCGGAGCTGGTGCGCCAGGCGATCGAAGAGCTCCTCCTCGGCGCCCCGGCGGCGACCTGAGCCCTCCCGCCCTTCCGGCCCCACCCCGTCGGCCGGCCAAGGGCGCCGAGCGCCTCTGGTACCATCGTTAGCCTCTGCCGGCCCCGCGGCGTCGAGCGCGCGGGCGTGCGGCAGGAAGAGAGACCGCATGTCGCTCCCCATCGTCGAATCCGAGTCGAATCCGCACCGCCCGGTCGCGCACGAGAAGCTCGAGGACGTCGTCATCCGCTTCGCCGGGGACTCCGGCGACGGCATGCAGCTGACCGGTAGCCAGTTCACGACCACTTCCGCCCTGCTCGGCAACGACCTGGCCACCTTCCCCGACTTCCCGGCCGAGATCCGCGCCCCGCAGGGGACGCTGCCCGGGGTCTCGGCGTTCCAGGTGCGGATCGCCGACTACGACATCCACACCCCCGGCGACGCGCCCGACGTGCTGGTGGCGATGAACCCGGCGGCGCTCAAGGTCAACTTGCGCGACCTGAAGCCGAACGGCGTGCTGATCGTCAACACCGACGAGTTCGAGGAGCGCAATCTGAAGAAAGCCGGTTACGCCGGCAATCCCCTCGAGGCCGGTGCGCTCGACGCCTACCGCCTCTTCAAGGTGGACATCACCACCCTCACCCGGCGGGCGCTCGAAGGCACTGGCCTCGACGCCAAGGCGCAAGACCGGTCGAAGAACTTCTTCGCGCTCGGGATGGTCTACTGGCTCTTCAGCCGACCGCTCGAGCCGACCATCGCCTGGATCGAGAAGAAGTTCGGCGCCAAGCCCGAGATCGCCGACGCCAACCTACGGGTGCTCAAGGCGGGCTGGAATTTCTGCGACATCACCGAGCTCTTCCAGGTGCGCTACGAGGTCGAACCGGCGAAGCTCCCTCCCGGGACCTACCGCAACGTCACCGGTAACACCGCGCTCGCTCTCGGCTTCGTCGCCGCCTCGCGGCGCAGCGGCCTGCCGCTCTTCCAGGGCGCCTACCCGATCACCCCGGCGTCGGACCTGCTGCACGAGCTGGCGCACTTCAAGAGCTTCGGCGTCACCACCTTCCAGGCCGAGGACGAGATCGCCGCGATGTGCGCCACGATCGGGGCGGCTTTCGGCGGCGCGCTCGCCATCACCTCGACCTCGGGACCGGGCCTGGCGCTGAAGAGCGAGGCGATCAACCTGGCGGTGATGGTCGAGCTGCCGGTGGTCGTGGTCGACGTCCAGCGCGGCGGCCCGTCGACCGGCCTGCCGACCAAGACCGAGCAGGCCGATTTGCTGCAGGCGATGTTCGGCCGCAACAACGAGTCGCCCGTGCCGGTGCTCGCGGCCTCCTCGCCGGGCGACTGCTTCCGGCGCGCGATCGAGGCCTGCGGCATCGCGCTGCGCCACATGACGCCGGTGCTGGTGCTCTCCGACGGCTACATCGCCAACGGCTCGGAGCCCTGGCGCCTGCCGCGGGTGGAAGACCTGCCGGACCTGCGGGTCGAGTTCCGCAGCGACCCGGAGGGCTTCGCCCCCTACTTGCGCGACCCGAAGACGCTGGCGCGACCGTGGGCGATTCCAGGCACCGCGGGTCTCGAGCACCGCATCGGCGGACTCGAGAAGCAGGACGGCTCCGGCCACGTCTCTTACGACCCGCAGAACCACGAGCACATGATCCACCTGCGCGCCGAGAAGGTAGCGCGAGTGGCGGACGACATCCCCGAGCTCGAGGTGGTGGGGGAGCCCGAGGGCCGGCTCTTGGTGCTCGGCTGGGGCTCGACCTGCGGCGCGATCACCGGCGCGGTGAACCTCGCCCGGCGCGAGGGGATGAAGGTGAGCCGGGCGCACCTGCACCATCTGAACCCGTTCCCACGCAATCTCGGCGACGTGCTGGCGCGCTTCGACCGCGTGCTCGTGCCGGAGATGAATCTCGGTCAGCTCGCCCTGCTGCTGCGCGCCCGCTTCCTGAAAGACATCGTCAGCTATCCCAAGGTGCAGGGGAAGCCCTTCTTCCGTTTCGAGATCTACCAACGCATCCGCGAAATGCTCGGGGAGTCGTGACCATGGCCGCGCCCGCCGCACCGCTCAGCAAGAAGGACTTCCAGACCGACCAGGAGGTCCGCTGGTGCCCCGGCTGCGGGGACTACGCCATCCTCTCGGCGGTGCAGTCGGTCTTCCCCGAGCTCGGCATTCCGCGCGAACGCTTCGTGGTGGTTTCGGGGATCGGCTGCTCCTCCCGCTTCCCGTACTACATGAACACGTTCGGCTTCCACACCATCCACGGCCGCGCGCCGGCGGTGGCGACCGGGCTCAAGATGACCCGCCCGGACCTCGAGGTCTGGATCGCCACCGGCGACGGCGATTCGCTGTCGATCGGCGGCAACCACCTGATCCACACCCTGCGGCGCAACGTCGGGGTCAAGATCCTGATGTTCAACAACCGGATCTACGGCCTGACCAAGGGGCAGTACTCGCCGACCTCCGAGTTCGGCAAGAAGACCAAGTCGAGCCCGTACGGCTCGGTCGACTATCCGTTCAACGCCCTGTCGGTGGCGATCGGCAGCGGCGCCACGTTCGTCGCGCGCTCGGTCGACGTCTTCCAGCCCCACCTGCGGCAGGTGCTGCACGAGGCGGCCCGCCACTCGGGCAGCGCCTTCGTCGAGATCTACCAGAACTGCAACATCTTCAACGATAGAGCCTTCGCCTACATGACCGAGAAGGAGTCGCGCGACGAGGCGATCGTCTACCTCGAGCACGGTAAGCCGCTCGTCTTCGGCCCGGGAAAGGACCGCGGCATCCGCCTGGCCGGCACCGAGCTCGAGGTGATCCGTTTCGCGGATGGCTTCGGCCCCGGCGACTGCTTGGTCTGGGACGAGACCCGGGCGAATCCGGCGATCGCCTTCATGGTGGCGCAGATGGGTCCGCCGCACTTCCCGACGCCGCTCGGTGTGCTGCGCAGCGTCGAGCAACCGACCTTCGAGGCGGGGGTGGTCGGCCAGATCCAGCACGAGATCGAGCGCCGGGGCGAGGGGAGCCTCGAGAAGCTGCTCGCCTCGGGCGACGTCTGGCGGGTGCACGAGGACGGCTCGATCTCCTGAGGCGGACCGAAAAACCCCCGATCCAGGTTAGAATTCCCCGATTTCTCACGATTTCGGCGGCCTTGAAGGGGGAAGCGGGATGATTCGATTCGGTCACAGGCGAGCAGGGATCTGCGCAGCGGCTCTCTGCCTCACCGCGGGCGCGGCTTTCGGGGCGCCTCCCGAGCGCAGCGCGCTGGCGTACTTTCTCGCCGGCGGCGGCGCGGGCAACGGCGCCCAGGCGCCGACCGCGCCGGGGACGCCGGGAACGCTCTGGGACAACGGCGCCTCGAACCTGGTCAACGCCCTGTCGTCCGAGCGCAGTACGCTGATCAGCGGCAGCGGCGGACCGGAGGGCGACGCGGCTTCGAACGTCGCCGACGACTTCTCGGTCGGCAGCCCGGTCGAGATCACCGAAATCCGCGCCTGTCTCTACCACGACGGCACCTCCGCCGAGGCCTACATCTACCAGGACGTCGGCGGAGCGCCGGGGCCCGCGGTGACTCAGCCGCTATGGGGTGGTCCGACGACGGTGAGCCTCGTCGCCTCCACCTTCACCGACAACACGGCGCGCTGCGCCAACGCTTTCGGCCTGCCGGGACGGGAGTGGGTCTTTCGTCCGGCCGACGTCGGGCTCTCGATCCAGCTCCCGCCGGGTACCTACTGGCTGGCGGTGGTCGGCGAAGGCGGCACGCGCTCCTTCTGGGGGACGTCGAGCCCCAGCCTGACGCTCGGCCAACCCGTCTGGGGTTCGGTGTTCTTCGGCGTGACCTACTGGACGTCGACCATCGGCCAGGCGAGCGACCAGCCGGGCTTCGCCTTCGACATCGACGGCGTGCCGCAGCGCGACTGGATCGAGGTGCCGGCGCTCGGACCCGCGGGCCTCGCGGTTCTCGCGCTCGCCCTGGCCGGCGCGGCGCTGCTCCTGTTCCGTCGCTCGGCGCACCGCGCCTGAGCCCGCCCCCAGCAACCGACTCTCCTCGATGACCAGAATCGACGTGGCGGCGGGCCCCGAGCCCGCCGCCGCTCTCGGTGTCGTTCGCCGCGGGCGCAGCCACCGTTTCACGGTGCACGCGCGCGGCGGCCGTCCGCGCGTCCAAGCCTTCGCGCCCGGAGATCCCCGGCCGCTCGCCACCGCGGCGCTCGAGCCGGTGCCCGACGCCGGTGACGGCGCGCTCTGGTCGGCGGAGGTCGCCGATCTGCCGGAGGTCTTCGAATATGGCTTCCTGGTCGGGGAGCGCGAGAGTCTGCTGCTCGATCCGTTCGCTCGCGCGGTCACCGGCGGGGAGAGTTGGGGGGACCGCGCGCACGAGTCCCGCGGGCGCAGATTCCGAGCGCACCGCTCGCTCCATCTCGAGCTGCCGCCGGCCACCGCGGTAGCGCGGCCGGCGATCGACCCGGGAGCGCGGGCGATCTACGAGCTGCACGTGCGGGGCTTCACCCGCCATCCCTCCTCGCGGGTCGCCCATCCGGGCACCTACGCCGGCGTGGCGGAGAAGATCCCGCACCTGCTGGCGCTCGGCGTCACCACGGTCGAGCTGCTGCCGGTCTTCGAGTACGACGAGACGGAGAACTGGCGGACGAATCCCGAGACCGGCGAGCGACTGCTCAACTTCTGGGGCTACGCCCCGATCTCCTTCTTCGCCCCCAAGGCCGGCTACGCCGCGTCGAGGGCCCCGGGCGCGGCGCTCGGCGAATTCCGCGCCCTGGTCGCCGAGCTCCACCGCGCCGGCCTCGAGGTGATCCTCGACGTGGTCTACAACCACACCGGGGAGTCGGCGCGCGCCGAGGGCGAACCGGTGGTCTCGTGGGCGGGCCTGGACCGCTCGGCTTACTACCTGCTCGATGCCGCGGGGCAGCCGATCGACGTCACCGGTTGCGGCAACACGATGAAGCTCGTCGATCCGGTCGTCGCGGCGCAGGTCCTCGCCAGCCTGCGCTTCTGGCGCCGCGAGATGGGGGTCGACGGCTTCCGTTTCGATCTCGCCGCGGCGTTCTATCGCGACGCCGAGGGGCGGCCGACGACGGCGTCGGCGCTCGTCGAGTCGATCGCCACCGACCCGGATCTGGCGGACGCGCTGCTCGTCGCCGAACCCTGGGACGTCAGCGGGCAGGACCTCTCGGGACGGTTCCCCGCCCCCTGGCTCGAATGGAACGGGCGCTTCCGCGACACGACGCGGCGCGCGGTCGCGGGCGAGGTGGTCGCGGCGGCGGAGATCGCGCGCGTGCTCGCCGGCAGCCCGGAGAAGTTCCGCCCGCCGCGCGGCCCCCGGCACGCGATCGACTTCGTCACCTGCCACGACGGCTTCACGCTCGCCGACCTGGTCGCCTACGAGAAGAAACGCAACCTCGCCAACGGCGAGCAGGAGCGCGACGGCAGCCGATGGAACTTCTCGTCCAACTCCGGCAGCGAGGGACCGAGCGACGATCCGGCAGTGCTCGACCTGCGACGGCGGCAGAGACTCAATCTCCTGGCGCTCCTCTTCCTGGCACGCGGTACGCCGTTGCTCCTCGGCGGCGACGAGCTCGGGCGCACGCAGCGCGGCAACAACAATGCCTGGTGCCAGGACAACGAGATCGGCTGGCTCGCCTGGCCGGACGAGGGAGAGGCGGGCGAGCTGGCGGTGGAGATCTCCGGCCTCGCGCGCCTGCGCCGTGAGCTCTACGCCGGGGAGCTCGACTGGAAGGTGGCGCGGATCTCGCCCCTCGACGCCGGCGACGGCGAGCCGACGGCGTTCGTCTGGACCGCGCGCCGGGAAGATCGAGCGCGTGCCCTGCTGCTCGCGGCCAACTTCGGAAAGGAAGAGCTGGTCGCGCCGCTACCTCGACCTCCGGCCACCAAGCCCTGGCAACTGCGGGTCGACACCACGAGCGCGACTCCCGTGCCCGCCGCCGAAGACTCGCCTGCGCTCGCCGAAGAGACCTCCGAAATTCGCCTCCCACCCCGCAGCGTCCGCGCCTGGATCGCCAGCGCCGGCCACTGACCGGAGCCATCCTGCGAAGAAAAGCTCAGCGAAGGGAAAAGGACGCCAGCCCTACCGCCTTCGCCCAGTCGAGCCGCTCGCCAGTGTACGAGGGCGGTGGAGGAGCCCACACTCCCTAGTCGAACGCCTGGGTTCACTGCGTCCGAGTCGCCGCGCCTCGCGAAGAGAGCTCAGGAGGGCAGGAAAGAAGAGAGCTTTTCTTCTTTTCTTGCGTCTTCCTGTCGAGCGTTGCTACGTGGCGCGCACTTTCACCGTGCGGCCGACGTGGTCGAGCATCTGGCGCAGGGTGTCGTAGTCGGGGTGTTTCATGCGGATCCAGGCGTTGGCCATGTAGCCGCCCTCGACGCCGCCGGTGGGGCTGCCGGCCGGCGGGATGTGGGTGTCGATGATCCACTCCCCGTACGAGCGCTGGATCGCGTCGAGTCCCTCGTAGTGCGAGACCCGGCCGTCGCGATCGGGGCGCAGGGCGATCATCCCCGCGGCGTACCGCCGCGACAGCGTCTGCGAGGGGCGGCCGGCGACGATCGCCGAGGCCCACTCGCGGTAGATGTCGAAGTCGTTGGCGGCGGCGTACAGATCCCACACCCCGACTCCCGGCGGGCGGCAGCCGATCTCCGAGAACTTCAGCCCCTTCGCGCCGAAGAACCACTCCATGTGCGTCGCCGAGGTGCCGATGCCGAGCGCGTCGACCACCTTCTGGCCGAGCGTCCGCAGCTCGGAATAGCCCGCCGCGTCCACCCGGTTGGTGGTGACGATCTGTGGCGAGATCCAGCGCGTGCGCATCGCCTCGAGGACGTTCGGGTAGTAGTGCGAGATGAAGTGGTGCACGATCCGGCCGCCGATCGTCAGCGTGTCGAAGAACCCCTCGTGCCCTTCGATGAACTCCTCGGCGGCGACCGAGTGGCCACGATCGAGGCCCATCTCGACCGCGGCGCTCTCGAGCTCGCGCTCGTTGTCGATCCGCCGCGTGCCCGAGGCGCCGGCGCCGCTGCGCGGCTTGAGGATGATCGGATACCCGATCTCGGCGGCGAAGGCACGCAGCTCCTGCGGATGCGACACGCCGCGCGACTGGGCGCAGGGGATGCCGGCCTCGCGCAGGACCTCCTTCATCGCCGGCTTGTCGCGACACAGGTAGGCGGTGCGCGTCGAGGTGCCGGGGATGCCGGTCGCCTCGCGCACGTTGGCCGCCGCCATGATGTGCGCCTCGACCGTGGCCTCCAGCCGATCCACCCACTCGCGCCGCTGCACCCGGCGCACCGCGTCGGCGAGCGCGCCCTCGTCGACCACCGAGCGCACCTGCTCGTAGCCCCGCAGCCAGCCCTTGAGCTCGCCGTCGAGCGCCTCGATCGGCGCCTCGCCGATGCCGGTGACTCGCGCTCCGACCTCCGCCAGACCGCGCACGAACTGGCGCTGGTTGAACGGGAACTTCGGCTCCACGAACAGGACGTGCATGAGAGCGACTCCTCGCGACCGCGCGTTGGTCCGACCTGGGGCGACTGTTAGGATTCTAGCCGATGCCGACGACGGTACTTCTCGGGCCGCAGCGCTTCACTCCCACTCTCGGCGCCGCGGTCGCGGCCGTCGGCGTACGCGGCCGGCTGGCTTCGGTGACCGCCGGCTGGCAGGAGCGCGAAGCCGAGGACACCGAGCTGCACGAGCATCTGGGCGAGCGCACCGAGAATCTGATGCTCTACGCCCGCAGCGAAGACGCCTTCGAGAAGGACCCGGATCTGTTCGCCGCGCACCGCGAGCGCCAGGACCGGCTGCGCGAGCTGCAGGAGGTCTATCGACTCCGCCTCGGATTCGCCAAGGAAGAGGCGCGGCAGCTTCTGGGACGGCAGGGCGACGCCGCGGTGCTCGACCCGGAACGCGAGGCCGCGATTCGCCGGGTGCGCGAGCTCGACGACCACCACCTGGTGCGCCTGTCGGCGGTGCACCGCGAGTTCGAGGCGGCCTGGGAGCCGACCGCGAGGCCGGCCGTCGCCCATCACCGGCGCGAGATCGAACGCGTGCTGGCGCGGGTCGAGGCGCTGGCGGTCGCCGGCGGGCACGTGGCGATCCTGCTCAACCGACTGCGGCTCTTCGGCCTGCGCGAGTTGGTGGCCGAGCGCGTCGTCTTCGCCTGGTCGGCCGGTGCGATGGCGATGACCGAGCGGGTGGTGCTCTTCCACGATTTCCCGCCGCAGGGACAGGGCAACGCCGAGGTGCTCGAGGCGGGTTGGGGCCGCGCGCCGGGAATCGTGGTGTTGCCGCACGCGCGCCGCCGCCTGGCGCTCGACGATCGCCGCCGGGTGGCGATCCTCGCCCGGCGCTTCGCTCCCGCCGAGGTGGTGGCGCTCGAGGACGGCGGCCGGACGACCTGGGACGGCGTTCGTTGGCGCGCCGAGCGCGGCGCGCTGACTTTCGCCTCCGATGGCGTGGTGAGCCCGGCGGAGGAGGTATGACGACCGCCATCCGCGAGCTCGAGGGGCGCCGGCCGCTCACCCGCGCGCGGGTGGAGCGCTTCCTCGCCGGGCGGACCTTTCCGATCGTCGAAGGGCGCAACGTGACTTTCGTCTTTCACGGCGCGGCCGACGCGGTCTATCTGCAACACTGGATCTACGGTCTGCCCTCGGCGCAGCCCTTCGCCCGCCTCGACGGGAGCGACCTCTGGTACCTGGTGCAGGACATCCCGCCGCGCTCGCGCGTCGAGTACAAGCTCGAGGTGCAGCGCGGCGACGCCTCGCAGCTGATCCGCGATCCGCTCAATCCCCACCTGGCACACGATCCGTTCGGCGCCAACTCGGTCTGCCAGGGGGAGGGCTACGAGATCCCGAGCTGGTCCTTCCCCGACCCGGAAGCCCGGCCCGGGTCGATCGAGGAGATCTCGGTTCCGAGCGCGGTCTTCGGCGACCAACGGCCGGTGACGGTGTACCTGCCGGCGCGCTTCCGCGCCACCCGGCGCTATCCCCTCCTGGTGGCGCACGACGGGCTCGACTACCTGCGCTTCTCGGCCCTGCAGAACGTGCTCGACAACCTCATCCACCGCATGGAGGTGGCGCCGATGATCGTGGCGCTCATCCAGTCTTCGGACCGGATGAAGGAGTACGCCGCCGATCCCCGCCACGCCCGGTTCCTGGCCGAAGAGCTCGTGCCGGCGCTCGAGGCGAGCTATCCCCTCGAGCGCGGCGCCGGGGCGCGCGGGCTGATGGGCGCGAGCTTCGGCGGCGTCGCCTCCTTCGCCGCCGCCGCGGCCTACCCCGAGCGCTTCGGCCGCCTGCTGCTGCAGTCGGGATCCTTCGCCTTCACCGACATCGGTCCCTCGCGCCGCGGGCCGCTCTTCGACCCGATCGTCGAGTTCGTCAACTCCTACCGCGACCGGCCGCGGCGGGTCGCGGAGCGCATCTACCTGTGCTGCGGGATGTACGAATCGCTGATCTACGAGAACCGGTCGCTGGTGCCGCTGCTGCAGACGACCGGGATGGAAGTGCGCTACACCGAGGCGCACGACGGCCACAACTGGGAAGCCTGGCGCGACCGCCTGCGCGAAGGCCTGTCGTACCTGTTCCCAGGGCCGCTGTGGATGATTTACGAGTAGGTTTGCGCTAGATTGGCCGGCGATTCCACCGCGCGCCCGAAGAGGACCGTCATGGCCGACGTCGTACGCCGCATCGGATTGTCGCTCGGGGCCGACCTGTGCTGGCCCATCTGCTACGAAGAGATCCTCAAACGCCTGAAGCTCGCCCTGCCGATCGGCGGCGACACGGTGCGTTTCGCGGTCGAGCGGGTGACGATCGAGCCCTTCGGCCTGCAGCAGCCCTGCCGCTACGACGTCGTCCTCGACCGCCTGACCCACTGGTACCACACCAGCCGCGAGTGGGTGAAGAAGGCGGTCGTCATGGACGACCTCTACGTGCTCAACAACCCGTGGTCGATCCAGGCGAACGAGAAGCACACCAGCTACTGCGCGATGATGCGCCTCGGCCTGCCGGTGCCCGAGACCTGGATGCTGCCGCCGAAGGAGTACGAGCCGGCGCCGGACCTGCAAGCGACGCTCGACCGCTACGCCAAGCTGTTCAAGCTCGCCGACGTCGGGCGGGCGGTCGGCTATCCCGCCTTTCTCAAGCCCTTCGACGGCGGCGCCTGGGTGGGGGTCTCCAAGGTCGAGAACGCCGACGAGCTCGCCGCCGCCTACGACGCCTCCGGCAAGCGGATCATGCACCTGCAGCGCGCCGTGCTGCCGTTCGACCTCTTCGTGCGCGGCATCGGCGTCGGCCCGCAGGTGCACGTCATGAAGTACGACCCGTCGGCGCCGCTCCACGACCGCTACAAGGTGGCCTTCGACTTCGTCACCGCCACCGAGTGGCAGCACCTGGCGAACCTGACGCTGACCATCAACAGCTTCTTCGGCTGGGACTTCAATTCCTGCGAGTCGCTGCGCAAGGACGGCGTCTTCTATCCCATCGACTTCGCCAACGCCTGCCCCGACTCCCAGGTCACGTCGCTGCACTTCCACTTCCCCTGGCTGGTGAAGGCCAAGCTCAAGTGGTCGCTCTTCGTCGCCGCCACGCGGCGCAAGATGCGCAAGAACCTCGACTGGGAGCCCTTCTTCGAGATCGCCGCCGGCGGCGGCTCGTTCGAGGAGCGCCTCAAGGGCTACGCGCGCCTCGCCCACCAGCGCTTCGAGAGCGATCGCTTCGTCGAATTCTGCGCCACCCACCTGTCGCATCTCGACGAGGTGGCCTTCGACTTCTTCGGCACCGAGGTGGCCAAGGACGCGGTGCGCAAGAAGGTGACGGCGCTTTTCCCGGCGCACGAGGTCGAGCAATTCACCGAGCATTTCTGGGGGCTGATCCAGTTCTGGCGCAAGAGCGAGTCCGACTACCTGCGCGCCCGACCGGGCGAGGCGGTGCCTTGATCCCGCGCCGCGCCGGCCGCTGGTTCTCGCCGATCCTCGAGCGCGAGGTGGGGGTGGTGCGCTGGGGCTCGGGCGGCGCGCCGGTGCTGCTCTTCCCGACCGCCGGCGGCGACGCCGAGGAGTGCGAGCGCTTCCACATGGTCGAGGCCCTGGCGCCGCTGCTGGCGAGCGGCAGGATCCGGCTCTACTCCTGCGACAGCGTGGCGGGCAAGGCCTGGCTCTCGGGCGAGGTCGACGCGCGCGAGGGCTGCCGCATGCTCAACCGCTTCGACCGCTTCGTGCACGAGGAGCTCGCGCCGGCGATCCTGTCGGAGGGCGCGGAAGCGCGCGACATCACCGCCGCCGGCGCGTCGCTCGGCGCCTTCTTCGCCCTCGCGGCGGTCTGCCGTCACCCCGACACTTTCGGCCGCGCCATCTGCCTGTCGGGCAAGTACGACCTCGAGGAGTGGCTCGAGGGCGAGATGAACCTCGACTTTTACTACTCCTCGCCGGTCCACTTCCTGCCCCACCTGGAGGACGAGGAGCACCTCGAGCGCCTGCGCCGGCGGTTCGTGCTGCTGGCGACCGGGCACGGCAAGTGGGAGAACCCGCAGTACGCCTGGCACATCGCGAGCGTCCTCGGCAGCAAGGGAGTTCCCAACCGGGTCGACCCCTGGGGCCCGGAGTGGGACCACGACTGGCCGGCCTGGCGGGCCATGCTGCCGGTCTACCTGGGCGAGCTCGGCGTGGCGCAGGAGAGCGCGAGCGAGTGAGCGGCGCGGCTCCTCCCGAGCCGCTCGCCGGCTGGCCGGTGCGTCTCGCGGTACCGGTCGCCTGGGGGGAGATGGACGCCCTCGGGCACGTCAACAACGTCGTCTACCTGCGCTGGTTCGAGAGCGCGCGCATGGCCTACTTCGCGCGCCTCGGCTACGCCGACTCGGCCGCGAGCGACGGCCGCGGACCGATCCTGCACTCGACCACGGCGCGCTTCCGCTCGCCGATCGAGTGGCCGGACGAGGTGATCGTCGCCACCCGGATCTCCGACGTCGGCGAGGACCGGTTCACCATGGAGTACCGGGTCTGGAGTCGCGCCCAGGATCGGCTCGCCGCCGAGGGCACCGGTGTCGTGGTGAGCTACGACTACCGCCGGCGGACGAAAGTCGCGCTGCCGGCGCCGATCCGCGCCGCGATCGCCGATCTCGAAAAGTCCGCCGGCGGCGCCTGAATGGGCATCCGGGGCCAGGTGGCGTGGGTCACCGGCGCGAGCCGCGGGATCGGGCGCGCGACCGCGTTGGCGCTGGCGCGCGCCGGCGCGCGGGTCGCCTTGAGCAGTCGCGACGCCGCCGCGCTCGCCGCGGTCGAGGGGAGCGTCACGGCGCTCGGCGGCGAAGCGCTGGTGGCGGTGGCCGACGTCTCGCTTCCGCGGGAGGTGCGCGCCGCGGCGGCGGCGGCCGAGGCGCGCTTCGGCGGCATCGACATCCTGATCAACAACGCCGGCGTCGGCTGGTTCCGGCCCTTCGTCGACACCGCCGAGGACGAGCTCGTCGCGACCCTCGACGTCAATCTCAAGGGCGCGATCCTCTGCGCCCGCGCCGTCCTGCCGGGGATGATCGAGCGCCGCCGCGGGCAGATCGTTCACGTGGCGAGCGACCTCGCCCGCCGGCCGCTCGCCGGCATGGCGGTCTACGCGGCCGCCAAGCACGGGCTCCTCGGCTTCTCGGCCTCGCTGCTGCGCGAGGTCAAGCAGCACGGGGTGAAGGTGACCGCGGTCCTGCCGGGGTGGACCGATACCGGCTTCGGCGGCGCGCGCGAGGGTTCGCACGATGACCGCGAGACCCTGACGCCGGAGTTCGTCGCCGGCGAGATCGTCCGCCTGCTCGAGCTGCCGCTCGACTGGGTGATCGACGAGCTGGCGATCCACCCGCTCGGGCAGACCTTCTGAGAATCTAGGGAAGTCGGCCCGAGAGCTCGGCGAGCCGCCGCAGCCGCCGCGCCGGCGCCTCGGCCAAGTCCTCGCGCTCGAGCCGCCAGCGCCAGTTGCCGCGATCCCGGCCCGGGGTGTTCATGCGCGCCGCGCTCGGCAGCTCGAGCGCGTCCTGCATCGGCACGATCGCCAGCTCGGCGACCGAGGTGGCGGCGGCGCGCGCCAGATCGCGCGCCGCGTGCTTGCCGTCGGAGCCGAGATAGTCGCGAAAGCGGCGTTTCGAAGCCGAGTCGAGCTTGGCGTACCAGCCGCGAGCGGTGTCGTTGTCGTGCGTGCCGGTGTAGATCGCGGTGTCCGGGCGCAGCCGGTGCGGCAGGTGGTCGCTCGCCTCCGGCAGAAAGCCAAACTGCAGCACCTTGGTGCCGGGAATGCCGAGCTCGGCGCGCAGCCGGTCGACCTCGGGGGTGATCACGCCGAGATCCTCGGCGACCAGCGGCAGCGGCGATCCGTCGCGCCGCAGGGCGGCGAACGGCGCCGCGCCCGGGCCCTTCACCCAGCGCCCGGCGCGCGCCGTGGGCGCGCCAGCCGGCACCTCCCAGAAGGCCTCGAAGCCGCGGAAGTGATCGAGCCGCAGGCGCGGCGTGCGCGCCAGGTTGCCGGTCAAGCGGCGCTGCCACCAGGCGAAACCCTCCTGCGCGTGGCGCTCCCAGCGATAGAGCGGATTGCCCCACAGCTGTCCGTCGGCGCTGAAGTAGTCGGGCGGCACGCCGGCGACGTGCAGCGGCCGGCCCTCGGAGTCGAGATCGAAGAGCTCGGGGCGCGTCCAAACGTCGGCGGCGTCGCGCGCCAGGTAGAGCGGCAGGTCGCCGAGGATCTCGATCCGCCGCTCGCGCGCCGCGGCGGCGAGCGCCTGCCACTGACGCTCGAGTTGCCATTGCAGGAAGCTCTCGAAGCGCGTCTCGGCGGCGAGCTCGGCGCGCGCGCGCGCCAACGCGGCCTCCTCGCGGCGCGCGAGCTCCGGCGGCCACTCCCACCAGGGGCGCTCGCCGGCGCGGCGCTTGAGGGCGCGGAAGAGCGCCCAGTCGGCGAGCCAGGAGGCGTTCTCGGGCGCGGCGAGGAAGCGCTCGAAGTCGGCCAGGCGCTCGGCCGGCCGCTCGCGATCGAGGCGCGCGAGCGCCGCGCGCGCGGCGCGCTCGCGCAGCGCGAGCGCCGCCGCGAAGTCGCCGCCCCGGCCGCGCGCGGGGCGCAGGCCCTGGGCTTCGTCGGCGGCGAGCCAGCCCTCTTCGACCAGGCGGTCGACCGAGAGGAAGAGCGGATGGAGGGCGAAAGCCGAGGTCGCGGTGTAGGGCGAGCCGCCGTAGCCCGGCGGAGCGAGCGGCAGCACCTGCCAGACGCCCTGGCCGGCCGCCACCAGCCAGTCGAGAAAAGCGAGCGCGCCGGGGCCGAGGTCGCCGGCGCCGGCGGTGCCGGGCAGCGACGTCACGTGCAGCAGAACGCCCGCGCGGCGCGGACGGGGAGGCGGCGGAGCTGGGGCGGAGGCTTCCACGCGATCGACGGCGCGAGGATATCAACCCCGCGCGCGCGCTCCGGCTCGACAATCGCGCCGCGCGACCGGTAACCTCGCTCACGACGACCCGGGCCGTCCGCATGGTGGTGGGGCTGACTTGGGCATCAGGGGGAGCGGGGCTTCTGCGGGCCGGGCCTTTGCGCGAGAATGAGCCATGACATTTCCGGCTCTGGTGCTCGCGCGGCGCCCGGCGCTCGACGGGCTCTGCCGCGACTATGGAGTGAGGCGGCTCTCGCTCTTCGGCTCGGCGGCGGGCGACGGTTTCGATCCGGCTCGCGGCGATCTCGATTTTCTGGTCGACTTCGAGCCCAAGGCGGGCCTCAACCGATTCCGGCAGTTCATGCGCTTCAAGCTCGCGCTCGAAGCGCTCTTCGATCGACCGGTCGACCTGATCGTGATCGCCGCCGTCCGCGATGAGGGGTTTCGCGCCGCAGCCGAGGCGCGAGCGATCGACGTCTATGCTGCCTGAGAGCCGGTCGGCGCTCGAGCGCGTGCTCGAGATGTCGCGACTCCTCGTGGCCCGCACGGTGGGACGCTCCGCAGCGATCTATGCCGCTGACCCGGATTTGCAGGCGATCGTGGAGCGGCACTTCATAACCATCGGGGAGGCCCTGGCCCGGGTGGCGCGCAAAGAGCCGGAGCTCTTCGCGCGGATCCCGGAAGCGCCGGAGGTGGTGGGGTTCCGCAACGTGCTGGTGCATGGCTACGACGCGATCGATCCGGCACTGGTGTGGGACGCTCTCACGGAGGACCTTCACGTCTTGGCGCGCGGCATCGAGGAGATCCTGCGTGCCGAGGACGCAGAGGGGGAGGAGTGACGGCTTCCCTAGGACGGGACGGGAGAGTTGGTCGCTCGGCCGTAGCCGGCTTCGCGGGCGGGTGAAGGGCTCCACCGCCGGGATCGCCGCCGCCGACTACACTCCACGCGTGCGTATCCTGCACATCGCCCTCGCCGCCGCCTCGATCCCCGCGGCGGCCTTCGCCGGCGGCGGGATCGTCGCCGACATCGCCGGGGACGACTGGTCGCTCCCGGCCTGGGTGCAGCCGACGACGGGTCTCGAGCTCTTCTCGGAGAGCGCCGACCCGGCGCATCAGGTCAACCTGCGGGTCGTCGACTTCACCTGGCGACAGCTCGAGCCCGCCGAAGGGGTCTTCTCGACCTCGGCGACCGATTCGGTCTACGGCATGAGCTTCGCTTCCTGGACCTCGCAGCTCGCGGGCAGCGATCCGTTCTGGATGCGGATCTGGCTGAGCGGCACGAACTGGGCCCCGGCCTGGGCACAGACGGCCTGCGGCGTCGCGACCGTCGGCCTCGGCTACGAGAACGACCCGCACCTGCCGCTGTGGAACGCCTGCCTGTGGCAGAAAGCGCTCGGCGTCCTGCGCTGGGCGCTCGAGACCCAGGGGCTGCGCTCGAACCCGCGCCTGCAGTTCCTCTACGCCCCCGGGGCCTTCACCTGGTGCGAGTTCGACTACGACATCCCGACGATCGCCGCCGACGCCGGGGACCTCGAGTTCGCGGACTGGCACGCCTGGTTCGAGGGCGCCATGCAGTCCCTGGTCGACATCCTCGACGGCGAGAACGGCGACCCGAGCGACGACTACGCCTGGAAGCTCGTCTACACCGGCGAGGACTATCCCTTCGGCCCCGCGTCCTGGGGGACGCAAGACGATCTCGAAGCGCGCGACGCGGTCGCGAAAGGGATGGGCATCCGCACCGGCATCACCGAGCTCGCGAACTTCCACCTCAATCACGTGCCGGCCTACGGCACGACGATCGCCGCCGACGGCCACATGACGACCGACGAGAGCGCCCCGGCGCTCGACGGGCGGCGCACCGTGGCGACCGAGAACGAGTGCTACAACGACTGCGGCTTCTCGACCGCCGATCCCTACTACGCGGTCAAGATGTCGAACCTCAAGGCGCTGCAGCTGCGCATGAACCGGATGTACGTCGTCCCGGGCCCGAGCTACATGGACGCCTACGCCGCGCACTGGAACTGGGTCCGCCTCGAGCTCGGCAAGACGGTCTACACCGCGCCCGACGCCTGGGTGGCGCTGCGCGAGGCCGAGGACACCTACTGGATCGACGACACGAGCTACACCTGGACGGGCGCGCCGTGGGTGAAGAACCTCGAGCGCTGGGTGGAGCAGCGCGACGTCGCGCCGAGCGCGATCTCGCGGCGCGGCACCGACGTGCGCACCGGCGTCCTCGACCCGACGAACGGCACGGCCTACGAGGGGCGGCGCACCGAGCTCGCCCTCGGCCGCGACGCGCTGGCCCTGTTCGTTGACCCGCGCTTCCTGCCGAGCGGCATGCCGGCGCAGGTCGACGTCGAGGTGACCTACCGCGACGCCGGCACGGGCTCCTTCGCTCTCCAGTATCCAGGCGCCGCCGGCGCGCAGACGACCGCCGCGCAGCCGTTCGCCGGCAGCGGCGCCTGGCGCACGGTCACTTTCCGCGTCGACGACGGGCGCTGGAACCGGTCGCTCGCCGGCGGCGCCGACCTGCGGTTGGTCGCGGCGGGTCCGGCGGATCTCGAGGCGCGCTTCGTGCGGCTGATCAAGCGCGCTCCCCCGGCGGTGATCTTCGCCGACGATCTGGAGAGCGGCGACGCGCGCTTCTGGGCCGCCCGCGTCCCGTAGTCCGGGCCGCGCCTCGGGCGGCGCTCAGCCGCGCAGGCGCTCGAGCTCGACGATCGGCGGCGCGCCGGGGCGCGGCGCCCCGGCAAGCCAGCAGAGCTCGCCGCGGAAGTTCGCGACTCGCAACCAGTCGGCGAGCGCGCCGCGCAAACGGACCCGATCCGCCTCGCCCCGCAGACCGGGGTCCCAGAGACGCCAGTCGGGCGGCAGGTAGCTCGTGTAGCCGTTGACCGTGGGGATACCGGACTCGAGCGCGGCCCACATCGCGACCTCCTGCGTCGCGGCGTCGCTCGCGGTCGGGAAATCGACCGGCGAGAAGAAGAACGCGTCGCAGTCTCTCGGTACCGCGGCGGCGAGCCGCGAGCTCTGCAGATCGAGCGCTCGACGTGGGAACGAGCCGACCCGGCGCGCCTGCTCGAGCGGCACGACGACGAGCAGCACGCCGGCGAGGAGCGTCCGGCGGTCGGCGCGCAGGCGTTGCCAGGCGACCGCCACGCCGTAGGCGGCGAGCAAGAGCAGGAGGAGCACCAGCCGGCCCATGGCGCGGGCGGCGGAGAGCGCTGGCACGAAGTGGAGCACTCCGCGCCAGAGACTGAATCCCCCCGGCCAGCGGGTGGCAAGCATCGTCAGCGTCGCCGCGGCCCCGGCGGCGACCCGCAGCCAGGGATCGCGCCGCGCGAGCCAGAGGCCGGCGAGCGCCAGCGCCAGGGTCACGAAGCCGATCCCCAGCTCGTGCTCCCACGAGGGCGCGAGGCCGGCGATCGGCGGCCAGCGAGCGACCGCGCCCCAGACCCAGTTGAGCGCTCCGGAATTGAGCCACGACTCCGGCTGCGGCAGCAGGTCGCGGACCGCCTCCCAGGGCGGCCAGCCGAGAATCTCCGCCCAGGCGCGCTGGTGGCGGACGACCGGCGCGAGCAGCGCGCCGCCACCGGCGAGGGACACGAGCCAGAGCGCGCCGCGGCGGCGCAGGCTCTCGCGCAGAGCGACGCGGGTCGGCGCCTGCGCCAGCGCCCAGGGCAGGGCCGAGAGCGCGAGCAGCGCCGCGAAGAGGGCGAAGTAGACGTTCGACAGGTAGAGCCAGACGAGAGCCGCCACCGCGAGCGGCACGTAGCGCTGCCGGTTGCCGCCCGCGCCGCTCTGCCCGACCTCGGCCGCGAGCGCCGCGAGAGCGAGCACCAGCGGCGCGGCGGCGAAGGTGTGCGGATGGCCGATCTGCGCCCCGCGTGGATTGCCGAAGGCGAAAAGGTAGGCGCCGAGCGCCGCCGCGGTGGGCGCGAGAGCGAAGCGGCGCGCGAAGAGCGCGTAGGTGGCGAGGAAGGTCGCCGCGACGAGCGCCACTTCGAGCAGCGCGAAAGCGAGCGACGGCGAAGCGCCGAGCAGCCGCCAGGGCGAATAGAGCGGCAGGAGGCCGAAGAGCGGCTCGGTCAGGCCGGCGACGTTCGCCTGCGGGAAGAAGATCGGCGGATTCCAGAGGCCGCGGCAGACGGCGTCGCCGGTGACGCAGCGGTGGGCGTACTCGACCACGAAGTTCAGGTGGCGGGGATCGACCGACACCCCTTGGATGGCGCGCAGCCCGGTGGCGAGCGTGCGGGGGAAGAACGCGACCAGGCCGGCGGCGAGCAGCAGGACCGCGGGGAGGTGGCGGCGGAGCGGTTTCACCGGAGGTTCTCTTCGCGCCGCCGGCGTCAGCTCGCGGGCTTGCCGCCGAGAGCATGCGGGTCGCGGCGCAAGCGCTCGACGCGGGCGGTGCCGCCGCCGCCCGGCCGCCATTCGATCCGTACCCAGCAGAGCTCCCGGGCGGGATAGTCCTGCCAGTTGATCCAGTCGACCAGCCTCCGGCGCAGGTCTTGGCGATCGCTCTCGCCGGCGAGCGGCGGGACCTCGAGCGACCAACCCGCGGGGCCGCTCGAGGAGTAGCCGTTGGCGGTGGGGAGGTCGCGGATCAGGCTCGCCCACATCGCCTCCACCTGGTGTCCCTTGCGGTCCTCCTCGCCGGTCGTCTCCGGCGAGTAGTAGAAGCTCGGACAGTCGCCCGGGATGGCGCGTGCGATCGCCCGCACGCGTCCGAGCAGGCCGCGTCGCGAGTAGGAGGGATAGGTCCTTCCCTGTTCGAGCGCCCCGAAGGCGACGAGCGCGATGGCGATCGCCGTCGGCCACCGCGGGCGCACCCGGTCCCAGAACGCCGCCAGGCCGATCGCCGCCGGCAGCAGGAGGACGAGCGCCAGCCGGCCGACCACCCGCAGGCCGCTCTCGCCCGGCAGCCACGGGCGGATCCCGTGCCAGAGACTCCACCCGTTCGGCCAGTGGAGGGTCAGCAACACGGCGAGAACGCTCGCTCCGACCGCCAGCCGGATCCAGGGCTCGCGGCGCAGGCTCCAGAGTCCGAGAATCACCAGCGCCGAGGTGACCGCGCCGAGGCCGAGCGAGTGTGACCAGGCGACCGGATTCGCGGCGAGTCCGCTCCACGCCTCGAAGCCGCCGCCGAGCCAGGCCGCGCCGCCCGGGTTGACCCAGGAAGCGAGGGTCGGCAGATAGCGATCGAGCTCCTCGGTCGGAACCGGGTGGGAAGCTCGCGCGGCCGAGTAGGTCGCCGCCACCGGCGCGATGGCGGCGACGGCGAGCGCGCCCGCCGCGGCGAGCGGGAGGGGAGCGCGAGCGACGAGCTCGCCCGCCGCGGCGCGCAGCGGGCGCCAAGCGAGAACCCAGGGGAGGCCGAGGAGCGCGACGAAGGCGGCGAACCAGGCGACGTAGGAGGCGGCGAGAAATTGCCAGGCGAAGAGCAGCCCGGCGGCGACGAGCGCCCCTCGCCGTTCGCGGTCCGATCGCGGTCGCACGGCGCGCACGACGGCGAGCACCGCCAAGGCGAGCGGGAAGCCGATCAGGTTCTGCGCGTGGTTGAGCATCGCCGTGCGCGGGCCGGCGAAGGCGAAGAGCGCTCCGCCGGCGATCGCGGCGCCGGGCGAGAAACCGAGGCCGGAGGGGCCGAGCAGGAGCAGGAGGGCGAGAAAGTCGAGCGCCACCGCGGCGAGCGAATGGAGTTGGTAGGAGAGCTGCGGCGAGAAGCCGAGCGCCCGCCAGGGGGCGTAGAGCGGGAATCCGCCCCACTGCAACTCGCTGTAGGTGAGCGCCGCCGGCTTGGGATAGAAGAACGGCGCGTCGAGGTAGGCCGGGGCGTGGGTGGCGCCCGCGAGGTAGCGCAGGTCGTATTCGAGGACGTAGTTCTGGAACAGCGGATCGAGCGGCAGGACCTGCGCGCGACGGAAGCCGGTCGAGATCTGGGTGTGGAAGACGAGCAGCAGGCCGAGGAGCAGGATCAGGATCGCGGCGAGCCGGTCCTGGCGGCTCCAGGGGGCGGCGGCGCGCGCGTCGGGATCGGGGTCGCCGGCGGTCCCGACGGGGCTCGTCCCGGCGGCGCCCGGCGTCAAGTCGAGATTCTCCGGTAGAGCTCCTCGTACTCGCGCACCTGGCGCGTCCAGGAGAAGTCGCGCGCCATGCCGTTGCGCATCAGGGCGCGCCAGCCGTCGCGCTCGCGGAAGGCGGCGAGCGCGCTCTCGAGCGCCCAGCGCAGGCCCTCGGGAGTGTAGTGCTCGAAGACGAACCCGGTCCCTTGGCGGCGCGCCGGATTCCAGGGCTCGACCGTGTCGGCGAGGCCGCCGGTCCGCCGCACCACGGGCGGCGTGCCGTAGCGCAGGCTGTACATCTGGTTGAGACCGCAGGGCTCGTATTTCGACGGCATGACGAAGAGGTCCGAGCCCGCCTCGATCCAATGCGCCAGCTCGTTGTGGTAGCCGCGGTAGAACCAGGCCTGGCGCGGGAACGAGGCGGTGAGCCAGTGGAAGAAGGCCTCGTAGCGCTCCTCGCCGCCGCCGAGCGCCACGAAGCGTAGGTCGCGGCGAGCGAGCAGCTCCGGCAGGGCGTCGAGGAGCAGGTCGAGCCCTTTCTGCGCCGTCAGCCGCGAGACCAGGCCGACGACCGGCACCTCCGGATCGTGGGGCAGACCCACGCGGGCGAGCAGCGCCTGCTTCATCCGCAGCTTGCCGGCGAGGTCCTCGGCCGTGTAGCGGTGCGGCAGGTGCGGATCGTTCCCCGGATCCCACTCGCCGTAGTCGACGCCGTTGACGATGCCGACCAGGTGATCGGCGCGCGCCCGCAGCAGCGGATCGACCCCGAAGCCGAACTCGGCGGTCTGGATCTCGCGCGCATAGGTGCGCGACACGGTGGTCAGCAGGTCGGCGTAGAGCAGGCCGGTCTTCAAGAAGCTCACCCGGCCGGCGGCGAGATCCTCCTGGTAGAGCAGCGCGGCGTGCGCCGCCAAGCCGAGCTCCTCGAGCACCTCTCGGCCGAAGACCCCCTGGTAGCCGAGATTGTGCAGGGTGAGGACGGTGCGCGTGCGGGCGAACAGGCGATCCCAGGCGTAGAGCGTCCGCAGGTAGATCGGCACCAGCGCCGTGTGCCAGTCGTGGAGGTGCGCGATGTCGGGCGCCCAACCCATGCGCTGGCAGCTCTCGAGCGCCGCGCGGCAGAGCAGCGCGAAGCGCAGGTACTCGTCCCACTCGCCGCTGTAGACGCTCTCGTGGTGATAGAGCGCCGGGCAGTGGACGAAGTAGCCGTCGACCTCGGAATCGGGCAGGCGGGTGGTGAAGATCGAGTAGCGGAAATCGCGCTCGCCGAGGCGCAGCTCGAGATCCTGCAGGAATTCCACTTTGGTGAAGCGAAAATCGAGCTTGGCGACCGGGGCGTAGAAGGGCAGGAAGACCCGCACGTCGTGCCCCGCCTTGCCGAGCGCCCGCGACAGGCCGGCGACGACGTCGCCGAGGCCGCCGGTCTTGGCGAACGGCGTGACCTCCGCGGCGACCTGGCAGACCCGCATCAGACGACGGTGCCGGGCGGGATGACGGCGTTCTTCGGCACCACGATGATCCCGCCGCGGATCCAGTAGTCGTCGGTCTCGGCCTCCTGCACGTTGTCGGCGTTGACCAGCTTCGAGCCGGCGCCGATGCGGGCGTTGAAGTCGATGATCGCGTTGCGCACGTGGCAATCGCGTCCGACCCCCATGGGAACCTCCGACTCGGGCGATCCCAGGCGCTCGAAGGTGTTGGCGCCCATGATCACGCTGCGCTCGACGATCGATCCGGGCTGGATCACCGAGCGGATGCCGACGATCGAATCCGAGATCCGCGCGCCGCTCATGATCGAGCCCTCGCAGACCACCGACGAGGAGATGGCGCACTGGTTGATCTTGGTCCCGGGCAGGAAACGGGCGTGGGTGTAGATGCGGAAGTCGGGGTTGTACAGATCGAGCGGCGGCAACGGCACGGTCAGATCGAGGTTCGCCTGGTGGAAGCTCGGGATGGTCCCGATGTCGGTCCAGTAGCCCTGGTAGGGGAAGGCGAAGACGCGGATCTGCGACAGGCAAGCGGGAATCACCTCGCGCCCGAAGTCGGTGTACGGGCTGCCGACCAGCACTTCGCGCAGGATGCCCGGCCGGAAGACGTAGATCCCCATGCTGGCGAGGAAGCTGCCCGGCGGGGCGTCGAAGCCGATCGCGTCGCGCGTCGCCTCGTCGAGCGCCAGGGCGTCGAGCTCCTCGTCGGTGCGCGGCTTCTCGGCGAACTCGACCACCCGGCCGGCGCGGTCGAGGCGCAGGATGCCGAAGCCCTTGGCCTCCTCGCGCGACACCGGCTTGACGGCGATCGTCAGGTCGGCCTGGCGGGCGCGGTGCATGGAGACGAATTCGCGCAGGTCCATCAGGTAGAGCTGGTCGCCGGAGAGGATGAGCACCTCGTCGGGGTCGTTGTCGTCGATCAGCCGGGTCAAGTTCTGGCGCACGGCGTCGGCGGTGCCCTGGTACCAGGAGCGATTGGTCAGGTTCTGCTCCGCGGCGAGGATGTTGACGAAGCCGCCGCGGAAGACGTCGAAGCGGTAGGTCTGGGCGATGTGGCGGTGCAGGCTCTCGCTGTTGAACTGGGTGACCACGTAGATGTGGTCGATGCCGGCCTGCAGGCTGTTCGAGATCGGGATGTCGATCAGCCGGAACTTGCCGCCGACCGGCACGGCCGGCTTGGCGCGGTGCAGGGTCAGCGGGGCGAGCCGCGTCCCCTGTCCGCCGCCCAGGATCGCCGTCACCACTTCCTTCATGATCCCTCCCGCCCCCGCGCTCGACCGCCTGCTGGATTCGCCCGCGGCAAGATCGAAATTGTACCCGTTCGTCGCTCCGGTCTCAGACGATCTCGAGCCGGCTCGCTCCCGCGACGACCTCGCCGATCTCGGCGGCGCGGTGCCCGGCGGCCAGCAGCTCGGCGAGCAGCTCCTCCGCCTCGCCGGCGGGGACGGCGATCAACAGGCCGCCGGAGGTCTGGGGGTCGAAGATCAGCTCGCGTTCGACGTCTCCAAGCGGCCGCGTCTCGACGAGGTCCGGGCCGACGTAGTCGCGATTGGGGCGCGTGCAGCCGGTCGAGACGCCGCGCGCCGCGAGGTCGAAGAACGCCGCGTGCACCGGCAGGGCGGCGAAGCGCAGGCGCATCCCGACCCCGGACTCGCGCGCCATGCGCGCCGCGTGGCCGCCGAGGCCGAAGCCGGTGACGTCGGTCGCGGCGCGCGCGCCGTGGGCGAGCGCCCGCCGCGAGCCGACGTCGTTGAGCCGTTCCATCTCGGCGAGCGCCGGGTCGAGCTGCGCGGCGGTGATCTTGTCGGAGCGGAAGGCGTTCACCAGCACGCCGGTGCCGAGCGGCTTGGTGAGCAGGAGGCGATCGCCCGGGCGCGCGGCGGCGTTGGTGAACAGCCGGTCGGGGTCGGCTTCGCCCACCACCGCCAGGCCGTACTTGGGCTCGCGGTCGCGGATCGAGTGCCCGCCCAAGAGCGCCGTGCCCGAGCGCGCCATGGCGTCGGCGCCGCCGGTGAGGATCCCCGCCAGGACCTCAGCGGGCGCGTCTTCGGGGAAGAGGCAGAGGTTGAGCGCGAACAGCGGCCGCCCGCCCATGGCGTAGATGTCGGAGATCGCGTTGGTGGCGGCGATGCGGCCGTAGCGCACCGGATCGTCGCAGACCGGCGGGATGAAGTCGGTCGTGGCGAGCAGAGCGCGGCCGTGGAAAGAAAACGCCCCCGCGTCGTCCCCCGTGTGCGGGCCGACGAGCACGCCGTCGGAGAGCCCGGCGATCGCCGCGAGCGGCCCCATCAGCCCCGCGAGCTTCCCCGGCGGCACCTTCGCCGCGCACCCCCCGAACGTCGCCGCGCGGGTCAAGCGGTAGTCGGACTCGGAGCTCGACATCGATCCAGTCTATCCACTCGAGGGAACGGGTCGACCTCCTCGGACAACAGCTCTCAACTAGGGAGTCTGCGTTTGCGCAGCGCCCTCGTGGCCTGGCGAACGGGTCGACCGGGTGGGACACAGGCTTTCACCTAGGGAGTCTGGGTTTGCTCTGCGCCCTCGTGGCCTGGCGATCGGCTCGACTGGGCGAAGCGAGTCCAGCAGGGGTTCTTTTTCCCAGGTGAGCTTTTGTTTTTGCTTTTCTTCTTTCCTTCCTTCTCTCTTCTTCTTTTCTCATTGGCTTCGCCCAGCCGTGCTTCACTCAGAGCCGGTGCGCAGGAGAGGCAGCAGGCTCGAGTGGTCGTCGGTCCAGAGGGGGAAGTCGGAGGTGTCGTCGGGGGCCGCGGTCGCGAGCTCGGCGATTCCGGGATCGTCGAACGCCGCCGGGTCGCGGGAGAGGAGGATCCAGAGGCTGTGCCAGGTCTCGCCGTCGGGCGCGGCCGGGGTGTCGATCGTCACCCCGTGCAGGCCGAGCTCGCGCGCCTGCCGCCAGACGACGCGCGGCAGGTCGAGATCGCGGTTCGAGGCGTTGATCGCCAGGATGCCGCCGGGCGACTGGAGGCTCGCGAGGTAGAGCGCGAACGCCTCGCGGGTCAGCAGGTGCGCCGGCACCGCGCCGCTCGAGAAGGCGTCGAGCACCAGGAGATCGAAGGGTCGCTCCCGGCCCAGCCGGCGCTCGTCCTCGAGGCGGACGCGGGCGTCGCCCAGGACGACTTCGGTCGTCGCCGGCGAGTCGGCGAGGAAACTGAAGAAGCCGCCCTCGCCGCGCGCCAGGCGCGCCACCGCCGGACTGATCTCGTAGAAGCGGACGCTGTCACCGCGCTCGGCGAGCGCCGCGACCGTGCCGACCCCGAGACCCAACACGCCGATGCGCAGTCCCGAGTCCGGGACCTCGGAGCGCCGCGGGTGGTGGCGGACCGCGGCGGCGACGCCGCTCTGCGGGCCGTAGTAGGCGGTCGGCCGGTCGCGCCGCTCTCCCGGCGCGTATTGGAATCCGTGCACGATGCGTCCGTGCAGGAGCCAGAAGGCGTGCCGCGCCTCGTCGGCGGGCGCGACCTCCTCGACCCGCAGCACGGCGAAGAAGTCGCGCAGGGCGAAGCGCGACCCGGCGGTGAGCGCCGCGCCGTGGACCCCGAGGGTAGCGGCGAGCAGGGCGAACGCGCCGCCGAGCTCGACGCGCGCCACGAATCGCCGCGGCAGCGGGCTCGCGCGCAGGCGCCAGGCGAGGAAGCCGGCGCCGGCGAGCGTCGCGCCGACGACGAGCGCGCGCAGATCGGCGATGCCGTGGCGGTTCGGGACCACGCTGCCCTTCTGCAGCGCCGAGCCGACGAGCCACGAGGCGCCGAGCGCGGCGGTGGCGAGCGTCCCCAGGGTGGAGATCGGGCGCGGCATGGTCGAGGGCTCCGTCATGCGAGCCCAGAGGACGAAGCCGCAGGCGGCGAGGATCGCCGCGTGCAACTCCCAGGGCCCGTGCAAAGCGAGCGGTGCGACGACCGCGACCAGCGCGCCGCCGAGCGCGCCGCCGAGGGCGATCGCCAAGTAATAACCCGTGAGCCAGCGCGCCGGCGGCTGGCGGCGCGCGAGCTCGCCGTGGCAGGCGAGAGCGCCGGCGAAGAGCAGGAGCGAGAAGACGCCGACCTGCGCCGCGACCGGCAGATCGAGCTGGTAGTAGAGAACGAGGCAGGCGGCCGTGACGGCGGCGACGAGCAAGGGTCCGGTGAGCCGCCGATCCCGCCAGCGCGGTCCGCGAAACGCCAGGACGTAGGTCGCGAGGTAGATCGCGAGCGGCAGCACCCAGAGGATCGGCAGAACCGGCAGCTCCTGGCAGATCTGCCGGCTCACGGCGAGCAGCAGCGCCGAACCGGCGAGCGCCAGCCCGAGCCAGAGGGTGCGGCCGCGTAGGCCCGGCGGATCGCCGGACGGCTCGGCCGTCGCCAGGTGCGCGCCGGTGGAGCGCTCGGGCTCTCCGGTCCGGCGCGCCACGAGCCAGCTCACGGCGGCGAGGAGAGCGAAGAGGCCGCTCCAGAGCGCCGCCTGGCGGGCGAGCGGCAGGAGCGGCTCGACGGCGAGGACGTAGGTGAGCAGGCCGAGGAGCGAGCCGAGGTTCGACGGCGCGTAGAGGCGATACGCGGCGGCGCTCGTTCGCGCGCCCGCGACCCACGCCTGGACGAGTGGCGAGGTCGCCGCGAGCGCCAGGGCGGGCAGGCCGGCGCTCGCGGCGAGCAGGCGCAGGATCTGGCCGATCGGATTCGATCCGGCGGGCGCGCGCCAGCCAGCCGGAGGCAGGAGCGGCGAGCCCCAACTCGCGGCGTGGAGAGCCAGGGTCGCGCTCGCGGCGACGAGCAGCGCGCCGTGCACCAGCGCCTGGCGCCGCGGCGGGAGCCAGCGCACGAGCGCGTGGGCGTAGGCGTAGCCGGCGAGGAGCGCGGTCTGGAAGAAGAGCAGGCAGGTGAGCCAGACCGCGGGCGCGCCGCCGAACCAGGGCAGCAGTCGCTTGCCGAGGATCAGTTGGACCTCGAAGAGCAGGAAGCCGGCGAGAAAGACCGTGGCGCCGCACTCGAGCGGCGCGCGATCCTCAGCCGGCCCGGGGCGCGGCTCCATCGCCGCTCACACGACCCCGCGCGCGGCGAGGCCGGCGAGCGCGGCGGCGTCGATTCCGAGCTCGGCGTAGACCTCGCGGTTGTGCGCGCCGAGGTCGGGGCCGGGGAAGTCGGTGTGGCCCGGGGTGGATTCGAGCCGGGGCGCGATCGCCGGCAGGACGAGCTCCCTTCCCGCGAGGTCGAAGCGCTCGAACAGGCCGCGCGCCCGGTAGTGCGGATTCGCCAGCAGGTCGGCCGGGGTGGCGATCGCGGCGCAGGGGACGGCCGCTTGCACCAGCCGGGCCTCGACCTCGGCGGCGGGCAGGGTCCGCGTCCAGGCCGCGATCGCCTCGTCGACCTCGGCCTGGCGCTCGACCCGGCCGGAGTTGGTCGCCAGGAGCGGATCGCGCGCGAGGTCGGGGCGGCCGGCGGCTTCCATCAGGCGGCGGAAGAGCGATTCACCGTTGGCGCCGATGACCACCGCCTCGCCGCCGGCACACGGGTAGAGGTTGCTCGGCACGACGCCGGTGATCGTGGTGCCCGAGGGACCGCGGACGACGCCGCGCGCCGCCTCCGGGATCACCGACTCGAGCAGGTTGAGCACCGCTTCGCTGATCGCGACGTCGACCACCTGTCCTCGTCCGTCGCGCTCGCGGGCGCGCAGCGCGAGCAGCGTGCCGAGCGCGGCGTGCAGGCCGGCGACCGAATCGCCGAGCGAGAGGTTGGCGCGCACCGGCGGCTCGCCGGGAACGCCGGTCAGGTGTCGCAGGCCGGCGGCCGCCTCGCAGACGGCGGCGAATCCCGGGCGGTCGGCATGGGGCCCGGTCTGGCCGAAGCCCGAGACGCGCACCACGATCAGACGCGGGTTCTCCGCGAGGAGCCGCGCGGGGTCGAGGCCCCAGCTCTCGAGGGTTCCCGGCCGGAAGTTCTCGAGCAGCACGTCGGCGCGCCGGATCAGCCGGCGGGCGATCGCCCGGCCCTCGTCGCCGCGCAGATCGAGCGTCACGCAGCGCTTGTTGCGCGCCAGCGAGCGCCACCAGAGCGACGTCCCGTCGTCGACGAAACGCCAATCGCGCACCGGGTCGCCCGCGCCCGGAGCCTCGACCTTGATCACTTCAGCGCCGTGGTAGGCGAGGATCGTGCCGGCGAACGGCCCGGCCATCAACTGCCCGAGCTCCACCACCCGCACCCCGGCGAGCGCGCGGTGGTCGACTCCCGGATCCTCGTTCCGACTCATCGCGGCTCCTCGTTCCGGCGCGCGCCAGTCTATGGGACCCCGGGGCACCGCTCCGCGGAGCCCGGCGCTCCACCCGCGCGGGTGGCGGTGGCGCGCGGCGCCTGCGATCCAATCGCGGCGTGCGCCGGCGATTGCTCTCGCGGCTCCTCTCCCTCGCGGCGGCCGCCGGCCTGGCGGGGACGGCGGACCTCGCCGCGGCGCGAGACGCGAGCCCGGCGCCGGAGGCGCCACGGCCGCGCCTGGCGCTCGTGCTCTCCGGCGGCGGCGCGCTCGGCGTGGCGCATGTCGGCGTCCTGCAGGTGCTCGAGGAGCTCCACGTCCCGGTCGACTGCGTCGCGGGCACGAGCATGGGGGCGATCATCGGCGGCCTCTATGCCGCCGGTTACTCGCCCGCCGAGCTCGAGGATCTGGTGCGCACCCTCGATTGGAACGGCTTCGTCCGCGATCGGCCGGATCGGCGCCACCTTCCCTTCCGCCGCAAGGTCGACGATCTGAACTATCTGTCGCAGTGGGAGTTCGGCCTCGGCCGCAAGGGATTGCTGCAACCGCCGGGGTTGGTCGCCGGACACCGGCTCGGCGCCGAGCTCGACCTGCTCGCGTTGCGCGCGGCGGGAGTCGGCGATTTCGACCGCTTGCCGCTGCCGTTCCGCGCCGTGGCCGCCGACGCCGCGAGCGGCGAGACCATGGTGCTCGACCACGGCGATCTCTCCCGAGCGCTGCGCGCCAGCATGGCGGTGCCCGGACTCTTCGCGCCGGTCGACGTCGAAGGACGGCGGCTGATCGACGGCGGGGTGGTGGCCAACTTGCCGGTCGACGCCGCGCGGGCGATGGGCGCCGAGGTGGTGATCGCGGTCGATCTCGGCAAGCCGCTCGCGTCGCGAGAGCGGCCCGAGTCGATCGCCGCGGTGCTCTCGCAGTCGCTCGACGTCCTCAGCCGGCGAGAGGTCGAACGGTCGCTCGCGAGCTCCGAAGTCGCGATCCGCCCCGCGGTCGAGGGTCTCGGTCTGCTCGATTTCGATGCCGCCGCGCGCCTGCTCGCGAGCGGCGCCGCGGCGGCGCGCGCCGAGGCCGGGGCGTTGCGGCGCTACGCGGTCGACGACGTTGCGTGGGCGGCGTACCTCGCGCGCCAGCGGCGTCCGGCGCCCAGGCTCGCGATCCGTTCGCTGGCGGTCGATCCGGCCGGGGCGCTCTCCGCGGGCGCCGCTCGCCGCGCGGTCCACACCGCGCCCGGCCGCGAGCTCGACGCCGCGATCCTCGCGGCCGACCTCGACCGGCTCTGGGAGCTCGGCGACTACGACTCCGTCGGCTTCACGCTCGCGCCGGCGGGGGAGGGCGAATTCGACCTGCGGATCGTGGCGCGCAAGAAGCCCTGGGGGCCGAACTTCCTGCGCACCGGTCTGTCGCTCACCTCGGATCTCGAAGGGGCGAGCGGCTTCAATCTCCTCGGCGCGCTCACGCTCACCGAGCTCGATCGCCTGGGTGGGGAGCTCAAGCTCCAGTCGCAGCTCGGCGAGACGCCGATCCTGGGCCTGCTGCTCCGCCAGCCGATCGCCCGCTCGCGCGTGCCGTTCGTCTCTGCGGTGCTGTCGGTCCGTCAGCGCAAGCAGTCGGTCCCGGTCGGCGACCAGCTCGTGCAGTACCGGTTTCGCGAAGTGGAGACCGGACTCGACCTCGGTCTCGATCTCGGGCGCTATGGCGAGCTGCGGGTGGGCCTGCGCCACGCCCGGACCAGCAGCCACGCCTTCGGCGACCGGCCGGCCGAGACGCCGCGCTTCGACCGTACCGACGCCGGCTACCACGCGAGCCTGATCCTCGACCAATTGGACCGGGTCAACTATCCGCGCCGTGGCCTCCTGCTGACGACCGAGCTCTACGACGCCGAGAGCGGCCTCGGATCGGACGACGAGTACCGGCGCTTCGACTTGCAGACGGTCGCCGCGCACACGCTCGGCCGCCACACTCTGGTGGCGCTGATCCACGGCAGCTCGGCCCTCGGCGGCGAGTTGCCAGCCGCCAAGCGGGTGCAGCTCGGGGGGCTGTTCAATCTCTCGGGCTTCCCGCAGGGCCGGGTGAGCGGCAGTTACGGCGGCGTCGGGGCCCTCCTGTACCTCTACCGGTTGGGGCGCCTGCCGAAGTTCGGCGAGGGGATCTACGCCGGTCTGTCGCTTGAAGCGGGCAACGCCTGGGAGCGCTCGGCCGACGCGCGCCTAGGGGACCTGCGACGCGCCTACGCGGTTCTCTTCGGCGCCGACACCCTGCTCGGACCGCTCTACGTCGGTCACGGCCGGACCACCGGCGGCAACGACTCCTTCTACCTCTACCTCGGCCGCACGTTCTGAGGCCCCGCCGGGCTCCCGGCGCCGTTCATCGCATCGCTGAGAATCCGTCGTCGATCGGCCCCGAGCGCGCGGCTAGAATCGGTAGGTTGGACCGACCAGATGACGACGATCGAAGACGCCCTATCGGCATCTGCCCCGCTTCATTGCCGCGGCGGCGGCGCTCTAGAGACCCGGGCTCGGCGCGTGACGTCGAGACACCGGGCGGCGCCGAGAGCGGGTCGGATCGCGCCGTGACCTTGCGGACCTCCGGTCCGCCGACCCTCGTCGGCGTGCCGTACGACGCGAGCTCGTCGTTCGAGCGCGGGGCGGCGGAGGCGCCGGCGCTGATCCGCGAGCAGATGGCGTCGCCGGCCGGGAACCATTTCAGCGAGGACCTGCGCGATCTCGGAGCCGAAGGCGCGGTGCGCGATGCCGGCGACCTGACTCTCCCGGCTTCCGCCGAGGCGCGGGCGGCGATCGAGGCCGGGATCGCGAGGATCGTCGCCGGCGGGGGGCGACCGCTGGCCCTCGGTGGCGACCACTCGGTGACCTATCCGATCCTGCGCGGCCTCAATCCGGGGCGCGCGCCGCTCGCGATCCTGCACATCGACGCGCACGGCGACCTCTATGACGATTTCGAGGGCGACCGCTACTCGCACGCCTGCCCGTTCGCGCGCATCCTCGAGGAGGGTCTCGCGAGCCGGCTGGTGCAGGTGGGGATCCGCACCCAGACGCCGCACCAACGCGACCAGGCCGAGCGCTTCGCCGTCGAGGTGATCGACATGCGCGCCTGGGTCGCGGGCCGCCGGCCGGAGATCGCGGGTCCGGTCTACGTCTCGATCGACCTCGACGGCCTCGATCCGTCGGCGGCTCCCGGGGTCGCGCACCGCGAGCCGGGGGGCCTGACGGTGCGCGAGGTGCTGACCCTGATCCAGGCGCTCGGCGGGCCGATCGTCGGCGGCGACGTGGTGGAGCTCAACCCGCACCGCGACCTCGACCGGGTCACCGCGCGGGTCGCCGCCAAGCTCACGAAGGAGCTCGCCGCCGCGATGCTGCGGACGGCGCGGCCCGGGACCACGACCTGACGAGACGGAGCGAGCGATGAATCCGATCCAGCAGGCGGTGCGGCACCGGTCGACGAGCGAGCTCGAAGCGGGGCTGGCGGAGATCCTGCGTTCGCCCAAGGACGCCGGGAGGATCGAAATGATCGTCCGCCGGCCGGCGGTGAACGAGCGCGAGGTGCTCGACGAGGGCGAGCTCGATCTCACGCTCGGACTGGTCGGCGATTCCTGGAGCCGCCGGGGAAGCTCGAAGATGCCCGACCCCTCGCCGCACCCCGAGATGCAGATCAACCTGATGAGCTCGCGCGTCGTCGCCCTGCTGGCGCAGGACCGCGCGCGCTGGCCGCTCGCGGGGGACCAGTTCTACGTCGACCTCGATCTCGGCGAAGAGAACCTGCCGCCCGGCACGCGCCTCGTTCTGGGTACGGCCGAGCTCGAAGTCAGCGCCCTGCCGCACACCGGCTGCAAGAAGTTCGTCTCCCGCTTCGGCATGGACGCGATGCTCTTCGTCAACTCCGGCCGCGGCCGACAGCTCCACCTGCGCGGCATCAACGCGTGGGTGACCCGACCGGGCCGGGTGCGGGTTGGCGAGCTGATCCGCAAGCTGAGCTGATCCCCATCGATTTGCCGGGTGGCGAGGAGTCGAACTCCGCGTCCCAAAGCGAAAAGCTCCGGTTACGAGCATGGGCCGCCGGACCGCCCTCGTGAACTGGCGCCCGGCTCGACTGGGCGAGGCTCTCGAAGCCAGAGTCCTTTTTCCCTAGGTGAGCTTTCCTTCGCAGGATCGATGTGTGTCGACCTGCTCGGGCCAAGGCGAAAAGCTCCGGTTAAGAGTGTGGGCCTCTCGTACGCCCTCGTGAACCCACGCCGGCTCGGCTGGGCGAGGGTGTTGTTGCAGGCGTCTTTTTCTCAACCGGTCCTTTTGTTTTGTCTTTTCATCGGGCGGGATGGGAGAGCCGCGGTCGCGGGCTAGTGAGGGCTGGCGGGTTCGCCGATCAGGCGTTCGATGCGGCGGTCGGGGACGAGCCAGAGGATGGCGATCGCGACGTAGCCGGCGCAGGCGAGTCGCGGGTCGACGAAGGCGAGGCCGATCGCCACGGCGTCGACCACGACCGAGATCTTCCCCTTGAAGTCGTTGCCGATCGCCAGGGCCAGCGTCGAGTCGGCGCCGTGGAGGCGGATCAGGAGCTGCGCCAGGATGAAGTAGGCGATCCCCGCGCACATCAGGACCGCGCCGTAGAGCGCCACCGGCAGGGGAGCGAAGTTGTCGCCCATCCAGGCGGTCACGAACGGCACGAGCGAGAGCCAGAAGAGCAGGAGCACGTTCGCCCACAGGATCCCGCCGTTGACCCGGTGGGCGACCTGGAAGAGGTGGTGGTGGTTGTTCCAGTAGATGGCGAGGAAGACGAAGGACAGCAGATAGCTGAGCGCCACCGGCAGCAGCGGCCGCAAGGCGGCGAAGTCCGCGCCGTGCGGCACTTTCAGCTCGAGCACCATGATGGTGATCAGGATGGCGACCACGCCGTCGCTGAAGGCCTCGAGCCGTCCCTTGTGCATGCGCCGCTCTCCCCCGTGGCCGGAGAGTCTGGCACGGCCCCGGGAGCCCGGCCATTCCGGTCGGCGACCGCGGGCTCACGGCTCCCCCGCGCCGCCTTGCCCCGCGCCGCCATCGGGACGACCGAGCTTGCGCCAGGTCATCTCGTAACGGAGCCCGCGCGCCAGGCGGCGAACGTCGCGCTCCGCGAGGCCCGCGGCGAGGAAAGCGTCGCGAATCTCGCGCTGCGAATAGAGGCCGACCTGCGAGCCCAGCGGTCGCAGCCACGGGTGCGTCCAGACCGGCGTCGTGAGGTCGAGCCAGAACAGGTGGCCCCCCGGTCGCAGTACGCGAGCGATTTCTTCGACCGCGTCGGGCCAGGCGGGGACGTGGTGGAAGACGTTCTGCGACACCACCAGGTCGAAGTGCGCGTCGGGAAAGCGCAGCTGGGTCGCGTCGGCCACCGCGAAGGACAGCCGCGGAAAACCGGGCACTCCGGCATGCCGTTGGCGGGCGAGCTCGATCTGCTCCGGGTCGGAGTCGGTGCCGACCACCTCGAATCCGTGATCGACGGCCAGATGACGGGCGACGTCGCCGATGCCGCAGCCCACTTCGAGCGCCCGGGAGCCGGCGGGCAACCGCAGTCGCTCGATCTGGCTCGCGATCCGACGCACGTTGGCCGCGCCCTTCTCGGGGCGATTCACCAGGCCCTTCTCGAGCCGGCTCATCCTCATGACTCGCCTCCTTCGTCCCCGCGCAGTTGGCGCAGGAGCGGCGAGCGCAGCAGCCAGCCGAGCCGGTTCTCGCGTCCGTCGCGCACCTCCTCGAGGCCGAGGGTCATCGTCGCCTGCGGCTCGCGGGTGGCGGTGCGGAAGGTGCCGAAGACCAGGTCCCAGATCGGGAAGACGGCGCCGAAGTTGCTGTCGGTCTCGGTCTGCCAGGCGGAGTGATGCACCCGGTGCAGATCCGGGGTGACGATCACGTAGCGCAGGACGCGATCGAGCGCGACCGGGACGCGCACGTTCGCGTGCGAGAACAGAGTGACGCCGGCGTCGAGGATCTCGTAGAACATCAACACCCAGGGCGAGAGGCCCCAGAGCGCGACGATGGGCACGCCGACCGCGAGGTTGAGCGCGAACTCGGCGGGGTGGAAGCGGACCGTGGTCGAGACGTCGAGCTCGGTGTCGAGGTGGTGCACGCGGTGGAGCCGCCAGAGGGCCGGGACCCGGTGCGCCAGGTAGTGGGTGAAGAAGGAGATGAAACCGCGCACCAGGAGCGTGCCCAGGATCGTGGCGGCGGCCGGCAGGGCGATCCAGTGCCCGACGCCGAACCGCTGGTTCGCGGCCCAGACCGCGGCGTCGAAGAAGGTGAGGGGCAGGAGCCCCATGACCACGATGTTCAGCGCCGTGAGAGCGAAGTTGGTGAGCCACCTCGCCCGGCGCCGCATCGGCCCCGGTCGCCGGGGTGCGAGCGCCTCGGCCAGGCCGAAGACGGCGAGTAGGCCGAAGAACAGCTCGAACTGAAGATCCTCCGCGTGGGTCAGCACCCATGCTTCCATCGCGTCCTCCCGTTCCAGATCGTCGGTCGCCTGCGGCCCGGAGTTGGGCGCGCAGCGTGACCGGCAAGATAGGGCGCGAGAGACGGGCGGTCATTGACGTGGCGCGCCAAGAACATGTCCGGATCGGCCAGATTCGCCGCCGGCCCCGATCTAGGCGCGGGTGCGGGGCCCGCCGGGAGGCGGGAGCGCGCCGCGCGCGGCGGCGCGGAACTCGGCCGGCGTCGTCCCGGCCCAGCGCTTGAACGCGCGATGGAAGGAGCTGAGCTCGGCGAAGCCGAGGAGGAAGGCGACTTCGCTCAGGTTGTAGCGCGGATCGGCGAGCAGCTTCGCGGCCTGTTCCTGGCGCAGCCCGGCGAGCAGCCCGCGGAACGTGAGGTGCTCGGTGGCGAGCCCGCGGTGCAGGCTGCGAACGCTGAGATGGAGGGCGCGGGCGGCGGCCGCGGCGCGCGGCTCGCCGTCCGACAGCGAGGCGAGCAGCCAGGTGCGGAGCCGGTCGCCGAGGGTGGTGCGGCGGGGGAGCTGGCCGAGGACGTTCTCGACGTATTTGTCGAGCACCAGCCCGAGCCCCGGATCGGCTCGCGGATTGACCGCGTCGAGAATCGCGTTGGGCACGTGCAACGCCGTCGGCCCGCTCGAGAACTGCACGGGCGCCCGGAAGATCCGGACGTGCTCGCGGGTGTCGGCGGGGGCCGGGTGCGCGAAGCAGACCCGAGTGGGCGACCAGTCGGTCGCCACGACCCGCCGTCCGAGCCGCACCCAGACCGTGGCTAGGAACTCCGCCGGCTGGCGCGCCGCGGCGCGCCCGCCCGCGAGCGTGTGCCGCAGGGCGCCCTGCGTCTCCCCTTCCTCGAGCTCGAGGTCGTTCACCTCGTGGATCAGTCGTTGATAGCGGCAGGCACGGCGGTAGGCGGCGCGCAGGGTGGGGCTCGAGAGAATGGCGTATCCGTGGACCTCGAACGACTCGAGCGGCGCCGCCTCGCCGAGGTGGAGACCGAGGAAGTCGTCCCCGGTCGCCGTGAGCGCGTGGCGCCAGAACGCGCTGACGGCGCGTTGCGGCACCCGCGAATCCGGATCGGCGAGGCGACTCGGGTCGATTCCCGCCGCCGACACGATGGACGCGGCCGCGTGCCCGAGGGCCTCGAGGCCAGCGACCAGCGGTTGTACCGCGCGTACGGTGAGGTACGGCTCGAAGTCCGGCATGCGCGAGCGGTCGCCGGGACTGTACCGCAGGCCGGGCGCGGCGGATTGGCGGCCGGGCCGTCCTCAGCCGCCGCGCCGCCGGGCGTCGCGCAGGAACCCGAGGGCGAGGAAGATCAGCACGAAGACGGTCGCGAGGGTCGCGCCGAGTTGCCGGTTCGTGGATCGCGCGCTCCCCGTGTCCGTGCTTCGGGAGTGGAACGGTCAAGAGCCCGGCGGCGTGCAGGCCGGGGCCGCGGCGACGGCCGCTCCGGCGGCCGGGAGGGCCTCGATCTGCGGCAGCAGGATATCGCCGACGTAGTGCCAGTCCGGGGCCATGGCGAGCGCCGCGAGCGCCCAAGCGCGCGCCAGGTCGCGATCGGGCGTGCCGAGATGCGAGTGCATCCAGGCGAGGCTCATCATCACCTCCGGGGCGCCCCAGGTCGGTTCCCAGGGCGCGCGCGGCCCGCCGACCGCCTCGCGCCGCGCGCCGGCGAGACCGCGCTCGTAGATCGCCGTCGCTTTCACGAGGTCGCCGCCCCAGGGCGGCGGCGCGCTCATCGCGCTGCCGCCGAGGATCCACAGCGTGCGCGGGTTGTCGCTGCCGGAGTCGCGCAGGCCGCGCATCAGCGGCAGGGCCTCGTCGAGAATCTTCTGGCGCTCCGCCTCGGGCGCCGCGCTCGCGAGGTACATCTGATTCATCAGGCAGCCGACGAGAGCGCTCTGGGCGTCTTCGAACGCGGGATCGACCTCGAGCGCTCGGCGCAGCGCGGCGGCGCCAAGCGTCAGGTCCGACGACAGGTCGGATGGCGTCGGCGATTCGTTGAAGCCGTTGAGCGCCCGCCGCCAGTAGGCGAAACCGATCCAGTAGTCGCGGTACTTGGCGAGCTCCGGTCGGGTCGGGGTCGCCAGCTCGCGGGCGCGGCGCCCGAGCTCGGCGCGGTCGCCGCGGTAGTCGGCGTGCAGGATCGCCTCGGCCGCCTCGGTCAAGCGGCGCTCGGCGCGGGTGGGGGAGGTCGCTTCGATCTCGGTGCCGAGGAGGGTGGTGCCGAGGAGGATCCAGGCGAGAGCGCGGAATGTGATCATCGGGTGTCTCCTTTCGCCAGCGGCCGCGTCGCCGGGGATCGCGGCGAGGAGCAAGCTAGCTGTCGCGGGCCCGCGGCGTGCCTTCGAGCTCGGCGAGCTCGCCGGGCGGTCCGGTGAACGGGCGCCCCGGGCCCACGAACGGCGGCGCCGATCGGGCTTGCCGGCCCGAAAAGGCGAGAGACTGAGCCCGAGATGCGGGACCGCGCCCTCGACCCGACCTTCGATCCGGCGCCGCCCGCCGCGCTCCGGCGCTCGCCGGCGATCCTGCCCTGGACCCTGGCGTTCGCGGTCTACGTGGCGGCTTACGCCGGCGCCATCCATCTGGGGTTCGCGCTCTCGCCGGGCCGGTCGCTGCTCTCGGCGCTCGCCAACTGCCTGCCGGAGGTCGCCGCGGCGCCGCTCGTCCTGCGCGCGACGCGCAGGAGCGGCGGCGGGCGGCGGTTCTGGAGCTCCGCGGCGCTGCTGCTCGCCGGCGGCGCGGTGGCTTTCGTCGTCTGGACGGCCGCCGGGGCGAGCCTCGGCTTCTTCGTGCTGCGCGGTCTCGAGGACGGGGTCTGGAGAGCGCCCGAGCTCTCGGCGAGCTTCGCCTGGAAAGCGATGCAGGATCTGCTGCTCTTCGCCTGCTTGGTCGCCGTCGGCGTGGCGCAGAGCGAAGCGGCGGCGGCGCGCGAAGCGGCGGCGCGCGCCGAGCGCGCCGAACGCCTGCGGGCCGAGGCGCGGCTGGCGGTGCTGCGCGCCAATCTGAACCCGCACTTCATCCTCAACGTCCTGCATTCGCTGATGGGTCTGGCCGAGCGCGATCCGGCCTCGACCTCGGCCGCCCTCGAGCGGCTGGGCTCGGCGCTGCGCTTCGCCCTGCGGGTGCAGAGCCGGGGCATGGATCTGGTGCCGCTCGGCGAGGAGCTCGCCTTCGCACGCGACTACCTCGAGCTCGAGCGGCTGCGGCTGGGAGACCGGCTGACCACCGAGATCGCCGACTGCGGCGCCTGGCTCGAGCACCCGGTGCCCTCCTTCGTCCTCCAGCCGCTGGTCGAGAACGCGATCCGCCACGCCGTCGCCCCGCGCGCTCGCGGCGGGACGGTGGCGATCGACGTGCGCGAGGAGCCCGGCGTCCTGGTCCTGACGGTCGACGACGACGGCGCGCCGGGCAGCGCCGCTACCCGGGCGCCGGGAGAAGAGGCCGGCCTCGGGCTCGCGCTGCTGCGCGATCGGTTGGCGGCGCTCTACGGCGACGGCGCGACGCTGCTTCTCGGCCGCTCGCCGCGGGGCGGATTCCGCGCCGAGGTGCGCCTCGCGGCCGCGGCGTCGCGCGCCAGCGCCGGCGAGCGCGAGGACGACGAGGAGGAGCCGGCGTGACCCCGACGCTGCGCACGGTTCTAGTCGAGGACGAGCCGATGGCGCGCCGGCGCCTGGAGGAGATCCTGGCCGAGGTCCCGTGGGTGGAGCGGGTGGGAAGCGCCGCCGACGGCGTCTCGGCGATCGAGCTCATCGAGCGCGCGCGTCCGGACCTCGTCTTGCTCGACGTGCAGCTGCCCGAGCTCGACGGCGTCTCGCTGCTGCGCCGCCTGCGGCACCGGCCCGAGGTCGTCTTCACCACCGCGCACGACGCCTATGCCGTCGCCGCCTTCGAGCTTGGCGCCCTCGACTACCTGGTCAAGCCCTTCGGCCGCGAGCGGCTGCTGGCGGCGCTCGAGCGCGTGCGCGCGCGCGCCGCGGCGCGCGAGGCCGGGCCCGGCGCGGTCGAACGGGCGCTCGAGGCGGCGACTTCGCCGCTCACCCGGCTCTTCGCCCGCAAGGGGCAGCGCATCGTGCCGATCGCGGCGCGCGAGATCACCCGCATCCGGGCGAACGGCGAGTACGCCGAGGTGCACACCGCCGACGGTTCCTACCTGCTGCAGGTGACCTTGAAAGAGCTGCTCGAGCGGCTCGACCCGCAGCTCTTCGAGCCGGTGCACCGCTCGCACATCGTGAATCTCGAGGCGGTGGAGCACCTGCGGCCGGCCGACGACCGCCGCCTGCTGGTGACGATGCGCGACGGCACCCGGATCGTGGCGAGCCGCGCCGCCTCGGCGCGCATCCGCCGCCGAGTGCGCTGAGCGCGCCGCCCGTGGCGTGCGCGCTTGACAGCCCCGGAGGGCGCTGCTCTAATCCGTCGCCTGATGACGCGCACCGCCGACGCCCGCTCGATCGCCTCGCCGCGCGCGAGCTGGCGTAGCCTCGTCCACCACCACGCGGTCGACTAGGCCGGGACACGACGTCCCGGCCTTCGTGGCCCGGGACGAGGCAAGCGGCGACCGCCCATCTTGCGAACCTCCTTCCGGACCCGGAAGGGGGTTTTCGTTTTGCAGCGCGCCGCATTCCGAGTCGCTTCGCTGGTCGAGCCGCCGCAAGCGGACGGGCGCGACCTCGCCCGCCTGGCGGGCGCGGCCGAAGCGCTCGAGGTGCGCGCCGATCGAGTCGGTGACCTCGATCCCGATTGGCTGCGCGGCTTCTTTCCCGGGCCTCTGCTCTACACCCTGCGCAGCCGCGCCGAGGGCGGCGGCTTCTCGGGCGCGCGCGAGCGCCGCAGCCGTCGCCTGATCGAGGCGGCGAAGCGCTACGACTGGGTCGATCTCGAAGCGGATCGCGACCTCTCGCCCGAGCTGCTCGCGGCGCTACCGCCGGAGCGCCGGATCGTCTCCTGGCACGGCCCGGCGACCGACCTGCCGGGCCTCGCCGCGCGCTTCGCCCACCTCGCCAAGACGCCGGCGCGCCTCTACAAGCTGGTGCCGGCGGCGATCCACTCGGGCGAGGAGCTGGTGCCCCTGCGCCTGCTCGCCGCGTCCGGACGCGACGACCTGGTGGCGTTCGCCGGCGGTGAGGTCGGCTTCTGGACCCGGCTCGTCGCGCCGCGCCTCGGTGCGCCCTGGATCTTCGCCGCCGCGGGCGAGTCGCCGGCCGCGCCGGGCCAGCTACCGCTCTGGCGCCTCAACGCCGACTACGGCCTGCCCGAGCTGCCGCCGGCGCGATCGCTCGCCGGCGTGGTCGGGGCCCCGGCGCTCGGCTCGCTCTCGCCGCGCCTGCACAACGCCGCCTACCGCGCTCTCGACCTGCCGCTGCTCTACGTCCCCTTCGAGGCGCCGCACTTCGGCGACTTCTGGCTCGAGCTGGTGGAGACCGAAGCGCTGGCGGAGATCGGCTTGCGGCTGGCGGGCTTCTCGGTCACCACGCCGCACAAGGAGGTCGCGCTCGCGGTCTCCGGCGCCGCGAGCCCGCTCGCGCAGGCGATCGGCGCGGCCAATTGCCTGGTGCCGAATCGCGGCGTCTGGGAGGCCGAGTCGACCGATGCCGAGGGGGTGGTCGAGGCGCTCGTGGCGCGGCGGGTGCGCATCGCCGGGCGCGCGGCCGCGGTGCTCGGCGGCGGCGGCGCGGGCCGCGCCGCGGCGCTCGGTCTGGCGCGCGCCGGGGCGCGGGTGGCGGTCGTGCAGCGCGATCCGGCGCGCGGCCGGGCGACCGCCGCCCGGCTCGGGTTGCCGTTCATTCCCCGCGCCGAGCTCGATCCCCGCCGCTTCGACCTGCTGGTGAACGCCACGCCGCTCGGGCGCGCCGCGGCCGACGAGCTTCCGGCGCCGGTCGCCGAGCTCGAGCGCCACGCGGTGGTCGTCGATTTGGTTTACGGCGGCGAGCCGACGCGCTGGGTCGCCGATGCCCGTCGCCGCGGACTGGTCGCGATCGACGGCCGCGAAGTGTTGATCTTCCAGGCGCGGCCGCAATTCCGCGCCATGACCGGGCACGACTTGCCGCTCGGCCTGGCCTGGAAGCTCGCCGGCCTCGCCGAGGAGTCGGCGTGAAGCTCGCGAGCGGGCTGCCCTCGGGAGTGCGCGCTCTCCTGTTCGAGAGCGCCGAGCGCCGGCGCGCGGCGGAGGGACTCTGCGTCGCGGTGCTCGGAGCGGCCGGATTTCGCGAAGCCATCCTGCCGGTGCTCGACTATTTCGCTCCCTACGAGCCGATCCTCGGCGCCTCGGCGCGCGCCGAGCTCTACCGCTTCGCCGACCGCGCCGGGGAGTTGCTGGCGCTGCGCGCCGACTTCACGCCGCAGCTCGCCCGACTGTTGGCGCCCCACTTGCCGGAGCTGCCGGATCCGCTGCGGATCTTCTACCGCGGCGACGTGGTGCGCGCCGGCGAGCGCTTCCGTCGTGCCGAGCGCGAGGTCTACCAGCTGGGCGGCGAGATCCTGGGCGTGCGGGGACCGCAGCTCGAGGCCGAAGCTCTCGCGGCGCTCGCGGGCTGCCTGGCGGCGCTGGCGCCGCCGGGGCTGCGCCTGGTCGTGGGGCTCGCGGGGGTGCTCGAGACGGCCGCGGTCGCGGCGGTGGGCGCGGCGGCGGCGCCGGAGCTGGCGGCGGCCATCGCGCGGCGCGAGCGCGCCGCGGCCCGGCTCGCGGGTGAGCCCTTCGTCGAGATTCTCGACCGCGGCGTGCCGGCGCGCGCCGAGTCGCTCGGCGAACGCGCGGCCGCGGACCTCGCGCGTCTCGGGACCACGGTCGAGCATCTCGCCGCCGCGTTCCCCGGCCTGCCGGTCACCATCGACCTGGCCGAGTTCGCCGATTGGAGCACGCTCGCCGACGGTCGTGGCGCCGAACGCGACCTGCGCGGTTACTACGACGGCCTGGTCGTGCGCGCCTACGCCCGCGGCGCGGCGCGTCCAGTGGCCTCCGGCGGCCGCTACGACCGCTTGTTCGCGGCGCTCGGCGCGCCGCGAGCCGCGATCGGCTTCTCGCTCGACCTCGACGCGCTGGCGGCGCTCGCCGAGAGCGTCGCGCCGGCCGCCGCGGTCGCGCGGGTGGCGGAGGTCCCGGCGTGATCCGCCTCGCTCTGCCCAAGGGCCGCTACCTTCCGCCGGTCCTCCGCGCCCTGGAGCAGGCCGGGCTGCCGCTGCCCGAGCTTGCGTCGCCCTCGCGCCGGCTGGTGGTGACGCTGGCCGAGCCGCGGCTCGAGATCGTCTTGTTGCGCGACTGGGACCTGCCGCTCTACGTCGAGCGCGGAGCCGCCGACTGCGGCGTGGTGGGCAGCGACGTGCTCGCCGAGCGCGGCGGCGAGTTGCTCGTGCCGCTGCGCTTCGCGTCGCTCGCTTGCCGGCTCTCGTGGATCGGCCGGCCGGGAACGCGCCCGCCGGGACCGGGCGCGCCGCGGTCCGTGGCGACCAAGTACCCGCGGCTGGCCGGCGAGCTCCTTGCCGCGCGGGGCGCCGCGGCCGAGCTGGTGCCGCTCTCGGGCGCGGTCGAAGTGGCGCTGCTGCTCGGTCTCGCCGACTTGGCGCTCGACATCGTCGAGACCGGCCGCACGATCGCCGACCATGGCCTGGTCGAGATCGCGCCGGAGCGTCCGGTCGAGCCCTGCTTCGTCGTGCAGCGCGCCGCGTTCCAGATCCGGCGGCGCGAGATCGAGGCTCTCCTCGAGCGCCTGGAAGCTGCGGGGGTGGCGGCGTGAGGCCGGCGCTCGCGGTGGTCGCGGCGGCGACGCCGGCGGGGCAGCGCCGGCTGGCGAGGCTCGTCGCCCGTGGCGCGCGGGTGCTCGATCGGCGCACCGTGGCCGCGGCGCGGAGAATCGTCGACCGCGTCGCCCGCGGCGGCGACCGGGCGCTGCTGGCGGCGGTCGCCGAGCACGACGATCGCCGCGCGACGAGCGTCGCCGAGCTCGCTTGGCGACCCACGGCCGCCGATCGGAGCGGCGACGCGCTCGCCCGCGAGACGCTGGCGGCGCTCGAGCTGGCGATCGCGCGGGTCGAGACCTACCACCGCGCTCAGGCCCACGCGGGCTTCCGTCTGACGCTCGACGGACTCGAGCTCGAAGAGCGGCGCACGCCGTTGGCCCGGGTCGGCATCTATGTCCCCGGCGGGCGAGCGGCCTATCCCTCGACGGTGGTGATGACGGTGGTTCCGGCGCGCGTCGCCGGCGTGCGCGAGGTGGTGGTCGCTACGCCCCCGGCGGCTCTCGCCGCCAACCCGGCGCTGCGCTTCGTCCTCGCGCGGCTGGCGGTCGAGGAGGTGTGGACGATCGGCGGCGCGCAAGCGGTGGCGGCGCTGGCGCACGGCACGGAGACCGTGCGCGCGGTCGCCAAGCTCGTCGGACCGGGCAACGCCTGGGTGACGGCGGCGAAGCGGTGCGTCGACGGGCGGATCGGCGTCGACGGCGTCGCCGGGCCGAGCGAAGTGGTGATCGTCGCCGGCGAGGACGCACCGCCCGATTGGATCGCCGCCGACCTGCTGGCGCAGGCCGAGCACGATCCGCGCGCCGCGGCGATCCTGATCGCGACGTCGCGCGCCTTGGCGCGCGCCGTGGCGCTGGCGCTCGAGCGTCGCCTCGAGGCTCTGGCGACCGCGAGCACGGCGCGGGCGGCGCTCGCGCGCTTCGGCGCGGCCTTCGTCGTGGCCGATCTCGACCAGGCCGCTCGGCTGGTCGAACGCTTGGCGCCGGAGCACCTGCAGCTCGTGGGCGCCGAGCCCGAAGCGGCGGTCGAGCGCTTCGGGCCGGCCGGCGCGGTCTTCGTCGGCGCCGGAGCGCCGGAAGCGCTCGGCGACTACGTCGCCGGCCCGAGCCACGTCCTGCCGACTTGCGGTACGGCACGCTTCGCCTCGGCGCTCGGCGTCGACGACTTCTTGCGCCGCTCGCACGTCGTGCGAGTGAGCGCGAACGCGGCTCCCGCCGAGCTGTCGCGCCTCGCCGCGGCGGCGAGCCGGCTCGCCGCCCTCGAGGGCCTGCCGGCGCACGCCGCCAGCGCCGCGCTGCGCGCCGCCGGGGAGCGTGCCGCGTGACGGCCGCGACTCCAGGTCCGTCGCCGGCGCGTTTCGTCCGCCCGGAGATCCGCGCTCTGGCGCCCTACGCCTTGGAGCGCGACGCGACCGCCGTGAACCTCGACCTGAACGAGATGCCCTGGGACCTGCCGCGCCGACTCAAGGGGGAGATCGCGCGCCGCTTGCTCGCCGCCGACTGGGCGCGCTATCCCGATCTCCACGCCGACGCGCTGCGCGCCGCGCTCGGTCGGCGATTCGACTGGCCGGCGGACGGTGTTCTGCTCGGCAACGGTTCGAACGAGCTGCTGGCTATGGCGCTCGCGGCGCTCGCCGGCGGCGGGCGACAAGTGCTCTTGGCGCAGCCCTCGTTCGGTCTCTACCGGACGCTGATCGCGTCCGCCGGCGCGCGCGCCCTGGAGATCGGTCCGCGCGCCGATCTCGCCCTGCCGCTCGCCGAGCTCGAGGCGGCGATCGCGCGCGACCCGACGCGACCGGTGCTGTTGTGCACGCCGAACAATCCGACCGGAGAGGCGATCGCGCCGCAGCGCCTGGCGACGATCGCCGAGCGCCTGGCGGCGCCGTTGCTCGTCGACAGCGCCTACGGCGAGTTCAGTCGCCACGACTACCGGCCGGTGCTGGCGCGCTTCCCGCACGTCGTTCTCTTCGGCACCTTTTCGAAGGCCTGGTCGCTCGCGGGGCTGCGCCTCGGCTACCTGCTTGCCGATCCGCGACTCGTGGCCGAGCTGGCGAAGGCGAAGTTGCCGTACAACCTCGGCCGGGCCGCGGCGATCGCCGGCGAGGTGACGCTCGCCGAGAGCGCGGCCCTCGCGCGTCGGGTGCGAGCGATCGTCGCGCGGCGGCCGCGCTTCGCCGCGCTGCTCGCCGCGGCGGGCGCGGAGGTCCTTCCCAGCGCGGCCAACTTCGTCCTGGCGCGCTTCGGCGAGCGCGCCAGCGAGCTCGCCCGCCGCCTCGCCGCGCGCGGCGTGCGGCTGCGCGACCTCGGCGCCGGTCCCGGGCTCGGCGGCTGCCTGCGGGTCTCGATCGGCGACGGGCGGGCGGAGCGCGCGCTGGCGCGCGCCCTGGCGGCGGAGCGCGGGGCGTTCGCGCTCCCGCCGGCCGGCGCGACCTACGCCCCCAGGAGGGCGCGATGAGGAGCTCTTCCTTCGCGCGCGCCACGCGCGAGACGGCGATCACGGTCGAGCTGGCGCTCGACGGCGGCGAGCGGCGCATCGACGTGCCGGACGGCTTCCTCGGCCACCTGCTCGAGGCGTTCGCGACCCACGCCGGTCTCGGCCTGGCGCTCAGCGCGCGCGGCGACACGCACGTCGACCTGCACCACACGGTCGAGGATTGCGGCGTGGCGCTCGGCGAGGCGTTGGCGCGGGCGCTCGGCGAGCGGCGGGGGATCGAGCGCTTCGGCGAAGCGCTCGTGCCGCTCGACGAGGCGCTGGCGAGGGCGGCGCTGGACCTGTCCGGACGCGGCTTTTTCGTCTGGCGAGCGGCGCCGGAGGTGGAGTCGGCTTGGGTGACTCCCGCATTCCAGGTCGGGCTGCTCGCCGACTTCTTCCAGGCGTTCGCCGATCGCGGGCGGCTGACGCTGCACTTGGCGATCCTCGCCGCGCGCAGCCCGCACCATGCCGCCGAGGCGGCGACCAAGGCGGCGGCGGTCGCCCTGCGCCGAGCTCTCGCGCTGCGACCGGGGGCGAGCGAGGTGCCGAGCACCAAGGGAGTCCTGGACCGATGAGCGCGCCGGAGGCGGTCCTGGTCGACCTCGGCGTCGGCAACCTGGCCAACCTCGAGCGCGCTCTCGCCGCGGCGGGCGGCGCGCCGCGGCGGACGAGCGCGCCGGCCGAGATCGCCGCCGCGCGCCGGATCGTCCTGCCGGGCGTCGGCGCTTTCGCCGCCGCGCGGGCGGCGCTCGCGGGAGAGCGCGAGTCGGCGCTCGCCGCGGCTCTGGCCGGCGGCGCGCGGCTCTTGGGGGTCTGCGTCGGCTTCCAGCTGCTCTTCGCCGCGGGCGCCGAATACGGCGAGACGGCGGGTCTCGGCCTCCTCGCCGGGCGCGTCGAGCGCCTGCCGGATTCGGTTCCGGTTCCCCACATGGGGTGGAATCGCCTCCACGTCTGGCGTCCGCACGGCTTGACCGACGGGATCCCCGACGGCGAGTTCGCCTACTTCGCGCACAGCTACGCGGCCGAGGGATTCGATCCCGGCGAGGTCGTGGCCGCCGTCCGCCATGGGCGGGAATTCCCCGCGATCGCCGTCCGGCGGCGCGGGCCGGGCGAGGTCGGCGGGACTCAGTTCCACCCCGAGCGCAGCGGCGCGGCGGGTCTGCGCTTGCTCGCCAATTTCCTCCTGGAGGCCGCGTGGAGCTGATCCCGGCGATCGACCTGCGCCGCGGGCGGGTGGTGCGCCTGATCGCGGGCGACGACCGACGCGTGACGGTCTACGGCGACGATCCGGCCGCGCTGCTCGAGCGCTTCCGCGCCGCCGGCGCGCGGCGGGTGCACGTGGTCGATCTCGACGCCGCGCTCGGCGAAGCGCCGCAGACGGAGCTGGTGGCCCGGCTCGCCGGAGCGGCGCGCGGGCGTCTCGCGCTCCAAGTCGGCGGCGGCTTGCGGGATGAAGGAGCGATCGCGGCGGCGCTCGCCGCCGGGGCCGAACGCGCGGTCGTCGGCACCCTCGCCGTCCGCCACCCGGAGGAGGTTCGCCGCCTTGCCGAGCGCTGGCCCGGGCGATTGGTGCCGGCGCTCGACGCCCGTGACGGCGAAGTGCGGGTCGACGGCTGGCGGCGGGGCACCGGCATCGCGGCCACCGAGGTCGCGGCCGCCCTCGCGGGAGCGCCTTTCGCGACCCTGCTGGTGACCGACGTGGCGCGCGACGGCGGTCTTGCGGGCGCGAATCTCGAGCTGACGCTCGCGGTCGCGCGCGCGGCGGGAATCCCGGCGCTGCTCTCGGGCGGCGTCGCCTCGCTCCGAGACCTCGAAGCGGCGGCGGCGTTCCCCGAGATCGCCGGCGCGATCGTCGGGCGGGCGCTCTATGAACGACGGATCGACCTCGCGGCGGTGGTCGCCACTCTCGCCGACGGCGCGGCGGCGGCGCGATGAGCGCCGAGACGACCTCGAGCCTGGCCCGGCCGACGACTCGCGTCGGCGAGGGGAGCGCGACGACCGAGCTCGCCCGGCGGGTGATCCCGTGTCTCGACGTGGCCGACGGGCGGGTGGTCAAGGGCGTGCGCTTCGTCGATCTCGAGCCGCTCGACGATCCGCCCACGGCGGCCGCGCGCTACGCCGAGGAGGGCGCGGACGAGATCGTGTTCCTCGACGTGACCGCGGCGCCGGAGGCTCGCCGCCCGGGGCTCGCGCTGGTGAGCGCGGTAGCGGAGCGTCTCCTCGTCCCGCTCACCGTCGGCGGCGGCGTCCGCTCGGCCGCCGATGCGCGCGATCTGCTGCTCGCCGGCGCCGACAAGGTGGCGCTCAACAGCGCCGCGGTCGAGCGCCCGACGACGATCGGCGAGATCGCTTCGCGCTTCGGCAGCCAGTGCGCGGTGGTCTCGGTCGACGCGCGCCGCCGCGCATCCGGCGGCTGGGAAGTCGTGACCCACGGGGGACGGCGAGCGAGCGGACGCGACGCCCTCGGCTGGATCGACGAGGCGGTGGCGCGCGGAGCGGGCGAGATCCTGCTCACCAGCATCGACCGCGACGGAACCGGCGGCGGCTACGACCTCGACCTCCTCGCCGCGGTCGTGGCCCGCGTGCGCGTGCCGGTCGTCGCCTCGGGCGGCGCCTCGTCGATCGACGACTTCGCGGCGGCGCTGGCGGCCGGAGCCGCCGCGGTCCTGGCGGCGTCGGTCTTCCATCGCGGCCGCCTGCGGGTGGACGACCTGAAGGCGGCGCTCGCCGGCCGCGGCTTCCCGATGCGCGCGACCGCGGTCGGTTCGGAGGGGCGATGACGCTCGACCTCGATCGCCTCGCCTGGGACGAGCGCGGCCTGGTGACCGTGGTGGTGCGGGAGATCTTCGAGGGCGGCGTTCGGATGGTGGCGCATGCCGACCGCGCGGCGCTCGCGGCGACCCTGGTCACCGGGCGGGCGCACTTCTGGAGTCGCTCGCGGCGAACTGGCTGGAGGAAGGGAGAGACGTCGGGCAACGAGCTCGAGGTGATCGAGGTCAGCGCCGACTGCGACGGCGACGCGGTGCTCTACCGGGCGCGCGCCCGGGGGCCGACCTGCCACACCGGGCGGGCGAGCTGTTTCGGCGACAGCGAGCGCGGCCTCGACCTCGGCGGCCTGGCGGCGATCGTCGCCGGCCGCGCCGGCGCCGATCCGGCGACGAGCTACACCGCGCGCCTGGTCGCTTCCGGCGTCGAACGGATCGCGCAGAAGGTGGGCGAAGAAGGCGTCGAAACGGCGCTGGCGGCGGTCGCGCCGATGGAGACGGGGGGCGCGGAGCGTCTCGTCGCCGAGTGCGCCGACCTGCTCTACCACGTCGTCGTGCTGCTCGCGGCCCGCGGCGTGCCGCTGTCGGCAGTCGCGGAGGAGCTCGCGCGCCGGCACGCTGCGGCGGGGGCGAGGCCGCTTTGAAGGTCGCCCTCCCGCACGTCCGCGAGTATCTCGCCGAGACGCTGACTCCGCTCGCGGCCTATGAGCGCCTGGCGACCCTCTCGCCGGTGCGCTTCCTGTTCGAGAGCGTCGCCGGCGGCGAGCGCGTCTCGCGCTACAGCTTCCTCGGCGCCGGCCCGCGCGAGGTGCTGCGCCTGTTCGCCGATCGGCTGGAGATCGAACGCGACGGCGCGGTGCGCGCCTTGCCCGGCGCGCCGCTCGCGGCGTTGGCGCAGGCGGTGGGCGGCTGGACCGCGCCGGCGGCGCCGGTGCCGTTCGCCGGCGGCTTCGTCGGCAGCTTCGGTTTCGATCTCGTGCGGCTACTCGAGCGGCTGCCGGGTCGCCCGCCGGACCCCTGGCGGCTGCCGATCGCCACCCTGGGCCGCTTCGACGACGTGGTCGCGTTCGACCACGCCCGCCAGCGGCTGCTGCTGATCGGCAACGAAATCGCCGGCGAATCGGAGCGCGGCGAGGTCGAGCGGCGTCTGGACCGGCTCGAGGCGCTCCTGGCGCGCGGCCCCGCGGCGCGGCCGACGCGCCTCCCGGCGGCGCTGCCGGCGCTCGATCGCGAGCCGGCGGTGAGCCTCGCGGGCGGGCCGTTCCGCGCCGCGGTCGAGCGCGCCCGCGAGCACATCGCCGCCGGCGACATCTTCCAGGTAGTGCTCGCGCGCCGCTTCCGCCTCGCCTCGGCCGCGCCGCCGATCGCCCTCTACCGCGCCTTGCGCAGCTTCAACCCGAGCCCCTACATGGTGCTGCTCGAGACTCCCGAGGCGACGCTGGTCGGCGCCTCACCGGAGATGCTGGTCAAGAAGCGCGGCGCGCGGGTGGTCACCCGGCCGATCGCCGGAACGCGCCGGCGCAGCGCCGATCCCGAAGAGGACCGGCGGCTCGGCGAGGAGCTCGCCGCCGACCCGAAGGAGCGCGCCGAGCACGTCATGCTGGTCGACTTGGGCCGCAACGACCTCGGCCGGGTGGCGCGCGCCGGCAGCGTCGAGGTGCCGACCTTCCTGGAGATCGAGCGCTACAGTCACGTCATGCACCTGGTGTCGAGCGTCGAAGGGGAGCTCGGCGACGGACACGGGGCGCTCGACGCCCTGCTCGCCTGTTTCCCGGCGGGCACGGTCTCGGGCGCTCCCAAGGTGCGGGCGATCGAGATCCTCGACGCGCTCGAGCCCGAGGCGCGCGGACCGTACGCCGGGGCGACCGGCTACCTGTCGTTCGCCGGCGACCTCGACACCTGCATCACCATCCGGACCCTGGTGGTGCGCGGCGGCGAGGTGTCGGTGACCGCCGGCGCGGGCATCGTCGCCGACTCCGACCCGGCGTCCGAGGAGCGCGAGACCGAGAACAAGGCGGCGGCCCTGCTCGCCGCGGTGGCGCTCGCCGAGCGACTGGCGGAAGCGTCATGAGCCAGTTACCAGAGGCGCCATGATCCTGGTCGTCGACAACTACGACTCGTTCACCTTCAACCTGGTGCAACTGCTGGCGGTCGCCGGCGCCGACCCGGTCGTGGTGCGGAACGACGCCGCGACGGTCGACGAGCTGCTGGCGCGCGAGCCGGCCGGCATCCTGATCTCGCCCGGCCCCGGCCGTCCCGAGGACGCCGGGGTCTGCCTGCCGCTGCTGGCCCGGCGACCGCCGATTCCGATCTTCGGCGTCTGTCTCGGGCACCAGGCGCTCGGCGCCTCCTTCGGCGCCGAGGTCGGCCGTGCGCCGGTGCTGATGCACGGCAAGACCTCCTGGATCCGCCACGCGGGCGAGGGCCTCTTCGCCGGCGTGCCGAATCCTTTCGAGGCCACGCGCTACCACTCGCTCGAAGTGCGCGCCGCGAGCCTGCCGCCCGAGCTCGAGCCGGTCGCCTGGAGCGACGACGGGATCTTGCAGGGGCTGCGCCACCGCGAGCTGCCGTACTGGGGTGTGCAGTTCCACCCCGAGTCGGTGCTCACCGTCGCCGGGCCGCGGATCGTCGAGAACTTCCTCGCCCTGTGCGCCAGCGCGACCGCGGCGCGGAGCGCGCGATGAGCGAGCCGGCGGCGGCGCTCCAGCGGTGGATGGCGGGGGAGGATCTCTCCCGCGCCGAGGTCGCCGACCTCTTCGGCCGGCTGATGGACGGCGCGGTGCCCGACGGCATGAAGGCGGCGTTGCTGGTCGCCCTGGCGATCAAGGGCGAGACGGTCGAAGAGATCGCCGGCGCCGCCGAGGCGATGCGCGAGCGCGCCGTGCCCGTGCCGCACGAGGTCCCGGACGTCGTCGACACCTGCGGCACCGGCGGCGACGGCAAGGGGACTTTCAATGTCTCGACCGCGGCGGCCTTCGTCGCCGCGGCGGCCGGGGCGGCGGTCGCCAAGCACGGCAATCGCGCGGTCTCCTCGCGCTCGGGCAGCGCCGACGTGCTGGCGGCGCTCGGCGTCCCGGTCGAGGTCGCGCCGCAGGTCGCCGCCTGCCAGCTGCGCGACATCGGTCTGGCGTTCCTCTTCGCGCCCGCCTACCACCCGGCGATGCGCGAGATGGCGCCGGTGCGCCGCGCGCTCGGCGTGCGCACGGTCTTCAACCTCGTCGGCCCGCTGACCAACCCGGCGCGCGCCCGCCGCCAGCTGATGGGGGTCTTCGCCCGCGGCTGGGTCGAGCCGCTGGCGCGCGTCCTCGCCGGCTTGGGCGCCGAGCGCGCCCTGGTGGTGCACGGCAGCGACGGTCTCGACGAGATCACCACCACCGGCGCGACGTTCGTGGCCGAAGTGCGCGGCGGCGCCGTCGAGACCTACACCGTCGAGCCCGGCGAGCTCGGGCTGCCGACCTCCGTGCCGGAGGATCTCGCCGGAGGCTCGCCGGAGGAAAATGCCCGGCGGATGGAGCGGCTCCTCGCCGGGGAGAGCTCCGGCAGCGGCGCCGAGGCGCGGGTCGCCGACCTCGTCGCCGCCAACGCCGGCGCGGCGCTCTACGTCGCCGGGCGCGCGGCGAGCCTCGAGGAGGGCGTGGCGATCGCGCGCGACCTGCTCGCCACGGGGGCGGCGCTCGCCAAGCTCGAGGCCCTGCGGAGATTCGCGCCGTGAGCGCGGCGTCGCCCGGGATCCTGGCGCGGATCGTCGACCAACGGCGCGTGCGCCAGGGACTCGCCCCTGGGGCCTTCGCCCTGCCGCCGGATGCCGGGCCGAGGCCGCCGCTCGCGCCGCTCGCCAACCCCTTCACCGCCGCGCTCGCCGCGCGCCGTGGCCGGGCGGTCATCGCCGAGGTGAAGCTCGGCTCGCCGCGTCTCGGTTCGCTCGCCGGCCGGATCGATGCCGAGCGCACGGCGCGCGCTTACGCCGCGAGCGGCGCGGCGGCGCTCTCGGTGGTCGTCGAACCGGATTTCTTCTTCGGCTCCTCTGAGCTGCTCTCGCGCCTGCGCCAGGCCTCGGGCCTGCCGGCGATCGCCAAGGACTTCGTGGTCGACGTGCGGCAGATCGACGCCGCGCGCGCCGCGGGCGCCGACGCCATCCTGTTGATCGCGGGGCTCTACGATCGACCGACTCTGCGCGCCTTCGCCGCCCACGCTCGCGCGCTCGGTCTCGCGCCGCTGGTCGAGACGCACGCCGGCGAGGACGTGGAGTTGCTCGCCGGCGATGCGTGGGAGCTGGTGGGGGTCAATCACCGCGATCTGGCGACCTTCGGGGTCGATCTCGAGCTGGGCCGGCGCCTCTTGCCGCGCCTTCCTGGCGGCGCGCTCAAGGTGGCCGAGAGCGGCATTCGCTCGGCGGCCGAGATCGCCGCGCTCGCCGAGGACGGTTTCGACGCCTTCCTGATCGGCGAGAGCCTGCTGCTCGCCGCGGATCCGGGCGCGAAGCTCGTGGAGCTGCTCTCGTGATTCGGCCGCTGGTCAAGATCTGCGGCATCACCCGGCCCGAGGACGCCGAAGAGGCGATCGATCTCGGCGCGGACCTGCTCGGTCTCAACTTCTGGCCGGGCAGTCCGCGGGCGATCGACCGGGCGCGCGGGCGCGAGATCGCGGCCGCTGCCTGCGGCGGCATCACCCTGGCGGGAGTGTTCGTCGACCAGGAGCCGTCCGAGATCGAGGAGATCGCCGCCGAAGTCGGGCTCGCGCTGGTGCAGCTCCACGGCCGCGAGCCGGCGGAGGTCGTGGCGCGCTTCGCCGGCCGCGCCCTGCGCGTGGTGCGCGGTACGCCGGGCCTCGACGTGGCGCTGGCGACGCCGGAGGTCTGGGGCTTCCTCGCCGACACGCCGCACGCGCGGCTCGCGGGCGGCAGCGGCGAGAGCTGGGACTGGCAGCCGGTCGCGCCCTGGGCCGCGGGCAAGCCGGTGCTGGTCGCCGGCGGCATCGGGCCGGAGAATCTCGCCGCCGCGCTCGCGGCGACGGGCGCGGCGGGGATCGACGTCAACTCGCGCGTCGAGAGCGCGCCGGGGATCAAGGACCGGGCGCGCCTCGCGCGCCTCTTCGAGGAGATCGACCGCCATGTCGAGAGCCAGTCGGCGCGCCGCGGCTGAGGGGCGCTTCGGTCCCTACGGCGGGCGTTTCGTGCCCGAGACGCTGATGGCGCCGCTTGCCGAGCTGGCGCGCGCCTACGACCGCGCCGTGCGCGCGCCCGCGTTCCGGCGCGAGCTCGACCGTCTGCTCGCGACCTACGTCGGGCGGCCGACGCCGCTCTACTTCGCCGAGCGCTTGAGCGCGGCGTTCGGCGGCGCGCGCATCTTCCTCAAGCGCGAGGACCTGGCGCACACCGGCGCGCACAAGATCAACAACGCCCTCGGCCAGGCGCTGCTCACCCGGCGGATGGGCAAGCGGCGGGTGATCGCCGAGACCGGCGCCGGCCAGCACGGGGTGGCGACCGCCACCGCGGCGGCGCTGCTCGGCCTGCGCTGTACGGTCTACATGGGCGAGGAGGACATGCGCCGCCAGCGGCTGAACGTCGAGCGCATGCGCCTGCTGGGCGCCGAGGTCGCGCCGGTCGGCAGCGGCAGCCGGACGCTCAAGGACGCGATCAACGAGGCGCTGCGCGACTGGGTGACGAACGTGCGCACGACGCACTACATCCTCGGCTCGGTCCTCGGGCCGGATCCTTTCCCGCGCATGGTGCGCGACTTCCACCGCGTGATCGGCGAGGAGGCGAAGCGCCAGTTGCGCGCGGCGACCGGGCGTCGCGGCCCCGACCTGGCGATCGCCTGCGTCGGCGGCGGCTCGAACGCCCTCGGCCTGTTCGGCGCCTTCCTCGACGACCGCAAGGTGAAGCTCGTCGGCGTCGAGGCCGGGGGCCGCGGTAGAGGCCTCGGCGAGCACGCGGCCCGCTTCGCCGGCGGCAGCCTCGGCGTGCTGCACGGCACCAAGACCCTCGTCCTCCAGAGCCGCGACGGTCAGATCGCCGCCACCCACTCGGTGTCGGCCGGCCTCGATTACCCGGCGATCGGCCCCGAGCATGCCTGGCTGCACGACCGCGGCCGGATCGAGTACACCGTGGTCGACGACCGCAAGGCGGTGGCGGCCTTCCATCTCCTGGCCGAGACCGAGGGCATCCTGCCGGCGCTCGAGAGCGCGCACGCGCTGGCGGAGGCGGTCCGGCGCGCGCCGCGACTCGGCCGGCGCCAGGTGATCCTGGTGAACCTCTCGGGGCGCGGCGACAAGGATCTCGAGTCGGTCGCCGCCTTCGACGCCGCGGCGGCGGCTGCGGCGGCGCCTGCGACCCCGGAGATCGGCGGGCGGCGATGAGCCGGCCGCGCGACGGCGGACGGATCTCCGCGGCTTTCGCGCGCGCTTTCGGCGAGCGGCGCGCGGCTTTCGTGCCCTACCTCGCCGCCGGCGACCCCGATCTCGCGACCACCGGCGAGCTGGTGCTGGCGCTCGAGCGTGCGGGGGCCGACGTGGTCGAGCTCGGGGTGCCGTTCTCCGATCCGATCGCCGACGGTCCGGTCAACCAGGCGGCGGCGGCCCGGGCGCTGGCCTCCGGCACGACGCTCGCCGGCATCCTGGCGGCGGTGGCGCGGCTGCGCCGCCGTTCGCGGATTCCGATCGTGCTCTTCAGCTACTTCAACCCGATTCTCGTCCATGGCCTCGAGCGCTTCGCCGAGCAGGCGGCCGCGGCGGGGGTGGACGGCGTGCTCTGCGTCGACCTGCCTCCCGAGGAGGCGGGCGAGCTGCTGGCGGCGCTCGAGCGGCGCGGGCTCGACGCCATCTTCCTGCTCGCCCCGACCTCGGACCGGGCGCGGATCCGGGCGGCGGCGGGGGCCGGGTCGGGCTTCCTGTACTACGTCTCGCGCACCGGCGTGACCGGCGAGCGCGGCGAGTTGCCGGCCGGTCTGGCGCGCGAGCTGCGCGCTCTCGAGCGCGCGGCGCGCCTGCCGGTCGCGGTCGGCTTCGGCATCTCGACCGCCGCGCAGGCGGCGGCGGTAGCCCGCCTGGCCGAGGGGGTGGTGGTGGGCAGCGCCCTGGTGCGCGTGGTCGCCGAGTCCGTGGAGCCCGCCCAGGCGGTCGCCCGGGTGGAGGAGCGCGCGCGCGAGCTCGCGACCGCCATCCGTGGCGCGCGCCGTGGCCGGTCGGCCCGCTGATGGGGCGGCGCTCGCGGGCGCGCGGCGTCCTCCCCCGCGGCGAGACCCGCGCTTGTCGCCGGCCGCCTTCTGGGGCAGGATTGCCGTCACCAAACCCTAGCCGCTGGATCGAATCGGAGGATTTCTCGCCATGCGCGAAAGAACGTGGAAGACCGCCGTCGCCATCGCCCCGCTGCTCGTCGCCTTCGCCGGCTGCGCCTCGAAAGCGGATTTGGACAAGGCCAAGGCCGACGCCGCCGCCTGCCAGACGCAGCTCGGCGAGGCGCAGAAGAGCGCCACCGCCCTCCAGGCCCAGGTCGCGCAGTGCCAGCAGGACGTCGCCGCGGTGCGCGGGGGTGGGGTGCCCGGCGGCGCCGGCGGGGAGTTCGGCAGGAACGAGGCGGTCGAGATGCACAACCAGGCCGACGCGCTCTTCGAGAGCATCCAGAAGGCGCTGCCCGAGGCCGTCAAGCAGGGGGTGGCGAAGGACATGGAGAAGCTGCGCGGCCTGATGACGACGGTATTGAAGTCGCAGGAGGCGCAGCTCGCCGAGCTCCAGGCGCACGGCGCGACGTTGAAGGAGCTGGGAATCAGCGTCGACAGCACGCGCTCGGAGCTCGCCTCGAAGATCACCGAGCTGCAGGAACACCAGAAGACGCTCGCCGACCTTCACCAGCAGGCGATCCAGAAGCTGCAGACGCTCGACGAGCGATTCGACTGCAAGAATTGCCCGGACAAGCTGAACCTCACGCGCAAGAACATCGACGCCATCCTCAAGGTGCACGGCGAGATCGTGCAGATGCTGGCGCAGCAGTAACGCCGCGATGCGACGCCCGTCCGGTCGCGCCCGGTGACCGCCGAAACCCACGTCGTCGCGACGACGACCCACGGTCGCTACCGGGTCGCGCCGGCCGCCGGCGGCGCGCGCGGCATCCTGGTCGGTTTCCACGGCTACGGCGAGACCGCCGAACGCCACCTGGCCGAGCTCGAGCGCATCCCCGGCGGCGAGCGTTGGACGCGGGTGGCGGTCGACGGTCTGCACGCTTTCTACGATCGCAAGAACGAGACAGTGGTGCGCAGCTGGATGACCCGCGACCTGCGCGACGAGGCGATCGCCGACAACGTCTCCTACGTCGCCGCCGTGGTCGAGCGGGTGCGCGGCGAGGCGGGCTGGGAGCTGCCGCTCGTCTACTGCGGTTTCTCGCAGGGCGCCTCGATGTGCTGGCGCGCGGCGGTCCTCGGCGGGCAGGACACGGCGGCGGCGGTCGCCATCGGCGGCGACTGCCCGCCGGAGCTCGCCGAGATCGAGAGCTTCCCCCTGCGGCGAGCGCTCCTGGCGCGCGGCGCCGCCGACGACTGGTACAGCGAGGAGAAGCTGGCGCGCGACGAAGGGATCCTGGCGGCGCACCGGGTGGAGGTCGAGGTGGTGCGCTACCCCGGCGGGCACGAATGGACCGGCGAGCTGCGCCAGGCGATCGGCGACTTCCTCGCCACGCTCCTCGCCTGACCCGGGCGCGGCTCAGTCGCGCTTGCGGGTGATGTCCGACTCGAGGCTCTGCAGGTTCTTGACCACCTTCTCGAGGTGGCCGATGTGCTGCACCAGCGACAGGCCGGGCAACGGCGACCCGGCGGCCTTGTTGGGGATGTAGGCCGACATCACGCCGAGCAGCACCGGCGCGCTCGCCTCCTCGACCCGGAAGGCCGGACCCCCCGAGACGCCGCTGATCCCGACCCCGTCGACGAGGTAGGCGCCCTTGGCCTCGAGCCAGGCGCTGATCCGCCCGGAAAAGAAGCAGAGTTGATCGCGCGCCACCGCGGGGTAGCCGACCCAGCCGATCTCGACGCCGACGCGAAAAGTGGTGCCCTCGGGGGTCGTCGGCAGCAGGGTCGTCGGCAGCGGCAGGTCGTCGCGCAGCACGACCAGCGCCGCGGTGTCGTTCGCCTCGTCGATCACGATGCCGCGCTCGTTCGGGTGCAGCAGACGCTGCGTGCCCGAGGCGGTGTGCTCGAGGCGGATCGGCTGCTCCCAGGCGTGGGCGTGCGCCAGAGCGTGGGCGGCGGTGGCGATGCCGCAGATGGCGCCACCGCCGGCGAAGGCGAACAGGAAGCCGGTGCCGTCGTGGTCGGGCGTGCCGATCTTGACCACGTACGGCCGCAGCGCCTCGACGGCCTCCTGCCAGGCCGGTTCGTGCACCGGCCCGCGATTCCCTTTGACGGTCATGAGAACGGCGGGAGTGTAGCAGGGGGAGCGGCCGGTCGCCGTCGAGACGCGGCCGCCTCCGCCGGCGGGCTCGGCGGGCGCTAGGTCGCGCGCGACGGGAAGGTCATCGCGCGCAGCGCGGCGCGGCGGTCGAGCTGGGCGAGGGCGCGGGCGTGGCGCGGCGGCAGCTCGATCCGGTAGTGGCGTTCGAGCGCCTGGCTGAGACGGATCTCGAGCGCCAAGTGGGGCGCGATGGCGCGCCCGCAGATGGTGGCGATCTGGTCGAGACGGGGGAGATCCCGTGGGTCGTCGAGCGCCACCAGCAGCCGGCCGCCCTCCTCGGCGAAGGGCACGCAGCGCAGGCGCTCGGCGGCCAGACGCGGCAGGCGGGCGAGCGTGCGCGACGGCACGTCGAGGAGGCGCTCGACCCCCACCGTCGCGACGCCGAGGGCCGTGCCGAGCGCCGCGATCAGCGTCGATTCGTCGAGCAGGCCGAGCTCGAGGGCGCAAGTGCCGAAGCGCCCGCCTTCGCGCCGCTGGCGGTCGAGGCCGCGGGCGAAGTCGTCGACGTCGAGCAGCTGGAGGGCGCCGAGAACCCGCGCCAGCAAGCTGGCGGGCGCGCCCGCTCGGGTGCCGGTGTCGTTCATCGCCGATGCCTCCCGCTCACTGTTGGTTCGAGTCCCAGTCGCCGAAGCTGCCGGACTCGAATCCGTCGCCGAACACGACCACCTGGACGTAGGTCACGAAGACGTCCGGCGCCAGGTTAGTGTCGCCGGCCACGAGATCGGTTCCATAGGAGAGGAAGGCGATCCGCGTGCCGCCTCTGGCGAGCGTGACGTCGCGCGATTCGCCGTCGGCGCCGCCGCCGGAAATCGATTCGGAGATTCGGAACGTGCCCGGGATCGAGGGGCCTCCGAGCAGCGCGTCGGTGTGCCCGTTGGCGTCGGGAAGCGCGAGGTTCGTCGCGTCGGAGGCGAAGGCGACGAGGTCGCCGTAGACCGAGACGCCGCCGGCGGCCGACGGGCCGTCGGCGCCGGCCGGCGTCACCGGACTCGGGTGCCCGCTCGGCAACGACACCCGATAGACGCCGGTGCAGAGGGGCCCCTGCGGAGCGCAGGCCGGCGGCAGATTCAGCGCCTGGGAGTCAAAGGTCGCCCAGAGGCCGTCGGACGAGATGCGCGGGTGCTCGGACCTCCGGTCGCCGGCGTTGCCCAGCCCGTCGACCGACAAGACCCGGCCGGTCGAGATCGGGTCGGCGCGTTCCGCGTAGCGGATCTGATAGGAGCCGTTCTCCGCCGGGACGTCGGACGACGGTGCGATCGACTGGAAGACCAGCCGCTCGCCGTCGAGCGAGAGCTGGGGATCGCCGGTCGTCCGTTGGTGGGCGTCGTGCTGCGATTCGACGAGCAGCCGGGTGAGCGTCCCGGTGGCGCGCGACCAGACGAAGATGTCCTGGCCGTTGTTGCCATCGCCGGCGACGAGGTTCGAAGCGCCCGAGACGAAGGCCACGAAGGCCCCGTCGCCGGAAATCGTCGGCGACATGGAGTCGCCGTCGGGCGCCGCGCCGGCGAGCCCAGGCGAGAGCAGGATCGAGGTGCCGAGCTGGCGGTCGCGCAGGAAAACGTTGCGGTGCCCGCCGGTCGGGTTGGCGACGAGGTTGGTGGCGGTCGAGTCGAAGGCGACGTAACGGCAGTCGGAAGACGCCGCTGGCGGCGTGACCCCCGAATCACCGTTGCCGGCGAGAGCTCCCGGCGCCTCGGAGACCAGGTCCGTCAGCGAGAGGTCGAGGTCGCGGACGAAGGCCTGGAAGCGGCCGGCGGAGCCGATCGGATCGAGGTTGTTGGCGAACGAGGCGAAGGTCACGCAGCGGCCGTCGAGCGAGATCCGCGGCGCGCGCGAGTTGCCGAGGGCCTGCTCGCCCGCGCTATTGACCGAGGCGCGCGCGAGCTGCGAAACGACCTGGCCCGTGGCTGCGGTCGCCCCGAGCAGCAGGGTGGCGAGAGAGCAATGGCAAACGACCGCGCTCGGCGGCATGGCGGATCCCTCCCCGGATTCGCAGGGAGAGACGGACCGGGAGCACTTTTCGTCGCGGAGGGCCCCGCCTCGCGCCGTCCGACGCCGCTCGGTCAGCGGTCGAGGGCCGGGAGCTTCGCCGCCGCGAGCGCTCGGTTCGTCGCCGCGAGCTCGCGGGCACGAGCGTCCTGCCAGGCCGCGAGGACTTGGTCGACCAGGGGCGCGAGGTTGGCGAGGCCCTGCTTCGCGGCCTTGGTCGGCTGTGCGTCGGCGCCGTCGAGGGCGCGCACCAGGTCGTCGAGCGCGCCGTCGACGAAGCGGAAGCTGGCGATCTGACGGGCCGGGAACCAGTCGTTCTTCGGGTTGGCCGGCGGCTCGCCGCCCACGAGCTGATCGAGCCGCGCGATCAGCCGGTCGAGGGCTGAGGCAGCGGCATGGGAAGCGCGGGATGCCGCGGCGGCTCCGGCGCGGGTTCGCGCCGCCGCTTGGCGCAGATCCGCCGCTCTCTTGTGCTCGGGGGCGAGGCGGGCGCGGAGCGCCTCGGCGTCGCGCGCCAGGGCGAAGCTCTCGCGATAGGCCGCCGCGGGCAGATCGATGCGCGGGTCCGGGAGGACTTCGAGCGGCTGCGTGAGCTTCACGCCGTCGACCTCGAGGGTCACCGTGTAGCGACCGGGAGGTGCCCAGATGCCGTCGGCGAAGGGCTCGTCGCGCCTGACCTGCGAGGCGAAGCGCAGAGGCCAGACCATGCGGTGGGTGCCCGGCGCCGCGGAGAGGGCGACCGGCGGCACGAACCACTCCGGCGAGGTCACCCGGCGCGCGAGGTCGACGTCCGGCAGCTTGTCGGCGCTCGAGTAGCGGCGCACGAGCCCGCCCTCGCCGTCGCGGATCTCGAGCGTGACGGCGGCCTTCGCCGCCGCGGCGAGCCGGTAGTCGATCGCCGCGCCATCGGGAGGATTCGGCGCCCGCGGCTCGTCCTTGGGCAGCGGCGTGCCGGTGAAACCGCCCGGTCGCACGCGGCGGGCCGGGGTGGGCGCGAAGAGCCAGACCGGCGCGGCGGCGACGCCGGCGTCGAGCTGGCGCAGCGACGCCAAGTCGTCGAGCACCCAGAAGCCGCGGCCGTGGGTGGCGATCACCAGGTCGTCGTCGTGCACCTCGAGGTCGCGCACCGAGGTCACGGGCAGGTCGAGCTGTAGCGGCTGCCAGGCGTCGCCGTCGTCGAACGACACCCAGACTCCCTTCTCGGTCGCGGCATAGAGCAGGCCGCGGCGAGCCGGGTCGGCGCGCAGCGAGTTGAGGAAGTGGTCGGCGGCGATCCCCGCGACCGCCAGATCCCAGTGCCGGCCGCCGTCGCGGGTGCGATAGACGTAGGGCCGGCGGTCCTCGAGCCGGTGGCGGTCGACCGCGAGGTAGGCGGTCTCGGCGTCGAAGGGCGAGGTCTCGATCATCGTCACCTTCGACCAGGGGGTGAGGGCCGGCGGAGTGACGTTCTCCCAGTGACCGCCCTCGTCGCGCGTCCGCCAGACCAAGCCGTCGTCGGTGCCCACCCAGAGGTCGCCGTCGGCGAGTCGCGAGGGCGCGATCGAGTAGATCACCCCGCGGCGCGGTCCGAGCCCCTGGTGGACGGCGGCCGCGGACGGATCGAGATTCGGCGGTACGCCCGGATCCTCGCGCGTCAGGTCGGGGCTGATCGTGCGCCAGGTCCGGCCGGCGTCGTCGGTGCGGTAGAGCTGCTGGTGCGAGAAGTAGAGCACCCTGGGGTCGCGGCGCGAGAAGACGAGCGGCAGCGTCCAGGTGCGGCGGTAGAAATCGGGCTCGGCGATCGTCGGGTCGATCGACTGCGTCTGGCCGGTGCGCAGGTCGAGGCGGTCGACCTCGCCGCCGAAAACGATCTGCGGATCGAGCGGGTCGGGCGCGATGTTGCCGTTCTCGCCGCCGGCGGTGACCTCGTGGAAGTGGGTCATGTTGATGCCGTCGACCGAGTCGCCGCGGCTCGGCACGGCGGCGGCGCCCGAGTCCTGCTGCGCGCCGTAGACCCAGTAGGGAAAACGGCGGTCGGTGGCGACGCGGTAGAACTGCGCCGTCGGCTGGTTGTACCAGCTGCTCCAGGTGCGGCCGCCGTTCAAGGTCACCACCGCGCCCTGGTCGGCGCCGACGATGCGGCGGTCGGAGTTCGTCGGATCGATCCACAGCGCGTGGTAGTCGTCGCCACCCGGAGCCCCCTTGACCGGCGTGAAGGTCTTGCCGGCGTCGGCGGAGGCGTACATCGCGGTGTTGCAGGCGAAGACCAGGTCGGCGTTGCGCGGATCGACGGTGACGCCGCCGAAGTACCAACCGCGCCCCCAGATGCGCGGATCGTCCGCGGTCCGCGTCCAGGTCGCGCCGGCGTCGTCCGAGCGGAAGAGGCCCCCGGCCTCGGCGTCGACCATGGCGTAGAGCCGGCGCGGTGCGGAGGGCGCGACCGCCAGTCCGATCCTCCCCGGGTTCCGTGGTAGGCCCTGGCCGGCGACCGCGCTCCAGGTGCGCCCGTTGTCGGTCGAGCGGTAGATGCCGCCGCCCGGTCCGCTCGCCGGCGGATAGACGTTCCACGGCGTGCGCCGCGCGTGCCAGAGGGCGGCGTAGACGACGTCCGGCGCGCTGGGCTCGAAGGCGAGGTCGATCGCCCCGGTGTCGGCGTCGCGGAAGAGGGTCTTCGTCCAGATCTTGCCGCCGTCCTCGGTGCGGAAGACGCCGCGCTCGGCGTTCGGTCCGTAGGGGTGCCCGAGGGCAGCGACCAGCGCCACGTCGGGGTTGCGCGGATCGACGATGATGGCGCCGATCTGCTGCGTGTCGGCCAGCCCGAGGAAGCTCCAGCTCCGGCCGCCGTCGGTCGACTTCCACACCCCTTCGCCCTGCGCGATGTCGGAGCGCATGTCGGCCTCGCCGGTACCGACGTAGATCGTCTTCGGTCGCGAAGGGGCGATCGCCAGCGCGCCGATCGATCCCACCGGCTGGCTGTCGAAGATCGGCCGCCAGGTGCGGCCGGCGTCGGTCGTCTCCCACACCCCGCCGTTGACCGAGCCGAAGTAGAAGTGCGACGGCTCGCCCGGGACGCCGGCGACCGCGAGCACGCGCCCGCCGCGGAAAGGCCCCAGCATCCGCCAGTGGAGCGCGCCGAGAAGCGCGGGATCGAAGCCGCCGCCCGCGGCCGCGGCGGCGGTCAGGAGCGCGACGGCGACGGCGGCGAGCGAACGGCGATTCGGCATGGGTCCTCCGCAGCGACTGGAAGGCCGCATCCTACCGGAGCGCTCGCGAGCGACGGTCAGCTCGGACGGGAGGAGCGGCGGGCTTTGAGGGCGTGGACGGCGACCGGCAGCAACGAGATGACGATGACCAGCAGGATCGCTTTCTCGAGGTGCCGCTGCACGAAGGGGATCTGGCCGAAGAAGTAACCGACGAGAATCATGCTCGCGACCCAGCCCACGCCGCCGACGACGTTGTAGAGGAGGAAGGTCCGGTAAGGCATCTCGGCGACCCCCGCGACCACCGGGGCGAAGGTGCGCACGATGGGCACGAAGCGCGCGATGACGATGGTCGAGGCGCCGTGCTTCTCGTAGAACTCGTGCGTGCGCAGCAGGTGCTCGCGCTTGAAGAAGCGCGAGTCCGGCCGCTTGTAGAGCGGCGGCCCCGCCTTGCGCCCGATCCAGAAGCCGGTCGTGTCGCCGGCGATCGCCGCGATCGAGAGCACGCCGATCATCGTCCACGGGTCGAGCGCCCCGGTGGTGGCGGCGACGAAGCCGGCCATGACCAGCAGCGAATCGCCGGGAAGGAAGGCGAAGAACCCGGTCTCGGCGAAGATGATCGCCGCCATCGCCGGCAGACCTCCCCAGCGGATGAGCTCCACCAGCCCCTCGGGGGTGCTGATCAGGTGCCAGAGGTGTCGGAGGGTTTCCAAGGAGCGTCCGGAGGCGCGCGCCGCAGCGCGAGCCGCGGGACTCTAGCAGAGCGCCCGCCTCCGGCCGCCCTCAGGGCGCGAGGCCGACCGTGCCCGACCAGAGGCGCGCGTCGCCCCAGCCGTCGAAGCCGTCGGCGAAGATCTCGTCCGGCGGCCCGAGGTCGAGCTCGAGGGCGCCGATGTCGCAGCCGTCGTCGAGGTCCGCGATCGCGGCCTGTTCGGCGATCCGGTGGGACGCCCCGTCGCTCCAGTCGCGCTGGTCGGAGACCGAAGGTGGCGCGGTGCAGCTGCCCTGGTCGAGGACCGGGCTCGCCGGCGAGCGCCGCGGCGCGTGCGAGCGCGTCGGACCGCCGTTGTCGGCCAACGGCTCGAGCTGCGGGTCGAGGGGCGAGCCCGCGTCGCCCACCCAGTCGTGGTTGGCGTTCGGCGAGCCGACCGGGAAGATCGCCCCGGCGCCGCGACGGATGCCGACGAAGTTGTAACCGCCGCTGGCGAGCGTCGAGGCGCCGCCGAGGACGTCGGGCGCGCTCGAGGCCGGCCCGTAGTCGAAGTTGCCGGCGAAGATCGAGTTGGTGACCGTGACCAGCGCGCCGCTGCCGCCGGCGTCGAGCGACCCGCCGCTGCGGCCGGTGGCGTCCGCGTCGAGGTCTGCGCCGTTGGCGGTGAAGGTCGAGTCGTAGATCGTCGTCACCACCGTGGGCTCGAAGCCGGGCGAGAAGGGGCTGCCGTAGGCGATCGCGCCGCCGTTGCCGGACGCGCCGTTGCCGCTGAAGGTGGTCTCGGAGATCTCGAGCGAGCCGGTGGCGAGCGGCGGGATCCAGAGCGCGCCGCCGCGGCCGTCGTCGGCGGTGCCGGTGCCGGGATTGCTGGCGAAGTTGGCGGCGAAGAGGCAGCGACGCACGAACGCCGGGCCCTGCAGGTCGGCGAGGATCGCGCCGCCGCCGCCGGCGAGACCGGAGTTGACCGAGTCGTTCTCGAACGACGCGTCCTGGAGCAGGAGCGAGCCGCCCGTCCGCTGGTGGATGGCGATCGCGCCGCCGCCTTGCGAGGCGGCGTCGTAGGAGAAGGCCACGTCGGCGATCGTCAGCTGGCCGCCGACCGCGTGGACCAGCAGCCCGCCGCCTTCGCCGTGGTTGGCGCCCGCGCCTGGATAGTCGCCGACCGCGACGCCGCCGCTGACCGTGACGCCGATCAGGCTGAAGGACACCGTGGCCGCCGCGCCGCCGTCGAAGATCAGCACCCGTTCGCTGCCGCCTTGGGTGATCTCGAGATCTGCGGCGCCCGGCCCCCAGATGTCGACCGACCGGGTGAAGATCGCCGGCGTGGCGTTGAGCGCCACCACCGACCGGGCCGGCAGGGCGAAGATCACGTAGTCCGAGAGCGATCCGGCGGCGCACTCGCCCGGCGTCGCGCCCGAGGCGGCGTCGGTGTTGACCGCGGTCGCGGCCTCGTGCAGCGAGCAGAGCCCGTCGTCGGCCACGACGTCGGCGGTCGTGTTGACGACGATCGTCGCCGCGCGGGCGCCCGCGTCGGGGGTCGCCAGGGCGAGAACGGCGATCGTCGTTACCAGATGGCTTGCACGAAGCGGTTTCATGTTTCCCCTCCGGGGAATGCCGGCACGCAGAGAGGAACCCGCGATCGCGCCGCCTCCTGCGTCGCCGGAGCGACGCCGGCGCGGTCCTCCGGAATCCTGTGGAATGCGCGGCTCGCCGGCGGAGAACTGCAGACGAGGAGAAGGGACAAGAAATGGCCTCTGGTTACGAGTGTGGGCCTCTCCCGCGCCCTCGTGAACTGGCGGCGCGCTCGGCTGGGCGCGGCTGTCGAAGCCAGCGTCCTTTTCCCTTGACCGAGCCTTTCTTCGCAGGATGGCGGCAGCTCGGACGCTGGGGCCCAAAGCGAAAAGCGTTCGGTTGGGAGTGCGGGCCTCTCCCGCGCCCTCGTGAACCGGCGGCGCGCTCGGCTGGGTGCGGCTGTCGAAGCCAGCGTCCTTTTCTCTTAACCGAGCCTTTTCTTCTTCTTCTTCTTCTTGTTTTCTCTCGGCGGCGGCTTGATCTTTCCGCTTGCTGCGGCTTGGCGCTAGGCGCGTTTGCGCTCGGCTTGCGGGTCGAGGTCGAGGGCTTTGAGGTACTGGCGGTCGAAGGCGGCGAGTTGGCTCTCGAGCTCGGAGTACGGGCCGGGCTCCCAGGCTTCGCTGGTCACGCCGAGGTGGGCGTTGGCGCACAGCTCCCAGTCTTGGCGGTTGGTTAGGTCCCAGAAGTCGATCGCCGGCTGCGGGTCGAAGCCCGGGGCGGCGATGGCCTCGCGGTGGAAGAACCAGTCGCAGAGGATGCGCGTCCGGCCGAGGGCGAGTGGTTGCGCGCGGTGCACCAGCACGTAGTCCGGATGGAACGAGAGGAAGGCGCTCGGGAAGAGAGTGTAGTAGAAGACCCGGCCGCGTTCCTCGGCGGTGAGCTCGGCGAACGGCGGCGCGCAGCGCTCGCCGTGCATCGTCATGCTGCCCTCCGGATTGGTCATCCACATCGGGCCGCCGAGCACCGGGCCGTTGTCGAGGTCGTTCTCGGTGTTGCGGTACGGGGTCAGCTTGTTCAGGTGCGGGTGGACGGTCGGGCAGTGGTAGCACTCGCTGTAATTGTGGAAGAGAAGCTTCCAGTTGGCGTCGACCTCGTAAACCGTCTGCCGCACCGATTCGATCTCGCGCAGTCGCCAGTGGTCGAACCTGCCCTGCAGCGCCGGCAGCGCCTCGGTGAAGGGCGCCGGCTCGGCGGCGAAGTTCACGAACAGGAAGCCCTGCCAGTCGGCGAGCGCCACCGGGTGCAGCGGGTAGTCGGCGCGATCGAAGCCCGAGACCTCGTTCATGTTGGGCGCGGCGCGCAGCGCGCCGTCGAGGCCGTAGGTCCAGGCATGGTACGGGCACTGGATGGCTGGTCCGAGCTCGCCGCCCGCCTCGCCGCAGAGCCGACTGCCGCGGTGCCGGCAGGCGTTGTGGAAGGCGCGCACGACGCCCGCGCCGTCGCGCACCAAGAGCACGCTCTCGCGGTCGAAGTTGAAAGTGAAGAAGCTGCCGTTCGCCGGCAGCTGCGAGACGTGGCCGGCGAGCAGCCATGAGCGGGCGAAGATCCGCTCGCGTTCGGTGCGGTGGATCTCGGGCGAGACGAAGTATTCGCGGGGGAGGGTGTGCTGACCGAATGCGCTACGCGGCTTCATCGCGACCTCCGGGTGCGGTCGGGGGATCTCATTCCAGCATGTGCTCCTGCGAGTCCGGGCCGGAAGGCGCGAGCTCCGGGCGGCTCATCAGCAGGCGGGCACAGGTGTTCCAGCGCAGCAGCGCCTCGTCCTCGCCCGGCGGGCGCAGCGCGGAGGCCTGCTCGAACTTGACCATCGCCTGGCGCAGCAGATCGTGCACCGCAGCGCCGAGCCCGATGCCGCCGCGCCGCAGCTGGGCGCGCGCCCAGCGCTCGAGGATGATGCCGGCGTAGTAGGCGCGCGCATAGGGTTCGACCAACTCGGCGAGCGCCGCCTTGGCGCGCGCCAGCGAGTCGTTGCGTCCGACCTCGAACTGGTCGGTCGAGGCGAGCAACAGCAGGACGATCGCCCGCTGGTTGTCGGGTTCGACCGCGAGGATGTCGAGGCAGATGCTCTGCGCCTCCATCGGCTCGTTGAGCAGGCGGTAGCGCTGCGCCTTCTCGAGCGCCGCCGGGATCGCTTCGCGAGACAGCCGCTTGAGCTCGAACATCTCCCCTCCTCGCCCCGGAGGGCTCACGCCCCGGCTCGTTTCGAGAGGAACCGGACCAACCGTGCCACCGGGTCGTAGAAGCGGTCGACGACCCGCTCCTTGAGCGGAATGATGGCGTTGTCGGTGATCGTGATGTTCTCCGGGCAGACCGTGGTGCAGCACTTGCCGATGTTGCAGTAGCCCAGGCCCTGCGCGCGTTTGAGGTCCGGCAGCCGGTCCTCGACGTCGAGCGGGTGCATCTCGAGCGCCGCGGTGTGGACGAAGAAGCGCGGGCCGATGAACCGCTCGTGCAGGTGATGGTCGCGCAGCACGTGGCAGACGTCCTGGCACAGGAAGCACTCGATGCACTTGCGGAACTCCTGCACCCGGTCGACGTCGGCCTGCTGCATCCGCCAGCTGCCGTCCGGCGCGTCGGCCGGGCGCGGCTTGAACGGCTTGATCCGCCGCTTGACCTCGTAGTTCCAGGAGACGTCGGTCACCAGGTCGCGCAGGCGCGGAAAGGCGCGCAGCGGCTCGATCGAGACCGGCCGGTCGAGCGGCAGGTCGGAGAGCCGGGTCATGCACATCAGCTTCGGCCGCCCGTTGACCTCCGCCGAGCAGGAGCCGCACTTGCCGGCCTTGCAGTTCCAGCGCACCGCGAGATCCGGGGCCGATTCGGCCTGGATGCGATGGACGGCGTCGAGGACCACCATGCCGGTCCCGACCTCGGTCGAGTAATCCTGGAAGGCGCCCTGGTCGCCCTCGCCGCGCCAGATGCGGAAGGTGGCCCGGCGGGTAGCGGCCGACGGCTCGGCGGCAGCGGAATTCGCGGCGCTCGTCACTGACTCTCCTCGGCGATGATCGCCTGCTGTTCCTCGGTCAGCGCGGGGACCGGAGTGTCGAAGATACGCATCGCGTCGCCCTCCCGCCGCAACACCAGGTTCTTCTTTCCCCAGGCCGCGTCCTTGGCCGGGAAGTCGTCGCGGAAGTGCGCGCCGCGGCTCTCCGGGCGGGCGAGCGCGGCGCGCGCGATGGCCTCCGAGACGGTCAGCAGGTTCTGCAGGTCGAGCGCCGTGTGCCAGGCGGGGTTGTAGTCGCGGTTGCCCGGCGCAGCGGCCCGGGCCGCGCGCCGTCGCAGCTCCTCGAGCCGCTCGATCGCGACCTCGATCTCCTTCGCCGTGCGCACGATGCCCACCAGGTCTTGCATCATGACCTGCAGGTCGTGCTGGATGGCGAAGGGGTTCTCGCCGCCGGTCCGGTCGAACGGCGCCAGGGCCTCGTCGGCCGCGGCCTCGATGCGGCGCTCGTCGAGCGCCGGCCGCGCGCGCCCGGCGGCGAGCGCGTACTCGGCCGCGTGCGCGCCGGCCCGGCGGCCGAAGACCAGCAGGTCGGAGAGCGAGTTGCCGCCGAGCCGATTGGCGCCGTGAAGACCCGCGGCGCACTCGCCGGCGGCGAACAGCCCGGGCACGGTCGACATCTGGGTCTCCGGGTGGACCCGCACGCCGCCCATCATGTAGTGCGTGGTGGGGCCGACCTCCATCGGCTCGCGGGTGATGTCGATGCCGGCGAGCTCCTTGAATTGGTGGTACATGCTCGGCAGCTTCTTGCGGATGTGCTCGGGCGCGTTCGGAATGCGCGCGGCGATCCAGGAGATGTCGAGGAAGACCCCGCCGTGCGGGCTGCCCCGGCCCTCGCGGATCTCGCGCACGATGCAGCGCGCCACGTGGTCGCGGGTCAGCAGCTCGGGCGGCCGGCGCGCGTCGCGGTCGCCGCGACAGTAGCGCCAGCCCTCCTCCTCGTTGTCGGCGGTCTGCGCCACGTAGTTGGCCGGGATGTCGTCGAACATGAAGCGGCGCCCGTCACGATTGCGCAGCACGCCGCCTTCGCCGCGCACCCCCTCGGTGACCAGGATCCCCTGCACCGATGGCGGCCACACCATGCCGGTCGGGTGGAACTGCAGGAACTCCATGTCCACGAGGTCGGCGCCCGCCCGGTAGGCGAGTGCCGGGCCGTCGCCGGTGTATTCCCAGCTGTTGGAGGTGATGCGGTAGGCGCGCCCGACGCCGCCGGTCGCCAGGACCACCGCGCCGGTGCGGAAGAGCAAGAAGCGGCCGCGCTCGCGCTCGTAGGCGAAGGCGCCGACGACGCCGTCCTCGGTGCCGCCGCGCAGCAGGGTGGTGACCGTGGTCTCCATGTGGACCTCGATCCCCTGGTGGATCCCGTGGTCCTGCAGGGTGCGGATCATCTCGAGGCCGGTGCGGTCGCCGACGTGCGCCAGCCGGGGGTAGCGGTGGCCGCCGAAGTTGCGCTGCAGGATGCGGCCGTCCGGCGTGCGATCGAACACCGCGCCCCAGGCCTCGAGCTCGCGCACGCACTCGGGCGCCTCCTTGGCGTGCAGCTCGGCCATTCGCGGCTGGTTGACGTACTGGCCGCCGCGCATGGTGTCGGCGAAGTGCGTCTTCCAGCTGTCGCGCGAATCGACGTTGGCGAGCGCGGCGGCGACGCCGCCCTCCGCCATGACGGTGTGCGCCTTGCCGAGCAGCGACTTCGAGACCAGGGCGACCGAGGCGCCGCCCGCCGAGGCGGCGATCGCGGCCCGCAGGCCGGCGCCGCCGGCGCCGATCACCAGCACGTCGACGTCGACGGTGCGCCAGCGCTCGCTCACAGGATTCTCCAGTCCGCCCAGATCCCCATCGAGCACAGCCGGACGTAGACGTCGGAGAACGCCACCCAGAGCAGGCTGCACCAAGCGAGCACCATGTGCTGGCGGGAGAAGCAGCCGACGCAGCGGTAGAGCGCGCCGCCGAAAGCCGCGGCGGAGAGCCGGTCGCGCCGGCCGCCGATCAAGTGACGCAGCGAGTGGCAGCCGAAAGTGTAGGCGCCGAGCAGGGTCACGTTGACCGCCAGCACCAGCGTGCCGACGCCGATCCCGAAGCGGCTGCCGCCGCTCGCCGGGTCGGCGAACCAGAGCGCCTTCCAGACGTCGTGCACCAGGAAGAAGAGGAAGACGACCGAGACCGAGAAGAGGTAGCGGTGGAAGTTCTGCAGCACGAGCGGGAACGAGCGCTCGCCGAGGTAGACGTCGCGCGGCTCGCCCACCGCGCAGGCCGGCGGGTCCTGCCAGATCGCCTTGTAGTAGGCGCCGCGGTAGTAGTAGCAGGTCAGGCGGAAGCCGGCCGGGATGCCGAGGATCAGCAGCGCCGGCGAGAACGGCAGCCAGGCGGGCCAGGCGGCGGGTTTCGGCCCGAACCAGGCGTGCGGCGAATCGCCGAAGATCTCCGGCGAATAAAAGGGCGACAGGTACGGTCCGAAGGTGTAGTGCGCGTTCTGGAACGCCGCCCAGGTGGCGTAGACGACGAAGGCGAGCAGCAGCGCGGCGACGAGCGCCGGTCGCGCCCACCAGGAATCGGCGCGCCGCGTCTCACCCCAGCCGCGGCGCTGCGGCAGATTCAGGACCGTCAGACCCATGCGCTCCCCCCGGTCGGTTCGCGATCGACGGGATTATCTGCGGCGCCGCGGCGCTAGGCAACCGCGGAGTCCGACGCGGTGATAGTCTTCGCCCGCCTTCACCGGCCGATCCGTTCCGAATGCCGATCCCGTCGCCCTTTCACGAGCGCACTTCCAGGCTCTGCACGAGCTTCCGGTGGAAGGACTGGGCGGGTTACGCCGCGGTCTGCAGCTACGACACCACCCACGATCGCGAGTACTTCGCTTTTCGCGAATCCGCCGGGCTGCTCGACGTCTCGCCGCTTTTCAAGTACGAGGTCCAGGGGCCCGATGCGGCGGCGCTGCTGTCGCGCATGATGGTGCGCGACGTCGCCAAGCTGAGAGTCGGCCGCGTCGGCTACTCCTGCTGGTGCGACGACCACGGCAAGGTGATCGACGACGGCACCGTCACCCGCCTCGACGAGACCCACTACCGGGTCACCGCCGCCGATCCGAGCCTCTACTGGCTGCAGACCGTCGGGCGCGGGATGCGGGTGACGATCGAGGACTCGAGCGCCCGGCTCGCGACGCTCGCCCTCCAGGGACCGCGCTCGCGCGAGATCCTGCGCGCCGCCTCGGACGCCGACATCGACGCGCTGAAGTTCTTCGGCGCCACCCGCGCGCGGATCGACGCGCTCGAGGTCTGGATCACCCGCACCGGCTACACCGGCGACCTCGGCTACGAAGTCTGGGTGGAACGGGACGGCGCGCTGCGCCTCTGGGACGCCCTCATGGCCGCCGGCAAGCCGCACGGCATCGAGCCCGCCGGGCTCGACGCGCTCGACATGACGCGCATCGAAGCCGGCTTCGTCCTGCTCGGCATCGACTACTTCAGCGCCCCGAAGGTGGTGCTCGAGGCGCGCAAGTCGTCGCCCTTCGAGATCGGCCTCGGCTGGATCGTCGATCTCGAGCGCGGCAACTTCATCGGTCGCGAGGCGCTGGCGGCGGAGAAGGCGCGAGGTTCGCTCTGGGCGCTGGTCGGGCTCGAGGTCTCCTGGGAGGCGCTCGAGCGGCTCTACGAGAGCTACTCGCTGCCGCCGTCGCTGCCGGCGAGCGCGCGGCGCGACGGCTTGCCGGTCTACGCCGGCGAGCGCCAGGTGGGCAAGGTCACCAGTCACACCTGGTCGCCGATCTTGAAGAGGTACATCGCGCTCGCCTCGGTGCTCGCGAGCCACGCCGCGCCGGGCACGGTGCTCGAGATGGAGCACACGGTCGAGTTCGAGCGCCGCAGGGTGCCGACCACGGTGGTCAAGACGCCGTTCTACGATCCGGAGAGGAAGAGGAAGCCGTGAGCGCCGAACCGATCGCCGCCCCCGCCGCCAGCCGCTACGACGCGATCGTCGTCGGCGCCGGGCACAACGGCCTCGTCTGCGCGGCATACCTCGCCAAGGCCGGCCGCAAGGTGCTCGTCCTCGAGCGCCGCCACCAGGTGGGCGGCGCGACGACCACCGAAGAGATCTATCCCGGCTTCAAGTACACCTGCTGCTCGTACGTGGTTTCGCTGCTGCGGCCGTGGATCATCCGCGACCTCGACCTGCCGCGCCACGGCTACGAGGTGCTGCCGCTCGAGGAGACCTTCACCCCCTTCCCCGACGGCCGCTACCTGCTGCGCGACTCCGACCCCGAGCGCTCGAAGCGGGCGATCGCCAAGTTCTCCAAGCGCGACAGCGAGGTCTACAAGCAGTTCGGCCAGAAGATGGCCGAGCTCGGCCGGCTGGTCAAGCCGATGATCGACGGCCTCGCCCCCGACCCGGTGTCGCGCAATCCGTTCGAGCTCGCGCGGCTGGCGAAGTTCGCCAAGCACCTGCGCGGCCAGGGCGAGGAGTGGCTGCTCGGCAACCTCAAGATGATGACCATGTCGGCGGTCGACTTCCTCTCCGAGTGGTTCGAGTGCGAGCAGCTGATCGCGCCGATGTCGGTCTCCGGGATCATCGGCACCTTCCTCGGCGTGCGCTCGCCGGGCACCGCCTACGTCCTGCTGCACCACTACATGGGGGAGATCGACGGCTCTTACCGCGCCTGGGGACTGCCCAAGGGCGGCACCGGCGCGGTGGCCGAGGCGATCGCCGCCTCGGCGCGCGAGCTCGGGGTGGAGATCCGCCTCTCGGCGCCGGTCGCCTCGGTCACGATGCAGGACGGCCGCGCGACCGGCGTGGTGCTCGAGAACGGCGACGAGATCGCGGCGAAAGCGGTGGTCTCCGGCGTCGATCCGCACCGCACCTTCCTCAAGCTGGTGGGTGAAAAGCATCTCGAACCGGACTTCGCCAAGCAGGTCAAGCGCTTCAAGATGCGCGGCTCCTCGGGCAAGGTGAATCTCGCCCTCGACGCGCTGCCCGAATTCGCCTGTCTGCCCGGCGAGGGCCGCCAACTGCACGGCGACATCACCATCGCGCCGTCGATCGAGTATCTCGAGCGCGCCTACGACGACGCCAAGTACGGCGCCTTCTCGAGGAAGCCCTTCATGGACGTCGTCATCCCGTCGCTGACCGATCCGACGGTGGCGCCGCCCGGCAAGCACACGATGTCGATCTTCGTCCAGTACGCGCCTTACAACTTGAAGGAGGGCGCCGCAGACTGGCCGAACCAGCGCGAAGCTTTCGGCGACGCGGTGATCGACACGCTCTCGGAGTACATGCCGAACCTGAAGTCGCGCATCCTCCACCGGCAGGTGCTCTCGCCCTGGGATCTCGAGCAGATCTACGGCCTGACCGAAGGCAATATCTTCCACGGCGAGCTGTCGCTCGAGCAGCTTGCTTTCCTGCGCCCGGTCGCCGGCTGGAGCCGTTACCGGACGCCGATCGAGGACCTCTGGATGTGCGCTTCGGGCACCCATCCGGGGGGCGGGATCATGGGCGCTCCGGGCGCCCTCTGCGCGCGCACGATGTTGCGCGGGCGGGCGGTCTAGGACGGGGCGATGGCCGGCGGCGGAGAGCGGTACGACGCGATCGTCGTGGGCGGCGGGCAGAACGGTCTCGCCGCGGCGATTCGCCTGGCGCGATCCGGCCGGCGAGTCGTGGTGCTCGAGCGCCGCGAGGCGGTCGGCGGGCTCTTGGCGGCGGTCGAGTTCCACCCTGGCTACGTCGCCCCCGGCATCCTGCACGACACGGGTCTCGTCTCGCCGCGCGCGATCGCCAAGCTGCGCCTGGCGCGCCACGGGCTCGAGCTGCGCGACGCGCCGCCGGTCTTGCTCGCCGAGGCGAGAGGGCGCGGCATCCTGCTGGAGCGCGACCCCGCTGCGGCCGAGGTCGAGCTCGCGGCGCGCTCGCGCCGCGACGCCGAGAGCTACGTCCGCTATCGCGCGCTCCTCGCCCGGCTCGCGCCGTTGGTCGCCCGGCTGATGACCTCGCCGCCGCCGTCGCTCTCTCCGGACTCGTTCGGCGATTTCTGGGAGATCGCCCGCCACGGCCTCGGCCTCTGGCGGCTCGGCCGCCGGGAGACCCTGGAGCTGATGCGGGTGGCGCCGATGTGCGTGGCGGATTTCCTCAACGAGCTCTTCGAGACGCCGCTGCTGGTCGAGGGGCTCGCCGCGCCCGCGGTCGCCGGCACCTGGGCGGGGCCCTGGTCGGCGGGCACCAACACCAATCTCCTGCTCGCCGAGGCGGCGGCGGGGCGCTGGGTCGCCGGCGGTCCGGCGGCGCTGGCGGCGGCGCTCGAGGCCGCGGCGCGCGCCGCGGGAGTCGAGATCCGGACGGCGGCCGAGGTGGCGCGGATCCGGATCGAAAACGGTCGGGCGGTCGGGGTGACTCTCGCCGCCGGCGAGTCGCTCGACGCCTCGATCGTGCTCTCGACCTGCGACCCGAAGCGGACGATGCTCGCGCTCGTCGCCCCCGGCACGCTGCCGATTCGCATCGAGGACGAATTCCGCCGCATTCGCATGCGCGGCACGGCAGCGAAGCTGCACCTGGCGCTCTCCGGCCCGCTCGAATTCGACGGCCGGCCCGGCCAGGCGTTCGAGGCGGTCCGCATCGGCGGCGGGCACGTCGACGACCTCGAGCGCGCCTTCGACGCGGTCAAGTACAAGCAGGTCTCGACCCACCCGCAGCTCGAGATCCGAATGCCCACGGTGGCCGATCCGAAGCTCGCTCCCGCCGGGCACCACGTGGTCTCGGTGGTCGCGAGCTACGCCCCGCACGACGTCGCCGGCGGCTGGACCACCAAGCGGCGCGCGGCGCTGCTCGAGTCGATCCTGGCGACGATCGAACGCCACGCGCTCGGCTTCCGGCGCAAGATCGTGGCCCACGAGCTGCTGACTCCGGCCGACCTCGAATCGCGCTACTCGCTGACCGGCGGCCATCTGCTGCACGGCGAGCTGGCGCTCGACCAGATGCTGGTCATGCGCCCGGCCCCGAGCGCCGCGCGCTACGCCACCTCGGTGCCCGGCCTGGTCCTCGGCGGCAGCGGCACCCACGCCGGCGGGGGAGTCACGATCACCTCCGGCATCCTCGCCGCCGAAGCCGCCCTGAGCGCCTGACCCCTCCCCCCTCCGCGCCGAAGGCGCAACCCTTCGCAGAAGAGCGGCAGCTCGAACCCAGCGCCCAAAGGCGAAAAGCTTCCGGTTGGGAGTGTGGGCTTCTCGAACGCCCTCGTGAACTGGCGAGCGGTCCGACGGGGCGAGGCTGTCGAGGCCAGCGTCTTTTCTCTTAACCGAGCTTTTCTTCGCAGGATGGCGGTGGTTCGAACGCCTGACGCAAAGGCGAAAAGCTCCAGCTAGGAGTGTGGGCCGCTGGATCGCCCTCGTGAACTGGCGAGCGGCGTCTGTTGGGCCGTCAGTTGACCGGTCGGTGCCGTACACGTACAGTACACGTATGCAGAAGAAGCTGACGATCACGGTCGACGAGCGGGTCTACGCCGGGCTGCACCGGGTGGTGGGCAAGCGCCGGATCAGCGCCTTCATCGAAGGCCTCGTGCGGCCGCACGTGCTGCCGGCCGACCTCGTCGCAGGCTACCGCGACATGGCCGCGGACGAGGTGCGCGAAGCCGAGGCCGACGAATGGGCGGAGGCGACCGCCGGGGACGTCGATCGTGAAGCGCGGTGAGGTCTGGTGGGTCCGCTTCGGCCCTTCCGAAGGCGGCGAGATTCAGAAGCGACGCCCGGCGGTAATCGTCAGCAACGACGCCTCCAACCAGTTCCTGAACCGGGTGCAGGTGATCCCGTTGACATCGAACGTCGACCGGCTCTATCCGAGCGAGGCCTACGTCTCGGTGCGCGGCAAGCGGCGCAAGGCGATGGCCGATCAACTGGCGACCGTCAGCAAGACCCGCCTCTCGACCCGGGCGGGGCAGCTCCTCCGCGCGGACCTCGAGAGCGTCGAGAGGGCGATCCTCGTCCAACTCGGTCTCTCCCTGCCCTGATCCACAAGAGAGTGGCGGCGAGTCGAACTCCTGAGCCAAAGGCGAAAGGCTCCAGTTAGGAGTGTGGGCCGCTGGAACGCCCTCGTGAACTGGCGCACGGCTCGACTGGGCGCGGCTGGACCAGCCAGCGTGTTTTTCCCTTGACCGAGCCTTTCTTCGCAGGGTGGCGATGGGTCGAACGTCTGGCCCACAGGCGAAAAGCTCCAGTTAGGAGTGGGGGCCTCTCAGACGCCCTCGTGAACTGGCGAGCGGCCCGAGTTGGCGCCAATTTCGAAGCGAGCGTCCTTTTCCTTTAACCGAGCCTTTTTCTTCTTCTTTCTCCTCTTCGCATCTCGGGGTGTTAACCCTGTCAGCGCCCCGGCGTCTGGTCTCGGTAGGGCCCGGGGCGGAACTTCCGGGTTGGGCGCGCGTAGGGGATGGGGAGTGCTTTCCGGGGGGCGTCGTCATGGAGAGCCTGAAGCAGAACCTCGTGCAGGGCTGGCGTCTGCTGCGCAAGCAGCCGGGATTCTCGGCCATGGCCATCCTGGTGCTGGCCCTCGGGATGGGCGCCAACAGCGCCATGTTCAGCCTGGTCAACGCCTTTCTCTTCAAGCCCCTGATGATCCGCGACGCTGGCGAGCTCGTCGGCCTCTACAGCCGCAGCGTGCGCAAGCCCGACGACTACCGGGCGTTCTCCTACGCCGAGTACGCGCGCATCCGCGAGGGCAACACCGTCTTCACCGACCTGGTGGCGCACAACCTGAGCATAGTGGGGGTCCTCGAGGGCGACACCACCCGCCGCGCCTTTGCCGACTCGGTCTCCTCGAACTACTTCGCCACCTTCGGCGTGGCGCTGGCGCGCGGTCGCGAGTTTTCGGCGGAGGAAGAGCGGCCGGGCAGCGGCATCCCGGTGGCGATCGTCAGCCACCCGTTCTGGAAGAAGCGCGGCTCCGATCCGGCGCTCGTCGGCCGGACGATCTCGATCAACGGCCGGCCGTTCACCGTGGTGGGCGTGGCGCCGGCGGGCTTCACCGGCACGACGGCCTTGATCAGCCCCGAGCTCTACCTGCCGCTCGGCATGTACGAAGCGGTGATGAACGACTTCGACAGCGCACGGCGAGCGCTCGACGATCCGTCGAACCGCAATCTCATGCTCCTCGGACGATTGCGCCGAGGGACGACGCTCGCGACCGCCGACGCGCGGCTCGCGGCGACCGCCGCCGGGATCGAGGAGCTGACCGTCGACGGCGATCGCTCGACTCTGGTGGCGCGGCCGCTATCGCGCGTGTCGGTATCGACCAACCCGACGAGCGACGCGGAGCTGCGCGTGCCGGCGCTGCTGCTGCTCTTCCTCTCGGGCATCGTCCTGCTCGTCGCCTCACTCAACGTCGCCAACATGATGCTGGCGCGGGGCGCGGCGCGGCGGCGCGAGATCGCCATCCGCCTGGCGCTCGGCGCGGGGCGCCGGACGCTGCTGGCGCAGCTGTTCGCGGAGGGCCTGCTGCTGGCGCTCCTCGGCGGCGCCGCCGGTCTGGTCGTGGCCTACGTCGGCACGACGCTCCTCGTCCGCTCGCTCGCCGGCCTGGTGCCGCTCGACGTGGTGATCTCGGCGGCGCCGGACGCCCGCGTGCTCGCGGCGACGATCGGCTTCTGCTTTCTCTCGACGTTGCTCTTCAGCCTCGTGCCGGGGTGGAACCTCTCGCGGCCGGAGGTGGCGACCGACCTCAAGCCCGGTCAATCCGACCCGACGAGCTCCGGCAAGCCGCGCCGCCTCCTGGCGCGCCGCAACCTGCTGGTCATCGGCCAGCTCTCGCTGTCGTTGATGCTCCTCTCGGTCGCCGGTCTCTTCATCCGCAGCGCGCTCGCCGCCGCGGGGGTCGATCCGGGTTTCCGCACCACCGACACGCTGATCGCCGAGGTCGACCCGAGCCTCGCGGGCTACGATTCGGCGAAGAGCGCGGCGCTCGTCCGCGCCGGCCTCGAACGCCTGCGGTCGATCCCCGGCGTCGAGTCGGCAAGCGTCGCCGCCACGGTCCCCTTCGGCATGATCTCGCTCGGCCGCTCCGGCCAGAGAGCCACCGACCCGCCGGGCGACGCGCGGGATCCGTCGAAGCAAGCGGGAGTCGTCGACCTGCGCTACAACCTGGTCGACGGTGACTATTTCCGGACGATGGGGATCGGCGTCGAGCGCGGGCGGACCTTCTCCGCCAGCGAGAGCGGCGGCGGCCCGGCGCCGCGGGTCGCGATCCTCGACCGCGCGGCGGCCGAGCGGCTCTGGCCCGGCGGCGACGCGGTGGGTCAATCGATCCGCCTGCTCGGCAACGACGCTGGCCGCGCTGCGGTCGAGCTCGAGGTGGTGGGGGTGGTCGGCAACATCCAGGAGCACATGATCGGTCAAGCGATAAAGCCGCACGTTTATGTGCCGTTCGGCCAGGAGACGCAGGCCGACATGAACTACCACGTCCGGCTCGCCACGGCCGGCGAGGCCGCCACGTCGCGCCTGGTGGCCGATCTCCACCGCGAGCTGCGCGCGGTCGACGAGCGCCTGCCGATCCTGACCGTGCGCACGTTGCGCCAGCACTTGGACGCCAGCTTCGACGTCTGGCTGGTGCGCACCGGCTCGCGCATGTTCTCGATCTTCGGCGTCGTGGCGGTGATCCTCGCCGGCGTCGGCCTCTACGGCGTGCGCTCGTTCACCGTGGCGCGCCGGACGCGCGAGATCGGCATCCGCATGGCGCTCGGCTCGACCGCCCGGGAGGCGCTGCTGCTGATCCTGCGCGAGGGGCTGAAGATCACCGCGATCGGCGCCGGCTTCGGCCTGCTCCTCTCTCTGGCGCTCGGCAAGGTGCTGTCGGGGATGCTCTACAAGGTGAGCGGCGCCGATCCGGTGGTTCTCTTCGGCGCGCCGCTGCTGCTCGGCGCGGTGTCGCTCCTCGCTTGCTACGTCCCGGCCCGGCGCGCCGCCCACGTCGAGCCGATGGTCACGCTGCGCGCCGAGTAATCCGGCGAGCGAACGCCGGGCCGCGCCGGGACCTGCGATAGGTTCCGGCGCGTGGCGTCCTTCCTGCCCGAGAGAGTCGAGCCGCTGCGCGAGTTCGGCACGCCGGACGAAGCCGAGGCGGCGATGCGGCGCCTGCTCGCTGCCGGGCTGAACCCGCAGCTCCGGGTCTCGTTCCAGGGCAGGCCGAACGTCGTCCTGATCCCGAAATCGGAGCGCGATCGGGCGCTCCCCCTTCTCGAAGAAGGCCTCGACGAAGATTCGAAAGCCACCGAGTTCGTGCTGCCCGACGGCGTGCCGTTGCCCGGCAGGCCGTCGACGGCGGGCGAACCGCCGCCGCCGAGCGAAGGTCAGTACGTGGGAGACGAGCCCGAGGAGCTGCGCGAGTACGAGCCCCCGCCGTCGCCTTCCGGGAGCGACGGCCCGACGCACTGCCCGTCGTGCGGCAGCGATCGAGTCGAGCCCCTGCCGCCGCGCGCCTTGGAGGCCCTCCTCGGCTTCGCCGCGGCGGCCTTGCTCGTGGGGGCGCGCTTCGGGAGGAACGCAGGTCTCTCGGTCCTCGCGATCGCCTGGATCGTCGTCTCGACCTTCGGCTCGAGAGTGGCGAAATTCCGTTGCGCGAGCTGTGGACGACGGTGGCGTTGAAGGGATGAGCGAGCACGATGGGGCCAGCGGCACTGGCGTCGATCGAGAACGCGCGAGGCTGGAGAAAGGCTCCGAGGCATCGACATCGGGGGAGAGCGTCGCGGAGGAGCCCGAGAACGAGGAGCCTCGCGATTTCGAGTCGACTCCCTCGCCCGACTCCGTCGTCGAGTCGATCCGCTGTCCGGCCTGCGGCGGCGATCGAGTCGAGCCTCTGCCGCCGACGGGGCTCTATCTCGCCGCCATGGCGTTCGTGACCGTTCTCATGGTCGGCTACCAGTTCAGCGTCGTCGGCGGCGCCGTCTGCGGGGCCGTCGCCTTCCTCTTCGTCGCCATCTTCGGCCCGCGCTTCCCGAAGTACCGCTGCGACGCTTGCGGCGAGCACTGGCGATGAGCGATCGCGCCGAACTCGAGCGGATCGAGGCCCTGCTCGGCTCGTTGGTGCGGTTCTACACGATCTGGTGGGAGTGGGGCCTTCCGTTCCTGGTGCTCACCGCGCTGCTGATCCCGTTCGCTCTCGCGAAGGGCGAGTTCCTGATCGCGGGCCTCGCGATCCTCGGTCCGATCGCCTCCTACTTCCTGGCGCGGCTGGAGGCGGCGGTCCGCGAGCTTCAGGACTTGAGCGCCGCGCTGTGGCTCTCGATCCTGTCGTCGCTGCCTCTGGCGGAGGCGCCCTTTCTTCCGGAGCGTCCCCACACCCTCGGGACTTTGTTCGGAATCCTGGGCTTCGTTGTCTTGCCCGCAATGGTCGAATGGACCGGGCTCGTTCTGATTCTCCGGCACCGGATGCTCGCGCGTCGCTAGCGTTCGGTGGCATAGGAGGTCTCGAGCGAGACGGGGTTCGAAGTGCGCAGGCAGCTCGAGTCCTCGGGCATCTAACCCTCCGCGGCGAGCCGGGAGGACGATTCGGCGTCGGCCACCCCGGGCTGCGACCGGCTCGTCCCGTCGACGGCGACGGACGGCAACCCGCGATCGGTCCCTGCGTATCGGCCTTCGGGAGCGCGATTCTCGCGCGCCCGTCCGACTTGGGAGAGCCTCGTATGCGTACTCTCGACGCCCCGATGACTCTGCGCCGTCCACGCCGCGCGCTCGGCGCACTCGCCGCGCTGCTCCTCGCCGGCCCGGCGTCGGGAGCGGCGCCGTCAGCGGATGCGGTCGCGGTGGGGAAGTGGTGGGGGAAGCTCCCGGCACCGAAGGAGACGGTCGACTTCGGTATCGAGATCCGGCGCGACGAAAAGGGCGACTTGCGCGTCGCGATCACTCAACCGATCGCCGGTTACTTCGACATGGCCTACCCGGGGGAGGTGAAAGTCGAGGGCCGGTCGATCGCCATCGACACGCTGGCACTCACCGGCACGATCGACGGCGACCGCTTGTCCGCCAAGTTCGGCAGCGCGAAGATCCCTCTCGAGCTACGGCGCGTCGAGGCTCTCCCTTCGCCCCCGCCGATTCCGCGGTTCCCGGCCGGCCCGGGGCCGCGCTGGCAGACCCGCCTCTCGGGCCAGATCTTCGCCTCGCCGGCGGTCGCCGACGGCATCGCCTACGTCGGCACGACGGGCGGGGTGTTCGACGCCGTCAAGACGAGCGACGGCACGATCCTCTGGACCTTCGAGGCGGGTCGACCGATCTTCGGCGCCGCGCGCCTCACCGCGGACGCGGTCTACTTCGTGGCCGACAACGGCTACTTGTTCAAGCTCGCGCGCCAGGGCGGCAAGGAGCTCTGGCGCTACGACCTCGGCGACGCGCGCGAGTCGCGCGTCTTGCCGCACCCGGACGGCATCGGTTGGGATTTCCACGCCCCGCGCCCGCTGGTGATCGACGACACGGTCTACGTCGGCTCGGGGGACGGGAGCTTCCACGCGGTCGACGTCGCGACCGGCGCGCGGCGTTGGCGATTCGCGACCGGCGGCAAGATTCGCGGCGGCGCGGCGCAGGCGGGCGACCGCGTCGTCTTCGGCAGCGCCGACCACTTCGTCTACTCCCTCGACCGGGCAACCGGCGAGCAGGCCTGGAAGCACGACACGAAGGCCGAGGTGGAGAACGAGCCGGCGGTGGCCGGGGATCGGGTCGTGGTGGGCAACCGCGGCGTCGGCCTCGTCGCGCTCGCGTCGGCGAGCGGCGAGGAGCTCTGGCACACGACCTTCTGGGGTTCCTGGCTCGAATCGACGCCGACGGTCGACAGGGGCGTGCTCTACGTCGGCTCCTCCGATATGGGGCGGGTCAGCGCCCTCGACCCCGGCGATGGCCGCGTGCTCTGGCGCGCCGACGTCTTCGGCTGGACCTTCGGCACGCCGCTCGTCGTCGGCGAGCGGATCTACGCCGGCGCCGCCGGCGGAACGCCGTACTTCCTGCCGCACGCGGCGAGTCTCTGCGTCCTCGATCGCAGCAACGGCAGCGTCGTCGAACGTTGGCCGCTGCCGGAGTCGGCGGACGGACACATGTGGGGCTTCGGCGGCTCGCTCGCGCTCGCGGGCGACACGATCGTCGCTACCTCGATCGGCGGCTCGGTCTACGGATTCCCCCTGCGTCCGCCCGCCTGAAGCGTCCAGGCGCCGGGTCAGCGCTGGATGGCGTAGGAGATCTTGAAGAAGACCGCGTTCGAGGTGCGCAGCAGGCTCGAGTCCTCGAGCAGGGTGCGCTCGTCGCCGTAGCCGAGGAAGAGTACCGTCTGCCAGTTGAGCTTGTAGCTGAAGAGCGCCGAGCTCGAGAAGCCGCCCTCCTTGGCCGGCACGTCGAACGGGTAGAGCGTCGGGTCGCTGTCGGTGCGCACGTACTGGCCGATCAGGCGCAGCAGGGCGCGACGATTGAAGACGTAGGTCGTCTTCAAGCGCTCGACTCGCGCCGTGAACAGCCGCTGCCCGCGCACGTCGACCCAGGAACGCCGCGCGTCGACCTGGAACTCGAGGTGGTCGGTCGGCCGGATCTGGGTGTAGAGGTAGAGATTCGGTCCGTGTCCGACCTGGCCGTTGGCGAAATCCACCTGCTCGCCGAGGTTGAGGCTGAATCCCACCCGTGGCCAGCGGCGACCGGGATCGACCTGGCCGAAGAGGAAGAGATAGCGCTGGGTGAGCAGGCGGTCGCCGACCCGCACCTGCTGGTGGTGGAGCTCCGCCTGCGCGTTGAGATTGCGGCTGCCGGTGCCGAGGAAGCCGACGCCGTAGTCGTGCCCGAGACTGCCGTCGCCGATCTGCCAGGTGCGCTCAGCGAAGGCGTACGCGCGCAGGAAGCGGAAGAGGCCGCTCGGGTAGAAGCGCAGCGCGCCGTTGGCGAACAGGTCGCGGTAGCCGGTCTGGGTGACGAACCCCTGGTCGGCGCGAAAGCCGTCGCTGATCTCGGTCAGCTTGGCGTAGTTGTCGTACCTCCGAGCGTTTCTCCCCCAGCCGAGCGCGGCCGCGTGGCCCGTGCGGCTCTCGCCCGGCCGGCCGCCGATCGATTCCGGGTCCTGCGTGTCGCTCCACAGAACCTCGCCGGTGATCGCGTCGAGATCGCTCGGGCGCCACTGGAAGTCGGGCCCCAGGACGCGGTTGTGGCCGCCGCCCTGGATCTCGCGGCCGGTGTAGAGCAGTCCCGCGTAGGAGACCCCGAAGTCCTTCTTGAGCCGGCCGATCGCCACCGTCGACTGGAAGTCCTGCGGCGCGAAGCTCGAGCCCTGCGGCCCGGGGAGGATCACCAGGCCGCCACCGCGGTCCTGGGTGACGAGCAGCGTGTAGCCGTAGTCGCCGCTCTTGCCGGTCGTCCGCACGCCCCATTTCGGATCGGTGATCGTCCGCGTGTAGACCGCCTGGATCGGGGTGTCGAACAAGTCGACCCCTTCGAGAAAGAACGGTCGCTTCTCGGGGTAGAAGAGGGCGAAGCGCTGGTTGGCCGAGATCTGCGCCGTGTCGGACTCGATCTGCGAGAAATCGGGGTTGATCGTCGCGTCGAGGGCGCTCGCCGCGGTAGGGTTCCACTTGAAGTCGACCCCGCCGTCGGCGGCGACGTCGTCGTAGCGGAAGTCGGTCTCCGGCCCGCCGGAGCGCGCGCCCTCGCGCTTGCCGTTGACGTAGGGCGCGATCACCATGTGCTTGGTGTCGGGCAGCCCGGAGAGCCCGCGGATCTCGTGCGCGTGGCAGACGAGGCAGTTGCTGCCGCGCTCGATCGGAGCGCTGTGGAAGGCGTAGCGGTAGTCGCGCGGATAGTTGCGCCAGACCAGGATTCCCCAGCTCTGCGGGTCCTGCTTCGGATAGCGCAACGACGAGAACGGGATGCGGTACTCGGCCTGCCAGCCCTCGGCGGTGATCTTCGCCGCGGTGTCGTAGAAGAAATCGGGCGCGAAGTCCTCGGCGCCGTTCGAATCGTTGTAGACGCCGTCGGCTTGGATGCCGCGCGGGCTCACCCGCAGCTCGAGGGCGGCGCGGTGGTCGTTGCGCGTGTCGAGGAAGACGGCGATGTTGTCGTCGGTGCCGATCACCTGATCGCGGTCGACGTAGGGGGCGCGGATCTGACCCGGTTCGGGGTCGTCGGCGCGGATTCCGACGTAGAAATACCGCTGGTCGTAGGCCAGCCAGACCACGGTCTTCACCTTGGCCGGAATGTTGTCCGCCGGGGAGGTTTCGAGAAACTGGTCGAAGGAGACCGCCCCCTTCCAGCCCGGATCGCCGAGGTCGCCATCGACCTCGATCGCGCCGGCGGCGCGCCGGATGTCCATCGGCGGGGTCGCCGGGGCCGGCGCGGCCGGCGGGGAAGCCTGGCCCCAAGCCGCCGCGGCGAGCAGCGCGATGCCGGCGGCACCGTGCGTCGCCCGGCGGGTCGTCGACCTCGGCGGCCGGGCCGCCGGCGCGAAATCCCGCGCGCTCTGCTCCGCTCCCCCTGCGCTCGTTCTCCTCGGCATCGAGCCCTCCCGGTGTCGGTATCGGGTATTACTCCGGTCGAGGAGAAAAGTTGCGGCCTCGTCGCCGATCCACCCGACCCGCCAAGAGACCCGGTGCAGCCAAACGCCGCTTGCCACCTTGCAAGCCCAGCCACCTGACCCGGGCGCCGAAGGCGCCGGGCTGCCGGCATCCAGCGCTGAGGGGATCCGGGCGAGAGAAAAGCAAGAGCAAGGGCAAGGGCAGGGGCCAACGCTCCGGCGAAGGCGCGGACGTTCGGCGCCCCGGGGAGAATTCGGTGGCGCTGCGTGCGCTAGGGGCGCTTGGCGGCGCGCAGGGTGATGGGGAAGCGGAGGTGGCGCTTGCCGGTCGGGTCGTCACCCCACAGATCGGCGAACCTGGGTGCGATGGCGTCGACCGGATCGCTGCCGGTGCTCGTGCGGTAGCGGTGCACCGCCGACCAGGTGCCGACGTAGCCGAGGAGCTCCGCCAGCGTCCAATCCACTTCGATCGCGAAGTGCGGCGTCTCGAGCTCTGGGAAGGGCAGCGCGATCGAGCGGTAGCGCTCGTTGACCAGCGCCCGTTCCGGCGGCCAGTAGGGGCCGACCACCTCGGACCAGAAATGGTGGAAGAGCTGGTCGAGCGGCGGATGATCGAACTCGGTGAAGACGTAGAGCCAGACCGCGAGCAGCCCCCCCGGCCGCAGCACCCGTCGCGCCTCGGGCCAGAACTTCCCGAGGTCGAACCAGTGCAGCGCCTGGGCGACGGACACCAGATCGCATGACGCGCTCGTCAAGCCGCTCGCGTCGGCCGGCGCCACCCGGTACTCGATCCGCGGGTCGGGCGTCGCCGCGGCGATCTGGCGCGCCGAGGCGTCGGTCGCGATCACCTTGCGGAAGCGGGTCGCGAGGCCGAGAGCGGCTTGGCCGTTGCCGGTGGCGCAGTCCCACGCGAGATCGTGTCCCGGCGCCGCGGCGGCGAGCCAGTCGAAGAGCGCCGCGGGATAGCGCGGGCGGAACGCGGCGTAGGGCGAGGAGACGGGCGAGAAGTGGTCGTGGAAGGTCACGTGCGGATCTCCAGCAGGCGGGGCCGCAGCCACGGCAGCAGCGCGAGCGCGGGCAGCGCCAGCGCGGCGGCGAAGAGGAAGAACGCGGCGTAGCCCATCCGCTCGGCGGCCCAGCCGGAGGCGCCGCCGGCGACCTCGCGCGAGAACGAGAACAGGGCCGAGAGCAGGGCGTACTCGGTCGCGGCGTTGGCCGGGTCACAGCAGCCGGTGAGGAAGGCGAGCAGCGCGGCGGCGCCCAGGCCCTGCGCGAGGGACTCGAGACTGCCGGCGGCGTAGAGCGCCGCGCGCGGCAGCGTCCAGGCCGCGACCGCGGCGTAGGCGAGGCAGGCCGCGCCCTGCGCCAAGCCGATCCAGAGGAGCCCGCGAAACATCCCGACCCGGCCGAGGAACCAGCCGCCGCCGAGAGCGCCGGCGATGGTCAGCGCGACGCCGAGGGTGTTCGCCACCACCGCGATCTCCACCAGCGTCATGCCGCGGTCGAGCCAGAAGGGCTCGATCATGCGCAGGATCGCCTGGTCGCCGAGCTTGTAGAGCAGGGCGAAGAGGACGATCGGCACCATCTCGCGGCGGAAGATCCAGCGCGCGAGCTCGACGAAGCGCCACGGGCGCGCGCCGGCTGGAGCCCCCGGGCGTTCGGGCTCGGGCAGGAACGCCGCTCCCACCGCCAGCGCGGCGAAGGAGGCCGCCGTGAGGCTCCAGGCCCATCGCCAGCCGAGGCCGTGCGCCACCAGTAGGGAGAGGCCGCCGGCCATCACCACCGCGACGCGAAAAGCCGAGGCCCGCCAGCCGTTGATCCGCCCGAGGTCGCCTCCGGCCGACGCCTGGACCGCCCAGGCGTCGATGGCGATGTCCTGCGTCGCCGAGGCGACCGTGAAGGCGAGCAGCAGGGCGACGAGCGCCGGGCCGATCCGGTCGGCCGGCAGGATCGGCATCGCGGCCGAGCCCGCGGCGAGCGCGACGAGGCAGGGGACGATCCACTGCCGCCGCGATCCGAAGCGATCGACGAGCGGCGCCCAGAGCGGCTTCCACGACCAGGGCAGGGAGAGTAGGCCCATGAGGCCGATGTCGGTCAGCGAGACGCCGTGGGCGCGAAAGTAGACCGGCCACACTTTGGCGCTCACGCCGTACGGCAGGCCCTGCGCCAAGTAGAGCGCGGCGACCCAGGCGAGCGTGCGGCGGCCGCGCATGCCCACATCCTACCGGCAGCCGGCGCACCACCCGAGCGGGGTGTTGGCGGGCGAAATCCGTTCGGCATAATGCCGGTCCAGGGAGGAGCTCGATGACCCGAGGCGACTGGCCGCGTCTGCTGCGCAACCCGTGGAGCATGATCGGCGGCGCGCTGGCGCTCGCGGTCGGTCTGGTGCTCGCCATCCTGCTGGCGATCCATTTCTTCCTCTCCCCGACGACGAACCCCTACTTAGGGATCCTCCTCTTCGTCGTCCTGCCGGCCGTGTTGGTGTTCGCGCTCCTGCTGGTGCCGTTCGGCATGTGGCGCCAGTGGCGCCGCGGCGGCGCGCCGCAGTCCGCCGCCTGGCCGGTCCTCGATCTCAACCGCCAATCCCAGCGTCGGGCGGCGCTGGTTTTCGGCGTGGCCACCGCGTTCTTCGCCGCGCTGTCGGCGGTCGGCAGCTACGAGACCTATCACTTCAGCGAGACCGTCAGCTTCTGCGGCACCACCTGTCACGAGGCGATGGCTCCCGAGTACACGACCTATCAGCACTCGCCGCACGCGCGCGTCGCCTGCACCGAGTGTCACGTCGGCGCGGGCGCGGGATGGTACGTGAAGTCCAAGCTCTCGGGCGCCTACCAGGTCTACGCCGTGCTGGCGAACAACTACCCGCGGCCGATCCCGACCCCGGTGCGCAACCTGCGCCCGGCGCAGGAGACCTGCGAGCAGTGCCATTGGCCGGGGAAGATCTTCGGCGCGCAGTTGAAGCACTTCGAGCACACCCTCTACGACGACGCCAACACCCTGTGGCCGATCGACATGCTGCTCAAGATCGGCGGCAACGACCCGGCGACCGGCCGAGAGGCCGGCATCCACTGGCACATGAACATCGGCGTCGAGGTCGACTACGTGCCGCGCGACGACCGCCGGCAGGACATTCCTTGGGTGCGGGTGCGCGACCGGAAATCCGGCGAGGTGCGCGTCTACGAGGACGCCGAGAAGCCGCTCGATCGCGCGCTGATCGTCCCGGCGAACATGCGGCGCATGGACTGCGTCGATTGCCACAACCGTCCGAGCCACAACTACCGCTCCCCCGAGGAAGCGATCGACGAAGCCTTTCGCGATCGGCGCATCGACCGCGCGCTCGCAGGCGTCAAGGCGGCGGCGACCGCGGCGCTGGCCGCGGACTACGAAACCGGGGCGGCGGCCGCGGCGGCGATCGAGAAATCGCTGCGCGCCAGGTTCGGCGAGGACCCGGCGGTGGGCCGGGCTATCGAGGCCGCGCAGCGCGCGTACTCGCAGAACATCTTCCCGGAGATGAAGGCGAGCTGGCGCTCCTATCCGAACAACATCGGGCATCTGATCTACCCCGGTTGCATGCGCTGCCACGACGGCAAGCACAAGAGCGCGGACGGCAAGGTCGTGCGCCGCCAGTGCGACGTCTGCCACACGATCCTCGCGCAGGGCAGCGGCGACCGCCGCCAGACCGCCACCGGGCTCGCCAGCCTGGAGTTCGAGCACCCCGAGGACATCGGCGACGAGTGGCAGTCCACCCTCTGCTCCGAGTGCCACAGCGGCACCCAACCCTGAGGCGCCAGCCAGAGACCGCCGCCAGCCGGCGAAGAAGGGATTCGGTCGAGGGAAAAGCAAAGGCAAAGGCGGACATCGCAGCCGGGGCCGGGGTCGGGGCGGCGCAGGTACCCCCACCCCCCGGGAGGGGGTGGCGCTGCCCTCGAAGGTATAGATTCCGTCTCAACGGAAGCCAAGACTCACGTCGTAGTCGCGGGCCCCAGACGCTTGGGGGGGAGGTGGAGAATGACGAGCACAACGAGATTCGCGGTGACGCTCGGATTCGCGGTGGCGTTCGCGTCCGCCGCGACCGTGTGCGTCGCGGGAGACACGCCGAGCGCCGCGACCTTCGTCGGCGATCAGGCCTGCCTCGAGTGCCACGGCGAGGTCGCGAAGACGCTCGCCGGAACACCGCACGGCCAGGCCGGTTTCGCGAAGCTCTCGGCCCACGGCTGCGAGGCCTGCCACGGACCGGGCAGCCTGCACATCGACGATCCCGAGAACGTGTCGATGCGGCTGACCGACAAGACCGCGCACCAGCAGAACCAGGTCTGCCAGACCTGCCACGGCGGCGGCAAGCAATTCCTGTGGGTAGGCAGCGTGCACGACACGCGCGGCCTCTCCTGCCTGACCTGCCACAGCGTGCACGCCGCGAAGTCGGAGAGCCAGCAGCTCAAGGCGGCCTCCGCGATGGAGGTCTGCTTCCAGTGTCACAAGGAAGTGCGCGCCGACCTGTGGAAGAACTCCCACCACCCGATCCGCGAAGGGCGAATCTCGTGCATGGACTGCCACAACCCACACGGCACCGAGACGGCGAAGATGATCAGCGCGGCCTCGGTCAACGACCTGTGCTACACCTGCCACACCGAGAAGCGCGGCCCGTTCCTCTGGGAGCACGCGCCGGTGCGCGAGAGCTGCCTGAACTGCCATGTGTCGCACGGCTCGAACCACATCAAGCTGCAGCGGACCTCGGTGCCGTACATTTGCCAGGAATGCCACTCGAACACCCGGCACCCGGGCACGCTGTACGACGCCACGACTCTCGCCGACGCGGCGCGAGCCAGCAACCGGATCTTCAACCGGGCCTGTCTCGACTGCCACGCGTCGATCCACGGCAGCAACAATCCATCTTCGCCGTACCTGGGGCACTGAGGAGGGCGCCATGGGCAACCTGAGGAAACTCCCGATCGGGGTCGTCGTCGGCTGCGCGGCTCTCCTGGCGATCGCCGCGCCGGTTCGCGGCGAGGGCTCGAGCCAGGGCTTCACCCTGCAGCTCGAACCGCTCAAGGTCTCGCTGCTCGACGTCGACCTCGACACGACGTCCTCGAAGTTCAATGAGTATCGCGACATCCAGAGCGGCGCCACGGTCGACAAGCTGGTGATCACCGGCGCCAGCGCCGACGGCAACCGGGCGCTCGACGTGCGCATGTCCCACGTCGGCCGCCGCGACGCACGCTACACTCTGACTTACGGCGTCGCCGGGCGCTACGAATTCCTGCTCGATTACAACAAGATCCCGCACAACTTCGGCAACGACGGGCGCATCCTCTTCACCCGCACCGGAGCGGGGCGCTACGAAGTCGCCGATCCGATCCAGGCCTCGCTCCAAGCCGCGATCGAACGCCAGTTCGCGACCAACAAGGCGGGAATCGTCTTCAGCTTCTTGAACGGCCTGCTCGCGCCCTATCTCGCGACCGCGCACTCGATCGACTTGTCGCTCGAGCGCGATCGCACCCACGCGCGGCTCGACCTCGGCAGGATGAACCGTCTCGCCTGGACGGCCGACTACACCCACGAGGCGCGCAGCGGCAACCGCGCCTACGGGGCGTCGTTCGGCTTCAGCAACGTCATCGAGCTGCCGGAGCCGATCGACTACGACACCTCCGGCGCCGAGCTCTCCGGCGAGTGGAAGGGCGAGCGCGGCGGGGTGCAATTCGGCTATCGCTGGTCGGACTTCAAGAACCACGTCGATACCCTGGTCTGGGACAACCCCTTCCGCGTCACCAGCGCCACCGACCCTTCGGCCTACACCGCTCCCGGCGCGGGCTCGATCGGCGGCTCGGTTCTCGGCCAGGGGACCCTCGCGCCGGACAACAAGGCGGGCACCCTCTACCTCAACGGCCGCGGGAAGTTCGGCGGCTGGGTGGCGAGCGGCGTCTTCGCCTACACGGCGATGAAGCAGAACGACCCGCTGGCGGCCTACACCCTGAACGGCGCCATCCGCGGGATCGACGAAGCCGGCCACACGTTCGACGCCACGGACCGCGCCAATCTCACGGCGCAGAACGCCGACAGCAAGGTCAACGTCACCTCTTTCACCGGCTCGCTCAGCACCCGGCTGGCGGAGAAGTTCAGCCTGGTCTTCCGCGGCAAGTACTACGACTACGACAACAAGTCGCGGCGGATCGAGTTCCCCGGCTACGTGCGCTACGACGCGGTCTGGGAGGCGATCGGCCGCGTCAGCGTCCCGTACGGCTACAAGAACACCGATCTCTCGGCCGAGTTCGGCTGGGACCTGAACGCCGATCACCACCTCGGCGCTTCGTTCCTGCGCCGCAGCTGGGATCGGACCTTCCGCGAAGTCGATTCGACCGACGAGAACATTTTCAAGGTCAGCTACGACGGCCGATTCTCGAAGACCTTCGACCTGCGGGCGAGCTGGGAGACCGCCGATCGCAAGATCTCGGCGTACCATCCGGAGGCGGCCGAGGCGAGCTTCGTCGAGCCCGAGGGGGTGAACAACCAACCGGATCTGCGAAAGTACGACGAAGCAGCCCGCAAGTACGATTCCTGGAAGGTCGCGGCGCACTGGGCGATCACCGACTCGATGGATCTCGCCCTGTCGGCGGTCGGCCGCAACGACAAGTACGACAAGAGCGTCTTCGGCCTGACTTCCGACAAGCTGATGACCTACAACGCCGAGTGGGACTGGGCGATGGGCGAAGGCAGCAACTTCTTCGTCTTCGGCACCTACGCCGATCGCAAGGTGAAGCAGGCGGCGCGGCAGTCGGGAGCGGTTTTGTCGACGAACCCGCAGGACAACTGGTTCGCCGACTTCGACGAGAAGAACGACGCCTGGGGCCTCGGCTACCACCGCGAGAGCGCCAAGCGTTGGATGTTCGATCTCTCGGCTACCTGGAGCAAGTCGAACGGCGCGGCTGGCCTGTTCAGCCCGCCGGGCGGCACGCCCAACACGGCCGTGGGCTTCGACAATTACGAGGACATCAAGCTGTTCACCGGGGCGGCCAAGGTCGGGTATCAGGCCACCGATCGCCTCTGGGTGGGCGTCGAGTATCGGTACGAGGACTACACGCTGTCGAGCTTCATCTCGCAGGGGCTGAAGAACTACCTGCCGGGAGCGCTGATCCTCGACACGAACTTCGGCGACTATACGGCCAACGTGATCGGGGTCTACTTCAAGCTGCATCTCTGAAGCAGGTCACCGACCCCCGTCCCCGGGGACGAAGGCGCCGGGCCGCACGGGGTCCGGCGCCTTTTTTGATCTCACGGGAGTCCGACATGTACCGCAAGATCGTCGTTCCGGCGGACCTGACCGAGAAGAACCGCGCCGCGGTGGCGACCGCCTGCGAGCTGGCGCAAGGCGGCGGCGAGATCCTCCTCCTGCACGTGATCGAGACCATCGAGGACGAGACCGAGCTCGACGAGTTCTACACCCGCTTGGAGGCGAAAGCGCGCGCGGGTCTCGAGCGCCTGGCCGCAGGCGCGCGAGCGCAGGGGCTCGAAGTGCGCACGGAGGTCGTCTACGGCCGACGAGTGGAGCGCATCGTCGCGGAGGCGGCAGCGGCCGCGGCGGACCTGATCGTGCTCGCGTCGCATCGCCTCGAACCCGGCCCTCCGGGCCGCGACTGGCTGACGATCAGCTTCCGCGTGGCGCTGCTCGCGCCCTGCGCCGTGCTGTTGGTCAAGTGAGGACAGGGACCATGCAGAGCGCCGAACGCATCACGGTCGACGCCAACGAGGCGGTTGCGGCGATCGCCCATCGGCTGAGCGAGGTGATCGCCATCTACCCGATCACCCCCGCCTCGACGATGGGCGAGCTCGCCGACGCCTGGTCGGCCGAGGGGCGCAGGAACCTCTGGGGCATGGTCCCGGAGGTGGTCGAGATGCAGTCCGAGGGCGGCGCCGCGGGCGCGGTCCACGGCGCGCTGGCGGTCGGCGCCCTCGCCACCACCTTCACCGCCTCGCAGGGGCTGCTGCTGATGCTGCCCAACATGTACAAGATCGCCGGCGAGCTGACGCCGTTCGTGCTCCATGTCGCGGCGCGCACCATCGCCACCCACGCGCTGTCGATTTTCGGCGATCACTCGGACGTCATGGCCGCCCGGCCGACCGGCTTCGCCATGCTGGCTGCCGGCTCGGTGCAGGAGGCGCAGGACTTCGCCGCCGTGGCGCACGCCGCGACCCTGGAGGCGCGGATTCCGTTCTTGCACTTCTTCGATGGCTTCCGCACCTCGCACGAGGTGGCGAAAATCGACGCCCTGGCCGAGGTCGACCTGGCGGCGTTGATCGACGAGCGCGCGATCGCGGCGCACCGCGCGCGCGCCCTCGACCCCGAGCGGCCGGTGCTGCGCGGCACGGCGCAGAACCCGGACGCCTTCTTCCAAGGGCGCGAGGCGGCGAATCCCTATTACGCCGCCTGCCCCGCCGTGGTGGAGCGGGTGTTCGCTCGTTTCGCCGACCGCACGGGGCGCGCCTATCGGTTGTTCGAGTACCACGGCCACCCGCAGGCCGAGAGGGTGATCGTGGCCATGGGATCGGGCGCCGAGGCGGCGCACGAGACGGTCGACTGGATGATCGAGCGCGGCGAGCGGGTAGGCGTGCTGAAGGTCCGGCTGTACCGTCCCTTCGCCGTCGAACGCTTCCTCGCCGAGCTGCCGGGCACGACCCGTCGGATCGCGGTCCTCGATCGCACCAAGGAGCCGGGGAGCCCCGGCGAGCCGCTCTACCTCGACGTCGTGGCGGCGTTGGCCGAAGGCGCGACGGCGCAGTTCGCGAGTCCGCCCCAGGTGGTCGGCGGGCGCTTCGGCCTGTCCTCGAAGGAGTTCACCCCGGCGATGGTGCGCGCGGTGTTCGCCGAGCTCGAGGCCCCGCGGCCGCGGAATCGCTTCACCATCGGCATCGTCGACGACGTCTCGCACGGCTCGCTCGCCTTCGACCCCGATTTCGATCTCGAACCCGACGACGTACGGCGCGCGGTGTTCTTCGGCCTGGGATCCGACGGCACGGTGGGGGCGAACAAGAACTCGATCAAGATCCTCGGCGAGGAGACCGACTTCTTCGCCCAGGGCTACTTCGTCTACGACTCGAAGAAATCGGGCGCGGTCACCGTCTCCCACCTGCGCTTCGGACCACGGCCGATCCGCTCGAGCTACCTCGTGCGGCGGGCGCACTTCGTCGCTTGCCACCAGCCGGAATTCCTCGATCGCTTCGAGATGGCCGAGCTGGCGCTGCCCGGCGGCACTTTGCTGCTCAACACGCCGCGCCCGGCGGCCGAGGTCTGGGCGTCGCTGCCGCGCGAGGTGCAGGAGCAGGCGATCGCCAAGGGGCTGCGCCTGTTCGCCATCGACGCCGCGGCGGTAGCCCGCGCCGCCGGCCTCGGCGGCCGGATCAACACCATCATGCAGACTTGCTTCTTCGCCCTCTCCGGGGTGCTGCCGGCGGCCGAGGCGATCGCCCACATCAAGGCGGCGGTGGCGTCGAGCTACGCCAAGCGCGGCGCCGCGGTCGTGGCGCAAAACGAGGCGGCGATCGACGCGGCCCTCGCGGCCTTGGTGGAAATCCCGGTGCCGCCGAGCGCCGACGCGACCCGCTCCCGGCCGCCGATCGTACCGGCGAACGCTCCCGATTTCGTCTCCCGAGTGACCGCCGTGCTGATGGCGGGCAAGGGCGATCTGCTGCCGGTCTCCGCCTTTCCGGTCGATGGCACCTGGCCCACGGGGACGGCGGTGTGGGAGAAGCGGGGGCTGGCGGCCGAGATCCCGATCTGGGACGCCGATCTGTGCATCCAGTGCAATCAGTGCGCCTTCGTCTGCCCGCACGCGGCGATCCGCGCCAAGGTGTGGGAGGGCGGCGGCGGCTCCGCCGTCGACCTCCACTCGCGGCCTTACAAGGCGGCCGACCTGCGCGGCCTCGAGTACACCCTGCAAGTCGCCCCGGACGACTGCACCGGCTGCGGCCTCTGCGTCGCCGTCTGCCCGGCCAAGGAGCGCTCCAACCCGCGCCACAAGGCGATCGAGATGCGCCCGCGCGCCGAGCACCTCGACATCGAGCGGGCGAACTACGGACGGTTCCTGGCGCTGCCCGAGGTCGATCGCACTCGCGTCGCGCGCCTGGACGCCAAGGGCTCGCAGCTCCTGCAACCGCTCTTCGAGTCCTCCGGCGCCTGCGCCGGCTGCGGCGAAACTCCGTACCTGAAGCTTCTCACCCAGCTCTTCGGCGACCGACTGCTGATCGCCAACGCCACCGGCTGTTCGTCGATCTACGGCGCCAACTTGCCGACGACGCCCTACTCGAAGAACCCCGAAGGGCGCGGCCCGGCCTGGTCGAACTCGCTGTTCGAGGACAACGCCGAATTCGGCTTCGGGTTCCGGCTGGCGCTCGACGCCCGCGAGCGACGGGCGAAGCACCTGCTCGCCCGGCTCGCGGACCGGTTGCCCGAGGCGCTGGTCTCCAGCCTGCTCACGGCCGAGCAGCTCTCGGAAGCGGGCGTCGCGGCGCAGCGCGCGCGGGTCGCCGAGCTGCTGGCGGCGCTGGCGCGCGACCCCGCTCGCGAGGCGGCCGATCTCGCGGCGTTCGCCGACGCGTTGGTGCGCAAGAGCCTGTGGATCGTGGGCGGCGACGGCTGGGCCTACGACATCGGCTTCGGCGGCCTCGACCACGTCCTCGCCCAGCACCGCGACGTCAACGTCCTGGTGCTCGACACCGAGGTCTACTCGAACACCGGCGGCCAGCAGTCGAAAGCGACGCCGCTCGGCGCCGCCGCCAAGTTCGCCAGCGCCGGCAAGGAGATCGGCAAGAAGGACCTCGGCTTGCTGGCGATGAGCTATGGTCACGTCTACGTGGCGCGCGTCGCCTTCGGCGCCAAGATCAACCAGACGGTCGAGGCGATCCGCGAGGCCGAGTCGTACCCCGGGCCCTCGCTGGTCATCGCCTACAGCCACTGCATCGCGCACGGCTACGACCTGGTGCACGGCGCCGCGCAGCAGGACTTGGCGGCGAAGAGCGGTCTCTGGCCGCTCTACCGCTTCGATCCGCGCCGGGTGGCGCAGGGCGAGCCGCCGCTGCACCTGGACGCCGCGCCGGCCTCGGTACCGGTCGCCGACTTCATGCGCAACGAGGCGCGCTTCCGCATGGTGGAGAAGCGCGATCCCGACCGTTTCCGGCGGTTGATGGCCCAGGCGCAACGCGAAGTGACGCGCCGCGTGGCGCTCTACGAACAACTCTCGCACCTGACGGTGCCGCGCGACGAGCGGGCGCCGGAAGGCGCCGGACGGGGGTGAGGCGATGGCCGGCGTGGACCTGCGCAGCACCTACCTGGGAATCGAGCTGGCGCATCCGTTGATGCCCGGCGCCTCGCCGCTTTCCGACGATCTCGACACCGTGCGCCGGCTGGAGGACGCCGGGGCAGCCGCGATCGTCATGCGCTCGCTGTTCGAGGAGCAGGTCGAGGGCGAGCGCGCCGCGACCGAAGAGGCGCTGGCGCACGGCAGCGAGTCGTTCGGCGAGGCCCTGTCCTATCTCCCCGAGCCGGCCGGGCTCGCCTGGGGGCCGGACGACTACCTCGAGCGCATCCGCAGCATCAAGCAAGCGGTCGGCGTCCCGGTGATCGCGTCGCTCAACGGCACCACGAACGGCGGTTGGCTCGCCTACGCGCAGCTGATGGAGGCCGCGGGAGCCGACGCGCTGGAGCTCAACGTCTACGAGCTCGAGACCGACGCCGCGGAGAGCGCGACCACGGTCGAGCAACGAACGCTCGAGGTCGCGCAGGCGGTGACCGACGCGGTGATGATCCCGGTGACCGTGAAGCTCTCGCCGTTCTACACCTCGCTGGCGCATTTCGCGACCCGCCTCGACGAGCAGGGGATCGCCGGCCTGGTGCTGTTCAATCGCTTCTACCAACCGGACGTCGACCCGGAGCAGATGGAGCTGGTGGACACCCTGCATCTGTCCGAGAGCTCGGAGTTGCTGCTGCGCTTGCGCTGGATCGCCATCCTGCGCGGCCGCCTGCGCTCCTCGATCGCCGCCTCGGGCGGCGTGCACGGAGCGCTCGACGTGGTCAAGGCGGTGATGTGCGGCGCCGACGCCGTGCAGATGGTCTCGGAGCTGCTGCGGCGCGGGCCGGCCCGGCTGGCGGAGGTGCGCGCCGACCTCGCGCGCTGGCTCGAGGAGCACGAGATCGAATCGCTCGACGAGATCCGAGGTAGTCTCTCGCTCGAGCGTTGCCCGGATCCGAAGCGTCTCGAGCGCGCCAACTACATGCGGGTCTTGGCGAGTTGGCGGTCGCCTCTCGGCGCCGGTTGAATTCCCTTTTCGTGGAGAGCGGAACATGGCCTTGAAGAACGATCTCGAGATCGCGCGCGGCGTGAAGCTGCGCCCGATCGGCGACGTGGCCGGCGGCCTCGGCCTCGAGGAGTCGGAGTGGGAACCGTACGGCAAGTACATGGCGAAGGTGGAGCCGCGGGCGCTCGAGCGGCCACGGGCGCGACCCGGGACCGGCAAGCTGGTGCTGGTCTCGGCGATCACCCCGACGCCGGCCGGCGAAGGCAAGACGACGACGTCGATCGGCCTCGCGCAGGGGCTGACCCTGCTCGGGGAGAAAGCCTGCCTGGCGCTGCGCGAGCCCTCGCTCGGACCCTGCATGGGGATCAAGGGCGGCGCGACCGGCGGCGGTCGCAGCCAGGTGGCGCCGGCCGACAAGATCAACCTCCACTTCACCGGCGACTTCCACGCCATCACCTCGGCGAACAACCTGCTAGCGGCGATGCTCGACAACCACGTCTACTTCGAGAATACGCTGGGGATCGATCCGCGCCGCATCCTCTTCCGGCGCTGCCTGGACATGAACGATCGCGCGCTGCGGCGCGCGGTGATCGGGCTCGGCGGGCCGACCGAGGGCGTACCGCGCGAGAGCGGCTTCGACATCACGGCCGCCTCCGAGGTGATGGCGATGCTCTGCCTGTCGGAGAGCGAGAGCGATCTGCGCCAGCGCCTCGAGCGCACCCTGGTCGCGTTCACCAAGGACGGCCAACCGGTCACCGCGAAGGGACTGGGCGCCGCCGGCGCCATGCTCGCTCTGCTCGCCGACGCGATCAAGCCGAATTTGGTGCAGACGCTCGAGGGCGTTCCGGCCTTCATCCACGGCGGGCCGTTCGCCAACATCGCGCACGGCTGCAACAGCGTCCTCGCCACCCGCATGGCGTTGCACCTGGCCGACTGGGCGGTGACCGAGGCCGGCTTCGCCTTCGACCTGGGGGCGGAGAAATTCTTCGACATCAAGCTGCGCGGCGCCGGGCTCGACACCGCGGCGGTAGTGCTGGTGGCCACGGTCCGCGCCCTGAAGTACCACGGCGGCACGGCGCTCGCCGGCCTCGGCGAAAGCGACGTCGAGGCGGTGCGCCGCGGCCTGCCGAACCTCGAGAAGCACATCGAGAGCATTCGCTGTTTCGGCGAGACGCCGGTGGTGGCGCTCAACCGCTTCGGCGACGACGCGCCGGAGGAGATCGCGGCGGTGGCCGAACGGGCGGCGGCGATGGGCGTGCCGTTCGCGCTCTCGGACCATTTCGCGCGCGGCGGCGAAGGGGCGCTCGATCTGGCGCGCACGGTGCTCGAGCACGCCGAGAAGCACTCGAAGCCCTTCCGGCCGCTCTACGAGCTCGACCAGCCGATCCCGGAGAAGATCCTGGCGATCGCCAGGACCATGTACGGCGCGCGGACGATCACGCTCACCAAGACGGCGGAGCGCGACCTCGCCGACATCCGGCGGCTGGGCTACGAGAAGCTGCCGGTGTGCATCGCCAAGACGCAGAACTCGCTCTCGGACGACCCGAAGCTGCGCGGCCGCCCGGAGGACTTCGAGGTCACCGTGCGCCAGCTGCTGATCGCCGCGGGCGCTGGCTTCATCGTCGCCTTGACCGGCGAGATCCTGCGCATGCCGGGCCTGCCCAAGAAACCCCTGGCCGAGTCGATCGACCTGATCGACGGCAGGATCGAGGGGATGCAGTAGCCCCCGACCGCGCCGGTAGGCGACCGGCGGCAGCTCCGACCCCTCGCCCACCGGCAGAGGCCTCTGGTTAGGAGTCTGGGCTGCTCGGGCGCCCTCGTGAACTGGCGGCTGCTCGGACGCACTGCCCACCGGCAGAGGCTTCTGGTTGGGAGCGTGGGCTGCTCGGATGCCCTCGTGAACTGGCGGCCGGCTCGGACTCGCGAGGCGCTCTCCGCAGCGGTCTTTCCCCAGGCGAGCCTTTCTTCGCAGGTTGGCGGCAGCTCGAATCCATCGCCCACCGGCAGAGGCTTCTGGCTGGGAGTGTGCGCTGCCGCAACGCCCTCGTGAACTGGCGGCCGGCTCGGACTCGCGAGGCTCTCTCGCCAGCGGTCTTTCCCCAGGTGAGCCTCTCTTTGCAGGCTGGCGAGAGCTCGAACTTTTCGGCCCAAGGCTCTCGACTGGGGAGTGTGGGCTGCCGCAATGCCCTCGTGAACTGGCCAGTGCCTCGGCTGCTCGAAGCTCTCTCGCCAGCAGCCTTTCCCTAGGTGAGTTCTTTCTTTCGTCTTCGTTTGTTCGTTCGTAGCAGTCGAGGCGTCAGAGGTACTCGATCTCGCGCGCCACGAGGAGCATGGCGTAGCCGCCCATGTGGCCGTAGCGCGCGCCGGGCTTCGCGAACAGGGTGCCGACGACGCGCACCCGGCGGGTTCCGAAGCCGTGGGAAGGGGTGCCCAGTACCTTCGCCCCGGGCGCGGCTTCGAGCCAGATCTCGCCGGCGAGCGCCGAGACTTCGAAGCGCGAGGCGTAGTCGCCTTCGAGCTCGATCGTCGCGCGGTCGAAGCGTTCCCGGTCGGCCAGCAGCTCGGCGACCGAGGCGACTTTGACGACGGGGGCCGGCGGCAGGAGCGTGACCGACTCCACCCGTAGCACCAGGGCCCGCCGCTTTCCGGCCTTGAGCTCCGGATCCTCGAGCAGGTCGCCGCGCACGCGCAACGGCGAAGCGAGCACACGATCGAAGCGTTGGCGATAGCGATTCGGATCGTCGAGGCGGAAGGTCCGGGGGACGAGCGACAACTGCGCGCCGGAGGCGTCGGGGATCTCGACCCGCACTTGGCCGAATTCGACCCGCGCCAGCTGCTCGGGAGTCGAAGGGCCGGAGAGCGGCTCGACGATGTCGATCTCGACCATCTGGCCGAGGTGGCGGTCGACCTGTTCGACCAGCCGGTCGGCGCGCAGGGGCGCCGGCGCCACGCCAGCGGCGCCGCCCGCCGGACCCGCGGCGAGGACGGCAGCGTGCAGCGCGGTCGCGAAGAAGGCCGCGGAACGCATGGCGTCGATCCTACCGCCGCGCGCGCCGGACGCGCTTAGCGCCCGATGGCGTCGTGTATCACGCCCGCCAGGCGGCGGATGCCCTCGTCGATGACCTCGGGCTTCGAGTAGGAGAAGTTCAGACGCATCGAGCGCTCGCCGCCGACGCCGCGCGGGTAGAAGCTCACGCCGGGGACGTAGGCCACTTTCGCCGCCGCGGCCTTGGGAAGGAGCGCCGCGGTGTCGGCGCCCTCCGGGAGCGTCGCCCAGAGGAACAGGCCCCCCTGCGGGTGGGTCCAGGTGACCTGCGGCGGGAAGTGGCGCTCGAGGGCCGCGAGCATGGCGTCGCGCCGCTCGCGGTAGACCTCGCGGATCCGCTTCACGTGCTGGTCGAGGAAGCCGCCGCGCGCGGTCTCGAAGGCGACCATTTGGGTGAAGGTCGAAGTATGCAGGTCGGAACCCTGCTTCATCTGCACCAGGCGCGAGATCACGCTTTCCGGCGCCACCACCCAGCCCAGGCGCAGGCCCGGCGCCAGCGTCTTCGACAGCGTTCCGAGGTACATGACGTCGCCGCGGTAGGGCCGGCCGTCGTGGTTGCCGTGGATCTCGGCGTCGAGCACCACCAGCGGCGTCTGGTGCTCGCCCTCGTAGCGCAGCTGCCCGTAGGGATCGTCCTCGAGAATCGGGCAGCCGTAGTGGCTCGCGAGCTCGACCAGCCGGTTGCGGCGCGCGAGCGACATGGTCACTCCGCCCGGATTCTGGAAGTTGGGCAGCACGTAGAGGAACTTCGGGCCGGCGCGCAGCTCGGTTTCGAGCTCGTCGACCCGCATCCCCTCGTCGTCGATCGGCACGGCCAAGTATTGCGCCTGGTAAGCGGTGAACGCCTGCAGAGCGCCGAGGTAGGTCGGCGCCTCGACCAGCACGCGGTCGCCCGAATTGATCAGCAGCTTGCCGACGAGGTCGAGCGCCTGCTGGGCGCCGCTGGTGATCAGGATGTTCGACGGGCCGACTTCGATGCCGTAGCGCGCCATGTGTCGGCAGAGCAGCTCGCGCAGCGGCAGGTACCCCTCGGTCAGCCCGTACTGCAGTGCCTCGGTGCCGTGCACGGCGAGCACCCGGTCGGCCGCGGCGCGAATCTCGGCGATCGGGAAGACTTCGGGCGCCGGCAGGCCGCCGGCGAAGGAGATGAGGTCGGGCTGCGCGGTGAGCTTCAGCAGCTCGCGGATCGCCGAGCTGGTCATTCCCTGCGTGCGTAGCGCGTAGCGGTCGATCCACGGAGTGGACGGGGACTCGACGTTGAATTCGGGGATCGCGAGGACCGGGTTCACAGGAGCCTCCGGGTGCGCGCGGCGGCTTCGAGCTCGTCGCGGAAGTCGGGATGGGCGATGCCGATCAACGCCCGCGCCCGTTCGCGGAGCGTCTTGCCGTAGAGCTCGGCGACGCCGAACTCGGTCGCCACGTAGTGCACGTCAGCGCGCGTGGTGACGACGCCCGATCCCGGCGAGAGCACCTCGACGATGCGCGACACCTTGCCGTCCTTGGCGGTCGAGGGGAGGGCGATCACCGGTTTGCCGCCGCGGCTGCGGGCGGCGCCGCGGATGAAGTCCACCTGGCCGCCGAAACCGGAGTAGATCTGGCGGCCCATGGAGTCGGCCGAAACCTGGCCGGTCAGATCGACGGCGAGCGCCGAGTTGATCGCTACCATGTGGTCGTTGCGGGCGATGATGAACGGATCGTTGACGTAGTCCGAGGGGTGGAACTCGACGAACGGGTTGTTGTCGAGGAAATCGAAGGTGCGCCGCGTGCCGAGGACGAAAGAGGCGACGATCTTGCCGCGGTGTAGGGTCTTGGCCTCGCCGGTCACGACGCCGGCCTCGAAAAGCTCCACCACGCCGTCGGAGAACATCTCGGTGTGGATCCCGAGATCGCGCTTGTCCTTGAGGTAGAGCAGCACGGCGTCCGGGATCTCGCCGATGCCCATCTGCAGCGTCGAGCCGTTCTCGATCAGCTCCGCGACGTGGGCGCCGATCGCTCGCGCCGTGTCGCCGACGCCGTCCGGGCGCCCCGGCAGCTCGAGCAGCGGCCGGTCGACCTCGACGACATGAGTCAGCTTCGAAACGTGGATGAAGGAGTCGCCGAGGGCGCGCGGCATCCGCCGGTTGACGAGCGCGATCACCGTGCGCGCCGCCTCGGCGGCCGCCTTGGTGCACTCGACCCCGACGCCGTAGCTGCAGAACCCGTGCTCGTCGGGGGGCGAGACCTGGATCAGGGCCACGTCCACCCGGTGACCGCCGGTCGAGATCAGGCGCGGGATCTCCGACAGGTGCACCGGCACGAAGTCGGCACGCCCGTCGTTGACCGCCTGGCGCACGTTGGCGCCGGTGAAGAACGACTTGTGACGGAACGAGCCGGCGACTCTCGGGTCGGCGTAGTCCGCGGCCCCGAAGGTCATCAGGTGGGCGACCTCGACGCCGGAGATCTCGCCCGCCCGGGCGGTCATCGCGTGGATCAGCTCTTCGGGGTTGTTGCAGCCGGCGTGCACCCAGACGGAATCGCCGGTGAGGATCGCGCGCACCGCCTCCTCGGCGGAGGTGACCTTGGCGCGATAGGCCTCGCTCCAGTTCACGAAGCGGCTCCGGGCAGCGGCGCGAGCGGCATCCCGAAGGCCCGCGCCAGCGACTCCGCGGAGCAGCCGCCGCGATAAAGGTACGTGCCGCGCGCCAGGCCGGGCTCGGCGGCGAGCGCGCCGTCGAGCCCTAAGTCGGCGATTCGCTCGAGGTAGGGCAGGGTGACGTTGGTCAGCGCCAAGCTCGCCGAACGCGCCGCGAGCGAGGGCAGGTTCGGCACGCAGAAGTGACGGATGCCGTCGACTTCGTAGACCGGGTCCGGGAAGCGGGTGGGGCGCGAGGTCTCGCAACATCCCCCCATGTCGATCGCCAGGTCGAGGATGACCGCGCGCGGCCGCATGCGGCGCAGTAGGTCGCGGGTCACCAGCACCGGCGCGCGCTCGCCGTGCACCGCCACCGCGCCGAGCACCAGGTCGGCGAAGGCGAGCGCCTTCTCGAGGTTCGAGCGCGTCGCCAACATGGTGGTCAGCGCCGGTCCGAGCTCGCGCCGCGCGGCACGCAGCTTCTCGAGCGAGACGTCGAGCAGGGTCACCGCGGCGCCCATGCCGAGCGCGGTGCGCGCCGAGGCGCAGCCGAGGACGCCGGCGCCGAGGACGACGAACTCGGCCGCCGGGATGCCGGGGGCTCCACCGAAGAGGATGCCGTGCCCGCCCCATTCGTTGAGCAGCAGGGCGGCGCCGAGGAAGGGCGCCAGGCCGCCCGCGATCTCCGACATCAGGGTGAGCACGGGGGTGTTGCCGGCTCCGTCCTGGATCGCCTCGAGGCCGATGGCGGTCACGCCGCGGGAGGCGAGCTCGGCGACGTCCTCGCGCCGCGCCGCCGGCAGCAGCCAGAAGGCCGAGATCACCTGGTCGGCATGCATCAGCTCGCGCTCCTCGCGACCGGGCGTCGAGACGCAGGTCAGCAGGTCGGCGCGGGCGAAGATCTCCTGGTGCGAGAAGCCGATGGTGGCGCCGGCGGCCTCGTAGTCCTCGTCGCGATGGCCGGCGCCGGCCCCCGCGCCGGACTCGACCCAAACCGGGTGGCCGCGACGGACGAAGCTCTTGACGCCTCCCGGGGTGAGCGCCACCCGGCGTTCGTCGTCGCGTTGCGGGCGGGGGATTCCGATGCGCACGAGCGTTCTCCTCGCAGCGATCCTATGCGAGCGATTCTCCCTCTCCCCCCACCCACCCGGGCGGCGCGGCAGCGCCCGCGGGGGCGTGTCGAACGCCGGCGCGCCCGGCCCAGGGCGCTCGGCTACGGCGTGCCGCCGGACCAGGCGGAGCGGTCGCCGCTCTCGAAGCCGTCGGCGAAGACCCCGGCGTCGGCGAGGTGCACCTCGACGCGGTCGCCGGGCAGGAGCGCCGCTCGGAAGAGGACGCCGAAGGAGTCGACGTAGCGCGGCGAGAGGAACTCGCTGTCGACGCCGAGCGCGGTCGCCAGCAGCTCGGGGTTGACCTGCGGGTCGGCGAGGTCCTGCTCGCGGACCGAGCCCTCGAAGTGCGCGTCAGGTCGCACGGCGAAGACCACGTGGGCGCCGTCGGGGGAGATCTCGAAGCCGCTCCCCACGTCGTAGAAGAAGAGGGCGAACGGGCTGACATTGGTCAGGCGGACGTGCGCCGTGAGCCCGGAAACGGTCGTCGAATAGAGGTCCTCACGCTCGGCGGCCTCGAAGTTGGCGCGGTAGACGACCCGCGTCTGGCTGGCCGAGATCTCGAAGTTCTCGACCGAGCGGCCGGCTGGAGCGGACTCGGAACGGCGGGAGGGCGCGGCGCCGCCGTCGATCGGGGCGCTCCAGAGCTCCGTCTTGCCGGCGACCGCGGCGTCGGCGAGGTAGACCACCCAGGACCCCGCGACCTGCGGATTGAAGGCGTCGCCGCCCGAGACGATCCCGGTGCTCAGGAGGACAGGCGCCGAGCTCCGGTCGGCGGGCACGCTCCAGATCTCACCCTGGTTGTTGACCACCGGATCCCCCTGGTAGACGACGCGGTTTCCCGGGCCGAGGCGGAACTTCTGGACCTCACCTCCCGAGACCATGTTCTGGTTGAGCCGCGTGAAGGAGTTCTGGGAATCGGTGCGGATGCTCGAGAGCTCGTGCACGCCGGCGGTGAAGACGTCGCCGAGCAGGACGGCCCGGCTGCCGTCCGGCGTGATCTCCCACTGGTCGAGATCGAAATCGGCGTGCAGCTCGCCCGCCCAGAGGCGGAAGGGGAGGCTCGAGGCGAGGTAGGCGGTCGAGATCTCGAGCAGGCCGTCGCCATCGTCGTCGATCAAGTAGAGGACGCGCGGGTTGCCGCTCGCGGCGGGGAAAAGCAGGAGCTCCTCGACCTCGCCGGTGTCGAGCGTCGCGGCCGAGCCGCCGCCGTCGGTCGGCGCCGTCTTGAGCCAGCCGCTGACTTCGCCGTCGTCGATCGCGAAGACCGCCTGCGATCCATCCTCGGTGAGCGCGAAGTCGCGCACGTTCTCGCCAGCGGCGAGCGCCGGGTGGAGCCGCACCGGCGCCGCCGAGCCGTCGATCGGCACGCTCCAGAGCTCGCGCGGCGCGCCGGGAGCGGAGCGGGTGGTGTAGACCACCCACCGGCTGTCGCCGGCGATCCGGTAGTTGACGTTGGAGGTGCCAAAGAGCGGCCCGGCGAGCTCGGTCGGCGCGGTCCCTGGAGCCGCCTCCCGGCGGGCGCTCGCGAGCCAGCAGGTCGTGTCGTCGCAGCCGTCGAAGACGATCCAGTGCCCGTCGGGAGACGCCGCGTAGTTGCTGACATCGGCGACCAGACCGGTGGGCACGAAATCCTCCGACAGGGTCCGCAGGACATGGGCGGCGGACGCGGGGGCGGCGGCGGCCACCGCCAGGAGGGCGATGGCGAGCGCCCGCGAACGTCGGTGGGGCGCGGATCGGCGGGGAATCTCGGGGGCGGATGGACTGGACATGCTCGGTCTCCCTTCTTCCCCCAAGAACGGAGAATCGACGCGCGGTGCGACACGCCGCCGTCGCAGTGCGTCACGCGGCTGCCCGGATCGCCGGGTCGTGCTACCTTCGCGCCATGCGGAGGCCCGTTCGGTCCCGACCCCTGCCGCCGGCCTTGCGGATCGTCCTGCTCTCGGCGCTGGCTTGGACTCTCGCCGGCGGCGCGCTGCGCGCCGACTTCCCGGCGCGGACCGACCGCGTTCTCGTCCGCGTGGCGCCGGGCGAGCGCTTCGCGACGCTGCTGCCCGTCGGATCGCGGCACCTGTTCGCCGGCTGGTGGCGGATTCCGGTCGAGCGCGGCGTCGCGCTCGAGGCCGCGCGCGCACGCTGGAGAGCAGTCGCGGGCGTCGATCGGGTCGAGCCGGACGCGATCCAGCGTCTCGGCGGCGGGTCGCTCCCGGAGGCCGCGCATCCGTCGCCGCCGATTCCCGTCGAGACTTCGGCCTGGGTGCCGAACGACCCGCTGCTCGCCCAGCAGTGGCACATGCTGAAGGTCCAGGCCGAGGAGGCCTGGGGGCTCTCGCGCGGCGACGGGGTGCTGGTGGCGATCGCCGACAGCGGGGTCGCGACCGGCGGCGAGGACTTCCAGTGCGCGCCGCTCGCCGGCGAGTACGACGCGGTCGCCGACGTCGAGGGTCCGGGGGTCGCCGTCGATCGGCTGGGCCACGGCACCTTCGTCGCCGGCGTGATCGCCGAGTGCACGGACAACGGCCTTGGAGTCGTCGGACTGGCGCCGGGGGCGCGAATTCTCGCGATCCGCGCCTGCACCGACGACGCCGAGTGCGCGTCGTCCGACGTCGCCGCCTCGATCGACTGGGCGCGCGAACACGGGGCGCGGGTGATCAACCTCTCGCTCGGCATGGCCTGCGGCACGCTCGACTGGCCGGCCTGCTCGACCGAGATCGAGAACGACGCCATCGCGCGCGCCAAGGCCGCCGGCATGGTGATCGTGGCGATCGCCGGCAACGGCGGCGAGGATCACATCGGCTTTCCGGCCAACCACCCGGACGTGATCGGCGTCGGCGGCGTCGAGGAGCGGCTGCTGATCACCAGCTATTCGAGCTGGGGCACCGCGCTCTCATTGATGGCGCCGGCGGGGGAGCCCGGCGTCGATCGCGATCATGACGGCTTCGCCGACGAGATTCTCGAGGAGACTCTCGGCCGGATCTGCAACGTCTTCCAGCACTATCAGTATTGCCGGTGGTCGGGGACCTCGTTCGCGGCGCCGCACGTCGTCGCGACCGTGGCGCTCCTGCTCGCCCGCCATCCGGAAGCGACGCGCGACCAGGTAAGGCGGGCGCTCGTCGAGTCGGCGCTCGACGAGGGCGCGCCGGGCTTCGACCCGGTCTACGGCTACGGTGTCCTCCAGGCTGCGACGGCGCTCGCTCGCCTGGACGCGATCGTCGCCGAGACGCCGCCGCTCTGCACGCCGTCGGAGACCCGACTCTGCCTCGGGAGCGGGCGCTTCGGCGTCGAGGTCGCCTGGCGAGATTTCCAGGGCAACACAGGGAGCGGCCACGCGTTGCCGATGACCGACGATTCGGGCCTGCTCTGGTTCTTCGCCCCGACCAACCTCGAGATGCTGGTCAAGGCGCTCGACGGTTGCGGCACCAACGGCCACCACTGGCTCTTCGCCGCCGCGACCACCGACGTCGAATGGCACCTGACCGTCACCGACGGCCTGACCGGCGCGACGAAGGTCTACGACAACCCCCTCGGCCGCGCCTCGCCCGCCACCACCGACACCTCGGCCTTCCTCTGCCCCTGACCCCGGCGCGAAGCGCAAGGAAGCATCGACAAAAGAAGTCAGAGCCAAAGGCAAAGGCAAAGGCAGAGGCAAAGGAAAGGCAAAGGCTCACCTGGGGAAAGGACGCTGGCTCGAGCCGCCTCGCGCCGTCGAGCCGAGGGCCAGTTCACGAGGGAGCTCCAGGAGCCCCCACTCTCAACCGGAAGCTTCACGCCGGTGCCCTCGGGGTTCGAGCTGCCGCCATTCTGCGAAGAAAGGCCCGACGAAGGAGAAGGGACGCTGGCTCGAGTCGCCTCGCGCCGTCGAGCCGAGGGCCAGTTCACGAGGGCGCTCCAGAAGCCCCCACTCCTGACCAGAAGCCTTTCGCCGGTGGGCCAGGGAGCCGAGCTGCCGCCATCCTGCGAAGAAAGGCTCGGTTAAGGGAAAAGGACGCTGGCTGGAGCAGCCTCGCGCAGCCGGGTCGCTCGCCAGTTCACGAGGGCGTACGAGCAGCCCGCACTCCTAACCAGAATCCTTTCGCCGGTGTGCGAAGGGGCCAAGGTGCTGGCCCCGTCTCTCTCGGGGTTCACTTCTTGCGCAGGATCGCCGCCGAGAGGAGCGAGGCGGCCAGGCCGAAGGGGAAGGGTTCGAGGAAGGTGAAGCCGGCGTTGATCACCGGGTTGTCGTAGAGCTTCTTGAAGTCGGCGGCCTCTTTCTTCATCCGCTCGAGTTTCTCCGGCGTGGCGCCGGAGGCCTTGGCCTTCTCGGCCATGTGGGCCGAGTACTTGTCGGCGAAGTCGGGCATGAACTTGAAGTAGATGACCTCCCAAGTCGCGACGTAGCAGGCCGAGGCGACGAGGGCGATCAGCAGGCCGACGGCGAGGCCGCGGCCGAAGCCGAGCTTGCCGCCGCCCACGTTCTCGCGGTACGACCGGATGCCGAAGAAGATGAGCAGAGCCGAGAGCACGAGCGAGGTGTAACCGATGATCTCGCCCTTGTCGAACCCGATCGAGTCGACGAAAGGCAGCATCGCGACCATCATCACGGTCGACACGGCGCCGGAGATCAGTCCCCAAGTCCAGACGGTCTTTTTCATGGCGTTTCGGGCCTCCCTGCCCGAGGGTTGAGTGTGGAGGCCGGACGGTACCGGCGGAAGCGGCCGAGCGTCGTCACCCTTTCGGATGATTTTTCCCCGGTCGGAGCGAAATCACCCTTTCGGGCGACCCGAAGCGGCGGCGACGGAGGGCAGCAGGCCGAGCTCCTGGCCGATCTGGACCGCCTGCGTGCGCCGCCGGGCGCCGAGCTTGTCGAAGACCCGGCTCGAGTGCGTCTTGATCGTGTTCTCGCTGACGAAGAGGCGCTGGGCGATTTCGCGGTTGCTGAGGCCCGCGGCCATCAGGCCGAGGATCTCGAGCTCGCGCGGGGTGATCGCCAGCCGCTCGACCGCCGCCGCGTCGACCGCGAAGGGCGCGTCGGGGCGTGCCGGTACGGGGACCTCCACCCGGACCTCGACCGGCACCGGCACCCGCACTTCGACCGGTACCTGGCGCACCACGACCTCGGGCTTCTTGCGGGTCAGCGTCACGCCGAGCCAGATCCCGACGCCCGCGAAGAGCGTCGCGATCAGCCCGCCATAAATCTCGACCGAGTGCTCGACGACGAGGTAGCGGTACTCGGTCAGGCGCAGGACAGAGATCAGCACGCCGCCGGTCACGCCGTAGACCAGCACGGCGCGAACCACCCGCCAGCGCGACGCCGGCGCGGAGTTGGAAGAGGTCTCCACGGGGACGGGATGATACCCGCCCAACGCGCGACCGTCGCCTGCCGGCATCCTGCAAAGAAAGGCTCGGTTAAAGGAAAGGACGCTTGCCGTGCCAGCGGTGCGAAGTCGAGCCGGCCGCCAGTTCACGAGGGCGGTGGGGAAGCCCAGACTCCTAACCGAACGCTTTTCGCTGGTGGGCGATGCGTTCGAGCTGCCGCGATCCTGCGAAGAAAGGCTCGGTTAAGGGAAAGGACGCTTGCCGGTCGAGCCTCGCGGGTCCGAGCCGCCTGCCAGTTCACGAGGGCGGTGGGGAAGCCCAGACTCCTAACCGAGCGCTTTTCGCCTTGGTTTGATGGGTTCGAGATTCAGGAGGACTCGGTTTCATCGCCCTTGGGTTGCGCCTTCGGCGCGGGCGTGGGCGCGGGCGCGGGGAGGGGGGTGGGTTCGATGACCGCGGCGGTGCGCTCGAGGGTCCGACCGGGGGACTCCTTGCCGGTGAGGAAGGCGCTGTCGAGCGGATAGACCAGCGGATCGAAGATCACGAAGTAGAAGTGCCAGACGACGATCGCCAGGCTGGCGAGCACCGCTTCGTAGAAATGGACCACCGTGGCGACGTCGGTCGCCCACTTCGGCAGGTGCGCGAGCGACCAGTTCTCGAACCAGAGCACGAAGCCGGTCGCCGCCATGATCAGGGTGCCCCAGACCAGCGCCAGGTACTCCGCCTTTTCGGCGTAGCCGAGAGCCGGCGAGCGGGGCATCTCGGCGCGGCGGCCGACGTACCAGAGCAGGCGCTCGCGCAGCTCGTGGACGTCGTGCATCGTCGGCAGCATGCCGCGGATGCAGGCGCGCGCCCGGCGATCGACGGCGAGGTGGACGGCGTGGAAGACGAAGGCGGCGATCAGCCCCAGCGCCGCGCCGCGGTGCAGCCAGCCGCGCAGGCCGAGCTGCTGCTCCCAGGCGACGAGCGGCCGAGCCCACCAGCCGGCCGGGTACTTGAGGGCAAAGCCCGACCAGACGAGGAGCGCGAAGCTGACGATCAGCATGGCGTGCGCGACGCGGAAGCCGCGCGCCATCCGTGGTCTGCGGGCCGCGATCGGCACCAGGGGACGGACGAACGGCGTGCGCGCCTTGCGCCGCAGGTCGAGCAGGTTGTGCAGCGCCATCCCGCCGACCACGCCCCAGATCATCCAGAGGTAGATCCGGCGCACCCAGTACACCGCCGGATGCGCGGCCTCGCCGTCCGCCGGCAGGACGTGCACCGCGCCGATGGCGAAGGTCGCTCCGGCTCCCGGGTGGCAGGCGCCGCAGGTGGTGGCGAGGTTGCGCGGGTGGATGTGCGAGCGCGGGTCCGAGGAGGGGAGGATGTCGTGCACGCCGTGGCAGGAGGCGCAGTTGGCCACCGTCACGTTGCCGGACTGGCTCGCCAGGCCGTGGAAGCTGTCCTCGAAGGCGCTCACCGCGTCGCCCTTGAGCCCGAACTTCTCGGTCACCCGCAAGTCGCCGTGGCAGCGACCGCAGGTCATTTTCGGCACGTTGGAGGCGAAAACCGGCGATCCCTTGTCGGCCGGTCCGAGAATTCGGTGCTCGCCGTGGCAGTCGACGCACACCGGCGCCTCGCGGATGCCGCGCGCCGCGGCCTGACCGTGGACGCTGGCCTCGAAGGTGCGGGCGATTCCACCGTGGCACTTGCTGCAGGTGGCGACGACGTTGCGCCGATTCACCGGCGAGCGCTCGTCCTCGGCCGGCAGGATGCCGTGGTCATCGTGGCAGGAGGTGCATGTCGCCGCCTTCTTGCCCGCCGCAAGGGCGCGCGCGTGGACGCTGGCCGCATAGGCCGCGATCGGCTGCACCATCCGCACGCCGTCGTTTCCGGCGAGCTCCGGGTGCGAGTGGCACGCGCCGCAGGTCTCGGCGAGCCGCGTCGGATGGATCGGCGACGCAGCGTCGTCGGCGGCGCGCTGGACGTGGATCGCGCCGTGACAGGAAGCGCAGGCGGGGTGCTTCGCCCCCGGGCGGTCCGCGCGCCCGTGGACGCTCCCTGCCAGCGCTTCGACCTCGTCCGGGTGGCAGCTCGCGCAGGCGGCGTGCGGGTCGCTCGCACCGTGCGGATAGTCGTCGTGCCGGGCGTGGCAGTCGCCGCAGGCGAGCCCGTTGCCGCCGTGGACCGTCGCTTCCCAGGCGGTGGCGTCGACCACCAACTGCGCGTCGCCGACGTCGTCGGCCGAGGCGTGACAGCTCAGGCACTCCTCGGCGGCGCGCGCCGGGTGCGCGACGAGCATCGCCGCGGCCGCGAAGCTCGCGCCGAGGATCGCCCAGCGCACGACTGTCCGATCCATGTTCCTCCCCCCGGCGGGCGAGCGCAATCGCACCGGTTCAGCGGTAGGCGAAGAGCATCGCATAGACGATGAGGAAGACCAGCGCGAGTCCGATTCCCAAGGCGATGAAGCCGAAGACCCGGAAAGCTCGCTCGACCGGGCGCGAGATCGGGCGGACCAGACGCGCCTCGAGCTCGCCGCGGCGGACGGCTTCCTCGTATTCGTCGGGCTTGTCGTGGCGCAACTCCTCGAGCGTCACCCGGCCGGTGAAGATGACCGGGTCCATCGGGAACTTGTCGGGCCGGAAGTGGGTGTTGAAGAAATGGATGGTGAAGATGAAGCCGACCGCGAGCAGCGCTTCGTCGCTGTGTACGATGGTCGCGACGTTGATCGACGCTCCCGGCAGCAGGCGGGTCAGCAGCTCCGGGAACCAGAGCACGAAACCGGTCGAACCGATCACCATCACGCCCCAGAACACGGCGAAGTAGTCGAACTTCTCCCAGTAGGAGTAACGCCCGTACGCCGGGCGCGGACCGCGACCGAAGAACCACTTCACCGAGGCCACGAGGTCGCGCAGGTCGCGCGGGTGGAAGAGGATGGTGTCCGGCCCGGCGAGCAGCTGCCGCCAACTCAAGCCGCTTTCGCGCCGCTTTCGCCGCACGTCGAGCACGTGGAGGACGAAGACGGTGATCAGGGTGATCGCCCCGAGGCGGTGGAGGACCGCCATGGCCGGCTGACCGCCGGCCACCCGCGCGACCGCGCGCGCCCAGCCGGTGTAGGAGAACTTGATCGCCATGCCGGTGATCGCCAGGGTGAAGAACGAGAGCAGCATCAGCAGGTGTTGCAGGCGCTGGTAACGGGTGAAGCGCCGGTAGAGCGGCTGTTCCGCGTCGCTGCGCGCGCGCGCCTTGACGTGCCGCCACTCCTCGCGCGAGAGCCAGAGGCGCACCAGCCAGGCGCCGGTGTGCAGCAGGGCGAAGACCAGCGTCCCCACCAGCAGCGCGGTCATGAAGCGGAAGGTCCAGTAGAGCCACGGGTAGCGGCCGCGATCGTGGTGCGTCGCGTGCGTCAGGTAACCGGCGAAGCGGCGGTTCGATCCCGGGTGGCACTGGCCGCAGGTGGCGACGACGTGGGCGCGCGAGAGGGTGGAAGCCGGGTCGGCGACCGGCAGGATGCCGTGGCTGCCGTGGCAGTCCGAGCACTTGGCGGCGCCCTCGGTGCCGAGGCGCGAGACCTTGCCGTGGAAGGTCTCGAAGAAAGTCGCAGCCTGCTCGGTGTGGCAGCGGCCGCACTGCTGCATCATCTGTAGCCGGAAGCCGGGGGAGTCCTTGCGGTGGATCTGGTGCGAGCTGTGGCAGTCCTCGCACACCGGGAGCGGATCGCCGCCCTTGGGCTTGCCGGTAGCGTGGATGCTCTTGACGAAGGCCTCGAGCACGCCGCGGTGGCACTGGCCGCAGGTCTCCGGCAGGTTGGCGCGGTTCACCGAGCTGCGCGGGTCCGCGGGCGGCAGCTCGCCGTGCGAGGTATGGCAGTTGACGCAGGTGGCGGTGACCACCAGCCCGGACTGCGTGAGCGCCTGGCCGTGGATCGAGTCGGCGTAGTTCGCCACGATCGCCCCGGCGTCGCCACCGATGAGCGTCGCAGCGCGCTCGCCGGCGCGGTGGCAGCGTGCGCAGAGCTCGGGGACGTTGCGGGCGTAGGTGGGCGAGGTCGGCCACTTCTTGCTCAGCGTGGCGTGCGGTGAGTGGCAGTCGACGCAAATCGGGGCGTCACGGTCGCCGCGCGCCGCGAGCGTCCCGTGGATGCTGCCCTTGTACTGCTCGACCTGCGCTGCGTGGCAGACGCTGCAGTCGACTCTCGACTTCACCGTCTCGCAGGGCCGGACGAGCGACGGCGCGACCTCGCTGTGGCATTGGGCGCAGGCGACCTTGACGTGGGTCGAGGCGGCGTAGGCCGCTTCGTCGACGTAGAGCGAGACGCTCTTGCCGTCGCGCTCGGTGACCAGATCCCGCCGCCCGTGGCAGCCGAGGCAGTCCTGGTTCGCCATGCCGGCGGTGTAGAAGACCCGTCGCGCCTTGTGCGGCTGGTGGCAGTCGACGCAGACCGGGATCCGGTGCGGCTGGGACTCCCAGAGGCGACCCTCGATCACCTTGCGGTGGACCTGCTCGATCTGGCCGTGGCACTGGCGGCAGGTGGCGACCACGTTGCTCTTGTTGATGCTCGAGCGCGGGTCGGTGTGCGGCAGGATGAAGTGCGGGGTGTGGCAGGAGGTGCAGACCGCGGTGACCGTGAGGCCCTTCTGATAGAGCCCTTCGCCGTGAATCGAGTCGACGTAGTTTTCCAGGATGTGGGCTTCCGGGATGTCGCGGAAGCGCGAAACGGCCGTGCCCTCCTTGTGGCACTGGCCGCAGAGCCGCGGCACGTTCATCACCGCCACCGGCGAGGCGGGGTCGGCGTGCGACACGATCGCGTGCCCGCCGTGGCAGGTGACGCAGGTCGGCGCCAGATCGTCGCCGCGCGCCGCGGCGCGGCCGTGCAGGCTCTCGTGCTGCTGGCGGACGACGGCCTCGTGACACTTCGCGCAGGCGCCGAGCGCTTCGGAGGCTCTGGCGAGCTCGTGCGGTCGGTGGCAGTCGGCGCAGGCGGCGGCCGGACGGCCATCGCCGCGCCCGTGCACGCCTTTCTTCCAACTCGCGACCTCGGTTTCGTGGCAGGAGCCGCACTGGACCGGCGCCACGTCGTCCTCGTGCCCGTCGCCCTTGCCGGCGAGATCGGCGTGGCAGTCGACGCAGGCGAGGTCGGCGTGCGCCGAGGCGGCGAGCTTCTTGCCATCGACGTAGGCGGAGACCTGTCGTCCGCCGCGCGTGGCGGTCAGGCTGTCGTCGGAGTGGCAACCGAGGCAGTCGTCGACCGACTGCGCGCCGGCGGCGCCCGAGATCGCGGCGAAGGCCCAGGCGAAGAGCCAGGCGGCGCGACGTGAAAGTCGGATCGAAGCGACGGCGGGAGCGGGCATCGTGGCGGCGGACTCGCGGTAAGCCTCTGTCTCGTCTCGGCTCCGAGGGCTGGCGCCCGCGGCGATTCTAGGGGCCGCCGCGCGCCGCGCCCGCCACCCCTCGGGGCGGTGCTGGGCGCGCGCCCGGGGTTCTCCATCGCCCATCCCGCAGCCACTTCGGCTAGATTCGGCGCGACGTCGCCGAGCGGCGCTGGCGGCGGCCGGGAGAGGAGAGATCCGACCATGCGCAACCCGACGCGGTACCGGGCGACGAGGCGCGTCTCGAGCGGCTGGGCGCTCGCTCTGGCGCTCCTGAGCGGCGCGCTCGCGCCACGCGCCGGCTGGGGCGCCGAAACGGGCCCGGCGGTTCCCGCCGCGACCAGCTCGGGAGTCGAGTCGCACTACCGCGAGAGCGAGGCGATCGCGCGCAGCGTGGCGCTCGCCACCGGGGTGCCGATCTCGCCGCTCCTGGGCGTTTCGACCCTGGGCGCCTGGAACTGGTGGCGCACCCCGGAGGGCGCGCGCGCGGCGCTACCCTGGTACGACCAGCCCTGGTTCTGGGGCACCGGTCTGGCGCTGGTGGTGCTCTTCGTGGCCAACACCACGATCGGCGCCGCGGTGCCGGGTCTGAAGAAACCCATGGACTTCGTCGAGCACCACGAGAACCAGCTCTCGGCCCTGCTCGCCAGCCCGATCGTCGCCGCGCAGATCGTGCAGCTGCTGGCGCGCGGGGCTCCGGGGGCGGCCGGCGCGAACGGGGTGGCCGCCGCCGCCGTCACCGGAACGTGGGGCGTGCCCGGGCTCGCGGCGCTCGCGAGTCTCGGCGATCTCGCCCATCCGCTGCTCGCGGTGGCGGGCGGCGTGCTCTATGCGCTGGTCTTCGGCGTGGTCTTTCTCGCCTTCCACGCGGTCCAGGTACTGATCGTCCTCTCGCCGTCGGCGACCCTCGACCTCTTCCTGCGCGCCGTGCGTACCGCGATGTTCGGCGGTATGGCCCTCTCGACCCTGGCAAGCCCCTACGTCGGCGCGGCGCTCGGGCTCTTCCTGCTCTTCGGGTCGCTGCTCATCGCCGGTTGGTCGTTTCGCCTGACGGTCTACGGCACGGTCGTGTCGTGGGACTTCCTCGCCGCGCGCCTCGGCGCCGGCGATCCGGCGCGCGAGCGACTCGCCGCGTTCTCGCAGGGCGGACTGCGGCGGGTGCCGCGACGCACCTACGGCCGGCTCGACCGGCGCGAGACCGGTTGGGTGTTCCGTTACCGCCCGTGGCTCGTTCTGCCGGCGCGGGAGACGGCGTTGCCGGCGGAGACCCTGGCGATCGTCCGCGGCGCCCTCTCGCCGCTCGCCGTGCCGGCGAAAGGAGGCGCGGCTTTCGTCCGCTTCCCGCCCCGCTTCCGTGGCCGCGAGGCGGAGCTCGCCCGCCGACTCGGCGCGGTCGACGTGCGGCCGGGACCCATCTTGCGCGGTCTTCGCGCCGCTTGGCGGTGGCTGCGCGAGTTCTTCGCCGCCGCCGAGAGCGAGCCCGCCGCCGTCCCGACGCCCCCGGCGCCGCGCTGAAGCGCCGACGGAATCGGCGCCGCTCCTGCCGGCGCGGAAACCACCTGCGCCGCGGCTCGACCGCTCGCGCCTCGCGGCGGGAGTGCGTAGCGCGCAGGCGTGGGGATCGCCTTCCTAGGCGTCAGCGCCCGAAGCGGTCAGCGATGGACCAGGTGCTCGATGGTGGCGAGCAGTCCGGCGGCGTCGATCGGTTTCGCGTGATGCTCTTGGAAGCCGGCAAGTTGGGCGCGCCGCCGGTCGGAGTCGCGCGCGTAGGCGGTCAGCGCGATCGCCGGCACCGCGCCACCCCGGTCCTCGGCCAGCTCGCGCAATCGGCGAATGAAGGAGAAACCGTCCTCGCCGGGAATCTCGAGATCGGAGAGCACTAGATCCGGCGGGCTCGCGGCGAGCATCGAGATCGCTTCGTCGACCGAGCCGGCTTCGCGCACCGCGGCGCCGGCGCGGGCGAGGACGGTGCGCACGATCTCGCGCGCCGCCGCGTCGTCGTCGAGCACCAGGACGCGCAAGCCCTGGATTCCCTCGCGTGCTGGCGCTTGCGGCTCCGGCGGCAGGGTCTCGTCGAGCTTCGCGAGCGGCAGGGAGACGAGGAAGCGGCATCCCCTGCCGGCGCCTTCGCTCGCGACCGCGATGCTGCCGCCGTGCTGCTCGACCAGATGCTGGACGATCGACAGGCCGAGGCCGAGCCCTTGATGACGTCGCGACGGGCTGCCTTCCGCCTGGCGGAAGGGCGCGAAGACGTAGGGCAGGAACTCCGGCTCGATGCCGATGCCGTCGTCGCTCACCTCGATCTCGACCGCCGTCGTCGTGGCGCGGGCGGCGAGCTCGACGCGGCCGCCGGCCGGAGTGAACTTCACCGCGTTCGACAGCAGGTTCCACAGCACCTGCTGCAGTCGCTGCGAATCGCCGTCGACGCGCGGCAGGGGGTCCGCGATGCGGGTGCGGAGGGTCACCCCCTTGGCCACCGCGCTCGGTTGGATCGCCTGGCAGGCGGCGTCGATCACCGCCGCCAGGCGGGTCGGGACGAGCGACAGCCGGAGCTTGCCCGACAGGATGCGCGAAACGTCGAGCAGGTCGTCGACCAGGCGCGCCAGGCTGCGCGCGCTGGTGTCGATCAGCTGCACGCCGCGACGCATCTCGTGCTCGTCGGAGTCGCCGCCGGTCAGGATCTGCGTCCATCCCAGGATGCCGTTCAACGGGTTGCGCAGCTCGTGCGAGACCTTGGCGAGGAACTCGTCCTTGGCGCGGGTGGCGAGCTCCGCCTCGGCGCGAAAGCGCTCGGTCTGGCGCAGGAGCTCCTCGCGATCGAGCTCGAGCTGCTTGCGCTCCGAGACGTCGATGCAGAAGCCGAGGTAGTCCTGAAAAGCCCCCGCCGCGTCGCGGCGCGGCACGCCGATCGACAGGATCCAGCGCCAGGCGCCGTCGGCGCGCCGGATGCGCAGCTCGGTGCGGAACTCCTCCCGTCGCTCGTAGGCGCCGCCGATCTCCGCGCTCACCGCATCGACGTCGTCGGCGTGAATGCCGTCGCGCCAGCCGGCGCCGCGCTCCTCCTCGAGCGTCCGGCCGCGGAAGTCGAGCCAGGCGCGGTTGCACCACACGGTGCCACGCTCGGGCTGCGCGATCCAGATCATGATCGGCGCGCGATCGGCGGCGGCGCGGAAACGGCGCTCGGTCTCGGCGAGCGCCCGCTCGGCGAGCTCGAGCTCGGTGACGTCGAAGGAGACGCAGCGCAAATCGTGGTGCGAGCCGACGCGCGACGGCGTGGCGGTCAGGTGGGTGTCGAAGCAACGCAGCGAGCCGTCGTCGCGGCGCAACGTGTGGCGCAGGTTCCAGCTCCCCTTGCGCAGAGCGACGCGCAGCGCGTTCTCGAACTCCGCCCGGCCGCTTTCGGGCAGCAGCGTCTCCCAGAGCAGGTTCGATCGCCGCCACTGGTCGGCGGGGTACCCGGTCAAGCGCCAGGCGTTGGCCGAGGCGAACTGCACCTGCGGCGGCCAGATGAGCGGATCGGCGCGCAACTCCCAGACGAGACCCGGAAGGTTGGCGAGCAGGATCGCTTGCCGTTGTTGCTCGACCAGCAGCTCCTCGGCGAGCTGCTGGCGCTGGCGAGCGCCGGCGGCCTCGCGCTCACGCGCCAGGTAGAGTCCCTCGAGCAGCAGGCTCGTCCCGACGCCGAAGGCGAGGAAGAGCAACAGGCCGCGGGCGTCCTCGGCGTGCTCGATGGCGAAGGAGCCGAGCGGCTCGACGAAGAAGAACGCGGTCAACAGCGTGCAGCCGGCGGTGGCGACGATGCCGGCGAGCGCGCGCCCGATCCAAGCGGCGGCGACCACCGCCGGGAAAGCGAAGAGGAAGAAGCGATCCTCGCCGAGCTCGGTCTGCCAGCGCGTGTAGGACCAGTAGCCGGCGAACGCGATCCCCAGGCCGAGCGCCGCCCGCACCCAGGGCGACGGCACGTCGGGAGTGAAGTAGCGCGCTCGGGTCAGCCCCAGCCGCTCGCGCAGGGCGCGGGTGCGCAGAGCCAGGGTGGCGAAGCTGGGCGGCGACGACCTCATCGCAGGCGCTTCATAGCAATAAAGCCGCCAGCAGAGTATTCAGCTTGCCCCCGGCGGGTTGCGCAGCCTAGAGTGCCCGCGCCGTGAAAGAACAACTGCCGCGGGTCCTGGTGGTCGACGACGACGAAGGCTCGCTCGAAGCGCTGGCGGCCCTGGTGCGCCGCGAGGGCTTCGAGGTGGCGACCGCCGGCGACCTGGCGGGGGCGGTCGCGGCGACGGCGGCCGAGCGCTTCGCCGTCGTCCTGGTCGACTACTACCTGCCCGACGGCGACGGGCTCGAGCTGCTCGAGCGCCTCGCCGACCCGCGGCCGGAAGTCGTCCTGGTGACCGGCAACGCGACGGTCGAGACCGCGGTCCAGGCGCTGCGCGCCGGGGCGGCCGATTTCCTCACCAAGCCGGTCGACGCGACCCGTCTCAAGACCCTGCTCGAAGGGGTGGCGCGCGCCAGCGCCTTCCGCGACGAGCTGCGCGCGCTGCGCGAGGAGCTGCGCGAGCTCGGCCGCTTCGGGCCGATGATCGGCGCCTCGCCCGGCATGCAGGCGGTCTACGACCGAATCGCGCGCGCTGCGCCGACCGACGTCACCGTGCTGGTCACCGGCGAGAGCGGCACCGGCAAGGAGCTGGTGGCCGAGACGGTGCACCGGCTGAGCCGCCGAGCGCATCGCGCGTTGGTGGCGGTCAACTGCGGGGCGATCTCCGCCAACCTGATCGAAAGCGAGCTCTTCGGCCACGAGCGCGGTAGCTTCACCGGCGCCGACCGGCAGCGCAAGGGGCTCTTCGAGCGCGCCCACCAGGGGACGCTCTTCCTCGACGAGGTCTCCGAGATGCCGCTCGAGCTGCAGGTCAAGCTGCTGCGAGTGCTCGAGACCGGGACCTTCACCCGGGTCGGCGGCGACAGGCCGATCGCTTCCGACGTGCGGGTCGTGGCGGCGTCGAATCTCGACCTCGACGCCGCGGTGGGCGCGGGGAAGTTCCGCGCCGATCTGCTCTACCGGCTGCGCGTCCTGCCGGTCGAGCTGCCGCCGCTGCGCGAGCGCGGCGACGACATCGAGACCCTGGCCGCCCACTTCCTGGCCGAGCTGGCGCGCGGCGAGGGCGGCGCGGCGAAGCGCTTCTCCGACCGCGCGCTGGAGCTAGTGCTCGCCTATTCCTACCCGGGTAACGTGCGCGAGTTGCGCAACGCCGTGCAGCAGGCCTTCATCCTCGCCGATCGGGTGATCGACGTCGAGCACCTGCCGTCGGCGATGCGCGTGTCGCAGGAGTCGGCGCCGGCGATTGCCGTGGCAGCCTCGGGGCTGGCGCTCGAGCTGCCGATCGCGCTCGCCGAAGCCGAACGCCGCCTGCTCCTCGCCACGCTCGACCATCTGGCGGGCGACAAGCCGCTCGCGGCGCGCACTCTCGGCATCAGCCTCAAGACGCTCTACTCGCGGTTACTCGAGTACGGCGCCCGCGACGGCGCCTGAACCTCCGGCAACTTCTACAAATCGCGCCCGCCGCGCGCGCCGAGAATCGGCCGCGAGGCCGGCGGAAGCGCGCGCCGCCGCCGAACGTCCCTGGCATCGAGGTTGCTCTGCTCGGATCGGGTGAAGCGCGCCGCGTCCGTCGCGACGCGTTGACGTACATAGCGGGCGGTCCGGACCGCCCGCGGTCGTTTGCGAACTCGAAAGGAGCGCGGCATGAATCGAGACGTCCTGGCGGGAAAGTGGCATCAGCTGAAGGGCGAGATCCAGCGCACCTGGGGCGAGCTGACCGACGACGACTTCGATCGCGCCGCCGGCAGCGCCGAGAACCTCGCCGGCGTGTTGCGCGAGCGCTATGGCTGGTCGAGAGAGGAGGCGGCGCGCCGCGTCGCGGTGTTCGTCGACCTGCTGGCCGAGCGCTTCTCCGAACCGGCGCGCAGCGGCTCGCGCCTCTGACGACCGCCCGCTGGCGAGGGGAGCCGACGGGCCGGAAGGCCTCTAGTAGGATCGCGAGCGTCGAGAGGAGGATTCGTGAGGTCGATGCTCGCTGCCGGTCGCCGATTCTGGAGCCTGGCGTTCTTGCCCGCGGCGCTCGTCGCGCAGCCGCCCGTGGCGCCCTCGCCGGGAACGTTGCACGACGCGCGCGAGATCCACCTCGCCGACGTCCGCCAGCTGACCCATGGGGTCGAGAACGCCGAGGCGTACTGGTCGCCGGACGGCCGCCAGCTCATCTTCCAGTCCACCCGCCCGCCGCTCCAGTGCGATCAGATCTTCACCCTGCCGGTCGACGGCTCGGCGCCGGCGAAGATGGTGTCGACCGGCCTCGGGCGGACCACCTGCTCGTATTTCACCGCCGCCGGCGATCGCATCCTCTTCGCCTCGACCCACCTCTACGCGAGAGGGTGCCCACCGCCGCCTGACTTCTCGCAAGGCTACGTGTGGCGCATCGATCCGGACTACGAGATCTTCACCGCTCGGCCCGACGGCAGCGATCTCGCGCGGCTGACCGAAAACCGCGCCTACGACGCCGAGGCGACCGTCTGTCCGCTCGATGGCACGATTCTCTTCACCTCGACCCGCGACGGCGACCTCGACCTCTACACCATGAAGCCGGACGGTTCGCAGGTGAAGCGCATCACCGACGCCCCGGGCTACGACGGCGGCGGTTACTTCTCGCGCGACTGCAAGCAGATCGTCTGGCGGGCCTCGCGGCCGAGAGGCGAAGAGCTCGCCGAGTATCGGAAGCTGCTCGCCGCCGATCTCGTCCGCCCCGGGAAGCTCGAGCTCTGGGTGGCCAATGCCGACGGTAGCGACGCGCACCAGGTCACCCGGCTCGGCGTGGCGTCCTTCGCTCCCTACTTCTATCCCGACGGACGGCGGATCATCTTCTCGTCGAACTACGGTGATCCGCGTGGGCGCGAGTTCGACCTCTGGGCGATCGACGTCGCCGGCACCCGCCTCGAACGCATCACCTACACCGCCGGCTTCGACGGTTTCCCGATGTTCTCGCCCGACGGCAAGTCGCTGGTCTTCGCCTCGAACCGCAACCAGGGCAAACCCGGCGAGACCGACATCTACGTCGCGCGCTGGCTCGACGCGCCGGGGACCTACGTCGCCGATCGCGCCGAGGACCGCTTCGTCGCCGACGACGTCTGGCTGGCCGACGACGCCCGCCAGGGACGGGGCATCGGTACCCAGGGGCTCGCCGACGCCGCCGCCTACCTCGAGCGGCGCTTCTCGCAGCTCGGTCTGGCGCCCGCCGGCGTCGACGGCGGCTACCGCCAGACGTTCTCGGCCGCGGTGGGTGCCGCGATCGGCGGCGGCACCCGCCTCGCGGTCGACGGCGCCGATCTGCCGGCGGGGGATTTCGCGCCGGCTTCTTTCTCCGGCCTGGGAACGATGGCGGGTCCGGTCGTCTTCGCCGGCTACGGCATCACCGCACCCGACAAGCAAGTCGACGATTACCAGGGCCTCGACGTCAAGGGGAAAGTGGCGCTGGTGCGCCGCTTCGTGCCTCCCGGTCCGGCTTTCGCGGCGGCCGAGGACGAACGTCGCTGGAGCGATCTGCGCTACAAGGCCTACAACGCGCGCGAGCACGGCGCGATCGGCGTGCTCTTCGCCGACCTGCCGGAGGCGGTGGAGGGTCAGCCGATCCCGGAAGAAGCGCCGTTGCCGAAGCTGGTCGCCGAGAGTCGCGGCGACGCCGGCCTGCCGGCGCTGAGCGTCAAGCGCGCCCTCGCCGAGCGCCTGGCGGCGAAGGGCGGGCGGGTCGAAGCGACGGTCGACCTGGTCTTCGAGCGCGCGCAAGCCGACAACGTCATTGCGCGTCTGGACCCGCCGGCGGGCGCGCCGCCGGCGAGCGACGTGGTGGTGGTGGGCGCGCACTACGACCATCTCGGCATGGGCGGCCCCGGGTCGCTCGCGCCCGACGAGGTCGCGGTGCACAACGGCGCCGACGACAACGGCTCGGGCACCGCGGCCCTGCTCGAAGTGGCGCGCGAGCTCGCCGCCCGGCGCGCGGAGATCACCCGGCCGGTGGTCTTCATCGCCTTCGCCGGCGAGGAACGGGGGCTCTTGGGCTCCTCGGCCTGGGCGCGCGAGCCGACCGGCGGAGTGACGATGAAAAACGTCGCGGCGATGATCAACATGGACATGGTCGGCCGGCTGCGCGGCCAGAAGCTGACCATCTTCGGCACCGAGACCGCGGAGGAGTGGGATCGGATCCTCTCGCCGTTGTGCGCCGCGGCGCAGCTCGAGTGCGTCGAGTCGGGCGACGGCTACGGACCCTCCGACCAGACCTCGTTCTACGCCGCCGGCGTGCCGGTGCTGCATTTCTTCACCGGCACCCACGACGACTACCACAAGCCGGGCGACGACGCGGACAAGATTCTCGGCACCGGCGGCGCGATCGTCGCCGGCCTGGTCGCCGACGTGGCGCTCGCGGTCGACACCCGCACGGCGCCGCTCAGCTTCCACGCCGCCACCTCGCCGCCGCCGGCGGCGGGCGACGTACGCTCGTTCGGCGCCTCGCTCGGCACGGTACCCGACTACTCGGGCCCGCCGGCAGGCAAGACCGGCGTACCGATCGCGGCGGTCCGTCCCGGCGGGCCGGCGGAGAAAGCGGGCATGAAGCGCGGCGATCTGCTGGTCGGTCTCGCGGGCAAGCAGATCCGCGACCTCGAGGACTTCATGTTCATCTTGCGCTCGGCCAAGCCCGGCCAGAAGACCACGGTGGTCGTCGAGCGCGACGGCCAGCGGCTCGAGCTCGAGGTCGTCCTGGGCGAATCGAGGCGGCGCAATTAGCCACGGCCGGGCTCTGGCCGGACACCTGCGCACCCTCGCCGCCGCGGTCGCCAACCGGCTCCGTCCGCCGCGACCGCCGCTTTCGCGTCCGTTCGTGCTGGCGCTCGAGGACCCGCAGATCGGCGCCACCCGGGTGAGCGGTTGGTGGTCCGGCCGCGACGAGAGCCGCGCGCTCGCGGTCTTCCTGCACGGTCTCGGCGGTTCGGCCGACGCGCCCTACCTCATGCCGCTGGCGCACGAGATGGGCGCCCGCGGCTGGTCGGTCCTGCGGCTCAATCTGCGCGGCGCCGACCGGCAATCGAACGACTTCCACCACGCCGGCTTCCTCGACGACCTGCGCGCGCTGTGGGCGAGCCCGGCGGTCGCCGGGCGGGACACCGTCGTGCTCGTCGGCTTCTCGCTCGGCGGCCACGTGGCGCTGCGCTTCGCGGCCGAGGACCGCCCGGCGCCGCTCGCCGCGGTGGCGACGATTTCGGCGCCGCTCGACCTCGAGGCCGGAGCGCAGTGGCTCGACGGCGGGATCGCACGCTGGGTCTATCGCCGCTACCTGGTACGCGCCGAGATCGACCTCTACCGCGAGGTCGCCCGCCGGCGCCCGGTGCCGGTGCCGCCGGAGCGGGCGGCGCGGGCGCGCACCATCCGCGAGTTCGACCGCCTGGTGGTGGCGCCGCGCTTCGGCTTCAGCTCGGCGGAGGACTACTACGCGCGGGCGAGCGTGGCGGCCCTCCTGCCGCGCCTGGCGACGCCGTCGCTGCTGCTCTGGGCCGAGGGCGACCCGATGATTCCGCCCTCGACCGTGCGCCCCTCGCTGCATCTGTTGCCGCCCGGCGCGCGCCCGGTGTTCGTTCCCGGCGGCGGGCACGTCCTTTTTCCGGAGTCGCTCGACTTGGGCGAGCCCGGGCGCTTCGGACTGGCGCCGCAGGTCGCGAGCTGGCTCGAGCGCGCGCGCGCGGCCTCAGAGGCCTGAGACGCTCAGCCGGCGGCGGATCCAGAGGTGGGCGCCCCACATCACGGCGGCGGTCAGCCACCAGGCGAGACCGATGATCGGCGCGTCGCGAATGAGCAGGAAGGTCACGCGCGAGCCGTCGAAGGTGAACGAGAGCGGCAGGGCGGTGAAGACCAGGGCGATCGCCAGGGTCGAGGAGCGACTCTTGAGCAGATTCCGGGTGCGCTCGAGCGCCGCTTTCTCTTCGGTCGGTCCGGGGGGCGGCGGCGAGGGCAGGGCGAAGCGCTCCCGGCGCGCGGCCTCGACCTGACGGACGAGCTCCGGGTCGTGCCGCATCTGTTCCTCGACCAGGGCGCGGGTGTCGGCGCTCGCCTCGTCGGCGAGGTAGAGGGTCAGCAGGTCGTTCATCACGTCACGGGTCACGTTCATCGTCGGTTCTCCATCGCCGTCGGCGGCGTCGCCGCGGCGTCGCGGATCTGAAAGAGCTTCAGTCGGGCGCGGTGCACCTTGACCCGCGCGGCGGTCGGGGTGAGGCCGAGGGCGGCGGCGATCTCCTCGTAGGAAAGATCATCGCCGGCGCGCATCAGCAGGGCGGCGCGGTCCATCTCCGGCAGAGTCTGCAGCGCGGCGAGGGTGGTCGCGAGCTCGTCGCGCGCCAGCGCCCGGGCGGCGGGGCCGGGGCGCGCGTCGGCGATCTCGTCGTCGAGCGGCGCTCGTGGCTTGCGCCCACGCAGGTATTGCAGGTGGAGATTGCGGGCGATCGCGAACAGGTAGGCGCGCACTGTCACCAGCTCCACCCGCGCGCGGGCGTTCCACAGGCGGATGAAGGTCTCGGAGACCAGGTCCTCGGCGAGCTCGCGGTCGCCCGAGAGGAAGAGGACGAAGCGGTGGACGTCCGCCGCGTGCGCCCGGTAGAGCCCCGAGAAATCGATCACCGACCCTCCTGCCTGCCAGCCCGGCGGCGGCCCGATGCCCCCGCTCATCTCATCTATCCCGGAGTCGGGCCGACGTTACGCCGGCGGCCGGTGGTCGACGGCGGGCGTCGGGTCCGGGCAGGGAATCTCGCTCCAGGCGGCGCCGTCGGCGCTCGTCTCGCGGGCGACCGTCGGTCGCTCGGTCGCCATGCCCCGGAGAGCTCCGCGTCGTCGATCGAGCGCGGCGGACCGACCGCCGCGGGGAGGGCGCGCTCGGTCGCCGGCAGGCCGCCGAGCTCGCCGACCCGCCGCGCACCTGCACGCGGAGAACTGGCATGCCGCCGCGCAGCCCGCTCCCGGGAAGCGGAAGAAGGTCCAGCGGGCGGCTTCGTAGCGCGTTGGGTTCGCCGCCGTCGTCACGTCGGCGAACGATACGCCCGCGGCGCGGGCTACGGCCCGGTCACCGCCACGTCGCCGCTGCCGGTGTCGATCGACAGGTTGGCCGAGCCGCCGCCGATGCGCCCCTCGAAGTAGCTCGAGCGCGAGCGCAGGACGGACAGGCTCGGCACGTCGACGCGGATGTCTCCGCTGCCGGTCGAGATGACCAAGCGGGCGCTCGGCACGGCGGCGAGACGGAGAGTGACGTCACCGCTGCCGGTCTCGAGCACCGCGGTGTCGACCTGCGAGAAGTCGCCCGAGAGCCGCACGTTGCCGCTGCCGGTATCGGCCTTCACGCGCCGTCCGAGGACGAGGTCGCTGCCGTTGACGTCGCCCGAGCCGGTGTCGGCCTCGACCGAGCCGCGAAGCTCGTCCAGGCGGACGTCGCCGCTGCCGGTCTTGGCGAAGAACGTCTCGCCCGTCGCGCGCGAGATCGAGACGTCGCCCGAACCGGTGTTCATCGCGGCGCTGCCCTGCTGGTCCGAGATCACCACGTCGCCGCTGCCGGTCTCGGCGCTGACCTCGCCCGTCTGGTGTTCGACCTGGATGTCGCCGCTGCCGGTCGAGATCACGAGCGCGCCGCGGCCGGCGCGCACGTCGACGTCGGCCGAGGAGGCGTCGAAGGCCTGGTCGGCGGCGACGTCGCGCGACTCGATCGTGCCGACGAGATTCCTGGCCTTGAAGCCGAGCTCGCGCGGGATCTCGAGGCGCGCGTCGGCCCACAGGGTCACGGAGCGGTGGCTCTCGCTCGACACCACGCTCACCCGGTCGCCCTGGTAGCGCACCTCGTTGCGGTCGACCCCCAGCCAGGCGAGCCAGGTCGAAAGGTCGTCCTCGGCGCGTTCCGACGCGGGGTAGTGGTAGACGTCGAAGCGCTCGAGGGGATAGTCGGCGTGCACCTTGAGCCGGTCGCCGACCTCCTCGACCCGCAGGGTGACGAGCCCGGCGAGGTGCTCGGCCTCGGCCTCGCTGGCGGCGCGGGCGTGGACCGTCACCACGATCCGCAGGTCGCCGCCGGACGAGGGCGCGACTGCGAGCCGGCCGACGAGGTTCTCGAACTCGAGGCTCTGTCCGGCGCGCGGCGTCCACACTCGGTCGAGCGTCTTCTGACGCTCGACCGCGACGGCGGCGAACGGATGAAACATGGCCGCGACGGCGGCGATCAGGGCGACGACGAAGAACGTGCGGCGGAGCGGTTTGTCGGTTTCGCAACGGCGCATGACCTGACCTCCAGGGAGCGAAAGGACCTCTCGAGAGGCCCTACGATCCTCCCGGCCTCCGGTTTCACGCTCACCGGGGCCGGTGGAAGTGGGCTCCCTTCCGACGTCAGGTCTCGAGGATCAGACAGCAGCAGGTGACGCCGCCTTCGGCCTTGGCGAGCTCGGAGGCGTCGACGGTCAGCACCTCGAGGCCGCGAGAGCGGATCCGCTCGAGCGTGCGCGGGAAGGACCGGGCGTAGATCAGGCGCTCGCCGACGCGCAGGATATTGCCGCCGAAGGGCTCCTCCGGGTGGACCTCGACCCGCTCGAGAGCGGCGAACGGTTCCGCGTCGACCCAGTCGGAGCGCAGCAGCAGCAGCCCTGGGGCGAGCTCGGTCACCGCGGTCTTCAGGTGCAGGCAGCCGCGGACCTCGACCGGCCGGACCTCGTAGCCGAAGGCAGCGACCGCCGCCGCGAGCTGGGCGATGCCGGCGTCGTTGCTGCGCGTCGTTCGGCCGACGTAGAGCGTCGCGCCGAGGCGCAGGACGTCGCCGCCGTCGAGGGTTCCCGGGCGCTCGATTCGCGCCAGGGGTCGGAGCGGTGCGAGCGCCTCCGCGACCGATTCGACCTCCCTGCGCCGCGACGGCGCGCCCGGGCGGGTGAGCACGGCGAGCTCGTCGAGCACCACGGCGGCGTCCTCGACGAACACCGCATCGGGCAGCTCCGGTGCCGCAGCGACGTGGCGCACTTCGCAGCCGAGCTCGGCGAGGGCGCTCTCGTAGGCGAGGTGCTGTTCCGTGGCGCGCTCGAAGTCGATCGGCGTACGCGCGAGGTGGGTGAGCTCGCAGTCGACGATCGACGGACCGAGGGGGCGGGTGAGCGCCAGGAGACTCATCGCGCGCCGATCGTCTCGCAGGCGGCGTTCGGAAACATCAGAAGGATCCTCAAGCCGGAAACTCCACCTACAGATCGTAGCTCAGCGGAGAGCCCAGCGACGAGACCGTCTCATCCATTATTTTGAAAGGAGGATTCGGGCGAGGAATGGACACGGACCCATTCAGCTTCGTGAGCTCGAGCCGCTCGCCAGCTCACGAGGGCGGGGCTCGCGCCCGCGCTCTCCATCGGAGCCTCTGCTTCTCGTGGCGATCGGCGCCGAGTCCGGGCGGGAGGGATGGTGCGAGCCGAGATCCGTTCCTCGCGGAAATCGCTGCACTGGCCACGGGCTAAGATGCGGCGGGGGAGATTCGAGCCCATGGCACCGAGCGGTGATTTCGCGAATCGCCTGGCGCAGGAGAGCAGCCCTTATCTGCGGCTGCATGCCCACAACCCGGTGGACTGGTACCCATGGGGGCCCGAGGCGCTGGCGCGAGCGCGGGCGGAAGACAAGCCGATCTTCCTCTCGGTCGGCTACTCGACCTGCTACTGGTGTCACGTGATGGAGCGCGAGTCGTTCTCGAATCCCGCCGTCGCCGCGGCGATGAACCGCGCTTTCGTCAACGTCAAGGTGGATCGCGAGGAGCGCCCCGATCTCGACGAGATCTACATGCTGGCGACCCAGCTGCTGACCGGACAGGGCGGTTGGCCGAATTCGGTCTTCCTCACTCCGAAGCTCGAGCCCTTCTTCGCCGGCACCTACTTCCCGCCCGAGGACCGCTTCGGCCGCCCGGGTTTTTCGACCGTCGTCGCCTCGCTCGAGCACGCCTGGGGGGAGCGGCGACGGGACGTCGAGACCCAGGCAGCGGAGCTCGGCGAGGCCATCCGCCGCCACCTCGACGAGCTCGAGGCCGCTCCCGGGCCGCCGGCTCCCGAGGTCGTCGAGCGGGCGCTCGAGAGCCTGCGCCAGCGGTTCGACGCCACCTGGGGCGGCTTCGGCGAGTCGCCGAAGTTCCCCAGCCCGGCGAATCTCTTCCTCCTCCAGGAGCTCGCCGGGACGCGCAGCGAGGCCGCGATGATGCTCACCTCCACCCTCGACGGCATGGCGCGCGGCGGCCTGTTCGACCAGCTCGCTGGCGGCTTCCACCGCTACGCCACCGACCGCGAGTGGCGGCTGCCGCACTTCGAGAAGATGCTCTACGACAACGGCCTGCTGCTCGAGCTCTACGCCCGCGAGCACTCCCGCAACCCGCGACCCGAGCTCGCCCGGGTGGCGCTCGAGACCGCCGAGTTCCTGGCGCGCGAGATGACCTCGCCCGAGGGCGCCCTGTGGAGCGCTATCGACGCCGAGACCGACGGCCACGAAGGGGCCTACTACGTCTGGACGCGGGCCGAGATCGACGCGGCGCTCGGCGCGGAGGACGCCACCTTCGCCGCGCCGCTCCTCGGCTTCGCCGGCGAGCCCTTCTTCGAGGACAACGCCTACGTCCTCCACCTGCCGGTGCCGCTCGACGTCGCGGCGCGCGCGCGGCGCACCTCGCGCGAGGCGCTGCTCGCCGAGCTCGCTCCGCTGCGCGCCCGGCTGCTCGTGGCGCGCGAGCGGCGGCGGCGGCCGGCGACCGACGACAAGGTGCTCACGGACTGGAACGGCATGGCGATCGCGGGGCTCGCCGTGGCCGGCCGGGCGCTGTCGCGGCCGGAGCTCACCGCGCGCGCCGCGCGCGCCGCCGAGTTCGTGCTGGCGAAGCTCGTCTCGCCGGCCGGGACCCTGCAGCACGCCTGGCGCGAGGGGCGGGCGCGGATCGACGCCTACCTCTCCGACTACGTCTTCCTGGTGCACGGCCTGCTGGCGCTCCATGCGGCGACCGGCGAGGGGCGGTGGCTCGGCGAGGCGGCGCGGCTCGCCGACGAGCAGGCGCGACGCCTGGGCTCGCCGCGCGGCGGCTTCTTCAACGTCGCCCAAGCCGACGATCTGCTGATCCGCGGCAAGGAGATCTTCGACGGCGCCCTGCCGGCCGCCAACGCGGTCGCGGCGCTCGACCTGCAAGCGCTCGCTGCGGCGACCGGCGAGGCGCGTTTCGCCGCCGCCGCCGAGAGCACCCTGCGCGCCTTCGCGCCGGTGGTCGAGTTCCACCCCGAGGGCTGTCGGATGATGGTGCTCGCGACGCTGCGCGCCCTCGGCGCGGTCCCGGGACCGCCGCCACGAGAAACTCGGGCCGGCGAGCCGACCTCGGCCCCGGTGAGCCCGCCGGCGCGTCCGGCGGTCGGAGCGATCGAGACTCTCGAGAGCGAAGCGCGGAGCGTCGTCTCGTTCCGACTCGACATCGACCCGGGACCGCGAACCGCCGAGCGCGGTTTCCTCGTCCACGCGACGGTGCGCGCAGGCTGGCATCTCGCCGCGCCGGGCGAGGCGGAGGGCCTCGAGGTCGGTCTCGACGGCGGCGAGATCGTGGCGCTCGAGCCGGTCGAGATCCCGCGCGCGGCGAGCGGCGAGGCGATCCTCGAGGGCCATTTCCACCTCGCCGGCCGACTCCTCCAGGACGCGCCGCGCGCCGCGCTCGTCGTCCGCTACCAGGCCTGCGACGACTCCCGCTGCCTGCCGCCGGTCGAAGTCGAGCTGCCGATCGCCTGAGCGGCGGGCCGGGAGCCGTCGCTCAGCGCTTCGCCGGCAGGCGCAGGAGGGGTGGGGCGGGGAGTTTCTCGCCGCGCTTGCCGGCCTCGGCGCGCACCGCCGCGATGCGGGCGGCGATCGGGTCGGCCGCCCGAGCGTCGCCCATCGCGCGCAGGAGCTGCTCGTAGACGACGAGCGTGCCGACGGTCCCCGGTTGGTCCTTGCCGAACGCCTTGGCGAAGATCGCCAGCGCGTGCTCGAGCTTCTGGCGCGCGGCGGGGAAGTCGCCCGCCGCGGCGTCGAGCAGCGCGAGATTGGCGATCGTGTAGGCGGTCTGTGGGTGCTCCGCGCCGAGGGTAGCGGAGCGCGCGGCGTAGGAGCGCCGCCAGAGATCGGCGGCCTCGTCTCGCTTGTCTTCGTACCAGAGGCAGCTCCCGAGGTTGTTGAACGACAGTCCGGTCAGCGGGTGCCGGTCGCCGAGGACCCTGCGCCGCAGCTCGAGCGCCTTGCGAAAGTACTCCTCGCCGTGCGCGAGGTCGCCCTTGTCCTGCCAGACCGTGCCGAGGTTGTTGTAGAGCGTCGCGAGATCGGCGTGGTCGGGACCGAGCGCCTTGGACTGGATCGCCAGCGAGCGCTCGTAGAGCTGGCGCGCGCCGTCGTAGTCGCCGGTTTCGCGCAGTTGCACCGCCAGGTTGTTGGCCGCCGAGGCCACCTGCAGCGAGTCCTTGCCGTGCGCCTTCTCGTCGATCGCCAGCACGCGGCGCAGGAGATCCACCGCCTGGCGGTACTCGCCGCGCTGGAAGTGGACGTAGGCCAGGGTCTCGAGGCTCCCGCCGACCTCCTCGGACTCGGGCCCGAAGCGGCGTTCGCGGATCGCCAGGCCCTCCTGGATCGAGGCCACGGCGTCGTCGAACTTCGCCTGCTCGACGTAATTCCAGCCGATGTCGTCGAGGAGCTTGGCGACCTTCTCCTCGCCCGGCGCGCCGCGCCGGCGGTGGAAGGCGAGGGCGCGCTGGTCGTAGCCGAGCGCCGCCTGGACGTCGCCTTTCTTCTCGGCGACCCAGGCGAGGTCCTCGACGCTGTCGACGGTGTCGGGGTCGTCGGCGCCGAGGGTCTTGCTGCGCAGGTCGTAGGCCTTGGCGAGCAGGCGGGAGCCCGGCGCGAGCAACCCGAGCTGGACGTAGACGGTGCCGATCGCGTCCATCAGCTTCGCCTGCACGACCGGCTGCCCGCCGAGCTCCTTCTCGATCCTCTCGGCGCCGCGATCGAGCACCTCGCGGGCGGTGATCGCGTTGCCGCGCGCCTCGGAAGGGTCGGAGACCTCGAAGAGCTGCACCATGAAGTCGGTGACCTGGCGCGCCGCCGCGGCCTCGCGGTTGGCGCGCTCGGCCTCGCGCGCCACCCGCCTCGCCTGGAGCGTCATGCCGATGCCGAAGAGCGCCAGGACCACGCCGGCGGCGATGCCGACCTTGCGCCGGCGGGAGCTCTTCTCGAGCGCCCGGCGGTCGAGCTCGGCCTGCTCGGCGGCGCGCCGCTCGGTGACCCGGCGGGCGCGGCGCTCGTCGAGCGTGCGCAGGCGCTGCGCGACCTCGGCGGCGCTCGCCACCCGGCGCTCCTGGCGTCCGTCGAGGAAGGCGGCCAGGTCCTCGCGCAGGATCTCGTCGTCGACGTCGCGCTCCCAGCCCGGAGCGAGAGCGCGGGCGAAATCGCCGACTGCCATCTGGAAGGTGAGCACGCCGAGCGAGTAGATGTCGGCCTGGGTGGTGACCGGCTTGCCCTCGAGCACTTCGGGCGCCATGTAGATCCGCGTGCCGGAGCCCTGACTGCCGCCCGCCGCCGGGGCGATCTCGGTCGCGCCGAGGACGGTGATGCCGAGGTCTGCCAGGCGCGAAGTGTCGGTGATCGCGCCGATGCCGAAGTCGGTGACCCGGGCGCGCGGCGCTCCCCCCGGCCCGGCATGCACCAGGATGTTCGCCGGCTTGATGTCCTTGTGCAGCACGCCGACCGAGTGCGCGGCGGCCACGGCGTCGGCCACTTGCGCCACGACCTCGAAGCGCACGGCGCGCGGCACGTGCTCGAATCCGCCCTCGGCCGTCACCCACTCGACCAGGTTGCCGCCCTCGGTGTACTCGAACTCGAGAAAGTACGGCGCCTCGTCGAAATTCCAGTCGAGGATGCGGGCGATGTCCGGCCGGTTGCCGAGCGTCTCGCGCAGCAGGCGACAGACGGTCACCTCGCGCTGCAGGGCGCGCACCCGCTCGAGCTCGAAGCAGAACTTGAACACCCGCCGCTCGTGGGTCTTCTTGTGCTGGGCGAGCCAGACCTCGCCGAAGCCGCCTTCGCCGAGCTTCTTCTCGAAGATCCAGTTGGCGCGATGCGGCACCGCGAGCCCGGGGGCCGGGCGCCAGCCGAGCACCGTCTCGTCTCCGCCGACCCGGCGCGCCTTCTCGGAAGTGGTCGGCGGCGCGAGCGGTGCCCAGCCCTCGACTCCGACCTCGTAGACCTCGAGCGGATCGTCGAAGCCCTTGAAGACGTAGCTGCCGTGCGCCAGCCACTTGAGGCTCTCGGCGAACCCGGCTTCGCTAGTGGCGGCGCGCCGCGCCAGATCGAACGCGCCGCGCGACAGGAGCGTCTGGCCGCCGCGGGCGAGCGACATCAGGCGCGCCGCGAGCGGTTTGGCGAGCCCCTCGACCTCGAGCGGCTTGGCGCCCTGCGCGACCTCCTCCGGCGGGTTCTCGCGCAGGATCACCTCGCCGACGTGGATGCCGACGCGCGCGGTCAGGCTCTCGCCGAGCTCGGCGGCGAGCTTGGCGAGCGATTCGTGGTAGGCGAGGGCGAAGCCGACCGCGAAAATCGGCCGTTCGAAGAGCAACAGGAAGCCGTCGGTCTTGTCGATCTCGCGGCCGCCGAAGCGCTCGAGCAGGGCGCGCGCCGCGCGGTCGTGGCGAGCCGAGAGCTCGGCCGCCCGCAGGTCGCCGAGCTTCTCGACCAGCCGGGTCGAATCGACCAGGTCGGTCAGCACCAGCGTCTTGAGGTACGCGGCGCCGGTCGAGCTGGTCGAGGAGGTCGGGGTCATGCCGAGAGCGGCGCCGCCAGCAGCTCTTCGTTCCAGGCCAGCAGGCCACGGCCGGTCTTCTTCGCCTGGTAGAGCCCGCGATCGGCGCGCGCGAAGAGCTCCTCCCAGCTCTCGCCGGAGCGGTGCAGGGCGCCGCCGAGGCTGGCGGTGATGCGCAAGGGGCTCGCGCCGCCCTCGAGATCGAAAGTCGCGAGGGCGGGGAGCATCGACTGCGCGCGCCGCGCCGCCGAGCGCTCGTCGACGTCGGTCCACAGGATGGCGAACTCGTCGCCGCCGATCCGGCAGGGCAAGTCCGTCCAGCGCACCGACGAACGCAGCAGCTGCGCCAGCTTGCGCAGCACCAGGTCGCCCACGAGATGGCCGGCGGTGTCGTTGACGCGCTTGAAGCGATCGACGTCGACGACCACCAGGGCGAGCGCCAGGCCGCCCTCGTTCGAGCGCTCGACCAGGCGGCGGATCTGCTCCTCGAAGCAGCGGCGGTTGAAGAGCCCCGTCAGCTCGTCGGTCTGCGCCAGGGCCTCGGTCGTCGACAGCTCCTCCTTGGTGCGCTGCAGGAACTCGAGCACCCGCTCGAGCTCGCGGTTGCGGCGCTTGAGATCGATCACCAGGCGCTGCTCGGAGTCGACGAGATAGGCGCAACTCCTCTCGAGCAGCTCGACCAGGACGCCGGGGCGCGCCGCGCGCAGCCGGGCGTAGGCCTCGCGATCGACCGCGATCAGCCGGGTGTCGCTCACCGCGATGGCGGCCGCGGTCCGCTGGTGGCCGGGGGTGAGCAGCGCCAGCTCGCCGAAGATCTCGCCCGGCTGGAGCCGCTTGGCCGCGCGGCCGTGCTCGAAGCGCACCTCGACCTCCCCCTGCTCGACCACGAAGAGCTCGGCGCCGGCGTCACCGCGCCGGAAGACGGTCTCGCCTAGCGCGAACGCCCGCACCGAGCCGTAGGGCAGCAGCGCGGCGAGCTCCGCCGGCTCGAGCCGGGGAGCCGGGACGTCGCCGCCGAAGTCGAGCGCTTCGGCGTCGACCGTCCACGCCGGCTCGACGCCGGCCGGGCCGCGGGCGTCGCGCTCCTCGGGGCTCTCGGCGCGGTCGAGGCAGAACTTCTGCAGCGTCTGGCGGACGCTCGGATGGCGGGCGGCGATCGCCACCACCGCGCCGCGCGAGAGCTCGAGCAGCTCGAGGTCGGAGGCGGCGATGACCGTCGCGGTGCGCACGCCGCCCGACAGCAGCGAGATCTCGCCGAAGAAGTCGCCGGCGGCGAGGGTGCGCACCGCGCGATCGCGGCGATCGAAGCCCTCGACGTAGACCCGCGCCTCGCCGCTCGCCAGGACGAAGAGGCTGTCGCCCGGCTCGCCCTCGCTGACCACGATCTCACCGGGGCGGAAGGTGCGCAGCTGCAGGCTGTGCAGCACCTCGATCAGCTCGTCGCGCGAGAAGGAGCTGAAGAGCGGCGAGCCGACGACACCCGAGGGCAGCGCGTCGCGTTCGGGTTTGGGTGGCACGGGGCGCGAGCCGCCACCAGCGCGCAGCTCGTCTTCCCGCTGGCGGATCAGGTCGGCGAGCCGGCGTTCGATGGTCCCGGCATCGGGGCGCAAGCGCTGCAGTCTCTTGTAGACGGCGATGGCCTTGGCGGTGAACCCCTGGCCCGCGAGCTCGCGCGCCACTTCGTCGAGCAGAGTGACCGCCTCGTTGCTCTCGTTGCCCTGGCCGTAGGCGGCGAGCGCCTCGGCCAGCCGCAACCGGATGCCGGACTCGGCCGGGCGCTCGGCGGCGGCGGCGCGCAGCAGCTCGATCGCCTTGGGATAGCTCCGCCGGGCGATCCACTGATCGGCCTCGCGCACCAACTCCGCCGGCTCGCCCAAGCGCTTCCTCCCCCGAACCGTCCCGCGGCCTGCGATTCTGCCTCACGCCGCGACGCCCTCCAAGGCGAGCCCCCACCCGCGCCGAACGGCGCAGAGAGACGGCGAAAGTGGCAAGAAAAGGAGCTGAGGCGAAAGGCCTCCAGTTGGGAGTCTGGGCTGGCGCGCCGCCCTCGTGGACTGGCACGCCGCTCGCCTGGGCGAGGCTGGAAATGGAAGCTTCTTTTCCCCTAACCGAGCTTTTCTTCGCAGAGTGGCGGTAGATCGGAATCCTGGCCCAAAAGCGGAAAGCTTCTGGATAGGAGTCTGGGCCTTTCGGGCGCCCTCGTGAACTGGCAGCCGGCTCGCCTGGGCGAGGCGGGTCATGGAGGCGTCCTTTTCCTTAACCGAGCCTTTTTTCTTCTTCTCGGTTGCAGGCGAGTTTCGGTGGCGATCGCTGGCTGGCGGAGGAGTGCAGTTCAGTTCCCTGCCTCGTGCGAAACTCCCCTTGGCTGACGTGCATCGAGAAGCGAGGAGGGGTCTCGGGCGGTGATTCCGGTTTGGGCGGTGGTCGCGGCGAGGGGGATCGAGATCTATCTCGGTCTCGGCTTCGCCTTCTCCCTGGCTTTCGTGTTCGTCGGGATCGGCAGGATCGATCCCGCGGCGCGCGGCGCGGGCTGGGGTTTCCGCCTCCTGGTGTTGCCCGGAGCCGCGGCGCTCTGGCCACTCCTCGCCTGGCGCTGGGCGCGTGGAGTTTCGCGACCGCCGATCGAGGCGAACGCCCACCGGCGGCTGGCGGGGGAGGGGCCGTGATCCGCGCCCACCGCCGGCGTCACCGGGCTCTCTGGTGGGCCCTCGCGGCGCTCCTGCCGCTGCTCCTCGTGGCCGCGATTCGCGCCCGGCGCGAGATCCCCCGCCAGCCGTTGCCCGCGGCCCTCGCCGCCGACACGAACCCGACACCCGGAGCCGGGGGTCGATGAGCACCGGATACCAGGCGGTCGGCTGGAATCGGCAGAAGAGGATCTACGACACGGTCTTCGGCGTCGGGCTCGCCGCCTACCTGGCGCTCTTCGCGATCGGCACCGCGCTGGCGCAGCCGAATCTCACGATCGAGACCCTCTTGATCCGCGACTTCGGCACCGCGGCACTCCTGCTCCTGCACGTCATTCTCTCGATCGGGCCCCTGGCGCGCCTCGACCCGCGTTTCCTGCCGCTGCTCTACAACCGGCGGCACCTCGGGGTGGCGATGTTCCTCACCGCCGCGGCGCACGGGCTCTTCGCCCTGGTGCAGTTCCACGGCGGCGGCGACGCCGAGCCGCTCGCGAGCCTCCTGGGGTCGAACGGCCGCTTCGCCAGCGTCGCGCAGTTCCCTTTCCAGCAGCTCGGCTTCGCGGCGCTCGTCATCCTCTTCCTGATGGCCGCCACCAGCCACGACTTCTGGCTGGCGAACCTGACGGCGCCGGTGTGGAAGGGACTCCACATGGCGGTCTATCTCGCCTACGCGCTGCTCGTCGCCCACGTCGCCCTCGGCGCCCTCCAGGACGAGCGTCACCCGGCGCTGGCGGCGGCGCTCGCGCTCGGCGTCGCGTGGATCGTCGGTCTCCACCTGGCGGCGGCGCGCCGCGAGGCGGCGCTCGATCGCCCGGCCACGACGGGAGCCGACGGCTTCGTCGACGCCTGCGCGCTCGACGAGATCCGCGAGCACCGGGCGCGGATCGTCTGCGCCGCCGGCGAGCGGATCGCGATCTTCCGCTACGGCGGCAAGCTCTCGGCGGTGTCGAACGTCTGCCAGCACCAGAACGGGCCACTCGGCGAGGGCAAGATCGTCGACGGCTGCATCACCTGCCCCTGGCACGGCTACCAGTACCTGCCGGAGAGCGGCGCGTCGCCGCCGCCGTTCACCGAGCGGGTGCCGGTCTTCCGCGTGCGGCTCGTCGAGGGCCGGGTTCTCGTCGATCCGCGGCCGCTCCCCGGCGGCACGCGGATCGAGCCAGCGACGATCCCCGGGAGCGCGACGTGAGCGACGAGCGCGACGATCCGTTCTTCATCGGTTGGCTGCCGGAGCAGCCGGAGGCGACCGCGCGCCGCGTCCGCGCCGGCGTCGCGTTCGCCGGCGGCGTCGCGCTCGCGACCCTCGCGGTGGTGACGATCGCTCCGGCGACCCTGCCGGCGAGCCGCTTCGACTGGGGCAGCGCGACCGCCCTCGAGGGCTTCCTGCTCGAGCGCCCGGTGCCGGCGCTCTGGCTCGCGGGCGAGGGCGCCGCGGCGAGGACGGGCGGCGGCATCCTGCCGCTGGTCGCGCCGGGGAAGTTCGGCGCGGCCGATCTGGTGCGCGGCCGCGACGGCCAGGCGGTGCGACTCGCCGGGGCGCTGCTCGAGCGCGACGGCCTGCGGATGCTCGAGGTCCGGCCGGAGTCGATCGTGCCGGTCCCCGGTGTCGGCGTCGCCCGGCCGGGCTCGCTGTCTCTCGGTCCGGCGACGCTGGTGGGCGAGATCGTCGACTCGAAGTGCTGGACGGGAGCGATGAACCCGGGCGAGGGCAAGGTCCACCGCGACTGCGCCGTACGCTGCATCTCGGGCGGCATGCCGCCGGCTCTGGTCGTGCGCTCGCCGGCGGGCGGCGCCATCGTCCTGCTTCTCGTCGGAGCGCGGGACGAAGCGATCGGGCGCGAGCTGCTCGACCGGGTCGGCGAGCCGGTCGAAGTCCGCGGCGAAGTGGTGCGCTGGGCCGATCGTTTGGCGATCCGCGCCGCTCCCGCCGACGTGCGCCGGCTGCCCGACGCGTCCTAGCCGGCGCGCAGGATCGTCATGGGATCGACGCGTCCGGCGCGCCAGGCCGGGAGCCAGCTCGCGAGCAACACCGCCACCACGAGCAGCACCGGTACCAGGGCGAAAGTCCAGGGATCGAACGGCGCCACGCCGAAGAGCAGGCTCGCGAGCAGCTTCGCCGTGCCGATCGCCGCGAGGGCGCCGACGGCGAGTCCGACCGCCGCGAGCCGCGCCCCTTCGGCGATCACCTGGCGGGCGAGGTCCGCCGGGCGCGCGCCGAGGGCGAGGCGCACGGCGAGCTCTCGCCGGCGCAGCTCGATGGCGTAGAGCTGCAGGGCGAAGACGCCGAGCAGCGCGGTCAGGAACCCGGCGACCGCGAGCCCGCCCGCGACCGTGGCGTTCAAGCGGTAGGCCTGGAGGGTGCGCGACAGCTGTGTCGGCGCGTCGACCAGGTCGATCAGCGAGGCGTCCGGGCGAGTCGCCGCGACCGCGTCGCGCAGCGCGGGCTCGAGCGCGGCGAGCGGCGTCGCCGAGCGCGAGACCAGCGTCATGCGTGGATGGAGGCGCTGCCCGTAGGCGAAGAAGAGGGTCTCGGTCCGCGGCCGCGTCGGTTCGGCGAAAGCGGCGTCTGCCGCCACGCCGACGACTTCGAAATCCGGTCCCGCGTCGTCGGGCCGCCGCGGGCCGCCGACGCGCAGCGTCCGGCCGACGGCGGGCCGGTCGCCCCAGAGCCGGTCGACGAGCGCCCGCGTGGCGACCACCGCCGGCGCGGCGCCCGGGGCGTCCCGAGCATCGAGCGCACGACCCGCGAGGATCGGCACGCCGAGGGTCGAGAAGAAGTCGGGACCGACGATGTCGAAGTCGACGGTCGATCGCTCTTCGGGCGTCTCGACCCGCGACACTTCGATCCAGCGCGTGCTCGGCGACAGGGGCGGCACGAGCGCGAGCGTCGCGCCGGCGACGCCGGGCGTGGCGCGCGCGCGCTCGACCAGGCCGAGGTAGGTGGCGAAGTCGGCTAGCGCTCCGCCCTCGGTCCGCGGGAGGTTGACGGTGGCGAAGGCGAGCCCGTGGGCGTCGAACCCGAGCGGCGCCGAGGCCGCGGCGGCGAGCGTGCGCACCAGGAGACCCGAGCCGGCGAGGAGCGTCACCGCGAGCGCGAGCTGCAGCGCGACGAGCAGCCGGCGCGGAGCGATCACCGCCGCCTCCTCGCCGCCGCCGGCGCTCGTCGCGCGCAGCGTCCGGTTGGGGTCGCGGCGCAGCACCCGGACGAGCGGCGGCAGCGCCGCGGCGACGAGCGCCAGCGTCGTCGTCGCGACGGCGAAGACCAAGCCGCGGGAGTCGAGGTCGAAGACCTGAGCCGCCTCGGTCGCCCAGAGCGGGCCGAGCGCGGCGACGGGCGAGACCAGCATGCCCTCGATCCAGCCCTCGAGGAGTTTGGCGAAGACGAGCGCGAGAGCGAGGCCCGCGACGGCGGTCGGCAGGAGCCCGCCGACGATCTGCCGAGCGAGCCGGCCGGTCGAAGAGCCGAGCGCCTTGCGGACCGCCCACTCGCGATCGCGCGCTGCCGTCCGAGCGAGCAGGAGACCGGCGAGGTTGGCGGAGCCGAGCAAGACGAAGAGGATCCCCGCGGCGGCGAGCAGGCGCGAGGCGCGGAAGAACGGATCGGCCCGGGTCTCGGGGTCCTCGCCGGTCGCGGGGAGGACGAGCGGCCGCCGCGCGTGGGCGCCTTCACGCGGACTCGTGCGGTCGAGGGCGGCGAGAGCGGCCTCGGCCGCGGCCCGCGAGCGCTCGATGCCGCCGGTGCCCGGCCCGACCCGGGCATGGACGATGATCCAGCGTTCCTCGGGGTTCGCCGAACGCTTGAGCCCCGTCAGGCGATCGTCGAGGCGCGCCGGCACGAAGATCTCCGAGGCGTAGCCGACGCCCTCGAAGTCGCGCGGTGCGACTCCCACCACGGTCAAGAGCTCGTGATTCACCCGGATCGAGCGACCCAGGACGGCGGGATCGGCGGCGAACGCGGTGCGCCACAGTCGGTGCGAGAGGACGGCGACCGACTCGGCCCCCGCCCGGTCGTCCTCGGGGCCGAGCCAGCGGCCGAGCTCCGGACGGCCGCCGTAGAGCGCGAAGAAGTCGCCGGAGACCAGCTGGCCCCAGGCGAAGACGCTGCCGGCGGGGGCCGCGACCGTGGTGTTGAACGGCGAGTGGCCGGCGAGGAGCTCGAAGGCGCGCGAGTCGAGGAGCCCTTCGAGCTCGAGCGAGCTCAGGCGCGACTCGATCTCGCCTTCCGACGTGAGGCGTAGGGAGACGACGCGGTCGGCTTCGGGCGCCGCGAGGCGCGGGTGCAGGAAGGAGTCGAAGTAGCCGAAAAGGCCGGTGGCGACGCCGACGCTCGTGGCGATCGTGGCGACGATCGCGAGCGAGAGCGCGGTCTCGCGGCGGAACGGGCGGGCGAGGCGCGCGAGAGCGCTCATTCGCCCGACTCGTCGCGCACGCGCGCTGGGCCGTAAGCCTTGCGTCCGCCGCGCAGGAGTTTGCGGTCCCCGACTCGCGAATCGATCAGGATGCGCGCCATGTCGACCGCGCGCGCGGCGAGCTCGCGCGCCGCGCCGTGCAGGTCGGCCGAGTCGCGCACCGCGGCTACGTTGCGCTCCATGTCCTCGGCGTCCCAGCCGCGCGAATGGGCGATGTAGGGGTACTGCGGGAAGACGCAGCCGATCTCGGCGAAGAAGCCGAGCATCTGGCCGGCGACCGCCTGGACATTGTCCTGGCCGCCGGTGATGACGAAGGCCGCGACCTTGTTCTTGAGCAGCACCCGGTTGTGCAGCGTGATCTGGTTCTGGATGCAGTTCATCCGCTCGACCATCTTGTAGTAGAGGGCCGACGCCGCCCCCCAGCGGATCGGGGTCGCGACCAGGATGACGTCCGCCCAGTGGACGAGCGCCTCGTAGACCCGGTCGAGTTGGTCGTTCGGATCCATCTGGGTGATCGAACAGGGCCAAGTGCAGGCGCGGGCGCTCTTCGAGTAGTAGCCCTCGCAACCGCGGAACGAGAGGTCGTTGAGGCGGATCAGACGGTGCTCGCACTCGAGCCCGTCCCCGGCGTGGCCGAGGGCGGCCGAGAGCAGCTCGTCCGAGGTCGAGAAGCGCGGCAGATCGCGGTTCATCACCGTGGTCGAGAGCCCGAGGACGCGGATCGGCCCCGGCGCGCGCTCGGGTCGGCGCGCCAGCGGGTGGGGCTCGTGCGGCAGCTTGTTGCGGCGGGTGACCGGCTCCGGATTCAGGAACAGGTGGCCGTTGTCCTCGCGCAGGGCGTAGGACGGCACGCGATCCTCCTCGAAGCCGGGCTCGCCCTCGCCGGTGCGCCAGTGGAACTTGTACCCGTGCCAGGGGCAGACCACGAAGTCGCCGTCGACGTGTCCCTGACCGAGGGGGCCACCGACGTGGTTGCAGACGTTCGAGATGGCGCCGAATCGGCCCTCCTTGAAGGAGAGGGCGATCTTCATCCGCCCGATCGCGATCTCGCGCAGCGGCGGTTGCTTCAGCTGCTCGACCTCGCCCAGGTCCACCCACGCCGAATCGCCGCCCATGCTTTCCCCCGTTCGTCTCCGGTTCGACGCCGGATCGTACTCCGGCGTTTCGCGAAAGGCGAAGGCGGGGTCGCGCGGGCTTGACAGAGCCTCGCGCGCGCGAGATGGTTCGCGCGCCGTCACTCTGATCGCGGGGAGGTCTCATGTTTCGCTCTGCTTGGACCAGGCTCGTCCTGGCGCTGTCCGTCGCTCTCTGCCTGTGGCTGCCGGTCGACGCCGCGGGCGCGGCCAAGAAACCGGCCTCGAGCGTCACTTCGGCCTCGCTGGTCAAGAGGCCGCCCGCGCCGGCGGCGAAGAACTACGCCCAGCCCGTGGTCGCCACCAAAGTCGCGCGCAGCAAAGGCGCGACCGCCGAGCGCGACTGGACCGTCCTCTACTACCTCGATGCCGACTGCAATCTCGAGCCAGACATGTTGGACGACGTGGACGAGATGGAGATGATCGGCTCGACCGACAACGTCAATCTCCTCGCTCTGCTCGATCGCAGCCCGGGCTACGACGACCGCGACGGCAACTGGCCCAACAGCCGCCTCTACTTCATCACCCACGACACGCAGAGAGGGAAGCTCGCGTCCAAGCTGATCGAGAACCTCAAGGAGATGGACACCGCGAATCCAGGGACGCTGGCGGATTTCATCGCCTTCGGCATGCGGAACTTCCCCGCCAAGCACTACGCGCTGGTGCTCGGCAACCACGGCGGCACCTGGATGGGGATGCTCAACGACGAGACCGACAACGAGGGCGGAATGAAGCTCGCCCCGTTCATCCAGTCGCTGGCGGCGCTCAAGTCGGCCGGCGCGCCGGCGTTCGACGTCATCACCTTCGACATGTGCCTGATGGCCCAGGTCGAGGTGATGGACGCCATCGCGCCCTATGCCGCTTACGGCGTGGCCTCGGAGGAGACCGAGCCCGGCACTGGGTATCCGAACACCCGCGTCCTCCAGGCGCTGACCAAGAACCCGAAGATGTCGCCGCGCGACTTCGCGCGAACCATGGTGCGGGAGTGGGACGCCTCCTACTCCGAGGCGGGCGAAGCCACGGTGACCAGCTCGGCGACCGAGCTCGCGAAGATGAAGGACGTCGTCGCGGCGGTCGACTCCCTGGCGACGGCGCTCGTCCAGGCGCCCGGGCCGGCGCAGGCCGCGGCCGCCCGGGCGCGCGCGGCGACCCACTTCTACGGCGGCGAGGAGAGCGGCGGCGCCCTGTCGTCCTACGACCTGGGCGAGTTCGCTTCGCTCCTCTCCCAGCAGTCCGAAGCGTCGGCCCTCAAGCCGCAGCTCGACGCGGTCCGCTCCGCGGTGCAGTCCGCGGTCGTCGAGCACGCCGAGGGCGAGGCCCACAAGGGCTCGACCGGCCTCGCGATCTACTTCCCGGTCGACCAGAAAGTCGACCCCAACTACGCCTCGTTGCCCTTCGTGCGCGGTCAGTGGGACGAGCTCCTGGCCAAGGGGCTCACCTCCGGCGGCGGCGGCGCGATGGCGGTGAAGATCTCCGCCCCGGATCCCGCGGCGACCCATCCGATCGGCGGCGGGCTCCAGGTGACCGCGACGGTGTCGGGAAGCCCCACCGCCGTGCGGGCGGCGATCGGCTACCGGGACGCCGACGGCGGGATCACCACCGTCAGCGACGAGGAGATCCCGAGCCCGGGCGCCAAGCCGAACGCCGACGGCTCGCTCGTCTGCGCCTGGAAGGACGGCGACACGTTCACCTATCAGGTCGATGCGAAGGTGCGCGCGATCAGCGACGGCAAGAGCGCCCGGCTCGCCCCGACGACGCCGTTGACTCCAGGAAGCCGCTTCGTGCGCGCCGACGCGTCCTACAACTCCATGCGCGGCGACATGCAGGTGTCGGCGATCTTCGACACCAAGAGCGGAAAGCTCGAGACCATCTTCTGCCAGAACGAGAAGGGTGCCCGCACGCCGATGGCCGTCCACCCGGTGCAGGGCGAGAGGCTCGTCTTCTACCAGCCGGCGAGCGGCGGGAAGGGGAGCGGCAAGGAGGGAGCGCGCTTCCGTCCGGTGCCCGCCCTGGTCAGCTCGGGCCACGGCCGCGCCGCGGGCAAGCCGGGCCGCGCCGAGGCTCACGATACCGGGCTGAAGCTGGTCGACTCGGGACTCCCCGCCGGCGACTACGTCCTGAGGCTCATCGCGTACGACGCCGCCGGTAATCCCGCCGGAGCCTCCGAGCTGCAGCTGACCGCCTCGGGCGCGGGCGTGGCGCCGGGAGTCGACCATCCCGACTACGGCCTGCCCGCCGTGGCCGCGGACGACGTGCAGTACGTCGACCTGACCCAGATCATCCCGCCGGCCGAGTACGGCCACTTCGACGCCACCTGGAGCGACTACGACTTCATGTTCGAGTTCCAGAGCGACGATTTCACCGTCCAGGACCTCGCCTACCTGTCCGACGTGGCGCTCGACGCCGAGCAGCTGCACTTCGACCGCGAAGAGTGGTCGGACGAATTCGCCGAGGAGCTCTCGCCCCCCGACGCCGATCTCGACGGCGACGGCACGCCGGACGAGGAGGACACGGACGACGACAACGACGGCACGCCCGACGGGGAGGACGCGGACGACGACAACGACGGCGTCCCGGACGCCGAGGACGACGACGACGACAACGACGGGATCTCGGACGCCGAGGCCTCGGACGAGGACGACGACGGGATTCCGGACGATCAGGACGCGGACGACGACAACGACGGCACGGCGGACGAGCAGGACGCGGACGACGACAACGACGGCATCGACGACGCCGACGATCCGGACGACGACAACGACGGCGTTCCCGACGTGGACGACGACACCGGCGACGACTCGGGCGACGAAGGGGGCGGCGACGACGAGGGCGGCGATGAGGGCGGCGATGACGACGGCGGCGACGAGGGCGGCGATGACGACGGCGGCGACGAGGGCGGCGATGACGACGGCGGCTTCTGAAGTCGTAGCTTAGCGGCGCGGCAGCATCGGGGGCTGCAGCTGCTGCCGGCGATCCGCTCCGAGGCGCGGCCGCCGCACCGGCCGGATGGACCCGCGGTCGTGGTCGGTCCTGGGCCGTGACGGCGCCGACGATGGCCCGTCACGCGGCCGCCCCCGGCCGCGCTGGGAATCGCGCTAGGATTTCTCCATGGCGAGCCTACCGGCCACCCCCGAGCCCGAGCTCTTCGACCTGCCGGGCTACCCGTCCTTTCGCGACGCCCTGCCGACCGCGGAGGTCGCGGAGGGCCACTACGCGGTGCGCTACGCCAAGTCGGTCGAGGAGCTCGACGAGATCCTTCGCCTGCGCTTCCGGGTGTTCAACCTGGAGTTGAAGGAGGGCCTCGAGGAGTCGTTCGCGACCGGTCGCGATCAGGACGAGTTCGACGCCCAGTGTCATCACCTGCTCGTCGAGCACCGGCCGAGCGGTCGGATCATCGGCACGTATCGCATCCAGACCGGTGCCATGGCGGCGGCGGGGCGAGGCTTCTACACCGGCACCGAGTTCGACCTCTCGCGGCTGCCGGCGGCGATCGTCTCGGACACGGTCGAGGTCGGGCGCGCCTGCATCGAGCGCGACCACCGGCTGAAACCGGTTCTCTTCCTGCTCTGGAAGGGCCTGGCGATCTACATGGCGCACAACCGCAAGCGCTGGCTCTTCGGGCCCTGCTCGCTCACCAGCCAGGACCCCTGGGACGGCGAGCGGACGATGCGCTACCTCGAGAGCAAGGACCTGGTGCGGACCGACATCGATGCTCCCGCTCTCCCGGGTTTCGAGTGCGCGGTCACGGGAGAGGACCCGGAGCCCGAGAAGCTGGCGGCGATCGAGCTGCCGCCGCTCTTCGCCATCTACCTGCGCTACGCCGGCAAGGTCTGCGGCCGGCCGGTGATCGACCGGCGCTTCAAGACCATCGACTTCTTCGTCCTCTTCGACTGTGAAGCGCTCTCCGCCCGGGCGCGCAAGATCTTCTTCGGCGGCCTGCTGTAGCCCGGCCTTCTCAGTTGCCGCCGAGGATGAGCGGCAAGCCCTTCTCGCCGCTGCCCACGACCACGACCTTGGCGTTGGCCGAGCGCGCCAGCTCGAGCGTCGCCTCGATCCCCTTCCACTCGAGCAGCTGCGGCGAGATCCCCTGCGAGACGATGCGCTGGAAGTCCTGGATGCCCTGCGCCTCGACCCGCTTGCGCTCCGCCTCCTGCTTCTCCTTGAGCAGCACGAATTCCATCTGCTGCGCCTGCTGGTCGGCCTGGAGCTTGGCCTCGATCGCGTCGGAGACCCGCGCCGGCAACTCGATCTTGCGCAACGGCGCGGTCTCGAGGACGACGCCGCGCGGGCCGATCGCCGCCCGCAGCTGGGTCTCGAGGGTCTTCTCGAGCGAGGCGCGCTCGCCGGTGTAGAGCGCCTTGGCCTCGAACTCCGCCGTGACGCCGCGGGTGATCGAGCGGAACTGCGGCTCGACGAGGATCGCCGCGTAGTTCTCGCCGACCGTCTTGTAGACGTCGGCCGCCAGCGCCGCGTCGAGGTGGTAGATCACCGACGCTTCGAGACTGACCGAGAGGCCCTCCTTGGTGGGCACGCTCATGGTCTCCTTGATCTCCTGCGTGCGGGTCGACATCGAGACCACGTTGGCGAACGGGTTGACCAGGTGGAGACCCGGCGCGAGCGCCCCGGGCTCGACCACGCCGAAGACGTTGACCACCCCGACATTGCCCGCCGGGACGAGGGCGACGAGCGACACGAATCCGAGCAGGGCGGCGACGACCACCAGCCCGCCGCCCAGCCGGCGGAGGGGGAACGCCCCGCCGACGTGCGGGTTGCCGATCAACAGACCGAGACCGACGAGACCGAGAACGATTCCGAGTACGAGCATGACGATCTCCTCCTTCAGAGGTTGGTGAGTGGGAACGGGAACGATCATGTCGCAACCGCCGTCTCCGCCCCCGTCGCGCCAAGTGACGACGGAGCGGCGAATTGCCGAGGGACAGAGAAGGTCGAGCGGTATCGGGAGAATGAAACGGGCGGGCAAGACGTGGAGCCGACGGCCAGGATTGAACTGGCGACCTGCCGATTACGAATCGGCTGCTCTACCGCTGAGCTACGTCGGCCTCGGTGCCGCCCGAGAAACGGTGACAGGAGATTCTAGGAGAGACCCTTGCATCGGCGCAAACCGCTCGGCCCGGCCTCGGCCCCTCAAACGCTTGAGAAGAAAAGGCTCGGTCAAAAGAAGAAGACCCTGGCTCGAACCACCGAGCCCAGTCGAGCTGCCGCCATCCTGCGAAGAAAAGAAGCTCGGTTAGGGGAAAGGACTCCTGCCGCACCTTTTTCGCCCAGCCGAGCCGCCTGCCAGTCTACGAGAGCGCTCGAGAAGCCCGCACTCCCTAGTCGAACGCCTTGGTTCGCTGGGTTCGAGCTGCCGCCATCCTGCGAAGAAAGGCTCAACCAGGGAAAAAGGACACCAGCTGTGACGTCGCTGCCCAGCCGAGGCGCCTGCCAGTCTACGAGGGCGCTCGAGAAGCCCGCACTCCCTAGTCGAACGCCTTGGTTCGCTGGGTTCGAGTTGCCGCCATTCTGCGAAGAAAGGCTCACCTAGGGAAAAAGGACACCAGCTGTGACGTCGTTGCCCAGCCGAGCCGCTTGCCAGGGTACGAGGGCGGTGAAGAGGCCCACGCTCTTTACCGGAAGCTTTTCGCTTTTCGGCTCGGGGCCCGAGCTGCTGGCCTGGTGAGCTCGGCTCCGGCTCAGCCGCCGGCGGTGGCGGCTTCGACGGGTTGGAGCTCTTCGAGCGCCACCTGGATGAGCTTCGAGACCCCGCGCTCTTCCATGGTCACGCCGTAGAGCGAACCCGCGACCTCCATCGTCAGCTTGTTGTGGGTGATGACGATGCACTGCGTCTCGCGCGACAGTTGGCGCAGCATGCCGACGAAACGCAGGGTGTTGACGTCGTCGAGCGGCGCGTCGACCTCGTCGAGGATGCAGAAGGGCGAGGGCTTGGTGCGGAAGAGCGCGAAGAGCAGGGCGATCGCGGTCAACGCCTTCTCGCCGCCCGAGAGCAGCATCAGGTTCTGCAGGCGCTTTCCCGGCGGGCGGGCGACGATCTCGATGCCGCTCTCGAGCGGGTCGTCCTCGTCCATCAACCGCATCTCGGCCTCGCCGCCGCGGAAGAGCTCGACGAACGTCTTCGCGAACTGCTCGTTGACCGCCGCGAAGGCCTCGCGGAAGCGGGCGCTCGAGGTCAGGTTGATCTCGCGGATCGTGGCGCGCAGGGATTCGACCGAACCCGCCACGTCGGCGCGCTGCGCGGTCAGGAACTTGTGGCGCTCCTCCTGCTCGGCGTACTCCTCGGCCGCGAGCACGTTGACCGGGCCGATGGCCTCGAGCGATGCGCGTAACGCCAGGAGCCGCTCTTCCATCGCCGCCAGCTCGGCCGGGACCTCGCCCGGGGCCGCGGGCAGCGGCTCCGAGAAATGCTCGCGGAACTCGCCGTCGAGGTGCGTCGCGTCGTGTTCGAGGCCGGTGAGCGCGACCCGCGCTTCCTCGACCCGCGAGCGCGCGCCGTCGTGCTCGGCGCGCACGGCGGCGAGCGACTCCTCGTCGTCGCGCACCGCCTGGCGCTCGGTCTCGAGCGACTCCTGCTCGGCGCGTAGCGCCTCCTCGCCGCCGGCGGCGAGCTCGAGTGCCATCTGCAGATCGGTCTCCGCCTCGCGCTGCCCGGACTCCAGCTCGACCCGCCGGGCGACCAACCCTTCCTGTTCCTCGCGCCAGGCGAGGATCGCGCGCCGGCCGGCCTCGACCTCGCGCTCGATGCGGATCCGGTCGCGCTCGAAGGCGCGCAGCCGCTCGGCCAGCACCTCGAGCTCGCCCTTGCGGCCGGCCTCGAGCGCCCGCAGCGTCTCGCGCTCGGCGCGGGCACGATCGACCTCGGTCTGCGCCCGATCGAAGCGCGTCTCGCGCTCGGGATGGTCGCTCTCGAGCGCCGCCAGGCGCGAGGTCGTCTCGCCGTGCGAGGCGGTGACCCGCTCGAGATGGCGGGCGACGTCGTCGCGCTCGGAGCGCAGCGTCGCCGATTGCTGCGCCAGCCGGCCTTGGCGGGTCGCCAGCTCGTCGCGTCGCGAACGGGTGACCGCTTCCTCCTGGCGCAGTTCGCTCGCCTCGTCCTGAGCGCGGCGGATGGCCTCAGCGGCGATGGCGCGCGCGGCGACGAGCTCGGTGAGCGAACGGTTCCAGCGCTCGAGCTCGAGCCCGAGGGCCGGCACGCGCTGCTCGAGGTCGGCGAGCTCGCTCTGGCGGGCGAGCACACCCGGCTGGGCCTCGGGAGCGGCGAGATGGAGGAGCCCGGACTGCGCCCAGACCCCGTCGCGGGCGACGAAAGCGACGCCGGGATGGCGGCGGGCGAGGCGTTGCGCGTCGACTGTCCGTTCGACCAGGTAGGCCGGCGGCAGCGCGCGCGCGATTTCGGCCGGCAGCCCGAGCGCGCCGCCGAGCTCGCTCTGGATCGCCGGATCGAAGATCGCCGCCGCCGGCGTTTCGCGCTCGACCGCGAGCGGTGCGAGGAGCGTGCCGGTGGTCACCCCGGCGGCGGCGAGCCGCGTGGCGAGCGCCGGCGCGTCCTCGCCGGCCGGCAGGACGACGGCGTCGGTCCATTCGCCGAGAAAGCGGTCGAGCGCCTGCTCCCAGCCGCGCGGCGCGGTCAGCCGGTCGCCGAGGAACTGCGGCGCGGCCAGGCCGAGCTCGGCCAGGCGCCGGCCGAGCTCGGCGCGGCGCTCGACATCGGCCGCCGCGAGCTCGGCGAGGAGGCGCCGGCGCTCCCCGGCGCCGGTCCACTCGCGTTCGAGGGCGCGGGCGCGCTCGGAGGCGGTCGCCTCCTCGCCCAGGATGCGGTCGAGCTCGGCGCGGGCGGTCGCCAGACCGGATTCGGCGACTTGGCGCGCGCTTGCAAGCTCGCCGAGTCGCGCCTGCGCGGTGGCGAGCGCGCGGTTCGACTCCTTGAGCTCACCCGAGCTCTCGGCGAGCTCCTCGTCGAGGTGGCGCTGGCGCATGGCGCCCTTTTCGGTCTCGATCTCGCCGCGATGGAGCTCACCGCGCAGCGCCTGGATCTCGGCGATCGAGGCCAGGAGCTCGCGGCGCACCGTCTCGAGCCGCTGCTCGGCCTCGGCGGTCGCCGCCTCGGCGGCGGCGAGCGCGGCGGCGTCGGCGGCGACTCTCTCGGCGGCGACGCCGTGCGCCGCCATGACCTGATCGCGCGCCCCGACGAGCTCGGCGCGCTGATGTTCGAGCGCGGCGGTCTCCTGCTCGCGGCGCGCGGCGGACTCCTGGCCGGCGGCGAGGCGCGAGGCGATCTCGGAGAGGGTGCGGCGGGCGCCGACCAGGTACTGCTGGCGACCCTCGATGCGCGCCGCGATCGCCGCCTGCTCGCGGTGCGCCGCGGCGTGGCGAGCGAGTGCCGCGTCGAGCGTCGAGCGCCGTTCGGCGAGCGCCGCTTCGGCGCGGTGGATGGCGGCGGCAAGCTCGGCCTCGCGGCCGTGCGCTTCGCCGAGGCGGCTCCTCTCGCCAGCCAAGCGGCCGGCGAGCGCGGCCCAGCGCCCCGCGAGCACCGCCCGGTGAAGCTCGCGCAGCTCGGCCGCCCTCTCCTGATAGCGCCGCGCGGTGCCCGCCTGGCGCTTGAGCGAGCGCAGATTCCGCTCCACCTCGGAAACGATGTCGTCGAGACGCAGCAGATTGGCGCAGGCCTCCTCGAGCTTCACCTCGGCGATCTTCTTGCGCGCCTTGTAACGGGTGATTCCGGCCGCCTCCTCGATCAGGCGCCGGCGCTCTTGCGGCTTGCCCGAGAGGATGAGGCCGATCTTGCCCTGCTCGATCACCGAGTAGGCGCGCACGCCGAGGCCGGTGTCCATCAGGAGGTCCTTGATCTCCTTCAAGCGCACCAGCTTGCCGTTCATCCGGTATTGACTCTCGCCACTGCGGAAGACCCGGCGCGCGATCGAGATCCGGCCGTCCTCGACCCCCGCGAACCCGGGCTCGCCGAGGAAGTGCAGCTCCACCTCGGCCATGCCCAGCGGCCCGCGCTTCTCCGAGCCGTTGAAGATGACGTCCTCCATCGTCTCGCCGCGCAGGGTCTTGGCGCTCTGCTCGCCCAGGACCCAGGTGATGGCGTCCGACAGATTCGATTTTCCACAGCCGTTCGGACCCACCACCCCGGTCACGCCGCCGGCGAAATCGAGCGTGGTGGGGTCGACGAACGACTTGAAGCCCGACAGTTCCAGACGTGCGAGTTTCAGCATCCGAGGTCCCCGTTTTCCGCGAGGGCGGGAAGCTACCAGACCGCCGCGGCGAAACACAACATCTCGTAGGTCAGGGGGGAGGGTACCCCAATCCCTGGGACCCGGCAATCGGCCGATCCGCCCTCGACGGCCGGCTCAGACGGGCTTGGCGGGGCGCAGATGGGCGAGGAACTCGCCGTAGTAGAAGGCCCCCCAGAGCAGGAAAGGGAGGGCGAACTTGAACGGCAGATCGAGCAGGTGCTTGCCGAGCCCCCAGAAGTTGCGCCCGAAGACCCCGTAGTGCTCGCGGCTCCACTGGCCGAGCTGGGTCGAGTAGGCGAACTTGACGAAGAAGAACACCAGCAGGATGTCGAAGAAGATGGTCGCCAGCACCGACCAGCCGAGATTCTCCCACCGCTTGCGCCCTGGGATGTCGGGGACGGCGAGCATCAGCGCGCCGAGCAGGATGAGGTGGAAGTGCACGTCCCCGACGCGGAAGCCGTACAAATACCCCTTCTCGGCGGCGTAGTCGCTGCGGGTGACGATGACCGAATGGGTGTCCTTGACGTAGAGGCGGGTGACCGCCGGGCTCTCGGTCATTCGCAGCAGGCGCTCGCCGCTCGCGGCGAGGAACTTGTTATAGAAGGGCTCGAGCGCCAGCCAGAGCGCCGCGACCGGCAGGATCCAGAGCACCAGTCGGGTGACGAAGCGCCGGATCCAGGGGGCGCGCGGGCGGCTCGCGACGCTCGCCACGGAGCCCTCAGGCCTTCTCGGCCGGCGGCGGTCCCCCGGCGGCGCGCGGGATCGCGAAGCGATTCGCCCACAGGATCCAGAACAGCACGCCGCAGAGGATGACGATCGTCTGCCAGATGACGGTATGCGAGCTGTCGAAGAGCTTCGGCAGGTAGGCGCCGGTTAGGTAGAGCGCCACCACCCGCAGGAGGTTGACCACCTGGATGGCGGCGAAGCCGCCGGCGACTCCCAGCAGGCGGCTCTTCCACGGTGCCGGGAAGGCGAGCACCGCCGCGCCGTAGATCAGCATCGCCTCGACGCCGTTGCAGCCGTTGCGGATGTTGACCGCGAACTTGGCGCCGCGGATCACCGTGCCCTCCATGTGGGTGCCCTGGCCGAGCAGATTGAGCGCTCCGCCGCTCGCGCTCGCGATCGCCGCCGTGAAGGGCTCGATCACGCGGTCGTTGATCGGGTTCCAGGCGATGAAGGTGAAGCTCCCGCCCAGCAGCACGGCGAAGGCGACCAGGAAACGGATCTCCTGGCGGTAGCGGGCGTAGAAGCTCTTGGGGGGAGTCGAATCGGTTCCGGTCATGGTCGCTCGGTTCGGGAAGGCGCGCGATAGCTTAGTCGCGGCGTCGCTCCGAAGTCCAGAACGATTGACAAGCCGCGAGGCGGCGGATAACTTCGCCTCTCGGGCTCTCCGCGTGACGCTCACCGCCAAAGCCACGATCCTCGACGAAGCCGAAACCGCCCGCATCATCCGCCGCATGGCCGGCGAGATCGTGGAGGCGGAGCGCGGCTCCGATCGTCTCCTACTGGTCGGCATTCGCACTCGCGGCGTGCCGCTCGCCGAGCGGCTGGCCAAGGAGATCCACGCTCTCGAGGGCGCGGACGTGCCGGTGGGCACGCTCGACATCACCCTCTACCGCGACGATCTGTCGCTGGTCGCCGCCCACCCGGTGGTCAAGGAGAGCTTTCTGCCGCAGGCGCTCGAGGAGCGGGTGGTGGTGTTGTGCGACGACGTGCTCTACACCGGGCGCACGGTGCGCGCCGCACTCGACGCGCTGCTCGCCTATGGCCGGCCGCGCCGGGTGCGGCTCGCGGTGCTCGTCGACCGCGGTCACCGCGAGCTGCCGATCCAAGCCGACTACGTCGGTCGCAAAGTGCCGACCTCGGCGAGCGAGGTCATCAAGGTCAGCTTCGCCGAGTGCGACGGCGCGACCAAGGTCCAGATCCTCGACCGGGTTTCATGAGCGAGATCGTCTGGAAGCGGAAGGACCTCCTCGGCATCGAGGAGCTCTCCGTGGCCGAGATCGAGCTCGTGCTCGCCACCGCCGAGTCGTTCCGCGAGATCGCCGAACGCGCCGTCAAGCGCGTGCCGACGCTGCGCGGCAAGACGGTGGTCAACCTGTTCTTCGAGCCTTCGACCCGCACCCGCTCGAGCTTCGACATCGCCGCGCAACGGCTCTCGGCCGATGTCCTCAACTTCACCACCGCGGGCTCCTCGACCGTCAAGGGCGAGACCCTGCGCGACACGGCGCGCACCATCGAGGCCATGGCGCCCGAGTTCGTCGTCGTGCGGCACGCCAACGTCGGCGTGCCGGCGCTGCTAGCGCGCGAGCTGCGCTCGTCGGTGATCAACGCCGGCGACGGCTCGCACGAGCACCCGACGCAGGCGCTGCTCGACGCATTCACCCTGCGACGGCGCAGAGGCCAGATCGCCGGCCTGACGGTCGCGATCGTCGGCGACATCGCCCACAGCCGGGTGGCGCGCTCGAACATCCACCTGCTGACTCGCCTCGGGGCGCGGGTGCGCATCGCCGGGCCGCGAACCATGATCCCGCGCGGCATCGAGGCGATGGGCGTCGAGGTCGCGCCGACGATCGAGGAGGCGGTCGGCGGGGCCGACGCGATCATGATGCTACGCGTGCAGCTCGAGCGTCAGCGCAAGGTCCTTTTCCCGGGGGGCGGCGAGTACGCCCGCCTCTTCGGCCTCGACGCTGCCCGCCTGGCGCTCGCGCGACCGGACGCGCTCGTCCTCCATCCCGGGCCGATGAACCGCGGCGTCGAGATCACCAGCGAGGTCGCCGACGGCGCCCAATCGGTGATCCTCGAGCAGGTGGCGCATGGGGTCGCGGTGCGCATGGCGAGTCTCTACCTGCTCAACGGCGCGCGTTCGCTCGGAGTGGCGGCGTGAGCCTGCTCGTCGCCGGCGGACGCCTGGTCGATCCTTCGCAGGGGCTCGACGGCGCCTTCGACCTGCGGCTCGTGGATGGGCTGGTGGCGGAGCTCGCGCCGCGCCTGCCGGCGCGCCCGGGCGAGGACGTGCTCGACGCCGCCGGGCTGGTGGTGGCGCCCGGGTTCATCGACATGCACGTCCATCTGCGCGAGCCCGGACAGGAGGCCAAGGAGACGGTGGCGACCGGGGTCGCGGCGGCGGTTGCGGGCGGCTTCACGGCGGTCGCCTGCATGGCCAACACCCTGCCGGCCAACGACTCGCGCCTGGTGACCGGGCTGATCCGCGCCGCCGCGGCGCGCGTCGGCCTGGCGCACGTGCACCCGATCGGCGCGATCTCGCGCGGCCTCGAGGGGCAGGAGCTGGCGCCTTTCGGCGAGCTCGTCGCCGCCGGCTGCGTCGCGGTTTCGGACGACGGCCGGCCGGTGCAGAGCGCCGAGCTGATGCGCCGCGCCCTCGAGCACGCGCAGCACTTCGGCCTGCTGGTCATCCAACACGCGCAGGACCTCGAGCTGACGGGCGACGGCGTGATGCACGAAGGGGAGTGGTCGACGCGCAGCGGCCTGCCGGCGATCCCGGGCGCCGCCGAGGACGTCATGGTGGCGCGCGACCTCGTGCTGCTCGAGGACTACGGCGGGCGCTACCACGTGGCGCACGTCTCGACCGCCCGCAGCCTGGCGATGGTGCGCGACGCCAAGCGGCGCGGGTTGCCGGTGAGCTGCGAGGTCACGCCGCACCACTTGGTGCTCGCCGACCGCCAGGTGGTGGAGTCGGGTTTCGAAACCCGCTTCAAGATGAACCCGCCGCTGCGCGCCGAGGCCGATGTCGCCGCCCTGCTCGCCGGGATCGCCGACGGCACCGTCGACGCCATCGCCTCGGACCATGCGCCGCACCACGCCGACGAGAAGTGCCAGCCGTTCGAGGTCGCCCCGCTCGGCGTGATCGGCCTCGAGACCACGGTGTCGATCTGTCTCGATCGGCTGGTGCGCGCGGGGAAGATCCCGCTGTCGCGCCTGATCGACCTGCTCTCCTGCGGCCCGGCGCGGGTGCTCGGCGTCGCCGGCGGGTCGCTCGCGCCGGGGTGCCCTGGCGACGTGACGCTGCTCGACCTCGAACGGCGGGTGCGGCTCGAGTCGGCCGGCTTCCGCAGCCGTTCGCGCAACTCGCCTTTCGACGGCTGGTCGGCGGTGGGTGCGGCGGCCGCGACCGTGGTCGCGGGGCGGGTGGTCTTCCGCGCGTCGGCCTAGGCGAGCGGCGTGATGGCGCGCGCCGCAGCCGGCTGCGTCCGCGTCGCCAGGAAGCGCACCAAGAACGCCATGAAGTCGTAGGCCGGAATCGTGGCTTCGTGCCCGGTGGCGTCGAGGAAGTGCACGAACCGCCGGCTCCAGAGTACGCACACCGGTTCGCGGCGGCCGAGCTCGAGCGCCCGCCGGCCCGGGGCGCTGCGCAGGCTGCGCGGCAGGTGGAAAGTGCGGATCTCGTCGACCAGGAAAGCGACGCCGGCGCGCAGCAGTGTGCTCCCCGGCATCTCGGCCTGCGAGCCGTCGGGACCGAGCACCAACACGCGCGAGCCGCTCGATCCGGGAACGAACGCGCTGCCCAGGGGAGCCTCGAATCCGGTCGCGCCTTCGTCGCCGCCGGAGGGCAGCTCGACGCGCCATCGGCGCGCCGCCAGCTGCAGGCGGAAGATGGCGAGCAAGTCGTCGCCGAGGGAGCGCGGCTCGACGATCGCGTAGCCGCTGGCGGTGGATGGAGCGACCACACGAGAGCCGGTGCGCATGGCTAGATCCGGATCGCGAATCGGCGCAGGCCGACGCGCGGCGCGCCGCCGTCCGGGCGCGCTACGCGACTGGGCGAGGAGCGGCTCACGCTTCCGAAGGCTCCGGCGAGGCGGCGTTGCGCAGCTCCTCGAGGCCTGGGAAGCGCGCGTCGGGCCAGTGCTTCTCGAACGGATCGGGCTCGCGCGACGTGCCGCGGATGCGCCGGTAGAGGTCGCGCTGGCGCTGGGCTTGGAGAGCGCTGTCGGTGGCCAGGCGCTCGAACGGGCGCGGCAACTCGAACATGAACGCGAGCAGCAGGTCGAGATCCTCGCGGTCGAGCAGGTAGGGCTCGAGGGCACGCGTCAAGCCGCGACGAAAGACCGTCTCCCAAGCGTAGATCGGGGTGTAGATGTTGGGTATCGGCGGCGAGGTGCGCTTGGCACGCAGGTATTTCTTGGCCGCGAGCCGCTGCAGCAGCGTCATGATCGTCTGGATGGTGCGCGGCGAGCTGGCGTCGCTCGCGTTCCAGTCGAGTCGCTGCTCGAGATACTCGAACACGTCGCGCGCGGTGCCCTGGCCGAGCTTGCACAACGCGCCGTAGAGCATGAGCTCGGTGGGCGCCAGCGGTTCCAGCTTGTCGAGCTTCGTCATCGGTCGTCTCCTCTCGGCACGGCGACCCGCCGCGGGTCGCTGTCCTCGTCCGCCCGGAGACTACCACCGGTTCGACCGTTGCGGTAGGGGGGCGGGAGCCGCGCCGCGGTCGACGATCGACGGCGGAGTGGGGGCATAGGAGAATCCGATCGGAGGAGCGCGATGGCCGAGTTGCTGGAGACCGCGAGACGGGCAGCGCGGGCGGGGGCGGAAGTCCTGCGTCGCAGCTTCCGCGACGAGCGCCTGCTGATCGAGACCAAGGCGAGGAACGACTTCGTCACTTCGGCCGATCGCGCCAGCGAGGCCGCGGTGGTGGCGGAGATCGTGAAGCGGCATCCGGGGCATCGGATCCTCGCCGAAGAGGGCTCGAGCAACCCGGCGGCCGACGACGTTCTCGAGTGGGTCATCGATCCGCTCGACGGCACCACCAACTTCCTCCAGGGTCTGCCGGTCTTCGCCGTCTCGGTGGCGTGTCGCCGCGGCCACGAGGTCCTCGCCGGCGTGGTCATCGACCCCCTGCGCGGCGACGAATTCGCGGCCGAGCGCGGCGCCGGCGCCTACCTCGGCGATCGCCGTCTCGCGGCTTCGCCACGGCCCGGGCTCGACGGCGCCTTTCTCGCCACCGGCTATCCGTTCCGCGCCCAAGCGGCGCTCGATCTCTACCTCGCGGTCTTCCGCCGCGTCTTCCTGCGCGCGCGCGCGATCCGCCGCTGCGGCGCGGCGGCCCTCGATCTGGCCAACTGCGCGGCCGGCGTCTACGACGGCTTCTTCGAGTTTCGCCTCTCGCCGTGGGACATCGCGGCCGGAGCGCTGCTGCTCACGGAAGCCGGGGGCGCGATCTCGGACCTCGGCGGCGGCGAGCGCCACTGGAGCGGCGGCAACGTGCTCGCCGGCGGAGCCGCCGTCCACCGGGCGCTGGTGACCGAGGTCGGGCCGCTGGCGAGCGAGGAAGAGCTCGATCGACTGGTGCCGATCGGCGCCGGCTGACCGGCGCGATCCGACGATGAGCGACGAGTCGCGGCACGACACGATCGAGATCCAGATCCATCCGATCGACGTGCGCGGTCGGGTCAGGTCGATGCGCGCCCGACGCCAGCAGCTGCGCTGGCTGCGCGTCCTGGCGGGCGCCTACTTGCTCTTCCTGGTCGCCGGGCTCGGCACCGCGCCGCGCGTCGTCGGCGGCCTGCTGCGCCACAGCGAGTACCGCATCCAGCTCGCGCGCCGCGGTCAGCAGGGCGAGCGCCTGCAGGCGCTGGTCGATCGACTGGCCGAGCTCGGCCGTCAGACGCGCGATCTCGAGCACCGGGTGGAGAAGATCCACGACCTCTACGGGTTGGCGCCCGAGCCGGCGATCGAGGACCTTCCTCCGGGGCCCGTCGCCGGCGAGCGTTCGATTTTCGCGGCGACGATCGAGCGTGGGGAGACTCTGCTCGCGGACGTCGGGCGGCGCTCGGCGCGGCTCGATCGTCAGCTCGGCCAGGTGCGCGAGTTCGAGGTGGCGCATCCCGAGGCGGCGCCGGCGCTCCCGGCGGCCCTGCCGCTCGAAGGAACGCGCTGGGTGCTCACCAGTCTCTTCGGTACGCGACGCAGCCCGTTCACCCGCGACCTCGAATTCCACACCGGCATCGATCTGGCTTCGCCGCTCGGCACCTCGGTGTTGGCCGCCGGCGCTGGCGCGGTGGTCTACGCCGGACCGGTGCCGGTCGCCAAGGCGAGCAGCTGGTGGCGTCTGGGAAACGTGGTCGTGGTGCGCCACGGCGATCGCTTCCTGTCGATCTACGGCCACTTGGATCGCATCCTGGTCGTGCCGGGAACGAAGGTGCGCCGCGGGCAGGCGATCGCCACCGTCGGCAGCTCGGGCTGGTCGAGCGCCCCGCACCTCCATTTCGAGGTCTGGCAGCGGGTCGGCGGCGCGGGCTTCTCGCCGCTCGATCCGCGCGCCGCGATTCTCGATCGCCGATTCGGCCAGGAGGTTCCGGTCTCGCCGGCGGCGGCCGGAGAAGCCCCGGCCTTCGCGCCTCTGCCGCCGGCGTTCCTGCGCGGCTAGAAGTCGAACAGCGGGACCGCCGCCGGCCTCGTCCGCGCGAGCTCCGCCGATCGCCCGGCCCGCTCGCCCGGGAGTCGCCACACGGGCAGATCGCGCAGCAGCTCCGGCCGCGCCGCGAGCAACCCGGCGGCCGCGTCTCGATGCCGCCGAGCGGCTCCGGCGCAGGCCAACAGGCGCAGACCCGAGCGCACGAAGGCTCGCAGCTCGATGGCCGCCAGCGCCGCCGGCTCGCCCGCGGCGAGCAGGACGGTGGCGCCTCCCGGGCGAGCGAACGCCACCCCATCGCGCACCACGCGGGGGTCGCCGTCGGTTGCCAGCACCAACTCGGCGCCGAGTCCCTGCGACAGCTCCCGAACCGCCTTGGCGAGCTGACGGCCGGGCTCGACGGTGCGCGTCGCGCCGAGGGCACGCGCGATCCGCCGGCTCTCCTCGTCGCTCGCGACCACGACGGTTCGCCAGTGCGGCGCGAGATGGCGCAGCACGGCGAGCGCCGTCAGGCCGTGGGCGCCGCCGCCGTCGATGACCGCGACCGCGTCGGCGCGGCGAGCGAACCCGGCGGGCTCGGCCCAGCCCGCGGATTCGAAGCCGGCGAGCGCGTCGGCGACGATCCCGAGCCGTACCGCGTCGTCGTCGGCGACCTCCACCGGCGGGGCCCAGGCCGCGGCCAGTCGCTCGGCGTCGAGCGCGATTCGGTCGGTTCCCGCGTCCGCCGGCAGCTCGCGTTCGGCGAGCCGCGCGCACGCGTGCTCGGCGCCGAGCACGCAGTGCCGGCACTTGCCGCAAGGCAGACGCAGCGGCACGACGAGTCGCGTCCCGGCGCCGATTCCGAGCGGCGCGCCGCTGCCGCGCTCGATCACGGTTCCGAGGAGGTCCCCCCGGCGCGCGAAGCTCGTCCCACGGCGCTGCGCCAGGATCTCGTCCGGATCGATGCGCAGCCGTTCGCCGCGCAAGACGACGCCGCGCGGATCGAGCAGCGAGAGTCCGTTCGACGGTCGCGACACGCCTATAATCTAGCCGACCGACCATGGAACGACGGGGAGATCGTCGCATCGCGCGCCGCCTGGAGATCCGCTTCTGGCGGCGGGGCGAGGCCCAGGCGCATTCGGCCTTCACCACCAACGTATCGGCCTCCGGGCTCTATCTGGCGACCGGGCAAGCGCTGCAGCACGGAGAGCGCTTGCGATTGGAGGTGGTCGATGCCCGCCGCGGGTTCGTGGTGGAGGCGCGGGTGGCGCGCGTGCGCCGCGTCGCCGTGGCGTTGCGTCAGGTCGATCAGGCGGGCGTCGGAGTCCGTTTTCTCTCGCCGGGTGAGCTGTTGATCGACCTGCTCTCCGGGGGACGGCCGCTCGCCGGCCTAGCAGCGGACGAAGTGCCGGTCGAGGCTCTCGGGTCCGAGTCGGTCGCGGTCGCGGAGTCGACGCCGCGATCCGCCGCGACGGCCTCTGCGCCGCCGGCGCCCCAACCGCGGGTCGAATCGCTCGTCAAGTCGCAGTTGCGAATCGACTTTCCCGACGCCGATTCGTTCCTGCAGGCTTACTACCGAGAAATCGTGCATGGCGGCATCTTCCTGTCGACCGAGGCGCCGGCGGCGGTGGGCGAGGAGGTCGAGGTCGAGATCGTGGTGCCGCTACCGGCGGTGACTCCCCTGCGCGCCCTGGCCACCGTCGCTCAGCGCAGCGAGCCGCGCGCCGCGGTCGGCGCCGGGAGGAACCTCCTCGCGGGGTTGGCGTTGCGCTTCCGTGATCCGCGCGGACTCTTGGCCGCCCTCGATCCGCTGCGCCAGCGGTTGCGGGACATCCGCCAGCGCGGCTACTGAGGTCGGCTCCGCTGGCCGTCCCTGTGGAATAATCGCTCGCGCTCCGGGGTCCCTCGGAGCGCCGATCCCGATGGAGGCACCCGCATGCCCTACAGTCCCCTGCTGGTTCGCCCGATGCGCGAGGAGTTGACGGCGGCCGGTTTCGAAGAACTGCGCACCCCGGAAGAGGTCGATCGCTTCCTCGCCGCGCCGGCGGGGACTGCCCTGCTGGTGGTCAACTCGGTCTGCGGCTGCGCCGCCGGCATGGCGCGCCCGGGGGTTCGCCTGGCGCTCCAGGCCGGACCGCGGCCCGAGCGCCTGGGAACGGTCTTCGCCGGCCAGGACGTCGATGCCACCGCGCGCGCGCGCTCGTTCTTCGCCGACTTGCCGCCCTCCTCGCCGTCGATGTTCCTGTTCAAGAACGGCGAGCTGGTGTGGGCCCTGCCTCGCCATCGGATCGAGGGGCGCGACGCCTTGGCGGTGGCGCAGGAGCTGCGCGCGGCGTTCGAACGCCACTGCGCGACGGTCGCGGTCTGAGGTCGGCGGACGGCGCGTTGGGAACGTTCCACTCCGATACCCATCCGTTGCACGGCATCACGGTCGTGGTCGAGACCCGCGATGCAGCGCTCTACGTCGGCCGCTGCGACGACGTGACCGAGAGCGAAGTGCGGCTGCGCGACGCCGAGGCGCACCGCTCCGGGGGCGACGGCTCGGCGCGCGAGCAGTTCCTGGCGCGGGTCGCGCGGGTGGGGCAGTGGCCGCAACTGAAGGTCGTCCGTCTCGAGCGCGCCGAGGTGGTTTCGCTGCGCCCGCTCGCCGAGGTCGCATCCGCGTGAAGCCCGAGCGCGCTCTCGCCTCCGGCGCGCTCGCCTGCGCGATCGCCGTGGCGGCGGGGGCACTCGGGGCGCATCTGCTGCGCGCGCGGCTCGATCCCGAGAACCTGGCGCGCTGGGAGACCGCGGCGCGCTACCTGGGAATCGCGGGCCTCGGTGCGATCGGCGCCGCGCTGGCGGCGAGGACGAGAGGCGACGGCGCGCCCGATGCCGCGGTGCTGGTCGCGGGCGGCGCCGGCTTCGCCCTCGCCGTCGGCGGACTGGCGCTCGGCGGGCCCTTCTGGCTGGGGGCGCTCGCGCCCTTCGGCGGTCTGGCGATCATCTCCGGATTCGTCTGGTTCGCGGCCCGCGCCGGTCGCCCGCCTTCCGGTCGCTGAGCCCGGAGCTCGAAAAGGAGTCGTCTCCATGCTGAATGGCATCCCTCGCATTCCGACGCCGGTCAACGAGCCGGTGCGCGGCTACGGACCCGGATCGCCGGAGAAGGCGGCGATCAAGCAGCGCCTCGAATCGATGCTCGGCGAATGCCCGGATATCCCGCTGGTGATCGGCGGCAAGGAGGTGCGCACCGGCAACGTCGGCAAGACGGTTTGCCCGCACGACCACCGCCACGTGCTCGCGACCTATCACCAGGCGAGCCCGAAGGAGATCGAGTCGGCGATCGCCGCGGCGAAGGTCGCCTGGCGCGACTGGTCCGAGTTGCCCTGGGCGGCGCGCGCCGCGGTCTTCCTCAAGGCGGCCGATCTGCTCGCCGGGCCCTGGCGCGACACGGTGAACGCCTCCACCATGCTCGGCCAATCGAAGAACGTCTTCCAGGCCGAGATCGACGCCGCCGCCGAGCTGGTCGACTTCTGGCGCTTCAATCCGCATTTCATGCAGCAGCTCTATGCCGACCAGCCGATCTCGGTGCGCGGCCTGTGGGACATGGTCGACTACCGGCCGCTCGAGGGTTTCGTCTTCGCGGTGACGCCGTTCAACTTCACCTCGATCGGCGGCAACCTGCCGACGTCGCCGGCGATGATGGGCAATACCGTGCTGTGGAAGCCGGCGACCACGTCGATCTTGTCGAACTACTACGTCCTCAAGGCGCTCGAGGCCGCGGGACTGCCGCCGGGGGTGATCAACTTCGTCCCCGGACGCGGCGCCTCGGTGGGCAACCCGGTCTTCGCCAGCCCCGAGTTCGCGGGGCTGCACTTCACGGGATCGACCGAGACCTTCCAGGGGATGTGGAACACCATCGCCGGCAATCTGCCGCGTTATCACGGCTATCCGCGCATCGTCGGCGAGACCGGCGGCAAGGACTTCGTTTTCGCCCACCCGTCGGCCGACGCGCGCGCGCTCGTCGTGGCGCTGGTCAGGGGCGCGTTCGAATACCAGGGGCAGAAGTGCTCGGCCGCCTCGCGCGCCTACGTGCCGCGCTCGCTGTGGAAGCGGGTCGAGGAGGAGATGCGCGCCGAGCTCGAGGCGTTGCGCATGGGCCCGCCGACCGACTTCCGCAACTTCATGTGCGCGGTGATCGACGAGCCGTCGTTCGACAAGACGATGGGCTACATCGAATACGCCAAGGCCTCCGGCAAGGCGCGCATCGTCGCCGGCGGCAGCGGCGACAAGTCGGTCGGCTACTTCATCCAGCCGACGGTGGTCGAGGCGATCGATCCGCGCCTGAAGCTGATGGAGGAGGAGATCTTCGCGCCGGTGCTGACCATCCACGTCTACGAGGACCGCGACCTCGACGCCGCGGTAGGCCTCTGCGACACCACCAGTCCGTACGCCTTGACCGGTGCCATCTTCGCCCAGGATCGCGCCGCGGTGGTGCGCCTGACGCAGGCCCTGCGCCACGCGGCCGGGAACTTCTACGTCAACGACAAGCCGACCGGAGCGGTCGTCGGCCAGCAGCCGTTCGGCGGCGCGCGCGCTTCGGGGACCAACGACAAGGCGGGTTCGCTGCTCAACCTCGTGCGCTGGGTGTCGATGCGCACGCTGAAAGAGAACTTCGTGCCGCCGACCGAGGTCGCCTACCCCCACATGGCGGCGGAGTAGTTCCGGCCCCGACTCAGGGCGCCGTCGGCGGCGGGAGGATCTGCCACTGCTCGCCCGCCGCGTCGGTGACCACGACGCGGCGGGCCACGGCGCCGGCGGGGAAGGCGAGCTCGCGCGTCGCCCCCGACGGTCCAGCGGCGAGCGGCGGGTCGACCGTCGACTCGATTTCGCCCTCCGCCGATTTCCAAGCTCGCGCCAAGCGCAAGACCGAAGCGGCGGAGGTCAACCGGCGGATCCGCCAGGCGGCAGCGCCGGGATCGACGAGCTCCGCCAGCCGGCTGCGGGCCGCCGGCGGGCTCCAGCCGTCGACGGCGGCCCGCGCTCGCGCCGCCAACACGGCGTCGGGCGTGCCGCTGCGCACCATGCGCGGCGAGGAGAGGCGTCGGCCGTCCTTCGCCCAGGTCACCACCAACGGGGTGAGCTCGCCCGGAGCGCCGGTCGGCGCGCGGAACCAGACGATCGAGCGTTTGCCGAAGTCGCGGATCTCGGCCGCCAGACGGGTGCCCGAGCCGACGATGGTGCCGCCGGTGCCTCGCAGCAGCGTCTGCCAGGGCAGGTAGGTCGGATCGAGCGCGCGCTCGACCGACGCCGAGTCGCCGAGCTTCGACTTGCGCGTCTTGGTCGACAGCACCGGAAAGGTGACCCGCCGATCGCCCGTCGGACCTGGTTCGACCCTCACGTCGGCTTCGCGATCCAGGGTCTCGGATTTCTCGCTCGCCCTCCGGATCGCCACCCCTTCGAGGATCCAACCGTAGCTGCCGACGGTCTCGCCGGCGCGGGCGAAGGCGCGCTCGGACTCGGTCTCCTGCGGCGAGGTCCAGCGCTCGAGCTCATCGGTCGGGATCGCGAAGGCGGAGATCGGCGCCAGCACCAGCCCGGGCGACTGTGTGGGCAGGGTGCCGAGCGCCGCGACCAGCCGATCGAGCGCCGCGACCGCGGCGCTTGGCGTGCCGGCGGCCGGAGTCGTCTCGGCGGCCGCCTGGCGGGCGATCTCCCCCAGCGCGGCCGCGAGCGCGGCGCGATCCCCGTGCTGCACCACGACCCGCGGCCAAGGGTCGGCCACCACGACGGTCGCGGAGCGGTAGCCGGCGAGGTCCTCGGCGGCGTCGGCGAGGGCCAGGGCCGCGGCGGCGCGGGTCGCGCCGTCGGCGAGACCGCCGTCGATCCAGACCAACACGTCGGCGGCCCGCGCCACCGACTCGACTCGGCTCACCGTGCGCGCCGAGCCGGCTTCGGTGACCAACAGGGCGCCGGGCGCGACCCCACCGGCGCGCGCCGCGGCCGGCAGGCCGGTGAAGTCGACCAGCACGCCGACCTCGCGCACCTCGACCTGCTCCTCGAACGACGGCGGCGCGGCGGCGGAAGCGGCCGAGGCGCAGGCCGCGAGGAGGAGAAGCGAAGCGGGAACGACGCGCGCAACGGCGATCATGGTCGGCTCCTGGAGCGGATCCACTCCATCGGATCTTCTGGAACGAATCCGCTTGCAAGACGCATGCTGCCGAACCGCGGATCGCGCGCCGGTCACGGCGCGACCATCACCGGGCAGGGGGAGAGCTGGAGGAGCTTGTCGGCGACGCTGCCGACGAGGAGGCCGGAGAGGCCACCGCGGCCGCGGCGCCCGAGCGCCACTAGATCCGTCTTGTGGTGGGTGAGGTCGAGCAGCGCCGCGGCGGGCGAGCCTTGGACGACGTGTAGCGGCCAGTCGAGGCCGGGGGCCGCCGCTTGCAGGCCGCGCGTCAGCTCGTCCGCTTCGGGGCGCCACTCGCCGTGCGCCACGGCGACGGCGCGCACCTCGGCCGCCGGGAACCAGGTGGCGATCGCCGCCGCGGCGCCGAAGGCAGGCGGCGATCCGTCGAGGGCGACGAGCACCCGCCGCGGCGGGGCGGCGGGCGAGTCGCCGCGCACCACCACCACCGGCGACGGCGCGGTGCGCGTCACTTCGTTACTGACGCTGCCGAGCAGAGCGCGGCGGGCGCGCGAGCCGTGCTGCCCGACGACCAGCAGGCGGGGCTCGTCAAGCTCGCCGACGGCTTCGATCAGGGCTTCCGCCGGCAGCCAGCGACGAACCAGGGTCGCGATCGGCGGTCCGGCGGCGCGGATTGCGCTCGCGCGCCGGGCGATCCGCTCGCGCGCTGCCTCCTCGGAGAGAGCGACGATGTCCTCGGGCGGGCGCCCGAAGCCGTGCGGCGTGACGGCGGGCAGCGGCAGTCCGTGGACCAGGTGGAGCGTCAGGTCGCCGATGGCGCTCGCCGTGGCCACCGCCCAGCCGCAGGCGGCCTCGCTGCCGGGGCTGCCGTCCCAGCCGACGATCCAGTGCCTCATCGCCGGTCAGTATCCCACGGACGGTCGCGGGCGATCAGCGATCTCCCCCGCGCGCGGGACCCCGTCCGGCTCGCTGACCCCGCCGCAAGTTCCTGCCGCGTCGAGGCTTGCCGGCCGCGCGACGGGCGGGTACGATGGGCGGCAATTGATCCATCATGCTCCCGGCGCGGTGCGCGCTCGCGAGGAGCTGTCCGGAGGAGGACGATCGAATGCGGACCACGCGAAATGCTCTGCTGTTGCTGGTCGGTGCGGCGCTCGCCGCGGACCTCGCCGCCCAGACGACCCCACCTCCCGCGGCGACGGAGCCGGAGCCGGCGGGCCAGGTCGAAGAGGTGATCGTCGTCACCGCTTCGCGTACCGAGCAGCCGATCCAGGAGGCGCCGGCGGCGATCTCGGTCATCTCGCCGAAGGAGGTCGAGAACCTGCCGGCGAACGACTTCGGCGACCTGCTGCGCAACGTCCCCGGACTCAACGTCTCGCAGACCAGCGCCCGCGACCTGAACATCACGGCGCGCGGCTCGACGAACACCCTGGCGACGACGCAGCTCGTGCTGCTCGACGGGCGCTCGATCTATCTCGACTTCTTCGGCTTCGTCATGTGGGACTTCCTGCCGGTCAACCCGGCGGAGATCAAGCAGATCGAGGTGGTGCGCGGCCCGGGCAGCGCGGTGTGGGGCGCCAACGCCATGACCGGCGTGGTCAACCTGATCACCAAGCGGCCCAAGGAGATGGTGGGCACCACCCTGGTGGCCGGAGCCGGCGAGCTGGGGACGATCTACGGCGGCCTGACGCACGCCGGCGTTTCGGGGAACTTCGGCTACAAGTTCTCGGCCGGCTACTTCGAGCAGGATCCCTACGACCGCCCGACCGGCGTCGTTCCCGGCTCGCAGCCGGCGACGACCTATCCGACCTTCCAGAACGAGGGCACCAAGCAGCCCAAGGGCGACCTGCGGCTCGATTGGGATCTCACCGACGATTCCAGTTTCGGCGCCGCGGTGGGCTACGCCGGCACGAGCGGCATCGTGCACACCGGCATCGGGCCGTTCTCAGTCGACACCGGCTCGGACCTCTCCTACGGCAAGCTCGACTACAACCGGCGCAACCTGCACGTCGGATTGTTCGGCAACTTCCTCGACGCCAAGTCGAAGAACCTGCTCACCCGCGGCCTCGACCAGCAGCCGCTGAAGTTCGATTTCTCGACCAAGACCTACAATCTCGACGTCTCGAACACCTCGGTCGCCGGCGAGCACAACATCTTCACCTACGGCCTGAGCGCGCGCACCAGCGACTTCACCCTGACCATCGCGCCCAAGGGAACCAAGAAGGACGAATACGGCGCCTTCGTCCAGGACGAGATCCTGCTCGGCGAGAAGCTGCGCTGGCTGATCGGGGGCCGCTGGGATCACATCGATCCGGTCGGCGGGGTGTTCTCGCCGCGTACCAGCCTGCTGTTCTCGCCCAATCCGAATCACACCTTCCGGGTCTCCTACAACCAGGCGTTCCGCGCGCCGTCGGTGATCAACAACTACCTCGACGTGACCATCCTCAACCAGGTGGGGCCGTTGCTCATCCCCGCCAACGCCGACGGCAACGTCGAGCTGAACGAGGAGCGGATGACGGCCTACGAGGTCGGCTGGGTGGGGACCTTCGATCGCGGCTTGATGGCGACGATCTCGCTCTACCGCAACAAGACCAAGGACTCGATCGACTTCTTCGTCCAGCGCACCTACGGTCCGACCAATCCGCCTCCGGTCCCGGCCTCGGTCCTGCCCTGCTTCTTCGTCCCGCCGGGGACGACGCCGCTGTGCCCGCTCGGCGGGCTCGCCGGCGTGGTGCCGTCGAACTTCAGCTACCGCAACATCGGCGAGACGACCGACGAGGGCCTCGAGTTCTCGATCAGCCAGCGGCCGAGCGCCGATTGGAACTGGTTCTTCAACTATTCGTACCAGAAGGATCCGAAATTCAGCGGCATCGCCGACGAGGCGGACCAGAACAAGCCGCCGAAGAGCCGCGCCAACTTCGGCTTCGCCTTCGACAACGGCCGCTTCTTCGTCAGCACCAACGTCAACTACCAGGACAAGTCCTATTGGGCCGACGTTCTCAACGTTCGCGCCTTCACCGATTCGTTCACCACCGTGAACGCGTCGATCGGCGTCCGCTTCCTCGACGAGCGGTTGACGTTGCAGATCCTGGGTTCCAACATCACCGACGAGACGGTGCAGCAGCACATCTTCGGCGACCTCATCAGCCGCAAGATCACCGGGCAGATCGGGCTGCGCTTCTAGACCGACGGCGGCGGGCGGAAGAGGAGGGCCGGGGTCCCACGCGGGTCCCGGCCCATTTTCTTGGCGGGTTCAGGCGTCGGCGTCGACCAACAGGCGGGCGGCGGCGTCTTCGACCGGATGACCGAAGAAGTAGCCCTGCATGAGCTCGCAGCCGAAGGATCGCAGCCGGTCGCGCTGGTCGCTGGTCTCGACGCCTTCGGCGATCACCGTCAGTCCGAGGTCGGCGGCCAGGCGCACGATGTTGCGCACCAGCTCGGCGCGCTCGCCCTCGCGGCCGAGGTTCTGGATGAAGCTGCGGTCGATCTTCAGCACGTCGATCGCGAAGCGGTTGAGGTAGGAGAGCGACGAGTATCCGGTGCCGAAGTCGTCGATCGCCACCCCGATGCCGCGCGAGCGCAGCTCGGAGATCATCCGCGTCGCCTCGAGCGGATTCTCGATCAACAGCCCCTCCGTGATCTCGAGCTTGAGCGTGTCGCCCGGCAGGCGGTGGCGTTCGAGCGCTTCGTCGATCTTGGCGACCAGATCGGGTTGAGCGAAGAGCCGGGGCGAGAGATTCACGCTCATCATCAACTCGCGCGCCCGCGGCATCTCCTTGCGCCAGAGCGCCAGCACGCGGCACGATTCGTCGAGCACCCACAAACCGAGAGGAACGATGAGCCCGGTTTCCTCGGCCACGCGGATGAAGGAGGCGGGCTGCAGTAGCCCGCGGCGCGGATGCTGCCAGCGCACCAGGGCCTCGAAGCCGACCAGACGGACTTCGGGAATCGCCATGATCGGCTGGTAGTGGACGATGAACTCGCCGCGCTCGACGGCGCGCCGCAGATCGTTCTCGATTTCCAGGCGGGCCACCGCCTCGTCGCGCATTTCGGGCGTGAAGATCTGGATGCCGCCGCGGCCGCGCGCCTTGGCGCGGTACATCGCGGTGTCGGCGTCGCGCAGCAAGGCGGCGAGGTCGCCGTCGCCGGCCGGGCCGTGAGCGATGCCGATCGAGACGCTGGCGAAGAGCTCGTGCTCGCGGATGCGGATCGGATCGGCGAGCGCCTCCTGGATGCGCAGCGCGACCTCCTCGGCCTCGCCGTCGCTGTCCATGTCCTCCACCAGCACCGCGAACTCGTCGCCGCCGAAGCGCGCCAGGGTATCGGTGGCGCGCAGGCGCGAGCCGATGCGCGCCGCGGCGTCGACCAGCAGCGAGTCTCCCAGCTGGTGCCCGAGGCTGTCGTTGACCGTTTTGAAGCGGTCGAGGTCGAGGAACAGGACCGCGAAGCGCTGCCCCTCGCCGCGCGTGGCGCGGGTCTGCGCGCGCTCGAGGCGGTCGACGAACAGCGCGCGGTTGGGCAGCCCGGTGAGCGGGTCGTGCACCTTGCGGTCGGTGATGTCGGTTTGCGATCCAGCGATCCGGGTGGCGCGGCCCCAGGGGTCCCACACCGCGCTGCCGCGGGCGAGCATCCAGCGGTACGAGCCGTCGGCGTGCACCATGCGGTGCTCGCACTCGAAGTGGTCGGCGAGGCGCGACAGGTGGCTCTCCAGCCGGTGACGCAGGGTCCCGAGGTCGTCGGGGTGGACGCGCGCGAACCACTCGCCGAGGGCGTCGTCGAGCTCCTCGGGGGCGTGGCCGAGCATCTCCTTCCAGCGCGGCGAGAGGTAGACCTCGCCGGTGCGCAGGTTCCAGTCCCAGATGCCGTCGTTGGCCCCGGCGACCGCGAGCGCGAATCGTTCTTCGCTCTCGCGCAGCGCCTCGGCGGTGCGCTGGCGGACGGTGATGTCCTGGCAGATGGTCACCAGCCCGACCGGGTCGCCGTCGTCGGTGCGCACCACGTCCTGCAGCACCTCGACCGGCACGCGCGCGCCCGTGCGATGGCGGCCGTAGGTCTCCTGCTTCAGCGTGCCGCGCTCCTTGAGCTCGCGGAACTCGAGCGCGCCGCCGCCCTCGGGCAGGAGCTTCGCCAGGCGATCGCCGAGCACGTCGGCGAGGCCGAAGCCGAACATTTCGGCGAGCGCCGGGTTGGCGCGCTGGATGCGCAGGTCGCGGTCGGCGATGGCGACGCCGACCTGCATCGTCTCGAGCGCCTTGTCGAGCTCGCGCAGGTGCCCCTTGGCGCCCGCGAGCTCGGACAGGTCGCGTACCAGCACCAGGGTCGCGGGCGGCGTGGCGCTGGGAATCGCGAGCGTGCCGACCAGCACCGGAAAGCCGCGGCCGTCGCGACGGTAGGCCTCGAGGCGCCGGCGGCGAGGACCGCGGGCGGGGACGTGCGCCGTGGGGTCGCGAGACTCGAAGGAGAGCAGCAACGGCAACTTCTTGCCGCGCAGCTCGCGCGGCTCGTAGCCCCAGAGCTCGCGCGCGCCGTCGCTCGACCATTGGATGGCGCCGCTCTCGTCGAGCAGCAGGACGGCGTCGTCCATCGCTTGCAGGACGGGTTCCGGTAGCGGCAACTGGATCGCCACGGCCGGTCAAGGTATCACATCAATCGTAGATGCCGTCCGCGTACCAACGCCCCGTCGCGGCATCGCGGAAGATGCGGTAGAGACCGCGATCGGCGAGCTCCACGTCCCAATATTCGCGCGTCACCGGCGCGTCGCTCCACCAAGCTTCCTCGACTCGCCAGGGGCCCGACGCGACGCGCACCGCGCCGTCGAGACGCGGGCGGCGATCGGCTCCCTCGCCGGCGAGCGAGCGCAGCTCGCGCGGCGCAGCGTTCGCGGCGTCGGCGGCAGCTGAGGGATCGGCGGCGTCGGCCGGCTCCGCGCCGAGCACCTCGATCTCGATCGCCGGGCGCAGCACACGCACCGCCAGCAGGCCGTGCGCGCGCTCAGGCAGGGCGGGCGACAGGGCCGGCGGCGGCGACGGCTCGTAGGGCACCAGGACGGCGCGCTCCGGGCGATGACCATCGTCGACGCGCGGCGCGCCGACGCGGTCGCGACCGAGCAGCGCGAAGAGACGCGCGAGCGTGGTGGCGATGCGATCGGGCGACGGCGTGTCCGGCCCGAACAGGCCGAGCTGCGCGGCGCGCGGCCGGTCGGGATGGGCGGTGAAACGGAATCCGGCGACCGCCGCCCCGGGCGGTCGCTCCTCGAGCGCCAGACGGGTCACCGCGAGCAGCGTCTTGGCCTCGCGGGTCGGGGCGGGCAACGCGACCGAGCGTTCGTCGTGGCCGGCGGGCTCGAGCGCCAGCGCGAGGTCGAGCCGTGCGCAGCCGAGCCCGTGGGTCGCCAGGCGCTGGCAGAGCCGGTCGAGCGCCGCGCGCGCCAGGAAGAGGAAGGGCTCGATCGTGGCGAGCGGCCACTCGAGCTCGAGCCCCTCCTGGAAATCGGGCGGCGGCAGGCGCGGCAGGAGCGGGTGGGGATCGAGGCCGCGCGCCGCGCGGTGGAGCGCACCGCCGACTTCGCCCAGCCGGCTGACGATCTCGGCGGCCGGCAGGCGGGCGAAGTCGCCGATCGACCGCACCCCCCAACGCTCGAGAGTCGCGGCGAGATCGACCTCGGGGGCGAGGCGGGCGAGCGGCAACGGCGCGAGGAACGCCGCCTCTTCGCCGGGCGGCACGACGGCCGGCGGGCGCGGCGCGTCGGCGGCCACCCGGGCCGCGAGCTTGCTGCCGGCGATCCCCACCCGCGCCGGCAGGGCGATGCGCCGCGTCGCGTCGGTGAGCAGCTCGGCCAGGCGCCGTTCGGGATCGGCGTCGCGCAGGCGGCGGGCGACGCCGTCGACGTCGAGGAAGACCACCCCTTCGCCGGCCTGCTCGACCCGCGGCGAGAAACTCTCGGCGACTTCGAGCAGCGCTTCGCCGGCCGCGGCCTCGCAAAGCGGGTCGCGGCCGCGCGCCGCGAGCTTCGGCACCAGGGCGCGGGCCTGCGCGAGCGTCATGCCGGCGCGCACCCCGGCGCGGCGGGCGAAGCGGGTGGCGGCGACGACCCGCGCCTGCGGGCCGCTGCCGGCGAGCACCGCGAGCGCCGTCTCGGCAAGCTCGGGCTCGGCGCGCAGGCGCGCCGCGAGCGGGAAGAGCGGCACCGCGAGGCAGGCGAGGCGGGTCATGGCGCGGGCAGCAGCGGGTCGCGGCAGGCGAGCTCGGCGGCGCGCGGCGCGGCGAGCGCGTTGCGGCGCTCGCGCTCGAGCACCAGACGCGCCGAGCGCGCCGCGAGCAGCCGCGGCTCGCGCCCGGCGCCGAGCCAGACCGGGCGTTCGCGTTCGAGCGCCAGCACGGTCGAGGCGGCGGTGCCGGTGGCGCGGTAGGGCGAGGCGACGACGAGCGCGACGCGTTCGCCGCGGGCGGCGTGCGCCAGCCGCAGCCACTGCGCCTCCGCCCCGCGGCCGCCGGCGACCGGCGGCGGCCCCAGGTCGAGCACGCACAGGGCGAAGCCGCCGGCGAGGATCGCCTCGCTCGCCGCGAGCGCCTGCTTCAGGTGGCGCGGGCGGGTCCAGAGCAGGCGGGCGAGATCCACGCCGCAGGCCGCCGCCTGCTGCGGGTCGAGGTTGTCGCCGAGATCGACCAGCGCCGCGTTCCAGCCGCCGCGGGTGGCTGCGGCGAGCAGCTCGAGCACCAGGGCGAAACGGCCGCTCGAGCGCCCGGCGACCAGCTCGGCGAGCTCGCCGCGCGGCAACCCGCCAGGGAGCAGGCGCCCGAGGGGAACGAAGCGGGCGGTGGCGGCGAGGGTCTCGTCGCCCGGACGGGGCGCGTCGACGAGCTCGCGCGCCGTGCGCACCCGCCCGCCGAGCGGCAGGCGCAGCCCCTCGACCAGCGTCCGCAGGGGAGCCGGCGCCGGCCGTGGAGAGGGTGCCGGGAGCGCCGCGGGCTCGAGTTCCGGCCAAGAGAGAGGTTCCGCCATCGCGGCTCCAAGATAGGGCGTAAAAAAGGCGTAAGTCAAGGGCGAATCCGCCCCCCCGGCGTGCGAAGATCGAGAGCGATGAAGATCGTCGACGTGGCGGTGGTGGGCGGCGGGATCGTCGGCCTGGCAACCGCGCGGGCGCTCGCCCGGGAAGGGCGCTCGGTGGTCGTCCTCGAGGCCGAGGAGCGGGTCGCCACCCATCAGACCGGCCACAACAGCGGGGTGATCCACTCCGGGCTCTACTACCGGCCCGATTCCGAGAAGGCCCGCACCTCGACCGCCGGCCGCCGGGCGCTCTATCGCTATCTCGAGGAGCGCGGCATCGCGCACGAGCGTTGCGGCAAGCTGGTGGTGGCGCTCGGCCCGGAGGAGCTGCCGCGCCTCGACGAGCTCGAGCGCCGCGGGCGGGCCAACGGCATCGCCGGGCTCGTCCGGCTCGCCGCCGGCGAGCTGGCGCGCTACGAGCCGCACGTGGCCGGGATCGCCGGTCTCTGGGTGCCGGAGACCGGGATCGTCGACTACCGCCAGGTGGCGCGCGCCTTCGCCGAGGACATCGCGGCGGCGGGGGGCGAGGTGAAGACCGGCGCGCGGCTGCTCGCCGTCGCGCCCGACGGCACGAGCGACCGCCTCGCGACCGCCGCCGGCGAGGTCGCCTGCCGTCTGCTGGTCAACTGCGCCGGCCTCGAATGCGATCGGGTGGCGCGCCTGGCGGGGCTCGACCCGGAGGTGCGCATCGTCCCCTTCCGCGGCGACTACTACGACCTCGTCCCCGAGCGCCGTGGCCTGGTGCGCAACCTCATCTATCCGGTCCCCGATCCGGCGCTGCCCTTCCTCGGCGTCCACTTCACCCGCCGGATCTCGGGCGAGATCGAAGCCGGACCCAACGCGGTGCTCGCCTGGAAGCGCGCCGGCTACCACCGGGCGAGCTTCTCGTTCGCCGACGCCGCCTCGACGCTCGCCTTCCCGGGTTTCTGGCGCATGGCGCCGCGCTATCTCGGCGTCGGGTTGGCCGAGCTGCGCCGCGCCTGGAGCCGGCGGGCGTTCGTCGCCGAGCTGCGCCGCCTGCTGCCCGAAATCCGTGACGCCGACGTCGCGCCAGCCGGTTGCGGCGTGCGCGCCCAGGCGGTCGACCGGCAAGGCCGGCTGCTCGACGACTTCGCCATCGTCGAGGCGCCGCGCGGCGTGCACGTGCTCAACGCCCCGTCGCCCGGGGCCACGGCCTCGCTGGCGATCGGCGAGACCATCGCCCAGCGCGCCCGCGCCCGCCTCGACGCCTGAGGCCGGCGCGGCCTCTTCGGGGCGCCGCAAGAAATCGGCAGAAAAATAGGGACAGGCACCAATTTCGGTCTCGTCGGCTCCATCGAAGCGATGGTCAGGATGGCTGAGAAATTGGTGCCTGTCCCTATTTTTCCGAGAAAGAGAAAAAGGCTCGCTTAGGGAAAGGACGCTGGCTGGAGAATTGGTGACAGGCACCGATTCTCAGGCACCGATTCTCCAAAGCCGAGATGATGCGCGCCGGACGAGAGCGGTGGCAGTGGTCGTTCCGCTCGGGCGGGGGGATCCGAGGACGGAAGCGCCCTCCCGCCCGCAGGATCCCACCGCCCCGGGAGGGGGGCGAAGTCCGAGCGAGCGAGCCGGCGCGCCGCCCAACGCGCCTGCCGACCCCGGCGCGCCGCGACCCGACGAGGATCCATGGGTGAAATAATCTGCGCCCGGCGATCGATGGTCCGCCGCTCGCCGTCGAAGGAGATCCCCGCATGCCGCTGCCGCTCTACCAAGTCGATGCCTTCGCCGATCGACCGTTCTCCGGCAATCCGGCGGCGGTCTGCCTACTCGATCGGCCGCGCTCGCCGGAGTGGATGCAGGCGGTCGGGGCGGAGATGAACCTGGCCGCGACCGCGTTCCTGCTGCGCGAGGGCGAGCGCTACCGGTTGCGCTGGTTCACGCCGGCGGTCGAAGTGGCGCTCTGCGGCCACGCCACGCTCGCCTCGGCGCACGTTCTCTGGGAGCTCGGGGAGATCGCCGCGACGGCGCCGGCGCGGTTCGTGACCGAGAAGAGCGGCGAGCTCGTCTGCCGCAAGGCGAGCGCCGCCGCCAGGGAGGATTGGATCGAGATGGACTTTCCCATCCGCCCCGAGTCGCCGGCGAGCCCGCCGCCGGGGCTGGTGGAGGCACTCGGCGCGACCCCGGTCTACGTCGGCAAGAACCTCTACGACTACTTCGTCGAGCTCGCCTCGGAGGCGGAGGTCCGTGCCCTCGCCCCGGATCACGTTCTGCTCGCCCGCCTGCCGGTACGCGGCGTGATCGTCACCGCCGCGGCCGAGCTCGGCAGCGACCACGACTTCGTCTCGCGCTTCTTCGCCCCCGGCTCGGGGATCGCCGAGGATCCGGCCACCGGCTCGGCGCACTGCTGCCTGGCGCCCTTTTGGGCGGCGCGGCTCGGGCGCGACTCGCTGATCGGTTACCAAGCCTCGCGGCGCGGCGGCGTGGTGCGGGTGCGAGCGATGGGCGAGCGGGTGCTGCTCGCCGGTCGCGCGCTCACCGTGCTGCGCGGCGAGCTCGACGCGTGAAGCACGCCCGCGCCGCGCTGCTCGCCGCGGTCGCGCTGGCGATCGCTTGCCGGCCCGCTCCGGCGCCGGTGCTGCCGCCGGTGGCGATGCGCGACGTCCCGCCGCGGATCGGCCTGGCGCTCGGCGGCGGCGGGGCGCGCGGCTTCGCCCACGTCGGCGTGCTGCGCGTCTTCGAGCAGGAGAAGATCCCTCTCCACGTCGTGGTCGGCAGCTCGGTCGGCAGCCTGATCGGTGCGCTCTACGCCGACAGCGGCCGGGTGCTCGACGCCGAGTTCCTGGCGGCGGAGGTCGAGCACGACGACATCTTCGACTTCGGCGCGCTCGCCTTTTTCAGCGGCGGCCTGGCGCGCGGCGCCGGCATCGAGCGCTTCCTCGGCGAGCACCTGAAGCACCCGACGTTCGAGACCTTGCCGGTGCGTTTCGGTGCCGTGGCGACCGAGCTCGCCACCGGGCGCACCGTGGTCTTCGAGCGCGGCTCGGTGGCGCAGGGGGTGCGCGCCTCCTGCGCCATCCCCGGCGTGTTCTCCCCGGTCGAGATCGGCGGCACGGTCTATGTCGACGGCTCGGTCACCGATCCGGTCCCGGCGGATGCGGCGCGGGCGCGCGGCGCCGAGGTCGTGGTGGCGGTGGCGATCCCGTCGAGCGTGCCGAGCGACCTGCCGTCGACGCCGGTCGGAGTGGCGCTACGCGCCATCGGCCTGCTCGCCAACGCGGTGCAGGAGGCGCGCGCCGCCGAGGCCGACGTGGTGATCTCGCCCGAGGTCGGAGGGATCGCCTACGACGATTTCACCGCCAAGAAGCGGGCGATCGAGGCCGGGGAGGAAGCGGCGCGCAGGGCGCTGCCGGCGATCCGCGCCGCGATCGCCGCAAAGACGCGGCACGAGCCGATGCCGCCGGAATGACCCTCCGATTGCGGCGACCCTCCTAGAATCCGACCTCCATGGGCTGGCGGAGAACGACACGGATCTACGGGCGGCTGACGCGCGCCCTGGGGTACTCCTTCGTCGCCTATGGCGGCGCCCTGCTCAGCGGCTGGTTGCTGGCGCCCTGGCCGCGCGCGAGCGCGCGCTGGCAGATGCGCAGCTTCCAGTTCTGGTCGCGCGCTCTGGTGCGAGTCTTCGGCGTCCGCCTGACGGTCGTCGGCGAGCCGCCGCGCCCACCCTTCTTCCTGGTCGCGAACCACCTCTCGTACGTCGACATCGTGGTGCTCGGCACGCAGTTGCCGTGCGTTTTTGTCGCCAAGGCGGAGATCGACCGCTGGCCGGTCTTCGGCGCCATCTGTCGGGTGGTCAACACGATCTTCATCGACCGCAAGTTGAAGCGCGACGTGCCGCGCGCCATCGCGCTCATCCGCGAGGCGCTCGCGGTCGGCAAGGGGATCGTGGTCTTCGCCGAGAGCACTTCGAGCGCCGGCGCCGAGGTCATGCCGTTCCGCTCGCCGCTGCTCGACCTGCCGGTCAAGATGGGTCTGCCGGTGCACTACGCGGTGCTCGGCTACCGCACGCCGGAGTTCGCGCCGCCGGCCTTCTCGACCGTCTGCTGGTGGGGCAACGCGCCATTCGCGCCGCACGTCAAGGAATTCCTCGCCCTGCCGAGGGTCGAGGCCCGCCTGGTCTTCGGTGACCAGCCGGTGGCGATCGCCGACCGCAAGCAGCTCGCCGAGCGACTGCGCAGCGAAGTCGCGGCGCGCTTCGAGCCGACGGTCGGCGCCGAGGAGCTCGCCAAGTACCGCCCGCCTTGGCGCGAAGACATCGACGAATTCGCCGGCGAGTGACCCCCCGCCCGGCCCCGCGGCAGCCGGCGGCAGCTCGACCTTCCAACAAGAAAGGCTCGGTTAGAGACCCTACGGTTCCATCCTCGCGAACCCTGGGCCGGCTCGATCCCAGCCGACACCAGCTCTCGCCTGGGAGTGTGGGCTCACCGCGCGCCCTCGTGAACTGGCGGGTGGCTCGGCTGGGCGAGGCTGGAAGTGCGGGTTTCCTTTTTCCCCAGGGTGAGCTTTTCTTCGCAGGTTGCTGGCAGCTCGAGCTCAGCGGACACCAGCTCTCGCCTGGGAGTGTGGGCTCACCCCGCGCCCTCGTGAACTGGCGGGCGGCTCGGCTGGGCGAGGATGGAAGTGCGGGCGTCTTTTTTCCCTAGGTGAGCTTTTCTTCGCAGGTTGCTGGCAGCTCGGCCTCAGCGGACACCAGCTCTCGCCTAGGAGTGTGGGCCTCTCTCGCGCCCTCGTGAACTGGCGGGCGGCTCGGCTGGGCGAAGCTGGAAGTGTGGGCCTCCTTTTCCCTAACCAGATCCTTTTCTTCTTTTTCTTGCTGTGTTTTCTTCTTTTCTTCTATCTCTACTGTTTCGCCGACAGGGATCGGGTCTGGGGTCAGTCGAGGTATCGCCGTTTGAGGAGGCGGAGGAGCTCGCGCAGTGTCGTCGGGCGATGGCCGCTCTGGGCGTTTTCTTCACCGATCTCGAAGGCGAGGCGCCACTGCTCGAAGAGGGTCCGGTAGGCGGCGATCAGGCTCGCGCCGGGCTCGTAGATGTGGGTCGCTTCGGAGGTCACGCCGTTGAGCTCGAGAATCTTCAGGTTGCGCCCCTGCTGGAAGTCCTCGGTCGAGGGCACGCGCACGTCGTAGCGCCCGAAGAAGAAGCCCTCGAAGCCGCGGCTGATTTCGTCGATCCGACGGCGCAGCGCCTCGGTGGCGAGCGCCCGGCCGTCGCGGAAGATCGTGCCGCGGCAGTGGTTGCCGATCTCGACCAGCTGCACGGGAACGTCGGACGCCGGGACCTCGCTCAGGCGGTGCGAGTTCTTCTCGAGATAGAACCTCGCCATGCACACCGCACGCTGGTCGGCGAGAATCAACTCCTCGAGCGTTCGCACGCCGTCGCCGCGCACAACCGGGAACTGCTTGCGCGTGATCGAGAAGATGCGGCCTTCGGCCTCCCGCGGGCGGCGCACGTAGAAGACGCCGAACTCCTCGCCGGGGACGTACTCCTGCAGAATCACCGGGCCCGCGTTCTCCTCGAGGTGCAGGCGGATCTCGTCGTGGCTACGCGCCACCGCCACGCCCGTGCCGCGCTCGCCGACGTCCGGCTTGAGCACCACCGGCAGCTCGAGAGCCAAGTCGGTCATCATCGCGCGCGCGGCGGCCAGGCGCGACTCGAGATCGGCGTGCGGCTCGAGCCGGGCGTAACGCGCCAGCGCCTCGGGGGACGCGGAGAGTCCGGCGAGGATGCCGCTCTTCGACTCCTCGACGAAACCGCCGGCGGGGATCGCCGGATTGGCGGCGGTGAAGACCGTCAGACTCTTGTGGCGCCAAGCGAGGCGGAGGATCTGGGCGAAGACGGGGATCTGGAACAACCAGAGCGGCCAGAACTCCCAGCGCCGCAAGCGCTCGACCTTCGACCGCAGCATCCGGCGGCCCCGCCAGGTGCAGGCCGGGATCACCAGGTGGAAGAGAACGAGCAGGAGCACGAGCAGCAGGGCGATGCCCGGCAGGGCCCAGCGTTCGTAGGTCGCGAGCAGCCCGAGGAGCGTCTTGCCCGCGAGCGCCGAGAGTCCGACCAGGATCGGCGTCCAGAGCACCGCCGCGAGCAGGAAAGCGAGGAGCAACATCGGCAGGCGCACGTGGAGCACGCCGGCGGCGAAGAAGAGCGGCAGGCGGCTGCCGGGGATGAAGCGCGAGATCAGGATGACCTTCATCCCTTCGCGGCGGAACCACTCCGAGCTCGCCTCGAGGGTCGCCGGCTTGACCATCCACTTGAACGGCGCGCGCGCCAACGCCGGGCGCCCGAGCCAGCGTCCGGCGGCCACCAGCAGCAGATCGCCGACCACGATGCCCACCAGACAGGCGAGCGTCGCCTCGGGAAAGGCGAGGGTGCCATGTGAGACCAGCAGACCGCCGGCGAGGCAGGCCAGGTCCTCGGCGAGAAAAGTGGCGAGCGCCAGCAGGGACAGCAGGATCAGCAGGGTCACGCCGCGCGCCCGCGGCGGACGGATCTTGTCGAGCGCGAGCGCCGAGCGCGCCTGGCGGTCGCTCGGGGCGGTGGCGCGGGTGCGCGCCGCGCCCGAATCGACCGCCGCGAGGAAGGCGGAGATGCGCGTGGCCGCGAGGCCCGGTTGCTGGAAGAAGAGGAAGTGCCCGCCGGGGACGATCTCGAGCTCCGCCTGCGGCACGATGCGCGCGTGCTCGTGCGCGGCGGCGACCGGCACGAGTCCGTCGCGTTCGCCGTGCAGGATGAGCGTCGGCCCGCCCCAGGCGCCGAGCAGACCGCGCAGCGGTCTTTGATCGGCGGCGGTGAAATTGCGCGCGTAGCCGAGATCGAGCGGCTGGCGGTCGAGCAGGCCGAAGTGAGGCACGAGCTGGTGCAGCCCCCAGACCAAGCCATACTGCACGTCGTAGAGCAGGTGGTTCAGGCGGTAGTCGCCCAGCAGCTCGAGCTCCTGGACGCCGATTGCCGAGAAGAGGGTGAGCGAGCGCACCCGCTCCGGATGACTTCCGGCGAGCTCGATCGCCGCGCCGCCTCCCTGGCTCACCGCCACCAGGTCGACCGGCCCCGCGACCGGCGGCTCGACCGCGGCGAGGAAGTCGGCGAGCGACTCGGCCTCGGCGCGAAACGAGGCGTCCGGAAGGCCGCGACTCGAGGCGCCGAACTCCGGCAGGTCGGGGGCCAGCACGCGGCGGTCGCGGGCGAGCTCGCGGGCGAGATCGAGGACCGAGGCGCCGCTGCCGGGCGCGCCGTGGAGCAGCAAGACCGACGGACGAGACGAGAGCGAACCGAGGTCGCGGTAGGCGAGTCGCATCCGGTGCTCCGGCCGCGCCCCGCGGCCACGCTCGGGAAGCTCGAGAGTGCGCTGGTCGGCGGCCGGCGCGTTCCCGGGCCAGAAGGCGGTCGTGAGGTGCGAGGCCGCGAGCAGCACCATCCAGGCGAGCGCGAAACGGTGGCGGCGCATGGACGCTTCTAGGCGGCGCGCGCGATCGCGATGCGGTGCGCGCGGGCGGCGGTGCACGGCGAATCGCCCTGGTAGCGCATCTCGATCCGCTCCGGCCCGACCTCGACCTCGCAGAACGACACCGTACGGGCGTCGTCGCGGTGCATGCAGACCGACCAGGCGGAGGGGAAAAGGCCGTGGTCGCGGTGGACGGCGCGCAGCCCGGCGACCGAAGCCAGCGGTTGGGCGCGCCAGCGCTCCCAGATCGGCCGGCGCTCACGGTCGGCGCGCTCGTCGCCGAGCGAGGACGAGCAGAGGAGCCCGGCTTCGATCGGCAGGACCGCGGACGTCGCCCGCGAGCCGTCCCAGGCGCGCAGCAGCGCCGGTTCGCCGCCCGGCGCCATGGCCACGAGGGTGAAAGGGGCGAGGTCGGCGAGGTCGAGCTCGTCGAAGGCGGCCATGGCACCCCGCGGCCCGTCCGCGTCGATCAGGCCGGGAATCAGCTCGCCCCGCGAGCGCGGCGCCGGCGGCAGGGGCCGCGTGGCGTTGCGGTTGAGCAGGCAGAGGAGGAGGCCGGTCTCGGCCGCCGCGATCCAAGTGCCGCCCGAGGCGCCGTCGACCGGCGCGAGGTAGCCAATGCCGGTTGCCGACTGCGCCAGCCGGGGCGGCGACGCCGCGGTGCGGCGCCCGAGCTCGTCACGATTGAAGAGGAGGTGGAGGCGTGCGGCCGGAGCGGGCGAGGTCAGCCAGGAAGCGGTGCACATGTGGCCGCTTGCTGCCAGTGGCGCAGGGTCGAAGGGGCGACGCCGAACTCCGGACCGGCGTCGATACCCTGCGCGAGGAGCAGCTGACCGATCAGGGCGTAGTGGTGCACCGTGTGCGAGAGGAGGAACTGCAGCTCGCGCTTGACCGTCGAGCGGCTCCACTGGTCGCTCGCCTCGTCGCCGCAATCGAGCCGCACCTCGAGGGAGCGGCCGAACCCGGCCTCGTCGACTCGTCCGAGCCCCTCGACGAGCTCCCGAATGCGGGCGACGGCGGCCTGCACCTCGACCTCGAGGGCCGCCTCGCGCGGGCGCGACTCGTAGTCGACCCGGCCCTCGTCGAGACCGGCGAGGAAGCAGGAGTAGTGCTCCAGGATGTGCCGCAGGTGGGGGCCGATCCCGCGCGCCCGCTCGCGTACCAGAACCAGGGAATAGGCCTCGCCGGGGATGCGGCCGAGCAGCTCGCGGCCCTCCTCGAGGAGACGGATGTTCTCGTGGATCACGTCGTGCTTGGCGGCCATCCTATGAATCCTAATACAGAGCGCCTAAGCTATCCTAGATGCGCCACTTATGAGACGGGTTTCCGACCTCGACAGTACGCGACCGCGGGCCCTTTGGATGGCTCGCCGGGGAATCGCCGTTCTGTTCGCCGCGACAACGGTCTTCGCTTCCGGGGCGTCGGCCTCGAGCCACGGTGAAATCGTCCGCCTGCAGGTGCGCTCGATCATCCAGCCGATCGCGGCCGAATACCTGAAGGACGGGCTGGAGGAGGCCGACCGCGACGGCGCGGCGCTGGTGGTGGTCGAGCTCGACACGCCGGGCGGCCTCCTGCCCTCGACCCGCGAGATGTCGACCGCGATGCTCGCGGCGCGCACGCCGGTGGCGGTCTGGGTCGCGCCGAGCGGCGCGCAGGCGGCCTCGGCCGGCTTCTTTCTCCTGCAGGCGGCCGACTTCGCGGTCATGGCGCCGGCGACCAACACCGGCGCTGCGCACCCGGTGGGCGCCGGGGGCGAGACGATCGAAGGCGTGCTGGGCGAGAAGGTCGAGCAGGACGCCGCCGCCACGATCCGCACCCTCGCCGACCGCCGCGGCCGCAACGTCGAGCTCGCCGAAGCCGCGGTGGTCAAGAGCCGCTCGTTCACCGCCGAGGAGGCTCTGGCGGCGCACCTGATCGACGCCATCGCCCCGGACTTCCCGGGCCTGGTGGCGGCGCTCGACGGGCGGACGATCGAGAAGCCGAAGGGCGAGCCGCGCACCCTGCGGCTCGCCGGCGCCACCGTGCGCGCGATCGAGATGGCGCCGTTGCGCCGTTTCCTGTCGCGGATCGCCTCGCCCGACTTCGCCTCGATCCTGCTCACCCTCGGCCTGCTCGGCCTCTACTTCGAGTTCTCTCACCCGGGCGCCGTGCTGCCGGGGGTGGTGGGTGGGATCTGCCTGCTGCTCGCCTTCTTCGCCCTCTCGGTCCTGCCGGTCTCCTACGTCGGCGTGGCGCTCGTGGGTTTGGCGATCGCGATGTTCGTCGCCGAGGTCAAGGTCACCAGTTACGGCGCGCTCACTTTGGGCGGTATCATCGCGCTCGTCCTGGGGCTCGCCATGCTCTTCAAGAGCTCGGAGCCGGCGCTGCAGGTGAGCCGCGGCCTGATCGCGGCGCTGGCGATGACGGCCCTGCTGGTGGCGGGGACGGTGCTGCTGGTGGCGGTTCGTTCCCGCCGTCTCCCCATCCAGAGCGGGCGCGAGGCGCTAGTCGGCGCGCGCGCGACGGCGCGTACCGAGATCGCGCCGCACGGCAAGGTGTTCGTGGCCGGAGAGTGGTGGAACGCGGTGGCCGAGGGTCCACCGGTGGCGGCCGGCAGCGAAGTAGTGGTAACGGCGGTCCAGGGCTTGGTGCTCACGGTGCGCGCGACGGCGCACGAAGGGAGTTAGAGCGATGCAGTTCGTGGCGTTTCCGTTCTTCCTGTTCCTCATCCTGATCTTCGTGGTCTCCCGCTGGCTCAACATCCTGCGCGAGTACGAGCGCGCGGTGGTCTTCCGCGTCGGCCGCCTGCTGCCGGAGCCGAAGGGGCCCGGCTGGGTCTTCATCTTCTGGCCGTTCGACACCATGGTGCGGGTGTCGATGCGCACCGTGGTCCTCGACGTGCCGCCGCAGGACGTGATTACCCGCGACAACGTCTCGGTGAAGGTCAACGCGGTGGTCTATTTCCGCGTCGTCGACCCGAATCGGGCGGTGACCTCGGTCGAGAATTACCTTTACGCCACCAGCCAGCTGTCGCAGACGACCTTGCGCTCGGTGCTCGGCCAGGCCGAGCTCGACGAGCTGCTCTCCGAACGCGAGAAGCTCAACGAGCGCCTGCAGGAGATCATCGACCAGCACACCGATCCATGGGGGATCAAGGTCTCGATGGTCGAAGTCAAGGCGGTCGACCTGCCGCAGGAGATGCAGCGCGCGATGGCCAAACAGGCCGAGGCCGAGCGCGAGAAGCGGGCCAAGATCGTGCACGCCGAGGGCGAGAAGCAGGCCTCGAAGGCGCTCGGCGAGGCGGCCGACATCATCTCGGTCAATCCGGTGACTCTCCAGCTGCGCTACCTGCAGACGCTGACCGAGATCGCCACCGAGAAGAACTCGACGATCGTCTTCCCGTTGCCGGTCGACGTGCTGCGCTCCTTCCTGGACCGCGTGCGCAAGGACTGAAGGAGCCAGCGCAGTGGCCGAGAGCGCCGAATCCCACGAGCCGAGCTACTACGAAGTCGCGCTCACCAACCGTCAGGTAGTGATCGCCTTCGTGGTGCTGCTCGCCTGCCTGCTGGCGGCTTTCCTGTCCGGAGTCTGGCTCGGCCGCGGCGCGCATCGGCCCGTGCCGCCGCCGACGGTCGCCGCCACGCCGGCCCCCGAGCCTCCGCTCGAGCAGCTCTCCTTCTTCTCCAAGAGCGAGCAGAAGCCTGAACCCGCCGCCGCGCGGGCGGCGCCGCGCGACGCGGCGCCGGGTTCGGCTCCGGGCGAGCTCGCACCCGCGGCGGTCCCCGGCACGAGTCTCGCTCCCATGATCGGCGGCGCTCCGGCCGTCGGGGCGCGCGGCGCAAATCCGTCGGGGACCGCGAGCCCGGCGTCCGCTCCCGCTGCGCCGCCGGTCGCCGCCCGGCCGCCATCCGCCGCGAAACCCGCGACCGCGTCGGCGGAGACGACCCCTATCGCGGCCTCCAAGGGCGCCGCCTCCAAACCGGCGCCGGCGCCCGCCGCGTCGACCGCCAAGTCGACGAGCGCGACACCGGTGGCCGCCAGGCTCTGGGTCCAGGTCTACTCGTCGACCAACGGCGCGCGGGCGCGCGAGATCGCGGCACAGCTCGGCAAGGCCGGCTTCACGGTGCAGATGACCCAGATCGACAAGGCCGGGACCGCGAACTACCGCGTGCGCGTCGGCCCCTACGGCGCGCGCTCGGATGCGAACGACGCCTCGCAGCGTCTGCGGCGCAACTACCACCTCGACACCTGGGTGACCGACACCCCCTGACGACGTGCGGCCGCGATGGCTGGGCCCACGCCTCGCCGCGCTCGCGGCCGGCGCGCTCTGGGGGGCGTGCTTCGCCAAGCTCCAGCCGCCTCTCCTGCCGTTCGTCGCCCTCGCGCCGCTCTTCCTGTTCCTCGAGCGCGACGACGCCGGCTGGCAGGGCTTCGCGCACGGCTTCGGCGCTTGGGCGGTCGGTCTATGGTGGATCGCGCCGACGCTCGCCATCTACGGCGACTTGCCCTGGTACCTGGCGCTCGCGGGGCTCGCGCTGCTGGCGGCGATCCTGGCTCTCTACACCGCGGCCTTCGCGCTCGCCGGACGCCGCTTCTGGCGTCGCGGCGGCTGGGTCGCCTGGGCCGCGTCGCCGGCGCTCTGGGTGCTGCTCGAGTGGTTGCGCGAGCGGCTGCTGACCGGGTTTCCCTGGAATCAGGCGGCCTACGCCTGGACCGATTTCCCCGGCGCGCTGGCGCTCGCGGCCTGGATCGGCGCCGCCGGCGTTTCGTGGATCGGAGTCTTGCCGGCGCTCGGCGTGGCGCTCTCGATCCGCCGGCGGAGCATCTCGCCGGCCGCGGTGGCGATCCTGGTCGCTCTGCTCGCCTTCGCCCTCGGCGACCGGTTCGCGGCGCCGCGTCCGGCCCGCATGGCCGAGCCACGGGCGGTGCGCATCGTCCAGCCGAACACCCCGGACCGCCCGCTCTACGACGCCGAAGCGTCGGCCAGGGACTATCTACGGCTGCTGCGCATGTCGAGCGAAGCCTGCGCCCCCGGTGCGCTCGTCGTCTGGCCCGAGAGCGCCGCCTGGCCCGCGGCCTGGGAAGAGGACCCGAACCTGCGCGCCGACGTGGCCAAGCTGCTCGATCGCGGTTGTGCGGTGTTGCTCAACTCGCCGCGCTCGGCGGGCGAGCGGGTCTTCAATTCGCTCTACCTGCTGAGCGCGGGATCGCTGCCGGAGATCGCCGACAAGCGGCACCTGGTGCCGTTCGGCGAGTACGTGCCGCTCGGTCGTGCCATCCCGTGGCTCGGCAAGCTGGCGCGCAACGCGGGCGATTTCTCGGCGGCCGAGGAGATCCGCCTCCTGCCCTGGCGCGGCGAGAGCCTGGCGCCAGCGGTCTGCTACGAGGTCGTCTTCGCGTCGGAGGTGGCGGCGGCGGTACGCGCCGGCGCGACGGCGATCGTCACCGTCACCAACGACGGCTGGTACGGCGACACCGCCGCCCCTTGGCAGCACTTCCGCGCCGCCCGTTTCCGCGCCGCCGAGTCCCACCGCTGGCTGCTGCGGGCGGCGATCACCGGGGTCTCGGGAGTCATCGGCCCCGACGGGGCGGTGGTCGGCCAGATCGGGGTGGGCGAGTCGGGCGTGCTCTACGCCACCTTCGAAGGCCGCCGGGAGCTGACCCCCTTCGTGCGCGCCCCCTGGGTCGTCCCGGCCATGGCGCTCCTCCTCGTCACCGTGGCGGAGGTCGACGCGCGATGGCGGCGGCGGCCGGCGGTGAGCCCGCCGCCGGCCTGAGACGGGCCGCGCGCTGCGCTAGAGTTCGCCCCTGCCCTGCGCCGCCGTGGCCTACCGCTTCGATCGCTTCGAGCTCGATCCTGACGCGGCGGTTCTCCGTCGCGACGGCGAGCCCGTCGAGGTTCAGCCCAAGGTGCTGGACTTGCTCGTCCTGGCGGTCGAGAACGCCGGCCGTCTGCTGACCAAGGAAGAGCTGATGCAGCGCCTCTGGCCGGGAGTCTTCGTCGGCGAGGAATCGCTCACCCAGGTGATCCGCAAGGCTCGCCTGGCGCTCGGCGACGACACGCAGAGTCCGCGATTCATCCAGACCGTGCCGCGGCGGGGATACCGCTTCATCGCCGCGGCGCAGACGATCGAGAGCTCGCCGCCGTCGCCGGCGAGCGCGCTGGCGGCGAGCGCGCCGACGCTTCCGATCGGCGGCTCGGCGGTGGTCCCGGTGAGCGCCGGGTCGGGCGCGCGGCGCGGGATCGCCCTGCCGCTGATCGCCGCCGGGGCGCTGGCGGTCCTGCTCAGCGCCGCCGTCGTGATGCTGCAGCGGGCGACCCGGGAGAGAGCCTTCGAGCCGAGCCCTTTCGGTCGCGAGCGCCGCCTGACCGATTCGCCGGAGCGCGAGAGCGATCCGGCGCTCGCCCCGGCCGCCGATCGCTATGCCTTCGTGCGCCCGACCGCCGACGGCGATCTCGACCTGTTCGTCGCCAGTCTCGATGGCCCGGCCTCACGGCTCACCGCGACGCGCGCCGTCGAGTCGGCTCCCAGTTTCTCTCCCGACGGTCAGACGATCCTCTTCACCCGCGCCGACGCTGGCGTGAGCGACCTCTGGGAGATCCCGGTGCGAGGCGGCCCGGGCGAGCGCGTCGTCGCGGACGCGATTTTCGGCGTGTTCTCTCCCGATGGCGGGCGAATCGCCTTCCTCCGGTCGCAGCCCGACGGGCGCAGCGAGGTGCGGGCGCTCGCGACCGGCGGCGGCGTGGACTCGTCGATCTGGACGCTTGCGGAACCGGTTTCGGCGCTCGCCTGGTCGCCCGACGGCACGCGGCTCGCGGCGGTCGCCGGCGACCACGTCCTGCTTGGCGCGGCGGCTCCCGGCGCGCGGCCCCAGGTGCTTCCTGCGCGGGCGGAGTACGTTCGCTCGCTGGTCTTCGACAGCACCGGCGAGGCGCTGGTCGTCGACGGCAGCTGGGGCGGTCCGTCGACCTCCGGGGCCCTCTGGCGGCTGGCGCTCGACGGCGGCGCACCGACGCCGCTGGTGCACGGATCGGGGGCGATCTACAACCCGTCGTTGGCGCGCGACGGCCGGCGCCTGCTCTACGTCGCCGAGCACAAGGTGCGACAGATCTGGCGCTTCGACGGCGAGCTGAAGCCGGTGGGCGCGTTGTCGCTGCCGATCGGTATCGAGTGCTTCGACGTCTCTCCGGACGGCCGCCAGCTGTCGGCGACCGATTGGGTGGCGCCACCCGACGGCGGGACGCTGGCGCTGGTCGACCTGGAAAGCGGGGCGGAGGTGGGGCTCGGATCGGGGCTCTGCCCGGCCTTCTCTCCCGACGGTCGCCGACTCGCCTACCTCGGGCACGGCGAGGACGATCGGGGTCTGTGGGTGCTCGACCTGGCGTCGCGCGCGCGCTGGCGAATCGCGCCAGATGGGGGAGGGGTGGGGCTCTCCGAACGCAACGCCGCGCGCCGGCCCGCCTGGTCGGCCGACGGTGGCCGGCTGGCCTACGAAGCCAACGGGCTGCCCGAGGGCAGCGGCGTGGCGGTGGTGGAGATCGCGAGCGGCGAGCGCCAACTGGTGGCGCCGGAGGTCTTCGGCAATCTCGCCTGGTCGCCCGACGGTCGCTGGATCGCCGCCTCGGGCACCGGCGTCGAGAGCGGTTTCGCGCGCATCGACGTGGCGACCGGCGAGGTTCGCCGCCTGGCGGCCGGCGGCGCCTACCGCGCGAGCGCCATCTGGCTCGATTCGGGCGCCGTGGCCGTCGTGGTCGACCAGCAACGCGCGCCGGCGCAGCTGATCGTCGATGCCGCGACTCTCGAACCGCGCGCGCGCCGGCCGTTCACCGTCCCCCTCGACGCCAGCTTCTGGGGGATCTTCGAAGCGCAGCCGGACCGGCGGGGCGGATGGCTGGTGGTGGTGGAGCGCTACGAGAGCGATCTCTACCTCGCCGAGCGCGGCGGGGGCTGAGCCCGAGCCTCCTCTGGTATCCTCGCTCTCGCCATGCTCGCGCCGGAAATGCAGCAACGCCTCGACCGATTGGGCGAACAGCTCGCCCAGATCCGGGGGTATCTTTGAGGCCGCCGGCGTCGAAGACCAGCTGAAAGACATCGACCGTCAGATGGAGATGCCCGGCTTCTGGGACAAGCCGGCCGAGAGCGCCGTCGTGCTGCAGAAACGGCGCGCCATCGAACGCCAAGTCGAGACCCTACGGCGCTTCCGCGCCGACGCCGACGAGCTCGCCGCCTGGCGCGAGCTGCTGGCCGAGAGCTCCGGCGAGGTCGACGCCGACGCGGTCGCCTTCAGCGAGCGTCTCGCCCGCGATCTCGCGGAGCTCGAGCTGCGAATCAAGCTCTCCGGCCCGGACGACGACAAGAACGCCATCCTGTCGATCAACTCCGGCGCCGGCGGCACCGAGTCCCAGGACTGGGCCGAGATGCTGCTGCGCATGTACGTGCGCTGGGCGGAGAAGCGCGGCTTCGACCTCGAGCTGCTCGACCGCCAGGACGGCGAGGAGGCGGGCATCAAGAGCGCCACGGTGGCGATCCGCGGGTCCTACGCCTTTGGCTACCTGCAGAGCGAGAGCGGCGTCCATCGCCTGGTGCGCATCAGCCCGTACGACGCCGCGGCGCGCCGCCACACCTCGTTCGCCTCGGTCTACGTCGTGCCCGAGGTCGACGACACGATCCACATCGACGTCGCCGACAAGGACCTGCGCATCGACGTCTACCGCTCGTCCGGGGCTGGTGGCCAGCACGTGAACCGCACCGAGTCGGCGGTGCGCATCACCCACCTGCCGACCGGCATCGTCGTCGCCTGCCAGAACGAACGCAGCCAGATCAAGAACCGCGCCACGGCGATGAAGGTCCTGCGCTCGCGGCTCTACGACCTCGAGATGAAGAAGCGCCGCGAGGCGCAGGACAAGCTCGAGGGCGAGAAGATGGACATCGCCTGGGGGAGCCAGATCCGGAGCTACGTCCTCCACCCCTACCGCATGGTCAAGGACCACCGCACCGGCGAGACGGTCGGCGACGCCCCCGGCGTGCTCGACGGCGATCTCGATCCGTTCATCGAGGCCTTCCTCAAGGGCAAGATCGCCGGCCCCGAGGAGCGCGAGGAAGCGGTCTGATGGGCGCCCCGCGGCTCTTATAGGCTCGACCGATCACGCGCCCGTCGACGCCTCATCCCTTCCCTCGCCTCCGCTGGCTCGCGCCGGCGTGGTTGGCAGTCTGGGTGCCGGCGTACGCCTGGGCCTACGGCTGGACCAACTTCCTCTTCCTCTGCAATCTCGGGGTGATGATCACCGCGATCGCCCTCTGGCGCGGCAGCGCTCTCCTGCTGTCGACCCAAGCGGTCGCCGCGCTGTGGATCTCGGCCGCGTGGCTGCTCGACTTCTCTTGGCGCCTGCTGCTCGGACATCATCTCTTCGGCGCCACGGCCTATATGTTCGAGGCCAAGTACCCGCTCTTCACCCGCATGCTGTCGCTCTACCACGTCGCCTGGCCGATCCTGCTCGCCTACTGCCTCTCGGTGGTCGGCTATCGGCGCGCCGCCTGGGCGCTGCAGGCGGCGATCGCGGCGGCGGCGATCGTCGTCTGTCGTCTCTTCACGTCGCCGGCGGCGAACATCAACTACGCCTTCCGCGAACCGTTCCTCGGCAAGCAGCTTGCCCCGGGAGCGCTGCACGTGGTGGCATTGATCGTGACCCTCGGCCTCGGCGTCTACGGTCTCGCGCACCTGATCCTGCGCGCCGGATTCGAGCGCGCCGCGCCGGCGCCGGAGCGCGCGACCACGTGACCGAACCGCCCGCGGTCCCCGGCGCACCCGAGGTCGAATCGCCCGGGGCGGCCGGAGAAGGCGAGCTTCCGCCGGTCGCCGCCGAGCCGGCGCCGGCCGCCGCGCCGCCGCCGCGCCGGTTCCGCCTGCCGCTGCGTCCGTTCGAGATCTACACCTTCGCGAGCACGCTGGCGATCGTCGCTTTCCTGCGCTACCACGGGCTGCGCATCGACTGGACGACGGTCGACTATTCGCTCGTGCCGATGGTCAAGGCCCTGCCGCGGATGGCGCTCGTCGGCCTCGGCCTCCAGCTCGTGGCGCACCTGGTGCGCCGGCGCAGCTTCGTCGGCTATCTGCGGCAGGTGGCGCGACCGGCGTCGCTGTGGCTCTGGGCGCGGGTCTGGTTCGCCGCCATGCTGATGACCTACAGCTACAAGTGGTTGAAGGTGTGCATTCCGCTGTTCAACTACCACCTGTTCGACGATCAGCTCTGGCGCCTCGACCGCTTCCTCCACCTCGGTGTGTCGCCGAGCATCTTCGCGGTCGAGCTGACGCGCGGCACGCCGGTCGCCGGCTGGCTCGACACCTGGTACGGCTGGTGGATCACCTCGGTGCTGTTCGCGCTCGCCTACTTCTTCTCCTCGACCGATCTCGCGCAGCGCCGGCGGTTCGCTCTCGCCTGCGCCCTACTCTGGACGCTCGGCGCGACCACCTATGCGCTCGTGCCGGCGCTCGGCCCCTGCTACTACGCCGCGGCCGAGTTCGAGCCGGTCGCGGACCGGATGCCGAGCGCGATCGCCGGCCAGGCGGTGCTGTGGGGGAACTACACCAAGATGCTCGCCGGCCGCACCGGTCAGCTCTACCAGTTCAATCCGGTGATGGGCGTCGCGGCGATGCCGAGCCTGCACGTCGGCGCGCACTTCCTTTTCTTCCTCTGGGCGCGGCGCTACGAGCGGCGGCTCGCCCTGCTCCTGGCGCTCGCCACCGGCCTGACGCTCTTCGCTTCGGTGCTCACCGGCTGGCACTACGCGGTCGACGGCTACGCCGGCATGCTGCTCGCCTGGATCTGCTACCGCCTCGCCCTGCGCTTCGAGCCGCCGGAGCCCGCGCCGGCATGAGCGCGGCGCGCCGCAGCAAGTACGACGCGGCTTACTACCGCCGGTACTACCTCGACCCGCGCACCCGGGTGCTCGCGCCCGCGGAGCGCCGGCGGCGGGTGGCGGCGGTGGTGGCGCTCGCCGAGCGCTTCCTCGAACGGCCGCTCGCGACCGTGCTCGACATCGGCTGCGGAGTCGGCCTGTGGGGGAGGGAGATCCTGCGCCTGCGCCCGCGGGTCGTGTGGACCGGCGTCGAGCCCTCGGCCGCGGCACGGCGCGCGGCGGTGGTGAAGCGGCCGATCCTCGCCGGGTCGTTCGCCGACCTCGAGCGCCTCGTCGGGCGCCGGAAGGTCGACCTCGTCCTCTGCGTCGACGTCCTGCACTACCTGCCGGCGGCGACGATCGCGCGCGGCCTGCCGGCGCTCGCGCGCCGGACCGGCGGCCTCGCCTGCCTCGAAGTGCTGACCTCCGCCGACGAGGTCGAGGGCGACCTCGCCGGCTTCCGGCGCCGCTCGCCCGCCTGGTACCGCCGCCGCTTCGCCGCCGCCGGCCTCGTCGCCTGCGGAGCGCACTGCTACCTCGGCGAGGGCGTCCGCGACACCGCCGCCGCGCTCGAGCGCTTCGACTGAACCCCGCGCCGCCACTGCGTAGAATCTCCCCCGTGCTCGCGCTCGACTATCTCTCGCCGCTGCCGCCGGTGCGCTCGGGGATCGCCGACTACAGCGTCGATCTGCTGCCGCACCTCGAGCCGCTGGTGGACCTGCGGGTGATGGCGCTGCCGGAACAGCCGATCTCTCCCGAAGTCGAGGCGCGCTGGCACCCGGTGCCGGCCGAGCGCACCGGCGAGGGCGGCCGCCTGCCGCTCTACCACATGGGCAACAACCGCTACCACGAGCCGATCTGGCGCCTGGCGCTCGAGCGGCCCGGAGTGGTGCTGCTGCACGACCTGGTCCTGCATCACTTCCTGCTCGACCGCACGGTGGGCGCGGGCGATTTCGAGGCCTACCGCGAGGCGATGACCCAAGAGCACGGGCGGATCGGCCGCGCCGCCGCGCAGCCGATCCGCTGGGGCGCCTTCGGTCGCGCGGCACAGTTCTTCCTGCCGGCGCACCGGAGCTTGCTGCGGCGCCAGCGCGGAGTCGTGGTGCATGGCGAGTGGGCGGCGGCGGTGCTCGCAGAGGAGGACCCCGAGCTCGCGGTGCGCGTCGTGCCGATGCCGATCCCCCTGCCGGCCGGAGCCGACGAGGCGGCGGGCCGGGCCTTCCGCGCCGCGCACGGCATTCCGCTCGCGGCGCCGCTCCTGGGCTCCTTCGGTTTCCAGACGCCGATCAAGCGCACCGAGGTGGCGATCGCGGCGCTGGCGCGTCCGGGTCTCGAGCAGGTGCACCTGCTGGTGGCGGGCGAGCTCTCGCCCTACGCGGGCTACGAGCGCCTGGCCGAGGAGCTCGCGGTGCGCGAGCGAGTGCACGTCACCGGCTTCCTGCCCTTCGCCGAGCTCGACGCGGCGATCGCCGCGACCGATCTGTGCCTCAACTTGCGCTATCCGTCGGCGGGCGAGACCTCGGCCTCGCTGCTGCGCATCCTCGCGGTCGGCCGACCGGTGGTGGTGTCGCAGTACGCCGACCTCGGCGACCTGCCGCCCGATGTCGCGCTGGTGATCGCGCCCGGCGAGGCGGAGGCCGACGAGCTCGCCGCGGCGCTCGACCGGCTCTTTCACCACCCCGAGTCGCTGCGCGCGATGGGAGCGCGCGCCCGCGCCCACGTGGAGCGCGAGCACGATCCGGCGCGCGCCGCCCGGCTCCTGGTCGAGCGCCTCGGCGAGCTCGCCCACCTCGCTGCCCCGGGCGACGCGGCGCCGCGCGAGGTCTCGCGCACCAGCGCGCTCGTCGCCGATCTGCCGGGGGCGATCGAGATCGGCGGTCTCTCCGGCTGGCGTCCGGGAGAGCGCCGGTGCCTCGACGTCACGGTCGAGAACCGCAGCGACTGCCGCTGGCTGGCGAGCCACGTCCTGCCGGGCGGAGTGATCTTCGAAGTCCAGCTCTGGTCGGAAGGCCGAGACCTCTTCCTGGGACGGCCGTGGTTGAAGTTGCCCGAGGACCTGCCGCCGGGCGAGAGTCACCGCTTCGCTCTGGAGATTCGCCGGCCGATCGCCGAGGCCCGCCTGCTGGTCAAGCCGACGGTGCAATGGACCGACGGGCACCGCCCATTCGCCTCCTGGGAGTGGGACCGATGGCTCTGAGCCCGGCCCTCGGAGCGACGCTGCCGAGCGTGGCGGGGGCGCTTCTCCTCGCGGTGGCCGCGGCGCTCGCGTGGCGGGCGCAACGCCGGAACATGGGCGGGCGCGACGCGGCGGTCTGGATCGGCGCCTCGACCCTCGGCTCGGCGCTGCCCTGGATCGCCACCGGTTCGCTGACGAGCGCCGTGGCGGTCGCGGGCGTGGCGGTGGCCGGGACGCTGCTCTGGGGACAGGGCGGGCGGCCGGCGGTCGCCGGCGAGGAGATCTACTCCGGACCGCTGCCGGGCGAGAGCGGCCCGTGGCGGTACGTCGCGGTCGGCGCCGGCCTCGGCTGCGCCGTCGCCACCGGCTTCGCCTGTCTGCCGCTGGTCGCTCCGGCGATCGCGGCATTGCCGCCCCACCGCCGCCGAAGGGCCGCGGCGGCCCTGGCGCTCGGCCTCGCGGCGGTGGTCCTTGCCGGCGCGACGCTCTTCGACGGGTTGTGGGATCCGCCGCGGACCGCGTTCTCGCCGGCGCTCTTCCTGTGGGCGACGGTAGACCTCTGGGTCGGCCGCGGTCTCGGGCTGCTGATCTTCTTCCTGCCTTTCGCGCTCGCGCTCGGATCGAGCGCTCGAGGCGGCGAGCGCCGCGGCCTCCTGACCGCGGTCGCCGCGGCGCTCGCGATCCGGGTGCTGGCCTATCCCTTCGACCTCGGGGGCGCGGCCGATCTGCAGGGCAACGCCGCGTTCGCGCCACTCGCCGCTGCGCTCTGGTTCGCCCCGGCGCGGCCGCTCGGGCGCTGGTTGCCGCTCGGCGCGCTCGTCGTCGCGCTGCCGCTCGTCCTGCCGAGCGCGCTCGCCTCGTTCGGCGCCCCGCCGCTGCCGCGCGCGATCGCCGCGCCGATCGACCGCGCGCTCGCCTGGCTGCCGATCCCGACCACCCAGGCCGCGCCGCCGGCGACCGTCGGCTACGAGCGCGACGGCGCTCGCTGGCTGGGGGCGACTCCCGAGGTCGCGCTCGCGCGGCCGAGCGACATGTCGATCGCCGGTGGGCGATGGGGGGAGCTGGCGCTGCTCGCGCCGGGAGCGCTCTCCTCGCTCCGCCTCGCCTTCGAGCCGAGCACCCCGGCGACGGTCGAGCTGCGGGGCGGCGAGCTCGGCAACACCACCTTCCGTCCGAGCGGCGAAGAGGCGATCGACCTGCGCCTCGGCGCGCCGGCGCGCCGTCATCCGGTGGCGTGGAGCGCGGCGCCGGTCGCGGTCTACCGGCTGTCGCTGCGCGTCGGCACGAGCGAGGGGCGGCGCTATCGATTCGCCCCGGACCTGCTGCGCGCCGCGGTTCCGGCCGCCGGGGAGTCGCGATGAGCGACACCGCCCGGCTGCCGCCGTCGTGGATCGCCGAGGTCCGCGCCCGGCTCGAGGACCCGCCGCCGAGGCGCCTGAGGCCGAGCGAGGCGCGCCAGGCCGCGGTGCTCGTGCCGCTCTACGTCGACGCCGGTCAGCTCTGGACGGTGCTGACCCAGAGGACCGAGACCCTGCCGCACCATCGCGGGCAGGTCGCCTTCGCCGGCGGCGGCAGCGAGGCCGGCGAGGATCCGTGGGCGGCGGCGCTGCGCGAGGCCGAGGAGGAGATCGGCCTGGCGGCGCGCACCGTGCTGCGCCTCGGCGAGCTCGACGAGCTCGCGACGCCGTCGGGATTTCGCATCGTCCCCTGCGTCGGCGCCGTGCCGCATCCGCTCGCACTGCGTCCGAATCCCGACGAGATCGAGGAGGTGTTCACCGCGCCGCTCGCGGTGCTCGCCGATCCGAACCTGGTCGAGGATCGCGAGGTGAAGATCAACGGCCGCCGGCGCACGCTGCGCATTTACCACTACGGCCGGTGGCAGATCTGGGGGGCTACCGCGCGCATCCTGCAGGGCCTGCTGGCGCGACTCGGGATCGGCGATCCCGACGCGCTCGGCGAGTAGCCCGGTCTCAGCCGAGCCACGACGCCGCGATCGCCAGCAGCAGGGAGACCGCGGTCACCGGCAGGCCCACCGCGAGGTGCTCGCGAAAACCGAACGGCCGTCCGATCCGCGCCGCCTGCTCGGCGACGATCAGGTTGGCGACCGAGCCCACCAGCAGCGCGTTGCCGGCGAAGGTGGAAGCGAGCGCCAGGGTGTGGCCGACGTGCGGATCGGCGGGCAGGAAGCGCAGGAGCAGCATCACGGTCGGCACATTGCCCACCAGATTGCCGGCCAGCGCCGCGACCGGAACCAGCACCGCGCCCCGCGCCAGCTCGAGTCCCGCGGCCGCGAGCGCCCGGGCGCCCGCTGCGGTCCAGCCCGAGATCTCGAGCCCGCGGGTGACCGTGAACAGGCCGGCGAAGAGCGCCAGCAGCTGCCAATCCACCAGGGCGAGCATCGCGCGGGTGTGCATCTTGCGGCTGGTGAGCACGACGCCGGCCACCAGCGTCGCGGTCAGATAGGTCGGAATCGGGGTGAGGAACAGGCCGATCGCGCCGGCGGTGAGGATCACGGCCTTGGTCGCCTGCGGCCGGTGGAGCGGCGGGGCCTCGACCGGCGGCGGCGCGGCGAGCCCCTCCACTGCCGGTCGACGCAGGCGGCGCGCGAGGAAGAAATAGAGGAAGGCGAGCGAGAGCGCGACCGGCAGGGCGCAGAAGCCGACGAAGGGCAGGAAGGCGAGCTTCATCTGGGTGGCGATCAGGATGTTCTGCGGATTGCCGATCGGGGTCAGGGCGCTGCCGAGATTGGTGGCGCAAGCGATCGCCAGAAGGTACGGGAGCGGATCGCGCCTTCCTCGCAGCAGCGCGGTCCCGAGCAGCGGAGCCAGGGCGAAGCAGACCACGTCGTTCGTGAGCACCGCCGCCAGCCCCGCCGAGACGAGGACCGTGCCGGCCAGAAGCCGGCGCGGCGAGGTCGCCCGGGCGAGGCGACGGCCGATCGCGCCGTAGAGGCCGGAGAGCTCGTACTGCGCCGAGAGCAGCATCATGCCGAAGAGCACGACCAGCGTCGGCGCGTCGACCGCGTCTTTCGCCTGGTCGACGGAGAGCCTGCCGGTGGCGAGGAAGGCCATGGCGCCGAGGAGGGCGAATCCGGTCCGGTCGAGCGCCAGGCCCCGGATCCGACCCAGGGCGAGGAAGACATAGGTCGCCCCGAAGAGCGCCAGCGGAAGCGGATCGAGCGCGGCCAAGTCCTTTGGAGTCTAGCGAATCGAGGTTCCCTCTCGGCCCGGTAGGGCGCCGGCCGTGGGCGGCCCGATGGTAGGCTGCCCCTCCCGTCATGGCGCAGCCCGACAGTCAGAGCGGACTCTCCGCAACCATCACCGCCACGTCCTTCCATCACGCGCCGATCATCCGCGGCCGCAAGGACCTGGTGCGTCTGGCGGTGGGCGCCCTCGGCGTGGTCTACGGCGACATCGGCACCTCGCCGCTCTACGCCATCCGCGAGTGCTTCCTGCGGCCGCACGGGGTGACCCCGACGCTCGCCAACGTCCTCGGCGTTCTGTCGCTCGTCTTCTGGTCGCTGACCGCGATCGTGGTGGTCAAGTACATGATCTTCGTGATGCGCGCCGACAATCACGGCGACGGCGGCATCCTCGCCCTGCTCGCCCTGGTCACCGAGCAGCGCAGCCATCCCAAGCGCGGCGAGGTCGGGCACAAGCGGCACGTGACCCTGATCGGCCTGGCGTTGGTCGGTGCCGCGCTGCTGCTCGCCGACGGCATGATCACGCCGGTGATCTCGGTGCTCTCGGCGCTCGAGGGGCTCGAGGTGGCGACCCCGGTCTTCCGTCCGGTGGTGGTGCCGATCGCGCTCGTCATCCTGGTGGCCCTGTTCTTCTTCCAGCGCCGCGGGACGGCCGGCGTCGGCGCGGTGTTCGGGCCGGCGATGCTCGTCTGGTTCGTAGTCATCGGCGCCCTCGGCTTCCCGCAGGTGGTGCAGCACCCCGAGGTGTTGGTGGCGCTGTCGCCGGCCTACGCCGTCCGCTTCTTCCTCGCCAACGGGCTGCACGGCTTCCTCATCCTCGGCAGCGTCGTGCTCTGCGTCACCGGGAGCGAGGCGCTGTACGCCGACATGGGTCACTTCGGGCGCCGCCCGATCCGCGTCGCCTGGTCGTGGATCGTCTTCCCGGCGCTGCTGCTGAACTACTTCGGCCAGGGGGCGCTGCTGCTCGAGCGCGGCGACCGCGTGGTCGAGAATCCCTTCTACGCCCTGGCGCCGTCGATGCTGCTCTACCCCATGGTGGCGCTCGCCACGATCGCGGCGATCATCGCCTCGCAGGCCCTGATCTCGGGCGCGTTCTCGCTCGCCCAGCAGGCGGTCCAGCTCGGCTACCTGCCGCGATTGACGATCGTGCATACCTCGGAGGAGGCGAGCGGGCAGATCTACGTGCCGGAGATCAACCGCCTGCTGATGGTCGCTTGTGTCGCGCTGGTGATCGGATTCCGCGCCTCCTCGAATCTGGCGGCGGCCTACGGCATCGCGGTGATGGGGACGATGGTGATCACGTCGATCCTGATGTTCTCGGTCGAGCGCCGACGCTGGCATTGGTCGTGGGGAAGGGCGGCGCTGCTGACCGGCCTGTTCCTCGCGGTCGAAATGCCGTTCCTGGCGGCGAACTTCCCCAAGATCGCCCACGGTGGCTGGTTTCCGCTGATCGTCGGCATCCTGCTCTACACCGTGATGACCACCTGGAAGCGCGGGCGCAAGGCGCTCGCCGAGCAGCTCGAGCTGGGCGCCTATCCGATCGAGAAGTTCCTCGCCGAGCTGCCGCGTCGCAATCCGGTGCGGGTCGACGGCACGGCGGTGGTGATGACCTCGTCGCTCGCCCTGACGCCGCCGGTGCTGCTGCACCACTTCAAGCACAACAAGGTGTTGCACCAGCAGGTGGTGCTGCTCACCATCGTCACCGAGGGCGTGCCCGAAGTCGGCAAGAGCGACCGGGTGAAAGTGCGCGACCTCGGCGAGGGCTTCTTCGAAGTCATCGCGCACTACGGCTTCATGCAGACCCCGACCGTGCCGGAGATCCTGCGGCGCTGCGAGGCGTGGGGCCTGCACATCACCCCGGGGACGGTCTCCTACTTCCTCGGCCGCGAGACCATCCTGCCGACCGGCAAGTCGCGCCTGTCGCGCTGGCGCAAGAGCCTGTTCATCTACCTGGCGCGCAACGCCCGTCCGGCAACGGCTTTCTTCCGCCTGCCGCCCAACCGGGTCATCGAGCTCGGCTCGCAAGTGGAGCTGTAGCTCCGAGCCTCGGGCCCGCGCCGCCGGTCCGTCCGCGCGCCGCGGCGCCGCGTAGGGTCGATCGTGACCTTGCCCGGGCCCTCGATTCCCGCCGACCGGCTCACCGTGCGCCGCGACCTCGCGCCGGCGGCGGGGGAGTGCGTCCTCTACTGGATGACCTCGGCGCGGCGGCTGGAGTGGAACTACGCTCTCGATCGGGCGCTCGACTGGGCGCGAGCGCTCGACCGACCGCTCGTGGTGCTCGAGGCGCTGCGCTGCGACTACCCCTGGGCGAGCGCCCGCCTGCACCGCTTCGTCCTCGACGGCATGGCGGAGAACGCCGCGCGGGCGGCGGCGAGCGGCATCGCCTACCACCCTTACGTCGAGCCCGCGCGCGGCGCCGGAGGCGGGCTGCTGGCGGCGCTGGCGGAGCGCGCCGCGGTGGTCGTCGGCGACGACTTCCCGGCCTTCTTCCTGCCGCGCATGACGGCGCGCGCCGCGGCGATCGTCCCCTGCCGCTTCGAGACCGTCGACGCGAACGGGCTGCTGCCGCTCGCCTCCTCGACCGCCGCGTACCCGACGGCCTACGCGTTCCGCCGCTTCCTGCAGGCAAACCTCAAGCGCCATCTGGCGGCGCTTCCCGAGCCGGCGCCGCTCGCGGCGGCGGACCTGCCGCGCGGCGGACGGGTCCCGGAGGCGATCCAGCGTCGCTGGCCCGCCGCGAGCCCGTCCCTGCTCGCGGGCGACGCCGCGGAGCTCGCGGCCTTGCCGATCGATCGCTCGGTCGCGCCGGTCGCCGACCGCCGCGGCGGCGCGGTCGCGGCGCGGGAGCGGCTCGAGAGCTTCGTCTCCGCCGGCCTCGCGCGCTACGCCGAGGAGCGCAATCACCCGGACGCCGACGCCGGCAGCGGGCTCTCGCCGTACCTGCATTTCGGGCACCTGTCGACGCACGCAGTGCTGGCGCGGCTGGCGCGCGAGTTCCACTGGTCGGTCGAGGATCTGCCCGAGCGCGGCGTCGGCGCGCGCCAGGGCTGGTGGCGGATGCCGCCCGCGGCCGAGTCCTTCCTCGACGAGCTGGTGACCTGGCGCGAGCTCGGGTACCACTTCTGCGCCCGGCGGCCGGACGATCACGACGCCTACGAGTCGCTCCCGGCCTGGGCGCGGGCGACGCTCGAGAAGCACGCCGGCGATCCTCGTCGCTCTACCTATGATCTCGCCGAGCTCGAGGGCGCCGCCACGCACGATCCGCTTTGGAACGCGGCGCAGCGCGAGCTCGTCACCACCGGCCGGCTGCACTCCTATCTGCGGATGCTCTGGGGCAAGAAGATCCTCGAGTGGTCGAGCGATCCGCGCTCGGCGCTGGCGACCATGTTCCACCTCAACGACAAGTACGCCCTCGACGGCCGGGACCCCAACTCGACGAGCGGCATCCTCTGGTGCCTCGGTCGGTTCGACCGTCCGTGGGCGCCGGAACGGGCGATCTTCGGCGTGGTGCGTTACTTGTCGAGCGACAACACGGCGCGCAAGCTGAGGCTGAAGGAGTACCTGAAGAGGCACGCCCCAGGCGCCGAAGGCGCAACCTCCTAGGTGGGTGGGCTTGCGCTCCGCCCTCGTGAACTGGCTGGCTCGACGGCGCGGGGCAAGAACGGCAAGCGTCCTTCTCCCCCAGGTGATCTTTTCTTCGCAGGATGGCGAAGGATCGGACTCCTCGGACACCAGCTCTCGCCTAGGAGTGCGGGCTGGCGCACCGCCCTCGTGAACTCGTGGCTGGCTCGACGGCGCGAGGCAAGAACGGCAAGCGTCCTTTTCCCTAGGTGTTAGTGCTCAAGAGGTTGTTGACTCGCGAGCAGGGTGGTTTTCTGCCGAGAGCGGTGTGAGGTCGGTGGAAATTGTAGCGGTGGAGGAAGGCTGGGAGTGCTTCTCGGCGTTGGCGAGAGGAGCAGTAGGGTCGAGCGTAGGCCCATTCCCGGAGGGCGGTCTGGATGAGCCTCTCGGCTTTGCCGTTGGTTCTTGGGGTGTAGGGCCGGGTGCGTAGGTGGCGGAGTTTGTAGCGCGTGCAGGCGCGTTGCATCTTCTTCGAGCGATAGCCGGTACCGTTGTCGGTGAGGATGCGCTGAGCCTCGATGCCGTGCTGTCGATACCAAGCGACCGCCCGGCGCAGGAAGCCCGCCACAGTGGCTCCCGTTTCGTCGGGCAAGACTTCCATGTAGGACAAACGACTGAAGTCGTCGATGGCGACATGAGCGTACTCCCAGCCGGCGCCGCGTTTTCGCCGACTCTGGTCGCCGTGGATGCGATGACCGATTCCGTCGATCCGGCCGAGCTTCTTGATGTCGAGGTGAATCAGCTCGCCGGGAGCCTGGCGCTCGTAGCGAATCACCGGGGGCTTCGGCTCGAGATCCCGAGCTCGCGACAGTTTGTGCCGCCGCAGGATTCGCCCCAAGGTGGAGCGTGGAATGCCGGTGAGCTCGGCCAGGGCTTGGGCGTTCAGCCGGTGTTGCCGGCGCAGGTGGATGGCCAGCTCCTCCCGGCTCAGGGAAAGCTTCCTAGGCGAGCGATGAGGCCGCGACGAGCGATCGAGCAACCCGCCCTCTCCTTCGTCGAGGAAGCGGCCAATCCACTTTCGCGCGGTCTGGCGGCTGACCCCCGCCGCGCGCGAAGCCTGGCCCATGGGCCAGGCTTCCTGCAAAACACGACGACAAAGCAAGGCTCGACTTTCCGGGCAAGTCTTTGCTCTTCTATGGATGTTCATCCGGGCTGCCTCCGTGGTTTGCCAGCTCTTCGACAAAGCCAGCCTGCCACAGCAGTCCGGGTGAACAACCTATTGAGCAGTCACACCTAGGTGAGCTTTTCTTCGCAGGATGGCGGCACCTCGAACGACGCCGACACCAGCTCTCGCCTAGGAGTGCGGGCTGGCGCACCGCCCTCGTGAACTGGCGACCGGTCGGCTTGGCGAGGCTGGAACTGCGAGGTGTCTTTTCTTCCCAGTCGAGCTTTTCCTCTCTGCGTGAACGCGCAATCGGCTCGGTCCCGCGAAGCTGGAGATTCCGGCGTCTTTTCCTTTTGACCGGGCCTTTGTTTCTTTCCTTCTTCTTCCTCTTGCTGAGAACCAGTTATCATTAGAACATGGAGGCTGGGGAGGTGTCGGCGGGGGTGCTGGTCGAGTTGCGCGGCGTGTCGGTGGGGCACGGCGACGATGTCGCGCTTTCCGGCGTCGATCTCTCGGTCGCGGCCGGCGACCGCCTGGCGATCCTCGGTCCCAACGGCGGCGGCAAGAGCACCCTGGTGCGCGCCGTTCTCGGGTTGGTCCGGCCAGGCTCGGGGTCGGTGGTCTGGTCGCGGCCGCGGCGCGCTCTCCGGCTGGGCTACGTGCCGCAGTTCCCGGCCTTCGACCGCTCCTTTCCGATCCGGGTGCGCGACCTGATCGCCCACGGTCGCCTGCGCCACGGTTCCGGCGACCGGCGCGGCGGCGGTGGCGCCGAGGAGGCGGTGATCGCTCTCTGGCTCGAGCGGCTCGACCTCGGCGCGCTCGGCGACGCCTACCTGACGGAGCTCTCGGGGGGAGAGCTCAAGCGGGCGCTGATCGCTCGCGCGCTGGTGGGGGAGCCGGAGTTGTTGGTGCTCGACGAGGCGACCGCTTCGCTCGACGAATCCTCGCGGCGCGCGTTCTGGCGTCTGCTCGGAGAGCTGCCGGCGTCGACCGCCATCCTGCTCGCCACCCACGATCTCGCGCCCGGAACCTTCGCGCCCACCCGTGCCCTGCTCGTCGACCGCACGGTGGCGGACCTGCCGCTCGACGGGCTCCACACCCATCCCCTGCTCTGCGGGCACGGACATGACTGATCCGGGCGCCACTTTCATCGCCGGCCTGCCGCTCGCGACCGTGGTGGCCGCGGCGCTCGCGAGCCTGCTCTGTGGGCTCGTGGGCACGTTCGTCGTCTTGCGCCGGTTGGTGGCGCTCGGCGGCGGCGTGGCGCACGCCTCCTTCGGCGGGATCGGCGTCGCGGTCGTCCTCGGCCTCGATCCGCGCCTGGGAGCGGCGGCGGTCGCCACCGGCGCGGCGCTGGTCCTGGCGGCGATGCCGCGCGAGCGCAGCGACCGGCGCGACGCGGTGATCGGCGTGCTCTGGTCGGTGGGCATGGCGGTCGGCATTCTCCTGCTCTCGCGCCGCGGCTCGGGCGAGGTCGACGTCGAGAGCTACCTGTTCGGCGACATCGAGCGCGTGCGGGCTTCCGATCTGGTCCTGCTCGCGGCGTTGGCGGCGCTGGTGTCGCTGGCGCATGTCGCGCGCGGGCGCGAGCTCGTGGCGACGGCGTTCGACCCCGAGCAGGCGCAGCTCCAGGGCCTGCCGGTGCGGGCGCTCGACACGCTACAGCTCCTCCTGGCGACCCTGTCGGTGGTGGCGCTGCTCGAGCTGGCGGGCGTCGTCCTGGCGATCGCGCTGCTCGCCATCCCGCCGCTCGTCGCCCTGCGTCTCTTCCGCAGCCTGTCGGCGATCATCGGCGGCGCGATCGCGCTGGCGTTCGTCATTCTGCTCGCCGGACTCGAGCTCGGAGTTCGTCTCGCCTGGCCGGCCGGGCCGGCGGTGGTGAGCGTGGGGGCGCTGGCGCTCGGCGTCGCCCACCTGGTACCGAGGCGCGGACGCTGAAGCGGCGCCCCTACCGGGCGCGACCGGGTCAGCCGCGCGCGCAGTCGGCGCAGCGGCCGTGGAGAGTGATGTCGTGCGATTCGAGCCGGAAGCCGCGCGGCGTCAGCCGGGTCAGGTCCGGCGGGCATGAGGCGACTTCGAAGACCCGATCGCAGACCCGACAGCGAAAGTGATGATGATGGTGCTTGCCGGCGATCTCGTAGCGCGACGGCTCGCCGGGCAACGCCACCTCGGCCAGCCATCCCTCGCCGACGAGAGCTTTGAGATTGCGATAAATCGTCGCAAGCCCTAGGCTCGGAACCCGACGTTGCGCTGAGCCGAGCACCTCGCTCGGCGACAGCGGGCGGTCGGCGCGCTCGAAAGCGTCGCGGATCGCTTGTCGCTGGACGGTGCGCCGCGTCATGGCGAAATTCTAGCGCTGCTCGCGGGGCCGCTTCCGATTCCGGACAGAGGCGGGAGCCGCGGTTCGGCGGCGAGGGAGAGGAGCGAGGATGAATCGCATGCGGGCATTTTCGACTCTCGGCGCGATCTCGATCGGTATGCTGTTGGCGAGGGCGGGCATCGCGGCGGCGATCGACCCCGATCTGCTCGCCGGCATGAAGGCGCGCTCGATCGGCCCGGCGGGGATGAGCGGGCGGGTGGCGGCGATCGACGCCGCGGAGTCGAACCCCGACCTGGTCTTCGTCGGCGCGGCGACCGGCGGGGTGTGGAAGTCGACCAACGGCGGCCTGACCTTCCGTCCGGTCTTCGACGATCAACCGGTGGCCTCGATCGGCGCGCTGGCGATCGATCAGGGGAATCCCGACGTGATCTGGGTCGGCACCGGCGAAGGCAACGTGCGCAACTCGACCTCGGTCGGCGACGGCGTCTACAAGTCGCTCGACGGCGGCGAGACCTGGACACATTCCGGGCTCGAGGCGACCGAGCGCATCCACCGCATCGTGCTCGACCCGACCCACCCGGAGACTGCCTGGGTGGCGGCGCTCGGCAGGCTCTGGGGCGAGAACCCGGAGCGCGGCGTCTTCAAGACCACCGACGGCGGCAAGAGCTGGCGCAAGGTGCTCTACGTCGACGAGAAGACGGGAGCCGCCGATGTGGCGATCGATCCGGCGCATCCGAACCATTTGCTGGCGGCGATGTGGCAGTTCCGCCGCTGGCCGTACAAGTTCGAGTCGGGCGGCCCGGGCTCGGGCCTCTACTCGTCGTGGGACGGCGGCGAGACCTGGAAGCGCCTGCAACCCGAGGACGGGCTGCCGGAGGGCGACCTCGGCCGCATCGGCCTCGCCTTCGCGCGCTCGGACTCGGCGATCGTCTACGCCATGGTCGAGGCCAAGAAGAGCGCTCTGCTGCGCTCGGAGGACGGCGGGCGCTCCTTCAAGACGGTCAACTCCGAACCCAACGTCAACCCGCGGCCGTTCTACTTCTGCGAGATCCGGGTCGATCCGCGCGATCCCAACAGGATCTACAGCGTCGACTACGACATCCGCGTCTCGGAGGACGGTGGCCGCCACTTCCGCGAGGCGGTGCGCGGGCGCGAGATCCACGGCGACCACCATGCGATGTGGATCGACCCGAACCGTCCGCTGCACTTCCTGGTCGGCAACGACGGTGGGGTGGCGGCGACCCACGACGGCGGCGCGGCGACGCGCTTCGTTTCCAACCTGCCGCTGGCGCAGTTCTACCACGTGGCGGCCGACGAGGATCTGCCCTATAACGTCTACGGCGGGCTGCAGGACAACGGCGCCTGGCGCGGCCCGGCGACGATCTGGCAGAGCGGCGGCATTCGCAACTACATGTGGAAGGTGCTGGTCTTCGGCGACGGTTTCGAGACCCTGCCCGATCCGCAGCGCTCGACCCGCGGCTATTCGCTCTGGCAGGGCGGCGGGCTGACGCGCTGGGACCTCGCCAAGGGCGAGTACAAGGACGTGAAGCCGGCGCCACCCGAGAACCTCGATCTGCGCTTCAACTGGAACGCCGCCCTGGCACAGGACCCCTTCGACCCGGCGACGATCTACCTCGGCAGCCAGTTCGTCCACAAGTCGACCGATCGCGGCGAGACCTGGACGACGATCTCGCCCGACCTGACGACCAACAAGCCCGAGTGGCAGGTCGCCGGCAGCTCCGGCGGTCTGACGCCCGACGTGTCGATGGCGGAGAACTTCACCACCCTGGTCACCCTGGCGCCGAGTCGCAAGGAGCGCGGCGTTCTGTGGGCCGGCAGCGACGACGGCCGCGTGCACGTGACCCGCGACGGCGGCGCGACCTGGACCTCGGTCGAAGGCAACGTCCACGGCGTGCCGGCGAACACCTGGGTGCCAGCGATCGAGCCCTCGCCGCACGCCGCCGGCACGGCCTTCGCGGTCTTCGACAACCATCGCCGGTCGGATGGGACGCCCTACCTCCAACGCACCGACGACTACGGCAAGACCTGGCGGAGCTTGGCGACCGCCGACCTGCGCGGCTACGCGCTGGCGATCGTGCAGGATCCGGTCGATCCCGATCTGCTCTTCCTCGGCACCGAGTTCGGGCTCTGGGTCACCTTCGACGGCGGCAAGAAGTGGTGGCCCTGGAAGCACGGCGTACCGACGGTCTCGGTGATGGACCTGGCGATCCAGGCGCGCGAGGCCGATCTGGTCATCGGCACCCACGGCCGCGCGCTCTACGTGCTCGACGACATCCGGCCGCTGCGCGACGTGACCTCGGCGACGATGGCGGCCAAGCTCCATCTCTTTCCGGTGGCCGACGCGCTCGAGGTCCGCACCCTCGGCTCCGACGGCGGCTACGGCGCCGGCGCCACCGAGTTCCGCGGCGAGAATCGCGCGCTCGGGGCGCTCTTGACCTTCGTGGTCAACGCCGACGATCTGCCCTTGCCCGACGCCGAGAAGGAGCGCGCCCGCCAGGAGACGGAGCGGCAGGCGAAGCGCGCGGCCGAGGCGAAGAAGTCGGCCGCGGCCGGCGCGAGCGAGCCGAAGAGCGCGGCGCCGGCAGCCGACGCTGGACAGCCGAGCGCCGGGAAGGCGGCGGATGACCACGAGGCGACCGCGACGCTCGAGATCCGCGACGGCTCGGGGGCGCTGCTGCGCACGCTGCGGCCAAAGGTCAAGCGCGGCCTCAACCGGGTGGTCTGGGAGCTCGACCGCGACGCCTGGAAACCGCTGCCGAGCGACGAACCGCGCGTCGACGACGATCGCGACGCCGGTGGCCCGTCCGTACCGCCCGGGACCTACGAGCTGACGCTGAAGTTCCGCGGCGAGACGGCGAAGACTCCGATCCGGGTGCTCGCCGATCCGCGCTCGGGCAACTCCGATTCCGACTGGCAGGCGCGTTGGCGGGCGGTCAACGACGCCGGGCGCCTGCAGGAGGCCGCGGTCGGCGCGATCGAACGCATCCGCGCCACCCGCCGCGACGTCGACGCGGTCGCCGACCGCCAGCGGGAGGCCAACGCCGACGCCATCCGCCGCCACGAGGTGAAGGCGGACGAGCTGCCGCTGGTCAAGGCCGGCGAGGAGGTCAAGGAGGCGCTCGCCACGATCGAGAAACGCATCTGGCAGCCGCCGGGCACCGTCGGCATCGTCAAGGACGACGACGTCGTGACCGCGATCCAGTTCGTCCAGGGTTACCTCGGCTCGAGCTGGGATCCGCCGAATCCGACCCATCTCGAGTACCTGCGCCAGGCGCGAGCGAAGCTCGGCCAGGCGATCGAGGAGCTCAATCGCGTCTATCGCGAGCGCGTCGAGCCCTACCGCGCCCAGGTCGCCGCCGGCGGGCCGCAGCTCCTGCCGGCGCTCGAGCCGCTGCCGGCGCCCTGAGAGCCGCGGCCGGTTGATCTCGCTTCGCTCCTCCTCCCGGCGCCGTGCGTCCCGCCGGCTCCACGCTCCGCTCGCGGCCGCGTGGCTTGTTGCCGCGCTGGCCGCGAGCTTCGTCTCGAACGCGGCGGCGACGAGCCTCACCTCCTTCGAGTATCTCGGCCGCGCGGTGCTGCCGCCTGGCCTGCTGTTCCGCGGCACGACCGTGGGCGGTCTCTCGGCGCTTGCCTGGGACGAGGAACGCGGCGAGCTGCTGGCGCTCTCCGACGACCGCAGCGAGCGGCAGCCTTCGCGCTTCTATCGCCTGCGCGTCGCGCTCGACGGCGATCGACTGGACGACGGCGGCGTCACCGTGGTCGACGTGGCGACCCTCTGCGACCGGGCCGGGCGGCCCTTCCCGGCCCGGGCGCTCGATCCGGAGGGTCTGGCGATCGCGGGCCGGCGGCTCTTCTTCTCCTCGGAAGGCGAAGCCAAGGTCGGAAATCCGCCGCGGGTCTTCGAGATCGACGCCCGCGGTCGCGTCTTGGGCGAGCTCACGATCCCGTCTCGCTTCCGTCCCGCCGCCGGTCGCGGCGTGCGCGACAACCAAGCGTTCGAAGCCCTCGCGGCGACCCCCGACGGCGCCACGCTCTTTGTCGGCACCGAGGGCCCGCTGACCCAGGACGGACCGGCGGTCGACGCCGGGCGCGGCGCGCGGGTGCGCATCCTGCGCTACGACCTCGCCGCCGGGCGCCAGCCGCCGTCCGAGTTCCTCGACGCCCTCGAGCCGCTCTTCGCCGCGCCGGGCGCCGCGGACGCCTTCCGGCTCGGCGGTCTGTCGGACCTGCTGGCGCTCGACGCCACGCACCTCGTCGCCCTCGAGCGCCAGTTCGTGGCCGGGGTCGGCAACTCCGCCCGCCTCTGCGAGCTCGACCTCGCGCGCGCCACCGACACCGCGGACTTCGACGCCCTCGACAGCCTCGCCGGAGGCGTCGCCGCGCCGGCGGCGAAAACGGCGCTGCTCGACCTCGGCGAGCTACCGACCGGGCTGGCGCTCGACAACTTCGAGGGCTTGGCGTTCGGACCCCGCCTCGCCGATGGCCGCCGGGTGCTCTTCCTGATCTCGGACGACAACTTCCATCCGCTGCAGCGCACGATCCTCCTGGCGCTCGCGGTCGGCGAGCTGAGGCTCGAGATCCACGACCTGCAGGGGGTCGGTCACCGTTCGCCGTTCGCGGGGCGCTGGGTGGCGGGGATCGAGGGCGTGGTGACCGCGGTCGATCGCGGCGACCCGAGGCTCTTCTGGATCGAAGGAACGCGGCCGGATGCCGACCCAGGGACCTCGGAAGGGATCCTGGTGGCGACGAAGTCGGCGCTCGCGCTCCCGATCGGAGAGCGGGTGCGGGTGGCCGGCCGGGTGGAGGAGCGGGCGGCGAATCCGCGCGAGCTCACGGTGACGACCCTCGCCGCGACCGCGGTCGAGAAGCTGGCCGCCGGCGACCCGCTGCCCGCTCCGCCGCGCCTGGGTGCCCGGCTCGCAATCCCCACGGCGGTAGACGACGATGGTCTCGCGCATTTCGAGCCGGCGACGGACGCGATCGACCTCTGGGAGAGCCTCGAATCGATGCGCCTGACGGTTCCCGGCGGCGCCGTGGTCGGGCCGACGACCGCCTACGGCGAGATCGCGCTCTGGCCGGACGGTTCCCCCGATCTCCAGCGGACGCGTGCCGGCGGCCTGCGCCTCGAGTCCGGCGCGGCGCCGCCGCCGCGGGTGCTGCTCTCGGCGCGCGTCGCCGGTCGCACGCCGCAGTTGAACGTCGGCGCGCGCCTGGCGGGACCGATCACCGGCGTGGTCGAGTACGGACACGCCAACTACCACCTCGCGCCGCTCGCGCCGCTGGCGGTCGCCGCCGCCCGTGGCGCGACCTGCGACGCGCGATCGACGCTGGCCGACGGCGCCTTGCACCTGACCGTCGCCACCTGGAACGTCGAGAACCTCTCGATCGCCGGCCCGGCCGAGCGCTTCGACCGTCTGGCGCACGCCATCGTCGAGCGCCTGCGTTCGCCGGCGCTCGTCGGCCTGCAGGAGATCCAGGACGACAGCGGCCCGGCAGACGACGGCACGGTGACCGCGACGGCGACGCTGGCGCGGCTGGTGGCGGCGATCCGATCCGCGGGCGGCCCGGCGTACGAGGTGGCGGCGGTCGACCCGGAGGAGAACCGCGAGGGCGGGCAGCCGGGCGCCAACATCCGCGTCGCGCTGCTCGTCGACCCGGCGCGCGCTACGATCGTCCGGCGCGGCGCGGCCGGCGCTCTCGACGCGGCGGAGCCGGTGGCCGAGGGAAAAGGGAAGGATCGCATCCTGAGGCTGACCTCGAGCCCGGCGCGAGTGGCCCCGACCTCCGAGGAGTTTTCCGGCCCGCCGGGCGAAGGAGTGCGGCGCTCGTTGGCGGTCGAGCTCGCGGCCGGCGGCCGACCGCTCTTCGTGGTGGTCAATCACTGGAGCTCGCGCTCCGGCGACGACCGCGCTTTCGGCGCCAGCCAGCCGCCGCGCACCCCCACGGCGTCGCGACGGCTCGGCCAGGCGCGCCAGATCCGCGCCTTCCTCGATCGCCTGCTCGCCGTCGATCCCGCGGCGCGGGTCGCGGTGCTCGGCGATCTCAACGACGACGAGGCGTCGCCGCCGCTCTTCGCCCTCGCGGCTCCGCCGTGGACCGACCTCGCGACGCGGGTCGCGGTGGAGGAGCGCTACAGCTTCGATTTCGAGGGCGGCTCCTCGCTGCTCGATCACGTCCTGGTGTCGCCGGCGCTCGCGGCCGGCGCCGAGATCGAGATCCCGCACTTCGACGCCGACTGCCACGCCGGCCTGCGCGCCAGCGATCACGACCCGTTGGTCGCGAGGCTCGCGCTCCCGCCTTCGTCGCGCCGGCCGTGAGCGGCGTATCGCGTTGACAGGCCTGAGGGCGGCGCGTAAGGTTCCCGCCTTGAAGAAAATTCCGCTGCACACACGGATGCTGATCGGGGTCGGGATCGGCATCGCGGCGGGTCTCGTCGCGCACGAGACGCTCGCCGGTTCCGCCGGGCTCGCCTGGTTCCTGGCGCACGTCGCGCAGCCGGTGGGCAAGATCTTTCTCCGCCTGCTGTTCATGCTGGTGGTGCCGCTGATCTTCGCCGCGCTGGCGCTCGGGGTCGCCGGCCTCGGAGATCTGCGCAGCCTCGGTCGCATCGGGCTGAAGACGCTGGCCTACACCGTGGTGGTGTCGGCGATCGCGGTGCTCCTCGGTTTGTCGCTGGTCAATCTCGTGCGGCCGGGCGACGTCTCGCCCGAGCTGCGCGCCCGTCTGACGGCCGGCGCCGCCGATCGCGCCACGGTGCTCGCCAAGGCAAGCGCGCCCAAGGCCGGCATCGACCTGCTGACCGACATCGTGCCGGCGAACCCGTTGAAGGCGGCGGCCGACGGCGATCTGCTCGCCTGGATGTTCTTCTCGATCTTCGTCGGCATCGGCCTGACCCTGACCCGCAGCGAAGCGGCGCGCAAGCTCGAGGAGGTGCTGCAGGGGCTCTACGACGTAACCATGCGGCTGATCCAGGTGGTGATCGGCTTCGCGCCGATCGGCGTCGCGGCGCTGCTCTTCTCGCTCACCGCCGATCTCGGCTACGAGATCCTGGTGCAGCTGGCGCGCTACGTCGGCGTCGTGGTCTTCGCGCTGGCGTTTCATCAGTTCGTCGTCTACTCGCTCGCCGTGTCGCTGCTCGGCGGCATGCGGCCGCGGACCTTTTTCCGCGGCGTGCAGGAGGCGATGATCACCGCCTTCTCGACCGCGTCCTCGAACGCCACCCTGCCGACGGCGCTGCGGGTGGCGGAGGAGAACCTCCACCTGCCGCCGCACGTCGCGCGTTTCGTGCTCACCATCGGCTCGACCGCGAATCAGAACGGCACGGCGCTGTTCGAGGGGGTGACCGTCCTCTTTCTCGCTCAGTTCTACGGCGTGACCCTCGGCCTCTGGCAGCAGGTGACCGTGTTGTTCATCTGCGTGCTCGGGGGGGTGGGGACGGCGGGCGTGCCGGCCGGGTCGATCCCGGTGGTGGCGATGATCCTCGGCCAGGTCGGCGTGCCGGTCGAGGGCATCGGCTTGATCCTCGGCGTGGACCGGTTCCTCGACATGTGTCGCACGACCCTGAACGTCACCGGCGATCTCGCCGCGGCGGTGGTGGTCTCGCGCGGCGAGACGCGGGAGCCGCCGCTCGCCGTGCCGGCGGCGGGCGCCTGAGGTGATCGGGTGAGAGCGGAGCCGGGTCCGTCGTGAGCGCCAACAGCCGCATGACCGTGGCGGTCCATGCCCTCACCCTGCTGGCCGAGCCGGGCGGCAAGTGGTGCGCCTCGGATTGGATCGCCGCGAGCGTCAACACCCACCCGGTCGTCGTGCGGCGCACGCTCGCCGCGCTGCAGGCCGCCGGGCTGGTCGAGGGACAGGCGGGGGCCAAGGGCGGCTATCGCCTGGCGATCCCGGGTCGGCGAGTGACGCTGGCCGACGTCTACCGGGCGATGCGCGACGAAGGGCCGTTCGGACTCCATGCGCACGCGCCGAATCCGCAGTGCCCCGTGGGGCGGGCGATCCAGAAACACCTGACGCGGGTCTACGACGCCGCCGAGACGGCGCTCGAGGGCTCGCTGCGCGCCACCACCGTCGCCGCCCTGCGCGGGCGGATCACGGCCGGCTGAAGCCGCGAGCCTGGTCTCGAGCTTCACCCTCGGGGCGGCGCGCGGCCGCCGCCGTTTGGCCGCCCTCGCTCCGGTGTGGGAGACTTCCCGCCGCTCTCGACCCACTCGACGAACGCAGCGACCGGGAGGCGGCGTGCTCAGCGACCTGATGCGCAGGAAGAGCCTCAACGAGATCCTCGCGGCACCGGAGGAGGGTCACGGTCCGACCCTCAAGCGCAACCTCTCGGTCTGGGCGCTGACCGCGCTCGGCATCGGCGCGATCATCGGCGCGGGCATCTTCTCCTCGGTCGGCGCCGCGACCGCCGGCGGTCCGGACCAACCGGGCGCGGGACCGGCGATCGTCGTCTCCTTCCTGCTCACCGCCATTGCCTGCGGCTTCGCGGGCCTGTGCTACGCCGAGCTCTCCTCGATGGTTCCGATCGCCGGCTCGGCCTACACCTACTCCTATGCGACTCTGGGCGAGCTGGTGGCCTGGATCATCGGCTGGGACTTGATGCTCGAGTACGCGATCGGCAACGTGGCGGTCGCGATCTCCTGGTCGGGCTACTTCCAGGAGCTGCTGCGCGGTTTCGGCATCCACTGGCCGGACTGGCTCGGCATCAGCCATCGCACCGCCTCCTTCGCCACCCAGGCGATCGCCGACGCGGTGGCCGCCGGCAAGGACCCCCTCGCCGAGGTCGGCGCGGCGACGATCGCCAAGGCGCAGGCGCTGGCGCACGCGCCGCAGATCTTCGGCATTCCGGTCATCCTCGATCTGCCCGCCTTTCTGATCGTCGGGCTGATCACCGGCATCCTGATCATCGGCGTGCGCGAGAGCGCCGGCTTCAACACCCTGATGGTCGGCCTGAAGCTCGCGATCATCGCCTTCTTCACCGTCATGGGCTCCTTCTACGTCAAGCCCGAGCACTGGCACCCGTTCGCGCCCAACGGCTTCCGCGGCATCACTTCGGCGGCGGCGATCATCTTCTTCGCCTACATCGGCTTCGACGCCGTGTCGACGGCGGCGGAGGAGAGCCGCAATCCGCAACGGGACATGCCGCGCGCGATTCTCGGCTCGCTCGCCATCTGCACGGTCATCTACATCGCGGTCGCCATCGTTCTGACCGGCATGCTGCCCTGGAACCAGCTCGGCACCGCCGAGCCGCTCGCCGCCGCCTTCTCGGCCCTGGGCATGCACTGGCCGGCGCTGCTGATCGCGCTCGGCGCGGTCTTCGCCACCACCTCTGTGCTGCTGGTGTTCCAGCTCGGCCAGCCGCGCATCTTCCTGTCGATGGCGCGCGACGGGCTGCTGCCGCAGTGGGCGGCGCGCGTCCACCCGAAGTTCCGCACGCCGTCGACCGCCACCTGGATCACCGGCATCGTGGTGGCGGTGCTCTCGGCGATCGGCGACTTCGGCGAGATCGTGCAGCTGACCAACATCGGTACTTTCTTCGCCTTCGTGCTCGTCTGCCTCGGCGTGACCGTTCTGCGGCGCAGTGACCCGGCGCGCCCGCGGCCGTTCCGCGTCCCCGGCGGCGATTTCGTGGTTCCGGCGCTCGGTGCGCTCTGCTGCGCCTTCCTGATGTTCTACCTGCCGGGGACCTCCTGGTGGCGGTTCGTCGGCTGGCTGGTGCTCGGGGCGGCGGTCTACTGCGCCCACAGCTGGAGCCACAGCGTGATCGGTCGGCGCGCCGGCCGCCCGACCACGACGCCGGGCTTCATGCGCGTCATGGCGTTCGGCTTCTTCGTCGCGGCGCTCGGGCTGTTCGTCATTCCGCACGATTCCGGCCTGGCGAAGCTCTTCGCCGAGGCCGAGACCGCCGCCAACGTCGACCACGCGCGGGCGCTCTTCGGCCTGATTGCGGTGGCGGTCGGGATCCTCGCGGTGACGGGCGGAGCGATCTCGGGCCGCCGGCGAGCGCCGGCCGGCTGAGGCGGAGCGCTCAGGAGAGCGCGGCGTCGAGAGCGGCGGGAGCCGGTCTCGAAGTCGAGGCCTCGAGATTCGATTCGGCTCTCGCCGCGAGGGTCGCGGCGACCAGGCCGACGAAGGCGATCCACACCGCGTTGGCGAGCAGCAGGTGGACGATCTGCATTCCGACCGGGGCGAGCAGCGCCATGTTCGCCGTGCCGGCGAGCATCTGCAGGAAGACCAGGGCGGAGAGTGCCAGGGCCCAGCGCCGCACTCCGGCGCGGCGATCCGCGCGCCGCCAGCGAGGAGCCAACCAGAGCAGCAGCACGCCGGTCGCGACCGCCAGCAAGGGGTGGAGCACGCGCAGGCGGAGGAGGAAGTGCGACCCGGTCGAGAGGTCCTGGCGTAGCGCGGCGGCGAGATCGCCGGCGGGGAAGAGGGTGTCGCCGAGCGCCGCCACGGCGCCGCTCATCGCGGTCGCCACGAGCAGAGCCGAGGCGAGGCCAGCCTCGGCGAGGGTGCGGCCGCGTCCGGCGAGCCGCGGCGCCGGCAGGCCCCCCGCCCAGAGCGCGGCGAGTGTCAGCGCGGCGAGCAGCGCCAAGGTGTTGCCGAGGTGCACCCCCATCCACAGGGCACGCGCCACCGAAGCGTCGTCCGCCACCAACCGGAAGAGGACCAGGCCGGCGCCGACCGCGGCTTCGCCGAGCAGTAGGAGGAGAGCCCAGACCGCGCCGCGCCGCACCGGGTCGCCCGCCGGGCGGGCGCGAAAGGCCGAGACCAGGAGGGCCACGCCGGCGAGCAGTGCCGCGCCGCTCGACAGACGGTGGGAGTACTCGATCAGCGTCTCGAGACGCGGAGCGCGCGGCACCACGTCGCCGTTGCACAGCGGCCAGTGGGCGCCGCAGCCAGCCCCGGAGCCGGTAGCGCGGACGATCGCTCCCCACAGAATGACCGCCAGATTGAGACCCAGGACAAACCAAGCGAAGCGCGCCAGACGCACGCGGTGATGATAGCGCCCGGGGGCTTCAGGACGCGGCCGCGACCGACGCGGCCGCCAGCTCGGCGCGCACCTTGTCGAGATCGAGGCCGTGGAATCCGCGCCGGCCGCCGGCTTCGAGCAGGCCGCGGGCCGCCGCGGGCCGGCCGCGGTGCAGCTCGAGCATGGCCCGCGCCGCCCAGACGTTGGGTCGCATCGGGCGTTCGACCAAGCCGAGCGAGCGTTCGAACGCGGCGTCGATCTCCGCCTCGTCGAAGTCCTCGAAGGCGAGCGGCGTCAGCATCGCGGCGGGGATCGCGCGCTCCAGGCGGAAGACCATCGACCCCGAGTAGGGCACGTGCAGCACGGGCGCGAAGTATTCCCGCAGCCGCCAGTGCGACAGGTGAACCCAGGGGGTGAAGAAGTGCGCGAAGTCCTGTTCGACGAGAATCCCCGATCCCGGGATCAAGCAGGGCACGAAATCGCGCCGGATGCTGTTGCCGAGCTCGAGGGTCTTCGAGGCGTCGTTGAACACCAGGGCGAGCGGCTGGCCGAACGGCCAGCCGACGACATTCAGGTCGCCGGCGTGGATCGTGACCAGCTCGCGCCAGGGAGCGATCCGCTGCTCGAACTGCGGCAGGAAGCTCGAACCGGGAGCGAGACGGCCGGCGAGGCCGGTGCCGGCCAGGGTGTCCTCCATCCAGGTTTCCCAGAGGAAGAGATCGAAGGCGTGGATCCGTCCCCGCTTCTCGGCCACCGCCGGGTTCTCCGCCAGCCCCTGCGCGAGCGGAATGGTGGAAGAGCCGAACCAGCAACCGAGATCGGCGATCTCGCCCTCGCCGCGGTAGGAGCGGCGAGCGAAGTCGTAGAGCCAGGACTGCTCCTCGGGCGTCGTCATGCCGAGCAGATCGCCGACCGGCGGTCGAATCTTCAGGAAGGCGTGGCGGGGGAAACGGCGGGTGACCGCGCGCCGCGACTGGTGCGCCAGCATCCGGGCGAAGGCGACGGGACCCTGGCGGGCGAGCAGACGGAAGCCGCGGGCCGCATCGCGGACGAGACGCATCGAAGGAGAGTCTATCGGGAGCGAGCCGGCGGGCTCAGGCGGCTCAGTGCGCGTTCAGCCGCAAGCCGTGGCGGATGGTCATCCAGAGGATCTTGAAATCCAGACCGATCGACCAGTTCTCGATGTAGTAGAGGTCGTACTCGAGGCGCTTGCGGATCGAGGTGTTGCCGCGCCAGCCGTGCACCTGCGCCCAGCCGGTGATCCCGGCCTTGACCCGGTGACGCAACATGTACTGCGGCAGGCGCTGCTTGAATTCCTCGACGAAGGTGGGGCGCTCGGGGCGCGGACCGACGAGCGACATGTCGCCGACCAAGACGTTCCACAATTGCGGCAGCTCGTCGATCGACCAGCGGCGCAGGAAGCCGCCGACCCGGGTGCGTCGCGGATCGTCCTTGGTCGCCCAGATGGGACCGGTCGTGGCTTCGGCGTTGACCCGCATCGAGCGGAATTTCCAGATCATGAACGGGCTGCCGTCGAGCCCCATGCGCTCCTGGCGGAAGAGGATCGGGCCGTGGTCCTCCACCCAGATCGCCAGGGCGACGAGCGGGAAGAGCGGCGCGACGACGAGCAGGCCGGCGGCCGAGAAGGCGAGATCGACCATCCGCTTCACCAGGCTGTGCCAGCCCTGGAGCGGTACCTGCGAGAGGTTGATGACCGGCGTGCCGTCGAGGTCCTCGAGCGTGGCGCGCAGGGTCGCGTACTGCAAGATGTCGGGCACCAGCTTCACTTCGACGCACTCGCTGCCGATCTCCTGCAGCACCCGCAGCATCTTGCGGTGGGCCTCGAGCGGCAGGGCGACGAAGACCTGCTCGATGCGGTGTTCGGCGAGCACCGCGGCGATCTGCCGGGTCGTGCCGAGGACCGGTGCTCCGTAGAAAACGCGGCCGGCCTTGCCCGGGTCGTCGTCGAGGAAGCCGACCACCTGGAGACCGAGCTCGTGGTGGGCGGCGAGCTTCTGCGTGACCTCGAGGCCGAGCTTGCCGGCGCCGACGACCAGGATCCTCTGCGTCCTGCCGGCGTGGAGCTGGGCGCTGCGCAGCAGGCCGGTCGCCCCGAGGCGACTGAAGACCACCAGCGGCACCTCGAGCAGGGCGAAGAGGGCGAGGAAGGCACGGCTGTAGGTGAAAGGCTCGAGGCTGCCGGGTGCGGCTGCCGGGCGGTACCAGGCGAGGATGCCCGAGAGCAGCACCGTGCCGAGCACGACCGCCAGGAGCACCGAGACCGACTCGTCCACCCGGCTGCGGTTGGTCCGCGCCTGGTAGAGGCCGTGGAAGTAGAAAACGAGGGGGAACAGGACCAGCGCGACCGGCAGGAGCTCGAGGTAGCGACGGAACTCGGGTTCGGTCTTGGTGAGCGGGATGACCTCGTACTCGAAACGGAGCAGCCAGGCGCCCAGGAACGCGGCGGCCGTGGCGGCGAGATCCCCGAAAAACAGCACGGCCGACGAGATTCTGTGTCGCTCTTGCATCACGCGATCAGTTCCTCCGCTTCCGGCCAAAATCTCACGAGCGTCCCGCGCAGCCTGGCGGCAAACAAGGGGGCCGCGAAACGCTCGGCCCGGCTGCGAAGGTTCACCAAATTGAACTGCATTCCTCGACTTTTGTCAATCGCGGCGGCCAGCGCGGCCGCCGGATCGCCTTCCTGCGCCGTGTAGAGCAGCCCATGCTGGCCCGATTCCACGATGTCGAGGACCCCGCCTTCGGCGAGCGCGACCACCGGGGTTCCGCTGGCCAGCGCCTCCACGGTGGCGATGCCGAAGTCCTCGATTCCGGGCTGGATGAAGCATATCGCCTGGCGGTAGAGCGCTGCCAGCTCGGCGTCCGAAACCCGCCCGGCGAGCCGAATTCCAGGTCCCGCCAGGCGCTCGAGCCGGGCGCGCTCGGGGCCCGTGCCGACGACCACCAGCTCGATTCCCAGCCGTCCGCAGGCTTGAATCGCGATTTCCACTTTTTTGTAAGGCGCGAGCGCAGCCACCATCAGCGCATGGCGCCGGGGCTCGCCCTCGGCGGCGACCGGGAAGGCCTCGAGATCGACCGGCGGCGGCACCACTTCCGCCGTTCGTCCGTAGTAGCGCGCGATCCGGCCGGCGACGAAGCTCGAATTGGCGACGAAATGGTGTACCCGCGGCGCGCTGCGGACATCCCAACGGCGGAGGCCGGCGAGCACCCGTCGCCGCACCAGCGCCAGCGCTCCGCGACGTTCTGGGAAGTAGGCCTCTTCCTGGTCCCAGGCGTAACGCACCGGCGTGTGGCAGTAGCACAGGTGGCGAGCGCCCGGCCCCGGGATCACCCCTTTGGCGACGCAGTGGCTGGAGGAGACGAGCAGCCGGTGGTCGCCGACCGGCAGCTCCTCGGCCGCTTTCGGGAACAGCGGCAGGTAGTTGCGATACCAGCGCTCGGCGCCGGGAGCCCCCTGCAGGAAGCTGGTGACGATCGGGTGCGCCTCGATCGCCGGCGAGACGCTGCCGGGGAAGTGGAACAGGGTGTAGATCGGCGCCGAGGGGAAGAGCCGGGCGATGGCCTCGAGGACCTTCTCGCCGCCGCGCATCCCGGTCAGCCAGTCGTGCACCAACCCCACGGGATGATTCATCGCGGGTCTCCGCCGGTCGACGAGATCGCGGCCCGATAGACGTCGATCGTCCGCCGCCCCGCCGCCTCCCAAGTGAGCGGCGCCACCCGCCGGCGCCCGGCCTCGCGCATCCCGAGCGCCAGATCGCGGTCGGCGAGCAGGCGCGCGGCGGCAGCCGCGAAGGCTGCCGGCTCACCAGCCGGCGCGAAAAGGGCGGCGTCGCCCGCGACCTCGCGGTGGGCGGGAATGTCCGATGCCACCACCGGACAGCCGGCGGCGAGCGCTTCGCCGACCGCGAAGCCGAAGCCCTCGTAGAGCGACGGCGAGAGCAGGAGTTCGGCGCCGCGGTAGAGCGCCGGCAAGAGCTCAGGCGGCACGAAGCCGAGAGCCCGCACGCGGTCCTCGACCCCGGCGCCGCGCGCGGCCGCGACGATCTCGGCGCTCGCGCCGGTGCCCGCGAGGGCCAGCGGCGGCGAGCCCTCCTCCGCCCCGAGTCGCGCCAACGCCGCGAGCGCGGTCGGCAGGTCCTTGTGGCGCTTCGGATTGCCGACGAAGAGCAGGTAGGGCCGGCGCAGCCCGAGCCGCGCGAGCGCCGCGGGCACGGCGCCGTCGGTCACCTGGCGAAAGGCCTCGTCGATGCCGTTGGGCACCACGACGACCTTCTCGGGCGGCATCCTGGGCGAGCGCGAGAGCACGTCCCGGCGCGTGGTCTCGGAGACCGCGATCACCCGCCGCGAGGCGCGGAGCGCCCGGCGGAGCATGAAGCGGGCGTAGGGAAGTCCGAGGCGGCTGGGAAGGAACTGCGGGAAGAGGAGGTGGATGACGTCGTGCACGGTGACCACGAACGGCGCGCCGAGAGCGAAAGGGACGACATAGTGTGGCGCGTGGAACAGGTCGAGGCGCTGACGGCGCACCTTGAGGCCCACTTGCACCAGCTCGCGCGCCGAGTAGCCGCGGCTGCCGTCGTCGATCCAGCGCACGGAAGCGGGCAGGCCCGGCAGGAGCGACCGGCCCGAGGGGCGGGCGAACAGCGTCACGTCGAATTCGGCGGAGCGGCGCGCGAGCTCGAGGACGAGGTGACGGACGTACGTGCCGATGCCGAAGTCGGCGAGCTTGCGGGCGTCGAGTCCGAGCCGGATCATCGCCCCCAGCCCGCCTCGGCCAGAACCTCGGCGAAGATCGCGCGCAGCCGGCGCGCGGCGCGGTCCCAGCGGTAGAGGTCGGCGCGCGGCGGACCGGCAGCGGCCAGCCGAAGCGCGAGATCTGGATTCGCCACCAGGTCGAGCAGCACGGCGGCGAGATCCTCCGGGTCGTCGGGGTCGACGACCGCGGCGGCGTCGCCCACCACCTCGACCAGGCTCGGCGTGCGCGAGACGATGGTCGGCACGCCGCAGGCCAGGGCCTCGGCGGCGGGCAACCCGAAACCCTCGTAGAGCGAGGGGAAGACGAACACCGTGGCGGCCTGCAGCGCCGCCACCAGCTCGGCCCGCGGCAGGCTCCCGAGACGCACGACGCCACGCCCCTGCGCGCCCGCGAGCCGCCGCTCGAGCCCGCCGCTCTTCCATCCCGGCGGACCGGCGAGCACCAGCGGCGGGAACGACGGCTGGGCAGCGCGGGCGCCCAGCCAGGCGTCGAGGAGCAGCTCGAGGTTCTTGCGCGGCTCGATCGTGCCGGCATATAGGACGTAGCCGCCGGGGAGCCCCAGCCGCTCGCGGGTCGCGCGAATCGCCGCCGCATCCGCCGGCTGGAATTCCGGGTCGACGCCGTTGGGGACGATCTCGATCCTGCCGCGCGCCGCCGGATAGTGGCGCTCGATCTCGGCGCCGACCGCCGCCGAGATGGCGATCACTCGCGCCGCGCGCTCGACCGTCGAATCGAGAAACGGCCGCAGGCTCCACTTCACCTTGAGATTCTGGGTCTCGGGATAGAGCACCGTGGCGAGATCGTGGATCGTCACCACACCAGGTACCGGCAGGCGGCGGGGAAGGGTCAGCAGCGGCGACCAGAACAGATCGATGTCGCCGCGTGCCAGACGCTTCGGCAGGGCGAGCTGCTGCCAGATCACTCCCAGCGGCGCCGGCTGGTATTCGAGCTGGACCCCGGCCGCCTCGAGCTCGCCCGCGAACTCGACCTCGCGGTGCGCGAGCCCGAGCCACTCGGCGTCGCCGGCGCGGGCGAGCTCGAGAAGCAGCGAACGGGTGTAGACGCCGATTCCGGTCGCCCGGCCCACGAGGGCGCGCAGGTCGACGGCGATTCGGGGACGGGGTATCTCGGGGATCTTGGCCTCCGGGGGGAATCTTAGGCGATGCTAGAGTCCCGCGAACCCATGAGCGCGGAGCACGACGGACCGCCACCGGCCGAGGACGCCGCACGGGAGCGGATCGCCGCGGCGCTCGCCGGCATCTCGGCCGCGGTTCGCCAGCGCCAGGCCGAGCGCGCCGGCCGCGTCGGCTCGGGCGACGAGCTGGCGGCCAAGCTCGCCGACCTCGCGGAACGCGAGTTCGTCGAGGAGCCCCGACCGGTCTCGCCGCGGCCAATCGTCGGCCGGGCGCTGGTTTTCGTGCGCAAGGCCGCCTACCACCTGTTCTTCAAGTGGCACGCCCGCGCGGTGCTGCAGCAGCAGAACGAATTCAACCAGACGGCGAGCGCGCTGCTCGCCGAGCTCGCCGAGCGCGAACGCGCCCTCGAGCGCGAAACCGCCCGTCTCGCCGAGCGCCTGGCGGTCCTCGAACGCTCCCGCGACAGGGCCGGGGAATGAGCGCCCGGATCGTCATTTGCGCCGCGCAGGTGCCTTTCACCCGCGGCGGCGCCGAGGTGCTCTACGAGAGCCTGCGCGACGAGCTTCTGCGTCGCGGTCACCGCGTCGAGATCGTCGCGTTGCCGTTCAACTGGTCGAGCCGGACCGCGATCTTGAAGAGCGCGCTCGCCTGGCGGCTGCTCGATCTCGGCGACGCCGCGGGCGAGAAGATCGACCTCGTGATCGCCACCCGCTTCCCGACCTACGCGGTGAAGCACGCGCGCAAGGTCGTCTGGCTGATCCACCAGTTCCGGCAGATCTACGATCTCGAGGGGACGCGCTTCAGCGACTTCGGTAGCCGGCCGGGGGACGACGCGATCGCCGAGCGGATCCGCGCCATCGATCGCCGGACGCTCGGCGAAGCACGGGCGCGCTTCGCGATCTCGCGCAACGTCGCCGCTCGCCTGCGGACCTCGACCGGGCTCGAGGCGGAACCGCTCTACCCGCCGCCCCTGCTCGGCGACCGCTACCGCTCGGCGGCGCACGGCGACTACGTCCTCACCGTCGGGCGCTTGGACGCGATGAAGCGCTTCGACCTGCTGCTGCGCGCCGCCCAGCACTCGCGCCGCCCGTGGCGGATGGTCATCGCCGGCGAGGGGCCGGAGCGTGCGGCGCTCGCGGCGCTCGCCGCCGAGCTCGGATTGGGAGCGCGGCTCGAGCTGCCGGGCCGGGTCGAGGACCAGCGGTTGATCGATCTCTACGCCGGCGCGCTGGCGGTCTACTACGCCCCGTTCGACGAAGACTACGGCTACGTAACAGTCGAGGCCTTTCGCAGCTCCCGCCCGGTGGTGACGACGCGCGACGCCGGCGGGGTCCTCGAGTTTGTCGAGCACGGAGACAACGGCTTCGTCGGCGACCCGGGCTCGCCGCGCGAGCTCGGGGCGGCGATCGACCGCTGGTTCGACGATCGGGCGCTCGCCCACCGCCAGGGCGAGGCCGGTGCGCGGCGGGTGGCCGAGATCGGCTGGGACCGGGTCGTGGAGCGGCTGCTCGCCGTCCTGTGAGCCCGATGCGCGTCGCTTACGCCTCGCCCTTCCCGCCCGCCACCTCGGGGATCGCCGACTACTCGGCGGCCCTCGCGCCGCGCCTGGCAGAGCACGTCGAGCTCGAGCTCTTCCACGAGGGTCGCCTGCCGCCGTCGACGGCTACGATCGCCGGCCTGCGCCGGCGCCCGGTGCGCGAGCTCGCGTCGGCCGCGGACGAGTTCGACCTGGTCCTCTACCACCTCGGCAACAGCGCGCCGCACCACGAGGAGAGCTGGCGCCTGGCGCTCGAGCGCCCCGGCGTCGTCGTGCTGCACGAGTTCATGTTCCATCACCTAGTGCGCGAGCTGACCCTGGCGCGCGGCGACGCCGCCGGCTACGTCGAGGAGATGCGCTACGCGGCGGGCGAGACCGGGAGGCGGGCGGCGCAGCGCCTGCTCGACTCGCACTATCCGGTCGACGTCTGGGCGTTCCCGCTCTTCGAGCGCCTGGTGGATCGCAGCCTCGCGGTCCTGGTGCACAGCGAGTTCGCCCGCCGGCGGATTCTCGCCAGCCGGCCGCGCGCCCGCGTGGCGGCGATTCCCTTCCCGGTCGACATCGAGCGCGAAACCCCGGTCGATCCGGAGTCGCGCCGCGCGGCGCGACTCCGGATCGGGCTCGACGGGAGCGCGTTCCTGGTCGGCTCGTTCGGCTTCGTCACGCCGCAGAAGCACCTCGAGCCGGCGCTCGTGGCTTTTGCTCGCCTGCGCGCCGCGCACCCCGACGCCCGTTTTTTGATCGTCGGCGAAGTGTCGCCGCACTACGACCTCGCCGCGCTGCTGCGCGCGACCGGCGGCGAAGGCGTGGTGGTGACCGGCCGCCTCGACGCCGAGCGTTTCGCCGACCACGTGCGCGCGGTCGACCTGGCGGTCAACCTGCGTCATCCGACCGGCGGCGAGACCTCGGCGTCGCTCTTTCGCCTGCTCGCCTGCGGCGTGCCGACGGTCGCCACCGACGCCGGCTCGTTCGCCGAGCTGCCTGCCGGCGCCATCGCGCTCGTCGCGGTCGACGAGCTCGAGAGCGAGCATCTGGCCGCTCTCTTCGTCCGCTTCGCCGGCGATCCGGCCTTCGCCGCGGATCTCGGGCGGGCCGGGCGTCGGCAAGTCGAGCGCCACCACGCGATCGACGCGGTCGCGGCGCGCATCGCGGTCGAGCTCGCCGCGGTGGCGGCCGATCCGCCGCGGGTCGAGCCGCCCGTGCCGCCGCTCGCGCCCTGGTCGCCGCTCGACCCAGCCGTGCTGATGATCCGCGAGGTCGGGAGCGCTCTGGCGGACCTGGACCTCGGCGAGCAGGACGCCGAAGTGAGCGCGGCGCTCGCGGCGGAGATCGTCGACCTGGGTCTCGACCGCTCCCGGTGAGTCGCCGCCGCCGCGTCGGCTGGCTGGTCGCGCTCGGTGTGCTCGCCGGCGCGATAACGCACGCGTGGTACTGGTATGCGCCGCGCGAGCGCGCTGGAATCCCCGCCCGCGACGGCCTGGCTGGCCAGCTGCTCGCCGATCCGACCTGGGACTGGGTCCTCTGGATCCCCTTTCCGCACCAGAACCTGGCTCGCCTCGAGGACGGAGCGGGCGATCCGCAGCAGTGGGTCGCCGCGCTCGCCGCCTGGACCGGCGCCGAGGCGCCCCACTGGCCGGCCTTCGGACCGTTCTCGGCGCCGCCCTCGTCCGAGCTGGTGGTGGCCGTCGATCGGACCCACGGCTGTACCCTGGTCGAAGCCGACGTCTTCCCGCTCGTGGCGCTCGCCGCGCGCGCCTCCGGCGCGCTCGCCGGCAATCCCTGGCTCGGTGGCGGAGAGGTGGTGCTCGACCGCCAGCCGGCGAGTGTCGGCTGGCGGGGTCACCGCTGGCGGGTCTCGACCTGTCTACGCGGATCGGCCAAGGCTCTCGATTTGCCGCCGGAGATGTCCCGGCCGATCCTCTCGGCCTGGCGCTTGCGGGAGCCGTCGGGACCGCTGCCCGCCGGGGTCTACCGTCTGATTCGCGGCCCCGAGGGGCTCGAGGCGGACCTCGGACAGCCGCCGGCCGCCGGGCCTCGAGTCGATCCGGCCTCGGCCGGGGGGACCGGTCCGCTGCCGGTCGCCTGGCTGGTGGCGACCGAGCGCGGGCCGGTCGCGGGGCCGGAGGCGGTCTTGTTCTTCGAGGAAACCGGGCCCGCCGCCGAGCTGCCTCCCGCCGCTCGGCTGCGGCGGGGGGCGAGCAACGCCTTCCGGCTGCCGGGTGAGGCGCTCACCCGGCTCGCGGGTCGGGGCCTGCTGAGCGAGACGCGCGCCGGCTTCGAGCTCCGCGCTCTATCGCCCGAGGCCCTTACCGGTGCGCGCCGATTCGCCGACTGGCTCGCGGCGCAGGACCCGAGCGTTGACCCCAGAGGTCCGATCCCGTCCCTGCTCGCCGAGGCTGATCCGGCGCGCACCGCCCACCTCGCCGAGCGCTACGCGCGCGCTCTCGACGAGGTACCGATTCTCGGCCTGCGAGAAGGCGAGAGACTGCACGGCCTCGCGCGTCTGCTCGCTCCTTGGCGCGACTGCGGCCGGGTGGCGTTGGCGGTCTACCGGCGCCCGGCTGCGGTACGCCTGAGCCTGTGCGTCGGCGAAGCCATCGCCGCACCATTTGACGGATCCGACGGAATCCCGTAACCTTCGGCGGCTTTAGGGGCTTGCCGATGATGATCCGCCTCGACAGGATCCGCCACGAGCCCCTCTCCTGGCAAGAGACCCTCCACTTCGCGCCGCAGGATCTTGAGCTTCGCCAGTCGGTGGAGATCGGGCCGGTGGCGGTCGTCGGGCGCCTGGAGCCGGTCGACTCGAGCTACCTGCTGCGCGCTCGGCTCCGCTACGCGCAGACCGTGGCCTGTGACCGCTGCCTGGCGCCGGTCCGGGTCGAGGTGGAGGCGCCGCTCGACCTCGTGGTCGTGCGGCGCGGCGGGGTCGAGCTGGCGGGCGAGCGGGAGCTGGCGTCCGAGGAGCTCGGGCTGCTCGAGGTGGCCGGCGAAGAGCTCGACACCGAGCCGTTGATTCGCGAAGCGGTGCAGCTCGGCCTGCCGGATCGGCCGCTGTGCCGCGAGGACTGCGCGGGATTGTGTCCGCGCTGTGGGAAGGACCGCAACGCCGGGGCCTGCGATTGCGCGGACGAGTCGGTCGATCCGCGCTGGGCGGCGCTCGCGGCGCTCAAGAATCGCTTCGGCGGACCGAGAGACCGCTCGAAGGCGTAGACGAGGAACGAGCCATGCCGAATCCGAAACACCGTCATTCGAAGGCCCGCCGCGACAAGCGCCGCGCGCACGACGCGCTCGCGACCCCGGCCACCTCGCTCTGCCCGAGCTGCGGCGAGCGCAAATTGCCGCACCGCGCCTGCCCGCACTGCGGGTACTACAAGGGGCGCGAAGTCGTGGCGGTCGAGTCCAACACCTGACGCTGGAACCGTCGCTCGACGCCGCCCGCCCGCCGCAGGGCGGCGGGGCGGAGGGTCGCGCCATGCACATCGCCGTCGACGCCATGGGGGGCGACTTCGCGCCGCGAGCCGCGGTCGAGGGGGCGTGCCGGGCGGCGGCCGAGGGTCTGTCGATCCTGCTGGTGGGGGACGAGCGCGCATTGGCGGCCGAGCTCTCCCGGTTCGGCGCCGCGCCGCCGACGCTCGCCATCGTGCACGCCGAGGAAGTGGTGAAGATGGACGACCCCGCCGCCTCGGCCGTGCGCCGCAAGCGTCGCTCGTCGATGAATATCTGCGCCGAGCTGGTGCGTGACGGGCGGGCGCGGGCGATGGTCACCGCCGGCAACACCGGGGCGGCGATGATCACCGCCAAGCTCGTCCTGGGGGCGATCCCCGGCGTCGATCGGCCAGCGCTCGCGGCGGTGGTGCCCAACCGGCGCGGCAAGACGGTGCTGCTCGATGTCGGAGCGAACGTCGGCTCCAAGGTCGAGCACCTGCGGCAGTTCGCGGTGATGGGCCACTTCTACGCCCAGGAGCTGTTGGGCGTCCGCCAGCCGCGCATCGGCCTGCTGTCGATCGGCGAGGAAGACGCCAAGGGTACCGAGCTGACCCGCGAAACCCTCAAGACGCTGAAGGCGACCGGCCTTCATCTTCTCGGCAACGTCGAAGGGCGGGACGTGTTCAATGGCGCCGCCGACGTCGTGGTCTGCGACGGCTTCGTCGGCAACGTGTTGCTCAAGGGCGCCGAGTCGCTCGCCGAGCTGATCGTCGGCATGATGCGCGAGGAGATCGCCGCCTCCTGGCGCACCCGCCTCGGAGGCTGGCTGGCGCTGCCGGCTTTCCGCGCCTTCCGCCGGCGCACCGACTACGCCGAGTACGGCGCCGTGCCGCTGCTCGGGGTCGAGGGCGGCTGCTTCATCGGCCATGGTCGTTCGAACGCCAAGGCGATCCACAACGCGGTGCGCCGCGCCGCGGAGTTCTGCCGCGCCGAGCTGCACGTGAAGATCCGCGCCAAGGTCGCCGAGCTGCACGCCGAGGAGGCGCGCACCCGCGCTCTGGCCGGCGGAGCCGCCGGCGTGACGGCGGCCGGCTGACGGAGGATCGATGCGCACCGCCTTCCTCTTCCCCGGGCAGGGCTCGCAGAGAGTCGGCATGGGCCGTGCCTGGGCGGAGGGTCACGCCGAGGCCCGCGGCGCGTTCGACGAGGCCTCCGCGGCGCTCGGCTTCGATGTCGCCGAATTGTGCTGGCAGGGTCCCGAAGAGCGCCTCCAGGAGACGGCCAACACCCAGCCGGCGATCCTGACCGTCTCGGTCGCCATCGCGCGCGTGCTGGCGGCGCGCGGCGTCGTGCCGGTCGCGGTGGCCGGTCACAGCCTGGGCGAGTACAGCGCGCACGTCGCCGCGGGGACGCTATCGCTCTCCGATGCCGCCCGCCTGGTTCGCCGGCGGGGCGAGTTGATGCAGGAGGCGGTGCCGCTCGGCGTCGGCGCGATGGCCGCCATCCTCGGCCTGGACCCGGCGATCGTGGGCGAGGTCGCGGCGCAGGCGGCGGGCGGGGAGATCTGCACCGTCGCCAATTTCAATTCGCCCGAGCAGACGGTGATCGCCGGCCACCGCGGCGCGGTCGAGCGCGCCATGGCGCTCGCCAGAGAGCGCGGCGCCAAGCGCGCCATCTCCCTGCCGGTCTCGGCGCCGTTCCACTCGCCGCTCATGGCGTCGGCGCGCCGGGGCCTGGCGCCGGATCTCGAACGCGCGGCGTTCGCGACGCCGCGCTTTCCGGTGGTGGTGAACATCGACGCCCGGCCGGTTCGCGACGGGTCGGCGGCGCGCGACGCGCTGGTCCGCCAGATCGACGGACCGGTGCGCTGGGTGGAGTGCATGCGGACGCTTGCCGAGGAGCTCGGGATCGAGCGCTTCGTCGAGGTCGGCCCGGGTGCGGTGCTCGCCGGGCTCGCGCCGCGGATCGTGGTCGGGGCGCGCGCCTTCTCGCTCGCCGACCCGGCGGCGCTCGTCAAGCTCAGCGAGGAGGGCGGATGACCGACCGATTTCGCCTCGACGGCAGGACGGCGCTGGTCACCGGCGCCTCACAGGGCATCGGCGAGGCGATCGCCCACCGGTTGGCCGAGCGCGGCGCGCGCGTCGTGCTCGCGGCGCGCAGCCAGGAGAAGCTCGCCGCGGTCGCCGCCGCGATCTGCGCCGCGGGCGGCGCGGCTTTGCCCTGGACGCTCGACCTCGCGCGCCCGGCCGAGGTCGCCGAGCGCCTCAAGGGTCTGCCGCCGGAGTGGGGATCGATCGACGTGCTGGTCAACAACGCCGGCATTACCGGCGACAACCTGCTGGCGCGCATGAGCCTCGAGCAGTGGGAGTCGGTGATCGCCACCAACCTCACCGGCGTCTTCGCGGTCACCCGCGAGCTGGTGCGCGGCATGATGCGCAAGCGCTGGGGGAGGGTGATCACCGTGTCGTCGATCGTCGGCCTGATGGGCAACGCCGGCCAAGCGAACTACGCCGCCGCCAAGGCCGGCCTGGTGGGTTTCACCAAGTCTCTCGCCAAAGAGCTCGCCAGCCGCAACGTGACCGCCAACGTCGTCGCTCCCGGCTTCGTCGCTACCGCGATGACCGACGTGTTGCCGGAGCAGACCCGTGGCAAGATGATCGACGAGATCCCTCTCGCCCGACTCGGAACGCCGGACGACATCGCCTGGGCGGCGGTCTATCTGGCGAGCGAAGAAGCGAGTTACGTCACCGGGCAGGTGTTGAACGTCTCGGGTGGGCTCTACATCTGAAGCGAGGCGGTTGGACTCTCTTCCGCCCTTTGTGTTAGAAAATCGCCCCGGCAGGAATCCAGCGGTCCTAGAGGAGGAACCCACGCATGTCCGTAGCGGAGAAGGTCAAGAGCATCATCGTGGAGCAGCTGGGCGTCGAAGCCGACGAAGTGACACCGGAAGCGAGCTTCACGGAAGACCTCGGCGCTGATTCGCTCGACATCGTGGAGTTGGTGATGGCGTTCGAGGAGGAGTTCGGCATCGAGATCCCGGACGAGGACGCCGAGAAGATCAGCCGCGTCAACGAAGCCGTTTCCTACATCGAATCGCACTCGGCCGAGAAGAACTGAACCCAGTCCCGCCGTCCGGCTCGGGCGGCGCGCTGCTTACCGCACAATCATGAATAGCGCACTGCGGCGGCGAGTCGTCGTCACCGGAGTAGGCCTCGTGTCGCCGCTCGGCATCGGCACCCGAGAGACCTGGGACGGCCTGCTCGCGGGCCGCAGCGGCGTGGGCCGGATCACCCGCTTCGACACCGAGAAGTTCGACGTCAAGATCGCCGCCGAAGTGAAGGGATTCGAGCCCGAGCGCTGGATCGAGAAGAAGGAAATCAAGAAGTCCGACGCCTTCATCCATTTCGCCGTCGCCGCGGCGCAGATGGCGGTCGACTCCTCGGGCCTGGTGATCGACGACGGCAACGCCGAGCGGGTCGGCGTGGTGATCGGCTCCGGGATCGGCGGCCTGCCGTTGATCGAGCGCATGCACGTCACCATGCTCGAGAAGGGGCCGGACCGGATCTCGCCGTTCTTCATCCCCGGACTGATCGTCAATCTCGCCGCCGGCCAGGTGTCGATCCGCTTTGGCGCGCGCGGACCCAACAGCGCACCGTGCACCGCCTGCACCACCGGGCTGCACGCGGTCGGCGACGCCTACCGCCTCATCCAGCACGGCTACGCCGACGCGATGATCACCGGCGGCGCCGAGGCGGTGATCACGCCGCTCGCGGTCGCGGGCTTCAGCGTCATGCGGGCGCTGTCGACCCGCAACGACGAACCCGAGCGCGCCTCACGCCCCTGGGACAAGGATCGCGACGGCTTCGTCATGGGCGAGGGCGCCGGCATCCTGGTGCTCGAGGAGTACGAGGCGGCCAGGCGGCGCGGCGCGCCGATCTACTGCGAGATCGTCGGCTACGGCATGAGCGCCGATGCGCACCACATCTCGGCGCCGCATCCGGAGGGTCGCGGCGCGGCCGCGGTGATGCGCTCGGCGCTCGCCGACGCGGCGCTGCCGGCCGACGCGGTCGACTACATCAACGCCCACGGCACGTCGACGACGCTGGGCGATCTCGCCGAGGTGCACGCGGTGAAGAGCGTCTTCGGCGCGCACGCGCAGCGCCTGGCGATGTCGTCGACCAAGTCCTCGACGGGGCACCTGCTCGGCGCGGCGGGCGGACTCGAGTGCGGCATCCTGGCCCTGGCGATCCGCGAGCAGTTGCTGCCGGCGACCCTCAACCTCGACGCGCCGGGGGAGGGGTGCGACCTCGACTTCGTCGCCAACACGCCGCGCCAGGCGCGGCTCGAGGTCGGGCTGACCAACTCCTTCGGCTTCGGCGGCACCAACGGCGCGCTGCTGATGCGTCGCCTCGCCTGACCACGCGCGGAGTCGCGGCGTGACGCGCCGCTTCATTCTCCTCCTCTCTTGCGTCGCGCTGGCGTTCGGTTGCGCCGGCTTCCGGCGCTACCAGGGACCGCCGGAGGTTTCTCCGCCGCCGCCGAACCGGGCCGAGACGCCCCTCGACCGCGCTCTCGCCGACTCTGGCATCGATCCGCGGGCGAGCGACTCCGGCGTCGTCCTGCTCGACGACGGCGAGGACGCGCTGCTCGCGCGCCTGGCGTTGCTCAATCTCGCCGGGCGCTCGCTCGATCTTCAGACCTATATCTTCGAGCTCGACGGCGCCGGCAAGCGGATCCTCGCCCGATTGCTTGCCGCCGCCGACCGCGGTGTGCGCGTCCGCCTGCTGCTCGACGACACGACCCTGTCGGCGAACGAACGCGAATGGTCGGCGGTGGATCTGCATCCGCTGGTCGAAGCGCGGGCCTTCAATCCGTTCCCCAGCCGGAGAGCTTCCGGTCTCGCGCGCCTGGTCGACTACGCCGCCGACTTCTCGCGTTTGAACCACCGCATGCACGACAAGGTGTTGATCGCCGACGGCGGCTGGGCGATCGTCGGCGGACGCAACGTCGGCAACGACTACTTCCAGCTGTCCAAGGTCGCCAATTTCCGCGATCTCGACCTGCTGACCGCGGGGCGCGCCGCGGCCGATGTCGCCCGCGTCTTCGATCGCTTCTGGAACAGCGGCTGGGCGGTGCCGGTCTCGGCGCTCGGCGGCGAGCCGGCGAGCCTCGGCGAATTGCGCGCCCTGCGCGAGCGCCTGCAACGTAGCGAGAGCCGACGCGAGCGCTTTCCACAGGCGGCCGACCTGGCGCCCGCCGGCGGACCGCTGGCGGTGGTTTCGCCCGCCGACCGCCTGGTGCGCTCCGAGGTGCGCGTCCTCGCCGAGGGTCCGGAGAAACTCGAAGGCGGCGGTCCGGTGGCGGCCCCCGTCCTGCTCGACCTGATCCGCGCGGCGCGGCGCACGGTGGACGTCGACGTCGCCTACCTGGTCCTGCCGGAAGCCGGCGTGCAGGCGGTGAGGGAGGCGGTGGCGCGCGGCGTGCGAGTGCGCGTGCTGACCAACTCGCTCGCCACCAACGACGTGGTGGCGACGCACGCCGGCTATCTGCCGACCCGTCGCGCGTTGCTCGAGGCCGGAGTGGAGATCTGGGAGCTGCGCCCCACGGGCTCCGCCGGCCACACGGTCCGTTTCGTGGTCCCATCGGGCTCGCGCGCCAGCCTGCACTCGAAAGCGGTGGTCGTCGACCAGCGCACCGTCTTCCTGGGCTCGATGAACCTCGATCCGCGCTCGCTGCAGATCAACACCGAAGTGGGGCTGTTGGTCGAGAGCTCCGAGCTGGCGGCGCAGCTCGAGGCCTTCTTCGCCGCCGGACGCGAGCCCGAGAACGCCTGGCGCGTGCGCCTGGCGCGCGAGATCGAACCGGCGCTCGCCGGCTCGCCGGCGGGCGCGCGCGTCGTCTGGGTGGAAGAGCGGGCGAATCGGCGGCGAGTCTGGCGCCACGAGCCGCAGGCCGGTTTCTGGCGCCGGCTGCAGGCGTTCCTCCTCTGGGGACTGCCGCTGCGCCACCAGCTCTGACCGGTCCGGCGGGGAGCGGGAGACAGCGGGCGCCACGCCGTCGGCGACGGGCGCGCTACATGCGGCCGTAGTTCGGGCCGCCGCCGCCCTCCGGCGGCACCCAGTCGATGATCTGGTAGGGATCCATCACGTCGCAGGTCTTGCAGTGCACGCAGTTGCTGGCGTTGATCTGCAGCCGGCGTCCGGCGGGGGACGACGGGTCGGCGACCATCTCGTAGACGGCGGCCGGGCAGAAGCGGGTGCAGGGGTTGGCGAATTCGCGCACGCAGCGGTCGACGCAGATCGCGGGGTCGGCGACCTGCAGGTGCACCGGTTGATCCTCTTCGTGCGCGGTGCCCGAGTTGTAGACGTCGGCGAGGCGATCGAAGGTCAGCACGCCGTCGACGGCGACCGCCGGGCGCGGCCGGAAATCCGCCCGCTCGCCGTCGAGCCGACGCAACCGCTCGTGGCCGGCGTGGTTCTTCAGGCGGTCCACCAGACCGTAGCCGCGTCCGCCGGTGACCGTCGCCAGCCCGGCCGAGATCAGGCCGTTGAACCCTCCGTGCTCGAAGGCCTGGTGGAAATTGCGCGCTCCGCGCAGCTCCTCGTGCGCCCAGCTGGACTCGAACGCCGCGACGTAGGCCTCTCCCGCCGCGGCGAGCGGCCGGCCCGCACGCGCCTGCTCGAAGATCGCGTCGGCGGCCAGCATGCCGGACTTCATCGCCAGGTGGATGCCCTTGAGCCGCGGTCCGTTGAGGAATCCGCCGCTGTCGCCGACGAGCAGGAAGCCATCGCCGGCGAGCCGGGGCATCGCCCAGTATCCGCCCTCGGGGATCGCCTTGGCGCCGTAGTAGGTCATCCGCCCGCCCGCGAGCAGCTTGCGGATCTCGGGGTGGGTCTTGAAGCGCTGGAACTCGAGGTGCGGATCGACCCACGGGTTTTCGTAGTCGAGCCCGACGACCAACCCGACCGCCACCAGGTCGTCCTGCATGCCGTAGACGAATCCGCCGCCGAAGAGCTCGAAGCCGAGCGGCCAGCCCATGGTGTGCACGATGGCTCCCGGCGCTAGCCGGCCCGCCGGAACCTCCCAGACCTCCTTCAGGCCGATGGCGTAGACCTGCGGATTGCGACCGGCGGCGAGGTCGAGCCGGCGCTCGAGCTGCTTGGCGATCGTGCCCCGTGGGCCTTCGCCGAGGACGACCACCTGGCTGCGGATGTCGACCCCCGGCTCGTAGTTGCTCTTGCGCGCTCCGTGGCGGTCGAGGCCGCGGTCGCCGGTACGCACGCCGACGACCCGCTCGCCGTCGAGCAGCGCCTCGCGTCCGGGAAACTCGCAGAAGAGATCGACGCCGAGCGCCTCGAGCTCGCCTCCGAGCCATTTGACCAGGCGCGCCAGCGAGACCACGTGGTTGCCGTGATTGACCAGCGGCGGCGGCGTGAACGGCAAGGAGACGGCGTTCTTCTCGGTCAGCCAGAGGATGCGTTCGGCGCCGACCTCCGCCTCGAGCGGCGCCTCGCGCCAGCGATCGGGGAAGAGCTCGACGAGCGCCCGCGGGTCGAGCACCGCGCCGGAGAAGCCGTGCGCTCCGAGCTCGGCGCCCTTCTCGAGCACGGCGATCGAGAGCTCGATCGGCGCTCCACCCGCGGCGCGCTGCGCGGCCAGGCGTTGGCCGAGTCGGATCGCGCCCGCCAGGCTCGCCGGCCCCGCGCCGACGAACAGCACGTCGATGTCGAGCGTCTCTCGTGGCTCCGCCGCCATGCAAGTCCTCCCGCGCGAGGCGGGCGGGATGGTACCACGCGGTCGGCGGCGGGACCGGTCGCTCTAGTAGACTGACGCGTCCGCATTCGCTCCGATGCGCCATCTCTTCCATGGGTCGATCTGCTGGGCGGCGGCAGCGCTCGCGGCCGCCGCGGCGCCGGGAGAGCCGCCCGACCCGGCGACGCCGGTGCATGCTCTGCGCTCGTTCGATCGCCGCGCCGGCGAGGGCTTGCCGCAGTCGTCGGCCACCGCGCTCCTGCAGGACGTCGACGGCATCCTGTGGATCGCCACCCTCGACGGCGTCGCGACCTTCGACGGCGCCGAGATGCGACCGGTCGCCGACGGTCCCGAGGCGCCGGCCTTCGGCCCGTTCTACGATCTCGCGCCGCGCCCGGGCGGCGGCATGTTGGTGGCGGGCTCGACCGGGGTGCATGCCTTCGACGGGCGATCCTGGAGCCGGTGGCCCTGCCCGAGCACGGTGCAGCACCTGGCGGTGGAAGCGAGCGGCGCGGTCTGGAGCCTGGACGGACGGGGAGGCGTACGCCGCCGGGCCAACGTCGACTCGTCGGGCGCCGGGCTCGGCGATCCGATCGCGGTCCCGGTTGCGGTCGGCGACGTGATCGCGCTTGCTCCGGCACGCGCGGGCGGGGTCTGGATCGGCGGCACCCACGGCGTCTGGCGCGCCGACGGCGCGTCGTTCGCCGCCCGCGCGGCGATCGACGAAGTGAGCTCGCTGCTCGAGACGCCGGCGGGCGCGCTCTGGGCCGGGACGCGCCGCGGCGAGCTCTGGCGGATCGGGCCCGGGGACCTCTCGGCGCATTCCGTGCCGCTCGCCGGCTGGCACGCGGGCGAGATCCGCGCCCTGGCGCTCGACCGGCGAGGTCGGCTCTGGGCGGGCGGGCTGCGCGGCGGCGCAGTCGAAGTCGACCGCGACGACGCGGTGGCGCTCTGGTCGACCGAGGCGGGCCTCAAGAACACCGGCGTGATGTCGCTCGCCGCCGATCGCGAGGGAACGGTCTGGTTCGGATTCAACGGCAACGGTCTGCAGCAGTGGGTAGGCGAGGAGTGGTCGCATCGCACCCGTTGGCGCGCGAGCGGCGCCGCTGACGAACGGGTGCAGGTCTTCGGGGTCGCCTCGCGCTCCGGCGGCGGTTTTTACGCCACCGTCTACGACCGCGGTCTGTGGGTCTTCGACGGCCGGCGGATGGAGGAGTGGGGGACGGAGCGCGGCCTCAGCGAGGATCTGCGGGGCGTGTTCGAAGCGAGCCCGGGGGAGCTGTGGCTCGCCGGGCGTAACGGGATCTACGAGCTCACTGTCGGCGGCAAGGCGCAACGCACCCTGGCGCTCGATCGCGGCATGGCCTTCGGCTTCGTGCGCTCGCCGGACGGCGTGGGCTACGCGATCACCACCGCGGGGATTTTCCGTCGCGACGGCGGCCTCTGGCGACCGGTCGAAGAGTGGAATCGACTCCTGCCGTCGGCGCCGGTGCGCGGCCTTCTCTGGCGATCGAACGGCGAGGTCTGGATCGGCACGCTGCGCGGCCTGGTGGTAATCCGCGACGGCCGTAAGGTGGAGGAGGTCGGAGCGAGTTGCCCGCTTCCCGGCATCAACGCGCTGCTCGAGGTTCGTGGCGGCGAGGTCTGGGCTGGCGGCTTCGGGGGCCTGGTGGCTTGGGGCGCGGGCGCCGGATGGCGATGGCTGCGAACGCCTGCCGAGGCGCCCGGCAAGACGGTCTACGCGCTGCTCGTCGGGCGCGGCGACGAGGTTTGGGCGAGCGGCTCGGACGGTGTGGCGCGGCGTACGGCGGCCGGTTGGCAGGCGTTCAACGCGCGCAACGGCCTGATCGAAGACGAGTGCAATCACGCCAGTCTGTGGCTCGATCCGGCGGGTCGCCTCTATGTCGGAACCATGGCCTCGCTGGCGCGCTTCGACCCGGCGGTCGCGCCGCTCGCGCCACCTCCGCTGGCGCTGCGTTGGCGATCGCGCCCCGAGGCGGCGGCGGGCGAGGCGGTGGCCCGCCTGGCGAAGGGCGAGCGCTCCCTGCGCCTGGCATGGATCGCGCCCTGGTTGCGGCCGACGCCGGTCGAATACCGCTACCGCGTGCCCAGGCTCGGCGCCGACTGGTCCGGAGCGCGCACCGAGAGCACCCTAGAGCTCGCCGCGCTCGCCCCGGGAGGGTGGCGGGTCGAGGTGGCGGCGCGCCGTCAGGGAGAAGGCGACCACGCCTGGTCGGCGCCGCTGGCGACCGAGTTCTTCGTGCCGCCCTACTGGTGGGAGGAGGCCTGGGTCCGGCTGGCGCTCGAGCTCGCGGCGGTGATCCTGGTGGTCACCGCGGTGCGCGCGCGCACCCGCCGGCTCGCGGCGCGCGCCGTCTGGCTCGATCGCGAGGTCGACCGGCGCACGCACGAATTGGCGGAGAAGAACCGGGCGCTCGAGGCGGCCCACCGCGAGCTCGCGGAGCTGGCGCTGCGCGATCCGCTCACCGGACTGCAGAATCGCCGCGCGCTCGAGGACCGGCTGGACGAAGAAGTGGCCCGGGTCGATCGCCAGGGCGGGTCGGTGGCGCTGCTGCTGTTCGATCTCGACGGTTTGAAGGCGATCAACGACGCCCACGGTCACGAAGCGGGCGACCGCGCCCTGACCGCGCTCGCCCAGTGCGCGCACGCGCAGTGCCGCAAGTCGGACTTCATCGCGCGCTTCGCCGGCGACGAGTTCGCAGTGCTGGTGATCGACGACAACGAGGCGGGAGCGCTGCGGGTGGGGGAGCGGCTGCGCGCCGCCTTCGCCCGGGTCGAGGTGCGGCTGGCGGACGGCGTGGCGTTCCGCGCCACGCTCTCGGGCGGCGTCGCCGAGCGGCGCCCGGAGGGTCCGGCGACGCGCGAGGAGCTCTTCGCCGCCGCCGACCGGGCGCTCTATGCCGCCAAGCGGCGCGGCGGCAACGCGGTCTTGCGCGCGCTCGAGCTCGAGACGAGCTGAGCGGCGCCCCGCGCCGAGCGCGACTCCGGCCGGCTCAGGCCGCGGCGTCGGCGAGACCGACGGCGGCGGCGAGCGCCCGCTCGACGTAGACCGGCAGGACCTGGCCCCGCCAGCGCGGATCGAAGTCGGTGTTGTCCATCGGCGTGGCGTCGGCGCGGGCGAGCGCCGCCGCGGCGCGGAAGGTCTCGCGTCTGGCCGGCCGGCCGAGCAGGAAATCCGCGGTCGCCGTCGCCGGCGTCGGGCACGAGGCGACAGCGCCGAGCGCCACCCGGGCGGCGGTGATCGTGCCCGCCTCGAGCCGCAGCGCGACCGCCACCGACAGCACGCCGAAATCGATCGAGCCGCGGCGGCGCAGCTTCACGAACGCAGTCGCCGTCCGGCCCGCCTCGGACTCGCCGGGAATCAGGATCTCGCGCACCAGCTCGTCGGCGCGCTTGCCGAGGTAATCGATCCCATCGTCGCGATAGAGCTCGGCGATCGGGATCGTCCGCTCGCCCGCCGCAGAAACCAGCCGCACCCGCGCGTCGAGGGCGAGGAGCATCGGCGCCGAATCGGAGGATTGAACGGCCCAGCAGCGCGGCGACGACGGGGCGACCCAGCAGATTCTCCCCTCGGCCTTCATGCAGTAGGAGATCGAGCGCCGCCAGTCCTCGTCCTGGTTGTAGTAGGTGCAACGGGTGTCGAGGCAGACGTTGCCGCCGAGCGTGCCCTGATTGCGCAGCAGGGGCGAAGAGATCGAGGCGATGGCGCGCGCGAGGGCGGGGAAGCGGGCGAGGATCGCCGGATGGCGCTCGAGCGCCGACAGGGTCTCGACGGCGCCGAGCGCCAGCTCGCGGCCGGCGCCGCCGTCGCGCACCCCGCGCAGCTCCTCCAGGCCGCCGAGGGCGACCAGCGCCGACGCTTTCTGGTGACGGCGCTTGAGGTTCGGCAGCAAGTCGGTGCCGCCGGCGAGCGCGCGCACCGATGCGCCCGCGCCGGCGCCCTCGCCGGCGAGCGTATCGACCGCCGCCGCCAGGTTGCGCGGCGCGTGCAAGCGGAACTCGGGAAGTCGCAGCATGATCGGCGGAGAAGCCCTTTCAGCGCGTGGTGAGAGCGCCGACGTCCTTGCGGCGTAGCGCGTCGTCGCGATCGGCCATGGTTCCGGCGCGACCGCGGCCGAGGGCGAGCTTGAACTCCGCCTCGTTGGCGGCGTGACCGTCGCCGCCCTGAGCCGGGGTCGGCACCTCGAGCAGCGGCCCGAAGTCGACCTCCGGGAAACTCCCGGGTCCGAATCGGCCGGCGTTGCCTTTCGCCTTGGACTCGAGCGCCTTCAACACCATGTGCGGCTGGATCGGCACCTGGTCGACGCGCACGCCGACCGCGTCCCAGACCGCATTGGCGCAGGCCGGCGGAATCGGTAGCAGCGGTCCCTGGCCGACTTCCTTGGCGCCGAACGGGCCCTTGGGGTCGGGCTCCTCGATCAGATAGGTCGTGACCGGTGGCATCTCCTCGAAGGTCAGGCTCTTGTACTCGAGCAGCGACGGGAACTTGTGCACCAGGGCGCCGGAGCGATTCTTCGGCAAGCGGCGGAAGGCGCTCTCCTCCATCATCGCTTCGCCGAGACCCATATAGACCGAGCCCTCGACCTGGCCCAGGACCAGGACCGGATTGAGCGCCCGGCCGATGTCGTGCGCGATCCAGACGTGCACCGGCTTCCACAGGCCGGTCGCCGCGTCGACCTCGACCTCGACCACCGCGGCGCTGTAGCTGTAGGTCGGCGACGGCCCGACGCCGGCGCCCCGGTAACGCCCGGGGGCGCGCGGCGGGGTGTAGGAGCCGGCGGTCGCCAGGGTGCCGAAGCGCGCCTCGGTGGCGATCACCGCCTCCTCCCAGGCCAGTCCGTGGTCGGGATCGGCGCCGTCGAAGACCCGGCGCTCGGCGAACACCAGTCGCTCGGAGGGCACCCCGAGCTGGTCGGCGACCGCGCGCGCCACCAGCTCGCGCACCCGTTCGGCGGCTTCGCGCGCCGCGTGGCCCATCATCAGCGTCACGCGCGAGGAGTAGCTGCCGAGGTCGATCGGGGTGAAGGCGGTGTCGGCGACCTGCAGGCGCAGATCCGCGAGCTCGAGGCCGAGAACCTCGGCCACGACGCCGGCGAGGATCGAGTCGGAGCCCTGGCCGATCTCGGTCTCGCCGCAGAAGACCGCCACGCCGCCGCCGCGATCGACGTGGAGCGCGACCCCGGACTGCGGCATGTGGTTCCAGTAGATCGGCAGGCCGGCGCCACACAGGTAGGCGCCGCAGGCGAGGCCGAGACCCCGGCCCTGCGGCAGCTTTCCCCAGCGCTCGCGGTAGCCCGAGCCGGCGACCACGGCGTCGATGCAGCGACCGAGCGCCACCGTGCCCAGGCGCAGCCAGTTGGCGGTAACCGAGTCCGGCTCCTCGAGGTTCCGCAGGCGCAGATCCGCCGGGTTCTCGCCGCGCGCGACCGCGATCTTGTCGAGCTGCACCTCCCAGGCGAACCGCGGCTGGGGCGTGCCGTGCCCCCGCTTGGGACCGCACGCCGGCTTGTTGGTGAAGGCGCGGATGGCGTCGAAGCGGTAGTGCGGCAGCTTGTAGGTGGTCGTCTGCAGAGCGCCGGTGTAGTAGGTCGAGGCGACGCCGTAGCTGCCGTAGGCGCCGCCGTCGAGCGCGGTGCGAAGGTGCTGCGCGCACAGGGTGCCGTCGGCGCGCACGCCGGTGCGCAGCGTCATCCACACCGGATGGCGGCCGCGATGGCAGTAGAAGACCTCCTCGCGCGACAGGGTGATCTTCGCCGGCCGGCCGAGGGTGAGCGCCAGCTTCGCGGCCACGATCTCGTGCTGGAAGGGATCGGACTTGCCGCCGAAGCCGCCGCCGTTCGGGGTCGCGACGACGCGGATGCGCGAGGCCGGCAGGCCGAGCACGCGGGTGAGCGCGCGGTGCAGATAGTGCGGCGTCTGGGTCGAGGAATAGACGGTCAGGCGGTCATCGTCCTCGGGGACGGCGACCGTCGCGTGCTGCTCCATCGGCAGGTGGGTGTTGCCTTCGTAGAAGAAGGTGTCCTCGAAGATCCGCTCGGCCTCGGCCATGCCGGCCGCGAGGTCGCCGAACTCCATCGACACGACCTTGTGCAGGTTGCCGCGATCGGCGTAGCCGTGTAGCTGCGGTTCGGGGGTCGCGATCGCCTCTTCGATCGAAGCGATCGTGGGCAGGGCTTCGTACTCCACTTCGACCGCGAGCGCGCCTTGCGCGGCCGCGTCCTCGGAGATCGCCGCCACCGCGGCGATCGGATCGCCGACGTGGCGCACGACGCCCCGCGCCAGCGCGTGCTCGTCCTGCGACACCGGCAGGATTCCGAAGGGGATCGGGAAAGCCTCGCCGGTCAGCACCGCGAGCACGCCCTCGAGCCGCTCGGCCGCTTCCACGTGGGTGCGCACGATGCGTGCGTGCGGCAACGTGCTGCGCACCAGGCGGACGTAGGCCTGGCGCGGGAAGGAGAGATCGTCGGCGAAGCGGGTGACGCCGGTGACCTTGGCGCGCCCGTCGACGCGACGGAACGGCGTCCCGAGCAGACGGAGCGCTTCGGGCTCCGCCGAGCTCGGCCGGTTCTCTCTGGGGTGGGGGGCGGGGTCGCTCATCCGGCGCGATTTGAACGGCTGTTCAGGAAGATTCTGGGCCGGCCCGTCGTCGCCTGTCAACCCTCGCGACCCCTCCGGGGGATCCGATCGCTGGGCCGATACGGCCCGATGGCGGGGCATTTGTCCCTCGCCCAGGGACGGAATACAATCGAGGCACACTCTGGGAGGAATCGCGAATGAACCCCCGTCGGCTCGGCTTGGCCCTCTTGCTGCTGCTCCTCGTCCTGGCCACGGCCAGCTCGGCGAGCGCCCAATGCGCGACGATCCTGTCGGAGAACTTCGACGGCGTCACCGCGCCGGCGCTGCCCGCCGGCTGGACGACCGCGTTCACCAACGGCGACGGCGACTGCACCGTCGGCGGCCCGCTGTGCACCCTCGGTAGCAACTGGACGACGAGCAATTCGGGCGCGGACACCGCCCCCAACACCGGATTCCACAACGATCCGAGCTGCGTCACCGACAACCGGCTCGATGCTCCGACTTTCGCGATTCCCGCCGCCACTACGTCGACGATCACCTTCCGCAACAGCTTCAATACCGAGAGCACGTTCGACGGCGGCGTCCTCGAGATCAGCATCGGCGGCGGGCCGTTCACCGACATCGTGACCGCCGGCGGCAGCTTCACCGCCGGGGCCTACAACGGCACGATCAGCGTGAACTTCCTCTCCCCGATCGCCGGGCGCCAGGCCTGGACGGGCAACTCGGGCGGTTTCATCACCACGACCGCCAACCTGCCGGCAGGCGCCGCCGGCCAGAACGTCCAATTCCGCTTCCGCATGGCCTCCGACTGCAGCGTTGGGTCGACCGCTTGGCTGGTCGACACGATGTCGGTTTCGGCCTGCGCCGCAGGCTGCACGCTCGGCGTGGTTTGCCCGGGAACCCAGGACGTGGTCGCTCCGCCGGGTGCGCAGAGCACCACGGTGATCTTCCCCGATCCGACGATCACCGGCAGCTGCGCCAACGCCACGGTGAGCTGCGTGCCCGCCTCCGGGGATCCATTCCCGCTCGGCACGACGACGGTGAACTGCACCGCGTCGGCTCCCGGAGCAGCCGACGCGACCTGCGCCTTCGACGTCAACGTGACCACGGGGGTGATCCAGCAGATCCCGACGGTCTCGGGCCTGGGGCTGGCGGGGCTGGCGTTGCTGCTCGCCGGCGCGGGCTTCCTCGCCTTGCGCCGCCGGGCCTGAGTCGCGCGTCGCGCGTGAGCTCGCGGCCCGCTCGGGAGAACCCGGGCGGGCCGTTTGATTTCCGGCCGCGGGGATCGGGCGCATCCGGCCTCCGAAACTCGCGCCGGGCCGCTACGTAGCTCTAGGCGAGGAATCGCCCGCCATGATCGCCTTCCTGCTTTGGCTCCTGCTCTTCGTGCTCTGCTGGCCGATTGCGATCCTGGCGCTGGTGCTCTATCCGATCCTCTGGCTCCTGCTGTTGCCGTTCCGGCTGGTCGGGATCGCGGTGGACGGCGTTTTCACCTTCCTGCGCGCGCTGTTCACCCTACCGGGGCGCCTCCTCGGCGCCCGCTAGGCCGGGGTCGCGGAACACCTCGCGCCCGCCGAAGAGGGTGAGCAGCACCTTGGTTTCCGAGATCCGGTCGGCGGGGATCGCGAACAGATTCCGGTCGAGGACGATCAAGTCGGCCGCCCGGCCGACCTCGATCGAACCGAAGTCGCGTTCGCCGAAGTCCGCCCAGGCTCCCGCCGCCGTGTAGGCGGCGATCATCGTCGCCAGATCCGCTCGCTCCTCCGGGATCCAGGCCGGGCCCGGTCCGGAATCCGGATCGCGCCGGGTCAGCGCGACCTCGATCGCCGCCAGCGGGTTCATCGACGAGACCGACCAGTCGCTGCCGCCGACGACCACGGCTCCGGTCGCGATCATCGAACCCAGCGGATAGAGCCAGCGCGAGCGCGCGTTCCCGAGCACGGGCTCGGTCAGGTCGCGGATGTAGGAGTCGGCGTAGGCCCAGAGCGGCTGGAAGTTGGCGATCACGCCGAGGTCGCGGAAACGCGGCAGGTCCGCCGGATCGAAGAGCTGGATATGCGCGATCTGCGGCCGCGCGTCGCGCGGGCCGTTGGCACGGCGGGCCGCGGCGAGCGAATCGAGCGTCACCCGGATGGCACGGTCGCCGATGGCGTGGACGTGGATCTGGAAGCCGGCGCGGTCGAGCGCGGTGGCGATCTCGGCGAAGCGCTCGGACCCCCAGTCGAGCTCGCCGCGGCCGCCGCGCGGTCCGAGATAGGGCTCGAGCAGCGCGGCGGTCCCCGATTCGATCACGCCGTCGGCGAAGATCTTGGCCGCGCCGGCGACGACGTGCGGCCCCCAGTCGGCGGCACGCAGCTTCTCGAGCTCGGCGACCTGCGCGACCCCTTTCGCCGGATCGACGTAGAGCGCCGCGCGGACGTGGAGCGCCAGCTCGCCTCGCCGGTCGAGGGTGCGGTAGGCGGCGAGCTCCTCGGGGCCCGCCGAGGCCTCGTGCAGCGCGGTGATCCCGAAGCGGTGCGCCATGGACACCGCCCGCGCCAGCCCGGCGACCCGCTCTTCGGCCGTCGGCTCGGGAACCAGGTCGGTGACCAGATCCATGGCCGCTTCGCGCAGCGTTCCCGAAGGCTCGCCGTGAGCGTCGCGCTCGATCCGGCCGCGCGCCGGGTCGGGGGTCGCGGCGCCGATCCGCGCCGCGGCGAGCGCCCGCGAGTTGACCCAGGCGGAGTGTCCGTCGGCGGCGGAGAAGATCGCCGGCCGGTCGGGCAGGAGGGCGTCGAGCGCGCGCTTGTCGGGGTTGGCGTCCGGGAAGAGCGGCAGGTCCCAACCGCCGCCGACGATCCAGCTCGTGCCCGGATGCTCGCGCGCGTAGGTCTCGATCCGGCGCAGGGCCTCCGCGGCGTCCACCGCGCCGTTCAGATCGCATTGCCCGAGCTCGACGCCGCCCGAGACCGGATGGACGTGGGCGTCGTGGAAGCCGGGGAGCACCATCTTGCCCGCCAGACGCAGCACCCGCGTTCCGGCGCCGATCCAGGGCTCGACTTCGCGCGTGGTACCGACGGCGACGATGCGTCCGTCGCGCACCGCGACCGCCGAGGCCCAGCTGCGCGCCGCATCGACGGTGTAGACCTCGCCGTCGAGCAGGACGAGATCGGCGGCGGGCGGGGAGGCGACAGCGGCACGGGTGGACATGGCGAGGATCGCGATCCGGACGAGCCGCCTCACGAGCGCTCCCCGGTGCCCGCCGGTCGCTCGCCACGCGCCGGCTCCTCGGCGCCGCGGAGCGTCTCGCGCGCCGGCGCCCAGCTCTCGCCGCGCAGCAGTGCCGCTGCCCCCTCCACGGCCTCGACGATCTTCCAGTAGCCGGTGCAGCGACACAGATTGCCGGCGAGCGCCGAGCGGATCTCGTCGCGGCTCGGGCGCGGATTCTCGTGCAGCAGGGCCTTGGCCGCCATCAGCATCCCCGGCGTGCAGTAGCCGCACTGCGCCGCGCCGAGGTCGGCAAAGGTCCGCTGCAGCGGGTGGAGCCGGCTGCCGTCTTGCAGGCCCTCGACGGTCTCGATCCGCCGGCCCTCGACCTGCGCCGCGAGGGTCAGGCAGGAGAGCACCGGAACGCCGTCGACGAGCACCGTGCAGGTGCCGCATTCGCCGAGCTCGCAGCCATGCTTGGTTCCCGGCAGGCCGAGCTCCTCGCGCAACACCTCGAGCAGAGTGTGGTGGGTCGGGAAGGCGACCCGTCTCGTCTCCCCGTTGACGGTGAGCGTGACGACGGCGGTATCGAGGCTCATGCGCTCACCTCGGGACGGACGAAGGCGCGCTGCGGCGCGAGCAGGCCGCGCACCACGAGCTCGCCGAACTCGGCGCCGACCTCGGCGGCGCTGCGCTCGCCGCCCCGCCGGAACCACTTGACGCTCCAGTTCACCGCCCCGAGCAGCGCGAAAGTCGCGAGCTTCGGATCGACGGCGCGGAAGGCGCCGCTCGCGATGCCGCGCGCGATGACCCGCCGCAGGTGGTGCTCGTAGGCGGTGCGGCGGGCGCGCACGGCGCGCCGCTCGCGCTCGTCGAGCGCCTCGATCTCGAGATGGGCGAGCGAGCCGGGGAGCTCTTCGTTCATGCGCACCACGTGCGCGACGATCAGCAGGTAGAGCTCCTGGTCGGCCGGCAGGCCGCGCGGCTCGGTCTCGCGGGCTCGGGCGAGGAGCCCGGCGAGCGTCTCCTCCTGGCAGAAAGCGAGCAGCGCCTGCTTGCTCTCGAAGTAGTAGTAGAGGCTGCCGGCGGTGACCCCGAGCTCGGCGGCGATGTCGCGCATCCCGGTGGCGGAGAGGCCGCGCTGGCGGAAGAGGCGCGAGGCGGCTTCGAGAATCTCCCGCCGGCGCTCGGCGATCCGCCCGGCGGGCTCCTGCGCGCGACCCGGTTCGATTTGAACCACGGTTCAATCATGAGACGCCCGGGGCCGGCGCGTCAAGCGGGGCGGGCGCGCGGCGACGCCCGCCCGGTCCTGCTTCAGCTCGTGGCGCGGGCGAACGGGCGGGACACCTCGCCGCCCTGAACCACGTCGATCCGGTTGTCGACCGACTTGGCGTCCGATCCGAAGCGGACGAGATCCTGGGCGCGACGTGCTTCGACCGCGCTTGCCAGCCGGCCGTAGAGCGTCACCCTGCCGTTCTCGACCAGGATGTGGATCGGCGGGTTGCCGTGGGCTCGATACTCGACGAACGCGGTGTTGCCGAACAGGCTGCGCGCCGCCTGGCGACGGATCTGGTCGTCGAAGATCGATACCGGCAGCACCTCGACCGGCGAGGAGTGCACGTCGAGTGCCATGGGTCCGTCCGGGGGTCCTCAAATCGGCAGGTGGGTCGCGGCTTCGAGCACGTCGGAAGCGCTCTGATACCGATCCTCGGGCCGCTTGGCGAGCAGGGTGTTGACGAAGAAGATCCAGTCGAGGGGTAAGTCGGCGCGGAAGGTCCGCAGGTTGGGGGGCGGCGTGCGCAGGTGGTCGAGCGCGATCGCGGTGACGTTGTCGCCCAGGAACGGTTCGCGGCCGGCGATCAAGGTGAAAATCAGGACGCCGAGCGAGTAGAGGTCCGACCGCCCGTCGACTTCCATGCCTTGCAACTGCTCGGGCGACATGTAGAGCGGCGTGCCCACCGCGAGTCCGGTGCGAGTGAGGCGGGTGTCGCTGTTGTCGGACCGGCGCGCGATGCCGAAGTCGAGGATCTTGACCCGCGTCGGCGTCACGATGATGTTGCTCGGTTTGAGGTCGCGATGCACGATCTGCAACGCGTGCGCCTCGGCGAGCCCGGCGGCTACTTCGGTCAAGATGTTGCGGATCTGCGACAGCGGCAGGGTGCCGGAGCTGCGGGCGAGCTCGTCGAGGCGGTGGCCCTCGATCAGCTCCATGGTGACGAAGATCCCGCCGGGGACGCGGCCGAGATCGAAGACGCGCACGATGTTCGGGTGGGCGAGCCGCCGGCAGATCTGCGCCTCGCGCAGCAGCCGCTCCTCCTCGCCGGGATTGTCGTCGTGGCGCAGCAGCGTCTTGATCGCCACCACCTCGTCGAGCTCGCGGTCGCGGGCGCGGAAGACCCGGCCCATCCCGCCGCGGCCGATCTCGGCCTGGATCTCGTAACGTCCGGCGAGCACGCCCCCGGGTCCGAGCTGCGCCAGCGGCGATCCACCCTCGTTGCCTCCGGCTGCCGGCGGTCGCGCGACACCGGCCGACATCTCGGTCGGCGGCTGGGCGACCGCGGCAGCTGCGCCAGGCGCCGCGGCGCGGGTCGCCGATCCGCGCAGCGCGGCGAGCCGTCGCTCGGCGTCCTTGAACCGTGGATCCACGCCGACCACCTTCATGTAGCAGAGGAGAGCCTGCGCCTCTTCTTGCCGGCGCTCGTGGATCCGACCCTGCCAGTAGAAGCGCTCGACCGCCGTACTGCCGCCCGGGTCGGTGTCCGGGGGCAGGGATGAGAGCCGGGTCATCGCCTCGTCGGTTTGGCCGGCGTCGATCAGCGCCGGCATGAGCAGGATGGTGGCGCGCGCCGCGCCCGGGTCACCGGGGCGGATCTGGCGCAGCACCCGCATCGCCTCCTGGTTCTCCTGCGCCTCGAACAGGCAAGTCGCCGCCTCGAGCAGCTTGCCGCCCTTCTGCAGCGCGGTGGCCGCGCCGCGCATGTCGCCGCCGCGGGCATGGCACTCGGCGGCCTTGGAGAAGTCGCCGGCGGTGGCGAAACAGCGCGCCGCGTCGCGCCAGCGTCCGCCGCGCTGCCAGGCGACGCCGGCGCGCGCCGGCTCCTTGGCGGCCTCCCATTGGCCGGCGGCCTCGGGAAGCAGGCCGGCTGCCTCGAAGGCTTCGGCGGCTTCTCGAGCGAGCCCGGCGGCGACGAACAGCGGCGCCGCCTCCGCCGGCAGGCCGGCGGCGAGAAGCAGCTTCGCTTTGGTACGGCCGTCGAGAGAGCCGGCGCTGCGGATCAGCCGCACGGCCTCGTCCTTCTCGCCGACTCCGAGGTAGGCCTCGATCGCTTCGCGGATCTTGCCGTTGCGCTCGAGCAGACGCGCCGCCGGCAGGCTCGCGCCGCTCACCTGCTCGAGCACCGCGGTCGCTTCGCCGCGCCGGCCGAGGCGCGTCAGCAAATCGGCCCGACGCTGATCCACCTCGAGGATCTTGCGCTCGAGGTCGGCCTCGCGCTGGGCGCGCCCTTCGGTCCGCAGGCGCTGCGCTTCGCGCTCGAGGCAGCGCGCGGCGTCGGGAAGCTGTCCGGCCTTCTCGTAGTAGAGCGCCGCCAGGGCCCATAGCCGGGCCTTCTCGTAGAACCGTCCGGCGCGCTGCGGCTGCTGCTGCTGCGCGCTCGCCTCGGCGGCCCGTTTCCACGAACCGGCGAGCTCGAAGAGCGTGATGGCCTCGGCGTAGTGGCGGGACGCGAAGAGCAGCTCGCCGGCCTGCTCGGCGGTCGCCTCTTCCATCCCCTCCGGCACCTCGCCGAGGACGCCGCGCAGGGTGTACTCGATGGCGCGGGTCGAGTCGCCGGCCTCGGCGGCGAGCTTCGCCGCCTGCTGCAAGGCGCCACCGCGCGCGTAGGCCTCGGCGGCCTTCAGCTTGTCGCCGTTGCGCAGGTGAGTTTCGGCGAGCGTTTTCCAGTCGGAAGTCAGCGCGGCGAAGATCCGGTCTTTGAGCGACATGCCCCTCTCGTCGCTGCCGAAACGGCGTCAGGAATAGCGGGAGGAGTATACCGTCGCTGCTCAGGCGGCGGAGGTCGCGGCGGGCGCCGTCGGCGCCGCCGCCGGAGCGAGCTCGACCGACAGCTTGCCGTCGACCGCTTCGACCCGCACCGTGCTGCCTTCGGCGAACTCGCCGCTGAGGATGGCGCGCGCGATCCGGCTCTCGAGCTGATGCTGCAGGAAACGCTTGAGCGGCCGGGCGCCGTAGACCGGATCGAACCCCTCGCGCGCCACCAGCGTGCGCGCGGCGGGGCTCATCTCGAGGCCCAAACCGCGGTCGACGAGGCGCCGGCGCAGCTCCTCGGTCAGCAGGTCGACGATGCGTTCGATCTCCGCTAGGCGCAGCGGCCGGAAGAGGACCACGTCGTCGACCCGGTTCAGGAACTCGGGCCGGAAGTGGGAGCGCAGCTGCGCCAGCACCCGATCGCGCGCCGTCTCGGTCAGCTCGCCGGTGGCGTCGATCCCCTCCAGCAAGTCGTGCGACCCGAGGTTGGAGGTCATGATGACGACGGTGTTCTTGAAATCGACCGTGCGCCCCTGCGCGTCGGTGAGGCGACCGTCGTCGAGCAGCTGCAGGAGCACGTTGAAGACGTCGGCGTGCGCCTTCTCGATCTCGTCGAAGAGCAGGACGGAGTAGGGCTTGCGGCGCACGGCCTCGGTCAGCTGGCCGCCCTCCTCGTAGCCGACGTAGCCGGGCGGGGCGCCGATCAGGCGCGAGACCGCGTGCTTCTCCATGTACTCCGACATGTCGATGCGGACGAGGTTGTCCTCGCTGTCGAAGAGGCTGGCGGCGAGCGCCTTGGCGAGCTCGGTCTTGCCGACGCCCGTCGGTCCGAGGAAGATGAACGAGCCGATCGGCCGCCGCGGGTCCTTGATTCCGGAGCGCGCGCGCAGCACGGCGTCGGTGACCAGCTGCACAGCCTCGTCCTGGCCGATCACCCGCCGGTGCAAGATCTCTTCCAGGCGCAGGAGCTTCTCGCGCTCGCCCTCGACCAGACGACTCACGGGGATGCCCGTCCAGCGGGCGACGACCTCCGCGATCTCGTGTTCGGTGACCTCTTCTCTCACCAGCCGCGCGGCGCGGGGTCCGCCGGTTCCGGCTCCGCCCCCAGCGGCGGCACCGCTCTCGACCTCCGCGAGCTTCCTCTCCAGCTGGGGAAGGAGCCCGTGGCGCAGCTCGGCGGCCTTGTCGAGGTCGTAGCTCCGCTCCGCGCTCTCGACTCCCTGCTTGAGCTGCTCGATCTCCTCGCGCAGCTTGCGCACCCGACCGATCGCCTCGCGCTCCGCGTCCCACTGCGCCTTGAGCGCGCGGTGCCGATCCCTGAGATCGGCGAGCTCCCGGCGCAGGTCCTCGAGCCGCTGCTTCGATTCCTTGTCCTTCTCCTTCTTGAGCGAAGCTTCCTCGATCTCGAGGCGGAGGACCTTGCGGCTCAGCTCGTCGAGCTCCTGCGGCAGCGAGTCGATCTCGGTGCGGATCATCGCCGACGCCTCGTCGACCAGGTCGATCGCCTTGTCGGGGAGGAAGCGGTCGCTGATGTAACGATTCGACAGCGTCGCGGCGGCGACCAGCGCGTTGTCTTGGATCTTGACGCCGTGGTGCAGCTCGAAGCGCTCCTTCAAACCGCGCAGGATCGAGACCGTATCCTCGACCGACGGCGCGTCGACCATTACCGGCTGGAACCGGCGCTCGAGTGCCGCGTCCTTCTCGATGTTCTTGCGGTACTCGTCGAGGGTCGTGGCGCCGATGCAATGCAGCTCGCCGCGCGCCAGCATGGGCTTCAACAGGTTGCCCGCGTCGGGCGAGCCCTCGGTTTTGCCGGCGCCGACGATGGTGTGCAGCTCGTCGATGAACAGCAGGATGCGCCCGGCGCTCGACTTGATCTCGTTCAACACCGCCTTCAGCCGCTCCTCGAATTCGCCGCGGAATTTCGCGCCGGCGAGCAGCGCGCCCATGTCGAGCGAAAACAGCGCGCGGTCCTTCAGCCACTCGGGTACGTCGCCCTTGACGATGCGCTGCGCGAGGCCTTCGACGATCGCCGTCTTGCCGACCCCGGGCTCGCCGATCAGCACCGGGTTGTTCTTGGTCTTGCGCGACAGGATGCGGACGACGCGGCGGATCTCGGCGTCGCGGCCGACGACCGGATCGAGCTTGCCGCGCCGCGCTTCGGCGACCAGGTCGACGCCGTACTTCTCGAGCGCCTCGTAGGTCGCTTCGGGATCTGCCGAGGTGACCCGCTGGTTGCCGCGCACGGCGGTCAACGCCTGGAGGAAGCGTTCCCGGCTGAGCCCGGCCTCCTTGAGCGCGCGCGCGGCGGGGCCGGCCGGGCTCTCGTCGAGGAGAGCGAGGACGAAGTGCTCGACCGAGACGTACTCGTCCTTGAGTCGCTTGGCTTGTTCCTCCGCGGCGTCCAGCAGGCGCTGCAGCCTCTGGGTGACCAGGACTCTTCCGGGCTCGCTGCCGCCGCCCGAGACGCTCGGCCGCTTCTGCAGCTCGCGCTCGAGCGCGGCGCCGAGCGCCGCAAGATCGATTCCGGCCCGCGGTAGCAGGCGCGCCACCAGGCTCTCGGGCGACGCCACGAGGGCGTGCAGCAGGTGCTCGGTGTCGACCTCCTGGTGGCCGCGGCGCGCCGCCTCCGACTGCGCGGCGCCGAGCGCCTGCGAGGATTTCTGGGTCAGCTTGTTCACGTCCATGGTGATGGTCGCCCCCCGTTGGGTGGAGTGTCCGCGATCCCCTCAGTCGCGTGGCCGGTGCTTCGACGCCCGCGCCAACTGCTCGTAGATTTCCCGTTCCTCGGCGCTCGCCTTGTCGGGCACGACGATGCGCAGCTCGGCGATCAGGTCGCCGGCCAGACCGTCGGCCCCGGGGTAACCCCGGCCGCGCACCCGGATCTTGCGCCCGGAGGAAGATCCGGCCGGAATCCGCACCGTCAGCGGGCCATCGAGCGTTCGCAGCTCGGCCTGTCCGCCGAGCGCGGCTTCCCAGGGAGTGATCGGCACCACCATCTGCAGCGCGCCCTCGGCGAGCCGGAACTCCGGGTGCGGGGCGAGCTTGACGCGCAGAAACAGGTCGCCCATCGGCCCGCCGGCAAGGCCCCGATCGCCCTGCCCGGGGACGCGAATCTTCTGGCCGTCGCGCAGGCCCCTCGGCAAGTTGACCTTGATCCGCCGCGCTTCGCCGCTCACCGGATCGCGCAGGTCGAGCTCGCGCACTCCGCCGCGGGCGGCCTCTTCGAGCCCGAGCTCGAGCTCGACATCGCGATTGGCGCCCGGCCGCGCCCAGCCGCCGCGCCCCGGACCGGAGACGTTCCAGTGCACGTCCCGGCCCTGCGCCGCTTGGCCGAAGAGCATCTCGAAAAAGGAGCTGAAACCCGATCCGCCGGCGCCCTGGAAGTCGAAGCCCTGACCGCCGATGTCGAAGTTGTAGCTCTCGAAACCCGGCGGGGGAGCGCCGCGTTCGCGCGCCGACGACCAGGCGGCGCCGTACTGGTCGTACTTGCCGCGCTTGTCGGGGTCCTTTAGAACTTCGTAGGCCTCGGCGATCTCCTTGAAGCGCGCCTCGGCACCCTTGTCGTGGTTGACGTCGGGGTGGAACTTGCGCGCCAGCTTGCGGTAGGCCTTCTGCACCTCGTCCTGCGAGGCCCCGCGCTCGACGCCCAGTACCTTGTAGTAGTCCTTGTACTCCACGCACCCCTCCGTCGCCCACGAAAAAGTTGAGCGCGCCCAAGTCACATTTTCCAACAGCGTCCGCCTTGATGCTATTCCCTCGCTTTGCCTAAGCCGGCAGGTGGTGGCTTCGCAGGAGACCCGCAGACTGGCTGGCCTCCAGCGGTCGAAGCTACTGAACTCGCAATCTCAGCAAGGCGCCGATGTAGGTAGCGCCCAGGAGCGCGGACAAGGCCAATTGGGCGAAGCCGAGCCTCCTCGCGAGGCTCTTGCTCGAATGGCCAGCTGCGGCAAGGAGGCACAGACCAGTTAGAGGGAGCAGGACCCTGCCGTAGGCCCACGGCTCGACCCAGACCGGATCGGAAAGAAAGATCCCCAGAGTCGAGAAGTACAAGCAGCCTTCGCTCGCTGCGTTGGCTTCTGCCGACCGACTCCGCCGATTCCGAAGGCCCGCGATACCCAGCAACACTCCGGAAATCAGAGTGAGGGTCGTAGAGAAGAGGAAGGCCAGGTCTTTCGCCGTGCGAATCGACCCGAGATTACCGGAGAGCGCGACGTCCCATCGCCTGAGGAGGGCCATCGCCGGCCATCCGAAGTTGGTGGCGAAGGAGGACGGCTCGGGAGCCGAGAAGTGAGAGTGAACCAGGCCCCACCAGAGCGCGGGTGGTACCAAGGCGATCGCGATTCGCCCGAGAGCACGATCCGCGGGTCTTCGGGTCCCTCCGGCGACCGACCAAAGGACGAGCGGCAGCGCCAGCTCCTTCTGAAGGATGGCGGTCGCTCCGAATGCAGCGGAGCGCAGCGGCTTGCTACCGAGGTTGACGATCATCAGGATTAGCAGAGCGGCAAAGACGCCGTCGCTGAGGCCGCGCCACAGACAGAGCAGGTTTCCGACGGCGAAGGGGAATGCGATTGCCCAATACCAAGGCTGGGCCGCCCTCGATAGAGCATCCGCTAGAGCCGCGGAGCCCAGAGCCTGAAGGAGGACCAGAAGGACCAAGATGGTCCAGGGAGCGCTCCCGGGGGCCGCTGCGGCCAGTGGCGCTGCCAGCAGACTGACGAGGGCTCTGCGCGCTCGGTAGCGAGGAAGGTCGAGCCACTCCGTCTCGGGTCCTAGGAAGAGCGGGTCGAGAGCCAGCAGAAGCGTGAATTGACCGTCATATCCAGCACCGGAGGGTCTGGGGTCGACCCGGAAAGGCCAAGGTTCTCCGGCGGCCTTGACTTGATCAGAAAGGAGGAAGGCGCCGCTCGGCACACCGCCGTGAATCACCCCGACGGAGACGGCAACCGTCAAGGCACCGACAAGTGCCGAGAATCCGAAAGCCAGAGCCGCTGGGCGAGAAGAGCCGGCGAGCGTCGCGATCTTCGAGAGCCTAACCAACGCCGCGGCCTGCGAACTGATGGAAAGCTACGGGAGAAAGCAGGTGTGAGGAGCAATCGGGCTATTCAGGATCGTCCCCGTTACCTGGCCCCAATGGTCCATGACCCCTCGTGAAGAGTATTGCTCGACCTCCGGAACCGCGAAGCTCGGCCGACTAGGCGCCATCCAGAACACGAGGCAGGAACCGAACATGAACCTGACCGCCGGATGGATGCGCATTGTAGCCTCCAGACTGAGAACTCTCCTCGAAACGAGCTCAGGGCGGGGTGAGCTTGAAGTGCTCGTAGTTCTTGGCGATGAAGGCCTTGAACTTGTCCGGGACCTCTTCCATCGGGTAGATGGCCTGGACCGGGCAGGCGTCGATGCACAGACCGCAGTCGATGCACTCTTCGGGCTGGATGTAGAGCATCTCCCAGTCCTCGCCCTTGCCATAGATGCAGTCGACCGGGCAGACGTCGACGCAGGCCGTGTCCTTCACGCCGATGCAGGGCTCGGTGATGATGTGCGGCATCCCGCTCCTTCCTTTCCGCTGCCGCCTTGGCGCGGCCGCTCGCTGGCGCGATTCTAGACCGGAACTCCGCGTCGCCAGCGCCGCCCGCGCGGGCGGGTTGACACTCTTGCCGCACTGCGGTATAAATTCCGCGCTGGATGCCGCGATGCGGCAACCGGGGAGGCAAGACGATGACCCGCCTGATCAAACGCTACGAGAGCCGCAAGCTCTACGACACGGAGGAGAGCCGCTACGTCTCCCTCGACGAGCTGGCGGAGTGGATCCGCGGCGGCATGGAGGTGCAGGTGGTCGACAACGCCACCGGCTCCGACGTGACCGCACCGACCCTCACCCAGATCATCCTCGAGGAGGGCAAGCGGGGCACTTCGTTCCTCCCGTCGGAGCTGCTGCACGAGCTGGTGCGCGCCGGCCAGAAGGCGGTCGACATCGGCGTCGAACACGTGCAGCATCAGGTCGATCGCTTCTTCCAGGCCTCCATGGACCGACTCGCGCCGGTACGCAAGGCGCGCGAGGAGATGGACCGCCTGCGCAGCCGTCTCGAGGAGCTCGAGGGCTCGCTCGCCGAGCTCGAGGGTCGCAGGAAAGCCGGTGGCGAGCGGAGCGGGCGCAAGGGCGCCGGACCGCGAGCCACGGCCGCCAACGCAGCCTCTAACGCGCGCCGAGACCGGCGCGCGACGAAGGGAGAATCCAAATGAAGCGTCACGAGAACGACTGGAAGCAGGAAGTGGGCGAGCGTCTTTCCGATGCCGGTGAGCGCGCGGCGGACACCGGGCGGACCTTCTGGCTCGCCGGCCTCGGTCTGGCGGCCACGGTGAGCGAGAGCGCGAGCGACCTATTCGAGACTCTGGTCGCCAAGGGGCGCCAGCGCGGCACCGCCGACTTGAAGGCCGCGCAGCGCGCCTTCGCGAGCGCCAGGAAGACGGTGGAGAAGCGGGCCGGCGAGCTCGCCGAAGGCGCCGAAGAGACGATGGGCGCCGTGTTCCATCGCCTCGGCCTGCCGACTCGCAACGAGGTCGACGCCCTCGCCGCGCGCGTCGAGAAGCTGGCGACCGAGGTCGGCCGGCGGCGCACCGCCCGCCGCGCCGCCTGAGAGGGGATCGATCATGGCCAAGAAGACCGCGAAGGAAGTCCAGGAGCAGGTGAAGCAGTCGGCCAACAAGATCTGGCTCGCCGGACTCGGCGCCCTGTCGGTGGCCGAGCAGGAGGGCGGCAAGCTGTTCCACAAGCTGGTCAAGAAGGGCGAGACCTACGAGGCCCGCGGCAAGAAGCAGCTCGACAGCGTCAAGGGCAAGGTCGAGAAAGCCGCCGGCTCCGCCAAGGAGCGCGCCGGAGAGGTGTGGGAGAAAGTCGAGGACGCCTGGGATGAGCGCGTGGCCTCGACGCTGCACCGCATCGGCGTGCCGAGCAAGGACGAGATCTCGCACCTGACCCGACGGGTCGAGGAGCTGACCCGCATGGTCGCTGCGAAGAAACCGGCAGCGCGCCGCCGGGCCCCGGCGACGAAGAGGAAGGCCGGCTGATCGATGCGCGAGCGGCAGGCTCCCCGCCGACGCTCGCGACCGAAGGTCGGGCTCGCCCTCGCCGGGGGTGGGCCGGAGGGCGCCATCTACGAGATCGGCGCCCTCCGCGCCCTCGACGAGGCGATCGAAGGGATCGACCTCAACGACCTCGACCTCTACATCGGGGTCTCGGCGGGCGCCTTCATCGCCGCCAACCTGGTGAACCACCTCACCCCGACCCAGATGTGCCGGGCGATCCTCAAGCACGAGCCCGGCGAGCACCCCTTCCGGCCGGAGATCTTCTTCACTCCGGCGCTCGCCGAGTTTGGTGGCCGCGCGCGCTCGGTGCCGCACCTGATCGCCGACTCGATCCTCGAATTCGCCAAGAACCCGTCGGATCGCACCCTGATCGAATCGTTCACGCGCATGGCACGCGCCCTGCCGGTGGGGATCTTCGCCAACGAGCCGATCCGCCACTACCTCGAGCGCATTTACTCGATGAAGGGGCGCAGCGACGACTTCCGGCAGCTCGAGCACCAGCTGATCGTGGTCGCGGCGGAGCTCAACTCCGGCCGCTCGGTGCTCTTCGGGTTGGACGGGCAGGATCACGTGCCCGTCTCCCGCGCGGTCCAGGCCTCGACCGCGCTGCCGGGCCTCTACCCGCCGGTGATGATCGACGGGCACTACTACGTCGACGGGGTGCTCAACCGCACCTTGCACGCCTCGGTGGCGCTCAGCCGCGGCGTCCAGCTGCTGTTGTGCATCAACCCGATCGTGCCGGTCGACATGGCGCGCGCCGTCGAGAGCGGCGAGATGCCCGAGGATCAGCTGGTGCGACGCGGTCTGCCGACGGTGCTCTCGCAGACCTTCCGCACCCTCATCCATTCGCGCCTGGCGGTGGGCATGAAGGCCTACGACGAACGTTACCCGGACGCCGACGTGGTGTTGATCGAGCCCGAGCGCTCGGACTACCGGATGTTCTTCACCAACATCTTCAGCTTCTCGGCTCGCCGCGACGTGGCGCAGCACGCCTACCGCGCCACCCGCCGCGAGCTCGCGCGGCGCGCCGACGAGCTTGCGCCGGTGCTCGCCCGCCACGGCGTCCGCCTGCGTCGCGACGTGCTCGCCGACCCGGAACGCGACCTGTGGGCCGGCGTCGGAGTGGGGGGCCCGGCTCCCCGCCGGGCGCAGGGCGAGCCGGTCACCGAGCGGCTCGAGCGCCTCCTCGATCGGCTCGAATCGCTGTCGCGCTAGAAGAGTACGAGGCTCCCGAGCCTACGCCCGGGAGCCTCGAGCTCGGGGCGGGCGGCGGCGGGTCTCAGAAGCCGAAGGAGTAGCCGACCTCCACCTCCCACTGGTCCATGTGGAGCTCGATCGTCTGCGCTCCCGGAGCCTCGAGAGGGTTGGGCCCGACCACCTGGCTCGAGAAAGCGCGCGTCACGGCGAAGGTGACCTCTCCACTGCGGTCGAAGTCGTGGCTGAAGCCGAGGCTCGCGTGGCGCTCCATCACGCCTGGAGCCAGGATGTTGAACAGCACTTCGCTCGCCGGGATGGGCTGGTCTCCCCACGCGTAACCGGCGCGTAGCGCCCAGCGGTCGAACGGCCGCCACTGCAGACCGACCTTGTAGACGGTCATGTCGCGCCAGCCGAATCCGGCGCCGCCACGCGCTCCGAGCGGCGCCTGCACGAGGTTCGGCAACAGCGGATTGCCCACCGAAGCCACCTCGGAGAAGTGGATGCGTTGAACGTCGAGCGCCACGTCCAGGGACCGATTCGGCTGGAGAGCGACGCCGATCGTCCAATTGCTCGGGATGTCGAAATCTCCGCGATCGGCGAACAGTCCCGCGTACTCGTCGAAGCGGCTCATGTTCACCTTCGTCTGGTACGCCGCGCCGATCGAGAGCCAATCGACGATCTCACCGAGGTAGCCGATCCTCGCGCCCCAGCCATAGGAGTACGAGTATCCGTTGTTGGTGAGCTTGGAGGGGTCGGAGGAAAAGGAGGCGAACGCCTGCAGGCCCTGCGCCTTGAATCGCTGCGCGGCGAAGATCGCGGTGATCCCGAGCGAGTGGCGTCCGTCGCCGAGCTTGCGCGCGAACGTCGGAGCGAGGAAGAGTTGCGACATGTCGACGCCGGTCGGCGCGAAGCCGAAGGTGCGCGCATGGTAGTCGGTGTTCATACCGCCGTTGCCGAAGAGCGCGAATCCGAACGTCGAGACGCCGTCGAGCTCCCAGTTGGCGCCCAGATTCGGAACCTCGAACGCGCCTTGATGGCTGTGCACCTCTCCCGGGGCCAGTCCGAAGGTCCCGGGGTAGCCGCTGGGCGAGCCGGACACGGAATAGTGGCGATCCGGGCTGAAGTGGGCGAGGCCGAGGTCGTAGCGATGCCCGATCCAGGCCATCGCGGCCGGATTCGTCGCCGGCGCGAGGGACGACAGGTGGAGGGCGACTCCCGCCCCGGCCATGCCGCGCGCGTGCGTGCCGTAGCCGAGGGAGAAGTAGCCGTTGGTGGCGAATGCCGGAGAGACGGCGAGCAGGGCCGCCAGAGTGGCGACGCCGGCGATGATGCGATGGCGCATGAGGACTCCTTTCGAACGACGGTGGGGCGTCAGCAGCCTTCCTTCTTCTTCTTGACGATGGGCGCGCCCGCCTTGGCGCTGGGTGCCACGATCGCGGGCGGTGCGAGCGCCGGCGCGAGAGCGGCTGCGGCCGTGCCGGCCGCGGCGGCGACCGGCTGGCCGCCGAAGAACCGGGCACGCTCCGCGGCAGCGGCGAAGGCGGTGATCCCGGTCGGCGACGCCCCGGCCGACGGCTGCGTCGGAAAAAGAACCTCCTCCCGCCACTGCTTGAGCCCTCCGAGGAGGATGTAGACGGCCGGATAGCGTTTCGCCCGCAGAAGGAACCAAGCTTGCGCCGAGTGGATGCCTTCGGCGGAGTAGAGGACGATGCGTTCGTTTCGCGGCAGGGCGGCGTCGACCAGGTCGACGATCGAGATGCGCTCCGCTCCCGGGATGTGGTACGCGGCGAATTCGCTCTCCGAGCGCAGATCGACGAGGCGGAAGTCCTGTCGGCCGACGATGATCCAATCGGCGAGCTCATCCGGCGAGACGTGATCCACCTCGCTCTGCACGATGGACGCTAGCTCGCGCGTATCGAGAGTGACGCGCGAGGACGAGGCTGGATCCCCGATCGCCAGCGCCCCGAGCCCGCCGACGAGGGCGAGCAGCGCGAGCCGGCTCGGTGGCGAGAGGTCGAGCAGTCGACGGGCGAGGCTCACGCGGCCTCCTTGCCGCCGAAGCGCCGCTCGAGCGCCCCGGCGCCGCGGAATCCGGCGAGCGCCATGAGCACCACGAGGAAGACCACGGCGCCGATCGGCAGGTGGAAGACGTCGGCGAGCGTCCGCCGCCCGAGCGCGGTCGAGTCCGCGAAAGCGCCGACCAGCGGCCACGCTTCGCCGATCAGCAGAATGCCGGCGAACATGCCGAGCGCGCAGACCAGGGCGTCGACCTTTCCAGTGGCGATCGCGGCGAGCGAGGTGCCCGGGCAGTAGCCGCCGACGACGAACCCGACACCCAGCACCAGGCCGCCGACGATCTGGGGTGCGAGATAGGTCGGCGGGACGAAGACCAGCGACAGGTCGAGCCATCCGATCCAGGCGAAGTAGAAGAGGCCGAGCATCGCGGTCACGATGGCGGTGAACATCACCTTGAAGACCGCGAGATCGGTCAAGTAGAACTGGGCGGTGAGTTTTCTGGCGCTGCCGAAGCCGGCGCGCTCGAGGAAGAAGCCGAAGCCGATGCCGATGACGAAGGCGACGATCAGCGAGACCTCGTCACCGAACATTCCGAACTTGAAGAAGGGAGCGTTCATCGCCACTCCTTGCGCACGAACCAGGCGGCGGCGTAGGCCCCGCCGAAAACCGCCAGCATGAAAGCCCAGCTACCGGCGCCGAGAACCGCGCCGCCGGAGAGCGCCTGACCGCTGGTGCAGCCGCGCGCGAGCTTGGCGCCGATCCCCATCAGCGCGCCGCCGGCGAAGGCGAGGGTCAAGCGACCGCGGCGGGAAATGCGCGGCCCTTTCTCGACGACGAAGCCGAGCCGGTGCGCCAGGAGCCCGGAGAGGAAGCTGCCCGCGAGGACTCCCAGCACTTCGAAGACCAGCCACTCCTTCAGCGGATGGCCGACGCCGGAGGCGAGGTACTCCTTCCAGAACGAGTTGCCCTCCGCGTGCGCCGGCGCCACCGCGTGTACCGCGACCGCGGTGAGCGAGGAGAAGGCGCCGGAAGCCCCCAGGCCTCGGCCCATGAACACGAACGCGGCGAGCAGCACCAGTCCGAGCCCGGCGCCGGCGAAGTACGGATTGGTGTACGGGGCGGGCTCGCGGCGCGAGGGAGAAGGGTCGGTGCGCATGCGGGGTCCTCCCTTCGGATCAGAAGGCGGAAATGGGGGTCCAGTGACTGACCTGGCCCGCGTAGACGATGACGAAGCGCAGCGCGAGGCCGCCGGCGAGGACCAAGAGCGGCGGGACCGGTGTGAGCGCCACCCGATTCCCGGCTGCCAGGAGTTGGATCAGCAGCGGGAGGACGGTGCCGAGCGCGACCACGCCGACCCAGAACACGGAAGCGAACGGTCCGGAGAGCAGCAGGTCGGCGGCGCGCGCGTGCGCCTGGGTCGAGGCGAGGAGACCGACGAGGAAGAGCGCCAGGAAGACGAGCTCGGCGATCAGGAACCCGTTGTCGGCCCTGGCGAGCAGCTCGCGTTCCGCGACATCAGAGGCGATCAGATGGACGAACGCCGCCGCAGCCGACAGCCCGGAGACCAGGAAAAGCGGGCCGAGCAGCGCGCTGTTCCACAGCGGCCGGGCGCCGAGCGCCGAGAGCAAGACACCGGTGTAGATCCCCAATAGCCCTCCCCAGATCATGTTCAGCGCCCCGATCCAGCGCCACGCCGCGGGTCGCGCGATCAGGCGATCGGACAACTCCCCCAGGGCGGGAGCGCGGCGGCGCAGGGTCGGCGGAAGCCGCAAGAGCAGGTCGGCGACCAGCGCCGGGTAGACCAGGACCAGGATCCAGGCTCCCCAGGACATCGGCGAGCGCGGCTGGAAGGTGGTGTAGAGCCGCCAGACGAGAGCCTTGTGCTCGAGGTCGAGAAACAGCGCCAGCATGCCGAGCGACAGCAGCGCGAGGCTCAGGCGCGGAAGCACGAAGCAGGTGGAGCGGCTGTTGCGCCAACGGCCGGAGATGAGGAAGTACCCGGAGATGACCATCATGCCGGCGACCATGCCGCCGAGAAACAGGTAGACGGGAATCTCCCAGCCCCAGACATGGACCGCGGGATCCACCAGGGGATTGAAGCGCGTCGTGGTGAGCTCGGTCACGAGATTCTCCGCGGGCTCAGGTGAGGTAGAAGATCCGCGGGCCGGTGCCGGCCTCGGGGAGGATCGCATGGTTCGGCCGCGAGGCCAGGAGTCGCGAGATCTCGCTCTCCGGGTTGTCGAGATCGCCGAAGTGCATGCAACGGGTCGGGCAGACCGCCACGCAGGCGGGATCGAGGCCTTCCTTCACGCGATGGAAACAGAAAGTGCACTTGTCGGCGTAGCCGTCGGGGTGGATGAAGCGCGCGTCGTAGGGGCAGGAGGCGAGGCAGGCCTTGCAGCCGATGCAGAGCCCGTGGTCGACCAGCACGAGGCGGCCGAACTCCTCGACGTGGGAAGCGCCGGTGGGGCAGCAGGCGACGCACGGCGGGCGGTCGCAGTGGTTGCAGCGCTCGCTGCGGATTTCGAGCCGGAGAGTGGGGAACTGGCCGCGCGCCTCGTTCGCGATCCAGTCGCGGTTGCAGCCCTCCGGGACCTGGTTCTCGGTCTTGCAGGCGAGCACGCAGTCCATGCAGCCGACGCAGCGCCGGGTGTCGATCGCCATACCGAAGCGCGCCACGTCAGGCCTCCTCGCCGGCGAGCGGCCGGAAGGTGACGAAGTTGACGTTCATGCCGGTCCCACCCATCAACGGATCGACGGCGTAGCGGGTGATGAGCTGCGAATCCGAGGCGCCCCGGCCGCGCGCCCGGCGCAGGCCCTTGGCCGTGTGGCCGAAGCCGTGCACGAGGTAGACGCAATCGGTGCGAATCCGCTCGGTGACCTTGACCTTGACGGGCTCCGAGAGCGCGCCATCCTGGTTCGCCAGTCGCACCGGGCGGCCGTTCTCGAGCCCCCAGCGCCGCGCCACGTCGGCGTTCACCCAAACCTCGTTCTCGGCCATGGCTTCGTGCAGCAGGGGGTTGGTCTGGGTGCGCGAGAAGGTGTGCACCGGCGAGCGGCCGAACAGCAGCCGGAAGAAGCCGGGCGGCGGCTCGGGATGCGGGGTGTATCGCGGCACCGGATCGAAGCCCTTCGCGGCCAGTTGCGAGGACCAGAATTCGATCTTGCCGCTCGGAGTGGAGAACTCGAGCGGGTGGCCCTCTTCCTCGTTGATCGGTCGATGCGGACCGACCACCACGCCGCGGCGCTTCAGCTCGGCGAGCGTCAGGTCGGCGCCGCGCAAGCGCGTATCGAGGTACTCCTCGACGTCTCTCCAGGGAAAATAGGCGGCGAGCCCGAGCTTCTTGGCGAGCTCGCGGGCTATCCACCAACCCGGACGTTGATTCGCGGGCGGGTCGACGACCGGCTGGCGCAGGGAAACGAAAGGCTCGCGAAAGGGCTCGGCGTTGAGGTCGTCGTAGCGTTCGAGGTAGACCGATTCGGGCAAGACGACGTCGGCCCAACCGGCGATCTCCGAGGGCACCACGTCGACGACCACGAAGAGATCGAGCTGCTGGATGGCGCGTAGCGTCTCTTCTTGCGAGGGCAGGGCCTGCAACAGGTTGGTGGCGTAGACGAACCAGCCGCGGATCGGATACGGCTTGCCGGTCAAGGTCGCTTCGCGGATGCCGTTGGTGAGTCCGAGATCGGCGAAAGGGAACCGGCCATCGGGATTGTCGACCGCGCCGCGCGCGGAGTGCGGATAAGCGGGATAGGGGTACTTGGGCAGCTCGAACGCGGCCGGATAGTAGAGGCCCCCGCGCCGGCCCCAGCTGCCGAGAAGCGCGTCGAGCAGGGCGATCGCCCGACTGCGTTGCGCGTCGTCGCCGTACCAGGTGACGTGACGGCCAGGATGGACCAGCGTCGCCGGGCGATGCCGCGCCATCTCGCGCGCGGTCTCGCGGATCGTCTCGGGGTCGATCGAGGTGATCGGGTAGGCCCATTCGGGCGTGTATGGAGCGATCGCGGCGCGGAAGGCGTCGAAGCCGAACCCGTGCGCGGCGACGTAGTCGCGGTCGAAGAGGTCCTCGCCGACCAGCACGTTCATCCAGGCGAGCAGGAGCGCGATGTCGGTCCCCGGCTTGATCGGCAGGTACCACTTGGCCTTGCTGGCCGCGACCGAGAAGCGCGGATCGGCGACGATCACCGTGGCGCCCGCGCCGATGGCGTCGGCGAGCTCCTGCACCTGACTGTTGTGCATGTTCTCGCCGAGGTGCGAGCCGATCAGCACCAGGCAGCGGGCGGCGGCGATGTCGGTGCGCTCGGGTGTGGAGACGTCCTCGCCGAAGGTGAGCTGGAAGCCGACGTCGCGCGGGCCGCGGCACTGGGCGTAGCTCGGGGCCACGAGATTCGGCGTACCCCACGCCTTGAACAGGTGCTTGAGGAAGTTGCCGCCGATACCGTGACTGAAGAAGGCGAGCGCCTCGGGACCGTGCTCGGCGCGCAACTTCTCGAGCTTCTCGGCGATGTGGAGGAGAGCCTCGTCCCAGGTCACTTCGACCCACTCCTCCGCGCCGCGCGCGCCGCGCCGGAGCAGGGGAGCGCGCAGGCGGTCGGAGTCGTAGTGCGCGCCGACGCCGCCGGTGCCGCGCGGGCAGAGTCGACCGCGCGACAGCGGGTCGGCGGGATTGCCCTCGATCTTCCACAGGCGGCCGTTCTTCTTGGTCGCGATGGCGGCGCACTTCCAGAAGCACAGATCGCAGAAGGTCGGCACCCGCTCGAAGACGTCGCCGGCGCGCGCCGGCCCGAAGAGCTCGGCCCAGGCCGGAGTGTCGGGCCGAAGGGTCGCCGCCGCCCCGACGCTCGCGGCTGCGCCGCCGATCTGCAGGAAGCGACGCCTGGAAAGAATGGTCATATAGATATGTACCTTGCCGATAGGATGCAGGCCCGCGGCAGCTCGGCCAACGCCGGTCGAGGCGGTTCTTCGCAACCCCACGGGGTGGGGCCGCGAGCGAATCTCGGGGCAGGGCGGGAGTCGAGACCGGTACCGAGATCAGCCCGCCGCGCCGAGACCCAGTCGATCGAGCAGGAAGGCGTAGGTGAACGCCTCTTCGCGCAGCGCGTCGTAGCGCCCGGAGGCGCCGGCGTGGCCGGAGCCGAGGTGGGTCACCAGCAGGAGCGGCTCGCGATCGGTCTTGGTCGCCCGCAGCTTGGCGACCCACTTGGCAGGCTCCCAGAACGCGACCCGCGGGTCGTTGAACCCCGCGGTGACCAGGAGGGCGGGGTAGGCCTGGCGGGCGACGTTCTCGTAAGGCGAGTAGGAGGCGAGCAGGGTGAAGTCCTCCGGTCGCCGCGGGTCCCCCCACTGCTCCCATTCGCTCGCGGTCAGCGGCAGCGAGGCGTCGAGCATGGTGTTGACCACGTCGACGAACGGGACGTCGGCGACCGCCACTCGGAAGAGGTCGGGGCGCAGGTTGAGCACCGCGCCGACCAGCAGGCCGCCGGCGCTGCCGCCGCGTAGCGCCAGACGATCGCGCGCCGCGATGCCGGTCGCGACCAGGTGCTCGGCGCAGGCGATGGTGTCGGTGAAGCTGTTGGGCTTGGCGCCGAGCCGCCCGGCCTCGTACCAGGCGCGACCCATTTCCTGGCCGCCGCGCACGTGGGCGATGGCGACGGTGACGCCGCGGTCGACGAGCGACAGCAGCCGGGACGAGAAGCGCGCTTCGTAGGAGTAGCCGTAGGCGCCGTAGGCGAGCAGCAGGACCGGCCGCGAGCCGTCGCGGGCGAGCGGCTCGCGACCGTGGAGCGAGATCGGGACGCGCGCGCCGTCGGCGGCACGCGCCCACACCCGTTCGCAGCGATAGCGTGCCGGGTCGTAGCCGCCGAGCACCGGCTGGCGCTTGCGCAAGGTGAGGGCGCCGCTGCTGCCGTCGAGATCGAAGATCGAGTTCGGCGTCACCGGTGAGCCGTACTCGAGCCGCGCCGAAGAGCTCGCGAACTCGGGCGTCTCGACCAGCGCCAGGGCGTAGACCGGGTCGGGGAAGTCGATCCTTCGGCTGCGCCCGCTGGCGTGGTCGAACAGGCGCAGGTGCGGCAGACCGTCCTCGCGTTCGAGCAGCAGCGCGAAGTCGCGGAACACCTCGAGCTCGGCGAGCAGCCGGCCGGGAACGTGCGGCACGAGCTCGCGCTCGGCGCCGCCCTCCCACGGCCGCTCGAGGAGGCGGAAGTCCGGCGCGCCGTCGTTGGTCAGCAGCAGCAGGCGGCCGTCGCGATGCTCGACCCGGTAGAGCACGCCCGGGCGGCGGGGCGCGATCCGCCGCGGTTCGGCGAGCGGTCGCGCGGCGGGAATCCACCAGACCTCCGCCCGATCGAAGCTCTGCGCCGTCAGGAGGACGTAGAGATGATCCTTGGTGTGGCCGACGGCGAGACGGAAGAGCTCGTCGGGCTCGGCGAGCACCAGGGCGTCCTGCGCCGGGTCGTCTCCCAGCCGGTGGCGGAAGACGCGGTCGGGCCGGTGCGCGGCGTCGGTGCGGGTGTAGAAGAGGGTGGTCGAATCGGCCGACCAGACGAGCGAGTAGTAGACGTCGGGGATCGACTCCTCGAGGTCGACGCGGCGCTCGAGATCGCGCACGTGGAGGGTGAAGCGCTCGCCGCCGCTGCGGTCGACGGTGTAGGCGAGGTAGCGGGAGTCGGGGCTGATCTCGGCGTCGCCGATCGAGAGGTAATCGCCGCCCGCGGCGAGCCGGTTCTCGTCCAGCAGGATCTCCTCCGCACCGCCCCCGGCCGGGCGGCGCACGAAGGTTGGATACTGCTCGCCCTCGCGCGTCCGCCAGAAGGTCTCGTACCCGCCGCGGAGAACCGGCACGGTCTCGTCGCTCTGCTGGATCCGCCCGAGCATCTCGCCGTAGAGGCGCTCGCGCAGCGGCGCGAGCGCCGCGGTCATCGCCTCGGCGTAGTGGTTCTCCTCCCTCAGATAGGTGAGCACTTTGGGATCCTCGCGGTCCCGCAGCCAGGCGTACTCGTCCACTCGCGTCTGCCCGTGCAGGGTGGAGACCGCGGGCCGCTTCTCGGCCCGCGGTGGGGAGGGTGGCGAGAGCGAAGGTGGCAGGTCGTGCATGGCGGCGCGGGTCTCGTCGCCGTCAAGCGCCGGCGCGCAAGCGCTTGAGCAGCTGGATCTGACCGGCGTGGTAGAGGTCGTGGTCGACGACGCCGCTGACCAGCGTCCGGCGATCGTACTTGCTGCCGGCGGGCTTGGCTCCCAGAAGGCGCGGCGGGATCCCGGCCACCGCCGCGCGCAGGCGGCGATGGACGGTGGCGAGGAGGCGGAGATCGCGCTTCCAGTCGGTCTCGCTCGCCGGTCCCTCCGGCCGCGGGAAGAAGTTCGAGCCGGCGAAGGGGAACGAGCCGCGCCGCTCGCCCGTCAGCTGGCGCCAGACGGCGTATTTCCAGTAGGCGCAGTGGAGCGCCAGCTCCCAGACGTTGTGGCGCCCGGGCGCCGGGCGCCATGCCGCCTGGGAGGCGGTGACGCCGCGCAGCGAGCCGCGCAGGTTGGGTCCGTGCCAGGCCTTGCGCTCGAAGGCGCGGTCGAGGCGGTCGAGGAGGTGGGAGATCTCGCGGTCGGACATGCGGGAATCCTATCCGGGGGCCGCGGGGCGCCGGTCCATCACCGATCGGAGCTCAGAACTTCGTGCCGAACGACAGGCTGTAGGAACGCGCCGGCAGGCGGTAGTACTGCGCGTCGCCCAACTCGCTCTCGGCCACCGCGTCGCGGCGGTTCGAGAGGTTGCGCCCGTCGAGCCGCACGTTGAAGCGCTCGGAGGCGTAGCCGATGCCCGCCGAATAGGTCGTGTAGTCGGCCGCGAGCGCCGTGTTGCGCTTGTTGAGGAAGCGCTCGCCGGTGTACTGCAGGAAGGCGTAGGCGTTGAAGCCGCTCGGCGGCGAGTAGGCGAGGCCGGTGGAGCCAAGCTCCTTCGGCGCCATCTCCAGGCGTTTGCCGCGCAACTGGGTCGGGACGCCGTCGAACTCGGTCAGGAAGTCCCGGAACTTCGAGTCGTGGCGGGCATAGGCGAACTGCCAGTCGAAGTCTTGGGCGATGGCGAACGAGCCCTCGAGCTCGTAGCCCTCGAAACGCTCGGATCCGCCGTTGGTCAACGCCGGCAGGCCGTCGATCGCCTGCGAGATCACCAGGTTGTCGAAATCCATCGTGAAGTAGGCGAGGTCGAGTCGCAGGCGGCCGCCGAGCCATTCGCTCTTGGCCCCGACCTCCCAGCTCTTGGCGGTCTCGGGTGCGAGGATCTCGACCTCGCCTTCGGGGCCGAAGTCGACCGCCGCCGGCTTGTAGGTGTCGCGGTAGTCGGCGTAGAGCCAGATCGCGGCGTCGTCGACCTGCCAGGCGCGCCAGTTGACGCCCACGACGCCGGCCAGGCGGCTCTTCGACAGCTCGTCGCGGCCGCTCTCCGCTTGCGCCTCGGGGTCGTCGCCGGTCGGCTCGACGGCGCCTTCCCGGGTCTCCTCGGTGCGGTTGAAACGCAGACCGGCGGTGACCCGGAGGGTCTCGATCGGCGCCCACTCGGTCTGCGCGTAGAGCCCGGTGAAGTTGCGCTCGTCCGCGGAGTCGGTGAGCTCGTCGATGCGGATCGAGCCCGAATCGGGGGCGCCGGAGCCGTCGAGGGCGGCGAAGTAGGCCCCGTTGGCGCTCTCCTGCGTGCCCTTGCCGTAGAGGTGATCGAGGCCGAGGACGAAGCTCGCCTTCTCGCCCCTGGCGATCGACCAGTGGGTGTCGAAGTAGATGTCGGTCAGCTGGACGTCCTGGACGAAACTGTCGGCGGTGTTCTCGGTGCCCCCTTCGAGCGCGCTGCCGTTGAGGAAGCCCCTGACGTTCTCGCGCTTCGAACGGGCAAGAGAGAGAGTCGAGGCCCAGCGGCCCTGGCCGAGGGCGTGATCGAAACCGAGCACGATCTGGAAGCGGTCGTCGTCCATCTTGGCGTCGCTCGGGTTGTGGTTGGCGTCGAGCGGCACCTGGCTCGAGAGCACCCGGCCTTCGCGCGGATGCGGGCTCGCCGGATCCTGGCGCAGGAGATTGCCTTCGAGTTCGATGCGCAAGGCGCCGCCGGCGAGCTCCCTCCGGCCGCGCCAGGCGACGTGCCCGCGCGAGAATTCGGTGCGGTCGTCCTCGAAGCCGCGCCTCTCGTAGCCGGCGCTGATCGACTGCGAGAAGGAGCCGAGGGCCGGCAGCGGCGTCCAGACGTCGGCGCCGCCGCTCGAGTGGTTGCCGACCCAGAGGCGCGCCGAGCCCTCGCCCGCGCCCGCGGCGCGGTGGATCACGTGCACCACGCCGACGAACGACGTGGCGCCGTACATCACCGGCGCCGCGCCGCGCAGGACTTCGATCCGGTCGACGCCGGCCAGATCGAGGCTGGCGACGTCGGGGTTGAAGGCGCCGCCGCGCGGCACGTCGTCGACCACCAGCAAGTAGGCGTCGAACTCGCGCAGGCCCCAGAGCTCGAGCACGCTCGAGGCCGGGCCGCCGTCGCCGCCGGGGGCGAAGCCGACGCCCGCGGCGAGCGCCAGAGCGTCCTCGAGGCGGCGAACGTTGCGCGCCGCCAGTTGCAGGGCGGTGATGACGGTGATCGAGGCGGGAACCAGGTCCACGTCCTCGGGGAGCCGGGTGGCGGTGACTTCGATGGTCTCGGCGGCCGTGCCGGCGGGCGCCGGAGCGGCGGTGTTCTGCGCCGAAGCGCCGGCGGCGATGAGCGCCGCGCCGGCGCAGAGCGCGGCGAATCTCGAGCGATGCATGCGTACTCCTCCTGCGGATCGATGACGACGGAGAGAATCCGGGCGCGGGGCCCACGCGGACCCGCGACCCGCGGCCGGAGCCGCGGGCGACTCACTCGTTGAATCGATGGATGAGGAGGAGGACGTCGGGCCTCGCGCGGGGCGCCGCGAGCGTGGGCGCTGCCGGTGGCGAGGCGGGAGCGGCGGAGTCGCCTGGCCGTGGCTCGGCGAGCACGGCGGAGTCGGGGCCGCGCGGCGGCTCGGGCAGGAGGGCGTCGGCCTCGCGCGCGCCGCTGGCGAGCCGGGTTGGGTCGCGGCCGTTCCAGCCGCCGCCGGTGCCGGACTCGACGGAGCGCAGGCGGCCACCGTCGCGGTCGCCTTCGACCCAGGAGGAGACCTCGGGCTCGCCAGGGCGGGCGGCTTCGGGCGCGGTCCGCGGCGCGAGCGGCACCGGGCCGGGCGCCGAGCGACCGGCGACGATCCGGAAGCGCCGCGGCAGCTCGATCTCGACCTCCCGCCGCTCGTCGCCGAAGCGCAACAGCAGGCGGGCGTCGGCGGAAGCCAGATTCGGGATGCGGATGGCGATCGAACGCCGGCCGAGGTCGAGGTGCGGGGTGAGCCGCGCGGTCCAGGTCCGGCCGCCGTCGACCGACAGGAATGCCTCCCACTCCTCGATGCGCCCGAGGCCGGAGGTCCAACGGGCGAAGTCGGCCGTTGGGCTCCAGGCGAACCGGACCTCCTCGCCGCCGACCAGCTCCTGGCCAGCGGGCGGCGACTCGAGCTCGATCGGGAGGGCGGACGCCGCTCCGGGCGCGCCCAGCAGGAGAGCGGCGGTCAGGGTCGCGGAGAGGAGGAGGAGCTTCGCGGACACGGCGCAGGAGTCTACTCAAAGTAGACTCGCTCTGTCGTGGAAGTCTCCCCTCGCGAAGTCAACCTGCCCCTGCCGGTCGCGCCCGGCGAGCGCGGTACGCCGCTTTCCGGCGTCGACGTCGCCTGGCTGCGGATGGACCACCCGTCGAATCTGATGCACATCCACGGCGTCATCGCCCTCGACGGCGAGGTCGACCGGGAGGCGGCGGCGCGAGTCCTGCGCGAACGACTGTTGATCGTGTCGCGCTTCCGCCAGAGGGTGGCGCTGCAGGATGGCCGCCTGGTGTGGGCCGAGGCGGCCGATTTCGATCTCGCGCGCCACCTGGTGGAGGAGCGGATCGCCGAGCCGGGAGGCGACCGGGAGCTGGCGGCGGCGATCGAGCCTCACCTCGGCCGGCCGCTCGATCGCCGCCACCCGCTGTGGGAGTTCCGACTCTTCCAGGGCTACCGCGGCGGCACCGTGGTCTTCGGCCGCCTGCACCACTCGATCGGCGACGGGGTGGCCCTGATGGTGGTGCTGATGGCGCTGACCGACCTCGCGCCGGGCGGACCCTCGACGGTCGCGCCACCGGGCTCGACCGAGATCGTGCCCGGCAATCCGTTCCTCGACATCCTGAACGGGCCGGCGGGGACGCTCGCGGCGGCGCGCGCCGCGGCCGAGCAGGTGATGCCGGAGACGATGCGCCTGATGCTCGCTCCGGTCGAGGCCTTTCGCCGCACCAGCGCCTTCGTGCGCGGCGCCGGGATGGTGCACTCGCTCGGCCGCCTGGTGGCGCGCTCGCGCGACCCCGGGACGCCGTTCAAGGGGGAGCTCGGGGTGGCCAAGCGCGTCGCCTGGTCGCGCGAGCTGCCGCTCGACGAGATCAAGACGCTCGGCAAGAGCCTCGGGGCGACGATCAACGACGTGCTGAATTCGGCGATGGCCGGGGGCCTTCGGCGATACATGGCGGCCGCGGGCGAGCCGCCGCGCGACCTGTCGTTCCGCTGCGCCATGCCGGTCAATCTGCGGCCGCTCGAGGAGATGGCCGAGCTCGGCAACCGCTTCGGTCTGATCTTCCTCTCTCTGCCGGTGGGCATCGCCGATCCGCTGGCGCGGCTCGCCGAGCTGCAGCGCCGGGCGAGCGCGCTCAAGCGCTCGGCCGAGCCGCTGGTGGTCTTCTCGCTGCTGCGCGCCATGGGCGTGCTGCCGCAGTTCGTGCACACCGCAATGGTCAAGATCTTCGCCTCCAAGGCGACGGCGGTGTTCACCAACGTCCCCGGCCCGCGCGCGCCGCTCTACCTCGCCGGCAGGAAGATCCGCGAGCTCTATTTCTGGGTGCCGCAGGCCGGCCGGCTGGGGCTCGGGGTGTCGATCTTCAGCTACGCCGGCCACGTGCGCATGGGCGTCGTCACCGACGCCGGCCTGGTCCCCGACCCCGAGCGGATCATCGACGGCTTCCGCGCCGAGCTCGACGCCCTGGCCGACGCCGTCTGACCCCCGCCGCCGAAGCAAGAGGAAAGAGCGATCACCTGGAAGCGAAAATCGAAAAGCTTCTGGTTAGGAGCGTGGGCTTCTCCCGCGCCCTCGTGAACTGGCGAGCGGCTCGACTGGGCGAGGCCGGGAGTGCTGGCGTCTTTTCCCTTAGCCGAGCCTCTTTCTTTCTTCTTCTTTTCTCTCGGTTCTCGGATCTGCGTGTCGCGGCGCGGTTGCCGCGAGGCGTGCGGGTCGAGCGGTCGGGTTGCGCCTGCGGCGCCGTCAGGCGCCGCCGCCGCGGCGCAGGGCGAGGACGATGCCGAGCAGGAAGAGCGGGCCCCAGAGATACCAGGGGCCGTGCGCGGCCGCGACGATCGCCCCGGCGACGATGCAGGAGGCCGCGAAGACCGTGCCACGCAGGCCGGCGAGCGGGTTCTCGGCCGGCCGCTTGGTGGCCGCCTCGAGCACCCGCAGCCCCTCGGTGATCAGCATCGGCGCCTTGGCGAGGGCGTCGACTAGATCCGGAGCTCCGCGCAGGCTCTCCTTGGCCAGGCGCAGAGGCGAGAACTGCTGCAGGAAGATCGAGTTGACGTGCTTCTGCGACAGCCCGGCGACGTCGAAGCCGGGCTTCAACATCTGGCCGACGCCTTCGAAGGTCACCAGCGCCTTGACCATCAAGACGGTCTCGACCGGGAAGTACATGCGGAACTTCGCTCCCTGGCCGACCGAGCGCATGATCAGGGCGGCGAGCGAGAAGCCGCTGAAATTGGACGATCTCGACCAGCGCCGGCAAACCTCCTCGACCTCGCGCCGGAAACCTTCCACGTTGCCGCCCCGCCCGGGGTGCGCCACCAGCGAGAGATATCGCGCCGCGTTCTCGGAGTCCCCCATCACCAGGCAGTAGTAGTAGTACATCAGCGTGCGCCGCAGCTCCTCGGTGAAGCGGCCGACCATGCCGAGGTCGATGAAGGCGATTCGCGAACCGGGCAGGATGAGCAGGTTGCCGGGATGGAGATCGGCGTGGAAGAACCCGTCGCGATAGAGCATGCGGATGATCGACGCCGCGCCGAGGTCGATCAGCTTGTCGCGCTCGGCGTCGGTGAGCGACTGCGCCTCGGGCGACGAGGGCTTCACGCCGGCGAGGAACTCCATCGTCAGGACGTCGCGCCCCGAGTACTCGCGATAGATCTTGGGGAAGACCACGTCGGGCATGTCGCGGAAATTGGCGGCGAAGGTCTCGGCGTTGTCGGCCTCGCGGCTCAAGTCGAGCTCGCGCAGGGTGTAGTCGGTGAACTCGCGCAGCACCTTGCGCGGCTGAAAGCGCTCGAGAAAAGTCTCGAGGAAACGACCGAGCATGCCGAGCAGGATGGTGTCGCGGCGCAGGATCTCACGGTTGCCCGGCTTGACCACCTTGAGCACCACGTCCTCGCCCGCGATCGTCCGCGCGCGGTGGACCTGGCCGATCGAGGCCGAACCGAGCGGATTGGGGTCGATCCAGGAGAACATGCTGACCACCGGACGGCCGAGGTCCTTCTCGATGATTTGCTGCACGCGGGAGAGCGGTACCGCCGGCAGCTTGTCGAGCAGGTTCTTGAGCTCGTCGGTGATCTCGGTAGGCAGGATGTCCTCGCGTAGCGAGAGCACCTGGCCGAGCTTGATGTAGGTGGGCCCGAGGATCTCGAGCCGCCGGCGCAGCTGCACCGGGAACGGAAGCGCGACGATGCCCCGGTCGAGAAACGGCCGCGCGAGCCAGGCGGCGAGGCGCGCCCAACCGAAGCCGCGCGGCGTGGGCTTGGCGCGCCCGCGCACCCACGCGGTCAGCCCGCCGAAGATCAGTCCGAGGACGTGCTTCTGGGTGACGAAGTAGCGGCCGATGAGGCCCGGCGGCGGGCTCTCGACCAGCAGCGGGAAGTCGCCGACCCGCGGCTCGCCCGTCGAGCCTCCCGGATCCGCCGCCGCGATCGGCTCGGCCATTCTGGTCAGCGATTGCGCCCGTACTTCTCGTGGCTCGAGACCCAATCGAGCGAGGAGATCGCCGAAGCGAGCGAGATCTCGCCGGCGAGCACCACGCCGGCGACGATTTCCGCGAGCTTGCGCACCTTGCCGCGCCCGACGCAGTCGAGCACCGCCAGGCAGTCGCGCTGCGTCGGCAACCCCGTACCGCCGCCGTGGGTGGCGACGATCAACGACGGGATGGTGATCGAGATGTAGAGGTCGCGCTCGGGGGTGATCTCGGTGTAGACGATGCCGGCCGAGGACTCCGAGACGTTGGCCACGTCCTGGCCGGTGGCGATGAACATCGCGGTGATGCCGTTGGGCGAATGCGCGCCGTTGTTGTTGGCCCCGGAGATGAAGGCGCCGACGTTGGCGACCTGGGCATGGTAATGCAGCTGCTCGGGCTCGACCCGCATGTTGTTCATCAGCACTTCGCGCGGGATCGTCGCCTCGGCGACCACCCGCTTGCCGCGGGTGCGCATGACGTTGACCTGCGAGGCCTTCTTGTCGGTCGCCAGGTTCGACTCGAGGTAGAACTTGCGCGCGTGCTCCTTCGGCCAGGGCTGCTCGAGAATCCACGAGCAGGCGGCGAAAGTGGCGCGCCCGACCATGTTCTGGCCGGCGGCGTCGCCGGTCGAGAAGTTGAACCGCAGGTAGGCGAACTTGGACGCCAGGTAGGTGTCGATGTAGAGCAGCTTGGCGACCGTCGAGGTGGCCTCGGCCGCCTCGCGAATGGCGGTCAGGTTGACCTCGATCCAGTCGGAGAACTCACGCGCCTGGCGGGCGCCGTCGAAGACGAAGACCGGCGCGCGCTGCATGGCGTCGCCGATCACCGTGCAGGCGACGCCGCCGGAGAGGTTCAGCACCTTGATCCCGCGGTTGTAGGAGGCGACGAGGGTGCCCTCGGTGGTCGCGAGCGGAATCAGGAACTCTCCCTGCGCGTGCTCGCCTTCGACCTTCAGCGGCCCGGCGAACCCGATCGGGATCTGCGCGACGCCGGTGAAGTTCTCGACGTTGCCGCGCGTGATCGCCGGATCGAAGGAGAACTTGTCGACGTGCTGCAGGCGGTGGCCCGAGTACTCCTCGACGAAGCGCTGCCGGCGCCGGGCCATCTCGAGCGTGTGGTCGTCCTGCTTGTCGTAGGGAATCTGCGGTCGCTTCGGCACGTCCTCGGCGATCGCGTCGTTGACCTTGAAGGCGAGCTCGCCGAAGGGCTTGGCCTGGAAGGCGATCTCGATCTCGTGGTTGCCCTTGGCGAGCGAGTCGCGGTGCAGCCGGACGGTCACCACGCGCTTGAGCGGGAAGTCGAGCGGGTTTGCCTCGCCGAGGGCGGTGGCGGCGTGGACCACGCCCTCGCCGAGGTCGAGCTCGACGTGATCGAGCGGCACGTGCTGGCCGTCGATCGCCACCCGGTCGAGGGTCAGGAGGGTCGCGTCGGAGAGCCGGTTCTTGAGACTGAATTGCACGCAGTTCTCGCCGTTCGCCAGACTGCCGAACGTGTAGAGCTGTTTGAGAAGCAGAGCTGGGATCTTGAAGAACATTCGGGCTCCCCGGGGGTCGGCGAGGAGTCTAGCGCGGTCCCGTCTCCGAACGGGGTCGGAGCGATCCGCGAGCGCCCGGCGGAAGTCCGGGCTAGGGCTCGGTGGTCCACCAGCGCCGCAGGTCGCCGCTCTCGAAGTGGTCTCCGAAGAGCGGCACGGCGAGCGCCACCGGCGAGCAGCCGGCGGATTCCGAGAAGGCGCCGTTCAAGGCCCGAAGCTCGTAGGAATGCGTCGCTCCGCCGATCGCGCCGCGGTCGACGAAAGAGAGATGGCTGGGCGAGATCTCGGCGAGCATCGCGCCGTCGCGGTAGAGGTCGTAGCGCCAGATGCCGGATTCGGGATCGACGACCGCGCCCCAATCGAGCCGCGCGTCGTCCGGATCGAGCGTCGCCGTCGGACCGGGGCAGGGCGGGCGCGACGGATCGGCGAGGCAGGCCGACGTCTCGACGTAGAGCCGCTGCAGGTTGGAGGGCACCCAGGCGAGAGCGAGCGCGACGCCGTTCCAGGCGATCGCCGAGCGGCCGCCGCGGTTGGCGAGGAATCGTTCGCCCGGCAACAGCGTCCCGTTGGGCAGCAGAGCCACCTCGCGCAGTGCGCCGTGCAAGCCCTCGACGTGGACCAGGCGGAAGCGATCGGTGTCCCAGTAGAGCTGCGGCTGGCGATCGTCCCAGTCGGTGCTGACCGCGACGACCTCCGGGAAGGCCTTGCTGCCATCGAGGTGGAGGACGGTGAAGTAGATGTCCTGACCGGGCGGATCGAGCGGCCCCTTGATCTGCGACCAGGCGACCGCGAGCTCCTTGCCGTTCCAGGCGGCGGTGAAGCCGCCGATCGGCAGGATGTTCGGCAGCGGCGAGGCCGCGATCTGAACCGCCGGCACCGCCACCGAGCCGTCGGGATTCAGGAGGCCGAAGTAGAGGTTGCCGTTCTGCGGCCAGAGGACGGCCCAGCCGCTCCCGACCCAGAGCAGGGCCGGTCCGGAACCGCCGCAGGAGCCGAGGACTGTCAGCTTGCCGCCCACGAGTGCGCCGCTCGGAGCCACGCGCTGGAAGGTGAGCGAGCCGTTCTCCTGCCAGAGGGCGCCGTAGACCTCGCCGTTCCACTCGAGCGCCACGGCGCGATTGGTACCCTGATCCGAGAGCTGGGTCTCGGGAAACAGGGCGCTACCCGTCGAATCGAAACGCTGGAAGAGGATGTCGTTCGTGCCGGTCTCCCGCCAGGCGAGAGCGAACGTTCCGCCGAGGCTCGCCAGGCCGGGAGTCCCGGACCCAGGTCGCGGCGGGAAGGGCAAGACGTCCGCGACCGTGGTGCCGCTGCCGTCGACGATGCGCGCGCCGAAGCGCGACGCCGCGGTCGACGCGTCGGTCCAGACGAAGACGAAGCCGGCGCCGAGCGTCGCCGCGCGCGCGTTGCCGGGACCGTTGTTGAGGAATGCATTTCCGGGGCTGTGGCCCGCGGTGATGGTCGTGGGCGCGGAGGGCGGGTTCACTCCCGAGGCGTCGACCAGCAAGTCGGCGATCTCGTGGCTACCGCCGCCGTTGTCGTTATAGACGGCAAGAAAGCGAGTGCCGTCGGTCGCGATGCGCGGGCTCGTAGAGAACAGCGCGTCGCTCGGCGAGAGCTGGACGCGAGATCCGGTCGGATTCCCGTCCGCATCCGCCGTGAGGCGCCCGATCTCGTACGACCCTGGCGGAGTCGGATCGTCCGAGGTGGCGAAAACGGCGAAGCCCGACGGCGGTTTGGGGAAAATCTGCGGCCCGAAGTCCTCGACAGTCGCCGGATCCGAGATCCGTTGCGGCGCGCCGATCGGCGTGCCGTCGGCGAGGAGCGTCTGGAGGTAGACCCCGCCGTCGGAGAAGGTGGGGTCGTAGGCCGTCCAGGCGACTGCCCAGTGGGTTCCGTCCCAGGCGACGTGCGTACCGTTCCAGCCGTAGGCATTCGACGAGGATGCCAGGAGAACCGGCGATTCGGCGACGCCGGTCGACTCCTCGACGCGCTGGAAGTAGACGTACCAATTCGCATGTCGGTAGGCGATCCAAGCGGCGCCGACCTTACCGAGGCTCGGGCTCCAGGCCGCGGCGACCTCGGTCTTCTTGGTCGAGGGCACGCTCGAGATGACGAGCGGGCCGAGCTCGAGGTCGCCGGTCTCGCTCCAGCGAGCGAAGGTCACCTCTTGATACGGCGCCGTATCGGTGATCCCGAGGTAGTCCCAGCGCGAGCCGTCCCAGACCAGCGCGGTCTCGAAGGAGGAGTTGATTCCGATCGGCGGAGCGGCGCCGAACGGGCGTGCCCGGGCGCGCAGCGGCGAGCCGTCGGCGCGCAAGAGCGAGAAGAAGAAATTAGCGGGATTGGCGGCTCCGGGCTCGCCGCGCATCCCTTCATAGGACACCAGGCCGAAGCGCGCGCCGTTCCAGCGCAGGGTGGGGAACTGCGACGGCGAGTCGCTCTGCGAGAGGTTGGCCGGCGACCCGATCGGCGTGCCGTCGACTCCGGCGAGGCGCTGCAGAAAGATCTCGTTGTTGCCGGTGGCGTCGCGCTCCTGCCAGGCGGCGCCCCAGTCGACTCCGTTCCAGGCCGCAGCGGGAAAACGCGCCGACGTGAGCCCGACGTCGAGCGGGCCGACGCAGACCCTTGCCGCGACCGCGGGAAAGGTGGTGGCGGTGGCGATGTTGGAGGCGTCGCCGTCGCCCCCGGCGGTCAGGGTCACCAGCCGGTAGTAGTAGACCGTGCCGGCGGAGAGTGCCGCGTCGACGAACTCCGTGTCGTTGGCGCCGGCGGCTCCGACCGGCGCCCAAACCGTGCCGCTCGGCGAGCGCTCGACCCGAAAGCCGGTCTCGTCGGCGTTCGGATCGAGCCAGCTCAGGCGAGAATGATCGGTGGCGGTCGGTAGCGCGTAGAGGCCGATGGCGGCGTTCGCCGCGAGCGCGGCGGGCGCCAGTCCGATCGACAGGAGGCAGCTGAGCAGGAGCGGAACGGCGACTGCACCGGCGACCGCCGAGACGGACCGAGGGGCCATGCAGACCTCCTTCTCGAGTCCTACCAGGAGCCACGTACCGCTTGAATCTCGATTCGCCAACGAGGGTACGCCCCAAGCTCCGAACCGTCAAGGCGGCCACGGCAGGACGGCGCCACCTTGCCTGCCTCCTTCTTCCAGGAAGGCGCCAGGTCGCAAGACTCACCCAAAGGCGAAAAGCGTTCGGCTAGGAGCGTGGGCTGGGCAACGCCCTCGTGAACTGGCGGCTGGGTGGCCTGGGCGCCGGACTCACAGCCAGTGTCCTTTTCCCTAGCCGAGCCTTCCCTTGCAGAGCGGCTGCAGGTCGAACGACTCACCCAAAGGCGAACAGCGTTCGGTTAGGAGCGTGGGCTGGGCGGCGCCCTCGTGCACTGGCCGAGAGGTCGGCTGGGCGCCGCTCTCACAGCCAGCATCCATTTCCCTGGCCGAGCCTTTCTTCGCAGGATGTGGCGCAGCCTCCGGTGGTGCCGGCGGTCAGTGGGCGGGGGCAGCCGCGGCCTCGAAGACCACTCTGCCGCCGACGACGGTGCGCAGCGCGTGGATGCCGGCGATGTCGTCCGGGGCGACGGCGAGCAGGTCGGCGGAGAGCTCGACGAAGTCGGCGAGCTTGCCGGGGGCCAGGGTTCCCTTGTCGTTCTCCTGGAACGCGGCCCAGGCGGCGCCCGAAGTGTAGGCGGCGAGGGCTTCGGCGACCGAGATCTTCTGCTCCGGGATCCAGCCGCCCGGGTTCTTGCCGTCGAGCGTCCGGCGGGTGACCGCGGCGGAGATGCCCTGGAGCGGATCGAGGGTCGCGACCGGCCAGTCGGAGCCGAAGGCAAGCTTGGCGCCCGAGTCGAGCAGCGAGCGGAAAGCGTAGGTCGTGCGGCAGCGCTCGGAGCCGATTCGCTTCTCCGCCCAGCGACCGTCGTCGGCCTCGTGGTAGGGCTGCATCGAGGGGACGACGCCGAGCGCCGCGAAGCGCGCGATGTCCTCGGAGCGCAGATGCTGCGCGTGCTCGACGCGGAATCGGCGGTCGCGCGGTCCGTTCTCCTTCGCCACCTGGGCGAAGACGTCGAGCAGCATGGCGTTGGCGCGGTCGCCGATGGCGTGAACCGAGACCTGGAAGCCGGCTCGGTCGGCGGCGGCGATCCGGTCGTGCAAGATGCCCTCGGGATGCCAGTCCTCGGCGAGCAGGCCGAAGTTTCCCGGCGAATCGAGGTAGGGCTGGAAGAAATAGGCGGTCGAGGAGCCTAGCGAACCGTCCATGTAGGCCTTGAAGCCGCCGAGCCGGAGCCATGCGTCCCCGGCGCCCTGCGCGCCGACGAGATCGCGCTGCCTCTCCCACTGCGCGAGCGGCGTCCGGCTGTAGAAGCGCACCGTCAGCTCGCCGCGCTTCTTCGCCGCCGCGAGCGCCTCCCACTCCGGCCACATCGTGATGTCGTGCACCGAGGTCACGCCGAGCTCGCCGGCGCGCTTCTCGGCGGCGAGCAGCGCCTGGCGGTACTGCTCGGGCGTCGGCGGCGGGACGACGTTGAAGACCAGGCCCATCGCCGCGTCCTTGAGCACCCCGGTCGGCTCGCCGCGCTCGTCGCGCACGATCGTGCCGCCCGCCGGGTCCTTCGTGTCGCGCGTGATGCCGGCGAGCTTCAGGGCGATCGAATTGGCGAGGCCCATGTGCCCGTCGAGCCGCTGCACGAAGACCGGGTGGTCGCCGACCGCGGCGTCGATCCACTCGCGGCGGGGGAGCGGCGCACCCGGCCAGCGCTCGTGGTCCCATTCGCCGCCGAGCACCCATTCGCCCTTCGACAGCTTGGCCGCGAACTCGCCGAGGCGCCGCGCGAACTCCTCGCGGCTCGCCGCGTAGCGCAAGTCGATCGTCAGCAGGGTGAAGCCACCGTCGAAGAAGTGGGTGTGGCTGTCGGTCAGTCCGGGGACGACCCGCCGCCCGCCGGCGTCCAAGAGCCGGGTCTTCGGCCCCACCCAGGCGGCGATCTCGGCGTCGGTGCCGAGCGCTACGATCCGTTCGCCCACCACCGCGAGCGCCTGCGCTTCGGGGCGCGCCGCGTCGCCGGTCCAGATGCGGGCGTGGCGCAGGACGAGATCGGCGGCATCGGCCGCCAGAGCGGGGGCGGCGACCCCAGCGAGGACGAGGCAGAGGAGCGGGACGCTGCGCATCGGTGAGCCTCCTCGACCGCCGGCGGCGGCCGTCCGGAATCGGGTTCGTGGACCGTCGCCGCATGCTAACATTCGACGGCTGTTCGAGATACGGAAAGCGACGGGATCCAGATGGTGAACCTGATCGTGGTCGGGATGCAATGGGGAGACGAAGGCAAGGGGAAGATCGTCGATCTCCTCTCCCCGGCCTTCGATGGCGTCGTCCGCTACCAGGGCGGCCACAACGCCGGGCACACGGTGAAATTCGCCGATCGCCATTTCTCCCTGCAGCTGATTCCCTCGGGCATCCTCCATCCCGGAATGGACTGCGTGCTCGGCAACGGCATGGTGATCGCGCCCGACGCCTTCTTCACCGAAGTCGAGCGGCTGGAAAAGGAGGGGGTGCGGGTCGAGAAGCGCCTCTTCGTGTCGAATCGCGCGCACGCGCTGCTGCCGCCGCACGCCCTTCTCGATCGCGCCCGCGAGAGCGCGATGGGCGCCGGCGCCATCGGCACCACGGCGCGCGGCATCGGTCCGGCCTACGAGAGCAAGGTCTCGCGCTACGGCCTGCGGCTCGGCGAGCTCGCCGAGCCGGATCTCGAGACGCGCCTGCGCGCCGTGCTCGAGCGCATGCAGCGCGAGCTCGGCGAGCGCTCGGCGGAGCCCTTGCCGCACCCGGCGAGGCTCGCCGATCAGTGCCGCTCGTGGTCGGCGCGTCTGGCGCCTTATCTGCGCGACACCGAGGAGCTGTTGCACGAGTGGCTGGGCAACGGCCGCAGCCTGCTCTTCGAGGGCGCCCAGGGCACGCTGCTCGACGTCGACCACGGCACCTACCCCTACGTCACTTCGAGCAACTCGACCGCCGGCGGCGCCTGCACCGGCAGCGGCGTGCCGCCGACCGCGATCGACGGCGTGCTCGGCATCGTCAAGGCCTACACCACCCGGGTCGGCGGCGGGCCCTTCCCCGGCGAGCTCACCGACGAGCGCGGCGAGTACCTGCGCCAGCGCGGCAACGAGTTCGGCACGGTCACCGGCCGCCCGCGGCGCTGCGGTTGGTTCGATGCGGTAGCGGTGCGCTACGCCCGCCAGTTGAACGGCACGGAGATCCTGGCGTTGACCAAGCTCGACGTACTCGACACGCTGCCCGAGATCCCGGTCTGCATCGCTTACCGCATCGACGGCCGGGAGGTGCGGCATCTGCCCTCGAGTCAGCGCGCGCTCGAGCGCGCCGAGCCGGTGTTCAAGGTCCTCAAGGGTTGGGAGAAGCCGACCAACGGGATCCTCGACTACGAGGCGCTGCCGCGCGCGGCGCGCGAGTACGTCGATTTCCTGGAGCAGCAGGTCGATGCGCGCATCGCCATCCTGTCCACCGGACCGCGGCGCGAGGAGACGATCGTGCGCGAGAGCCCGACGATGTCGCGCTGGTTGGCGAGCAAGATGGTGCGCGTGCTCGCCGAGCGCAGCGGCAGCTATCCGCTATAATGCGCCGCGCGCGCGGGCCCTTAGCTCAGTCGGTAGAGCAACTGGCTTTTAACCAGACGGTCGGGGGTTCGATTCCCTCAGGGCCCACCACCCGAGCTCTCCCCGCCGCACGCCGCACGACCGGCCCCATCGTCTAGCCCGGTCCAGGACATCGCCCTTTCAAGGCGCAAACACGGGTTCGAATCCCGTTGGGGCTACCAATCCTCGCTTCGCTCGCTCGACACCTCGGCCGGGATCCGGTCCTGCCTGGGCCTGAACGGCCCGGCAGGTGGCGAATCCCGTTGGGGCTACCAATCCTCGCTTCGCTCGCTCGACACCTCGGCCGGGATCCGGTCCTGCCCGGGCCTGAACGTCCCGGCAGGAGGCGAATCCCGTTGGGGCTACCAAACCTCGCTTCGCTCGCTCGACACCTCGGCCGGGATCCGGTCCTGCCTGGGCCTGAACGGCCCGGCAGGCGGCGAATCCCGTTGGGGCTACCAAACCTCGCTGCGCTCGGGACCAACTCGGCGGGATAAGGCGTCGCTGGGATGAACGGGGCCTCTGCACACGCACAGGCCGCGTCGGCAGTGGCGATGCGAGCGCCGCGAGGATCGTCGTTTCGACGCTCCCGAGTGGCGCGCTGCGTCGCCCGCAACCTAACCGTTGCCGGCGCGTATCAGCCGCCTAAGCTCACCTCATGCGGCACCTCCGAGTACTCAAGCCAGGCAAACTTCGTAACGAGGCGCGCAAGCCCTCTCGCGGATTCGTCGAAGCGTCGATGCGGACGGTTCGACCCTTGGACGCGAAACTCCATCCGGCGCTCGATCGGGCCCAGCAGCGTTCGGTCGAAGGACAAGTGGCTTGCCTGGACGAAAACCGACGGACCGCCCCGAGCCGCGCCAAGCGTGTCGACCGCAGCCCGCACGGAGGGAGACGATGACGATCAGCCGACGAGCCTTTCTCAAAGCTGCAGCAGCCATCGGTGCTTCGCTCGCATGGGTCGGACCGGCGCGAGGTTCGCGGGTCCACTGGCACGAGCGGCGCGATCTCTATCCTCAAGGGGTCGCCTCGGGCGATCCCGATCCGAGGAGCGTCATCCTGTGGACGAGGCGTCCGTTTGCCCAGGGCACGCGCGAGCTGCTCACCGTCGAGGTCGCCGAGGACGAGGGCTTCCACCGGGTCGTTGCGCACGCCAAGGCCCCGGTCTCCCTCGCCGCGGACTGGACCGCGCGCGTGCTCATCGGCGGACTCGAGCCGGCACGCACTTACTGGTATCGCTTCACCGACAGCGACGGCAACGGCAGCCGGGTCGGCCGCACGATCACCGCGCCGTTGCCCGAAGATCCCCGCGCGGTGAACTTCGCCTTCGTCAGCTGCCAGGACGTCAACGAAGGCAAGCTCAACGGCTATCGCCGGATGATCTACGAAGACGAGCGGGCGCCTGTCGCCGAGCAGCTCGGCTTTGTGTTGCACCTGGGCGATTTCATCTACGAGGTCGTCGAGTATCCCGACGAGGTCAAGACACGCTACGACCGCACGATCTACGAGGTCGCACGCCTTCCGGACAGCCACAAGGTCGGCAACTTCCACATCCCGCTGACCGTCGAGGGCTACCGCGCGATCTACAAAGGCTATCTCGTCGATCCCGACCTCCAGGACGCGCGCGCCCGCTGGCCGTTCGTCTGCATCTGGGACAACCACGAGTTCTCCTGGCAGGGTTGGCAGAGCACCGTCAAGGCAGGGAAGTTCGAGCAACCCGCCCCGAGCATCAAGATCGCGGCGAATCAGGCCTGGTTCGAATACCTCCCCGCGCGCGTCGCGCCGCCGAGCGGGTCGCTCGACCAGTTCGGTCCGCCCGCCGTGAAGGACGGAGTTCCCATCCAGGAGCTCGACGACAGCGGTCTGGGGCTGGAGCCGAACAACCTGACGGCGATCCACAGCCTCAAGGCCTACCGGACGCTGCGCTATGGCCGGAACCTGGATCTGATCGTCACCGACCAGCACAGCTACCGCAGCGCGGATTGCTTCAGCGATCCGTCGCTGGGGAATCTCGGCGGCGACGAGTTCATCTCCATGTTTCCCGAGTCTCTGATGAAGGTCCTCGATGGCGGGCGCGCCGCGAACGGGGGCCATCCTCCGGCGGAGATCCGCTTCAACGACGCGCACGTCCCCAATCCGCAACGCAACGCGCCGCCGCAGACGATCCTCGGGGCGGAGCAGAAGGCGTGGTTCAAGGAGAGGCTCCGGAGCTCGACGGCTTCGTGGAAGATCTGGGCCAACTCCCAGGGCACGCTCGACCAGCGCGCCGACCCGCAGAACCTGCCCGCGGGTCTCACCAAGGAACCCTGGCCCGCAGACGGCGGGTACGCAGCCATGAGCGGCGGCGACTACGGCAGCGCATACATGGAGCGCGCCGAGATCTACCAGCTCGTGCGCGATTCGCAGGTGTCGGGCTTCGCCATCGTCTCGGGCGACCTCCACAGCTTCTGGGCCGGCTATGCGGCCGCCGAGCTTCCACCCGGCAAGTTCGACCCCGTCGGCCTGAGCTTCGTCGGCGCCTCGCTGACCAGCCCGGGCGCCATGGAAGCGCAGGAGCACAATCTGCCGAAGGACATTCCGCTCCGGTCGCTGTTTCTCGCCGACAAGCCGTCGGGGCCACCGGACTGGACCCACAACATGCTGCTCCGGCACGGCGTTCGCTCCTGTCTCGAGTACGCCAAGAGCTTCGATCTCGCGCGCGCCCGAGCGCTCTCCAACCCGGATCTCGCGCCGCACCTCGAGTTCGTGGATCTCGGAGGGCACGGGTACGCGAAGGTCCGGCTGTCGGCCGACGAGATGCGCACCGAGTTCGTCTGCATTCCGCGCCCGATTGCGCGCAGCGAACGACCGGACGGCGGGCCCATTCGGTATCGGGTCGAGCTCACTGCCGCACTCTGGAAGAGCGGAGAGCGCCCCCGGCTCAAGACCTCGGTCCTCGAAGGCGACGTCGGGCTGTCGATCTGACCGGCCCGCGATCTGGGCCTGAACGGCCCGGCCGGCGGCGAATCGCGTTGGGGTTACCGCCGCTTTCTGCGCTCGATTCCAACTCGACGGGTTTCGGGATCATTCTCCCGGAGTGCCCGCGGATGGCGCATGGCTCCAGGGCCGCCTGCGCCCCGAGGGCGGTGGCCACGTCATCCCTTCCGCGCGCCGGGTAGGATTCGCCGTCGAATTGGAAAGGACGCTGAACCATGAACAGGATCTGCCTCGTTTTCGGCCTCGGCCTGCTGACCGCCGCCACCGCCCGGGCGGGAAGCGGGCCGTTTTTCGACACTTACAGCCACGGCATGGAGGTCGGAGAGCTCGAGCTCGAGCTCGGAGTCGACGCGGTGCGCTCGCCGCGAGGCGAGTGGACCTACGGACAGGTGGCCGAGTTGGAGCGCGGCTTCGATCCGCACTTCGCCTCGGCGCTCTACCTCCTGGGTACCTGGGCGCCCGGAGAGTCGCCGCGGATCGACGGCTTCAAACTTCAGGGGCGCTTCCGCCCTTGGCTGGCGAACAACTTCTTCCTCCCGGTCTTCTACTTGGAGTACGAACAGTTCCATCATCCCGAGACCTATCGCGAGCTGGTCGTGGGCACGCTCGAAGAAGAAGAGGCGGGAGAGTTCGCGACCGAACACGAACTCGAGGGGCGCTTGATCTTCTCGCAGGACTTCGACTGGGGGAATCTGTCGCTCGACTTGGCCGCCGAGAAGAATCTCGACGGCGGCGAGATCGCCGTCGGCTATACCGTCGGTTTCTTCCTCCTGGGCCCGAATCGGATCTACTCGGGTGCGGCGGCGTTCGATCCGGACGGCGACGGCGACTCGCACCTCCTCTATGGAGTCGAGCTCTTCGGCGGGCTCGGCGAGCGGGGCGACCTGGGCCTCCACGCCGCGCGTCAGGAGCACTACCTCCAACCCTTCCTTGCGGTCCCGCTCTCCGACCGGCTGGCGCTCAAGGCGGCGCTGGCGATCGGTTTGACTTCGGGCTCCGGCGATCTCGTGCGCGCGCTGCTCGTGGTGCGGCTGGGTCGCGCGCTCTAGGCGCGAGGGAGCTCTTCGCTCGGCAACCGCGCCGAGGTTCGCTGTCGATGAGGGAGCGGGCGCAGGAGCTCAGTCGGCGACGCCCGGCACCGCGCCCTCGCCCTGCGGCTCCAGACCCGCGCTCGCCGGCCGCTTGGCGTAGACCGTGGCGGGCTTTTGCAGCAGCCCGTTGTGCACGATGACGTCGTCCTCGCCGCCGAGCTCGCCGTCGGCGCCGAGGGAGACCAGGTCGTAGTGCCCGTCGTCGATCCTGCGGTATTGGAGCGGGTGCCCCCACGGATCCTCGAATGGCAGAGCGACGCGCAGCAACGGGTCGATCTCCGCCAGCGCGTGGGGGTAGGTGTAGTTGCCCTCGGACGACGTCGCCAGGTGGTGGTTGAGGGCGTCGGCCCAGGTGATCAAGAGGTGCTCGGCGTCGCTTCGCTTGCCGCCGCAGGCGGCGAGCAGGGCGGCGATCGCCAGCGCCAACGCGATCCTTTTCATGCGCGACCCTCCTCCGGAGTCCTGGTGCGCGAGTCTACCGCCGCCGCGGGTCCCGCCGCGCGCGGCTCCGGACGAGCCAGCGAAGCGCGAGCCGAGCGCCATCGAGGGTCGGTCTCGAGCCTCATGCGCGTTCGGACCGCGCGCCAGGGGACCGGATTGCGTCGCCCGCCCTCACCCGGGGCGACGCCGCGAGGCGGCTCGCAGCGCGGAGCCCTCGATTTCCACCAGTAGGTCGCGGCGGCACACATCCGCTTCGAGATAGATCGCGCGCGAACCGGGAGCGAGCGCTGGGCCGAGCTTGGAACGGACCGCTTCGAAGTGGTCCGCGTCGCGCAGGTAGACCTTGACCAGGTCGAGGTCGGCGAGCCGGAGTCGCGGCTCGCCCGGGGCGCGAGGAATCTGCTCGAGAATGGCGTCGATGTTGCGCAGCGTCTCGCCGAGCTGCCGGTCGATCGAGCCCGCGTGCACCGTCGCGTGGCCGACGATGCTCGCGGTGCCCGAGAGGAAGAACGCGGCACCCGGCCGAGGGGCGGCGAGCGTCGCGCGGCTGAACGAGGGCGGCCTCGGGCCATAGGTCTCGGGGTACCGGAAAGCGCTCACTTGGCGCGGATTCTCCAGGTGCGTCGCCGGCCTCGCCGAGGCCAGGAACACCGTCAGCGAGTGCGAGCCCGGAGATCCGACCGCGGAGGAGGCCGGATACTCGAGCTCCGGGGCCGGATCGGCGCTCGCCGCGAACGCCGCGGCGCGGCCGACGTTGAACCGCCGATAGCGCTCGTCGTCGCCGTCTCCCCGGTTGATGGCGGGCAGGTAGTTCCAGACGCGGAGCAAGTGCGGGTAGCCGCGCCGCGCGATCAGATCCAGCAGGCCGGCGAAGTGGAGGCGCGTCGCTTCCGTCAGGTCGCCGTGCTCGGCGCGACGGCTGCACCCGAGGAGCACCTGCCCGTTCTCGCTCCAGCGAAACGGATCGGCGTCGAAGCTGCGCGCCGCGCGCCGCGAATGCCAGATCTCGCTGAGCGGACCGGCTCCGAGCACGCGATTGGGTATCGCGACGCGAACCCCCTCGGGAGAGCGCGGCTCCACCTTGCCACCGTAGTCGACGCGGAGCAGCAGGCGCTCGCCGAGCTCCGCCGCCCGGTGCGCCGCTCGGTCAGCGCCGAGCAGATCGAGGCATAGCTCTGCCGAGGGCACGCCCGCGCATCGTAAGGGCGGGGGCTCGGATCGGGGATGACGGCCGTCATAGGTGCCCGGCCTGGCGGGCGCTAGCTTGCCGCCGAATGATCGGCTCGAGGTTCCCTTGGCGCCCTCCTCGCCGGGGCGTGGCGCTCGCTCTCGCCGCCCTCGCCGGCTCGGCGATGGCGGCGCTGATCCCGATGACCGCCGCCGACTTCTGGGTCGCGGGCACGCAGACCGGCGACGTCGAAGAGGGGACCCTCCTGCCGGCGACCAACTGCCGCGCCTGCCACGGCAACTTCGATCCGGGGCGCGATCCCTGGTCGACCTGGGCCGGAAGCCTGATGGGTCTGGCGGGCCGCGATCCGCTGTTCTACGCCCAGCTGACGGCGGCCAATCAGGACGTCGGAGAGGTCGGAACCTTCTGTCTTCGCTGCCACGTACCCCTGGCCGTGATCAGCGGCCACGCCGCGGATCCCACGGGAGCGGCGCTGACCGACGACGACCGGGGCGGCGTCGATTGCCACTTCTGCCACAGCCTCGTCGACCCGATGTACGTGGCCGGGACGAGCCCGCCCGAGGACGAAGCGGTGCTCGCCGGCCTCGCGAATCCGCCCGCCCACGTCGGCAACGCGATGTTCGTGGTCGACCCCGAGGGGCGGCGGCGGGGACCGTATTCCGACGCTAACCCGCCTCACCTCGCCTTGTCCTCGCCCTTCCACCGCCGAGCCCAGCTTTGCGGTACCTGCCACGACGTCGGCAATCTCGCGGTGTCCCGCCAGCCGGACGGGACCTACCGGTACAACGCGATCGGAGCCCCAAGTCCCGACCCCGACCCGCACGGCCAGTTCCCGCTCGAGCGCACCTTCACCGAGTGGCTGCTCAGCAGTTTCGCCAACGGCGGAGTCGACCTGGGAGGTCGATTCGGCGGCTCGCGCGGCCCTCGCGTCTCGACCTGCCAGGACTGTCATATGCCGACCCATACGGGGCGCGGCTGCTTCGCCGGACCGGAGCGGACCGACCTGGCGAGTCACGAGTTCGCCGGCGCGGCGGTTCCGGTCCTCGACCTGATCGCGGCGCAGCTCGAGTCGGACCCGAATCCGCCGGTCGATCCCAAGCAGTTGATGCTCGCGCGCGAGCGGGCGCTCTCGATGCTCCAGCGCGCCGCGAGCCTGGCGCTCTTCGAGCGCGACGGGTTGGTCGTCGCGCGGCTGGTCAATCAGACCGGGCACAAGCTGCCGACCGGGCACATCGAGGGCCGGAGGATGTGGCTGCACGTCCGCTTCCTCGACCCCGACGGCGAGGTCCTCGCCGAGTACGGTCACTACGACGCCGAGCAGGCCGAGCTCGACGAGGAGACGACGACGGTTTTCGAGATGCGGGTCGGCCTGAGCGAGGAGGCGGCCGCGGCCACGGGATTGCCGGCGGGAGTCACCGGTCACATGGCGCTTGCCGACTCGATCGTCGAAGACAATCGGATCCCCCCCCGCGGGTTCGATCCGGCGGCCTTCGCGGCGGCGGGCGCCCCGGCCGTCGGCGCCGCCTACGCCGAGGGCCAGTTCTGGCACGACTCCATCTTCACGCCGCCGCCGGGTGCCGTCCGGGCGGAGTGCGAGGTCTACTACCAGAGCCTCCCGCGCCGATACGTCGAGGCGCTGCGCGATGGCAACGTGACCGACGACCGCGGCAAGGAGCTGGAAGAGCTGTGGGAGCGGACGGGACGGGGCGCGCCGCTGCTCATGACGGCGGCCAGCGCATTCATGACCGGGTCCTTGTTTTCCGACGGATTCGAGTCCGGCACGACCTACGCTTGGGGCGATCCGCAACCGTGAGCGGCTCGCCAGGGCGCGCGGCCCGGGTCGCGGTCGGTTCGGAGAGCCGTCCGCGATGAACCACGATCAACTCGGCGCGTCAGTCGGGAGGCGGCCTTCTGGCGGCCTGCCGGAGTTGATCCAGGGCGGCATGGGAGTCGGCGTTTCGAACTGGCGGCTCGCGGCGGCGGTCGCCGATTGCGGTCAGCTCGGGGTGGTCTCGGGAACGGCGCTCGACGTCCTGCTCGCGCGCCGGTTGCAGGACGGAGACGCCGACGGGAGCCTGCGGCAGGCGATGGAGAGCTTCCCGCTGCCGGAGGTGGCGGCGGCCGTCTGGAAGCGCTTCTACCGGCCCGGCGGCCGCCGTCCGGGAGAGCCGTATCGGGCCCTCGCGATGTGGAGTCGGACGGTGTCGAAACTGCGCCAGCAGACGACCGTCCTCGCCAACTTCGTCGAGGTGTTTCTGGCTCGTCGCGGTCGCTCCGGACCGGTGGGGATCAACCTGCTGACCAAGATCCAGCTCCCGAACCTCGCCTCGCTCTACGGCGCCATGCTCGCCGGCGTCGACTACGTCTTGATGGGCGCGGGAATCCCGCGCGAGATTCCGCGCGTGCTCGACGACTTGGCGGCCCGTCGCCCGACCGCTCTGCGCCTCGACGTCGAAGGCGAGGCGGCCGAGGCTCCGGACCAGGTGACGCTCGATCCGGCGGCTCTCGGGCCCGCGTCGTCGAGTTCGCTCAAGCGACCGCGATTCCTCGCGATCGTGGGTTCGAACTCGCTCGCCAGCCTGATCACTCGGAAGTCCCAGCACCCGGCCGACGGGCTGGTGATCGAAGGGGCGGTCGCGGGCGGACACAATGCGCCGCCGCGGGGCGCGCCGCTGCGCAACCCGCGCGGCGAGCCGGTCTACGGCGAGCGCGACGCGGTCGATCTCGCCCGGATCGCCGAGTTGGGTCTGCCGTTCTGGCTGGCAGGCGGCTACGGCTCTCCCGAGGCGGTTGCCGAGGCGCGCCGGGTGGGCGCCGCGGGCGTGCAAGTCGGGACGCTGTTCGCCTACTGCCGCGAATCCGGCTTCGCGCCGGCGCTCAAGCAGCGGGTGCTCGCCGCGGCCGCCTCGGGGGAGCTCGACGTCTTGACCGACGCGGACGCCTCGCCGACGGGCTTTCCGTTCAAGGTCGTGCAGCTCGAGGGCACGCTGGCCGAGGAGCGACGCTACCGCGAGCGGCGCCGAATCTGCGACCTCGGCTACCTGCGCGCGATCTACCGCAAGGCCGACGGGGTGGGATATCGCTGTCCGGCCGAGCCGCTCGAGGATTTCGTCGCCAAGGGCGGAGACGCGACGCGCACCGCGGGACGCAAGTGCTTGTGCAACGCCCTGCTGGCGGCGGTCGGGCACGCGCAACTCCGGCCCGGCGGCGAGGCCGAGCTGCCGCTGTTGACGAGCGGCGACGATCTGCGCCACATCCATCGATTCGCCGCCGGACGGTTGGAGTACACGGCGGCCGAGGTCGTGACCTACCTTCTCGGCCCGCCGTAGACTCGCGGGCGATGCGCGTCCTCTATCTCCTCTCGGTCTGGATCCACCTGCTATCGGTCGTCACCTGGCTGGGCTCGACGATCTCGGTCGCGCTCATCCTGGTGCCGGCGTTGCGCCGGCGCGGAGATCGGCGGCTCACCGCCGAGCTGATGGACGCCGCCGGCCGCCGCTTGCGGACGATGGGCTGGATCGCTTTCGCGCTGCTCGCGCTCACCGGCACGACGCAGCTCTATGTGCGTGGCTTTCGGTTCGCGGACCTCACGGGTACGCTCTGGCAGGGCGAGTTCGGCCGGGCGCTGGCGGTGAAGCTCGTGCTCTTCGCGCTCGTGGTGGCGCTCTCGGCGATCCACGACTTCAGCCTCGGTCCGCGCGCCGGGCGCGCCGCGCCGGGGTCGGCCGAGGCCGAGTCCCTGCGCCGCAGGGCCTCCTGGCTCGGCCGGCTGAACCTAGTCTTCGGACTGCTGATCGTCTTCTTCGCCAGCGGCCTGGTGCGCGGCGGGCCCTGAAGCGGGAGGCAGGGGGCGCAGGTCGAACACCCCTCCCGGTCCGAGCACCAGAATCCGCACTCGACCGCGGGGAAATTCGACGACGCCCGTGAAACGCGGGCTGCCGAGCTCGGCCGTCGCCTCGGCGGGGGCGCCGGCCGGGGGCACCGGCCGGAACTCGACCTCGACGTCGTGCCGGCCGGGCGGGATCTCGAGCTGCTCTTCGACCGCCAGCGGACGGGTACGGCGGACGCCCTTGTGGCGGACCTCGCGCTCGAGCCGCGACGTGCCGTCGATCGTCACCCGCAGCCGGTAGTCGATCGCGGTTTCCTGGCACTGCCGCCTCTGGCGCATGTGCGCCGGCAGCTGGGCGAGCTCGCTCTCCGTGAGGTCGCGGCAGATCTCGATCTTGGCGTGCTCGGCGCGCAGCGCCAGGCGCAGCGCGGCCGCGGTCGCCGGCGCGCCGAGCGGCATGTGCGCCAGCGCGCCGACCGCCGCCACCAGCGCCGCCGCGAGTGCCAGGCCGGCGAGGGAACGCACGATGCGGCGGATTTCAGGCATGCGCCACCTCGACGCCAGCCTCGCTCTCGGCGGGGGTCTCGCACACCAGCTCCGGCTCCCAAGCTTCGACCGTGCCGCCGCCGAGCCGGTCGACCCGCGCTTCGAGATCGCCGAGCGCCGCGACGATGCGCGGCCACTCGCCGGGCGAGAAGCTCGCGACTTCGACGCGCAGGCGATCGACCCGCTCCGGCAGCTCGGCCTCGCGGCCGTCGAAGACGCGCGCCGCCAGCCACTTCGGGCCTTCGCGGAAATAGCAGTCGCGCGGCGAGCAGGTGAGCAGGAAAACTCCGCCGGCGCCGCGGCGCAGGAGCAGCTCGAGCACCGAGGTGTGCACCGATCCGCCGCAGCCGGTGGGCAGGATGGAGCGCTGCGGGCCGGCGAGCCGGGCGAGCGTCGCGGCGTGCCCGTTGGCGCAGCCGAGGATCACGATCTGGCGCGGTCCGGGGCGCTCGCGTTCGAGAAAAGCGCGCGCCGCCGCGAGCTGATCGCGGCCGGTGCGCTCGGCGGGGCCGACGCCCATCGGCGCGCAGGAGCCGGCGCAGATGCCGCAGCCGACGCAGCGCGTCGGATCGACGCGCGCCACCAGCGGCGAGTGCTGGCGCTCGGCGAGCGTGCGCGGCACCATGGCGATCGCCTCGTAGGGGCAGTCCTGATAGCAGTTGGTGCAGCCCGTGCAGTGGTCCTCGTCGACGAAGGAGGGCGCGATCTCGCGCCGCGGCCGCCAGAGCCAGGGCAGCGCGACGAGCAGCGAGAAGAGCGCCAGCCAGAAGCCGAGGTGGGCGAGCGGCTCGACGCGCTGGGCGAGCGGCAGCCAGAAGGCGAAGAAGAGATCGGTCGCCAGGCGGTCCGGCAGCTGCGTCAGATCGGCGGCGGGTGGCAGGCGGACCGGCGCCACCGCAGCGTAGACCACCAAGAGCGCCAGGACGTAGCGGCGAACGGCGCGCGGCGGCAGGAGCGCGGGGCGGGCGAGGCGCGAGACGTGCAGCCAGAGGACAGCGGCGATGCCGAGCGGCAGGGCGACGTGCAGGAACAGGTTCATGAAGAAGAACGACGACGGGATCGGCGTCTCGCCGCTGAAGTTGCGCGCGATGGGTTCGGAGAAGATGGGCAGCAGGTCGGCGAGCCGCGCCCCCTCGACCGCGATCTGCTGGCCCTGGCGGTCCCAGACCATCACCAGGCCGGTCCAGCCGGAGAGCAGCACCACCCCGAGCAGCACGATGCCGGAGATCCAGGCGACCGCCCGCGGACCCCAAGTTTGGCCGTGCGCCAGCTTGCGCAGCAGGTGCAGGATGACGGCGACGATCGCCAGGTCGGCGCTGTAGCGGTGCATCGAGCGCGCCCAGGCGCCGAGGAAGACCCGCTGCTGGATCTCCACCACCGAGCCGTGGGCATCGGCGATGCGGTAGAAGAGGAAGAGGTAGAGACCGGTCGCCAGGGTAACCAGGAAGAAGAGGATCGCCAGGTTGCCGCTTTGGTAGATCGGATTGAAGCGTGAGCCGTAGAGACGGTCGAAGAGCCGGTCGAGGAGCGCCAGCAGGCGGCCGAGGCTGCGGCCGATGGCCGGCGGACCCGCGGCGCCGGCGGCCGGCTTGGAGCTCACCGCGCCGGCTCCGCCGAGCGCCGCAGAGCCTCGACGAGCCAGGCCGGTGAGGGATTGAGGAAGCGGTAGGCGAGACGGCCCTCGGGATCGACCACGAAGGCGAGCCCCGGGTGGACGATGTCGCCGGTCGCCAGGTCCCGGCTGGCGCCGATTCCCCAGGCGTCGTGGGTCGCGGTCACGGCGGAGATCTCTCCCGAGAGGACGCGTGCGTCGGGATCGTCCGCGAGCTGCCACTGCGCGGCGATCGAGGACAGCGATCCTACCGTGTCGCGCCACGGGTCGAGCGTCACCACCACGATCGCCGGACGCAGCGCCGGCGGCGAGAGATCGCGTGCCCGGCGCAGAGTGGCGACCAGCACCGGACAGACGGTCCGGCAGTGGGCGAAAGCGAAAGTGACCAGCGCCGGCCGTCCGCGCAGGGAGGCGAGGTCGAAGCTCGCACCTCCGGCCGCGGTGAGCCGGAGCGGCGGCGCGGGATCGCCGCCGCGCGGATAGAACTCGGGCAGGGGCTCGGGCGCCGCCTCGGCGCCGATCGCCCGCCCGGCGCGGGCCGCGGAGGCGACGCGGTCGCCGAGCCAGATGGCGCCGACGGCGAGCGCCAGAGCGAGCGTGCCGAGGAGCGTCGCGCCGGCGAGCCGGCCCGAGAGCCAGGCGAGGCCGGCGCGCAGCTCCCGTCCCCAGACGACGAGCAAGAAGCCGAGCATCGAGGCGGGGCCGAGGACGAGGAGCATCCAGCCGTAGTCGTCGGGCAGGCCGCTCGGCAGGGTGCCGAAGCAGATCGCCCGCGTCCGGGTCAGCCAGTCCGGTGGGAGAGAAAGCGGAGCGAACGCCAGGGCCCACCAGAGCCCGGTCACCGCCAGCCAGCCGAAGAACGCGGCGAGCGGGAACGGGGCCGGGCGAGGCTCGGCGCCGGTGGGCGCCATGGCGTCCGCGTGCGACACGGTGTCAGCCGACCTTCCAGATCATCGACAGGATCTTCCAGTTGGTGAAGTAGTAGAGGATGAAGACCGCCAGGAAGACGAAGACCAGCACGATGGTGCCGGGCGCGCCGACCTTGTGCGCCGCCTCGGAGGTGGCGAGGTCGTGCGACTGCGCGGGAAGGCGGAGAACGCCCTGCGGGATCCCCCGGGCGTTGGCCTCGAGGGCCGCCGGATCGAACTTCTTGCCGAAGAAGATCGACACCACCGCAATGGCGATGAAGGACAGCACGGCGATGACCGCGATCACTCCGCCGATGCCGATGCCGGCCATGAAGAGATCGACCGCCGGCGGGAACTCGAGGTGGAAAGGCGCGCCCGGGAAAGTGATGTCGGCGTGCCGGCGCGGCACCCCGAAGGTGCCGGCGAAGGTCATGCTCATCGACAGGATGACGATGCCGAGCGCGAACAGGTAGGGCTGCCAGCGGGCGAGACCCCAGAACGCGACGCGCTTCCGGAACACGAGCGGGATCACGTAGTAGGTGAGCGCCATGAAGGCGAGAGCCGTCCCGCCGACCACGGTGACGTGGAAGTGGCCGGGGACGCGCAGGGTGTTGTGGGCGATGATGTTGATCTGCTCGGTGCCCTGGGTCACGCCGGTGACCCCGCCCATGAAGCCGAAGATGACGATCGACAGGAAGGTGCCGGAGAAGCCAGGGTCCGACCACGGGGCCTTGCGCAGCCACTCGAAGCGCCCCTTGTTGAAGCCGCGCAGGCGCATGCCCATCTCCATGCCGGCGGGCACGGTGAAGCCGTGGATCATCGAGGCGAGCACCGCGAGGTACATGGCGTAACTGGTGTTCCAGACTTTCCACGCCGGGCCCATGCCGGGGTCGACCAGCAGGTGGTGCGCCGAGGCCATGGAGATGAAGAGGACGTAGAGCACGAAGGCCCAGCGGCTGACTTTCTGGTTGACCACCACCGCGCCGATGGTGAGCGCTCCCATCAGATACCAGACCGAGACCATCGCCGCGACGTTGATCTGTTGCGAGGAGTGGCCGAGGGCCCAGAACACCATGCGGTAGACCTCGGGGTCGACGTTCATCTTGTCGATCGACCAGAGGAAGGTCGGGATGTAGATCGCGGCGCCGTGCACCAGGGTGATCACCGCGATGATCGCCGCGGTCAGGGCGCCGAAGGTGACGAGCGACATCGAGCCCGAGTAGGACTTCTCGCGCTTGGCCACCACCAGGGCGGCGAAGAAGAGTAGGGTGGCGATGAGCGCCCCGACCGCGAAGAGGATGATTCCCAGGTAGTAGGCCGGGTGGGCGCGCAGCGGGATGTAGGAGGTGAAGAGCACGTCCGCCTTGCCGGCGAAGACCATCACGTCGACGAGCAGCGCTCCGGCGAGCATCAGGCTGAATCCCGCCCAGGCGAGCTTCGGTGCCGGCTGCCGGCAGCCGAGCAGCACCGGCCCGGCGAAGTAGAGGATCGCCATCTCGAAGAAGATGATGAAGAAGATCAGCATGTTGAGCCCGTGCGCGGTCAACATGCGGTAGTACCAGACCGGGTTGAGCAGGTGGACCGCCTGCCAGCGGGTGAGCGCCAGCAGCAGGGCGGCGATCACCCCGACCAGGAAGAAGACCACGCCGGCGACCGCGTTCCATTTCACCAGGCGCTCGGAATCGCGATTGACGGTCAGGCCGGTGACCGGACAGACGCGGGCGGCGAGGCGCCAGATGGCGCTCGGCTCGCGGGCGCCGACGGGCGCGCCTCCCGAGGTAACGTCAGCGACGCTCATGCTCGACCTCCTTGGCGAGCGCGGAGACCCGCGCCGCCGGCTCGACCACGATGCGGCCGAGCATGGTGTGGTGATTGATGCCGCAGAACTCGTTGCAGACGATGCGGTAGTCGCCGGGCTTGTTGGGCTGGATGGTGAGCCCGTAGTCGTAGCCCGGGACGATCTGGATATTGAGGTTCGCCGGATAGAGGCTGAAGCCGTGATTGACGTCGATCGACGAGAGGTGGATGGTGTAGCTCGCCCCTTCTTGCAGCTTCAGCGCCGGATACCAGCGCCACATCTGGGCCATCAGGTAGACGTCGCTGCCGGGCGGCGGTGCGACCAGCGGAATGCCGTTCTCCTCGCCGATCTTGTACTCCTCGACGAAGCGGAAGACGCGCGCCACGTAGTCCTCGGGCTTGACCCGCGAGCGGATGCCCGAAGGGTTCTGGCCGCCGCGCAGATGCCAGAAGGGCATCATCGCGAACAGCACCATGCACCAGCAGAAAGCGATCGCCACCCACAGGCGCTCCTGCTTGCCCGCGGGTCGCCACCACACGCCCTGCGGAGTCACGATTCCGGAATGGAGCTCCATCGCATCTCCTTAGCCCGGATCCACGGATAAGGCGGGGATGTTGAAGTAGCGGAAGCGCCCCAAGCCTGATAAGACGGCGCTGTTCAAGGTCGTCGTCTTCAGGAGAGGAGCACTTCCGAGGTGAAGATCCCAAAGCGAGTCCGTGGCGTCAAGTTCCGATCGTCGGGCGCGGCGACGACCTCCTTCGCGGGCCTGCGTTTCGTGGTCGAGCTGGCGTCGAAGCTGCGAGTGATCGAGCGGCTCCGCGTCGTTTCGGTGAAGAAACGCCGTCGAGGAATTCCAGTCGAGGACTTCGTGATGAGCCTGGCGTCGAGCTTTCTGGTCGGCGGCGACAGCCTGAGCGATCTGTCTGTGCTGCGAGAAGAGACCGTGACGCGCGAGTTGTGCTTCGATCTCGAGGTGCCGGCGCCGACGACGGCGGGCGAGCGTCTGCGCAGCTTCTCGTTGGGTCACCTGCGACAGCTCGATGGAGCCCAGCGTGAGACCTGCCGCGAAATTCTCGAGCGGACGAGTGGGAGCGAAGCGCTGACGCTGGACGTGGACAGCTCGATCATCGAGGTCTACGGCGACCAGAAGCAGGGTGCGCGTTTCGGCTACAGCGGCGTGCGTGGGCTGCATCCGCTGCTGGCCTTCGCTCACGAGGAGCGGCTTCTGTTGGGGGCGCGGCTACGCGCGGGCAACCGAGCCTCGTCGGACGGCGTCGTCCCGTTTCTCGAAGACGTCCTCACGGCGATCCCGGCTCGCCGTCGGGTGCGCCTGCGGATGGACGCCGGTTTCTACGGCAAGTCGGTGGAAGGATTCGCGACCGAGCGTGCCCTGGGCTTCAGCATTTCGGCGAGGCTGACGAAGCGGCTGCGCGCCGAGATCGAAGCGCTTCCCGAAGGGGCGTGGCGCAGCTATCCGTGGGAAGAAGAGGCCGAGTACGCCGAGCTGCGTTACCGGCCCACGGGCTGGTCGAGCGACTACCGCCTCCTCGTCAAGCGGACGCCCTGGTTCGACCAGGAGCAGCGCCTGCTCGACGAGCACTTCTTCACGCCGGTCATCACCAACCTGCCGGGCGCCGCGAGCAGCCTGATTCGCTATCACCTGGCACGCGGTGGGGCCGAGAACTACATCGAGGAGTTCAAGTCCGGCATCGGCGCCTCGCATCTGCCCTCACGCTGCTTTCACGCCAACTGGGCCTGGCTGTTGATCGCCGCTCTCGCTTACAACCTCGCGCAAGCCTTCAAGCTCCTGCTGCTCCCCGCCGCCGAGCAGGCGCAGCAGATCAAGAAGCTGCGCCTGCACTGGCTGTGCGTCGCCGCCCGCTTCATCCGCACCGGCAGACGCTTCGTCCTGGCGCTCGCTCGCGGACCGGACACGGCCAACGCCTTCGAGCGCCTGCAACAACAGCTCACCACGCTCTGATTCCGCAACCAAGGGAAGCGGCATCCCGGCTGCGCGCCAGGAGTGTCTCCCGCGGACCCCTCCATCCTCCAACTCACGCTCGACCACCGCCTTCGACCGCGAACACCAGCCCTACCTGAGCCAGAAATCCGCCGCGCGGGTGGCCGCTGCAGCAATCTGAGCCCGTCCGCTCCACTTCAGCCGCCTTACCCGTGGATCCGGGCTTAGGGGAGCTTTCCCTGGGGTAGGGAGAGGATCTCGAAGAGGCCCCATCCCGTGTAAAAGAGGACCATCACGAAGAGGCCGGCGGCGAGCAGCAGGAACGGCCGCTCGAAGAGCCGCTGCCCGAGGGGTACGGGGTCTTTCACGGATTCGGCCATGCGTTCCCTCCTTGCGGATGTCGGGACCCGGATCGGGTCGAGAGGACGTTAGGCGCAAAGCGTTCGCGTGCTCATGACGATGGTCATACGGACAGCGCAGGCGTGACGCGCGCCCGAGAAACGGGCCGGCGACGGGGCTCGGCGGCCTTCCGCCGGTCGGCGTCGACCTCACGATTCCATCTTGATTCTTAGCTTTCGTCGTGCTCTAGTAATAACAAACAGGGCACGCATTACACTAAATCTTCAAGGGAGAAACATAAATGGCGACGGAGCTCAGAGACTTTCTGGAGATCCCCTACGACCAGCTCGAGGCGATGAACCTCGCGGCGAAGGAGGAACGGTCGGCGCGCAGGGATCCGGGAAAGGTCCAAGAAGCGCGCATCAAGTACCTGACCGACGAGAAGCGCATCAAGGCGGTGACCGTCTGCTTCACCGACCTCGAGGGGCGCTTCCACATGCTCGACTACGACAAGAAGTTCCTCCTCAAGTCGACCGACAACCTGACCTTCGACGGCTCCTCGATCCGCGGCTTCTCGCAGCAGGCCGAGTCGGACCTGCGCCTGGCGATCGACTGGCCGGCCTTCTACTGGCTGCCGGCCGACATCTTCGGCCCCGGCAAGGTCCTGGTTTTCGGCGAAGTGCGCGAGCGCGACGGCTCGCCCTATCGCGCCGACATGCGGGCGCGGCTCAAGGCCTATGCCGACAAGCTCTGGGCCAAAGACCAGACGGTCGCCTACGCGGCCAACGAGATCGAGGGTTTCCTCTTCCGCGGCCGCGACGCCGAGCGGCGCTACCACGAGGCGGAGAAGTTCGAGTTCATCTCGACCGGCGGCTACTACCACTCGCTGCCCGGCGACGCGCTGCGCCTGTTCATCGACACCGCGGCCGAGGTGCAGCGCGCCATGGGATTCGCCAACGAGAAGGACCACCCCGAGGTGGCGCCGTCGCAGTTCGAGATGAACTACGGCTACACCGAGGCGACGATCGCCGCCGATCAGGTGCAGCTCTACAAGCTCCTGTCGCGCCAGGTGGCCGCGCGCCTCGACATGACCGCCTGCTTCCTGCCCAAGCCGGTCACCGGGGTCAACGGCAACGGCATGCACACCAACTTGTCGCTCGCCAAGCGGGGCAAGAACCTCTTCTACGACAAGAAGGGCCAGGACGGTCTGTCGGCGGCCGGCTGGGACTTCATCCATCGCATCCTCGCCAGCGCCAACGACATCTGCCTGATCCTGAACTCGAGCGTCAACTCCTATCGTCGCCTCGACCCGCACTTCGAGGCGCCGAACCAGATCAAGGCCTCGGCGATCGATCGCGGTTCGATGGTGCGCATCCCGCTAGGCAACGAAAAGTCGGCGCGGGTCGAGGTGCGCTCGATCGCCCCGGACGCCAATCCGTACCTCGCCATCTACTCGCTGCTGCGCACCGGCCTCGACGGACCGCTCGAGAACGAGGAGAGTGACGGCAAGCGCTCGCGCACCCGGTTCCTCCCCGACAACATCTACGACGGCATCCGCCTGTTCAAGGCGAGCAAGTTCGCCCAGGAGATCCTGGGCGAGGAGGTGCACGCCAAGCTCGCCGACCTGAAGCTCGCCTCGGCGGAACGCTGTCCCAAGGCCCTCGGCGCGCTGGTGAAGGCGGCCGAGATCCAGTTCCACCACGAAGTCACCAACCAGTACCTCTGGTCGCAGTTCTGACCCGCACGCGGATCGGCGGGAACGCGAGGGGATGGGTCGCCACCGACCCATCCCCTTTTCCATCCTGAACTAGCCGCCCGCCCAGCTCGGCGAAGCTGTCGCTGCCGGAGTCGTTTTCCTCGACCGAGCTTTTCTTCGCAGGATGGCGATGGGTCGAACTCCGAAGGCAAAGGCTCTCGCCTGGGAGTGTGGGCCTTTTCACCGCCCTCGTGAACCGGCGCCGGGCTCGACTGGGCGAGGCTGTCGAAGCGGCGTCTTTCTTCCTTAACCGGGCTTTTCTTCGCAAGATGGCGTGGGATCGAACTGCGTGGGCAAAGGCTCTCGCCTAGGAGCATGGGCCTCTTGACCGCCCTCGTGAACACGCGGCGGGCGCGGCTGGGCGAGGCTGTCGAAGCGGCGTCCTTCGTCCTTAACCGAGCGTTTCTTCGCAGGATGTTGGCGAGTCGAGCGCGTTGGCCTTCGCCTCGAGCTGGGTGGCGCGCGGCGCGCGTGGGGTCACCAGCCCATGCGCTCGCGCAGGGCGGTGACGTGGGCGGTGTGGTGCCGGCCGTGCCAGGCGTACATCCCCACGCTCCAGTCGAGTCGGATCTCTTTCCCCATCTCCGGGTGGACGAAGACGCGCGCGAAAGCGGCGGGATCGAGCGCGCGCAGGAACGCGAGCCAGCGCACGTGCACCAGCTCGAGCAGCCGGAGCGAGACGTCGACCTCCACCTGCGCCACGTCGCCGAGCTTCGACCAGAGGTTCTCGTCGTAGGGCAGGATCGTCGGCTTGTCCTCGGTGACCGTCAGCTTGTGGCGGACATAGGCGTTCATGTGGCTGTCGGGCAGGTGGTGCGCCACCTGGCGCAGCGTCCACCCACCGTCGCGATAAGGAGTCTCGAGCTGGGCGGGCGTGAGGCCGGCGAAGGCCGCCGCGAACCGGCGCGGCGCCAAGGCGAGCTCGTCGAGGTAGGTGGCGAGGAGATCGGTCGAGATCTCCGCCGGCGGTGCGTACTTTCCGATCGGATAGCGCGGGTCGTCCATGCGCGCCTACTATCTCAGGATCTCGAGCTTCTTCCACCCCGCGCCCTCGGTGAATTCCCTCATCGAGAAGACCCAGACCACGACCCGCTTCGAGGCCAGGCCGTCCCCACGGCGCAGCAGGTTGATGCGTGCCGGGGTCGAGCCGCCGTTACGCACCGCTTCGTAGTCGACCGGAAAGCCGAGCTCCTTGGCGAGGTGGTCGGGCAGTCCCGCTCCCTTGGCTTGCAGGTCGCCGCCGGTGTGGAACGACAAGACGTAGCTGTCGCCGAGCAGGAGCACCGGGCTCTTGCGCCAGGTCTTGAGGAGACCTCCGCCGGGCTGCTCGACGACTTCGATGTCGGCCTCCTCGCGTTGCGGCCGGGGCTCGGGCAGGTCGGTCCACAGATCGCCGGTGAGGACGCGGCGCTCGACACTGACGAGATACGGGGTCGCGGGGCTGGGGGGGCGCCACTCGCGCTCGCCGATCGCCGTCGCGATCGCGTGCGCCGCGATCGCGATCCCGCGGCCGACCCAGTGCGCGTCTTGGCGGCAGAAGAGCGGCGAGCCGTCGTCGCGCGCTGCCAGGAACGGCTCGGTCAGGTCGAGCACCTTCACTCCGCGCTCGCCGAGCAGGCGGTAGAAGCGCTGGTGGTAAGGGTCGAGCCGCGTGCCGGCAGCCAGGCGCGGAATCTCCTCGGGGAGCTTGTCGGCGTAGATCGCGGCCCGCGCCGGCACCGGAACCACGAGGAGATCGATGCCGTGGCGCGCAAGCTGCGCCTGGAAGTCGAGGATGGCCGGGAGCGGGTCGGCGTCGGCGGGGTTCTCGGCGCGACTGGCGCGCGCCGCCGCCTCGCCCCAGAACTCCCCTGCCGCGAGGGCGCGCAACTCCGGGGCGTAGAAGAGCCAGCCGTCGCGCCCGGTGACGACCGGTTGGCCGGTCGCCTCGGCCCGCGCCGCGAGCGCGGCGAGCTGGCCGAGCGGCAGCTGGTCGGGCGGTGGCGTGGCCACGGTCGTGCGATGGCAGGCGGTCGCCGCGAGCGCTGCGACGGTCGCGAGCGTCGCGAACGCGGCGATCGCGGCGAATCGAGCCGCGCGCGCGCGGTGGATCCTCGTCGTCATCGCGTCTCGTCCTGCGGTTCTCCCCAGTAGACGGGGAGCGAGCGCCACTCGGCGCCCTCGAGCTCGAGGCGTTGCGTCGCGCCGAGGTCGCCCTCGACTTCGCCCCACGGGCGCAGTCTCCAGAGCTGCGTCGCTCCGGCCCGGGTCGCGGCGGCCGGGGCGAGGCGTCGATCGCGGTAGGCCCAGCCGTAGAGCAGGGCCCTGCCGCCTCCGGCGGCCGGCGGCAGCTCGACCTCGAGCGCCAAGAGGGCGTCGGCGTAGGGCGAGCGTGCGGGATCGGGAATCGCGGCGACGCGCACGACGCGGACCGTGACCGGGCGGGGACCGGTGGCCACCGCCGATCGCGGCGCCGCCGCCACCGCCGGCAGCTCGACCGGCGGCCAGTCGCCGATCGCGAGCAGGCGCTCGGCGAGCTCGTAGATCACCACCCGTGCGCTCGCCAGGCGGGAAGCGGCGAGCGAAGGGACCAATTGGAGGCCGACGGCGCCTTCCTGCGCGTGGCTCGCGACCGGGAGCCCGAGATGGTAACTGAGCTGATCGGCGAAGCCGGCCCCGCCCTCGACCCCGGGCGTGCGCGCGAAAACGGTCGAGAAGCTGTCGCCCAGAAGGAGCACCGGCGCCTCCGGCGTCCGATCGGCCGCGAAGGGCGCCCCGGAAGGGTCGCGCACCGCCGCGAGCTCGATCGTCTCGGGGAGCAGGCCGGATCCGGAGAGGCCGAGCAGACGGGCGAGATCGCCCGCGCGCTGCGCCGCCGCGGCGCGGCGGCTGAACGTCCCAAGCGGCTCGTCGGCGAGCCCGAAGCGCGGGCGGAGAAATCGCGCCAGATCCCGCGCCACGCGGTCCATGCCGGCCGGCGACCAGTGGGTGTCGGCGCGCAGGAAGGGGTCGGTTCCCGCGATCGCCAGCTCGACCAGGCCCGGCGTCGGATCGAACACCGCGATGCCCTCGCTCTCGAGCCGGCGCCGGAAGCGCTCGATCGACGGGTTGCGCAGCCGACCGCGGCGGTCGGCGAGCCGCGGACGCAGATGGTCGGCCTCGATCGACACCTTGGGCGGGATGGGAACCACGACCAGCGCGATCCCGCGCCGCGCGAGCTGAGCGGCGAAGTCGGCCAGCGCGGGCAGAGGATCGGGAGCCCCTCCCGGATGGGGACCACGGCCAGCGCGCCGCGCGGCGAGGTAGCGCGGCTCGAGGAAGCCCGGTCCGACCACGGCCTCGAGCTCGTCCTGGTAGAAGAGCCAGCCGTCGCGCCCGACCAGGACCTGCGTGTTGCCGTAGCGCAGGGCGCGTGTGAGCCAGGCCTGCGCCGCCGGGCGCAGAGCGTCGGCGAGCGCCGACTCCTGCCCGATCCGCGTCTCGAGCGCCGCGAGCGCGCTCGCCACGCGCCGGTTCGCCGCGCTGGCACCGCGCTCGCGCACGAGCTCTCGAAGCTCGGAGAATCCGGGCATTCCGGCCGCGCCCTCCCCGAGAAGGCGGCTGGCGCCCCCGCGCGCGACCCGGGCGACCTCCGCCGTCGCGCCCGCCAGGCAGGCGAGCAGGAAGAGCCCGACGAGGGCGAAGCGCGCGCCGGCGCCGATGCGGGTGGCGTCCATCTCGGCCATGGCTTCGGCCTCACGGGCCCCGGGGTGGATGGCGCGGCTCATCGCGCGCCTTGGGGGGAGCTCGACCACGGTCAGAAGATGAAGTAGATGAAGGGATTGAAGTCCTGCGTCGAGAGCGCGACCAGAGCCAGAGCCAGCACCGCGAGGGCGGCCGTGGCGCGCAGCGCCCCGATCTGGCGCGTCCAGGTCCAGCTCTGCGGCGCGGCCCAGACGACGAGGGCGGCGAGCCCGAAGCTCACGGCGAGGTAGGGGCCATACAGGAATCCCGGCAGGAGCGCCGCGCCGGGCGCGGTCGCGCCGGCGCCGAAGAGCGCGCCGAGCATGGAGAGCGCGCCGGCGAAATCGGCGGCACGGAAGAAGACCCAGCCGAGGAGCACCAGGGCGAAGACCACGCCGATCCGCAGCGGGCGCGGCATCCAGCCGTAGAGGCGCTCCACGCCGATCGCGCGCTCGGTCGCCAGCAGGCCGCCGTGCAGCCCGCCCCAGACGACGAAGTTCCACGACGCGCCGTGCCACAGGCCGCCGAGCAGCATGGTGGCCATCAGGTTCAAGTAGGTGCGCGCCGCGCCCTTGCGATTGCCGCCGAGCGGGATGTAGAGGTAGTCGCGCAGCCAGGTCGAGAGCGAGATGTGCCAGCGCTGCCAGAACTCGGTGATCGAGCCCGCGCGATACGGCGAGTCGAAGTTCTTCGGGAAGACGAAGCCGAGCATCAGGGCGAGGCCGATCGCCATGTCGGAATAGCCCGAGAAGTCGAAGTAGATCTGGAAGCCGTAGGCGCCGAGACCGTACCAGGCGTCGACCGTACGCACGCCCGCGGCGGCGAAGACCGTGTCCGCGATCCGCCCGCAGGGATTCGCCAGCAGCACCTTCTTCGCCATGCCGAGGGCGAAGAAGGCGACGCCGCGCGCGAAACGGGCGAGAGACGGCGTCCGCGTCCGCAGCTGGTCCTCGAGCTCGGAGAAGCGGACGATCGGCCCGGCGACGAGCTGCGGGAACATCGACACGAAGCAGGCGAAGTCGACGAAGTTGCGCAACGCTCGGGCATGACCGCGGTAGACGTCGATGGCGTAACTCATCGAATGGAAGGAATAAAAGCTCAGGCCCGCCGGCAGAGCGATGCGCAGCGTCTGTTCGATCGCCGCCTGCGGCAGCCCGAGCGCCGCGACGACGCCGTTGAAGCTGCCGACCGCGAAGTTGAAGTACTTGAAGAAGCCGAGGATCGCGAGGTTCGACGACAGCGAGACCACGAGCGCCAAGCGCTGGCGGGCGTCGCGTGCTCCTCCCGGCGGGAGCAGCGGCACCGCGGAGCGCGCCCAGGGCGTTGTTCCCGCGAGAACCAGGCCGGCGACGTAGTCGATCGCCGTCGCGCCGAGCAGCAGCAGGGTGAAGGCGGGATTGGTCCAGCCGTAGAAGAGGTAGGACAGGGCCGTCAGGACGAGGTTGCGCGCCCGCCGTGGCGCCGCGAAATAGGTCGCCAGCGCGAACGGCAGGAAGTAATAGAGGAAGACGTTGGAGCTAAAGACCACGGCGGCGCGCGAGCGTAGCAGAGTGTCGCCGGAGCGCCCCGTCGGTGCCCGAGGCCAGCCGCGAAGAGTAGGTCACGCAGGCCGTCGAGTCGCGGTGCGCGCGGATCCGGTCAACCGGTCTTCCGCGCCACCGCCTCGCCCAGGCGCTCGAAATCGGCGAGCTCGTTGTAGACCTGGGCCGAGATGCGGATCCAGGTCCGCCCCTGGAAAGTCTTCACCAGGACCTCGATTCCGTCCTCGTGCAGCAGCCGGTCGCGCAATCGTTCGGCGGCTTCCTGTCCCGCCTCGACCGAGGCCGGCAGCGGCACCGCCGCCATGCCGGCGATCATCGACTCGGGGGCCTCGAAACGCGTCCCCCAACGCTCGGCCAGCAGGTGGGCGGCCTGCCAGGCGAGGCGGTGGTTCCAATTTCGCACTTCGGCGACGCCCCATTCGCGGAGCATGGCGATCCCCTCGGGCGCCGCCAGATGCGGCGTGGGGTCTCGCGTTCCGGGCAGGTCGAACTCCATCGCCAGGCCCCGGTCGAGCCCCCAGGAGACCACCGCGGGATGGAGGTCCGCCTGGCGCTCGGGCGCCGCCCAGAGGATGCCGCTCGAGATCGGCGCCCAGGCCCACTTGTGGAGGTTGCCGACGTACCAGTCGGCGCCGATCTCCGGCAGGCGCAGGTCGAGCGAGGCCGGGGCGTGCGCGCCGTCGACCAGGACCGCGACCCCGCGCCGGCGGCAGAGGGCGACGATCTCGGCGATCGGCAGGACGAGCGCCGTGCCGGAGGTCAGGTGATCGACGACCAGGATCCGGGTCGCGGCGCCGATCTCGGTCTCGAGGCGCTCGAGGATCCGCTCCGGTCCCCGCCAAGGTTCGGGGACGGCGACCTCGCGGAAGCTCGCGCCGCGATCGCGCGCCGCGTGCCGGGCGGCGTTCGAGACCCCACCGTAGCCGAGCTCGGTGACCAGCACTTCGTCTCCGGGGCCGAGCGGGAACGAGCGCAGGACGGCGTTGGCGCCGGTGGTCGAGTTGTCGACGAATGCGAGGTCGTCGGCGCGCGCGCCGAGGAAAGTGGCGACGGCCGCCGCGGCGACCCGCATGCGCGGTGGATCGGGGCGCGGTCCGCCGACGCGGACGCCGGTCAGCTCGCGCAGCAGAAAGGTCGCCGGCTGGCGCTCCAACTCCTCGAGCAGGGCGCGCCGCGCCGCCTGGACGCGCCGCGGGGTCGCACCGACCGTGCCGTGGTTCAGGTAGAGGACGTCGGGATCGAGGGCCCAGTCCGCACGGCGAGGATGTCCGAAGTTCACCGGCGGATACTAAGACGTAGGTCGCGCAGTCGCGGAGCCCGGAAAGCAAAACGGCCTCCCGAGGATCCCCCGGAAGGCCGCCTCCTCGACGCCCGCTTCGATCTCAGGCGCGGCGGCGGCGGAGCAGCAGGACGGAAGCCGCGGCGAGAGCGAGCGCCAGCGCCGCCAGTCCGGCGAAGTTCAGCGTCGGCACCTCGAACGGGCTGTCGATGATGCGGACTTCGAGGGTGTAGGGACCGATCGCCGAGCCGAAGCCATCGGCGCGCAGGACGTAGTCGCCGTCGAACGGGACCACGAAGCTGATGATCGAGCTGTCGAAGGCATTGCAGTCGACGCCGTTGGGATAGTCGTCGGAGCCGAATCCGTCGTCGTTGTAGACGTCGGCGTTGGCCGTGTCGCTCGAGTCGCTGCCCGGGAAGTAGGCGGAGAGGACCGGATCGAGCGGCCGGTTGCCGTTGCCGGGCACGGTCTCGTCGCACACCAAGGTCGCCTGCACCTTCTGGTAACCCTTGAGGCCATTCAGGTTGTAGAGATCGTACTGGGCGCCGCTGAGGATGTTGCCGGTGTAGGTGAGGACCTGATTCGCGGCGGCGGGAGAGGCGAGCCAGAGGCTCGCGATGCCGAGGAGCAGGACCAGGGTTCCGATCGTGACGCGCTTGGACATGCCTTCCCTCCGAAAGGAATTGCTTATTTCACTGAAGCATATCGCGAAAAAGCCCGGATCTCAAGCTGTTCGATCGTTCACAGGCCGGTGACTCGAATCACCTCTTCGTAGGTGGTGATGCCCTCGGCGAGCTTGCGCAGCGCCGACTGGCGCAGGGTCTTCATGCCGTTTTTGACCGCTTCGCGCTTGATCTCCGGCGCATCCGATCCCGACACGATGAGGGCCTTGACCCCGTCGTCGATCGCCAGGATCTCGAAGATGCCGGCGCGCCCGCGATAACCGGTCCCCCGGCATTCGTGGCAGCCCTGGCCCTCCTTGACTTTGATCTTCTTGCCCGGCGGTACGGCGAGGCGCAGGGTGTTGGCCTCGTCCGAGCCGAGCGCCCGCTCGACGACGCAGTGCGGGCAGATGCGGCGCACCAGGCGCTGCGCCATCGAGCCGATCAGGGTCGAGCTGATCAGGAAGCGCTCGACGCCGAGGTCCACCAGGCGGCTGATCGAGGTGGCGGCGTCGTTGGTGTGCAGGGTGGAGAAGACCAGGTGGCCGGTGAGCGCCGCCTGGATGGCGTACTGCGCCGTCTCGCCGTCGCGGATCTCGCCCACCATGATGACGTCCGGGTCTTGGCGCAGGATGTGGCGCAAGGCGCCGGCGAAGTCGATCCCCACCTTCGGCTGCACGGCAGTTTGGTTGAAGTCCTCGATCACCATCTCGATCGGATCCTCGATGGTGGTGATGTTCTGCTCGCGGTTGGCGATCGCCTTGAGCGCCGAATAGAGGGTGGTCGTCTTGCCGGAGCCCGTCGGTCCGGTGATCAGGATGATGCCGTGCGGGCGGCTGATGAACTCGTTGAAGACCATCTGCTCCTCGGGGTAGAAGCCGAGGGTCGCGAGATCCTGGGTGAGCACGTCGGGGTCGAAGATGCGCAGCACCGCCTTCTCGCCGAAAGCGACCGGCAAGGTCGAGACGCGCAGCTCGACCTCCTTGCCGGCGCGCATCGTCTTGACGCGGCCGTCCTGCGGGCGGCGCTTCTCGGCGATGTCGAGACGGGACATCGTCTTGACGCGCGAGATCACCGCGTTGTGGACGATCTTCGGCATCGTCTGGATGTCGTGCAGCACGCCGTCGATGCGGAAGCGGATCAGGCTGAACTCGCGCTTGGGCTCGACGTGGATGTCCGAAGCGCGCGAATCGAAGGCGTGCTGGAGCATGAACTCGACCGCGTTGACGATGTGCTGATCGCTCGCCTCGATCTCGGCCTCGTTCTTCATCCGCACCAGCTGCTCGAGGTTGCCGAGGTCGACGCCGGCCGTGAGGTCGCGCTCGGCGCGCTTGACCGAATGGCGCAGACCGTAGAACTCGGTGATCGCGCGCAAGATCTCGGGCTCGGAGGCGACCACCAACTGTAGGTCGCGTCCGGCGATGCGGCGGAACGAGTCGATGCCCTCGATGTCGAACGGATTGGCGCAGGCGACGCGCAGCTTGCCGTTGGCCATCGCGATCGGGATCATCCGGTGGCGGCGGGCGAAGGGACGGGAGATCTTCGACTCGATCAGATCGGCGTCGAGGGTCAGGGAATCGATGCGCACCACCTCGAGGCCGGCGTCGACGGCGAGGGCGCGCGCGATCGTCGTCTCTTCGATGATCGTCCCCGGTTCGCGCAGATTCGGCAGGCGCAGGCTGGCGATCAGGTCGTAGGCGACGGCCTTCTGTTCGTAGGTCGTGGCCGAGCGGACGCGGTTGGGGAGGTTGCGCTCCTCGCGCTTGATGTCGGCCGCCTGGGCGTCCGTGATCATGCGCTGGCGGACGAGGACGTCGGCGACGAATCCTGCGGCGAGCACCATGCGCGCAGTTTACCGGAGGCGCGACGCCGCGGCAGCGGCTGATAGTGTCCGCCGACCGTATCGCCGCGATGCCCGCGCTCTCCGCTCTCTCGCTCGCCGTGGCCTCGGCCTTCGCTTGGGCCGGCTTCGACCTCGCGCGGCGTTACCTCGCGGCCCGCGTCTCGGCCTGGACGCTGGTTCTCGGCGTGACCGCCGGGGCGATGCCGCCGCTCGTCGCCTGGGGGGTCGTCGCCGGCGAGTGGCGGATCGGACCCGGCTATGCGCTTCCCGCGGCGGGCTCGGTGGTGCTCAACCTGGGCGCGAACTTCGCGTACTCGCGCGCCTTTCAGCTCTCGCCGCTCTCGGTCACCCTGCCGATGCTGTCGCTGACGCCGGTGTTCACGGCGCTCTTCGGCGCAGCCTTTCTGCGGGAGTCGATTCCCGCCGTCGGCTGGGCGGCGATCTTCTTGGTGGTCGTGGGCGCGGCGTTGCTCGGTCTGTCGCGCGACTTCCGCTTCGAGCCGGGGAGCGCCCTGATGTTGCTGGTGGCGCTCCTCTGGTCGGCGGCGCTGCTGCTCGACAAGCTGGCGCTGCGCGCCGGCAGCGCCGACGTCCACGCCTTGGTGCTCAACGGCGGAGTGGCGATCGGCGCCCTGGCGGCGCTGGCGGCGACGCGCAGGCTGGCCGACGCCCGCGCTCTCGGCCGCCATCTGCCGCTGCTCGCCGGCGCGGTGCTCTGCGGTGCGATCGCCCTGACCTTGCAACTGCTGGCGCTCGCCGCGGTGCCCGTCGGGCTGCTGGAGACCCTGAAGCGCGGGGTCGGCGGGACGCTGGCGGTGGTCTGGGGAAGGGCCTTCTTCCGCGAGCCGGTGACCGCGCGCAAAGTGCTGGCGGTGGTTGCCCTGGTGGCCGGCGTGGCGGTGTTGCTCAACCGTTGAACCGATCGCCCGCGCGGCAGATACTCCCCGTCACAACTTCGCCTTGCGCTGCGCCGCCCGGGCCCTATAATGGCCCCTGGTTGCGTTTCGGACATGTGTCCCAGTGCTGGCGCCCGGCGCGACGGAGCGCCGCGATCGGCGATTTCCTGCGACAGCCCGGCCGGATGCAGGGTGGCGAGCTCGGAGAGGTGAATCTGATGACCAGGCGGACGGGGAACCGGTTGACCGCGCTCGATTTGGCCTTGCGCAGCCTCGCCTGGACCGCGTTCTCCGTCCTGATCGCCTCGCCCCTGCTCGGTTCGGGCGAATCGGTCCCGTTCAACGCAGTCCACGTCCCTCCCGGCGCGACGGTCACCATCACCTTCGACGTCGACGTCGACGATCCGCTCGGCGTCTGCGCCACCGCGATCTCGAATCAGGGCAGCGTCACTTCGACCAACCACGCGAGCGTCCTCACCGACGACACGGCCGTGGGCGGCGGCGCCGACCCGACGGTCACGGGGCTCGACGCGGTCGACCTCGCGATCACCAAGACCGACGGCGTCGCGAGCGAGACCCCCGGCACCGCGATCACGTACACCATCACCGCCTCGAACGCCGGACCCTCGGGCGCGACCGGAGCTCTCGTCGCCGACACCTTTCCGGCGACGGTCACCGGCGTGACCTGGACCTGCGTCGGCGCCGGCGGCGGCACCTGCGCGGCGAGCGGCTCGGGGAACCTCAACCAGTCGGTCAACCTGCCGGCCGGCGGCTCGGTCACCTTCACCGTTTCGGGATCGATCTCGCCGAGCGCCACCGGCAGCCTGACCAACACCGCCACGGTGACCAAGCCGGCCGCGGTGCTCGAGTGCAACCTGGCGAACAACTCGGCGACCGACACCGACACCCTGAGCCCGCAGGCCGACGTCTCGATCACCAAGACCGACGGCGTCGCGAGCGTCGACGCCGGGAGCAACACGACTTATACGATCACCGCTTCGAACGCCGGCCCGAGCGACGCGCCGAACGCCGGGGTGGCCGACACGTTCCCGGCGGAGATCACCGGCGTCGCTTGGACCTGTGTCGGCGCGGGTGGCGGTACCTGCGCCGCGAGCGGCAGCGGCAACCTCAGCCAGAGCGTGAGCCTCCCGGCCGGCGGCTCGGTCACCTTCACCGCCGTCGCCTCGGTGTCGGGCTCCGCGACCGGATCGCTGGTCAACACCGCGACGGTCTCCTCGGGCGCCGGCGTGACCGACCCGGCCCCCGGCAACAACAGCGCCACCGACACCGACACGATCAACCCGGTGGCGGATCTCGCGATCTCGAAGAGCGACGGCACGACGACGGTGGTCCCCGGGCTCGCGACCGCGTACACGATCGTGGCCTCGAACGCCGGCCCGGCGACGGCGACCGGCGCGACGGTGGCGGACACCTTCCCGGCGGCCTGCGCGTCGGTGACCTGGACCTGCGTCGGCGCGGGTGGCGGTACCTGCACGGCGAGCGGGTCGGGCAACATTTCCGACAGCGTCAATCTCCCCTCGGGCGGCAGCGCGACCTACACCGCGGTCTGCACCACGGCCGCCAACGCGAGCGGCAGCCTCTCGAACACCGCCACCATCTCCGGCGGCGGCGTCAGCGACACGAACGCCGGCAACAACTCGGCGACCGACACCGACACCTTCCTGCCGCTCGACTTCGGCGACGCCCCGGACGCCTCGATCGGCGCGCCCTGGGCCTATCCGACGAAGCTGGCGAACGATGGCGCGCGCCACGGCGTCAACGGCCCGATCGCGCTGCGCTTCGGCGCCCAGATCGACACCGAGACCGACGGCCAGCCGACGGCGAACGCCGACGGCGACGACGCGAACCCGGCGCTCGCGCCTGACGACGAGGACGGCATCACGCTGCCGACCTTCCTCGTCGCCTGCGAGAGCGCGAGCGTCACCGTCAACGCCTCGGCGATCGCCAAGCTCGATGCTTTCGTCGACTTCAACCGCGACGGCGACTTCGCCGACGCGGGCGAGAAGATCTTCAGCAGCCAGGCGCTGGTCGCGGGCGCGAACCCGCTCAACTTCACCGTTCCCTGCGGCGCCACCCCGACCGCGCTGACCTTCGCCCGCTTCCGCATCTCGACCGCCGGCGGCCTGTCGTACGACGGCGTCGCCGCCGACGGCGAGGTCGAGGACTACCCGGCCGCCGTTCGCGGTCTCGACTTCGGCGATGCCCCCGTCGTCTACGCGACGCTCTTCGCCGACAACGGCGCCCGCCACGTCGTCACCGGTAGCGGCCCGGTGCTCGGCGCGGTCGCTCCGGACACCGAGGCGGACGGGCAGCCGACCGCCGGCGCCACCGGCGACGACGCCAACGGGGTCGACGACGAGGACGGCGTCAGCTTCACCTCGCCGCTGCTGCGCGGGCAGAACGCCACGGTCACCGTTACCGCCTCGGCGGCCGGAGTGCTCAACGCCTGGCTCGACTTCAACGGCGACGGCAACTGGACCACCGCCGGCGATCAGATCTTCACCAACCAGGCGCTCGCCGCCGGGGCCAACCTACTCACCTTCGCGGTGCCGGCGACCGCGACGACCAACCTATCGACGGTGTCGCGTTTCCGGATCGCCACCGCGCCCGGCCTGTCGTTCAACGGCTTGGCGCAGAACGGCGAGGTCGAGGACCATGCGGTGGCGACGGCGGCCGAGGCCGACCTCTCGATCGCCAAGAGCGACGGTTCCGCGACCGAGGTTCCGGGCACGACGGTGACCTACACGATCGTCGCTGCGAACGCCGGGCCGGACGCCGCCACCGGCGTCACCGTCGCCGACACGTTCCCGGGGATCCTCTCCGGCTGCACCTGGACGAGCATCGCCGCGGGCGGCGCCACCGGCAACGCCGCTGCGGGGAGCGGAAATATCTCCAACGGCGGCATCAACCTGCCGAGCGGCGCCTCGGTCACCTACACCGTGACCTGCACGATCGCCGCGAGCGCCACCGGGACTCTGACGAACACCGCCACGAGCTCGGTACCAGTCGGTCTCAACGACCCGGTCCCGGGCAACAACAGCGCCACCGACGCCGACACGCTGACCCCGCAGACCGATCTCGCGGTCACCAAGACCGACGGCTCGGCGACGGAGGTTCCGGGCACCTCGGTGAGCTACACCATCGTCGCTTCGAATGCCGGCCCGTCCGACGCCGTCGCGGCTTCGGTCGCCGATTCCTTCCCGGCGACGATCACCGGCGTCGCCTGGACCTGCGTCGGCGCCGGGGGCGGGACCTGCCCGGCGAGCGGCAGCGGCAACATCTTCGCCAGCGTGAACTTGCCGGTGGGCGGTTCGGCGACCTTCACCGCCACCGGCACGATCTCGGCCGCGGCGACCGGGAGCCTCGCGAACACCGCCACCGTCGCCGCGGGCGCCGGGGCGACCGATCCGACGCCCGGCAACAACAGCGCCACCGACACCGACACCCTGACGCCGCAGGTCGACCTCGCGATCAGCAAGAGCGACGGCTCGGCGACGGAGGTTCCGGGGACGCCGGTCACCTACTCGATCGCGGTCGGCAATGCCGGCCCCTCGAACGCCGTTGCCGCGGTGGTCGCCGACACCTTCCCGGCGGCGATCTCCGGGGTCGCCTGGACCTGCGCCGGCGCCGGCGGTGGCACTTGCCCGGCCGCGGGCTCCGGCAACCTCAACACCGCGGTCAACGTACCGGTCGGCGGCACGGTGACCTTCACCGCCACCGGCACGATCGCCTCCTCGGCCACGGGAACCCTGTCGAACACCGCGACGGTCACCGCCGCCGGCGGCACGACCGACACCAACGCGGGCAACAACAGCGCGACCGACACCGACACGCTGACGCCGCAGGCGGACCTGCAGATCACCAAGGACGACAGCGCCGACCCGCCGCCGGCGGGGGAGAATCTGGTCTACACCCTCACGGTGCACAACTTCGGTCCGTCCGACGCCGCCGGCGTCGCGGTGAGCGATCCGCTGCCCGCCGCCGTGACCTACGTCTCCGATACCTGCGGCGGCACCAACACGCCGCCGTGGAGCTGGACGATCGGCGCCCTGGCGAGCGGCGCGACGGTGTCGTGCGACATCACGGTGTCGATCAACCCGGCGCCGCCGATCTCGATCTCCAACACCGCCTCGGTCACCGCGACGACGCCGGACCTGGTCGCGGGGAACAACTCGGATACCGAGACCACGCAGCTCGACGCCATCCCGCCGACGGTCGACAACGTCGATTCGCAGGCCGGCACCGGCGACGGCACCCTCGCCGACTGCGAGACCGCCACCGCGCCGATCCACCACCTGCTCCTCGCCTTCAGCGAGGCGATGGCGAATCCGCCGGGCGACGGGGGAGCGAACGACGTCACCAACCCGGCCAACTACCTGCTGGTCAGCGCGGGGGCCGACTTCGACTTCTCGACCACGGCCTGCGGCGGCGCAGCGGGCGACGACCTCGCCATCCCGGTCGTCGGGGTGGCGTACAACGGCGGGACGGACACCGCGAGCCTCGACCTCGGCGGGGCGCTCGCCCCGGCGCAGTACCGACTCTTCGCTTGCGACACGCTGACCGATCTCGCGGGCAACCCGCTCGACGGCGACCTCGACACCACGGCGGGGGGAGATTTCCTCCGCCGCTTCCGCGCCGACTCCGACGACCTGTTCGCCAACGCGCACTTCGACTGCAGCCTGGCGGGTTGGACGGCGAGCGCGCCGGCCCCGGGCGAGGTCACCTGGACGGGAGCCGAGGACGCCGACGGCGCCGACGACTCGGGCGCCGTGCGCGTCACCAACCTCGCCCCCGGCGTCGACACGAGCTTCGCGCTCGCCCAGTGCTACGACCTGCCGGCGGCGGTGCCCTACCAGGTGCGGGCACGGCTGCGGCTCGACGCCGCGCCAGGGGTGCTGGTCGGCCTGACGCGCGCCTGCACCTTCTACAATGGCCCGGCCTGCGCCGGCGGATCGACGACCCAGTCGGACACCGTTCTGCTCGGCAGCACCGGCGGGAGCTGGATTCCGCTGGTCAAGACGGTCACGCCACCGGTCTCGGCGCTCTCGGCACTGTGCACCTTCCGTTGGGACACGCCGGTCGCAGCGGGTTTCGATTCCTTCCTCGACGCCGCCTTCTTCGGCGCGACGGGGCAGCTGTTCTCGGACGGCTTCGAGACCGGCGACACTTCACGTTGGTCGGCGACCGTGCCTTGAGGCCCCGGACATGTCGACGACGCTTGCAGGCAAGCACGAGGGACGCGGTATGCGGGGAGGCGAGTTGAACGAATCGACCGGTCGGGAGGCGAGGTGGGTGACGGCGAGGCGGCACCGCCGAATGCTGGGTGTTTCGGCCCTGGCGGCGCTGTGGGCGACCGGCGCCGTAGCGCAGGCCGACTCGGCGCCGGTGGTGCGCTTCCGCGCCGAGCAGCGCGCCGTGGCGACGGTTCCGCCGCTGCCGCCGACCTCGACGTTCCCGGTGCAACTGGTCCTCGACGACGACAGCTTCGAGGGCACACTCGGCGTGGCGAGCGGCCAGAACGCCAAGCAGTTCCTCTTCTTCGAGCGCTTCGGGCCGGTGCCCGGCTTCACCCTGCAGGAAGTCTGGATTCTCTTCCCGGGCGACGCCCCGGTCGGCGGCGCGATCGAGATCGTGGTCTTCGAGGACAGCGACGGCGATCCGTCGAACGGCGCAACGTTGCGCGCGGCTTTCGCGACCACGGTGTCGGCCAACGACGGCAACACCTTTTCGGTCTATCCGTTGCCGGCGCCGCTCGCCTTCGATTCCGGTCGCGAGGTGCTGATCGGCGCCGTGCCGCGCTTCATCCAGAGCGGCGTGACGCCGTTCCTCTTCCCGGCGGCGATCGACGGCACCGCGAGCCAGGGGCGCTCCTGGCTCGCGGTCTGGCTCGGCGACCCGCCCGATCCGCCGCTGCTGCCGGCGGACCAGATCACCGCGCCGCTCGACGACTTCCAACCCGGCAACTGGATGATTCGCGGCTTCGGCACCGGCGTGAGCCCGCTCGAAGTTCCGGCGCTCGGACCGGCCGGGCTCGCCGCGCTCGCGGCGCTGCTCGCGGCCGGCGGACTCGCTCTGCTACGACGTCGGGACGGCGCGCGGATCGCGATGGGGAAGCACGACGGAGGAGGTCTCGAGTGATCAGCCCGCGTTTGCCGAAGCGGTTCCGGAGGTGGTTCTCGCGCGCGGCGGTCGGGCTCCTCGCCACGCTCGTCTGGGGCCAGGCGCCGGCTCGGGCCCAGGTGATCGTCGACAGCTTCACCACCGTCCAGTCGACTCTCAGCGCACCGCCCGACGCGAGCTCGACCGCCACCGGCGGCGCCGACATCGTCGGCACCAAGCGCGGCATCGTGCAGCACGAAGTCGCGGGCGCCGGGCCGTCGACGGTCGCGGTCGCCGCCGGCCTGTTGACCCTGACGGTACCCAACACGACCCCCGATTCGCGCGCCGAAGCGCGGCTCTCCTGGGACGGCGACAACAGCCCGGCGGTGCTCAATCCGACCGGCCTCGGAGCCGTCAACCTGACCGCCGGCAACTCCGGCGGATTTCGCATCCGCGTCGCTTCGGCGGGCGCCGGAGCCGAGCTCGAATTCGCCGTCTACTCGACCGCCGCCAACTTCTCGCGCGCCGCCCGCCTGCTGCCGGCGATCGCCTCGTCGACCGACGTCTTCCTGTCGTTTTCGGAGTTCCGCACGGCCGGCGGCACGGGGGCCAACTTCGCCAGCGTCGGCGCCATCGAGCTCACCGTGCGCGGCAAGGAGATCGCCGTCGTCCTCGACGAGATCGTCACCAGCGCGCCGATCCTGGCGGCGACCAAGGTGGACGCGCAGACGGTCGACGTCGACGGCGACACGCGGGTCGATCCCGGCGACCGGGTGCGCTACACGGTAACCATCACCAACACCGGAAACGACGCGCTGGCGGTCGACCTGACGGACGCGGTCGACGCCAACACCACGCTGGTCGCGGGCTCGGTGCACTCGACGCCGGTGGCGCGCAACGACCAGTACGGCTGGTTTGGGAACGTGACCTTCGCCGCCGACGGGAGCGCCGGCCGGCCCGGCCTGCTCGCCAACGACGAGGACGGCGACGGCGACACGCTCACCGTGACCTCGGTCTCGCCGACCAGCTCCCAGGGCGGCACGGTCACCCTCGACGATGCCGCGACCGGCAAGTTCACCTACGCTCCGCCGGCGGGCTTCGCCGGCGTCGATTCGTTCGGCTACACGCTGCAGGACGACGACGGCAACAGCAAGTCGGCGACCGCCTACGTCCAGCTCAAGGGAATCGTCTGGTTCGTCGACAATGCCTGCTCGGTCGGCTGCGGTCAGGGGACCTTCTCCTCGCCGTTCACCACCCTGCCGCAGGCCGAGACCGCCTCGGGCGCCAACGACATCGTTTACGTCCGTACGGGCTCGGGGGCCTACGACACCGGTGCGGCGAACGGCTTTTCCATGGACGCCGATGAGCAGCTGCTGGGCGAAGGCGTCGCCCTGGTGCTCGACGGCACGACGATCGTGCCGGTCGGCGCGCCGCCGCTGCTCACCAACGAGGTGGCGACGGTGGGTCGGGGCGTCACCCTGGCCGCCAGCGGCACCGACACCCTCCGCGGCCTGACGATCGGCAACACCGCCGGCGCGAAGATCTTCGGCAACACCTTCGGCACCCTGGCGACCGACACCCTCACCCTGAACGGCACGGGCCAGGCGCTCGACCTGACCAACGGGGTGCTGGCGACGACGCTCGTCGGTCTCGCGTCGTCGACCAGCGCCACGACCGGGATCTCGCTCGCGACAGTCTCGGGTTCACTGACGGTGACCGGCTCGACGGGAATCACCAATCCCGCCGGTACCGGTATCAGCATCGCGACTTCGACCGCCGCGCTGAGCTTCGCGTCGACGAGCATCGACAAGAGCGCGAGCGCCGGAACCGGGTTGTCGATCACCGGCAGCAGCGGCACGACCGGCTTCTCGAACCTGGCGGTCACGACCAGCGCCGGTACCGGCGTTCTCGTCTCCGGCAGCCCGCTCTCCGTGGGCGGCTCGGCGAGCACGATCGCCGCCACCGGCGGCCCGGCCCTCGACCTCACCACCGTGAACCTCGGCGCCGGCGCGACCTTCGCCACTGCGAGCTCGACCGGCAGCGCCGGCAAGGGCATGAACCTCGACACCCTGACCGGCGCCCTGACCATGAACGGCGGCTCGATCAGCACGCCAACCGGCACCGCGTTCGACCTCAACGCCGGCTCCGCCAACGTGACCTACGCCGGCTCGGTCAGCAACACGGCGAACGCGCTCCTGGTCGAGATCACCGGCCGCAGCGGCGGCACGGTGGCGCTCTCGGGCGCGCTCTCGAGCACCGGCTCGGGCAACGGCATCAGCGTGGCCAACAACACCGGCGGCACGATCAACTTCAGCAACGCCTCGAAGACGCTGACCACCGGCGCGGATCCGGCGGTGACGCTCGCCAGCAACACCGGCGCGACGATCAACTTCAGCGGCGGCGGGCTGGCGATCACCACCACCTCGGGCGCCGGCTTCACCGCCACCGGCGGAGCGACGGCGATCACGGTCCAGGGCACCGCCAACACGATCAGCTCGACGACCGGCACGGCGCTCAACGTCGCGAATTCGACGATCGGCGCGAGCGGCTTGACCTTCCAGAGCGTCTCGGCGAACGGCGCTTCGCGCGGCATCGTGCTGAACACGACCGGTGCCTCCGGCGGGCTGACCGTGACGGGCAACGGCGGCACGTGCACCAGCGCGGATACTTCCGGCTGTTCCGGCGGGACGATTCAGGCGTCGACGGGCGCGGATGACTCGAGCCTCACGCCGGCCGGGACCGGGATCGTGCTCAACAGCACGGCGAGCGTCTCGCTCACGCGTATGTTCATCCACGACCACAGCAACTACGGAATTCGCGGCACCTCGGTGGCCGGGTTCACGCTCGATCAGAGCGTACTCGGTGGCACCAACGGCGGCCCGCTCCCGGCCAGCGCCGGTTCGCCTTTCCACGACGGCTCCATCAAGTTCGACAACCTGACCGGCTCGGCGACCATCTCGAATTCGGCGATCAGCGGCGGTTTCTCGAACAACGTGCGCGTCGACAACACCACGGGCACCCTCAACCGCATCACCTTTTCGGGGGATACGATCGGCGCCAATAGCACCAGCGACGGTGAAGACGGTATCCTGTTGGAGACAGAGGGCAGCGGCGGCGTGATCTTGGCAACGGTACAGAACTGCGCGTTCACATCGGCGAGAGGCGACCTGTTCAATTTCGTCAGCAACTCAACCAGCGCCACCGCAGATGATCTCGTGTTCACCGGCAACACACTCACCAACAATCATCCGGCGATCGCCACGGGCGGCGGCGGCACGACGATCAGCAGCAACGGAGGCAAGACGTTCACCTTCAGCATGTCGGGCAACTCCTTCCGAGATGCGGTGGGCATCGGCGTGCTGGTGGTGAAATCGACCGGCTCCAGCACGCTCTCCGGAACGTTCGCCAACAATTCCATCGGCGTCGCCGCGGTCGCCAATTCCGGATCTCTCGAGGGCTCCGCGATCAAAGTGCAAAACGCCGGACTGGGCGCGGTGACGATGGCGATCACGAACAATCAGATCCGGCAGTACAACAACTTCGGAATCGAGCTCCTGACCGGGGGCGGCGCCTCACCCCTGAGCGGCGCCCTCAACGCCACGATTACCGGGAACTCGATCACCAATCCGGGCACCAACCCCGCCACCGCATCGATCGCGAAGAACGGGCTCCACCTGAACGGCGGCACCGTCCCAGGGGACACCTATCAGATTTGTCTCGACGCCGGCGGCGCGGGCGCGCTCCAGAACTCGCTGTCGACATCGGGGGCGCCGAGTGACGTCCCGGCGGGCGGCGAGGACATTCGGCTGCGGCAACGCCAAGCGACCACGGTTCAGCTGCGTGGCTACGGCGGGGCGAACAACGACAACACGGCGGTGCAGAACTATCTGATCGCGCGCAACTCCGGCGACGGCGCGCCGTCGGCGATCGCCTCGAACACCGTTCCCACCGGGGGCGGATACGTGAATACCCCAGGAGGAGCCGCATGTCCCCTGCCGTAGTGCGGCGTAGACTAGCAGCGGAAGGGAGAGCCGATGGCCGAACCATTCCTGAGTGAGATTCGACTCATGAGCTTCGGCTTCGCGCCGAAGGGCTGGGCGTTGTGCAATGGCCAGCTCCTGCCGATCAATCAGAACCAGGGCCTTTTCTCTCTCCTCGGGACGACTTTCGGAGGGGACGGAAGAGTCAACTTCGCGCTGCCCAACCTCCAGGGTCGAGTGCCGATTCACGTCGGGTCCGGGCACACTCTCGGGGAGCGCGGCGGGGAGCAAGCTCATACGCTGTCGATTTCCGAGCTGCCTACCCATACCCATGCGGTCGCCGTCTCCTCGACGGCGACCGGCGGTAACGTGAATCCGAGCGGGCGGTTCCTGGGCGGCGGGAACAACGCCTATCACGCGCCAGCGAGCCTGACGACCATGAATCCGGCGAGCGTGGCGAATGTCGGCGGGAGCCAGGCACATCTCAACATGCAGCCGTTCCTGGCGCTCAATTTCTCCATTGCCCTCCAGGGGATCTTCCCTTCTCCCAATTAGGAGAGAACGATGGCCCAGCCCTACGTCGGGGAAATCCGCATGTTCGCCGGGAACTTCGCTCCCGCCGGATGGATGTTCTGCGAAGGCCAGCTGCTACCGATTTCCGAGAACGAGACGCTCTTTCAGCTGATCGGAACGACCTATGGCGGCGATGGAGAGAGCACTTTCGCGCTGCCTGACCTGCGCGGCCGGGTACCGATTCACTTCGGGAACGGATTCATCCTGGCCGAAACCGGCGGAGTCGAACAGATCACTCTCACGGTGCAGCAGATTGCGGCGCATTCGCACTCGCTCCTGGCCGCGGGCACGACCGGAGATCAGGTGAGTCCGGCCAACAACCTGCCTGCGAACTCGTTCAATGTCACGCCTTACATCAATGACGTACCGAACGGCAACATGAACGCTGCTGCGATCACGGCGGTCGGGGGCAGCCAGCCACACGACAATTTCCAGCCGTACCTCTGCGTCGACTTCATCATCTCGTTGTTCGGCATCTTTCCTTCGCCGACCTGAGAGGGCGCCATGGCCGATCCCTTCGTCGCCGAGATCCGCATCTTCCCGTTCAACTTCGCGCCCCGAGGCTGGGCGTGGTGCGACGGCCAGTTGATGCCGCTCTCCCAGAACACCGCTCTGTTCTCCCTGCTTGGAACGACCTACGGTGGGGACGGAAAGAGCACCTTCGGATTGCCCGATCTCCAGGGGCGGGCGCCGATGCACCCCGGTCAGGGCCCCGGCCTGTCGTTGCACGATCTCGGCGAGATTTCCGGCAGCGAGACGATCACCCTGCTCGAGAGCGAGATTCCAACCCACTCCCACCAGATGCGAGCCGACGTGGTGGATCTCGCCGACACGAACGTCGCGAGCCCCAACGCGAGCTTCGCTCTGTCGGCGGGTGGAACGTTGTACCAGGCGGCGTCGAACGCCACGGCTTCCGACCAGGCCCTCGCCCCCGCCGGCGGCGACCAGCCGCACAACAACATGCAGCCGTACCTGACGTTCTACTTCAACATCGCGCTGCAGGGAGTCTTCCCGCCGCGGACCTGAGGAGGGCAACCGGTCATGACGAAATCCGACTCCGGACCAACCGCGGCGCTCTCCGGGCTCGCCGGCTTCGAGCTCGACCGCCGTTCGCTGATTCTGGCGACCGGAGCGGGCGCGGCGTTGCTCTCTCTCGAGCGCACCGCCGAGGCCGCGCTGCCGGTGATCTATCCGATGTCCCTCGGCTTCGTCGAGCCGCTCGACGGCGACTCGTTGAAGACCATGCCGTGGAACACCAATCCCGAGGGCACCGCCGTCGAGCCGGCGACCAAGCTCATCTCGGGCGACCAGAACCTGGCGCTCTCGCCGGTCACGGTGCGTATCGTCGGCCTCTACCCGAGCCTGCCGTGGCCGCAGAAGAACCGGCTCAACTCGATCGACCTCGACGCCTGCTTCGAACCCGAGGACCCGCAACTGCCGAACCAGATCCCCTTCGCCGCCTGGGGATACCGCCGCCTGCCGGCGCGCAACTTGTCGCCGCCGATCCACTTCCGCATGGAGATGGGGGTCACCGACGGCTTGGCATTGAAGCTGCGGGTGCAGGACAAGTCGCTGCGCTGGCGCCAGTACGAGACCCGCTTCACCGTCGATTGGACCGCGGGCATGCCGCGGCTGATGCGCGGCATCTACCTGCTCGGTCTCGACCCCGGCACCTGGGACGACGGCGGCATGCTGCCGCCGGCGGGCTCGCCGCCGGACTACTCCCGGCGGTCGGTGATCCTCACCGTGGATCCGGTGCCGCTGATGCCGCCGGCGTGAACTCCGGCCCCCCGCGACCGACGCTGCGCCGCGAGGAGCCGGCCGATCGGCCGTTCGTGGCGCGGGTCTATGCCGCGACCCGCGACGAGGAGCTCTCGCAGGTCGACTGGCCGCCGGGAGAGCGCGATCGCTTCGTCAGCCAGCAGTTCGAGGCGCAGCGGGCCTACTACCTCGAGCACTATCCGGACGCGGAGTTCTCGATCGTCGAGCTCGGCGACGAACCGGTGGGGCGCCTCTACGTCGAGCGCCGGCCGACCGAGATCCGCCTGATGGACATCTCGATTCTCCCCGCGGCGCGCGGCCGTGGCACCGGCGGAACCCTCGTGGCGCAGCTGCTCGAGGAGTCCCGACGCAGCGGCAAGCCGCTCACCATCCACGTCGAGCGCTTCAACCGCGCGCTGTCGCTCTACCAGCGCTTGGGGTTCGCCGTGAAGGAGGATCGCGGCGTCTACCTGTTCCTCGAATGGGACCCGGCGCGGGAGGCGCGTGGATGAGTCTCGACGTCCTGACGGTCGACGATTTCGCGCCGCACGTCGGGGAGGCGATCGATCTCGTGGTCGACGAGCGCCGGGTCGCGGCGGTCCTCGCCTCGGCGCTCCCGGTGGGCGAGGCGCCGCCGCCCGGATCGGCCCGCCGCTGGACCTTCTCGGTGGTCTTCCGCACCGCCGCCGACGTCCGCCTGCCGCAACGGATCTACGGCGTCGAGCACCCGCGCCTCGGGCGCCTCGACCTCTTCTTGGTTCCGATCCAGCCCGACGCCGCGGGCAACCTCTACGAAGCGGTCTTCAATTGACGAGAAGCGCCGCTCGCCGACTTCGCGCTAGGCAGAGCGACGGCGACGGAGGATGAGCAGGCTCGCGCCGAGCAGGACGAGCAGGAAGAGCGCCAGGCCGATCTGCGACAGAGTCGGGATCGCTTGGATGACGCGATGGGCGCGGATCGCACCGCCGCCACCGTTGAAAGGATCGTCGACCACTTCGATCTGCACGGTGTGCTGGCCGGAAGCGAGCTGGAACGTCGCGTGCGAGAAGGTCGGATCGGCGAAGCACCGGTCGAGGTCGTCCTGGAATCGATCGCAGCCCGCCTCGGGCGGAACCGGTGGCGTGGTGCCAATGACCTGACCGTCGACCCGCACCCGGAAGGAATCGCCGGAGCAGAAGCAGTCGGTAACGTCGATCCGATTCGGTCCGGTGGCGAAGACCGGATCGGCGAAGATCACCGCGCCGCTCGGATTCGAGCCCCAAGCGAAGCAATACCACTGGCCGTCGGCGGCCAAATTCGGCGACTCGACGCATCCGCTCTCGCCGCGTTCGCCGCCACGGTTGACGGGGCTCTGCGCGAGGGCCGCGGCCGCGACGCTCAGCGCCACGCCACAGATCCGCAAGGTGTCGCGAAACCGGGCTTTCATCTCCTATCCCTCCAAGGAAGTGAGCTGTGATCCTAACCCGCCGCGGCCTGCCGTCCGGCCGGGCCTCAGCTGTAGTTGCCCGGATGCCCGGTCTGGAAGACCACCACCCGGTGGCCGGGCAGGATCCGGCCGGCGGCGGCGAGATCCTCGACCGCCGCGAGGGCCGCCGCGCCTTCCGGGCCGACCAGGAGCCCCTCTTGCTTCGCGACGCGCTCGATGGTCGGCTCCAGGCGCTCCTCCTCGATCGCCACCGCGGCGCCGCCGGTCGCGCGCAGCGCGGCGAGGATCAGGAAGTCGGCGATGGCGCGCGGAACGCGCAGGCCCCAGACGCGGGTGCGCGGCGCTTCCCAGGGCGCCGCGGTCTGCTCCCCGGCCGCGAAGGCGCGCACGATCGGCGCGCAGCCGGCCATCTGCACCACGGCGAAGCGCGGGCGGTCCGGGCCGATGAGTCCCAGGGCCTCGAGCTCGGCGAAAGCCTTGTGCATGCCGACGATTCCGGTGCCGCCGCCGGTCGGGTAGACGATCCAGTCCGGCAGCCGCCAGCCGAGCTGCTCGGCGAGCTCGAATCCCATCGTCTTCTTGCCCTCGACCCGGTAGGGCTCGCGTAGGGTGGAGAGGTCCCAATAGCCGAGCGGCGCCTCGGCGAGCCGCGCCCGCGATTCGACCAGGGTCGCTCCCGCGACGATCACCTCGGCGCCGTGCAGTCGGCAGCGCTCGACGATCGTCTCCGGCGTTTCGAGCGGCAGGGCGACGCGTGCCGCCAGTCGGGCCGCGGCGGCGTAAGCGCAAAGCGCCAGGGCGGCGTTGCCGGCGCTCGCGAGCTCGACGCCCGGCGCGCCGAGCTCGCGCGCGCGGTTCACCGCCAGGCTGAGCCCGCGCGCTTTGAAAGAGCCGGTGGGGTTGCCACCCTCCTCTTTGACCAGAACCTCGACTCCGTCGGGCGCCAAGCGTCGGAGCCGGACGAGGGGCGTGCCGCCCTCGCCGAGATCCACCCGGCTCGCGAAGTCGGCGATCGGCAGCAGCTCGCGGTATCTCCACAGCGTCCAGGGCCGGTTCTGGAGCGCGGCCCGGAGCGCGGCGCCGCGCTCGGCGTCGAGCTGGTAGGCGACGAGCCAGGGCGCGCCGGCGGGGGAGAGGAAGGCCGGCCGGTCGAGCGGCACGCCCACCCCGGTGCGCGAGCAGCGAAGTCCCGTGGCCCAGTGTCCGGGGCTCGCGGCGGGGGTCATCGGTCGCTTCTCGAGAGCATCGCTCGACCTGGATCGGAGCTGGAGGAGAGGTGGCGGTCGGTCAGCGCCGCGGCCAGGAGCGCTCGAGCTCTCGGGTCGTCGCGAGGTGGGCCTGGAGCTCGGCCATCGAGTCGCCGCCGAGCTTCTCGAGCAGCGCGTCGGCGAGCACCAGGGCGAGCATCGCCTCGCCGATGACGGCCGCGGCCGGCAGGGCGGTCACGTCGCTGCGCTCGTATTGCGCGGCGTGCGGCTCGAGGGTGTCGAGATCGACCGACGGCAGTCCATCGCGCAGGGTAGCGATCGGCTTCTTGTAGACGGTGACCACCACGTCCTCGCCGTTGGTGATTCCGGCCTCGAGGCCGCCGGCGCGGTTCGTGTCGCGGTGGAAGCCGCGCCCGGGCGAATGCAGGATGGCGTCGTGCGCCGCGCTGCCGAAACCGCGGCTGGCGTCGATCGCGTCGCCGATCTCCACCGCCTTGACCGCCGGGATCGAGAGCATCGCCTGCGCGATCCGGCCGTCGAGCTTCTCGTCCCAGTGCACGTGCGAGCCGAGCCCCGGCGGCACGCCGTGGGCGATCACCGTCGCCGCGCCGCCGAGCGTGTCGCCCTTTGCCTTCGCCTGGTCGACGAGCGCCACCATCTCCGGCTCGCGCTGGCGGTCGATGGCGCGCAGCGGCGAGGCGTCGTCGACCCGCGCTACCTCCTCCCAGGTGGGCGCCTTACGGTCGGCACCGATCGGACCGAGCGCGCGCACTCCCGAGGCGATTTCGATGCCGCATTCGGCGAGCAGCATCTTGGCGAAAGCGCCGGCGGCGACGCGCGCCGCGCTCTCGCGCGCCGAGGCGCGCTCGAGCAGGTCGCGCAGGTCGTCGCGCAGGTATTTCTGCCCGCCGGCGAGATCGACGTGTCCGGGGCGCGGCGAACGCAGGCGGCGGCGCGCCGCAGATTCCGGATCGACCGCCGCCGCGTCCATCACTTTCTGCCAGTTCGGCCAGTCGCGGTTCTCGATCCAGAGAGCTACGGGCGAGCCCAGGGTCTCGCCGTCGCGCACCCCGCCGCGGATCTCGGCGCGATCCTGCTCGATCTGCATCCGCCGTCCCCGACCGTGGCCGTGCTGGCGGCGGGCCAAATCGCGCTCGAGGCGCCCGAAGTCGATCCGCAGGCCGGCCGGCAGACCCCGGAGGACGGCGGTGAGACCCGGACCATGGCTCTCCCCGGCGGTGGTCAGGACCAGGCGTCGCATCACGAGCAGCCTATCGCGAGGCGCAGGTCGACCGCGGTCCGGCCGGGCCCCGCGGATGACGGCGCTCCTCCGCGGAACGCCATCGCGACCGCGCCGCGGGCGCGCTCAGGGCAGGAAGCGGGAGAAGGGCTCTTTCAGGTCCTCCGGGAAGCGCGTCGGGCGGCGGGCCGCGGCGTCGACCCAAATGTGCTCGGTCGAGCCGGTGGCGAGCAGCGCACCGCCGCGCGAGACGAGATAAGCGAAGGTCACGCCGCGACTGCCCACCCGATCGACCCAGCAGGCGACGTCCACCAGATCGCCGTAGCGCGACGGACCGCGGTAGGAGAGGCTCGCGCCGGTGACCAGGAGCAGGAAGCCGCGGCGCTCGATGTCGGCATAGTGGAAACCGGCCTCGAGGCAGAGGCGGGTGCGCGCCTGTTCGAACCAGACGAGGTAGTTGGCGTGATGGACGATCCCCATCTGGTCCGTCTCGGCGTAGCGCACCTCGATCGAGGCGTGAACGGCGTGCGGCGGCGCTTGGTGCATGCCGCGGAGCTTAGCCGAGCGCGGGCGGGTCGTTCAGCGCGGCGGGAAAGCGGCGAGGTAGAAGTAGACCGCCTGCAGCTCCTCGTCGCGCAGGTAGGTCGCCTCCGGGCCGCGACCCGAGAGGCCGGCGCCCCGGTGGCGCGCGGCGCGGACGAAATCGGCGACCGCGATCGTCTGAGTCATGGTGGCGAGCGGGTGGATCGACGGATCGCTGCCGAGGCGCGCGTAGTCGGCGCGCGCGTCGTGGCAGATCTGGCAGTTGCCCTTGACGATCTGCTCGCCGACCCGGTCGACCGGCAGCCGCAGCGGGCGATCGACATGGCGCGGATCCGGGATGGCGGCGAGCTTCTCGAGATACCCGAGGAGGACCTCGGCCTCGTCGTCGGCCAGGTAGTCGAATGCCGGCATCGACGTGCCGCCGGCTGCCAGACGGTGGCGAATCAGCCGATCGGCCGCCGCCGCGATCCGCGCGGCTTCCTGGGTCGCGCCGCCGGCGCGCCCGGCCTGGAGCTCGGCCGACGTGCGGCGGATGGCCGCCACCAGCGACAGGATCTCCGGCGGCTGGCCGATCCCCTGCGCGCCGTGGCAGGCGCGACAGGAGTAGCGGAACAGATCGGCGCCGTGCGCCTCGAGCCCATCGCGCAGCCAGACCCCCGGCGCCGGGGCCGGGGCCTGCAGCTCCGGGTCCTGCTGTCGCGGCCCCAGGCCGCCGATCCGTCCGAGCGCCGACTTGTCGAACGAGCGGCCGAGGTGCGAGAGCCAGCTTGGGCCCGTGGCGGGGCTGCTCACGGGGGCGACGTAGTGGTCCCCGGCGAAGCTCGCGACCGCGAGGACCGCGGCGGCTAGACCGAGGCGAACCGAGAGCCTGCGAACGGACCCCTGCGTGGTCGGGTTCATGCGCGGAGGCTACTGGAAAGCGACTCCCGATGCTCCGCCCGATCGGGTGGCCCGGCTGCGATATTCTCCCGCGTTCCGGTGGCTCCTGTGAGCGCCGGCCGGAGCGCACCCGTGCCGATCCATCCCTATCGAGACCAGGTTCCTCGCCTCGGCGCCGGCGTTTTTCTGGCGCCCTCGGCCGAGTTGGCGGGCGAGATCGAGGTCGGCGGAGATTGTTCCTTCTGGTTCCACACCGCCGCCCGGGGAGACGTGAACTGGATCCGGATCGGAGCGCGGACCAACGTTCAGGACGGAGCCATTCTGCACGTCACCCACGAGCGCTTTCCGCTCTCGATCGGCGACGACGTGGTGATCGCCCACGGCGCGATCGTCCACGGCTGCACGCTCGAGAACGCCTGCCTGATCGGCATCGGCGCGCGGGTGCTCGACGGGGCGGTGGTCGAGAGCGGTGCTCAGGTCGGCGCCGGCGCGGTCGTGCCGCCCGGGATGCGGGTGCCCTCGGGCTCGCTAGTGCTGGGGATCCCCGCGAAAGTGGCGCGGACCTTGTCGGAGGACGAACGCGAGGAGATCGGCCGCATCGCCCGGCGCTATGTCGAGGTCAAGAACGAGTACCTCGCGGCGATCGGCCGGGGCTACTGAGATGGCCAACCCCAGGATCCAAGCGCCCAAGGGGACACGCGACCTGCTGCCGCCCGAGACGGCGGTCTGGGCGGCGGTCGAGAGCGCGGCGCGCGAGGTCTTCGCGCTCTACGGCTACCGCGAGATCCGCACTCCGATCTTCGAGGAGACCGAGCTGTTCGTGCGCGGCGTCGGCGAATCGACCGACATCGTGGGCAAGGAGATGTACACCTTCGAGGACAAAGGCGGACGCTCGCTGACGCTACGGCCGGAGAACACCGCTCCCGTCTGCCGCGCCTACCTCGAGCACGGCATGCAGAGCCTGCCGCAGCCGGTGCGCCTCTTCTACGTCGGGCCTCAGTTCCGGGCCGAGAAGCCGCAGAAGGGTCGCTATCGCCAGTTCTCGCAGATCGGCGCCGAGCTGCTGGGCGGGCGGGGAGCCGAGTCCGACGCCGAGATCCTGCTGCTGCTGGTCGCGTTCCTGCGCCGGCTCGGCTTCGCGGATCTCAAAGTCCTGCTGAATACGGTCGGTGACGAGGCTTCGCGGGCCGCCTATCGGCGGGCGCTGGTCGAGTACTTCGAGATGCGAAAAGCTCACCTGGGGGAAGACAGCTTGCGCAGGTTGGCGACGAATCCGCTGCGGATCCTGGACAGCAAGGACCCGCGCGAGCAGGAGGTGCTCGCGGGCGCTCCGCGGCTCGAGGCTTCGCTGACGGCGGAGAGCCGCGAGCAGTTCGCGGCGGTGCGCGCGGCGCTGGAGGCCTTCCGGGTGGCCTACGAAGTCTCGCCGCGCCTGGTGCGCGGTCTCGACTACTACACCCACACGGTGTTCGAGATCGTCTCGGAGGGCCTGGGGGCGCAGAACGCGATCTGCGGCGGCGGTGCCTACGAGAAACTGGTCGAGGAGCTGGGCGGCCCGGCGACTTACGGCGTCGGTTTCGCGATCGGCGAGGATCGTCTGATCGACGTCCTGCCGGCGGCGACGCGCACCCGGCTGGCGGGCGTCGGGCCGGCGGTCGTCGCGCCCATGGGCAAGCTACCGGACGACGCGGCCGGCGTCTCGCCGCTGCTCGAGCTGCTGCAGGAGCTGCGCGCAGAGGGGATTCCGGCGATCCAGGGGCCGGCGAAAAAGGAGCGCCTCTTTGCTTTCGCCGAGTCGATCCAGGCCCCGGTGATCGTCTTCCTCGGCGAGACCGAGCTGCAACAGAAGACGCTCGCGCTGCGCGACCTGCGCACCCGGAACCAGGAGTCGATCCCGCGCGCCCAAGCCGCCGACAGACTGAGATCTTTCTTCCCCAAGTGAGCTTTTGCTTTTTCCTAACCGAGCTTTTCTTTTTCTTCTTCTGATTTGAGAGACGTGGGAGCGCAGATGAAACGCCGCGGCGCAGGGACCTTGACGATCGCCGACGTGGGGAGCCGGGTGTTGTTGCAGGCCTGGGTGCAGCGCCGCCGGGACCACGGCGGGGTGCTGTTCCTCGACCTGCGCGACCGCAGCGGCGTTGCCCAGGTGGTGGTCAAACCGGAGATCTCGCCCGACGCGCTCGCGACCCTCGACCCGGCGCGCTCGGAGTGGGTGATCGAGATCGAGGGCACGGTCGACGCGCGCGCCCCGGAGGCGGTCAATCCGAAGATGGCGACCGGCGAGGTCGAGGTGCGGGTCGAGCGCGCGGCGGTGCTCGCCAAGAGCGATCCGCTGCCGTTCGCGATCGACGCCCGGGTCGACGTGGCGGAGGAGACGCGGCTGCGCTACCGCTTCCTCGACCTGCGCCGCCCGGAGCTGCAGAAGAACCTGATCCTGCGCCACCAGATCACCTTCGAGGTGCGGCGCTACTTCGACGAGCGCGGCTTCCTCGACATCGAGACGCCGATCCTCACCAAGTCGACTCCCGAGGGGGCGCGCGACTACCTGGTGCCCTCGCGCGTGCATCGCGGCGAGTTCTACGCCCTGCCGCAGTCGCCGCAGCTCTTCAAGCAGCTGCTGATGATCTCGGGCTACGAGCGCTACATGCAGATCGCGCGCTGCTTTCGCGACGAGGATTTGCGCGCCGACCGCCAGCCCGAGTTCACCCAGATCGACCTCGAGATGGCGTTCCCCCACGAGGAGGACGTCTTCGAGCTCGTCGAAGGGCTCTTCGCCCGCGTCTTCCCGATCGTCGGCATCGAGATCCACCGCCCCTTCCGCCGCTTCACCTACGCCGAGGCGATGGCGCGCTACGGCATCGATCGGCCCGACCTGCGCTTCGGGATGGAGATCGCGGAGCTCGGTCCGCTTTTCCTCGACTCCGCCTTCCGCGCCTTCCGCGACGCCGCGGCGTCGGGCGGCGTGGTGCGCGGCTTCGTCCTCGCCGGCGGCGCGAGCGTGACCCGCAGCCAGACCGACCTGTGGGTCGAGAGCGCCAAGAAGATGGGCCTTCCGGGCCTGCTCTTCCTGCGCCGCCAGAACGGCGAGCTCCTGTTCACGGTCAAGAACGCCCTGTCGACCGACGAGCTCGAGCGCGCGGCGACGGCGCTCGGGCTCGGCGAGGGGGACCTCGCCGTCCTCGCCGCCGGCGACCCGAAGCGGGTCGCTCCCGCCCTCGGGGCGCAGCGCCTCGAGCTCGCGCGCCAGTACGGCAGGATCCCCGAAGGGCGCTTCGAGTTCCTCTGGGTCACCGACTTCCCGCTCTTCGACTGGAGCCCCGAGGAGCAGCGCTGGACGGCGATCCACCACCCCTTCACCAGCCCCGATCCGCGCGACCTCGAGCGCCTCGAGAGCGACCCGGGCTCGGTCCGCGCGCGCGCCTACGACGTCATCCTGAACGGGACCGAGCTCGGCGGCGGCTCGATCCGCATCCACGACCGCGACCTGCAGGAGCGCGTCTTCCGCCGGCTCGGCATCAGCGCCGAGGAGGCGCGCGAGCGCTTCGGCTTCCTGCTCGACGCGCTGCGCCTCGGAGCGCCGCCGCACGGCGGCCTGGCGCTCGGCCTCGACCGGATGGTCATGCTGATGACCGGCGCCGCCTCGCTGCGCGACGTGATCGCCTTCCCGAAGACCGCTTCGGCCACCGACCTGATGACCGAGGCTCCTTCCGCGGTCGACGCTCGCCAGCTGCGCGAGTTGGGAATCGGGATCGTGCGGTCTTGACTGATTTCGCGGCCCGTCCATGAGCCCTTCCCCGGCCGAGGCGCGAGACCGACCGTGACCGCGCCGGCGCGCTTCGCGCTGCGCCATCCGGGCGGCAGCACGCCGATCGTGGTGGGCGAGGGGGCGCTTGCCGCCGTTTCGGACGAGCTCGCCGGGCTCGTCCGCGACCGGCGGGTGTTCGTCGTCTCGACCGAGCGCGTGCTCGCGCTGCATCGCGGTCTGCTCGCCCCGGAGCTGGCGGAGGCGACGGCGGTGACCTGGCTCGAGGTACCGGAGGGCGAGGCCGCCAAGACGCTCGCCGAGGCCGGCCGGCTCTGGGACGCCCTGCTCGAGCTCGGCGGCAAGCGCGACAGCCGGGTGATCGCCTTCGGTGGCGGCAGCGTCGGCGACCTCGCCGGTTTCGTCGCCGGCGCCTTCCTGCGCGGCATCGGCGTCGTCCAGGTGCCGACCACGCTGCTGGCGCAGCTCGACGCGGCGATCGGCGGCAAGACGGCGATCGATCTTCCGGGCGGCAAGAACGTGGTGGGGCTCTTCCATCACCCGCTCGCGGTCGTGGCCGACACCCGCCTGCTCGCCACCCTGCCGCGCGCCGAGCTGCGGTCGGGACTGGTCGAAGGGGTCAAGATGGGGGTCGTCGCCCGCCCGGAGCTGCTCGACCTCGCCGAGCGCGACTTCGACCGTTTGCTCGCCGGCGACCCGGCCGCGGCGGCGCCGTTCGTGGCGATCGCCGGCGCGGCCAAGGCGGCGATCGTCGAGCGGGACCCCGACGAGAGCGGCGATCGCCAGCTGCTCAACCTCGGGCACACCCTCGGGCACGCGCTCGAGACCGCCCTTGGTCACGGGACGATCCTTCACGGCGATGCGGTGGCCCACGGCCTGCGATTCGCGTTCCTTCTCGCCGAGCGGCGCGGAGCCGACCCGGCGCTCGGCGGACGGGTGGAGAGGCTCCTGCTCCGGCTGGGAGTCCCGCCCCTGCCGCCGGTCTCGCCGCAGATCGTGCTCGAGATCCTGGGGCGGGACAAGAAGGCGCGCGAAGCGGGGCTCACCTGGATCCTGCCGATGGCAGCGGGCCGCTGCGCACGCGAGCCCTTGAGCGCCGCGGACCGGCTCGAGGAGCGGCTGCGCAGATTCCTCGCCGCCTGACGCGGTTCGGGGCCCGGCCGCGCCTATAATCCCGGTCGTCGCGATGTCCGCCGCGTTCTTCACCCGTCGCCTGCGCATTCGGCAGCTGGTGTTCATCCTCCTGCTGCTGTCGGGAGCGATTCCGCTCGCCATCAGCACGAGCCTGCTGATCCTCGAGAATCGCGACCTGCTGGAGACCCAGGAGAAGAGCTTTCTCACCCGCTCGGCGCTCGCGCTGTCGAACGAGGTCAGCGACTCGCTCGCCTCGGTCCGCCTTCAGCTCGATCAGCTGGGCGGCGCGCTGCTCGCGGCGCCCGGGCCGCCGCAGGTCGAGGACCGGCTGCGCGAGGCCTGGGTCTCGCCCTATCTCGAGCGCTTCTTGCGCGCCAATCCCTCGATCCTCGCCTTGCGCGTGCTCGATCGGGAGGGGGCCGGACCTCGCTTCTCGCCCCCCGACCTGCCGGACCGCCAGCTGGCGGCCCTCGACGACGGCTTCACGGCGGCGCGCAACCGCAAGCAGCCGACCTTCCGTTTCACCGCCCTGCCGCGCACCGAGGAACCGGCGGCCGTGCTGGCGGTCCCGGTCGGCGACGCCGACGGGGCGCCGGTCCTGATCGTCGAGGCGTTGCTGCGGATGGGGCTGCTCGAAGCGGTCTTCCAGCGCGAGGCGCAGGGCGACCTCGACGTCTTCCTGATCGACCGCGACGGCACCCTGCTGTGGACCACCGCCGGCGACGCCGCCATGCGCCAGTCGCTCGCCGCTTCGGCGCTGGTGCGCGATTTCGTCCGCAAGCCGCTCCACCTGACCGCCGAGTACTCGGTCGAGTCCGCCCGCGGCCGGTTGCGGATGATCGGCCAAGTCTCGCCGGTGGAAGAAGCCGGTTGGGGCGTGGTGGTCCACAAGCCCACCGCCAACGCCTTCGAGGCGGCGCGCAAGATGGTCGCCTCGGCGGTCTTCGCCGCCCTCCTCCTGCTGCTGATCGCGGCCCTCTTCGCGCTGGTGATCTCGCGCTGGCTGGGGCAGCCGCTGCTGCGCCTGATCGAGACCACCCACGAGATGGCGGGCGGGAACTTCGACAAGCGGCTGCCGGAGCAGCGGGTGGTGGCCGAGCTCGCCGATCTGGCGACCGACTTCAACCGGATGAGCGGCACGATCCAGCGCTACATCGACCAGCTGCAGGACGCCGCGCGCCAAAATCGCGACCTGTTCATCGGCTCGATTCGCGCCTTCGCGGCGGCGATCGACGCCCGCGACCCCTATACCCGCGGCCATTCGGAGCGGGTGGCCGAATTCTCGCGCGCCATCGCCCGCCACCTGGGCCAGAACGAGGACTTCCAGCAGAAGTTGTGGATCGCCGCCCTGCTGCACGATGTCGGCAAGATCGGCATCGAGGACCGGATTCTCAAGAAGGGCGGCGTGCTGACCGCCGAGGAGTTCGAGCTGATGAAGGCGCACCCGACGATCGGCGCCGACATCCTGGCGCCGATCGACTCGCTGCGCGAGATGCTCCCCGCGGTCCGCTGGCACCACGAGAACTGGAACGGCCGCGGCTACCCGCACGGCCTGCGCGGCGAGGACATCCCGCTCACGGCGCGCATCGTGGCGGTCGCCGACTGCTTCGACGCCATCACCACCAGCCGCCCGTACCAGAAGGCCTATGCGCCGCGCTACGCGGTCGATACGATCACCGGGCTCGCCGGCTCGCGCTTCGACGCCAAGGTGGTGACCGCGTTCCTGCGCGCTTTCGAGGCCGGGGACATCGCCGCGCGGCTCGAAGACGTGACGCTGGTGACCCAAGCCGACACCGAGCTGCCGGCGGTGGCGAATACCTGAGGAGAACGGCGCGATGCCGCATCAGTACATCCTGGCCAACCTGCTGGCGCGCAACGAAGGCGCGGTGGGAGCCCTGTTCCTCGACGACAGCGGCGAGACGGTCGACTTCGCCTGCTCGGAGTTCAGCCCCTACCAGATGCGGGTGGTGGGCGCCTACCTGGGGATCTACCTGCGCCAGGTGGAGCGCTTTCTGGCGGCGCAGGGCCTCGGTCGACCGGGGTGGCTGCATATCGAGAAGGACAACCTGAATCTCTACGCCATGCCGCTGCCCGACGGCTACTACATGGTGCTCGTCCAGCGTCATCCGGCGGTGGTGGCGTTGGCGCACCGCCAGCTCGCCGAGGCCTGCCGCGACCTGTCGCGCGAGCTGTTCGCGACCTCCTGACCGGTTCCGCCATGACGCAGGAGAGACGGGGGCTCTGGCAGAAGCTCCGCGCCGGGCTCGCGCGCACCCACGAACGCCTGGTCGAACGCTTGGGGCCGGCGCGCGAGAGCGCGGCGCGGCTCGACGAGACGACGCTCGTGGATCTCGAGGAGGCGCTGATCGGCGCCGACCTCGGCGTCGCGACGACCGGCGAGCTGCTCGATCGCCTGCGCGAGCGGGTGCGCCGGGAGGGGAGCGCCGACGGAGCTTGGAAGCGCATCCTCGGCGAGGAGATCGCCGCTCTGCTGGGCTCGGCTCCGGTTGCCGCCGCAGGCCCCGCTTCCGGTCCGCGGATCACCCTCGTCGTCGGGGTCAACGGCGCCGGCAAGACCACCTCGATCGCCAAGCTCGCGCGCCGCGACACCGCGGCGGGCGGCAGCGTCCTGCTCGCGGCGGCCGACACCTTCCGCGCCGCGGCTGCCGAGCAGCTGGCGCTCTGGGGCGAGCGGCTCGGCGTCGGGGTGATCCGCCAGGCGGCCGGAGCGGACCCCGCGGCGGTGGTTTTCGACGCCCTGCAGGCGGCGCGCGCGCGGCGGATCGACCACCTCATCATCGACACCGCCGGTCGCCTGCACAACAAGGAGCACCTGATGGCCGAGCTCGCCAAGATCCGGCGGGTGATCGAGCGCGAGGCGCCCGCCTGGCCCTTGCGTACCGTCCTGGTGCTCGACGCCACCACGGGCCAGAACGCCCTCGCGCAGGCGCGCGAGTTCTTGCGCGCCGCCGCGGTCGACGGCGTGCTGCTCGCCAAGCTCGACGGCACCGCGAAAGGCGGCATGGCGGTGGCGGTCGTGCGCGAGCTGAAGATCCCGATCCTCTATCTCGGCGTCGGCGAGACCGCCGACGACCTGGTCGACTTCGACCCGCGGGAGTTCGCCGCTGCCCTCGTCGAGTAATCGCCTGCGCCGGGCGCTCGCGCTGGCGCGCCGCGGCCGCTACACCGTGGCGCCCAATCCGCGCGTCGGGGCGGTGATCGAGCGCGACGGCGTCGTCGTCGGCGAGGGCTGGCACGAGCGCCCCGGCGGGCCGCACGCCGAGATCGCGGCGCTCGCCGCGGCGGGCGACCGGGCGCGGGGCGCCACCATGTATGTCACCCTCGAGCCGTGCACCCACCACGGGCGGACCCCGCCCTGCGTCGACGCGCTGCTCGCGGCCGAGATCGCGCGCCTCGTCGCCTGCCACCGCGATCCCGATCCGCGGGTCGCCGGTAGCGGCTTCGAGCGCCTGCGCGCCGCCGGCGTCGAGGTGGCGGTCGGCGAGCTAGCAAGGGAGGCGAGGCTCCTCAACCTGCCGTTCCTGGTCTCGCGGGTGCTCGGCCGGCCGGCGGTGACCCTCAAGTGGGCGATGAGCCTCGACGGCCGGATCGCCACCGCGGGCGGCGAGAGCCGGTGGCTCTCGAGCCCGCCGGCGCGGCGCTGGGCCCTGGCGTTGCGCGAGGAGCACGACGCGATCCTCGTCGGCAGCGGCACCGTCCTCGCCGACGATCCGCGACTGGACCGCCGGCTGGCGAGAGCGCCGGGGCCGATCCTACGGGTGATCCTCGACCGGCGTCTGCGGACGCCCGCCACGGCGGGGCTCTTCGCCGTCCCGGGTCCGGTGCTCGTGTACACTGAAAGCGCGTCCAGCGGCAGGCGGGCGGGGCTCGAGTCGGTCGGCGCGGAAGTCGTGGGGCTGCCGCAGGTCGCGCCCGAGGTGGTGGTCGCCGACCTCGCGCGGCGGGGGGTCCAGAGCCTGCTGGTCGAGGGCGGCGGCATCGTGGCCGGGGCGTTCGCCGACGCGGGACTGGTCGATCGGGTGGCGGTCGCCGGCTGCGCGCTGCTCGTCGGCGGCGCGCGCGCGCCGGGACCGCTTGCCGGCGTCGGCGCGGCGGACCTACAGTCGGCTTTGCGGATCGCGGAGCTGCGGGTCCGCAAGTGCGGAACCGACGTGGTGCTCGAAGGAGAGAGCGAGACTTGTTTACAGGCCTTGTCCGCGAACGCGGACATCTGACCGAGGATCCGCGCCCTTCCGACAGAGGCGGTCGCGTCCTGTCGATCGGCCACTCGCGCGAGCTTTCCGGGAAGCTGGAGGTCGGCGCCAGCCTGGCGGTCTCTGGGGTCTGCCTGACCGTCATCACCCTCGAGCCCGGCCGCGCCGAGGTCGAGCTGTCGCCGGAGACCCTGGCGCGGACTCGGCTCGGGCGGCTGCGCGCGCCGGCGGGGGTCAATCTGGAGCCCGCGCTGCGGGTCGGCGATCCGCTCGGGGGACACTTCGTGCAGGGGCACGTCGACGGCCTCGTGCGCCTCCTGGCGCGCCGCGACGCGAGCTTGCATTCGACCTTCCAGGTCGAGCTTCCGCCGGTGTTCGCGCCCTGGGTGGTGGAGAAGGGATCGGTCGCGCTCGACGGGGTCAGCCTGACCATCGCCGCGCTGCGCGACGACAGTTTCGACGTCGCCCTGATCCCTTACACCCTCGCGGTCACCACCCTCGGCGAGGCCCGGCCCGGCGATCGCTTCCACTTCGAAGGCGACGTGCTCGCCAAGTACGTCGCCCGTTCGATCGCCTTGCCGGACCTGGCGCGAGGACCGGCTTGAGTCGCCCCGCCGCGCCCGCCTTCGACTTCGCGACCCCGCAGCCGAGCAATCTCTGGATCGGATGGACGCCGCGCCAGTGGCCGCGGGCGCCCCGACCCTGGCTCGATCCCGCCCGCCGCCGCCTGGTCTGGCCCGGCGAGGAGGTCGAGCCGCGGCTTCCGGAGGCTCCCGAGGTCGATCCGGGAGGCGGTCGCGTCCACCTGCCGCCGGCTCCACCGCGGCTCGCCGGCGACAAGGCCCGGTTGCGCGCCGCTCTCGCCCCCGCGGCGAGCGTCTGGTGCCAGGAAGAGGCAGGTTCTGCGCCGTCCGATGGCTCGCCCGGCGAGTTGCTGCTCGATTGGACCGCCCGGCTCCTCGGAGTCGGCGACGGCGCGGCCGCGCTTCCCGCCGGGGCGACGGTCCTCGTGCCTCTCCTGCCGGGCATGGACGGCGCCGACTCGGGCTTCACCGAGCTCCTGGCGGCAATCGCCGGGGCGCGGCCGGCGGCGGTGGTCGGCCGGGTGCCGGAGCTCGCGCCAGGCGACCGCCGCCGGCTGGCGGCGCTCGGCGACGAGTCGCGCTTCGGGGCGATCCATCACGGCGCTGCGCCGAGCGAGCGGGACTTCGCGCGCGCGGTGGCGGCGGCCGGCCTCTCGCCCTTCCCGCCCGCGCCGGTCTTCGGCCGGTCGCGGCGCGAACGCAACCGGGCGGCGGCGGCTCACCTCGCCGAGGCGGCGGAGCTCTGGCTCGGTCTCGGGCGCTCCGAAGCGGTTGGCCAGGAGCTGCTGGCGGCGGCCCGCCGGCTGGACTCGCTGCCCCAAGACGTCGAGGCCCTGGCGCGCGAGGGCCATCTCGCGGTGCTCGCCTGGCTGCCGCTGCAAGGGGCGCGCTGCCTCGTCGAATGGGCTCGCGGCGAGGGCGGGGGCGGGCTCGCCGCGCTGCGCTCGGCCTACCTGGAGAGCGACGGGCGATGAACGACGCGCTGGGGCTCTATCTGCACGTGCCCTTCTGCCGCACGCGCTGCCGCTACTGTGACTTCTACCGTGTGGGCGAGAAGCGCGAGCGGATGGATCGCTTCGTCGTCGCACTGGGGCGCGAGATCGACGGCTGGAGCGGTCTGCACGGCCGGCGGGTGGACTCGATCTTCTTCGGCGGCGGCACGCCGTCGCTGCTCGAGCCGGACGAGATCGCGCGCCTCATCGAGCGACTGGCGCTGCGATTCGCGCTCACGGAGGACTGCGAGGTCTCGGTCGAGGCCAATCCGTCCGACGCCTCGCTGGCGCGCTTCGCGGGGCTGCGCGCCGCCGGCGTGAATCGCCTGAGCCTCGGCGTCCAGAGCTTCGTCGATCGCGAGCTCGGCCTGCTCGGGCGGCGCCACGACGCCGCGGGAGCCGCGCGGGCGCTCGCCGAAGCGCGCGCGGCCGGCTTCGCCAACCTCGCGCTCGATCTCATGGTCGGCGTGCCGGCGCAGACCGACGGCAGCTTCGCCGCCTCGCTGGCGCGCGCGGTCGAGCTCGCTCCCGACCACCTCTCGGTCTACCTGCTCGAGGTCCACCCGGGCTCCGAGATCGACGGCCTGCGCCGCGAGCGTCCGAGGCTCTTCGCCGGCGAGGAGGCGATGCGCCGGCGCTACCTGGCGCTCGCCGCGCGCCTCGCCGCGGCCGGCTTTCGGCAGTACGAGATCTCGAACTTCGCCCGCCCCGGGCACGAGTGCCGCCACAACCTGAAGTACTGGCGCTGCGAACCCTTTCTCGGCCTCGGACCGAGCGCGCACTCGGCGGTCGACGGCCGGCGTTTCCGGCACCCGGCCGACCTCGAACGCTGGCTCGCCGACCCGCTGGCGATCGAGCCGGTCGACAGTGACCCGGGCGAGGAGCGGCTCTTCCTCGGCCTGCGCCTCGCCGAGGGGATTCCGCTCGCCTGGTTGCGCGCTCACGGGCCGGGAGCCGCGGAGATCGATCGCCGCCTGGCGCGCCTGGCGTCGTGGATCGAAAGCGACGGCGAGCGCGTCCGGCTGACGCGCGAGGGCTTCGTGATCTCGAACGCGGTGCTGACCGAGCTGCTGGCGTGAGGAGATGGAGATGAACGGCGAAGCGGCGATCGACCTGCGCTCCGACACCCTGACCCGTCCGGACGCGGCGATGCGCCGCGCCATGGCCGAGGCCGAGGTCGGCGACGACGTCTACGGCGAGGATCCCACCGTTCGCCGGCTCGAGGAGGAGGGCGCGGCGGCCGTGGGCCAGGAAGCGGCGCTCTTCGTCCCCTCGGGAACGATGGGGAATCAGATCGGCTTGCGCCTGCTGGCGCCGCGCGGCACCGAGGTGCTCTGCGACGCGCGCGCGCACGTGATGTTCTACGAGAACGCCGGCCTCGCGGCGCTCTCCGGCCTGCAGACGCGGCCGGTCGAGTCGCCGGACGGCCTGCCCTCGCTCGCCGCGCTCGACGCCGCCTTCACCCCCCGCGGCGGCTTCCGCGTCCCCACCGGCGCCCTGGCGCTCGAGAACACCCACAACATGGCCGGCGGGCGCGCCTTCGGGCCGGATCGCCTGGCGCCGGTGCTCGCCTTCGCGCGCGAGGCCGGGATTCCGGCGCATCTCGACGGCGCCCGGATCTTCAACACCTCGGTCGCCCTCGGAGTCCCGGTGCCGCGGTTGGTCGAAGGCTTCGCCAGCGTGATGTTCTGCCTGTCGAAAGGTCTCGGGGCGCCGGTCGGCTCGCTCGTCGCCGGCAGCCGCGAGCTCGTCGCCGAGGCGGTCGAGGTCCGCCGCCTTTTGGGCGGCGCGATGCGACAGGTCGGGGTTCTCGCCGCCGCGGGCCTCGTGGCGCTGCGCGAGGGACCTCAGCTCCTGGCCGACGACCATCGGCGGGCCCGCCGTCTGGCCGAGGCGCTGCGCGAGCTGCCGGGAGTCGAAGTCGATCCGGCGGCGGTCGAGACCAACATCCTGATGTTCCGCGTCGACGGGTCGCCGGCGGAGTGGGTAACGCGGGCCGGGCGCGCCGGCGTCCTCGGCAGCCCCTACGGCCGGCACGAGGTCCGTTTCGTGACCTATCGCGACCTCGACGATCGAGCGATCGACACCGCGATCGCCCGCTTGCGAACCGAATTCAGCTAGGCAAGCGAGCGACGAGGTCGATCTCGACCAGCGCGCCTTTCGGCAGGCGGGCCGCCTGCACGGTCGAGCGCGCCGGCTTGTGGTCGCCGAAGGCGGCGGCGTAGATCCGGTTGAGGGTGGGGAAGTCGGCGAGGTCGGCCACGAAGACGGTGGCTTTCAGCACGTCGCCGAAACCGCAGCCGGCGCTCGCCAGCACCTGCCGGAGATTCTCGAACACCCGCTCGGCCTGGGCCTCGAAGCCGCCGGGGACGAGCTCGCCGGTCGCCGGGTCGAGGCCGATCTGACCCGAGGTGTAGAGCCAGCCGGCGAGCGACACCGCCTGCGAATACGGTCCGATGGCCGCCGGGGCGGCGGCGGTATGGTGACTCACGATCCTGCCGGGAAGGTGGACGCGCATGATCTCCTCCAACCGGGTCAATCCATCACGCCGATGTAGGGCAGGTTGCGCCACCGCTCGTCGTGGTCGAGCCCGTAGCCGACCACGAAACGCGGCTCGATACGGAAGCCGACGTAGTCGATCGGCACCTCGGTCTCGCGCCGCGCGTGTTTGTCGAGCAGGGTGGCGAGCTTGACCCGCCGGGCGCCGCGGAAACGGAAAAGGTCGAGGATGGTGCGCACCGTCCAACCGGTGTCGACGATGTCCTCGACCAGCAGGACGTCGCGGCCACGGATGGACAGGTCGATGTCGCGCTTGATCCTCACTTCGCCCGGGACCGAGCCCGAGCCGTAGCTCGAAGTCTGGAAGAAGTCGATCGCCATCGGCAGGTCGATGCGCTTGAGCAGGTCGGTAAAGAAGAAGACCGAGCCCTTGAGGATGCCGATGGCGGTCATCTCGGTGGCGTCCGCGAAGTCGCGGCTAATCTCGGCGGCGAGCTCGCCCACCCGGCGCTCGATCGCGGCCTGGTCGATCAGGACCTGCGGACGCCGCGTTTTCTTCGTCGTGACCATGATCTACAATGCTCCCTGGTTCCCAAGAAATCCGTGGCCGCCAACGACCTCGAATCTCTGCACCGACGCTACGTCGATCTCGCCGGCCGCTTCAAGTCGGCCTGGACGTTCCACCAGTTCCTGCAGGGCGTCCAGAAGCTGTTCCCCGAGATCGAGCTGACGAGCTATCCGGCCGACTTCCAGGAGGTGCACGCCGGGCTGCGCGACGTCGCGGCCAACCTGAGCAATAGCGGCGCGGCCGAGCGCCTGTCGACGCAGATGAACCAGATCGAGCGCCAGCTCGTCCAGATGGTGCAGATCCTGGCGGCCGCCGACGGGCGCATCGAACCCTCGACCCTGCGTCAATTCTTCGATCGGGTGAAGAACTTCGACGATCAAATCCTAGCGCAGATGGTGCGCTTCTACCTCAGCCTGCCGACGACCGACGAGGGTCTGAGGGAGCGTTTCGACAAGGTGGACTTCCTGGTCACCAAGGTCGCCGAAGAGGCGCATCCGGCGACCGGAGTGCTCGGCCTGCGCGACATGACGCGGCTGCGCGAAATCCTGAACGGACTGTGGTCGGCGGTGGAGAGCGCGCCCGGATCGGTCGCCGATCTCGACGCCGCCCGGGCCGCTTTCGCCGAGCTGCGGCGGGAAGTCGGAGCGGTCGGCGACCTCGAGGGGCTGACCTCGCGCGGACTCATCGATCGCCACCGCCAACTCAAGCAGTCGCTCGGCGTGCGCCTCTTCCACCCCGAGACGCTGATCGCCGCGATCGAGACCAATCTGGCATTCAAGAACAAAGTGAAGCAGTTCTACCGCCTGGAGGAGCAGCGCATCGCATCGGACTCGCAGCAGATCTTCGAGCTCGAGAGCAAGGTGCCGGTCGACCGGCAGCTCGACGCCGACCTGTCGCAGTTCCGCCTGGCGGTCGAGGACTTCGAGAAGAAGCAACGCCGCGACAACGTCAAGCTGCAGGACCTCGCCTTCCTGCGCCGGCAGTCGGAGTCCATCCTGCCGCGCTTGACCGGCGGCGGCGCCGACCGCGCGGCAACGGCGCACGGCGGGCAGGCGGGCGCGGCGCCGTCGGCGGAGGCGAAGCCGGCCTCGCCGACTCGGCCGGCGTCGGACGGCGACGTGGTGGCGCGCCAGTTCAAGGACCTGGTGGCGGCTCTCGAGGGCACCGATTCCAGCGATCCGCCGAAGACCGTCGCCCTGGCGCGCGAGATCTATCACCTGCGCCTCGAGCCGCGCGAGGTGGTGGCTTACCGCCGCCTGATCTCGACCGGCGAAGGCGACTCCGCCCTCGAGCAGTTCATCCTCGAGGCGGCGGCGCTGCGCTTGCGGATCAACGAGGAGGCGGCGGAGATCACGGCGCTGCTCGACGAGACTTCGGTCACCCGGTCGGCGCCGATCTTCACCCTCGCCAAGCAGACGACGCGGGTCGCAGACGCCTTCGTCCAGCGCTTCGGCCATTTCATCGACGTCACCATCCAGGAAGGCAACTTCGGCGAGGCGCAGCAGCTGCAGCTGCTGCGCATGCGGCTGATCCGCGACTATTCGGGGCTCTGGCTGCTGGTCAATCGCCCGCAGACGAGCTAGCTCGGCGAGCGCCACGGCGCGCCGGTCTCAAGGATCGGCGGCGGTCGGCGCGCCAGCGGCATCCACCAGGGCTGGATCCGCGAGCAAGGCGCCGAGCAGCGCCGCCAGGCGCGGCGCCGCCGCGGCGCCCGCCGCGAGGACCTCCTCGTGGGTGAGCGGCTCGGGGTGTACTCCGGCGGCGGCGTTGGCCACCAGGGAGAAGCCCAGGCACTCGACGCCCAAGTGGCGGGCGGCGATCACTTCGAGCACCGTCGACATGCCGACGACGTCGCCGCCGAGCGAGCGGCACATCTTCACCTCCGCCGGCGTCTCGTAGCTCGGCCCGGCCAGCCCGACGTACACCCCGTCGTGCAAGCGTAGGCCGAGACGGTCCGCGTGACCGCGCGCCAGGCCGCGCAGGCGGGGGCTGTAGGCGTCGACCAGATCGGGGAAGCGCGCGCCCCAGGCCGCCGGCGGCTCGCCGCGCAGCGGGTTGAGCCCGGTCAGATTGAGATGGTCGCGCAGCAGGACGAGCTCGCCGGGAGCGAGGCTCGGATCGAGCCCGCCGGCGGCGTTGCTCAACACCATGACCCGCGCTCCGAGCAGCGCCGCGAGCCGGACTGGAAAGACCAGATCCTGCGCGGCGTAGCCCTGATAGGAGTGCAGGCGGCCGCGCTGGTAGAGGACGACGCGACCGGGCGCCGGTTCGAGGAGCTCGAGCTCGTAGCGGTGGCCCGCGAGGCCGCGCACCGGAAACGGGAGGCGGTCGGCGAGCGGCAGCGGCGGCAGCAGCGGCCGGCCGAGATCGACTCCCAGCCCGGAGCCGGCGACCAGGAGCGCCTGCGGTCGCGGCAGGCGCTCGCGGTCCCAGCGCGTCACTGCGGCGGCGAGCTCGTCGGCCCAGTGGTTCACGGTGCGGCACGATATCAAGCGACTGCGCGATATCCTTCGCGGGCCATGTCGGAGCTCGACGAACAGATCGCGGTCCGCCGCGCCAAGCGGCGGGCGCTCGCCGAGCGCGGCGTCGAAGCTTTTCCGGCGCGGTCGCACTACGACCTCGAGCCCGCCGAGGTGCAGGCGCGCTGGGGCGCGAAGACCGCGGCGCAGATCGAGGCCGAACCGGTCCGGCTGCGCGTTCCGGGGCGGATTCGCGCCATCCGCGACCAGGGAAGGCTCCTGTTCGTGGACCTGCACGACGGGCGCGAGAAGCTGCAGCTCTTCGTGCGCCAGGAGCGGTTGGACGAAGCGTCGCGAGCGCTGATCGCCGACCTCGACCTCGGCGACTACCTGCTGGCCGAGGGCGCGCTGCTGCGCACCCGAGCGGGCGAGTTGTCGCTCGCTCCCGAGCGCCTGACGCTGCTCGCCAAGGCATTGCGGCCGCTGCCGGAGAAGTGGCACGGCCTCGCCGATCTCGAGACCCGCTATCGCCAGCGCTACCTCGACCTGGTGGCCAACCCCGAGTCCCGGCGGACGTTCGAGATCCGGGCCGCGATCGTGCGCGGCATGCGCGAGTACTTCGACGCCCGCGGCTTCCTCGAGGTCGAGACGCCGATGATGCAGTCGATCCCCGGCGGCGCGATGGCGCGGCCGTTCGTGACCCACCACCACGCCCTCGACCTCGAGCTCTACTTGCGCATCGCTCCCGAGTTGTACCTGAAGCGCCTGCTGGTCGGCGGCTTGCACCGGGTCTACGAGATCAACCGCAACTTCCGCAACGAGGGGATCTCGACCCAGCACAACCCGGAATTCACCATGCTCGAGTTCTATTGGGCCTACAGCGACTACCGTCAGCTGATGGACGCGACGGAGGAGCTGCTGGTGGGGCTCGCCGAGCGCATCCTCGGTACCACGAAGCTCGCCTTCCAGGGGCGCGAGCTCGATTTCGCGCCGCCCTGGCCGCGTCTCGACATGGGCGGCGCGCTCGAGCGTTTCGCCGGCGTCGGGCGCGAGCGCAGCGCGACCGCCGAAGGTCTGCTGGCGGAGTTCGCCGAGCGCGGGATCGAGCCGCCGGCCGAGCGCGACTACGGCCACCTGCTCGCCGAGCTCTTCGAGGCGCTGTGCGAGGAGCATCTCTTCCAGCCGGTGTTCATCGTCGACCACCCGGTCGAAATCTCGCCGCTCGCGAAGCAAAAGCCCGAGGATCCGCGCTTCACCGAGCGCTTCGAGCTCTACGTCGCCGGCATGGAGATCGCCAACGCCTTCTCCGAGCTCAACGACCCGGACGTACAGGCGGAGAGATTCCGCGTTCAGCTCGCCTCGCGCGTCGCCGGCGACGCCGAGGCGCACCGTTTCGACGCCGACTACGTCCGCGCCCTCGAACACGGGATGCCGCCGGCGGCGGGGGAGGGGGTGGGGATCGACCGCCTGACCATGGTGTTCGCCGACCGCGGGTCGATTCGCGACGTCATCCTGTTCCCGCTCCTGCGCCCCGCCGACGAGGCGGAGCTCCGAGGAGAGGGTTGAGGCCGCCGAGCGCGCCGTTTCCGCTCCTCCTCGCGCTGCGGTACCTGCAGAGCAGCCGCAAGGACGCCTTCGTCAGCTTCCTCTCGGCGGTGGCCGCCGGCGGCATCGGCCTCGGCGTCGCGGCGCTGGTGCTGGCGCTGTCGGCGCTCACCGGCATGCAGCGCGCGCTGGCGGACGAGATTCTCGAGCGCACGCCGCAGATCGAACTCTCGCTGCCCCCCTCGATCGAGCCGGCCGAGGCCGAGCGGCGGCTGGCGGGATTCCCCGCGGTGCGGTCGGTGCAGCGGGCGGCCGCCGGCCGGGGATGGCTGGTCGCCGAACAACGGGCCCTGCCGGTCGCCCTGCTCGGATACGAGGGCGAGCTGCCGGCCTCCTTCCCGGGCGCCGCCGATCGCCGGTCGGGGCTCTATCTGCCGGCGGATCTCGCCCTGCGCTTCGGCCTACGCGCCGGCGACGTGGTGCGGCTCGCCTCGCCGCGCCCGACGCTGACTCCCCTCGGGCCGCAGCCGCGCACCCTGACGCTCGCAATCGCCGGGGTCTACAACAGCGGTCGCGCCGACGAGGAGACCACCCTGGCGCTGCCGCTCGATCGCGCCGAGATCTTGCTCGGCAGCGGTGGGACGCGCAGGCTCTGGATCTCGGCCGGTGGCCTCGAGGAGGCGCTGGCGCTGGCGCCGCGGCTGGCGGCGGAGCTGCCGGCGGGGGCTGCGGTGCGCACCTGGCGGGATCTGAACGCCGGCCTGTTCTTCGCCTTGCGGCTCGAGAAGAGCCTGACCTTCGTCGCCGTTTCGTTGATCGTGCTGGTGGCGGCCTTCGTGCTGATTTCGGATCTGGCGCTGGTGGCGGTGCACAAGCGGCAGGAGCTCGCGATGCTCGCGGCGCTCGGCGCGAGCCGGCGCCAGCTCGCGCAGGCATTCCTCGGCCTGGGTTCGATGCTGGGCGGCGCCGGAGCCCTCGCCGGCGGCGCTCTCGGCGTCGCGGTCGCCTGGGCGCTCGGACGGTTCCATCTCCTGCGCCTGCCGGCGGAGGTCTACTTCCTCGACTACGTTCCGTTCGCCACCCGGCCGGCCGACTTGGCGCTGGTGCTCGTCTTGGCGCTCGGGCTGGCGACCGCGGCCTCCGGCTGGGCGGCCTCGCGCGCCGTGCGCGCGCCGCTCCTGGAGCTACTGCGGCGATGAGCGTCCGGGTAGTGGCGCGCGATCTGACCAAGATCTACCGCGACGCGACCCGCGAGGTCCCGGCGGTCGACGGCGTGGAGCTCGCGATCGAACCGGGGGAGCTGGTGGCGATCGTCGGACCGTCGGGCTCGGGAAAGTCGACCTTGTTGCATCTGCTGGGCGGTCTCGACCGTCCCGACCGGGGAACGGTCGAGGTGGGTGGCCAGTCGCTCGCCGAGCTCGACGCCGACGGACTCGCTACATTCCGCAATCGGACGGTCGGCTTCGTCTTCCAGTTCCACCAGCTGCTGGCCGATTTCACCGCCCTCGAGAACGTCGCCATGCCCGGCCGGATCGCCGGCCGGCCGGCAGCGGAGTTGGCGCGACGCTCGCTCGCTCTGCTGACCGAAGTCGGCCTCGCCGATCGTCTGGAGCACTTTCCGAACCAGCTGTCGGGGGGCGAGCAACAGCGGGTGGCCCTCTGCCGGGCGCTGCTGCTCGAGCCCGCCCTGCTGCTCGCCGATGAGCCGACGGGCAATCTCGATCCGCGCGCCGGAGAGCAGGTCTTCGATCTGCTGCGGGACCTCCAACGGCGTCACGGGACCACCGCCGTGGTGGTCACGCACAACCCGATCCTGGCGGCTCGCTGTGATAGGATGATGGGGCTCGAGGGCGGTCGCCTGCGCACCGGAAATGCTTCTGTTTTCAACATTTCGGGGGCCTGACCGACATGTTCGAAAAGTTCAACGAAAAGGCCCGGCGGGCGCTGTTCTTCGCCCGCTACGAGGCCTCCAAGCTCGGCAGTCGAGTAATCGAGTCCGAGCACGTCCTGCTCGGCATCCTGCGCGAGGGGGAAGAGACCGTCGCGGAGCTTCTGCGCCGCTTCCACGTCAAGCCCGAGGACGTCCGCCGCGAGATCGAGGGCGAGCGAGTGTTCGTCGAGCGCATCAGCTCGACCGCCGAGCTGCCCTTGTCCGAGGAGTCCAAGAAGATCCTCGCCTACGCCGCGCACGAGGCCGAGAGCATGCTGCACTCGGCGGTCGGTTCGGAGCACCTGCTGGTCGGCGTGCTGCGCGTCGAAGGGAGCCTGGCGCAGCGCATCCTCGCCCAGCACGGCCTCGACGTCTACACGGTACGCGAAGAGGTCCTGGCGATCGCCAAGGAGCGCGAGGCTTCCCAGCAGAAGAAGGAGCTGCCGTTCCTCTCCGAGTACGGCCGCGACCTGACGGCAATCGCCACCCAGGGTGGCTTCGACCCGCTCGTCGGGCGCGAACGCGAGGTCGAGCGGATCATCGAGATCCTCTCGCGGCGAACCAAGAACAATCCGATCCTGCTCGGCGAGCCCGGCGTGGGCAAGACGGCGATCGTCGAGGGCCTGGCGCAACGCATCGTCGAAGGCCGGGTGCCGATGTCGCTCGCCGCCAAGCGGATCGTGGCGCTCGATCTGTCGCTCATCGTCGCCGGGACGAAGTACCGCGGGCAGTTCGAGGAGCGTCTGAAGGGCATCCTCAAGGAGCTACGCGAGACCAAGGAGATCATCGTCTTCGTCGACGAGATCCATAGCTTGATCGGCGCCGGTTCGGCCGAGGGCTCGCTCGACGCGGCGAACATCCTCAAGCCCGCGCTGTCGCGCGGCGAGATCAGCTGCATCGGCGCCACCACCCTCAAGGAATACCGCAAGTTCATCGAGAAGGACCGCTCTCTGCTGCGCCGATTCCAGTCCATCCAGGTTTCGCCGCCCTCGACCGAGGAAACCCTGTCGATCCTCGAGGGGATCCGCGATCGTTACGAGTCCTTCCACAAGGTGCGCTACGGCGACGAGACGCTGAAGACCGCGATCTACCAGTCCTCGCGCTACATCACCGACCGCTTCCAGCCCGACAAGGCGATCGACGTGCTCGACGAGGCCGGCGCCAAGGTCAAGCTGCGCAAGGTGCGCGACACCCAGAACCTGCGCAAGCTCGAGCAGGAGATCCGCCAAGTGGTCAAGGACATGAAGTCGGCGATCTCCGACAAGGACTTCGAGCGCGCGGTCTACCTGCGCGAGCGCGAGATCGAGTTGCGCGAGGATCTCGAGCGGGTCAACGTCCTCGCCGAGGGCGAGGGCGAGCTCGAGGTGACGCCGCGCGACGTCGAGGAGGTGATCTCCTCCTGGACCGGCATCCCGGTCGCCGCGCTGCAGAAGGACGAGGCCGAGAAGCTCCTGCACATGGAGGAGACGCTGAAGCGTTACGTCGTCGGCCAGGACGCGGCGATCAGCGCCATCTCGCGCGCCATCCGCCGCTCGCGTCTCGGGGTCGCCAACCCGCAGCGGCCGATGGGCTCGTTCATCTTCCTCGGACCGTCGGGGGTCGGCAAGACCGAGGTCGCGCGACGGCTGGCGGAGTTCCTGTTCGGCAGCCAGGCGGCGCTGGTGCGCTTCGACATGAGCGAGTACATGGAGAAGCACGCGGTCTCGAAGATGATCGGCTCGCCGCCGGGATACGTCGGGCACGAAGAGGGCGGGCAGCTCACCGAGCGCATCCGCCGGCAGCCCTACTCCCTGGTGCTCTTCGACGAGATCGAGAAGGCGCACCCCGACGTCGCCAACCTGCTGCTGCAGATCCTCGAAGACGGCATGCTGACCGACGCCTACGGCAACCAGGTCGACTTCAAGAACACCCTGGTTCTGATGACCTCGAACATCGGCTCGAAGCTGGTGCTGCGCGGCGGTAGGATGGGCTTCGGCGGCAAGAACGAGGAAGAGGCCTTCCGCCGCATCGAGGAGGAGATCCTTTCCGAGCTGAAGCGCGGCTTCAGCCCGGAGTTCATCAACCGGGTCGACGAAGTGATCGTCTTCCACCCCTTGGGCGAGGGCGAAATGCGCCAGATCGTCGACATCCTGGTGGACGACGTGAACGTCACTTTGGCCCAGCGTCACCTGCGGGTGGAGCTGTCGGAGGGCGCCAAGCTGTGGCTGCTCGGGCGCGCCGGGATCGATCCCTCGACCGGCGCCCGACCTCTGCGGCGGACGATCCAGCGGCACATCCAGGACGCCCTCTCGGAGCTGCTGATCCGCGGCCTGCCGGCGGGCGCGGAGACTTTCGACGTGGACGTCGCCGGCGGCGAGCTCGTCTTGCGGGCGCGCACCGGGGAGACGGCGCCGGTCTCCGGCTGAGGGAAGCCCGTCGCTTCGCGGCGGAGCGGGCTCCAGGAAAAGTGGTACCCGAATTGCATTTGCGCCGGGGAAACTCCGGCCCGAGAGGAACATGGCATCCAGGCTGACCCGGACTCTGCTGCTCATTTCGGCGCTCGCCCTGGCGGGCGCCGCCGCCGCCCGTGCCGCCGTCGTGCGCGCCATCGAGTTCCAGGGGCTCGTCGGACTCCCCGAGGAGACCCTGCGCTACTACCTCGGGATCGAGGTCGGCAAGGAGCTCGACGAGGTGGCGCTCAACCGCAACCTGCACGCGCTCTGGGATCGTCACCTGCTCGACGACGTGCGCGTCGAGCAGGAGGCGGTCGAGGGCGGCGTGAAGCTCAAAGTGACGGTCGCCGAGCGCCCGGTTCTGCGATCGATCGACTACAAGGGCCTGAAGCGGATCACGCGCACCGACATCAACGAGCGCATCTCGAAGGATCAGATCGCGGTGCGCGAGGGCGATCCGCTGTCGCTCGGCGAGATCGCGCGCCTGAAGAACGCGATCGAGGAGATGTACCGCGACAAGGGCTACCGCTTCGCCGAGGCGAGCTACTCGATCGAGTCGGTATCGGCGACCGAGCGCAAGCTGCTGTTCTCGATCGACGAGGCCGAGCGGGTGCGCATCGGCAAGATCCGCTTCGGCGGCAACGACGTCTACGGTGACTGGCGCCTGCGTCTGGCGATGAAGAAGACCAAGCAGACGAACCTCATCTCGCGGCTCTCGAAGCACGACATCTACAATCCGGCGTCGATGCAGGAGGACCTGCTCAAGGTCCGCGATCTGTACCGCGCCTCCGGCTACAAGGACGTCACGATCTCGGATCCGGTGCTCTCGGTGCTCGGCAAGGGCGCGGCCAGGCGCCGGCTCGGGGTGGACATCCCGATCGTCGAAGGCAAGCGCTGGAAGCTCGGCGAAATCTCGATCGACGGCAACCAGGTGTTCACCGATCAGATGCTGCTGCGGCGCTTCAAGCGGCCGCGCGGCGGCTGGCTGCGCTCGAAGACGGTCGACGACGGGGTCAAGGACATCGACGAGCTCTACCGCAACTACGGCCACATCTTCGCCCGCATCTCGACCGAGCTGCGCGAGAAGGAGGGCAACGTCGCCGACCTCATCGTCAAGGTCAGCGAAGGCGAGCAGTTCCGGGTCGGACGGATGGAGTTCGAGGGCAACACCCGCACCCGCGACAAGGTCCTGCGGCGCGAGATGCGCGTTCAGGAGGGCACCTTGCTCAACATGGGGGCGCTCAAGAACAGCATCTACAAAGTGGGACAGCTCGGCTACTTCAAGCTCAACGAAGAGGACCCGATCCTCTTTCAGAATTTCGACACCGAGAAGAAGACGGTGGACCTGGTGGTGCAGGGCGAGGAATCCGACCGCACGGAGCTCCAGGTCGGCGGCGGCTACAGCGAGCTCGACGGCTTCTTCGGCCAGCTCTCGGTGCGCACCCAGAATTTCCTCGGGCGTGGCGAGTCGGTCGGCGTCTCCTTCCAGAGCGGCAAGTACCGCAACGAATACGACCTGACGTACTCGATTCCGTGGCTCGCCGACCGGCCGCAGAGCCTCGGCGTGCAGCTGTTCAATAGCGACCTCGACTACTCGCTGTTCTCCGACCAACGCTACATCCAGAAGCGCAAGGGCGCGGTGGTGTCGTACGGCCGATCCTTCGGGCTGTTCAACACCTTCAGCGTCGCCTTCAGCCGCTCGGACGTCCACGACAGCCAGAGCCTGCTCAACGTCGACAACCAGATCGTCCAGCAGACCTACGACCTGGTGAACACTTCGATCCGCCCGACCTACGCCTACGAGAGCCGGGACAGCAACTTCGAGCCCACCCGCGGCCTGCGGTTCACCAGCTCGGTCGAGTGGGCCGGTGGGCTGCTGGGCGGCGACAACTACTTCTTGCGTCCCGAGATCGGCTTCAGCTGGTTCCACCCGATGAGCTACGTGCCGGTCAAGACCGTGTTCGCGGTCAACCTCGAGTCGGGCTGGATCAAGCCCTTCTCGGGCCACACCATCTCGCCGCTCGAGCTCTACTTCCTCGGTGGCGAGACCAGCGTCCGCGGCTTCCGTTTCCGCGATCTGACGGTGCGCGACAAGAACGGCAAGCGCCTCTTCGACCAGGACGGCTTCGTCATCGGCGGCGACAAGTACCTGCAGGTCAACCTCGAGTACCAGTTCCTGCTCGGCGGACCGTTCCGGCTGGTGACCTTCTTCGACGCCGGCAACGTCTTCGGGACCGGGCAGTCGATCGACATCAACCAGTTGCGGTACTCTGCCGGAGCGGAGCTGCGTATCTTCGTGCCGGTGTTCGGCGCGCCGCTCCGCTTCATCTACGCCACGAACCTGGACCCCCTGCCCGATGACCGGTTCGAAGGCTTCCAGTTCAGCATCGGCGCAACGTTCTGACGGTCAAGGAGTCGCTATGTCGCGGTCGGTCGGAGGGTTCGTTCGGAGGGTGGCGCCGCTCGTGGCGTGCGCCGTGGTGGTCGCCGGGTGGGCCGGCGCGGCGGCGGCGCAGACCGCCAAGATCGCGGTGATCGACGTGCAACGGCTGGTCACCGACTCGGTCTCGGGCAAGGACGCGCTTGCCAAGCTCAAGAAGCTGCAGGACGACAAGATCGCCGAGGGCAAGGCGAAGCAGGACGACATCGAGGGGCTGCGCAAGAAGGTGAACGACGCCCGCTTGTCGCTCTCGGACGACAAGGTCGCCGAGATGGAGAAGCAGCTCGACGACAAGGTGACCGGCTTCCGGCGCTTCCAGGAAGACGCCGAGAAGGAATTCAACAAGTCGAAGGACCAGATGTTCGCCGAGATCGAACGCAAGGTCTTCCCGGTGATCGAGCAGATCGGCAAGGAGGGCGGCTACACGCTGATCTTCAACAAGTACCAAAGCGGCCTGGTCTACGCCGACGACGGCATCGACATCACCGACCAGATCATCAAGCGCTTCGACGCCGCCTCTGCCCCCGCGCAGCCCAACAAGGGGCAGTAGGGCTTGGCCCCGACGCTCGGCGAGCTCGCCGCTCGCGTCGGCGGCGAGGTGGTGGGCGATCCGCGACGGATCGTCGACGGGGTACGCACGCTCGGCGACGCCGGCGAGCGCGACCTCGCCCTGGTCGACGGTCCGAAGAACGTGGAGGCGGCGCGGGCTTCCCGGGCCGGGTCGCTGCTGGTCGAGCGACCGTTGGCGGGTCTGGAGCGGGATTTCCTGGTGGTCGCCAAGCCGCGCCGCGCGCTGGTCGACCTGCTCGATGTGTTCCATCCGCCGCTGCGGCCGCCGGCCGGGATCGCACCGAGCGCCGTCGTCGGCGCGGGCTCGACGGTCGATCCCAGCGCCACGATCGGTCCCTACGCCGTCGTCGGCGAGGGCTGCCGGATCGGCGCCGACGCGGTGATCGGCGCGCACGCGGTGGTCGGCGCGCAGTGCGTCCTCGGCGCCGGCACGGTGCTCCATCCCCACGTGGTGCTCTACGACCGCACCGAGCTCGGCGAGCGAGTGGTGGTGCACGCGGGGACGGTGCTCGGCAGCGACGGCTTCGGCTACGTGACCGACGGCGGGGCGCACGTCAAGGTGCCGCAGGTCGGACGGGTGGTGGTGGGCGACGACGTGGAGATCGGCGCGCTCACCGCGATCGATCGCGCCACGCTCGGCGCGACGCGGATCGGCGGCGGCACCAAGATCGACAATCTGGTGCAAGTCGGCCACAATGTCGAGATCGGGCGCGCCTGCGTGCTGTGCGGACAGGCCGGCATCGCCGGCAGCGCCAAGCTCGGCGACGGCGTCGTGCTCGCCGGCCAGTCGGGGAGCGCCGGCCACCTCGAGATCGGAGCGGGCGCGCAGGTGGCCGCGAAGTCGGCGGTCCTGCAGTCGGTCGGGCGCGGCGAACGCGTGGCCGGCATCCCGGCGGTGGCGCTCTCGAAGTGGCGCCGGCAGCAGGCGCTGCTGCAGAAGTTGGGAGGCCTGATGCGGCGGCTGCGCGACCTCGAGCGCGCGGTCGGGATCGAAGAGGGGGACAAGGATCGTGACGACGGATAGCCCGCGGTGGGACACGCAGTGGGTAATGTCGGTGCTGCCGCACCGCTACCCGTTCCTCCTCATCGATCGCGTGCTCGAGATGGAGCCCCGCCAGCGGATCGTGGCGCTCAAGAACTTCACCATCAACGAGGAGTTCTTCAGCGGCCATTTCCCCGGCCACCCGGTGGTGCCCGGCGTGCTCTTGATCGAGTCGATGGCGCAGGCGGCCGGAATCCTCCTGCTGCACGACGACCCGCGGCGCGAGCACAAGTTGCTCTATTTCATGTCGATCGACCGGGCGCGCTTCCGGCGGCCGGTGTTTCCGGGAGACTCGGTGCGCTTCGAGGTCGAGGTGCTGCGGCTCAAGGCGAACCACTGCAAGGTCGCCGGCCGCGCGATGCTCGACGGCAAGCTGCACGCCGAGGCCGAGCTGCTGTCGACCACGATCGACCGCGCCGAAGCGCACGGATGAGCGCCCGCGTCCACCCGAGCGCGGTCGTCGACCCGGGCGCGATTCTCGGCGACGGCGTGGTGATCGGCCCGCACGCGACCGTCGGTGCCGAGGTCGAGATCGGCGCGGAGACCGTCGTCGGCCCGCAGGTCGCGATCCAGGGACCGACGCGCATCGGCCGCGGCAACCGGATCTCGGCGCACGCGGCGATCGGCTTCGATCCCCAGGATCTGAAGTACTCGGGCGAGCGGGTGGCGCTCGAGATCGGAGATCGCAACCAGATCCGCGAGTTCGTGACCTTCCACCGCGGCACTGGCAAGGGCGGTGGGGTGACGCGGATCGGCGACGACAACCTGTTCATGGTCTACAGCCACGTCGCCCACGACTGCCAGGTCGGAAACCGCACCATCTTCGCCAACAACGCGACCCTCGCCGGGCACTGCGAGGTCCACGACGACGTCACCATCGGCGCCTTCTCGGCGCTGCAGCAGTTCGGTCGCATCGGGCGCTCGGCCTACATCGGCGGCTACTCGCGGCTGCTGACCGACGCCCTGCCGTTCGTCAAGACGATCGGCCTGCGGCCGGTGGTGCTCGGCGTCAACCGCATCGGCATGGCGCGCAAGGGTTACGACGCCGGCCGCATTCAAGCGGTCACCGCCGCGGTGCGCATCCTCTTGCGCTCGGGACTCAACACCACGCAGGCGCTCGAGCGCATCGAGCGCGAGATCGTCGGCAGCCCGGACGTGGACTATCTCGTCGCCTTCGTGCGCGCCGCGCGCCGAGGCGTGATCCGCGCCCTGCCCGCGCGGCGCGGCGCCGGAGAGAGCGGTGGCGAGGACTGATCTCGCGGTCGGGGTCTTCGGCGTCGGGGCGCTCGGACGTCACCATACGCGCATTCTCTCGACGCTCCCCGGGGTCCGCCTGGTCGGGATCTACGACGCCAACCCCGAGACCGCGCGCGCCGTCGGCGGCGAGCACGGGGCGCGGGTCTTCGCCGCGCACCGCGAGCTGGCGGGGGAGATCGAAGCGGCGGTGGTCGCGGTGCCGACGGTCGCCCACCGCGAGGTGGCGGGGGACCTCCTGGGACGCGGCCTCCACGTCCTGGTCGAAAAGCCGATCGCCGCCTCCCTGGCGGAGGCCGACGAGCTGATCGCCACGGCGCGCGCGGCGCGGCGGCTCCTGGCGGTGGGCCACGTCGAGTTCTTCAATCCGGCGGTCGCGGCCCTGGTCGGACTCGGGCTCGAGCCTCGTTTCGTCGAGATCGAGCGCCTGGGGGTCTTCTCGCCGCGCAGCCTCGACATCGACGTGCTGCTCGACTTGATGATCCACGACCTGCAGATCCTGCACGCGCTCGATCCGAGCGTGGTGCTCGAGATCCGCGCCACCGGCATCGCCGTACTGTCGGAGCGCATCGACATCGCCAACGTGCGGCTCGAGCTCGCCTCGGGCCTGGTCGCCAATCTCACCGCTTCGCGAGTGTCGGCCGAGAAGACGCGCAAGCTGCGCGCCTTCTTCCGCAACCGCTACCTGTCGCTCGACTACCAGGCGCAGGAGATCAAGGGTTTCCGCCTCGAGCAGCAGGGCGAGCAGCGCCGGATCGTCCCGGCCGACGTGACGGTCGAGAAGGCCGAGCCGCTGCGCCGTGAGCTCGAGGGCTTCGTGGCCGCGGCGCGCGGCTCGCCGGCGCGCATCGTCTCCGGCGAGGAGGGCCGCCGCGCCCTCGCCACCGCGCTCGCGGTGGTCGAGGCGGCGCGCGGCGTGTGCTAGGCTTTCCGGGCGTTTTCCGGCCCCGGGCCGGGTTCCCGCGGTACCTTTCCAATCCAGGCGTGCGGAGGCGGCGATGAGCGCAGTACGGATCGGTGTGATCGGCGGCAGCGGCCTGTACGACATGCAGGCGCTCGCGGTGCGCGAGGAGCGGCGCCTCACGACCCCCTGGGGCGACCCGTCCGATGCCTACGTCCTCGGCGACCTCGACGGCCGGCCGGTGGCCTTCCTCGCCCGGCACGGCCGCGGCCACCGCATCCTGCCGACCGAGCTCAACTTCCGCGCCAACGTCCACGGCTTCAAGCAGCTGGGGGTCGAGTTCCTGATCTCGGTCTCGGCGGTCGGCTCGATGAAGATCGAATACGCTCCGGGGCACATCGTCGTGCCGGACCAGTTCTTCGACCGCACGCGGCACCGTCCGGACACCTTCTTCGGCGACGGCATCGTCGCCCACGTGTCGGTGGCCGACCCGGTCTCGGCGCGACTCGCCGGGATCCTGCACGACGCGGCGCGCGGCGAGGGCGCCACGGTCCACCGCGGCGGCACCTACCTCAACATGGAGGGGCCGCAGTTTTCGACCAAGGCCGAGTCGCGGATCTACCGCCAGTGGGGCGTCGACGTCATCGGCATGACCAACCTGCAGGAGGCGAAGCTGGCGCGCGAGGCCGAGATCGCCTACGCCTCGCTCTCCATGGTGACCGACTACGACTGCTGGCACGAAGAGGAGGAGGCGGTCACCGGCGAGGGCGTGATGGAGGTGCTGCGCAAGAACGTGGCGCTCGCCCAGCGCGTCGTCCGGCGGGCGATCGGCGCGCTCGACGAGTCGGTCGAGAACGACTGCGCCCACGCGCTCGCCATGTCGCTGATCACCGATCCGAACCTCGTGCCGCCGGCGACGCTCGCCAAGCTCGAGCTCCTGGTCGGCAAGTACCTCGACCGCTCGGGCGGCAAGCTCGCCTGGAAGCGCTGAGGCGGTCGGTTGACCAGGATCCTGCTCACCAACGACGACGGGGTCTACTCGGAGGGCATCCGCCTGCTCGGGCGCGAGCTCTCCCGCCTCGGCGAGGTGATCGCCGTGGCGCCCGATCGCGAACAGAGCGCCGCCGGGCATTCGCTGACCCTCGCTCGGCCGCTGCGCATGCAGAAGCTCGAAGAGGGCTGGTACGCGGTCGACGGCACGCCGACCGACTGCGTCAACCTGGCGATCCTCTGGCTGCTGAAGGACCATCCGCCCGACCTGGTCTGCTCGGGGATCAACTTCGGCCTCAATGTCGGCGACGACGTCACCTACTCGGGGACCGTCTCGGCGACCTTCGAAGGGTCGCTGCTCGACATCCCTTCGATCGCCTTCTCGCAGGAAGTGGGCGAGGGTTTCTCCTTCGCGACGAGCGCCCGGCTGGCGGCGCGCTTCGTCGAGTCGGTGCTCAGCGAGCCGGTGCCGCGCGACCTGCTGCTCAACGTCAACTTCCCGGCAGCGACGGCGCGCGGCGTGCGCTTCACCCGTCTCGGCAAGCGCGTCTATCGGCAGTCGGTGGTGGAGAAGGAGGATCCGCGCGGGCGCAAGTACTACTGGATCGCCGGCACCCCGGAATGGCAGCAGGATTCGGGTACCGACCACGAGGCGGTGCAGAGCGGCTTCGTCTCCGTCTCGCCCTTGCACCTCGACCTGACCGACTACCGCGGGCTCGAGTCCTACGCCACCCTGGCGCGCCGCTTCCACGACATCGCCGCCGACGGAGACGAGCGTGCTCGATGACACCATCCTGCGCGAGCGAATGGTGCGCGAGCTGCTCGAGGCGCGCGGCATCCGCGACCCTCGTGTGCTCGCCGCGATGCGCGAGGTGCCACGCCACCTCTTCGTGCGCGATCACCTGATGAGCCAGGCCTATGCCGACCACGCGCTGCCGATCGGCGAGGCGCAGACCATCTCGCAGCCCTGGGTGGTGGCGCGCATGACCGAGATGCTCGAGGTCGACTCGACCCACAAGGTGCTCGAGCTCGGGACCGGCACCGGCTACCAGACGGCGATCCTGGCCCGCCTGGCGCGCTGGGTCTACAGCCTCGAGCGGATCGCCGAGCTCGCCCACCAAGCGATCCATCGCATCCGCCAGCTGGGGATCGTCAACGTCAAGATCCAGGCCTTCGACGGCACCGTCGGCTGGAGCGACGTGGCGCCTTTCGAGCGCATCCTGGTGACCGCTGGCGCGCCCACGGTGCCCAAGCCGCTGCTCGAACAGCTCTCGCCGCGGGGCAAGCTGCTGATCCCGGAGGGGACGCGCACCACGCAGCGCCTGGTGCTCTACGAGCGCACGGCGCGCGGCTTTCGCCGCCGCGAGGGCGAGGCGGTGGCGTTCGTGCCGCTGGTCGGCCGTCACGGCTGGGACCCGCCGACGGAGAACGCCAAGCGTGACGGCTGAGACGCGCGGCTTCCGCGTGCGGGGGCGGGTGCAGGGAGTCGGGTTTCGCTGGTTCGTGGCGCGCGCGGCGCGCGATCTGGACCTGTGCGGCTGGGTGGCGAACCGGCCCGACGGCTCGGTCGAGATCGTGGCCCGCGGCGCCGCCGCGGCGCTGGCGGCTCTCGCCGCGCGGTTGGCCGTGGGGCCGCCGGCGGCGCGGGTCGCCGGCGTGGACGAGTTTCCCGCGGAGCTCGATCCCGGGCGCAGCGGGTTCGACATCGCATGAGGGCAGGGGAGGCGACAGTGGACGATCTCAAGCAGTACATCCGCGAAGTACCCGATTTCCCGAAGCCGGGAATCCTGTTCTACGACATCACCACCCTGTTGAAGGACCCGCTCGCGCTGCGCATGACGGTCGACCGGTTCGTCTGGCTGTTCTCGCGCGATCACCACCGGGTCGACAAGGTGATCGGCGTCGAGTCGCGCGGCTTCATGTTCGCGCCCTCGCTCGCCTACTCCCTGAACGCCGGCTTCGTGCCGGTGCGCAAGCCCGGCAAGCTGCCGGCCGAGACCGTGGTCGAGACCTACGACCTCGAGTACGGTCAGGACCGACTCGAGATGCACGCCGATGCGGTGGCGGCAGGCGATCGGGTGCTGATCGTCGACGACGTCATCGCCACCGGCGGCACGGCGCTGGCGGCGGCGAAGCTGGTGGAGCGTCAGGGCGGCGAAGTGGCCGGGTTCGGCTTTATCGTCGAGCTCACCTTCCTCGCCGGGCGCGGCAAGCTCGGCGGCTACGAGGTCCAGTCGCTGCTGCGCTACTGAGTTAAACTCGGCGCTCGGCGGCTGTAGCTCAGTTGGATAGAGCAGGAGCGTCCTAAGCTCTTGGTCGGGGGTTCGACTCCTCCCAGCCGCACCAGAGTCGCCGGAAACGACGATCGAACGAGAGGCTACGAAGCGAGATGACCGATCATTTGCGACGTGAGGACCTGAAACGTAACGAGCTCGGGGAGGTCCTCGGGAAGGGCATCCACTACGCCGAGGACCATGCCCGGACGCTGGCGATCTCGCTCGCGACCGCGGTGGGCCTCGCTCTGGTCGGGGCCGGCATCTGGGCCTGGATTTCGAGCCGCAACGGACACGCCAACGAGGCGCTGGCCGCCGCTTTGCGAGCCGCCGAGGCCGACGTGGTGGCGAACGGCGCCAAGCCGGACGACCTCGACCGCCCGAGCTTCGCCAGCGCGTCCGCGCGCCGCGACCGCGCCGAGCAGCTTTTCGCCGATCTGCTCGCGCGCTACGGCTCGACCGGGCCGGGTCGGTCGGCGCGTATGTACCTGGCGGAGATCGCGGCGCAGAAGAACGACCTCGTGACCGCGCGCAAGCTGTGGGAGGAGTACGTCGGCGGCGACGCGCGCTCGCCGCTCGGCGTCGCCGCGCAAGTCAACCTCTTCGCGCTCGACCGGCAGGAGGGCAAAGGCGCGGAGCTCGCCGAGCGCCTGAAGAAGATGCTCGAGCAGACCGAGAAGCCGCTGCCCGACGATCTCGTGCTCTACCAGCTGGCGGTCACCTACGACCAGCTGCGGCGTCCGGCAGACGCCAAGGCCGCCTATCGCCGAATCGTCGACGAGCATCCGCAGTCGCCCTACCTCGCCGTCGCGCAGCAGAAAGCCGGACCGGCCGAAGGCGGCTGAACCGGGTTCCGCGAGAGCTCGAGGGTGACCGGGGCGATCCGCTTCCTCGCCGCGCTGCGCTCCGGCGCGGCTCCGTCCTCGAGTGCCTTGCACGAGTTCGCCGCGGCGGCGGCGGGCGGCGAGTGGACGGACTCCCAGCTCTCGGCCGCCCTGATGGGGATCGCGATCCGCGGCCTCGACGCCGCCGGCACGCGGGCCCTGACGGCGGCGATGCTCGAGTCCGGGGAGCGCTGGGATCTCGGCCGCGACGTGCCGCGGCTCGCCGACAAGCACTCGACCGGCGGCGTCGGCGACAAGACCTCGCTGGTGCTCGCGCCGCTGCTTGCCGAGGCGGGAATCCCGGTCGTCATGCTGACCGGCCGCGGCCTCGGCCACACCGGCGGCACCGCCGACAAGCTCGAGGCGATTCCGGGCCTCGGCCAGGATCTCGATCGCGACCGCGCGCGTCGGCTGCTCGATCAGATCGGCATCGCCATCGGTGTCGCGACTCCGGCGATCGCCCCGGCCGACCGCAAGCTCTACGCCCTGCGCGATCACACCGCGACCATCGAGTCGTTGCCGCTGATCACCGCCAGCATCCTGTCGAAGAAGCTGGCGGCCGGAGCGAGCGCGTTGGTCTTCGACGTCAAGACCGGCGACGGCGCCTTCCTGCCGGAGATCGCGGCGGCGCGCCAGCTCGCGAGCTCTCTGGTCGAGATCGCGCGCTCGCTCGGTACGGCGTCGAGCGCCCTGCTGACCGACATGAGCCAGCCGCTCGGCGAGTGGGTGGGGCACGCGAGCGAGCTGCAGGAGGCGCTCGACTGCCTCGAGGGCCGCGGACCGGTCGAGGCGGTGCACCTGACGCTGACCCTGGCGGAAGAGATCGCCCGACTGCTCGAGGTCGACGTCGACCGGCGGCGGCTCGCCGCGATCCTCGACAGCGGCCGGGCGCGCGAGCGCTTCCTCGCTTGGGCCGCGGCGCAGGGCGGCGATCCCGCCTGGCTCGCCCGCCCGCGACTCGAGCTGGCGCCGGTCGAGGCGGTGCTCACCGCGCCAGCCGCCGGAGTCCTGGCGCGCGTCCGCACCCGCGAGCTCGGGCAGCTGCTCGGCGAGGCCGGCGCGGCGCGCCGGACGCCGGGCGGATCGATCGACCTCGGAGTGGCGCTGCGCTATCGGGCGCGTCTCGGCCGCCGGCTCGGCGCCGGCGAGGAGCTTGCCCGCCTCTACCTGCGGCACGAGAACCGGGCGCTCGTGGCGCGCTTCGCAGCCTGTTTCGAGCTTGCCGAGACCGGTTCGGCGCCGCCGCTAGTGCGCGGCCGGGTCGACTGAGGAGTCCCGGGCCCAACGAGCCGTCAGGTCGCGCCCGGCGAGGCGGACCCGAATGCCGTCCTGAGCGGTGGAGATCACCGACGGCCGTGGATCGGCCAGCGTGCCGACCTCGGTTCGCCGCCCGATCGAACCCTCGGCGTCGAGCTCTCCCACCGCCCAGGTCCGACGCCGCGCGTCATGCCAGACGAGCAGCGGGGCGGCGGCCGCCGACGGCCGGGAGAAGCTCGGGAAGGTGGATCCCGGCGGGGCCGCCACGAGCGGCGAGCTCCACCGACGTCCGTCGAAGCGCGCCGTGACCACCTGGTACTCGCGTCCGTCGAAGCGGCTCCAGGCGACGAGCGGCCGGCCGGCGACGGTCGCAAGCGCCGGCGTGATGTCGGGAACGGAATTGTCCCCCGAGATCGGTTCGGGGGCGCTCCAGCTCCGGCCGTCCGCTCCGCCGCCGACCGAGTAGACGATTTCGTCGTCCTGGCCGTCGAAGCGGCTCCAGACGAGGAGTTGGCGGCCGTCGGCGAGGGGTTCGGAGACCAGCGCCAGCTGGCTGCCGGGTCCGGGCTCGGCGACCCGGTGCGGCTCCTCCCAGCCGAGGTCCCGCCAGCGCGCGGTCCAGACCGCGTTGCGTTCCCGACGTTCTCCCGCGAGCCAGGCGATGCCCGCGAGGCGCCCGCCGGCGTCGCGCAGCAGGACCGGATTCTCGATCCGGCCCCGGCGCAGGGAGACGGCCGGGGCGGACACATCCACCGCTCCTGCGGCGCTGCCGGAGACCACCCACAACTCGCGTCCGCCAGCGACCGGCCGGACACCCGCGGCGAGCCAGGAGTCTGGCGACGGCGCCAGGATCGACTCGACCGTCGCCCCAGCCGGGAGCTTCAGGTCGACCGCGCCGGCTCCGTCGCGGCCGACGTGCCAGCCGCGCTCGTCCTGCCAGGCGCTTGGCCGATCGGCGAGCCCGCCCTCGGGGGCGATCGTGGCGCGGGGCGATCCGGATCCCAGCACAGATCCCGAGCCGAGGAGGAAGGCGAAGAGACTGAGGGACTTGCGCATCGCGGACGGGATCGTACGGCGGCCTTTCGCGGGCTGTCAAACGGCGCGCCGAGGGCGGAGCGGTGGGAACCCGGATGCTAGGATTCGCGGGTGAAAGCGGCCATCCTGGCGGTCGGATCCGAGCTGCTGTCCACCGACCGGTTGGACACCAATTCGCTGGCGATCACCGAGCGTCTGGAGCGCTACGGAATCGAGCTGGTCGGCAAGCGGGTGGTCGGGGACGACGAACCCGAGCTCGCCGCCGAGCTGCGCTCGCTCCTGCCGCGGGTCGACCTCGTGCTGGTCAGCGGCGGCTTGGGTCCGACGGCCGACGACGTCACCCGCGAAGCGGTCGCCGACGCCCTGGGACGCAGCTTGGTCCACGATCCGGCGACCCTGGCCGCGATCGAGCGCCGCTTCGCCGCCCTCGGTCGGACGATGGCCGCGACCAACCGCAAGCAGGCCGACCTGGTCGAGGGGGCGACCAAGTTGATCAACCGCAAAGGCACCGCCCCGGGGCAGCGGCTCGAGGCGGGCGCCACGACGCTGTTCCTCCTCCCCGGCGTGCCGCACGAGCTCGTCGCCCTGCTCGACGGCGAGGTCGAGCCCTGGCTCGCCGCCGCCACCGGGGGCGCCGCCCGCGAGACCCTGACGCTCAAGGTGGCGCTGCTCCCCGAATCGGAGGTCGACGAGCGCCTGCAGCCGGTGTACGAGGAGTTCGGCCGCTCCTGGATCACGCTGCTCGCCGGTGCCGGCGAGGTCAAGATCCGGCTGACGGCGCTCGGATCGGCCGCCGAGCGCGGTCCGCGGCTCGCCGCGATGGCCGCGCGGGTGCGCGAGCGGTTGGGCGAGGCGCTCTTCGGCGAAGGGGCCGAGGCGACCCTCGAGGGGGTGATCGGCGAGAGCCTCGTCCGTCGCGGCTGGACGATCTCGACCGCCGAGTCCTGCACCGGCGGTCTGGTGGCCGAGCGCCTCACTCGGATCCCCGGCAGCAGTCGGTACTTCCCGGGCGGGCTGGTGGTCTATGCCAACGAAGCCAAGAGCGACCTCGCCGGGGTCGACCCGGAGCTCGTCCGCCAGCACGGAGCGGTGTCGGAGCCAGTGGCGCGCGCCCTCGCGGTCGGCGTCCGCGCGCGCTTCCGCACTTGCCTCGGGGTGGGCATCACTGGAATTGCCGGTCCCGGGGGCGGCTCGCCCGAGAAACCGGTCGGCACGGTGTGGATCGCGCTCGCCGGTCCGGGCGACCGATCCGAGACGCTCCATTTCCGCTGGCCCGGGGACCGCGAGCGGGTGCGGGCGCTCGCCGCCCAGGCGGCGCTCGATCTGGTGCGACGGCGGGTGGCGTGAGACTCTTCCTGGCGATCGAGTTGCCGCAAGCGGTGGGCCGCGCGCTCGAGGCGGCGGTGGCGGTCGTGCGACCGTCGCTACCCGACGCGCGCTGGGTGCGGGCCGAGGGTCTGCACGCCACGGCCGTCTTTCTCGGCGAGCGCGCGGTCGGCGAGCTCGATCGCATCGTGGCGATCGCGGGCGAGCGCTGCGCGGCGCACCCGCGCGGCAGGGCGCGATTGGCGGCGCCGGGGGTGTTTCCGCTCCGCGGCCCGGCGCGTGTCGCCTGGGTGGCGCTCGAAGTCGCCCCGGACGTCGCGCCGCTCGTCCGGGACCTCGAGGCGGCGCTGGTCGAGGCCCGGCTGCTCGCCGAGCCCACCCGCCGGCCACATTCGGCCCACGTGACCCTGGCGCGCTGCCGCAGTCCCTGGACTCGGGAAGCGGTCGAACGCTTCCGGGGATCCTGGCCGGCGATCGACTCGACGCCTTTCGCAGTCGACTCGCTGACGCTCTTCGAGAGCGAGTTGGGAGCCGGCGGCGCGCGCTATCGCCGCCTCGCCGAGCTGCCGCTCGCCGAGGCCGCATGACCACCCGCTGGCTGCCGCTGCTCGCCGGCGCGTACCTGTTCGGCTCGCTCTCGTTCAGTCTGGTGGTCGTCTGGCTGCTGCAGCGCCGCGACGTGCGCTCGGTCGGCAGCGGCAACGCCGGGGCCACCAACGTCCTGCGCGCCGCGGGTCGACTGCCCGCGCTGCTGGTGCTGGTGCTCGACATCGCCAAAGGCGCGCTGCCGGTGGTGATCGCTCGCCGTTGGGGCGCTCCGGAGGCGGTCGCGGCGCTCGCCGGGGCGGCGGCCGTCCTCGGACACGTGGCGCCGGTGTTCTTCGCCTTCCGCGGCGGCAAGGGGGTCGCGACTTCGGCCGGGGCGCTGTTCGAGCTCTTTCCGCTAGCTGCTCTCGCGGCGGTCGTGATCTTCTTGGCGGCCGTGGCCTCCACCCGTTGGGTCTCCCTCGGATCGCTGCTCGCGGCGGGCGTGCTACCGCTGTGCGCCTGGCTCTTCGGTCGCCTCGGCTGGGGCCGACCGGCGGATCGCCAGACCCTGGCGGCGGCGATCGCCATCGCCGGGGTGGTGGTCTGGCGGCACCGGGCCAACCTCACCCGCTTGATCGCCGGCACCGAACGCCGACTCGGGGAGCCGAGGGTCTGATGCCGGCGCAGATCGGAGTCCTCGGAGCCGGCTCGTTCGGCACGGCGCTGGCGGTGCAGTTCGCGGCGAGCGGCTGGCCGACGCTGCTCTGGGTGCGGCGCGAGGAGGCGGCGGAGAAGCTCCGCGCCCGGCGGCGCAACGACACCTACCTGCCGGGGGTCGCCTTTCCGCAAGGGCTCGACGTCACCCACGATTTCGGCGGTTTCGACGACTGCGACACGGTCGTGGTCGCGGTGCCCTCGCACGGCTTCCGACGGGTGATCGGCGACTTTCTCGCGCTGCGCCGCAACGACGCGGTCACCATGGTTTCGGCCACCAAGGGTATCGAGCCGATCACCCTGCGGCGGATGAGCGAGGTGACCGCCGAAGAGGCCGGGCGCTTCGGCACCCGACACCGCTTCGCGGTCTTCTCCGGCCCGACTTTCGCGGCCGAGTTGGCGCGCGGCGTGCCGTCGGCGGCGGTGGTCGCGGCGGCGGAGGCCGGGCTCGCCGAGGCGTTGTGCGAGCGCCTGTCGAGCAGCTCGCTGCGACTCTATTCGGCGACCGACGTCGTCGGCGTCGAGCTCGCCGGCACGGCGAAGAACGTCATCGCCATCGGCGCCGGCCTGGTGACCGGTCTCGGTCTCGGGCACAACACGGTGGCGGCGCTGATCACCCGCGGTCTGCACGAGATGACCCGCCTCGGAGTGGCGTTCGGCGGCGATCCGGCGACCTTCTACGGCCTCGCCGGCCTGGGCGACCTGGTGCTCACCTGCACCGGAGCGCTGTCGCGCAATCGCCAGATCGGCATGGACATCGCGAAAGGCAAGCGCCTGACCGACTTGACGAGCGACACCACGATGGTCGCCGAAGGGGTGCGCAACTCGGTGGCGATCTCTCGCCTGGCGCGCGAGCGCGACGTCGAAATGCCGATCATCGAGCAGATGGTGGCGGTACTCTACGAGGGCAAGCCGCCGCGCCAGGCGGTGCACGACTTGATGACCCGCGAGCTCAAGCACGAAGCGTCGCTCTGACGCGCGCCGCGACCGGCGGCTCGCCGCGGATTCTCCCACCTCGATAGACTTCGCCATGGCTTCCCACCAGCTCGTCCTCATCCTCGACTTCGGCTCGCAGTTCACTCAGCTGATCGCCCGCCGGGTGCGCGAGAACCGGGTCTATTGCGAGGTGCATCCCTTCGATCTCTCCCTGGCGCAGATCCGCGAACGCGCTCCCGCCGGCGTCATCCTCTCCGGCGGTCCGCAGAGCGTCTACGACGACGGCGCGCCGCTGCCCGACAAGGAGCTCTTCGACCTCGGCGTCCCGGTGCTCGGCATCTGCTACGGCATGCAGGCGGCCGCCCACCTGCTCGGCGGCAAGGTGGAACCGGGGAGCGAGAGAGGGCGCGAGTACGGCCGCGCCGAAATCGAGGTCGAGCGTCCGGGAACGCTCTTCGCCGGGCTCGGCGAGCGCGAGACGGTCTGGATGAGCCACGGCGACCACGTCACCGAGGTCCCCCCGGGCGCGACCGCGACGGCGCGCAGCGCCAGCGTCGATCTCGTCGGCTTCGAGGACCCCGCGCGCGGCCTCTACTGCATCCAGTTCCATCCCGAGGTCAGCCACACCCGACACGGCGGCGCCATCCTGCACAACTTCCTCTACCGCGCCGCCGGGGCGCGCGGCGACTGGACGATGGCCGGCTACCTCGACGAGGCGGCCACCGAGATCCGCCGGCGGGTGGGCGGCGACCGGGTGCTCTGCGGCATCTCGGGCGGCGTCGACTCGGCGGTCACCGCGGCGCTGCTCAAGCGCGCCATCGGCGACCAGCTGGTGTCGGTCTTCGTCGACACCGGCCTGCTGCGCAAGGGGGAGCGCCGTCAAGTCGAGATGAGCCTCGCCGAGGGCCTGGGCATCGAAGTGGTGACCGCCGACGCGCGCGACGATTTCTACCGCGAGCTCGCGGGGGTCGAGGAGCCGGAGGCGAAACGCAAGGCGATCGGCCGCCTGTTCATCGACGTGTTCGAGCGCGAGTCGCGCAAGCTCGCCGGGGTGAAGTACCTGGCGCAGGGGACGCTCTATCCCGACGTCATCGAGTCGACCAGCGTGCGCGGGCCGAGCGCGGTGATCAAGAGCCATCACAACGTCGGCGGCCTGCCCGAGCGCCTCGGCTTCGAGCTCGTCGAGCCGTTGCGCTGGCTGTTCAAGGACGAGGTGCGCCAGCTCGGCCGCGAGCTCGGCCTGCCCGAGGAGTTCATCGCCCGCCATCCCTTCCCGGGGCCGGGCTTGGCGGTGCGCATCCTCGGCGAGGTCGACGCCGAGCGCGTCCGGCTGCTGCAGGAAGCCGACGCGATCTTCCTCGACGAGCTGCGCGAGGCGGGCTGGTACGACAAGACCGCGCAGGCCTTCGCCGTCCTGCTGCCGGTCAAGAGCGTGGGAGTGATGGGGGACTTGCGCACCTACGAGAACGTGGTCGCGCTGCGCTCGGTCGAGACCCACGACTTCATGACCGCCGACTGGAGCCACCTGCCGTACGAGCTCCTCGGCCGGGTGGCCAACCGAATCGTCAACGAGGTACGCGGCGTCAACCGCGTGGTCTACGACGTCACTTCGAAGCCGCCGGCGACGATCGAATGGGAGTGATCGCGGTGGCGGCGCGGTGGCCGATGGCGGCGACCAGCGACGGGCGGGGAGCGACCAGGGTCGCGAGGGTCACCGAGGCGAAGGTGGCGCGTGCCTGTTCGTCGATCTCGTCGAACAGGTGGCGGATGCGGCAGTCGGGTCCGTGGTCGCAGGCCGCCGGAGCCCGCGAGTCGAGCAAGCAGACCCCTGGACGGCGCGACGACTCGAAGGCCTCGATGATCTCGAGCACGGTGATCTCGGCCGGCGGTCTAGCCAGGCGATAACCCCCGGCGCTGCCGCGCGTGCCGACGGCGAGGCCGCTGCGCACCAGGCGCTGGAAGACCTTGGCAAGCGCCGCGGGCGGCAGGCGGTACTTCGCCGCCACCTCGCCGACCGTCACCTGGCGCTCGCTCCCGGCTTCGGCCATCTCGAGCCCGGCGTAGAGCGCGTAGCGGGTCGACAGCTGCGGGTTCATCGCCCGCCGAGCTCGAGGTCGAGCGCGAAGCGCGGCGCGGGCTGGAACCCCGCGCGGCGGAAGAAGCTCATCAGGTCGCCGTTGTCCCAGGCCACTTCGGTCTGGATCGAGCCGACGCCGAGCGCGGTGAGATTGCGGCGCAGCTGGGCGAGCAGCGCGCGGCCCACGCCGCGTCCCTGGAAGTCGGGATGGACGCCGATCGCGTCGAGGCCGGCCGCCGGCTCGGTGCGTCCGAACTCGCCGTAGAAGACCCGGGCGAGGAGGAAGCCGACGAACATCCCGTCGATCTCGGCCGCGAGCGAGACGCGAATCCCCGTCGCGACCAGATTCTCCGCCAACTGGACGCGATAGAACTCTTGGCGCCGCCGGCCCACGTTGCGCTCGTCGATCGCCACCACGGCGTCGAAGTCCTGCGGTCGCAGGCCGCGGACACGGACCTCGGCCTCGCCTTCGCTTCTCTCCGCTTCGAGCTCTCTCAAGGCAGGTCTCCTCTCAGGCCGCGGCGGCGCCGAAGCCGAGCCCCATCGCCGCCAGCTTGCGCGCCCGAAACGCGCCCCAGAGCGCGGCGCCGTAGGCCCCGGCGAGGGCGGACTCGGGGTGGACGCGGAACTCGATCGCGGTCGCGGACTCGGCCGCGCTCTCGCGCAGCGCCGCCACCAGGCCGACGTCGGCCGCCAGTCCGCCGGTGATCAGCACCACGCCGCGCACTCCGAGCGAGGTCAGCAGCTTCAGGTAACGGCCGGCCATCGACTGGTGGATGCCGCGGATGATGTTGGGCGCCGAGATGCCGCGCGACACCATGTTGATCACGTCGGTCTCGGCGAGCACGGCGCAGATCGAAGAGCAGGCCTCCGGCTTCTCGGCCGCGAGCGACAGCGGGCCGATCTCCTCCAGGCCGACGCCGAGGTAGCGGCAGATGTTCTCCAGGAACTGTCCGGACCCCGAGGCGCACTGGCTGGTCATGCGGTAGCCGAGCACCTTCGAACGCTCGTCCATCGCCACGCCGCGACAGTGGAGCGCGCCGATGTCGAGCACCGCGCGCGCCTGCGGGTCGAGATGCAGGCCGCCGCGGGCGTGGGTCGTCATGCCGTAGAAGTGGCCGGTGCGGAAGCGGACCATCTCGCCTTCGCCGGTGGTGGCGACGTAGGCGAGGTCGGAGGCGGCGAGGCCGGAATCGGCGAGCCCGGCGGCGAACATCTCCTCGACCACCCGTTGGGGGTCGCGACGGCGGATGCGCTCCTGGCGAGCGAGGAGCGTCCGCGGCGCAGCGCCGGGCTCGTCCTCGAGCAACACCAGCTTGATCGCCGCCGTGCCGACGTCGAGCCCGGCGACTTGGAGCAGACCCTGCGGGTCGACGTTCATGCGGCGACTCCCTGACGGGCGTGGCGTTCGTCGTCGCGGCGGGCGAAGAGCGCCGCGCCGAGCGCGCCGGTGTAGATGCTGTCGGGCGAGATGTTGGTGGTGCGCCGGCCGTAGTTCGCCTCGACCAGGTCGGCGAGCGAACGCACCGCCATCGGGTTGCGCGCCACGCCGCCGGTGAAGGTGAACTCCTCGGCCACGCCGCCGGACCGGGCGAGCAGCGACATGGCGCGCAGGATGATCGCCCGGTGCAAGCCGGCGAGGATGTCCTCGCGCTTCTCGCCGAGCGACAGCCGCTCGCGCAACTCGGCGCCGGCGAAGACGGTGCAGGTCGAGTTGATCTTGACCGCGCGCTTGGCCTCGAGCGCCATCGGCCCGAGCTGGTGCAGACCGAGGTTCATCTCGTCGGCGATGTAGCCGAGGTAGCGCCCGCAGCCGGCGGCGCAGCGGTCGTTCATCTGGAAGGAGGTGACGATGCCGGCCTCGTCGACCTGGATCGCCTTGGTGTCCTGGCCGCCGATGTCGAGCACCGTGCGCGTGCCGGGGAACATGTGGTGCGCCCCGAGTCCGTGGCAGAGGATCTCGGAGCGGATCTGCTCCTTGGGGAAGGGCAACGTCGCCCGGCCGTAGCCCGTGCCGACCGAGGCGACGATCTCGAGCTCGGCCGCGGCGGCCTCGCGGATCGCCGCGGCGAGCTCGGCGGGGACGTCGGGCATCGCGGCCACCGCCGCGGCGACGAAAGTGGCGAAGTGGTCGTCGCGCGCCGGTTGGTTCTCGACCTCGAGGATGGTGCGATCGAAGAGCCCGGCCAACCGGTCGAACGGCGCTGCGCCGCGGCGCGCCGCCTCGTCGGCGAGCGCCAGGTAGCGGCTGCCGGCGAGATCGCGGAAGAAGTCGCTCTTGCGCTGGCTGCGCTCGCCGAAGAGCTCGGCGACCTCCGCGGTCATCCGGCGCAGGATCTCGGCGACCGCCGCCCCGGTCGCCGCGGGCTCGGCCACCGTCGCGGCGTGGCCGAGGATCCGCTCGCCGAAACCCGCCAGCTGCCACCGGTACTGCTCGGCGCGGAATCGGCGTTCGAGCTCGGGGAGATGGCGCCGAGCGAGCTCGCCTCCCTGCCGGCTCGCCGCGATGCGCCCGAAGCGGGCGTCGATCATCGCCTCGGAGAGCGCCACGTCGCAGGCGACTTTGTAGTTGCTGCGGCTGTTGGTGATCCCGCGTCCGAGCAGCGCGCCGTCGTCGGCGAGCACCACCGCCTTGGTGGTGGTCGAGCCCAGGTCGATGCCGACGGTGCATCTCATGCCGAGACTCCGACCCGCTTCTGCTCGAGCATCTGGAGGTACGACTCGAGCCGGTTCTTGAGGTTGGCGGCGGAGAAGTAGCGCGGGTCGACGAGGTCGCTCTCGAGGAACCCGCCCGGCCGCCCGGTGCGGCGCTCGATCTCGCGCAGCATGGCGAGCTGTCCGGCGCTGAACGAGTTGCAGCTCTTGATCGAGTGGATGAGCAAGCCGTCGGCGTCGTACTCCTCGAGGTAGCGGCAGATCATGTCGACCCGCGAGGGCAGCGAGAGGTTGGTGTAGCAGCCCATGCAGTAGTCGGCCATCGTCTCGAGCGGCCGCTCGGGGTCGTGGCGGAAGCCGGTGTCGTAGACCCCGCCGACCTTGGTGTAGGTCGAGGCGACGACCACCGCTCCCTCGTCGGCGAACATCTTCCAGAACTCATGGAAGTGCGTCCAATTGGGCGGACCCTCGACCACCAGGCGAAAGCGCTCGCCGGCGGCCATCGCGCCGTTCGGGGTCACCGGCCCGAGGCCGGCGGCTCGCCGCTCCTCGATCTCGGCGCGTAGCTCGCGGTAGTAGTCGCAGGCCTCCTCGGTGCCGCGGAAGGCGGAGAAGATCGGGCCGACGTAGTAGACGCCGCCGAAGTAGGCGTCGATCGGCGACGGCCGGTGCTTCGCCGACTCGAGCACCGCCACCAGGTCGTCCTCGGCGCGCGCCGAGCGCGCGAGACACTCGCGCAGGCGATCCTCGTCGTACTTCCTGCCGGAAATTCGCTCGAGCTCGGGGATCACCCGGTCGCGCAGCTGGTCGACGACGTAGCGCCGCATGGCGTCGGTGATCCGGCCGTCCGCCTGGTAGGGCACATGGAGCATGACGGTCGGCGCGCCGTACTCCTCGCGCAGGATCTCGAACCACTTCATGAAGGTGAAGCAGCCGGTGTAGGAGAGCAGCAGCAGGTCGGGTTTCGGCAGGCGCTCGCCGGTCGGGCCGACATTGCCCGATTTCATCATGCCGTAATCGCACTTGACGTAAGTGCAGACGTCCTCGGAGTGGCCGGCCTTCTCGGCGATCGCGATGTACTCCTTCGAACGGCCGCGCATCGCCGACTGCAGGGCGTTGATCTCCGGCAGCACGGGGAGCAGGCCGAAGGAGCGCACGAGCTCGGTCAGATTGCCGGGGACGAAGGTGTAGACGCTGCGCTCGCCGGACTCCGGGATGCGCGCCAGGCGCGAGTAGTGATCGGCGATCATCGCCTTCTGGCGCAGCTGACTGCCGTCCTTCTGGCTGGCGCCGCGGGACTCGGCGGCGAGGGGACGCGCGAGGTCTCGGCTCATCTCAGTTCGCTCCGCTCCACAGCTTGATCGAATCGGCGAAGGTTCCGGCCTGCTCGCGGATGACCTGGAACTGGCCGGTATTCTCGGAGTACTTGAACGCGGTCCACGGCAGACCGAGAGCGTCCACGGCGCGGGTGGCGAGCGGCTGATCGAGCAGCGCCGGGTCGCAGAAGCTCGGAGCGCAGAAGACCACGCCCTCGGCGCGGCAGGCGCGCGCCCGCTCGATCATCGAGCGCTGTTTCTCGCCCGGCTCGGTGTAGCGCGTCGGGCTCGCCACCGCGTCGTGGAGGAAGGAATCCACCAGGTTGGCGAGCGGATCCCCGTCGAGCGCGATGTCGCCGCGCAGGAAACGGTGGATCTGCACGAAGTCGTCGTCGACGATGTAGCACCCCGAGCGCTCGAGGGTCTTGATCAGGCCGATCGGCGGCTGCTCGCAGAAGGAGCCCACCAGCAGCACCCGCGCCTGGTCGAGCGGCCGGCGCTCGTCGTCGCGCTCGATGGCGGCGCGGTAGTCGTCGAGCAGGAGGTCGAACTCCTCGACCGGCAGGACCAGGCCGGCGCGCAGGATCAGGTACATCTCCCAGGTCGGCACCCGCCAGGGCTCGCGCTCGCGCAGGGCGTAGAGCTCGCGCACCCGGGCGCGGTTGCGGTTGTAGGCGCCGATCGAAGCGCGTAACGCCTCCTCGTCGTAGGGCCGCGCGCCGTGCTCGACCAGCTCGCGCGACAGCTCCTCGAGCTCGCGGCGCAGGAAGGCGCCGCCGATCGCCGGCGTGAAATTCTGCGGCACGTCGAGGTAGCGCACGAGCTGGCGCGGGAAGCGCATCTTCCAGATCCCGGAGAGGTTGCGGATCACGTCGCAGATCGCCGGGAAGAGCATGCCGTCGAGGACGTCCAATTGGCCGCCGAGCCCCAGCTCGACGATGCCGCGCGGCAGGTGACAGATGTAGGACTGGTAGTCGGCGTCGCCGCGGATGATCTCGACGTCTTCGCCGGCGCCCATCAGCCCGACCGGCAGCGCGCCCTGCGCGTGCAGCAGCTCGCGCGGCGCCCAGATCGGCAGGTAGCCGATCGCCGGCCCGCCGGTGCGCTGCTTCCACTCCCGCACCGCGCCGAGCGCAACGTCGCGCATGAAGCGCTCGGCGCGCTCCACGATCGACAGTACTTCGACGTTCATGTCGGCTCCTCCAGGATCCGGATCTCGAGCTCGGTGAATTCGCCGGCGGCGAAGCCGTGGGCGCGAAAGAAGGAGAGCACCGGCACGTCGCTGCGCCGCACCATGGTGCGGACGAGGTCGATCCCGGCCTCGCGGAACCGCCGGCAGGCCTCCGCGAGCAGGCGCGAGCCGACGCCGTCGCGCATCGCCTCGGGTTCGACACCGACCGCGAAGATCCAACCGCAGGGCTCCGAGCCGAATTCGAAGGCGCGCACCTCGCCGAGCAAGTAGCCGACCAGCCGGCCGTCGGATTCGGCGGCGAGCGCCACCCGCGCGCGCTCGCGATCGCGGATCATGAAAGCGTCGCGCACCCGCTGCCAGTACTCGGGCACGGCGCGTCCGCGGTGGCGGGCGTCGATGGCGACCACGCGCTCGAGGTCGGCGGGCTGCAAGCGGCGAACCCGCAGCGCGCGCGAGGTGAGCGCGGGAGTCACGCCTGCTCCTCCGGCGCCGGCCGCAGCGGCGCGATCAGGCTCTCGGTCAGCTCCTCGCTCCAGGGCTCGCCCTCGGCCAACCGCCGGCGCAGGGCGAGGAAGTCGATCTCGCGCCGGTCGCGCGCGCTCTCGTGGAAGGCGCGGAAGCCGAGTCGGCCCTCGGTCATCATGTTGAGCGCCAGCCAGGCGCGGTTCGATTCGCGATTGCGGTCCCAGTGCTCGAGCTTGTGCTTGCGCACGCTCTCGAGCGTCTTGGCGAGGCAACCGGGCATGGTGTGGGCGAGCTTCCAGACCAGCTCGTCGACCGCGCGGTCGAGCAGCGAGAGATCGATCGTGCCGCGCGCGAGCAGCGCCTTGCCCGCGGCGAGCGCGGCGCCGGTCTTGCGGGCGCCGTGGACGATGCGCCCTTGCTCGTCGAGCCAGCGCCCGGACTCGACCAGCGGATTCGCCACCCACTCGCCGTCGACGCGCAGGGCGGGGACGATGCCGGTCAGCAGGCCGAGGCGCAGCGCGCGGTGCGCGCTCCAGGTCTCGCACAGGGTACAGCTCTCCATCGCCGCCTCGACGCCGACGAACAGCGGCAGGAAGTCGGTCGAGCCGCCGTCGGGCGCCGAGCCGTGGCGCGGGCCGGCTTGGCCGAAGAGCGCCAGGTCCTGGGCGAGCGAGAAGTCGCAGGCCATGCCGATTTCCTGGCCGCCGGCGATGCGCAGGCCGTTGACCCGGCAGACGACCGGCTTGTCGCAGGCGAGGATGGCGCTGACCATGTCGTTGAACAGCCGCATGTACTGCCGGTACTCCTCGGGGCGCCCGGCGTAGTAGGTGGCGTACTCCTCGGTGTTGCCGCCGCTGCAGAACGCCCGGTCGCCGGTACCGGTGAAGACCACCGCCACCGCGGCGCGATCGCTCGAGGCGCGGCGGAAGGCGAGGATCACCGCCTTGACCATCGCGGTGGTGTAGGAGTTGAGCTGGCGCGGATTGTCGAGCGCGATCTCGATCGCGTGCAGACCGTCGACCGCAGTGCCGTCGGGGGCGCGCAGCGCGCGCCGCGACACGCGCACTCCCGGCTCCTCGGCGCTCGGCGCGAGCTCGTGGCTCTTGAAGGAGAAGGTCATGGCTCAGGTCTCCGGAACGAGGATGACGCGGCGCGGATGGGGGCGGGCGTGCAGCGCGGCGAAGGTCTCGCCGATCGCCGACAGCGGCCGACGCTCGACGAAGGGCGCCAAGGCGACCCGGCCGTCGAGGACCAGCTCGAGAACCTCCGGATAGAGCTCGGGCAGGCAGGCCCAGTTGCCCTGCACGGTGGCGTCGAGGGCCATCAGGTTCGCCAGGCGCAGCTCGATCTTCGCCGCGGTGAAGCCGACGACCGACAGGTAGCCGCCCGGGCCGAGCAGTCCGAAAGCCGTGCTCTGGCCGGCGGTCGAGCCCGAGGTCTCGAAGAGGAAGGTGCGGAAACTCGGCACGCCGAGCGTCGCGGCGTGCTTGTGCACGGCGTTCTTGAGCGCCCGGAAGTCGTGCTCGCGGGCATCGAGGGTGAGATCGGCGCCGTAGCCGGCGAGCGCCGCCAGGCGGGCGGTGTCGACGTCGATCGCCACCACGCTCGCGCCGAGCGCGGCGGCGATCTGCACCGCGAAGCCGCCGACTCCACCGCAGCCGACGACCACCGCCAGGTCGCCGGCGGCGAGACCGCTGCGGCGGATCGCCTGGTACGGGGTCGAGACCGCGTCGGCGATCACCGAGAAGTCGGCGAGCTCGAGCGCCGCGCTGTAGGGGTGGTCGGCGCGGCGGTTCTCGGGGATCGGGCAGAGGCCGCGCGCCGGAACGCGCGCGTGGGTGGCGAAACCGCCGTGTACGTCATTGCCGGGGAAGACCTGGCGAGCGCAGATCGAACCGCGACCGGCCCGGCAGGCGGGGCAATCGCCGCAGGGGAGGACCGCCGGGACGACGACCTCGCGCCCGTACCACTCCTCGGCGCCGGCGCCGGTCTCGACCACGCGGCCGGCAATCTCGTGACCGAGGGTCAGCGGGAATCCGTGCCGCGTCGGGATGCCTTCGTAGTAGAAGCCGAGGTCGGTGTGGCAGACGCCGCAGCCGGCGACCTCGACGATCACCTCGCCGCTGCCCGGAGTCTCGTCGCGGACTTCGCGGCGCATCGGTTCGCCGGCAACGTGGACGGTCCAGGCGGAGAGGCGCAAGGTCGATATCCTATTTAGGAATTAGGTATCCGAATTCTGCATAGACTCCGAACGCCTGTCAAGACCCGCTTCGCGGCCGCCGCCCGGCCGGCGGCGGTCGGCGTCTGGCAGAATCCGCCGGTGCCGACCCAGGATCCCGTCGTCCTCGACGGCCGAACGCTCGACCTCGAGCGCTTCGCGCACGTGGTCTTCGACCATCGGCCGGTCCGCCTCGCCGACTCTGCCCGGCGCGCGATCGGCGAGGCGCGACGGGTGATCGACCGGGCGGTCGCCGGCGGCGAAGCGGTCTACGGCGTCAACACCGGCTTCGGGAATCTGGCGAACGTCCGCATCGGCGAGGCCGATCTCGTGACCCTGCAAGAGCGCCTGCTGATGTCGCACGCGGCCGGGATGGGCGAACCGCTCGACGAGCCGGCGGTGCGCGGCATGCTGCTGCTGCGCGCCAACACCCTGGCGCGCGGGCATTCGGGCGTGCGCGCGGAGATCGTCGCCCGCCTGCTCGACTTCCTGAACCGCAGGATCGTGCCCTACGTGCCCTCCCGCGGCTCGGTGGGCGCGTCGGGGGACCTCGCGCCGCTGGCGCACCTCGCCCTACCGGTGCTGGGGAGAGGGGAGTGCCTGGTCGAGGGCCGGCGACTGCCCGCCGCCGAGGCGCTCGCCGCCGCCGGTCTCGCGCCGCTGCCTCTCGCGCCGCGCGAGGGGCTCGGCCTGATCAACGGCACCCAGGCGATGACCTCGGTCCTGGCGCTCACCGTGCTCGAAGCCCGCCGGCTGGTGCGCCTCGCCGACCTCGCCGGTGCGCTCTCCTGCGATGCCCTGCGCGGCACCGACGCGGCGTTCGACGCACGGGTGCAGGCGGTCCGCCCGCACCCCGGACAGATCGCCTCGGCGGCGAATCTGTGGAGCCTCCTGCAGGGCTCCGCGATCCGCGAGTCGCACCGCAGGCACGACGTGCGCATCCAGGACCCTTACTCGCTGCGCTGCATGCCGCAGGTGCACGGCGCGGCGCGCGACGTGCTTCGCGACGTCGAGGCCAAGCTGGCGATCGAGATGAACGCGGCGACCGACAACCCGCTGATCTTCGCCGACCTCGACGGCGCGATCTCGGGCGGCAACTTCCACGGCGAGCCGATGGCGATGGCGGCCGACTTCCTGGCGATCGCGCTCGCCGAGCTCGGCGCCATCGCGGAGCGGCGGATCGAGAAGCTGACCAACGAGACCTTCTCCGGGCTGCCGCCCTTCCTGGTCGAGCGCGCCGGGCTCAACTCGGGCTTCATGATCCTGCAGGTGACCGCCGCGGCGCTCGCCTCGGAGAACAAGACCCTGGCTCACCCGGCGAGCGTCGACTCGCTGCCCACGTCGGCCGACAAGGAGGATCACGTCTCGATGGGGATGTGGGCGGCGCTGAAGGCGCGCCTGGTGGCGGCGAACGTCCGCCGCATTCTGGCGCTCGAGCTGCTCGCCGCGGCGCAGGGCATCGATCTGCTGCGCCCGCTGCGCTCGAGCGCCGCGCTCGAGCGCCTGCACGCGGCGCTGCGCGACCTGGTCGCGCCCTGGACCGAGGACCGCGAGATGTGGCCCGACCTCGAACGGGCGGAGCGCTTCGCCGAATCCGGCGTCGACTCCCACCTCGCGGGACTCGGCTGAGGAGCGCCGTGCAGACCGATCCGCCGCTGCCGCTCGCCGAGCTCAGCTTCGAGACCTTCCGCAGCTCCGGTCCCGGCGGGCAGAACGTCAACAAGGTGGAGACCGCGGTGCGCCTGCGTTGGAACGTCGCGGCCTCGCGGCTGGTCCCGCCGCCGGTCAAGGAGCGTCTGAGAGCTCTCGCCGGGCGGCGTCTCGGCGCCAGCGGCGAGCTGCGGATCGAGGCCCGGCGCTACCGGACGCAGGAGGCCAATCGCGAGGACGCGCTCGAGCGCCTGGCCGACCTGCTGGCGCGCGCCGCCCGGCCGCCGCGCGCGCGCCGCGCCACGCGACCCGGCCGCGCGGCCAAGGAGCGCCGCTTGGCCGAGAAGCGGCGGCGCGCGGAGCGCAAGCGAACCCGCCGCGGCGAGAGCGACTGAGGACCGGCGAGGAGTGCGGCCGGTCGACGCCGGATCCCCGGCCGCCCGGCCCGGCGCCCGCCTCTGGTGCACTGAACGTAGAATCGCGCCATGGCGACGACCATGGCCGTCCCCGAAACCGTGCGCGCGCCGCGCGGCCGCGAGATCTCCTGCCGGGGCTGGCTGCAAGAGGCCGCGCTGCGCATGCTGATGAACAACCTCGATCCGGAGGTCGCCGAGCGGCCGCAGGACCTGGTGGTCTACGGCGGCACCGGCAAGGCGGCGCGCAACCCCGAGTGCTACGCCGCCATCGTCGCCGCGCTGCGCCGGCTGGCCGACGACGAGACGCTCCTCGTGCAGTCGGGCAAGCCGGTCGCCGTCTTCCGCACCCACGCCGACGCACCGCGCGTCCTGCTCGCCAACTCCAATCTGGTGCCGAAGTGGGCGACGATCGACGAATTCCGCCGCCTCGAAGGCCTCGGCCTGACGATGTACGGCCAGATGACCGCCGGCTCGTGGATCTACATCGGCAGTCAGGGGATCCTGCAGGGCACCTTCGAGACGCTCGCCGAATGCGCCCGCCAGCACTTCGGCGGGACGCTCGCCGGCCGGCTGACGGTGACCGCGGGTCTCGGCGGCATGGGCGGCGCGCAGCCGCTCGCGGTCACCATGAACGGCGGCGTCTGCCTCGCCGCCGAGGTCGATCGCCGCCGAATCGACAAGCGTCTCGCCACCCGCTACCTCGACGAAGTCGCCTCGACGATCGGCGAGGGCATCGAGCGCGGGCTCGCGGCGCGCGCCGCTCGCGAAGCGGTGTCGATCGCCGTCGAGGCGAACGCCGTCGATCTGCTCGAGGGTCTGGTGGCGCGCGGCATCGTCCCCGACGCGCTCACCGACCAGACATCGGCGCACGACGCGCTCCAGGGCTACGTGCCGCACGGGATCCCGTTCGCCGAGGCGATCGAGCTGCGCCAGTCGTCGCCCGCCGAGTACGTGCGCCGGTCGATGGCCTCGATGGCGGCGCACGTGCGCGCCATGCTCGAGCTGCAGCGCCGAGGTGCGGTGGCCTTCGACTACGGCAACAACCTGCGCGGCCAGGCGAAAGAGGCCGGCGTGCACGGGGCGTTTCTGATTGGCGGCTTCGTGCCGCTGTTCATCCGGCCGCTCTTCTGCGAAGGCAAGGGGCCTTTCCGCTGGGCGGTGCTCTCGGGAGACCCGGAGGATCTTCGGGTGACCGACGAGGCGATTCTCGCGACCTTTCCCGAGGACGCGAAGCTCCACCGCTGGGTGCGCATGGCGCAAGCGCGGGTGGCGTTCCAGGGCCTGCCGGCGCGCATCTGCTGGCTCGGTTACGGCGAGCGGGCGCTCGCCGGCCGGGTGTTCAACGAGCTGGTGGCGAGCGGCGCGGTCTCGGCGCCGATCGTCATCGGCCGCGATCATCTCGACTGCGGCTCGGTCGCTTCGCCCTACCGCGAGACCGAGGCGATGCGCGATGGCTCGGACGCGATCGCCGACTGGCCGATCCTCAACGCCCTGATCAATGCGGTGAACGGCGCGACGTGGGTCTCGGTGCACCACGGTGGCGGGGTAGGGATCGGCAACTCGATCCACGCCGGCATGGTGATCGTCGCCGACGGCAGCGAAGCGGCGGCCCGGCGGCTCGCGCGGGTGCTCACCTCGGACCCGGGCATGGGGGTCGCGCGCCACGTCGACGCCGGCTATCCGGAGGCGATCGACTTCGCCCGCGGCGCCTCGCCGCCGCTCGACCTGCCGATGGCCCGCGGCTGAGCACCGCTCTTGCAACCGCGGCGCGAGGCCATGGCACCGCGACTCCGGCGACTCGGCTCCTGGGGCGAGCTCGCCGCGCTCCTCCTGGCGGCGGTCGCGGTCTGGCTCCCGCCGCTCGCCGCCGCGGCCGCGCTCGCCGCCGCCGCCGCGCTGTGGTGGCGGATCGCCCGCCGGCGTAGGGAACGCTGGCTCCCAGCGGTGGGGCTGGCGCTCGCCGCAGCGCTCGCGGTCGCCGGCTTCTGGACCCTGGCGCGGGATTCGGGCAGCCAGCCCACCTCGGCGGAGCTCGAGCGTCGCTACGAGGTCTTCTGGGGCGATCTCGCTTCGGCCGCCAACCGCGCCGGCGACCAGCTGCCCACGCCGCCGATTCCCGAAGCGGAGACCGGCGCCGCCTTTCGCGCTCTCGCCGAAGTCGTGGCGCAAACGGAGCCGCCTGGCCTGGCCCTGCTGCTTCTCGACGCCGACCGCCAGCCGGTGGCTTGGGCGGGACGGGGCCTGCTGCAGGACCTGGAGCCGATCGAGCTGCCGCCCGAAGGGGCGGCGATCCGCCAGAGCTACACCTCGGCCTCGGCCCTCTGGGTAGTGCGCTTGGCGGCCGGGCCGGATCGTCCCTGGTGGTTGGTGGCCGGCCGCACCCTGACGCGGGCCGGCGCCGCGCCGCTCGCGGGGCGGGCCGATCCGCTCGGGAGCGACTGGGCCTGGGTCGAATCTGCCGGCTCGCCGGTCGCAGGCGGGACCGTGCTGGCGCCGCCCCACCTGCCGGCGCTCTACCTGCCGCACGAGCCGCGCCCCGGGCCCGGCGCGCGACGCATCGCCGATCGGTTCGGCCGCGCGAGCGCCGGCGTGGTGGCGATCGCCTGCCTCGTCCTGGCGGTCTCTCGCGGCGTCGGCGCTGCGGTGCTGTCGGGAACCGTGCTCGCCGGCCGGCGGCGCGCGATCGGCGGCCTTCTGGCGCTCGTCGCCAGCACCGCGGTCGCGGCCGCTGGAGCCTCCCCCTGGGGTGCCAGCCTCTCCGCGCTCGGCGTGCTCGCTGCGGCCGCTGGGCGGGAGCTGGGGGCACGCGAGTCCTGGCGCGTCGGCTGGCTCGTGGCGCTTGCCCTACCCTTCGCCTTGGCGGTCTGGGCGCAGTCCTCGGGGTCTTGGGCCGCGGCTCTCGCCGGCCGACTGGCCGGTGGCGGCGACCTGGCGGCGCTGCGCCTGGCGCTCGTCGGCCTGGCGTTCGGTGCCCTCGCGGCGGGGTCCCGGCGCTCGCGCTGGAACGGCCGCGACTTGCCTCTGGTTGCCGCGTTCGTGAGCGTCCTCGCCGGTGCCGCGGTTCCCGACGCGACGATCGTGGCGCTGGTGTTGGTGGCGCTCGGAGCTCTGGCCTGCGGAGCCTGGATCGGTCCGCGCGGCACGAGCCGCCCGTTGGCGCTCGCCGGGCTGGCGATCGTCGCGGCGCTCGTCGCCGCGGCAAGCTGGGAGACCGGCGTGCGCTGGCGCTGGCGCGGCGAGGCGCCGGCGGCGCTCGCGGCGCTCGAGCCGCCGGCGCCCGAGGTCGCGGGGCGCTTGGTGAGCGCCACGAATCGCGACCTGGCGAGCGCCGCCGCGACGCTCGCCGCCGAGCGCCCCCGGCTGACCGGTCGCGGAGACCTCGCCTTCGCGCTCTGGCGGCGATCGGCCCTGGCGCGGCAGGACGCGCTGTCGGCCCTGGTGGTGATCCCCGAATCCGGCCCGCCGTCGCGCTTCAGCTACGGTCTGCCGCTCGATGCGGGCTTGGACCTCGACCGGACGGCGGCGCGCTGGACCGATCTCGCTCCCGAGAGCTGGCGCGGGGACCTGATCACGGGCGAAGCGGCGTTCGAGATCACTCCCGGCGAGCGGGCACGGGCACGCTATTGGGTTCTGCCTCGCCCGGGATTCGGGCCGCACCCCTCACGTCCGGAAGACCTCGCTGCCGGCTTGTTGCGCGGCGGCCCGGCGGTCCACCGCGCGGCGCCCGACTTCCCGAAGGAGTATCGCTTCGTCCTCTACGACGGCGCCGGCCGAATCGAGTCGACGCCCTGGAAGGAGAGGACTCCGGCATGGGCGGACCTGGTGGCGCTCGGCTCGTCGCCGGCGCGGGTGACGACGCTCGACGGAGGGGCACTCGTCTGGATCCACCGTCGCGCCGCCGTCGGCGTGGCGCTCTTCCTGCCGCGGCTGGCGCCGCTCGCGGCGCTCGAGCGCGCCGGTGTGCACGCGGCCGGAGCGCTGCTCCTGTTGGCGATCGCCGCGGCGGTGGCGCTGGTCGCCGCGCTGCCGCGGCGCACGGCGCGCGACCTGGTGCGCCGCGCGACACGCTCCTATTCCCGGCGCCTGGTCATCGTCTACACCATCCTTCTGCTCTTGCCTCTGGTGCTGCTCTACGCCGTCCTGGCGGAGACCCTCGGCCGCCGTCTCGAGCGCGAGCAGCAGAACGCGGCCGAGGCAGCGCTCCATTCCGCCGAACGGGTGCTCGGCGAGTACGTCCTGTCGCTGCAGCCCGGCTTCGGCATCGGCACGGCGCTCGACGATCCGCTGCTCGAGTGGCTGTCGCGCGTCGTGCAGCACGAGGTCAACCTCTACTGGGGCAGCGAGGTCTACGCCTCGAGCAAGCGCGAGCTGTTCACCGCGGGACTGCTGCCGCGCCGGATCCCGGGGGAGGTCTGGGAGCGTCTGGCGGTGCGCGGCGAGGCGCTCGCCAGCCTGCCGTCGCGGGTCGGGCAGAGCGAGTACCTCGAGCTCTACGCGCCGCTCGCGGTGCCCGGCTTCGCCGCCGGCACGCCGCGTCTCTTCCTCGCCATGCCGCTGCTGGCGCAGCAGGAGGAATTCACCGCCGAGGCGAACCGGCTGCGCCGGCAGGCGCTGCTCGTGACTCTCGCGCTGTTCCTCGTCCTGGCGGCGAGCGGTGTGCGCCTGGCGGCGAGCTTCACGCGCCCGCTCGCCGAGCTGGTGGCCGGCACGCAACGCATCGCGGCCGGGGCCGAGCGCCTCGACCTGCGTCCGGAGGAGGAAGAGCTGACGGCGCTCGCCGAGGCGATCGATCGCATGGCGCGTCACATCGCCGAGGGTCGCCGTCAGCTGGTGCAGGAAAAGCAGCTGGTGGAGGGCATCGTCGAGAACGTCACCGCCGGCATCGTCTGCCTCGACCGCGATCGACGGGTGCTGCTCGCCAACCGCTTCGCGCGCACTCGCCTGGGGGTCGAGCCCGGTCAGCCCATCGCCGCGGCTCTCGGCGAACGCGGGGAGCTGGCGCCGGTGGCGGAGTTCGCCCTCGGCGCGGGTTGGGAGCCGTCGCGGGCGAGCGCGCGGGTGTCCGTCGAAGGCCAGGGCGAGCGCGATTGGGAGCTGCTCTGGGTACCGGTCGTCGGCGGCGGCGAACCCACCAGTCTCTTGGTGGTCGAGGACGTCACCGAGGTGGTCCGCGCCCAGCGCCTCGAAGCCTGGGTGTCGATGGCGCGCATCATCGCCCACGAGATCAAGAACCCGCTGACGCCGATCCGGCTCTCGGCCGAGCACCTGCGCGACACCTGGACCCGCGACCGGGCGCACTTCGAGAGCGTCCTCGACCGCTGCCTGACGAACATCCTGAGCCAGGTGGAGGAGCTGCGCGAGATCGCCACCGACTTCTCGATCTACAGCCGGCTGCCGTCGATCGACCGCAAGCCCGGCGACCTGGTGGCCTCGTTACGCGAGATCGTCGACGCCTATCGCGCGGCGCCGCCGCCGGGGGTGATCGTCGAATGGCGGGCCGGCGCGACGGAAATTCCGGCGCGCTTCGACGCCCGGCTCCTCGGCCGCGCGCTGCGCAATCTGATCGAGAACGCGGTGCGCGCCTCGGCGGCGGGCGGGCGGGTCGAGGTGGCGGTCGAGGCGCTGAGCGAGAGGGCACGGATCTCGGTGCGCGACACCGGCAACGGCGTCGCCCCGGCGCTGCTCGAACGCATCTTCGAACCCTACTTCTCGACCCACGCCGGCGGCACCGGACTGGGGCTGCCGATCGCGCGGCGGATCGTCGAGGAGCACGGCGGGACGCTCACCGCGCGCAATCCCACCGGCGGCGGATTCGAAGTCGAGATTACAATGCCCCTCTCATGACGATCTCCCGTCGTGCGCTGGCGTGCGCGCTCTTGGTCGCGGTGGGCGTGGCGGGGTGCTTCCGGTTCCTCGAGCGCACCCGGCGCGAACCGGGATCCGCTCTCTGGGTCGCCGGCGAGGATGCCGCGCTGTCCCAGGACGAGCGTTCGCGGCTCGAGAAACAAGGGCTGAAGGAGCTCTTCGTCGAGGCCGCGCGACTGACCTGGGAGGGGAGCCGGCCGCGCCTGCTGGACCTCCCGATCGGCGACCTGCCGCGGCGCACGCCGGTGACCCTCGCCGTCGGCGGAGATTGGACCGACGCCGAGATCGACGCCGGCGACGCGGCGCGCCAGCTGACCGTGGAGCTCGACCGGATCCGCATCGCGGCCGAATCGCGGGGCCTGCTGCCGGTCGGATTTCACCTCGATGTGGCGACCCCGGCGAACCTCGCCGGCTACGCCAAGGTGCTGTCGAAGGTCCGTTCCAAGCTCGGTCGCGGACTGTTCCTCTCCGCCACGATAGAGCGCGGCCGCTTGAAGGACGAGGGGGCGCGCGAGGTCGCCGACGCCCTCGACTTCGTGGTGGCCTTCCTCTACGGGCAGCGTCCGGGCGAGGCGGAGGACCCGTCGGCATGGGACATGGAGTCGGTGGAGAGCAACGTGCGCGCCCTCGAGGGTCTCGGGCGCCCGTACATGATCGGCGTGATCACCCTTGGCGGCGCCGTGCACCGCGCGCGCGACGGACGAAACCTGGCGGTGACCACGCGGCTCGACCTGGGATCGCTGGTCGCCAATCCACGCTTCGAGCTCAAGCCCGGTTTCAGCCTCGAAGGCGTCGACCGCCAGATCTTCGAGTTCGTCGCCAAGGGCGAGACGCTCGCCGGCGAGTGGACGCTGCACCCGGGAGAGTCGGTGCGCATCGTGCGCACCGCGACGCCGCTGGTCGAGGAGCTGCTGCGCCGGGTCGGCGCTTGGAACTCTCCGCAGCACCTGGGAGAGGTCTACTACCGCCTCGCGGCGCCGGGAGAGCGGCTGTCGCTGTCGATCGCCAACTTGGTCAACACCCTGGCGCCCGACGCCGCCGTTCCCGAGCTCGACCTGCGCCTCGAGCTGCGTTTCCGGTCCGATCGCGTCTGGATCGTGCGCGCCGAGCTGCGCAACACCGGCGAAGAGGCGACCGATCTGTCGTTCTTCGACAGCAACTACCTCCAGCTCACGGTCGATGGCGCGACCTTCGGCGACGTCGATGTCGGGCAGTTCGCGCGCTACGAGGTCCTCTGGCACGGCACGGAGAAGAACACCATGCGCGCCATGCGCGAGGGCGACACGCTGCGGCTTTTCCGGCCGCTGGTGGAAGGCGGCGATCACGTGGTCTCGGGCGACGTCGAGATCCGGCTACGACGCGCGCAGCCGACGCTCGAGGTCGGGGCGAGCTTCCTGCTCCCCGACGGGCGCGTCCTGGCGCCTGAAGTGCGCGAATGGACGTTCGAGAATCCATGACCCGGGGCGCGGGCGCGGCGCTCCGCGCCCACCTTTCGAGTCCGCTCGCCGACCTGCTCGGCGGTCTCGATGCTCTGATGGCCGGCGGCCCGCGGGCCCTGGCGATCCTCTTCGCCGGCGTGGCGGGCGGCTGGTGGATCTACGTGCCGCTGCACGAGCTGCTGCACGCGGCGGGCTGCGTCGCCGCCGGCGGCTCGGTGTCGCGGTTGGAGATCGACGCTCTCTACGGCGGCGCGCTCTGGGCGCGAATCTTCCCCTTCGTCTCCTCCGGCAGCCGATACGCCGGCCGGCTCTCCGGTTTCGACACCCACGGCAGCGACCTCGCCTATCTCGCCACCGATCTCGCTCCCTTTCTGCTGACCGTCTGGCCCGGCGTCTGGCTGTTGCGCCGCGCGGCGCGTGCCGGCCGCGCCTGGCTCTACGGCCTGCTCGTCCCGGTCGCCTTCGCGCCTTTCGTCTCGCTGCCCGGCGATGCTTACGAGATCGGCTCGCTCGCCGCGGTAAACACCTTTTGGAGGGCGAGCGGCGACCGATCGCTGCTCGTCGGCGACGACGTCGCCCTGCGCTTCGCGGAGCTCGCGCGGCTCACGAGCGGGGCGCCATGGGGCGGCTTCGCCTACGCGGCGATCGCCGGCATCGCTTGGGCGGTCGCGACTTACGCGCTCGCGAGTCGGTTCGCGAGCCGCCTGGGCGAAGGTCCCTTGTCGCCGCCGGCGCCACGGTCGCCACGATAGGATCGATTATCCGGGGGAGACCATGAAGCGCGCGCGATGGCTGACGTGGTGGTTGACGGCGACGACGGCGGCCTGTGCGGGAACGGTTCCTCGACCCGCGCCGCCGCCCGAGGTCGCCGAGGCCCACCCGGCGAGCCGCTGGCCGGCGATCGCCGCGCGGGTCGCCGGGCTCGAGCGGCGGGCCGGCCTGCTCGATCTCTACGTCGACGAGGCGAAGGGCAAGCTGCTGCTCGAACTGCCGCCGCCCGGGGATCGGGGCGTGATCGGCGAGTACCTCTACGTCGAGGGGATCGAGACCGGCCTGGGCTCGAACCCGGTCGGTCTCGATCGCGGCCAGATCGGCGATTCGCAGATCGTGCGCCTGCGCAGAGTCGCAGAGCGCGTCCTGCTCGAGGTGGAGGACCTGCGGCACCGAGCGCTCTCGCCCGATCCAGCCGAGCGCCGCACCGTCGCCGAGTCGTTCGCCACTTCGGTGCTCTGGGCGGGCGAGATCCAGGCCACGGACGCTCAGGGCCGGCTGCTGGTGGATTTCAGCTCCTTCCTGCTGCGCGACGCGCACGGCATCGCGCGCACCCTGGCCGCGACCGGCCAGGGGAGGTTCGCGCTCGATCCGGCGCGCAGCGCGATCGACCTCGAGGCCTGCCGCGCCTTTCCCAAGAACCTCGAGCTCGAGTCGGAGGTCACGTTCGCCGGCGACGAGCCGGGCTCCGAGGTGCGCAGCGTCGCGCCGGATCCGACCGCGCTCACCTTCCGCCTCCACCAGTCGCTCGTCGAGCTGCCGGGACCGGGCTACCGGACGCGCGAGTTCGACCCCCGCATGGGCTCGTTCGCGATCACTTTCTCGGACTACGCCTCGCCGATCGCCTCGCCGATCGACCGGCGATGGATCGTTCGCCACCGGCTGGAGAAGACCGATCCGACCGCCGAGCGCTCGCCGGTGAAGGAACCGATCGTCTACTACGTCGACCGAGGGATTCCGGAACCGATCCGCAGCGCGGTCCTTGAGGGTGCCGGCTGGTGGGCGCGGGCATTCGACGCGGCCGGATTCGTCGACGCTTTCCGCGTCGAGCTGCTGCCGGAGGGCGCCGATCCGCTCGACGTGCGCTACAACGTCATCCAGTGGGTGCACCGCGCGACCCGCGGCTGGTCGTACGGCGGCGGGGTGATCGATCCGCGCACCGGCGAGATGATCCAGGGGCACGTGACCCTCGGCTCACTGCGCATCCGCCAGGACCGGCTGATCCTCGAGGGCCTCGCCGGGGTGGCGAAGACCGGGAGCGGCGCGCCCGACGATCCGGTCGAGCTCGCGCTCGCCCGCATCCGGCAGCTGGCGGCGCACGAAGTCGGGCATACCCTGGGCCTGGCGCACAACTTCGCCGCCTCGACCTACGGCCGGGCCTCGGTGATGGACTATCCGGCGCCGCTGGTGCGGGTCAACGAGGCGGGAGAGCTCGACTTCTCGCAGGCCTACGGCGTCGGCGTCGGCGCGTGGGACCTGGCGGCGATCCACTGGGCCTACGCCGAGTTCCCACCCGGCAGCGACGAGACCGCCGAGCTGCGCCAGCTCGCCGACGACGCGGTCGCCCGCGGGCTCCTCTTCCTCTCCGACGGCGACGCGCGACCTCCCGGAGCGGCGCAGCCGCTCGCCAACCTCTGGGACAACGGCGAGGACCCGGTCGAAGCGCTGGCGCTCGAGCTCAAGGTGCGGGACGCGGCGCTGCAACGCTTCGGGGTGACGAACCTCGCCGCGGGCCGGCCGCTCGCCGAGCTCGAGGAGGTCCTGGTGCCGCTCTATTTCCACCACCGCTACGAGCTGCAGGCGGCGGTGAAGGTCGTCGGCGGGCTCGACTACCGCTACAGCGTCAACGGCGACGGGCAGGGGGGAGCGCGACCGATCTCCGCCGGGCGGCAGCGGCGAGCGCTCGCCGAGCTGCTGACGGCGCTGACGCCGCGGGTGCTCGACCTGCCGGAGGAGCTGCTGAAGCTGCTCGTGCCGCGCCCGCCCGAATACGATCGCCATCGCGAGATGTTCACCAGCCGGACGTCGCCGGCCTTCGACGCCATGGGCGCAGCGGCGACCGCGGCGGATCTGGTGGTGCGCGGCCTGCTCCAACCCGAGCGCTGCGCCCGCCTGGTCGACTTCCACCGCCGGTTTCCTGGGCTGCCGTCGCTCGAGGAGGTGATCGGCGCGCTGGTGGACCAGACGTTCGCCGACACCACGCTGATGACCGGGCGCGAAGCCGAGCTGGCGCGGGTGGTGCAGCGGGTGGTGGTGGATCGCCTGCTCGGACTGGCCGCCGATACGGAGGCGGCGGCCTGGGTGCGTTCGCGCGCCGACGGCGCGCTCGCCGACCTGCTGGCGCGACTCGACAAAATCGAGCCGCTCGACGAGGCCGAGCGCACCCATCTCGCGGCGCTCACCGGCGAGATCGGGCGCTACTTGGCGCGGCCGGCGCCGGCGTCGGTCGCCGCGCGCGTGGCGCCGGTCGAGCCGCCGGGCGACCCGATCGGCGCAGCGCCGATGGGAGACGCCACCGAAGTGTCGCCGTGGCTCGACGAAGCGCCGGGATGCGACTTCGCGCCGCGGCGCTGAGCCTGGCGCTCGTGGCCCCCGGCGCGGCTTGCCGCGCCGCGCCTCCAGTGGAGCCCGCGACGACGGCGGAGGCGAGCCGATCGATCGCGGTCGAGATCGTCGCCGAACATCCACACGATCCGGAAGCGTTCACCCAGGGTCTGGTCTGGGACGGTCGCTACCTGCTCGAGAGCACCGGCCTCGAAGGGCGCTCGACTCTGCGCGAGGTGGAGCTCGCGAGCGGCCGGGTGGTGCGCCGCAGGGATCTCGCGCCCGACCTCTTCGGCGAGGGCCTGGCGCTGGTGGCGGATCGCCTGGTTCAGCTGACCTGGAAGAACGAGAAGGTCCTCTCCTGGAACCGGGCCGATTTCGCTGCGGCGGGCGAGCAGGCCCTCGCGGGAGAGGGTTGGGGGCTCGCCTGGGACGGGCGCTCGCTGGTCGAGAGCGACGGCAGCCCGTTCCTCGTCTGGCGCTCGCCCGCGACCCTGGCCGAGGAGCGCCGCCTCCTCGTGCGCCGCGGCGGCCGGCCGCTCGCCTATCTCAACGAGCTCGAAGTCGCCGACGGCGAGATCTTCGCCAACGTCTGGATGACCGACGAGATCGTGCGCATCGATCCGCGGAGCGGCGACGTCACCGCGACCTACGACGCCTCGGGCCTGCTCACGGCGGCCGAACGCGACCAGGCCGACGTCCTCAACGGCATCGCCTGGGATCCGACGAAAAGGGTCTTCTACATCACCGGCAAACTCTGGCCCAAACTCTTCGAAGTCCGCCTACCGGATCCACCGGTGAAGCGCTGAGCCACAGCCCGGCTCCCGCTCCGAAGAGCGAAAGGCGAAAAGCTCTCAGTCAGGAGTGTGGGCTGCCTCAACGCCCTCGTGAACTGGCGGCCCGCTCGAACTCGCGAGGCTGGGAAAGCCAGCGTCCTTTTTCCTTAACCGAGCCTTTCTTCGCAGGCTGGCGGCAGCTCGGCTCCGTCGCCGAAAGGCGAAAAGCTTTCAGTTAGACGCTATGGAGCGACCGGCTCCTCGGTCGTAGGTTCGAGTTGTGAGGACTCGAGAGTTGCCGGAGCGCATCCGGCGATCGCGGGTTACCACGGGGACCGCGGCAGAGCCGCATACGACGAGGAGCCGGTCATGGGAAACGCTAGCACCAGCTACGTGGGAATGGATGTGCACAAGGCGTGGGTGACGGTGGCGCGAGGGGTGCCAGGTCAGGCGGCAGTGGAGGTCTGGGAGGTGCCCAACGAGCCGCGGGCGATTCGGCGGCTGGCGAGGAGGCTGCTGCGCGAGGCGGGCTCGGGCGAGGTGTCGTGCTGTTATGAGGCGGGCTCGTGCGGCTACACCCTGCAAAGGCAGCTAGGGAAGGAAGGCATCGACTGCGAGGTGGTGGCGCCGTCGCTGGTGCCGCGCAGGCCCGGCGAGCGGATCAAGACGGATCGTCGCGACGCCCGCAAGCTCGTCGAGTATTGGCGCAGCGGCATGCTGACGGTGATCACGCCGCCGAGTCTGGAGCAGGAGGCGGTGCGCGATCTGGTGCGTTGCCGCGAAGATGTGCGGCAGGACCTGCAGCGCTCGCGCCACCGGTTGAGCAAGCTGTTGCTGCGCAACGGTCGGGTGTATCGCGAAGGCGACGCTTGGACGGGCCGGCACCGCCAGTGGCTGCAGGAGCTCGTCTGGGAGACCGCCGAGCAACCGCGGGTGTTGGCCGAGTACCGGGTCTCGATCGAGTTTCTGGAGGAGCGATTGAAAGATATCGATCGGCAGATCGCCGAGGTGGCGCAGCGGGCGCCGTACCGCGAGCCGGTCGGGTGGCTGCGCTGCTTCCGGGGGATCGACACCTTGAGCGCCATGATCTTGCTCACCGAAGTCCATGCCATCGAGCGCTTCGACTCCCCGCGTCGCTTCATGGCCTACCTGGGGCTGGTGCCCGGCGAGCACTCGAGCGGCGGCAGCGAGCGGCGCACCGGGATCACCAAGGCGGGCAACACCCACGTCCGACGCATGCTCGTCGAGGCCGCCTGGCACTACCGCCACCACCCCGGCCTCGGCGCCAGTCTGCGACGGCGACGCGAGGGTCAGCCCGCGTCGGTCCTCGCGCTGGCTCACCGAGCCCAGCAACGCCTCCACCGGCGCTACCAACGGCTCGCCGTCACCCTCGGCAAGCCGACGCCCAAGGTCGTCACCGCCGTCGCCCGCGAGCTCGCCGGCTTCCTCTGGGCAGCCCTGGTGCGAACTCCCAAATCGACATCGAACTGAACCACGACCCCCACTTCCCCGACTCGAGCGGTCGCGCGAAGAGGACGCATGCAGCCCGGCACGAAACGGATGAACCGCGGCACTCCAAGGCGACGAGACGACGACCTCGGCTCGATTCGCGAAATTAGACTGCGGCTCCTCCCGACGAAGCACCGTCTTGCGGCTCTGCCCTCCTGGGTAACCCGCGAATATCAGAGTGACTCGTCGTCGAAGCGACCCGGCTCCTTCGTCCTCTTCGCTCGACCGCCCAACCCGTCCCCCACCCACCCGAACCTGCGACTTGACAGACGGTCGCTCCATATCAGGAGTGTGGGCCGCTGCGGCGCCCTCGTGAACTGGCGGGGGCTCGGCTTGGCGAGGGTGGTCCGGCGAGCGTCCTTTTCCTCAACCGAGCTTTTCCTTTCGCTTCTTGTCTTGCTCTTCTTTGTCTTCTTGCCTTCGGACTTGCGCTAGGGCTCGGCCTTGGTGGCTTCGTCCTCGAGGAGGTCGGCGAGCAGGACGATTCTCCGGGCGAAGGATTGGAGCAGGACGTGCTCTTCCCGCGTGTGCATGCCGCCGCCGACCGGGCCGAGACCGTCAAGGACCGGAATTCGTCCGGGGTCGGCGAGGAAGTTCGGGAAGGAGATCCCGCCGCGATCCTCCTCGACGACCAGCTTCCAGCCGCGCCGGGCGGCGAGCGCGACGGCGCGCGCGGCGAGTGACCTGCCGGCGGCGCGCGGATCGACCGGCGGTACGCCTTCGTCGGCGCTGAACTCGATCTCGACCTCGTGCCGTTCGGCGATCGTGGTCGCCAAATCGCGGAGCGCCGCGGCCAACGGCTCGCGCTCGCCGGCGCCGAGAAAGCGCGCCTCTCCCTCGACGATCGCGCGGTCGGGGACGACGTTGAGCTGCCGCGCCGTGCCGACGACCGGCGCTTCGCGCGCCAGGTGGTCGACGAATCCGGAATCTCCGCCGACGAGACGCGCGGCGTTGATCGTCGGTCCACCGGCCGGTCGCGACAGGGCCACCGCCCTGGCCGTCCATTCAGCGGCGGCGGCGAGGGCCGAACGCCCCCGCCAGAAGTGCAGGCCGGAGTGCGCCGAGCGACCGCGCGCGGCGAGGCGCCAGGAGAACATGCCGCGCCGGCCGCCGACCAGGGTCTCGCCCTCGTCCGTCGGCTCGCCGGGTTCGAGCACCCAGAGGGCGCGCGCCTCGGGGCCGTGGCGGGCGATGGCGCGGTGGGCGAGCAGGCCGTTGGTCTCCTCGTCCGGGACCGCGACCAGGCGCAAATCCCGTGGCGCGGCGACGGCGCGCTCGGCGAGCAGATCGAGCGCGGCGAGGAAGGCCACCAGCCCGCCTTTCATGTCGATCGCACCGGTCGCCACGAGGCGGTCGCCGGCGCGCCGCGGCGTGGCCGCGGGGAGGACGGTGTCGAAGTGCCCGATGAGCAGGAGGGGGTGCTGGCTCGCTTCGGGGCCGTCCGCCCGGAGCACCGGGAGGGGCGAGCCTTCCGCTCCCGCCGGATGGTCGATGGTCACCGCGAAGCCGCGCCGCGCGAGCTCCTCGCCAAGGCGTGCGGCCATGCGCTCCAGCCCCGGAGCCTCGCCGCTCGCCGACGAAATGGAGGCGAGCTCCTCGAGCAGCGCGAGGGCGCGTTCGAACGCGGCGGGGGAGAGATCACCCGGGAGCGGCATGGCGGCGGGAGTCTACTGCGCGCCGGCGCGATCTCCTTGCGAGGCGAGAAGCGCGCCGTTACACTTGCCGGCCGGCGAAGGAGGTTCGATGGGCGACGGCAGCGCGTGGTTCGTGGCGATCCAGGGCAAGCAGGAGGGGCCGTACGACACGGCCGAGGTCGTGGAACGGATCCGCGCCGGGCGCATCGGCCGCGATGCGCACGTCTTCGCGGCGGGCATGAGCGGTTGGCAGTCGATCTCCAGCCTGCCGGAGTTCGGCGCCGCCTTCGGCGGCGTGGTTCCCCCTCCGCCGCCCGCGGCCGGCGGGGCGCACGAGATCGATCACGAGATCTTCGGCACCGAGATGCAGTACGTCGAGGTGACGCTCGATCCCGGCGAGGCCTGCGTCGCCGAGGCCGGGGCGTTCTTCTACATGGACCCCGGCATCCAGATGGAGACCGTCTTCGGCGACGGCTCGGCGAAGTCGCAGGGCTCCGATCTGCTCGGCAAGTTCCTCGCCGCCGGCAAGCGCCTGCTCACCGGCGAGTCCCTGTTCATGACCGTTTTCTCGAACGCCGCCGCCGGCCGCCAACGAGTCGCGTTCGCCGCGCCGTATCCGGGCAAGATCGTGGCCGTCGACCTCCAGAAGATGGGCGGCCAGCTGCTCTGCCAGAAGGACGCCTTCCTCTGCGCCGCCAAGGGGATCTCGGTCGGCATCGCCTTCCAGAAACGGCTGGGCGCGGGATTCTTCGGCGGCGACGGGTTCATCCTCGAGAAGCTCGAGGGCGACGGCTGGGCCTTCGTTCACGCCAGCGGCACGATCCTCGAACGCGACCTAGCCGCCGGCGAGACGCTGCGCGTCGACACCGGATGCCTCGTGGCTTTCGAGCCACGGGTCGCCTACGACATCCAGACCGTCCCGGGGATCAAGACCTTTCTCTTTGGCGGCGAGGGCCTCTTCTTCGCCACCGTCACCGGCCCCGGCAGGGTGTGGCTGCAGTCGCTCCCGTTCGGACGCCTGGCCTCGCGGGTGGTCGCGGCGGCCGGGCTCGGCGCGGGCCGCAAACGCGAAGAAGGCTCGCTGCTCGGACCGCTCGGCAACCTGCTCGACGGAGACGGCTGAGTGCGCCGCCCGCGGTCGTCGATTCGCGGTCGCGCCGGGCGCGCGATCGGCGGAATCGGTGCGCTCCTCGCCACGCTCGGGCTCGCGGCTCCGGCCGCCGCCGCAGCTCCGGCTTCGACCGCGGCGGTCGAGCGCGCTCTGGCGGCGGTCTATCCGGCGCTGGTGAACATCTCGGCCGTGACCCAGCAGTTCGCCGAAGGCCGGGCGATGCGCTATCCCTCGGCGGGCAGCGGCGTGATCGTCTCGCCCGATGGCTACGTCCTGACCAACTTTCACGTCGCCGGCAACAGCACGCGGTTGCGCTGCACGCTGACCACCGGCGAGGTCATCGACGCCGACGTCGTGGCGCACGATCCGCTCACCGACCTGTCGGTGTTGCGGCTGCGCCTGGCGGCGCGGGCGAAGGGCGCGCCGGCGATCGTGGCGGCGAAGCTCGCCGAGCGCGAGCAACTCGAGGTCGGCGAGCCGGTGCTGGCGATGGGCAATCCCTTCGCGCTCTCTTCGTCGGTCACCCTGGGCATCGTCTCGAACCCACGGCGCGTGTTCACCGACTTCACCGGCAGCGAGCTCGCCGACATGGACTTGGGCGGCGGCGAGACGACCGGGATCTTCACCCAGTGGATCCAGCACGACGCATTGATCCTGCCGGGAAACTCGGGTGGACCGCTGGTCAATCTCGCCGGCGACGTGGTGGGCATCAACGAGCTCGGCGGCGGGGGGATCGGATTCGCGATTCCGGCGCGGGTCGCGGGAGCGGTGCTGCGCCAGGCGCTCACCCGCGGGCGGGTCGAGCGCGGATTCCTCGGGTTTCTCGTCTTGCCGGTCACCAAGCTCGCACGCCAGGACGGCGCGCTGATCTCCGCCGTCCTGCCCGGCTCGCCGGCGGAAGCGGCCGGCGTCCAGCCCGGCGACCTGCTCCTCGCGCTCGCCGGGCGACCGGTGGCGGTCTCCTTCTTCGAGCAGATTCCCGAGCTCTACCAGCGCGTCGCCGAGCTTGCCGTCGGCCACCCGGTCGAGTTGCGGATCGAGCGCTCCGGCACGGCGCGCACCCTCTCGGTCGAGGTCGCGGCGATGGAGAAGTCGCGCGGCGACGAGGCCGAGTTCCGCGAGCTCGGCCTGACCGCGCAGGAGATCACCGGCCCGATGGCCCTGGCTCGTCACCTGCCGCCGCGGGCCGGCTTGTGGGTCACCGGACTGCGGCCCGGCTCGCCCGCTGCTTCGGCCAAACCGCCGGTCGAAGTGGGCGACCTGCTCGTCAAAGTGGGCGCCGCCGAGACCCGCGAGCTCGCGGCACTCGAGCGCGCCCTGGCGGCCGACGGCGACGCGCCCCTCTTGCTCACCGTGCGCCGCGACGATCAATTCCTCCTCGCGGTCACCCGGCTGCCGGAAAAGCGCGGCGGTCGTTGGGGCGGCGAGCTGCCGCGCGCCTGGCTCGGCGTGCAGACCCAGGTGCTGACGCCCGACATCGCGACCGCCCTGGGGGATCCGGAGCTGCACGGCTTCCGCGTCACCCAGGTCTACCCGTGGACCCAGGCGGAGGCGGCGGGTCTGGCGGTCGATGACCAAATCGTGGCGCTCGACGGCGAACCGCTCGCGGCGCACCGCGTGCAGGACGGCGAGGATCTGCGCCGCGCCATCGAAGAGCACTCGATCGGCGAGACGGTGAAGCTGCTGGTGCGCCGCGGAGCTTCCCGGATCGAGTTGCCGGTCGCGCTCGAAGCCCGCCCGGAGGATTCGGCCGAGACCCGGCGATACCGCCAGGAGGACTTGGAGTTCACCGTCCGCGACCTGACCTTCCTCGACCGCATCGACCACCATTGGCGCAAGGACGAGCCGGGAGCCCTGGTCTCCGAGGTCGCCAACGGCGGCTGGGCGCAGATGGCCGGGCTCAAGGTCGACGATCTGATCGTCGACGTGGGCGAGACCGCGGTGGCCGACGTCGCCGGCTTCGAGAAGACGATGACCGATCTCGTGCCGACCAAGCCGGCGGTCATCCGCCTCTTCGTGCGCCGCGGCTACCGCACGCACTTCGTGTTCGTCGAGCCGCAATGGGAGAAGATCGCGGCGGAAAGAAAGCCATGAGGCCGCGCTCGCGCCTTTCTCTGTCGGTGCCGCTCTGCGCCGCGCTGCTCTCGGCGCCGAGCGTCGTGGCGGCGGATGAAGCCGCTTACGGCCGACTGCTCGACCGAGTCGGGCCGGCGATCGTCAGCGTGAAGGTCGTGCTCAAGAGCGAGTTCAACATGGGCGACTCCGTGCAGGATCAGGAGTCGACGCTGCAGGTGCGCGGTGCGCTGGTCGACGGCGGCGGCCTGGTCATGCTCTGGAACTCGCAGCTCTCGGCGAACCGGCTTCTGGAGCTGATGGCGCATCACGGCGGCGGCGACGCGGACGACATGAAGTTCAAGCTCACGCCGACCGACTTCCGGGTGACGATCGCCGGCGACGCGCGCGAGCATCGGGCCTTTCTGGCCGGGACCGACAGCGATCTCGACCTCGCGTTCCTGCAGCTCGAATCGCCGGGCGAGGCGAGGCTGCCGGCGATCGAGTTCGCCGGCGGTCGCCGGCCGCGGATCGGCGAGGAGGTCGTGACCGTGACCCGCCTCTCTCCGGGGTTCGATCGCGCGGCCTACCTGTCGAGCGGGCGGGTGGTCGGGGAGGTGGCCAAGCCACGGCGCGCCTACGTCGTCGAAGGGACGGTGGCCGGCCTCGGTCTGCCGATGTTCGCCCTCACCGGCGAGCCGGTGGGTGTCCTGGTGACCGTGCTGTCGCGGGTCTCCGACGACGAGGGGCCGGCCGAGGATCTGCTCGGAGTGATGAACCTCGGCCAACCGGGGCCGGAGAGCGGGCCGCTCGGCGTCTTCCTGCTGCCCGCCGACCGGGTGCGCGAGGTGATCGCCGAGGCGAAGAAGCGCGCCGCAGCCCTGCTCGCGGAACGCGCCGCCGAGCCGGCGAAACCCTGACCGCAGCAGGATCGGGTTGGAGAGGAGCGCCGACGCGCTTCAGCGTGCCGCTTCGCTCTTCAGGATCCGCGCCCAGGCGAGGCGCAAGTTCTCCGGCAGCTCGAGCTGCGGCAGCAAGTCGCGCACCTCGTCGCGCGAGACGTACTGCCAGATCTCGTCCCACTCGGCGAACTGGATCAGCTGCGACACCGCCCAAGCGCGCTTCTCGGGCGGTCCCTCGTGCAACATGCGGCGGAACTCGACCGCGCTCAATGCGGGATCGTTGAGGAAGTCGAGCCGGTCGCTACGATCGAGGCCGGGGAGATCCGTTCCCGGGGCGCGCATGCGCGCAGTATAGCCGGTCGCGCGCGACGCGCAACGCCCTTGACCCGATGACGCGGCTTGGCTAGATTGTCCTCTGTCGCGAGGAGCGACGCGGGCATAACTCAGCTGGTAGAGTGCAAGCTTCCCAAGCTTGATGTCGCGGGTTCGAATCCCGTTGCCCGCTCCAGACGATTCACCCCGGCGGTTCGCCAGGCCGCTTTTTCCCACTCGAGACTCATGTTCCGACGCGAGCCCCCTTCTCCGCCGTCCGCCACTGCTCCCGTTTCGTCCAACTCCGACCGCGGGAGACCCGCGACGGTGATCGCCACCGGTACGCGTTTCGAAGGCACGCTGCTCGGCAAGTCCGACGTCCTGGTCGAGGGTGAGCTGGTGGGCGACGCCAAGCTCGACGCCCACTTGACCATCGGCCCCGGTGGCCGCGCCGAGGGCGCGCTCGAGGCCACCGCGGTGCGCATCGCCGGCAAGGTGGTCGGCAACGTGCGCGGTCGCGAGCGGGTGGAGATCCTGCCTTCGGGCGCCCTCGAGGGCGACGTGTCCGCGGCGAAATTCGTGATCGCCGAGGGCGCCTTCTTCAAGGGGCGGGTGGAGATGGGCGACGGCGAGCGCGAGGTGGGCGAGAAGAAGGCCGGCAACGAAGCGAAGAAGGGCGCCTGAATCTCAGGCGGGCGCCGGCCAGTCGATTCCGGTCGCTCGCCGCCACAGCTCACGCAGGTCCTCCGGTACCGGCGCGCCGACCGCGATCTCCCGTTCGTCGCGCGGATGGCGCAGCGCGAGCTTCCAAGAATGGAGCGCCGGGCGGGGAAAGCTGGCGAGCACCTTCGCCAGCGGCGCGGCGAGGGCGCGATGCCGCGCCTCGCCGTAGACCGGATCGCCCACCAACGGGTTCCCGAGGTGCTTGAGATGAACGCGAATCTGGTGCGTTCTGCCGGTCTCGAGGTTCAACTCGAGCAGCGAGACCGGCCCGGCGCTCGCCACCACACGATAGCCGGTACGCGCCGCGCGACCGCGGCGCGCCACCGTCATTCGCTGGCGCTCGACGGGATGGCGGCCGATCGCCGCCTCGATCCAACCCGTGGGCTCCTTCGGCCGACCGTGGACGATGGCGAGGTAGGTTTTCTTCACCCGCCGCGCCGCGAAATCGGCCGCCAGGCGCGCGTAGGCGCGCTCGGTCCGCGCCACCACCAAGGCTCCGCTCGTGTCGCGATCGAGGCGATGCACGATTCCGGGACGCCCCGGTCCGCCGACGCCGTCGATCTCCGGGTAGCGCGCGAGCAAGCGGTGGACGAGCGTGGACCGTGGCCTGCCGGCGCCGGGATGGACGGTCAGCCCCGGCGGCTTGTCGATCACCGCGAGGTCGGCGTCTTCCCACAGGATCGACAGCTCGCCGGCCTCGGCGAACAGGCCGGAGGGCTCGGGGCGGGGCGCGATCCAGGTGACGACCGCGCCGCCCTCGACCTCAACTGAGCTCTTGGTCGCCGTCCGCCCGTCGACCTCGACGCGCCCCTCGCGGATCCAGCGCTGCACCCGGTTGCGCGGCAGGTCGAGGTGGCCGGCGAGCGCCCGATCGAGACGCTCGCCGCCGCGCCCGGCAGGGATCGACCAGCGGCCGGAGTCCGGCGAGCGCGAAGCGGGACCCGCCGCCGGAGTCACGCCCCGGGCTCGACGGCGGGGGAGTCGGCCGAACGGGGGGCGAGGAACGAATCGAGAACCATCAGCGCCAGGCCGATCGAAATCGCGCTGTCGGCGACGTTGAAATCGGGCCAGCGGTAGGGCCCGATGTAGAAGGCGAGGAAGTCGGTGACCGCGCCGCTCGCCAGCCGATCGATGAGATTGCCGACCGCGCCGCCCATGACCAGGGAGAGCGCCACCAGCAGGCGGCGATGGGTGGGCGCCGCCCGCCAGAAGAAGACCGACACGACGCTGAGCGCCGCGACTCCGAGCAGGGCGAGCAGCAGGGTCGAGAGCCACTCGCCCTGCGCCGGGAAGAGCCCGAACGCCACGCCGCTATTGCGCACGTGCGAGAGGTGGAAGAGCCCCGGCACGACGACCTGCGACGACTGTTCGGGCAGATGGATCTCGACCAGGCGCTTGGTCCACTGGTCGAGCACCAGCACGGCGAGCGCGACGATGAGGTAGCGGGACTTTCCGGTCATCGGTCCGTGCCCTCCGGGGACGTGCCTTCGAGCACCACGACGGCGGCGGCCACGCCGCGGTCGTGGGTGATCGAGATTTGTTGGTGTTCCACCCCCAGGGCGCGGGCCCGATCGGCGGCGGCGCCGTGGAAGCGCAGCCCGGGACGTCCGCCGGTCTCGCGCGTCACCTCGATCTGTCGCAGTCCGAGTCCTCCCGCCCAGCCGGTGCCGAGCGCTTTGAGCGCCGCCTCCTTGGCGGCGAACAGGCCGCCGAGATGCGCGACGCGCGCCGCTCCCCCGAGCTGGCGCGCTTCGCCGTCGCGCACGAACCGGCGCTCGAATGCATCTCCGTGACGGGCGAGCAGGCGCTCCAGGCGTGCCAGGTCGACGACGTCGAGCCCGAGCCCGACGATCCGGCTCAAGTCCTCTCCAGCGTCCGTCCGGCCGCGGCTTCGCCGCGCAGGACGAGGTCGAGATCGTGGATCGCCCAGACGAGGTGCACGGCGCCGAAACCGCAGAGCAGGCTGCGGAGCCAGGTGCCGACCGCCAACTGGCGCAGGAGAGTCCAGGGCAGCTGCAGCGCGCCGCGATCCCAGACCGGGCTCCACGGCGTCAGGCAGAGGAAGATCCCCGCCTCGACGCAATAGACGATGAACAGCAGACGGAAGACGGTCTCGGCGCGCACGGACGGTGGATTGTAGTCCAACCGCACCGGCGCGCCGGAAGAGCGCGGGCTTCAGGCCGGGCGATGGCCCACCGCCCGGGGTGGGGGCGGTGGCGGCGGGCTCGGCTTGGTGTTGCCGTGGCTACCGCGGTCGTGGGAACCCTGGGACTCGCTGCGCGGCGCGGGCTTCGAGCTCGCGCTCGGAGGCGGCGGGGTGTGGTTCGCGGGCGGCGGTGCGGCCGCAGGCCGTGAGGTCTGGGCCGGTTGCGAGCGCGGTGAGCTGCCGGAGGAGGAGCCCCCCTGCGGCGGCTGGTAGCGCGGCGCCGAGGACTGCGGCGGCTGCCGGTCGCCGTGCGGCGGAGCCTGCTGGACCCGGTTGTCCCCGGGGTTCCAGCGCGAGCCGACGTCGGGGCGCGCCGGGTGGTCGCCGGCGCTGTTCGCCGCCGGGTCGTCCTGCCGCGGCCGGGTCGAACGGACGCCGTCGACGACGCGGCGCACCGGCGGATCGTCGTCGGCTTGCGGGTTGCCCTTCGCGTCGGCGGGCTGCTGGCGTGGGGTGCGATCCACCGACGGTGCGCCGGCCCGGTCGGGCGGCAGGGAGCGCGCCGTACCGCCGCCGGTCGAGGCGGGCGGCGCATCGCGCTTCCAGCCCTGGCGATCGTCGCCACGCGGCGAGTCGACCGTTCCGGGAAGTGCGCGGCGCGCGCCATCGCCGGGCAGCGGCGTGACCGTGCCTGGGCGCGAGGCCGGCTGGCGGTTGTCGCCGTCGGTGCGCCGACCGTCCACCCTGCGATCGTCGACTTTGCGGTCCGTCGCCGGCTGTCCGACCGACCGGGGCTGACGATCGACGCCGGTTTGCGGAGCCTGATACTCCACCTGGGGACGCTCGGGGACTTTCGATCCGCGCGCCACCTCGGCCGGCAGTTTCTCGAGCTCGCCACGGCGGGTCTTCCAGCCGGGCTCGCGCACCACTTCGCCGCCGCGCGGCTGCTCGTCGACCGGCAGGGTCAGGCGCGGCTGGCGGGACTCGCGATCGATCAGGACCGCCGCGCGCACGGTCGTCGGCAGGTCCGACTTGCGCTCGACGAAGTCGGTGACGTCGGGCAGCTCGTGGATCCGCTGACCGGAGATGCGCTCGCCGCGCTCGCGCAGCAGGCGCGGAATCTCGCCCGGCTTTCCCAGGCGATCGAACGGCAGGTCGCGGGTGTCGGTGGTCAGGACGCCGCGCGGCAGGCGACCGTCCCGGCCGAGCTCGCGCCCGAAGTCATGCCCGGTGCGCAGTCGGCCGCGGAAGTGGCGGTCGCGGAAGCAGTCGAGCGGCGCGAAGTTCCAGTGGGCGTACAGGTCCACCCGGCCGCCGATCCAGCCGTAGAGGCCGACGCGGAGTCCGAAGTGCGGATACCAGCCGCGGTAGTAGTCGGTGTAGTAACCGACGGGGCACCAGCCGGCGTAACTGTCGCCCCAGTACCAGTAGACCCAGGCCGGCGAATAGCAGCGCCCGGGCCGCCAGACCCAGCCGTAGCCAGCGGCGAAGACCCAGCTGCCGTAGTGGTACGGATACCAGCCCCAGGGCTCGCGCGAGACCCAGGTGAGACCGCTCGGGGTCGCCGCCCAGCGGCCGTCCCAATAGGGTCGCCAGCCCGCCTGGACGCGCGGCCGCCAGCACCAGCCGCCGTCGTAGTCGACCCACGAGCCGTAGTCGTCGAGCGGCGCGGCCACGTAGCGGTACTCGGGATCGACGTAGCGCACGGAAGCACGGCTGCCGCGGTCATAGAGGTCCTCGTTCCAGCGCTCGAGCGCCGAGAGTCCGCCGGCCTGCGAGAGGCGGACGCCGCCGCCGCGCCCGGATTCGACGAGCAGGGACTCGCCCTGGCGGACGATCGACGAGCCGCGGTCCGAGACCACCTCGGCGTAGCCGTCGCGCACCGTGACCTCGAGCCACTCCCGGTCGCCGCGCAGGAAGTACGTGCCGGGTTGCTGGACGTAGACCGTCGCGACGTCGGTCGCCACCGTCGGCAGATCGTCGCCGAGCGCTTGGTCGTCGACCGCCAGCAGCATCTCGCCGCCGATCAAGCGCAAGCGCGTGGCGCGGTCGTCGCGGTCGGCGGAGAAGGCGACGCGCTCGAGCACCGCCTGCGCGTCGCCGCCGAGGACGAGCCGCGTCCGGTCGGCGAGCACGATCTCGGCCCGCGCGCGACCTTCGACACGGACGAGGTCTCCGGTCACCAACGGCTGGTTGACCTCGATCGCTTCGGCGACGCCCCGCCCGGCCGGCGCCACCGAGGCCTCGCCTTCGAGGGTGCGAACGAACGAATAGCTGACCCGGTCGTCCGCCGTGTCCTGCTGGGCTCGCCCCGCGGTCGAGGAGACCGCGGCGAGGACCATCAGGCTGCATCCGAGTAACAGGGGGTGGCGCTTCATGGTCGGGTCCTCCTCAGGTCCTTTCATCTTCGCTGGAGAAGGCTCGAGCAAAGTCCGCGCCAGGCTCCTGGCACCAGCGCGGATCGGGCGTCGCGCGGGGACTCCGCAAAGCCCGGGGCCGGGGCTCGCGGCGTTGACCCATCCTGTGGCCGCTGTTAGGGTTCCGTCGCCTCTCATGGTCTTCAAGCGCGTCTTCGGGAAAGACCCCAAACCCTCGCCGAAGGAGTACTCGATCGAGGATCTGATCGTCCTCGAAAAATGGGACGAAGCGATCGCGCGGCTGCAGGAGAAGACCAAGGCCAACCCGCACGACCTGCACTCTCACCTGCGCCTGGCCGAGGTTTACGTGCAGACCCGGCAGGCGCTCAAGGCGCTCGACGAGTACTTCTTCGTCGCCGATCTCTATACCGAGGACGGCTTCTACGACAAGTCGATCGCCCTGCTCACCAAGGCCGGCCGCTTGGCGCCCGCGGACCCGACCGTGCCGGCGAAGATCCAGCGCAACCAGCGCCTGAAGGGCCTCGAGCACAGCCGCGTGCTGGCGCTCGAGGGGCTGGTCGAATCGCAGCAGGAGAAGAGCCCGCTCGCCAAGTCCTCGCCGGTCGAGATCCAGCGTCTCTGGCAGAGCCTGGCGACCACCAAGATCGTGCAGGTACTGCCGGGGGATCAGCTGCGCCGGCTGTTCGCCAACACCGAGATCGTGCTCTTCGAGGAGAAGCAGATCCTCGCCGAGCGCGGCAGCCTCGAGCAGGTCCTCTACCTGTTGATCGACGGCGAGATCGAAGCGATCCTCGTCCTGCCGGAGAGCGGCGGCATGCAGGTGCGCAGCTTCGGGGCCGGGGACATCGTCGGCGAAGGCGCGCTGCTCGAGCACCGGCCCTGGCCGGCCGCCTATCGCGCCAAGCAGCGCACGCGCGCGCTGAAATTGAATCGCGAGGGACTCGAGAGAGCGCTGGTCGGCAACCCAGACCCGCGGGGATTGCTCGAAGCCTTGCGCGGACAGCGCAACGATCGCTCCATCGCCACGGCGGCCGAACGCCTGCTGGGGCCTCAGGCCTGATGGCGCTGCGGACCATCCTCCTGCACCCGGATCCGGCTCTGCGCCTCCGCGCCGCGGAGGTCGAGCGCTTCGACGGCGAGCTCGCGGCGTTGGTGCGCGATCTCGCCGAGACCATGTACGCGGCGCCGGGCGTCGGTCTGGCGGCGCCGCAGGTCGGCGTCTCCCGTCGGGTGGCGGTGGTCGACGTGCACGCCGGCGAGGCCGACTCCCGCCTCCACGTCCTGGTCAATCCCCGCATCCTCGAAGCGCAGGGCAAGAGCCTCGAGACCGAGGGCTGCCTGTCGATCCCCGGCTTCACCGAGAAGGTCGAGCGTCCGGAGCGGGTCCGCATCGCGGCGCGCAACGAGCGCGGCGAGGCCTTCGAGCTCGAAGCCGAAGGCCTCCTCGGTCGCGCGCTCTGCCACGAGATCGACCACCTGGACGGCGTCCTGTTCATCGACCGGATCACCGGCCTTCGGCGCGAGCTCGCCAAGCGGCGCCTGCGCAAGCTCGGCTACGGCGAGAGACCGCGATGACCGCGGAAGCGCGGGTGAGCGCGCCGCGCGCCGTGCGTTTCTTCAATTCCCTCGGCCGGCGGCTCGAGCCGTTCACGCCGCTCGAGGGCGACCGCGTCCGCATGTACACCTGCGGACCGACGGTCTACAACCACGTCCACATCGGCAACCTGCGCACCTTTCTATTCGAGGATCTCCTGCGCCGCAGCCTGGCGTTCCTCGGCTATCGGGTCGTCCAGGTGATGAACCTGACCGACGTGGACGACAAGACGATCCGCGGCGCCGAGGAGCGGGGGGTATCGCTCGACGAATTCACCGCGCCCTACGTCGCCTCGTTTTTCGCCGATCTCGAGGCCCTCAACGTGCGGCCGGCCGACGCCTACCCGCGCGCCACCCTGCACATCGCCGAGATGCAGGCGATCATCGTCCGCCTGCTCGAGCGCGGCCACGCCTACGAGAGCGACGGCTCGGTCTGGTTCCGCATCGCCTCCGATCCCGACTACGGCAAGCTCTCGGGCATCCGCCTCGAGGACGCGCGCCGCGGCGACCGGGTGGCCTCGGACGAGTACGAGAAGGAAGACGTGCGCGATTTCGTCTTATGGAAGGGGGCGAAGCCCGGCGAGCCGTCGTGGGAGTCGCCCTGGGGTCCGGGGCGGCCCGGCTGGCATATCGAGTGCTCGGCGATGAGCGCCAAGTACTTCGGCGAGACTTTCGACATCCACTGCGGCGGGGTGGACAACATGTTCCCGCACCACGAAAACGAGATCGCGCAGAGCGAGATGGCGAACGGCGCCCCGTTCGTGCGCACCTGGCTGCACTCCGAGCACCTGCTGGTCGACGGTGAAAAGATGTCGAAGTCGCTCGGCAACCAGTACACGCTCCAGGACCTCCTGGCGCGGGGATGCTCGCCGCGCGCCATCCGCTACGCCCTGATCTCGGTCCACTACCGCCAGAAGCTCAATTTCACCTTCGCCTCGCTCGACGCGGCGAGCGCGGCGCTGAAGCGGATCGACGAGATGCGCTACCGATTGGCGAACGCCGCCGAGACGGCCGACTCCTCGCCGGCGATCGGCGATCTACTCGCGGGAGCGGAGTCGCGCTTCGCCGAGGCGCTCGGCGACGATCTCAACGTCTCGGCGGCGCTCGCCGCCCTCTTCGACCTGGTGCGCGGCGTCAACGCTGCGATCGAGCGCGGAGCGATCGCCGCCGGCGACCGCGCGCGGATCGAAGCGACGCTGGCGCGACTCGACGAGGCGCTGGGCGTGATCGCCATGCCCTGGGGCACCGCGGAGCTCCCCGACGAAGAGGTCGCGGGCATCGAACGCGCGATCGCCGAGCGCATCGCGGCGCGCCAACGGCGCGACTTCGCTGCCGCCGACCGCATCCGGCGAGAGCTCGCCGCGCGCGGCATCGTGCTCGAGGACACGCCGCAGGGCACGCGCTGGAAGCGCGAGTGAGGGACCTGCGGCGGTACGACGACCAGCCGCATCGGCGCGCCAAGGGGGACCTGGGGGAGCGGGCGGCGGAGCGCTGGCTCGAGGGCCAGGGTTACCGCATCGTGGCGCGCAATGTCTTCACCCGCGCCGGCGAGCTCGACTTGGTGGCGCTCGACGGTGAGGTGCTCTGCTTCATCGAGATCAAGTCGCGGGCGACCGACGAATTTGGTCCGGCAATCGCCGCGGTCGGCGCCGCCAAGCGCCGACGGATCGCGCGCGCCGCGGCGCACTTCCTGGCGCGCAACCGCTCGCGTCGCGCCTGCCGCTTCGACGTCCTCGGCCTCGACCGCGAGGGCGAGAGCTGGCGCTTCACGCTGGTGCGCGACGCGTTCGCGGCGCGCTTCTGACGCCCCTTCGCCTTGACAGCTCTCGCGCCCGTTCGCTATCGTTCGCGGGCCCGGGCGGGAATAGCTCAGTGGTAGAGCACAACCTTGCCAAGGTTGGGGTCGCGGGTTCAAGTCCCGTTTCCCGCTCCATTCCTTCGATCCCCCCGGCGACGTAGCCAAGTGGTAAGGCAAGGGTCTGCAAAACCCTCATACGCCGGTTCGACTCCGGCCGTCGCCTCCAGAATTCAGGAAATCCCGAGCCGCAGGTCGCGGATCCGCCCCCCGGGTCCGCGGCCGCGCCGCGCCCGGCCGCCCGCGCCGATCTAAGATCCCCGGCGCCGGAGTGGCGGAATGGCAGACGCAGGGGACTTAAAATCCCCGGCCCTCGCGGGCGTGCGGGTTCGACTCCCGCCTCCGGCACCACGGCGGAGCCCGCCTTCCTGCGTCGTTGGTCGTCGTCGTCCCGGGAAGAAAGCGGGGGAGTCGGGCGGGGCCCGCTCCCCCGGAGACTCGAGTGGGGTCCGGCGGAAGACGACGCCGGTCAGGTGATCTTGATCTTGTGGATCTCCTTGGTCTTCTCGACCGGGATCGGGACGTGCAGCTCCAGGACGCCGTTGACCAGCGTCGCCTGGATCATCTCCGGCTTGAGCTCGAAGCCGAGTGGGATGCGGCGGAAGAAGGCGCCATAGGCGAGCTCGGAGCGATACATCTCCTTCTCCTCCGTCTCGACCACATGATGGCGCTCGCCGCGCAGGACGAGATCCTCGCCGTCCATGACGATCTCGATCTCCTCCTTCTTCATCCCCGGCAGCTCGGCGCGGAGAATCAACGTGCCGGCCTTCTCGAATATCTCGATGCGCGGCGCCCAGTCGAAGGGCAGGTTGCGCGTCTCCTTGGGGTTGGTCACGAACGGATCGAAGCGGAACGGGAATCCCTTGTCCCAGAAGCGCTCGACTTCGGCGAGCAGCTCGTCGAAGCGCGTCCAGCGGCGGGGCGTCGTGGTGCGCAGATCGGTCTTGGCGGGGGGGGTCGTGAGGGTAGCGGGCATGACCGTGGTCCTTTCCGAACCCGAAGCTCGACTGTCTCGGATTCTGGTCCACGGTAGGACCGGGGTGGCGCCCGGTCGCCGCGCCGGGGGGCGGACCGTGATTCTCCCCGGGCGGGGAGCGACTCGCCTCGATGGGCGGTACTCAGCCGCGCGGCGAACCGGGGTCGACTACCCGATTGCGCAGCGCGAACGCCACGACCTGCGCCCGATTGTGCAGGTGGAGCTTGTCGAGGATGTTGCGGATGTGGAATTTCACCGTGTTCTCGCTCACCCCCAGGCGGTGCGCGAGCCGGCGATTCGAGGTCACGCCCTCGACCAGGCACTGGAGGACCTCCATCTCGCGGTCGGTGAGCGCATCGGGATCTTCCTTGGCGTGCGCCTCCGGTCGGGCGAATTCGCGCATCAAGCGGCGGGCGAGGGTCGGCGTGAGCGCCGGCTCGCCGCGCCCGACGCCCTCGAGCAGGGCGAAGAACTCGTCCGAGTTCAGGTTCTTCAGCAGGTAGCCCTGGGCTCCGGATTTGACCGCTTCGAAGAGATTCTGATCGTCGTCCGAAGCGGTGAGAATCACCACTTTGACCTCCGGCAAATCCGCCGCGAGCAGGCGCGTGGCCGAGAGCCCGTCGAGCTCCGGCATCGACAGGTCCATCAACACCACGTCGGGGCGCAGGCGGTGGGCCAGCTCGACGGCCTCCCTGCCGTTGCGCGCTTCGCCGATCACGTTGTATCCCCGTGCCGCCAGCAGGCTGCGCAGGCTGTCCCGGAACAGAGCGTGGTCGTCCGCGATCAGGATCTTCATGGAGCTTCTCCCCCCTGGAAGGTGGCGAACATCCGGGTCCTCTCGATGCGCACCCGGATGCAGGTGCCGGAATTCCTCCGGCTCTCGATCTCGAACTCGCCGCCGATTCCCTGTGCCCGCTCGCGCATGGTGGCGAGGCCGAAGCGCGGGAACCCGAGCGTGCGTCCCTCGTGATTCTCGAAGCCCTTGCCGTCGTCCTCGACCTCGACCAGGATCTGCCGCCCTTCGACCCTCAGCGCCACCCGCACCCGGCGCGCCCCGGAATGCTTGCGGACGTTGGCGAGCGCCTCCTGCACGATGCGGATCAGCTGCAGCTCGATCTCCGGCGCCAGGTGGATCTTCTCGTCGGCGGAATAGTCGACCGCGATCCCGGTGTGATCCTGCCATTGCGTGACGTAGGTGCGCAACGCGGCGGCTAGCGAGGGCTCCTCGCCCGAGCCCGCCACGCGCAGCGCGCCGATGCCCTCGCGCACGTCGCTGTAGACCTCGCGCGCGGCGGCGGCCAGCTGGTCGAGCTGCTCGCCGGCTTCGGCGGCCCGGTCGCCGCGCAGCAGCTCGCGCACCGCCTGCGCTTTGGTGTTGACGTAGGCGAGCACCTGGGCCATGCCGTCGTGCATCTCGTGCGCGATGCGCAGGCGCTCCTGGGCCACCGCGATGGTGCGCAGCTGCTCGTGCAGATAGGAGGTGTCGATGGCGAGGGCCGCCTGGGCGGCGAAGCGGGTGAGGGTCGCCTCGTCGCTTTCGGAGAACTCCCCCTCGGGCTCCTTGTCGGTCAGGTAGAGGTTGCCGCGGAAGGGGCTGCGGCAACCGATCGGCACCGCCAGCAGCGAGGTCATCGGCGGGTGGTGGGGGGGGAAACCGACCGACGCCGGATGGGCGCCGATCCGCGGCAGGCGCAGCGGCTGGCCCTCGCCGAGGACCAGGCCGAGCACGCCGCGGCCGACCGGCGGGGCGCCGATTGTCGCGTGTTGCGCGGGCGACAGACCGGCGGTGACGAAGCTGCCGATCTTGCCTTCGTGGTCGTATACCGAGAGCGCGCCGTAGCGCGCTCCGAGCAGCTGGCGCGCGCCTTCGACTACCTTGCGCAGGACCGTGTCGAGCGCCAGCTCGCCGGACAGGTCGAGGGCGGCGTGATGGAGCGCGATCAGCTCGGCGTTCTGCCGCTCCAGCCGAACCTGCAAGCGAGCGACGAATTCGAACACCAGGCCGAGCAGAAAGACCGCTCCGGTCAGCAGCATGACGTCGAGCAGCAGGCGGGCGCCGAACGACCGCAGCTGCGGCTGCAAGCTGGTGCGCACCAAGTCGAGGAGGAGGAGAAAGAGGCCGAGACCGACGAAGGCGATCCACTTCAGCCGGCCCAGGGTCATCGAGCCCGGATGCTACCACCCGAAGAGCCGTGTCGATCCGTGACGGCTCAGCGCCGCAGCGTGCGCACTCCGCCGACGGCGTAGAAGGGACACCAGCCGATCGCCCCGGTCACCAGCGGCACCCAGCAGAAGACCACCGCGGCGATCGACCAGAGCCCGGGCAGCCAGCCGCCGACGCCGAGCACGAGCGCCACGAGGCCGACCAGGATGCGCAGCGCGCGATCCCAGGGGGCGAGGTTGTGGAAACTGTCGAGCACGATGGTCGTGGATCTCCGGCGAGCAACGCTAGGCGCTCGCCGCCGCGGGCCGAAACGTCCTCCGAAGTAGCCGACCGATCCTCCCCGAACGACCTGGGCATCCCACCCGTCAGGGCGGCGTCCGCCTGTCGTATCCTTCCTCCCCGGCCTCGCGCTCCTCCGCGCCCGAGCCGCAGGGTCCGTCCCCATGCTCGAGCTCCTCAAGCCCCCGAAATCGCTGCCGCAGAGCGAGGAATCCGAACGCGCGGTGCTCGCCGCCGTGCTGCTCGATCCGCGCCTGCTGGCGACGATCAGCTCGCGCCTGCTCCCCGAGGATTTCTACGGCGAACGCCACCGCCGGCTCTACGCCGCGATGATCGAGCTCGCCGACGAGCACGTGACCATCGACCTGCGCACCCTGCAGGCGAAGCTCGAGCAGCACGGCGACTTCGAAGCGGTCGGCGGCATCAGCTATCTCGCCAGTCTCGACCTCGACCTGCCCGATCTCGGGCGCTTCGAGACCTACATCGAGATCGTCAAGGAGCGCTCGGTGCGCCGGCGGCTGATCGACGTCTGCACGCAGGTGGCGCGCGAGTGCATGGACGGCGGGCTGGACGCCCAGGCGGCCCTCGATCGCGCCGAGCAAGCGGTGATGGCGCTCGGCGAGGAGGCGATCACCCGCGGTTTCAAGCCCTTCTCGGCGGTCATCCAGGAGACCCTGGAGATGCTCGAGGATCACCCGGGGACCGCGCTCACCGGGATTCCCTCGGGGTTCGTCGACTTCGACCGCATGACCCACGGCCTCGGTCCGGGGACGCTGATCATCATCGCCGGCCGGCCGGGCATGGGCAAGACGAGCTTCGCGCTCAACGTCGCCCAGCACGTCGCCATTCGCGAGAGCAAGACGGTCGGCGTGTTCTCGCTCGAAATGGGCGAGCAGGAGCTCGCGCTGCGCGTCCTCTGCGCCGAGGCGCACGTGCAGTTCAGCAAGCTGCGCTCCAACCACCTCTCGCAGCAGGAGTGGACCAAAGTCGTGCAGACGATGAGCGTCATCGGCCGCGCGCCGCTCTACATCGACGATTCGGCCAGCCCGACGCTGCTCGAGGTGGCCTCGAAGGCCCGGCGCCTCAAGGCCGAGAAGCAGCTCGACCTGCTGGTGGTCGACTACCTGCAGCTGATGCAGGCGGGCGGGCGGTTCGAGAACCGCAACCTGGAGATCGCGGCGATCACGCGCGCTTTCAAGCAGCTCGCCAAGGAGCTCAAGATCCCGATCCTGCTGCTTTCGCAGCTCTCGCGGCAGCCCGAGCGCCGCGGCGGCGACCACCGTCCGCAGCTCGCCGACCTGCGCGAGTCGGGCGCTATCGAGCAGGACGCCGACCTGGTGGCCTTCATCTATCGCGACGAGGTCTACAACAAGGAGGACCCGTCGCTGCGCAACCTCGCCGAGCTGATCATCGCCAAGCACCGCAATGGCGAGACGGGCACCATCCCGCTCGTCTTCCTCGGCGAGATCACCCGCTTTCTCTCCCACGACGCGCATGCCGGCGACCCCCGGGCCTTCTGAAGCTCAGCGCGGCGACGCGCTGGTGCTTTCGCGGGCGCGGGTCGAGATCGATCTCGCCGCGCTCGCCGCCAACCTCGAGGGCGTCGCCGCCGACGTCGCGCCGGCCAGCGTCTGCGCGATCGTCAAGGCGGACGCCTACGGCCACGGCGTCCGTCGGGTGGCGCCGGAGCTCGAGCGCGCCGGCGCCGCCGCGTTCGCGGTGGCGCGGGTCGAAGAGGGAATCGAGCTGCGCGAGGCCGGGGTCGCCCGGCCGGTTTACCTCGGCTTGCCGATCGTGCCCGCCGCGGTGCCGATCTGCGAGCGCTATGACTTGACGCCGGTGGTCGCCAGCGCCGAGCAGCTCGCGCTCTGGCGCGCCGCCGCCGCCGCCGGCGCCCGGCGGCCGATCCACCTCGAATTCGACACCGGCATGACCCGCCTCGGCCTCGATGCCGCCGACGCCGCCGAGGTGCTCGCTGCGGTCCGCGCCACTCCCGGTCTGACCCTCGCCGGCGTGATGTCGCATTTCGCCGAGGCCGAGACGCCGGCGAGCGCGCGCAACGCCGAGCAGCGCGAGAGCTTCGCGCGCATTGTCTCGCTGCTGACCGCGGACGAGCGCGAGCGGGTGGTGATCCACCTCGCCAACAGCGCCGGCGCGCTCCACCAGCCGCCGGCGCGCTGGACGCGGGTGCGCGCCGGCCTGGCGCTCTACGGACTCGATCCCACGGCGCGCCGCCGCGACTTCGCGCCGGTGATGTCGGTTCTCGCCGACATCGTGCAGACGCGCGACATCCCCGCCGGCCGGCGGGCCGGCTACGGCGGGCGCTGGACGGCGGCCCGCCCGAGCCGCGTCGCCGTGGTCCCGGTGGGTTACGCCGACGGTTATCCCTGGTCGCTCGCCGGGCGGGGCGAGGCGCTGGTGCGCGGCCGGCGCGCCCCGGTCGTGGGCGCGGTGAGCATGGACATGCTGCTGCTCGACGTCACCGACACCGGCGGCGAGGCCGGGGAAGAGGTCGTGCTGCTCGGCAGGTCGGGGAGCGAGCGCATCGACTTGGCCGATCTGGCGCGCGCCGCCGGCACCATCCCCTACGAGATCTGTTGCCGGCTCGGCCGCCAGCGCCTGCCGCGGCGCTACCTGCCCGCCGGCGCCGAACGGGCGCGGCCGGTCGCCGCCCACGAGGCGCTCGCGCCGTGATCCGCCTGCCGGCGGGTCTCGACCGCCTGTTCACCGAAATCGGTCGGTTCTTCCTGATCCTCGGGCGGACGTTCCTGTGGACCTTCCGGCCGCCCTACGACGCTCGCGAGCTGGTGCGCCAGATGCTGCGGGTGGGCGTCGAGTCGCTGCCGGTCGTCCTGCTGACCTCGCTGTTCACCGGCATGGTCTTCGCGCTGCAGATCTACTCGACCCTGCGCCGCTTTCAGGCGGAGGGCTACGTCGGCTCGCTGGTGGCGCTGTCGATGGTGCGCGAGCTGTCGCCGGTGCTCCTGTCGCTGCTGGTCGCCGGCCGTTCGGGCTCGGCGATGGGCGCCGAGCTCGGCACGATGCGGGTGACCGAGCAGATCGACGCCCTCGAGGTGCTGGCGACGAATCCCGTCCACTACCTCATCGTGCCGCGGGTGTGGGCGACCGTCCTGACCCTGCCGATGCTCGTCGCGCTGGGCAACTTCATCGGCATCTGGGGCGGCTACATGGTCTCGGTGCTCTACTTCGGCTCGAACCCGGTGTCGTACCTGGAGAGCACGTTCCAGTACATGGACATGAACGACCTCTCCTCGGGGCTGATCAAGGCCGCGGTCTTCGGGCTCATCCTCGCCGTCGTCGGCTGCCAGCGCGGCTATTACACCACCGGGGGCGCCGAAGGGGTCGGGCGCTCGACCACCCGCGCGGTGGTCGCGGCCTCGATCGCCATCCTGGTGAGCGACTTCTTCCTCACCAAGCTGCTCTTCTGATGGCCGACGCCGATCCCAAGATCCTTCTCGAGCGGGTCACCAAGCGCTTCGGCGACAAGGTGGTGCTCGACGCGCTCGACTTCGACATCGCCGACGGCGAGTCGGTGGTCATCCTGGGCGGCTCGGGAACCGGCAAGAGCGTGCTGCTCAAGCACATGATCGGCCTGCTGCGACCGGACGCCGGCCGGGTGCTGGTCGACGGAGTCGACATCAACGAGCTCGGCAGCCAGGAGCTGACCCGGTTCCGCCGGCGCTTCGGCATGGCGTTCCAGGAGGGGGCGCTGTTCGACTCGATGACCGTGTGGGAAAACGTCGCCTTTCCGCTGCGCCGCGCCAAGCGGCCGAAGCCGGAGGTCGAGGCGCGGGTCGCCGAGTGCCTGGAGATGGTGCACCTCGAGGGGGCGGAGAAGAAGATCCCGTCGGAGCTCTCGGGCGGCATGCGGCGGCGGGTGGGATTCGCCCGCGCCATCGCCCTCGAGCCGCGCATCCTGCTCTTCGACGAGCCCACGACCGGCCTCGATCCGGTGATCAAGGCGGTGATCGACGAGCTGATCGTCGAGCTCACCAAGCGGCTCGATTCGACCGCGGTCACCATCACCCACGACCTGACGAGCGCCTTCCGCATCGCCGACCGGGTCGCGATGCTCCACCAGGGCAAGATCATCGCGGCGGCGGCGCCGGCGGAATTCCGCGCCCTCGCCGATCCGCGGGTACAGCAGTTCATTCAAGGACTATCGACCGGTCCGCTGACGGACTGAAGCGCGGATCGATCCCTCGGGAGAACCTCCATGTCGCAGGCGGTCAAAGTCGGCATCTTCATGACGGTCTGTCTGGTGATCCTCGCCTACCTGATCATGAAGGTCGAGGATTGGCAGTGGTTCGGCGCCAAGGGCCAGCGCCTCGAAGCGGAATTCGACTCGGTGGTCGGGCTCGACGATCGCTCCGCGGTGCGGATCGCCGGCGTGCGCGTCGGCAAAGTCGACGGCGTCCGTCTCGTCGGGCGCAAGGCGCGGGTCACGGTGCAGCTCGATCAGCCGATGCACCTGACCCGGGGAACGGTCGCTTCGATCGCCAACCTCGGGCTCCTGGGCGACAAGTTCCTCGAGCTCGTTCCCGGTCCGGACGACGCGCCGCCGCTCGGCCCCGACGACGTCCTGCCGGGGCGCACGCCGGTTTCCTTCGACCAGGCGATGGCCAAGATCGACGCCATCGGCGAGCAGGTCTCGAACCTGGTGGGGAGCTTCTCCGGCGGCGGCGCCGGCAAAGGCGGCCTCGGCGACCTCGTCGCCAGCATCCAGGCGACCGCCGACGAGCTGCGCGCGGTGATCGCCGAGAACCGCGAGAATTTCGGCGGCACGATGAAGAACTTCGAGCGCTTCAGCGCCGACCTCGCCGCGCAGCTGCCGAAGCTCACCGAGCGCCTCGACAAGGTGCTGGCGCAGGTCGATTCGGTGCTCAGCGAGAACCGCGGCGATCTCAAGGACTCGGTGGCCAACATCAAGGAGCTGACCTCGAAGGTGCAGCGGTCGGTCGACAACTTGAACGAAATCACCGACAAGATCGCGAGCGGGCAGGGGACGCTCGGCAAGCTGGTCAACAGCGACGAGGCGCACACCCAGCTGATGGGCGCGCTCGAGAGCGTGGAGAAGGGAGTCAACCAGCTCGGGGACACTCTCGGACGGGCGGCGAGGGTGCGCCTCGACCTCGGCCTCCAGACCGCCTACCTGCCCGACCAGGACGACGGCCGGTCGGCCTTCCGGCTCGACTTCCTGCCGCGCGGCGACGAGAGCCCGCACACCTACCGCGTCGAGCTGGTCTCCAATCCGCGCGGCCGCGTCTTCCACAAGATCGACACCGTGACCACGACGCTTCCCGACGGCACTTCCCAGGTGACCACCACCGACCGCCTGGTCGAGGACAAGAGCCGCAACGCGGTTTCGGCTCTCGTCGGCTTCCCCTTCGCCGAGCGCCGCGGACAGATCTGGGCCGGGCTCATCGAGTCGACCGGCGGCGTCTCGGTCGACTACAGCCTCTTCCGCAACCGCCTCTGGTTCACCCTCGAGGCCTTCGACTTCAGCCGCGAGCTCGACCTAGACCCCCACCTGCGCTTCACCGCGCGCTTCGACCTGTCGAAGAACCTCTTCGTCCAGGGCGGTTACGACGACCCGCTGGTGTCGAAGTACAAGTCGGCCTTCTTCGGCGCCGGCGTGCGCTGGACCGACGAGGACCTGAAGTATTTCCTCGGGTCGATCCCCAAGCTCTGAGCCGCCCCGTGGCCGCGCCGCGCACCGTCTACGCCTGCCAGTCGTGCGGCTACCAGTCGCCGAAGTGGCTGGGGCGTTGCCCGGAGTGCGGCGCCTGGTCGAGTCTGGTCGAGGAACGGCGCGACGAGCCCCTGGCGCGCGCCCGCGCCGTCGCGGCCGGCGGGGCGCGACCGACGCCCCTCGCCGCGGTGGAGGAGGAGAGCCTGGCGCGGCGGCCGAGCGGCATCGCGATCCTCGACCGGGTGCTCGGCGGCGGCGTGGTCGCGGGCGGCGCGGTGCTGCTCGCCGGCGAGCCGGGGATCGGCAAGTCGACGCTCCTGCTGCAGCTCGCCGACCGGATGGCGGTCGAAGGGCGCCGAGTCCTCTACGTGACGGCCGAGGAGTCGCCGCGCCAGCTGCGCTTGCGCGCCGAACGTCTGGGCTGCGCCGCGAGCCCGCTCTCGGTCCTCGGCGAGACGCGGCTCGAGGCGGTGCTGGCGGCCTGCGACGAGGTGCAGCCCGAGGTGCTGCTGGTCGATTCGATTCAGGCGCTCTCGAGCGACGAGCTCGAGAGCCCGCCGGGCTCGATCGGCCAGGTGCGCCACGCGGCCAACCGGCTGGTCGAGCGCGCCAAGCGCGGCGAGCTGGCGCTCTTCCTCGTCGGCCACGTGACCAAGGAGGGGACGATCGCCGGACCCAAGGCGCTCGAGCACCTGGTCGACACGCTGCTCAGCTTCGAGGGCGAATCGGCCTCCGAGTACCGCCTGCTGCGCGCCACCAAGAATCGCTTCGGCCCGACCGGCGAGATCGCCATGTTCGAGATGCGCGAGGCGGGCCTGGTGCCGATCGCCGACCCCTCGGGCGTGCTGCTGTCGCGACGGCGGATCGACGCCCCGGGCTCGGCCGTCCTGCCGAGCCTGCAGGGCTCGCGTCCGCTGCTGGTCGAGACCCAGGCGCTCGTGGCGCCGAGCGCCTTCTCGGCCCCGCGGCGAATGGCGGTGGGACTCGACAGCAACCGCGTGATCCTCCTCGTCGCGGTGCTCGAACGCTTCGCCCGCCTGCCGCTCGCCGACCGCGACGTCTACCTGAACGTCGTCGGCGGTGTCGCGCTTCGGGAGCCGGCGGCCGACCTGGCGCTCGCCGCGGCGCTGGTCTCGGCAACCCGCAACGCCCGCCTCCCCGAGGACGCGGTCTTCTTCGGCGAGATCGGCCTCCTGGGCGAAGTGCGACCGGTCACCCAGACCGAAGCGCGCCTGCGCGAATCGGCGTCGCACCGCTTCCGGCGCGCCTTCCTGCCGCGCACCGCCGGCATCTCGACCCGGCTCGAGATCGAGCGCGTCGAGATCGATTCGATCGACGATCTCGCCGCGCGCCTCGGCGGCTGACCTCCGCGCCCGGCGGCGGCGCGGGAGATCCGGCCGGCCCGCCTCCGGGCGTTCTGGTCCCGCCGCCGTCCCGCCTCCGCCGGCGGGAGCCAACACGCGGCCGCGGCGCCGCGTACACCTCTGCAGGTGAATCTCCCATCCCTCACCGCGCGCCTGGCCTCGCTCGCGGCCCAGATCCGCCGGATCGCCGCGCCCGGACTTCGGCGCCGGGGCGCCACCCTGGCGCTCGCCGCGCTCCTGCTCCTCGGCCTCGCTCTGCGCGCCGAACGCGCGCGCTACCGGTTGCCCTACGAGGCGCACTGGGACGAGCCGTTCCTGGTCCATCGCGCGTTGCGCATGCTGGCGAGCGGCGACTGGAATCCGCACTTCTTCAACTACGGCTCGTTGACGATCTACCTGCAAGCGGCGATCGACGTACCGGTCTTCGTCGCCCTGGCGGCGCGGGCGACGCAGGATCCCGCGGCGCTGCGGCGGCCGGCCGACGTGCTCTACCGCGGCGCGGGCGAGGATCCGCTCGTCAACGCGCCGCGCTTCCCGAACTGGCAGATCTCGCACCCGGAGTTCCTGTTCTGGAATCGAATGTTGACCGTCGCGTTCGGCGTCGCCTCGATCGGCTGCGCCTTCGCGCTCGGCCGCCGGCTCGCGGGAGCGGCGACGGGCCTACTCGCCGCCGCGCTCCTCGCGACCAACGGCTTCCACGTCGAGCAGTCGGCCTGGGCGACGACCGACGTGCCGGCGTCGACTCTCGCCCTGGTCGCGCTGCACGCTACCCTGCGGTTCCTCGACCGCCCGCGGCTGCGCTGGTGGCTCGGCGCCCTGGCCGCGGCGGGCCTGGCGGCGGCGGTCAAGTACAACGCCGTCGTGGTGCTCGTCGTGCCGCTCGTGGCTCAGCTCGCGACCGCGCGCCGTGACCGGGCGGCGGCCGGGCTCTGGAGGTGGAGTCTCGCGGCGCTGGTTCCCGCGCTCGCCTTCCTCGCCACTTCGCCCTACGCCGTGCTCGATCCGGCGCGCTTTCTCGCCGACGTCGGCACGATGCTGCGCGTCTACACCTCGCCGCCCGAACCGCCGTTCGGGGTCGCGCCCGGTCTGGCCCACCTCGGGGTCATCGGCGAGGGCCTCGCCGCGCGACTCGGGGCAGCGACCCTGCTGGCGGCGCTCGCCGGCGCCGGCCTGCTGCTGGCGAAACCGGCCGGCCGGCTGGTGGTCGCCTTCGCGCTCGCGACCATCGCGCTCACCGCCCGCGCGACGGTCGACTTTCCCCGCAACCTGGTCGTCGTCTATCCGCTCGCCGCGGTCGCCGCGGCGGTGGCGTTGGCGCGGTTCGGGGAGTGGGCGGCGGCGCTCGAGCCTCCCGGCCGGCGCCGGGCGGCGCGCGTCGTCGTGGCGGTCGCCGTGGCGCTCTGCGCCCGCGAGGCGCTCTGGAGCTGCGGACCCGAGTGGCGGCTCGGCGTCGGGGCGGACGCCCGCAGCGTCGCGGCCGCCCGGCTCGACACACTGCCACCGGTCGGCGCGCCCTTGCGAGTGGCGGCGCTGCTCGCGTTCCATCCGCGCGATCTCGCCCGTATCCGGCGGCGAATCGAAGTGACGCCGCTCGTCTCGCTGCTTTGTTCCGGGAGCCCCGGCGACCTGGTCGTGGTTCCCAGCGGCATCCGTTCGAACTGGGAGCCCGCGCGACGGTTGGCGGAGGATCTCGACCGGCTCCGGCGGACGACGCCGCACGAGACGCTGGGCAAGATCGGCGGCGCGCCGCTCACCCTCGACGGGCCGATCGACTCGCCCGGCATCGAAGCCTGGCGGCTGCGGGGAGTCGCGCGCGCCGAGCTCTGCGCCCGGGTCCGCCGCGAGGCCCGCGCCCTCTCGCGCGGCGGGGCGGGCCGGCGAGAGCCCTCCCGCCGCGCGGCCGCAGCGCGCCGACAGGGGCGCTAGAGGCGGGGCTCGCCGCCGGCGATGCGGCGGAACGCCTGCAGGTAGCGCTCGCGCGTGCCGGCCACGACTTCAGCCGGCAACTCGGGCGGCGGCGACTCGTGGTCCCAACCCGAAGCGTCGAGCCAGTTGCGCACGAACTGCTTGTCGAAGGAGACCGGCTCCTCGCCGGGAGTCCAGCCGGAGAGCTCCCAGTAGCGCGAGGAATCGGGAGTCAGCGCCTCGTCGATCCAGGTCAGCTCGCCGTCGATCCAGCCGAACTCGAACTTGGTGTCGGCGAGGATCAGCCCGACGCCGGCGGCGTGGCGGACCGCGGCGCCGTAGAGCGACAGGGTCAAATCGCGCAGCCGCGCGGCGACGTCTTGCCCGAGGTCGCGGGCCAGGCGCGCGAAGTCGACATTCTCGTCGTGACCGCTCTCGGCCTTGGTGGCCGGAGTGAAGATCGGCTCCGGCAGCGGGCTAGCCCGGACCAGCCCTTCGGGAAGCGGGATGCCGCAGACCGTCCGCCCGGCGCGGTACTCCTTGTAGCCGCTGCCGGCGAGGTAGCCGCGCGCCACGCACTCGAAGGGGATGCCCCGCGCCTTCTTGGCGATCACCGACCGACCCGCGAGCAGGTCGGCGTGACGCCGCAGCTCGACGGGAAAGTCCTCGATCTCGGTGGCCAGGAGGTGGTTCGGCGCCAAGTCGCGCAGCTTGTCGAACCAGAAGTTCGTCAGCTGCGAGAGCACCTTGCCCTTGCCCGGGATGGGCGGCGAGAGCACGTGGTCGTAAGCCGACAGTCGGTCGGTGGCGACGATCAACAGGCGGTCGCCGAGATCGTAGACGTCGCGAACCTTGCCGCGGCGGGGCGGGGGGAGTCCGGGGAGCGCGGTCTCGCGAACCGCGAGCTGCGGAGATGTCGTCATGGGGCACCCTCTCGCGGCGGCGCGCCTCAGGCGCGCAGCGCCGCCGTGAATTCGTGTTCGATCTGTTCGACCAGGTTGCCGCGCTTCAGCTCCACCAGCGTCGCCTCGCCCCAGGCGGTGGCGTCGACGATTTCGTAGGCCGCGAGCCGGTCGAGGCCCTTCAAGTGGACGATTCCCAACTTGCGGATGCCCACCAACAGGCTGCCGCCGGTGGCGTCGACTTTCACCGCCACGTAGGTCCGCGGTCCGTCGGCGAGACGGAAGACGCGGTCGAACGCCCCGGGCTCGTCGGAGAGTCGCGAGATGAACTCGCCGGTGGCGACGATTCCCTCGTTGACCAACGAGCCGTTGCGATTGATGTAGGCGTAGAAGGGCCGCGACTCCTCGATCTTGTCGATCAGGTCGACGTTGTGGCGGGTCATCGGGGCGAAGAAACGGTTGACCGTCGCCTCGGGGTAGCCCATGGTGACCAGCAGGGTCTTGATCTCCTCGATCTCGCGCCCCGACTTGCCGGTCGTCAGGCGCGACAGCTCGACCACGCCGTGGCCGAAGAACTCGTAGCGCTCGCCTTCGCCGCCGGTTCCCGCCTGGATCGGCAGCAGGCGATACTGCCCGTGATTGAGGGCGACGCGCATGCCCTTGTTGAACGGGAAGCCGCGGGTCAGCGCCTCGCGGTAGGCGCGCTGGATCTGGGTCGCCAACAACAGCAGCTGGCGCGCCTCGCGACTGGAGAAGAAGGCTCCGTCGCCGAGATACTTCTCGAGTTTGGCGCGGTTTTGCGCCGCCAGCCGATTCACCTTGCGCTGGAAGCGGAACATCATCCGGAACGAACGATCCTGCTCGAGCGCACCCGACCGGCGCAGCAGGGTCACGGTCTCGGAGAAGTCGGAGATGTCGTAGATCAGTCCGAACCGCGACACCAGCGGGTCGACCACCCAGGGCGCGAGGAAGTCGAGCGGCCGGGTGGCGGGCGACAGACGCGAAGCCGAGGCGGAGGCGAACCGACCGCTGGCGCGCTCGCGAGCGACCAGGTGGTCGCCTTCGCGCTGGACGACGTAGATCATCCGGCGCAGGCCGTGCAGCAGCTCGAACTCCTTGAGCTTGACCAGCAGGCTCTCCCACACCTGCACCAGGCGCGGGCTCAGCAGCTGCTCGGCCGAGTAGGCGGCCCGGGTGGCGAGGAACGAGGCCCATCCCGGGCGGTTCAAGTGGAGCCGCGCATCGCCGTGCGCGTCGAGACCGGCGACCGCCACCACGTGACGCAGGTCGTCGTCGTCGCGCAACTGGGCGTCGTACCACTCGCCGAGGGCCACGAAGCGGGTGCGGAAGTCGCGCCCATCGAGGCGCAGGCAGCCGAGGAAGTAGCTGCCGAGCTCGGCCAGGTTCGGGCTGACGTGGTCCTCGGTGAAGATCAGCACGTTGTCGCGCATGCGGGTGACGAGCGAGGGGAAGAGCTGCTCTTCGACCTCCTCGGTGTCGCTCGACAGGCGATTGACCAGGTCGTAGGTGAGATTCACGACCCGGTCGAGGACCTTCTGGAAGACCTTGTACTTGATCTCGTCGCCGCGCTCGCGGCCGAAATTCGAGTCGCGGCGCAGGATCCGCTTCGGCGTGTCCTTGAGGATGCGGGCGATCGACAGCGAATGGTAGAGCCAGAAGATCGCCGGGAAGTGGCGGCCGTAGCTGCCGGTGGTGACGTTCTCGACCGCGCGGGTGAACAGGATGCGGTAGCGCTCCCAGGCGGAGGAATAGGCGGAGCTGTCGAAGCTCGCCCGTTGCTCGACCGCGACCGACATCTCCTCCTCCTGCAGGAGGTAGGTCTCGACCGCCTGGTCGAGCGCCAGCAGCTCGGGCGCCGCGAGCACCGGATAGCCGAGCAGGGGGGTGGCGGTCTCGTCTTCCTGATAGATCCGCTGCGGCGGCGGCAGGTCGCGCTCGGCGTCCGGGAAGAGCTTGCGGATCTCCTCGGCGTCCCGAAAGAGGAAATTGAACGGGCCGGGAAGCAGATGCGGCAGCGAAGTGGGCAGCATGCGCGGGCGGAGCGCGGCGAGCGCTGCGGGGAAGGCTACAACAGAAGGCTCGGGTCGGGGTGACGGCGCTGCTAGAATCTCGACCTCGGCGGCGCCGCCGATCCCGTGACCCGATGAACGTCGCTCCCGCTCCCTTCGATCCGCCCGAGGCTTCGGCGCCGCCCTCGCCGGTGCTCGACGTGAGCGTCCTCGTGCCGGTGATGAACGAGGCGGAGTCGGTCGAGGAGCTGGCGCGGCGGGTGACCCAGGCGCTCGCGAGCCTCGAGCTCTCGTTCGAGATCCTGTTCGTCGACGACGGTTCGCGCGACGGCACGGCCGACCGGGTGCGCACGGCGCACGATCGCGACCCGCGGGTCAAGCTGATCCGGCTGCGGCGCAACTTCGGCAAGGCGGCGGCGCTCTCGGCCGGCTTCGAGCACTCGAGCGGTCGGCTGGTGGTCACCATCGACGGCGACCTCCAGGACGACCCCGAGGAGATTCCGCGGATGATCGAGACCCTGGAGAGCGGCAACCTCGACCTGGTCTCGGGGTGGAAGAAGAACCGCCAGGATCCGATCTCCAAGACCGCGCCGTCGCGGCTGTTCAACTGGGTCACGCGCCGCCTGGCGCAGGTCGACCTGCACGACTTCAATTGCGGCTTCAAGGTCTACCGCCGTCAAGTGCTCGAGGAAGTGCCGATCTACGGCGAGCTGCACCGCTACATCCCGGTGCTCGCCAGCCGTCGGGGTTTCGCGGTCGGCGAGCTGGCCGTGCAGCACCACCCGCGACGCCACGGGGTGAGCAAGTACGGCTGGGACCGGTTCTACAAGGGCCTGCTCGACCTGATGACCGTGCTCTTCATCACCAAGTACACCCGCCGGCCGCTGCACCTGTTCGGGTTGATCGGGCTCGTCGCCCTCGGCGTCGGATTCGCGATCAACACCTGGCTGGCGATCGCCTGGTTCCGCGGCGAGGCGCTGTCGAACCGACCGCTGCTGCTGCTCGGCGTGTTGCTGATGTTGGTCGGTTTGCAGGTGCTGACCACCGGCCTGCTCGCCGAGATGATGACCCACCGCACTTTTCGGCGCAGCGACAGCTATTCGATCAAGGAGATCCTCGATTAGCTCCGGCGGACTCGACGTCCTCTTCCTTACCCAGACCTACCCGCGCACGCCGCACGACAGCTCCGGACCCTTCATTCGCGATCTCGCGCGCGGCTTGGCGCGCGCCGGCGATCGGGTGCGGGTGCTGACGCCGCACGCTCCGGGGCTCGCGCGGCGATGGAGCGGCGACGGGGTCGAAGTCGAGACCTTCCGCTACGCCCCGGAGCGCCTCGAGAACCTGGGCTACGGGCGTTCCCTCTCGGCCGACGAGCGCGTCCGACTCTCGGCCGCCCTGGCGCTGCCGACCTACCTGCTGGCGGCCCGGGCCGCGGTGCGACGGGCGCTCGCCGAGCGCCCGGGATCGATCGTCCACGCCCACTGGGTGGTGCCCAACGCCTGGGCCGCGGCGGCCGCCGTCGGGCGCGGCGGCCGGCTCGCCGTCGGCCTGCACGGCAGCGACGTCTTCCTGGCGGAGAAGCGCTCCGCGCGGACGCTGACCCGCTGGGCGCTCGGGCGCGCGCGACTGCTGACCGGCTGCTCGCCCGAGCTGGTGGAACGGGTCTGTCGGGTCGGATTCCCGGCCGCGGACTCGCGGGTGATTCCCTACGGCGTCGACGCCGAGCTCTTCCGCCCCGACGCGTCGCGGCGGCGGATCTGGCGCGAGCGGCTCGGCGTGCCGCCCGACGCGCCGCTGCTGCTCGGCGTCGGGCGGATGGCCACCAAGAAGGGCTTCCAGGTCCTGCTCGCCGGACTCGAGCCGCTGTTCGCGGCCGTGCCTGCCGCCCATCTCGTCCTCGCGGGCGGCGGCGATCGATGGGCCGAGTTCCGCGCCTCGGCGAGCGGCTTCGCGCCGCGCGTCCACTTCCCGGGGACGGTCGAGCACGACGAGTTACCCGATCTCTATCGCGCCGCCGACCTGTTCACCCTGCCCGCGGTGCACGACGCGCGCGGCAACGTCGACGGCCTGCCGAACGTGGTGCTCGAGGCGATGGCGAGCGCGTTGCCGGTGGTCGCGAGCCGGATCTCGGGCCTTCCGCTCGCGGTCGAGGAGGGCAGAACGGGTTTCCTGGTGCCGGAGGGCGACGGCGCAGCCCTGGTCTCGGCGCTGGCGGCGATCCTCGCCCGACCCGACCGCGGCCGATCGCTCGGCGAAGCCGGCCGGGCGCGCGTCGAACGTGAGCTGACTTGGGACGCGGTCGCCGCGCGCTACCGCGAGGCCTACCGGGAGAAGCTCGTCAGAACTTGATTCGCAGGCGGATCGGCTTGCCGGCGCGCAGCAGATCGAAGAGCACCGGGTCGCGCAGCGAGTGGCGCTGGAGATATTCGATCAGCGCCGCCTCGCTGGTCACCGGTCGGCCGTCCACCTGGGTCACCAGATCGTCCTTGGCCAGCCCGGCGCGCGCCGCCGGGGAACCGGCGTCGACCGACTGCACCAACAGGCCCTGCACGGCGAGCGCCGGATAGCTGACGGCGGTGAAGTGAGCCCCCAGGCTCGGGGGCGGGGGCGGGCGAGTGCCGCGCGGCGCCGGGGCGGCGCCCGCGCGTTGCGCCTCGAGCTGGGCGAGCGCCGCCGCCGCCGCGGCGAAGCCGGGGTCGAGCGCGACCGCGGCGCGGAACGCGGCCTCGGCCCGCGTCCAGTCGCGTTCGGCGACGTAGACCGTGCCGAGGTCGTGCGCCACGTCGGCGCGCTCGGGGGCAAGAGCGCGGGCGCGCTCGAGGCTCGACTGCGCCGCCGGCAGGTCGCCCTGCTCCTTGCGCGCCAGGCCGAGGAGCATCCAGCCGGTGGCATCGTCGGGGCGGAAACGGGTCACGGCGGCCGCAGCGGTCGCCGCCTCGGCGAAGCCGCGCGAAGCGAGCAGGGTCTCGGCGAGAAAGGCCGCCGCGACACCGGCGTCGCCGTGGCGATCGTCGGGGTCGAGCTCCATCGCCTTGCGGAAGGAGCCGAGCGCGCCGTCGACGTTGCCGAGACCGCGCTGCGCCAGGCCGAGGTCGCTCCACAGCGAAGCCACTTCCGGGTGGCGCTGCGTCGCTTCGACGAGCAGCGCCACGGCGTCGATCCAGTTCTTCGCTGCCAGGTACCCGGCCGCCAGCTCGTGCACCACGTCGACGTCGCCGGGGTCGCGCTCGTGCGCGGTGCGAAAGGCCTGCATGGACTCGGCCGCCCGTCCCAGCTTCTTGCGCGCCAGGCCGAGGTTGCGCCAGGTCGTCGGGTCCTTGGGGTCGAGGCTCGCGGCTTGGGAGAGCGAGGCGTCGGCGTCCTCCCACTGCTGGCGCTGGAGGTAGATCACCCCCTGGTTGATCAGCGCCTGGGCCTTGATCGACTTGCTCACCAGTCCGGGCTGCGCGCGCTCGAGCGCCAGGACGCGATCGAAGCCGGCGAGCGCCTGTTCGAGATGGCTCTCCGCCTGGTCGACCACCGCGAGGTTGTAGAGCGCCACCGGCTGGTTGGGGACGAGCGCCAGGCTGTCCGACAGGAGCTGGCGCGCTGCGGGGAGGCGGTCGCCCTGAATCGCCGTCACGCCTTCGTGCAGCAGCCGCGCGGCGTCGCTCTGGCGGGCGAGGACGGCGTCGCGCTGGGCGTTCTGGAACATCGACACGAACTCGAGGTTGTAGAGCTCGGCCCGCAGCTGCGCCTGCGGCTGGGCGTAGAGAGCGCCCTTGAGGGTGGCGCCGCTCGCCGCCAGATCGCCCTGCTGGTACTGCAGCCAGGCGACGGTGATCTGGATTCGCAGCTTCTCGGCCGGGTCCGCGAGCTGCGCGGCGAGATCGCGATAGGCGGCGATGGCTTCGGGCAGGTGCCCTTCGGCGTAAGCGTCGGCAGCCTGGCGCTCGAGGTCCTTGACGTCGTCGGCGGCGCGTTCCTGTTCGCCGAGGTCCTCCTCCTGGATCCCGGCCGGCGGACTCGGCGGCTGCCCCGGGGCCGGAGCCACGCCGCCGAGGAGCGCCGCGACGACGAGCGCCGGACCGAGAGCGGGAGTCGAGGGGCTCATGCGCGAAAGTCTAGCCCACGCGGCGCCCGTGGCCCGCGGGTCGCGAACCGGCGCCGCCGTCAGGTTCCGCCGCCGAGCGGGCGACGCGTCTCGCGGTTCTCGACCTGACCGTCGATGTCGAAAGTGAAAACGGTCTCGATGTCGCTCGCCACGTCGACGGAGCGGCGGATCGCCGCCGGCTGCGACGTGTCCGGACTGGCGAAGAGCTCGAGCTGGTGCGGTCCCGGTGGCAGGAACCGGGCGCGCAGCGGCGTCGAGCCGAGGAAATTGCCGTCGAGCCGAACGTAGCCCGGGCGGGTGTTCAAGTGCGCCTGGACGGTGAGCACGCCGGGAGCGCGGATCGGCGCGTCCACCCGCCGCTCCTCGCCCGGCGAAAGCGTGACGCGCACGTCCCGGCCGTCCGAGAAGTTGGGGGTTTCCAGGGAGTACTGCAGGGTGTAGGTCCCGGCCGGCAGCTCGATCCGGCGATCGTGGTCGAGCTTGACCAGCTCGCCGCCCACGCGCACCGTCATTTCGGGGTTCCATGCCGCCGCCAGCCGGAGCACCGCCGGCTTGGGCTTCTCCGGCACGGGCGCCGGCGCCGGAGCGACCGGCTTGTCGATCGGCGGCGTGATCGGGCTCGCCGGCGCCGCGGGCTTGACCGGCACCGCGACGACGGGCGGCGGGGAGGAGGGCTGGGTCGTCGCGGTCGTCGCGGGGCGATTCGGCGCGGCCGTCGCCGGGGCGGTCGTGCTCGCGGCGGAGCTCGTCGAGCGCCCGCCGCTCCCCAGCCAGCCCTGCTCGCGCGCCAGCCAGAGCCCGCCGACGCCGATCCCGAGCGCCACCGCCAGACCGGCGGCGAACCCCCACCAGCCGTGCCGCCGGCCGCGGCCGAAGTGCATCGTCGCCAGGCTGTGGCTCTGCGGCGCCGGCATGCCGTGCGGCGTGTCGAGCTCCATCTCGGCGAGCGGCATCTTGCGCGTCGCCTGCTGCGCGGTCGGGATGGCCGGCACCACCTGCGTCCGCGCCGAGGTCGACTCGGTGCTCGACGCGGCGGGGGCCGCAGCGACGGACTCGGCCGACTCGCGCGACTTCTTGGCGCGCATCAACGATTCGAGCTCGCGCAGCAACTCGGCGGTGGTCGAGTAGCGATCCTCGCGGCGTTTGGCGAGACAGCGCTCGATGATGCGCTCGAGCTCCGGCGGGCAGGTGGGCTCGCGGCTGCGCACCGGCGGCGGCTGGGTGTTGAGGATCTTGTAGAAGACGGTCGAGATCTGGGCGTCCTGGAACGGCCGGTCGTAAGTGAGCAGCTCGTAGGCGAGCACACCGAAAGAGAAGATGTCGGTGCGTTGGTCGATCGGCTCGCCGCGGATCTGCTCGGGCGCGAGGTAGGCGGCGGTGCCGAGGGTCATCCCGACCTGGGTGAGCGTGCTCTGCTGCTGCGCCAGCTTGGCGATGCCGAAATCCATGATCTTCGCGGTGTCGTCCTCGAGGATCCGGATGTTCGCCGGCTTGACGTCGCGATGCACGATGCCGCGACCGTGGGCGTAGGCGAGTCCGCGGGCGATCTGCACCAGATAGAGGATCTTCTCCGGGATGGTGAGGAAGTCCTTGCGCTTGATCTTGCGGTCGAGGTCCTCGCCCGAGAGGTACTCCTGCACCAGGTACGGTACCTGCTCGTGGTAGCCGAACTCGAAGATGGTGACGATGTTGCGGTGCTGGAGATTGCCGCCGATCTCGGCTTCGCGCACGAATCGCTCGCGCGTCTCGGCGTCCTCGGCGGTGCAGGTCTTGATGGCTACGTTGCGCTTGATGAACGGGTCGACGGCCTTGAAGACCACGCCGAAACCGCCGACGCCGATCTTCTCGACGATCTGATATTTGCCGATCGACTCCATGGGCGGGCCTTCATGGTAGCACGCCGGCTTCGCCGCTCGGCGAAAGGCGCGCGAGTAGGAAGGCGAGGACGCGCGGCTCGGCCGGGCTCGGATCGTCGGCCGCCACCGTCAAGGTCGGACAAGAGGTCGCGAGCGCCGTGAGGTCGAGCTTCGCCCAGCGCCGGCGCGCGGCTTCGTCGAGCGGGTCGCCCCAACGCGCGACCCACCAGTCGCGCTCCGGTCCGGGCGGCGGAGTCGTCACGTCGAGCCGCGGTCGGGAATCGAGCCTCGTACCGATCGCCGCCGCGGCGACGAAATCTCCGCCGGCTCGCGCCCCGGCGAGCGCCGCCACCCAGCCGCCCGCGCCCATGCCGAGGACCGCCACGCGGCGCGGATCGGCCCCGGCGCGCGCCACCAGGGCGCCGCGAGCGGTCATGACGTCGGTTACCTCGATCTCGCCGCGCCCGCCGTCGCTCGCGTGGAGGAGAGCGGCGCCGAAGCCGCCGAATCCGCGCGGTCGGAAGCGCAAGACAGCGACGCCGCGCTGCGCCAGGGCCTGCGCCAGCGGCTCGAAGAGGAACCAATCGGCGCGCTCGCGATCGTCGTCCACCCACAGCAAGCCCGGACGGCCGACGGCCGGTCGCGGGCCGCGCGGCGTCCACAGCTCGCCGGGAAGCTCGACGCCGCCGGACGCCAGCAGGACCGGCTCGGAGTCGACCAGCGCCGCCGGATCGACCCGCGGCGCGAGGCTCCAGGTGAGTGGTCTCGCCTCGTCCGCCGACTCGCCGACCGTCCACCAGTCGGCGGGGAAGCGCGGCCCGCCGGTGGTCCAGATCGGAGGCGTCGTGGCCGTCCGGGGGACGAAGGCGAGGGCCCGGCTTCCCGCCGGCGCGGGGAGAGGCGTCCGCCGGCTGCTCTCGCGGTCGAAAGAGAAGGCCTGGCGTCGCCCGCCGCAGTCGAGGATCAGGCTGTCGGCGTGCGGATCGTCACCGGGTGCCCAGCCCGCGACGTCGCAGCGCGGGTCGGCGGCGACGATGCGGCGCTTGCCGTCGGCGATCGCGATCGCCTCGAGCGCCATTCTGCCGTCCGCCTCCGCCGTCAGGTAGAGGATCTCGCTGCCGTCCGCCGAGAATCCCTGCGGGCGGAAGCGCGCGTCTCCCGCATCGGGCAGGAGGAGGCGCATCTGGCCGCTCGCGCGGTGGGCGACGAGCAGCTCGTCGGCCTCGGGGTGGATGGCGTGCAGCACGGCGACCGCCTCTCCGCCCGGCGCCACCGCGACCGGCGAGAAGCCGAAGTCGTTGCGCCACAGCTCGCGGCGCGCGTAACCGCTGCAGGCGAATTCGAGCACGTCGGGCGATCCCGGCAGACGCTCGTCGACCGCGACCCGGAAGCTCTCGCCGCGACTGGCGAATCCGAGCCAGCGCAGGGTACCGGTCGAGCTCGCCGCCAGCTCGCGCCAGGCGCCGGTCAGCTCGCGCACGAAGAGGCTCTCCGCGGCGCCGGAGGCCGGCCGCCATGCCACCAGCCAACGAGAATCGGCCGGGAAGCCCGCGATCCAGGCGGCCTCACCTCCCGAACGGGGAGGCGCGACCGGCTCGGATCGCAGCGCGTTGCCCTCGAGGCGAATCCAGAGCAGCGGCCCATCGGCCGACTGCGAGGCCCAGGCCGTGCCGCCGGAGAGCGCCGCGAAAGCCGGCGCCGGTCGCGATCGGAAGAGCTCCTCGGGCGGGTAGCGCAGCGGGGCGACCGACGTCGCCAGTTCGGGAGGCGACGGCGGAGCAGGTCGGCCGCAGGCGTCGGCGAGGAGCGTCGCGAGCAGCAGGACCGCGGCTCCCGGACGCGCTCGCGGCCGCATCGGGCCGGAGCTGTCTCGCGGTTCGGCAGCGGCGCGCATCGCGCCGGGACGATACCGCGCCTTCGGCTAGACTCGCCGCATGACGGAGCGCAAGTACGGTCACAAGGGGTATCGCGACGACGGCAAGACCGCCGAGCGCGCGCCGCGCGCCGACCCGCCGGTTTCCCGTCCGGCGCCGCCGCGCGAGCGTAGCGAGGCGCCGCGCGGCCGTGGGCTCGGCGGACCGACGCAGAGCGTCTTCCGCTGCGCCCGCTGCGGCGAGCCGCATCCGGTCGCGGCGGCGCTCGCCGCCGGCGCGCGCTGCAAGAGCTGCGGCGTCGACCTGCACGCCTGCGTCCACTGCGCGGCGTTCGATTCCGGCGCCCCGAACCAGTGCCGGCGGCCGGACGCGCCGCGCGTCGCCAAGAAGGACAAGGAGAACACCTGCACGCTCTTCGAGCCCCGGATGCGGCAGGAGTCGGGCGGCGAGGAGCCTCCCGGTCGGCCGGCGGATCCGCGCGCCGCCTTCGACGCGCTGTTCAAACGCTAGGTCGCCGGCGGTCGCCGGCGCGGTCTCAGACGGTGGCCGAACCGAGCTCGCGGCGCAGCAGACCGTCGAGCAGCTCGCGGTCGTGCGGCGGAACTTCCTCGAATTCGATCGCGATCTCGAACGCTTCGGGCGAGCGCCCTTCGATCGGGCGGCAGAAGACCACCCGGCATCGCGCCGTGATCCGCTCGTCGCCCAACTGCACTTCGGCGTCGCAGCGCACGCGCGGATCGAGCGGCGTCTCGGCCTCGACCGCCATGCCGTGGAAGTTGAGGTTGCGCACCTCGAAGTCGACCGAGGCGCTGACCGTCACCGTGTTCTCGCCGACGATCGTGAAGCGGCCGAAGAGACGAGTCTCGAGGGTGACGATGGCGTGCGCCTCGAGGAAGCGCACCAGCGAGTCGGCGACCGGCGTGAGCAGCTGATGGAACTCGATCCCGGCGCGGTAGATCGGCACCTGCTCGCCGCCGTCGAGCCGCCGCATGCCCTGCAGGAAACACCAGACGACGCGCCCCTCGAGAGGCACGGTCGCCTCGTCGGTGCGCAGGCGCAGCGAGATCGAGTGGTGCGGCGAGAGGCGGCTGCGGGTCTCGACCGCCATGCCGCCCAAGCTGATGTCGAGCACCTTGCAATCCAGAGAGACCACCAGGGTGCCGCGGGTGTCGACGACGGTCACTCTGGGGCTGCGACGGCGCTCGGACTGCGTCATGTTTTTCTTCCCGGGGTCAGCCGCCAATATACGACATCTCGATCCGCGGCTGGTCGGCGGTCGCCGCCGCACGCAGCTCGGAGTAGCGGTCCTCCCGACCGAGCCAGACGTCGGCGATCCGCTTCGCCAGGGCCGCATCGTCCTCGCCCGCCCGCAGCGGCGCCTTCAAGTCGGTTCCCGTGGCGGCGAACAAGCAGGTGAAGAGCCGTCCGTCGGCCGACAGCCGGGCACGCGTGCAATCGCCGCAGAAGGGTTGGGTGACCGAGGAGATGATGCCGATCTCGCCGGCTCCGTCGAGGTAGCGATAGCGCCGCGCCACCTCCCCGCGATAGGCGGGATCGACCGCTTCCAGGGCGAACTCGCGTTCGAGGCGGGCGAGGATCTCGCGCGCCGGGACGACGCGATCGAGCCGCCAGCCGTTGGTCGTGCCGACGTCCATGAACTCGATGAAGCGCACCGTATGGCCGGTGCCGCGGAAGTGGCGCGCCAGCTCGACGATCGAATCCTCGTTCACGCCGCGGACCGCGACCGCGTTGATCTTCGCCGGCGGAAATCCCGCGGCGCGCGCCGCCGCGAGGCCGTCGAGCACGCGCGCCACCGGCACCGCAGCGTCGTTCATGCGGCGGAAGGTCGCGTCGTCGAGCGAATCGAGCGACAGCGTCAGGCGACCGAGGCCGGCGGCCGCGAGATCCGCCGCGGCCTCGCCGAGCAGGGCGCCGTTGGTGGTCAAGGCGAGATCCACCCCCGGCAGCCCGGACAGACGGCGCACCAGGTCGGGCAGGTCGCGCCGCAGGAGCGGCTCGCCGCCCGTCAGCCGGATCTTGCGCACGCCGAGGTGGTGGAAGATGCGCGCCAGGCGCTCGATCTCCTCGTAGGTCAGGATGGCCGCGCGAGCGAGAAACCGGTGATCCGCCCCGAAGCGCTCGCGCGGCATGCAGTAGCTGCAGCGAAAATTGCAGCGGTCGGTGACCGAGATCCGCAAGTCGCGCAGACCGCGACCCAGTCGATCCTCGACGCTCATGCCTTCATTCTACGCGCCTGTGGGGCGCTCTCCGGCTCGGGCGCTTCAGTCGCGCTCGAGGTAGGTGTAGCCGGAGAGCCCGCGCTCGTAGAGCTGGAGAAGGAGCTTCGAGTCCTCGAAAGTGATCCGCCCGGCGCGCAACGCGTCTTCGGCGTGGCGGCGGACTCGCGCCACCAGGTCGTCCTTGTCGTAGCTGACGTAGCGCAGGACGTCGGCGACCGTGTCGCCGGTCAGCACGTGGTCGATGCGGTAGCCGCCGCCGTCGGCGAGCGTGACGTGCAGGGTGTTGGTGTCGCCGAAGAGGTTGTGCAGGTCGCCGAGGATCTCCTGGTAGGCGCCGACCAGGAAGATCCCGAGGTAGTAGTGGCTGTCGGGCTCGAGCGGATGCAGCTCGATCACGGGCTTGACGTCGCGGCGGTCGATGAAGTGGTCGATCTTGCCGTCGCTGTCGCAGGTGATGTCGGCGAGCACCGCGCGCCGGCTGGGCTCCTCGTGCAGGCGGTGGATCGGCAAGATGGGGAAGAGCTGGTCGATCGCCCAGGAGTCGGGCAGCGACTGGAAGACCGAGAAGTTGCAGAAATAGGTGTCGGCGAGCGAGCGCTCGAGCCCGTCGAGCTCCTCGGGCACCTCCGACAGCTCGCGCGTCATGCGCAGGATCTTCTGGTTGAGCGCCCAGAAGATGTCCTCGGCGAGCACCCGCTGCTCGAGCGACAGGTGGTTGAGGGCGTAGAGCGACAGCGCCTCGTCGCGGTAGCCGACCGCGTCGTGGTACGACTCGAGGAGGTTCTTGCGCGACACGTCGCGCCAGGTCTCGAAGAGGTTCTTGATCGGCGCCGGGCTCGATTTCGGCAGCTTGTCGGGGATCTTGCCGACCGCGAATTCGCCCACCCCCAGCACCTCGAGCACCAGCACCGCGTGGTGCGCCACCACCGCCCGGCCCGATTCGGAGACGATCGTCGGGTGCGGCACGGCGTCGGCGTCGCACATCTCCATCATCCCGTAGACGATGTCGTTGGCGTACTCCTGCATGGTGTAGTTCATCGACGAGGAGAAATTGGTCTGCGAGCCGTCGTAGTCGATGCCCAGGCCGCCGCCGACGTCGAGGTAGCCGAGCGGCGCGCCGAGCTTCGACAGCTCGACGTAGGTCCGCCCGGCCTCGCGCAATGCCTCCTTGACGCTGCGGATCGACGAGATCTGACTGCCGAGGTGGAAGTGCATGAGCTGCAGGCAGTCGAGGTAGCCCTTGTCGCGCAGGAAGGCGATCGCCTCGAACAGGTCGCGGGCGCCGAGGCCGAACTTCGAGCGATCGCCGCCGGAACCTTCCCAGTGGCCGGAGCCGCGGGTCGACAGGCGGGATCGGATGCCGATCCGCGGCCGCACGCCGGTGCGCTCGGCCACCGCGATGATGTGCGGCAGCTCGGAGAACTTCTCGACCACCTGGATGATCTTGCGCCCGAGCTTCGAGGCGAGCAACGCCGTCTCGATGTATTCCTCGTCCTTGTAGCCGTTGCAGATGATCAGCGCCTCCGCGTCCTCGAGCATGGCGATCACCGCCAGCAGCTCGGGCTTCGACCCGGCTTCGAGGCCGAAGTGGTACGGCCGGCCGGCCTCGACCAGGCGCTCGACGACGTAGCGTTCCTGGTTCACCTTGATCGGGAAGACGCCGCGGTAGTCGCCCTGGTAGCCGTACTCGCCGATCGCGCGCTGGAAGGCCTCGTTCAGCGCCACGACCCGGGCGCGCAGGATCTCCGAGAAGCGGATGAGCAACGGCGGGCTGATGCCGCGACGCCGTACCTCTTCCACGAGATCCTTGAGGTCGATGCCGTGCGAGCCCGGACCGTCCGGATGCACGAGCAGGCTGCCTTCGGGGTTGGCCGAGAAGAAACCGTCGCCCCATTGGGGGAGGTTGTAGAGGTCGAGCGAGTCCTCGATCGACCACTTGCGCGACACTCTGCCGGTCACCATGCTCGCCGCCCCCGTTGCGGGCTCGGCATTCGCCGCCGAGCGGCGCGGGACTCTAGCACCTCCGCGGGCGGCCGGGAGAGGGGGAATCAGGGCAGCGCGTTGGCGGCCGAGAGCGCGCCGGAGACCGGATCGCTCGCCACCACCGCGGCGCGGAATTTGATCGACGAGGCGCGGAAGATCGCCGAGAATGGCTGCGGACGGGCGGCCAGAGCGCGCGACAGATCGGTGAGGAGGCGGAAGCGGACCTCGCCGACCCCGAGCTCGAACGCGGCGGAGTCGACGAAGGCGCCCACGCCATCGTAGAGATCCAGGCGGACGACGCCGCTCGCCGCGTCGAGGTTGTCGACCACTAGCGCCACCGAGGTGGTCGGTCCGCCGCTGATCCCGGCGACGGTCTCCTGCGCGTTCGACCAGCTGCTGTCGGGGATCGACGCCACGGTGGCGACCGCGCCGCCGCCCGAAGAGAGCCGGAGCTCGGCCGAAGCCGACGCCGCCGAGAGGCCGCCCGAAACCGGAGAGCGGAAGGTCAGCACCAGGCTGCCGCGGCCGTTGGCCAGCCCCCAGACCTCCTGCAGCACCGGCGAGAAGCGCAGCTGCGTGAACGCCGGAACCAGCACACGGGCGCTGGCGAACGGCGTATCCGGCGTGACCTCGGGGAAGAACGCGAGGTCGACGAGCAACGGCAGAGCGCCGGAGTTCGAGAGCACCAGGTCGGTCGTGTCCGGCGTGCTGCTCGGCGCCACCTGCTGGATCGCCAGGGGCAGGAGGGCGTTGCGCGAGACCCAGGAGGGGGCCGTGCCGCCCACGGTGACCGTCGTCTGCGTCGAGGCCTGGGTGCCGCCGCCGCCCTTGGCCGTCACCCTCACGGTGTAGGTCCCGGGCGCGAGGTAGAGATAGTCCGCGCCCAGGTCGCCCTCCACCGCCGCGAAACCGCCGTCGCCGAAGGTCCAGGAGGCGCTGCTGAAGCTGGCCCCGGAGGCGATGACCCCGAAATGCGCCACGTTACCGGCGGTGATCGAGCCCGGCGGCACGATCTGGATCGAGGGCGTCGACAGCAGGGGCTCGAGGGTGTCGAGGAACAGCCCGGCCATGACGTTGTAGCCGCTGCCGTTCGGATGTCCGACCGGATCGTCGAGGTTCTCGTGCTGGTAGTAGTCGTCGAAGACGTCCGGCAGGGCGATGAACTCGGCGAACTGATCGGCCAAGCCGCGGGAGGTCACCGCCGCGAGATCGCGAATCTCGTCGTTCAGGATCTCGGTGTGCAGGTTGTCGGAGTCGTAGCCGGCGGTCGGCCAGCGCGGGATCACGGTGGCGTGTAGAACCCGCAGGCCGTCCGCCTCGGCGCGGCTCGCCATCTGGTTCAAGTTGGCTCGGATCGTTTCGGCCGAGACCCGGCCGGTGACGTCGTTGCTGCCTTCCATCAGGATCAGCCAATCGCCGCCGCCGGCGAGCACGTCGTCGATCCGCGACAGGCCGTCGGCGGTGGATTCGCCGCCGATGCCGTCGTTCTCGACCGTGGCGTTCAGGTAGCCGTCGTTGCGCAGCCACTTCTGCAGCCGCGCCGGGTAGCCGCCGCCGTCCCACTGCGGCGAGTCGTCGCCGTATCCCTGGGTGATGCTGTCGCCGAAGGCGATCACCTTGAGGGCGGCGAGCGCCGGGGCCGTGGATACGAGCAAGCACGACAGCGCGGCCGCGGTGCGGGCGACGAGGCGCGACCGGAGAGCGATGCTGCGGGCGGGAGCGGGGCGGTTCATCCGGCGGCCACGCGAAGTCTAGGGAGGGGGCGAAGTGCCTGTCAAATCGGGGTTAGACTCCTCGTCACCCGCCGCCATGCCCGCCCCGCTCCTGTCCGCCGCCGAGTCCGAGGAGATCCGCCGCGCCGTCGCCGCGGTGGAGGCGCGCACCGGCACCGAGGTCGTGGCGCGCCTGGTCGCCGGCTGCGACCCCTACGAGCAGGCCTATTGGAAAGGGGCTGCCCTCGGCGCTCTCGCCGGCCTGACGACGGTGTCGGTCGCCTGGCAGGGCTGGGGAGCGGCTCCCTGGCACAGCTTCGCCGCCGCCGTCCTCGGCGCGCTAGTCGTCGGCCTCGCGGTCGCCCTGTGGCCCGACCTGCGGCGGCGGATGGTCCCCGCCTCGGTTCTCGACCGGCGGGTGGAAGCGCGTGCGGTGGAGGCCTTCGTCGCCCACGAGGTCTTCGCTACCCGAGCGCGCAGCGGCATCCTGGTCTTGGTCGCGCGCTTCGAGCATCGCGTGGTGGTGCTCGCGGATTCGGGAATCCACGGCAAGGTGGCGCGCGAGCGCTGGAACGACCTGGCGCTCGAGGTCGCCGCCGGCATGCGCTCGGGGCGCGCGGCCGATGCCCTGCGGCTGGCCGTCGTGCGCTGCGGAGAGTTGCTCGACGCGGCCGGCTTCCGGGCCGCCGACGACGACCCGAACGAGCTGCCCGACGCACCGGTCGCGACGGCCGATTGAGCGCGCGCATGCTAGACTTTCGTCTCCATCTTGGAGCGTCGCAAGGAGTCGGAGGAGAGCGAAGATGAGCGAGCCGATGCCGCCGGTGCAGCAGAAGAAGGGCATGGGGGTCCTCGGCTGGATCCTGATCGGCTGCGGCACGCTGGTCTTCCTGGGCGGCGTGGCCTTCGTCGGTACCACCTGGTGGGTGGCGCACAAGGTCAAGACCTTCGCCGAAAAGGCGGAGAAGAACCCGAACTACGCCGCGGTGAAGGTCGCCGAGCTCGCGGTGCGGATGAATCCCGACGTCGAGCTGGTCTCCTCGGACGCCGACCAGGGCACGCTGACGATCCGCGACAAGAAGAGCGGCGAGGAGTACACGCTCTCCGCGGAGGACATCTCGAAGGGCAAGTTCAAGATCTCCAAGGGAGGCGAGGAGGTCAACGTCGACGTCTCCGGCACCGCCAACGGCGGTACGGTGAAGGTGACGTCCGACAAGGGTACGGCGACCTTCGGCGCCGGATCGGCCACCGAGACCCCGAGCTGGGTGCCGCTCTATCCCGACACCAAAGCGGAAGGCGTCTCCTCCTTCAGCGCCGGCAGCGAGAGCTCCGGCACGTTCGCCATGTCGACTCATGACAGCGTCGACAAGATCCTCTCGTTCTACGAGTCGAAGCTCCAGGCGGAGGGCTTCAAGATCGAGAAGGCGACCGGCCAGATCTCGGGCCTGGTGGGCGGCAACCTGACCGCCACCACCGACACGCGCACGGTGAACATCACCGTCTCTTCGCAGGACGGCGGCTCGCAGATCCTCGTCGCCTTCCACGAGAAGCAGTAACGCAGGGCGGCCGCGCGCCGCGGGTGCGGCGGAGTCGGTCGGGTAGACTCCGCCGATGTTCTCTCGCCAAACCTCCGGATCGGTCGTCTGCCCGGCGTGCGGGCGTCTGGTGGCGGTTGCCGAAAAGAGCTGCCCGCACTGCGGTCGCGCGCGGCCGGGAATGTGGGGCTTCACCGCCCTGTTTCGGTCTCTCGGCGCCGACCTCGGCTTCGTCCGCCTGGTGATCGGCGCCTGCGGAGTCCTCTATCTCGTGTCGCTGCTCGCCAATCCCCAGGCCCTCGGCATGCGCGGCGGCCTGTTCTCGATCCTCTCGCCGGATCCGTTCGTCCTCTTCCGCCTGGGCTCGAGCGGCTTCATCCCGGTCGTCGGCTACGGCCGCTGGTGGACGGTGCTCTCAGCCGGTTGGTTGCACGGTAGCCTGCTGCACATCGCCTTCAATCTGATGTGGATCCGCGACATCGCGCCGGCGGTGGCCGAGCTCTACGGCGCCGGCCGGATGGTGTTGATCTACTCCGTCGCCTCGGCGTCGGGCTTCGCCCTCACCACCCTGGTGGCCTTCGCCGCGCCGGGCCTGCCGTTGATGTTGCACGGCGCCACCAGCCAGACGATCGGCGCCTCGGCGGCGATCTTCGGCCTCTTCGGCGCGCTGATCGCCTACGGCCAGCGGACCGGCCAGAGCCACATGCGGCGGGTGGTCTGGGGCTGGATCCTCGCCGGCGTGGTCTTCGGCGTCGTCATGCAGGGGGTCGACAACTGGGCGCACGCCGGCGGCTTCCTCGGCGGCTGGCTGGCGGCGAAGGCGCTCGATCCGCTGAAGCCGGAGCGCACCGATCACGTGATCGCCGCGGTGGTCTGCCTGGTCGCCTCGGCGGCGGCGGTCGTGGCCTCGATCGTCGCCGGGGGCGCGAATTGAACGGAGACGGCCGGCGGTGAGCGAGCCCGAGAGCAAGAAGAAGACCGACTACGGCTCGGCCTGGAGAGTCGCCAAGCAACTGGTCTGGCGACAGCGCTGGCGGCTCGCGATCGGCTTCCTGCTGATGATCGTCAGCCGCCTGGCGGGTCTCGTCCTGCCGGCGTCGTCGAAGTTCTTGATCGACCAGGTGATCGGCCAGAAGCGGGTCGATCTGCTGCTGCCGATCGCGCTCGCCGCCGGCGCGGCGACCCTCGTTCAGGCCGCCACCGGCTTCGGCTTGTCGCAGATCCTCGGCGTGGCGGCGCAGCGCCAGATCACCGAGATGCGCAAGCGGGTCGAGCAGCACGTGCTCCACCTGCCGACCCGTTTCTTCGACTCGACCCAGAGCGGCGTCTTGATCTCGCGCGTGATGAGCGACGCCGAGGGGGTGCGCAATCTCGTCGGCACCGGCCTGGTGCAGTTGACCGGCGGCCTGATCACCGCGGCGCTGGCGCTCGGCGTGCTCTTCTGGCTCAATTGGCACATGACGCTCTGGATCCTGCTGGTGGTGGCGGCCTTCGGCGGCATGATGGCGGTCGCCTTCCAGAAGCTGCGCCCGATCTTCCGCGAGCGCGGCAAGATCCAGGCGGAGGTCACCGGCCGGCTCGGCGAATCGATGGGCGGCGTGCGAGTGGTCAAGGCCTACACCGCCGAACGCCACGAGGCGCGCGTCTTCGCCGAGGGCATCCACCGCCTCTTCCGCAACATCGCCTCGACGATGACCGGCGTCTCGGCGGTCGGCTCGGCTTCGAGCGCCATCCTGGGCATCGTCGGCATGGTGATGATGCTGGTCGGCGGGCGGGCGATCCTCGCCGGCCGCATGACCCTCGGCGACTTCGTCATGTACGTCTTCTTCACCGGCATGCTCGCCATGCCGGTGGTCGAGATCTCGTCGATCGGCACCCAGATCTCCGAAGCCTTCGCCGGACTCGACCGGATCCGCGAGATCCTCGCCGAGCCGACCGAGGACGCGGCCGACGCCGGGCTCGAACCGCTCGAGCGGATCGCCGGCGAGGTGGAGTTCGAGCACGTCGGGTTCGAGTACGAGGCCGGGGTGCCGGTGCTGAGAGACGTCAGCTTTCGCTCCGCAGCCGGTTCGACGACCGCGCTCGTCGGCTCGTCGGGCTCCGGCAAGAGCACCCTGATCGGCCTGGTGATGGCCTTTCATCGCCCCAAGACGGGGACGATCCGGGTCGACGGCCGCGATCTCGCCACCATTCGCTTACGCGATTTTCGCCGCCGGCTGGGCGTGGTCTTCCAGGACAACTTCCTCTTCGACGGCACGATCGCCGAGAACATCGCCTACTCGCGCCCCGGCGCCAGTCGCGAGGAGATCCTGGCGGCGGCGGCGATCGCCCACTGCGACGAATTCGTCGGCCGCTTCGACAAGGGCTACGAGACGGTGGTGGGGGAGCGCGGCGTGAAGCTCTCGGGCGGCCAGCGGCAGCGGGTGGGAATCGCGCGCGCGATCCTCGCCGATCCGGCGATCCTGATCCTCGACGAGGCGACCTCGAGCCTCGACAGCGAATCCGAGGCGATGATCCAGGACGGCCTGACGGCGCTGCGCCGCGGGCGCACGACCTTCGTCATCGCCCACCGGCTGTCGACGATCCAGAGCGCCGATCAGATCCTGGTGCTCGAAGGCGGCGAAGTGGTGGAGCGCGGCACGCACTCCGAGCTGCTGGCGCGCGACGGCCGTTACCGCCAGCTCTACGACCGCCAGTACCGCCTGGAGCGCAACCGATTCATCAATCCGGGCGAGGACTTCACCCCCGAGCCGGCGGCCCTGGTTTCGAGCGGCGGCGCCACCACGCCCGCCAACCGCCTCTAGACCTCCCGCGGTCGGCCGCGCAGCGGGGTGCCCCTTGCCGGGCGCCGCCTGCACTAGGATCGGCGCATGCCCACCCGCACCTGGCGCACGTCGCTGATCGCGATCCCGCTCGGACTCTCCCTGGCCACGGCTCTCGCGACGGCGCTCGCCGCCTCGACCTGGGAGGGCCCGGCGGCTTTCGAAGTGAAGGTGGAGGATCCGAAGGGTCACGACCTCGCCGGCGCCGAGATCGTGGTCGCCTATGTCGGCGAGGAGGGGGGCTTCGGGCCCCGTCCGGTACTGACCGACAAGAACGGCCGGGCGGTGATCGCCGGCCTCGCCCCCGGGCTATGGTCGCTCGAGGTTCGCAAGCCGGGATTCATGTCGTTTCGCGCCGAGCTCGCGGTGGCTCCGGACCACAAGCCCGAGATCCGCAGCGCCTCGCAGCACAACGTGCCGGGCGCCGTGGCGCCGATGCGGGTGCGCTTCGGGCGCGCCAGGTCGGTGCCTTTCAAGCCGCAGGTCGAGCCCTGGGAACCGGCGCCGCCGGTCGCACCGGTGGCGCCAGCGGCGGCGACGCCTTCCCCTGCCACCGTTGAAAGAAGCTCACCTGGGGAAATGACGCCGGCGGCGCCGGCCGTCGTTGCGCCACCTGCGGTTCCTGCCGCGCCTGCGGTGCCGAGCCCAGCGGTGGCGCCAGCGGTGGCAGTGCCTTCGCCCGCCCTCGTGGAGAAAAGCTCGCCTAAGGAAAAGGCGCCGGCGGTCGCTTCTGCGCCGGCGGTTGTCGCGGCTCCTGCGGTTCCTGCCGCGCCGCTGAGACCGGCGGTGGTTCCTCCTTCGCCGCCTGTTGCCGCGCCGGCGCCCATGGCTCCGTTGCCGGCACCGCGGCCGGTCGCGCGGCAGTGCGTCGAGTGCCGGCCGGGAGAGACCGCCGCTTACGCGCAGCAGGAGGTCCCGGTCGCTCCGCCGGCGAGCTCCGCCGCCGCCTCGGTCTGTCCGGCCGATCTCGCGTCGCGCCTGGCGAGCGCGCCGCCGGCGACCTGGTCCACGCTGCAGGACGGGCTGCCGCCGAACTGCGCCTTGCTCTTCGTCGCGCTCGCTCCCGACGCCCGTTTCGTGGGTTTTCGCTACGAGGCCCAGGACGGGCCGACCTCGCAGGATTGCTTGCCGGGCAAGGAGTGCCCGATCGGCGACGGGTCGTGGCCCTTTCCGCCGGTGATCCGCCACGACGGCGGCCGCACCGTGCTCGTCGCCGCCTTCGAGAATCGCTCGCCGCGCCTGCGGCGAGTGGCGACGATGACCGCCTACTGGGTGGCCCGCCGCACGGCTCCTTGAGGCCGGGAGCCCGCTCGCGGCGAGCCGCGAATCAGGCTCGCGCCACCTCGACCCGGGCGTCGTTGAAGCAGGCGCCTCCGCCGAGATCGGTGAGCGTGTCGGGCGCCACGGCGCAGGCGGTCGCGCCGTTGGCGGTGTTGTGGCTCCACAGGCCCTTGGGGAGCTCGACGACCCCCGGGCGCAGATCGCCTGTGATCCGCACGTCGCAGTGCACCTCGCCGAGATCGTTCCAGACCCGGACCCGGTCGCCGTCCCGCAGGCCGCGCTCGGCGGCGTCCTGCGGATGGATGGTGAGCGGTACCAGCTTGCGGCGGAGCTGCCCGAGGGTCGAAGAGATCGTCCGGCTCGTGGCCGGCGAGATCAGCGCCAGGGGAAAGCGGTCGGTCGCCGGATCGACGCGAAAGCCGTAGAGGCCCGCCGGCGCCTCGCGGTCGAGCTCCTCGGGCACGAGGTGGATCTTGCGATCGGCGGTGCGCGGGAAGACGTCCACGAATTGGATCGGTGCGGCGCCGGTCGCCGGCAGGGCGAAACCACGGTCGCCGATCTCGGAGCGCAGCTCGTCGCCGCGGCCGGTCGAGTCGAGGAGCCGGTCGACCGCTTCGGCGGCGGTCGGGATCTCGTCGCGGCGCGCGACCCCGCAGCGCACCGCGAGCTCGGCGAAGACGTCGTAGTTGGGGCGCGCCTCGCCCTCGGGCTCGACCACCGGTTCGATGGCGTGCAGCACGAAGGCGCCGTAGCCGCGCGACAGCTCGCGGTGCTCGAGGAACGTGGTCGCCGGCAGCAGGAGATCGGCCCAGCGAGCGGTATCGGTGCGCGTCGCGTCGAAGACCACGGTGAACAGATCCTCGCGCCCCAGGCCACGGCGCACCAGCTCCTGGCGCGGCGCGGTCATCAGGGCGTTCGAGTTGTAGACGAAGAGTAGATGGATGCGCGGGTCGGCGAGCTCGGTGAGCGCCTGGCCGAGGCGGTTCATGTTGACCGCCCGGGTCGCGGCCGCCGGCCCCGAGATCGCGCGCGCGTCGAACTTCCACGCCCCGGAGTTGCTCAGGGTGTAGCCGCCGCCGCGGACGCCGAACTTGCCCGCTACGGCGGGCAGCGCCAGCACGGCCGCGACCGCGGAGCCGCCGTTGCGATTGCGCTCGAGCCCCCAACCGCAGCGCAGCACCGCCGGCCGCGCGGCGGCGTATAGCTCGGCGAGCGCCAGTACCGCGTCCGGCGGCACGCCGGCGAGCTCGGCCGCGCGCTCGATCGACCAAGCGGCCGCGCGCCGGCGCAGCTCCTCGACGCCGGTGGCGTGCTCGGCGAGGAAGGCGAGGTCCGCGCGGCCGGTCGAGAAGAGCCAGTTGAGCAGCGCCAACGCGATCGCCAGGTCGGAGCCCGGTCGCAGCGCCAGGTGGAGATCGGCCTGCTTGGCGAGCGGCGTGCTCCGCGGGTCGACCACCGCGAGCTTGGCGCCGCGTGCCCGGGCGCGCTCGAGGATCGGCACCAGGTGGATGCCGGAGCTCGAGGGATTGACCCCCCAGAGGACGATCAGCTCGGCCTGCTCGTAGTCGGGGAAGGCGACGCCCGCCATCTTGCCGTAGAGGCCGAGCGCCGCGGCGCCGGTCGCGGCGGCGCAGATCGTCCGCTCGAGGCGTGAGGCGCCGAGACGCGAAAAGAGCAGGGCGTCGGTCGTGTCTTGCGTCAGGACGCCGTTCGAGCCGCCGTACGAGTAGGGGAGGATCGCCTCCCCGCCGTGCGCGTCGCGCGTCGCGCGCAGCCGGTCGGCGGCGAGATCGAGCGCCGCCTCCCAGGAGATGCGCTCGAACCGCCCCTCGCCCTTCGCGCCGACCCGGCGCATCGGGTGCCGCAACCGACTCTCGCCGTAGAGCAGCCGTGGCACCTGGCGCACCTTCGAGCAGATGAAGCCGGCGGTCAGAGGATTGCGGTCGCGCGCGCCGTCGACCTTGGTCACCCGGCCGCCTTCGACCGTGACCTCGAGACTGCAGGCGTCGGGGCAGTCGAGCGGACAAGCGGACGGGAGTTTCTCGGGCGCTGACATGGGCCGGATTCTACTCGTGCCGGGAGGTCGGGGAGCGCTGCGTATACTCGCGCCCGGCGGAGCCGTTCGCCGCCGGCGCAGCCGAAAGGAACATGGCGATGACCGACGTCCCACCGCACCTCGCCGCGCCCGCGAGCGACGTCTCGCCGCCGGAGCTCGCCGTCCGCTTCGCGGCGCGCTCGGAAGCCGGACCGCGGGCGGGGAACGAGGATCGATTCCTGGTGGCCGAGCTCGCGCGTTCCTATCGCACGCGCGCCACGAATCTCGATCCCGGCGCTTTCGAAGCCTGGCGCGAGCAGCCGGGGTGGCTGTTCGCGGTCGCCGACGGCATGGGCGGCGCCGCGGCCGGCGAGGTCGCGAGCACGCTGGCGCTGAGCCTCGGTCTGCGCCTGGGGCTCAACCGCTCGCGTTGGTTCTTCGAAATGGGGGACGACGAGGCGCAGGAGGTGGCGAGCCGGGCGGCGAAGATCTTCCAGCGTCTCGACGCCGAAATCGCCGAGCGGTCGCGCGCGAACCCGGAGCTGCACGGCATGGGCAGCACCCTCACCGTGGCCTACGCGGTCGGCGACCGCCTCTTCCTCTATCACGTCGGCGACTCGCGCGCCTACCTGGTGCGCGGCGGCAAGCTCCTCCGGCTGACGCAGGACCAGACTCTGGCGCAGTGGCTCGCCGACCACGGCCAGATCCCCCCCGAAGAGATCGCCAATCACCACCTGCGCCACGTGCTCTACCAGGCGATCGGCCGCAGCGACGGCAAGGTGGAGGTGGAGATCCACCGCCTGGCGCTCGTGGACGGCGATCGCCTCGTGCTGGCGAGCGACGGCCTGAGCGACGCGCTCAGCGACGCCGAGCTCGAGCCGCTGGCGATCGCCGCCGACGCCCCGGCCGCCTGCGATCGGCTGCTCGAGGCGGCGCTCGTCGCCGGCGGGAGGGACAACGTCACGGTGCTAGTGGCGGACTTCTCCTTCGCGCCGCCGCGACCCGAGTCCGACGCGGGCTAGCGCGGAGTTTTCACCGTCCTTCGGCTGCGGCAGCGGATCTGCTCGCGTCCGCTGCGTTGCGCTCGTGCCGGCCACCTCAGCCGGCGTTTCGTAGCCGGTCTTCAGGACGAACGGGTTCGGCGCGCGCGCCGGAAGCCGCCGCGGGCGAGGGCTCAGTCGCCGAGTTTGGTGAGCAACTCGGCGAGGAAAGCGGAGAGCGGTCCGGTCGCGGGAACGACGATCTCCCAGCGCCCGTCCGGCAGCCGCGACACTCGGCCCTCGCCCTCACCCACCAGCGGCACGCGCACGTTCTCGCGCGACACTCCGACGGCGTCGGTGATCTCGAAGATCTTCGCCATGGTCTCCGTATTCACGATGCGCACCGGCCGGGTGGCGTTGACGTCGCGAGGATCGGTCATGGCGAGCCCTCAATCGAGGAAGAAGTCGGGGTACAACGATTGACCCGGCTCGACCGCATAGCGCTCGAGATCGGTCACGCCGGCGCGCGCCAGCACTTCGTCGTCGACGAAGAAGTTGCCGCTGCACTCGCGCGCCGGCCGGGTGAGGATCCAGTGCGCCGCGTCGGCGAGGATCTCCGGCGTGCGGCAGTGACGCCGCACTTCGCCGCCACCGAGCATCGCGATCGCCGCGGTGTCGATCGCGGTTCGCGGCCAGAGCGCGTTCACCGCCACGCCCGCGTCGCGGAACTCCTCGGCCATGCCCAGGACGCACATCGACATGCCGTACTTGGCCATGGTGTAGGCCACATGGCCGGCGAACCATTGGGGGCGCAAGTTGATCGGCGGTGCGAGATTCAGGATGTGCGGATTCGGCGCGCGCAGCAGATGGGGCAGGCAGGCCCGCGAGCACAAGTAGGTGCCGCGCACGTTGACGCCGAACATCAGGTCGAACTTCTTCATCGGCGTCGCGAGCGTGCCGGTGAGCGAGATCGCCGAGGCGTTGTTGACCGCGACGTCGATGCCGCCGAAGGTCTCGACCGTGGTCGCGACCGCTCGCTCGACCGCCTCGTCCGACCGGATGTCGACCGCCAGGGCGAGCGCCCGGCCGCCGGCCTCCTCGATCTCTCGCGCCGCGCTGTGGATCGTGCCTGGCAGGCGCGGATGCGCCTCGACCGTCTTGGCGACGATCGCCACGTTGGCGCCGTCGCGCGCCGCGCGCAAGGCGATCGCCAGCCCGATGCCGCGCGACGCGCCGGTGACGAACAGGGTTTTGCCGGAGAGACTCGGCATGCTCGGATTCTCCTCCCGGCGATGTTATCCGACCCCTCGCCGCCCGGTCGCCGGTCTGCCAGAATCGCCGCCGATCGGGGAGGAGGCAGGCGATGCGTTGGACCGGCCGACGAGAGAGCGAGCAAGTCGAGGACCGGCGCGGCTTCGGCACCGGCTTTCCGGGCGGCCGCGGCGGGCTGGCGGTCGGCGGCTGCGGGACGATCGTCCTGGTGTTCGTGGTCTCGCTGCTGACCGGCGCCGATCCCCTGCAGCTTCTGCAGCAGATCGGCGGCGCCGGGCCGGTCGCCGTCGACACCCAGCCCTCGAACCTGCCGGAGGACGGGACGACCGCGACGGCCGGCGAGGACGAGCAGACGAAGTTCGTGCGCACGATTCTCGCCGACACCGAGGACACCTGGGACGAGATCTTCGCCAAGGACGGACGCTCCTACGTCCACCCGAAGGTCGTGCTGTTCAGCGGCGGCGTGCGGTCGGCCTGCGGCACGACCTCGGCGGCCGTCGGCCCGTTCTACTGCCCCGTCGACCAGAGCGTCTACATCGACCTCGCGTTCTACCGCGATCTGGATCGTCGCTTCGGCGCGCCGGGCGATTTCGCCCAGGCTTACGTTCTGGCGCACGAGGTGGGTCATCACGTCCAGAATCTCCTCGGAATCTCGGAGCAGGTGCAGCGCGCGCAGGAGAGCGCCCGCTCGGAGGAGGAGGCGAACGCCTACTCGGTGCGCCTCGAGCTTCAGGCCGACTGCCTCGCCGGCGTCTGGGGGCACTACGCCAACGCCCGCAGCAAGATGCTCGAGCCCGGCGACGTCGAGGAGGGACTGGGCGCCGCCGCCGCGATCGGCGACGACCGCCTGCAGAAGATGGCGCAGGGCTACTCGAGCCCCGAATCCTGGACCCACGGCTCGTCGCAGATGCGCGTCCAGTGGTTGCGCAAAGGGCTCGAGTCCGGGGATCCCGATGCCTGCGACACCTTCGGGGGACGATCCTGACCCGGGTGGCGAGAACGGAACGGTCCACGGTACACTGCGCCCTTCGCCTCGTAGAATCGCCCGGCGATCTTCGCCGATCGTCGGTAGCGCAGTCCGAATCTGACAGGAGGAGAAGCGTCGTGCAGCCACGCATGGTCGGAAGAGTGTTGCATTCGCTGGCCGTCGTCTCCCTGGCCGCACTGCCGGCCGCGGCCTTCGTGCCCCCGCAGGACGAGAAGAACCGGACCCTGGAGTTCTCGCGACCCGAGCTGCAGTACCCGCAGCTGCACGTCGTCGGGGCGGCCGTGGCCAGCCAGGTCGGCGCCGACAAATTCTCGAGCCTCGGCGTGTCGCCGGAGTCCTCCTACGTCGATCAGCGCACCGGGCGATTCAGCGGCATCCAGCCGGTCACCCCGCTGCTTCCCGGCACCGGGGTCGGCAACCAGCTCACCTGGGCCGGCCTCGGCAAGCAGAAGCCGAACAGCGACCTCGATCTCGGCCAGGCCGCCTGGGACGCCTACCGCGGCTACCTCGAGCAGAACGCGCCGGCCCTCGGCCTCGACCTCTCGCAGGTCGTCTCGCCGGGCCGCGTGTCGGTCATCGACCCGAACTACATCGTCATCTACACCCCGCGCGTCGTCGCCGGCCGGCCGGTGCTGGGCAGCGCGATCGTGGCGACGATTCGCTACGGCAACCTCGTCCTCTGGGGCACGGTCAACTGGGGCGAGGTCGACACCAGCCTGACGGCGCGGATCGACGAAGCGCAGGCCGTCGCCGCGGTGAAGCAGCACCTCGGCGCGGTCGCATTCGGCTCCTCCTGGAAGGGCAGCGAGCTCGCCTGGCAACCGGTCTCCGCGGACGAGTCGCTGCCGCCGAATTCGATCGGCGGCGGCCTCGACTACCGCCTGGTGTGGATCGTGCGGCCGGACCTCGGCGAGCGCGGGGCGCGCTGGCAGGGGCTGGTCGACGCCACCAACGGCGACCTGCTCTCGTTCCGCGACCTGCGCGACTACGCGGTGAGCACGCGCCAGGTGAAGGGCGGCGTTTTTCCGATCGGCAACGACGGCAAGAGCTCCGGCGGCGCACCCGACGGCGTCGAGCAGGCGGGTTGGCCGATGCCGTTCTCCGACGTCACCAACGGCGCCACGACTTACACTACCGATGCCGGCGGCAACCTGCCGTTCTGTGTCGACGGTTCGATCAGCTCGTCGCTCTCCGGCACGTTCCTGAGGATGACCGACACCTGCGGCTCGGCGCTCTCGTCGAGCAGCGGCGATCTCGACTTCGGCACCAGCGCGGGCACCAACTGCACCGTGCCGCCCGGCACCGGCGCCGGGAACACGCACGCCTCGCGCACCGGCTACTTCGAGCTCAACCAGCAGAAGGCGTTCGCGCTCTCGCACCTGCCCAACAACACCTGGCTGCAGGATCAGCTCACCGCCAACATGAACATCAACCAGACGTGCAACGCCAACTGGAACGGCGTCGAGGTGAACTTCTACCGTTCCGGCGGCGGCTGCCGGAACACGGGAGAGCTCGCCGGGGTGTTCGACCACGAGTGGGGTCACGGCATGGACAACAATGACGCCATCCCCGCCACCCTGTCGACCGGCGCGGAAGCGATCGCCGACACCTACGCCGCGCTGCGCCTGTTCGACAGCTGCATGGGGCGCGGATTCCGCTCGAACGACAGCGGCTGCTCGGGCTACGGTAACCCCTGCGTCGACCCGGACGGCGCCGGACCGGAGCCGATCTGCAGCGGCGTGCGCGACATCGACTGGGATCGGCGCAGCAATCACTCGCCGACGACGCTGACCACCATCGCCACCTGCGGCGGCGAGGTGCACTGCGTCAGCTACGTGGCTTCCGAGGCGGTGTGGGACGTCTGGAACCGCGAGCTGCGCAGCGCTCCCTTCAACCTGCCGCGCGACGTCACGCGCGAGATCGCCGTCCAGATGGTCTATCGCGGCTCGGGCGGAATCAACAACTTCTGGTCGGGCGCCTTCCCGAACGCCGGCTGTCCGGCCGACACCGGCTACAAGAACTACCTCGCCGCCGACGACGACAACGGCAACATCAACGACGGCACGCCGCACATGCAGGCGATCTTCGACTCCTTCAACCGCCACAAGATCGCTTGCAACACGCCGACGCCGACCGCCTCCGGTTGCGCGGGGAGCCCGACGGCCGCGCCGGTGGTGACCGCCACGGTGCGCGACCGGACGGTGGATCTCTCCTGGACCTCGGTCGCCGGAGCCTCGACCTACCGCGTCCTGCGCACCGACGGCGTCCACGGCTGCGACATGGGCAAGATCCAGCTCGCCGACACCGCCGGCAACAGCTACACCGACTCCGGCTTGCAAGACGGGCGCACCTATTACTACGTCGTCTTGCCGGTCGGCGCCAACGACGAGTGCTTCGGCTCGCAGGCGAGCGCCTGCACGCCGGCGACGCCGAGCCAGGCGACCGCGACCCTCGCCGCCCTGCCGGAGCTGACGGAATTCACCGGGATCGACGGCGACGGCGACGCCTTCGCCGACAACTGCGAAGCGTTCCGCGTCGAGGTGCCGCTGTCGAACACCAGCACCGTGACGCTGACCAACGTCCGCATCCTTGCGGCCAGCTCGCCGTCCCACCCGAGCACCACCATCGTGACCGCGCTGCCGAAGGACGTCACCCCGTCGTTCGGCACCTGCGGTTCGGCGATGGCGATCCTCGACGTCATCCCCCAGGGGCTGGCCGCCAACGACGTCTTCACGGTGAACGTGCAGCTCACCGCCGACCAGCTCGCCTCGCCGCTCGACGTCGCGGTGAGCTACATCTACACCGAGCAGGACTTCCAGAACGTCGGATCGCAGAGCTACACCTTCGAGGGCGGGACCGACGGCTGGCAGACCACCCGCGGCGTCTTCAACCGAACCAACGTCAGCCCCGGCGGCGCCGGCGGCTTGGGAACGTTCTACTACCAGTCCTCGGCCAACCTCGACAATCAGTGCGACGTCGTGCAGTCGCCGCTCTTCGCGCTCCACCCCGACTCGACGCTGACGCTCTCGACCCGGTTCCGCACCGAGGTCTTCAGCTCCGGCCAGTGGTGGGATCGGGCGAACCTCGGCCTGCTCGATCCGGCGACCGACAGCCGTACTCTGGTGACGCCGTCCGGCGGCCGAACTTACAACGCCACCGGCGTCGGCGGCGCCTGCGGCACCAGCGATCAGGGTGGCGGCGGCTGGGCCGGCGTCTTCGACAGCTGGGCCACCAGCACGTGGACGGCCGGGGCGTTGCAGTCGGCCACCCACTCGGGAAAGCCGATGCGCCTGCAGATGCGCTACGGCACCGACGGAGCGTCGAACGACACCGGCTTCAAGTTCGACGAGCTGACGCTCACCGACGTCGACGTGGCGGTCGCCGACGCGCAGTCGAACTCCTGCGGCACGTCGTCGTACCTGTTCACCGACGGCTTCGAGTCCGGCAACACCGCCGCCTGGTCGAGCGCCGCTCCGTGACGCTCGGCCTTCGCGGTTGACCGCTGTGCGTTCTCACGGCGCTCCCAGGGGTCTCCTCCTGGGAGCGCTCTTGTTTTCCCTCGCCTCCGCCCACGCCGCCGAGCCCGGCGCGCAGCGGCCGGATCTCCTGCTCGTCACCCTCGACACCACCCGCGCCGACGCGCTCGGTTGCTACGGCGGGGGAGCGCGAACACCCAACCTCGACCGGATCGCGGCCGGCGGTCTGCGCTTCGCCGAGGCGTTGACCCCTGTGCCGTTGACCCTGCCGGCGCACGCCTCCCTGCTGACCGGTCTCGACCCGATCGAGCACGGCCTGCGCGACAACGGCACGGCGCTACTCTCGTCCGCGATCCCTACCTTGACGACTTCTCTCTCCGCCGCCGGCTACTCGACCGCGGCGATCGTCGGCTCGCGCGTCCTCGACCATCGCTTCGGCCTCGACCGCGGCTTCGACCGCTACGAGGATCGCATGGCGGCCGAGCGGCTGGGCGAGTACGGCTATGCCGAACGGACGGCCCCCGAGGTGGTCGACGAAGCGCTCGCCGCCTTCGCCGCCCTGGCGCGCGATCGGCCGGTCTTCCTCTGGGTGCACTTCTACGATCCCCACGCGCCCTACCGGCCGCCCGCGGGCGGCGGTGCCGCGTCCCCCTACCTCGGCGAGATCGAGCTCGTCGACCGCGAGCTCGGGCGGCTGCTCGCCGGCACCGATCGCGGCCGGCCGCGGATCGTCGCCGCGGTCGGCGACCACGGCGAGTCGCTCGGCGAGCACGGCGAGGCCGAGCACGGGCTGCTGCTTACCGAGGCGACGTTGCGCGTGCCGCTGCTGCTCGCCGGCCCCGGAATCCGCGCCGGTGCCGTCGAAGCGGCTCCGGTCGCAACGCGCCGGCTCGCGGCGACCCTGCTGGCGCTCACCGAAGTCGCGTCTGCGGAGCTTCCGGGGCCGCCGCTCGCCCTCGCCGGCGGCGAGCCGGGTCCGGCGATCTACCACGAGACGGAGTTCCCGGCCTCGGCTTTCGGCTGGTCGCCTCTGCGCGCCCTGACCGCGGGATCGTGGCGCTGGATCGAGGGACCGAAGCCGCACCTCTACGATCTCGCAGCCGATCCGGGGGAGACCGCCGACCGCCGGCTCGAGCGGCGGGACGTCGCGGGCCGCCTGCGCGCCGAGCTCGCCAAGTTGTCGACCCGCAAGGCGGCGGCCGATGTCGGCGCCGCGCCACGCGACGCCGAGCTGTCGGCCGCGCTCGCCAGTCTCGGCTACGCCGCGGGCGGCACGCGCCGGGCCGGCACGATCGACCCGCGGGACGGCCTCGCGCTCTTTGCCCGCTTCACCGAAGCCAAGCGCCGCCTCGCGGCGGGCGACGCCGCGAGCGCCCGCGACCAGCTCGCGGCGCTGGTTCGCGAGAGCCCGGGCAGCGTGCCCTTCTGGACCGAGCTCGCCGCCGCCGAGCGCGCGGCGGGCGAGCTCACACGCTCGATCTCGACCCTCGAGCGCGCTCTGGCCCTCAACCCGGACCTCGAGTTCCTCCACCTGCGCCGAGGCGATGCGCTCGCCGAGGCGGGGCGGCGCGACGAGGCCGAACGCGCGCTGCGGCGCGCGCTGGCGATCGACCCACGCTTCGCCGCCGCCTGGCTCGCGCTCGCCGAGCTCGAGGCGAAGGCGGGCCGACCGGCCGAAGAGGAGCGGGCGCTACGTGGCGCAGTCGCCGCCGGCACGGAGAGCGCCGGCGTCTTGGCTCGCCTCGGCCAGATCGAGCTCGCGCGCGGCGATCTCGCCGCCGCCGATCCGCACCTCGCGGCCGCCTGCCGGCTGCTGCCGGAGTGGCCTCTACCGTGGGAGCTTTGGGCTCGCCTGGCCGAGCGGCAGGGGCGACCCGAGGTCGCCGCCGAACGGCGATCGCACCTCCCCCCGCGCTGATCGCGCGCTCGACGGCCCGGGCCGCGCCGAGCGGTGCGCCGATCTCATAGTCTCGGCAGCGATGTTCTCCGGCTTTCACCCCGTCGTGCGCCGGTGGTTCGAGGAGGCGGTCGGTGTGCCGACCGAGATCCAGGCGCTCGCCTGGCCCGCCATCGCCGCCGGCGAGCATGTGCTGATCTCGGCGCCGACCGGCTGCGGCAAGACTCTCGCCGCCTTCCTCTGGGCGATCGACCGCCTGGCGACCGGCGCCTGGACCGGCGGCACGACGCGCGTGGTCTACGTGTCGCCGCTCAAGGCATTGAACGCCGACGTCGAGCGCAATCTCCTCGGCCCGCTCGCCGAGGTCGAGCGCCGCTTCGCCACGGCGGGCGTCGACTCGGCGCCGATCCGGGTCGCGACGCGCAGCGGCGACACGCCGGCGAGCGAGCGCCAGAAGCTGCTCCGGCGCCCGCCGGAAATCCTCATCACCACGCCCGAGAGCCTGAACCTGCTCCTGCTCTCGAAAGCCGCCCGGCGGATCTTCGCCGGCGTCACCTGCGTGCTGCTCGACGAGATCCACGCCGTGGCGGGCAGCAAGCGCGGTACCCACTTGATCACCGCCGTCGATCGCCTGGTGCGGCTCGCGGGCGAGTTCCAGCGCGTGGCGCTCTCGGCAACCGTCCGCCCGCTCGACGAGGTGGCGGCCTTCGTCGGCGGGCTCCGCCTCGAACGTGGCGAAGGCGGGGAGCCGCGCCACGTCCCGCGAGCGGTGCGCGTCCTGGCGTCGCACGAGGCCAAGCGCTACGACCTCACCGTCCGGCTCGCGCCGGCGTCCGACGATCCGGACGCGCTCGACGACGCTTTCTGGACCCGGCTCGCCGCCGACATCCGGCCCCGCCTGGCCGCGGCGCGCTCGACCCTGATCTTCACCAACAGCCGGCGGATGGCGGAGCGCTTCACCCGCGAGCTCAACGCCGGCGAAGCGCGCGAGGTCGCCTGGTCGCACCACGGCTCGCTGGCGCGCGAGATCCGCCAGGCGGTCGAGCGCCGACTGAAGGAGGGCCAGCTGCCGGCGCTGGTCGCCACGAGCTCGCTCGAGCTCGGCATCGACGTCGGCGCGCTCGACCAGGTGCTGCTGGTGCAGACGCCGCGCGCAGTGGCCTCGGCGGCGCAACGCATCGGCCGCGCCGGGCACCGGGTGGGGGAGGTCTCGCGCGGCGTCTTCTTCCCCACCCATCCGCGCGACCTGCTGCAGGCGGCGGTGGTGGCGCGCGCGGTCGCCGAGCGCGAGATCGAGCCGCTGCGCGTCGTGCGCAATCCGCTCGACGTGCTGGCGCAGGTGATCCTCGGCATGCTGGCGGCGGAGAGCTGGGAGGTCGACGGGCTCTTCCTCGCGGTGCGCACCAGCGATCCGTACCGCGACCTGCCGCGCCGCCAATTCGACCTGGTGCTCGAGATGCTCGCCGGACGCTACGCCGAGAGCCGGATCGCCGAGCTGCGGCCGCGCATCGCGATCGACCGCCTGACCGGCCGCGCGACCGCGCGCGCCGGCCTGGTGCGCGAGCTCGCCGAGCGCGGCGGCACGATCCCGGACCGCGGCTACTTCCAGCTCCGGCTCGAGGACTCGCGCGCCAAGCTCGGCGAGCTCGACGAGGAGTTCGTCTGGGAGCGCTCGCTCGGCGACGTCTTCACCCTCGGCGCGCAGTCGTGGCGCATCCGCGGCATCACCCACAACGACGTCCTGGTGGCCCCGGCGCGCGGTGGCCCGCCCCTCGCCCCGTTCTGGCGGGCGGACGAGCAGGACCGGGATTTCTTCCTGTCGGAGAAGATCGGCCAGTTCCTCGAGCGCGCCGACGGCCGGCTCGACGAGGCGCGCTTCGCCTCCGAGCTCGAGAGCGAGCACGCGCTCGAGCCTCCGGCCGCGGCCGAGCTCGTCCGTCTGCTGCGCGAGCAGCGCATCGCGACCGGCACCTCGCTGCCGCACCGCCGCCACCTCCTGGTCGAGCTCTCGGAGGAGCGGGTGCACGACGCCTCCCGGCGCCAGATCGTGCTCTACACCCTCTGGGGGGGCCGGGTGAACCGACCGCTGGCGCACGCCCTCGCCGCCGCCTGGGAAGAGGGGGGCGGCCTGCCGCTCGAAGTGGTCAGCGACGACGACGCCCTGCTGGTGATCGCGCCGCGCGACGCCGACCTGCCGGCGCTGCTGCGCGCCATCGATCCCGAGCGCATCGAGGAGCTGTTGCGGCGCCGGCTCGAGGGCAGCGGCTTCTTCGGCGCCCGCTTCCGCGAGAATGCCGGGCGCGCTCTGCTGCTGCCGCGCGGCGGCCTGCGACGGCGCACGCCGCTCTGGCTGGCGCGCGAGAGCGCCAAGAAGCTCCTGTCGGCGGTCGAGCGTTTCGACGACTTCCCGATCCTGCTCGAGACCTGGCGTACCTGCCTCGCGGACGAATTCGACCTGCCGCGCCTGAAGCAACTGCTCGCCGAGCTCGGCACCGGCGAGATCCGGATCTCGACCGCGGTGACCTCCGCACCCTCGCCCTTCGCCGCCAACCTGGTCTGGAAGCGGACCAATCGCCAGATGTACGAGGACGACGAGGCCCCGCCGCGCGGCGGCACGGCGCTCGCCGGCGACCTGCTGCGCGAGGTGGCGCTCGCCGGCGAATTGCGACCCGAGATCCCGCCGGCGCTCGCCGAGGAGTTCCGGCGCAAGGCGCACCGCCTCCTGCCCGGCTATCCGCCGCGCGACGCGCTCGAGCTCGTCGAGTGGGTGAAGGAGCGCTTGTGGATCCCGCTCGGCGAGTGGCGCGAGCTGCGCGCGGCGATCGCGGACGAGCGCGCGGACGAGGTCGAGGCGGTGTTCGCCGCCGCGGCGGACAAGCTCCTCGAACTGCCGCCGGGCGCGGGGGGCGGCGAAGGCGCGGTCGTCGCCCGCGAGCAGTTGCCCCGACTCGAGCGCGCCCTCGGCCGGCCGCTGACGGCGCCGGCGCTGCGCGAGCTCGCGGCCGACCCGGAGGCCCTAGCGGGCCTGCTCGACGAGTGGCTGCGCGCCCAGCCGCCGTTGGCGGAGGATCGCGTGGCGCACCTCTTCGCGCTCGAGCGCGAGCCGCTCGGCGAGGCTCTGGCGCGACTCGTGGCCACCGAGATCGTGGTTCACGGCCCACTGCTCGCGGGGGCAGCCGGGGATCAGGTCGCCTCGCGGCGCAGCTTCGAGACCCTGATGCGCTGGCGACGCGCCGGCGCGCGCGCCGACTTCCAGGCGCTGCCGCTCGCCGAGCTCGCCCTCTTCCGTGCCGTGCAGCAGGGGTTGGTCGCCGACGTCAACCGATCCGGAATCGAAGCGCTCGAGGGCGCTCTCGAGCCGCTCTTCGGACTGCCGCTGCCCGCGGCGATGTGGGAGGAGGAGATCCTCCCCGCCCGCCTCGATCCCTATCACCGGGCTTGGCTCGACTCGCTCGCCGAGGAGTCGGGGCTGCGCTGGCTCGGGTGCGGCGCGGGCGAGATCGCGCTCTGCCTCGAGGGCGACGTCGAGCTCTTCGTCGACCCCCGGCCGCCGCAGACCGCACCCCTCCTCGCCCGGCTGGACCGGCCGAGCGGCCTCGCCGAGCTCGCGCAGGCGAGCGGCGAGAGTCCGGCCGAGACGGCGCGCGAGCTCTGGCGCCTGGCCTTCGCCGGCGAGGTGTGGAACGACTCGTTCCGCGCCTTGCGCCAGGGGGTCGAGTCCGATTTCGAGCCCGACCCGGCGCTCGCCGCGCCGCTGGCGACGCCCGGTGTCCGCCGGGCGAGCTTCCGCCGCTGGAGCGCGCCCCGACCGGCCCCCGGCCGCTGGAGCCGCGTCGCTCGCCCCGCCGTCGAGCGCGATCCGTTCGACGAGGACCGTTTGGCGCGCGACCGCGCCCGGGTGCTGCTCGCGCGCCACGGCGTCGTCTTTCGCGAGCTGCTCGCCGGCGAGCCGCCGCCGCTCGCCTGGAGCCGGTTGGCGCGCACCCTGCGGCTGCTCGAGCTGGCGGGCGAGGTCGTCGGCGGGCAGTTCTTCCGCGACGTTCCGGGCCTCCAGTTCGCGACCCCGGGGGCGATCGCGCGCCTGCGCTCGGGGCTGCCCGAGGGCGCCGTCTGGTGGCACTCGGCCCTCGACCCCGTGTCGCTCTGCGGCGTCGATCTGCCGGCGCTGCGCGGCAGGCTGCCGCGGCGGATCGCCGCCAACACCCTGGTGTGGCGCGGCAGCCGCCTGGCGCTCGAGGTGCGACGCTCCGGGCGCGAGCTCGAATTCCACCTGGCGCACGACGAGCCGGGCGTCGAGCAGCTCCTGCGTCCGCTCGAGGTGCGCTTGACGCGTCAGTTCCGCCCGGCGTCGCGGATCGAGGTCGAGACCATCAACGGCGAGCGCGCCGACCGCAGCCCCTACCTGCCGCGATTCGCGCGCTTCGTCGTCACCCGCGGCGCCGAGAGCGTGGCGCTCGGCCGGCGCTACGACGGCGCGCGCGACGGCTGACCGCGGGCCGGCACTCGAATTGCTATCCTCTCCGGCGTCGCGCCAGGCGCGACCATTCGCCAACAACCAAGGGGAGCCTCCATGCGTAGATTCGCCTCACCGATCCTCCTGACCCTGGCGTTGCTCGCCGCGCTCGGCGCCGCTCCGGCGCACGCAGGCGACCACCGCCTCGGCTTCGGCTTCCACTACTGGAAGACGCTCGACGAGCTGAAGGACGACAACTTCGGCGGCATCAAGGACAAGGGCACCTCGCAGGTGCTCTCCTATCAGTACCTGCCGGGCGGGCTGCTGCGCTTCGAGCTCGACCTCGAGTACTTCGACAAGGGCTTCGGCGGCTCGACCTCGGCCGCCTGGGCGCCGCAGGCCTACGTCCTCGTCGGTCGCGGGTTCTACGGCGGCGTCGGCATCGGCGCGACGCGCAGCAGCGGGCTGCCGAAAGACTCCTGGTCCGATCCCTGGTACGCGGCCAAGGCGGGCATCGACCTGCTGCTGCTGCCGGCGGTGCACCTCGACATCAGCGCCAACTACCGCAACAACGTCTTCAACGAGCTCGACAACTTCGACAGCGACACGATCACCCTGTCGGCGATCGCCCGCTTCGCCTTCTGATTGCAGAATCTTCCCCACCCCCGAACGAGGAGAGATCGACTATGGCGGTACGCAGCGCGAACGCGGTCTGGAGCGGCGGGCTGAAGGACGGCAACGGAAGGATGCGGTTGGGCAGCGGCGCTTTCGAGGGGGCTTACTCCTTCGCCAGCCGCTTCGAGGAGGGCACCGGCACCAACCCGGAGGAGCTGATCGGCGCGGCGCATGCGGGCTGCTTCTCGATGGCTCTCTCCGGCGCTCTCGGCAAGGCGGGCTTCGCGCCGCGGCGCATCGCGACCACCGCCAAAGTCCATCTCCGGATGGGTGAGGGCGGGCCTTCGATCTCGACCATCGAGCTCGAGTGCGAAGCCGACGTGCCGGGAGTCGAGGAGGCGAAATTCCAGGAGATCGCCGCCGGAGCCAAGGCCGGATGCCCGGTCTCGAAGGCGCTCGCCGGCGTCGACATCCGCCTCGTCGCCCGCCGCTCCGCCTGACCCGCGCGTGAATCCGCGCCTCCTGCGGCTCCTCGCGGTCGCCCTCGCGGCGCTCGTGGTTTTCCTCGCCTGGCGTTGGTGGGGAAGCGAGGAGCGCCGCCTCTGGAGCCGCTTGGGAGAGCTCGAGTCCGCCTTCGCCAAGTCGGGCGAGGAGCGGCAACTGGCGGCCGCGGCGCGCACGAAGTCGGTCGTCGACCTGTTCGCCCCCGGGTTCAGCATCTCGGCCGCGCCCTACGAGGGGAGGATCGAGGACCGCGAGCAGCTCGCCGGAATCGTCTATCGCTATCGCCAGGGCGCGACGCGGATCGCGGTCTCGGACGGCGAGCGCGAGCTCGAGATCCGGGCGAACGGTAGCGCCGAGATGCGCTGCGTGATCACCGTGCGCGGCGACGGCGCCAGCGGCCCAGGCGTCGAGCGTTTCCGCGTCCGCTTCGCTTGGCGACTCGACGGCGGCGTCTGGAGAATCTCCGAGGTGGAGATCCTGGAACGCCTCGAGTCCTCGGGTCTCGGCTTCTAGCGCGCGCGGACGGCGGCAAAACGACGAGCATGGAGAGCACGGGTAGCTTCGCCGCCGGCGCGCGAATCGCGCCCCGCATCCAGGGCTGCGCCGTGATCGTTCCGTTTCGTTCCGGGCACCGCCCGTGCTGAGCGGCACCGCCGAGCGGCGGATCGTGCGCGCCGGCGTCGCCAGCGTCGCGGTCGGTCTGCTGGTGCTCGGCCTGAAGCTCGCGGCCGCCTGGACGACCGGCTCGATCGCCCTGCTCTCGGACGGGCTCGAGTCGATCGTCAATGTCGTCGCGGCGGCGATCGCGCTCTTCGCGGTGAAGGTGGCCTCGCGGCCCGCCGACCACAACCATCCCTTCGGCCACTCGAAGATCGAGTACTTCTCGGCCGGGATCGAGGGCGCGCTGGTCGTCCTGGCGGCGCTCACCATCTTGGTCACCGCCGTGCGGCGTTTCGGCGCCACGCCCTCCCTGCCGGCGCTCGGCGTCGGTCTCGGGCTCTCGGCGACCGCCACGCTGGCCAACGCGGCGCTTTCGGTCTACCTGCTGCGCATCGGCCGGCGCCACCATTCGCCGGCGATCGTCGCCGACGGTCAGCACGTGCAGAGCGACGTGCTCACCTCGCTCGCCGTGCTCGGTGGGTTCGGTGTCGCCTGGGCCACCGGCTTCTGGGCCCTCGACGCGCTGATCGCGGTCGGCGTCGCCGGCTACATCCTCGGCGTCGGTATCGCCACCGTGCGGCGCTCGTTCGGCGGCCTGATGGACGAGGGCCTCGAGTTGGCCGAGGTGAAGAAGATCGAGCGCCTGCTCGCCGAGCACCGCGGCGACGCCCTCGAGGTGCACGACCTGCGCACCCGGAGGGCGGGGCGCGACGTGTTCGTCGATTTCCACCTGGTGACCCGCGGCACGATGACCGTCGCCGCGGCGCACGACCTCTGCGATCGGCTCGAGGAGCTCCTGGGCGAGGCGATCCCGGGCGCGCAGGTGTCGATCCACGTCGAGCCCGAGCGCGAGGCGCACGGCGCCGGCTGAGGCCCCGCCGGCGGACGGGGGCGACTACGGCGCTTGGGTCGTCCAGGCGCTCGAATCGCCGAGCTCGAAATCGTCGGCGAAAATCAGCGCGGCCTGGAGGCGGATCGCCGCGAAATCGCGGTCGCCGCCGCCGTTGACGTCGCCGCTTCCGGCGAGGACGATCCGCCCGCCTTGCAGCGCCAGCGCCGCCCCCCGGTCCGCCGCGCCGTTGAAGAAGACGTTGTAGGAGACCGCCCCGGTGCCGCCGCCGAAAGAGCCGTCGAGGAATCCGGCCGGAGTCAATCGCGCCGCGCCCAGCTTGCCGGTCAGCCCCTCGCCCTGTCCGATCGCCAAGATGCCGTCGCTCTGCACCGCGATCGCCCCGCCGGCGTCGATGTCCGAGGCCACCGCCGAGAGCACGTCGCGGCCGAGTCCGAAGTTGCCGAAGTTGGTGTCCGGGTTGCCGGTCGAGAATAGCCGCGTGACCGCGGCGAACTGGAACGGGGAGGCGTCGCGCTTCACGGTGCCGGCGAGGTAGACCGCGTTGCCCTTGTCCACCGCGACGCCGTGGCACTGATCCGACTTTTCGTTCGGTCCCAGGTCGTAGAACGAAGTGGCGCGGCCGTCGCCGCTGAATCCGATGTCGAGCTGCCCGTTGGCGAGCAGGCGCGCGACCGCCATGTCGTCGTCCTGGGCCGCGAAATTGGCGTAGCCGCAGACCACGACGCGCCCGGCGTGGTCGAGAGTCACCGCGGTGGCGACGTCGTCGTCGTAGACCGGGGCGCCGAGGTCGAAGTCGATCTCGGTCTCGCCCGTGCCGGCGAAGCTCGAGTCGCGCCCGAGATCGGGCAGGAGGCGCATCACCAGGAAGGCGTAGTTGGTGCCGCGGTTGATGTAGCCGGCGAGGAGGATCTTGTCGCCGGGCGCGACCGCGAGGGCGAGGAAACCGGACTGGCCGGCGAAATGGAAGACGCGTTGATCCTCGACGATGCCGTTGGCCGACAGCTTGACCACCGAAGCGCCGTTGCCGCCGGTGGTGCCGGCGGCGACGATCTCGCCGGTCGACAGGAAGCCGACCGCGCTCAACTGGTCCTGCGAGCCGGCGAAGTCGGTGTCGAAAGTCAGGCGCCCGAAGGAACCGAATCCCGGGTCGACGTTGCCGTCGGGGAACAGGCGAGTCACGGCGGAGTTCAGGGAATCGGGCAGGGCGCCGGTCACCGCGCTGCCGGCGAGGACGATCGCGCCGTCGTTCGCCACCGCGGTGGCGATGGCGTAGTCGGCGAGGGTGCCACCGAGATCGAAGCCGACGTGGGCGATGCCGGACAGCGAGGGGCCGAAGAGCGGGTCGAGGTCGCCGTCGTCGGCCGCGGCGGCGGCGGCGGCGGCGAAGACGAGCAGGGAACCGACGAGCAGCGAAACCAGGCCTAGCCAGAAGCGCCGGATCGGAATCATGACCTCCTCGAAGACCGCCGGGGATCGTACTCCCGCGGCGGCAGGGAGGCTATCGCTTTCGCCGCCCGAGGCTGGCACGCGCTCCGCCGCCGTGATCGAGGACCAGCGGCGCCAGGGGGACGAGCTGCGAACCGGCTCCGGTGACCTGCGCAGCGGCCACGAAGCGCGCCCGCGGATCGTCCGGCAGCTCGAGCGTCCGCGCCTCGCGCGCGACCGGCAGGCGGACGAGGAAGAGGCAACCGGGTTCGTAGATCCGGTCGCGCCCCCGCCGGTCGTGCAGGTGGCCCGCGACCCAAGCGAGCGCGACCTGCTTGCGGAAGCCGGCGACGCGCCGGCGGCCGAGCGCCGTCCAGCGCTCCCGATCCCAGGCGCCGAGCGGCGCGCGCCAGTCCGGGAGCGGCGCGCGCCGCTGCGACCGTCCGCCGCCGAATCCGACCTCGAGATCGCCGCCGATCGACGCCCCGAGCAGCCAGACCTCGTCGAACCCGGCGGCGAGATCGAGCCGCTGGCCGCAGGCCACGACGACGTCGGCCCCGGATCCGACTTGGTCGAGGTCGAAGGCGATTCCGTTCTCGACGAGCGGCGACGACAGCAGCTCGCGAGGAAAACAGTTCCCCCGATCGTCGAAACCCGCGCCGCCGGCTTCGCCTTGGCGCGAGAATCCCCGCCGATTCCAAGGCAGGGCGAGCGCGGCGAATCGCGGTGGCGCGACCGGCGACGGCGGCGGGGCGAGCTCGCAGGCGATCGCGATCAACCCGTTCGGGTGGAGCGACCACGGATCGTCGCGCCCGGCCGGTTCCTCCAGCCCGTCGATCGCCCGCGAGCGCACCGCCGCCGCGAAGCGCGGCGCGAGGTTCACCGGGGAGCCCGAGCGCTCGCTCACCCGCAGGACGAGTTCGTCGCTCGCTTCGGCCCGCTTGACCGCCAACAGCTCGACCGGCTGCGCGCCGAGATCGAGGAAACCGAGGCGGCGACCGAGCGGACCGTCTCCCCCCGCCGCGCCGGCGAAGGGGATCGGCGCGCGGTCGAACCGTTCCGCCAATCGCCAGGCCTCGGCCTCGCGCCAACCGCCGGCGTGGCCGGCGAGGGCGATCGTCAGCCGATGGCGCCCGAAGTCCTGCCGCGCCTGGTGGCGGAAGCGCCGGCCGGTCGCCGGCGAGTGGAGGAGCGTCAGGCGGAGCCGGTCGGCCGCCGGTTGATCCCATCCCTGCCGGCTGTCGCAGGCGAGGGTCACGCCGAATCCCCGCTCCTCGTCGGTGAGATCGACCCAGCCCTGCGCCGGGACCTCGTAGAGGCGCTCGCTGGCGATCGGGCGCTCGATCGCGCCGGCGCCGAGGTCGTAGGTCGCGAAGCGATGCGCGGCCGCGAGCGGGAAGGCGTACTTGAGCAGCGTTCCCGGGGTCCGCCAATCGAGGTCGAGAACGACTTCGAGCGCCTCGCCGAAAGCGCCGGCGTGCAACCGCCAGAGCTCGCGGAAGGTCGATCCCGCCGCCCGGCGGCGGATCTCGAGCGTCGCGCGCGCGGGACCGCGCTCGAGGACGCGGATCGACTCCACCTCGCTCACCCGCTCGCGCGGGGCGCGCGCGAGGTCGTGCCAGTGGATCTCCCAGGCGGGGTACTTCGTCGACCGGTCGGCGAGCAGCTCGAGCTCGAGCGGAGCGCCGAGCAGCTCGCGCTCGAGCCGGCGATCGAAGAGCGAAGCGAGGCGCCCGGCGTCGTCGAAGCGCGCTCGATAGCGCCGATTCGCGAGCTCGCGCTCGGAGATCTCGAGCTCGCCGACGCCGGCGGGTGAGGTCGCGTCGCGCTGCCGGGCGCGAAGATCGAACACCGCGAAGCCGAGCGCCGGCAGCGACGCCAAGAAGAGGGAGACCGCTCGGCCGTCGGCATCGACCCCGGCCTGAGTCGGTAGCGGGCCTTCGGATCCGACGACGACGGGCTCAGCCCCTTCGCCTTCGCCGGCGTCGCGCGCCAGCTCGACCACCACCTCGCGGCGGCGCTGCCCGGGATGAAAGACGACGATCGGCGCTCCCTCGGCGCGGGTGTCGAGTGCCGCGGCGACCGCGCCACAAGAGTCGCGGAGAACCGCGGCGAAACGGTTGGCGGCGATCGTCTCGTCGTTCCACGAGATGCGGTAGGCCGCCGGAATGCTGGTCCCGGTCAGGTCGTCGTGCATCTGGTGGGCGAGGAATCGGGTCCAGGCGAGCTCGAGCGCCGCGCGCGGGTAGGGCCGCGCGCCGAGCCACGCGGCCACGGTCGCGGCGGCTTCGGCGGCGAACGCCAGGCGCTCGTTGGCGCGATTCCAGCGCTTCATCGTCGCCTGGGCGGTATAGCAGCCCGTGGCGTGGAGCCGCAGCAGCAGCTCGCCGCGGTAGCGCGGCAAGCGCGAGCGCTCCTCGGCCGTGAGATCGGTGAACAAGGCGGCCGAGGGCGCCGAGCGGACCTCGATCGGTCCGCCGCCGCGGGTGGAATGCTCGAGGTTCGCCAGACTCGCTTCGGGGACCGCGCCGCCCTGGTCGCCGAGGCCGACGTAGAAGAGCAGCCGCTGCGGCCTCGCGGCTTCACCGAGCGCGGCGAATCGCGCTCGCCAAGCAAGATCGAGCGACAGGTCCCCGCCGACCCGGCCGCTGTATTCGCCCGGGTCGAGCGCCGCGGGCAGCTCGGCGCCGTCCGCAGCCGTCCAGAGGCCGACGGCGAACGGGATGCCGTAGGCCGAGCGCATCAGCTCGCGGCGCGAGAGCTTCTGGGTGGAGAAGCCGGCGATACCGCAGTGCGCCGCCAGGGTGGGCAGCGAGGCCGGGAAGCCGAAGCAGTCGGGCAGGAAGAGGTCGCGGCCGGCGAGGCCCAGCTCGCGCTCGAACCAGCGCACACCGTAGAGGATCTGGCGAACGAGCGACTCCGGCGCCGGCAAGTTGGCGTCGAACGACTCGAGCGCCGCGCCGGCGGGGAACCACCGGCCCTCGCCGACGAGGCGGCGGACGATCGCCAGCAGCTCCGGATGGTACTCGGCGAGCAGCTGATAGCGAAAGGCGCCTTCGAAGCTCAGCACCAGGCTCGGGTGGCGCGCCAGCGCCGCCTCGTTCTCGCGCACCGTCGCCGGCAGGAAGCGGGCGATCGTGTCGCGCACCGTCCACCGCCACTGGGTGTCGAGATGCGAGAGCAGCGTCACGTAGAGACGTGGACGGTCCCCGATCGGTTCGGCGGCTGGCACGCGGCGGCCATTCTAGCGAGCAGCGGCGGACGCGGAGCGCCGCTATACTCGCTCGCGGGGGAGTGCCATGTCCGACCTTGCCACGCGCGGCTATCGCCATCCCGAGGTGCTGGTGTCGACGGAGTGGGTCGCCGCCCACCTCGCCGACGGCGAGCTGCGCCTCGTCGAATCGAACGAGGATCCGCTGGTCTACCCGTCGGGCCACATCCCCGGCGCGGTCGAGATCGACTGGACCCGCGACCTGAACGACCCATTGCGACGCGACTACCTCGAGCGCGAGGGGTTCGCGGCGCTGATGCGCCGTTGCGGCATCGGCAACGACACCACGGTGGTCTTCTACGGCGACAAGAACAACTGGTGGGCCTGCTACGCCTTCTGGATCTTCCAGCTCTTCGGCCACGGCCGGGCGCGCATCCTCGACGGCGGTCGGGCCAAATGGGAGCGCGAGGGGCGACCGATGACCCGCGAAGTGCCCGCGCCGCCGCCGAGCCGCTACCGGGCGATGGAGCGCGACGACGCCACGATCCGCGCCTACCGCGACGAGGTCCTGGCTCACATCGGCGCCGGCGGGGCGCTGGTCGACGTGCGCAGCCCGGACGAGTTCACCGGCAAGCGGTTGCACATGGAGGCCTATCCCAACGAGGGAGCGCTGCGCGGCGGCCACATTCCCGGCGCGCGAAACGTCCCCTGGGCGCGCGCCGTCGATCCCGAAACCGGCGAGTTCAAGAGCGCCGCCGATCTCGAGGCGATCTACGTCGGCGAGCAGAAGCTCTCCCGCGACCGGGAGGTGATCGCCTACTGCCGGATCGGCGAGCGCTCGAGCCACACTTGGTTCGTGCTCTCTTATCTGCTCGGTTTCCCGAAGGTGCGCAACTACGACGGCAGCTGGACGGAGTGGGGGAACCTGGTCGGAGTGCCGATTGAACGCTGACACGGCCACGCGGCTGCCGGAGCGGCTCGAGAGCACGGTCTCGGATCTCGAAGCGCTCGCCGACCGCACCGAGCGGATCGAAGCGCTGATCGCGCTCGCCGGGAGCTTTCGCGAAGTGCCCGCGGCGATCGCGACCCGGCCCTTCCCGGCCGAGCATCGCGTCGCCGGCTGCGAGTCGGAGGCCTACGTCTGGTCGGAGCCGCTCGCCGACGGCACCCTGCGCTTCCACTTCGCGGTCGAGAACCCGCAGGGGATCTCGGCCAAGGCGATGGCGGCGCTCCTGGAGCGAACGGTCTCGGGTGCGCCGCTGGTTGAGGTGGCGCGGCTGCCGACCGAAGTGGTCTACCGCGTCTTCGGCCACGAGCTGTCGATGGGCAAGTCGATGGGCCTCATGGGAATGATCCAGAGCGTGCAACGCGAGGCCGCCCGGGCGCTCGCGGCGCGCCAGGCTGGATGACGGGACGCGAGGAGGGGAGCGATGACCAAGGTACGACGGAGAGCGAGAGCTTGGGTGACGGCGGTGGCGATCGCAGCGGCGCCGGCGGCAGCCGACGTCGGCGCCGGACTGCGGCTGCTCGATAGCGGCGACGAGGCCGGGGCCAGGGCGCACTTCACCCGCGACGCGGCGGAGGCCTCGCTCTACCTCGCCCTGGTCGAGCGCGGCGAGGCGCGCAAGACGGCCGCCGAGCGCGCCGCGGCTCTCGCGCCGGCCGACGCAACCTGGATCCGCGATTGGGCCAACGCCCTGCTCGAGCAGGACGCCGACCATCTCGATCGCGCGGAGGTCGCGCTGCGCGGCGCGCTCGCCGGCCGGGCCGGCGATGCCCGCCTGGCCAAGGCCCTGGGCGACGTGCTGCAGCGGGAGGAAAAGCGAGTCGAGGCGCGCGACGCCTACCGCGGCGCGGTGGCGGCCAATCCGAGCCATCTTCCCGCGCTGCTCGCCCTCGGCGAGGTCGAGCGCCAGCTCGGCGACTTCACCGCCTCGTACAACGCCTTCAACCACGCGGTCGGCGACGACGGCAGGCCGGCCTCCGCGCTCGTCGGGCGGGGCACGGCGCGCTACTTCCTCGGCGACCGCGACGGCGCGCTTGCCGACCTCGACCGCGCGGCGCAGATCGCCCTGCCGGGCATGGACCGCTACCGCGCCTACCTCGCGACCGTCGGCCTCTACGCCATGGATCGCAAGCTCGCGGGCGGCCTCGATCGCGGCGAGTCCGCGGTCGCCATGTGGCAGGAGCTGGGGCGCGCCGACATGGCCGCCGCGGCGGCCAACGCCGTCGGCCGGCTGCTGCTCGAGACCGGTCAGGCCGACGCGGCGGGCGTCTGGTACGACCGCGGCTGGCAGATCGTCGACGCCTCGCCGCTGAAGCCCGAGGAGAAGGTGATCTGGCATGTGCGCCAGCTCCACGGTCGGGCGCGAGTCGCCGCGCACCAGCGCAGCTTCGACGACGCCCAGCAGCTCGCCGACCAGGCCAAGGCGCTGATGGACGGCGATCCGGCCAACGCCGAGCACTACCGGTGGATCTACCCCTACCTCGTCGGCTATCTGCGCTACGAACAGCGCAAGTACAACGAGGCCATCGAGGCGCTGCAGCAGTCGGACACCGACCGCCCGTACATCCAGTACCTGATCGCCGACAGCTACGCCCGGCTGCGCGACCGGGCGACCGCCCGCGGCTGGTTCCAGAAGGCGCTCGCCGGCTCGACCGGCCTCGACTCCGAGTCGGCGATCGTCCGCCCGCTCGCCACGGCGTGGCTGCAGAAGAACCCGGGCTGAGCCGGGGAGCGCCGGGTTGAGCGCGCCCGAGCGCCGCGGCGATCTCGGTCGCGGCGCGGTCGCCGTCGGCTCCGGGATCCTCGCCAGCCGCGTCTTCGGGCTGGTGCGCGAGCGCGCTCTGGCGCACTACTTCGGCGTCGGCCTCTACGCCGACGTGGTCGCCGCGGCGCTGCGCATCCCGAACGTCATCCAGAATCTGCTCGGCGAGCAGACGCTCTCGGCCGCCTTCATCCCGACCTACGCCCGCTTCGTCGCCGCCGGCCGGCGGGAGACGGCCGGACGCTTCGCCGGCGCGATCTTCGGTCTGCTCCTGGCGCTCGCCGGAGCGCTGTCGATCGCTGGCGTCATCTTCGCCCGCCCGCTCACCGTGCTGCTGACGCCGGGCCTGCTCGCCGACTCGGCGCGCGTGGCGAGTGGCGCGGTCGAAGCGAGCCGCTTCGATCTGCTGGCGGCGACCGTGCGCTGGATCTTCCCGATGAGCGGCCTGCTGGTGCTCTCGGCCTGGGCGCTCGGCGTGCTCAACAGCCACGGCAGGTTCTTCGTCTCGTACGTGGCGCCGGTGGCCTGGAACGTGGCGATCCTCACCGCGCTCGTCCTGGCGGGGCAGGGCTGGGTCCGCTTCGGCAGCGGCGAGCCGCTCGACCGCATGCTGCTCGCGGTGGCGATCGGCGCTCTCGCCGGCGGAGCGCTGCAGTTCGCGGTGCAGCTGCCGTGGGTGGCGCGCGAGATGACGGGCTTCCGGCTCTCCTTCTCGCCCCGCGTCGAAGGGGTGCGCGAGTCGCTGCGCGCCTTCGGTCCGGCGGTCGCGGGGCGGGGAGTGGTGCAGATTTCGTCGTTCCTCGACCAGGTCCTGGCGTCTTTCCTCGCCATCGGCGGCTTCTCGGCGCTGCGCTACGCCCAGACGCTCTACCTGCTGCCGGTCAGCCTCTTCGGCATGTCGCTCGCCGCGGCGGCCCTGCCGCGCCTGGCGCTGGAGCACGCGGGGGAAGACGACGCGAGCCGGGCTCGGCTCGCCGCGAGCGTCCGATCGGCGCTGCGGCAGAACGTATTCTTGAACCTCCCGACGGCCACGGCGTACCTGACGTTCGGATTCTTGATCGTGGGCGGCCTCTATCGCACCGGCAGCTTCCAGTCCCAGGACATCTGGCTGGTCTACTTCGTGCTCGCGAGCTACACCCTCGGGCTCGTCGCCACGACCTCGTCGCGCCAGCTCCAGTCGGCCTTCTTCGCCCTGGGCGACACCGCGACTCCGGCGCGGATCGCCTTCTACCGGGTGGGAATCGGCGTCCTGGTCGGAGTGCCGGCGATGAAGCTGCTCGACCGCTGGACCGTGCCCGGGATGATCGGTCCCTTTCCGGGTACGGATGCCCTGCGCTTGGGGGCGATCGGCCTCGGACTCGGCGCGAGCGTCGCGGCGTGGTGCGAGTGGGCCTGGCTGTCGCGGGCGATCGAGCGGCGGATCGGCCCGGCGCGGCCGGAGCGCGGGTTCGTCCTCCGCCTGACGCTCGCCGGCGCTCTGGCGGCGGTGCCCGCGGCGGCGGCCGCCTGGGCGGTCACCCGCTCCGACGTGCCGCTCCTGCCCGGCGCGGCATCCGTCTTGCTCGGGTTCGCAGTACTCTTCCTGCTCGCCGCGCATCGCCTGCGCGTGCCGGAAGCCACGCGATGGATTCGACGCCTCCAGCCCCGACGGCCCTGAGATTTCGCGCCCGCGAAGCGCCGGTCGCGTGGGCGCTCGCCGGCCTGTTGGTGGCGATCGTCGCCGGTTGCGCCACGGCGCACCGCGTCGGCGACTTCGATCCGCTACGCGCCGAGATCCGCGCCCGCGGTCTCGATCCCGCCGCGGTGGTGATCCCCTTCGAGCTCACCCCCGAGATGCGCCAATGGCTCGTCGACCAAAAGCTCGAGGGGCCGCCCGAGCACCGGCTCGAGCAGTTGTTGCAGGCGATCCTGCACCATCCATCGACCGAGAAGCTCGCCTACGAAGCGGGTTACACCGCGACCGCCGAGGAGGCCTTCGCCACCGGCAAGGCCAACTGCCTGGCCTTCACCCACCTGTTCGTCGCCATGGCGCGCGCCGCCGGCCTCGACGCCTACTACCTGCGCGTCTCGGACCTCGAGCGTTTCGTGCGCGACGGGGATCTGGTCGTGGTCTCGGCGCACGTCACCGCGGCCTTCGGGCAGCCCTCGGAGCGCCGGATCCTCGACTTCACCGACCGCCCGCTGCCGAGCTACCACATGGTCGAGGAGATCTCGGACCTCTCGGCGATCGCGCTCCACTACTCGAACCGCGGCGCCGAGCTCTTGCGCGCCGGCAGCGTCGACGCCGCGCGGCGCGAGCTCGAGATCGGGGTGCGCCTCGACCCCGAGCTCGCCGATGGCTGGGTCAATCTCGGCGTGGCGCAACGCCGCAGCGGCCGCTTCGCCGACGCCGAAGCGTCCTACCGCAAGGCCCTCGAGGCCGATCCGACGCAGAGCTCCGCCTACCAGAATCTCGCCGCGTTGCTCAACCTCACGGGTCGCGAAAGCGAGGCGAAGGGGCTGCTCGAGCTCGTCGATCGAGCCACCAACCGCAACCCGTTCAGCTACCTCGCGCTCGGCGACCTGTCGCTCTCCGAAGGCCGGATCGCCGAAGCCGAGCGCTACTACCGCCGGGCCCTGCGCCTCGGGCCGGAGCAGCCCGAGCCGCACGCCGCGCTCGGGCGCTGGGCGCTCGTCGCCGGCAAGCCGCGCGAAGCGAAGAACTGGCTGCGCAAGGCGACCAAGCTCGACCCCGCCAACGACCGCGTCGCCGAGCTGGCGAAGATGATCGAGCGCACCGCTCCACCGGCCCGCGTCCACAGCTGAAGCCAACCCGGCAAAGCACCACCCCGCGGCGGAACCCGAAACCCGCCGGAGCAAGAGCAGAAAAGAGCCACAGAGAAAGGAAGAAAGCTCGGTTAGAAGCAAAGGACGCTGGCCGAACCCGCCTCGCCCAGCCGAGGCGGGTGCGTGTGTACGAGGGCGTCCGAGAGGCCCGCACTCTTGACTGGAAGCTTTTCGCCTTTGGGTCCTGCGTTCGATCTGCCGCCATCCTGCGAAGTAAAGCTCGCCAAGGGAAAAGGACGCTGGCCGAGAGAGCCTCGCCCAGCCGAGGCGGGCGCGTGTGTGCGAGGGCGTCCAAAAGGCCCACACTCTCAACTGGAAGCTTTTCGCTGGTGGGTGCGGAGTTCGACCTGCCGCCTTGCGCGCCGGCGGCGAGTTGGCGCGGGTGGGGGAGTCGTGGTCGAATCTCCCCGCTGCCGGCACATTCTCTTGGGGGGGCCTCGGTGGAACAGCCGCGCTCGAAGGAGTCGGTGAGTACGCGCCCCGCGCTGACCGCGGTGGTGATCATCGCCCTCGCCTTGGCCCTGGCGATCGGGCGCGACCGGCCCCCGGCGCCGCGCGGCAACGAGGCACCGCCGACCGAGTTCTCCGCGGCCAGGGCGCAAGCGACGCTGGCGCGCTTGCTCGGCGACGGGCGGCCGCACCCGGTCGGCTCGCCGGCCAACGCCGCGCTGCGCGAGCGCCTCCTCGGCGAGATCCGCGCCCTCGGCCTCGCGCCGGAGGTGCGGACGAGCTTCGCCTGCAACGACAACGGCGGCTGCGCCACGGTCGCCAACGTCTTCGTCCGCATGCCGTCGACGAGCTTGGGCAAGCCGATCCTCCTGTTGGCGCATTACGACTCGGTCCCCGCCGGACCGGGCGCCGGCGACGACGGCTCCGGCACGGTGACCCTGCTCGAGACGGCGCGCGCCCTGCTCGCCGGCGGAGCGCTGGCCCATCCGGTCTGGCTCCTGTGGACGGACGGCGAAGAGGCCGGCCTGCTGGGAGCCGAAGCCTTCGCGAGCCAACCCGAGGCGCGCGAGATCGGCTTCCTGCTCAACTTCGAGGCGCGCGGCGCCAGCGGTCGCAGCCTGATGTTCGAGACCGGTCCGGAGCACGCCGGCGCGATCGGCCTGATGGCGGAGAACGATCCGCACCCGGCGGCCAACTCGCTCTCCTACGAAATCTACCGCCGGCTGCCGAACGACACCGACTACACGGTCTTCCGCCGCCTCGACCTGCCGGGCTTCAACTACGCTTTCATCGGCGCGCCCCTGCGCTACCACACGCCCCAGGACTCGCTCGCCCACCTCGACCTCGGGACTCTGCAGCACGACGGCGACCACGCGCTGTCGATGACTCGGGCGCTGCTCGCCCAGGGGACGGCGGCGGCCGGCGGCGGCAGCGCGTCGTATTTCGACCTCGCGGGATTCTGGGTGATCCACTGGCCGGCCTCCTGGACGGCGCCGCTCGCCTGGGGAACGCTGCTGCTCGTCGTCGCGGGCGCGGTGCGGCGGCGGTCCGAGACGCGGATCGGCGCCCTGCTGCTCGCCTGGATCGCGGCGCTCGTCCGCCTGGCGCTCGCCTACGGCGTCGCCTGGCTGATCTATCGGGCGCTCGCCGTCGCCGGTCCGCTCGCCGGGCATTGGATCGCGTCGCCCGAGTTCGCGACCCTCGGCTTCCTGCTCCTCGGCCTGGCCGTCGCGGCGGCGACCTCCGGTCTCGCCGCGCGCTGGAGCACGACCTGGGAGCGCGGATTCGCCGCCGTCCTCCTCTGGGCGATGCTCGCCGTCCTGCTGGCGACGAAGGTGAGCGGCGCCGCCTTCATCGCCCTCGTCCCGGCGCTTCTCGGCGGACTTTCGAGCTTCGCCCTCGTCCGCGCCGCGCGACCGGAGACGACGAAGTCCCCGCTCCTGGCGGTCGCCCTGGCGGCGCTCCTGCTCGGCGGCCTCGCTTGGACGCTGCCGGTGGCGATGGGTCTCGAGGTCCTCCCCGCGGTCGCCCTCCTGGGAGCCCTCGTCGGGATCCTCGCCACGGCAGCTTTCGCGCCGCCGGGGGGGCGCGTCGCGGCGCGCGTCTTCGCCCTGGTCGCGCTGGTGGCGCTGGTCGGAGGGGTGACCCGCCCGCGCTTCACCCCCGATCAGGCCGAGCCCCTGTCGCTGCGCTACCTCGAGACCGCAGACTCCGCCGTTTGGTACGCCGAGCCGGACTCGGGGCACCTTCCCGATCCGCTCGCCTCGGCGCTCCCCTGGACCCACGAGGAGGGGAGCCTCCTGCCCTGGTCGCGACCCGGGGTGGCGCTGCGGGCTCCGGCGAGCCGGCACGAGCTCGCGCCGCCCTCGCTGGCGATCGAGAGCGCCGAGCCGCTGGCGAGCGGCGGGGTTCGCTTCCGGCTCCGTGTGCGCTCGCAGCGCGGGGCGCCGCTGGCGATCGTCCGCTTCCCGCCCGAGGCGCCGATCGTCCGCCTGGCCGTCGAGGGCCGGGAGATGCCACCGCCGAGCGGACGCTTCGTCAACCCGAAGCGCGGCCGCTTCCTAGTCCTCTCGGGCCTGGCGCCGGAGGGCCAGGCGATCGAGGTCGACACCCCCTCCGCCGAGGCGCTGCCGGTCGACCTCGTCGATCAGTCCCCCGGTCTGCCGCCCGAGGGCGCGGCGCTGGTCGCGGCGCGCGGCGATCGCGCTACACCGATCGGCTTCGGCGACGCCACCGTGATCTATCGGCACCTCGAGCTCAGCCCGGCGGCGAGCTCGCCGAGCGTCGCGAGCCTTCCGCACCTTCCGAGCCCTACGCCGCCGCGCTAGGCGCCGGTCCGGGCCTCGTCCCAGCGGCGCCGGACCTCGAAGCCGGCGACCGCCACCGCGGTCGAGAGGTTCAGCGACCGCACCACCTCGCCGCGCATCGGGATGCGAACCAGCCGATGGCGGAATCGAGTGCGCAGATCCCCGGGCAGCCCGGCGCTCTCGGCGCCGAAGACCAGCACCGCGGGGGACGAGATCGCCGCCGCGGCGAGCTCGGTCCCGGCCTCGGCGCTGAAGAACCAGGGCGAGCCGAGCTCCGGCAGAGCCGCCTCGAGGTCCGGCCAACGGTCCCAGATCCGGGGACGGACGCGCTCCCAGTAGTCGAGCCCCGAACGCCGCACCTCGCGGTCGGAAAGCGAGAAGCCGAGTGGGCGCACGAGGTGCAGGCTGGCGCCGAGCGCCAGGCAGGTGCGGCCGACGTTGCCGGTGTTCCAGGGAATCTCCGGCGCCAGGAGAACCAGGTGCAAGTCGTTCATTCTCTGGGTTGAGCGGCAGCGCGCGGGTGAAACCAAAGCCCGCGGCGAGCGTAGGGAGGGAGGACGGTCGCAAACGAGGAGAACGTCATGAGTAGGCCCATGAAGGTGGTGGTCGGCACGCTCGTGGTCGGGGGCGCGGCTCTCGGCCTGTTCCTCTGGAGCCGCAACGCCGCGGCGAAGACCGATGGCCTGACCACCGTCGTGGTGGCCAAGGGCTCGATCGTCGACAAGGCGCTCGCCGTCGGACAGATCGTTCCCGACCAGGAGATCCAGGTCAAGTCGCAGATCTCCGGCATCGTCAGCAGGTGTTTCGTCGAAGTGGGCGAGAAGGTCGAGGTCGGCGAGCCGCTGTTCTCGATCACCCCGGACCCGACGCCGCTCGAGCTCGCCAACGCCGAGCGCGAGGTCGAGATGGCCCAGGTCGCTTACGACAAGACGACCACCGACCTCGAGCGCACCAAGAGCCTGTGGACCGGCGGCATCCTGTCGAAGAACGACTACGACTCGCGCCAACAGCAGTTCGACCAGGCGCGCATCCAACTCGAGAAGGCGAAGGACAACTTGGCTCTGCTCAAGGAGGGCCGAATCGAGCGCAAGCTCGGACGCTCGGTCGACTCGATCATCCGCGCTTCGACCTCCGGCACGGTGCTCGAGCGCAAGGTCAATCCCGGCGATCCGGTCGTGCCGCTGACCACCTTCCAGGACGGCACGGTGCTGATGACCCTGGCCGACATGGGCACGCTCGAATTCCGCGGCACGGTCGACGAGATCGACGTCGGCAAGCTCAAGATCGGCATGCCGGTGCGCATCCAGATCGGCGCCCTGCCGGGCAGCGAAGTGGCCGCCCAGCTCACCAAGATCGCGCCCAAGGCGCGCGAGAAGGAGGGCGCCACGGTGTTCGACGTCGAGGCGGCGATCGAGCCCGACAAGGCCGACGTCGTCCTGCGCGCCGGCTACTCGGCCAACGCCAACATCATCATCCAGGAGAAGAAGGACGTGCTCCTGCTGCCCGAGCGCCTGGTGACCCTCGCCGGCGACAAGGCGACGGTCGAGGTGCCGGGCGCCAAGCCCGACGCCGAGCCGGTGAAGAAGGACGTCACCGTCGGACTCTCCGACGGTCTCAACATGGAGATCGTCGCCGGCCTCGCCGAGGGCGACAAGGTCGTGCAACGGCCGCCCAAGGAGGTCAAGTAGGCCTCCCGGAGGCGGAGGAGCGGCCGCCACCATGTACGTCCGCAACTACCTGAAACAGTTCGTCCGCGACGTGCGGGCGCAAAAACTGCGGCTCTTCCTGACCGTCTTCGGGATCGTCTGGGGAACCGCCGCGGTCACCCTGCTGCTCGCCTTCGGCCAGGGCCTGCACCACCAGATTCAGGTCAGCCAGAAGGGTCTCGGCGACGCCATCGTCATCGCCTGGCCCGGGCGAACCACCAAGCCCTGGGAGGGCCTGCCGCGCGGCCGGCGGATCCAGCTCAGCGCCGACGACATGCTGCTGCTGCGCCACGAGGTGCCGGAGGTCGATCGGATCAGCGAGGAATTCGAGCGCGACGCGCGGGTGAGCTTCGCCAAGAAGACGCTCTCGGTCGACATGTCGGGGGTCAACGCCGACTTCGAGGACATGCGGGCGTTCTACGCCGAGCAAGGCGGGCGCTTCTTCAACGCCGCCGACCTCGCCGAGAAGCGCCGCGTGGTGTTCCTCGGCGACCAACTGAAAATCGACCTGTTCGGCGGCGAAGCGGCGGTCGGCAAGTTCGTCAAGATCGACAACACGCCCTTCCTGGTGGTCGGCGCCCTGCGCCACAAGGACCAGGACTCGAGCTACGGCGGCCGCGACAAGGACAAGGCGATCATCCCGTCGACGACCTTCCAGGCCATCTACGGCGACAAGTACGTCGACAACTTCGTCTTCCAGGTGATCGACCCGAAGAAGGTCGAGGGCGCCAAGAAGAAGGTGGTCGAGGTGGCCGCGCGGCGCTACCGCTTCGACCCCTCGGACGACGAAGCGATCCAGATGTGGGACACGACGGAGGGGATGAAGTTCATCGATACCTTCTTCCTCGCTTTCCGCGCCTTTCTCGGCATCGTCGGCGCGCTCACCCTGGTGGTAGGCGGGATCGGAGTGTCGAACATCATGAACGTGGCGGTCGAGGAGCGCACCAAGGAGATCGGCATCAAGATGGCGCTCGGCGCGCGGCGGCGCTACGTCCTCGGCCAGTTCCTCTTCGAGACCCTGTTCATCACCCTGCTCGGCGGCGCGCTCGGGTTCCTCGTCTCCTGGGGCATCTGCTCGGTCTTCCCGTCGCTGGGATTCAAGGAGTACGTCGGCGACCCGGTGATCTCGCCGCAGGTGGCGCTGATCACCACCTCGATTCTCGGCTCGATCGGGCTCGTGGCCGGCTACTTTCCGGCACGCACCGCCGCCAACCTGAAGCCGGTCGAAGCCCTGAGGATGTAGCGCCGTGCTGCGAATCGGACTGATCTGGCAGCTCTTCCGCCGCGCCGCCCACATCCAGGCGAAGCGCATGGCGATGACCGTGGCGGCGATCGCCTGGGGCACGCTGTCGATCGTGTTGCTGCTCTCCTTCGGCGAGGGCCTGAAGCGCAACTTCTCGAAGGGCAGCAAAGGCATGGGCGAGGGGATCATCGTCGTCTGGCCGGGCGCCACCTCGAAGGCCTACGCCGGCTTTCCCCAGGGGCGCAACCTCAAGTTCACCGAGGACGACGTCGACCTGCTGCTGGCGACGATCCCGGAGATCGGCGCCGCCTCGCCCGAGTTGGCCAAGTGGGGCAATACGGTCACCCACGGCCGCAAATCGATCTCCAACCGGTTGGTGGGCGTGCGCCCGTCGTACGGCGAGATGCGCAACCACATTCCCGAGCCCGGCGGCCGGTTCCTCGACGAGGTCGACGAGCGACTGAAGCGCCGGGTGGTCTTCCTCGGCAGCAAGACCAAGAAGGAGCTGTTCGAGGACCAGGACGCGATCGGTCAGACGGTGATGATCAACCAGGTGCCGTTCACCGTCATCGGCGTGATGGTGAAGAAGATCCAGATGGGGACCTACATGGGGCCCGACGAGGGCACGATGGCGATCCCGTTCTCGACCTTCCGCGCCTTGTACAGCCGCCGCTACCTCTCGGACATGGTGGTCAAGGCGAAGTCGCCGGAGCTCAATCCGCTGGTCAAGCGTCGGATGTACGAGATCCTCGGGGCGAAGATGCGCTTCGACCCCGACGACGAGCGCACCCTGGGCATCTGGGACACGGTCGAGTCGCAGCGCATCACCCAGAACATCTCGATCGGCATCGAGCTCTTCCTCGGCGTGATCGGCGCGCTCACCTTGCTGATCGGCGGGGTCGGGGTCGCCAACATCATGTACGCGGTGGTCAAGCACCGCACGCGCGAGATCGGCGTGCAGATGGCGCTCGGCGCCCGGCGCTCCTACGTCCTCGGCCCGCTGGTGGTCGAGTCGCTGTCGCTGACCGCGATCGGCGGCGTGATCGGCATCGTCGCCGGCGCGGCCGTCGTCCAGCTGCTGGCGTTCGTGCAGTCGAAGTCCAACAGCGACGCGCTGCAGTTCCTGGGCGCGCCGACGCTCTCCCTCGGCGTGGCCGCCACCACCGTGCTGCTCCTCGGCACGATCGGCTTCCTCGCCGGGTACTTCCCCTCGCGCCGCGCGGTCTCGATCCAGCCCGCCGTCGCCCTGCGCTACGAATGACGGAACCCGGACCATGAATCTCTTCCTCGGCAAGAACGGAAAAGTCGCCCCCGGCGCTCCGGCGGGACCGCCGGCGATCATCGAGATGCAGGCAATCCGCAAGGTCTACGACACCGGCGCCATCCAGGTCGAAGCGCTGAAGGGGATCGACCTGCGGGTGGAGGCGAACGAGTTCCTGGCGATCGTCGGGCCCTCGGGATCGGGAAAATCGACGCTGCTCAACCTCGTCGGCTGTCTCGACGTGCCGAGCGACGGCTCCTACCGTCTCGACGGCGAGGAGGTCGCGGACCTCGACGGCGACGAGCTCGCCGACATCCGCAACCGCAAGATCGGTTTCGTCTTCCAGAACTTCAACCTGCTGCCGCAGATCACCTCGTACGACAACGTCGAGATGCCGCTGCTGTTCAAGGGCGTCGGGGCGCGCGAGCGCCGCGAGCGGGTGGAGAGGCTCTTCGAGCAAGTCGGGCTCTCCGACCGCATGCACCACCGGCCGGTCGAGCTCTCGGGCGGCCAGATGCAGCGGGTGGCGATCGCCCGCGCGCTCGCTTGCGAGCCGGCGCTGATCCTCGCCGACGAACCGACCGGCAACCTCGACTCGTCGTCGGGCAAGGACATCATCGGATTGTTCGAGGACCTGGCGGCGCACGGCCACACGCTGGTGCTGATCACCCACGACAACGCCATCGCGCAGCGGACGAAACGGCTGGTGAGGATCCAGGACGGGCGGATCGTCGAGGATCGGCCCACCTCCGCCGCGGCGTAGCTCGTCGTTCTAGGATCGTCGCGCCGGAGGTGACGCGATGAGGCGAGGACGATGGCTCCGCGTGGCGCTGGGGTTGGCGACCGCGCTCGGACTGGCCGGGTGCGCGACGAACGCCGCCACCGGCCGGCGGCAGCTCAATCTCTACAGCGAGGCGGAGGAGATCCGGATGGGCCGCGAGGCCTACGAGCAGACGCTCGCGGAGATCCCGGCGATCGCCGACCCGGCGCTGCAGGCGTACGTCTCGGGTCTCGGCACGAAGCTCGCGTCGAAGTCCGAGCGGCCCGGGCTGCCCTGGACCTTCACCGCGGTCGACGACGCCGCGATCAACGCGTTCGCGCTGCCGGGGGGCTTCATCTTCGTCACCCGCGGCCTGCTCACCCATCTGACCTCGGAGGCCGAGCTCGCCTCGGTCGTCGGTCACGAGATCGGGCACGTCACCGCGCAGCACGGCGTCAACCAGCTCTCGAAACAGCAGGTCGCCATGGGCGGCCTGGTCGTCGGCTCGATCTTGGCACCCGAGATCGCCGGGGCGAGCGATCTGGCGCAGCTCGGGCTCGGGCTGCTCTTCCTCAAGTACTCGCGCGACGACGAGAACCAGGCCGATGGGCTCGGGTATCGCTACGCGCTCGCCGACGGCTACGAAGTGCGCGAGATGCCGCGCGTCTTCGCCATGTTCCAGAAGATGGAGCAGGTCGCCCAGAGCGGCCGGCTGCCGAACGCCTTCTCGACCCATCCCGACCCCGGCGCGCGCAAGGGGCGCTTGAACGAACGCATCGCGCGCGAGAACCCGCCGCCGGGCGAGGTCGCCGCCGACGCCCTCTTCGCCCGGGTCGACGGCCTCGCCTACGGCGCCGATCCGCGCCAGGGCTACTTCGAACGCGGCGTCTTCTACCACCCGGAGATGCAGTTCCAGTGGACGCCGCCCGTCGGCTGGAAGCACGCCAACGAATCGACCCGGGTGGTGGCCGCCGACGCCGCCGGCACGGCGCAGGTCGAGCTGCGGCTGGCGGAGGGACGAAGCGCATCCGAGGCGGCGGAGAAGTTCCTGGCGCAGGAGGGAGTCGAGAACCCGACCTCGAACCCGCGAACCCTGCACGGCGCGCCGGCGGTCGCCGCCGCCTTCACCGCCGCCACCGACGCCGGCGCCGGGATCACCGGACGGGCGCTCTTCGTCGAGCACGGCGGGCGGGTCTTCGCGCTCGTCGGTCTGGCGCTCGATTCGGCTTGGCGCGCCGCCGGAGCGGGGATCGAGTCGAGCCTCGCCTCCTTCGCGCGCCTGGCCGACCGCGATCGGCTGGCGGTCGAGCCGCAGCGGGTCCGGGTGGTGAAGCTGCCGCGGGCGATGACCTTCGCCGACTTCCTGCGCCGCTATCCCTCCGAAGTCGACCCGGCGCGCCTCGCGCTGATGAACCAGATCGACGACCCGGCGCGCGAGCTCGCCGCCGGCTCCCTCCTCAAGCGGGTCGAGGGGCGCAAGGTGGGCGACGAATGAGCGCCGGCGCTACGCCCATGGCGCCGCCGCGGGTGCGCGCCGCGGTCGCCGCGGACCACGCCTTCCTGGTCGAAGCGAATCGCGCCCTGGCGCTCGAGACCGAGGGGCACGATCTCGAGCCGGCGGTGGTCGCGGCGGGAGTGGCCGCGGCGCTCGCCGACTCCGGCCACGGCACCTACTGGATCGCCGAGCTCGACGGTCGGGCCGCCGGCTGCCTCTTCGTCACCCGCGAGTGGAGCGATTGGCGCAACGGCCTGCTGTGGTGGATCCAGAGCGTCTACGTCGTCGCCGCCGCCCGCGGGCGCGGCGTCTATCGTGCGCTGCACGAGCACGTCCGCGCCGCCGCGCGGGCGCGCGGCGACGTGGTCGGCCTGCGGCTCTACGTCGAGCGCGGCAACACCCGCGCCCAGGCGACCTACCGCCACCTCGGCATGGTCGACTCGAGCTACGTCGTCTACGAAGAGATCTTCCCGCGCCGCTAGCCGGAGCCGAGCAGCGTCCGGCGAAAGCTCGCGCGCGCCGGCGGATCGCCGATCTGTGGTTCGAGCCGGGCGACGAGCTCGGCGAGCGAGGCCGAGCTGCGCGCCGCCTTGCGCACCAGCACCTTGGCGAGCGGCCCGATGCGCTGCGCGAGCTCCGACTCGACCCGGGCGATTTCGGCCTCGCTCCAGGCCGCGGGCAAAGGCGCGCTCGGCGCGACCGTGCCGCGCGCCGGCGTGGCGGGCGGAGGCGTCGCGGCGGCGCGCGATTCGTCGATCCGCGAGCGCTCGCCGGAGGCGGCGGCCTCCTCGCAGGCGAGGCAGCGGCGCGCGAAGGTGTCGCGCTCGCGGCCGGCGGGGATCTGCGCCGCCAGCTCGGCGCAGAGCGCCTCGAGGCTCCCCGCGCCGCGCGCCGCCTTGCGCACCAACACCCGCGCCAGCGGGCCGATCGCCGCGGTCAGGTGGTTCTCTACCCGCGCCAGGATCGCGGCGTCGAGCTCGGCGGCGGGAGAGTCGAGCACCGTCTCCTGCAGTCCGCGCTGCTCGGTGGTACCGATCGCCGTCGCCCGCGGCTCGGCCGGGCGCGGCGTGCCGCCGATCTGCAGCTGGTAGAGGTCGAGGTCGAGGGCGCGGACGTTCGGGTAACGCTCCTCGCGCTCCTTGGCCATCATCTTGCGCAGCACGCGGCAGAGCCCGTCCGAGAGCCCCGGCGCCAGCGTGCGCGGGTCGGGCAGCGGCGCGGTCAGGTGCATCGACATGACGTGCGCCCCCGACGAGCCGCTGTACGGCGTGTGGCCGGTCACCAGGTGGTAGAGCGTCGCGCCGAGCGAGTAGATGTCGGCGCGCGCGTCGACGTCGCGCTCGCCGCGCACCTGTTCGGGCGAGATGTAGTGCGGCGTGCCCATCGCCGAGCCCGACTGGGTGAGCGACTGGTCGTCGCCGACCCGCTTGGCGATGCCGAGGTCGACCAGCTTGATCTCGCCGCGCTGGGTCAGGATCAGGTTCTCGGGCTTGATGTCGCGGTGCACGATCCCCAGGTCGTGCGCCGCCGCCAGCCCCTGGCAGGCCTGGCGGACGATGAGGATCGCCTCGCTCTCCGGCCAGTGCGTGGTGCGCAGGTAGAAGCCGAGCGAGCGGCCGTCGACCAGCTCCATCGCCAGGTAGTAGGTCGACCGCTCCTCGCCGAAACCGTAGATCTGCACGATGTTCGGGTGATTCAGGCTCGCCGCCGCCCGCGCCTCCTTGAGGAAGCGCTGCACGAAGCGCGGGTCGCCGGCGTACTCCTCGGAGAGCGTCTTCAGCGCCACCTGGCGGTCGAGGGTCACGTCGCGGGCGCGGAAGACCCGCCCCATGCCGCCGGCGCCGATGACGCCGAGGATCTCGTAACCGCCGAACCGGGTTCCGGGAACCAGCGTCTCAGTCATCGCCCGCGTCGCCCCGCCTCACGCGTCCTCGAGCATCTTCATCGCCTTGCCGAGGCTGATGCGCATGCGGTTGAACGAGTTGGCGAGCACCGCGACCTCGTCGCGCCCGGGGACCACCACCTCGGGGATGTCGAACTCCCCGACGCTCACCCGGTCGGCCATCGCCGCCAACCGCCGCACCGGCCGGATGACCACCATCCACAGCAGGAGGTTCAGCGCCACGACCATGAAGGAGAAGATGCCGACGAGGGTCCACATCATGGTGCGGAAGGCCGCCTCGGCCATCTGCACCGGCACCGACATCGGCACCGAGACGATCTGCGCCCCGATCACCTCGTCCATCTTCCAGCCGAAGCCGCCGTCCGAGCCGTAGGCCTTGATGACCGAGGCCGGTGCGGTGGCCGCGGTGTCGTGGCAGCTGAGGCAACCCATGTCGGTAATCCGGATCGGCCGCCCGAGGTAGAGCGCCCGGCCGAGCGGCGTGTCGCGCTCGCCGATGATCTCGGGCAGCTTGGCGTCGGCGCGGAAGGCGTTGACCACGTCGGCCTCCCAGTCCACCGTCCGGTCGCGCGGGTTCGTGGGGTTGAGGGTCGCCTCCTTGTAGGTGTACTCGGGGTGGGCGACGCGCAGGTAGTTGAAGATCTCGGTCGCCGAGTAGGCGGGCACCGACTGCGGCAGGAATTCCTCGGCGAGGCGCGGCGCCAGCAGGGGCTTGATCTGCTTGTTGGTGTAGGTGCGGGTGGCGAGCGCGGTCTCCATCATGATGCGCGCGTTGCCGATGACCTGGGTGCGGGCGCTCTGGCGCAGCACCCGGTCCGAAAGGTAGGCCGCCGGCGCCATCGCCACGGCGAAGACCAACAGCAGGATCACGTTGAACTTCGCGAAGAGCGACACCCCACACCTCCCCCGGACGACCGCGCCATTCTAGCCGGAGCGCCCCGGGGGCGCTGGCGGCGCCGGCACCGCGCCTGCGGCCTCGGGGTGCTCGCGCCCCTTCAGCCGTTCGCGGTGCGCTTGTAGGTGGCGAAGAGCAGGAGGGCGAGGACGGTGGTGCCGACGGCGCCGAGGACGATGCCGAGGACGGCGCGGCCCATGCCGTGTAGCTGCGGATTTCGCCGGAGGTCGCGCACCGCCATCAGGCCGGTGAACAGGGCGAGGGGCGCCGGCAGGACGAGGAGCGAGAGGAGTCCGAGGTAGCCGGCGGCGATCGCCCAGCCGGAGCGCCCGACCGGCAGCAGGAGGCGCATCGCCGGGTCGTCGCCGAGCCGCGCGGCGGCCGGCGGCGGGGCGGCGGCGCAGGCGGCAGCGAGCTCCGGGAACTGCCCGGCGGGTTTCCAGGCGGCCATGCCCTGCGTCCACAGGAGATCGGTCGGCTGCAGCCGCCCGGCCCGCGCCCAGCCGACGAGGGCGTCCATCTCCATCGGTCCCATCTGCGTCTCGCCCGCGCGCACCAGCCAGGCCATGCTCACCTCCAGGCGAGGGTCGCCGCCGCGACCGGCTCCACGTCGCGGGTTCGGCGTCGCTGAGATTCGAGAACGCGATCCTACGCCAGGCTGCGGCTCGCCTTCGGTGGCGAGAGGCTAGACTTTCGCCGTGTCGCCGACACCGGAGGACTCCCGGCCCGATCCGGGCGAGGTCACCCGCCTGCTGCGCGCCTGGCGCGCCGGCGGCGAGGCGGCCCGCGAGCGGCTGATCGAGCACGTCTACGCCGAGCTCAAGAAGATCGCCGGCTCCCATCTGCGCCGCGAGCGCCGCCACTCGACGCTCGAGGCGACCGGACTGGTGCACGAGGCCTTCCTCCGACTGGTGCCGCAGGCGCGCGTCGACTGGCGTGACCGGGCGCACTTCTTCGGCCTGGCCTCGACCTGCATGCGCCGCGTGCTCGTCGACCGGGCGCGCGCCCGCGCCGCCGCCAAGCGCGATCCAGAGGGCTACCGGCTGACGGCGGAGGCGGGCGGCCCGACCAGCGCCGAGGAGCTGCTCGACCTCGACCGGGCGCTGGCGCGACTCGAGGAGGAGAGCCCGCGCCTCGCCCGCGTGGTCGAGATGCGCTACTTCACCGGGCTCGAGGTGAGCGAGATCGCCGAGTGCCTGGCGATCTCGGAGCGCACGGTCAAGCGCGACTGGGCGTACGCGCGCGCCTGGCTGCTGCGCGAGCTCGGGAAGCGCTCGTGAGCCACGACAAAGCGGTGCGCGACGCCTTCGAACGGGCGCGCTCGCTCGCCGGCGCGCCGCGCGAGGCCTTCCTCGCCGGATTCGAGCGCGACCACCCGGCGCGCGGGCGCGAGCTGCGCGAGCTGCTCGAGGCCGACGGCCGCGAGGCGACCCTCCTCGAGCGACCGATCTTCGGCGACGGGGCGCTCGAGGAGGCCGAAACGCCGCCGGAGACGATCGGACCGTTCCGGATCCTGCGCGAGATCGGCCGCGGCGGCATGGGGCGGGTCTACCTCGCCGAGCACCGCGGCGACGGCTTCGTCCGCCGGGTGGCGGTCAAGCGCCTCGACCGCCGCGACGCGACGCCGATCGCCGAGCGCCGCTTCCGCGACGAGGTGAAGATCCTCGCGGCGCTCGAGCACCCGGGCATCGCCCGCTTCCTCGACGGCGGACGGGCCGCCGACGGCAGCGCCTTCCTCGCCCTCGAGTACGTCGAGGGTTCGAACCTGCTCGACCACTGCGGCGATCGCGGCCTGCCGGTCGACGACCGGCTGCGGCTCTTCCTCGACGTGCTGGCGGCGGTCGAGTACGCGCACCAACGGCGCATCGTCCACCGCGACCTGAAGCCGGCGAACATCCTGGTCGGCGCCGACGGCCGGCCGCGGCTGCTCGACTTCGGCATCTCGAAGCTCCTCGACCCGGAAGTCGGCGACGTCGCCACGACGCGCACCGAGCTGCGCGCCCTGACCCCCGCCTACGCCAGCCCCGAGCAGATCCGCGGCGGCGCGGTGACTGCGGCTTCCGATCTCTACTCGCTCGGCGTCGTGCTCTACGAGCTGCTCGCGGGCGTGCGGCCGTTCGAGCTCGTCCCCGGCGACCCGGGCGGCCTCGAGCGCCAGGTGCTCGAGGAGGACCCGGAGCCGCCCTCGACCGCCGCCCGGCGCGCGGCGACGACCTCGACCACCTCGGCGTCCGTGCCCGGCCTGGTGCCGGTCGACGCCGACCGCCGGCTCGGGCGCGACCTCGACGCCATCTGCCTCAAGGCGCTGCGCAAGGAGCCGGAGGAGCGCTACGCGAGCGCCGCCACCTTCGCCGACGACCTGCGCCGTTTCCTCGCCGGCGAGCCGGTCGCGGCGCGGCGCGGTGGGGTCTCGTACCGGCTGACGAAGTGGGTCCGCCGGCATCGGGTCGCCCTCCTCGCCGCCGCGGGGGCGGCGCTCGCCGCGGCGCTCGTCGTCCTCGTCGTCGTCCGCGGTCCGGGCTCCGGGGCCGGGGGCGGCGCCGCCGCGCGATCGGCGGGCGGAGCGGTGGCGGCGCCGCGGCCGACGCTCGAGCGCATCGGCGAGCTCTCGGCGCGTTTCGCCGAGAATCCGAACCGGCCGGAGCTCGGGCTCGAGCTGATCGACGCTCTGCTCGCCGCCGGCCGCGGCGACGAGGCGATGGGCGCGGTCACCCGTCTGCGCCAGCTCCCGGATCCGCTCGGCAAGGGTCCGCGGGTCGACCTCGCCGAGGCCGAGGCGGCGCTCGCGGTCTCCGAGTACCAGCGCGCCGCGGCCTCGGCGGCGGCGGCGCGCGAGGGCGCCCTGGCGGCGCACGACGACGCCCTCGCGCGCCGCGCCGAGCTCGTGCAGGGGCGCGTGCTATTGCGCCTCAGCACGCCCGAGGAGACGGCGCGGCGCATGGCGGCCCTCTTCACCGCGGCCGAGGCGGCGGGGGACGCGCGGACGGCGATCGGCGCCCTGGTCGTGCGCGCCAACGCCGAGCGCAGCGGCTCGCACCCCGGGGAGGCGCAGCGGCTGCTCGCCGCGGCCCTGCCGCGCGCCAAGGCGGTGGGCGAGAAGCGGCTCGAGGCCGAGGCGCTCACGCTCCGGGGGATTCTCGAGGGCCGCGCCGGCACGATCGACCAGGGCCTCGCCACCCTGGAGACCGCGCTCGCGATCGCGGTGCCCGAGGGCGATCTCGCCGCCGAGGCCGGCGCTCTCGGGGCGAAGATGGCGCTGCTCAACTGGGCGGGGCGCGACCCGGAGTCGGTCGAGGTGGGCAAGGTGCTGCTGCAGCGCCTGCGGATCACCGGCAATCGCGAGCAGCTCCTGACCCTGCTGACCAACACCGCCCTCCAGCGCATCGACCGCGCCGAGCTGCGCGAGGCCGAGGCCGCGATCTCCGAGGCCGAGCCGATCGCGCGCGGTCTCGCCAGCGCCCGCCACCGCGCTTCGCTGCTGCGGGCGCGCGGCTACCTCGAGGAGTGGCGCGGCGACCGGGCGGCGGCGCGCTCGAGCTACACCGCGGCGGTCGCCGCCGGACGCGAGGCGGGGATCCCCGCGGTCGTCGTCTCCTACCTCTACGACCTCGCCTGGCTCGAGATCGAGGACGGCCGCTACGCCGCCGCGGGCGCCGCCGCCGAGGCGGCGCGCAAGCTCTTCCAGGGCAGCGGCGACGATCGCTCGGCGATCGAGGCGAGCGCCATCCTCGCCATCGTCGAGGCCGCGGACGGCGAGGTCCGGCGGGCGACGGAGAGCCTGGGAGAGCTCGAGAAGACGGCGGCCGCGACCGACTCCGACTCGGCGAAGCTGGTCGTCCTCGCGGCCCGGTCGCGGGTCGCGGAGCTCGCGGGCGACCTGCCGCGCGCCGTCCTGCTCCACCGCCAGACGGTGGAGATCGTGCGCGCCACCGAGCAGCCGGCCCACGTCCTGGCCGAGCGCTCGCGGCTCGCCGTGGCGCTCGACCGCGCCGGCGAACGCAACGAAGCCGTGACGCTCGCCCACGAGCTCCTGCCGCAGGCCGAGCGCCTGGGCCTCGGGGACGTGGTGCGCAACTGCCGCCGGGTCCTCGAACCCGCCTCGCCTCCGGCCTCCTGACCGGCCGCCCGCCTTTCCTTGCCGACCCGTCCGAGCGCGGGGCCCCGCCCGTGGCCCCTCGCGCTCCCCGATTGCGCGCAGTGGAGTGATCGCCGGGGAATCGCCCCGTCACGGAAAGAGAGATCGAGCCATGCGCGCCTTCGCCCGAGTCCCCGCTTCGTTGCCGCCGCTCGCCGTCGCCCTGTTGCTCGCGCTCGCCCCGGCCGGCGCGCGCGGCGACCTCTTCGGCTTCCACTCGCAGAAGCTCCAGGACGGCTTCGAGGGCGCGATGCAGGGCTTCGCCTTCGACAACGACCTGCTCGGCGAATCGCTGGCGGTCGGCGACTTCGACGGCGACGGCAAGGACGACCTGGCGATCGGCGACCACGAGTCGCTGACCGACGACAACGAGGGGGCGGTGCACGTGCTCTACGCCGTCGCCACGGGGCTGCCGGGCGCCGACGAGCTGTTCAAGGACTTCGACCCGACGACCGGCCTGTCCGACCGCGAGCTCGACGACGCGTTCGCCGAGACGCTCGCCGCCAGCGATTTCAACGGCGACGGCTACGACGACTTGGCGATCGGCATCCCGGGCGAGGACATCGGCACGACCCCCGACGCCGGCATGGTGATGGTGATCTACGGCTCGGCGGCCGGCCTCTTCCCGGCCGGCAATCCCGGCGCCTGGCGTTGGCGGTTGGGGGCCGACGGCATCGGCGGCACGCCGGCGAGCGGCGACCGCTTCGGCCTGGCGCTGGCGGCGGGGGACTTCGACAACGACGGCAAGGACGACCTCGCGATCGGCTGTCCGCTGTGCAACCCGAGCGGCTTCGGCGACGCCGGCCTCGTCCTGGTGCTCTACGGCACCGCCTCGGGCCTCGGCTCGGCGGACCACCGCATCTTCAGCCAGGACTCCTCGGGCGGCGACGGCACGATGCTCGACGTCTGCGAGAACGGCGACAATTTCGGCTCGGAGCTCGCGGCGGGGGATTTCAACGACGACCTGGCGGACGATCTGGCGATCGGCGTCCCGGGCGAGACGGTCTCGGGCGCCGGCGGCGCGGGCGCGGTGGCGGTGCTCTACGGCTTCACCAACACGGGCCTCCGCCTGACCGGCAATCAGTTCTGGAGCGAGGGCAACGACGGCAGCGGGGGAGCGCTCGAGGCGGGCGACGCGTTCGGCGCGGCGCTCGCGGCCGGCGACGTGACCGGGGAGGGGATCGACGACCTGGTGATCGGCGCGCCGCTCGAGGACGTCGACGGGCTGCAGGACGCCGGCGCGATCACGCTGCTCTGGGGTCAGCCGGGTACGGGGCTCGGCACGGCGGGGGCGGCGATCTACGACCAGGGGGATCTCGCCGACGGCGAGGCGCCGGGGGCGTTCGACAATTTCGGCACCTCGCTCGCGATCGGCGATTTCGTGGACGAGAACGCGGTCGGGGCGCTCGATCTCGCGGTCGGCATCCCGCAGGAGGGGGTGGAGGACCCGGTGACCCACGCCAACTGGTCCGCGGCCGGGGCGGTGACGGTGATCCCCGGCGGTTTCGGTCTCGTGCCGCTCGACGCGCAGCTCTGGGCGCAGGGTTACCACGGCAGCGCCGGCGCGCCGGACCTGAACGTCGGCCAGTACTACGGCTACCGTCTGGCCGCCGGCGACTTCGACGGCAACGGCCACACCGACCTCGCGGTGGGCGCGATCAGCGTCAACGGCCGCCTCTCCGCGACCACCACCGGCGTCAACTCCGGCGCCGTCTACGTCCTCCCCGGCGCCCTGTTCATGGACGGCTTCGAGTTCGGCAACTTCAGCCCCTGGACGAGCCACGCGCCGTGAGCGCGGTAGTCGCCGACGAGGTGCTCCTTAGCGTCTTGACGTCATAACGCTGTAACGTTACGATGTCCCCATGAGTGAACCGAAGCGGGCCACCGTCTATTTCGAGCCGGATGTCCACAAGGCGCTCCGCCTGCGCGCCGCCGCAACCGACCGTTCGGTCTCGGAGATGGTGAACGAAGCCGTCCGTCAGGCGCTCGCGGAAGACGCCATCGACCTCGAAGCCATCGCCTCGCGGCGAACGGAGCCGACGGTCGACTTCGAGAGCTTCGTCAAAGACCTGAAGCGGCGTGGCCGTCTATAGGCTCGAGCTCCGGCGGTCGGCCGCCAAGGAGCTCGATCGAATCGAACCCCTCGCCGTCCGCCGCAAGCTCGTGGCGCGAATTCGCGCGCTCGGCCAGGAGCCACGACCGCCGGGAGTCGAGAAGCTCGCCGGCCAGGAGCGGTCTTACCGGCTGAGGCAAGGCGACTATCGAATCGTGTACGAGGTTGACGACCCCGCGCGCCTCGTCACGATCGCGAAGGTCGGGCATCGTCGGGAGGTCTATCGGTAGCAGAAGGTTCCCGCTCGGCGTTGGCGCGCAGGCCCTGTCGTTCCCGCCGCGCATTGGTAGCTGATCTGGACTCAGTACTTCCCGTACCAACTCGAGATGTCGAAGCAGACCGAGTGGCTCGCTCCGTCCGGCGTGACCACGTCGAGAGAGTCGTAGACCGCTCCGCCTTTCCCGAACCCGGTCGACTGCCGCGTCCTCCGCCAGCCGGGCCAATGTTCGTGGAGCCACTTGCCCTCGGCCCGAAGACCCTCGGGTTCGGTGGCGGCGAGGATCAGTACGCAGTTCGACCCGTCGACATCCGATTCGCCCGGGGTCACAGCCTTCGGGCTCGCCGCTTCTTCAGGTTGCGAGCTTTCTGGCGCGACGAGCGGTCGAGTCCCGTCATCTCTGCGCGGCGCGGTCGAGCACGCCGAAACAATGAGCGCGACGAGCGCTAGGCAGAGCGAAGTGAGGAGAAGAACTCCTCTGGCGAGGGGTCGAAAGGTGCCCATGGTCAGTCGGAGTATGTGCACCACATGGTGGCGAAGTCGAAGACCGCGATGTGACCCTCGCCAAAATCCGTTTTGACGCAGTAGGGGTATTCATCGGAGCCGATGTCGAGTCGGACTTCTCCGAACCCCGGCAGGTGCGCCGTGAGGGGCTTCTGCCGGTGGGCCTGCCGCCATCGATCGACCTGACCGTCCGTCAGCGGAGAATGGCCGCCTCCCTGAGCAGCGGCAAGATCGTCGCTGCAAGCCATCATGGCCGCCCGTAAACCGGCCCAGCGTGGGCTGTGGCGTTCGAGGAGTCCGAGTCCGGCAAGTTGGATCGTCGCCAAGGCGAAGATCGTGAACGACCTCGCCAGGACGACGATCTGGCCGCGAGCGGAGTCGCTCGGGGCCTTTCGCAGTAGCAACCAGAGCGGCAAGTTGATGACCCCCGCCAAGCTAGCGAAATAGATCAGAGCCTCGTAGGAAGGCGGATCGCCGGGGAAGTTCCAGGGGGCCGAGCCGAGAACGAACGAACCCCACCAGAAGAGAGGGAGGACGATCCCACCGGCGAAGGTCCCGGCCGCAGCCCACAGGATCCAAGGAGCCAGCACCAGCCGATCCCGCCATCGTCCCATCCTTCGCCTCCGAGGTCCGACGCTTGGAGAGAGCGGGCGCGTCGTACCTACCGCACCCTCTTCCGCCGATTCTGGATGTAGTCGGCGAAGAGGAATTCGCCGAGGTTGTCGGGGGAGGCGAAGTAGGCGCGGCCGCGGTTGACCTGGGTGAGTTTCTCGACGAAGTCGACCAGCCAGGGGTCGGTGGCGATCATGAAGGTGGTGATCACGATCCGCTGCCGCCGGCACAGGTCGGCCTCCTCGAGCGTCAGGTTGACGATCTTCAGGTCCAGGCCGTACGGGTTCTTGTAGACGTGCCCGCCCTCGGTGATCGCCGAGGGCTTGCCGTCGGTGATCAGGAAGACCTGCTTGTTCGGCTGCTTCTGGCGCGCCAGGATCGAGCGCGAGAGCTCGAGCGCCTCGCGCGTGTTGGTGTGGTACGGCCCGGCCTCGACGTAGGGCAGATCGCGCAGCTCGATGCGCTCCGCCCGGTCGCCGAAGAGGATCACCGAGAGGTGGTCCTTCGGATACTTGGTGGTGATCAGCTCGGTGAGCGCCAGCGCCACCGTCTTCGCCGGCGTGATCCGGTCCTCGCCGTAGAGCACCATCGAGTGCGAGACGTCGATCGCCACCACCGTGGCGCACGAGGTCAGGTGCTCGGTCTCGAAGACCTCGAGATCCTCCTCGGCGAGATCGAGCTCGCCCTTCGTGCGCTGCAGGGCGTTGCCGAGCGAGCGCACGGTGTCGATGCGGTGCAGATCGTCGCCGAACGAGTAGGGGCGGGTCTCCGGCAGATTCTCGACCCCTTCCCCCGAGGCGCGGATCGCGTGGTAGCCCGCCGACCCCTTCTTCAAGTCGGAGAAGATCGCCTCGAAGGCGCTCTTGCGAATTTGACGCTCGCCGGCGCCTGAGAGCACCAGGCCGCCCTGGCCGTCGCGCTCGACCAGATTCTGCTCCTCGAGCGCGGCGAAGAAGGCCTCGAGATCGATGTTCTCGTCGATGTAACCCTGCTCCTGGAGCTGGCGCATCCACTCCATCGCCGCCTCGGGGTCGCCCGCCGAGGCGAGCAGGAGCTGGTTCCAGAGACGCTTCAGGTCCATCCCCGCCAGGATCTGGCGCAACAGCTCCGGGTCGAGGTGGAAGTAGGTGTGGCGCATGCGCGGCCCTAGTTGATGTCGCGCGAGCGGCCGCTGCGCTTCGGCGGCTTCAGGAGCTGGAACTTCAACAGCTCCTTGTAGCTCACCCGGCTATCGAGGTCGTGGCGGGCGAGCTTCACGTGCTGGTGCAGGCCCTCGAGGATCAGCTCCGCCCAGAACGCCTGGCTCTCGCGCCCCGCGCCGCGGGTCTTGGCGAGCTCCATCAGCCCCGGCACGCGCGCGAGCTCGGCGAGGTGGTCCTCGAAACCCGTCTCGTCCGAGAGCGTCACCGCGTTGCCGGCGGCGAACCACTGCACCATCGGGGTGTAGGGGCCGGCGTCGTCGGCGCCGCCCGAGCCGAGCTCCTTGCCGATCTCCGGGAACTTGGCGTCGAACAACTTCTTGACCGCCTGGCCGATGAGCTTGCGGCCCACCACCTCGACCCCCTGCTGCTCGCCCTCGTAAACCATCTCGACCTTGCCGGTGATCGCCGGCAGCAGGAGCGGTAGATCGCAGATCCGCGGCGTGACCGTCGCGTCGCCGGTCGAGAGGCCGCGGCGCTCGAGGTTCGAGGCCAGCAGCTCGATCGCCGAGATCGCCACCCGCGCCGAGACCCCCGAGGTCTGGTCGATCAGCTCGCTCTCGCGCGCCGCGATGGCGATCTCCTCGATCAGCAGGCGCACCTGCGGCGGGATCTCGACCGCCGAGCCGCCGCGCTCGATCCAGGCCTCCTGGGCGGTGATCTTGGCCGCCGTGTCGGCGTCGGGCGGGTAGTGGGTGAGGATCTGCGAGGCGATCCGGTCTTTGAGCGGCGTGATGATCGAGCCGCGGTTGGTGTAGTCCTCGGGATTGGCCGAGAAGACGAAGAGCAGGTCGAGCGGGATGCGCACCGGGAAGCCGCGGATCTGCAGGTCGCGCTCCTCGAGCAGGTTCAGCAGACCGACCTGGATGCGCGGCGCGAGGTCCGGCAGCTCGTTGATGGCGAAGATGCCGCGGTTGGTGCGCGGGATGATGCCGAAGTGGATGACCTCCGGGTCGGCGTAGGTCAGCCGCCGGGTCGCGGCCTTGATCGGGTCGATGTCGCCCAGCAGGTCGGCGATCGAGACGTCGGGCGTCGCAAGCTTCTCCTGGTAGCGCGCCTCCCGCGGCAGCCACTCGATCGCCGCGTCGTCGCCGGCCTCGGCCACCCGGCGCTCGCCCCAGGTCGAGATCGGCGCCAGCGGATCGTCGTTGAGCTCCGAGCCCGCGAGCACCGGGATCTCGTCGTCGAGCAGGGTCACGAGCTGGCGCAGGATGCGGGTCTTCGCCTGGCCGCGCAGGCCGAGGAGGATGAAGTCGTGTCCGGCGAGCAGGGCGTTGACGACGCCCGGGATCACCGTGCGCTCGTAGCCGACGATGCCGGGGAAGAGGGCTTCGTGGGCCGCGAGCTTGCGCCGCAGGTTGTCGCGGATCTCGAAGCGGATCGACTTCGGCCGGTAGCCGGAGGCGCGCAGCGCGCCGAGGGTCGTCGGGCGGCTCATCCGTGGTGCTCCTCGAGCCAGCGCTCGGCGTCGATCGCCGCCTTGCAGCCGGTTCCCGCGGCGGTCACCGCCTGGCGATACGAGGGGTCGGTCACGTCGCCGCAGGCGAAGACGCCGGCGACGGCGGTGCGGGTGGAGGGCTCTTCGACGATCAGATAGCCGACTTCGTTCATGGGCAGCTGCCCCCGGAAGACCTCGGTGTTGGGCTGGTGGCCGATGGCCACGAAGACGCCCTGGGTCGGGTAGAGCGTCTCCCCTCCAGATACGGTGTCGCGCAGGCGGACGGCTTGCACCCCGCCGTCGCGTTCGCCGATGACTTCGATCACCTCCGAGTTCCAGGCGAAAGCGATCTTGGGGTTCCGGAGCGCCCGCTCCTGCATGATCTTCGACGCCCGCAGCTCGTGGCGCCGGTGGACGACGGTGACCTTGGAGGCGAAGCGGGTGAGGTAGGTCGCCTCTTCCATCGCGGTGTCGCCGCCGCCCACCACCACGACCTCCTTGTTCTTGAAGAAGAAGCCGTCGCAGGTGGCGCAGGCCGAGACGCCGTAGCCCATGAGGTGGTTTTCCGACGGCAAGCCGAGCAGCTTGGCCGAGGCGCCGGTGGCGACGATCACCGCGTCGGCGCTGTATTCGCGCTCGTCGGTCGTCAGGCGGAACGGCCGCCGGCCGAGGTCGATCCCGGTCACCGCCTCGAACTTCGGTCGCGCGCCGAAGCGTCGCGCCTGCTCGCGCATCCGGTCGATCAGCTCGGGTCCCTGGATCCCCTCGGGGAAGCCGGGGTAGTTCTCGACCTCGGTGGTCATCGTGAGCTGCCCGCCCGGCTGGTTGCCCTCGAGCACGAGCGGCGCGAGGTTGGCGCGCGCGGCGTAGAGCGCCGCGGTCAATCCCGCCGGCCCGGAGCCGACGATGACGAGACGGTGAGGCTCGACGGCGGGGGCTCCAGAAGTCGTCATGCGCGCGCGGATCTCCTGTGGATCGAGAGAGAAGCGAAAAAGACCCGGCCAGTATAACAACCGCAAAAGCGCTCCCATTCCGCGGTCCGCCGGCGAAGAAAGGTCCGTCCTTTCGAGACTGCGAACGATCTCGAACTCATCACCCCCAAAGCTCTTGCCTGGGAGTGTGGGCAACCGAAACGCCCTCGTAACCACGCACCCGCCTCGACTGGGCGAAGCTGGAAAAGCCGGAGTCCTTTTCCCTTTACCGAGCTTTTCTTCGCAGGATGGAACGGGATCGAGCTCATCACACCAAAGCTCTCGCCTGGGAGTGTGGGCAACCTAAACGCCCTCGTAACCACGCACCTGCCTCGACTGGGCGAAGCTGGAGAAGCCGGAGTCCTTTTCCCTTAACCGAGCCTTTCTTCGCAGGATGGAACGGGATCGAGCTCATCACCCCAAAGCTCTCGCCTGGGAGTGCGGGCAGTCTGACCGCCCTCGCACACTCGCACCCGGCTCGACTGGGCGAGGCTGGTGGTGCCGGCGTCCTTTTCCTTCAACCGATCCTTTCCTTCGCAGGATGGATCTGGAGCGAAAGCGGTCGAGGCGCGGGGTTTTTCCCTAGAATGGTGTGGTCGTGGATTTCTACGGGAGGTCGGCGATGGCGAGGCGAGTGAAGGGCGGCAAGAGCGGTGGGGGCGGCAAGGGGCTGGCCACGTCGCGGCTGGCGGAAGCGATCAATCAGCAGATCGGCAACGAGATGCACGCGTCGCTGCAGTACGTCTCGATCGCGGCGCACTTCGACGGCGAGGACCTGCCGCAGCTCGCGGCCTTCTTCTACCGCCAGGCGGAGGAGGAGCGCGAGCACGCGATGAAGTTCGTCCATTTCCTGATCGACGTCGACGCGCCGGTGCGGGTGCCGGCGGTCGGCGCGCCGAAGAGCGAATTCGCCACCGCGGCCGAGGCGGTTGCCCTGTCGCTCGACTGGGAGCGCACGGTGACCGAGCAGATCTACCGCCTGGTCGACATCGCGCGCGAGGACCGCAACTACATCGCGCAGCGCTTCCTCGACTGGTTCGTCAGCGAGCAGCTCGAGGAGATCCGCACCATGTCGACCCTGCTCGCTCTGGTCGAACGCGCCGGCGAGGACCAGCTGCTCTACGTCGAGGAGACCCTGGCGCGCGAGAAGCTCGGCCAGGGAGGCGGCGGCGAAGCGGCGGCGGCGGAGTAGGAAGTCAGGCGTCGGCGGGGCCGGCGGCGAGATCCTCGAGCAGCCGCAGGACGTTGGCCGCGCCGCCGGTCGTGAGGTTGTCGAGCACCGCCCAGATCCACGCCGCGTCGGCCGACTGGCGGACCTCGCCGATCAGGATCTTCTCCGTTCCCGCCGCGGCCACGGCGCCCAGGCGATCGGGGCGGCGCACGAGCTCGAGCGTCGGGCGCTCGGCCAGCCGCCGCCGGACTTGGCCCTCGCCGATCGGGTCCGCGAAGCGCACGCGCAGACTGATCGTCAGGCTGTGGAAGACCCCCGCCTGCAGGATCGAGAGCGAAGCGCCGGTGCGCGCGCCGAGCGTCTGATCGAGGAGGGTCACCGTCGCCTCCGGGTCCTCCCGACTCGGCAGGAGATTGAACGCGATCTGGCCGGGGAAGAGCTTGCTCTTGACCGGCGTCTGGAAGGCGAGGATGGCTCGCGTCTGCTCGAAGAGCTCGTCGAGCCCCGCCTCGCCGGCGATCGACGCCGGTTCGAGCAGGGTCGCGACCGCCTCGGCGATCCCCAATGGAGCGAGCGGCGCCAGCAGGTGGGCGAGCGCCACCACTCGCGGCGGCGGACTCACCAGCCGGGCTCCGGGCAACAGGCGCGGGCTCGCGCCGGGCACCCGCGGCGCGCCGTCGGCGAGCGTCGCGCCGCGCGAAGCCACGACCACCGGAAATCCGGCCGGGACCTCGGCCAGCGCCAGCCGGTCCTTCTCGATCTCGCCGCAGGTCACCAACACGTCGACGCCCTCGAGATCGAGCGGATCGAAACGGTTGACCAGCGCGGCGGCCCCGGCGACCTCGGTGAGCGCGCCGACCTCCTGCTCGTCGACCGCCAGCAGGCGCAGGTCGCCGGCGAGATCCGACCGGTTCTCGATCGCCTGCCGGATCTCCTTGCCCAGGAGCGAGGTGGGCGAGAGGAGGGCGACGCGGCTCATCTCAGGCGCCGCTGCCCGCGACCGGCGGCAGGCGCCGCCGGACGAGACGCCCCTTGAGCCAGAGCCAGGGGCCGGCGAGTCCGTAGAACGTGGCCACGGTGGGCAGGAAGAAGCGCGGTTCGAAAGCGACCAGCAGCAGGAGAGCGGCGATCGGCAGCGCCACGCGGTAGGTCAGCGGCCGGCCGAAGTCGAGCTGCTTGAGCGCCGGGTAACGGAAGGTGGTGACCATCAAGAGGCCGCAGATCGCGACCAGCGCGGCCATCGCCGCCGGGTACCAGGGCTGGGCTCCGTACCACTCGGCGAGCAGCAGGAAGGAGACGACCGTGCCGGCCGCCGCCGGGCTCGGCATGCCGACGAAGTAGCGCGAATCCACGCGCCCGGCCTGGATGTTGAAGCGCGCCAGGCGGGTGGCGGCGCAGACGACGTACAGGAAGCCCACCAGGTAGCCGATGCGCAGCAGCTCGTGCAGCCCCCAGAGATAGGTCACCATCGCGGGCGCGATGCCGAAGGTGAGAAAGTCGGCGAGCGAATCGAATTCCTTGCCGAACTCCGACTCGGTGTGGGTGAGGCGGGCGATCCGCCCGTCGAGATTGTCGAGGATGCCGGCGACGATGACGCAGACCGCGGCCCGTTCGTAGCGCCCGCCGAGCGCCGTGACCACGGCGTAGAAGCCGAGGAAGAGGTTGCCGACGGTGAACGAGCTCGGCAGCAGGAAGGCGCTGCGCGACAGGCGCGCGCGCATCCGGCGTTCGGGCTGGCTCACGCGCCCTCCGCGGGGGGCGTCGCCATCGGCGTCGCGCCGCAGGCCACCCGGTCGCCGCGCGCCACCAACACGCGATAGCTCTCGGGTACGAACAGATCGACGCGCGAGCCGAACTTGATCACCCCGAGCGCCTCGCCGCGCCGCTTGCGGTCGCCGACCGCGAGGTAGGAGACCACCCGGCGGGCGATCAGGCCGGCGAGCTGGCGGACGCCGATTCGCTGCCCGTCGTCGCGTACCAGGACCTGCGTCCAGGCCTCGTTCTTGTCGCCGACCTCGGGCTTGAACGCCGCCAGCTTCAGGCCGCGCCGCAGCTGCGAGTGCACCACTTCGCCCTCCACCGGGCACTGCTGGACGTGCACGTCGAACACCGAGAGGAAGGTCACGATGCGCTGGAACCGGCCGGGGCCGATCTCCGGATCCTCGACCACCGACACCTCCATGATCTTGCCGTCGGCCGGGGCGATGACCACGCCGGCCGGACCGTGATAGCGCCGCATCGGGTCGCGAAAGAAGAGCAGCACCAGGACGGCGAGGAGCAGCGCGGCGGCGCCGCCCGCCGGCGAGATCCAGGAGAGGATCGCGGCGAGCGCGGCGATAGGCAGGACGAAAGGCCAGGCCTCGCGCGCGAAACGCATCAGGCGGTCGGCAACGGCGGGGAGACGGAGTCCGTCAGGCCGAAACCTGGGTCTCCCGGAGCTCGCGCAGCATGCGCTCCATCTGGTCTTTGAGCGCGAGCTTGTGGATCTTGATTCGCTTCTCCTCGGCCTCGTCCTCCTGCGACAGCAGGGTCTTCATCGCGATCGCGTGCAGCCGCCGCTCGCAGTCCCGGTGCTCGTCGTGCAAGCGGCGGAACGACTCGTTCGACTCGATGAGCTCCTGCTTCAGGGCCTCGGCGTTCGGCATGGAAGCGCACCTCCGAGAAAGTTCGGCCGCAGGATAGCACCCGACCGGAGGCCCCTCAACCGCCCGCGGGAGCGGATTCGCGGCGGAAAATCAGGGCATCGGAACCATCCGAGTAGTAGCCGCGCCGCAGACCGCTGGCGACGAATCCCAGCCGGCGGTAGAGCGCGATCGCGGCCTCGTTGCCCGGCCGGACCTCGAGGAGGCAGACTCCGCGGCCGCCGGCGGCGAGCAGTGCGAACGCCTCGGTCAGGAGTCGCGCGGCCAGTCCCTGGCGACGCGCCCGTGCACCGACGGCGACGCGCAGCAGCTCGGCCTCCTCGCCGGGCAGGAGGAGGAAGAGCGCGTAGGCCGCGATCCCGGCCTGGTCCTCGAGCGCCAGGACGAGCGCGCGCTCCGGAAGCTCGACCCAGGAGGCGAGCTCGGCGACCGACCAGGGCTCGGAAAAGCTCTCGCGCTCGAGCGCCGCGAGCGCCGGCAGGTCCGCCGCGCCGGCGTCGCGGATCGTCCGCGCGTTGGTCATCCGCGGTCGACCGCCTCGCGTCTCGCCACGGCCGCCGGCGGGCGCAAGTAGAGCGGCGCCGGCACGCGCGCCGTGGGCTCGCCGAGGACGCCGCTCGCGGCGGCGAGCGCCAGGGCCGGCGCCAGCGCGCCTCCGACCAGCGTCTCGACGCCGAGCGCCTCGAGGGCGGGGAGCGCACGCGCCTCGCCGATCCAGAGGTCGACTTCGAGCCCTGGCAGGCCCTCCGTCGCGCGGATCTCGGGGTCGCCGAGAGGGCGAATTCCGTCCGGTCCGCGTTCGAAGATCTGGGCGTACCACTCGCCGCGCAGGGCGTCGACCGCGACGCCGACGCGCCGCGCCGTCTCCGGCGCCTGGCGGGCGAGCAGCTCGAGAGTCGACGCGGCGAACAGCGGCAGACCCGTCGCCTGGTGGAGTCCGAGCGCCGTCGCCAGCGCGACGCGCACGCCGGTGAAGCTCCCCGGGCCGCGCGCCACCGCGATCGCCGCGAGGTCCGGGAGCCGTAGTCGGCTCTCGGCGAGCGCTGCGTCGAGCAGGGCGAGCAGGCGGTCGGCCGACCTCTCGCCCGCGAAGCTCTCGGCCGCGAGCAGGGCACCCGGCGCGGCGACGGCGGCGCTCGCGGTCTCGAGCGCCGAGTCGATCGCCAACACCCTGCCCCGCCACTCGGCCATGCGTCAAGTGTAGCGGCTCGCGGCCGCGCGAGCGTCCGTTAGACTGCCCGCCCGATGCCGGTGCAGAGCGAGCCCACCCCGATGCTCCGGCACTATCTGGAGCTCAAGGCGCAGCACCCCGACGCGGTGCTCTTCTACCGCATGGGCGATTTCTTCGAGCTCTTCTTCGACGATGCCCGCCGGGTCGCGCCGCTGCTCGACCTGACGCTCACCGCCCGCCAGAAGGGAACCGAAAACGAGGCGCCGATGTGCGGCGTGCCGCACCACGCGCTCGAGGGCTACGTCGGCCGGCTGATCCAGCTCGGGCTCAAAGTCGCGATCTGCGACCAGGTCGAGGACCCGCGGCAGGCCAAGGGGCTCGTCCGGCGCGAGATCACCCGCGTCGTGACGCCGGGCACGCTCTCCGAGCCCGGGCTGCTCGAGGGCAAGCGCGAGAACCTGCTCGCCAGCCTGGAGTGGCGCGGCGAGACCGGCGCCGGCGCGTTCCTCGACGTCTCGACCGGCGACTTCTTCCTGCGCCGCTGGCGCAGCGCCTTCGAGGCGATCGCCGATCTCGAGTCGTGGCGCCCGCGCGAGGCGCTCCTGCCGCCGGCCGGGCTGCCGGCCGAGCTCGAGGCCTGGCTGGCGCGCTCCGTCGCCTGTCGCACCACGCTCGAGGAGGGCCGCCGACCGGGCCCGGTCGCCGCTGCCGCCGCACTCGCCCGGCAGTTCGGCGTCGCCAGCTTGCGCGGCTTCGGCCTAGAGGAGCGCGAGCCGGGGATCGTCGCAGCGGCCGCCGCGCTCGCCTACGCGCAGGAGAGCCAGCGCAGCGAGCTCGGTCACGTCGCCCATCTCGAGTTGCGCGAGGCGAGCGACCGCCTGGTGCTCGACGGCACGACGCTCGCGAATCTCGAGATCTTCGAGAGCCAGGCCGACGGCGGCCGCAGCGGCTCGCTGCTCGAGGCGATCGACGCCACCTCGACGGCAGCCGGGGGGAGGGCGCTGCGCGAGTGGCTGCGCCGGCCGTTGCAGGACGTGGAAGCGATCGCCGCCCGGCAGCGCGGCGTCGGCGAGCGCGCCGACGACTCGCGGCGGCGCGACCGGGTGCGCGCCGCCCTCTCCCGCCTGCCGGACCTCGAGCGCCTGGCGGCACGCGCGGTGCTCGGCGCCCTCGCGCCGCGCGAGGCCGCCGCGCTGCGCGATGGGCTCGCCGCGCTGCCGGCGCTGCAGACCGACCTCGCCGGCGCGAGCTCCGAGCCGCTACGCGCCGCGGCGGCCGCCGAGCCGGTCGCCGATCTGGCGGTCGAGCTCGGGCGCACGCTCGAACCGGCGCCGGCCGCGAGCCTCGAGGACGGCGGGGTGATCGCCGCCGGAGTCGATCCCGAGCTCGACCGCTACCGTTCTCTCACCAGCGACAGCAAGCGTCACATCCTGGCGATCGAGAGCCGCGAGCGCGAGCGCACCGGCATCGCGTCGCTCAAGATCCGCTACAACCGCGTCTTCGGCTACTCGATCGAGATCACCCGCGCCAATCAGGCCCTGGTGCCAGCGGATTACATCCGCCGTCAGACCCTTGCCAACGCCGAGCGCTACGTGACGCCGGAGATCAAGGATCTCGAGGAGCAGATCCTGCACGCCGAGGAGCGTCAGCTGGCGCTCGAGCGCCAGCACTTCGACCGCCTGCGCGCGACGATCGCCGCCGCGGCGTCGCGCCTGCGCGCTCTCGCCGGCGTGCTCGCGGCGCTCGATGTCGTGGCGGGCTGGGCCGAGATCGCCGCGCGCCGCGGGTGGAGCCGCCCCGAGGTGGTCGAGGAGCCGGGGATCGCGATCATCGAGGGGCGCCATCCGGTGGTCGAGCGCGCGCTCGGCGACGGCTTCGTCCCCAACGACGCGGAGCTCGATCCGGAAGCAGCGCAGATCGTCGTCCTGACCGGCCCCAACATGGGCGGCAAGTCGACCTATCTGCGCCAGGTGGCGCTGCTGGTGGTGCTGGCGCAGGCCGGGTGCCGGGTGCCGGCGAAGTCGGCGCGCATCGGGCGGGTGGACCGGGTCTTCTCGCGCGTCGGCGCCTCCGACAACCTGGCGCGCGGCGAATCGACCTTCATGGTCGAGATGATCGAGACCGCCAACATCCTGCGCTTCGCCACCGCCCGCAGCCTGGTGATCCTCGACGAGGTCGGCCGCGGCACGGCGACATTCGACGGTCTGTCGCTCGCCTGGGCGATCGTCGAGCACCTGCACGAGCGCCCGCGGCCGCTCACGCTCTTCGCCACTCACTACCACGAGCTCACCGAGCTCGCGGCGCTCCTGCCGCGGGTGGTCAACCGGACGATGGCGGTGCGCGAATGGGAGGATCGGATCGTCTTCCTGCGCCGCGTCGTGCCCGGGGCCGCCGACAAGTCCTACGGCCTGCACGTGGCGAGGTTGGCGGGCATCCCGCGAGAGGTGGTCGAGCGCGCCGGCCAGATCCTCGCCAACCTCGAGGCCAAGGAGTACGACGCCGCCGGCAAACCGCGGCTCGCCGAGGGCGCCGAGCTCGCCGCCACCGCGACCGAAGCCTCGCAACTGCCGCTCTTCACCCCGGCGCAGGAGATCGTCGCCCAGCTGCTGCGCGAGGTGGACGTCGATCGCCTGACGCCGCTCGCGGCGCTCAATCTGATCGCCAGCTTGCGGGACCGCCTCGGATGAGGGGCGCCGCCGAGCTTCTGGTGGTCGGTATCGAAGGCACGCGCCTGGCGAAGTCCGAGGCCGGGCTGCTCGCCCGCTTGCGCCCGGGGGGGATCGCGCTGGTGCAACGCAACGTCGCGACGCTCGCCGAGCTGCGCGAGCTCGTCGGCGAGATCCGCGCCGCCGCGCCGACCAGCCTGCTCTATCTCGACGGCGAGGGCGGGCGGGTCGACCGCCTGCGCTCGGTGCTCGCGCCGGCGCCCGCCGCGGCGGATCTGGCGCGCGCGCCGGTCGATCTCGCGCGCCGCGCTGGACGCTGGATGGGGGAGGCGCTCGCCGCTCTCGGCTTCGATCTCGATTTCGCGCCGGTGGTCGACCTCGATCGCGGCCACGCGGGCAACGCCCTCGATCGCCGCTGCTTCGGCGATTCGCCGCGCGCGGTGGTGGCGCGCGCCGGAGCCTTCCTCGCCGGCCTGCACGCCGCGGGGATCGGCGGCTGCCTCAAGCACTTCCCGGGGCTCGGCGCGGCGCGCGCCGACACCCATCGCGAGGGGGCGCCGATCGAGCTCGCGGCGGCCGAGCTCGAGCGCGACCTCGAGCCCTTCCGCCGTCTGGCGGCGGCCGCCGAGTCGATCATGATCGGCCACGCGATCTATCCGGCGCTCGACCCCGAGCGCCGTCCGGCGACCCTGTCGCGGGGAATCGTTCGCGGCATCGCGCGCCAGCGCCTGCGCTTCCGCGGCGTGATCTTCAGCGACGACCTCGAGATGGGCGCTCTCGCGGCCCTGCCGGAGCTCGCCGAGCGCGGCGCCGAGGCGCTCGCCGCCGGCTGCGACGGCCTGCTGTTCTGCCGCCGGCTGGAAGCCGCGCCCGAGATCGCCGAGAAGCTCCAGGCGCGGGCGCGGCTGCGTCCGCGCTTGGCCGAGTCGCGCGCCCGCGTCGCGCGCCTGCGTCGGCGCCTGCATCGCCTGCGGGCGCAGCGCCGCCGCCCACCGGAGAGTCCGGAGCGCGTGGCCCTGCGTTTGGGGGAGTTGAACGAGCGGCTGCAGCGGGCGCTTCAGAACGGGATGTCGTCGTCGCCGACGTCGTGATGCCCGCCGTCGAAACTGGAATCGCCGCCGGAACCGCCGGGCGCCGCGGCCTGCGAGCCGGAGTCCGCTCCGCCGCCGCCGCGCGAATCGAGCATCTGGAAGTTCTCGCACACGATCTCGGTGCGGTACTGCTTCTTGCCGCTCTCCTTGTCCTCCCAGGAGCGCGTCTGGAGGCGGCCCTCGACGTAGACCTTCTTGCCCTTGGTCAGATACTGGCCGGCGATCTCCGCCTGGCGTCCGAAGCAGACCACGTTGTGCCACTCGGTCTGCTCCTGGCGATTGCCTTCGCGGTCCTTGAACTTGCGCGAGGTCGCCACCGAGAACGACGCGACCGGCTGACCGCCTTGCGTCGAACGCAGCTCGGGATCGCGTCCGAGATTGCCCACCAGGATCACCTTGTTGACCATCGTCTCCTCCTCCCGCCGCCGCGGCGGAACGGGCCGCACGGTATCACCACATGAGACGGAAAACATGCGCCTCGTCTTGCAGCGAGTGAGCCGGGCGGCGGTGAGCGTCGACGGCCGGGTGATCGGCGAGATCGGCCGCGGAATGGTCGCCCTGGTCGGCATCGAGCGCGGCGACGGCGAGCCCGAGGTCGAGGCGGCGGCGAAGAAGATCTCCGAGCTGCGGATCTTCGACGACGGCGCCGGGAAGATGAACCTCGCGGCGGCGCAGGTGGGCGCGAGCTTCCTGGTGATCTCGCAGTTCACCCTGCTCGCCGCGACCGATCGCGGCCGGCGCCCGTCTTTCGAGCGCGCCGCGCCGCCGGGCGAAGCCGCGCCGCTCGTCGAGCGGCTGATCGAGGCGCTGCGCGCCGGCGGATTCACGGTCGCGAGCGGCCGCTTCGGCGCCCACATGGAGGTCGAGCTCGCCAACGACGGCCCGGTGACCCTGGTGCTCGAATTCCCGCCGCGCCCTCAGATCGGCGAGTAGGGGACGACGCGGATCGGCACCGGCAGGAAGCAGACGAGGAAGAGGACCAGCGCCGCGACCGCCAGCAGCCGCCGCCGGCGGTCGAGCGGCTCGCGCTCGTCGAGCACCGGCGGGTGGCGCAGGCCGAGCAGCAGCAGGATGGCGCTCCACATCCACCAGCCGGGCCAGAAGAATCCGCCGCCGAGCAGCGCCGCCCAGAGCGGCCAGCGCAGGGCGCGCACCCGCCGCCCGAAGACCGCGTAGAGGATGTGCCCGCCATCCAACTGACCGAGCGGCAGGAGATTCAGCATGGTGGCGAAGATCCCCACCCAGGCCGCGAGCGCGAAGGGATGGAGGTTCACACTCGCGCCCTGCGGCGCCGGCCCCAGGAGCCCGAGCGCCAGGCCGCGCACCAGCAGGCACTCGCCCGGCAGGCGGAGGGCGAGTTGCGGCCCGGGGCCGGCCGCGGCCGGGCCGAGCGCGGCGTAGGAGGAGTGCGCGATCCCGTAGACCAGGAAGGGGAGGAGGGCCGCGAAGCCGGCGAGAGGTCCCGAGATCCCGACGTCGAAGAGCACCCGCTTGCGCCCGATCGGCGCCTGGATGCGGATGAAGGCGCCGAACGTGCCGAGACCGACCGGCGCCGGCAGGAAGTACGGCGGAGTGGCCGGCAGGCCGTAGCGCCGGCAGGTCCAGTAGTGGCCGAATTCGTGGCAGGCGAGAATGAACAGGGTCGGCACGGCGAAGGCCAAGCCCCAGGCCAACAAGCCCCCGTCGCTCCACACCAGGGGGATCGCCGACGGCAGCCAGAGGGTCCCTTCTGGCGCCACGAAGTCGGTCCGGGTCGAGAGGTAGAACCCGCCCCCCATGGTGGTGGCGGTGAACAGGGTCAGGAGAAAGAGGAGGGTCGCGAGCTTCCAGGATCCGGCGCGGCGCGGCGCGGGGGCCACGACCGGCGGCAGGAGCTCGATGCGCAGCGGCGCGGCGAGGCCGGACGCTTCGTCGGCGGACGGGCGGTCAGAGATTCTTCAGCTCTTTGCCGGGCTTGAAGCGCACCGTGCGGCCGGGGGTGATCGCCACTTCGACGCCGGTCTTGGGGTTGCGGCCGACACCCTTCTTGCGCTCGCGGACCTGGAAGACGCCGAAGCCGCGAAGCTCGATCCGCTTGCCGTCGCAGAGCGCGCCCTTCATGGCGTCGATGATGGTGTCGACGGCTTGCACCGCCTTCACCCGCGGCACGTCCGAAAGCTCCGCCACGCGGTTGACGATATCGGCCTTGATCATGACGCGCGAGACCCTTCGGCCAGCATAGTCAGCCACTCCCTCCCCTGTCAACGTAAAGCTCAGGCATTCTTCAATTTGGAGCGCATGATCAGGAGCTCGAAGGCGATCGCCGTCTTGGCGGCGAGGCGCTGCAGGTCGGCAAACGCCTCCGGGCTCGGCGACGGCCCGGCGGGCTCGGCGTAGATCGCCGCCACCAGGCGGTCCTTCAGGCGCACCGGAGCGACGATCACCTCGCGCTCGGGCTGCGCGTCCTGCCAGCAGAAGAGCAGATTGCGGTGCGCCGCCATCGGCGGCAGCGCGCCGCGGAACGCCGGCGAGCCCTGGCGCAGGTTGAGGAACACCGACGGCTGCTGGAAATCGATCCGGTAGGCGCCGAGGTGCGCGTCGTCGATTCCCTGGCCGCGCCACTTCCAGCTCGCGACTTCGTCCTTGCGCACCACCAGCAGGACGACGCGCAGGAAGCGTGCGGCGAGGAAGTCGAGCACCGCGTCCCCGACCTGATCGCGATCGCGCGGCTCGAGCAGCCGCTTTTCCACCGCCTGCAGCGTCATCGGTTCGGCGGGCGGCGCGGAGACCGGGCTTCCGGCGCGCGCCACCGCGGGCTCGGCGAGCGGCGGTTTCTCCACCACGACCGGCGGCACGAGCGCGGCGGGCGGCGGGGGAGTCGTCGTGGCCGGCGCAGCCGCGGCCGGGCGCTGGGCTCGCGGCGCGGCGGGCTCCGGCGCAGCGGGCGCCGCGGACGCCGAGGGCTCGAAAGCAACAGCCTGTTCTCGCGAATCCGGCGAGGAGGCGATCGGCGCAGCGGGCGCCGGAGTCTGGAGCGGCAGATCGAGGCGGATCGGTGCGGTCACCGCCGGCGAGGCGAGGCCCAGCTCCTCGATCGAGGCGGTCACGGTACGTTGGACTTCCGGCGGCGTGGCGGCGTTCGGGAAGGGTGGCGAGGCGAGCTCGGGCGCGGGAGCGAAGGAGGGCAGAGTCACCCCGGTCTGCGCCGGGCCCGGCTTGTTCCCGGTCGCGATCTGCGGATCCCAGTGCAGCTCCTCGGAGTGCGGCCGCTCGGCGCCGGTCCGATCGCGCCCCCAGAGGAAGTAGGAGCGGTTCAGCCGATCGAGCAGCTTCGCCATGCGCGACGGGCACTCCTCGCCGTAGTACTTCTCGAGCGCCTCGTAGATGCGCACCTCGGTCGTCACGTGCACTCGCGCCCGCCGCCCGGAGACGAAGGCGATCTCGTCCTGCGCCGAGAGGTCCTTGACGTTCACCATCGCCACCGACAGCTGCGTGCCGCCGCTGCGGAAGGGCACGGCGAGGATCCGGCGCGCGATCTTGGCGGGAATCAGGTGGGTGACCTCGTCCGGAATGCCGCGCAGGTCGTCCGGGGTCGCGAAGGGCACGCCGTTCTGCTCGGCGAGCGCCGCGAGCAGCGCCTCTTCCGGCAGGGCGTCGATCTCGAGCAGGCAGGTGCCGAGCTTGCCGCCCACGACTTTCTGGTTGCGCAGCGCGCGCAACAGCTGCTCGCGCGTGATCCGTCCGCGCTCTTCGAGGATTTCGCCCAGCCGTTTGCCGCCCGTCTTTCGCATTGCAGTATAAGTATTTTCCCTGCAAGAATTTACGGATCGGCGTGATTGTAGCCTCGGCGGTTCGCGCTGTAAAGCGGCGAGCGGCTATGATGCCGCGGATGCGGGTTCTCGCCTCGGCCCTGGCGCTCTCGTCGATCCTCACCGCCGCCGCCCCGGCGGCCGGAGAGAAGGCCGCCTACCCGTTCCTGCTCGGCTCCCTGCTCGCCAACGAGGGCGACTACGCGACCGCCATCGACTCCCTGCGCGAGGCGGCGGCGAGCGAGCCCAACGATCCCTTCTTGCGCGTGCAGCTCGCGCAGTGGCTGCTGCGCCTCGGCCGCTCCGACGAGGCCTCGAGCGAAGCGCGTCGGGCGGCCGAGCTGCTGCCCGCCGACCCGGACGTGATGCGCGTCCTGGCGCGGGTCGAGACCGCGCGTGCGGACCGCGACGCCGCGGCCCGCGACCGCGCCCGCGATGCCTACGAAAAGCTCCTGGCGGACGACGCCGACGACGTCGAGGCGCTGGTCTCGCTCGGCCAGATCTACCTGGCGGAAGAGAACTTCGAGCGCGCCGTGCAGGTGCTCGAGCCGGCGCACCACCTGCGCCCGGACCAGGGAATGATCGAGAGCCTGCTGCTCCAGGCGTACGATCGCGCCGGCCGCTGGGAGAGCGCCGAAGCGCTGCAGCGCCAGGACCTGCTCGCCAGTCCCTTCGACATCGGCAAGCGCGTCGGCCTCGCGGAAGCGCTCTCCCGCCAGGGCAAGCACGAGGAGGCCGTGGCGGTGCTGCGCGACACGCCCGGCGACCAGGCGACCTCGACCGAGATCCGGCGTCGCCTCTCCTGGGAGCTCTACCGCACGGGGGACCTCGACGGCGCGCGCCGGAAGGCCGCCGCACTGCTCGCCGACGAACCGACGCTGTCGAGCGCGCGCTACCTGCGGGCGCTCATCGAGCTCGCCGACGGCCGGCCGCAGCTCGCCGAGGCCGACCTCACCGACCTGGCGAAGCAGGCGCCGCAGAACGAGCAGGTCGCCGGCCTGTTGGTCGACGCGCTCGAGCGTCAGGGCCGGATCGACGACGCCATGCAGGTCTACGCCCGGCTGGCGCAGGCGCTGCAGCCAAACGACGCCGCGACCGCCGGGCGCCAAGCGGAGCTCGCCGCGATCGGCGTTCTGGCGCGCGCCGAACGCTGGAGCGACATGGCGGCCCGGGCGGCGAAGCTCGCGGGCTCGGACGACCCCGAGCTCGCGCTGCGCGGCCAGCTGCTGCTCGCCGACGCCAAGCGCGGGCTCGGCGACTTCGACGGCGCGCTCGGCGTCCTCGCGGCGCTCGGCGGCGCCTCCGACCGCCGTCCGGAGGTCGCGGGCGAGCGCCTCGACGTGCTGATCGCCGCGGGCCGCGAGGCCGAAGCGGCGGCGACGGCCGAGGAGCTCGCCTCCACGGCGACCGACGGCGCGGTCCGGGTGGCGCAGTCCTACTTGCGCCACGACCGCTACGCCGCGGCGCTCCCCTGGCTCGACCGCGCGCTCGCCGCCGATCCGCAGTCCGCCGACCTGCGCTTCCTGCGCGCCTCGGCGCTCGAGCGATCGGGCAGAGCCGAGGAAGCGGTCGAGCTTCTGCGCGGGTTGGTCGATCAGCAGCCGGACCTCGCGCCGGCGCTCAACTACCTCGGCTACCTGTGGATCGACCGCGGCGATCACGTAGAGGACGGCGTGCGCATGGTTCGCCGCGCCCTGACCCTCGATCCGGCCAACGGCGCCTACGCCGATTCGGTCGGTTGGGGGGAATTCAAGGCCGGCCGGACCGCGGTGGCGATCGGCTACCTCGAGCGCGCCAGCCGACTGATGCCGCGCGACGCCACGGTCCTCGAGCACCTGGGCGACGCCTACGGCGCGACCGGCGACAAGGCGAAGGCGCGCGACGCCTACCGGCGGGCGCAGGCCGCCCACCCCGAAGACGCCGCGGCGATCGAACGCAAACTGCGCGATCTGGGTGGCGACTCCTAGCCGGGAGCGGCCCGGCCGCTCGACCCTCGCCGTCCTCGGACTCGTCGTTGCCGTGCTCGCCCTCGGGTGCGCGACCTCCGCACCGCGTCCCGCGTCCGCCCCGCCTCCTGCGGCCCTGGCGTGGGGAATTCCGCCGGACGAGGTGCCGCTCGTCGCCCTCTACCGCCTCGAGGCGAGCTCCGCCGCCGGCTCGGTCACCCTGCGCGTCGCGCTGCGCATGGCGAGCGCCGGACGCTTCGAGGCGGCGGCCTCCGACCTCTTCGGCCGGCCGGTCTGGCGACTCCTCTGGCAGGAGGACGCCGGCGTCTGGATCGATCACCGCGGGAGCACCCTCTGCCGGCTGGCCGCGACGCGCGACGTCAGCCTGCCGGATCTCGGCCTCGAGCTGCAGGCGCCCGAGCTGCCGGCGATCCTCCTCGGCCGGCTGCCGGCGGCTCCCGCGGGCGAGGTCACGAGCTCGTCGGCCCCCTCGACTCCAACGCTGCGCTTCCTCGACGCCGCGGGGCGACGCTGGTCGGCCGAATTCGACCCGCACGGCGTCGCCAGTTGGACGCTGTGGCGGGACCACCAGCCGGCGCTTTGGTGGCGGCGCGAGGAGCGCGGCGGTACGCTCTCGGCCCGCTTCGCCGGCGCTCAGGTGCACTACCGGGAGTTGACGCGTTCGCGACCGGAGACCGTTCCGGAGCTCGCGCCACCGCCGTCGGACTACCGCGAAACGAGCTGCGATGGGTCCGACCTACCTTAGCTTCGCCAAGCTGAATCTGCACTTGCAGGTGCTCGGCCGGCGGCCCGACGGCTACCACGAGCTCGCCACCGTTTTCCAGACGATCGATCTCGCCGACCGGGTGACCGTCGAGGCGACGGCGGGGGGTGGAATCGAGCTCGAGGTCGTCGGCGCCGACTTGCCGGCCGGCCCAGAGAACCTCGCCTGGCGCGCGGCGGCGCTCTTCCACGAGCGCTTCGGCCGTCCGGGTACGGGGACCCGGATCAGGCTCGGAAAGCGCATTCCGATCGGCGGCGGTCTCGGCGGCGGCAGCAGCAACGCGGCCACCGTCCTGCTCGCCCTGGCGCGCCGGGCGCGAGTCGCCCCCGACGAACCCGACCTGCTCGCCGCGGCGCGCGACCTCGGCGCCGACGTGCCCTTCTTCCTCGTCGGCGGCACGGCGGTGGGCACCGGTCGCGGCGACCGGATCGCACCGCTCGCCGATGCCCTGCTGCCCGCCTCGACCGAGCTCGTCCTCGCCGTGCCGCGGACCGAGCTGGCGACGGCGCGGGTCTTCGCGGCGCTCGGCGAGCCGGCGCCGCGCGCCCTGCCGGCGGCGCTCGCGAACGCGATCGCCGACCCCGCCGCCGGCCCGTCGCTCCCTGACCTCGTCGGCTGGAACGACCTCGAGGAGCCCGCCCGCCGCCTTTCTCCAGCGCTCGACGCGGTGTACAATTCGCTGGTTTTGTCGCCGGCGCGCTTCGTCCGCCTCAGCGGTTCCGGGGCGACCGTGTTCGCGGCGTTCGACGATCCGGCCGCGGCGCGAGCGGCCGGGCTCGCTCTACCGTCCGGGACAGCGTGGTGGAGTGTTCGGCCGCTCGGGCGAGCGGCCTGGCGTCGGGAGAGCGGTCTTTTCGACTGAAGTTCTCGAGGGGAGGGCGGAAGTGGAAATCACCGAGGTCCGAGTGTTCCCGGTCCGCGAGGAGAAGCTAAAGGCATTCGTTTCCGTGGTGTTCGATCGCTGCTTCATGGTCAACGACATCAAGATCATCCAGGGGAAGGACAGCCTGTTCGTGAGCATGCCGAGCCGCAAGAAGAGGAACGGCGAGTTCAAGGACGTGGCGCATCCGCTGAACCACGAGACCCGTCGCTGGCTGGAGGAGCGGTTGATCGGCGAGTACCGCGCCGCGCTCGACGGCGCCGCGGCGACCGGAGCGCAGGTGCCGGCCGAGGTCGAGGGCGGCGCAGCGGCCGCCGGCGAACCGGCGAACGGCGACGGCTCGCGGGTCGAGCTTTCGTCCACGCCGACGCTCGAGGAGGTCGAGCGCCGTCACTTGAATGACTCGTTCTGGGAGGTCGGCTGACCGCTGGGGCGTCGCCAAGTGGTAAGGCAGCGGACTTTGGATCCGCCATTCGGAGGTTCGAATCCTCCCGCCCCAACCACTCGCGAGCCCGTCGGCCCGTCCGGTCGAAATCGCCGCGTTTTCTGAGGAGAGCCACGGCTTGAGCAACTACGGGGAGATCAAGATCTTCGGCGGTCGCGCCCATCCGGCGCTGACGCGCGAGATCTGCGACTACCTGAATCTGAAGCAGGGCAACTCGACCGCCTTCAATTTCTCCGACGGCGAGACCTTCTGCCAGATCGACGAGAACGTTCGCGGTTCCGACGTGTTCATCGTGCAGCCGACCTGCCGGCCGGTGAACGAGAACTTGATGGAGCTGCTGATCCTGCTCGACGCCTTCAAGCGCTCCTCGGCGTCGCGCGTCACCGCCGTGCTGCCGTACTACGGCTACGCCCGGCAGGACAAGAAGGACCAGCCGCGGGTGCCGATCACCTCGAAGCTGGTCGCCGACCTGATCTCGGCCGCCGGCGCCGACCGCGTCCTCACCATGGACCTGCACGCCTCGCAGATCCAGGGATTCTTCGACATCCCGGTGGACCACCTGTTCGCCGCCCCGGTGCTGCTCGAGGCGATCCGCGACCTCGAAGTCCCCGAACTGGTGATCGTCGCCCCCGACGCCGGTGGGGTGGAGCGGGCGCGCGCCATCGCCAAGCGCTTGTCGGCCGGACTGGCGATCGTCGACAAGCGGCGCACGGCGCCGAACGTCGCCGAGGTGATGCACATCATCGGCGAGGTCGAGGGGCGCAACGTCCTGATCCTCGACGACATCATCGACACCGCCGGCACGCTGGCGAAGACCGTCGAGGCGCTGCACGACCAGGGGGCGAAGCGCATCCTGGCCGCCGGGGTGCACGGCGTGCTCTCCGGCCCGGCGCTGCAGCGCATCGAGCAGTCGCCGCTCGAGCTCGTCCTGATCACCAACACCACGCCGGTCGAGGAGAAGCTCGCCAAGAGCTCGAAGCTCCGGGCCCTTTCGGTCGCGCCGCTCCTCGGCGAGGCCATCCGCCGCATCCACGAGAACAGCTCGGTCAGCAGCCTGTTCGTCTGATCGCCGAGAAGGAATTCGCCATGAACGAAGTCACCGTCGAAGTCCAGCCCCGCGCCCACCACGGATCGAGCGGCAGCCGCCGCACCCGCCGCGAAGGCCTGATCCCCGCCGTCGTCTATGGCGGCGGCAAGGAGACCATCTCGATCCAGGTGCCGCGCAAGATCCTCATCGACCTGTTCAAGGAGGGTGGCCACGAGAACCGCATCTTCCTGCTCAAGATGGCGGGCACCGATCAGCAGCGACACGTGATGATCCGCGACCTGCAGATCGATCCGCTCACCCGCCAGGTGGCGCACATCGACTTCCAGCGCATCCTGATGGACCAAAAGGTGCGCGTGAAGGTGCACCTGCAGCTCGAGGGCCTGGCGCACGGGGTCAAGAACGACGGCGGCATCCTCGATTTCGTTACCCGCGAGATCGAGGTCGAGTGCTTGCCGGGAGCCATCCCGCACGAGATCAAGGTCGACGTCTCCGGCCTGCAGATCAACCAGCACCTGGAGATCAAGGACATCGTGATCCCCGAGGGCGTGACGCTGATCGGCGAGCGCGACCGGGTGGTCGCCGCCGTGGCGCACGCGCGCATCGAGGCCGAGGCGACTCCGGCCGTCGCGGCGCCGGTGGCGGCCGAAACGACCGAGCCCGAGGTCATCAAGCGCGGCAAGACCGAGGAAGCGAGCGCCACCTGACGCCGGCGCGGCTGGTCGTCGGATTGGGCAATCCCGGCGAGCGGTACCGCGAGACCCGCCACAACCTGGGCTTCCGGGTGATCGAGCGCCTATGCGCCGGTCGCGGCGTGGCGTTGACCGGCGAGGTCTGCCACTCGCGCTGCGCCGCCGCCGGCGAAGCGCTCTTCTGCGCGCCGCAGACCTACATGAACCGCAGCGGTTTCGCGGTGCGCTGCTTTGCCGAGAGCTTCGCGCTGTCGGTGGAGCGGATCCTGGTGGTCTGCGACGACGTGGCCCTGCCGCTCGGGCGGCTGCGCCTGCGATCGCGGGGGGGGGCGGGTGGCCATCGCGGACTCGAGTCGATCCTCGAGAACCTGCGCAGCGAGGAGTTCCCCCGCCTGCGCCTGGGAGTGGGCCTGCCGGCCGACGGGCAACCCGGAGTCGACCTCGCCGACTGGGTCTTGGGCGATTTCGCACCCGAGGAGCGGCCGGTGGTCGAGGCGGCCGTCGCCCTGGCGGCGGAGGCCTGCGAGGCCTGGCTGGGGACGCCCCCCGAGCAGATCGACCGGGTGATGACGCGCTTCAACGCCTGACGGCCGGCGCGCCGAGCTTGCGCGGCTGGCGCGGGCGAGGCTAGAATTTGCGGCTCGCCGGCTTCCATCGCGGCGCTGGTCGGCGGGCGTGCCGCGGACCTATCCCTCTCTGTTCCACCGCCAGCGAGTGGGACCTTCACGGCCATAGGGAGGCTGAAATGCGAAGTTACGAGTTGGCGATCGTCGCCGATCCTCGTCTGACCGACGAGGAGATGACGGCGCTGGTCGAAGAGTACAAACAGATGGTCACCAGCCAGGGCGGCGAAGTGACCCGCGAAGAGAACTGGGGGCGGCGCAAGCTCGCCTATCCGATTCAAAAGCTCACCGAAGGACGCTACATCTTCCTGTTCGTGCAGTCCGAGGCCGGCCGGTTCATCTCCGAGGTCGAGCTGCGCCTGCGCCAGAACGACAAGGTGCTCCGCTTCCTGACCGTGCGCACCGACCTCGACCTCAAGCGCGCCGCCAACCGCGCCAAGCCCGGCCAACCGCCGGCCGCCTTCGTGGGCGGCACCGACGTGGCGCGCGACGTGCGCGAAGAGGAGGCCTGACCATGGCGATGGAGAGATCCGGTTCGGGCGGCGGCCGCGGGCGCAAGCCCGGCAAGCCCGGCGCCAAGAAGAAGGCGTTTTTCCGTCGGCGCAAGGTCTGCCGCTTCACCGCCGAGAAGATCGAGTACATCGACTACAAGGACGTCAAGCTCCTGCAGCAGTACATCCTGGAGCGCGCCAAGATCCTTCCCCGCCGCATCTCCGGCAACAGCGCCCGCCATCAGCGGATGGTGATGATGGCCATCAAACGGGCGCGGCATCTGGCGCTCATTCCGTTCACCACCGACTGAGGGACGCATCGTCATGAAAGTCATTCTCATGAGCGACCTGCGGCACCGCGGCCGGCGCGGGCAGGTCGTCGAGGTCAAGCCGGGATTCGCGCGCAATTTTCTCTTCCCCCAGGGCCTGGCGCTGGTCGCCACGCCGGGGAACCTGAAGCGCTTCGAGCACGAGAAGAAGAAGATCGACGCCCGCCACGACGCCGAGCGCGAAGCGGCGGCGGCGATCGCGGCGCAGATCGCCGGCCTCAAGCTGACGATCGCCAAGCGCGCCACCGAGACCGGGGCGCTCTACGGCTCGGTGACCGCCAGCGAGGTGGTCGACGCGATGGCCGCGAAGGGAGTCACGGTCGATCGCCGTCAGGTGGACCTGGCGGGGGGCATCAAGACCGTCGGCGATCACACGCTGCGCATCGACCTGCACTCCGAGGTGGTCGCCGAGCTCGCCTTGACGGTGTCCGCGGCCGAGTAGACGAGTGACCGAGCTCGAGCGCGGCGGTCGCGACGCGGCCGGCGAATCGACGCCGACGCTCGAGCGGTTCCTGGGCGAACCGACCCGCAGGCTCGACGACTGGCGATGGCTGTGGGCGGGGGACGTCGAGTTCCCGGTGCGCAGCCATCGCGGCGTCTTCGGTCACCTGGTGGTGGCGTTCAAGCGCCTGTTGCGGCCGTTCGTCAAGACGCCGCAGAACGATCTCTGGGAACGCCAGCGGATCTTCAACCTCATCCTGCTCGAGTACCTGCAGCGCGGCGAGGATCTGCGCGCGCTGGTCACCGACGTCCACGCCCGGCGCCTCGACTGGTTGGAGGCCGTCTACCGCCAGGGGCTCGACGAGGTCATCCAGCACAACGACGCGCTGTTCGCGCGCGCCGACCAGAAGCTCGACTTCCTGCGCCGGGAGACCCGCCAAGTCTGGGCGCGGCTCGGCGGCGCGATCGCCCGCGCCGAGGCCGGCGGCCCGGTCGCCCTGGCGCAGGCGCACCAGGAGCAGGTCTACGTCGAGCTCGAACGCCGCTTCCGCGGCACCGAGGAAGACATCGCGGCGCGCATCGCGCGCTACCTGCCGCAGCTTGCCGACCGGGGCGAAATCTTGGATCTGGGCTGCGGCCGCGGCGAGGCGCTCGAGGTGCTGACCCGCCAGGGCATTCCGGCGCGCGGCATCGACTTCTCCTCTTCGATGGTGGAGGAGTGCCGCAAGAAGGGCCTGCGGGCGGAGGTCGGCGATCTGTTCGCGGTGCTCGCCGCGCTGCCCGAGAACGAGCTCGGCGGGATCGTGTCGTTCCACGTCATCGAGCATCTGCCGGCCGAGCGCCTCGACGCGCTCGTGCGCCTGGCATGGCGGACCCTCCGTCCCGGCGGAGTCTTGCTCCTCGAGACGCCGAACCCGCTCTCGCTGGTGGTGGCGGCGCGCAACTTCTGGCTCGATCCCACCCACCGCCGGCCGATCCACCCCGAGAGCCTGCGGCTCTCCTACGAGCTCGCGGGGTTCGATCCGGTCGACCGCATCGACCTGCGCCCGTTCGACGCCACCGAGCGCCTGCCGGAGATCGAGAGCGAGAAACTGCCCGAGGACCAGAGAGCCCTGGCGTACCAGGTCAACCTCCTGCGCGACCGGCTCGACGACCTGCTGTTCGGCTATCAGGACTACGCCCTCGTCGGCATCAAGCCCCGGCCCTGAAGCCCTGGTTTCCTTTCCCCCAACCGAGCTTCTTTTCTTCGCAGGATCGCGGTAGCTCGAACTCATCGCCCACAAGCGAAAGGATTCTGGTTCGGAGCGTGGGCCTTTTCTGCGCCCTCGTGAACTGGCGGCGGGCTCGGACTGCGAGGCTGACTCAGCCAGCGTCCTTTTTCCTTAACCGAGCTTCTTTTCTTCGCAGGATGGCGGTAGCTCGAACTCATCGCCCACAAGCGAAAGGATTCCGGTTCGGAGCGTGGGCCTTTTCTGCGCCCTCGTGAACTGGCGGCGGGCTCGAACTCGCGAGGCTGACTCAGGCGGCGTCCTTTTCCCTTAACCGAGCCTTTCTTCGCAGGATGGCGGTAGCTCGAACTCATCGCTTACAAGCGAAAGGATTCCGGTTCGGAGCGTGGGCCTTTTCTGCGCCCTCGTGAACTGGCGGCGGGCTCGAACTCGCGAGGCTGACTCAGGCGGCGTCCTTTTCCCTTGACCGGGCTTTTCTCCCTTTCGCTCGGGAGGCGCGGTCCTGCCGGACGGGCGCGGGGGAGGAGGGGCCGCCGGTCAGTCGCCGGGGTTGTCCTCGCCGGCTTGCTGGATGAGGGCGCCGATGTAGCTCTCGGGCATGCGCTCACGCGCCTTCGGGGTGTAGAAGGCGCGCTGCTGCGCCCAGGGGAGCGCGAGGATCGACTGCCAGCGGGGCTCCCAGCCCTTGTCGGGCGCGCTGCCGGGGAGGAAGGCCTCCTGCACCGTGCGCTCGGCTCCCGGCGCCGCGGCGAGACCGGACCAGTACTCGATCGGCCGCAGCTCGACACCCGGCGGCACGGAGAACGTCTCGCCCTCGCGCAACCAGCCGTCCTTCAGCCCCGCCTCGGCAAGCAGCCGCCAGGCCGGCAGCGCGGCTTCGGCGCCGGTCATCTTCTTGCCGATCGTCTTCTTCTGGTCATAGCCCACCCAGACCAGCATCGTGTAGCGCGGCGTGAAACCGATGAACCAGGCGTCGGTGTAGTCGTTCGTCGTGCCGGTCTTGCCGGCGATGTCGAGCGGCAGGTCGGAGATCTTCTGCGCCGTGCCCTCGTCGACCACGCCCTCGAGCATGTGGGTGAGCACGTAGGCGACGTTGGCTTCCATCGCTTTCGTCGCCTGCACCTGGTGGTGGTCGACCACGCTGCCCGAGCGCTCGCGCACCGACTCGACGAAGTAGGGCTCGACCCAGACCCCCTGGTTGGCGAAGCTGGCATAGGCCGCCGCGACCTCCATCGGCACCAGGTCGGCCGAGCCCAACGCCAGACTGGGATAGGGCGGGAGCTCCGAGCGCACGCCGCAGCGGCGGGCGAAATCGATCACCTTGGAGGCGCCGACGAGATCGAGGAGCTTGACCGCCGTGACGTTGACCGACTGCTCGAGCGCCCGGCGCAGGGTGATGATGCCGTAGTACTTGCGGTAGTAGTTGCGCGGGCTGTAGCTCGGCAGACCGTCGGCGCCGAGGAAGGCGGCCGGGGCGTCGAAGAGCGTGTCGGCGGGAGTGAATCCGTTCTCGATCGCCGCTCCGTAGACGAAGGCCTTGAACGCCGAGCCGACCTGGCGCGCCGCCTGGGTCGCGCGGTCGAACTTGTTGCGCCGGAAGTCCCACCCACCGACCAGGCCGCGGACGGCGCCGGTGCCGGACTCGAGGACGATCGCAGCGCCCTCGAGAACCGGCTCCTGCTCGACCGTCCAGTAGGGCGTCGCGCCCTCCTTCTCGGGGGTCTCCTGACGGAACCAGGCGAGATCTCCCTGGCGCAGCACGTCCTTGACCGCTTCGCGGCCGGTCCACTTGATTCCGGCGCGCTCGACCTCGAAGTCGCCGTCGCCGCTACGCACTTCGGCGCGCTCCGAGTCGACGCGCAGCACCAGGCCGGCGACCCACGCGTCGGGAATCGGATTGCGCCCGGCGAGCTCGTCGATCTCGTCGAGCGAGAGGTCGAGACGCTGCCCGCGTCGCAGCGGTCCGCGCCAGCCCTTGCGGTGGTCGAGGGCGAGCAGACCCTGGCGCAGGGCCCTCTCGGCCGAGCGCTGGATTCGCCCGTCGAGCGTCGTTTCGACGCGGAATCCCTCCTCGTAGAGCCGGTCGGGTCCGTAGCGCTTCTCGAGCTCCTGACGGACCTCCTCGGCAAAGTAGCTGCCGACCTCGGTGGTCTGCCGGTGGCGCGCCAGCTCGAGCGGCGCCGCCGCCGCGGCGCTGTACTCGGCCGGCGTGATGTAGGACTCCTCGCGCATCCGCTGCAGAACGTAGTTGCGCCGCGCGATGACCTTCTGCGGGTTGCGGTAGGGGCTGTAGTCGCCGGGCCGCTGCAGCACGCCGGCGAGCATCGCCGCTTCCGGGAGCTTGAGATCGTGCACCCCGTGACCGAAGTAGTAGCGCGAGGCCGCCTCCATGCCGTAGTTGCCGTGGCCGAGGAAGGCGAGGTTGCAGTAGAGGGTGAGGATCTGCTGCTTCGACAGCGTCTTTTCGAGATCGACCGCGACCAGCGCCTCCTCGAGCTTGCGCTTCCAGGTCTTCTCGTTGGTGAGGAAGAGCTTGCGCGCCAGCTGCATGGTGATCGTGGAGGCACCTTGCGCCTTGCGGCCGCGCTCGAGATTGACCAGCACGCTACGCGCGATGCCGATCGCGTCGATGCCACCGTGGCGCCAGAACTCGGCGTCCTCCGCGGCGACGATCGCGTTCTGCAGCAGGGCCGGGATCTCGTTCTCCTCGAGCATCAGGCGGCGCTCGCGGGCGTAGCTCGCGAAGCTCTGGCCGTCGCGATCGAGGAACTGCGTGATCAGGTGGGGCTTGAATTCGTCCAGGCTCTCGACCCGCGGCACGTGGATGGCGGTAGCGACCGCCACTCCCAATCCGCTGCCGGCGATTCCCGCGACGAGCGGCGGGAGAATCCAGCGCATCCAGGGGACCCGCGCGGGCCGCGGGTTCGTGAGGCTGCGCGCCGCGGCGGGGGAGACGGGGTCGCGCGGTGCCGACGGGGAATCCACGGCGGGATTATAGACTTCGACCCGTGAGCGAACCGACGCCCAATCCGTCCGCCGAAGCCGGGAGCCCCTTCGCGCCCGAGCGCGCCGCGGCGCCCTCGGGCTGCGCCAAGCCGTTCCTCGTCGGCTGCGGAGTGCTGACCATCATCCTCGGACTCGGCGCCATCGTCTTCGTGTTCAAGGCGAAGGATCTCTTCTCGTGGATGATGGGGAAGGTGCGCAATGAAGTGGTCGCGGCGATGCCCGCCGACGCCACCGGCGAGGACCGCGACGCTTTCCAGAGCGCCTTCGACGGCGCTCTCTCGGCCTTGAACCAGGGCAAGGCGGACCCGGAAGCCCTGCGCGCCCTGCAGAGCCAGCTGATGATGGCGTCGGAGAAGGCGCCCGCCAAGACGCTGACGCTCGACGACCTGCACGCCCTGACGGCGGCGCTGCGCAAGGTCGCGGGAGAGCCGCCGGCCGGCGCTCCCGAGGCGGCGCCGGCGGATGCCTCGCCGACTCCTTCCACGCCGCCCGGCGATCCCCCGGCGACCGGTCCGCCGCCGGCGCCTCCCGGTCGGTGACGCCGCCGTGACCGATCGATTCCGCCTCGAGTCGCCGTTCACGCCGCAGGGAGACCAGCCCGAGGCGATCGCGCAGCTCGTCGCCGGCCTCGAGCGCGGCGCCAAGGAGCAGGTGCTGCTCGGCGTCACCGGCTCGGGCAAGACGTTCACCATCGCCAAGGTGATCGAGGCGGTGAACCGTCCGACCCTCATCCTCTCGCACAACAAGACGCTCGCCGCCCAGCTCTATCAGGAGTTCCGCAGCTTCTTTCCGTCGAACGCGGTCGAGTACTTCGTCTCCTACTACGACTACTACCAGCCCGAGGCCTACGTCCCGCAGACCGACACCTACATCGAGAAGGAGACAAGCATCAACGAGGAGATCGACCGCCTCCGTCTGCGCGCCACGAAGACTCTGTTCGAGCGCCGCGACGTGATCCTGGTGGCCTCGGTCTCCTGTATCTACGGCCTCGGCGCGCCCGAGGCCTTCTTCGGCATGCTGCTCTTCTTCGAGCGCGGGCCCTCGGTGCCGATGGACGTGGCGCTGGCGCGCCTGGCCGAGATGCAATACACCCGCACCTCGCTCGACCTGTTTCACGGCGCATTCCGGGCGCGCGGCGACGTGCTCGAGATCCTGCCGGCCTACGACGAGCGCGGCATCCGCGTCGAGTACTTCGGCGACGAAATCGAGCGTATCTCGCGTTTCGACCCGTTGCGCGGCGAAGTGATCGACGAGGCGGAGAAGATCGCGGTCTACCCGAAGACTCACTACGTCACGCCGAAGGAACGCCTGGCGCGCGCCATCCAGACCATCCGTGCCGAGTTGGTGGAGCGGCTCGCAGACCTCGAGGGCGACGGCAAGCTGCTCGAGCGCCAGCGCCTGGAACAGCGGACCAACTTCGATCTCGAGATGCTGAAGGAAGTCGGCTACTGCCACGGCATCGAGAACTACTCGCGCCACCTGACGGGGCGCGTCGCCGGCGAGCCGCCGCCGACCCTACTCGACTATTTTCCCAAGGACTTTCTGCTGGTGGTCGACGAGAGTCACCAGACCGTCCCGCAGGTGCGCGGCATGTACCATGGCGACCGCTCGCGCAAGCAGGTGCTGGTCGAATACGGCTTCCGCTTGCCGTCGGCGCTCGACAATCGCCCGCTGACCTTCGACGAGTTCGACGCGCGCGTGGACCAGAGGATCTACGTCTCGGCGACGCCCGCGCCCTGGGAGCTCGAGCGCGCCGGCGGGGTGGTGGTCGAGCAGCTCATCCGGCCGACCGGTTTGCTCGACCCGGAGATCGACGTCCGCCCGGCGCGCGGCCAGGTGGACGACCTGCTGGCCGAGATCCGCGGTGTCGTCGGCCGCGGCGAGCGCGTCCTGGTCACCACGCTGACCAAGCGCATGGCCGAGGAGCTGACGCAGTACCTGGCCGAGGTCGGCGTGCGGGTGCGCTACCTGCACAGCGATATCGAGACGCTGGAGCGCATCGAGATCCTCACCGAGCTGCGGCGCGGCGGATTCGACGTGCTGGTGGGCATCAACCTGCTGCGCGAGGGTCTCGACCTGCCGGAGGTTTCGCTGGTCGCCATCCTGGACGCCGACAAGGAGGGCTTCCTGCGCAGCGAGACGTCGCTCATCCAGACCTCCGGGCGCGCGGCGCGCAACCTGAACGGCCGGGTGGTCATGTACGCCGACGTCATGACCGACTCGATCCGCCGCACGCTTTCGGAATGCTCCCGGCGGCGGCACAAGCAGCGCGCCTACAACCTCGAGCACGGGATCGAGCCCCAGTCCATCCTCAAGGACATCCACAACCCGCTGGTCGCGCTCGCCAACCTCGATTATCGCGACATCGTCTCGCCGCGACTGCTGGAAGTCGCCGAGGCCGACGAGATCCCGCTCGCCGAGCGCATCGCCAAGCTCGAGAAGGCGATGAGAGACGCCGCCAAACGCCTCGAATTCGAAGAGGCCGCGCAGCTACGCGACAAGATCCGCGAGCTCAAAGAGATCCAGGTCTACGCCGGCTGACCGCCCTCGTACACTGGCGAGCGGCTCGAACGAGCGAGGCGGGTCCTGCCAGCGTCCTATTCCCTTAACCGAGCTTTTCTTCGCAGGATGGCGGCAGCTCGAGCCCTTCGCCGAAAGGCAAAAGCAAAAGCTTTCAGTCAGGAGTGCGGGCGGCCGGACCGCCCTCGTACCCTGGCCAGCGGCTCGGACTCGCGAGTCGGGTCCTGCCAGCGTCTTTTTCCCTTAACCGAGCCTTTCTTCGCAGGATGGCGGCAGCTCGAGCCCTTCGCCGAAAGGCAAAAGCAAAAGCTTTCAGTCAGGACTGCGGGCGGCCGGACCGCCCCCGTACACTGGCGAGCGGCTCGGACTCGCGAGGCTGCTTCATGTGGCGTTCTTTTCCTTTGACCGATCCCTTCTTTGCAGGATGGCTCGGTTGGCGAGTCGGCTACGATTCCCCGCGCATGGACGAGCGGGTTCGACAGCAGGTGGAGGCGCTTCCGGATCAGCCGGGGATCTACGTCTTCCTCGGCACGAACGGGCAGGCGCTCTACGTCGGCAAGGCCAAGTCGCTGCGCAAGCGGGTGGCGAACTACGCCGGCCGGGATCTCGAGCCTCGTCTGGCGACGATGGTCGCCGAGGCGGTCGATCTCACCTTCCTGGTCACCGGCAGCGAGGCCGAGGCGCTGCTCGCCGAGAACAACTGGATCAAGCAGTCGAAGCCGCGCTACAACGTCCTGCTGCGCGACGACAAGACCTATCCCTACCTGAAGCTGACCCGCGAACCCTGGCCGCGCCTGGCGTTCACCCGCCGCATTCGCGACGACGGGGCCGACTACTTCGGACCCTACCTGCCGGGCGGCCTGGCGCGGCGGGCGATCAAGCTGGTGCAGAAACTCTTCGGCGTCCGCGTCTGTCGCCTCGAAATCGACGGCTCGCTGCCGCGCCCCTGCCTCTACCACGGCATGCACCGCTGCCTCGGCCCGTGCGTCGCCGCGCTGACCACCGCCGGGGAGTACGCGCGCGCGGTCGAAGAGGCGCGGCTTTTCCTCTCCGGGCGCACCGAGAAGCTGGTCCGCGCCCTGCGCGCCGACATGGAAACCGCCGCCGAGCAGCTCGACTTCGAGCGTGCCGCCCGGCTGCGCGACCTGACGCGCGAGATCGAAGGCCAGCGCCAGCGGCGCTCGTTGTCGTCGGTCGAGGAAGAGGACGCCGACATCTACGGCGTGGTCGTCCACGGCCGCCAGGCGGCGGTCGCCATTCTGGTGATGCGCGGCGGCCAGGTTCTCGACCGTCGCGAGCTCTTCTGGGACGGCGAGCAACCGCTCGATCGCGCGGCGCTGCTCGCCGAGCTGCTGCCACAGATCTACGACCGGACGACCTTCATCCCGGAGGAGATCCATCTGCCGGTGGCGGTCGAGGGCGACGAGGCGCTCGCCGAGTGGCTCGGCGGCAAGAAGGGCGAACGCGTCATCCTGCGCTACCCGGCGCGCGGGCCGCGCGCCGAACGGCTCCAGCTGGCCGAGAAGAACGCCGAATTCGCCTTCCGGCGGCGCTTCCGCTCGGCGGCGGGCGAGAGCCCGGGAGCCGAGGCGCTCGCCCGGACGCTCGACCTGGCGGAGGCTCCACGGCGCATCGAGGGCTTCGACATCTCGAACCTGCAGGGGTCCGAGGTGGTCGCTTCGATGGTGGTGTGGGACGAGGGCCGGATGCGCAAGAGCGACTACCGCAGCTTCAACATCCGCAACCTCGCCGGCCAGGACGACTTCGCCTCGATCGGTCAGGCGGTCGAACGGCGCTACCGGCGGCAGCTCGACGAGACCGGGATCCTCCCGGACCTGGTGCTGATCGACGGCGGGCGCGGGCAGCTGAACGCGGCCCTGGCCGCGTTCGCCAGAGTCGGGCTCGAGGACGTGCCGGTAGTGGCGCTCGCCAAGCGCGACGAGGAGGTCTACCTGCCCGCGGCTCCCGAACCGCTGCGTCTCGACCGCCACGATCCCGGGCTGCAGCTCCTGCAGGCGATCCGCGACGAAGCGCATCGTTTCGCGGTCTCGCGTCACCGGACGCGACGCTCGAGTCGATCGTTGCGCGGGCTGCTCGACGAGGTCCCGGGCATCGGCCCGGTGCGCCGGCGGGCGCTGCTGCGCCAGTTCGGCAGCCTCGACGCACTACGCGTCGCTCCGGCCGAGTCGATCGCCGCGGTCATCGGTCCGGCGGCCGCCGCGCGCCTCGCCGCGGCGCTCGCCGCGCCGCCTGACGTAAACTAGCTCGCGATTCGCGATGGATTCGTCCTACGGCAGCCTCTCCGAGCGCTCGATCTTCGAGCTCGTCCGCTCCTTCCACCTGGCGCGCGCCACCGGCGTGCTCGAGATCGAGCAGACCGGGCAGAGGCGCCGACTCTTCTTCCGCGCCGGCGAGATCTTCCTCTCGGGCAGCCATCCCCTGGCGCGCAAGCTGGCGGAATCGACGGCGGCATTGCGTGCCGCGGGTTCGAGCGAGCGCGATTCCGCGGCGCGCCAGGCGCTGCTCGAGCTGGTGGAGCGCATCACCCGGGTGTTCGGCGAATGGAAGAGCGGCAAATTCCGCTTCCTGACCGAACCCGCCTCCAGCACCGACCTGGTGGGACCGCTGCCGACCAAGAGGTTGATCATGCTCGGCGCGGTACTGGGTTGCGAAGAGGCCGAGCTCCTGCAGCGACTCGGCGGGCCGCGCGCCCGGCTGGTGGCGGAGTCGAGCGTCGCCGAGGGCGCCGACCTGCTCGGCTACAGCCCCGAGGAGCTCTTCCTGCTCGAGCGCCTGCGACAAGCGATGGACCTCGCGCAGCTGCTCGCCGAGAGCCCGATCGCGCGCGCCGACCTTTTGCGCCGCTTGACGCAACTGAAGGCCGTCGGATTGGTGCGCGAATCCGACTCGGCGCCGATGGCGGGCGAGCCCGGTCCGGCGGATCTCGAGCTCGTCGGCCGGTTCTCCGATCGGATCGCCGACCAGCTGCGCGCCTCGCCGATCGACCTGAAGTCCGAGGCCTACCGGCAGCGGATCGCCGAGCTGCTCGCCACTTCCGGCGGCTGGAATCACTACGAGCTGTTCGGCATCTCGCCGAGCGCGGGCCAAGACGACGTGCACGCGGCCTACGAGCGCCACGCGCGGCTGGTGCATCCGGCGAACGCCGCCCGTCTCGGCCTGCCGGGCAAGGAGTCGACTCTGGCGATGCTCTTCGAGCGCGCGACCCAGGCCTACCTGACCCTCTCGGATCCGGAGCGGCGCCGGCAGTACAACGTCGATCAGATGATCGACGCCGGCTCGGTGGAGGTCAGCGGCACGGCGCGGGTCGAGGAACAGAAGGTGACCGCGCGCAAGCTCTTCGAACGGGCGCGCGAGCTCGCCGGACGGATGGAGTACCACTTCGCCGGCGAGCTGCTGACCCAGGCGGTGAAGATCGACGCCCGACCCGACTACTGGATCCTCCTCGCCCAGATCCAGGCGCGCAATCCGAACTGGCTGCGGCGCGCGGTCGACAGCTACCGCGCCGCCCTCGAGCTGCAACCGAAGCAGCCGGAGGTGCGCTACGCCCTCGGCCAGATCTACGAGGAGTTGGGCGAGGTCGAGCGCGCGCGCGTCCAGTACTCCGGCGCCCTGCGCGACGATCCCTCGCACGCCGGCGCCGCGACCCGCCTCCAGGCGCTGCTCGCCGCGGGCAAGAAGCTCCAGCAAGGGGGCCTGCTCGACCGGCTCTTCGGGCGCGGGCGCGAGTAGGCTTGCGTCTCTGCTAGCATCCATCCCGGTCGGAGGGTTCGAGGTGGTCGCTTCGCGCGCGAGCGCGAAGAGGAAAGTCCGAACTCCCACGGGCGGCATGCTCGCCAACGGCGAGGCGCGGCGACGCGACGGATAGTGCAACAGAAAGCAGACCGCCGGGCCTTTCGGGGTCCGGTAAGGGTGAAACGGTGCGGTAAGAGCGCACCGCTCGGCCGGCGACGGTCCGAGGCACGGCAAACCCCATGCGGAGCAAGACCGAATAGGGGAGCACGACGCGGGCCGCCCGTCCCGCTTCCACGGTTCGCCGTGGACGTGCTTCCGGGTAGGTCGCTCGAGGCCGCCGGCAACGGCGGTCCCAGAGGAATGACCGCGACCCGGGGAGACCCGGGGACAGAATTCGGCTTATCGAACCCTCCGACCCCTTCGCCGTGACCGCTCCGAGCGCCGCTTTCCCTCCGCCGGTTCTTCCCGGGGCTCGAGTCGGCATCGCGGCGCTGTCGGGACCGGTCGACCCGGCGCGGCTCGCGGCCGGTATCCGAGAGCTCGAGCGGCTCGGATTCGAGCCCGTCCTGGCGGCCAACCTCGACCGACGCAGCGGCCTGTTCGCCGGCGCGGAGAGCGAGCGCCTGCGGGCGTTTCACGACCTGGCGGCGGATCCCTCGCTCTCGGCGATCTTCTTTGCCCGCGGCGGCCACGGTCTGCTGCCGATCCTGCCCGCCCTCGACTGGGACCTGCTGGCGGCTCATCCGCGCGCCTACGTCGGCTATTCGGACCTGACGCCGCTCCTGCTCGCGGTAGTGGAGAAGTTGCGGCTCGTCTCGCTGCACGGTCCGATGGTGGCGGTCGACCTGGCGCGCGGCCTCTCCCGCGACGAGGAGGTCTGTCTGCTCGACGCCCTCGCCGGTCGTGCGCCCGCGCCGCTGCCGGTCGAGAGCGCCACCGCCGACGCCGAGGGAGTCCTGCTCGGCGGCTGTCTCAGCCTGCTGACCGCGACGCTCGGCACGCCGTTCGCGACCCGCTTCGACGACGCGCTGCTGTTCTGGGAGGACGTGGCGGAGCCGCTCTATCGCATCGATCGGATGTTGACCCACCTGGACCTGTCAGGTAATCTGAAATCGATTCGCGCCGTGATCGCCGGGAGAGTTCGCGCCGAGGACGAAGCCCCGGCCAGCGAGCCCGCGGTCGTCGAGCGGATGCGAGCGCGATTCCCCGGACGGGCGCTCGGATGGGGCCTGACCGCGGGACACGGAACGCCGAACTGGACGCTGCCGCTCGGTCGCCGGGCGGCGCTCGACGCCGCCAGCGGTCGTCTCGTCTTCGAGGGGAGCTGAGGCGAGGTCGCGAGGATGAACAAGCCGGTCTTCAAGACCACCAGCAAGAAGGCGGCGCTGCCCAACTACTCGGTCGAGTTCGAGGCCGGGGAGTTCATCTTCAAGGAAGACGACCTCGGCACGGACATGTTCATCCTGCACGAGGGCAAGGTCGAGATCCTGAAGCTGTTGTCGGGGGAGCAGAAGCCGCTCGCCACGCTCGAGAAAGGCGACTTCTTCGGCGAGATGGCGATCCTCGAGGACCTGCCGCGCACCGCCTCGGCGCGCGCCCTCACCCACGTCAAGCTGCTGCAGATCAACGGCTCGACCTTCGACCAGATGCTGCGCAGCAATCCGGAGGTCGCGGTGCGCATGATGCGCAAGCTCTCCCGCCGCCTGCGCGAAACCGACCGCCTGCTGCGCGAGGCGATGGGCGGCGCGGCGGTAGCGGCGGCGCAGGTCGAGATCCCGACCGCGCAGGAGCCCAAGCCCGACGCCGAGCCGGCGCGCGAGCGCATGGTGCACGAGAAGTCGGGGATGGAGTTCCCGCTCGCCCGGGGCTCGGAGACCACCGTCGGTCGTCGCGATCCGGTGACCGGCATCCACCCCGACATCGACCTGACGCCGGTCGACACGCAGCGCTCGATCAGCCGGCGCCACGCCAAGCTCTACCGGCGGGCGAACAAGTTCTTCGCCGCCGAGGAGATCGGCACGATGAACGGCACCTTCGTCAACGGCGTGCGCATCGAGACCGGGGTGCCGGTCGAGATCAAGGCCGGCGACGAAGTCCGCTTCGGTCTCGTGTCGATGGAATTCCGAACCGAGTGACGCCCGCCGCTCGACTCGAACCGTCGAGCCCTCTGCGTTTCGTCCCCGGAATCGGTCCGCAGCGGGCCGCGCAGCTCGCCGAGGCGGGGTACCACACGGTACTCGATCTGCTCTTCCACCTCCCGCTGCGCTACGAGGATCGGCGTCGGGTCGTCGCGGTGGCCGAGGTGACCGCGCCGGGAACCTGGACGGTCCGCGGCCGCCTCGCCGAGCTGCGTCTGGTCCGCACCCGCCGCCGCCGGTTCTCGATCGTTCGCGGCCGGCTGGTCGACGGCGGCGCGGCTCTGCCGCTCGTCTGGTTCAACCAGCCCTACCTCATGCAGCGGCTGCACGACGGCGACGAGGTCTTCCTGCACGGCGCGGTGCGCGGCACGGAGAGCCTGCTGCTCGAGATGATCAATCCGACCTGTGAACGCGCCGAAGCTCAGGCCGCGACCGGCGCGATCGTGCCGATCTACCCCAGCCTGGCGCAGTCGGGACCGGCGCTCGCCCGCCGCTGGGTGAGCGCGGCGCTCGCCGCCATCGCGCCGGCCGACACCCTGCCGGATCCGCTGCCGGCGGAGCTGCGGCGGCGATACTCCTTGCCCCGGCTGCGCGAGGCTCTCCTCGAGCTCCATCGCCCGTCGGCAGCGGCCGAGATCGAGGCGCTCGACGCGGCGTCGACGCCGGCCCATTTCCGGCTGGTCTACGGCGAGTTTCTCGAGCTCCAGCTCGAGATGGCGCTGCTGCGTTCGCGCGAAGTCAGCGTCCCCAAGAAGCACGCTTACCGGATCGACGACCGCACCCGCGCCGCGGCGCGGGCGGCTCTGCCGTTCCGCCTCACGGCGGCGCAGAAGCGCGTCCTCGCCGAGATCGTGGCCGAGCTGCGCCGCCCGGAGCCGATGCTGCGCCTGCTGCAGGGCGACGTCGGCAGCGGCAAGACGATCCTCGCCGCGCTCTGCCTGCTGATCGCCGCCGAGAGCGGCCTGCAGGGCGCCTTCATGGCGCCGACCGAGCTGCTTGCCGAGCAGCACTTCGCCAACCTCGAGAAGATTCTGGGCTCCCGCTACCGCCTGGTCCTGGTCTCGGGATCGGCGGGCGAGCGGAGCGCCGCGCGCCGTGCGCTCGCCAGCGGCGAGGCGCCGATCGCCGTCGGCACGCACGCCCTGATCCAGGAGGACGTGCGCTTCTCCCGCCTCGGGCTGGCGGTGATCGACGAGCAGCATCGCTTCGGAGTCGAGCAGCGCCGGCTGCTGGCGCGCAAGGGCGACCGCCCGGACATCCTGGTGATGACCGCGACGCCGATCCCGCGCTCGCTGGCGCTGGTGGCCTACGGCGACCTCGAGACCTCGGAGCTCGACGAGCTGCCGCCGGGGCGGATCCCGGTGGCCACCGAGGTCGCGCCGCTCGGCAGCCGGACGCAGGTCTATCGCCGGCTGCGCGCGGCGCTCGCCGCGGGGGCCCAGGCCTACGTCGTCTTTCCGCTGATCGAGGAGAGCGAGGAGATCTCCGCCGGCGCGGTTACCGCGCTCGGCGAGAAGGTGCGCCGCTATCTCGCCGACTCTCCTTCGGCCATCTTGCACGGACGCCTGCCGGCCGCCGAGCGCGAGCGCATCATGTCCGCCTTCGCGCGCGGGGAGATCCGCGTGCTGCTGGCGACGACGGTGATCGAGGTCGGCGTGGACGTGCCGGCCGCCACCTGGATGATCATCGAGAGCGCCGAACGCTTCGGCCTCGCGCAGCTCCACCAGTTGCGGGGCCGGGTCGGGCGCGGGCGGGAGCCGGGGTGCTGCGTGGCGCTCCACGGCCGACTGTCGGAGGACGGCAAGCGCCGTCTCGAAGTCTTCGCCTCGACGACCGACGGCTTCCGCATCGCGGAGGCCGATCTCGAGCTGCGCGGCCCGGGGGATCTGCTCGGCACGCGCCAGGCCGGGCTACCGCGGTTTCAGGTCGCGAGCCTCCTGGCGCACCGCTCCTGGCTCGAACGGGCGCGCGCCGACGCGCGTGAGATCCTGCCCCGGCTCGGCGAGCGGCAATTCGCCGCCCTCGCGGCCCGGGTCGAGCCGCGGGCCGCGAGCCGCTACGAGCGCTTCGCCGGAGGCTGACCTGCGCGTCCTGCTGATCGCCAACACCCTGCCGCCGCGCGACCTGTCGGGAGTCGGGGAGCAGGTCGTGCAACTCGCCGCCGGCCTCGCCGGGCTCGGGCACGAGGTGCGCGTGCTCGGCCGGGGAGGGGAGGGAGCGCGCGGCCCCAAGCTCGCCTTCCCGCTGGCGATCGTCGGCCCCGCGCGGCGCGCCGCGCGCGACTTCCGACCGCACGTCGTACAGGTGCACGAGTCCGACGGCGCCTTCGCCGCCCACGCACTGCGCCGTCCGGGGCGAAGCGACGGATCCCGACCCGTCCTCGTCGCGCTGCAACAGGTCAGCTACGTCGAAGAGCGCCGCGCGGTGCGCCCGCTGGTCGATCCGCTCGGCCGGATCCTCGGCCGTCCGACCGCGAGCGAGCGCCGATTCCGCGCCGCGAAGGCGCCGCTCCAGATCCTGCTCGGGCGCTGGACGATCCGCTGGGTCGACCGCGTCCTGGCGCCGAGCGCCGCCACCGCCGTCGAGCTCGAACGCGACTACGGTGCGCGCGACGTGCGCGTGGTGCCGAACGCCAAGGGTGCGGCAGGCGGGGAGACTCGCCCGCATCCGGCGGCCGGCGACGGGCGCGATTTCTTCCTCTTCGTCGGCCGGCTGCGGATCCGCAAGGGGGTCGAGGTGCTGCTCGCGGCGCTCGCCGAGGTGGCGCGCTCCGGCCGCGACGCCCGCCTGCTCGTCGCGGGCGACGGCGAGCACCGCGGCGCGGTGGAGCGGGCGATCCGCGAGCTCGGACTGGGCGAGCGCGCGCGCTGCATCGGGCGCGCCGACGCAGCGCAGGTGCGCTGGCTGCTCGAGCGCGCGCGGGCGCTGGTCGTGCCGTCGATCTACGAGGGCATGCCGCTGGTGGTGCTCGAGGCGATGGAGGCGGCACGCGCGGTGATCGCCAGCCGGGTCGCCGGCATCCCCGAGGTGGTGCGCGATGGCGAGACCGGATGGCTGGTGCCGGCCGAGGACCCCGCGGCCCTCGCCACGAAGCTCGTGCGGGCGCTCGACGAGCCCGCTGCGATCGCGGCGCTCGGACGCTCCGGGCGAGAGCGGCTCGAGCGAGAATACCGGCCGCCGCAGATCGCCGCCCGCTGGCTGGCGGCGATCGGCGGTATCGAGGAGGCGACCCGGCCGTGAACCGCTTCGCGCGCGTTCAGATGACCCTGTCGGTGCTCGGACTCGCGGGCTGGCTCGCGCTCTCGGTCGCGGCATTGCGCGGCGACGCGCTGCGCGAGCACCTCGCGCTCCATCTCCTCGGCGCGCTCGCGGCGACGCTGCTCATCGTCCTGGCGCAGGCCTGGATCGCGATCTACCTGCTGGCGAGCGAGCGCCGCCTGGCGCCGTGGCTCGCCGGCCACGGCGACCTCGAGGCGAGATTGGCGAGCCTCGCGCCACGCCGGCGCCTGGCGCACGCCGCCGGCGCCCTCGCCCTGCTGCTCGCCGCATTCGCCTTCGTGCTCGCGGGACGTCTGTTCTCGGGCGGCATCTCGGCGCGCGCGCACCTGGCGACGACCGCTGCTTCGACGGCGTTTCTGGCGATCGCGCTCGTCCTCGAACGGCGCGCGCTGGTGGCGAACGAAGATCTCGTCCGGCGCGCGAACCAGGCGCTCACGCCCTCCGTCGAGTGAGCTTCGCTGCTATACTCCTCGTTCGCTCGGTCGCGTCGTATCCATGAAGACCCGGGCGCGCGTCGCGGGTCGTCTTCCCAAGCCGGACGAGCGTGCGTGGCCACCCTCGGCGACGGAGCTGGGGACGAGGAGCTCTGCTTGTCCGACGAGAACATCGTGCTGTCCGGGATGCGATCCACCGGCAAGATCCATCTCGGGCACTACTTCGGGACGCTGAAGAACTGGGTCGATCTCCAGGATCGGCACCGCTGCTACTTTTTCGCCGCCGACTGGCACGCGATGACCAGCGAATACGCCGATCCGTCGCAGGTCACCGCCAACACCATCGACGCGCTCGCCGACTGGCTCGCGGCCGGGCTCGATCCCGACAAGTGCGTGATCTTCGTTCAGTCGATGGTCCCGGAGCACGCCGAGCTTCACCTGGTCCTGTCGATGCTGACGCCGCTCGGCTGGCTCGAGCGCGTGCCGACCTACAAGGAGCAGATCCGCGAGCTCGACAGCCGCGACCTCAACACCTACGGCTTTCTCGGCTACCCGGTGCTGCAGACGGCGGACATCATCCTCTACCGCGCCCACTACGTACCGGTGGGAGAGGACCAGGCGAGCCACCTCGAGATCAGCCGCGAGATCACCCGGCGATTCAACTCCCTCTACCGGCCCGTCTTCCCCGAGCCCAAGGCGTTGTTCACTCCGACGCCCAAGGTGCCGGGCCTCGACGGCCGCAAGATGTCGAAGTCCTACGGCAACGCGATCAATCTCTCCGACTCGCCGGAGGAGATCCGCGCCAAGTGCATGTCGATGTTCACCGACCCGACGCGGATCAAGCGCAGCGACCCCGGGCACCCGGACAGCTGCAACCTCTTCGCCTTCCACCGCCTGCTCTCGCCGCCCGACGTCCGCGACCGCGTCGACCGCGAATGTCGCGCCGCGGCGATCGGCTGCGTCGAGGACAAGAAGCTGCTGGCGGAGCAGATCATCGCCTTCCTCGCCCCCTTGCAGCGCCGGCGCGAGCAGCTGCTGAGCGATCCGCGCGGGCTGCTCGATCTCCTGGTCGAGGGCTCCCGCCGGGCGCGTGAGCGCGCCGCCGAGACCATGGCGCAAGTGCGCGCCGCGATCGGGCTCGACTACGACCGGCTGCTGACCCGCGCCGCGGCGGAGGGCGCGGGATGACCTCGGCGCAACCGGTCACCTCGCTGCTGCCGGAGGACTGGCAAGTCCGCCTGCCGGTTTTCGAGGGCCCGCTCGACCTCCTGCTGCACCTGATCCGGGTCAACGAGGTCGAGATCACCGACATTCCGGTGGCGCTGATCTGCGACCAGTTCCACGAGTACCTGCGGCTCATGGAGCAGCTCGACCTCGACGTCGCCGGCGAATACATCTACGAAGCCGCGCTGCTGATCCAGTTGAAATCGAAGCTCCTGCTGCCGCGACCGCCGCGCGAGGACGGCCAGCCGGAGGAGGATCCGCGCGAGGAGCTGGTGCAGCGGCTGCTCGAGTACCGCCGGCTGAAGGAGGCGGCGCAGGCGCTGGCCGAGGTCGATCGCCTGCGACAGGGGGTCTGGACCCGCCGCAAGCAGGACTGGCGCGCGCAGCCCGACGACGAAGCGCCGGCGATCGAGATGGAGGAGGTCTCGCTCTTCGATCTGCTGTCGGTGTTCCGCCAGGTGCTCGATCGCTACGACCGCGAGCACCCGGAGCCGGTCCTGCTGCCGGCCGAGTCGTTCCCGGTGCGCGGCCAGCTCGAACGCCTGCTCGCCGCGCTCGACGCCGGACGGCCTTTCGACCTGCTGGCGGACCTGCGCGCGCGCAGCTGCCGCGCCGAGGCGATCTCGGCGTTCCTCGCCGTGCTCGAGATGGCGCGCCTGCACCTGGTGCGCATCCATCAGACCGAAGGAGGCGAGGTCGTGCTCTACCGCACCACCCGCGAGCTCGCGGCCACCGAACTGGAGAACATCGAGGGATGACTTCGCGAAGCGATCTGGAAGCGGCGCTCGAGGCCATTCTCTTCGTCACTTCGGAGCCGGTGTCGCGAGCACGGCTGCTCGCCACCTTCGATGCCGGAGACCAGGCCGAGGCCGAGGCGGCGCTCGCCGCGGTCGCCGAGCGCTACCGCGCTGCCGAGGGGCGGGGCGTCTTCCTCGAGGAGGTCGCGGGCGGCCTGCGCCTGGTCACCTCGCCAGAGCAGCATCCGTACCTGCGTAAGTTCTTCGAGACCGCCGGCGGCAACAAGCTGTCGATGGCGGCGCTCGAGACCCTGGCGATCGTCGCCTATCGCCAGCCGATCACCGGACCCGAGATCCAGGAGCTGCGCAGCAAGAACTCCTCGACCGCGCTCAAGACCCTGCTCGAGCGCCGCATGCTGCGCATCGCCGGCCGCAAGGAGGTCGTCGGTCGGCCCTTCATCTACGCCACCACGCGCGAGTTCCTGATGCACTTCGGACTGCGCAACCTCGACGAGCTGCCGCCGCTCGAGGAGTTCGAGGAGACCTTCGGCGGCGACATCGGCGCCGAGCGGGGGCTCGGCGAGAGGGCCGCAGTCGCGACGCGACGGGCGGATCCGGGCGAAGAGGTCGACGACGCGACCCTTGCCGCGGCGGCGGGCGATCCCGATCCGGTGCCCGCGGCCGAGGACTCGAACGAGGTCGCGTCGTGACCGCCGAACGCCTGCAGAAGGTCCTGGCGCGCGCCGGGGTGGCCGCGCGCCGCAAGGCCGAGGAGCTGATCCGCGAGGGGCGGGTGACGGTCAACGGCAAAGTCGCCACCATCGGCGACAAGGCGGATCCGGCGCGCGACTCGATCAAGGTCGACGACAAGCGGATCCACCCGCCGCGCGAGCATCGGTACCTGCTGCTCAACAAGCCGAAGGGCTACCTGACGGCGATCGAGGACACCGCCGGTCGGCCGACGGTCGTGGAGCTGGTGCCGCCGCAGCTGCGCCGCGCGCTGGTGCCGGTCGGCCGGCTCGACTTCCAGACCGAGGGGCTGCTGCTGCTCACCGACGACGGCGACTTCGCGCAGCGCATCGCCCACCCGCGGTACGGCTGCCACAAGACCTACGAGGTCAAGGTGCACGGCCTGCCGACCGACGTCCAACTCGAGAAGCTGCGCCGCGGCGTGGTGCTCGACGGCAAGCGGACCTCCCCCTGCCGGATCGACTTCCTGCGCCGCACCGGCTCGGGCCCGGAGGACGGCAACACCTGGTACCACGTCGAGCTCGCCGAGGGCCGCACCCGGCAGATCCGCGAGATGTTCTTCCGCGCCGGCCATCCGGTGCAGAAGCTGCGCCGGGTGGCGATCGGACCGCTGCGCGATCTGGCGCTGCCGGTCGGCGCGTGGCGCGAGCTGTCCGAGCGCGAGATCGCCTCCTTGCGTCGGGCCACCGACCGGGTCAAGCCGCGCAGCGCCCCGCGGCCGCGCGGCGGGCGGGACCCCCGCCCGACCCGGAATCCCGAGGCTCCGATCGGCCGGGCGCGGATCGCGCGCCAAGCCGCCACCGGCAAGCGCCCGAAACCGGGTCCGCGCGCCCGCTCCTCGCGTTGAGGCGGGCGTGGGCGCACCGCTGATCGTCGCCATCGACGGCCCCTCCGGGGTCGGCAAGAGCACCACCGCCCGCCTGCTGGCGCGCCGGCTCGGCGTGCCGTATCTCGACACCGGCGCGATGTACCGTGCCTTCGGACTGCGGGTGATCGACGCCGGCGTCGATCCGGAAGACCACGATCGGGTGCTCGGCGCCCTCGCCGCCACGCGGCTGGAGCTGCGCCTGGCCGGCGACGGACAGGCGGAGGTGCTGCTCGACGGCGCCCCGGTCGGAGGGAGGATCCGCACCCCGGAGGTGGGGGAGGCGACGTCGAAGATCGCCACCTATCCGGAGGTCCGCGACCGCTTGGTGGGACTGCAGCGGGAGCTCGCCGAACGCCACGGCGGGGTCATCGAAGGTCGCGACATCGGCACCGAAGTCGTTCCCGATACGCCGCACAAGTTCTATTTCGACGCCGCCGAGGCGGTGCGTGTACGGCGGCGCTTCGAGGAGCTGCGGCGCGCGGGAAGGGCGGTCAGCGAGGAGGCGGTGGCGCAGGAGGTGCGCGAGCGCGACCGGCGCGACCGCACCCGCGCCGCTTCGCCGCTCGTCGCTACCGCTGGGCACCTGCGCCTCGACACCTCGGGAGCCACCCCGGAGCAGCTGGTCGAGACGATGCTGGCCGCGATCCGGTCGCGCGCCGGCCGCTGAGGCCTAGCTTCCCGTCGGCTCCATGGCGCGCCGTGCCTGGCGCTCCCACTGCCGCGGCCCCAGGTCGCGCACCGCCGCCAGGCGCTCCTCGGCGAGCCGGTCGCCGGCGAGATAGGTCGGGATGCCGTCGCGGCGCGCGATCTCGAAGACCCGCAGGGTGTTGCGAAAGATGCCGCCCGCCATGCGCATGGCGCGCTTGCGCTGGTAGCCGATGTACTCGTTGTAGACGTTGACCAGGCCGCCGGCGTTGATCACGAAGTCGGGAGCGTAGAGGATGCCGCGGCGATCGAGCGCCAGACCATGAATCTCGGGGTTGGCGAGCTGGTTGTTGGCGCCGCCGGCGACGATACGCGACTTGAGCCGGCCGACCGTCTCGTCGTTGAGGATCGCCCCCAGGGCGCAGGGCGCGAAGATGTCGCAATCGACGTCGAAGATCTCGCCGCACGGCACGATCTCGACGCCGTGCGCCTGGGAGGCGGCGGTGCAGGCGTCGGAGTCGATGTCGCAACCGAGAACCTTGACCCCTTCCGCGGCGAGATAGGAAGCCAAGTGGGAGCCGACGCTGCCGAGCCCCTGGATGGCGACCGATCTACCCGCCAGGCGGTCGGATCCCCAGACCCAGTGCGCCGCCGCCTTGATCCCCTGATGGACACCCCAGGCGGTCACCGGCGAGGGGTCGCCGCCGCCGCCGCGATCCTCCGGCAGGCCGGTCACCCAGCGAGTCTCGGCCGCCACGAACTCCATGTCGGCGGTGTCGGTGCCGACGTCCTCGGCGGTGATGTAGAGCCCGCCGAGCGACTCGACGGCGCGCCCGAAGGCCCGCAGCAGCACCTCGTTCTTCTGCGTCCTCGAGTCGCCGAGGATCACCGCTTTGGCGCCGCCGAGGTTGATCCCCGCCGCCGCGGCCTTGTAGGTCATGCCACGCGACAGTCGCAGGACGTCGGTGATCGCCTCGTCCTCGTTGGCGTACGGCCACATCCGGCAACCGCCGAGACCGGGACCGAGGAGGGTCGAATGCACGGCGATGATCGCTTTCAGGCCGGCGTCGGGGTTCGAGCAGACGAGGACCCGCTCGTGCCCCATCTCGCCCATCTGCTGAAAGAGACCCATCACGCGCCCTCCGTCGCCGGACCGGCGGCGGAGTCTATCGCAGGCGCCACGCTCCATCCGGCGTGCTAGCGTGCCTGGCGCTTGACCGCTCCGCCTTCTCGCCGGGTTCCCGCGAGCGAGCTCGCCGACCTGGCGCGCCGCGTCGGCTTCACCCGCGCCGGCGTCGCCCGACTCGGTCCGGCGACGACCGGCGAGGCTCTCCGCCGCTGGCTCCGGCGCGGCGATCACGCCGGCATGTCGTACCTCGAGCGCCGGGTGGAGGAGCGTCTCGATCCCGGGCGACTCCTGCCCGGGGCACGGAGCGTCGTTTGCGTCGCCCTCGCCTACGATGGCGCGCCGGCGGCCGGGGACCTCTGGTCGCGGGTCGCGCGCTACGCCCGCGGCGACGACTACCACGAAGTCATGACGGCGCGCCTGGCGCGGCTCGAGGGCGCGCTGCGGGAGCGCTATCCCGGCGTCGCCACGCGCAAGGCGGTCGACACCAGCCCGGTGCTCGAGCGGGAGTGGGCGGCGCGCGCCGGGCTCGGAGCGGTCGGCAAGCACACGTGCCTGATCGACCCGGAGAGCGGCTCGTACCTGCTGCTGGGCGAGCTCTTCACCTCGCTCGCGGTCGCTCCGGAGACCCCGGTCGCCGACCTCTGCGGGAACTGCACCCGCTGTCTCGAGGCCTGTCCGACCGGCGCGCTCCCCGAGCCCTACCGCCTCGACTCCCGGCGCTGCATCAGCTACTGGACGATCGAGCATCGCGGGGCGATCCCGGCCGCGCAGCGCCCGGCGATCGGCGAGTGGGTCTTCGGCTGCGACCTCTGCCAGGAGGCCTGCCCGTGGAACCGGCGGGCTCCGGCGAGCGGCGACCCGGGGCTCGAGCTGCCGGAGACGCGCTCTCAGCTCGACCTCGTCGGGCTGCTGACCCTCGACCGCGAGCGCTACGTCGAGCTCTTCCGCCGCAGCCCGATGAAACGCGCCAAGCTCGAGGGCCTGCAGCGCAACGCCGCGGTGGCGATGGGCAACCGCGGCGACCGGCGCTACGTCCCCGCCCTCGCCGCCGCCCTCGGGTCCGAGTCGGAGTCGGTGCGCGGGCACGCGGCCTGGGCGCTCGGGCGGATCGGCGGCGAGGCCGCCCGGCGGGCGCTCCTCGCCGGCCAGGAGGGGGAGTCGAGCCCGGCGGTCCGAGCCGAGATCGAAGCCGCCCTCGCCGAGCTCGGGTTTGACAGCAGGGGGGCCCCGTGCGTAGACTCCATCCTCCCGAGTTCTCAGTGATTTAGAGAACGCCGAGAATCCCCCACGGGCCAGGTAACGCGCGCTTCGGCGCGCGGAATTCGATAGAGCAAGGAGGAAGTACCGTTCATGAACTCGAATGTCAATCAGCGCTCCGAAACCACCGTCGAGGAGAGCGCGGAGGACCAGCGCGCCTACGCGGAGTTCGTCTCGCTCTACGACGAGAGCCTGCGCAATCTCACCGAGGGTGAGATCGTGCGCGGCCGAGTCGTGGCGATCACCTCGAGCTCCGTCGTGGTCGACGTCGGCTACAAGTCGGAGGGCCTGATACCGACCGAGGAGTTCCTCGACGCCGAGGGCAAGCTCCCGGTCCACGAGGGCGACGAGGTCGAGGTGCTGCTCGAGAAGACCGAGGACGTGGAAGGCCACGTGCTCCTCTCGTACACCAAGGCCGCGAAGATGCGGGTGTGGACCGAGGTCGAGAACAGCTTCAAGGAGGGTCGGATCCTCAAGGGGCGGGTCATCGACCGGATCAAGGGCGGCCTGACCGTGGACGTCGGGGTGCGCGCCTTCCTCCCCGGATCGCTCGCCGACATCAAGCCGGTCAAGAACCTCGAGAGCCTCAAGGGCCGCGAGCTGGAGTTCAAGGTCATCTCGCTCGACCGGCGGCGCAACAACATCGTCCTGTCGCGCAAGGCGGTGCTCGAGAAGGAGTACGAGCGCAAGAAGGGCGAGACGCTCGAGAAGCTGCAGGAAGGCGCGATGATGAAGGGCACGGTCAAGAACATCACCGACTACGGGGTGTTCATCGACCTCGGCGGCATCGACGGCCTGTTGCACATCACCGACATCTCCTGGGGCCGCGTCAACCACCCTTCGGAGCACTTCAACATCGGCGACGAGGTCGAGGTGGTGGTGCTGAAGTTCGACCGCGAGACCGAGCGCGTCTCGCTCGGCTACAAGCAGCGCGGCGAGGATCCCTGGCTGTTGGTCGACAAGAAGTTCCCGGTCGGCGCGCGGGTGCACGGCAAGGTCGTGAGCCTGGTCGACTACGGCGCCTTCGTCGAGCTCGAGCAGGGGGTCGAGGGCCTGATCCACGTCTCCGAGATGTCGTGGACCAAGAAGGTCGTCAACCCCTCGAAGCTGCTCGCGGTCGGCCAGGAGGTGGACGCGATCGTGACCGAGCTCGACCTCGGCCAGCGGCGCATCAGCCTGTCGCTACGCCAGACCGAGCGCAATCCCTGGGAGGACTTGGGCCACCACTTCCCGGTCGGTTCGATCATCGAGGGCAAGGTCCGCAATCTCACCGAGTTCGGCGCCTTCGTCGAGATCACCGAGGAGATCGACGGTCTGGTGCACGTCTCCGACATGAGCTGGACGAAGCGCATCAAGCACCCGAGCGAGGTGCTGAAGAAGGGCGACACGGTACGCGCCCGGATCACCAACATCGACGTCGACAACCAGCGCGTCTCGTTGTCGATCAAGGAGTTCCTGCCCAACGAGTGGCAGGACTTCGTCGAGAACAACCGGGTCGGCGACATCGTCACCGGCCGGGTGGTGAACATCACCGATTTCGGGCTGTTCATCGACATCTACGACGGGCTCGAGGGCCTGGCGCACATCAGCGAGATCGACTTCGGGGGCGGGCGCCTCGAGGACCACTTCAAGATCGGGGAATGGGTGCGGGCGCGCATCCTGCGCATCGAGCAGGACGACAAGAAGGTCGGCCTGACGTTGCGCGGCGTCAACCAGCCGAGCGCGAGCGAAATCGCCGAGCTCGAGGCCGCCGCCAAGGGCGACGCGACCCCCGAAGACGCGGTAGCAGCGGACACCAAGCCGGAGTGATGGGGCGAGGACGAAGCGCGGAGGGACGACGGCGGTGTCGACGAACGAGGGTCTGACCAAGGCCGAGCTCGTGGAGGAAGTAGCGCGAGCGACGCAACTGACCAAGAAGCAGGCGGAGTCGATCGTCAACACGGTCTTCGAGACCATCGTCGATTCGCTCAAGGCGGGGCGCAAGATCGAGTTGCGCGGCTTCGGGAGCTTTCGCATCCGCAGCCGCGGCTCCCGTCTCGGGCGCAATCCCAAGACCGGCGAGCGGGTCGAAGTGCCGCCGAAGAAGATCCCGTACTTCAAGCCCGGCAAGGAGCTGAAAGAACAGCTCAACCGCAGCTCCTCCTGAGCCGATCCCTTCCGACAGAAAGGACGATGCGGTCGTGACCGAAGCGGCACGGGCGAAATGGCCGACGCGGGCCCTCGCCTTCTCCGTACTCGCGTGGCTGCTCCCGAGCGCCGGCCACTGGGCGCTCGGCAAGCGCGGCCGGGCGCTCATCTTCCTGATCGTCATCGGCACCTGCCTCGGCGTCGGCTGGGGCCTCGACGGCAACCTCTACCGACCGGTCTCCGGCCAGCCGCTCACGCTGCTCGGTACGGTGGGAGCCATGGGGATGGGGATCCCGTACTTCGCCCTGCGCTGGTTCCTCGGCTACGAGGGCTCGGCCGAAGCGCCGGGATACGAGTACGGCACCGTCTTCCTGCTCTCGGCCGGCCTGATGAACCTGCTGATCGTCCTCGACGCGTGGGACATCGCGACCGGCCGCAAGGAGTGACGGCGTGGACCACCTGTTGCTGATGACTCTCTACGCCCTGCTGCTCGCGGTCTTCTTCGCCACCCTCTGGCGTCGCGAACGCGCCGGCCAGTTGCGTCTCTTCGCCCAGGTCTTCCTGTCGCTCGTCGGCGGCGCCATGGTGGTCGGCTGGCTGATGTACTTTTTTCCCTCCGGACCTCCCGTCCAGTTCCCATGAAGGGCGACCTGCTGGTGGTCGCCGGGGAAGCCTCGGGGGATCTCCACGGCGGCCGATTGCTGGAGGCGCTCGCCGAGCGCGCCCCGGAGCTGCGCGCGTTCGGCCTCGGCGGCGAACGCATGATCGCGGCCGGCCTCGCTCCGGTCGCCGACGTGTCGGCGATCTCCGTGGTGGGGATCGCCGAGGCGGTGGCGATCCTGTCGCGGGCGCGCGAGATCTTCCGCCAGACGCTCGCCGCGGTGGAGGCGCGCCGTCCGCTCGCGGCGGTGCTGATCGACTTTCCGGAATTCAACCTCCGCCTCGCCCGCCAGCTCGCCTGGTTGGGGATCCCGGTCGTCTACTACGTGAGCCCCCAGATCTGGGCCTGGCGGCGGGGCCGCGTGCGCACGCTCGCCGACTGCGTCGAACGGATGCTGGTGCTGTTCCCCTTCGAGGTCCCCTTCTACCGCCGCCACGGCGTGCCGGTGGTGCACGTCGGCCACCCGTTGGTCGATGAGGTCCCGCGCCTGCCCCAGGCCTGGCAGGGCGAGCCGCGCCACGGCTCGCGCGCGCCGCGGCGGATCGCGCTCCTGCCCGGATCGCGGCGTAGCGAGATCGCGGCGCTGCTGCCGACGCTGCTCGAGTCGGCGCGCCGAATCGCTCTCGACACGCCTTCCGAGTTCCGGCTGCTGCGCGCGCCGTCGATCTCCGACGACGACCTCGCGCCCTTCCTGCGCGACGTCGACCTGCCGATCCAAGTGGTCGAGACCGAGCGTCTCGAGGCGATCGCGGACTCGCACCTGGCGATCTGCGCCTCGGGAACCGCGACCCTCGAGGTCGGCCTGCTCGGAACGCCGATGATCGTCGTCTATCGCCTCAATCCCTGGTCGTTCCGTCTCGGTCGCCTGCTGGTGCGAGTACCCCACTTCAGCCTGGTCAATCTCGTCCTCGAGCGCGGCGTCGTTCCGGAGCTCCTGCAGCACGACGCGCGCCCGGAGCGGATCGCCGCCGAGGCGTTGCCGCTGCTCGCTTCGGCCAAGGCCTCGCTGCCGCAGCGCGAGGCGCTGCGCGAGCTGCGCGCGCTGCTCGGCCCGCCGGGCGCCAGCGAGCGCGCCGCCGACCAGGTCCTGGCCGCGATCGCCGGACGGAGCGCCGCGGCGTGAGAGCCTTCCGCTTCCTCTTGCGTTACACCCGGCGCTATCGGCGCTGGGGAATCCTCGCGCTCGGGGCGACGGTGGCCTACGCCGTGGCTTCGGTGCTCATCCTCTTCCTCTTCGATCGCATCACCCTCGAGCTGATCACCGGGCCCGTGGCGATCGGTTCGGCGATCCACGGCGCGCCGACGACGGCCGGCGGCGGAGAGCTGCCGGTCGGCGCCGTCGCGCCCCGATTGAAGAACGGATTCCGCCAGCTCCTGACCCCGGCCTACGAACGCGTGCGGGACGCGTTCGGCGTCACGCCGGAGGGCGCGGTCTATTTCCTGCCGATCCTGTTCGCCCTCGCTTTCATCCTGCGCAGCGTCTCGGACTTCGCCAACGGCTACGCCTTCCAGCATCTGGGTCTCGGCGCGACCGCCGACCTGCGCGAGGACCTCTATCGCCGCACCCTCCAGCAAACCAGCCGCTTTCACGCCGACCACCCGTCGGGCGAGCTGGTCAGCCGGGTGGTCAACGACGTCGGCGTCCTGCAGTCGGCGATCACCATGCGTCTGGTCGACCTGGTCCAGCAGCCCGCGACCCTGCTGCTGACGGTGATCGCGCTGTTCACCATGAACGCCCGCCTGACGGTGATCTGTCTCTTCGCCGCGCCCGTGGTTCTCTACCCGATCGTCCGCTTCGGCAAGGGAATGCGCAAGTCGAGCCACCGCTCGCAGGAGCGCACCGCCGATCTCGCCATGCTGGTGGCGGAGTCGGCGCGCGGCCAGCGGGTGGTGAAGGCCTTCGGGATGGAGGACTTCGAGAGCCGGCGGTTCCACGAGGCGACGCAGCGCCACCTGCGGGTGAATCTCCGGGCGCAGTACCTCGCCAACCTGTCGAGTCCGGTCATCGAGTCCCTGGGGGCGATCGGCGCCGCGCTGCTGCTGACCTACGTCGGGCGCCAGATCCGTGCCGGCGCGATGGATCCGGCGGCCCTGTTCACCTTCCTGATGGCGCTCTTCACGCTCTATGACCCGATCCGCAAGCTCAACAAGGCGAACATCGTCGTGCAGCAGTCGCTCGCCGCGGCGCAGCGGGTCAAGTCGCTGATGGAGATCCCGATCGAGATCGCGGAACGGCCGGGGGCGCGGGCGATCGCCGCCTTCGAGCGCGAGGTGCGCTACGACGACGTCGTCTTCTCCTACGACCACCTCGAGGTGCTGCGCGGCGTCTCGCTGCGCCTGCGGCGCGGCGAGATGGTGGCGCTCGTCGGCCCGTCGGGCGGCGGCAAGACGACGCTCGCCAACCTGTTGCCGCGCTTCTTCGACGTCACCGGCGGCAGCGTGTCGATCGACGGCGTCGACGTCCGCGACCTGAAGCTCGCCGATCTGCGCGCGCTGGTCGGTCTGGTGACCCAGGAGACCGTCCTGTTCAACGACACGGTGCGCAACAACATCGCTTACGGTCGGGAGGAGCTGGCGCTCGATCGGGTGCGCGCCGCGGCGCTCGCCGCCTACGCCGACGACTTCGTGATGCAGCTGCCGCAGGGCTACGACACGGTGGTCGGAGAGGGCGGCGTCCGGCTCTCCGGCGGCCAGCGGCAACGGCTGGCGATCGCCCGGGCGCTGCTCAAGAACGCGCCCATCCTCGTCCTCGACGAGGCCACCTCGCAGCTCGACACCGAGTCCGAGGCGCTGGTGCAGCAGGCGCTCTCGAACCTGATGCAGGGAAGGACCACCCTGGTCATCGCGCACCGCCTGTCGACCATCCGCCGGGTCGATCGCATCTGCGTGGTCGACAGCGGACGGATCGTGGAGCAGGGTCGCCACGACGAGCTGCTGGCGCTCGACGGGGTCTACAAGCGGCTCTACGAACTGCAATTCCAGGACGAGTGAGATGACGGGGGAGCTCCGCCACCCCGTCCGCGCCCGGGTGGCGAGCCTGGCGCTCGCGGGCTTGGTGCGGGCGCTGCGCGCCTCGATCCGGCTGCGGCACGTCGGGGACGAGGCGGTGCGCGCCTGGGAGAGCTCGCGCACGCCCTTCATCCTCGCGTTCTGGCACCGTCACCTGCTGTTGATGCGGTACGCTTACCGGGGAAACAACATCGTGGTGCTGATCAGCCAGAGCGACGACGGCGAGCTCGCCGCGCGCACCATGCTGCGGCTCGGGGTCGACGTGGCCCGCGGCTCGACCAGCCGCGGCGGGGCCTCGGGACTGCGCGAGCTCGTCCGCCGGGCGCGCGCCGGCTGGGACGTGGGGGTCACGCCGGACGGTCCGCGCGGGCCGGCCGAGCGCGTCCAGGCGGGCACGATCTACCTCGCCGCGGCGACCGGACTGCCGATCGTGCCGGTGGCGCTGGCAGCGCGCCGCGCCTGGGTGCTGCGCTCCTGGGACCGGATGGTCGTCCCCAAACCCTTCACACGCGCGGTGCTCGTCTACGGGGAGGCGCAGCGCGTCGGACGCGAAGAGGATCCGGCCGCCGCCGCCGCCGACCTCGAACGCCGGCTCGCGACCGTCGGAGAGATGGCGAGGGAAGCGGTCGCGCCGGAGCGGGGGAGCACGCATGCGTAGCATGACCGGCTACGGCTCGGCGGCGCGGGATACCGCCGACTACCGGATCGAGGTCACCGTGCAGTCGGTGAACCACCGCTACCTCGATCTGGCGCTGCGAGTGCCCGAGGAGCTGCGCGCCCAGGAAGCGGGACTGCGCGAGCGCGTGGCGCGCGGGATCACCCGCGGGCGCTGCGAGGTCACGGTGTCGATCTCGCCGGTGGGCGACGCCACGACCGCCTTCCGCGTCCGCGCCGACCGGGTGCGCGCCCTGCGCAACGCCTGCGAGGGCCTGATCCGCGACCGCATTCTCGCCGCCACGTTCACGCTCGCCGATCTCGCCTCCGTCCCCGGACTGCTCGAGGCCGGCCAGCCCCTCCTGTGGGGCGAGGCCGAGTCGGCAGCCCTGGCGACGGCGCTCGATGCGGCGCTCGCCGAGATGGTCGCGGCGCGCGAGTTCGAGGGCGAGCGCCTGGCGCGCGCCCTGCTCGAACGCGAGCGCTCCCTCGCCGACCTGGTCACGACGATGCGCGCCCGTACGGCCGCGATCCGCGCCGCGCTGCCGGCCGAGCTGGCGTCGAGGGTCGCCGACTTGGCGGCGGACGTGGCGGTCCCGCCCGAGCGCCTGGCGCAGGAGGCGCTGCTGCTCGCCGAGCGCGCCGACATCGCCGAGGAGCTCGATCGGCTGGGGTCGCATCTCGAGCAGCTCGAACAGCTGGTGGCCTCGCCGGACGCGGTGGGCAAGCGTCTGGAGTTCCTCGGTCAGGAGCTGTTGCGCGAGATCAACACCATCGCCTCGAAGAGCCGGGATCTCGCCCTCACCCGGGCGGCCCTCGAGGGCAAGCTGCTCGCCGAGCAGCTGCGCGAGCAGTTCCAGAACGTCGAATGATCGCCGAACCGCCGACTTCGCTGCCGAGCCGCGGAGAGCTGTTCCTGCTCTCCGCCCCGTCTGGCGCGGGCAAGACGACGCTCATCCAAGCGCTGCTGCACGGCGCCCTCGGCCTCTCCGGCGGCCTCGAGGTGTCGGTGTCGCACACCACCCGCCGGCCGCGACCGGGCGAGTCGAACGGGGTCGACTACTTCTTCGTGGGCTCCGACCAGTTCCAGAGAATGATCGTCGAGGAGCGCTTCCTCGAGTGGGCCGAGGTGCACGGCAACTACTACGGCACCTCGGCGGCCGAGGTCCTGCCGCGGCTCGAACGAGGGATCGACGTGCTGCACGATCTCGACGTGCAGGGGGCCGAGAGGCTGATGGCCCGCTTCCCCGAGGCGCACGCCATCTTCATCATGCCGCCCTCCTACGAGGACCTCGAGCGCCGTCTCCAGGGGCGCGGCCTCGACGACCCCCGGGACATCGCCCGGCGCCTGGCCGTATCTCTCTGGGAAATCAAGCGGTTCGATCGCTACCACTATGTTATTATCAACGACGACGCGGGGCGGGCGAGCCAGGCTCTGGCGTCGATCATTCTCGAAAAGCGGCACCGGCGCGAGCGGATGCAGGAGCGGGTCGGCGAGGTTCTCGCCGACTTCCAGCGCGCGCTGTCGGCCCGTGACCAGCGCTGAGGAAACCATGGAATCGATTCCGTCCCGCATCGACAGCACCTTCCGCTACATCCTGGTGGCCGCGCGCCGCGCCGAGCAGCTCATGCGCGGCGCCCACCCCAAGCTCGAGGTCGCGCACCAGAAGCCCACCCGGGTGGCGATGCGCGAGGTCTCCCAGGAGCTGATCGAGTGGGACTACGGCTCCGCACCGGTGGAGGAGATCGAAGCGGTCGAACCCGAGCCGGCTCCCTGACGGCGGCGGCGAACGCCCCGTGTCCCGGCCCTCGCGTGTCCTGCTCGGCGTCTGCGGTGGGATCGCCGCGTACAAGTCGGCGGAGATCGTGCGCCGACTGCGCGAGCGGGGACACGATGTGCGCTGCGCGCTGACGCCCTCGGCCGGCGCTTTCGTCACCGAGCTGACGCTCGAGGTCCTCTCCGGTCACAAGGTCTATCGCGAGGAATACCTGACTCCGACCGCGAGCGGCGAGGAGCTCCACATCACCGCCGCCGCTTGGGCGGAGGTGCTCTGCCTGGCACCGACGACCGCCCATACTCTCGCCGGGCTGGCGCTCGGGCTGGGCGAGAATTTCCTGACCACCACCGCCCTGGCCTTCCGCGGTCCGCTCGTCCTGGCGCCGGCGATGCACGCCGCCATGTGGGAGAAGCGATCGGTCCAGGCGCACGTCGCCCGCCTGCGCGACGACGGGGCGCGCTTCGTCGGTCCGATCGTCGGCGCTCTCGCCTCAGGCGAGGTCGGCATGGGCCGTATGGCCGACCCGGCGGCGATCGTCGCTGCGGTCGAGGACGCGCTCGCTCCGGGAGATCTCGCCGGCCGCACCGTGCTGATCACCGCCGGACCGACGCACGAGCCGATCGACCCGGTGCGCTACCTCGGCAACCGGTCGAGCGGCAAGATGGGCTTCGCCCTCGCCGAGGAGGCCGCTCGGCGCGGCGCGCGGACCATCCTGGTCTCCGGTCCGGTGTCGCTGCCGACGCCGCGCGGGGTGGAGCGGCTGGACGTCTCGACGGCGCTCGAGATGGAGGCGGCGGTGATCCGCCACGCTCCGCCGTCCGACCTGGTGATCATGGCCGCCGCGGTGGCCGATTTCCGCCCCACCCGGGCGGCGGCAGAGAAGATCAAGAAGTCGGCCGGCGTGCCCGACATCCGGCTGGTGCGCAATCCCGACATCCTCGCCGCCCTGCCCGCGCTCGCGCCGCAGGCGCTACGCATCGGATTCGCGGCCGAGACCGAGGGGCTCGCCGAGGAGGCCGAGCGCAAGCTGCGCGACAAGGGAGCCCACCTGCTGGTCGCCAACGACGTCTCGCGCGCTGACATCGGATTCGGCAGCGAGGCGAACGAGGTCACCGTCTACCGCCTCCACGAGCCACCCGTCTTCTTCTCCCGCCGACCGAAGGACGAGCTGGCGCGGGAGCTGTTCGAACTCTTCGTCGCCGAGCTCGCTCGCACGCGTGAAGCTTCCGGCGTCCCTTCGTGAGGAGCTCCAGTACCTCCTCGACCTCGGGTTCGAGGAGGTGTATCGGCGACCCGCCGCCGCGCTGAGAGCGGGCGAGCCCGCCGGGCACGGTGCGCCCCCGCCGCGCCAGGCTCCCGCCGCCACGGGAACCGCCGCGCCCGAACCGCCCTCCTCCGGCGCATTGACCGCGTCGCCGGCCGAGCGCGTCGCCCGCCTGTCGGAGCTCGCGGCCCAAGTCGCCGATTGCCGCCTCTGCGGCCTGTGTGCCGGGCGCAACCAGACGGTCTTCGGCAGCGGCGATCCCGACGCCCGCCTGATGTTCATCGGCGAGGGGCCGGGAGCCGAGGAGGACAAGCGGGGCCTGCCCTTCGTCGGACGCGCCGGCGAGCTGCTGACCAAGATCATCCGCGCCATCGACCTCGGTCGGGAGCAGGTCTACATCGCCAACATCGTCAAGTGCCGGCCGCCCGGCAACCGAGAGCCGCAGCCCGACGAGGTCGCCGCCTGCCGGGCGTACCTCGCCGAACAGATCGATCTCGTCCATCCCGAGGTGCTGGTCGCGCTCGGGCGGGTCGCCGCGCAGTCGCTGCTCGGCACCGACACGCCGATCGGCAAGATGCGCGGCCAGTGGTATACCGTGCGCGGCATCGCGACCATGGTGACCTACCATCCGGCCGCTCTGCTGCGCAATCCGGCGCTCAAGCGCCCGACCTGGGAAGACATGCAGGCGGTGCGCGAACGGCTCGGCGCGGGCCGCCCGCTGCCCTGACTCGATCCTGGAAGGAGCTTCAGCGTGGAGAAGGCGAAGCTGTTGAAAGTCACCGTCGCGCGCCGGGCCGCCGGCCGTCACGACCGGATCGCGGTCGGCGTATTTCCCGAGAAGACCCCGGGGCTCGCGGCGCTCGGACCGGAGCTCGCGGCGGCGGTGCGCTCGTTCGCCAAGCGCCGCGGATTCGCGGCCGGCGAAGCGCAGAGCGCGGAGGGTCCGATCGCGGGCGGCGCGGTGCTCGCCGTGCACGGGCTCGGCCCGGCGAAGGAGTTCCAGACCGCGAAGCTCGCGCAGTTCCTCGAACGCGCGATCGACGGCGCGCGCTCGGCCGGCGCGCGCCGCCTGCTCGTCGCGCTCCCCGATCACGCGGCCGTCCGCGCGCTCGGCGCGCCGGCGCGCCTGATCCGCGACGCGGCGCTCGGCGGCTACCGCTTCGACCGCTTCCTCAGCGCCGCCAAGCCGGTGGCTCTGGCAGCGATCGACCTGCTCCCTGCGCCCGACGACGAGCCGGCCTTCCACGCCGAGCGCCCGGCCGGACTGGCGGCGGCAGCGGGAATCGCGCTCGCCCGCGATCTCGCCAACTCTCCGCCCAACGAAGCGGACCCCGCCTGGATGGCGCGTCAGGCGGTCGCCCTGGCGCGGCGCTGGCGAGCGCGCGCGACGGTGCTCGCGCCGGCCGACCTCGCGCGCCGCGGCATGGGCGGCATCCTCGCGGTCGGCGGCGGCTCGCCGGGCGGACCGCGCATGGTGCGCCTCGAACGCGGCCGCGGCCCGCTGACCGTCGCCCTGGTGGGCAAAGGCGTGACTTTCGACACCGGCGGCATCTCGATCAAGCCGGCGGCGCAGATGGACGAGATGAAGTGGGACAAGTGCGGCGCCTGCGCGGTGCTCGGCATCTTCGAGGCGGCGACGGCGCTCGATTTGCCGATCCGCCTGCGCGCCTATCTGCCGTTCGCCGAGAACATGCCCGACGGCTCCGCCTTCCGCCCGGGCGACATCGTGCGCATCGCCAACGGCAAGACGGTCGAGATCTTCAACACCGACGCCGAGGGGCGGATGATCCTCGCCGACGCCCTGTCGTGGGCGGCGGCCGAAAAGCCCGACTACCTGGTCGAGTTCTCGACCCTGACCGGCGCCTGCGTGGTCGCCCTCGGCCCGACCGGCGCCGGGCTTTTCACGCCCCACGACGAGCTCGCGGGCGCGCTGCTGGTGGCGGCCGAGCGCTCGGGCGAACGGCTGTGGCGGATGCCGCTGTGGTCCGAGTTCCTCGACGAGATGAAGGGCACGCACGCCGACCTCAAGAATCTCGGCGGGCGCTGGGGCGGCGCCTCGGCGGCGGCGGCCTTCCTGTCGCAGTTCACGGCGCCGGTCGAGCGCTGGGCGCACCTCGACATCGCCGGACCGGCGTACGTCGGCGGCGACGGCAAGAAGCGCGGCGCCACCGGCTACGGTGTCGGACTGACGCTCGGCTGGCTGCGGGCGCTCGCGGCGCGCGCCTGAGACCGGAGCCGGCGCGATGGCCCTGCTCGAGATCGACGACCTCACGATCGGCTTCCCGGGACCCGGCGGCCCGGTGCCGGTGGTGCGCGGCGTCTCGTTCCGGGTCGAGGCCGGCGAGAGCGTCGGGCTGGTCGGCGAATCGGGCTCGGGCAAGAGCCTGACCGCGCTTGCCGTCCTCGGACTGGTGCCGTCACCGGGCAAGATCCTCGCCGGGCGCATCCGCTTCGCCGGCCAGGAGCTGACGACCGCCGGCGAGCGCGAGCTGCGCGCGGTGCGCGGCGGCGGGATCGGCCTCGTCTTCCAGGAACCGGGGGCGGCGCTCAATCCCGTGCTGAGCGTCGGCTCGCAGCTGATCGAAGCCATTCGCGCCCACCGCGTCATGCCGCGGAGCCAGGCGCGGCGGCGGGCGGTCGAGCTGCTCGAGCGAGTGGCGATCCCGGACGCCGAACGCCGCCTGCGCGCCTTCCCGCATCAGCTCTCGGGCGGCCAGCGGCAGCGCGTCGTCCTGGCGATCGCGCTGGCGGGCGATCCCCGGCTGTTGATCGCCGACGAACCGACCACCGCGCTCGACGTGACGTTGCAGGCGCAGGTGCTGGAGCTGCTCGAGCAGCTGCGGCGCGATCTCGGCCTCGCTCTTCTGCTGATTACCCACGATCTCGCCGTGGTCGCCGAGACCTGCTCGCGGGTGCTGGTGCTCTACGCCGGCGAAGTGGTCGAGCAGGCGCCGGCCTCGGCGCTCTACGCCGACCCCGCGCATCCCTACACCCGCGGCCTGCTGCGCTCGGTGCCGCGGCTCGGACATCCGGCGCCGCGCGGACGGCTGCCGTCGATTCCGGGTCAGGTTCCGGATCCCGCGCATCGGCCGACCGGCTGTCCCTTCCACCCGCGGTGCGCGGATCGGCGGCCGGAATGTTCCCGGCTCGCTCCGCCCTGGGTCGATCTCGGCGCGGAGCGCGGCGTGCGCTGCGTCCTACACGCCGGCGCGGAGGGCGGCGTTGTCCCCGCTGCTTGAGGCCCGCGGGTTGGTCAAGGACTTTCCTCTCGGGCGCGCCAGGCTCGGGCGGCGGGGGAAGACTCTGCGCGCCGTCGACGGCGTGGATCTCGACCTCGAGCGCGGCGAGACCCTGGCGGTCGTCGGCGAGTCCGGCAGCGGCAAGACGACGCTCGGGCGGCTGATCCTGCGCCTTCTGGCGCCCACGGCCGGCAACCTCCGGTTCCGCGACGCCGACCTGCTGGCCTTGCGGGGCGAGGCGCTGCGCCGCGAGCGCCGCTACTTCCAGATGGTCTTCCAGGATCCCTCGACCGCGCTCAATCCGCGGATGCGCGTCGGGCACGCGATCTTCGAGCCGCTGCTGGTCCACGGCCTCGCGCCGCGTGCTGGGCGGGAGGCGGAGGTGGCGCGCCGGCTGGTCGAAGTCGGCCTGCCCGCCGACGCCGGCGATCGCTACCCGCACGAGTTCTCGGGCGGGCAGCGGCAGCGGATCGGCATCGCTCGCGCCCTGGCGACCGGTCCCGAGCTGCTGATCGCCGACGAGCCGGTCTCGGCGCTCGACGTATCGGTGCGCGCCCAGATCGTCAATCTGCTCGCCGAGCTGCAGGCGCGCCACGGCCTGGCGATGATCTTCATCGCCCACGACCTCGCGGTGGTCGAGCAGATCGCCGACCGGGTAGCCGTGCTCTACCTCGGCCAGGTGGTGGAGGAGGGCCCGGTCGCTGATGTCCTCGGGCGGCCTCTCCATCCGTACACCGCCACCCTGCTTGCCTCGGTGCCGGTTCCGGATCCCGGGCGCGAGCCGCGGCGATCGCCGCTCGCCGGCGAGGTCCCGAGCCCCGCCTCGCCGCCGTCCGGCTGCCGCTTTCACCCCCGCTGCCCGATCGCCCGTCCCCACTGCGCGCTCGAGGCTCCCGTCCTCACGAGCGGCGGCCCCGGCCGCCGGGTCTCCTGCCACCATCCGGGCGAGGTCGAGGCCGGAACTTTTCGCCCTTCATGACGTAGGAAGGGAAGGCCGGCGCCCGAGGGCGCCCGGTCTCTCGACTAGACTTGCGATCCGGGAGGACGTGGCGGATGAAACGAATCGGAAATTGGGTCCTCGTGCTCGCCTTGGCCGCTTCCACGGCCGTCGCCGAGGACAGCGCGGGCAAGAAACTGGCGTACGCACCGGGCGCCGACCTCGGCGACGCCGAGCTGCGGATCCAGGACGGGTCGATCCACCTGACGCTCGAGGAGGCCATCGGCATGGCGGTCGAGCGCAACCTCGGCATCGAAGTGGAGCGCTACTCGGTCGAGCAGGCCCACCTGCGGATCCAAGAGGCGATGGGGATCTACGACCTCGGCCTCGCCGCCGGCCTCAGCGTCTCGAGCAGCACCAGCCCGTCCGCCTCGAACCTGCAGGGCGCCGACGTGCAGGAGCAGAAGGCGCGCGGGTTCAATATCGGCCTGTCGCAACTCACGCCGACCGGGGGTACCGCCGGGCTCTCCTTCGACGCCTCGCGTTTCGAGACCAACAACTCGTTCTACTCGATCAACCCCTCGTTCTCGTCGAATTTCGGACTGAGCTTCGGCCAGCCGCTACTCAACGGCTTCGGCCGCGGGACGACCGAATACCGCATCGCCACCGCCCGCGGCCAGAGCGCGCAGGCGCGGGAGAACTTTCTCGCCACCGTCGACGCCACGGTGCAACAGGTGATCAACGGCTACTGGACCTTGCTCGAGGCGCAGGAGCAGCTGAAGGTCGCCCAGGAGGGCCTGGCGCTCGCCAAGCAGCTGCACGAGATGAACCGCGTCCGGGTCGACGTCGGGACGCTCGCGCCGCTCGAGCTGGTACAGAGCGAAGCCGGCGTGGCGACGCGCGAGGAGGAGATCATCCGCGCTCACGCCGCGATCGGCGACGCCGAGGACCAGCTGCGCGCGCTGCTGCATCTCGAGGGCGACCAGGCCTGGAGCATGCCGATCGTGGCCGACACCGATCCGAAGACCGATCGCATCGAGGCCGACCTGCAAACGTCGCTGCACGACGCGCTCGCGCAGCGCCCGGAGCTCGCCGCCCAGCGCGAGGCGCAGAAGAACCTCGAGCTCGGCGCCGCCTTCGCCGCCCAGGACTTGAAGCCGCGACTCGATTTGCTGGCCAAGTACGGCTCGACCGGCGTGGGCGGCGACGTGATCGTCCGCGACCCCGACACCGGCGAGGTCCTGCAGATCCTGCCCGGCGGTCTCTCCGACGCCCTCAAGCAAGTGCGCAAGTTCGACTTCACCGGTTGGTCGGTCGGGCTGCAGTTCTCTTATCCGCTGCAGAACCGAGCCGCCCGGGCGCGCAAGACGACCGCCGACCTGGCGGTCGACCAGGGCGCGACGCGGGTCCGGCAGCTCGAGCAGCAGGTCTCGACCGAGGTGCGCACGGCGGTGCGCGGCCTCGACACCGCGCAGAAGCAGATCGAATCGGCCGCCGTGTCGCGGCGGCTCGAGGAGAGGAATCTCGAAGCCGAGCAGAAGAAGTACGAGAACGGCCTCTCGACCAGCTTCCAGGTCCTGTCGATCCAGGACGATCTGACCGCTGCCAAGAGCCGCGAGGTCACGGCGATCACCGCCTACCGCCGCGCGCTCGCCGAGTACTGGCGGGCGACCGGCAAGCTGCTCGAATCGTCGGGCATCCAACTCGAGGAGTGACGCCGGCAGGGTAGTGTTGCAGTAGATTTCGCGAACCCCAGGAGGGAACATGAGCGAGCCCGAGAGCGCTCGCGCCGCGGAGCCAGCGCCGGGTGGAGACTCGGCGCTGTCGCGTCTCTGGCGCGTGCTGATCGCCCCCGAAGCCACATTCCGATCGATCGCCGCGCGTCCGACCTGGGCGCTCGTGCTGTTGGTGATCCTGGCGCTGGTCGGGGTGGCGATCTACGTCTCCTTCGACCGCATCGACGCGCAGGACCTGGTCAAGAGCATGGAGGAGCAGGGGCGCCAGATGCCCCCGAACCTGACCCCCGAGCGCCTGGCGGCGATCACCAAGTGGACGTCGCTCGGCGGCGCCCTGGTCTTCGTGCCGGTGCTCTACCTGCTCACCGCGCTGGTCTTCTGGGTGGCGCTGCGCATGTTCGGCAGCGACATCGACTACCGCCGCAGCCTGAGCGTGACCCTGCACGGCATGCTGCCGTTCGGCCTGGCGTCGCTGGTGGGGATTCCGATCGCCCTGGCGCGCGAGCACATCTCGATGACCGAGCTGCAGTCGGGCGGGCTGGTGAAGTCGAGCCTCGGCTTCCTGGTCTCCGAGGACACGAGCAAAGCGGTTCAGGCGATGCTCACCAGCGTCGACCTGTTCTCGATCTGGTCGATCGTCCTGCTGATCATCGGCTTCCGGGTGGTCGGTCGCGTGGCGCGCGGCAACGCGATCGCGATCGTGCTCGTGGTCTGGGGGGTCGGCGTCCTGCTCAAGGTCGGCCTCGCGGCCGTCTTCGGCGGCGGCTGAGGAGGCGGCGATCGTGAAGAAGCTCTGGATCGGAATCGCCGTCGCGGCGGCGATCGGCCTGGTGGTCTTCGCCAGTCTCAAGGGCGGCGGCGGCAAGGCGAAGGTCAAGGTCTACGCCGAGGCCGCCACGCGCCGCGACCTGACCCGGGTGGTGAAGGCGAGCGGCCAGATCAATCCGCGCATCAAGGTCAACATCTCGGCGCACGTGATCGGCAAGATCTCCAGGCTCTTCGTCAAGGAAGGCGACCGGATCGAGGTGGGCAAGCCCTTTCTCGAGCTCGAGAAGCAGGCGTTCACCGCCTTCCACGACGACGCCGCGGCGCGCCTGGCGATGGCCGAGACCGAGCGGCACCAAGCCGAGGTCGCGGCCGCAGACGCCGAGGTGAAGCTGGCGCGCGCCAAGCGGCTGTCGGGAGAGGGGATCTCCTCCAAGGAAGCCCTCGAAGCGGCGACGCTCGCCAAGATCTCGGCCGATCTGCGGGTCGAGCAGGCGCGCGAAGGGGTCAACCAGGCCCAGGCAGCGCTGGTCAAGGCGAAGGACGACCTGACGAAGACCACCATCTTCGCCCCGCTCACCGGCCGGGTGATCGCGCTCAACGCCGAAGAGGGCGAGGTGGTGGTCTCGGGGACCATGAACAACCCGGCGTCGGTCATCGGCACGATCGCCGACCTGTCGGAGATTCTCGCCGAGGTGGACGTCGACGAGACCGAGGTCGTCCTCGTCCAGCCCGGCCAGACGGTCAAGGTCGACGTCGACGCGGTCCGCGACCACAGCTACCGCGGCAAAGTGGTCGAAGTCGGCAGCTCCGGCTTCTCGCGTCCGCAACAGCCCGACGTCATGTTCTTCAAGGTCAAGGTGCTGCTCGAGGACCCCGACGACCGGCTGCGCCCCGGGATGTCGACGCGTTCCGAGATCCAGGTCTCGTCGCGCCCCGGAGCGATCGCGGTGCCGATCCAGGCGGTGCTCGACCGCGAACCCCTCGCCGCGCCCGCCCCGGGCGGCGCGACCGCGCCGCAGGCCAAGACCGCGGACGACAAGAAGAAGGAAATCCCGGTGGTCTTCGTGGTCGAAGCCGGCAAGGCCCGCCAGCGGGCGGTCGAGGTCGGCATCTCCGACTCCACCCACGTCGAGATCCTGAGCGGGATCGCCGAGGGCGACAAGGTGGCGACTGGTCCTTACCGGATCACCAAGAAGCTCAAGGACGGCGACCCGGTGAAGGTCACCGACCCCAAGACCGAAGGGGAGGCCACGGCCGGAACGGAGAAGGAAGCGGACTGATGCCGATCATCGAGCTGCGCGAGGTGGCCAAGGTCTACGACATGGGCGCCGAGAAGGTGCACGCCCTCAAAGGAGTGAATCTGACCGTCGAGCGTGGCGAGTACGTCGCCATCATGGGACCCTCGGGGAGCGGCAAGTCCACCCTGATGAACCTGCTCGGCTGCCTCGACACCCCGTCGTCCGGACACTACGTGCTCAACGGCACCGCGGTCGAGAACCTCAACGATCAGGAGCTCGCCGCGATCCGCAACCGCGAGATCGGCTTCGTCTTCCAGACCTTCAACCTGCTGGCGCGCACCGACGCGCAGCAGAACGTCGAGCTGCCGTTGGTCTACGCCGCCGTGCCGCGGCGCGAGCGCCACGCCCGCGCCGCCCGCGCCCTCGAGCGGGTGGGGCTCGCTGACCGCTCCCACCACCAACCCAACGAGCTCTCGGGCGGCCAACGGCAGCGGGTGGCGATCGCCCGGGCGCTGGTGAACGACCCGGCGATCCTCCTCGCCGACGAGCCCACCGGCAACCTCGATTCGGCGACTTCGGCCGACATCATGGCGCTCTTCGACGAGCTGCACCGCTCCGGCAACACCGTGCTCCTGGTGACCCACGAGGCGGAAATCGCCGCCCACGCCCGCCGGCGGGTGGTGCTGCGCGACGGCAAGGTGGTGATCGACGAGGCGGTCGGCGAGGCGGTGCGCGCGTGATCGTCGGCGAGAACTTCCGCCTGGCGTTCTCGGCGCTGCGCGCCAACAAGATGCGCTCGATCCTCACCGCTCTGGGGATCATCATCGGCGTCGCGGCGGTGGTCGCCGTGGTGTCGATCGTCCAGGGGCTGCAGTACGTCATCACCCAGCAGCTGCAGGGGGTCGGGGCGACCTACGTCATGGTCCTGCCGTCGAGCGAGCGCCAGGGCGGACCCGGTATCGTGGCGCGCCAAGTCCGCCTCACCTGGGACGACGGCCGGGCGATCGCCGACCAGGTGCGCGGCATCCGCTTCATCACGCCGCTCGTCGGCGGACGCGAGAAGGTCAAGTACCTCGACCGCTCTCACACCCCGGACTTCGTCTTCGGGGTCAACGACGCCTGGCCAGAGATCGCGAACTACACCGTCGACCGCGGGCGCTTCTTCTCGCGCCTCGATCTCGACCAGCGGCGCAAGGTCGCGGTCGTGGGCCCGAAGGTGGTCGAGGAGCTCGGCCTCGGCGCCGACCCGCTCGGCAAGGAGATCTACGTCGGCAATCTCCCGGCGACGGTCATCGGGGTCACGGAGAAGCGCGGTCAGTCGCTGGGCACCAACCTCGACAACCTGGTCTTCGTCCCCTTCGACACCGCGCTCAACCTCTTCGGGCGCGCCGCCGGCGAGCAAGTCCAGCTGCGCATCCAGGCGACGACGGCCGACTCGGTCGAACAGGTCAAGGACGAGATCACCCGGCTGCTTCGCCTCCGCCACCGGATCGACGAGGGCCAGCCGAACGACTTCGAGGTCATCCTCCAGGACGAGATTCTGAAAACCGTCAACAGCGTGCTCGGCGGAGTCACCGCCGTGGTCGGCGGAGTGGTGGGGATCGCGCTGCTCGTCGGCGGCATCGGGATCATGAACATCATGCTCGTCTCGGTCACCGAGCGCACGCGCGAGATCGGCATCCGCAAGGCCGTCGGCGCGAGGCGCCAGGATCTGCTGGCGCAGTTCCTGATCGAGGCGGTGACCCTGTCGCTCGTCGGCGGCGCGATCGGGCTCGCCCTGGGCTACGGACTCGGCGTGCTGGTCGCCAAGCTTCTGCCCAGTTGGCCGCCGGCGCACGTGCCGCTCTGGGCCATTCTGCTCAGCTTCGGCTTCTCAGCGCTGGTCGGCATCTTCTTCGGCATCTACCCGGCGGGCAAGGCGGCCCGGCTCGATCCCATCGAGGCCTTGCGCTACGAGTGACGGCCGCCGCGCCGCGGGGGCGGCGGGAGCCTGGTGCCGGAGGAGGGAGTCGAACCCACATGCCCGTGAGGGCGGGGGATTTTGAGTCCCCTGCGTCTGCCATTTCGCCACTCCGGCGGCAACGAGCGGCCGCAAATCCTAGAAATTCCTTGAAGGACCGTCAAATACCGCCGCGATTGCGCCTCGAGTCGTCGCGTTCGGAGCGCCCGAGAGGGTCTTCCTCCCTTGACGAATGGGCCGATTTCGGGTACACTTCTGGCGCTGGGGAATGGCCTTAAGTCTTTGATCCCACAATTAGTTACACAGGGGGAACCGCCAAGGTGACATTCAAGATCGGTCAGAAGGTCGTCTACCCGAATCACGGCGTCACTGTGGTCGAGAAGATCGCCCCGAGTCAGGTGGACGGCAGCGAGCGCACCTGCTACCACCTGCGCCTGCTCTCGAGCAACTCCAAGGTGATGGTCCCCAAGGACAACCTCGATCTGGTCGGGTTGCGTCCGCTCTCCGAGATGCGCGAGCTGCGCGCCGCGTTCTCGGTTCTCGAAGACGGCAACGTGGACGCCCACAAGGACTGGAAGGGCCGCTACAAGCAGAACGTCGAGAAGATGAAGACCGGCCGCATCACCGAGGTGGCCGAGGTGCTGAAGAATCTCCGGTTCGTCAGCCAGAGGAAGAGCCTGTCGTTCCGCGAGAAGAAGATGTACGAGCGCGCCAAGCACTTCATCGTCAGCGAGGTCGCGCACGTCAAGGGGCTGACCGAACGCGACGCCGAGGCGCAGATCGAGAAGGCGCTCGCCTCGAGCCTGGCGAAGCGGCAGAAGACGGGCACTGCCGGCTAGCTCCGGCCGCCATCCAGCGGTGCACGGGCCGCTCGTTCACGAGCGGCCCTTTTTCTTATCCCCCGGAGGTAGCCGAACGTGAATCGCGATAGCGCCCTGCTGCTGCTCGTCGGTCTCCTCGCCGGGTTCATCGCCGGGTACCTGATGCACGAACAGATGGCCGCGGTGCAACCGGCGCGGGTGCCCGCGGGTAGCGCGACGACGGCGAGCGCGGCTCCGGCGGGAGACGCGGGCGGCGCGTCCGCGGCGGCGCCGGGCGGTCCACAGATGGCCCAGATTCAGGCTCTGCGCGCGCGGCTCGACAAGAGCCCGAACGACACCGACGCGATGCTCGAGCTCGCCAACCTCAACTTCGACATCCAGAGTTGGGACCGGGCGCGAGAGCTCTACGAGCGCTACCTGCAGCTGAAGCCCGGCGACCCCGACGTGCTGACCGACCTCGGCATCTGCTATCGCTCGCTCGGCGAGGCCGACAAGGCGCTCGAGTCCTTCCATCGGGCGCAGAAGATCCGGCCGGATCACTGGCAGTCGCTGTTCAACGAAGTCGTCGTTCTCGCCTTCGATCGCCAGGACGGGGCGGCGGCGGAGAAGGTGCTCGCCGGGCTGGAGAAGCTGCAGCCGCAGAACCCCGACGTGCAGCGTCTGGCGAGCGAAGTGCGCGCCCGGCGCGGCGCTGGTTCGTGATCCCCGCCGCCGGCTCCGCTTCCCACGCGGCGGTCGCCGTGCCGGGGCCCTTCCCGGTCCCCCTGACCTACGAGCTCCCCGCCGACCTGGCGCCGTTCGCGCGCGTCGGCGTGCGGGTGCGCGTGCCGCTCGGCAAGCGGCGGGCGATCGGCTGGCTGGTCGACCTGGCGGTCGAGCCGCCCGCGGGCATCGCGCTCAAGCCGATCGAAGCGGTGCTCGATCTCGAGCCGCTGCTGCCTTCGGACCTGCTCGAGCTGGCGCGCTTCGTCGCCGACTACTACCTGGCGCCGCTCGGCGAAGTTCTGCGCGCCGTCGTCCCCAGCGGCCTGCCGCCCTGGGGAGACCGCAGGGTGGGCCTGACCGATCGCGGCGCGCTCGCTCCGCCGCGCGACGAGGTCGAGCGGCGACTCGTCGGCGCGCTGCTCGGCCGCGGGCGGATCCGGCTCGCCGATCTGGTGCGCGAGCTCGGCGACGCCGGCCTGGGCGAGCGCGTCGAGCGGCTGGTCGCGGAGCGGCGGTTGACGGTGGAGGATCCGGAGCGGCGCGGCGCGCGCTACGTCAGCGCCTTCGAGCTCGTCGCCGGCGACCGCGTCGCCCAGCGCGCCGCCGCGGGCCGCTCGGCCGCCGGCCAGGCGGTGGTCGACTTCCTCGCCGCCCTCGGCCGGCCGGCGACCCAGCGCGAGATCTGCCGCGAGTGCGGCTGCACGCCGGCGGTGATCGCGCGCCTCGCCCGCCTCGGGGTGGTGAAGAAGTTCAGTCAGCCCGAGCGCCTCGAGCTCGGCGAGCATCGGCTGAGCGCCGCGGACTCTCCGGTCGCGGCGATCGAGCTGCGCGAGGACCAGACGGCGGCGCTGGTGGCGATCCGCGGAGCGCTCGACGAAAGGCGTTTCGCCGCCTACCTGCTGCGCGGCATGACCGGGTCCGGGAAGACCGAGGTCTATCTGCGCGCGGCTTCCGCCTGCCTCGAGCGCGGCCGCAGCGCCTTGCTGCTAGTGCCGGAGATCGCGCTCGTGCCGGCGCTCGCCAAGACCGCGGCGGAGCGCTTCGGCGATCGCTTGGCGCTCGCCCACTCGTCGCTTTCGAGCGGCGAGCGGCATCAGGAGTGGGAGCGCGCCCGCCGCGGCGAGGCGAGGGTGGTCATCGGGCCGCGCTCGGCGGTCTTCGCGCCGCTCGAGAATCTCGGCCTGATCGTGGTCGACGAGGAGCAGGATCCGGCCTACAAGCAGGAGAGCACGCCGCGCTACCACGGCCGCGACATCGCCCTGGTCCGCGCCCGCGCCGCCGGGGCCGTGGCGGTACTGGTCTCGGCGACCCCGGCGCTCGAGTCGCGGGTCAACGTCGAGCGCGGACGCCTCGCTCCCCTGGTGCTCACCCGGCGTGTGGGGCAGGGCGAGCTGCCGGAGGGGATCCTGGTGGATCTGCGCCAGGAGGCCCGCGTGCGCCGCTCGGGCGAGATCGTCTTCTCCGCCCGGCTGCTCGACGAGCTCGGCCGCTGCCTGGCGGCCGGCGACCAGGCGATCCTGCTGCGCAACCGCCGCGGCTACGCGCCGCTGCTTCTCTGCCGCGCCTGCGGCGAGGACTTCCGCTGCGACGACTGCGGCCTGCCGCGCACCTTGCACCGCCGCGACTCCCGGCTGCTGTGCCACTACTGCGGCGGCTCGCGCCCGGTGCCCGCCCTCTGCCCGATCTGCGGCGCCGAGGCGCTCGAAGCGGTCGGCGCGGGTACCGAGCGAGTCGAGGAGGAGATCGCGCAGCTCTTTCCGGGGACGGCGATCGACGTGCTCGACCGCGACGCAGTGCGACGCCGCGGCGGAGTCGCCGCGGTCCTCGAACGCTTCCAGCGCGGCGACACGCGCCTGCTGGTGGGAACGCAGATGGTGTCCAAGGGACATCACTTCCCCGGCGTCGCCCTCACCGCCGTGCTGTCGGCCGACAGCTACCTCGGCTTCCCCGATTTCCGCGCGGTGGAGAAGACTTACGCCCTGCTCACCCAGGTCGCCGGGAGGGCCGGGCGCGGCGCGCGACCCGGACGCCTGGTGCTGCAGTCGTTCCTCCCCGAGCACTACGCGATCCGCGCCGCGCTGGCGCACGACGACGCGCTTTTCGAAGCCTCCGAGATGCGCTTCCGGCGCGCCTTTGCCTATCCGCCGTTCACTCGCATGATCCAGCTCCTGGCGACCGACCGGCGACGCGAGCGGGCGCTCGAGCGCCTGAGCGAGGTGCTGCGTCGCCTGGAGCCGCAGCGCGAGGAGCTCGACCTGCGGATCACCGGCCCGGCACCCGCGCCGCTCGAGCGCCTGCGCGGCTCCTGGCGCTTCCAGGCCCTCGTGCGCTCGCGCCACGGCGCCCGCCTGCGCGACGCCGTGCGGCAGGCCCTCGGCGACCGCCCGGCGGCGGAGGTCGTCGTCGACGTCGACCCTTACCAGCTGCTGTGACGCGGTTTGACCTCCAAAAAGGCGCTCTGCTAGGTTGCCTCGTCCGATGAACGGCAGCGAGTCCAACTTCGAGGAACCGCTCGTCGCGCTGCGCCACCGCATCGAGGAGCTCGAGGGGATTCCTGGGCGGGGCAGCGAGCGCGAGCTCGCCGCGCTGCGCGACACGCTGGCACAGGAGACCACCCGGATCTACGGCGGTCTCAGCCGCTGGCAGAAGACGTTGGTGGCCCGCCATCCCGAGCGGCCGTACACCCTCGACATCCTGGCCGCGATCGCCAGCGAGTGGGTCGAGCTGCACGGCGACCGGGCCTATGGCGACGATCCGGCAATCGTCGCCGGGCTGGCCACCTTCCGCGGCCGGTCGGTGGCGGTGATCGGCCACCAGAAGGGCCGCGGCACCAAGGAACGAATCGTGCGCAACTTCGGGCAGCCGCGTCCCGAGGGCTACCGCAAAGCGCTGCGCGTCATGCGGCTGGCGGAGCGCTTCCGCCGCCCGGTGCTGACCTTCATCGACACCGCCGGGGCCTACCCGGGACTCGATGCCGAGGAGCGCGGGCAGGCCGAGGCGATCGCCCGCAACCTCCTCGAGATGGCCGGGCTCACGGTGCCGATTGTGGTGACCATCACCGGCGAGGGCGGCAGCGGCGGCGCCCTGGCGCTCGGCGTCGGCGATCGAGTGCTGATCCTCGAATACGCGACCTACTCGGTCATCTCGCCGGAGGGCTGCGCGGCGATCCTGTGGAAGGACCAGGAGCGCAAGACCCAGGCGGCGGAGGCGCTCCGCCTGACCGCTCCGGACCTGCTGGCGCTCGGGGTGGTCGACGAGATCGTGCCCGAGCCTCTCGGCGGGGCGCACTCCGACCCGGCCGAAGCCTGCCGACGGATCGCGGACGCCATCGAGCGCGCCCTGACGACGCTCGAGAAGCTACCTGCCGAGCGGCTGATCGCCGAGCGCTACGCCAGGTTTCGCCGCCTCGGCGTGTTCGAGGAAGCGGTTCGCTGAAGCTCGCGCATCGCTGGGTCGAGATCCCCGTTCCCTCCGCGGCGACCGACCTCGCCGCCGGCGGCATCGCGCCGCGGCTCGCGGCCCTGCTGGCGCAGCGCGGGGTGCGCGACATCGAGGCCGCCCGCGACTTCCTCACACCGCGCCTCGACCAGCTCCATCCCGCGACCGGGCTCGCCGGGATCGCCGACGCGGTGGCGCGTCTGGTCCGGGCGCGCGAGACGGGGGAAGCGGTCGCGATCGTCGGCGACTACGACGTCGACGGCGTGGCGGCGACCGCGCTCCTGCTCGGAGTCCTGCGCCATCTCGGTATCTCGGCGCAGCCGATCCTGCCCAGCCGACACGACGAGGGCTATGGCTTCCAGCCGCTGCACGTCGAGCGCGCCCGCGAGCTCGGCGCCCGCCTGCTGGTCACCGTCGACTGCGGCGTGACCGCTTTCGAAGCCATCGCCGCGGCGCGCGCCGCCGGCATCGACGTGGTGGTGACCGACCACCACCTCCCGGGCGAGCGGCTGCCGCCGGGCGCGATCGTGGTCAATCCGCGCCAGGGCAGCTGCACCTACCCGTTCCGCGACCTCTCGGGCGCCGGCTTGGCGCTCAAGCTCGCGACGGCTCTCTATGCCGCGCACGACCGCGAGGTGCCCTGGGAGTCGCTGTTGCGCATGGCCTGCCTCGGCACCATCGCCGACGTCGCGCCACTGGTCGGCGAGAACCGGGTGCTCGCCCGCTTCGGGCTCGCCGCGCTCGCGAGATCTCCTTCGCCGGGGATGCGCGAGCTCTTCCGCCGCACGGCGATCGCCGGCGAGCCGACGGCATCGGACGTCGCGTTTCGCCTCGGTCCGCGCCTGAACGCCGCCGGCCGCCTGGCGCGCGCCGACGCGGCGCTCGAGCTGCTGCTGACGCGCGATCCGCGCCGCGCCGCGGAGCTCGGCGAGGAGCTGGAGAACCTGAACCGGGCGCGCCAGGAGCTCGAGTCCAGGGTCCTCGCCGAGGCGCGCGCGGAGTTCGCCGGCCAGGGCGAATCGCGCTTGCTCGTCGCCTGGTCCGGCGACTGGCATCGCGGCGTGGTCGGCATCGCGGCCGGCCGCCTGGCGCGCGAGCTCCACCGGCCGGTGATCCTGCTCGGGGTCGAGGGCGAGCTGGCGGTCGGCTCCGGACGAAGCGTTCCCGGCGTCGAGCTGCACGAGCTGATCGCGCCGTGGAGAGAGCGGCTGGTCCGCTTCGGCGGCCACGCGCAGGCGGTCGGACTGACGGCGAGAACCGGAGACCTCGACGATCTGCGCCTGGCCTGGACGGAGCGGGCGGCGCGCGAGATCCCCGAATCGGATTTCGCAGCCGAATTGCGCTTCGATCTGGCGCTCGCGCCGAACGAGATCGACGACCGGCTCGCGGCGATGGTCGCTCAGCTCGAGCCGTGCGGCCAGGGAAACCCGGAGCCGGTCTTTCGGCTCGGGCCGTTGACCGCCGAAGCGCCGCCGCGCCAGTTCGGGCGCGGACATCTCGAGGTTCGCGTGGCGGGGACGGCCGCCGGCCGCTGCCGGCTGATCGCCTGGCGATTTCTCGACGACCCGGGGGTCTTCGCCCGGCCTTTCGAGGCCTTGGCGCGGTTCGCCGGAGCCTCGCGGCGCGGCGACCTCGAGCTCCACCTGGTCGACGTCCGACCGGTCGCCGACGGGGGCGCCGCATAGAATGACGACGATGGCCGCGGCGCAGCCCTTCCGCACCTGGCGGACGATCCTCCTGGCGCTCCTGATCCTGACGGTCGCCGCCCTGGTCGGGCTCTTCGCCCTCGGGCGCCGCCGGCCCGAGGTCGCGGCCGAGCCGAGCGCGGGAGTGGCCGGGCCTTCCCGGCCCGACGTCGTCGCGGCGAGCGACCGGTTCGAGTACACGCAGATGCTCTCCGGACGGCCGGTCCTCAAGGTCGCGGGAGACCGCTTCTCGGCGACGCGCGACGGCAAGGTACACCTCGATGGGGTGACCTTCGTTCTCTACCGCGAGGAGCGCTCCTACGAGGTCCACAGCCGCGAAGCGCTCTATGACCAGGAGCGCCAGGAGGCGACGCTGCGGGGCGAGGTCCGGCTGGTCTCGGGCGACGGCCTGACCCTGACGACCGAGCACCTGGAGCTGGTCGACGGCGGCAAGCGGATCACCGGCGATGGGCCGGTGGAGCTCGCTCGCGAACCCGGCTATCGCGGCCGCGGCAGCGCGATCTCCGGCGACCTCGAGCGCGAGCTGTTCGTGCTCGCCGGTCCGGCGGTGGTGGAGTCGACCGCCGCCGCGGGCGGCGAGTCGACCCGGCTCGAGGCCCAGCAGATCACCGCGGCGCGACGCGAGGCGCGGATCTCCGCCGACGGCGCGGTGGTGCTCACTTCCGGCGCGAGCCGCCTGAGCGCCCCGTCGCTCGACCTCTTCCTGGCGGCCGACGAATCGTCGCCGCGCGTGGTCCAGGCGCGCGGCGGCGTCGAGGGAGAGATCGCCTCGACCGCGGCCGAAGGCGCGCCCCTCGCGGCGGCCAACCGGCTGAGCGCCCGCCGCGCGACGTTGGAGTTCGACCCCACGACCCATCGACCGGCGCACCTCGAGCTCGAGGGGGAGAAGGACGCGCGCGTGTTGCTCGCGTCGGTTCTACCCGACGGCACGGTGCGGGAGATCGCGGCGCTGCACGTCGTCGCCGCCTTCGTCGACGGCGAGCTGCGCGACGCGCAGGCCTATCAACCGGCCTTCTTCGCCGAATACCTCGAGGGTCATGCGGAGAGCCCGCTGCGCCATGGACAAGCCGACCAGGCGGAAGCCGAGTTCGGCGCGGGGCAGAAGATGGCGCGCGTCACTCTGGTCGGCAACGTCCGCTTCAAGGACCCCCGGGTCTCGGCGACCGGTGAGCGCGGCTTCTTCGACCTCGATGCCGGGCGCGGCGAGCTGCTCGGCAGACGGGTGGTGGTGGTCTCCGATCGCGGCACGCTCGTCGGCCCGCACGTCGAGTTCCATCGCGGCACCGGCCTGGTCGAAGCCGACGGCGGAGTCGAGGCCGAGATGAAGGGCCGCGCCCTGCAGCTGCCCGGCGCCGCGGCGAGCGCCGATCCGGTGCGCGTGCAAGCGCAGGAGGCGATCTTCCAGGACACGCCGCGCAACGCCGCCTTTCGCGGCGCGGTGCGCGCCTGGCAGGGAAAGAACTTGCTGCTCGCCGACCAGCTCCACGCCGAACAGGACGGCGAACGCCTCTCGGCCGCCGGCAACGTCAAGACGGTGGTCATCCCGCAGCCCGCGGCCGACGGCAAGCCGCAGGCGCCGGTCGAGGTGACGGCGGCGACCCTGACCTACCGCAAGGCGGAGGCGAGACTGATCTACTCCGGACCGGTCGTGGTCACGCAGAACTCGCGTTCGCTCGCCTGCGACGAGCTGGTTGGCGACCTCGACGCGCAGCAGCGAGTCCGGACCTTCCACGCGAAGGGCAACGTCCGCCTGAGCGACCCGCTCTCGAACCGGCAGGCGACCGGCGACCTCGCCGAATACGACGTCGACGGCGCCTCGATCGCCATCTCGGGTGCCAAGGTCGAGATGCGCGACCGCGACGGCAACGTCATCCGCGGCCGGCGCCTGATCTACGACACGCGCGACGGCACGGCGCGGATGTCGAGCGGGGATTCGTGACCGACACGACGCCGGGCTTGCGCGCCGAAGGGCTGCGCAAGGTCTACCGCGGCCGAGCGGTGGTCGACGGCGTGTCGATCCACGTCGACCCGGGCGAGATCGTCGGCCTCCTCGGTCCCAACGGCGCCGGCAAGACGACGACCTTCTACATGGTGGTCGGGCTGACTCCGCCCGACGCCGGGCGGGTCTTCCTCGGCGAGGAGGACATCACTCAGCTGCCGATGTACCAGCGCGCCGAGCGCGGCATCAGCTACCTGCCGCAGGAGCCGTCGGTCTTCCGCAAGCTCACGGTGGAGGACAACCTGCGCGCGATCTTCGAGACCCTCGACCTGTCGCACGCCGAGCAGGAGCGGCGCATCGACGGCCTGATCGAGGAGTTTCACCTCGGTAGGGTCCGCAAGAGCATGGGCTACATGCTCTCGGGAGGCGAGCGACGGCGGGTGGAGATCGCGCGCGCGCTTGCCATCAGCCCCTCGTGCATCCTGCTCGACGAGCCCTTCGCGGGCATCGATCCGCTCGCGGTACTCGATATTCAAGGTATCATCCGACACCTCAGGAAGATGGGGATCGGAGTACTGATCACCGACCATAACGTGCGCGAGACGCTGAAGATCACCAGCCGGGCCTACATCATCAACAACGGCGAGATCTTGCGTTCCGGCGCTCCCGACGACCTCTCGAACGACCCGCAGGTAAGGAAGATCTACCTCGGCGAGGAATTCAAGCTCTAAGCGCAGTCCGCCATGGCTCTCGAGCAGAAGCTCTCCCTCAAGCTGTCGCAGCGATTGGTGATGACGCCATCGCTGCAGCAAGCGATCAAGCTCCTCCAGATGACGCGCATGGAGCTCGAGACGACCCTCGCCCAGGAGCTGGTCGAGAACCCGGTGCTCGAGGAGATCGACGAGCCGGCGGAGGAGGAGGAAGCGGCGGCGGCCGCCGCCGAGTCGACGGTCGAGGAGGCGCCGGCGCCGGTCGCCGTGCCGGAGGAGAAGGAAATTCCCGCCGAAGCCGAGCTGGCGCACCGCCAGGCGCTCGAGGAGCTGGGTTTCGAGGCCTTCTTCGGCGACGCCTGGGAGGACACGGGTCGATCGATCGGCGAGTGGGAGGACCGCGAGGCGCCGCCGATCGAGAACACCCTGACCCGCGAGCCGGACCTCTACGACCACCTGCTCTGGCAGATCCACATGTCCGACATCCCGCCGCGCGAACGGGAGATCGCCGAGCTCGTGGTGGGCAATCTCGACGCCGACGGCTTCCTGGTCGCCTCGGCCGAGGAGATCGCCGCCCTGGCCTCGGCCGACGCCTCGGAGCCCTTCTCCGTCGAGGAGGTCGAGCGCGTGCTCGCCCTCATCCGCCGGCTCGATCCACCCGGGATCGCCTGCGCCACCCTGCAGGAGAGCCTTCTCCTGCAACTCGACCAACAGGGCGCGGACGCCGACCCGATCGCGCGCCGCATCGTCGCCGAGCACTGGGACGCTTTTCTCAAGCGACAGTACCCGGCCATCGCCCGCGCCCTCGGACTGGCGCTCGCCGACCTCGAGCCGGCGATCGAGGCGATCAAGTGCCTCGAGACCCGACCGGGCCGGAAGTTCACCAACGACCGCACGCACTACATCGAACCCGACGTGCACGTGCTCAAGGTCGGCTCCGACTACGTCATCCAGCTCAACGACGACGGCTTGCCGCGCCTGCGGGTGAGCCGCTCCTACCGCCGCATGCTGCAGGAGATGCGCGCCCAGGGGCACCAGAGCGAGGCGCAGCAGTTCATCTCCGAGAAGATGCGCTCCGCCGTCTGGCTGATCAAGAGCCTCGATCAACGGCAGCGCACGATCTACAAAGTCGCCGACTCGATCGTCCGCCAGCAGCGCGACTTCCTCGACCACGGGATCGACTACCTGCGTCCGATGGTCTTGCGCGACGTCGCCGAGGACATCGGCATGCACGAATCGACGGTGAGTCGCGTGGTGTCGAACAAGTACGTCCACACGCCGCGCGGCCTCTTCCCGCTCAAGTTCTTCTTCCACAGCGGCATCGACCGCGACTACGGCGAGGACATCTCGTCGCTCACCGTCAAGCGCAAGATCAAGCAGTTGATCGAAGCCGAGGATCCGCGCCACCCGCTCTCCGACAGCGAGCTGATGCGCATCCTCAACCGCGAAGGGATCCAGATCGCCCGCCGCACGGTCGCCAAGTACCGCGACGAGCTCAACCTGCCGTCCTCCGCGGACCGCAGGAAGATCTTCTGACGGGCGAGGACGGAAAGGAGTCGGAATGCAGATCGAATACGTCGGCCGCCATTTCGAGCTCGACGACCAGGTGCGCCGGTTCACCGAGGAGAAGCTCGGAAAGGTGATGAAGTTCCTGATGGAGCCGATCGAGGTCCACGTGGAGCTCGAGAGTCAGAAATTCCGCCAGATCGCCGAGCTGCACGTCTCGCACCGCCATGGCGCGCTGCACACCCGCAACGAGAACGACGACATCTTCGACGCCATCAACCTCGCGGTCGACACGGTGGAGAAGCAGGCGCGCCGGTCGCGCAAGCGCGCGGTCGACCTTCGCCGGCGGGCCAGCCGGACGGCGGAGGCGGATCGTCACTGGCCGGTCGAGGTCCTCACCCGCGAGAGCGTTCGCGCCGGCGAGCCGCCGCGAGTCGTCAAGAGCTCGCGGCTGCCGATCCGGCTGATGACGGTCGAGGAGGCGGCGACGCGCCTCGAGGCTTCGAAGAACGAGTTCTTCGTCTTCCTCGACGCCGAGAGCGAGCGCGTGAGTGTCCTCTATCGACGCAAGGACGAGAACTACGGCCTGATCGCGCCGGAGTTCTGAACGTGGTCGCGCTCCCCGGACCTGGTCTCGCCGCCTTCCTGCGCGAGGAGCGAATCCTCGTCCCCCTAGCCGCTGCCGACGCCGGCGGCGTCCTGGCGGCGCTCGCGGCGGCGCTGGCGGCCGACCTCGGCCGGGGAGAGACCGCCGAGCGAATCGCGCGCGAGTTCGCCGAGCGCGAGGCTCTTGGAGCGACGGCGCCGGGAGGCGGCATCGCCCTGCCGCACTGCCGCTCGAGCGCGGCGCGCAGCCCGCTGTTGGCGCTCGGGATCCACCCCGCCGGCATCCCGTTCGGGGCCCGCGACGGAGCGCCGGTGCGGGCCTTCTTCGCCATCGTCTCGCCGTCCGATCGCCCGGGAAGCCACCTCGAGATCCTGGCGGCGGTGTCGCGCTGGGCTCGCGAGACCGGGCGGCTGGCCGAGCTCGTCGCGGCGCGGACGCCGCGCGAAGTGGTGGCGCTCGTCGCCCGCCGCGCGGGCCGAGAGAGCGCGGCATGAGCGACGCCTCGGTTTGCGTCGCGGAGCTGCTGGGCGACGAGCTCTCGGATCTGGCGCTGACGGTGTTGACCGGCGAGCCCCACCTCGACCGGCTGATCACCCACCCTCGAGTCCAGAAGCCTGGCCTAGCGTTCGCCGGCTACTACGCCTACATCAAGCCCGGCCGGGTGCAGATCGTGGGCGAGAGCGAGCTCGAGTACCTGAGCACCGTCCCCGCCGCCGAGCGCCGAGAGCGCCTGGCGCGGATCGCGGCGCTGCCGATCCCGGTGGTGATCATCACCAAGGGGCTGGTCGCGCCCGCCGAGATGCTGGCGGAGTTCCGTGAGCGCGAGGTTCCCGTGCTGTCCTCGCGCGCCATGTCGTCGGCGGTGATCAAGCGGGTCAGCTACTTCCTCGAGGACCACCTGGTGCCGTCGACGCGCTTGCACGGCACCTTGATCGACATCTACGGCCTCGGCGTGCTGCTGATCGGCGCGAGCGGCGTCGGCAAGAGCGAGGCCGCGCTCGACCTGATCACCCGCGGCCACAGCCTGGTGTCCGACGACCGGGTGACGGTGAAGCGCTACCCGAACGGCGAGCTGGTGGGCTTCGCCGACGAGCCGCTGCAGCACCACATGGAGCTGCGAGGCCTGGGGATCATCAACGTCAAGGACCTCTTCGGACTGGCGGCGGTGCGCCAGCGCAAGCCGATCGACCTGGCGGTCGAGCTCGAGCCCTGGGAGGAGGGCAAGTTCTACGACCGCCTGGGCCTCGACGAGACCGTGTATTCGATCCTGGACACGCCCTGCCCCTACATCCGCATGCCGGTGACCGTCGGGCGCAACATCGCCAACCTGGTGGAGATCGCCGCCCGCAACCACGTGTTGAAGACGCAGGGCACCCATTCCGCTCGCGAGTTCGCTCGCAAGCTCGAGGAGCAGCTTGAAAGAAACCGCAAAGGCCGGCCGCGGTAGGCTGGTCCTGATCACCGGTCTCTCCGGATCCGGCAAGAGCACGGTCGCCAACTGCTTCGAGGATCTCGGCTACTACTGCGTCGACAACCTGCCGCTGCCGCTGCTGTCGCAGTTCCTGGCGGACCCGCTGGCGTTCGCCGAGGGGCGGGATCGCATCGCCGTGGTGGCCGACATGCGCGCTCCCGGATTCGCGCGCGAGGCGCCGCGCCTGCTGGCCGGCCTGGACCGCGTCCGCTTGGCGCCGACGGTGGTGTTCCTCGACGCCTCCGACGAAGCCCTGCTGCGTCGATTCTCGGAGACCCGGCGGCCGCATCCGCTGGCGCCTGGCGAACCCCTGACCACCGGCATCCGCCGCGAGCGCGACCTGCTCGCCGAGCTGCGCGGCACCGCCGACCTAGTGCTCGACACCAGCGAGTGGTCGATCCACGAGATCCGCAGCCAGATCTTCCGCGAGTTCGGACACGCCGAGGGCCTGCGCCCGGGGATGACCGTGTCGCTGACCAGCTTCGGCTTCAAGTACGGCCTGCCGTCGGGCAGCGACCTGTTGTTCGACGTGCGCTTTCTGCCGAACCCGCACTTCGTTCCCGTGTTGCGCGAGCTGCCGGGCACGACCTCCGAGGTGCAGCGGTATCTCGACGCCCAACCCGACTTCGGCGAGCTGCTACGCCGGCTGGGGGAGCTGCTCGCCTTCCTGCTGCCGCGGTATCGTCAGGAGAACCGCAGCTACTTGTCGATCGCGGTCGGCTGCACGGGCGGCAAGCACCGCTCGGTCGCTGTCGCCGAGCGCTTGGCTGCGAGCCTCGCCACCCAGGGATGGAGCGTCCATTTGCACCACCGGGACGTGGCGCGCGACGGCGGGCGTGAGCCCGGGGAGAGCCGGAGTTGACCGAGATTCTCATCGTCACGCACGGCAAGCTCGCCAACGAGCTGCTCGCCGCCGCCGAGGTCATCGCCGGCGAGCTGCCGAACTTCCACGCCCTGTCGCTCGACTGGAGCCTGGGCATCGACCCGGCCCGGGAGCGGATCGCCGCGGCGGTGAGCGGCCTGGCCGACCAGGGCGGGATCCTGATCCTGACCGACATGTTCGGCGACACGCCGTCCAACGCCGCGCTGTCGCTGCGCCGGGAGGGCGAGGTCGAGGTGGTCTCCGGCGTCAACCTGCCGATGGTCGTGCGGCTCGCTTGCGCCCGCGGCCCGTCGCGCTCGCTCGCCGACACGGCGCGCTGGCTGGAGATCAAAGGACGCCGTAGCATCCGACGCGGCCCCGCGGGCTCCGATTCACGCCCGGGCCCGGACCGGAAATGATCGAGCGGGACCTCGACATCGTGAACCGCCTCGGATTGCACGCCCGCGCCGCCGCCAAGCTCGTCCATCTGGCGAGCGGCTTCGAGTCCGACGTGCGCCTGGTGGTCGACGACGAAGAGGTCGACGCCAAGAGCATCCTCGGAATTCTGCTGCTCGCGGCCGCGCAAGGGACTCGCCTGCGGATACGCTGCGACGGACCGGACGAGGGCGCGGCGTTGAACGCCATCGCCGCGCTGGTCGCCGAGCGCTTCGGGGAGAGCGAATGACGCCCCACCGGCAGATGCAGATCCTCTCCGGCATCGGCGTGTCTGACGGAGTAGCCGTGGGCCGCGCGGTGTGCATCGCCAACCGCGCCGGAGAGATCATCCGCATCCCGCTCGCCGAATCCGAAGTCGAGGCCGAGATCGGTCGACTGCACGCCGCTTGCGCCCGCACGCGCGGCGAGATCCAGGCGACGCGCGTCGACACCGGCCGGGCCTTCGGCGAGGAGCTGGCGGCGATCTTCGACGCCCACGACCTGCTGCTGAGCGACGCCACCTTCCTCGGTGGGATCGAGCGCCGGATCCGTGAGGACCGGGTGAACGCCGAGTGGGCGGTGCACGAGACCGCGACGGAGCTCGGCGATCGCTTCGCGACCATCGACAACGAGTACCTGCGCGAGCGCGGCGCCGATCTCCAGGACGTCGGCCGCCAGCTCCTGCGCACGCTACAGGGAATCGCCCAGCACGAGATCTCGGACCTCGAGGGCGACGTCGTGGTGGTGGCCGATGATCTGGTGCCTTCGGAAGCGATCCGCCTCGGACGCGCCAACGTCATCGGTTTCGCGGTGGAGTCGGGCGGGCGGACTTCGCACACCTCGATCATCGCGCGCTCCCTCGACCTGCCGGCGGTTGCCGGCGTCGAAGGGGTGAGCCGGCGGGTGCTCGACGACGACCCGATCATCGTCGACGGTCGCGAAGGGGTGGTGATTCTCCACCCGACGCCGGAGGTGCTGGCGAAGTACATCGAACTGGCGCGCGAGCTCGAGCGCGAGCGCGCGGCGCAGGACACCCCGACGGTTCACCTGCCGGCCGTCACCCGCGACGGCGTCGCGATTCATCTCGCCGCGAACATCGACCTGCCGGAGGAGCTCGACGAGCTGCGGCGCGTCGGCGCGAAGGGCGTCGGACTCTATCGCTCCGAGTTCCTTTACATGGAGACCGACCCGCGGCTGCCGTCGGAAGACGACCACTTGGCGATCTACCGCCGCCTGGTCGCCGGCGCCGCGCCTTCGCCCGCCATCGTCCGCACCTACGATCTCGGCGGGCGCAAGCTGGCGCGCGAGATGATGGAGAGCGACGAGGATAATCCGGTGCTCGGCCTGCGCGGCATCCGTCTTACGCTCGCCCGGCCACGCATCTTCCGCACCCAGATGCGCGCCCTGCTGCGCGCCGCGGCGGACGGCGAGCTGTGGATCATGGCGCCGATGGTCAGCCGAGTGGAGGAGGTGCGCGCCCTGCGCGCCCTGGTGGCGGAAGTGGCGACGGAGCTCGCCGGCGAGGGCGTGCGCCACCGAGCCGACCCGGTGATCGGGATCATGATCGAGGTCCCGGCGGCGGCCTTGCTCGCCGACCGACTGGCGGAGGAGAGCGATTTCTTCGCCATCGGCACCAACGATCTGATCCAGTACTCGCTCGCCGTCGACCGCAACAACCAGCACGTCGCCGATCTCTATCAGCCGCTCCATCCGGCGATCCTGCGCATGCTACGCTTCGTGGTCGAGAGCGCCGACCGGGCTGGCATCCCGGTCAGCCTGTGCGGCGAGATGGGCGCCGACCCGGCCTATCTGCCGTTGTTGATGGGGCTGGGACTGCGGCGATTCTCGGTTCATCCGCGCGCGGTCCCCGAGCTCAGGCGTCGCGTCCGCGAGCTCAACGCGTGCGAGCTGGCTGGACTCGGGCAAGCGTGCTGCGAGGCGCACTCCGGCCTCGAGGTGCAGGAGTTGCTGAATCACCGGGGCGAGCGGGCGAACTTGCCGTCCACCGGACAGCGATACGGAGAGCTCTGAACGATGCGATTTCCGGTGCGCCGGGTCGAGAAGCCGTGGGGCCACGAGCTCTTGCTCGCGCACACCGACCGCTACGTCGGCAAGGTGCTGCACATCGAGCCGGGCCAGGCGCTGTCGCTCCAGTACCACGTGCGCAAGGACGAGACTTTTTTCGTCGCCCGAGGAGAGATCGAGCTGCAGGTCGAGGAGGACGGCGCGCTCGTCGGCCAACCGTTGCGCCAGGGCGAGGCCTACCATGTCGCGCCGGGAACCCGGCACCGGATGGTCGCCGGGCCCGCGGGCTGCGAGCTGTTCGAGGTCTCGACTCCGGATCTCGACGACGTGATCCGTCTCGAGGATCGCTATGGCCGCGCCTGAGTCTTCCGCCGTGACCGTCGCGCTTCGCCTCGCCGGCCTGTCGCTGCTGCTCGGCGCCGCGGGCTGCGGCTCGGCCGCGACGCCCAGGACCGCCGCCCTCCCGCCGCAGAGCGTCTCCCAGGGGCGGCCGAGCGAGACCCCCGCGACGACGACGCCCGCCGTCGCTCCGGCGGCGGCGGAGAAGAAGCCGTCGAGCGTGGTGGTGATCGACGCCGGGGCCGACGCCGAGGCTCCGGCTCCGACCCTGGTCGAAGCGGCCAAGGCCGAAAAGCAGCGCCGCAAGTCCGCCGCGGCGCCCGTCGCAGTGATCGACAACAAGACGCTCGCCGACTACGCCAGAGGACAGAAGCTGACGGTCGGCTCGCAGGAAACGGCGACGAAAGAGGCCGCCGGCGAGAACGTCGACGCGGTGGCGGAAGGCGCCGAGAAGCACGACGAGACCTGGTGGCGGACGCAGGCGCGCGACATCCGCGAGCGCTGGCGAGACGCCACCGACCGCGTGAGCGATCTCGAGGCGAAGGTCGCCGACCTGCGGCGGAAGTTCTACGGCACCGACGACCCGTATGTCCGCGACAGTCAGGTCAAGCCGGCCTGGGACCACGCCATCGAGGACCTGGAGACCGCGCGCCACGAGGCCGAGCAGGGCGCTCAGGAGCTCCAGGCCTTTCTCGACCAGGGGCGCCTCGCCGGCGCTCTGCCGGGATGGTTGCGCGAGGGGATCGAGCTCGAGCCCACGCCGCCCGTGCCGCCGAAGCCGCCGACCGCCGACGCCGGGGAACCGCCGATCGCCGACTCGCCGCCGCCGACCCGCCTTCGATGACCCCCACGCCACGACGGTTCTTCGTCGAGACCTGGGGCTGTCAGATGAACGAGCTCGACAGCCAGCGCATGTCCGGTCAGCTGATGCAGCTCGGCATGCTGCCGGCGCGCGCCGTCGCGGACGCCGACCTCATTCTGCTCAACTCCTGCTCGGTGCGCGAGCGCGCCGAACAGAAGGTGTACTCGCGCCTCGGCGAGTACCGCCTCCTGAAGCGCGATCGCCCCGCGGTGCTCCTCGGTCTGTGCGGCTGCGTCGCGCAACAGGAAGGGGAGCGCGCGTTGGCGCGGGTTCCGGATCTCGACTTCGTCGTCGGTCCGGCGAGGGTGGGGGAGCTCGCGGAGGTCGTCGCCCGGCGCCGCGCTGGCGAGCGCGTGGTCGCCACCGGTTTTCCAACGATACGTGCGTATGAATTCGATGCGATCTCGCGTGATGGCGCCTTCAAGGGCATGGTGACCATCATCGAAGGCTGCGACAAGAAGTGTACTTTCTGCATCGTCCCCACGACGCGCGGTCCCGAGCGCTGCCGGCCGCTCGCGGAGATCTCAGACGAGGTCCGGCACCTGGTGGATCTGGGGTTCGTCGAGATCGAGCTCCTCGGCCAGACGGTGAATCACTGGCACGAAGCCGCGACCGGCGCCGATTTCGCCGATCTCCTGGACGCCGTGGCGGCGATCCCGGGGGTCCGCAGGCTGCGATTCGTAACCTCCTATCCGCGGGACTTCACGCCACGAATGGTGGATTGTTTCCGCCGCCATGCGAACCTCTGCCCGTATCTCCACCTTCCAGTGCAGTCGGGAAGCGACCGGTTGCTGCGGCGGATGGGCCGCGGCTACACGCGGTGCGAGTACCTCGCGCTCCTCGAGGCCCTCCGCCAGGCGCGGCCGGGGATCGCCATCTCGACCGACCTGATCGCCGGATTTCCGGGCGAGACCGAGGATGACGTCGAGGAGACGCTGGAGCTGCTGCGCGCCGGTCGGTTCTCGCAGATCTTCGCCTTCTGCTTCTCGCCCCGGCCCGGGACCGCCGCCCTGCGCCTCGACGGCGAGGTGCCGGCGTCGGTCGCAGCCGAGAGGCTGCAGCGGATGCTGGCGCTCCAGGATTCGATCCAGCTCGAGCTCAATCGTGAGCTCGAGGGGCGCGAGCTCGAGGTTCTGGTCACCGGCTGGAACGCCGAGCACCGGCGTCTGACGGGACGCACGAGCTGCCACCGCATCGTGCACTTCGACGCCGATGGCGAGTGGACGCCCGCCGGGCGGATCACCCGCGTGCGCGTGGAGCGCGCCAACACCCACAGTCTGCTCGGTAGGCGCATCGGCGGGGAACGGGCCCCGGCCGCGCACGAGCCGGCACCGCAGCAACCTCGCCACGCCCCGGCGTGAGCTGAGCACGGTGGTTGGAGCTCCGGGAGCCCAGCCATCCTGCGAAGAAGAGAAAAGCTCACCTGGGGAAAGGACGCCTTCAGGACCAGCGTTGCTCCATCGAGCCGCGACCGAGTTCACGAGGGCGCCGGCCCGCCCAGACTCTTAACCGGAGCCTTTCGCTTTTCGGTGGAGCGCTCGACCTCCAGCCATCCTGCGAAGAAGAGAAAAGCTCACCTGGGGAAAAGAAGCCGGCAGGACCAGCGATGCTTCATCCGACCCCTCGCCAGTTCACGAGGGCGCCGGCCCGCCCAGACTCTTAATTGGAGCCTTTCGCCTTTCGGTGGAGCGCTCGATCTCCAGCCATCTTGCAAAGAGGAGAAAAGCTCACCTGGGGAAAAGAAGCCGACAGGACCAGCGCTGCTTCATCCGACCCCTCGCCAGTTCACGAGGGCGCCGGCCCGCCCAGACTCCTGACCGGAGCTTTTCGCTTTTCGCTTCTCGCTCTTCGCGCGTGCCTTCCTCCTCTCGGCGGCTCGCCCCGGCGGGGGAGGTGCGACCGGCCTTGACCTCGACGGGATTGGTCTCGACAATAGCGACATGGAGGAAGAGAAAACGAAGCCGGAAGAGTGGGTCGAAATGCGGATTCGCGGCGTGCTCGTCGATCCGAGCTCGGACGTGCCGGTGGTCCTGTTGCGCGACGACGCTCAGGGCGTCTTTCTTCCGATTTGGATTGGCGCCTTCGAAGCGAGCGCGATCGCGATGGCGATCGAGGGCATCGAGGTACGCCGGCCGATGACCCACGACCTGCTGCGGATGTCGATCGAGTCTCTCGGAGCGACGCTGGTGCGACTCGAGATCTGGAAGCTCGAGGAAGGGACATTCTTCGGTCGCTTGCGCATGACGACCGCGTCGGGCGAGATCCTGATCGACTCGCGACCGAGCGATGGATTGGCGTTGGCGCTGCGCTGCAAAGCCCCGGTCTGGGTGGCAAAAGACGTGCTCCAGGGTGCGCTTCAACTCGATCTCGCGATCGAGAAGCGGGACGAAGAGAAACTGCGCCAGTGGCTCGAGAACGCCCGCCCGGAGGACCTCCCGAAATACGAGATGTAGCTCTCAGTCAACACGGTTAAAGTATTTAGATTCAGCTATTTATGGAATCTGTCGGCGCGCCGACAAAGCCGCCGCGAGACGGCGAATCTCTAGCTTGACCGGCTCGAGTGCATCTCTTACACTCCGCGGCCTCATGATCTTAGCGATCGCGAATCAGAAAGGCGGGGTCGGAAAGACCACGACCGCGATCAACCTGTCGGCAGCCCTGGCCTCCAAAGGCCTACGCACGTTGCTGGTGGACCTCGATCCGCAGGCCAACAGCTCGATGTCCTTCCTCGACGTCCGCCAGCGAACGAGCTCGATGTACGACGTGCTCGTCGAAGCCAGCTGCAAGATCGAGGATGTGATCGTCCCCGCAGAGAAAGTCCCGAACCTCTCGATCGCACCGTCGTCGATCGCGCTCGCAAAAATCGAGGCGAAGCTCCTCGGGGAGCTCGACAGCCACTACCGACTCAAGGACGTCTTCGAGAGCCAATCCGAGACGTTCGACTACATCGTAATCGACACTCCGCCGACGCTCGGCATCATCACCGTGAACGCGCTGGTGGCCGCGACGCATGTCTTGATTCCAATCCAGTCGAGTTACTTCGCTCTCGAGGGGACCGATGACCTGCTGGAGACCATCGAGAAGATCAAGGGGCGCGCGAATCCCCGCCTCCAGATCCTGGGTGCGGTCATCACCCTGCACGACAAGCGGACACTGCTGTCGCGCGACATCGTCGATCAGATCCATCGGGTTTTCGGCGACAAGCTCTTCGAGACCACGATCACCAAGAGCGTCCGCCTCGAGGAGAGTCCGGCCTACAAGGAGTCGATCTTCACCTTCGCTCCGCGCTCGAGCGGTGCCTACGAGTACTACAAACTCTCCGAGGAGGTGCTGAGCCGTGTCTGAACCGAGCGCCAAGCGCGGACTGCCGGTGCGCGTGAAGATGCGGCATGGGGCCCATTTCGTCGAGGAGTTGACTCGGCGGCACGACGCTCCGATCGGCCACCTCCTGCCGCTCTCCGCGCTGCGGCCGAATCCGCACCAGCCCCGTAGCGCCTTCGGCGATCTGTCCGATCTCGTGGCCTCGATCCGCGACAAGGGGATCCTGGAGCCCATCCTGGTCCGCCGGGCGAGCGATGTCGCGCCGGTGGAGGAGTCGGCGATCCAGGTTGGGTCTCCGAAGCCGCAGTTCCAGATCATCTCCGGCGAACGGCGCTATCGCGCGGCGCTCGAAGCCGGCCTGTTCGAAGTTCCGGTCATCGAGATGGAGGTGTCGGATCAGGAGGCGCTCGAGATCGCGCTGATCGAGAATCTCCAGCGCAAGGACCTCTCGCCCTTTGAAGAGGCCGACGGGTATCGCGCCCTTGCCGAAACCCACCAGTACTCCCAAGAGTCGATTGCGAAGGCCGTGGGCAAGGCACGATCGTCGATCGCCGAGTCGCTGTCTCTGCTGCGAATCCCACCCCGAGCTCGAGAGACCGCGATGGCGCTAGGGATCTCCACCAAGTCGACCCTCTTGGAGGTCCTGAAGGCAGGGAATGAAGCCAAGATGATCGAGATGCTGGAGCGTGTCGCGCGCCACGGTCTGTCGCGCGATGACGTGCGCGAGGAGCGCACGAAGCCCAAGTCGCGACGCCGCAAGCCCTACGTCTTCCGCTTCCGCGCCCCTGACCGGAACTACCAACTCTCGCTCACGTTTCGCCAGAGCACGGTGGAAAAGGACGACCTCATCCGGGCTCTCGAGCAGATCCTGACCGAGATCCGAGGCAGCAAGGACTAGCTCTCCTTAGAGTCGCTCCACTTCAGCGGCGGAGGACCCGGAGCCATCCTTCGCAGGGTGGCAGCAGCCCGGCCAACGCGTAGAAAAGAAGAAGCGTTCAGTTGGGAGTGTGGGTCTTTCCAGCGCCCACGTACGTTGGCGGCGCCGTCGATTGGGCCGGGATGGCGGGAAGCTCAGGCCGCTCGCTCCTCTTGCCTTTGTCTTTCCTCTAACTGGAGCTCTTCTTCGCAGGCATCAGGCAGCCCGCTCAGGTCGGCCAAAGGCGAAAAGCCCTCAGTTAGAAGTGTGGGCCCCTTCGGCGCCCTCGTACACTGGCGGCGCCGCCGATCGGGCCAGGATGGCGGGGAATTCAGGCCGCTCGCGCCCCTCTTGCCTTTGTTTTTCCCTTAGCTGGAGCTTTGCTACGCAAGCTGGCGAGAGCTCGGACCTGTCGGCAAAAGGAAGAAAGCCTCAGCTGGGAGTATGGGTCTCTCCGGCGCCCACGTGCTTTAGCGGCGCCGTCGATTGGGCCAGGATGGCGGGAAGGTCAGGCCCCCGAGCCCCCTCGCCTTTGCCTTTCCCTTAACCAGAGCCTTACTTCGCAGGATGGAGGCAGGCAAGAACTCCCGGCGCCTTGATTGGTTTACATAATATATCTTATCGGACGTAGTGTGGCTGGTGAATCTCCCCTCCGCAGGCCTTCCTCAACCTAGGTGGACAGCCACTCGGCGGCCAGGTTCTCATCCTCGGCCAGTCGGACTCTCTCGAGCTGGGCTTCGGACCGGCTCGCCAGCCCGGCAACGAGCCGGTCCGCGATCCAGGCGACCAGGTTCTCCCCGGTCGGGATATCCCCCCCGGGAGCGAACTCGGGCAGCGCGGCGTTCAGGTGCTGGTGGTCCACCCGGTCCAAGACCTCCCGACGAACCGTCTCGTCCAACACCGCGAGGTCGATCAGGAATCCCGTCTCCGGATCGACAGTCCCGGTCAACCAGACCGTCAAGCGGTAGTTGTGGCCATGGCCCGGGAGGTTGGCGCAACGGCCGAATCGGCGCAGATTCTCTTCCTCCGACCAGTCCGGGCGGCGGTAGAGGTGACTGGCCGAGAAGCCGTAGGACCGCTCGAGCGTCAGCCTGGCCATCTTGCCTTCCCGATCCTCACGCCGAGCCCCGCCACAGGTTGGAGCCCCCGGTCACCTCGATCGCGGCGCCGGTGACGTAGTCGTTGGTGAGCAGGAACTCGACCGTATCGGCCACGTTCTCCGGTCGCCCGAGCCGTTCGAGAAGGGTCCGGCGCCGCATCCGCTCGAGCTCCCCAGGCGAAGTCCCATCGGGAGGGAGCACCGAGCCGGGGATGACCGCGTTCACCCGGAAACCGGGAGCCAGCGACTTCGCCAAAGCCCGGACCAGCGCCAGGAGCGCCGCTTTCGAGACCGCGTGCGCCACGTAGCCGCTCCAGAGCTCGAGCGCGGCGGCGTCGGCGATCGCGACCAGATCGCCGCCGCGGCCCGCACGGCGGCGCGCCAGCTCGGTCGCCAGGAGGAAGAAGCTGCGCAGATTGAGCGCGAAGGTCGCGTCCCACTCCTCCACCGTCGTTTCGAGGGCCCCGCGATGCAGGAAGGAGGCGGCGGCGTGCACCAGACCGTCGGGGGCGAAACCGGCTTCGTCGAGGCGCGCGAAGAGCTCCCGCCCGGAATCCGGAGCCGCCAGATCGACCTGGACGCCGACGTGCGCCCGCGCCGTCGCGGCTTCCTCGCCGAGCTCGGCCAGCAGCTCCGTGGCCGCCGCCGCGCTCGCCGAGTGCACGATCGCCACCCGGGCCCCGCGCGACGCGAGGTGGCGGGTGATGGCGGCGCCGAGGCGTCGCGCGCCGCCGGTGACGACGAGCGCGCGGCCCGCGAGGGTCGGAATACGGTCCATATAATGCGAGCCCGCATGAAACGGATCGACAGCTACATCCTGCGCGAGATCCTCGGTCCGTTCGGTTTGGGTTTCCTAGTCTACACGCTGATCCTGCTGCTCCAGTTTCTCTTCGCCTCGGCCGAGATGATCATCCGTCGCGGGCTGCCGGTGTCGATCGTCGGCAAGCTCCTGGCGACGTCGCTGCCCAACATCGTCGTCCTGACCATTCCAATGGGCCTGCTCTTCGGCGTGCTGATCGCCGTCGGCCGCCTGGCTTCCGACAGCGAGCTGATCGCGCTACGCGCCTGCGGCGTCAGCCTCTATCGCCTGGCGCGTCCGATCGTCCTCTTCTCGTTCGCGCTCGGCCTGATCAACCTCTACTTCACCCTGCAGCTGCTGCCCGTTGGCAACCAGGCGCTGCAGGACCTGCGGCTCAGAATCCTCACCCAGACGATCGGCCAGCAAGTCGAGCCGCGAGTCTTCTACAATGATTTTCCGGGTAAAGTACTTTACGTATTCGAAGCCGCGGCCGGCAATCCGATCTGGCGCGGCGTGTTTCTCGCCGATTCGGTGCCGATGCCGGGGCAACGCAACGAAGTCACGGTGGCACAACACGGCACGATCGAGATCGACGAGACCGGCGAGCGGGTGATTCTCCGCCTCGACGCCGCGATCAAGCACTCGATCGATTTCGAGCATCCGCAGCGCTACGACGTGACCCGCAACCAGTCGCTGCGCACGACTCTCAAGGACCAGTTTCTGAGCGGCGAGCGCGAGCGCATGCTCCGCCGCAAAGGCGTGCGCCAGATGTCCCTCGACGAGCTGGCGCGGGTGGCGCGCGATCCCAACGAGATCGTCCAGCAGCGACGCCTGGCGCGAGTGGAAATCCACAAGAAATTCGCCATTCCGGCCGCCTGCTTCGTCTTCGGCCTGGTGGCGCTGCCGCTCGGTTTCACCAATCGTCGCGGCGGCAAGACCTCGGGCTTCGCGATCTCGATCGGCGTCTTGGTGGCTTTCTGGATGTTGCTCTCGCAAGGCGAGAAGTCGGCTGCCGCGGGCCGGCTCTCCCCCGCTCTCGCGATGTGGCTGCCGAACCTGCTGCTCGCCGGATTCGGCCTGCTCCTGCTGGCGCTGCGGGACCGCGATCGCGGCCTGCTCAGGCCGCTGCTCCGCCGGCTGCCGGCCTTGCGGCCACGGATCGCCGCGCTGCGCGAGCGGCGCCGTGCGGCAGGCCGCGCCCGCTCGCGCGCCGCGGAGGGCGGCGCCGCCGCCAGCATCGTCCTGCGACTGCCGCGGTTGCGCCTCGCGTTCCCGAACCTCCTCGACCGCTACATCCTGCGGCGGTTCGGCTTCGTCCTGGCGCTGGTGGCGGCTTCCGCGATCTCGCTCGCCCTGATCGCCGACTTCACCGCCAATCTCGACGAGATCCTGAAGAACCACGTCTCGACCTCGTTGGTCCTGCGCTACTACGAGTACCTCTCGCTGCAAACGTTCTTCGATGTCGCGCCGGTGACCGTCCTGGTCGCCACGCTGATGACTTTCAGCCTCCTCGCGCGCAGCAACGAGGTGACGGCGTGCCGCGCGCTCGGCATCAGCCTCTACCGTCTCGGCGTGCCGGCGCTCGCCGGAGCGGCCATGGTCGCCGTGTTCTGCTGGTTCCTGCAATCGAGCGTGCTTCCCGCCTCGAACCAGAAGGTCGACGACGCGCGTGCCCGGATCCGCGGCGAGGAGGCCCCACTGGCGGTTCGTAGCGCCGATCGCCAGTGGCTGATCGGCCAGGGCCGATACGTCTACAACTACCTCAATTTCGACTCCCGATCGCGCAGTCTGCAGCGGCTGCAGGTGTTCGAATTCGACGACCGGCACCAGATCGTCGGCAGGCTCTACGCGCGCACGGCGCAATACACTCCCAAGGGCTGGGTGTTCGCCGACGGCTGGGCGCGGCGATTCGAGGGCCTGCGCGAGGTCTCCTACAAGAGCTTCACCACGCCGGTGCTGGTCGATCTGCCGGAGACTCCGGAGTATTTCGCCTCCGACCGCCGCCGGCCGGACGAGATGTCGTTCACCGAGCTCGCGGCCTACATCCGCGACCTCGAGGCGAGCGGCCAGACCGCCACCGAGGAGAGCGTCGACCTCCATCGCAAGATCGCCTTCCCGGTGACCTCGGTGGTCATGGCGCTCGTTGCCCTGCCTTTCGCTTTCCGCCTGGGGAAGCGTGGAACGCTCTACGGCATCGGCTTCGCGATCGCGCTGGGGATCGTGTTCCTGGCCGTCTATGCGTTCTTCGCCACCCTCGGCGAAGTGGGGGCGCTGCCGGCGGCCATCGCCGTCTGGAGCCCGGCGGTGCTCTTCACCCTGCTCGCGAGCTACCTCTTCCTCGGCGTCCGCAGCTGACTGGCGTCGCGTACCCCGGGGCTCAACCCGGCGCCAGCAGAGCCCGGGCGCGTTCCCGTCGCGCCGCGAAGTAGCTCGCAAGCTGCTCCGCCGTGCGCGTGTTGAGGACGTCCTCCCGTCGCGAACCGGCCTTGCGCGCCACGCCGACGCCGTGCCGGACGTCGTCCAGGCCGACGGTCGAGTGGGCGTCGGGATGGATCGAGGTGATCTGCCCGCGCCGCAGCCAGCCGCGAAGGTGCCGCCAGTCGAGGTCCAAGCGATGCGGGTTGGCGTTCAGCTCGACGACCACGCCGTTGGCGGCGGCGGCGTCGAGTACCGTTTCCATGTCGAAGGCGTAGCCATCGCGCTGCAGCAGCAGGCGCCCGGTCGGGTGCCCGAGGAAGGTGACGCAGGGGTGGGACACGGCGCGCACCAGGCGCGCGGTCATCGCTTCGGACGAGAGGTTGAATCGGCTGTGGATCGAGGCGACGACGAAATCGAAGCCGAGCAGGAGCTCGTCGTCGAAATCAAGCGCGCCGTCGGCCAGGATGTCGCATTCGGTCCCCTTGAAGATCCGGAAGCCCCCGCCCTCGAGGTCGGCGTTCAACTGGTCGATCGCACGCCATTGCGCCTCGACCCGGGCCGGAGTCAGCCCGCCGGCGTAGGCCGCGGCACGCGAGTGGTCGGCGATGCCGAGGTAGGCCCAGCCGCGCTCGCGCGCCGCGGCGACCATCTCGGCAAGCGTCGCGATGCCATCCGAGGCGTCGGTGTGCACGTGCAGCGTGCCGCGCAGGTGCGATTCCTCGAGCAGCTCTGGAATCTCGTCGCGCGCCGCGAGGTCGAGCTCGTCGAGCCCCTCGCGCATCTCGGGCGGGACGAAAGCGAGCTTCAGCTGGCGATAGATGTCGGCTTCGCTCTCGACCCTCAGTCGACGCTCGCCGCGGAACAGCCCGTATTCGTTGAGCGTCAGCCCGAGGTCCTTGGCGAGCCCGCGCAGCTGGATGTTGTGCGCCTTGCTGCCCGTGAAGTGGTGCAGGGCGCTCGCGAACTCCGCCGGCTCGACCAGGCGGAGGTCCGCCTGCATGCCGCTCGCGAGCATCATCGAGATCTTGGTGTCGCCCCGGCCGATGACGTCGATCTCCTCCGGGAAGGCGAGGAAGTGGTCCCCCACCGCCTGGCGCGAGCGGTCCGCCACCGCCGCCACCAGGTCGAGGTCGCCGATGGTCTCGGCGCGGCGGCGCAGGCTGCCGGCGATCTCCACCCGCTCCACCGCGGCGTGCGCCGCGAGATGCGCCCGGAGCCGTTGGGCGACCGACCACGCCTCGGGAAACAGGTGGCGCTCGGCGAACTTCTTCAAATGCTCGAGACCCTCGAGGATACGCGCCTGGCTCTTCTCGCCGAATCCCTCGAGCCGCGCCACCCGATCGTCGCGACAGGCGCGTTCGAGATCGGCGGGGGACGCGACCTGGAGGCGATCGACCAAGACGCGGATCTTCTTGGGCCCGAGGCCGGGGACACGAAACAGCTCGACGACCCCCGGGGGCACGGCCGCCTTGAGCTCGCGGTGCTGCGACAGCTCGCCCGTGTGCAGAATCTCGGCGATATGGCCGGCGAGGGCAGGTCCGATTCCCCGGACCTCGGCGAGGGTCCCGGCGGCCAGGCGCTCGGCGGGATCGTCCGCCAGGCCCTCGATCGCGCGTGCCGCGTTCTCGTAAGCGCGCACCTTGAACGGGTTCTCGCCCTGGAGCTCCAGCAGCTCCCCGGTCTCGCGCAGGATGGCGGCGATGCGGTTGCGGTCGGTGGAGGTCACGCCAGGTAGCTCTCCTCAAAGCAAAGGGTCACGCCCGAGACCGGACGTGACCCGCGCGTCGAACGACCGGCGAGCTCCTCAGCCGACGTGGCTCGGAACCTCTCCCCGCAGCCCCGCCGCGGCGCGCAGCTCCTCGGCGCGATGGGCGCTCTCCCAGTTGAATCCCTCTTCGTTGCGGCCGAAGTGTCCGTAGGCCGCCGTCCGCCGGTAGATCGGCTTCTGCAGGTCGAGGTACTCGATGATGCCCCGCGGCGTCAGCGGGAAGTGCTCGCGCACCAGCTCTTCCAGGCGCCCATCTCCCACCCGGCCGGAGCCGAAGGAATCGACGCGCACCGAGACCGGCTGCGCCACACCGATGGCGTAGGCGAGCTGCACCTCGGCGCGCCGCGCCAGACCCGCGGCGACCAGGTTCTTCGCCACGTGGCGGGCCATGTAGCAGGCCGAGCGATCGACCTTCGTCGGGTCCTTGCCCGAGAAGGCGCCGCCACCGTGGCGCCCGTAGCCGCCGTAGGTGTCGACGATGATCTTGCGACCGGTGAGCCCCGAGTCGCCGTGCGGGCCGCCGATGACGAAATTGCCGGTGGGGTTGACGTGCACGATGGTGCGCTCGTCGAGCAGCCGCCCGGGGATGACCGGGCGGATGATCTTCTGCATGACCGTGTCGCGGATCTCCTCGAGCGTCAGCCCGGGATCGTGCTGGGTCGAGACGACGATGGTATGGACGCGACGCGGCTCGCCCTTGTCGTACTCGATCGTCACCTGGCTCTTGCCGTCCGGGCGCAGCCAGCGTACGTCGCCTAGATTGCGCGCCTCCGCCAGGCGGCGGGTCAGCGCGTGCGCCAGCATGATCGGCAGCGGCATCAGCTCCGGCGTCTCGTCGCAGGCGAAGCCGAACATCAGGCCCTGGTCGCCGGCGCCGCCGGTATCGACGCCGAGGGCGATGTCCGCCGACTGGTGTCCGACCGCGGCGAGCACCGCGCAACTGTCGGCGTCGAAGCCGACGCCGGTCTGGGTATAGCCGATCTCGCGGATCGTGCTGCGCGCGATCTTGGCGAGATCGAGGCGCGCGTCGGTGGTGATCTCGCCGGCGATGACCACCAGGCCGGTCGCCACCATGGTCTCGCAGGCCACGCGTCCGGTCGCGTCCTGGCGCAGGACCTCGTCCAGCACCGCGTCGGAGATCTGATCGCAGACCTTGTCGGGATGGCCTTCGGTCACCGATTCCGAGGTAAAAAGCTCGGCCTCGCGAACACTCATGCGGATGTCCTCATTCAAGTCGGGTGGCTCGGGGGTCCGCGGCGGGCGGACGGGGCGTCGCCGTGCCCCCGGAGTCTAGCAGATCGAGCCGGCCCGGCTCACCGCGGCAGGCCGGGGTGGCTGTCGAGGATGCCGTAGAAGAGGGTGGCCAGAGCGTTGACCGTGGCGAGCGCCACGGCCGACCTGCGGGTCTCGAGTCCGCCGGTGAGCGAGGCCATCATGCCGCCGCCGCGGCGGGTGCCGGGAGCCGCGAACGGCAGCTCTCCGGCGTCGAGCCCGGAGATCAGTTGCGCCGGCAGTTGCAGCGAGCCGCTCGCCCCGCAGGCCTCGCCGGCCAGTCCGGCGATCGCCACCCAGTTGCGCACGAAGTAGCGCGTCGCGCCGGCCACCTCGAGCGGCGGCAGGCAGGCCTCGGAGCCGAGATAGAAATGATAGGTCCCGGGAAGCCGCGCTTCGAGCTCTCGCGCCCGGCCGCGGGCGCGCTCGATCGCCTCTTCGTCCGAGGCGGCGAATCCCGAGTACGTCGGCTCGGTCTCCTGCGGCACGACCGCCACCGGCAGCGGCCGATCGAGTCCGTCGTGGAAGTAGCGCCGGAACGCGTCGCGGACCCCGAGCAGCAGATCGGACGCCGTGCCGGCGACACAGACCTCGATCCCGCTTGGGTATCGACCCCAGAACTCTCTAAGATCGCGCTTCATGATCGAGGGCCGGCAGAACCGGATCGTGAAGACTATTCGCGCCCTGCGGCGAAGTAAAGGAGACCACGCTCTCCTCGAGGGGCCGCACCTGCTCGGCGAGGCGATCGCCGCCGGGATCGCGCTCGATTCGATCCTGGTCACGCCCGAATACCAGGACTCTCCCGCCGGCGCTCGCCTGCTCTCCGGTCTCGCCCGCCCTGCGGTGATCGTCGCGCCGCGGATCCTCGCCGCGCTCTCCGACAGCGACTCGCCGCGCGGCGTGCTCGCCGTCGCCACCCTCGCGCGCCGGGGCGCGGCGAGCCTCCCGCTCGCCGGCGACGGCATCTGGCTCTTCCTCGACGGCGTGCAGGACCCCGGCAACCTGGGGGCGATCGCGCGCGTGGCGGAGGCCTTCGGGGTCACCGGTCTGGCGCTCGCTCCCGGCTCGGCGCACCCGAACCACTCACGGGCGCTACGCGCCTCGGCCGGCAGCCTGTTGAGGCTTCCGGTGGCGGTGGAGGTATCGGTGGCCGACCTCGACGACCGCCTCGCGCCCGCGGCGCCGCAGTGGGCGGTGCTCTCGGCGCACGGCGGTCAGCCGCTCGCGCAGGCCGATCTCGAGCCGCCGCTGGTCCTGGCGCTCGGCGCCGAGGGCCCTGGGGTCTCGCCGACCGTGGAACGACGTGCCGACCTCGCGTGGACCATCCCGCTCGCCGCCGGGGTCGAGTCGCTCAACGTCGGCGTGGCGGCGGGGATCGTCCTGTTCGAGCTGCGCCGGCGCAGGGCGAGCCGCTCGCCGCGCGACTAGCCGCGCGCTTCGCGGATCGCGGCGATCATCGCCGGCACCACCTCGTGCAGATCGCCGACGATGCCGTACTGGGCGATCTTGAAGATCGGCGCGCCCGGATCCTTGTTGACCGCGGCGATCACCGAGGAGCCCTTCATGCCGACCAGGTGCTGGATCGCACCGGAGATGCCGAGCGCCAGATACAGCTTCGGCGCTACCGTCTGTCCGCTCGAGCCGATCTGGCGGTCGCGCGGCAACCAGCCGTTGTCGATCACCGGCCGGCTGGCGCCGATATCGGCGCCGAGCAGCTTCGCCAGCTCCTCGACCGGCGCGATCTTCTCGGCGCCGCCGATGCCGCGGCCGATGGCGACGATGACCTCCGACTTGGCGAGATCCACCTCCTGCGCCGCGGCCTGCTCGACGCCGAGGATCTCGCGCCCGCCGGCGAGCCCCGCGGGAGGGACCGCCAGAGGGCGGACCGGCGCGCCGCCCGGCCGGCGCGCGTCGGCCGAAAACGCCCCCGATTGCAGCGTCACGATCATCGGTCCGCTTCCTCTCACTCGCACCCGCGCGTGCAGCTTGCCTTCGAGGATCGGGCGTTTGAAGACCAGCTCGGACCCCGTCCCTTCCAGAGCGATCGCCTCGGGGAGGAGCCCGGCGCCCGCCGCCTGGGCGAGGCGCGCGGCGTATTCGACCGACTGGTACGTGTGCGGGAGGAGAAGGAACTCGGGCGACTCCGCCGCCATGGCCGCGGCGAGGACGCCGACGTAGAAACCGGGGGTGTACTCGGAGAGCGCCGGATCGTCCGCCACCCGGACCGCGACCAGATCGCTCGCCGCGACCTCGCTCGCCAGGGCGTCGAGCCCCGAGCCGAGGAGCACCGCCTCGGCCTCGCCGCCGATCGCCGCGGCGAGCTGCTGCGCCGCTGTGATCGCCTCCCACGAGCCGCGATGGAGCTTGCCTTCCCGCTGCTGCAGGACCGCCCAGATGCGGCGGCTCACGCGATCACCCGCGCTTCCTGGCGCAGCTTCTCGATCAACGTCGTCGCGGCGGTGACGGCGTCGCCCGGGATCAGCTGCGCGACCCGGCCGCTCTCCGGGAAGCCGACCGCGACGACTTCGAGGCGCGACGCCGCGGCGCCGACCTCTCCCACGGCGAGCCCGAGGTCGGCGGGCGTCGCCTCGGCGATCTCCTTCTTCTTGGCGGCCATGATCCCTTTGAGCGAAGCGTAGCGCGGGTGGTTGATGCCGGCCTGGACCTCGATCACCGCCGGCAGCGCCAGCCGGCAGATCTGGTTCATTCCGCTCTCCATCTCGCGGGTGACCTTGAGGCTCGCGCCGCCCGCTTCGAGCTCGACGCCCATGACCAGCCAGGCGTGCGGCCAACCGAGCCAGCCGGCCACCACGGTGCCGGTCGATCCGAAGCCCTGGTCGTCGGACTGCGAGCCGGTGAGCACCAGGTCGCAACCCTCGCGCGCGATGGCGGCCGCGAGCGCCCGGCCGGTCGAGAGCGCGTCGCCGCCCGCGAAGGTCGGGTCCTTCAGGTGCACCGCGCGGCTCGCACCGAGCGCCAGCGCCTTGCGCAGCGCCTCGCGCGAACGCTCCGGCCCGAGGCTGAAGGCGACCACCTCGCCGCCCGATTTCTCGGCGAGGGAGAGGGCCTCCTCGAGGGCGTACTCGTCGCTCTCGTTGATCACGAACGGCAGGTCCTCTTCGTCGATCCACCGGCCGTCCTTGGCGACGCGCAGGCGCGCCTCGGTGTCCGGGACTTGCTTCACACAAACGGCGATCTTCATGCCGATGGCTCCTCGCTATGGTGCGGATCCGCGCACGACGCGGACGGTGGGCGCCCGCCCTCGAAAACTATGGCGCCGGGCGATCTCGAGTCAACGCCAGCATGGACAGGCCGAGCACCCGCGTGCTACCTTTCCGGCGCCCGACGCGGGCCTCCCGCATGAACTCGACCCTCCTCCTCGCTCAAGCCGGCACGCCGATTCCCGGCACCGGCCTGTCGGAAGCATTCGGTCGCACCGGCCCGATGGCGCAGTTCGTCCTCGGCCTGCTGTTCTTCTTCTCGGTCGTCTCGTGGGCGATCTTCCTGTGGAAGGTGCTCCACTTGGCGCGCGCCCGGCGACAGAGCCGGAAGTTCCTCGAGACTTTCCGCGCCAGTAAGCGATTCAGCGAGGTGAGCGCCGTGGCGGCTCGCCTCTCGACCTCGCCCCTGGTCGGGATCTTCCAAGCCGGCTACGCCGAGGTCGAGGGCCAGATCCGCGGCCAGCACGAAGGCGGCGCGGAGGGCGCCGGAAAGCTGAAGCTGCGCTCCCTCACCGGCGTCGAACGCACGCTGCGCCGCGCGGTCGCCGGCGAGTTCCACAGCCTGTCGCGCGGCGCCTCGTTCCTCGCCACCACGGCCGCGGCCTGCCCGTTCATCGGTCTGTTCGGCACCGTCTGGGGGATCATGGGCGCTTTCGCGCAGATCGGCACCTCGGGCACCACGTCGCTGGTCGCCGTCGCCCCCGGCATCTCGGAGGCGCTGATCAACACCGCCGCCGGTCTCGGCGCGGCGATCCCGGCTCTCATCGGCTACAACTACCTCGGCGGACGCTTCCGCGGCCAGCGCAGTCAGATGGAGGATTTCGCCCTCGAATTCCTCAATCTGGCCGAGCGCAACTTCACCTGACGGCGATGGCATTCCTCCTCGGCCAGGCGGAAGACGAGCACGAGGCGCTGGCCGACATCAACGTCACGCCGCTGGTCGACGTGATGCTCGTCCTGCTGATCATCTTCATGATCACGGCGCCGATGTTGCATCAGGGGATCGAGGTGGCGCTACCGAAGTCCGACGCCAAGACGCTCCCCTTCCGCAAGGAGGACCCCATCGTGCTGTCGGTGAATCGAGATGGGATGATCTACCTCAAGGACCGTCCGGTGCACCCGAGCAAGATCGTCGAGATCCTGACGCCCCTCCTACGCGGCCGCGGCGACGAGATGGTCTTCGTCAAGGGAGACCGCGACGTGACCTACGGCAAGGTCATCGAGCTCTTCGACACCCTGCAACGCGGCGGCATCACCAAGGTCGGGTTGGTCACCGAGCGGCCCGAGCCGAAGCGCTGAGGAGCGATGCCGGCGTCGGTCTCGGCGGTACTCGAGCGGCGCGCTCTGGCGGCGCCGCCGATGGTCTCGAAGAAGAGTCTCGTCTGGGCGTTGGCGCTGCATGCCGCGGTCGGCGTCGCCTGGTTCGTGGTGCCGCGCCTGACCCGCGAACGGCCGAAGCCGATCAACTACGTCGCGGTGGCGATCGTCCCCGCCCAGAAGCTGGGGATCGAGAAACCGCAGCCCGCGAAGCTGGAACCGCCCAAACCGGCGGCTCCCAAGCCGGAGCCCAAGCCCGACGCGCCGGCGCTCCCCGATCCGCGCAAGACCGCGAAGCCGAAGCCGGCGGCCCCTCCCGAGCCGGTGAAGGCGCCTCCGGTCGAGACGCCGGCTCCCCAAGGCACGGCGCAGGGAGTCGCCCAGGCGCAGTCACTCGCCACCTCTGTCGCCGGGCTCGACAATCCGAGCTTCACCTACGGCTACTACGTCGACCAGATGCTGTCGCTGATCGCCCGCCAGTGGGTACGCCCGCCGGTGGGATCCGGCGTCGAGACCATCGTCGCCTATCGCATCCAGCGCAGCGGCCAGGTCACCGACGTGCGCATCGTGCAATCCTCGGGGATCAACTCCTTCGACCTCGCGGCGCTGCGCGCCGTGCAGTCGGCCTCCCCGCTGCCGCCCCTGCCGAGCGGTTTCCGCGACAGTTCGCTCGGCGTCCAACTGATCGTTCGCTAAGGAGCACTCCGTGAAGCGACCTCTCGGATCGATCCTCCTCGCCGCCGCGCTCGCCGCCGCCGGATCCGGCGGAGCGCGATTGGCGTCGTCCCAGGCTCCGCCCGCGGCGCCGCCGGCCGCCGTGGCGTCGCCCGCGCCGGCGCCGCCGCCCGCCGCTCCGGGGGACGTGCCACCCAAGGAGATCCAGGTGGTGCTGACCGGGCCGGCGCGACCGCAGATCAAGCTCGCCTTCCCTTCGATCCCTGGACTCTCGGCGCTCACCGGCACGCTCGGCAACGCGGCGCGCGAGCTCGAGCAGACGCTGCGCCACGATCTCGACCGCTCCGGCATCTTCGAGATGCAGGGCCCGGACGACTTCACCGTGCTCGCCCTGACCGGCGACCTCGCCAAGGACGCCGAGCAGTACCGCTCGCTCGGCAACGAGGTCGTGCTGCTCAACGAGATCAAGGTCGAGGGCGACAAGATCGTCCTCGAGGGGCGGCTCTCCGATCTCGCTAGCCAGCAAACGATCGTCGGCAAGCGCTACCGCGGCACGCCCGAGCTGGCGCGGCGGATCGCGCACACCTTCGCCGACGAGATCGTCCTGTTTCTCACCTCGCGCCGCGGTATCGCCCTGACCTCGCTCGCTTTCTACTCCGACCGCGACAAGGACAAGGAGATCTACCTGATGGACTACGACGGCTTCGACCAGCGCCGGATCACCGGTCACCGTTCGATCTCGATGAGCCCGGCCTGGAGCCCGAGCGGCGACGCGATCGCCTACGTTTCCTTCTTCGCCGGCGGCGGACCAGCGGTCTACCTCGCCGACATCACCTCCGGCCGCAAGAGCCCGGTGGTGACCGACGGCTCGCTCAATTCGTCGCCGAGCTTCTCGCCCGACGGCCAGCACCTCGTCTTCGCGCGCTCAGCCGGCTCGAACATCGAGATCTTCGTCTGCGATCGCGACGGCAAGAATCTGCGCCGGCTCACCAATTCCCCCGGCATCGACACCAACCCCGCCTGGAGCCCCTCCGGGCAGGAGATCGCCTTCACCTCCAGCCGCGCCGGCGGGCCGCAGATCTACGTCATGGACGACGAAGGCACCAACGTCCGCCGGGTCACCTTTCAGGGCGACTACAACGACGGCGCTTCCTGGAACCCCGACGGCACGTCGATCGCCTACGCCACGCGCACCGAAGCCAATCGCTTCGATCTCGCCCTGGTCGACCTGGTGAGCCTGGGCGTGAAGCTCCTGACTTCGAGCGGCGGCAGCAACGAATCGCCGTCGTTCGCCCCCGACGGTCGCAAGCTCGCGTTCACTTCGACCCGAGCCGGCGGCACCCAGGTCTTCGTCATGAACGCCGACGGCTCGGGAATCGAACAGCTGACCTTCCAGGGCAACAACTGGGCGCCCGACTGGTCCGGGTACTTGAAGTGAAGAAAAGTCCGCGAAAGGGTTGTTCCCACGCGGGCGCTCTGCTAGATTCGGGCCAGTTTCCGATGCGATCGCGGATCGCGGATCTTCGACTCGGGTGACGAAGGAGTGGTCATGAACGTTCGACGGATGCAGTGGATCGCTGTCGCGGCAGTCGCCTCGCTCGCGCTGTTCGTCTCCGCCTGCGGGCCGAAGAAGAGCAAGACGCCGGCGGACATCAACGCCAACACCGTCCCCGCGACTCCGTCACGACCGGCGGAGGACATCAACGCCAAACCCAAACCGTCGCTCAACGATTCGACCGCGAACGATCCGCTGCGCGATCCCGATCTCGCCAAGCTGAACGACTACATCTGGAAGCAGGGCCTGCTCGGCGACGTCTACTTCGACTTCGACAAAGCGGACCTCACCGATGCCGCGCGCGAGCGCCTGGCGCGCAACGGCGAATTCCTGCGCACCCACCCCGAATATGAAGTCACGGTCGAAGGGCATTGCGACGAGCGCGGCACCAACGAGTACAACCTGGCGCTCGGCGATCGGCGCGCCTCGGCGGCGCGCGACTACATGGGCTCCCTCGGTCTGAACGCCGCCCGTCTGCGCACGATCAGCTACGGCGAAGAGCGCCCGCTCTGCTCGGTCTCGGCCGAGAGCTGCTGGTCGCAGAATCGGCGCGCTCACTTCGTGGTGACGGCGCGCGCCAACGTCGGCTGATCGACTGGTGAACCGCACTCTCCTTCGTCGCAATCTCCGGGCCGTCGGCGTCCTCGCCGGCGGCCTCTTCGTTTCCGGCTGCGTCTCGTCGTCGGACATCGAGAAGCTCGAGGCGCAGATCTCCGACCTGCAGAAGCAGGTGCTGCAGCTGCAAGCGCAGTCCGCCAGCAAGCAGGACTCGGCCGACCTGAAGAAGAGCGTCGAGCAGCAGGGGCAGTCGATGCTGAAGGCCGGCGCCGACATGCGGGTCGAGGTGCAGAGCCTCTCGTCGCAGATCTCGGAGCTCGAGGGCAAGCTCGACGACACCAACTACCGTCTGGCGCAGGTATCGCAGCAGATCGCCACCACCAACCAGGACCTGCGCGCCGCGCGCGCCACGCCGCCCGGCGCCCCCGGATCGCCCGCCGTTCCCGGGCAGGGGTCGGGAGCGGCCGACCCCGAAACGCTCTACCAGACGGCGTACAGCGACTACTTGCGCGGCAACTATGATCTGGCGATTCTCGGCTTCGGTCAGTACCTCGAGTCCTTCCCCGATACCGATCTGGCGGACAACGCGACCTACTGGATCGGCGAATGCCACTACCGCCAGCAGAGATTCGATCAGGCGATCGGCGACTACGACAACGTCCTGGCGCACTATCCGCGCAGCGACAAGACGGCCTCGGCGCGGCTGAAGAAGGGCTACGCTCTGCTCGAGCTGGGGCGCAAGAAGGAGGGGATCGCGGAGCTCCAGGAGGTCGCCAAGACCTTCCCGTCCACCGACGAGGCGAACCTCGCCCGCCAGCGCCTGACCAGCCTCGGGGTTGATCCCGGCAAGCGCCGCCCATAGAATCACCGCTCCCCGCCGGCCGCTCGACGCGCCCGGCGTACCCCCGAAAGAACCGAGGATTCCTCTCTCATGGCGAATACCAAGTCGGCGAAGAAGCGGGCCGAGAAGTCGGCCGAGCAGCGCGATCTGAATCGCGCCATCCGCTCCAAGATGCGCACCGCGGTGAAAAAGGTCCGCAAGGCAGCCGAGAGCGGCGAAGCCACGGCGGCGGCGACGCTCGCCGAGACGATCCGGGTGATCGACTCGACGGCCAAGAAGGGCGTGATCCACAAGAACACCGCGGCGCGCACCAAGTCCCGCCTGTCGAAGCTCGTTCGCGCCGCCAAGTAACCCCGGGCGCCAAGGCGAGCCTGGCCGCCCAGGTCGAGACGACCGCCGACCGAGCCGTCTGCCGACCCGACCGCGACAGATCGAACTCCGGACCGAAAGGCGTTCGACGAGGGAGTGTGGGCTTCTCCACCTCCCTCGTGAACCGGCAACCGCCCGGCCGCTCGGGGTAGCTCCAGCAGGCGTCCTTTCCCTTAACTGAGCCTCTTCTTCTTCTTTGTTTCCTCAGCGGAAGGGCGAGAGCTCGAACCCCCCACCGAAAAGCGTTCGACGAGGGGGGTGGGCTTCTCCCGCGCCCTCGTGAACCGGCAACCGCCCGGCCGCTCGGCCGCTCGGCCACTCGGCGTCGCTTGAGCAGGCGTCTTTTCCCTTAACTGAGCCTCTTCTTTTCTCTTCTCTGCGGAGAGGCAGGACTTCGGACCCATCACCGAAAAGCGTTCGACAAGGGGGGTGTGGGCTTCTCCCGCGCCCTCGTGAACTGGCAACCGCCCGGCCGCTCAGGGTAGCTCCAGCAGGCGTCTTTTCCCTTAACTGAGCCTTTTCTCTTCTCTTCTCTGCGGAGAAGCGAGAACTCGAACCTCTCGCCTAGCGGCGCCAGGCTCAGAAGCCTTCGAGCAGGTCGGTGACCACGGTCTCGGCGAATTTCTTCGCCGCCTGCTCGATGGTGGCGGTCTCGCGGTCGACAAATCCGGCCGAGGAGGACTCGACCGGATAGCTGTCGCGGAACTGGTAGCGGTCGTTCGACCAGAGCACGGTCTCGGGCGTCAGCCGGTGGAAGAGGATCTTCGCCGTGATGACGATCTCGTACTCCGACGCGCGGCCGTCGGCGTCGAAGGTCACCGGCACCAGACTGAAGCCGAGCACCGTCCCGGCCAGCTCGGCGTCGGCCTGCGCCGGGTCGGACACGATCTCGAAGCGCTGCCGGGTCACCAGCTCGTCGGCGACCGCTCGCGTCAGGATCTGCTCCACGCCGACGCGCTGCGTGGTGTTCTCGAAAGTCCTCAGGTGGACCTTCTTCACGTCGGCCGGGATGTTGCTCGCCCGGCCGACGAGGTGATAGCCGCAGGAGGCGAGGGTCGCCAGCGCGGCGAGCGCCCCGAGGATCGTCGATCGCCTTCGGCTCACGCTTCCGCCTCCTCGCGGGTCACCAGGTTGATCAGGCGGCCGCGCACCACGACCGATTTGGCGATCTCGCGCCCCTCGAGGTGTTCGCGCACCTTGTCGCTCGCCACCGCCGCCGCACGCACGGCCGAATCGGCGGCGTCGGCATCGATCTCGATCCGGTCGCGCAGCTTGCCGTCCACCTGCACCACGTAGAGCACCCGCTGGCGGCGGAGTTTCGTCTCGTCGGCAGCCGGCCAGTCGGTATCGAGCAGGCTCCCGAGGTGCCCGCGCCGCTCCCACAGTTCCTCGGTCATGTGCGGCGCGAAGGGATGGAGCAGTTGCACCAAGGTCTCGAGCGTCTCTGCCAGTCGGACTTTCGAGACGGTCTTCTCCTCCACCGCACGCCCCAGGGCGTTGAGCAGCTCCATCAACGCGGCGATCGCGGTGTTGAACTTGAAACGCTCGAGGTCGCGGGTCACGCGCGCGATGGTCGCGTGGCGCAAGCGATCGAGCTCGGCGTCCGAGGGTCCGTTCGGCGGCGCCTCGTCGATCCGGCCCGCCGCCCGCCACACACGTTGCAGGAACCGGTACGCCCCCGCCACGGCTTCGTCGTTCCACTCGACTTCGTCCTCGGGAGGCCCAAGGAACAGGGTGTAGACGCGCTCGGTGTCGGCGCCCATCTCCTCGATGAGCTCATCGGGCGAGATCGTGTTGCCCTTCGATTTCGACATCTTCTCTACCCGGCCGGACTTCTCCGAGTAGCGGGTGATCATCCCCTGGTTGAACAAGTTCTGGAACGGCTCCTCGACGTCGACCAGGCCGAAGTCGTGCAGCACCCGGCAGACGAAACGGGCATAGAGCAGGTGCAGGATGGCGTGCTCGATGCCGCCGATGTACTGGTCGACCGGCAGCCAGCGATCGGCGAGCTCGCGGTCGAACATGCGCCCGGCGTCGCGCGCCGAGACGTAGCGCAAGTAGTACCAGGAGCTGTCGACGAAAGTATCCATGGTATCGGTCTCGCGACGCGCCGGACGGCCGCACTTCGGGCACTTGGTCTCGACGAAACCGGCGGCGCGGGTGAGCGGGTTGCCCTGCTTGCCGGAGAACTCCACCTCGTAGGGCAGCTCGACCGGCAGCTGCGCGTCGGGCACCGCCACGATCCCGTCGGCCTCGCAGTAGACGACGGGGATCGGCGTCCCCCAGTAGCGCTGACGCGAGATCAGCCAATCCCGCAGGCGGTAGGTCACCTTGGCTCGGCCGACGCCGCGCTTCGCCAGCCAGTCGATGAACCTCCGCTTCGTCGTCTCGTCGGCGGGCAGGCCGTCGAGCTCCCCGGTACCGCGCGTCCGGCCGTCGTGCGGAATCGCCTCGACCATGGTGCCGGCGTCGATCTCGCGGTCCTCCGGGACGTACACCAAGCGCACTCCCAGCCCGTGGGCGCGCGCGAAGTCGAGGTCCCGCTGATCGTGCGCCGGCACGCCCATGATGGCGCCCGTCCCGTAGTCCGGCAGGACGTAGTTGGCGAGCCAGATCGGGATTCTCTCTCCGGTCGCCGGGTGGATCGCGCTGGCACCCGTCGAACGGCCCTCCTTCGGCGTGCCCTCGCCCTCGCGTTCGATGCGCGAGGAATTGCGCACCCGGGTGATCCACTCCTCGATCTCGGCCCGGTCGGCGTGACGCTCGAGCAGGCGCGCCACGGCCGGATGCTCGGGGGCGAGCACCAGGAACGTCGCGCCGTGAACCGTGTCCGGCCGGGTGGTGAACACCGTGACCGCCTCGCCGCCGCCCTCCACCGCGAAGTCGATCTCCGCGCCCTCCGAACGCCCGATCCAGTTGCGCTGCATGGTCTTGACCTTCTCGGACCAGCCCGGCAGTTGGTCGAGCCCGGTGAGCAGCCGGTCGGCGTAGTCGGTGATGCGCAGGAACCACTGCTCGAGGTCGCGCTGGATGACCGCCGTTCCACACCGTTCACAGGTGCCGTCGACCACCTGTTCGTTGGCGAGTACCGTCTGGCAGCTCGGGCACCAGTTGACCGGCGCCCGCTTCTTGTAGGCCAGCCCCTTCTCGAACATGCGCAGGAAGAGCCACTGGTTCCAGCGGTAGTAGTCCGGCAGGCAGGAGGTGACCTCTTTCGACCAGTCGTAGAGGATCCCCCAGCGCCGAAACTGCTTCTTCATCACCCGGATGTTGTCGAGCGTCCAATCGCGCGGATGGACGCCGCGCTGGATGGCCGCGTTCTCGGCCGGCAGGCCGAAGGAATCCCAGCCCATCGGATTCAGCGCCCGCTTACCGCGCATGCGCAGGAAGCGGTAGAGCGCGTCGCCCAGAATGTAGTTTCGGCCGTGCCCGACGTGCAGCCGATCGCCCGAGGGATAGGGGAACATCATCAGCATGTAGTACTTACCGCGAGCGTTGCGCAGATCGACCTCGGCCGCCCGCTGTTTCTCCCACCGGTCCTGCCACTTGCTCTCGACCGCCTTGTGATCGTAGATCGTGCTCATCGCTTCCCCTGCGGCCCGCCGCCCGTCAATCCCCCGACCACCGGCACCTCGATCGTCGCATGCACCCGGCCGAGAAAGACCACCTGCTTCCAGGCGGCGAGCGCGCCGCCCTGCAGGACCTTGAGCTCGTAGCGTCCGGGTTCGAGACCGAGAAACGTGCCGCGGCCGCGCGGCAGGTCGAGCGTGCGGCGCATGCCCTGGCCTTCGAGGACCGCTTCGCCGGCGAGTCGTCCGCCGAGCGTCACCCCCAGCGCCGCGGCGTTGCGCCCCGCGCCGTTGGGTCGCGCTTCGATCGCCAACCCACCCGCCGCCGGGTAGAGGTCGATCGCCTCCAGGCGGTCGTCGCGCTCCAGCAAGAGAGCTCCTCCCGGCTCGCCGCCCGCGATGCGGTCGCTCGCCAGGCGCAGATAGGTCGCGCGAACGAAGTGGTGCGTCGCCATCGGGTCGCTGAAGACCCAGCCGCGGTCGGGATAGAAGACCTCGACCCAGCGGTGGTAGCCCGAGCGGGGACCGTTCGGCAGATCCTCGACCACGTAACCGGCGACCTCGCGAGATTCGATTCCCGCTTCCGACAGCAGCGCCACCGTCAGCGCGGCGAAGCCCGTGCAATAGGCCGAACGCCGACCGAGCACCGCTTCGGGCTCTTGCGACCGCGCGCGGTCGAGGTCGTAGCGCACGTTGGCCGACACCCAGGACAGCAGCCGCGAGACCGCTTCGTAGCGCGATCTCGCCCCCGCCGTGAGCGCGCGCGCCAAGCGGGCGAGCGGCGTCCTGGCCGGGCCAGCCGGAGCCGCGAACCCGGCCGTGCTGGCGAGCGGCTCGACCTCCACCCGGACCTCCGCGACGCCGTCGGCGAGCGACAGGCGGTAGCCGTCGTTCGCATAGGGCTCGACCTCGACGCCGGCCGGGGGCAGGAGCCGCGCCCGGTCGGCGCCGGCCACGGTGGTCGCCGCCCGCGCCGCGCCCGCGGCGAGCAGGGTCGCCGCCAAGATCGCGCAGGTCGCGCTGCGTCGGATCACGTCATGCTCCCCGGAAACTGGTGCACCTTCAGCAGGCCGTCGAGCAATCCGTTGACGAAGCGCGCCGACTGTTCCGAGCCGAATTTCTTGGCGAGCTCCACCGCCTCGTCCACCACCACCAGCTTCGGGACGTCCTCCTCGTGCAGCAGCTCGAAGACCGCCAGACGCAAGATGCCGCGATCGACCGCCGGCATCCGTTCGAGCCGCCAGTTGTCGGCCTGGACGCGGATCAACTCGTCGATCTCCTCGCGGTGCTCGAGCGTGCCGTTGACCAGGCGCTGCGCGTACTCGAACGCCGCGTCGGAGACGGCACGGTCGCCCGAGGCGCGGGCCTCCTCGTCCGCCTCGGTCTCGGCGCGATAGAGACCGAGATCGAAGGCGCCGATCAGCGTCGGCGCGCCGCTGCCGCCGAGATCGCTCTGATACAGCATCTGCAAGGCCATCTCCCTCGCCATTCGTCGCTTGCCCAACCGCCGATCCGTCATTCGGGTCCCATGCGGCTCGGCCGCGCTCCGCTCGTCGTGAATCGGATCCGGCTCAGCGATGGCGTCCCGCGAGCTCGGCCATCTCGAGCGCCGCGATCGCCGCCTCTTCGCCCTTGTTGCCCGCGGCGCCGCCGGCGCGCGCCATCGCTTGGTCCTCGTCCTCGCAGGTGAGCACTCCGAAGGTCACCGGGATGCGGAAATCGCGCGCCACGCCGGCGATCCCGCGACTGCACTCGCCGGCGACGTACTCGAAGTGCGCGGTTTCGCCGCGGATCACCGCCCCCAGCGCCACCAGGGCATCGAGGCCGCCGCGCGCCGCCAGGATCGCCAGGCCCTGCGGGATCTCCCAAGCGCCGGGAACGCGCTCCACTACGATGTCTTCGCGCTGCACCCGGCGCTCGCAGAGCGCCCGCACGGCGCCGTCGAGGAGCCGGTCGACCACGTCGCCGTTGAAGCGGGCGGCCACGATGCCGATGCGGCGGCCCGAGCCGTCGGCGGCCGGGGCCGCGCCGCGCCACTCGCTCATCCGGGAATCCTACGGGCCGCGCCGGGACGAGTCCAGTGGCGCGCTCACAGGTCGCCGCCGGCCGGCTGCAAGTGGATCTCCTCGATCGCGACGCCCGCCGGCGCGTCTAGGGCGTACAGCACCGCGCGCGCGACCTCCGAGGGCGGGATCATCCGCTCGCGATTCCATTCGCCCGGAACCTCCTCCCACAGCGCGCTCGCGGTCGCCCCCGGGTAGATCGCCGCGATCCGCGTCGGGCCGCCGCGGGCTTCCTCCCGTAGCGCGGCGAGGAAGCCGCGCAAACCCCACTTGCTGGCGCAATAGGCCGACCAGCCGGGGAAGCCGCGCGTCGCCGCGGCCGAGAGGATAGGGGTGAAAACTGCCCGGCCGTCGCGCGCCAGAGCGGGCCAGAAGGCGCGCGCGAGGTGGATCACTCCCAGCAGATTGACCTCGAGCGATTCGCGGAGAGACTCCTCGGCCAGCGTCTCGAACGGCGCCACCCGCGCCACACCGGCCGCCGGAACCAGGACGCGCACGGCGCCGAAGCGCTCGGCGACGAGCCGCGCCGCCGCGGCGACGGCGACCGGATCGCGCACGTCGCAGGGCACCGCGAGCCCGCCGGCGGCGCAGCTGGCGATCGCCGCCGCGAGCGGCTCGCGCCGGCGGCCGAGCGCGACCACCGGCAGGCCGCGCTCGCCGAGCGCCTGGGCCACCGCCAGTCCGATCCCGGATCCGGCGCCGCTGACGACGGCCACGCTCATCGAGACTCCTCAGGCAGGGAAACTGGTCGGGACGGCGGGATTTGAACCCGCGACCACCTGAACCCCATTCAGGTACGCTACCAGGCTGCGCTACGTCCCGACTCTGTGCTACCGGGTGGGTCCGTCGAGAAAGGCGAGCAGCGCGCGAGCTTCCGCCAGTGCCTCGCGCAGACCTCTCTCGCAGCTTTCTATCCGCTCCCCCTTCGGAGTGTCAAGCGCGTCGCCGGCTGGCGCGACGTTCGGCGCCGTGCTCGTCGAGGGCTCTTCTGCCTGGAAAAGCGGCCCGTGGTCGTCGAGCCCCGCCGCGCGATCGGTCTCGAGCTTCTTCTTCGCGCCGGCGATCGTGTAGCCCTCTTCGTAGAGCAGCCGCTTGATCCGCCGGATGACCTCGATCTCGGCATCGGTGTAGACCCGCTGACCGGATTGGCTCTTTTGCGGTTCGAGCGCCGCGAACTCGGTCTCCCAGTAGCGCAGGACATAGGGCTGGATGTCCAGCAGCTTGCAGGCTTCACCGATCTTGTAGGCGCGTTTCTTGGTCATCGGCTTGGCCCCGGTCGTCTCGCGCGGCCGGAGACGCGGCGCTCGAACGGACTTGGGAGCGATCGCGGCGATCCTAAGCCACGCCGCCGGGCTTGTCGAGGCGATCGTGGCGCGGCGTGGATTCGCGCCGCCGGATCACCAGGCGCAGCGGCACGCCGGCGTAGCCGAAGGTCTCGCGCAGGCGATTCTCCAGGTAGCGACGATAGGGATGCTGGTGCGGCAGCAGACGATTGGCGAACAGCATGAAAGTGGGCGGATTGCGGCTCACCTGCGAGGCGTAGAACAGCTTCCACGGCCTGCCCTTGAGCACCGGCGGCTGGTGCGCCCGCAGCGCTCCTTCGAAGAACCGGTTGAGCTCTCCGGTGCCGATCTCGCGCGCCGCGGCCGCCAACTGCGCCGCGATGGGGGCGAAGATCCTGGCGACGCCGCGACCCGACAACGCGGAGAGGTTCACCCGCGGCGCAGCGGCGAGGATCTCCGCCAGCCGCGGCCATTCGCGCTCGAATCGTTCTCGCTTCTCGTCGTCGAGCAGGTCCCATTTGTTGATCGCCACCACCGCCGGGCGTCCGATCTCCCAGATCGCGCCCGCGACTCCGAGGTCGCCGCTGGTGACGCCCGCTGGCGCCTCGATCACCAGGACCGCCACCGCGGCGCGCTCGATCTGCCGCCGAGCCAGCAGCACGGCGAGATCCTCCGGCGTGCCGGAGACCTTGCTGCGCCGCCGGATGCCCGCCGTGTCGACCAACAGGAAGCTCCGCCCCTGGTGCTCGATCAACGTGTCGACCGGGTCGCGAGTGGTGCCCGGAGTCGGCGATACCAGAGTGCGTTGCGATCCGACCAAGCGATTGACCAGCGACGACTTGCCGACGTTGGGCCGGCCGACGATGGCGATCGCCGGAGCGGCGACCGCGGCCACCGGCGGCGGACCGACCGGCAGGCGGAGCGCGATCGCCTCGCGCAATGCCTCGACTCCCTCGCCGTGCTCCGCCGAGATCAGCATGGGATCGCCGGCGCCCAGGCGATAGAACTCGCCAGCGCCGTGCCGCGCCGCCACCACGTCGGCCTTGTTGACCGCCACGATCGTCGGCTTGTGGAAGCGGGCGAGCTCGGCGAAGACCCGCTGGTCGGCGGGCACGAGCCCCTCGCGACCATCGACCAGGAAGACCAGCAGGTCGCTCTCCTCGACCGCCAGGAAGACCTGCTCGTTCAGGCCGAGAGGATCGTCGCCCGGCACCAGGCCACCCGTGTCGACCCATTGCACCGCCCGCCCCGGCGCGAGCTCGGACGCCGCCACGATCCGGTCGCGGGTCACGCCGGGCTCGTCGTGAACGATCGCCCGCCGTTTGCCGATCAGGCGATTGAAGAGCGTGGACTTGCCCACGTTCGGGCGCCCCACGATGGCGACCATCGTCGTTGCTGCGGGCGATTCGCGATCCGTCGAGTCCAGGGTCCCGCCTCCCGCGCCGCGCACGGCGAGCATCCGCGAGCGAATTTCGTTTGACACCTTCGCCTCGCGTTCCGATACAATGCTACGTCGCTGCGAAAGTGGCGGAATTGGTAGACGCGCAAGCCTCAGGAGCTTGTGGTCGCAAGGCCGTGGGGGTTCGAGTCCCCCCTTTCGCACCAATCTCTCACCCGCCGGACTTCACCAGCAGCAGACGCCCGGAGGCGACGGTTTCGCCGCCGACGCGGATCGTCGCGGCGATCCGCGCCGCCGGACCGAGGCGTTGCGCCGATCCGACCGCGATCTCGAGCCGATCGCCCGGCCCCACTCCCGCCCGGCAGGTGAACTCCTCGACCCCGCCGAGCCAGAATTGTCCTCCGCTCCCGGCCTCGGGCTCGCGCGCCAGGTGCGCCGCGGCTTGCGCGGCGATCTCCACCAGGAGCGCGAGCTGCAACCTCTCCGCTCCCCGCAGCCAAGCGGCGTCGATCGTCAACGCCAGCACCGCCCGCTCCCCCTCGAGGCGATCGACGAGGAGGAAGGGGAACCGGTGCGGCAGGATCACGGATCAGGAGACCGCGCTGGAGCGCTTGGCGAGCACGAAGTCGGCGAGGGTCGCGACCGAGGCCATGGCGCTGCGCCCGACCTCCTCGTCCTCGATCTTGACGTCGAACTCCTGCTCGAGACCGAGCACCAGCTCGAGGGCGTCGATCGAATCGAGGCCCAACCCGTCTCCGAACAGCTGCTCGTCGTCGCCGATCGACTCGATCGGCCGCTCGAGCTTCAACCGCTCGACGAGGACGCGCTTGATGCGCTCGCGGACCTGCGTCTGGGAGAGGCCTTCGCTCATCGCGGCAAACATGGTAGCACAGCGATCGCGCTCCTCGGCGCGCGCCCGCGGCCGGCGAGGTCGATCAGGAGAGAATCAGTCCGCCGTCGACGCGCAGCGTCTGGCCGGTGACGTAGGAGGCCCCGTCGGAAACCAGGAAAGCAACCGCCTCGGCGACCTCCTCGGGCCTGCCGGTCCGTCCGAGCGGCACTCCCTTGAGGTAGTCGGCGAGCTTCTTCTCCGGCAGCGCGGCGAGCATCTCGGTGGCGATGAATCCCGGAGCGATGGCGTTGACGGTGACGCCGAAGCCAGCGGTCTCGCGGGCTAGCGACTTGACGAAACCGAGCAAACCGGCCTTGGCGGCGGCGTAGTGCGTTTGGCCGATCTGTCCGACTACGCCGCTGGCGCTCGAGATCGCCACGATCCGCCCCCAGCGGCTGGCGAGCATTCCCTTGAGCAACGCCTTGGCGACGCGATAGGCGCCGGTGAGGTTGACGTCGACGATCTCCTGCCAGTCGTCCTCGGCGAGGAACGGCAACAGGGCGTCGCGGATCTTGCCGGCGTTTAGGATCAGGATCTGCGGCGCGCCGAGATCGACCGCGAGCCGCTCGGCGACCGCCGCGATTTCGGCGCGGTCGCGCACGTCGAGGCGATAGGCGCGACCGCCGATCTCGTCGGCGAGGCGCTCGGCGACCTGCGACTGCTCGAGGTAGGTGATCGCCACCCGGCAACCGCGCTCGGCGAGCAGGCGCGCGGTGGCGGCGCCGATGCCGCTGCTCGCGCCGGTGATCAGGGCGACCCGGGATGGCGTCACGGTCGGTTCCTAGGCTACCGAGCGCTCGCACGACGCCGGCGCCGGTTCGGCGGCGGCGACCGGCGCCGCCAGATGGTCGCGAATCGGCTGCCAGCGCCAGCGGCGCAGACGGTCCGCCAACCGGTCGCGGAAGCCGCGCCGTCCGGCGTCGTGGAAAAAGCGGGCAAAGCCGGTGAGCAGTCCGGGCAGGTCGCGATCCACCAGCTCCCAGGGGTGAACCACCAGCAACGGCAGGCCTCCCTGGCGCGCCAGGTCGCGGGCCGCCGACATCACCAGGCGGGTGGGGCCGATCCTCCCCGTCCAGCCACCCGCGGGCAGCCGGAGGCGGCCACCGAAGGCGAGCGGCGGCACCTCCATCAGCTCGCTCCCGTCGGGCCAGCGGAACCGCGACGGGAGAACCGGATTCGAGCGTTCTCCCGCCCCGGGCCAGGGCGCGAGCGAGGAGTCGTAGGCGAATCCCGCCTCGACCACCCGGCGTAGCAGCGGATTGCGCGCGCTGCGCAGCGACCACTCCGGGGCGCGGAAGCCCCGCACTTGGTCGCCGATCAGATCCTCGAGCAGCGCGCGCGCGCGCCGGATGTCGGCGGCGAACTCCAGTGCTGGACGGGAGTTCGCGCGCAGGTGCAGGTCCCCGTGACAGGCGACCTCGTGCCCGGCGGCGGCGATCTCGCGCACCCGCGCCGGCAGCCGGCGCGCGACCTCGCCGAGGACGAAGAAGGTGGCGCGGGCGCCGACCGCGGCGAAGAAGGCCAGCATGTCGGGCAGGAGGCGGTCGAGCTCCTCGGGCAGAATCGGTCGGGTCGCCGGGTCCAGGTACTCCGCCGTCCAGCAGTTGTGGTACCACTCTTCGAGGTCGACGGTGAGCGCTCCGGCCCGGGCGACGATCGGGACCGGTTGCGACGCGGGGAAATCGTCAGGCGTCATGAAAGACCTTGAAGTAGATCGCCGAGCAGGAGATGTGGACCGTATCCAGCACCGGCCGGAAGTGGCTGCCCTGGTCATTATAGATGGTACGCACCCGAACATGGACCAGACGCGCGCGAGCGCGGGCGGCCTCGATCAGCATCTCGGACTCGATCGCGAAGCCGTCGGAGACCAAGCGCAGGCGGCGCGCCAGATCCGCGCCGAGCAGGCGGTAGCCCGACTGGCTGTCCTCGAGCTCGAAACCGGTCATCCAGGAGAGGATCCGGGAGCCGATGTAGTTGGTCCAGTAGCGCGCGCCCGGAATGCGCTCGGGATCGGCGAGCCGCGCGCCGACCACCAGATCTCCGTCCCCCCGGTCCCAGGCCGCGAGCAGCAGGGGAAGGTCGGCCGGATCGTGCTGGCCATCGGCGTCCAGGAGCGCGAGCGCCGCGCAGGGTTCGGCCAACGCCGCCGCGATTCCGGTGCGCAGCGCGAAGCCCTTGCCGCGGTTCGAGGCGAGCGAGACGACGCGCGCTCCCGCCGCCGCGGCCTCGGCGGCCGTTCGGTCGCGCGAGCCGTCGTCGACGACCCACACGCGGTCCAGGAAACGGCGCACGCCGCGCACGACATCGCCGATCGTGCGCTCGGCGTCGAGCGCCGGAATGACCGCGCCGATGTCGGACCTCATGATGGGAGCGGGCGTTATAACACATCGCGCGCGGCCGGTTCCCTCTTGTCTCACCGCGATCCCTTGTGACATCGTTCACGAGTGCCTCGGGCGTACGCTCCGGTTCTCCTGGCGCTAGCGGTCGCGCTGCTCCTAGCGGCGGTTCTGCTCGTCCTCTCCTTCGTCGCCGGCAAGCGCACGGGCGGGCGGGTGAAGCTCTCGACCTACGAGTCGGGCGTGCCGCTGATGGACCGCTCCCGCAAGCGGCTATCGATCGCCTTTTTCCTCATCGCCATCGATTTCGTGGTCTTCGACGTCGAAGCGGCGTTCCTCTATCCTTGGGTGTCGGTCTTCCGCCGCGGCGGCTGGCCGACCTTCTGGGTGGTGATGGTCTTCCTCGCCCTGATTCTCGTCGGCTACGCCTACGTGTGGAAGAAGGGCGGCCTCGACATCGCGACTCGGCGCTCGAGCGCCCACCGCAGAGCGCTCGGATGAGCGCGCCCTTCAAGGGGTCGGCCGCCCTGCCGGACGTCGCGGTCGCCGAGATCAACGCTCTGCGCGGTCGCTATCCGACCGCGGAGGCCCTCTCGCTGCCGGCGCTCCATATCGCGCAGCGCTACGCCGGGGGTTGGTTGCCGCACGAGACGATCGCGGCGGTGGCCGAACTGCTCGAGCTTCCGGCCGCCCGGGTGGCCGCGGTGGTTTCCTTCTACGACATGTTTCACGAGGAGCCGGTGGGCCGTCATCGAATCCGCGTCTGCACGAATCTGTCTTGCCAGCTGCGCGGCTCGGACGAGGTGCTCGAGGTGCTCGCCCAGGAGCTCGGGGTCGGCGAGGGCGAGGTCACCGCGGACGGGCGCTGCTCCTTCGTCCAATTCGAGTGCCTCGGCTCCTGCGACACCGCGCCGATGATGATGGTCGACGAGGACTACCACGAGAACCTCACCCCGGAAAGGGTGCGACAGATCGTGCGGGAGCTCAAGTAGATGGCTTTCGAACGCGTCCTCACCCGCAACGTCGGGCGCTCGGGCGCCACCTCCGTGCGCGGCTACCGCGAAGCGGGGGGCTATGAGGCTCTGGCTCGCGCCCTGAAGATGCAGCCGGAAGAGGTGACCGACGAGGTCAAGAAGTCCGGGCTGCGCGGGCGCGGCGGCGCCGGATTTCCGTGCGGCATGAAGTGGAGCTTCGTGCCGCGCAACGTCGACAAGCCGAAGTACATCGTTTGCAACGCCGACGAGTCCGAGCCCGGGACCTTCAAGGACCGCCTGCTGATGGAGTACGACCCCCACCAGCTGATCGAGGGCTGCGTGATCGCGGGCTGGGCGGTCGGCGCCAACACGACCTACATCTACATCCGTGGCGAGTACACCAAGGCGGCGCGCGTGCTCGAGGACGCGATCCGCGACGCGTACGACCAGGGGATCCTCGGCGACAGCGTGCTCGGCAGCGGTTTCCGTCACGAGATGTTCGTCCACCGCGGCGCCGGCGCCTACATCTGCGGCGAGGAGACCGGCCTGCTCGAATCGCTCGAAGGCAAACGCGGCCAGCCGCGCGTCAAGCCGCCCTTCCCGGCCGTCATCGGCGCCTTCGGCTGCCCGACGGTGATCAACAACGTCGAGACGCTGTGCTGCGTGACCCACATCCTGCAGCGCGGCGCCGAGTGGTTCAAGGCGATCGGTACCGACGAGCGCAATACGGGGCCGAAGCTCTACGCGGTCTCGGGCCACGTCGAGCGCCCGGGAACCTACGAGTTCCCGATCGGCCTCACCTTCGCCGAGCTGCTCGACGCCTGCGGCGGGATGTACCGCGGCCGTGCCCTCAAGGCCTACATCCCGGGCGGCGCGTCGGCGGCGATGCTGAGAGCCGACGAGAGCCACCTGAAGCTCGATTTCGACACCCTCGCCAAGGCCGGCAGCATGCTCGGCTCGGCGGCGGTGATCGTCATGGACGAGACCACCTGCGTGGTGCGTTCGGTCCTCCGCCTAGCGCGCTTCTTCGCCCACGAATCGTGCGGTCAGTGCACACCCTGTCGCGAGGGCACCCACTGGATGCAGGTGATCTTGGCGCGCATCGACAGCGGCCGGGGCAGCGAGGCGGACCTCGATCTGCTGGCGAACGTGGTCCCCAACGTCGGCGGCATCTCGCTCTGCGCCCTCGGCGACGCAGCGCAAGGTCCAGTCAAGTCCCTGGTGGCGAAATTCGGCGACGAGATCCGCGAGAACCTGCGACAGAAGAGGTATCCGCTGCCAAGACCCCGCTACTTCAACGCCGGAGCGGCCGCCTGATGCCCGTCGTCACGATCGACGATCGCAGCGTCGAAGTCCCGGCCGGTACCAACCTGATCGAGGCCGCCGCCACGGTCGGCGTGCAGATCCCGCACTACTGCTACCACCCGCGGCTGACGGTCGTCGGCCAGTGCCGAATGTGCATGGTCGAAGTACAGGGGATGCCGAAGCTCCAGGCCGCCTGCTCGACGCAGGTGATGAAGGACGGCATGGTGGTCAAGACGCAGTCGCCGACCGCCGTCGAGGCGCAACGCGCCATCATGGAGTTCCTGCTCATCAACCATCCGCTCGACTGCCCGATCTGCGACCAGGCGGGCGAGTGCGGACTGCAGGACTACTCCTTCAAGCACGGTCAGGCTTTCTCCCGCTTCCGCTTCGAGGAGAAGCGCGTCTACCCCGAGAAGGAGCGCATCCCGCTCGGACCGACGGTGATGCTCAACATGAACCGTTGCATCCAGTGCACGCGCTGCGTGCGGTTCACCGAGGAGATCGCCGGTACCGGCGAGCTCGGGTTCTTCGAGCGCGGCAGCCACGCCGAAATCGGGACCTTCCCGGGCAAGCCGCTCGAGAACCCCCTCTCGACCTGCGTCGTCGACATCTGTCCGGTCGGCGCCCTCACCTCGACCCGCTTCCGCTTCGCCGAGCGCGTCTGGTACCTCGACAAGAAGCCGTCGATCTGCACCGGCTGCGACGTCGGCTGCAACGTGACGCTCGAGCACCGCCGGGGATCGATCAAGCGCTACAAGCCGCGCTTCAACCCGGAGGTCAACGACTACTGGATGTGCGACTACGGGCGCGCCTCGCACGAGCGCTACCGCGACCAAGCGCGGCTGGTGGTGCCGCAGATCCGGCGGGCGGAGGAGCTCGCTCCCGCCACCTGGAAGGAAGCCATCGACCTGGCGTTCCACCGCCTGCGCCAGAAGAGCCCGGACGGCGCCGTGGCGTTCCTCGGCTCCGGCTCCCTTTCGACCGAGGAGAGCTTCCTGCTCGCGCGGCTCGCCGACCTGCTCGAGTCGCCGCACCGGTCGATCTGGGTCGACAGCGGGCCGGCGCGGACCATTCCCAACCCCCGCGGCGGGATCACCGGACACGACGCGGTGCCCAACCGGCGGGGCGCCGAGCTCGCCGGGCTGCGGCCGCGCGGCGCCGGAATCGACGCCGAGCGCCTGCTGCTCGAGGACGGCGCCAAGAGCTGCTCCGTGCTGCTGGTGGCGGATTCCGACTTCGGCAAGGCCGCCTACGATCCGAAGGTGGTCGAGCGCTTGCGCGAGGCGCGCACTCTCATCGTGATGGGCTGGGCGGATTCGCCCTTGGCGCGGGCCGCCGACATCGTCCTGCCGGTCGCCACGCACGCCGAGAGGGACGGTTCGTTCGTCAACGTCGAAGGCCGCCTGCAACGGTTCGAGCGCGCCTTCCCTGCGCCGCCGCAGGTGCGCCTTGCGGTCGAGGTGCTGGCCGAAATCCTGGGTCGCTTCGATCCCAAGTGGTCGTTCGTCAACACCGCCACGGCGTTCGACTTACTGGGAGAGGAAGTTCCGGCCTTCGCCGGTCTGCGCTTCGCCGAGATCCCGGCGAGCGGCGTGGTCCTCGCCGGCGCGCTCGACGCTCCCAGCGAGGCCGCGCGATGAGCTCCGAGTGGCTTTCGGTGGCCGGCAAGATGGGCGTCTGGTTGCTCGTCCTGCTGCAGGTGGCGCCGATCATGCTGTGGGTCGAGCGCCGCGCGCCCGCCTTCATGCAGGACCGCTTGGGTCCGAACCGCGTCGGCCCGTTCGGCCTCCTGCAGGCGATCGCCGACGCCGCCAAGTTCATCTTCAAGGAAGACATCACGCCCTCGGCGGCCGACAAGCTGCTCTACATCCTGGCGCCGGCGCTGGCGCTCGTGCCGTCGCTGACCACCTACCTGGTGCTGCCGATGGGACCGTCGGTGACCGTGCGCGGCACGACGATCTCCCCGGTGGTGATCGACTCCGATGCCGGCATCCTGCTCTTCCTGGCTCTGGCGAGCCTGGGCGTCTACTCCCTGGTGCTCGCCGGCTACAGCTCGAACAACAAGTGGTCCCTGATCGGCTCGATCCGCGCCTCGGCGCAGATGATCAGCTACGAGCTCGCGCTGACCCTGGCGGTGGTGGCCACGCTGCTGCCCGCCGGCTCGCTGGCGCTCGGGCCGGTGGTCGAGTACCAGCGCGACCACCTCTGGCAGGTGGTCACTCAGCCGATCGGGTTCCTGGTCTTCTTCGTCGCCATGTTCGCCGAGACCAACCGGACGCCGTTCGACTTGCCGGAGGCCGAGTCCGAGCTGGTGGCGGGGTACCACACCGAGTACGGATCGATCCGCTTCGCCATGTTCATGATGGGCGAGTACATGAACATGGCGACCCTCTCGGCGCTCGGCGCGACGCTCTACTTCGGCGGCTGGTCCTTCCCCGGCGTGCACCTCGAGACGCTCCCCGGAATCTGGCCGCTCGCCGCCGGCTTCGGCATCCTGATCGCCAAGGTCGCGGCCTTCATGTTCATCTTCATCTGGGTGCGCTGGACCTTCCCGCGCTTCCGCTACGACCAGCTGATGCGCCTGGGATGGAAGGTCCTGCTGCCGCTGGCACTGGTGAACTTCGTCCTCGTCGCGGTGCTGGCGCTCGGAGGCAAGCTGTGACCGAGATGGTCGTCTTCGCGGTCTTCGCCCTGGTGGCGTTGATCTCGGCGATCGTCGTCGTCGCCCACCGCAATCCCGTCTACTCGACGATGAGCCTGGTGATCACCCTGCTCGCGACCGCGGTGCTCTTCGTCCTCCTCGGCTCGCCGTTCCTCGCCGTGCTGCAGGTGCTGCTCTACACCGGCGCCATCCTGGTCCTCTTCCTGTTCGTCATCATGCTGCTCAACGTGCAGCGCGAGCGCTCGATGATCTCGCACAGCCCGGGCCAGACCGCGGCGGCGGCGATCTCGGCGGTGCTGCTGTTCGCGGCCGCCGGGCGCCTGCTGTGGGAGGTGCACGGCTCGGCGCGTCCGGCGTCGGCGGGCGCCGTCACTTCGGTGGCGGAGCTGGCGGGCGAGCTGTTCTCGACCTACGTCCTGCCGTTCGAGATCATCGGCTTCCTGCTCCTGGTCGCGGTGGTGGCGGCGAGCTGGGTCGCGAAGCGCCCGGATGGCGACTCGCCGGAGGATCTGCCGTGAGCGTGCCGGTCTCCTGGTACCTGCTGCTCGCGGCGGCGCTGTTCGCGATCGGCGTGGTGGGCGCGCTCACCCGCCGCAACGGCATCGCCATCTTCCTGTCGATCGAGCTGATGCTGAACGCCGCCAACCTGACCCTGGTCGCCTACGGCCGGATCCTGGGCGACGTCACCGGACAGATGGTCGTCTTCTTCGCCCTCGCCGTGGCCGCGGCGGAGGCCGCCGTCGGCCTGGCGCTGTTCATCGCCATCTTCCGCCTGCGGCGGACGATCGACCTCAACCGCGTCAATCTGATGCGCTGGTAGGAGCGATGCTCGACCTCTTCTGGCTGATTCCGCTCCTGCCTCTCGCCGGCGCCGCCGTCAACGCGCTGCTGGTGCGCAACCGGCAGAAATCGCTGGTGACCGCCGTCGGCGTCGGCTTCCCGCTCGCGGCGCTGGCGCTCGCCCTCGGCTGCCTGTGGGAGTTCGCGACCGCGCACCACGGCGAGGCCTATCGCCAGGTCCTCTACTCCTGGACCACCGGCGAGCTCTCGATCCCGGTGTCCTTCCTGCTCGATCGGCTGTCGGCGGTAATGCTCTTCGTGGTCACCTTCGTCGGCTTCTGGATCCACCTCTACTCGGTCGGCTACATGGGTCACGAGGAAGGCTACCGGCGCTACTTCGCCTACCTCAACCTCTTCCTGGGATCGATGCTCCTGCTGGTGCTGGGGAGCAACTTCGTGGTGATGTTCGTCGGCTGGGAGGGCGTCGGCCTCTGCTCCTACCTGCTGATCGGCTTCTACTACGACCAGACCTTCCCGCCGTACGCCGGGCGCAAGGCCTTCATCGTCAACCGGATCGGCGACTTCGCCTTCCTCCTCGGCCTGTTCGCCCTGTTCTCGAACTACGGCAGCTTCGACTACGGCGAGATCACCCGCCAGGTGCTGGCGAACCCGGAGTCCGCGACCCGACCGTACGCCCTCGGCTTGAGCTTCGCGACCTTCACCGCGCTCTGCCTGTTCGGCGGCGCTATGGGCAAGAGCGCGCAGATCCCGCTCTACGTCTGGCTGCCGGACGCGATGGCCGGACCGACGCCGGTCTCCGCCCTGATCCACGCCGCGACGATGGTGACCGCCGGCGTCTACATGGTGGTGCGCACCAACGTCCTCTACCAGCTCGCGCCCTCGGTTTCGCTCTTCGTGGCGGTCGTCGGCGGGGCGACCGCGATCTTCGCCGCCACCATCGGCATCGCGCAGAACGACATCAAGAAGGTGCTCGCCTACTCCACCGTCTCGCAACTCGGCTACATGTTCCTCGCTGCCGGCGTCGGCGCGTACGTGATCGCGATCTTCCACCTCGCGACCCACGCCTTCTTCAAGGCCTGTCTCTTCCTCGGCTCGGGCTCGGTCATCCACGCCATGGGCGGCGAGCAGGACATGCGCAAGATGGGCGGTCTCAAGAAGCAGTTGCCGATCACCTATCGCACCTTCTGGATCTCGACCCTGGCGATCGCCGGCATCCCGCCGCTCGCCGGTTTCTTCTCGAAGGACGGCATCCTGGCGGCGGCCTACGCCGGCGAAGGCGCCCACAAGGCGCTCTGGGCCGTGGGTCTCCTGACCGCGGGCCTGACCGCCTGCTACATGTTCCGCGCCGTGTACTTGACCTTCGGCGGCAAGTTCCGCGGCACGCACGAGCAGGAGCACCACCTGCACGAGTCGCCCTGGGTGATGACCCTGCCGCTCGTGGTGCTGGCGATCGGCGCCGCGGTGGCCGGCTGGCTGGGCATCCCCAAGGCGATCTGGGAGAGCCTCGGCCAGGAGAGCCACGACTGGCTCGACCACTTCCTGTCGCCGATCGTCACCGTGGTCCCCGGCCACGAAGCCGCCACCGAGCACCTGAGCGGCGCGACCGAGTGGGTCCTGATGCTCGTCTCGGTGGCGGTGGCGCTCGCCGGCATCGGGATCGCCCGCCGCCTCTGGGGCGGCGAGCGCGGCACCGCGGCCGACGACGCCTTCGCCGCCCGGCGGCCGGTCGCGCAGCGCCTGCTCGCCAACAAGTACTACGTCGACGAGCTCTACGACAAGGTCGTCGTCCGCCCGATCGCGGCGCTCGCCCGCGCCTGCTGGAAGGTGATCGACACCCTGCTCATCGACGGCGCGCTGCACGTCGGCGCCTTCGTCACCGAGCTCACCGGCGACCTCGGCCGCTTCTCGACCACCGGCAACGTGCGCAACTACGCGCTCTATTTCTTCGCCGGCGTGCTGCTCCTCTTCTGGTGGATGGTGCTCTGATGACGCCGGGGTTCTTCCACCTGATGTTCGGCGACTCGCTGACGCGGCTGATCTTCTTCCCCGCCCTCGCCTGCGTCCCGCTCCTGCTCCTGCGGCGGCTGCCGGAGAGCTGGGTGAAGATCTACGCTCTCCTGGCTTCGCTCGCCGAGATGGTCCTCATCGGGCTCTACATCGCGACGCACTCCGGCGGCGCCGGAGCGCTCGCCGCCGATCCGGTCTACTCCTGGCTGCGCTTCGAGAACCTCTCGATCCGCTACCAGGTGGGGATGGACGGCATCTCCTTGCCGCTCGTGGCGCTCACCGGGCTGCTGCTGCCGATCGTCGTCCTCGGCTCCTGGAGAGGTATCGACAAGCATTGGCCGGCGTTCACCGTCTCGCTGTTCCTGCTGACGACCGGCATCCTCGGCGCGCTGCTGGCGCTCGACCTGTTCGTTTTCTACGTCTTCTGGGAGGTCATGCTGGTGCCGATGTACCTGATCATCGGCATCTGGGGCGGCGAGCGGCGGATCTACGCGGCGGTGAAGTTCTTCCTCTTCACCATGGCCGGCAGCCTGCTCATGCTGATCGGCATCCTCTGGCTCGCCTGGACGCACAGCCGCCTGTCGCCGGACGGGATCTGGTCCTTCGCCTACTCGGATCTGCTGCGGCTCGAGCTGCCGCTCGGCCAGCAGCTCTGGCTCTTCGCCGCTTTCGCCATCGCCTTCGCGATCAAGGTGCCGATGTTCCCGGTGCACACCTGGCTGCCCGACGCCCACGTCGAGGCGCCGACCGGCGGCTCGGTGATCCTCGCCGGCATCCTGCTCAAGCTCGGCACCTACGGCTTCCTGCGCTTCGCTCTGCCGCTCTTCCCGCAGGCGAGCCACCGCCTGATGCCCTGGCTGGTGGTGCTGGCGCTCGTCGGCATCGTCTACGGCGCGCTCGTCGCCTGGGTGCAGCCGGACATGAAGAAGCTGGTCGCCTACTCCTCGATCGCCCACCTCGGGTTCGTGATGCTCGGCATCGCCGCCTGCCAGTTGATCGCCTGGCAGGGGGCGCTGCTGCAGATGGTCAACCACGGCCTGTCGACCGGGGCGCTGTTCCTGCTGGTCGGCATGCTCTACGACCGCCGGCACACGAAGAAGTTCGAGGACTTCGGCGGCCTCGCCAAACCGATGCCGCGCTTCGCCTTTTTCCTCGTCTTCTCGACCTTGGCCTCGGTCGGCCTGCCGGCCTTGAACGGCTTCGTCGGCGAGTTCATGATCCTCGTCGGCACCTGGAAGATCGGCATGCGCTGGCCGGCGTTGATCGCCGCCTCGGGCGTGGTGCTCGCCGCGGTCTATCTCCTGCGCCTGCTGGCCGAGACCATCTGGGGTCCGATCACCAAGGAGGAGAATCGCAAGCTCGTCGATCTCGGCTGGCGCGAGATGGCGGCGCTGATCCCCCTCGCCGTCCTGATGCTGTGGATCGGCATCGCGCCGAACCGCTTTCTCGAGCCCAGCCGGCCGGCGCTCGCCGAGCTGCTCGAGACCTACCGCGCGCGTGCGGCCTCGCCGGCGCCGGGGACGCCTCGGCTCGCGCCGCTCGCTCGGGCCTCCTCCAGCACTTTCGGACCTTCGGCCCCGCCGCCGACCGAGGCGGCCACGCCATGAGCTCGCCCGATTTCTCGCTCTCCCTCGCTCAGGTCGCCAGCCTGACCCCCGAGCTGGCGCTGGTCATCGGCGGCTCGATCCTCCTGCTGCTCGAGGCCTTCGCCCCGGCCCTGCGCCGGACCTTTCTCTGGCTCGGCCTCGCCGCGGTCGCGGTCGCCTCCTGGGCGTACGCCAACGCCGCCGCGGGCCCCGGCTTCTCGCGCCTGGTCGAGGCGACGCCGCTCACCGCCGCGTTCTGCCAGGCGATCCTGCTCGCCACCGGCCTCGGCCTGCTCTCGGCCCAGGGCTACCTGACGCGCGAGAAGCTGCTCGCCGGCGAGTACCCGGCGCTCCTGCTCTGGAGCGCAGCCGGTCTGTGCCTGCTGGTGCGTAGCACCGACCTCCTGTCGATCTTTCTGTCGCTCGAGCTGGCGTCGGTCTGCCTCTACGGCCTCGCCGCCTTCCACCGCCGGGAAGCGGTCTCCGCCGAGGCGGGGATCAAGTACTTCCTGATGGGCGCCTTCGTCTCGGCGTTCCTGCTCTACGGCATCGCGCTGGTCTACGGCGAGACCGGTTCGACCGCCCTCGCCGGCATCTCGGAGGCGATCGCGGCGGGTCGCGGCACCGTCGGGCTGCTGACGCTCGGTTTCTTGTTGATCGTCGCCGCCTTCGGTTTCAAGCTCGGACTGGTGCCCTTCCACGCCTGGGCCCCGGACGTCTACCAGGGCGCTCCGACGCCGTTCGTAGCTTTCCTCTCGGTGGCGCCGAAAGTAGCGAGCGCGGTGGTCATGGTGCGCGTCGTGCGCACGATCGCCGAGGGCCCGCTCGGCCCGCGCTGGTCCGAGCTGGTGGCCGTGCTGGCGATCGCCTCGATGCTGCTCGGCAACCTCTTCGCCCTGGTGCAGCGCGACATCAAGCGCATGCTCGCCTACTCGGGGATCGCCCACATGGGCTACGTGATGATCCCGCTCGCCAGCCCGGGCCCCGACTCCTGGCGACCCATTCTCGTCTACCTGATCGCCTACGTCCTGATGAACGCGGGAGCGTTCGGCATCGTCGGCATGCTCTACGCGCACCCGGGCGAGCAGCATCCGATCGCGGCGCTCTCGGGCTGGGGCTTCCGCTTCCCGGCGCTCGCCGCCTGCCTGACGATCTGCCTGCTGTCGCTCGGCGGGATCCCGCCGACCGCCGGCTTCCTCGGCAAGTACCTCGTCTTCCTGCACGCCATCGAGCACCGCAATCTCGGCCTCGCCCTGGTCGGCATCGCCGCCAGCCTGGTGGGCGTCGTCTACTACCTGCGCGTGGTCTACATGCTCTACATGAAACCCGAGACCGCCGCTCCCAAGGCCCTGGCGGTCGACTTCAGCGGCCGCCTCGCGGCCTTCGTCGCGGCGGGCGCCACGCTGCTGCTCGGTCTACTCCCCGGGGCGCTGCTCGAACGGCTGACGTCCGCCCTGACCAGCCTCTAACGTCCGTCGCCCCTCGCGGGGGGCACCCATGCCTTCCTCCAAGCGCACGCCTCCCAGCTCCAACGCCGACCGCTCCGCAGGGGACCGCGAGCCGGTCGGCGTGTCGCCGCTGACGGTCAACCGCCTCTCGGTCTACCTCCGGTCACTGCGCCAATTGGAGGAGCACGGGCTACGCAAGGTCTCGTCGCAGCAGCTCGAGCACCGCTTCCACCTCTCCTCGACCCAGATCCGCAAGGACCTGGCGAACTTCGGCGAGTTCGGCGTCCGCGGCGTGGGCTACGACGTCGCCGAGCTGGCGGACGACCTGGCGACGCTGCTCGGACTGGACAGAGTCCATCCCGTGGTGCTCGTCGGCATGGGCAACCTCGGGACGGCGCTGGCGCGCTTCCCCGCCTTCAACAGCGGGCCGTTCCGGGTGGTCGCCGGGTTCGACACCGACGCGGCGAAAATCGGCCGCCGCGTGGGGTCGATCGTGGTCGAGGACTGGCGCAACCTCGCCCGGGTGGCCGAGGAGACGCGGGCCGAGATCGCGGTCCTGGCGGTGCCGGCCGACGGCGCGGCGGCGGCCGCGGCGTCGATCGCCCGCGCCGGGATCGCGGCGATCCTGAACTTCGCGCCCGTCAGCCTGCCCTCGCTGCCCAACTGCCGGATCAAGAACGTGGACCTGAGAATCCAGCTCGAGGAGCTCTCCTTCTTCCTCCGCCGGCGGCGCGAGTCGTCGCCACGCTGACCGGCGCCGCGCGCGGAATCCTCGACAGGCCCGGAACCGGGGTCTGGGCTACAATCGGGCGCAAGTCGAGAGGAGCCGAGACCATGAGGTCGTCCATCCGCACTCCGAGATCGAGGCAGCGGGGTTTTTCCTTGCTGGAGATGATCGTCGTGCTGGCGGTGATCGGCATCCTGCTGCTGATCGGCATCCCGCGCCTTCTCCAGGTCACCTACCGCTATCGCTTCACCGCCACTTCGCGCGAGCTGGCGACCCTGATGCGCGTGGTGCGGATCGAGTCGATCCGGCGCAGCCTCCCGGCCGGGCTCTGGTACGACGCGGCGACCAACACATTCACCGCCTTCCTCGATTCGAACCGCAACGACGCCTACGACGCGGGGGTCGATCGCCAGATCGGCCCGCCGTACTTGCTGCCGCAAGGCGTCTTCCTCTGGGGACCGACCGATTCGGATCCGGCGTCGACCCACGCCATCCAGGGCTGGAACGACAACCCTCCGGCCTCGCCGCCGCCCCACCCGGGACCCATGTTCCAGACCGACGGCTCGGTCCAGCGCCTCGGGGCCTTCCGGCTCAAGGACAACGGCGCCCCCGCCTCGGCGAATTACCTCGAAGTGCGCATCGACAACCTGGGCACCGGGCACGTCTCCATCCAAAAGTGGTTCGGCGGCGGCGACCCGGACGCGCAGTGGTGGGAGGACGGCGAGCAGGGTCACCGCTGGATCTGGTGACGCGCCGCCGTCCGGCGGTCATTCGAGCCGGCCGTAGACACTGAGCGCCGAGTCGCCGTAGCGCCGTTCCAGGCGGCGGACCCAGGGCCGCTCGCGGTCCGGAAGCGACGCCCGGGCAGCGTGCTCGATCGCCAATTCGGCGTGCGCAGCGGCGACGCGCGCGATCGCGGCAAACATCTCGGCGGGCACCCTCCAGGCGTACGGCGGATCGGCGAACACCAGATCGAACCGCTGCGCCTCCGGCTCGCCCGCGAGCTCGACCAGAGCGCGCTCGACCGGCGTGGACACCAGCCGGGCGCTACCCGGAGCGAGGAGCGAGAGATTGCGCTCCAAGACCCGCACCGCGCCGCGATCGGATTCGACGAAGGTGGCCGAGAGCGCGCCGCGACTGACGGCTTCGATCCCCATCGCGCCGCTGCCGGCGAACAGGTCGAGCCAGAGGGAGTTCGGCAGGCGGTCTTGCCAGATCGAGAACAGCGCTTCGCGCACCCGACTCTCCGTGGGTCGGGCGCCGGGAGGGACGGCGAATCGCCGGCCGCGCAGAGTCCCGGCGCCGATTCGCACTCCCCCGCCCGCGTCGCCGCGTCTCGAGGCCGTCGGCCGGCGATCCTTCACGGGCGGCGCGCCCGCGATACCAGGGCGATGAACTGGCGGGTGAGCTCGCCCCGGGCCACGTAGAGCGTGATCGGCTGGCTGCGGCCGTTGAGCTCGACGCCCTTGCCGTCCGAGGTGAAGGCCACGACCTCGAACAGCTGGCCGTCGGTGCGCTTCAGGATGTCCCCTGGCCGCGGCTCGTAGCGCAGCGGCAGATGCTCGTCGCGTGAATCCGGATCGACGTGGGTCGAAAGCTCGTCGACGATCCGCACCAGCGAAGACAGGCCGAGGGGCAACGAGGCGTAGCGCTGATAGTCGAAGTGACGCGCCGGCCGGTCCGGCAGCGCGAGCTCGAGGATGCACTTCTCGACCCAGGGGCCGTCGGGGGCGCTCTCGACCCGGCCCACTTCGGAGAGATCGGGTTCGGCCAAGCGGCGCAGGAAGGCCGCCAGCTGGTCGTCGCCCAACTCCCCGAGACGCAGCGCCAGCTCGGCGAGCGGCCCTTCCCGCAGCCGGATCGTGCCGTTGGCGAACAGGGTGATCTCGCGCCGGCCGAGGCCGCTGAAGCAGTCCGAGCGCACCAGGATCTGCTCCCGCCGATCGACCCGCGGTCCCGGTTCCGCGGGTGGCGCCACCGCCGGATCGGCGGCGAGTGGCGCCGCGACCAGGCCCGCGGCCAGCGCCGCGACGACGCGCCCGGCGCCATGCGATCTCATGCGTCCGGCCCGGGCGCCGGCAGGCCGGCGGCGAGGGCGAAGGCGAGCTCGCCCTCGCGGCCGATCTCGCCGTCGAGGCGCGCGGCGAACGTGCGCCGCAGCGCCTCGCCCAGACGCGGGCCCGGCGGCACTCCCGCGGCGATCAGGTCCTTGCCGCCGACGCTCAGGCGCAGCTGCCGCCACTCCCCGGCCTCGTGCCACGCCGCCGCTCCCGCGGCGGATTCGCCGCCGACGGCGAGCGACAGCAGCTCCGCCGGCGCGAGCGCCGCCAGGGCCGCGTGCGCGACGTGCGGGCTCGTGGGTCCCGCCAGCCGGCGGCGAGCCTCCGCCGTTCGCTCGGGCGCGCCGGCGAGGAGCGCGCGCTCGGCCGCCGAGAAGCCGAGGCGCTCGGCGAGCGGTCCGCGCTCCGCTTCCGCCAACTGCTGGAAGAGCGCCAGCCAAGCGAGCGACCGGCGCGACGGCAAGGCGGCGATGCCCGCGGCGCGCCACTCCTCGAGGCCGGCGAGAAGTCGCTCGAGCGTCGACGCGAACGCCGCGCTCGCCGGCCCCGACAGGCCGAGAGCCGCGCCCCAGAGCCCGATCTCGGCACCTCTCCGGACGAGCTCCACCGGCACCGTACCGGCCTCCTCGAAGGCCCGGTCGAGCTGCAGGCGCAGCCGAGGCGGGGAGACCGTCGCGAGCGCGCCGCCGGCGAGAGCCGCGACCGCCAGCCGGCGGGTGGGGTCGTCGAAGCGCAGGCCGAGGCGGGCTTCGAAGCGCAGGCCGCGCACGATGCGCGTCGGGTCGTCGAGGAACGAGGCGGCGTGCAGGACCCGCAGGCGGCGCGCGCCGAGATCCGACAACCCCCCCAACGGGTCGTGGAGGCGGCCGGGCTCGCCGGTCGCCGGCAGCTCGAGCGCCAGGGCGTTGACCGAGAAGTCGCGCCGTGCCAGGTCCTCGACGAGCTCGCTCGCGGGCTCCACCTCGGGCAGCGCCCCCGGGGCCGGATAGCGCTCGCGACGCGCCGCCGCCAGGTCGTGCGCCGTTCCGTCGGGGAGCTCGAGCGTCGCGGTGAGGAACTCCGGGTGCGCGCACGCCCGGCCGCCGAGCCGGTCGGCGAGCGCGCCGGCGAATCCCGGGAGGTCGCGCCAAACCAGCAAGTCGAGATCCGGCGCCGGGCGATCGAGCAGCAGGTCGCGCACCCCGCCGCCGACGCAGTAGAGCTGGATCGCGCGCTCGCGCGCCACCCCTCGCGCGGCGGCGAGGAACTCGCGCTCGGCGACCGGCAGAAGGCCGAGGCGGCGCGGCAAGTCGGCGGTCGATTCGTCGGGGCGCACGGGGGTCCTCGCCGTGATTGTACGCCGGCCGACTCAGACTCCTCGGCGCTCGACGCTTCCAGGTCCGACGATACCTTCGATCCGCCGCACGAGCTCCGGCGAGAACTTCACCTTGAAGCGATCCAGCGGCTCGATCTCGAGATCGTCCTCGCCGATGCGCATCGCGAACAACACGCGCGCGTCTCCCGGGTGCTCGGCGAGCACGTCGCGCAGGCGCAGCATGGCGTTGGTGGTCACCCCCGGGTCGAGGCGCACGCGCACCGAGGAGACCAGGCGATCGGCGGCCGACTCGAGGCGGACGATCTCGTCGGCGGTCATCTCGATCTCTCCACCACGTTCGCGCACCGTTCCGCTGACCAGGACGGCGGCGTCCTCGACCAGGAGCGAGTCGAAGCGCTTGAGAGCGTCGACGAACAGGGTGACATTCAGGCCGCCGTGCAAGTCCTCGAGCACGAAGCGTCCCATGACCTTGCCCTCGTTGGGGCCGCTCTTGATCTTCTGTCGCTTCACCCTGGCCACCAAGCCACCCACCGTCGCCTTGCCTTCGAATCCGTCCTTGAGCGCCCGCGTCGTGTGCGTGCACAGCTTCGCCAGCCGGGCTTCGAAGGGCGCCAGCGGATTGCCGGTCAGAAAGAAGCCGAGCGCCTCCTTCTCGCAACGCAGGCGCTCGCTCTCGGGCCAAGGTTCGACGTCGCCCGCCACCCGGGGTTCGGCGGTGCCCGCCGCGCCGAAGAGGCTTCCCTGGCCCTCCTCGATCTCACGCCGGCGGCGTTGGGCGTACTCGAGGACGCGCTCGATCGAGCCGGCGAGCGCCGCACGGTGCGGACCGAGCGCGTCGCAGGCGCCGCTCTTGATCAGCGACTCCAGCACTTTCTGGTTCGCGGCACGGGAGTCGATCTCGCGCGCCAACGCCGCGAGGCTCGCGAACCGCCCGGCGCGCCGCCGCGCCGCCAGGATCGCCTCGACCGCCGACTCGCCCAGGCCCTTCACCCCGCCGAGGCCGAAGCGGATCGCGTCGCCCTCGACGCTGAACGCCCACTCGCTGACGTTGACGTCGGGTGGCAGCACGCGGATGCCCATCTCGCGGCACTCGCCGACGTACTTGACCACGTCGTCGGTCGAGGCGATCTCGGACGACAGCATCGCCGCCATGAACGCCACCGGATAGTGCGCCTTCAGGTAGGCGGTCTTGTAGGCCAGCATGGCGTAGGCGACCGAGTGGCTCTTGTTGAAACCGTAGCCGGCGAAGGGCTCGATGTAGTCCCAGAGCTCGCCCGCCTTCTTGCGCGCGAAACCCTTTTTCTCCGCCCCGGAGAGGAACTTCTCCTTCTGCTTCGCCATCTCCTCGGGCTTCTTCTTGCCCATCGCCTTGCGCAGCACGTCCGCTTCGCCCATCGAGAAGCCGGCGATCTCGACCGCGATGAGCATCACCTGCTCCTGGTAGGTGATGACGCCGTAGGTCTCGGCGAGGATCGGCTCGATCTCCTTGAAGATCGTCTCGACCTTCTCGCGGCCGTGTTTGCGGCGAATGAACGAGTCATGCATGCCCTGCGACAGCGGCCCCGGGCGATACAAGGCGTTGAACGCCGCCAGATCCTCGAAGCGCGAGGGCCGGGCGCGCTTCAACATGTCGCGCATGCCGCTCGACTCGAACTGGAAGATGCCGCTGGTACGACCCTCGCAGAAGATGCGGAAGGTCTCCGGATCGTCGAGCGGCACCGCCTCGAGATCGAGGTCGATTCCCTGGTGCTTCAGGATCCGCAGCGTGTCGTCGACCACGGTGACCGTCTTCAGTCCGAGGAAATCCATCTTCAGCAGACCCAGACGCTCGACGCCGTGCATGTCCCACTGGGTGACGATTTCGTCCTTGTTCGTCTTGTAGAGCGGCACGATCTCTTCGATCGGACCGGGCGTGATCACGACTCCGGCGGCGTGCACCGAGGCGTGTCGGGTCAGGCCTTCGAGACGGCTGCCGACGTCGACGATCTGCTTGACCTCCGGGTCGCTCGCCACCTCCGCCGCCAGGCTGTCGACCGTCCGCGCCGCCTCGCCGAGCGACTTCTCCATCTCCGGCAGGAGCTTGGCGATGCGGTCGACCTTGGCGAACGGCAGGCCCATCACCCGTCCGACGTCGCGCAGCACGCCCTTGGCGGCGAGCGTCCCGAAGGTGATGATCTGCGAGACCCGGTCGCGGCCGTACTTCTCACTGACGTAGGCCAGCACTTCGCCGCGCCGGCGCTGGCAGATGTCGGTATCGATGTCGGGCATCGACACGCGCTCGGGATTGAGGAAGCGCTCGAACAGCAGGTCGTACTGCAGCGGGTCGATATCGGTGATCCGCAACGCGTAGGAGACCAGCGAGCCCGCGGCCGATCCGCGCCCAGGACCCACCGGGATGCCGCTATCGCGCGCGTGGCGGATGAAGTCCCAGACGATCAGGAAGTAACCCGCGAACCCCATGCGCTGGATGACTTCGACCTCGTAGCGTAGGCGCTCGCGGTAGACCTCGATCGAATGGCGCGCCAACGCCGCAGGATTGCGTCGCGCCAGCTCGGCGAGCCGCTCCTCGAGCCCGCTCCACGCCATGCGCTCGAAATGGGAATCCGCGGTCTCTCCCGCCGGCACGGGGAAGTCCGGCAGATGGAACTTGCCCTCCGGCAAGACCAGGTCGCAGCGTTCGGCGATCTCCACCGTGCGTTCGACCGCCGCGCCGTCGTCCGGGAAGAGGCGGTGCATCTCGTCGGCGGACTTCAGGTAGAACTCCTCCGACGCGTAGCGCAGGCGGTCCGGATCCGAGAGCACGCGCTGGGTGCCGATGCACAGCAGCACGTCGTGGGCGAAAGCGTCGTCCTGGCGCAGGTAGTGGCAGTCGTTGGTCACCACCAGCGGGATCGCGAGCCGGCGCGACATGCGGCGCAGGACCTCGTTGGCCGCCCGTTGCTCCGGGATGCCGTGGTCCTGCATCTCGAGGTAGAAGTTCCCCTCGCCGAAGATCTCGCGGTAGCCGCGCGCCACCGCTTCGGCCTCCTCCGCGCGCCGGCCGACGATGCGCTCGTTGATCTCGCCCTTGAGGCAGGCGGAGAGTCCAATCAGGCCCTCCGCGTGCTTGCGCAGCAGCTCGTGGTCGATGCGCGGCTTGTAGTAGAAGCCGTCGAGGTAGGAGCGCGTGGTCAGCCGAATCAGGTTGCGGTAGCCGACCTCGTTACGCGCCAGCAACACGAGGTGATTGCTCGACGAACGGGAAGCGTCGCGGTCGGTGTGGCTCCCTTGGGCGACGTAGGCCTCCATGCCGACGATCGGCCGCACGCCGAGCTTGCGCGCCCGGTCGTAGAAGTCGAGCGCCCCGAAGAGATTTCCGTGGTCGGTAAGGGCGACGGCCGGCATAGCGGCCGCTTTCGCGGCCGCCAAGACGTCGTCGAGCCGGTTGGCCCCGTCGAGCAGGCTGTACTGGCTGTGGAGGTGGAGGTGGACGAAACTCGACATCGTGCTACTTGGCGGCGCTCATGCGGTTGGCGCGCAGAATGTAGTCGAAACCGGAGAACAGGGTCAGGCCGGCGACCGCGTAGACCGCCCAGGTCGCGGGCACCATGAGACGAGAATCGAGCGCCGAGATCATCACCAGCACCACGGTCAGGACCTGCGCCGCCGTGTTGACCTTGCTGATCGCGCTGGGAGGGAAGCGCCGCACTCCGACGGCGAGGTAGAGAACCAGCGCCACGCCGACGATGACCACGTCGCGGGTGATGACCAGCGCCGTGACCCACACCGGGATCACCAACCCGCGGTGGAGATTCGGGATCGCCAGCACAACGTAAGCGGTCATCAGCAGGAGCTTGTCGGCCATCGGGTCGAGGTAGGCGCCGAGCGCCGACTTCTGGTTCCAGAAGCGGGCGATGAAGCCGTCGAGGGCGTCGGAGACCCCGGCGAGGGCGAAGACTCCGAGCGCCCGGCTCATCGATCCGTCGAGCACCTCGACCACGAAGACCGGGATCAGCCCCATGCGGCAGATCGAGAGGAGATTGGGCAAGGTCCAGTTCATGGGACGCCCAGGCGGTCGAGGGTCCGGCGCAGGAGCTCGGTCGCTTCGCCGCCGGAGAGGCCGCCTCCCGGAGGGCAGGCCGCCTGGGCGGCGGTCAGCCCGCAGGCCGCCGCCGCGGCGCAGATCGCGTCGCGGCTGGCGAGCGCCCCAGCCGGATCGCCGACGCAGCCGGCGGCGCGCTCGTCCTCGGCCAGCAGGCGCAAGATCGCCGCCAGCGCCTCGCTGCGCCGTAGCGGTCGATTCGGATCGAACAGGTGCAACGATTCGTCGACCTGCAGCAGCCCGAGGTTGACTACCCGCACGATTTCGTCGCGCGCCGGGTGGTCGAGGATGTCGGACGCGATGTGCGCCGCGCCGGCGCGCGCCGTTCGCACCTGCGGCACCAGCCAATAGAGGAGCACGGCGAAATCGGCGCGCGTCAGCTGGTTCTTGAGCCGCGCGCGCTTGACGCCGTCGGGCGCGTTCTGCAGCCGAAAGAGAAACTTCGCCTGCGCCTGCTGGTCGGCGATCGCCGGATCGCGCGGGAATCGGGCCACCAAGCCCGCAAACAACTCGAGCCCCGCTCGCGGATCGCCGAACTCCATCTCGAGCGCCGCGCGCCGCAGCTCGAGATCGGTGCGCTCCGGGTGGGCGGCCACCAGCCGGCGCACCGCCTCGAGCTCGCGCGTCCCGTCTCCCTTGGCGGCCGCCAAGCCGCGCTCGGCCTCGATCGTCCGCTCTTCCTCCGGCGCCCAGCGCTCGAGCATGGACAGGGCGGCCTCGGCGTCGGGGATTCGCTGTCGCCCGAGCTCGGCGGCGAAGCGGCGCGACAGCTCGTCGAGCGCCGCGGGGCGAACCTCGCCGCGGCGCGCCGCGGCCAGGGGATAGCGGGAGGCCGCGCGTTCGAAGGCGGCGAGCGCCGCGACCGGATCGCCCGCGAGCTCGGCGGCGCGCGCGTAGACGAGCTGCAGCGCCGGCTCGCCCGACTGCGCCGCCGGGCCGCGGAGTGTCGCTTCGGCGGCCGAGAACTGGCGCGCCAGCAGCTCCGTTTCGGCAAGCAGGACGAGCGCCGGCGCGCAGCCCCCCGGCTGCTCGGCGAGCTCCGCAGCGCGCGCCGCGGCGGGCGCGCCGCGGCCACTCGCCGCGAACGCCGACCACTCGGCGCTCACTTCGGCGGCGCAGCCCGCTTCAGAATCTTCACCGGGGTCCACCAAGTAAGGCGCCAGCTCGGCGGGAAACGGGGCGCTCCGGACGGGCGGCGGTAGAGGGCGGCAACCCGCCCAGGCCGACAGACCGAGCGTCACGAGGAGGAGCCGCGTGCCGATCGCTCGCGACGGGGTCACGACGCAGCCCGAGGCTCAGCCCTCCGCGACCGACGCGATGGTGGCGATGGCGTGCTTGTAGACGAGGACTTCGCGACCCGCGACCTCGACGACCACGGCGAAGCGGTCGAATCGGCGGATGCGCCCTTCGAGCCGGGCACCGGTCACCAGTTCGACCGCCATGGGCTTGCCGTCTTTCAGGCTCTGAAAGAGGAACCCGTCCTGAATGTTGATGCTCGGCTTGTTCATGCGCTCTCCCCGCTCCTCGCTCCCGCGTGCCGCAGAGCCGCTTCGAGCGCGCGCTCTCGGTCGCGCGCCTCGAGCCATTCGATATCACGATCCCGTCGGAACCAAGTCTCCTGGCGCTTGGCGTACCGGCGGGTGGCGACGACCGCCTCGCGGGTCGCCGACTCGAGGTCGCGCCCGTGGCTCAGGTATTCGATCATGGAGCGGTAGCCGATCGCCCGGAACGCCGGCGCCGCGGGCGGAACCCCGGCGGCCAACAGCCCGCGGATCTCGTCCAACCACCCTCGCTCGAGCATGGAGGCCACGCGCGACTCGATACGATCGTATAGAACCGCGCGCGGCAGCGTCAATCCGATTTTGCGCAGGGTCGGAGCGTTCGGCGTCGCGGGCGCGCGACGGTGCCAGGAGGAGAGCGTCTCGCCGCTCGCGAGCCAGACTTCGAGCGCGCGCAGGACGCGGTGCCGGTCGCGCGGCGCGATGCGCGCCGCGCTCTCGGGGTCGACGCTTGCCAACTCCACGTGCAGCGCCGGGGCGCCCTCGCGAGCGCAGCGTGCCGCAAGTCGCTCGCGCAGCTCGGGCGGCACGGTCGGCAACGGCGCCAGGCCCTCGGCGAGCGCCCGGACGTAGAAACCGGTGCCGCCGGCGACGATCGCCACTCGGCCGCGCGCGACGATGTCGGCGATCGCCGCCGCAGCCCGGCGCGCGAACCGTCCGGCCGAGAAGGTCTCGGTCGGCTCGAGGATGTCGATCAGATGGTGCGCCACCGCCGCGCGAGCGCCGGAATCCGGTTTCGCGGTACCGATGTCCAGACCGCGGTAGACCTGGAAAGCGTCGGCGTTGACGATCTCTCCGCCGAGACGGATCGCGAGCTCGACGGCGAGTTGGCTCTTGCCGGTGGCGGTGGCGCCGACGATCGCGATCGCGGAGGTCACGCCCGCCAGTCTAGCCGGGCTCGGTCAGGGGTTCTTGGGCTCGCCCGGCAGGTGCAGTCGCAGAGGCGAGCCCGCGTGCCAGTCGAAGCGGATCTCGCCCTGCAGGTCGCAGCGCAGGACCCGCGCTCCCCCGTCCGCCAGGCGGCGCAGCACGCTCGCCGAAGGATGCCCGTAGAGGTTGCCGGGACCCGCCGAGACGATCGCATAGCGCGGTCGGGAGCGCGCCAGGAAGTCCTCCGAGGACGACGTCCGGCTGCCGTGGTGCGCGACCTTGAGCAGGTCCGCCGGCAGGCTCGGCGCGGCGAGCCGCACGAGCTCCTCCTCCGCCCGCGCCTCGATGTCGCCGGTGAACAGCAGGCGGCGACCGAGCGCCGCTACCGCCAGCACGAGCGAACGGTCGTTCTCCGCCGCCGCGCCGGCGCCGTTCGGCAATACCTCGAAACGGAAATCGCCGCGTATCAAGCGGTCGCCCGGGCGAACGACGCGCACCCGGCCGCTCACCTCCCGTTCGAGCTCGAGCACGCAGGGCGCGCGTACGAGGTCGGAGCGCACCCAGAGCTCGCCGATCGCCACGCTGCCCGCGAGATCGAGGAGCCCTCCGCAGTGATCGAAATCGGAGTGGGTCAGCACGGCGACGTCGAGCGCGGAGCGGCCGCGGCGGGCGAGCGCCGGCAGCAGGGCCGAGGATGCGAGATCTCGTCCACCCTGGCCGCCGCCGTCGATCAGGATGGCGACCGCCCGGTCGGTGAGCAGCGTCGCATCCCCCTGCCCGACGTCGAGGAAGGAGACCGCGACTCCCGGGGACTCGCCGATCGGCGCCAGCGGCTGGCCGCAGGCCAGGACGAGCAGCAGAGCGCCGCGGCGGCCGGCGAGGAACACGATCCAGGCGAGCACCAACGCGACGATCGCCGCTTCTCCCGGGCCGAGCGCCAGCGGAAGGTTCGACCACGATCGCGGGGGCAGGCGCGCGAGCTCCGCGAGCGGCCAGGCCAGGGGATCGAGGATTCCCCCGCTCGCGGCGCCGAACGGCGGCCAGAGCACGGCGATCGCCGTCCAGGCGGCGCCGACGGCCAGGGCGAGCGCCGACCAGGGAATCGCCAGCAGGTTCCACGCCGGCGCGGCGAGCGGGATCTGATGGAAGACGGGCGCGATCCAGACGAAGGTGGCGATCTGCGCCGCGAGCGAGACCGCGAGCCCCGCCCGCAGGGGCCGGGCGCGCTCGCCGACCGGCGCCAGGCGCGGCGCGAGCAGTAGCAGTCCGAGCGTGGCGCTCGCCGAGAGCCGGAACCCGAGATCGTCCACCACCCGCGGATCGACGAGCGCCATCGCGCTCGCGGCGACCGCCAGGCTCTGCAGCGCCGCTTGCGGTCGTCCGAGGGCCAGGCCGAGCAACGCGATCCAGGCCATTCCAGCGGCGCGCAGGATCGACGGCTGCGGCCCGACGAGGGCGAGGTAGCCGAGCACTCCGAGAGCCAGCGCCAGTCCGCGCGCTCGACGTCGCCACCAGGCGCCGACCGCCGCCACGCCCGCGGCGAGCAACGCGACGTGCAGACCGGAGACGGCGATCAGATGCAGGAGCCCGGTCCGGCGCAAGGCGCGGCGCCAGTTTCCCGGCAGGGCCGTCAAGTCCCCCAGCAGCAGGGCGCGCGTGAGCCGGATCCCGGGTCGATCGCGGCCCCCGCGCTCCAGGGCGAGATCGACGGCCCGCCGCAGCGCCTCCGCCCCGCGCTCCCAGAGCGCCGGAGACGACTGCGTGGCCAAGAAAAGCGCGCTCTTCACCCGCACTCGCCAGCGCCCCGCCGGCGCCGGATCCGCGTTGGCGAGCGGTGGCGAGCGATCGATATAGCCGCGCGCCAGAAGGCGCGTGCCGAAGGCTGCGGGACGGGCGGAGAGCGGAACGGCGAGGATCAGCGGATCGTCGAGGGTCACGACCAGCCGGCCCTGCGTCAGTGCGGGGTCGCACAGGCGGGCGCTGCGCCCGGCGCGCGTTTCGCTCCAGGGGGAGCAGACCCGACCCGAAACCTCGACCGGACGGTCCCGCTGCCAGCCGGCGGCCGCGCCCGCGCCCCCCGCCGCCGCTCCCCAAGCGAGGCCCATCGCGGCGGCGGCCATAGTTCGCGGAGCGCTTCGGCCGAGCGCCAGGGCCAGACAGGCGAGCGCCACCAGCGGCCCCGGGCGCGGCGGGCAGGGCAAGGCGGGGCGGATCGCCAGCGCCGCGAGGAAGACCATCGCGGGCCAGAGGGCGGGCGCGCGAGCCGGGCTCACGTCGCCAAGAGACGAGGATCGGTCGCGTTATCTGCCGGCGGCGTCGGAGGGCGGCTGGCGGGCTTCGGGCGCGAAGAGCGACAACAAGGGCAGTTTCAACCGCCGGCGCAGCAACTGGGCGCGCAGGCGACCGCCCGCCACCGCCAGCTCCTCCTCCGGCAACCGGTGGCGCACCGGCGCGAGCGCCGACTCGACCTCGCGCGCGAGCCCGGCCGCGAGCGCCGTATCGAGCCGTGACTCGAGCTCGGAGCGCAGCTCGCGATCGATCTGCGCCAGCTCCTGCTCCACCGCTTCGACTTCGCCCGCCTCGCGCGCGGCCAGGCCGGCGATCCGGGCACGCCAGGCGTCGCGACGCGGCAGGTCCGCGGGCAGCGCGTCGGCCAGCCGCTCCACCCGCTCGGCGACCACCAGGGGCTCGGGAGCGAGCTCGGGCCGCTCGCCGCCCGCCGAGAGGACGCGCATCTCCTCCCAGGCCGCTTCGACCGCCGGCGCAAAGTAGCGCAGGCTCGAGATCCGTCGCCCGCCGCGTCCGGCGCGCCGTTTCTCGAACAGGTCCGCCATCACCCGCTCGACGAGCGGCAGCGGCACTCCCAGGCGCCGCCAGGCGACCGCCGCGTGCCAGTCGGCCGGCGCCAGCAGCGTCGCGGCGCCGCGCAGCTTGAGGAACGCGGATTCGAGGGCTTGGAAGTAGGCATGATCTTCCGCCGAATCGCCGTCGGGCGGATCAGCCGCCGCGGTTGCGCTCATAGATCAGCTTCAATCCGAGCAGGGTCAGCAGCGGCTCGACCTGACGCAGGTAGCGAGAACCCGAGGCGATGAGCTCGGCCTGGCCGCCGGTGGCCACGATCTCCCGCACCCCCGGCAGCTCGCCGAGCAAGCGTTCGAGGATCCCGTCGACCAGACCGATGTAGCCGTAGTAGATGCCGGCCTGCATGGCGGCCGCCGTGTTGCGTCCGACGAGCTGCTGCGGGCGCTTGACGTCGACCCGGTAGAGTCGGGACGCGTGCTCGAACAGCGCCTCGGCCGAGATCAGGATGCCCGGCGCGATGATCCCGCCGGCGTACTCTCCCGCGGCGTTGACGATGTCGAAGGTGGTGGCGGTACCGAAGTCGACGATCAACACCGGCGCGCCGTAGAGCTCGCGTGCCGCCACGGCGTTGACGATCCGGTCGGCACCCACCTCGACCGGGTTGTCGTACCGGATCGGCATGCCGGTCTTGATGCCGGGCTCGACGAACAGCGGCGCGCGACCGAAGTAGCGGCGCGCGAGCCGGTCGAGGGTCGACTGCAGGGGCGGCACCACCGAGGAGACGATCACGCCCTCGGTGTCCGCGAGATCGAGCCCGGCGCGGTCGAACAGCGGCAGCAGCATCGCGCCGTATTCGTCGGCGGTGCTCTCGGTGTCGGTCGACAGGCGGAAGTTCTCGACCAGCTCATCGCCGCGATAGACGCCGAATACGGCGTTGGTGTTGCCGACGTCGACCACCACCAGGAGACCGGCGCCCGGCCGGGGCGCATCGCGCTTCATCGTCCGCTCACTTCGCCCGATCGTACCGCGATCGTCCCGCGGTCGGTCTCGAGGAGCAGGAATCCGCGCTCGTCGATGCCGGCGAAGCGTCCCGCCACCCGCTCGCCGTCGCTCTCGGCGGAGAGCGCGTCGCCCGCGTGGTGGACCAAGCGCGAGCGATAACGGCCGACGATCTCCTCCGCCGGTTCGAGGTGGGACAGGCAGCGCGCGGTCGCCTCGACCATCCGGGCGGCGAGCGGCGCGAGCGCCGGCGGCTCGGCGCGCAGGCTGAGGGCGAGCGAAGTGGCGCCGGGGTGCGGCAGGGAGTTGGCGCGATGCCCGTGGTTGATCCCGAATCCGACCAGCACCCAGGGACGTCGCCCGCGGACCACGGCCTCGCACAAGATGCCGCCGAGCTTGCGTCCCGCGACCATCAGGTCGTTCGGCCACTTGAGGCGCAACGCGTCGCCGAGCAGCGGCTCGAGCACCTCGGCGAGCGCCACCGCCACGGCGAGCGGCACCACCGAGAGGCGCTCGGGATCGGCGACCGGCGAGGCTACCGTGGAGTAGATACCGAGACCCGCGGCGCTCGCCCACGGCCGCCCCTGGCGGCCGAATCCGGACCACTGTCCGAGGGCCGCCATGGCGAAGGGGTGCGGCTCCTCGCCCTCCTCGAAATGGCGCTCGAGCACTGTGCGCGCCCGGCGTTGGGTCGAGTCGACGAGGTCGAAGACGACCCAGCTCTCGGGCGTCGTCAGAACTCGTCGCCAAGCGCCGGCGTAGTCCGCCAGGTCGGGCGAGACCTGGAACGAGCCGCCGCTCACGCCCCGCCGCCCTCCCCGGAGGCGCCGAGCCCGGCGCGCAGCCGCGTCCGGCGCTCGCCGAGCTCGGCGAGCCGGGCGCGGTTTCCAGCCACCACCTGCGCCGGCGCCTTGGCGAGGAAGCGCTCGTCGGCGAGGCGCGTCTCGGCGCGCGCGATCTCTTCGTCGAGCTTCGCGAGCTCGGTCGCCAGGCGCTCGCGCTCGCCGCCGATCACCTCGCGCCGTGGGGCGCGCAGAGCGAACGAGACGCCGGCGGCGTGGTCGCGCACCGCGTCGGCCGGACCCGGGGCGCGTTCGCAGATCCCGAGGCCGCCGAGCGCCACGAGCAGCGCCCGTTCACCGTGGAGGAAGTCGAGCGCCGGCTCGCTTCCCCCCTCGAGCCAAAGGTCCAACCGCTGCTTGGCGGAGACCTCGAGCTCGGCCCGGCGATTGCGCAGGCGCGTGACCACTTCGATCAGCATCCCGATGCACTCCTCGGCCGCATCGTCCTCCCAGCGCTCCTCGCGCCGCGGAAACGGGGCCAGGCAGACGGTCGCGGGATGGATCGCCTCGTGGCCGGGCAGCTTCTGCCACAGCTCCTCGGTCAGGAAGGGCATCACCGGATGGAGCAGCCTCAGGCTGCGATCGATGACCGTCAGCAGAACCTCGGCCACCCGTGGGCGCGGCGCCTCGCCGGAAAGCGCGGGCTTGGCGAGCTCGATGTACCAGTCGCACAGCTCGCCCCAGAAGAAGTGGTACAGGCTCTGGCAGGCCTCGTCGAAGCGGAACGCCTCGAGCTTGCGGTCGACTTCGTCGGCCACCCGCGACACGCGCGAGAGGATCCAGCGCTCGGGGGCCGCGAGTCCGACAGCCTCGAGATGGACCGCCACCCGCGCCTCGCCGGTCTTCGACAGCGCGAAACGCACCGCGTTCCAGATCTTGTTGCCGAACGCCCGGTAGCCCGCCATGCGGCCCGGATCGAGCGGGATGTCACGCCCCGGGCTGTCGAGCAGCGCCAGGGTGAAACGCACCGCGTCGGCGCCGTACTCGGCGACCAGCTCTTCGGGGTCGAGCACGTTGCCTTTGGTCTTCGACATCTTCACGCCCTGCGCGTCGCGCACCAGGCCGGTCAGGTGCACCTTGGCGAACGGCGATTCGCCGGTGAAGTGCAATCCAGTCATCACCATACGCGCCACCCAAAAGAAGAGGATGTCGAATCCGGTGACCAACACCGAGGTCGGATAGAACGTCGCCAGGTCCACCGTCTCCTCGGGCCAACCCAGGGTCGAGAACGGCCAGAGCGCCGAGGAGAACCAGGTGTCGAGCACGTCCGGGTCCTGGGTGAGGCGATCCGTTCCCGCGGCGGCGGCGGCCTGCTCGCGGTCGTGCGCCACGAACACCCGGCCCTCTTCGTCGTACCAGGCGGGAATCTGGTGCCCCCACCAGAGCTGGCGCGAGATGCACCAGGGGCGGATGTTCTCCAGCCAGTGCTCCCAGGTCTTGAGCCACGAGCCGGGGACGAGCTCGAGCCGGCCGTCGCGCCCGGCGGCGAGCGCCTGGCCGGCCATGCCGGAGACGTCGCAGAACCACTGCAGAGAAACCAGCGGCTGGACGCGGACGCCGCTGCGCTGGCAAAAGCCGACGTTGTGGGTGTAGGGCTCCACCTTCACCAGCAACCCGGCCGCGCGCAGCTTCTCGACCACCTTCTCGCTCGCCGCGTCGACCTCGAGGCCGGCGAACTCCTCCCCCGCCGCGGCGGTCATCCGGCCCCGGCGATCGATCACCGTCAGTCCCGGCAGGCCGTGGCGGCGAGCGAGCTCGAAGTCGGCTGGGTCGTGGAACGGCGTCACCTTCACCAGCCCGCTGCCGAATTCGCGCTCCACCATCTCGTCGGCCACGAACGGGATCCTGCGCCCGGCGATCGGCAGCACCGCGAACCGGCCGGCGAGGTGGCGGTAGCGCTCGTCCTCGGGGTGGAAGGCGATTGCCGTGTCGCCGAGCATCGTCTCCGGGCGGACGGTCGCGACCACCACGCGCTCGACGCTGCCCTCGACCGGATAGGCGACGTGGTAGAGGCGGTCCTCGACCGAGCGCATCTCGACTTCGAGGTCCGAGATCGCGGTGTCGAGCGCCGGCGACCAGTTCACCAAGTACTCGCCGCGGTAAATGAGCCCCTCGCGGTGCAGGCGGACGAAGGCCTCGCGCACCGCGCGCGACAGGCCCTCGTCGAGGGTGAAGCGCTCCCGCGTCCAGTCGCAGGAGGCGCCCAGCCGGTCGAGCTGGCGGCGGATGTTGTCGTGGTATTGCCGCTTCCACTCCCACATGCGCTCGAGGAATCGTTCACGCCCGAGCTGGGTCCGCGAGCAGCCCTCCGCCGCCAGCGCGCGCTCGACCATCAGCTGGGTCGCGATGCCGGCGTGGTCGGTCCCCGGGAGCCAGAGGGCGTTGAATCCCTGCATGCGCCGCCAGCGCGTCAGGGTGTCCTGGATCGTCGACTGCAGCGCGTGCCCCATGTGCAGCTTCCCGGTGACGTTCGGGGGCGGGATCGGGATGCAGTAGCTCGGGCGCGGCGAGGGCGCCGGACAGACGAAGTATCCGCGCTCGCTCCACTCCTTCTGCCAGCGCTCCTCGTACGCCGCGGGGTCGAATCGCTTTTCCATCACCCTACCTCGGTCGAATGGCGGCGCGACCGGCCTCCGCGCAGGACGCCGGTCCGCTGCGTCGAGCCTCGCGGCATCGACGCGGAAATTACTCTACCTGGGACTCGAGCTCGCGGATGCGAGCCTTGAGCAGGACTTCGGCGAGGTCGGGCACGACCTCCCATGCCACTTCGCGCACCGGCCCGTCGCCGATCAGCTCGACGATGCGGCGGGCGATCCGGTCCACGTCCGCCTCGCTGAGTCCGTGGCCGTCGCCGTTCGCCGGCGCGGCCGCGACCGGAGCGGGCGGCGGAGGCGCCGGAGCCGCGGGCGCTGGGGCCGGCGAGGCGCTCGCGGCCGGCTCGGGCTGGAAGAGCGCGGCGCGCGAGGAGAGCACCGTGGGCTCCTCGAGATCGAGGCTGCCGACGCCGAAAGCGGTGGTCGCCGCCGGTGATTCGAGGCGCGGCGCGAAGGCCACGGTCTCGGCCGGGCGTGGCGCCGGCGGCCGAGAGCCGCTCACCAGCTCGCGGACCCGGCGCAGGAGCTCCTGCGAATCGAAAGGCTTCTTGAGGTGCCCGTCCGCGCCGGCGCTCTCCGACTCGGCGGCGTCGAACACCTCGAAGGTGCCGACGAGGAGCAGCACCGGCAGCCCCGGATGGAGCTCCTTGGCGCGCTTGCAGACCTCGTAGCCGGTGGCGCCCGGCATGTGGATGTCGGTGATCACCAGGTCGGGCGCCGCGGCCGTCAAGCGCGAGATCGCTTCGCTGCCGTTGCCGACCGTCTCGACCTCGAAGTCCTCGTCCATGAAGGTCAGCTCCACGACCTTCTGGATGGTCACGCTGTCGTCGGCCAACAGGATCTTCTTCATCGCCCTCGTTCCTCGTCTCTTCGGCGCTTCACGCGGCCTCGAAGCGCCGCTCGAGATAGCTCACGATCTGCTGCGTCGACGTGCCGGGAAGGAAGATCTCGTCGATCCCGGCGCCCTTCAGGCCCGCGATGTCGCGCTCCGGGATGATGCCGCCGGCGAAGACCAGCATGTCGCCGGCTCCCTGGTCGCGCAAGAGGCGCGCGATCTCCGGCAACAACCGGTTGTGCGCCCCCGAGAGGATCGACAGGCCCACCGCGTCGACGTCCTCCTGGATCGCCGCCGCGGCGATCTGCTCGGGAGTCTGCCGCAGCCCGGTGTAGATCACCTCGAAACCGGCGTCCCGCAACGCCCGCGCCACCACCTTGGCTCCCCGGTCGTGCCCGTCCAGCCCCGGTTTCGCGATCAGAATGCGGTAGTTGCGACCGCTCATCGGCGCGGATTCTAGCAGAGAGAACCCTCTACATCCGGCCGCGGAAGTAGACCAGATCGGTCGACGGCGGCGCGTAGCCCATCTGGCGCATCAGGCTGACCACCTGGCCACGGTGGTAGGTCGAATGGTTGACCACGTGCAGGAGAGCCTGGCGGAAGGGACGGGTGTGGGTCTCGCCTTTCGAGTTGGTCCAGGTGAAGTCGCGCGCCAGCTGCTCGTCGGCGAGCGCCGCCAGGAAGAACTCGAGCTGCGGCCAGAGCTCCTCGAAGCTCGAGCGCAGGATCGCGAGGTCGGCGTAGTCGTCGATCCCCGGCAACTTCGGCATCGGCACGCCCAGGAAGCGCGACAGCCAGAGCTGCTCGGCTCCCAGGACGTGCGCCATGGTTCCCAGCAGCGAGTGGAAACTGGTGCCGGTCTCGCGCGTCAGGTCCTCGGCGCTGACCGCGGCGAGCGAGTCGAGGACTTGCCGGTCGGCCCACATGGTGTAGGCGAGCAGACCGCGCGAAGCTTGCAGGAGATCGCCCATCGCCCTAGAACGCCGCCGGTTCCTCGTAGCTGCCGTAAACCTCGCGCAGCGCGTCCGAGATCTCACCCACCGTGGCATAGGCCCGCACGCAGTCGAGGATCCGCGGCATCGTGTTCTCCTCGCCGCGCGCCGCGGTCCGCAGACCGTCGAGCGTGCGCCGGACCGCGCCCGGGTCGCGCCGCGAGCGCACCGCGTCGAGGCGGGCGACCTGCTCGCCGGCGAGCGAGTCGTCGATGTAGAGCGTGTCGATCGGCGCTTCGTCCTCGACCGCGAAGGCGTTCATGCCGACGATCAGCTTCTCGCGCGACTCGACCGAGCGCTGATGGGCGAACGCGGCGTCCATGATCTCGCGCTGCGGGAAGCCGGCTTCGATCGCCTCCACCATGCCGCCGAGCTCGTCGATGCGGCGGAAGTACTCGAAGGCGCCGTCCACCATGCGCTGCGTCATCTCCTCGACGAACCAGCTACCGCCGAGCGGGTCGATGGTGTTGATCACTCCCGACTCGTGGGCGAGGATCTGCTGGGTGCGCAGCGCGATGCGCGCGTTCTCCGCGGTCGGCAGGGCCAGGGTCTCGTCGAGCGCGTTGGTGTGCAGCGACTGCGTGCCCCCCAGCACCGCCGCCAGTGCCTGCACGGTGGTGCGCACCACGTTGTTGATCGGCTGCTGGGCGGTCAGCGAGCAGCCGGCGGTCTGGGTGTGGAAGCGCAGCATCCAGGAGCGCTCGCTCTCGGCGCCGTAGCGCTCGCGCATCACCGTCGCCCAGATCCGGCGCGCGGCGCGGAACTTGGCGATCTCCTCGAAGAAGTCGTTGTGGCTGTTGAAGAAGAAGGAGAGCCGCGGCGCGAAGCGGTCGACCTCCAAACCGGCACGCACGCCGTACTCGACGTATTCCATTCCGTCGCGCAGGGTGAACGCCAGCTCCTGTAGCGCGGTCGAGCCCGCTTCGCGAATGTGGTAGCCGGAGATCGAGATCGTGTTCCACTTCGGCACGCGCTCGGCGGCGAAGGCGAACTGATCGGTCACCAGGCGCATCGACGGCCGCGGTGGGAAGATGTACTCCTTCTGCGCGATGTATTCCTTGAGGATGTCGTTCTGCAGCGTGCCGGAGACCTGGCGGGCGACGTCGACGCCCTGCTTCTCGGCCACCGCGAGGTACATCGCGAACAGGATCGGCGCGGTCGAGTTGATGGTCATCGAGGTCGTGACCTCGCCGAGCGGGATGCCGTCGAAGAGCATCTCCATGTCCGCCAGCGAATCGATGGCCACGCCGCATTTGCCCACTTCGCCGGCGGCCATCGGGTGGTCCGAGTCGTAGCCGTAGAGCGTCGGCAAGTGGAAGGCCACCGAAAGCCCAGTCTGCCCCTGCGAAAGCAGGTACTTGAAGCGAGCGTTGGTGTCCTTGGCGCTGCCGAAGCCGGCGAATTGGCGCATCGTCCACAACTTGCCGCGATAGCCGGTGGGGTGGATGCCGCGGGTGTACGGGTACTCGCCCGGAACCCCGATGTCGGCCACCGGATCGATCCGGCCGATCTGCTCGGGGGTGACCAGCGGCGGCACCTCCATGCCGGACACGGTGGTGAAGTCGCTCTTCCAGGAGGGCCGCTCGGCCTCGGCGCGACGGCTCTCGGCTTCCCACCGGGCGCGCGCCGCCTGAGCGCGGCGCTCGATCTCCTCGCGCAGCGGCGAAGCCGGCGCGGCGCCGGCGGGTGTGGCGTGCGATTTCTCTGAGACGGTCATCGCGATCGGCTCCTCGAGCGGGAGGATTCGTTTCGGCGCTGCAAGTGTAGCAGCCTGCGTCACTTCGGCCGCAGGGTCGGCAGCGACCCCGCCGGATCAGGCGCCCGAGGCCGGCGGCGGCTCGGGCAGCGCGGCGCGCAAGCCGGCCACCAGACCGCGGTACTTGGCGAGCACGGCTCTCGCGTTGCCGCGTGGCAGTTCGCGCAAGAGCGCCGCCGGCAGGGCGAGCGCGCTCCACGCGAGGTAGGAGACCCAGCCGCCGGCGTCGGCGTACTTGCGGACGAAGATCGCCGTCGAGCGCCCGGTGCGAAAGGTCCGTCCCGCCGTGTAGCCGCCGGTCGTCGGCGAGACCTTGTGCCACAGGCGGGCGCGATGGGCGTAGCCGCAGCGATACCCGGCACGCTTCAGGCGCACGCACCAGTCGGCGTCCTCGACCGACACCTGGTAGACGGGATCCCACAGGCCGGTCGCCAGCATCGCCTCGCGCCGGATCAGCATGCAGGCACCGTTGACGTAGTCGACCTCCTGGTCGCGGTCGTACTGGCCCCGATCGATCTCGCCCGAGCCGCGCTCGCGGGTGACCGCCTCGCGGAAGCGCAGGATCCCGCCCGCCGACCAGATGCGCGTTCGGTCGCCGAAGTAGAAGTAGCACTTCGGGCCGACGACTCCCCAGGCGCTCTCGCGCTCGATGGCGGCCAGCAGCTCGGGGAGCATCCGACGATCGACCTCGAGATCGTTGTTCATCAACATCAGGTAGTCGTAGCCCGCGACGAGGCCCTCGCGAATCCCGAGGTTGAGACCGCCCGAGATCCCGAGGTTGACCTCGGTGCGGACCTGGCGCACGGCGGGAAACTCCGCCGCGACCGCGGCGAACGAGCCGTCGGTCGAACCGTTGTCGACGACCAGCAGGTCGAGTCGCGGATCCGCCATCGCCTGCAGGCTGGCGAGCGTCTCTCGCGTCAGCTCTTTGCCGTTGTAATTGAGGACGATGCCGAGGACCCGGGGTCCCGCGCCGCTCACCGCGGACGAGCTCATCGCTCGCGACCCTCCCCGACCGGCCGCCGCCGCACGCCTCAGCCGCCCAGCAAGCTGCGCGCGATGACCAGCCGCTGCATCTCGCTGGTCCCCTCGTAGATCATCGTCACCCGCACGTCGCGGTAGAGACGGCAGATCTCGTACTCCTCCGACACTCCGTTGCCGCCGTGGATCTGGAGCGCGTCGAAGCAGGCGCGATTGGCGGCTTCGCTGGCGTACGCTTTGGCCTCCGAGGCGGCGCGCGCCGCCTCCGGCCGGCGATCGGCGATCGACGCCGCCCACCAGGTCAGGGCGCGCGCCGCCGCGAGCTCGGTCGCCATGCGGGCGATCGCGAAGCGGATCGCCTGGTGCTCGGCGATCGGCTTGCCGAACTGGATCCGTTCGCGGGCGTAGGCGACCGCCAGCTCGAGCGCTCGTTGGTGGATGCCGACCGATTGCGCCGCGATCCCGAGCCGCGAGTGCGCCAGGGTCGCGAGCGCGATCTTGAAGCCCTGACCGACCTCTCCCAGCAGGCTCTCGTCCGAGACCCGACACTGCGAGAAGACCACCGAAGAGGTGAGCGACGCCTTGAGGCCCAGCTTCGCTTCCGGTCTACCGCACGCCACCCCGGGAGCGTCGGCCGGCACGACGAAGGCACTGATCCCGCGCTTGCCGGCGGTCGGATCGGTCTTGGCGAAGACGACGAAGGTCTCGGCCACCGGCGCATTGGTGATCCAGGCCTTCTCGCCGTCGAGCACCCAGTCGTCGCCGTCGCGGCGGGCGGTGGTGACCATGGCGGAGGCGTCGCTTCCCGAACCAGGCTCGGTGAGGCAGAAGCCGCCGAGCGCACCGGCGGCGAGCGCCGGCAGGAACCGGCGTTGCGTCGCCGGATTGGCGAAGCGGACGATCGGCCAGCAGCAGACCGAGTTGGTGACGCTCATCGTGACTCCGAGCGCCGGACAGATGCGCGAGATCTCCTCGACCGCCAGGCAGTAGGTCAGCGGGTCGAGCCCGCCGCCGCCGTGCTCCTCGGGAACCAGCATGCCGAAGAGCCCCATCGCGCCCATCTCGCCCGCGAGCTCGGCCGGAAACTCGTGCGCGCGGTCGCGCTCCGCGACCCCCGGCTGGATGCGCTCCTCGGCGAAGCGCCGGATCTCGCCGGCCAGCAGCCGCTGCTCCTCGCTGAGCGCGAAGTCCAGGCCCGTACCGGCGGCCGGATCCGACTCGAGAACCCTCGGAGTCGCCTCAGTCACCGCCATCACGACCTGTCTCGGTCTGGTTTCCGATACCCGTCATCCGTCGGCTCGGGTTTCCTTGAGAATCCAATCGGCGATCACCAGCTTCTGGATCTCGCTCGTGCCCTCGTAGATCTCGGTGATGCGCGCGTCGCGGAAGTAGCGCTCGACGTTGTACTCGCGGGTGTAGCCGTAGCCGCCGTGGATCTGCAGCGCCTTGTTGGTGACCCGCTGCGCCATCTCGCTGGCGAACAGCTTCGCCTGCGCGGCCTCGAGCGAGTAGCGTTTCTGCGTCTCCTTGGCCCAAGCCGCCTTGTAGACCAGCAGCCGCGCGGCATCGATCTCCATCGCCATGTCCGCGATGTAGAACTGGATCGCCTGGAAGTCGGAGATCGGCTGGCCGAATTGCCTGCGCTGCTTGGCGTAGGCGATCGCTTCGGCCGCCGCCGCCTCGGCGATGCCGATCGCCTGCGCCGCGATGCCGATCCGGCCGCCGTCGAGCGTGCTCATGGCGATCTTGAATCCCTCGCCGTCCTCGCCGATCCGCTGCCGCGCCGATACGCGCATGTCCGAGAACGAGAGCTCGGTCGTGCCCGAAGCCTGCACGCCGAGCTTGTACTCGTGGTGCCCGCGGGCGAAACCCGGCGTGTCGGTCGGCACCACGAAGCAGGAGATGCCGCGGTGCTTCTTGTCGGGGTCGACGCTGGCGAAGACGATCGCCAGGTCGGCGTGGGTGCCGTTGGTGATGAAGACCTTGTTGCCGTTGAGCACGTAGTCGTCGCCATCGCGGCGGGCGGTGGTGCGCAGGGCGGCGGCGTCGCTCCCGGCCTCGGGCTCGGTCAAAGCGAAGCAGCCGAGCTTGCGCCCGGAGGCGAGCGGCGTCAGGTAGTCGCGCTTCTGCTCGTCGGTTGCGTAGCGCAGCAGCGGGTCGCAAACCAGGGAGTTGTTGACCGAGAGAATGACGCCGCTCGAGGCGCAGGCGCGCGACACCTCCTCGATCGCCACGCAGTAGGCGACCACGTCCATGCCCGCGCCTCCCCAGGTCTCGGGGACGTAGACGCCGGCGAGGCCGAGCTCTCCGGCCTGATGAAAGAAGTCGAGCGGGAACTCGCCCGACTCGTCGATCCGTTTGGCCCGCGGCGCCACGACCTCGGCGGCGAAGCGCCGCACCGTTTCGCGCAGCAGGATCTGTTCCTCGGTCAGTTCGATGTGCATGGGGGCGAATCGTACCAGCGGCGGAGCCGATCCCGATCCGCGATCCCGGGCCGGCAGGCGACGCCTCGCCAACACCCCGGCGCCGGGCCGTGGCAGAATACGGCGCATGGCGAAGAGCTCCCGTCCCGTGACCTACACCAGCGCCGAGATCCGCGGCTTCCTGCCTTCCGGCTGGGGAATCGTCGGCGAGGCGGCCGGCCGGTGGAACGCCGCCGAGGGCGTCTGGTCGCTCGAGATCTACGACGGCGCCGACAACACCTGGACGTTGCGGGTCGAGGGCCACGCGGCCAGCGGCCAGCGTCTTCCGGCTCTCGCCGCCGCGGTCGATCGCGTGGTGCGCAAGGGCCTGGGCAAGAAGTCCTTCCTCACCGGTTGACTCGCGGCGCGTCCTAGCGCGACGCGGGCTGCGGGCGGCTGCCGGGTTTGATGGCGCTGCTCCCCGCGGCGCACAGCGGGCAGCTCTCCGGCTTCCAGGCCGGCAGATCGAGCGCCAACAGGGCCGCGTAGGGCACCGTGAAGCCGTGGCGGCCGCCGCTGCGGTCGATCAACGAGGCGATCGCCACCACCGTCGCCCCGGCTGCCCCGGCGAGCGCCGCGGTCTCGAGCGTCGACTTGCCGGTCGTCACCACGTCCTCGACCACCACCACTCTCTCGCGCGCCGCGAGCGCGAAGCCGCGGCGCAGCGCCAGCCGGTCCCCGTCGCGCTCGGCGAAGCGGAAGGGCACGCCCATCGCCGCCGCCACCTCGTGGCCGATGATGACCCCGCCGAGCGCCGGGGAGAGGACCGAATCGGCGCCGATCCCGGAGGCGGCGAGCTCGGCGGCGATCTCCCGCCCGGCCTCGCGCGCCCGCCGCGGCTCGGCGAGGTAGAGCGCGCACTGCACGTAGGCCGGCGAATGCAGCCCCGAGGAGAGCTGGAAGTGCCCGCGCTTCAGGGCCTCGCAGGCCTCGAGCTGCGCCGCGAGCGCGTCACCCTTCGCCAACGCCGGCCTCCTTGCGTCGGATGTCGTACTGCTCCATCTTCTTGTAGAGGTTGCTGCGCGGAGTATCGATCGCCACCGCGGTCTGGGTCACGTTCCAGCCGTGCTCCTCGAGCTTCTGCACCAGGAACAGCTTCTCGGCCTGGTCGCGGAACTCACGCAGGGTCTTCAGGCCGAGGAACGCCTGCGTCAGCTCGGCGCGACCGCTGCCGACCGCCGCCGCTACCGCGCGGCCGTCGATGCGTTCGCCGGGAGTGAGGATCAGCAGCCGCTCGACCAGATTCCGCAGCTCGCGCACGTTGCCTCGCCAGGGCTGCGCCGCCAGCAGCTCCATCGCCTCGGCGGTGATCTCCTTGCGGCGGTAGTTGTTGGTCTCGGCGAAGCGGCGCGAGAAGTAGTCGATCAGCGGCGGCAGGTCCTCGAGATGCTCGCGCAGCGCCGGAGTGCGCAACGGCACGACGTTGAGGCGGTAGAAGAGGTCCTCGCGAAAGGCGCCGTCGGCGATCTCCTTGGCCAGGTCCTTGTTGGTCGCCGCCACCACCCGGACGTTGACCCGGATCGGCTTTTCGGTCCCCACCGGCTCGACGTCGCCGCTTTCGAGCACCCGCAGCACCTTCGCCTGGGTGCGCGCCGACATGTCGCCGACTTCGTCGAGGAAGATCGTGCCGCCGTCGGCGGCGACGAACTTGCCGGTCTGCTTGCGCACCGCGCCGGTGAAGCTCCCCTTCTCGTGGCCGAAGAGCTCGGATTCGATCAGCTCCTCGGGGATCGCGGCGCAATTGACCTGCACGAATGCCTTCTCGCGTCGCTGCGAGAGCGAGTGGATCTCGCGCGCCACCAGCTCCTTGCCGGTGCCGCTCTCGCCGGTCACCAGGACGGTGGCGTTGGTGGGCGCCGCGCGTTCGATCGTCTCCCGCAGCTGGCGCATCGCCGTCGAGGCGCCGATCAGGCGCTCCTCGATGCCCGCCGCCGCCGAGCGCTCCTTGCGCAGCGTCCAGGATTCGACCGCGTTGCGCAGCGAGAGCAGGATGCGCTCGCGCTGCAGCGGTTTCTCGAGGAAGTCGAATGCGCCGCGCCGAGTCGCCTCGACCGCGCTGGCTATGTCGGCGTGGCCGCTGACCACCACCACCGGCATCTCGTAGCCGCGCTCGCGCAGCTCGCGCAGGGTCTCGAGGCCGTCCATCTCGGGCATGCGGATGTCGAGGACGACGGCGTCCGGCGGGCGCTCGCGCACCTTGCGCAGGCCCTCGAGCCCATTGGCCGCCTCCTCGACCCGGTAGTTCTCGAATTCGAGGATCATGCGCAGGCTTTCGCGGATCGAAGCTTCGTCGTCGACCACGAGAATCGCCGCGCGTTGGGATACCGCCATACCGGGGGCGAGTGTAACAAAGCGAACGGGCCGGTCCGCCTCGCGAACCGGCCCGTTGCAGGCGCAAAGGGTGGCGACCGTTTACGGCACGCGGACGATGGCGAAGAAGGAGGTCGCGCGCTCGCCGCTGCGCGGATCGAAGCGCTGGAGATAGAGACGCAGGAAGGCGCCGGAGCGCGCCGCCTTGACCTCGCGCTCGAATTCGACCACGCCGCGGATCGCTTTGCCGTTCACTTCCACCACCACGTCGCCGGGCTGGACCCCTTCGTCGTAGAGCGGACTCGAGGCGCCGACCTCCTTGACCACCACGCCTTCGGCGTCGTTCGGCAGGCCGAAGGAACCGCGGGTGGCCGGCGTCACGTCCTGGTAGTCGATGCCCATCCAGTCGATCCCGGCCGGCTGATCGCTGTCGCGCTCGACCGGCTCCGCCTCGCCTCCCGGGCGCTCGCCGAGCTTCACCTGCTTGTCGAGCTTCTTGCCGTCGCGCAGGATCTCGAGCGTGACGGTCTTGCCGGGGCCCTGCGCGGAAACGTACTCGATGAGCTCGCGGGTCTCCTTCACTTCGCGCCCGTCGACCCGCAGGATGACGTCGCCGTGCTGGATGCCGGCGTCGCCGGCCGGCGACTTCTCGGAGTTCACGCTGGTCACTAGCGCGCCGCCCGCCGCCGGCAGACCGAAGGCCTGGGCGCGGTCGAAGTCGATGTTCTGGATGTTGATCCCCAGGTAGCCGCGCGACACCTTGCCGCGCTCGCGCAACTGCGGCAGGACCGCACGCAGGGTCGAGACCGGGACCGCGAAGCCGATGTTCTCGGCGCCCCAATTCATCGCCGTGGCGATGCCGATGACTTCGCCCGCGAGGTTGACCAATGGTCCACCCGAGTTGCCGCGATTGATGGCGGCGTCGGTCTGGATGAAGTTCTCGAACGACGCGTCGCGCGTCAGGCCGATCGAGCGTCCCTTGGCGCTCACCACGCCGACGGTCACCGTGTGATCGAGCAGCAACGGGTTGCCCACCGCCATGACGTAGTCGCCCACCCGCAGGCGGTCACTGTCGCCGAGGGGCAAGAACGGCAGCTTCCTTCCGGCTTCGATCTTGAGCAACGCCAGGTCGGTCGCCGCGTCGGCGCCCTTCAGCTGCGCCTCGTAGTCGCGACCGTCCAGGCGGACCAAGATCTTGGTCGCGCCGTCGATCACGTGGTTGTTGGTCACGACGAAGCCGTCGTCGCTGATCACGAAGCCGCTGCCCCCCGCGTCGGACCGGAACTCGCGGCCGTTCTGCCCGTCGGGGCGCCCGCGCGGCCCGAAGAAGAACTCGAAGGGGTCCTGCTGATCGCCACGGCCGTGGTAGCGGCGCTGCCTCTCGCCCGGCCGGTCGTTCGGCTTCTCGATCGTCTGCGCGTCGATCGAGACCACGGCCGGCAGGACGCGCTCGGCGAGGTCGGCGAAAGAGGGCAGCCCACCGGTCGAGACGCTGACCGGAACGGCCGAAGAGGCAGGCGAAGCGGGCGACTGGGCGGGGGCCGCGGCCCCCTTGGGAGTGAGGTCGAGGCCGCCGGCGAGGACCACTCCGAAGATCACCGCGCCGACGATCAGGCCGAAGGTCGCTACGTGACGGCGAGCGTCCGATGTCATGAGGTACTTCTCCTTTCCATCTCGCCTCGCGAGGCGAGCATCCGACGGCAGGCACAGCAAGCCGCGTGCCCGATTTCCACGCCTCGTCGGACCGCTTCGCCTCCGCGGTTGGAAGTGAGCGACGCCAAATTGACATTCGACTCCCGGCGCCGGACGACGCGAGAGCAAGGCTCGGCAGGCGCGCGACTTGCGTTCGCCAGCCAGGGGAATATAATCCTGCGGACAGCTTGCCTGAAGGTTCGAAGGGTGGGCAGTTTCAGCCCACCTTTTTCCTTCTGGGGAAGGTACTCGCGATGCCGACGAAGGCGGTCACCCCCGAGCTCGAAGCCGAGATCTCGGCGGTCGCCGCCGGAGCAGGCTGCGAGCTGGCACACGTCGAGTACCGGAGCGGAACCCTGCGTGTCTTTCTCGACCGCACCGGTGGCGTCCGGTTGGAGGACTGCGAAGCCGTTTCGAAGCAGGTCTCGGCGCTGCTCGACGTCGTGGACTTCGGGCGGGGCCGGTATACCCTCGAGGTGAGCTCGCCGGGACTCGACCGGCAACTCTACGGCCCGCGCGACTTCGAGCGCTTTCAGGGGCGACGGGTCCGCGTCCGTTATCGGAACCCCGATACCGGAGCGCGCGCCACGGTGGTCGCCCGGCTGGTGGCGTACCGCGCCGCCGAGGGCGGCGGGCTGGAGCTCGAAGTCGAACCGGGCAAGCCGCCGCTGGCGGTCTCCCTGGCCGACGTCGAGCTCGCGCGATTGGAGATCGAACTGTAGGGAGCCGGAAGAGGAACCATGGCGCAAGCACAAGCACCCGACATCAACCTGGCGGAGGTTCTCCGCCAGGTCGCCCGCGAGAAGGACATCGACTTCGACCGCTGGGTGGCCGCGCTCGAGGACGCGATGGCCTCGGCGGCGAAGAAGCAGCACCGCATCAAGGAGCCGGTGCGGGCGCACTGGCACCCGGACGAGGGTCGCTTCGACGCCTTCATCGTCAAGAAGGTGGTCGAGCTGGTCGAGGACCCGGCCGCCGAGTGGACGGTCGAGGAGGCGCAGGCGCAGAAGCCCGGCGCCCAGGTGGGAGACGAGATCCTGATTCCCATCTCGACCGACGGCCTCGGCCGGATCGCCGCGCAGTCGGCCAAGCAGGTCCTCTACCAGCGGGTGCGCGAAGCCGAGCGCGAGAAGGTCTACAACGAGTACGTCGATCGCACGGGCGAGATCGTCAACGGCACGGTCAAGCGCTTCGAGCGCGGCGACATCATCGTCGACCTCGGGCGCACCGAAGCCATCGTGCCGCGCAGCGAACAGGCGCGGCACGAGCGCTACACCCAGGGCGAGCGGATCCGCGGCGTCATCGTCGAGGTGCACAAGCAGCCCAAGGGTCCGCAGATCGTCATGTCGCGCACCGATCCCCGCCTGCTGGTCAAGCTCTTCGAGATGGAGGTGCCGGAGATCTACGACGGCACGGTGGTCATCAAGGCGGCGGTGCGCGCCCCGGGCGAGCGCGCCAAGGTCGCGGTCTACAGCCGCGAGCGCGACGTCGATCCGGTCGGCGCCTGCGTCGGCATGAAGGGCTCGCGGGTGCAAGCGATCATCCGCGAGTTGCGCGGCGAGAAGATCGACATCATCGAGTACTCGGACGACCTGGTCACTTTCGCCCAGTCGGCCCTCGCCCCGGCGAAGATCACCCGCGTCTCGGTCCACCACCTGGGCACGGCGCCGCATCTCGACGTGATCGTCGAGGACGAGCAGCTGTCTCTCGCCATCGGCAAGCGCGGCCAGAACGTCCGCCTCGCGGCCGAGCTGATCGGCTGCAAGATCGACATCAAGAGCGAGAGCGACGTCAAGGACGAGGTCGCCGGCGCGCTCGCCCGCATGCTCCAGACGGCGCTCGCCGCCGAGGCGCCGCCGCCGGCGCTGACCGACGAGCTCGACCTGACCACGGTTCCTGGGGTCGGCGGTAAGACCGCCGGCGCGCTAGCGGCCGCCGGCTACACCACTCTCCAGGCGCTGCTCGAGTCGAGCCCGGACCGTCTGCAGGAGGTCGAGGGCGTCGGTCCCAAGACGGCCTTGTCGATCCACAACTGGGCCAAGGAGCGCGCCGAGCGCCTGGCCGCCGCCGCCGCCGAGCCGCCGCCGGTCCTCGAAACGGAGGAGGCGGCGAGCGCCGAATCCGGACTCGACCGAATGCCGCAATCGGCGCCGGCGATGAGCGACCAGGACTTCCTGGCTGCCCTGTCGCGCGCCTTCAAGGAATCCGAGAAGAAGGAACCCGCCGGCAGCGAAGGCGGAGAGGGCTCCGGCGGCGAGTGAGGTCGCGTTCGCGCGCGGCCCGCCCGGGGAGATCAGGTCAGGAGAAGAAAGTCGTCTATGGGAAAGATTCGGGTCGAAGACCTCGCCAAGATGATGGGGATCCCGCACCAAGATCTGGTGTTCAAGCTGCGGTCGATCGGAGTGCGCGTCGAGGGCGAGGAAGCCGGCGTCGATACCGACATCTTGCAGGCCATCCTGCAGGGCAAGAAGCTCGCGGGTCCGCGCGAAGTGATCATGGACGACAGCACGCCGCCCGCGCCGACCGGCCCGGCGGGAGCTCGCCGTGGTCCCGCGGCGCCGCCGGCGCCCGGTCGTCCGGCAGCCCCCGGGCCGATGCGGCCGACCCGGCCGCGCACGCTCATCCAGAAGGTCGAGCCGCGAATCAAGACGCTGCCCTCGACGCCGGGCGGCGATCGGATGGCGCCGCCGCCGGCCGCGGTCGCCTCGGGGGCTTCGCTGACTCCGGCGGCGATCGAGGCCGCGACGACGGAGCTCGAGGCGCCGAGTCAGCCCGCGGCAACGGCGGCGCCCGTCGCACCGCACCGTCCGGTCGCGGCTGAAACGCCCGCGCCCGCCGCGGCGGCGGCTCCTCCCACGGAAGCTCCGCGCCCGGCGCCGCCTCGGCGCGGCGCGGTCCTCATCCACCGGCCGGAGGACGCGCCGCCGCCGCCCTCGCTGACCCGGCCCCGCTCCCCCTCCGGTCCCCGTCCGATGGGTCCCGGAGGCCGCCCGACGGGCCCGGGAGGTCGCCCCGGCGGACCGGGCGGTCGGCCGTCGGGACCCGGCGGCTACCGTCCGTCCGGGCCCGGGGTCCGGCCCTCGGGCCCCGGAGGGGCCTACCGACCCAGTGGGCCGAGCGGCCCGGGAGGCGCGCGGCCGGGAGGACCGCGGCCGCTCTCCGTCCGACCCGCCACGCCGCCGCCTTCGGCTCGCCCGGGAGAAGGTCGCCGCACCGCGCCGGGTGAGGGTCAGGACGACAAGAAGAAGGGCAAGAAGGGCAAGAAGACCACCCTTCCCGCCGGCTCGGGACCCGATCTCCACCTCTTCAAGGGGTCGCTCAACGACATCGAAGCGGTGGTCGACGAAGCCGCGGTGCCGACCGGCGCCGCGCATCGCCGGCGACGCCGCGACGAGGAGCGCGAGCGGGCCGAGGAGCGGGCGCGCCTGAAGCCGACCAAGGATCCGGCCACCGCCGGCCCGATCGTGATCGGCGAAAACATGGCAGTGCGCGAATTTTCCGACCGGCTCGGGGTCAAGGCGAAGGACATGATCCGCCTGCTGTTCAATCGCGGCATCCTCGCCAACATCAATCACATCATCGAGCCCGAGCTCGGCGTCAAGCTCGCCGAAGAGCTCGGCTTCCAGGCGAAGGTCATGAGCTTCGAGCAGGAGGTCCAGGCCAAGAATCTGGAGCGCCCGCGGATCGAGGGCGGGACGCCGCGCGCGCCGGTGGTCACGATCATGGGCCACGTCGACCACGGCAAGACCTCGCTGCTCGACAAGATCCGCTCCTCCAAGATCACCGAATCCGAGTTCGGCGGCATCACCCAGCACATCGGCGCCTACCACGTCGACGTCAAGGGGCGGCAGATCGTCTTCCTCGACACGCCGGGCCACGAGGCCTTCACTCTCATGCGTGCCCGCGGCGCACGGGTCACCGACGTCGTCGTGCTGGTGGTGGCCGCCGACGACGGCGTCATGCCGCAGACTCAGGAGGCGATCGACCACGCGCGCGCCGCGAACGTACCGATGGTCGTGGCGCTCAACAAGGTCGACAAGCCGAACGCCAACATCGACCGGGTCAAGCAGCAGCTCGCCGACAAGGGCCTGCTGCCCGAGGACTGGGGCGGCCAGACGGTGGTCGTCCCGGTTTCGGCCGTCAAGGGAACCGGCATCGACGAGCTGCTCGACATGATCCTGCTGTCGGCCGATCTGCTCGATCTGCGCGCCGATCCCGACCTGCCGGCGCAGGGAACGGTCCTCGAGGCGCGCAAGGAGACCGGTCGCGGCGTCGTGGCGACGCTCCTGGTACAGAACGGGACCCTGCACGTCGGCGACATCTTCGTCTCCGGAGCGACCTGGGGCCGCGCCCGTTCGATGGCCGACGATCGCGGTCGCCGCGCCCAGGAGGCGGGGCCCTCGACCGCGGTCGAAGTCACCGGATTCAACGACGTGCCCGAGGCGGGCGACAGCCTGCAGGTGGTCGAGGAGGAGTCCAAGGCGCGCAGCATCGTCGAGTTCCGGCAGCAGGAGATGCGCAAACGCGACTTGTTGCCGACCCAGGGACGCCTGTCGCTCGAGCAGCTCTTCAGCCAGATCAAGGAGGGCGAGGTCAAGGACCTGCCGATCGTCCTCAAAGCCGACGTGCAGGGCTCGGTCGAGGTGCTGAAGGAGACGATCGAGAAGGTCGCGACCACCAAGGTGAAGGTGAGCGTCCTGCACAGCGGCGTGGGGGCGATCTCCACCAACGACGTGCTGCTCGCCTCCGCGTCGAAGGCGATCATCGTCGGTTTCAACGTCCGGCCCGAACGCAACGCGAGCGAGCTCGCCGAGAAGGAAGCGGTGGAGATCCGGATGTACACCGTGATCTACGAGCTGCTCGACGACTTGAAGAAGGCGATGACCGGGCTGCTCGATCCGACCTTCAAAGAGGTTCACAAGGGTCGCGCCGAAGTGCGCGAGATCTTCCGCGTCCCGAAGGTCGGCACGATCGCCGGCTGCCACGTGGTCGAGGGTTCGATCCCGCGCACCGCCGGCATTCGCCTGCTGCGCGACAACCGGGTCATCTTCGAGGGCAAGATCTCCTCGCTCAAGCGCTTCAAGGACGACGCCTCCGAGGTGCGCTCCGGATTCGACTGCGGCATCGGGATCGAGCGCTTTCAGGACGTCAAGCCGGGCGACGTCATCGAAGCCTACGTCCGCGAGGAAGTCGCGGCGGTCCTCAGCTGACGAGGCCCGGCGCGCCGCGCGCGCCACGATCCCCGGGGAGGGCGTCCGCGATGGTCGTCGGCGTCGCCGTCATCGAGTTGCACCTGCCGCACGCGCGGTCGCTCAAGGACAAGCGGCGGGTGATCAAGAGCCTGATCGAGCGGCTGCACGCGCGCCACCGGATCTCCGTGGCGGAGACCGGATTCCAGGACCTCCATCAGCGGGCGGAGATCGGGGTCGCCGCGGTGACGCGCACCGCGGCGGAGGCCGAGGCCCTGCTCGAGCAGGTCCGCCGCGCCGCGGACGACGAGAGCGAGGCCGAGATCTTGGACTGGCGGCCACAGATTCTGGAGGAAGCGGGTTGAGCACGCGAATCGATCGACTGGGAGACTTGGTGCGGGCCGAGCTCTCGGAGCTGCTGCGGCGCGAGGTGCGCGACCCGCGGGTCGCTCTCGCCACCGTGTCGCGGGTCGAAGTGACCTCGGACCTGCGCCACGCCCAGGTCTGGGTCTCGGCGCTCGGCAGCGACGAGCAGCGTGACGCGACGATCGCCGCGCTCGACCACGCGCGCGGCTACCTGCGCCGCGAGCTCGCCCACCGGCTCGACCTGCGGGTGACGCCCGAGCTGCACTTCAAGCTCGACCGCGGCGCCGAGCACAGCCAGCGCATCTCCGACCTGCTCGATCGTCTGCACGGGGAGGACCCGAGTGACTCCTGAGGCCGTCGTCGCCCGGCTGCGGCGCGGGAACCGCTTCCTGCTGGTGAGCCACGTCAACCCGGACGGCGACGCGATCGGCTCCGAGCTCGGTCTGGCGCGGATCCTCGCCGAGCTCGGCAAGAGCACCACGGTGTGGAACCGTCACCCCACGCCGGCGCTCTACCTGCCGCTGCCCGGCGCCGACCGCATCCACGTCGGCGCGGAGCCGCCCGCCGGTTTCCCCGAGCGCTTCGACGCCGCCGTGGTGCTCGAATGCCCGGCGCTCGAACGCACCGGCCTCGCCGAAGCGCTCGCGGCGCTGCCGCTGCTCAACGTCGATCATCACCTCGGCAACCAGCACTACGGCGAGGTCAACTGGGTCGAGGCCGACGCCCCGGCGGTCGGCGAGATGGTCTTCCGCCTGGCGCGCGCGCTGCACGCGACGATCGACACCCCGACCGCGAACTGCCTCTTGCTCGCCCTGTCGACCGACACCGGAGGCTTCCGCTTCTCCAACTCGACGCCGGCGGCCTTCGAAGCGGCCGCGGCGCTGGTGCGCGCCGGCGCCCGGCCCGAGATCGTTTCGCACTGGCTCTACGAGAGCGTTCCGGCGCCCGCGGTACGTCTGCTCGGCGAGATGCTGGCGACGCTCGAGATCGCGGCGGACGGCCGGGTGGCCACGGTCGTGCTCACCCGCGCCATGTTCGCCCGCGCCGGCGCCGAGGCCGGCGACTCGGAAGGGCTCGTCGACACGCCGCGCTCGATCCTCGGGGTGGAGGCGGTGGCGCTGCTCAAGGAGGTCGAGAGCGGGTGGAAGGCCTCGCTGCGCAGCCGCGGAGCGGTCGACGTCGAGGCGGTGGCGCGACGCCACGGCGGCGGCGGTCACCGCAACGCCGCCGGCTGCACGCTCGCCGGAGACCTCGCTACCTGTCGCTCCACCTTGCTCGCGGAGCTGGCGGCGGCGGTAGCCGGGGCGGCCGTCGGATGACCGCTCACGACGGGGTCCTGCTGGTCGACAAGCACCCGGGCTGCACCTCGCACGACGTCGTGCAGCAGGTGCGCCGGATTCTGCGCCAGAAACGGATCGGCCACTGCGGCACGCTCGATCCGGACGCCACCGGGCTCCTGCTGCTGACCCTCGGCCAGGCGACCCGATTGACCCGCTTCCTGATCCACGCCCCGAAGGTCTACGAAGGCACGGTGCGCTTCGGCGTCGCCACCGACACTTTCGACGCCTCCGGACGGGTGATCGCCGAGATGCCGATCGCGGGCCTGAGCGAGGCGGCCGTCCACGCGGCGATGCCGCGCTTCGTCGGCACCTACGAACAGACCCTGCCGGCCTACAGCGCCCACAAGGTCGGAGGGGTCAAGCTCTACGAGCTCGCCCGCCGCGGCGAGGACGTGCCGGTGGTCGCGAAGGAGATCTCGGTCTACGAGTTCCAGCCCGTCGGCCCGCTGGTCGACGGCCGGATCGGCTTTCGGCTCGGCTGCTCCTCGGGGACCTACGCCCGCGCCATCGCGCACGAGCTCGGGCGGGACCTCGGCTGCGGCGGCCACCTGGCGAGCCTGAGACGGGTGGAGATCGGCCCGTTCCGCGTGGCGAGCGCGCTGCCGGTCGACGAGCTGGCGCGCCGCACGGCCGCCGGCGAGTCGCTGGCCGAGGCCTGGATCCCCATCGACCGGGTCGCGCTGCCCTTCGATGCCGTCGAGGTCGACGCCCAGCAGGAGCGTCGGCTGGCGACCGGCCAGACCGTCCTGGCGCGGAACGTCGGCGGCGAGGAGGGCGACTGGGTGCGCCTGGTCAATCGCCGGGGCCAGCTGATCGCGGTCGGCTCAATCGCCGAGCGGATCGGCGGCGCGGGCGTTGGGGTGGTGCAGCCCCGGATCGTCTTCAAGACCGGCGCCGATGTGATAGAATTTTCAACGACATAGACGAAGAGGAAAAATGGGCATGGGCCCAGGCATAGGAGAATTCTTTTGTCGCAAACCACCACAGCCAGTCGCCAGCAGACCATCCAGGATTTCCGCCGCCACGAGACCGATACCGGCTCGACGGACGTCCAGGTCGCGCTCTTGACCCAACGGATCAACGAGCTGACCGAGCACTTCAAGACCCACACCAAGGACCACCACAGCCGTCGCGGCCTGCTCAAGATGGTCGGCCAGCGGCGGCGGCTCCTCGACTACCTCAAGCGGACCGACATCGACCGCTATCGCAGCGCGCTCGAACGCCTCGGCCTGCGGAAGTAGTCCTTCACCCCAACTCCTCCACGGCGGCGGGTCGCCCCGCTCCGCGAGATCCCGATCGATCGCGACCGGGACCGGAGCCGCGCGACCCGTCCTTCCGCCGTCTTTCTCCGCATAGGAACGAATCCATGAAGCTCCAAAGAACCATCGCGGTCGGCTCCGGACAATTGCACGTCGAGTCCGGCCATCTCGCCAAGCAGGCGAACGGGTCGGCGCTCGTGCGCCTCGGCGACACCGTCGTGCTCACCACCGTCTGCATGCAGCAGAGCGCCATGCCGCGCGATTTCCTGCCGCTCACGGTCGACTACCGTGAATACACCTACGCCGCCGGCAAGATCCCCGGCGGTTTCTTCAAGCGCGAAGGTCGCGCCACCGAGAAGGAAACCATCACCTGCCGCTTGATCGACCGGCCGCTACGGCCGCTCTTCCCCACCGGCTACACCAGCGAGACGCAGATCATTTCGCTGGTGCTGTCGGCCGACGGCGAGAACGATCCGGACATCCTGGCGATCAACGGCGCCTCGCTGGCGCTGGTGCTCTCCGAGGTGCCCTTCTACCATCCGATCGGCGCGGTGCGCGTCGGCCTGATCAATGGCGAAGTGGTCTTCAACCCGACCAATAGCCAGCGCGACGTGGCCGACCTCGACCTGGTGGTCGTCAGCACCGAGGAAGCCGTGGTCATGGTCGAGGCGGGTGCCAACCAGCTCTCGGAGGAGAAGCTCCTCGACTGCATCTGGGCCGGACACGCCGAGATTCAGAAGATCATCCAGGCGCAGATCTCGCTCTTCCGCGAAAAGGGCATCTCGAAGCCGGCATGGAACGCCCCGGAGATGTACCCGCGCGACCTCTACGACAAGGTGCGCGCCGAGCTGCACGCGCAGCTCAAGGGAGCTCTCCACACCAAGGGGAAGTTCGAGCGCAAGAAGGCGGTTTCGGACGTCCAGAAAGGCTACTTGGCCGCGATTCCCGAGGACCAGACGGAGACTCGCACCTTCGTCAAGCGGATCTACGAGACGCTCGAGGAGGAGATCCTGCGCGAAGCGGTGCTCGTCGACGGCAACCGCTTCGACTTCCGGCGGCTCGACGAGATCCGGCCGATCGCGATCGAGGTCGGCATGCTGCCGCGTACCCACGGCTCGGCGCTCTTCACCCGCGGCGAGACCCAGGCGCTCGCCTCGGTCACTTTGGGCACCAAGCGCGACGCCCAGATCCTCGAGGAGTACGAGGGCGAAACGCTGCAGAAGTTCCTCCTGCACTACAATTTCCCGCCCTTCTCGGTGGGCGAGGTGAAGTTCATGCGCGCTCCCGGCCGGCGCGAGATCGGCCACGGCGTGCTCGCCCGCCGCGCGCTGATGCCGGTGCTGCCGCACGAAGAGGAGTTCCCGTACACCATCCGCGTGGTCTCGGACATTCTCGAGTCGAACGGCTCGTCGTCGATGGCCACCGTGTGCGGCGGCTCGCTGGCGCTCTTCGACGCCGGCGTGCCGATGCTGGCGCCGGTCGCCGGCGTGGCGATGGGTCTGATCAAGGAGGGCGACCGCTTCGCCGTGCTCTCCGACATCGCCGGACAGGAGGACCACTACGGCGACATGGACTTCAAGGTCGCGGGTACCGGGACCGGCGTCACCGCGCTGCAGATGGACATCAAGATCACCGGCATCACGCGCGAGATCATGGCCCAGGCGCTCGCCCAGGCGCGCGCCGGCAGGCTGCACATTCTCGGGCTGATGGCGTCGGCGATCGCCGCGCCGCGCGGCGACCTGTCGAACTTCGCCCCGCGCCTGCACACCATCCAGATCTCGAAAGACAAGATCCGCGACGTCATCGGACCCGGCGGCAAGACGATCCGGGCGATCACCGAGGAGACCGGCTGCGAGATCGAGATCGAGAACGACGGCCGGGTCATCGTCGCCTCGCCCGACGGCGAGGCGGCCAAGCGGGCGATCGCGATGATCGAGCGTCTGACCGAGGTCCCGGAGATCGGCAAGGTCTACACCGGCACCGTGCGCCGGGTCGAGAACTACGGCGCCTTCGTCGAGATCCTGCCCGGCACCGACGGCCTGGTGCACATCAGCGAGCTCGCCCCCTACCGCGTGCGCGAGACCACCGACATCGTCAAGGAGGGCGACGAGGTGCAGGTCAAGGTCATCGACATCGACGACACCGGCCGCGTCCGCCTGTCGCGCAAGGCGGTGATCGTCGAGGCTCCCGACTACGATCCGGCCAAGTACGAAGGCATGGGCGAGCCGGTCGGCGCCGTCTCCGACCGCCCCGAGCGCAGCTCCGGCGACCGCCCCGATCGGGGCGGCGCCCGCGGCGGCCGCGGCTTCGACCGTGGCGGCCGGGGTGGAGATCGCGGCGGTCGCGGCGGACGTCCACCGCGCCACTGATCTCCGTCGCGAGCGGGTGTAGGACCACGGGCCGCGGGCGCGCGTGCTAGCCTCGCGCGTCGATCTCCGGAGGTCTTCATGCCCGCGTCGCTCCGCCCCGGCTCACGGATCCCGCTCGCCCTCGCGCTCCTGCTCGCCGCCGCGGCGGCGCAGGCCGCGACCCCGTCCTCCGCGCCGGGGAATCTCGGCTACTACCGCTTTCCGGCGCTCCACGGCGACACTCTGGTATTCGCCGCCGAGGGCGACCTGTGGAGAGCCTCGGTGGCCGGCGGCCTCGCCAGCCGGCTGACCACCCATCCCGCCGAAGAGAGCCACCCTGCCATCTCGCCCGACGGCGCGACGGTCGCCTTTTCGGCCGCCTACGAGGGACCGACCGAGGTCTACACCATGCCGATCGACGGCGGGCTGCCGATCCGCCGGACCTTCGACGGCGCGAACGCCACGGTGGTCGGCTGGACGCGCGCCGGGGCGATCCTCTTCGCCAGCGAGGAATCGGCGACGCTCCCCGACCTGCAGCTCGAGGCGCTGGATCCGGCGACCGGGGCGCGCCATCGGCTGCCGCTCGCCCAGGCTGCCGACGGCGGCTTCACTCCCGACGGCGCGACCCTGGTCTTCACACGTTTCGCCTTCCAGGGCAGCCACACCAAGGGCTACCGCGGCGGTACCGCGCAGAGCCTCTGGCGGCTCGATCGCGGCGCCTCGGAGGCCGTGCCGCTGACCGCCGACTTCCCGGGCACCAGCAAGGCGCCGCAGATCTGGCAAGGGCGAGTCGTCTTCGTCACCGATCGCGACGGCACGATGAACCTCTGGTCGATGGACCTCGCGGGCCACGACCTGCGACAGCTCACCCACCACCAGGGGTGGGACGTGGCGACCCCTTCGCTCGCCGACGGCAGGATCGCCTACAAGCTCGGAGCGGACCTCCGCCTCTACGATCTGGCCAGCGGCGTCGACCGCGCGCTCGACTTGCGCCTAGCGACCGACTTCGACCAGCGGCGCGAGACCTGGGTGGCGAAGCCGATGGATTTCGTCTCCGCGATCTCGCCGTCGCCGACCGGCGACCGGGTCGCGCTGACCGCGCGCGGCCAGGTCTTCGTCGTGCCGGTAAAACAGGGACGGCGGGTCGAGGTGACCCGCAACCCGGGCGTTCGCTACCGCCAGGCGGTCTTCCTGCCCGACGGCAAGTCGCTCGCCGCGCTTTCCGACGAATCGGGCGAGGTGGAGCTCTGGAGATTGCCGGCCAACGGCGTCGGAGCGGGCGAGCGCCTGAGCTCGGACGGCGAGGTCCTGCGCTGGGAGGCTCTCCCCTCGCCCGACGGCAAGTGGATCGCGCACACCGACAAGAACCAGCGCCTCTGGCTACTCGACGTCGGCATGAAGACCTCGCGCCTGGTCGCGAGCTCCGATCGCGACGACCTGCGCGGTCTCGCCTGGTCGCCGGACAGCCAGACCCTCGCCTACGTCGCGCCGGGAGAGGCGGGGATCCAGCGCATCGCTCTCTTCCACCTCGCCGACGGCGCGACGACCTTCGCCACCGGCGAGCGCTACGATAGCTGGAGCCCGGTGTTCAGCCCGGACGGCGAGTTCCTGTACTTCCTCTCCGACCGCCACCTGGTCTCCTTCATCGGCTCGCCGTGGGGGCCTCGCCAGCCGGATCCGTTCCTCGGCGCGCCGACCGGGATCTTCGGCGTCGCCCTGCACAAGGAGTACCGCTCGCCCTTCGCGCCGGTCGACGAGCTCCATCCCGAGGCGGAGAAGAAGGACCAGGAGAAGGAAAGCGACTCGGCCGCGGGCGAACCGGCGGCCAAGGACGCCAAGGCGGCCGCCGGGAAGGCCAAGTCCAAGCTCTCTGCTCCCGCCGCCGCGAAACCGATCGACCGCGACGGTCTCGCCGAGCGCCTCTTCCGCGTCCCCGTCGACGCCGGCCGGTTCGACCGCCTGATGACCGACGGCGAGCGGCTCTACTGGCTCGCCTACGACATCGCCGAGGAACCGAAGGCGGCGCTGCGCGCCCTCGCCATCCGGCGCGACAAGATCGAGCCCAAGACGGTGCTCGAGGAGGTCCGCGAGGCGCAGCTCTCCGGCGACCGCAAGAAACTGCTGGTGCGCAAGCAGGACGCCCTCTACGTCCTCGACGCCGGCGACAAGGCGCCGGACAAGCTCGACGAAGCGAAGGTCGATCTGGCCGGCTGGACCTTCTCGTTCGCTCCCCGCGAGCAGTGGCACCAGATGTTCGTCGAGGCCTGGCGACTCGAACGCGACTACTTCTGGGACCGCGGCCTGCACGGGCTCGATTGGCCGGCGATCCGCGCCAAGTACGAACCGCTGGCGGACCGCGTCGCGAGCCGCCCGGAGCTCTCGGACGTGCTGGCGCAGATGATCTCGGAGCTCGGCGCGCTGCACATGTTCGTCGGCGGCGGTGACCGGCGCGAGGGGAGCGACAAGCTCGACGTGGCGTCGCTCGGCGCTCGCTGGGAACGCGACGAGGCGGCGGGCGGCTATCGCCTCACGCGGCTCTTCCGCGCCGACCCCGACCAGCCCGACGAGCGCTCACCGCTCGCCGACCCGCAGGTGCGCGGCGTCGAGGGCGACGTCCTGCAGGCGATCGACGGCGTGGCGACGCTCTCGGCTCCCGACGTCGGCGCGCTGCTGCGCGGCAAGGCCGGGCGCCAGGTCCTGCTGCACTTCGCGGGGCGGGCCGGCACTGCGGCGCGCGACGCGATCGCGGTGCCGATCTCGCCCGACGACGACGAGCACCTGCGCTACTCCGACTGGCAGAACGCGCGCCGCGAGCGGGTCGAGAAGGAGGGCCGGGGCAAGCTCGGCTACGTCCACCTCTCGGCGATGGGCGGCGAGAACTTCGAGGAGTGGGCGCGCGGCTTCTATCCCGCATTCGAGCGCGAAGGGCTGATCGTCGACGTGCGCCACAACCGCGGCGGCAACATCGACAGCTGGATCCTCGGCAAGCTGCTGCGCAAGGCGTGGTTCTACTGGCAGGCGCGCATCGGTCGGCCGACCTGGAACATGCAGTACGCCTTCCGCGGCCACCTCGTCGTGCTCGTCGACGAGAGCACCGCTTCGGACGGCGAGGCCTTCGCCGAGGGCTTCCGCCGCCTGGGGCTCGGCAAGGTGATCGGCACGCGTACCTGGGGCGGAGAGATCTGGCTCACCTCGAGCAATCGCCTGGTCGACAAGGGGATCGCCACCGCCGCCGAGTTCGGCGTGTACGGGCCGGAGGGACGGTGGCTGATCGAGGGCCACGGCGTCGATCCCGACCTGGTGGTCGACAACCTGCCCGGCGCGACGTTCCGCGGCGAGGACGCGCAGCTCGACGCGGCGATCCACTACCTGCAGGAGCAGATCCGCGCCGCGCCACTGCCGGTGCCGCCGGCGCCGGCGTACCCGCGGCCCTAGACCCGAGGCCCGATGCCCGGCGCGCACCCTCCCCGCTCCCGCCGCCCGCCACGCTCGGCCGCTTCGACGCTCGACCGGCTCGCGGCGCTGCGCGGCGAGCGCGGCCCGGAAGCGGCGCGGGCGAAGCGCAAAGAGATCGCTCGACTGGAGAAGGAGCGCCTCCGGAGGCCGGAGGAGATCGCCGCCCTGCACGACTTGCTGCTCTTTTTCCGCGCCCTGCCCGAGGACGCGCGGATCGTCGCCGCATGCGAGCGGGCCCTCGCCCGCTTCGCCCGCCGGCCGGACCTCCTGCGCTTCGCCGGCGAGCTCGCCGGGAGCGGCATCGAGGGGACGGCGACCCCCTATCCGTTCTTCTACCCGACCGCGCTCTGGCTGGCGCGCCGCTACCCCGGGCGGCTGACGATCGACTGGCGGCGGTTCGACGACCCGGAAGAGATGGCGCCGCTCGTCGCCGCGATCGTCGCGCCGGAGGAACGGGCCTGGCTCCAGGCGAGCGCACCGGGAGCGCGGGCGACGCTCGCCGCCCTCGCCGGCCGGCGGCGGACCGACGCCGAGGAGCTGCTCGAGCGCCTGGCGGCGTTGCCCGGCGACGACTTCACCCGCGAATCGCTGCACGACGCGACGCAGCCCTGGTACGTCCTCGCTGCCGGCGCGAACGGAGCGTCGCGGACGCGGGGCCGCGCGCCCGGATCGCCGCTCCTCTGCCGCGCCCTGCCGCTCGACCGCCGGCGACCCGAGCTCGCCGAAGAGTGGCGACGCCCAGCGGCGCAAGCATGGCGCCTCTCCCCGGCGGCGGCCCGCCCGCTGCTCGATCTGGCGCGCGAGGCGATGGCCACCCGGGCGCGCGATCTCGACGCCTTCGCCTACGGCGATCCCCGCGACGCCTGGCGAGTGCGCCAAGCCGACGGTCTCGAGTTCGTGGCCTTCGGCTCGCTGCCCGAACGGCGACTCTCGCTCGCGACCGTCTACGGCCTGCTCACCCTGCGCAACGGCGTGCCGGCCGGCTACGCCCAGATCGACGGCTTCCTGGCGACCGCGCTCGTCCACTTCAACACCTTCGAGACCTTCCGCGGCGCCGACGCCGCCTGGGTCTTCGCCCGTCTGCTCGCGACCACGAGGACGCTGCTCGGCGCGCGGGCCTTCGCCATCGAGCCCTACCAGCTCGGGCGCGACAACGACGAGGCGATCGAGTCGGGAGCCTGGTGGTTCTACGCCAAGCTCGGCTTCGCGCCGCGCGACGCGGCGATCGCCCGCCGGGCGGCGGCCGAGCGCCGGCGATTCGCGCGCGATCCGCGGGCGCGCTCCTCGTCCGAGACGCTGCGCCTCCTCGCCGAGCGCCACCTCTTCTGGGAGCCCGACGGGCGACCGGCGATGCTGCCGCCGCACGCGGAGGTCGCGCGCGCCTCGGTCGCCGTGGTCGCCGAGCGCGCCGGCGCGGCGCTCGCCGCCGGGAGGCGGGCCCTGGTCGCCGAGGCGGCCGAGCTCGTCGAGCTCGGCGGAAAGACGCGGCTCTCGGCCGCCGAGCGCTTCTGGCTCGAGCGCTGGGCGCCCATGATCCACGCCCTGCCCGGCGTTGCGAGCTGGTCGATCGAGGATCGCCGGGGGCTCGGCAGACTGCTGCGCGCCAAGGCGGGCCGGCGCGAATCGGACTTCCTGCCGCTCGCGCGCGCCCACCCCCGCTTCGGCCCGGCGCTGCTCGAGCTGGCGCGGCGGGCGAACGAGCTCGACGCGTCCGGACTGTCCCCTTCCGGCGTTCGCCGGCGTTCTCCGGAGTGAGGGGGCCGGGTGCCCGGCCTCCGCCGCCAGGAAAGGAACCGCCCCATGCCCCGACGTCCAGCGCTGCGCGCCGCCTTCCTCCCGTCCGCGGCGCTCGCCGCCCTCGCTCTCGCCGCCGGATCGCTCGCCGCCTGCGGCGTCGGCTCGAAGTCCACCGCCGGAGCGCCCGGCGCGAGCTCGGGAGCGAAGGCCGCTCCCCCGGCCCCGGAGCCCTACAGCTATCCGCCGCCGGTTTCCGGCCATTACAGCGAGGTGAACACCGGCGACTTTGATCTCGTCGACGGTCTCGCGACGCCGAACGAGGGCGGCGGTTACGTAGTGCTGGCGACGAGCAAGCCGATCGGCTCGCCGCTGCTCGCCGGCTCCGCCTGTCCGCGCATCGAGGCGCGGTCGCTGATCGTCTTGCGCGACGCGGCATGGCTCGAGGCGCCGACCGACGCCAAGGGCAAGTCGGCGTACTTCGCCAGCGGCACGATCTTCAACGGTCAGAGCTACGAGGAGAACGTCGGCGGCGGCTACTGGAAGATCGACGTTCGCGAATCCGGCGACCACCGGGTCGCCGGCCAGGTCCGGTATTCCGATCGCGGCGGATACCGCTTCGACCTGCCGCTCTACGCCGCGCGCGTCCCCGAGGTCTCCGAGGGCGAGCGAGTGCACGGCCGACAGGCTGCCGGCGACGTCGGGACACCCGACGCAGCGCGGGCCAGGGCGCTCTACGAGAAGCTGCGCGACGCCGCGCGCGCCAGGGATCTCGGCGCCTTCCTCGCGGCGCAGGGCTTCTCCGATCCGGCGATCCGCTCGCTGCGCGGTCTCGCCGGCATCGAGGCCGACTTCGCCGCGCTCGCCGACCGCTTCCTCTCCCCGGGGGAGCCGGGGGAGTCCAACCTGCAGCCGGGACTCGCCGGCATCGGCGCCGAAGGCACCAACTCGAAGGGCGAGAAGTTCATCAACTACTACGAGCTCGCTCCCTGCGGCGATCGCCTGGTGCTGGTGGGCATCGGCGAGAACCCGCAGTAGTCCGTCGTCGCAGCCGCGGGCGGCGACCTCTGTCAGACTCGCCGCATGCAGATCCACGAGCTGATCCGCCACTGCGACCAGCTGCTCGACGCCGCGGCGGTACCCGACTACGGGCCGAACGGCCTGCAGATCGAAGGGCACCGCGACGTGCGACGCATCGTGACCGGCGTCTCGGGAGGCCTCGAGCTCTTTGAGCGCGCCCGCGAGGCCGGCGCCGACGCCGTCTTCGCCCACCACGGGATCCTCTGGGACTCGCAGCCGCGCGCCATCACCGGTTTCCAGTACCGCCGGGTCCGCGCCCTGGTCGAGTCGGGAATGCACTTCGCGGCCTACCACCTGCCGCTCGACCGCCACGCCGAGCTCGGCAACAACGCCCTCGCGGCGCACGGCCTCGGCCTCTACTCGCTCGAGCCTTTCGGCCGGTATCACGGCGTCGCGATCGGCTTCCGCGGCCACTACCCGGAGCCGATCGCGGTCCCCGAGCTGGTGGCCCGGTGCCGCGCCCTCTTCGGCCAGGAGCCGCTCGCCTTTCCCGCCGGCCCCGATCCGGTCGCGACCGTCGGCGTCATCACCGGCGGCGGCGCGGGAGAGGTCCATCAGGCGATCGCCGCCGGCCTCGACGCCTACGTCACCGGCGAGCCAGCCGAGTGGGTGATGAACGTGGCGCGCGAAAACCGGATCCACTTCCTCGCTTGCGGCCACTACGCCACCGAGCGGCTCGGAATCCGCGCCCTGGGCGAGCACTTGGCCGAGCGCTTCGCTCTCGAGCACCAGTTCATCGACCTGCCGAACCCCGTCTGAGCCGTCCCCGAGATCCCATGCGAGAGAAACGGATGACACCGCCGACGGTCCGAGCCCCACGCCCTCCCCGGCCGGAGGACGTGACGACGATCGACGGCATCGTCGCGGCCTACTATGAGATCGTCTCCGGCCCGGCGCGCGCCCCGCGCGACTGGCAGCGCGATCGCACCCTGTACCTGCCCGGCGCGCGTTTCGTCGCCATCGAACGGTCCGAGGGCCGCCCGGTCCCGCGCGCGATGAGCCACGACGACTACGTCGCGCGCACGGACGAGTACCTGCGCACGAACGACTTCTTCGAGGTCGAGATCCACCGCGTCACCGACGAGTTCGGCTCGATCGCCCAGGCCTGGAGCACCTACGTCTGCCGGCGCGCCCCCCACGGCCCGATCTTCGCCCGCGGCATCAACGCGATCGAGCTGGTCCACGACGGCGAACGCTGGTGGATCGCCGCCGTCGCCTGGGACGTCGAGAGCGACGAGCGTCCCATCCCGGCGGTCTACCTTCCGGACTCCTGACCGCCCCGCAGCTTGCGGGTCGGCCGGCGGCGATGGAAGACTGGCGCGCATGCCCACCCCGCGCGCCTCGGTCGCCATCGCCCTGCTCGCGCTCGCGAGCCCCGTCGCTCCGGCCGCCGGCGGCGAGGTCACGCTGCTCGCCGGGCGCCTCCTCGACGGACGCGGCGGCGCCCTCGGTCCGGCGCGCGTGGTGGTGGCGGACGGCCGAATCGTGCGCATCGAGCCCGGCGCCGGACCGGCGGACGTCGATCTCTCCGCCTACACGCTCCTCCCCGGCCTCGTCGACACCCACGTCCACGTCGCCTGGCACTTCGACGCCGACGGCCGCAGCCACGACGACGAGGAGAGGGGCGAAGCTCCGGCCGCCACCGCTCTCTACGCGCTCGAGAATGCCGCGGCCACTCTCCTGGGGGGCGTGACCACGGTGCAGAGCGTCGGCGCGCCGATCGACGGACCGGTGCGCGACGCGCTCGCCCGCGGCGCCCTGCCCGGTCCGCGCATCCTGACCTCGCTCGAGCCGCTCGCCGACGAGACGCTCCCGGCCGAGCGGCTGCGCGCGCTGGTGCGCGAGCGCCGGGCGCAAGGCGCCGACGTCATCAAGGTCTTCGCCTCGCGGAGCATCCGTGACGGCGGCGGGCCGACGATGAGCGCCGAGCAGATGGCGGCGATCTGCGGCGAGGCGAAGAGCCTCGGCCTGCGCGTCGTGGTGCACGCGCACGGCGTCGACAGCGCCCGGCGCGCCGCCGACGCCGGCTGCAGCTCGGTCGAGCACGGCGTGCTCCTCGACCCGCCGACCCTCGCCTACCTGGCGGCGAGACACGTCGTCTTCGATCCCAACATCCACCTGATCTTCCGCAACTACTTCGAGAACAAGGCTCGATTCCTTGGCACCGGCAACTTCACCGAAGAGGGCTTCCGGCAGATGGAGGCCGCGGTACCGAAGGCGCTGGCGATCTTCCGCGCCGCGATCGCCACGCCGGGTCTCGAGGTCGTCTTCGGCACCGACGCGGTCGCCGGCGCCCACGGCCGCAATGTCGAGGAGCTCGTCTTCCGGGTCGAGGCGGGCGGCGAGAGCGCGGCCGATGCGATCGTCTCCGCCACCTGGCGCGCCGCGCGGGCGCTACGCCTCGACGACCGGGTCGGCGCGATCGCGCCGCGTCTCGACGCCGACCTGATCGCGACCGACGGCGACCCCTCCGCCGACATCGCGGCGCTGCGCCGGGTGGTCTTCGTGATGAAGGGCGGGCGGATTTGGAAGCGCCCGGTGCCCGCCGTCGCGACGGGTCCCTGAGTTAGGTCGAGCCGCCGCCCGGCGCCGCTCTGGCGAAGAAGCGGAAGAAATTCTCGCTCGTCCGCGCCGCCACCTCGGCGCTCGTCGCGCCCCACTCGGCGGCGAGTCGCGCCGCCACCTCGACCACGTAGGCCGGCTCGTTGCCCTTGCCGCGGTGGGGCACCGGCGCCAGGTACGGCGTGTCGGTTTCGACCAGCAGGCGGTCGCGCGGCACCGCGCGCAGGATCTCGCGCACGTTGTCGGCCCGGGGGAAGGTGATCATCCCCGACAGCCCGAAGACGGTCGCGAGCGGCAGCAGCTCGCGCGCCATGGCGAGCCCGCCGGCGAAGCTATGCAGGTCGGCCGCCAGGCCCGCGAGCGCCGGATCCGCGAGCAGCGCCACCATGCGCTCGTTCGAGTCGCGATTGTGGACCACGACCGGCAGACCGAGATCGAGCGCCACCTCGCACTGAGCGCGGAAGACGCGCTCCTGCACCTCGCGCGGCGCGTGGTCGTAGAAGAAATCGAGACCGCACTCGCCGATCGCCACGACGCGCGGATCGACGGCGAGCTCGCGCAGGCGCTCCGCGTCGCCCGCGCGCCACGCGGCGGCGTCGTGCGGGTGAACGCCGAGGGCGCACCAGACGCCCTCCTCGGAGTGGCACAGGGCGAGCAGGTCGTCCGCTTGCGTCAGCTCGGTCGCCGGGACGAGAAACCCCCGCACCCCGCGCTCGCGCGCCCGGTCGAGCGCCGCGCGACGCTCGCCGGCGGCGAGATGCTGCAGGTGGCAGTGCGAATCGACCAGCGAGCCCGACCTCATGCCGGCCATTCTCTCAGGGCGTCACCCGATCGTCACCGGCGCCCTCGTCCACCCGCGGCGCGCCCGCGTAAGAACTCTCGATGGCCATCTCGCCCCTCTGGCTCTGGACCGGCTTCACCCTCTTCATCCTCGGAATGCTCGCCCTCGATCTGGGCGTCCTGCACCGCAAGCCGCACGAGATATCGAAGCGCGAAGCGGCCATCTGGAGCGCCGTTTGGATCGCTCTCGCCCTCGTCTTCGCCGCGGGTATCTGGCACTTCCGCGGGCCGTCGCAAGCGACCGAATTCCTCGCCGGTTACCTGATCGAAAAGTCGCTCTCGGTCGACAACATCTTCGTCATCGCGCTGATCTTCGGCTACTTCGCGGTACCGGCCCGTCACCAGCACCGAGTGCTCTTCTGGGGAATCCTCGGCGCCCTGGCGATGCGCGCCGCCTTCGTCGCCGCGGGAGCCACGCTTCTCGATCGCTTCCACTGGATCATCTATCTCTTCGGCGGCTTCCTCGTCCTCACTGGCCTGAAGATGGCATTCGCCCCGCAGCGCGGGTTCGCTCCCGACCGGAACCCCATCGTGCGGCTCGTGCGTCGTCTGCTCCCGGTGAGCGACCGTTACCACGGCGAGAAGTTCTTCGTGCGCGAGCGCGGCGTCCTCTCCGCGACCCCGCTGTTCCTGGTGCTCGTTCTGGTCGAGGCCACCGACCTGATCTTCGCCGTCGACTCGATTCCGGCGATCTTCGCCGTCACTGCCGATCCCTTCCTGGTCTACACCTCGAACGTCTTCGCCATCCTGGGTCTGCGGTCGCTCTATTTCCTCCTCGCCGGAGCGATGCAGAAGCTCGACTACCTGAAGCCCGGGCTCGCCGCCATCCTCGTCTTCGTCGGCGCCAAGATGGCCCTGGTCGACTTCGTCCAGATCCCGGCCGGCGCCTCGCTCGCCGTAGTCGCGGCGATCCTCGCGATCGCCGTCGTGGCATCGCTCCTGCGCTCGCGGCCTCAGCGTCCGTCGGATGCGCCGCCCGCGGCGACCTCGTGACTTGCACGTGGCGAGGAGTCGCGATCGGACCGCGCCTGGCCTTCGGTCGCCTCGCTCGCCGGCATCAGCTTGAATCCCGTCCACATCGAGCGGAAGTTGTTCCAACCGTGGAGCGCCACCATCGACAGGTGCCCGGGGACGAAGGCGAGCAGCCCGAGCATGGCGAGGAAGTGCCAGAGCCGAGCGAGTCGGAATCCTCCCAGGGCGACGACGAGCCAGGCGAGTTGCACCGGCTTGTAGAGCGCCAGGCCGGAAAGCGCGGCGAGCGCGCCGGCGGCGAGGGTCGTCGTGTAGGCGAGCTTCTGCAGCGGATTGTAGGCTCCGGCGTAGGCGGGTGCCGGCCGGCGCCGGAGATAGTGCAGCGCCATCGGCACCACGCCGCCGAGATCGCGCCGCGAGACGATGACTTGGCGCCAATTGCCGCTCGCGATCTGGTAGGCGGCGTAGACCACGCCCGCGCCGAGGAAGAGCCAGAAGAAGGTGAAGTGCCAGCGCAGGGCGCCGCCGAGCCAACCGCCGAGGCCGGCCCAGAGCGGCAGCTCGAGAAGGTCGCGCTCCGGGATCTTGGCGCCGAAGCTCGGAAAGGCGCGGAAGATCTGCAGACCCGAGAGGGCGAGGATCGGAACCGCGAGGGCGATCGTCCAGTGCGCCAGGCGGACCGGGGCAGGATGCTCGAAGATCGCGCGCCGCGTCCGTCCGCGGCGACCGACGAGGTCGACCTCGCGGCGAACCTCGCCTCTCCGGCGCGCGCTCGCCTTCGCCGAGTGCGGCATCAGAGCCCCCCGTGCCAGCTGTAGCCCTGGTCTTCCCAGAGGCCGCGCCGCGGGCCGAGGACGCGAGCCACCGTCAGACGCGTCAACCACTTCGCCTGCTTGTAGCCGAGCTTGGTCGGCATCTGCAGACGCAGCGGCGCGCCGTGGCCGCGCTCGAGCGGCCGGCCGTACATCTCGGTGCACAGCAGGGTCTGCGGATGGCGCGCGCTCGCCATGTCGATCGATTCGTAGTAGTCGTCGGCGCATTCGACCTCGACGAAGCGGGCCGCCGGATCGGCGCCCACCAGGGCGAGGAAGTCGCCGAGCCGCACGCCGCCGAAGTTGCCGACCGCCTCCCACCCCTCGACGCAGACGTGGCGGGTGTTCTGCGTGACCCGCTCGAGACGGCGCAGATCGTCGAGATCGTAGTCCCCGGGTTTCGCCACCGCGCCGCCGACCGCCAAACGCCAGGAATCGAGGTCGATTTCCGGGTCCTGCACGAGGTAGTAGTTGTAGGGAAAGCTCTCGAGCGGCAGGACCTCGGAGTCGGCGAAGGTCGGCGCGAGCGCACCGGGCCGAAACGTGGCCGCCGCGACCCGATCACTCCAGGCGAGCCCGGCCGCCAGGAGCTTCTCGCGCCACGCCGGCACCAGCACTCCCGCAGCGAGCGCCAGCGGCGCGAGCTTCAGCAGCTCGCGGCGCGTCGCGCTCCGCAGCGAGCGTGGTGTGGCCTGCTGCACAAAGGGCGGAGAGGTCTCGGCGGCGGACATGATTCGCTCCTCCTACGCTCGCGGCGCCTCGCCGGATGGGCTCCTCGCGCGGTACATCCGCGCTCCTCGTGACCTCGTAGTGACTTCTCGAGGAGCGAGACTCGACGCTCGCCTCCCGAACCCGCAACCAAGGAGCCACGATCATGAAGCGCCGCACCCGCATCTTCGCCGCCCTCGTCCTCGCCGCCACCGCCACGGTCGCCATCGCCTCGACGAACCCGATCGTCGGCGGCAAGGAGATGTTCCCGAGCAAGGACATCATCGACAACGCGATCAACTCCGCCGATCACACCACGCTGGTCGCGGCGGTGAAGGCCGCCGACCTCGTCGCCACGCTCAAGGGCCCCGGCCCGTTCACCGTCTTCGCGCCGACCAACGCCGCCTTCGCCAAGCTCCCGGCCGGCACGGTCGACACGCTGCTCAAGCCCGAGAACAAGCCGACCCTCACCAAGGTGCTCACCTACCACGTCGTCGCCGGCAAGGTGTCGAGCCTCGAGCTGCGCAAGATGATCCGCGACGGCCAGGGCATGGCGACCCTGAAGACCGTCTCGGGCGGCACGCTGACCGCCATGGAGAAGGACGGCAAGATCGAGCTCAAGGACGACAAGGGCGACATCTCGACGGTTACCACCGCCAACGTCTTTCAGTCGAACGGCGTGATCCACGTCGTCGACAGCGTGCTGCTGCCGAACTGAAGCCGTCGCGGCCCTTTCGGGCGACGCCAGCGCGAGGAGCCGGGTTCGCGCCCGGCTCCTCGTTTCGTCTCCGCTTGGTAGGATGACGCCGCGTTGCTTCTGGTTTCCTCCGCCGTCGTGGCCGCCGCTCTCCACACCTCGGTCCTTCCACCCGGGCTCGCGGAGCGTTTCGCGCGCGTCGAGTGGTCGGCCGAGCGGATCGACGCTCTGATCCGCCGCATGCCGAAGGTCGAGACGCACGTCCATCTCGACGGCGCGCTCGCGCCGGAGACCCTCGTCCTTCTCGCGCGCGAGGTGCCGGACTCGGCGCTGCGCGGCCTGCCGGTCGAACAGGTCCGGCGGCGGGTGGTCGTCGACGCCCCGCGCGAGAACCTGGCGGCGGTACTCTCGGCTTTCGGCGCCGTGCTGCCCCTCCTCCACCGCGCCCCGGCGCTCGAGCTCGCGGCGTACGAGCTCGTCGCGGCCGAAGCCCGTCAGAACGTGCGCTACGTCGAGGTCCGCTTCGCGCCGGCGCTCCACCTGGCGCCCGGCTTCGGTCTCGAGGCGGTGCTCGACGCCGTGCTCGCCGGTCTCGAGCGCGGCCGGCGCGATTTCGGCGTCGGCAGCGGCGTGATCGTCTGCTTCCTCCGCCCCCCGGCCTACGTCTCCCTGGCGACCAACCGCCAGATGCTCGATCTGGCGCTCGCTTACCGCGGGCGAGGCGTCGTGGCGGTCGATCTCGCCGGTAACGAGGCGGCCGAGCCGCTCTCGACCTACGCCGACCTGTTCCGCGCCGCCGAGTCGGCGGGGCTCGCGGCGACGGTGCACGCCGGCGAAGTGCCGGGGAGCCGCGACCTCGAGATCGCCCTCGGATTCGGAGTCCAACGGCTCGGACACGCGACCGAGCTCGCGCACCGACCGGACCTTCTCGCCGAGGTGATCCGCCGGGGTCTGCCGATCGAGGTGAATCTGACCTCGAACCTGCGTACCGGCGCGGTCGCGAGCTACGCCGCCCACCCGGTGCGCGACTGGTTCCGCGCCGGGGCGACGATCGCGCTCTCGACCGACGACCCCGGCATCTTCGCCAACGATCTCGCCGGCGAGTACGCGATCCTCCACCGCGAGCTCGGCTTCTCCGCCGCCGAGCTCGCGACCGTGGCGCTGCAGGGGATCGACGCCCTCTTCCTGCCGGCGGCGCAGCGGGAGCGCCTGCGCGGCGATCTGCTCGCCGAGCTCGACCGGATCCTCGACTCCCTCGCGCCTCCGGCGCCGAGCCCGCGCTGAGTTATCCTCCCCGGCCTGATGAGCGAGATCCGCGACCGCGTCCTCGAGCGCTTCCTGCGCTACGTCCAGATCGACACCCAGTCGGACGAGAAGTCGACCAGCTACCCGTCGACCGCCAAGCAGTTCGACCTCCTGCGGCCCCTGGTCGACGAGCTGCGCGCGATCGGCCTCGCCGACGCCGCGATCGACGAGTGGGGCTACGTCATGGCGACGATTCCCCCCACCAGCGCCAAAGCCGAGGTGCCGACGATCGGCCTGCTGGCCCACGTCGACACCTCGCCCGAGATGTCGGGCGCCGGAGTGAAACCGATCGTGCACCGCGACTACCGCGGCCAGGACCTCGCGCTGCCGGACGATCCGACCGCCGTCTTGCGCTTCGCCGACAACCCCTGGCTCGCCGAGCAGATCGGGCAGGACATCGTGACCGCCTCCGGCACGACCCTGCTCGGCGCCGACAACAAGGCCGGGGTGGCGGAGATCGTGACCGCGGCGGAGTATCTCGTCCGCCATCCGGAGATCGCGCACGGGAGGATCCGCGTCGGCTTCACTCCCGACGAGGAGGTCGGCCGCGGCACCGAGCACTTCGACGTCGCGAAGTTCGGCGCCCGCTTCGCCTACACGCTCGACGGCGAGACCCTCGGCGAGCTCGAGATGGAGAGCTTCTGCGCCGACGCCATGACCCTCACCTTCCAGGGCTTCAACACCCACCCGGGTTACGCCAAGGGGCGGATGGTGAACGCCATCAAGGTGGCCGCCGACTTCGTCGCGCGCCTGCCCGGTGACCGGCTCTCGCCCGAGAGCACCGCCGGCTACGAGGGCTACGTGCACCCCTACGTCGTCACCGCGAGCGTCGAGCGGACATCGGTGCGCCTGCTGATCCGCGACTTCCAGGCGGCGGGGCTGAAGGAAAAGGAGGAGTTTCTCGCCGAGCTCGCCCGCGCCACGGTCGCCGACTGGCCGGGCGCCGCCCTCGAGACCCGCGTCGAGGAGACCTACCGCAACATGCGCGAGGTGCTCGACCGCCATCCGCAGGTGGTCGACAACGCCCGCGAGGCGATCCGCCGGGCAGGGCTCACGCTGCGCGAGCGGCCGATCCGCGGCGGTACCGACGGCTCGCGTCTCTCCTTCATGGGCCTGCCGACGCCGAACCTCTTCGCCGGCGAGCACAACTTCCACTCCCGCCTCGAGTGGGTCTCGGTGCGCGACATGGAGAAAGCGGTCGAGACCGTGGTCGAGCTCGCCCGCGTCTGGGAAGAGCGCGCCCCGGTCTGAAGTCCCGCCCGTTCGGGTCGGGTCGCGGCGGCCGATCGCCGCTAGCCTCCCGTGCATGCCACCGCCGAGACCGGCCGACGACGAGATGCGCGACGCGATCGTCGAAGGCGACACGGCGCGGGCGCGGGAGCTCGCCGCCGCCCTCGTCGCCTCCGGCGCCGATCTCCTGGCCGCGGTCGAACAGGGCTTCGCCGCCGGCATCCGCCGCGTCGGGGAGCTCTGGGAGGAGGGCGAATATTTCCTGCCCGAGCTCGTGCAGGGAGCCGAAGCGATGAAAGCCGCGATGGCTCTCGTCCTGCCGGCGCTCGCCGAACGTCGCGCCGGCTCGCTGGCGCGCGGCCGCGTCGTCCTCGGCACGGTGAAGGGCGATCTGCACGACATCGGTAAGGGACTGGTGGGCGTGCTGCTCGCCGCCCACGGCTTCGAGGTCCACGATCTCGGACACGACGTGCCGGTCGAGCGTTTCCTCGCCGCGGCGCGCGAGCTCGACGCCGACATCGTCGCCGCCTCGGCGCTGCTGACCACGACCATGCCGGAGCAGCGCCGCCTCGCCGAAGCGCTCGCCGCCGCCGACCTGCCACGGCGGCCCAGGCTCCTCGTCGGCGGGGCCCCCACCAGCGCGGGCTGGGCGGCCTCCTTCGGCGCGGCCCACGCCGAGAACGCCCTGCGCGCCGTCGCGGCGGCGGAGTCGCTGCTCCAGTGACCGTCGCCGAGCGCTTGGCGCGCGGCCCGATCCTGCGGCTCGACGGCGGCATGGGCTCGATGCTCTTCGCCCGCGGGCTGGGCGCGGGCGACGCGCCCGAGCGTTGGACCCTCGAGCGCGGCGAAGAGATCGTGGCGATCCACCGCGCCTACGTCGCGGCCGGCAGCGAAGCCGTGCAGACCAACACCTTCGGCGCCCATCCGCTGCGCCTCGCCGCCGCCGGGCTCGCCGGGCGGACGGTCGAGATCGCAGCCCGCGCCACCGCCCTGGCGCGTGCCTCCGGGGCGCGTTACGTCGTCGGCGACGTCGGCCCGACCGGCGAGTTCCTGCCGCCGGTCGGCCGCGGCGACGCGGACGAGTTCCGCCGCGGCTTCGCCGAGCTCGGGCGGGCCTTCGCCGCCGCCGGCGTCGACGCCCTGCACGTCGAGACGATGTCCGACCTCGCCGAGGCGCGGCTCGCCCTCGCGGCGTTGCTCGACGCCGCCCCAGGCGTGCCGGTGATGGTCTCGCTCACCTTCGAACGCCGCCAGCGCGGCTTCTTCACCGTCATGGGAGACCGGCTCGAGGCGGCGCTGCCCGCCCTCCATGCCGCCGGGGCGGCGGCGGTCGGCGCCAACTGCACGCTCGCGAGCCGCGACTTCGTGGCGCTCGCGAGCGTCGCGCGCCAGGCCTTCGATGGACCGCTCGTCCTGCAGCCGAACGCCGGCGCGCCGCGTGTCGACAGGGAAGTCGCGGTCTACGATCAGTCTCCCGAAGCGTTCGCCGCCGATGCCGCGGCGACGGCCGCGATCATCGGCCCGCGCGGCGCCCTCGGCGGCTGCTGCGGCACCGATCCGCGCTTCATCGCCGCGCTCGTGGCCGAGCTCGGACGCGGGGCCGGCGGATGAGCTCCTTCGACACGCCGTTGACGCTGCCGCGGGCCGACGTGCTCCATTTCCTCGGCTACCCGGCGGGCCGCGAGCCGCGGCCGCGGATCGCCGACGCGCTCGAGGAGTTCCTGGCGGTCGCGCGGCGCCTGGTGCGCGGCCGCGGCGTCTGGACGACGCTCCCGCCGCAGAGCGCGCCCGAGGTCGGCCTCGAGCCGCTCGCGGCGACCGGTCTCGCGATCGGCCTGGTGACCGCCGGCGGGGCGATCGTCGAGGCCGCTTCGGCGCGCCTGGCGCGCGGCGACGCGACCGGTGCGCTGCTGCTCGACGCTTGCGGCAGCGCCGCGGCCGAAGAGACCGCCGATCGCTGCTCGGCGGCGATCGTCGCCGCCCTGGCGGGCGACCCCGCACCCACGGCGATCGCCGACGGTCCGCCGCCCGCCGAGCCCGAGCGCGCCGCCGCGGTCTCCTGCCGGATCAGCCCCGGCTACGGCCGCTGGCCGCTCGCCGCGCAGCCGGCGCTCTTCGCCCGCCTGCCGCACCGCGAGATCGGCGTCCGGCTCGAGCCCTCGCTGCTCATGGTGCCGCGCAAGTCGGTCTCATTCGCCATGTGGCTGGGCGCCGACGCGCGGCCGCTCGCCGGGCTCTCGGGTTGCGCGCGTTGTGAGCTCGAGAGCTGCCGCTACCGGCGCGCGCCGCGCGTCGTCGAGACCTCGTCGTGACCGTGCGCCTCGAGCTCCTGCCGGCCGACGCGGTGGGACGGCTGATCGAGGAGGCGTTGCTCGCCCTCGAGCGCGTCGGGGTGCGGGTCGAGAACCGAGAGGCGACCGAGCTGCTGCTCGCGGCCGGCGCCACCGAGCGCCAGGAACGCATCCACATTCCGGAGCGCCTCGTCCGTTCGGCCCTCGCGACCGCGCCGCCGCGCTTCACGCTCCACGATCGCGCCGGCGCCGCGGCGGTCGAGCTCGGCATCGGACGGACGTCCTTCGACCCGGGGTCGGCCGCCATCTATCGGATCGATGGCCCGCTGGGCGCTCCCGGCCACCGGCGCGCCGCGACCACCGCCGACGTGGTCGAGCTCGTGCGTCGGGTCGACGCCCTGCCGCATTTCGCCGCGCAGTCGACCGCCCTCGTCCCGGGCGACGTCCCGCACGAGATCGCCGATCGCTGGCGCCTGCTGCTGGCGCTCGAGAACGGTCGCAAACCGATCGTCACCGGCACCTTCGCCAAGGACGGGTTCGCGCCCATGCTCGCCCTGCTCGCCGCCGTCCGCGGCGGGCAGGCGGCACTGCGCGAGCGCCCGCTGGCGCTCTTCGACTGCTGTCCGACGTCGCCGCTCACCTGGAGCGACCTGACCTCCTCGGCGCTGGTCGACGCCGCGCGCGCCGGCGTGCCGGCGAACCTGGTGGCCGTGCCGATGACCGGCGCCACCGCGCCGGTCGCCCTGCACGGCGCGCTCGTGCAGCTCGCCGCCGAGAACCTCGCCGGCGTCGCGCTCCACCAATCGGCCGCCCCCGGCGCGCCGCTCGTCTGGGGGGGCGCGCCCTCGGCGTTCGACATGCGGCACGGAACCGCCGCCATGGGAGCGATCGAGAGCGCCATGCTCAACGTGGCGAACGCCCAGATCGGCCGCGCGCTCGGCCTGCCGACCCACGGGTACCTCGGGCTCTCGGACGCCAAGTCCGCCGACTACCAGGCGGGCATGGAGAGCGCGAGCGGCGCACTGCTCGGCGCGCTCGCCGGAATCGACTTAGTCTCGGGCCCCGGCCTGCTCGACTATCTGTTGTCGCAGTCGTTCGAGAAGCTGCTGCTCGACCACGAGGCCTGCGCGGCGGCGGCGCGTTGCGCGCGCGGCATCGCGCTTGCGGACGGCGGGACCGTGGAGCTCCTGGGCGAGCTCGCGCGCTCGGGCGAGCTGCTCTCGCACCCGCACACCCGACGCCACTGGAAAGACGAGTTGTCGGTCGTCTCCTCGCTCCTCGATCGCCGCAGCTACGGCGACTGGGAGGTCGCCGGCGCCCTGACCGCGGCCGACCGCGCCCGCGCCGAGCTCGATCGCCGGGCGCCGGCGGCGGCGCCGGCGCTCGAGGAAGGCCTGGCGCGCGAGCTGCGGGCGATCGTCGCCGCGGATGCCGCTCGCCACGGCATCGACGCGCTGCCTCTCGCCTAGCGCGAAGCGACGTTGGCGACGAAGCGGACGAAGGGCGGCGAGAAGAGGCGAGCGTCCGCCGCCGCCTCGAGACCGCGGTCGCCGGCGCAGCGCCCGAGGGCGGTGCGCGCCCGGCCGAGCAGATCCGGATCCCTCTCGCCGCCCTCGCGGTACTCGGCGAAGGCCGCGGCCGCCTCGAGCACGCAGGCGCGCGCCGGAGGGCCCTGCGACCAGACAAGGGCGGCGAGGCGCGAGCGCGCCTCGGCGTAGCGGCCCGCGAAGTAGGAGCGCGCCGCGAGCGCCAGCTGGCGCGCGAGCGGGTCCGCCGCCGGCACGGCGTTCGCCGGCGCGACATTCGGCGCAGCGACCGCGACGCTCGGCGCGCCCGCCGGCTCGGTCCGAGGAGAGGCAGCGGGCGCTTTCGGGACCGCCGCCACCGACGTCCCAGCGGGCGCGGTCTCGACCGCCTCCGGGCGCACCGCGGGCGGCTCGACCGCCGGCGGCGGCGAGCTCGCCGCGGCGCCCGGCAATTGGCGCATGCGACGCTCGAGGTCGGTGGCGAGCGCCGTCTTCTGGATCGCGCCCTGGCGCAGCGACTCGCGCCAGGCCTCGGCCGCGCCCGCCGTGTCGCCCTGCTGCGCCAACGCCAAGCCGAGGTAGTAGTACGGCAGGTAGTCGAGGAACCAGGTGCCGTAGACGCGGATGCGCTTGCCGCCTTCGCGCGGATTGGCGGCGATGGCGGCGCGCATCGCGGCGACGGTGACGCCCCACTTCTTCTGGTCGAGGGCCGAGACTCCCTGCTTGAAGGCATCCTCGTATTCGGCGGCCGCGGCCCGCCCCGCGAGCAGCAGGGCCGCGAGGGCGAGGACCGCCGCGACGCGACCGGCGCGCATCCGCGACCTAGAAGCGGAAGACGGCCGAGAGCGACGCCGTGTCGACCGAGCGCGAGAAATCGTACGCCGCGTCGACCTGGAACGAACCCACCACCCAGCCGAAGCCCACCGAACCGTGGTACTCGCGAGTGGCGATGTCGCCGGGCGAGAAGGCCATCTGGCCGAAAACCGCCTCGACCGGCGTCAGCTCGCCGGTGTTCTCGAAGCGCAGGACGTGCGCCGGATCGCGCCAGGCGCCGGCGCGGACGAAGAACGGATGGCGCAGCTCGGCGAAGGCGTACTCCACCCCGAAGCGCACCTCGACGCCATCGTCGAGGCGGATCTGGTCGGCGTCGAAGCCCGCGGCCGGCGAGATGCCGAGCGCGTCGGACAGGTCCGAATACTCGACCCGCACGACGTCGAAGTTGACCGTCCAGCGGTCGCTCGGCCGCGCCGAGATGCCGAGGCCGTAGATGTCAGGCACCCGGAACTCGGACTTGGCGGTGACCGGCGCGAAGGGCTGGATCGCCGGTCCCGGGGTGAGGACGTACTGGCTGTCGAACTTCGCCCCGTGACGATAAGTGACTCCGATCGACAGCGGCTCGAGCGGATGCCACAGCGCTCCCACGCTCCAGCCGATCCCGTGGTCGTCGCCGTGCACCGTCTCGCGGGTGCGCAGGTTGCGCGGATCGAAGTTCGGCGGGCCGAAAAAACTCTGGGTCGGGAAGGTGGACGAAGGCGCGATGGCGTAACGCAGCGTCTGGGTGTCGCCCTGGTACTGGAGATACTGCAGGCCCAGGCCGAGCGAGAGCTTCTCCGTGACCCGGTACGCCCCCGAGACGCCGTAGTTGGCGATCTTCAGGTCGGCCGTCGACTGGATCGGGAAGAGGCGGGCGACGAACGGGAAGGAGCCGCGGAAGGCCCCCTGGCTGGCAAAGTCCGACTGGAAGTCGAGCAGTTGATGGCGATAGACCGCTACCGACCAACGCGGGCGCGCCCAGGTGAAAGAGAGAAACGAGAGCGCCGTGGCGCTGTCGGTGGCCTCGCCGAGCCGCAGGCCGGCGATCGTGTCGGTGCCCCGCCCGGAGGGATCTCCGAAGTCGTGCCCACGGTTGGTGAAACGGTGGGTGAAGCGAAACGACCGCCCCTCGGCCGTCACCTCGGGGCGCGACAGATTGACGAGGCCGGCCGGATTCGCGAGCGCCGACGTGGCGTCGTCGGCCAGGCCGAGAAATGCGCCACCCATGCCGAGGCTGCGGGCGCCGGGAAGGCTGAAGTTGAACTGCAGGCCGGCCGCCCCCTCCTCCTTCACCTGCGCGGCCGCCGGACCGGCCACCCCCAGCGCGACGACGATCGTTGCCAGACCTACCTGAGACCCGAACCGCATGGCGAATTCCTCCCTCTCGAAGGTTGACGTCGAGAACAAGCTAGCAAACCCGCGCGCGGGCGACAAATCGCCGCCACTGGGGATCAGCGATCGGCGAGAAACGTCGACTCGAGATCGGTCGCCAGGGTCGCGCCGAGGCGAGTGATTTCGCCGGGGCGCACCTCGGTCACCAGGCGGCGGCGGCCGAGGCCGGGATGGGCTAGGACGACCTGGTACGGCCCCGCCGGCAGCTCGAGGCGCAGCGGCGTGAACCGGTCGAGAGGCAGCTCTACCGACGTCCCATCGCGCGCCGCGACCCGCTCGACGCGCGCCCAAGGAGCGGCGTCGATCACCAGGAATCCGCGTGCGGCCGCGACTGCCGCCGGCCCGGCGGGCTCGGCTGCAGCCGGCGTTGCGCTCGGAGCGGCCGGAGGTCGGACCACCGCCGGCGTCGGCGCGACCGAGGGCGACGGCGGCCGTGACGCCGCGGGGGAGGCCGTGGCCGGAGTCGAGACCCCGGCCGGCGGCACGTTCGCGCCGGGCGCCGGATTCGTCGTCGCGGGGTGCGGCGCCGGGCCGCGGCCGGGCCAGAGGGCGATCGCGAGCCCGAGGACGACCACGGCCGTCGCTCCTCCGGCGAGCAGCCACCGGCTGCGCCGTGGGCGCTCTTCGACGAGTGGAGATTCGACTCCGGACGGCTCGATCTTTCGCGACGCGACCGGGACAGAAGCCGGAGCCGCCGCGCTCGCCGCCGCCGGGGCCGGCGCCGGGGGCGCAAGCACGTGCGGCGGTTCGAGCGCCGCGCGGCGGGTGGCCTCGGTGCGCCCGGCGATCGCCTCGTTCTCGAACCGCTGGCTGACCCGAGCCAGCAGCGCGTGCGCCGGGGCGTACTTCGGGTCGAGACGCAGGACGTCGTTCAGCCGGCCGATCGCCGCCTGCGTCTCGCCGCTCTCGAACGCCACCTGCGCCTCGCCGAGAAGGGTCTTGCAGCGTCCGGTCGTGACCTGGCGCAGGACCCCCTCGGCGCGCTCGCGCTGCGCCGGCGCGATCCGCTCGGCGGCCAGAGCCGCCTTGGCCTCGCGCTCGGCCGTCGCCAGGTCGCCGCTCGAAAGCGATCGCTCGGCCGAGGCGAGCCGCGCGTCGGCCTCCTCGACCGGGCGCGGCGCGAGCGGCTTCTGGGTCGCGGTGGGCGTCGCGTCGGCGGCCACGAAGTGGGCGTCCAGGCGCTCCTGCGTGTCGCTGCCGACCGCCGTCGGGTGCGCCAAGAAGTTGACCGCCTCGGCCGACAGGAGGGTGAGCGGCTCGTCCTTTTCTTCCGGCAGGCGCAGAGCGCTCAGACGGCGCCCGAACTCCTCGGCGTTCGGCAGGCGACGCTCGGGCGTCTTCTCGAGCGCCGCGAGCACGATCGCCCGCAGCTCGGCGGGGATCGTCCCGTCGGGATCGGAGATCTCGAAGGCGACCGGCGGCTTCATGATGTGCCCGGCCATGATCGAGCGCATGTCGGTGCCGGCGATCGGGTAGGTTCCGGTCAGCAGCTCGTAGAACAACACGCCGAAGGAGTAGAGATCGCTGCGCGCGTCGACCTGGCTGGTCTCGAACTGCTCGGGAGAGGCGTAGCGCCACTTGCCGAGGAAGATCGACGTGCCGGTGCGCCCACCGTCGTCCGCCTTGGTGACCTTGACGATACCGAGGTCGAGCAGCTTGACCAGCGGCCGGCCGTCCTCGTCGCTGGTGAGCATCAGGTTGTCGGGCGCGATGTCGCGGTGGACGAAGCCCTTCTTGTGCAGGAAGCCGAGCGCCCGCAGCGCCTGGGTCGCCATCTCCACTTTCAGGCGTAGGGAGCGGAAAGCGGGCTCGGCGATCAGGTCCTGGAAGGTGCGGCCCTTGATGAATTCGAGCACCATGTAGGCCGCGCCCTGCTCGTCGATGGCGAAGTCGTAGACCTGGGCGACATTGCGGTGCTTCAACTGGGTGGCGGTCTTGGCCTCGCGCAGGAAGCGGGCGCGGAACTCGGCCTCGTCCTGGATCGACGGGCGCATGACCTTGATCACCCGCAGCTCGTCGAGCAGCCGGTGGCGCACCAGGTAGATCGCCCCCATGCCGCCTTCGCGCAGCTTGCGGACGATCTCGTACTTGCCCTCGAGCGGGCGCAAGTCGGGCAACGCGTCGGCCATTCGAATCATCAGTTTACGGCATACCGCCGGAGCGCCCCGCAAAGGTAGGATCCGCGCCGTGAAACCGCCCCTGCGACTCCTGGCCGTCCTCGCCCACCCCGACGATGAATCGCTCGGCTGCGGCGGCGTGCTGGCGAAGTACGCCGCCGAGGGGGTCGAGACCCACCTGGTCACGGCGACCCGCGGCGAACGCGGCCGGGTGGGCGAAGAACGCCCCGGTCCGGCGATCGTCGGCCCGCTGCGCGAGGCGGAGCTGCGGCGCGCGGCCGGGGTGCTGGGGATTCGCGAGGTCCACTTCCTCGACTACATGGACGCCGATCTCGACCGGGCGCCGCACGCCGAAGCGGTGGCGAAGATCGCAGCCCACTTGCGGCGGCTCCGCCCGCAGGTGGTGGTCACCTTCGCCTCGGACGGCGCCTACGGCCATCCGGATCACATCGCGATCTCTCAACTGACCGGCGCCGCGATCGTCGCCGCGGCCGACGCGGGCCACCGGCCGCCCGCGGGCGTCGAGCTGCCCGCCGAGACGCACTCGGTCGCCAAGCTCTACTGGTTCTGCTCGACCCCCCGCGCCTGGGACGCCTACCAGTACGCCTTCAAGCACTTGGTCGCCAAAGTGGACGGGGTCGAGCGCCGAGCCAACGCCTGGCCGGAGTGGTCGATCAGCGCCTCGGTCGACACGCGCGCCGAGTGGGAGACCGTCTGGCGCGCCGTGCAGTGTCACGAGAGTCAGGTCAGCGGCTACGAGCGCCTGGCCAACCTGCCGCCGCACCTGCACGAAGCCCTCTGGGGAACCCAGACCTTCTACCGCGTCTTCTCGCTCGTCAACGGCGGCCGGCAGATCGAGACCGATCTCTTCGCGGGACTGCGCTAGCGCCGGGCGCCCGAGCCGAAGAGAAGAATCGGTTTTCAGGCCCCGATGGAGCGGCGTGGCTGCGTCCGCACGGGCCGAACTGAGCGGACAAAAGCGTTCGACGAGGGAGTGTGCGCTACCGGACCACCCTCGTACACTGGCGTACGGTTCGGCTACGCGAGGCTGGAACGGCCAGCGTCCTTTTCCCTCAACCGAGCCTTTCTTTGCAGGATGGCGAAAGCTCCACCGCTCCAACGACAAGCGAAAAGCTTCCAGTTAGGAGTGTGGGCAGCCGGACCACCCTCGTACCCTGGCGTACGGTTCGGCTGCGCGAGGCTCGTAGGGCCAGCGTCCTTCTCCCTTTACCGAGCTCTTCTTTGCAGGATGGTGAGGGTCGGCCTCGGGGATCTCGTCCGGAGGAAGCTCGAAGGCGAGCATGGAAGCGCCTGGCTGAAGTCGAGGCGGTCTTGCGAGCCACAGCGCAGGCGAGCGCCCACTTCGCCCGTTTCGCATTCGGCGCTCGCCGGTTCCGGAGGACGAGATCCCCGAGGCCGACCGCGCGCCCACCTCGGATCAAGGGTACCTGTCCCTCTTTTTCTCTCTTTGCGGCTATTTCACGCGGGTTCCCGGCAAGATGCCCGGGGCGTGGGGGCGGACGAGGATCGGCTGGCCGGCGGCGTCGGTCGCCGCGAGGACCATGCCCTGCGACTCCTGACCCATGAGCTTCGCCGGTTTGAGATTGGCGACGATCACCACGTCGGTGCCGACGAGATCCTCCGGCTTGTAGGCCTTGGCGATCCCCGCCAGCACCTGTCGCGGCCCGCTCTCCTCGCCGAGATCGACCCGGAGCTTCAGGAGCTTCTCCGACTTCGGGATCGCCTCGCACTCGAGGACCCGGCCGACCTTCAACTCCACGGTTCCGAACTGCTCGATGTCGATCATGGGCTTCGCGTCCTTGGCGGTCGTGGGCGGGGCCGCCGGCGCCCCGGCGGCGGCGAGCTCGGCGAGATAGGCGGGCTTGTCGATGCGCGGGAAGAGCGGTTTCGGCTCCGCCAGCGGCACGGAGTTCGGCAGCCCGCCCCAGGCGAGAGCGTCGAGCGAGCCGGGGACCTCGGCGACGCCGATCGCCGCCAGCACGCGCGCCGCGGTCTCGGGCATCACCGGCAGCAGCCCGGTCGCCACCAGGCGCACGGCCTCGAGCCCGTTCCAGAGCACGCGCGACAGCGCCTCGCTCGCGCCCTCGGTCTTGATCTTCTTCCACGGCTCGCGCGTGACCAGGTACTGGTTCGCCTCGGCGAGCAGCGTCCAGAGCGCGCGCAGCGCCTCCTGGAACGCCAGCCGATCCATCGCCGCGCGATAGTCCGGCAGCGCGGTCCGCGACAGGGCGAGGATCGGATTGTCGTCGCAGGGCACCGGCGGCGTCCGGCCGTCGAAAGCCTGGCGCGAGAGCGTGATCAGCCGGCTCGCGGTGTTGCCGAGGTCGTTGGCGAGATCGGCGTTGAAGCGGTCGACGAAGGCCTCGTCCGAGAACGAGGCATCCTGGCCGAAGACCATTTCCCGCAGCAAGAAGTAGCGCAGCGCGTCCGGCCCGAAACGCTCGACCAAGTGGTCGGGCCGCACGATGTTACCGACCGACTTCGACATCTTCTTCTGGTCGCGCAGCCACCAACCGTGCGCCCAGACGGTGGTCGGCAGCGGCAGGCCGGCGGACAGGAGGAACGCCGGCCAGTAGACGGCGTGGAAGCGCAGGATGTCCTTGCCGACCAGGTGCATCCGGACGTCGCCGCTCTCCCAATAGCGCTGGTAGCGACCCGCCAGCGCCGCGGGCGCGCCGAAGCCGAGCGCGGTGATGTAGTTCGAGAGCGCGTCGAGCCAGACGTAGACCGTGTGCCCCGGATGACCCGGGAACGGGATCCCCCACTCGAGTCCGGTACGCGAGACCGACAGATCTCGCAGTCCCTGCGCGACGAACGAGCGCACTTCGTTGCGCCGGGTCTCGGGGGCGATGAAATCCGGGTGGGAATCGATCCAGTCGAGCAGCGGTCGCTCGTATTTCGACAGGCGGAAGAAGAGGTTCTCCTCCGACTTCCACTCGGTCGGCGTGTCGTGGTCGGGACAGCGGTTGCCCGGCTGCACGAGCTCCTTCTCGGTGTAGAAGGTCTCGCAGGCGGTGCAGTACCAGCCCTCGTGGCGGGCGAGGTAGAAGTCGCCCGCAGCGTCGATCCGGCGGATGAGCTCGACCACGCCGGCCTCGTGGCGCTTCTCGGTGGTGCGCACGAAGTCGCCGTGGGTGATGCCGAAGAGCTTCCAGAGCTGGTGGTAGCGCGAGACGACGCGGTCGGCCAGGGCGAGCGGCGCGACCCCCTCCTTCGCCGCCGCGCGCTCGATCTTCTGCCCGTGCTCGTCGCTGCCGGTCAGGAAAAAGACGTCGTCGCCCCGCATCCGCCGGTAGCGCGCCAGGACATCCGCGACCACGGTGGTGAAGATGTGGCCGATGTGCGGATAGTCGTTGACGTAGTAGATCGGGGTGGTGACGTAGAACCGGCCCATGCGCTCTCCAGGGCCGGCGAGTCTATCAGCGGAGCTCCGACACCCGCCAAGAAGAGCACCGGTCCAAAGCGAAGGACCCTGACCCAACCATCGTCGCGCGGCCGACCCGCTCGCCAGTGTACGAGGGCGGTCCGCTCGCCCATGCTCCTAACTGGAAGCCTTTTGCTTTTCGCCTGTCGACTGTCGGCCAAGCGCTCGGCCTGCCGCTTTCCTGCGAAGAAAAGCTCGGTTAAGGGAAAAGAAGAGGACGCTGGCTGGACCAGCCTCGCGCGGCCGACCCGCTCGCCAGTGTACGAGGGCGGTCCGCTCGCCCATGCTCCTAACTGGAAGCCTTTTTGCCTTTCGCCTGTCGACTGCCGGCCAGGCGCTCGGCCTGCCGATTTCCTGCGAAGAAAAGCTCGGTTAAGGGAAAAAAAGAGGACGCTGGCTGGACCAGCCTCGCGCGGCCGACCTGCTCGCCAGTGTACGAGGGCGGTCCGGTTGCCCACACTCCCAACTGGAAGCCTTTTTGCCTTTCGCCTGTCGACTGCCGGCCAGGCGCTCGGCCTGCCGCTGTCCTGCGAAGAAAAGCTCGGTTAAGGGAAAAGAAGAGGACGCTGGCTGGACCAGCCTCGCGCGGCCGACCCGCTCGCCAGTGTACGAGGGCGGTCCGGTTGCCCACACTCCCAACTGGAAGCCTTTCGCTTATCGCTTTTCGCTTCTCGCTTCTCGCTTCTTGGTGCTCGGCGGGGGCTGGGTGTTCGGCTATTGCGGGACGAGGGCGAGGGCGTCGTAGAGGTAGCGTGCGCCGCAGAAGGCGCATTCGGCGGCGATCAGGCCGTCGGCGCCGGTGACCGCGTCGCGGTCCTCGCGCGCCAGCAGCTTCAGGTGCTCGCGCAGGCGGTCGGGGTCGCAGCGGCAGCGGAAGGCGACCTCCTTCTCGTCGAGCAGCTCGCGGTCGAGGCCGAAGAACACGAGGTCGAGCAACCCGCGGAGGCCGCGCTCGGCGAGCAGGCGGCTCACCCCGCCGAGCTCTCCGAGATTGCCCTCGACCCGGCGGACGAGCTCGTCGTTGGCTCCCGGCAGGGTCTCGACGATCAGCCCGCCGGCGGCGCGCACGCCCTCCGGGCCCTCGAGCACGCCGACCAGCACGGCCGACTGCGTCTGCTCGCTCTGCTCGAGGAAATGCGCCAGATCGAGGCCGATCTCGCCGGTCGCGAGCTCCACCTGGCTGTCCGAGGTCGTGCCGTCGGCGAGCTCCTTGCGCACCCGCAGGATCCCCTTGCCGACCGCGGCGGAGATCGGCAGACCGCCGCCCGTCGCCTCCGCTTCGACGCGCGGGTTGGCGACGTAGCCGCGCAGCGCCCCGTCCCGTCCCGCTTCGGCGAAGACCCGACCGAGCGGCCCGTCGCCGCGCACCTCGAGGATGAGGTTGGCGCACGACTTGTAGGACAGACGGTGGAGCAGGAGCGCGCCGGTCAGCGCGCGGCCGAGCGCCGAGGCCGCGACCGGCGACAGGTCGTGGCGGCGGCGCGCCTCCTCCACTACCGCGCCGAGATCCGCCGCCGCCCAGCGCAGCGAGACCTCGCCCGCCACGCCGTGCTCGAGGCGGCTGGCGCTCGCCGGGATCATCGCGCCGGCGTCTCCTCCACCCCGGCCGAAATCAGGGCGGCGCGATGCACGTCGCGCCAGGGGACGCCGTGCGCCAGCGCCAGGCGACGGCAGTCCTCGAACTCGGGGCTCGCCGCGAGCTCGCGGCCGGCGAAGCGCGCGCGCTTGATGCGAACTTCGCCGAACGGCGTCGCCACCGTGTCGATCGTCCGCTCGGCCTCGAAGCGCCCGGCGGTGCGGAAGCGGCAGCCGAGCGATCCGGTCTCGGCGAGCAGGATCCCCGCCAGGCGCTCGACCTCGGCCGGTCGCGCGAGCATCGTGACCAGGGTTCCCGGGCGGTTCTTCTTCATCTGCACGGCGGTGAAGTAGACGTCGAGCGCTCCGGCCGCGAGCAGGCGCTCGAGTGCGAAGCCGAAGCCCTCGGCCGGCAGGTCGTCGACCTCGCACTCGACCACCGTCACCTCGGCCGGCTCCCCGTCCGACCACGGGCGACCGGCGGTCAGGCGGACGGCGTTCGATCTCCCGGCCAACTCCTTGCGGCCGAGACCGTAACCGACGCCGGAGACCACCAGCGTCGGCATGGCGCGGAACTCGTCGACCAGCTCGGCGAGCAGCACCGCGCCGGTCGGGGTCAGCAGCTCGCCGCCCGGCGACTGATAGACCGGGATGCCGCGCACCAGCTCGGCGACCGCCGGCGGCGGAACCGGCATCGTGCCGTGCGCGCCGTGGACATGCCCGCTGCCGAGATTGACCGGACCGCAGGTGATCTTCGCCGGCGCCAGCCACTCGATCGCCGCCGCCGCGCCGACGAGATCGACCAGCGCGTCGACCGCGCCGACCTCGTGGAAGTGGACCTGCTCGATCTCCATGCCGTGCACCCGCGCCTCGGCCTCGCCCAGGCGGCGAAAGAGACCGATCGCTCGCCGCTTGACCGCCGGCTCGAGCCCGGAGCCCTCGAGCAGCCGGACGATCTCCGACAGATGCCGGCCGTGCGCATGCCGGTGCTCGGGATCGTGTCCGTGCGGCGGGTGGTGCTCCTCCGCTTCGTGTTCGTGATCGTGGGGATGAGAGTGGTGATGGGACGGGTTTCCGGCAAGGTCGTCGGAACCGCCGGCGCTCTCGGGGCTCGTCGGCGGCACTGCGGCGAGCTTCGCCGCGCGGGCAAGATCCCCGTTGGCCGGCGCGCTGGAAGTGGGGCTGGTTAAGGAAGAAACTCCTTCCTCGCCGGCGGCGCCGTTCCTCGCCTTCGCTCGAAGCACGCGGCCAGCTCCGCTGTTCCCTAGGTGAGCTTCTTCACCACCCGCAGCCTCACGGGAATGTCCGACTTCCGCGACCCGATCGGCAAGCTCGTCTTTTCCCAGGTGAGCTTCTTTACCACCCTCTGTCTCACGGGAATGTCCGAGACCCGCGACCCGATCGGCAATCCCGTCTTTCCCCAGGTGAGCTTCTCTACCACCCTCTGTCTCACGGGGATGTCCAACTTCCGCGACCCGATCGGCAACGCTGCCTTTCCCCAGGTGAGCTTCTTCTTCGTCTTGCCTTTCCTCGGGATCGGGCCCGTCGATCGGCCGGCCGTGCTCGAGGACGCGGAATCTCGTCCCCGCCATGCCGCCGCGGCGGGCGCGGCGGACGTCGATCGCGATTCCCGGCAGGGCGAGCTCCGCGACCGCGCGCTCGATCACCTCCGGCGGCACGCCGAGGTCGAGGCAGGCGCCGAGGAACATGTCGCCCGCCAGACCGCTGTAGCAGTCGAGATGCAGGTGTTCGCGCCGCACGGCGCGAAAGTTACCACGCGGTTCGCGGCGCGATTTGGAGCGCCCGCCCCCGCGCGTTCAGAACCCGCCGCGCTCGGCGAGCGAGACCCAGCGGCCGACGCCGCCCAGGATCAGGTGATCGAGCAGTTTGACGCCGACCACCTCGCAGGCTTCGGCCACCCGCCGGGTGAAGGCGAGATCCTCGGCCGAGGGCGACGGGTCGCCGCTCGGGTGGGTGTGGAAGAGCAGGCAGGCCGTGGCCCCCGCGAGCAGGCCCTCCTTCAGAATCTCGCGCGGCTCGACCGCGGTGCGGTTGACCGTGCCGCGGTAGAGCTCGCGCTCGGCGAGCAGGCGATGGCGGGTGTCGAGGTAGAGCGCGCCGAAGACCTCCTGGTCGCGGCGCGCGTAGCGCAGGGCAAGGTAGCTCGCGACCGCCGCCGGACGGCCGAGGGGGACCCGCTCGACGAGCTCGGTGCGCGCCAGGCGGCGGCCGATCTCGACCGCCGCGGCGACCGAGGCCGCCTTCGCTCCTCCGAGCCCGCGCGAGGCCATCCGCGCCGGCGGCAGCGCGGCGAGCGCCGCGAGACCCCCGGCCTGGCGCAGGAGATCGCGCGCCAGATCGATCGCCGAGGCTCCGGGGCGCCCAGTGCGCAGCAGGACGGCCAGCAGCTCGGCGTCGCCCAGGCTCTGCGGCCCCTGCGACAGCAGACGTTCGCGTGGGCGCTCGTCGGCCGGGAGCTCGCGGATCAGCGCGACGCCGCTCGACATGCCTCGATCTCCGTCGTCAGCCGCGGCAGGAGTTCCCCGGACGCGCCGGCGAGCACGAGGTCGGCGAGCTCCGAGAGCGGCGTCGGTTCGCGGTTCACCTCGATCACCCGCGCCCCGGACGCGACGGCGACCTCGATCAGGCCGGCGGCCGGATAGACCATCGCCGACGTGCCGACGGCGAGGAAGACGTCGGCCGATCGCGCCGCTTCTTGCGCCGCGGCGAAGGCCTCCCACGGCAGGTTCTCGCCGAACCAGACGACGCTCGGCCGGAAGCGTCCGCCGCACGCACAGCGCGGCGGCTCGCCGCCGCGCACGAGCAGGTCGCCCATCGGTTCGCGCCGGCCGCAGCGCTCACAGTGCCCTTCGCAGAGCGTGCCGTGGAGCTCGAGAACGGCGGAGCTGCCGGCCGCCTGGTGGAGTCGATCGACGTTCTGGGTCACGACGACTAGAGACGGAAAAAGGGCCTCCCATCTGGCGAGCGCCAGGTGACCGGCGTTCGGGCGCGCGGCGGCGACTTTCTCGTGGCGGGCGCGGTACCAACGCCAGACGACGTCGGGATGGCGGTCGAAGGCTTGCGGCGTCGCCAGATCCTCGGGGCGGTACGATTCCCAGAGCCCGCCCGCACCGCGGAAGGTGGCGATCCCACTCTCGGCCGACATGCCGGCACCCGAGAACGCCACCACCCGCGAGACGCCGCGAAACACCTCCCGCCAAGAGGCATCCAAGAGAGGCTCCACGGCCGGATTCTAGAAAATGGTGACAGGCACCAATTTCCAGAGCTACCGTCATCCTGCGAAGAAAAGCTCACCTAGGGAAAAAGGACGTTGGCAGGTCCGGCCTCGCGCGACCGACCCGCTCGCCAGGGTACGAGGGCGGTCCGCTTGCCCCGACTCCTAACTGGAAGCTTGTCGCTGGTGGGTGATGAGTTAGAACTGCCACCATCCTGCGAAGAAAGGCCCGGTTAAGGGAAAAGGACGCTGACCGTTCCTGCCTCGCGCAGGCGAGCTGTTGCCAGTTCACGAGGGCGGCAGAGGAACCCAGACTCCTAACTGGAAGCTTTTCGCTGGTGGGTGATGAGTTAAAGCTGCCGCCATCCTGCGGCGAACCGAAATGCCCGCGAAGCGGAACAAACCGAAGTCCGCTAGGGTTCTAGGAGACGTCATGACCGAACCGATCGCCTTCCGTTGGATCACCGCCGCGCTGTTCGCGGTGCTCGTCACTTCCCTGGGAGTCTTCGCCATGTCCGACCCGAAGCCCGCCGGGCCAAGGCCCGCGACCCTGCCGACCACGCCCGTCACCGTCCCTGCCGGTCTCGAAGTCGCCACCCTCGCCGGCGGCTGTTTCTGGTGCATCGAGGCGGTCTTCGACGAATTGAAGGGCGTCGAATCGGCCGTCTCGGGCTACGCCGGGGGCTACGTCGAGAAGCCGACCTACAAGCAGGTCTGCACCGGCACGACCGGCCACGCCGAAGCGGTCGAGATCCGCTTCGACCCCAAGGTGCTCTCCTTTCATGACCTGCTCGATGTCTTCTTCACCGTCCACGACCCGACGACCCTCGACCGCCAGGGAGCCGACATCGGGACGCAGTACCGCTCGGCGATCTACTTCCACTCGCCCGAGCAGGAGAGGATCGCCCGCGACTACATCCGCGACGCCACGGCGGCGAAGAAGTTCGCCGACCCGATCGTCACCGAAGTGACGGCGTTCAGCAACTTCTACCCCGCCGAGGACTACCACCAGGAGTACTTCAAGGAGAACGCCTCGCAGCCCTACTGCTCGCTGGTGATCGCCCCCAAGATCGCCAAATTCCACAAGCTCTTCAAGGACCGCCTGAAGAGCGAGTGAGCCGTAGCGCGCCGCTCCGCCTCAGAAGCGCGGCGCCGCGGCGTCGTAGAAGCGCGCGAGATCGGCCTTCAGCTTCTTCCGCGCCTCGGGGTTGACGTACATCATGTGCCCGCCCTCGTAGTAGCCGAAGGCGAGGTTCCTCTCGAGCGCCGGATCGAGCCCCATGTGCCGCAGCCGGTATTCGGTGGCGAAGAACGGGGTCGCGAAATCGTAGTAGCCGTTCGCCGCGAAGATCTTCAAGCTCGGGTTGGCGGTCATCGCCCGCCGCAGGTCCTCGCCCATGTCGATCGTCGGATGGCGCGCGCCGTCGAGGGTGTGGCGCTCGTCCCAGTCGGCCTGGACCTCGGCGTAGCCGAACGGCTGGTAGAGATCGTCGGTCTTGTAGGCGAGGCCGTCGTGCAGGTACGTGTTCCAGGCGGCGACGTACGCCGCGCCGAAAGCGTCGCTCGAGGCGTCCGATTCCGGATTCTCGCCCGCGGCGTCGTGATCGATGCCGCGGAAGCGACCGTCGAGCCGGCCGATCGTCCGTCGCTCGCCGCGCAGCAGTTGCTTCTCGAAGCGGAACGGATCGACGCGCAGATCCGCCTGGCGCAGGAAGTCCTCCGGCAGGCCGGTGTAGCGCCGCAGCCGCTCGAGGATCGCCGCGCGCTCGCTCTCCGCGAGCTCGCTACCGCGCGCCAGCGCCCGGGCGTAGTCGCCGAGAGCGAACTGGCGCACTTCCTCGAGGAAGGGCGCGAGCTCGGCCGGCGTCGGGTTCACCTTGCCGTGGTACCAGGCCGCCGCCGCCACCGTCGGCAGGTAGAGCTCGTACGCGAGGTCGTTCGAGAACGGCGGGCCGTTGAATTGGTCGTAGCCCGACAGGAACGAGGAGATCATCACCGCGCCGTTGAACGCCATGCCGCGTCGCTGCAGGCCGTTGAGCAGGCCAGCGGCGCGGGTCACGCCGTAGGACTCGCCGAGCAGGAACTTGGGCGAGTTCCAGCGGCCGTTGGCGCTCACCCAGCGCTCGATGAACTGCGCGAAGGCCGCGATGTCCGGGTCGGTACCGTAGAAGTCGGCGGGCTTGCCCTTGGACAGGATGCGTGAGAAGCCGGTCCCCATCGCGTCGATGAACACCAGATCCGTCCGGTCGAGCAGGCTGTCGGGATTCTCGACCACTGCGTAGGGCGGCGGCGGCGTCGGCTTGGCGTCGCTCGCCTCGACCCGCATGGGGCCGAACGAGCCCATTTCGAGCCAGAGGCTCGCCGAGCCCGGACCGCCGTTGAAGCAGAAGGTCACCGGCCGGGCGCGCGGGTCGGCGACCCCGTCGGCCGTGTGGGCGACGTAGAACATCCGGCCGATCGGCTCGCGCGCGGCGTTCTGCAGGTCGATCGTCGCCGCGGTCGAGGTGTAGGCGATCGACTTGCCGTCGATCGTGATCTTGCGGTGGCTGACCGCCGGCGCGGGTGCGACGTCCGCCGCCTTCGCGTCGTCCTTCGGAGCCGCTTTCTTCTCCGCCTCCTGGCCGAGCGTCGCGACGACGCTCGCCGCCGCGAGCCCGAGCGCCAGCCCGAGGATGCGATTCCCGTTCCTCATCGTTGCCTCCCTCTCCGCGGCCGCCGGCAGGGCGGGCCGTCGGGCGAACCTACCGTCGGCGCCCGCGCGCGTTCTTGCATCGCGCGCGCCGGTTGAACTTCGGCAACCCACGGCGCGCCGCTGCGTATGCTCCTCGTGCACCTCCACGAGCCGTCCGGAGCCGTCCCGTCGGTCGATGCCGCGCTGCTGCGCAGCTGGGACGTCGGCATCCGCCACCGTCACGCCGAGAACGGTCTCGTCGCCTGGGATCTCGACCTCAAGCCCGAATTCCGCGCCCCTCCCCACCTGCACGAGATCCCGTTCTTCTGCATCCTGCTCGAGGGGTGGATGGAGAACGACTACCGTCACCGACAGATCGCCTTCCATCCCTCGCTCAACGTCTTTCATCCCGCGGGCACCGTGCACACGGGCTTCGCCGGCGCGCGCGGCGCCCGCCTGGTGACGATCGAGGCCGATCCCACCTGGGAGCGCCGGATCGCCGACCTCGCGCCGCTGCCCGATCGGCCGGTCGAGGTGCCGTTCGAGGACGGCGTCTGGCTCGCCCGCCGCCTGGTGCGCGAGCTCCAATCGCCCGACGCCTCGACGCCGCTGGTCCTCGAAGGGCTGACCCTCGAGCTGCTGGCCGCCGCCTGCCGGGCGCCCGCCGCCGAGCGCACGGCGCCGCCCTGGCTGCGGCGGGTGCTCGAGCAGATCCACGATCGCTTCGCCGAGCCGATCTCTCTCGCCGAGCTCGCCGAGGACGTCGACGTTCACCCGGCGCGGGTGTCGATCGAGCTGCGCCGCCACACCGGCTGCACCTTCGGCGACTACCTCCGGCGCCTGCGCGTGGGCTACGTCGAGGAGCACCTGCGCGATCCCGAGCTGCCGCTCGCCGAGCTCGCGCTCGCGGCCGGCTTCGCCGACCAGGCGCACTGCACCCGGGTCTTCAAGGCGACCACCGGCTGGACGCCCGGGCGCTACCGCCGGGCGCTCGACCGCGGCCGGCCGGCCGGCGTCCAAGGCCGGCGCGAAACGTTCAAGACTCCCGCCGCCTTCTGCCGCTAGCTTCTCCGCGATCACGGCGCGCGAGGCTCTCCCCGCGCGTCGATCCGTCCCGGAGAGCAATCCGATGCGCCGACTCGCCCGTCTCGCCGTGCTGGCCCTCGCCTCGATCGCCGTTCCGACCTCTCCCGGCGCCGCCGGCGCGGCGAGCTCGTCCCCGCCGCCGCCGTCGCGCGCCGGTGCCCGACTGACGAGCGCCGAGATCGAGTCGACCGTCCTCGGCGCCATGGACCGCAGCGCCGACCCCTGCCAGGACTTCTACCGCTTCGCCTGCGGCGCCTGGATGGACACTCAGAAGCTGCCCGGCGACCAGGTGCGCTGGGTGCGCAGCTTCTCGGTCCTCAACGAGGACAACCGGGCGATCCTCTACGCCATGCTGACCGACGCCGCGGCCGACCCCAAGGGCGACGCCGACAAGGGGCGGATCGGCGACTATTTCGCGACCTGCATGGACGAACCGGCGATCGAGGCGGCGGGTCTCGCCCCAATCGCCCCGCTGCTCGCAGAAGCCGAGCGCGCCAAGGACCCGGCAAGCCTCGTCGGCGCCGCGGCGCGCCTGCAGGCGCTGGGCATCGACGCGCTCTTCCAGCCCCAGGTCACAGCCGACCCGAAGGCCCCGGACATCTACCTGTTCGGTCTTTACCAGGGCGGCATCGGCATGCCCGACCGCGACTACTACGTCAGCGCCGACCCCGACAAGCTGGCGCTGATGAAGGACTACCGCGCCCACGTCGCCCGCATGTTCGGCTTCCTCGGCGAACCGGCGGCGCTGGCGAGGCGTCACGCCGAAGCGGTGGTCGATTTCGAGACCGAGCTCGCCCGGGTCTCGATGCCCTCCGAGGATCTGCGCGATCCGAACGCGATCTACCACCGGATGGACCGCGCCGAGCTCGCGCACCAGGTCCCCGGCCTCGACTGGCGCCTCTACTTCGACGCCCTCGGCTATCCGCAGATCGGCACGGTCAATCTCGGCATGCCGGAATTATTCGCCGGGATCGCCAAGCTCGCCGCCAAGACGCCGGCCGAGACTCTCGGCGCCTACCTGCGCTGGCGGGTCATCGACAACACCGCGGCGCGGCTCTCGAACGCCATCGTCCAGGCCGACTTCGACTTCTACCAGGCGCGGCTCTCGGGCCGCCAGGAGATGGCGCCGCGCTGGAAGCGTTGCGTCGACGCGACCGAGAGCGCGCTCGGCGAGCCGATCGGTCGGGTCTACGTCGGCGAGCGCTTCAGCCCGGAGTCGAAGGAGATGGCGCTCACGATGATCCGCGACATCGAGAACGCCCTCGAGGGCCGCTTCCCCGAGCTCGCCTGGATGGACGACGCGACCCGCGTCGCCGCCAAGCAGAAGATCGCGGCGCTCAAGAACAAGGTCGGCTACCCCGACCATTGGCGCGATTTCTCGAAACTGAAGCTCGGCCGCGCGAGCTACTTCGCCAACAGCCTCGCGGTGACCCGCCACGAGCTCGACTGGCGCCTGTCGCGCGCCGGCGGACCGGTCGACAAGGGCGAGTGGGGCCTCGACCCGCAGCAGGTCAACGCGCTCTACAGCCCGAGCCACAACGACATCACGTTCCCGGCGGGCGTCCTGCAGCCGCCCTTCTTCCACCGCGACTTCCCCGCCGCGATGAACTACGGCGCGGTCGGCGTGGTGATGGGACACGAGATCACCCACGGGTTCGACGACGAGGGCCGACAATTCGATCCGCAGGGGGTGCTGCGCGAGTGGTGGACCCCCGCGGCGACCGCGGCGTTCGAGAAGCGCGCGCAGTGCGTCGACGACCAGTACTCGGGCTACGAGGCGGCCCCCGGCGTGCACATCAACGGCAAGCTGACGCTGGGCGAGAACATCGCCGACGTCGGCGGCGTGCGCGAGGCTTACCTCGCCTACAAGGCCTGGGAGAAGAGGAACGGCAAGCCGGGCCCGGGGCTCGGGCCGCTCTCGGGCGACCAGCTGTTCTTCGTCGCCCACGCCCAAAACTGGTGCGCCCTGGTCACCCCGCAGGAGGCCCGCCGGCGCGCGACGCTCGATCCGCACTCGCCGTCGAAAGCGCGGGTCGTCGGGCCGATCGTCGACAGCCCCGACTTCGCGCGCGTCTTCCAGTGCAAGCCCGGGACGCCGATGAACCCGGTCGACCGCTGCGAAGTCTGGTGAGCGGGTGAATCGAGTGCGACCCCTCCCCGGCGGCGGCTTGACGGCCGAAACCCTGAGTTTCTAACGCGCGACGCTGCAGCGCGAGATGCCCAACCGCGTCCAGCTGCCGGCGAGCTCGCGCCGCGAGCACCGGTACCAGCCGGTACATTCTCCGCTGCGCGGTTACCTGAATCCGCCCTGCGAGTGGGACCGCCAGCGTGACCTCGCGCGCCGGGTCGCGCCGACGACTTGATCTTCGTGCCGCCGCAGTTCGACAACTCCTGCTACCTGAACCGGGCCGCCGACCCGAAGGACCGTTACCTCTCGTACTTCTTCCGCGACCTGCTGCCCGAAGTCCAGTCGCGCGATCGCGCCCGCACCGAGCCTCCGGCGCGCGCCGTCGCCGGCGTGTCGATGGGCGGCTACGGCACGAGGCTGCTCGCGCTGCGCCGCCCGCAGGCGATCTCGTTCGCGGCCGAGTTCAGCGGCTGTCTCGACCTGATGCACGACCCGGACCTTGTCGAGGCGATGAAGCCCTTCGAGCTCGACAAGCTCCTCGGCCCGCCAGAAGGCGAGACCCGCCAGGCGAACGACGTCATGGCGCTGGTCGAGACCGTGGATCCGGCGGCGCTCCCGTACCTCTGGCTCACCGCCGGCGAGAACGACTTCCTGTTCGACCAGACCCTCGCCTTCGCCCAGGCCCTGCGCAAGCGCATCCTCCCCATCGAATTCCACACCGCCCCGGCGACCACGAATGGGCGGTGTGGAACCGCCAGCTGCCGGGAATGCTCGAGGAGGCGATGGAGAGGCTGGGGGCCGAGCTCTAGCGCACGCCTCACCTACGACACGGCGGTCGGGTTCGGGGGCGGCAAGGTCGCGATCTCGAAGACCTGGACTTACTGGTCGGTCGCCGGCACGCCGAACACCGAGAAGGTCACGGAGACCTATCAGTACCAGGGCCTCGGCGGGAAGATCTCGCACCGGCTGACCGCGGTCTACAACAACGGCGTGTTGCTGCACTCGTTCAACCAGGCCTACGCGTTTCGCGATTTCGGCGCGCTGGCGAGCCTGGACTATCCGCAGATGAACTCGCTGCCCTCGCCGCGGAGCATCTCGCTCGGCTACAAGAACGGTTTCCTGACCGGCGCCCAGCCCTACACCGGCACGGTGCCGGGTCAGGCTTCCGGGCGTGGCATCACCTATCATCCCAACCAGATGCTCTCCCAGCTCGCCTACGGCAACGGGGCGCTCGAGACGATCGCCATCGACTCGACCGCGATGCGGCGCCCGACCTCGATCAGCTACTCGGGGATCCTCTCGGGCCCCACCTGGAGCTCCGGCACGTATGCCTACGACGGCTCGGGCAACATCAAGGCCATCGGCGCGGACCGGTTCTCCTACGACGGCGTGGGGCGTCTCGACCAGTCCAAGGTCTTCGCCGGCAGCACGCAGACGCAGGACTACACCTACGATGCCTACGGCAACCTGACGAACACCACGACCAATGGCGTCGGCGTCCCTTCACCGGCGAACCCGGCGACCAATCGCCTCTCCTCGCAGACCTACGACGGGCGCGGCAACCAGACCGGCTACAACGGGGCGCTCTACCTCTACGACGAGCTGAACCGCATGCTCGAGATGAGGAACGGCACGCAGGACTGGTTCTTCCTCTACGACGGCGCCGACGAGCGGCTGGCCTCGTACTGCGTCAACGCGGGCTGCGGCGTGGGAACGATCCGCTGGACGGTGCGCGGGCTCGATCAGCAGATCCTGCGCGAGTACATCGAGGGCGGGGGCAACACGCTCTCGGTGCTGAACGACTACGTCTACGCCAACGGGCAGCTGCTGGCCTCGGAGACCCCGGCCGGCGTGCGCGATTTCCATCCGGATCACCTGGGCACTCCCCGCCTGGTCAGCGACGGCGGCGGCAACGGACTCGTGGCGCACACCTACTTCCCCTACGGCCAGGAAGCCACCAGCCCCACCGGCGACGCCCAACGCCTGAAGTTCACCGCCCAGGAGCGCGACCTCTTCGCCACCACCGGCGCCAACCCAGCCGCCGACGACCTCGACTACTTCCACGCCCGAGTCAGGTCGCCACTGGTGGGGAGATTCCTCTCGGTCGATCCTGTTCAGAATGTCAAGCGCACGATGAAGAGGCCGCAAGGATGGAACAGGTATTCCTTCGTCGTTGGCAATCCGATGAAGTACGTCGATCCAACCGGCACGATCTTCGTCCTCGCTGGGTGTGAGAGCGGCGGCAACCAGGAGCAGTGCAACGCCTCCAAGGCGCTTCTGCAGCAAGCCCTCGGAGATTCCTACAAGAACATCTCAATTGGGAAGAACGGGGAGCTCTCGCTCACCGGCATCTCGGCTTCAGATTTTGGGAAGCTAGGCACATTTCAGAAGGGCCTGGGTAAGCTGATTGGCGACAAGAGCACCTTCACCCTCTTCACTGGCAGCAGCCCGGAGGCGAAGGCTGGTGGTGGCGGCCAAACTGTCGGCATCGCTGGAGGAGGGGCGAACATCTACGTGGACCCCGCGGCATTCGCTTCAGGGAAGACGATGACTGGCGACGTCCTCGGGACGGCCGTAACGACACTCGTCCACGAAACAGGGCATGCACTCGCCACGCTCTATCCCGGTCTTGCATCTCAACTCACGCGCGAGCTCTCACGGTCGCCGTTCGTCACCGACCACGGAGAGGCATATCCCGTCACATTCGAGAATCGCTATCGCCACGAGGCCGGCCTAGAGATTCGGGCTTCCTACGGTGGTCTCGGCCAGGACGTCTTAATCGACAACTACACGGAGCTTGTCCCATGAGAGGTACCAAGGCGCCAACAAGGACGCTGGTCTTCGGTTTCTTTCATCGAGTTGCCTACGCGGTGGCTCTCAGCCTCCTCGTTTGGGACTTCTACGTTTTACCGCTCGGTCTGAATCTCGGGATCTGGTCATCGGTGCTGAGCGTCTTGAACGCGCCGGTCGCGGCTGTCGGCCTCCTCATCCCCTGTCCCGAGAGAGGGCTTGACGCTCCCTTTCTCCAATGCCACCATGAAGGCGGCCAGAGCGGACCCCAGTTCTTCTTCAGTCACCTTCGTCTCGCCGTACCCGTGTACGTCCTTCTCTTCTACCTTCCGAATCTGATTCGTGCTGGCTGGGCTCGAAAGCGGGGACGGTTGCCTCAGTAGGCGCCGCTACCTGTCGAGCGCGTGATGAAGCGAGGCCCGGCCGTGATTCACGGCCGGGCTCTCTGCATCAGCGGGTTCTTCTTCTGTGAGCGTCGGCGACCGCCACGCTGTGGACGCCATCGGCGACATGGAAGTCGTCGCCCTGGAGCCTGGAGAGCAGGTGAATGAGGCGGGCCTGTTTGAGCTTCGGGGCTTGAACTGGGTGTTCACCGCTTGCGGTCAACCGGGGCCAAAGTGCTATCGGAGCCCCACCTACGACACGGCGGTCGGCTTCAGTGAACACAGGCGTGAGAAATTGACCCATTAGCAGACCTTGAAAATTGATCCACCCTCCCTTGCCGCCGCAGGGGCTGGGGGGACTGTGGAGTGATTCTCGAATTCGAGCAGAAGACGGGCGCTCTCAAAGTCCTTGGATCAACGGTACGCTAGCGTCGATGGTGACAACCGCCTTGACCCTGAGCTTGATCACTCGCAGTCGCCTGGATTCACGTCGCGATGGGCTACGGTTCCTTGAGATCCTCTGCGGCGCTGGATCGCAAGTCTGTCCCGAACGATACGGAAACTCAGAGCCCCTGAGGAATCGGTTGGATTGCTCCGACCTCGGTGGCGCCCTCGATTCGTGGCAGTGGCCATTTCTCTGGAGACGTACGAAGCCCTCGTGCTCCGGAAGCGTCTGGCCCGCGATCGACACGAATTCGCGCCTCGGCTGGATAGCCATGCGCCTTCCGACGGCACATAGGTCCGAGCAATTAGGTGTCGAGCTAATCGAGACTCTCGCTCAGGCGTTCACCGGCGAGTTCGGACTCCTCCACTCCGCGTGCGAACGAGCGGAGGTCAGGCGGGGCGTGGCTTCTGGCTCGATAACCCCACGGTCCTCGAACTCCACGAGGGCCGTTCTCAACGTGACGCCCATCATGCTTGGCAAGTTCCTACCGGACCTCTATTCCACGACTCTCTTCGGACCGACCTACGTCGAGTTCTTCGGGCGCTCCACACTGCTCAATACGCCGGGGGTCGACGTCGAGGAGCTCGAGTACGGCGGCGTTCTGATGCGACTTCGGCCCTTGGAAGCCGCCTCCGAGGACGATCTGCAGGCCTCCTCGCGCGAGAAAGACCGAGAGCGGGTCAAAACCTTCCTCGGCCGAGATGCGTTCTTCGAAGTAGTCAAAGGAAGGGAGTACCCCTACGAAGTCCCTCCTGGCATGGCTCGCCCGGAGGTCGCTTCGGCTGGCATCAACTAGGTGCTACCGCGCGCACGGGCCGAGAGAGCAAGGAGAGACCAGAGGGCTGAGTGCCCATGACTTCTGAGCAACTACATCGCAGCGAGTCAGCCGGCGAGGCACCGCGGTATGAGATCGAGTGCCGATTCGTCCTTCTTTCGGAAGCTGGAGATCCTGCGGCCCTGGAGCTTGTTCTCGGGCAGGCCGCCGACCGGATTTGGCGCGTTGGCGACCCTCGATCCCAGTCGCCGGTCCTGGTCCACGACAAGAGCGGCTAGCTCGTGAAGGAGCGTGGCAGAGCTCCCGAGCATGTTCAGGATGTGCTGGGTCGACTCCTGAAGCGAGTCGAGCCGATTCTCGAGGCCCCGATACCGGGAGGGTGGAAGGTGGAAGTCTCGTGTGAAGTGCTCAGCTTCGTGGGCTTTCCAGCCATCCATCTTGAAGCATCGATGGTGAGCACGCTCGCGAGAATCGGCGCAGACCTCGATATCGACGTGCTGGGATGACAGTGGGCATGAAACGGGACGAGGAGCGATTCGTCACGTCACTCGTGCAGGAGTTCCCGGATTTCCGCCAGCCCCTGGAGGCCCTCTTGGCTCGCAACAACGGAGAATTGCTTCCTCACGTCTTCATGGCGGATGTCGCTCGAGTAGCTACGGGCTGGTTCACCAAGGGGCAAGACTCAGACGCCACGGTCGATTCGAGGCTCGAATCGCTACTCGCCTACCTTGACTTGAGCTTTCAAGAGCTGGGGCCCTCGATTCGCAATCTTCTAGCAGCTTCGTTCTTGGAGAACCTCCTCTACCCGTCCGAACAAGGTGGGAAGCTGGCGGAGCGCCTCGGTCCGGCGCTCAAGCAAGCGCTTTCTAGCCAAAGGCCGATCGAATGACCGCTCTCGTCCTCGATCCCCTCCCGAGTGATCCTAGGCCGGCCAGTTGAGTTGCTCTGCCACTCTCTCGACTCAATCGCCCTGGGCGCGACAGAACAGACGATGCTGACGGCCCCGCCGGGTTTCTACATCCTCGACATGAAGCTCTCGCTCTCCCGTCATCGGCGTAGCAAGGACGCACTGGCTCGACGAGCAATGGGTGTCCTCACCCTAGTCGCTCCTCTCCTCGTGGTGGCCTGCCAGTATGATGGGTCCCGGGAGGAAGCCGCAACGCTTGCGAAAGCTGAAGTCAAGTCGTTTTGCGGTAGGCATCCTCGCGCGTGTGTATCCTTGACTGGGCCGCTGGAAACGCCCTCAGGCAACGGTTCCTACGCCTTCGAATGGACGAACTCAGAAGGCCGGCAGGTGCTCTTGGTGGTCGTCGACCGGAAGGGCTGGCCGGAGCTAACTACAGGGCCTGGCTTCGACCCGTCGAAGATGAGATGACGAATCCGGCATCGCACCAGAGTGCGCTCGCGTTTCGCAATTGAAAGCACGGCACCTCCGGATCAGTTCGCCTCGCCGCCCTTTAAGGGGCCCTGATGGCTCCCAATGCGATCTATGACCTGAAGACAGAAGCGGCCCGACTTGCTAGAAGCCGGAGTTCGGAGATTCGGCGCGATCTTCCAGCCGGTCAGCAGGCTATTCCGGTTTACGAGGTCCACGTGCCTTGAGGGCACCTGAGGTCAAGCGACTCTTCGATCGATATCTTGCCGAAGATCTTCAAGGGTTCGGCGTCGCTCGAGGCTTGATCTTCGCGAAGCCGGTCGAGCTTCTCCTTCGCGGATTCTGCCTCGAGAGCTCGAGGAAGACCGACTTCTACTTCTGGGTCTTCGTTCAGCCCCTGTACGTCCCGAAGTACCACGTCACAGTCTCTTACGGCGAGCGTCTTGGCGGGGCGAGCGGGCGGGCGTGGGCGCCGCTCGGAGAAAGAGAGTTCCCGGAGATGATGGAACTGCGCACGGCAATTCGCGACACCGGACGCTCATTTCTGGATCGGTGCCGGGGCCCCGAGGACTTCGCCCGCCTTTGGGGCTCCAAAGCCTCCGCGGGTGCGGAGCACGACACCAACATCATCGAAGCGACGGCCTACTCGCACATCCTGACCCAACAGTTTCATCTAGCGGTTCAGGAGCTAGATCTGCTCGAGACCCGAATAGGTTCCACCGGGAGTCCGACGGATTGGGCCCTAAGGAGCCTTCAACGCGCGAGATCGATCCGAGAGCTCCTCGGGAGCGATCCGTCAGCCGCCATCGATCGCCTTCTAGTGTGGCGAGCCGAGACTCTTCAGGCGCTCGGGCTCGCCGCCCATGGGGCCAGCCTATCCGCTGAAGTCGTAATGCGTCCTGGCTGCTAGGCCGAGGTGGGCTCGGGTAAGAGCGACCGCGAGTCCGCGAAGGCCCATGATCGTGCACTCGGTGCTCGGGTCGATTGCGGACCGGGTCAAGGCTCCTGCATCATCTCCCGCGACGAGGTGCCGCCATTTTGAGCTGCCAACAATTCTCGACGATCCTTGTAGTTTCTGCCCTACTCGTTTCCTGCACTTACCAGGGAACGAAGACCGAGGCCGCCACCATCGCCACGGATGTCGTCCAAGCATTCTGCGCCGAGCATCCTCGTGGCTGCACGGACTTGGCGGGCCCAAGGGACGCTCCGGCGGGACCTCGTAACTATGCCTTCGAGTGGCTGAACGCTCGGGGCGATCGCGTGTTGCTGGTCGTCGTCGACCCGAAGGGGAGCCCGGACCTGACCTTCGGCCCCGGATTCGACTCCTCCTGGTTGTAACGACCGGATCGCTCTCGCGCTGGAAATCTGGAAGCCGGCCAGCGAGATTGGCTCCTGCGATGACGAGTCAGTTGCACGCGGCTGGAGCCCTGATTCTGTCGACCCTCTCGGTTTCTTGCGTGCCCGACGTGACGCGAGAAGAGGCCGGCCACTTGGCCGACTCTCAAGTCAAGTCCTACTGCAAGGACTACCCCAAGGCTTGCATCGGCCTCTCGGGTCGCAAAGACCTCGGGACGACTCCGAAGAGCTACGCGTACGAGTGGAGGGGGCCGGACGGGCAACAAGTGTTCGTCGTGTCCGTCATGCTCGACGGCGATATTCTCCTCAACTTCGAGCCGGGATTCAACTCGGAATCCCTGCAAGGAGGCCCACGCCGGTGAGACCGGTTGGTAGCCGGCGAATGTGATCATGTTTGAGTTCGAGAATCCCCACCGCGCGTCGCTGCACGGCGCGGACCTGTTCGTCCGTGTTTGCGGTCACATTGCTTCGAAGGAAGAGCTCTTCGCAGTCTTGGCTTGCGGACTCGAGCTCCCGAGCTACTTCGGAAGAAACTGGGACGCCCTCGACGAGTGCCTTCGCTTCCTGGAGGAGCCGCGCGCGGCAGTGGTCGTGATCGCTCACACGAGCCTTCCTGACCTGTCGGAGGAAGACCTCAGCACGTATGTCTCGGTTCTAGCTTCGGCAGTTGAGTTCATGGCGCAAGATCAGCGCTTGCTCAAAGTCTACTTTCCTCCGGACGAGAAGGAGCGAGTCCTGCGATTGCTGCAGCTCGCGGCAGAGGGCGAGGACAAGGCGAATTGAGGAGACCCTGGCAGCAGCGAGCCAGCTCCTCTCGCTTCGGCATAGTCATCGATGTGGTCGCTCGCTTCGGCGGTGGCCTTCGCTAGTCGCTAGAGTCGGGCGAGTTCATTGGGTTCCTGGAGCCATAGATGGACACGCGCAAGCTGAGCTTTGCACTCACCAGCGTCCCTGACAGGACCCTCCTCGTCGCGGAGCTCTGGGTCGGAAACGATCAGTGGGGAGAAGTCAACGTCGAGCGCGGCTTTCCGGTGCTCGAGCTGTATCCGCGACCAGGAGGCGGCCCCTGGCAGTTCCGCCTCGCGGAGGTACTTCCATTCATTCAGAGTGCGGCCGACCACCTTCTCGAGAACGATCGGGAGACCCTTCGGGTCTGAGGGCGAGAAGCGCCGGGACGCTCGCCATCGATGCGAGGTCCGATGCGGCGACGGCTCGGCGCACCTCATGCTCGATTGCCAGAATCATCCATCGGCCCAGACTTTGGGCCGATCGAGCTCTCCGTCAGGTCTTGGAGAGCAACTTCAGTGGCCGCAATGGTTTCGAGTCGCGTCATGTCGCTTGTTGCCGGAACCGCCATTGAACGCGGAGCCTCGACTTCGACCGGGCGAGCCGGGGCTGTTGGGCGCCTTCAAACCCCTGACGCGCGCCCACTCGCCAAGGATGCAGCTTCCGTAGAATGACTTCCTGAGTAGGGCATCCGACCGTACCGAATTGACCTGGCTTCGCCGCCGGAGGTGGTGGCCACCGTGCTCCGAGAGGCTCCTGCTTCACCGCCTTGGGCGAGGCACTTCGATGACCGGTGCGACCTGGCGAAGGCCGCCGGACTGCTCGACCCGGTTCTCAGGTGCGGGCAGAGCACAGCGCGCGTGTTCACGCCGGACGGCATGACCGAGGAATTGCTCCACGACTCGGACCCTGGCCAGTCGATTCGCGAGCTCGGCTTCGACTGCGAGGCTCCCGCCGGGGTGTGGGTTCCTCGCCAGGACCTCCTTCCCGAAGCAGCCCGCTGGCTCTGTTCCAAGTTCTCAACCCGATTCGGCGCGACGTTGATCTGTAGCGCAGGGTACGCGGTTCTCGGAGATGGCGCCCTCGAGCATCGACCCCACATCGCCTACAATGGCAGGCCACTGCTTCATGATCGACTTCGCGACGCTCAGGCCATCGAGCAGACCTTGCGACGGGCGCGAACGAGGGACCTGCTGGCCGTCGTGTCGGAGCGAGTCGCCGAGCCCTTCGAACCGATTCGCGAGGGCCTGTTCCTCTGCGACGTCTTCGATGGCGACTCCGTCGCGATCATCGAGCTGGGCCAGCCAGTATGAAGAGAGAGGCCAAGTGAAGAGGCCGAGCCGCTCAAGAGGTCCCCGCGCGGCGAGAGGTTCTCGCTCGCGAGCACGCCCCGTCGAGCCCTGCATCGGATGGGCCCGACACGCCATCGCCGCGTGCCTCTTCCTCGGAGTTGGCGTTTCGGCCGCAGCTGTCGCGAATGCCGCGCAGGTGCCGCCGACTTCGACGGGCGAATCCGCGTCTCTCTGCTCCCTCCTTTCGACCCTCGAACGCGGCGAGAGCGTTCAGGTGGAACTTTCCGGAATCTGGGCGAGCGGATTCGAGATCTCGCTCTTCTTCGATCCCGACGAGACGAGCTGCACTTGGGACGTGCAGCCGTCCACGTGGGTAGAGGTCGGAAAGGAGGCCCAAATCCCCGACCGCCTCACCCGGATTCTTCACGAGGCCGGTCGAGCCCGCGTGATCGTGCGAGGAGAACTGTTCGGCCCGGCACCGTTGGCCCAGGACAACTTCCTATTCCCGCCCGAACAAGCAGCGCGGCTCCGCCTGTCGGGCACCAGGTACGGCCACCTCAGCCTCTTTCGAACCAAGCTCGTAATCCACTCCGTCTCCGCCTTCTCCCCGCCGAACGCCGAGGACAGAGCGGCGCAGGTCGTCTTGAACCGCCCGACCCGGCGGGGTGACGGAGAGCTCGAGATTCCTGGCCTACCTTCCTACCCGCAGGTGGCCAGAGAGGCAGGCATTCAAGGAGTCGTCGTCGTTTCCGCGAAGTCAGAGGAGAGCGGGGGCCCGGAAGCCCTCGCGGCCGCCGGAGACCGGGTTCTTGCGGCCGCTGCCACGAAGGCTGTTCGCTCCTGGCTTCAGGGCGCGCCTCCGCCTCGAGGCTTCGAGATGGTCTTCTGCTTCGAGCTCGAGCGCCGGCCGGCGTTCGCGGGCCGAGAAACGCGGGTGGAGATTCAGTTCCCGAGGTTTGCGAGGATCATTGCGGCCTCAGACGATTGGTAGCCGGCAACAACCCAATCGGGCGAGGGCGCGCCGGAGCCGACCCTCCAGGCGGCCGACGCCGGCGGAGAATCCAGGCCCTGCGATCCGGCGCTCGGGGACCCTGGAACCGCGCATTGTTGTGGTAGAACATCGAGACGAATCGCTGTCCGACGCCGACGATCGAATGCGAGCGATCTGCTCCCCTCGCCCACGATCATGCGCCGTGAACCCAGTGGAGTTCCCATGTCGACCCGCCACTTCGCCCGTGCCGCCGTCTTGCTCGCGATCACCCTGCTTCCCGCCACGCCGGCCGGAGCGGAGAGTGCGCCCTATCTCGTGCGGGACCTGACTCCCGACCTCACCGCCAATTCGACAGCCTACGGTTCCGGGCCGGTGTCGATCGCGGCGGCGGGAAGTCGTTTCGTCTTCTCCGCACGCAGGGATTCCTACAACGCTCTTTGGGTCACGGACGGAACCCCCGAGGGAACGGCCTCCCTTGCGGGAACTTGCGCCCAAGGATGCGGGGCCCCTTCTTCCCCTCTCGTCTCGACCGGCACGCGGGTTCTCTGGTTCTCGCAAGTCCTGGGTCATTCCAATTTCGACCTCTGGGGAACCGACGGAACGGCCAGTGGAACGGTTCACCTCGCGGACGATGCTGCCGGCCTCGCCCACTTCCAGCATGGACCTCCGGGGCCAGCAGTGGTGGTCCTGGACGGCCTGGGCTACTTCTGGCGGCAACCTCCAGGAGCTTCGCCGCAACTCTGGTCGACCGACGGCACGCCGAGCGGATCTCGGCTGCTCAGAGACTTCGCGACGGGTCCCGGGGACTTTCTCGCGAACGGTGTGGCGACCGAGAATGCCGTGTTTCTCAGCAAGCCTCATCCTGGAGGCGGCGACGAGCTCTGGAGGTCCGATGGCACTCCGAGCGGGACGAAGCTGGTTTCGACGATTCCCGGATCGGTGGCTTCGGGTCTCCACGCCGGGAGAGCTCGAATCTTCTTCCGAGTTTCGCTGGGGGATCGAGACGTTCTCTACACGAGCGACGGCACAGCTGCCGGGACCCGACAGGTGAGCAACTTCCCGAACGCGTTTCCGTTCACGCAGGATTGGATGAAACTCGACGGCGACCGGGTCTACTTCCCAGCCAACGACGTACTCCATGGCGACGAGATCTGGACGAGCGACGGCACTTCGGCAGGAACCCGCCAAGCCACCGACTTCGGTTTCGCGAACCCCTTCGCCCCTGGCGCACTGTACGAGGACCGGGCCGTGGTCACCGGGGGAAAGCTCTTCTTCTTCGCCACGGACGGCTTCACGCCCTACCGCCTCTGGGTTTCGGCAGGAAGCCCGGGAAGCGAGCATCCCGTTCCAGACGGCTGCGATCAGGACTGCTACCCTGCCGGGTGGGTGGATGCCGCGGGCGGCCGGGCGCTCTACTTCCGTCAAGAGCCCTCAGGTCTCGCGCTCTGGTCGACGGACGGAACGGCGTCGGGATCAGAGCGGATCGACGCTCCGTGTGCAGCCGGCTGCTTCTCGGACGCTCTGGCGCACGCGCAGCTGAACGGAGACCTCTTCTTCAGCGCCAGGGGTCTCGACTATCACTTGCACTACTGGCGGAGCCACGGGAGCCCGGAAACCACCGTCCGACTCGACGACTTCTCCGAGGGTGGAGCCGATCTACACGGCGAGGACATGGTCGTCGATGAATCGCCGGCAGGAGTTCTCTTTGCGGGGGATGACGGCGTTCGCGGTCTTCAGCCTTGGTTTTCTCCGGGCACGCCGCGATCCGCGATATTGGTCGAGCACCTGCTCCTAGACGTGCCGTCTTCGGCGCCAGAGTCGCTTACGGCGCTTCCCGGCGGTCTCCTCTTCTGTCCATACGGAGTGGGGAACACGGCATGGATCAGTGATGGCACCGAGGCAGGAACCGCGGCGATCGGGATCGAGAACCTGCAGGGACACTGTTTCGGGGACCACTCACTGGTGGCGAACGGACTGGCCTTCTTGAGAACACAAACGCCGCTTCATCAGCTCTGGCGCACGGACGGAACCCTGGCGGGCTCGTACGCAATCGCGGACCTCGACGCTCTTCCGGTCGCGTTGGATCTACTCACGGTCGTCGACAGCGGCCTTCGGGCCTTGGCCGGCGATTCAGGAAACCTCGAAGTCTGGCAGAGCGACGGCACGATCGGCGGAACTCACAAGCGCTACTCCCTCCCGAGCGACGTGTTTCCGATGAACCTCGAAGGAGTTGGCAAGGACCTGTTCTTCGCCGAGTTCGACGTTCAACTCCACCAACAGCTGATGCGCGTCGACGATGACACCGGGGCCGTGACGAACCTGACATCACACACCGGCACCTACGGTCCGGCGGTCGAGGCGCCAACGGCCTTCTCCGGGGGTGTCGCATTTCGGGCCTACTACGACACGGGTCGGCTCTCCCTCTGGTACTCCGACGGGAGCCCAGGGTCCGCTCGACAGATCGCGCCGGCTCCATCCATCCTGGACGACGTGCAGGAGATCGTGACTTTGGGAGACCGCATGGTGTACCTCCTGGGGTCCGAGAACAGCACGATCAGCCTGTGGTCGTGCGGCACCTCGAGAGAAGACAACGTCCTCCTGGCCGACGGGTTTCTACCTGGCACTCTGTTCGGAGGGGGAAACCTGCGACGCCTCGCCAGGCTGGGCAGCCGCGTCTTCGCGGTGCTCGACGACACTGCACACGGATTCGAGCTCTGGGTGACCGACGGCTCCCCCGGAGGAACTCGGCTCGTGGAAGACATCGTGCCTGGACCCGAGTCGTCCTTCCCTCGAATCCTGACTCCAGCCGGCGATGTCCTCGTCTTCGACGCCTGGACGGCCGACCACGGAACCGAATTGTGGGTGACCGACGGTACGGCCGAAGGGACGCGACGCGCCACAGACGTCAACCCCGGGGCGGAGCCGGCGGATCCCGAGTGGATCGCTCTCGCCGCCAACCACCTCTTCTTCTCCGCCGACGACGGTTTGCACGGGCGGGAGCTGTGGGCGATCGACCTGACGCCGGGGGCGCCGACCTGCGCGCCCTCCTCGACCGCGCTCTGTCTGAACGGCGGCCGCTTCCGCGTGCAGTCGGTCTGGCGCGACTTCCAGGGCAACACCGGCGAAGGCACCGCCGTCGGTCTGACTCCCGATTCCGGCTACTTCTGGTTCTTCGACTCGGCCAACGTCGAGGCGCTGCTCAAGGTGCTCGACGGCACCGGCGTCAACGGCCACCACTGGGTCTTCTACGGCGCGCTCTCCAACGTCGAGTACACCTTCGACGTCACCGACACCGTCGACGGCTCGACCCGGCGCTACTTCAACCCGCCGGGCCGCTACGCCTCGGTCGGCGACGTCGAAGCGTTCGGACCGAACGGCGCGCACTCCGGTCGGACGAGCGACTACGTGCCGGCGGCCGACTCGATCTCCGGACGCTTCGACCTCGAGGACTCCCGCATCGCGGCCTCGGGCTCGTGCGTGCCCTCCTCGACCACGCTCTGCCTGCGCGACGGCCAGTTCGCGGTCTCGATCGCCTGGACCGACTTCCAGGGCAACCACGGCTCGGCGACCACGGTCCCCTTCTCCAACGACACCGGACTCTTCTGGTTCTTCAACCCGGAGAACATCGAGATGGCGCTCAAGGTCCTCGACGGCCGGCCGATCAACGGCAAGTTCTGGGTCTACTACGGCGCGCTCTCCAACGTCGAGTTCCACGTCACCGTCACCGATACCTTGACCGGCCACGTCAAGACCTACACCAACCCCGCCGGCGTCCACGCTTCCGTCGGCGACGTCGACGCCTTCTGAGGCGAGCTTGCGTTAGAGTCGAGGCTCAGCCGACGAACGAAAGGCGAGGCTCGCGATGGCCGACGTGACGACTCCCATGGAAGCCGGCGCCGAACGGCGGTTGCACGTTCGAATCCCGCTCGAGACCCAGGTGCGGATCGAGTACCCCGACTTCCGGGGCTTCGTCGAGGAGATCTGCAAGAACGTCTCGATCGGGGGCATGTTCGTCGAATGCCTCCAACCGCCCGAGCCCGGCACGCGGGTTCGCTTCGCGCTCCGCCTTCCCGATCCCGCCTCCCGAATCGTCGAAGGAGCCGGCGAGATCGCCTGGCGCCGCCATCCCGCCGACTCCGAGGGGCCGCGGCCGGGCTTCGGCGTGCAGTTCACCGACCTCGCGGCGACCGACCAGGAGCTCATCTTCAGGATCGTCGATCGCTACGTGCAGCGTGGCGGCACGCCATTCGACCTCGGGACCGGCTGAGCGGCCGAGGAGGGATCTACCAAGGTCGCGCCTTCGCCGAGCGAGCTCGGCGGCAAACCCGGAAGATCCGGAGCAGCGATCAGGTCGATGCCGCGACGCCTCCGTTCCCGCCGCGCCGGATCACCAGGCGCAGGGCGGCGAGCACCAGCAGTACGGCGCCGAAGGTGGCGACGATCGTCGCGCCGGTCGGCAGGTCGAGGACGAAGGAGAACGCCACTCCGCCCGCCGAGACCAGCGCCGAGAGCGTCCAGCCGATGGCGAGCCGCGGTCCGAGGCGATCCGAGAACATCATCGCCGCGACCGACGGGACGATCAGGAAGCTGAAAACCAGCAGCACGCCGGCGATCGCCACCGAGCGGGTCACCATGAAGCCGAACGAGGCGTAGAAGAGGAAATCCCACCAGCGCACGTTCCAACCCCGCCGCTCGGCCTCCGCCTCGTCGAGCGAGATGGTAAGGAAGCGCTCGCGATAAACGTAGTGGAAGAGGCCGAGCAGGGCGTAGAGCACCGCCGTCTGCGCAAGCTCGGTCCAGGTGACCGAGAGAATGTTGCCGACCAGCATCTCCTTCAGGTGCTCGGTCTCCTGGGTCGCCTTCGACATCACCAGGATCGCTACCGCCGCCGAGACCGCGTAGACGATGCCGATCACCGCCTCCTGCGGGATGCGCGTCTTGCGGTGCACGCGCGAGAGCGAGAAGATCCCGGCGCCGAGAAAGGTGAAGCCGAGCGAGAAGAACCAAGCGGCGGTCGAATGCAGGTCGTAGCCCGCGAGGTAGGCCACGGTCGTGCCGAGAGCCGCGATCTGTGCCAGCGCCAGGTCGACGAAGAGCACCCCCCGCTCCACCACGTGCACGCCGAGATAGGCGTGGATTCCGGTCAGGATCAGGCTGGCGACGAAGGCGGGCAGCAGCAGTTGCAGGATGGTCACGGTTTTCCTCCGAGAGCGCCCACCAGGGCGTCGACGTCGTGATCGAAGAGCGAGAAGAAGTCGACGATCTCCGGCAGGCCGCCGACCGACGGGTAGAGCGTCACCACCTTGCCGCCGACCTGCTCGGCGATGTAGCGCGACGCCTTGGTATCGAAGTAGGGCTCGACCAGGATCACCGGTACTTTCTGGGTCTTCATCAGGTTGATGATTTCGAGCGTGTGGGTCGGCGAGGGCGGGATCCCGGGCTTGGGCTCCACGTTGCCGACCACCTCGAGATGGAAGTGCTTGGCGAAATTCGGCCAGGACTCGTGGAAGGTGATCACCTTCGTCCCGGCGTAGGGCGCCATCCTCGCTTCCCACTCCCTCTCCTTGGCGGTCAGCTTGGCCTCGAAATCGGCGAGATTCTTCTGGTAGGTCGCGGCGCCCGCGGGGTCGAGCTCGGCGAGCTTGGCCGCCACCGAGCGCGCGATGGCGCGGCCGTTCTCGGGGTCGGTCCAGTAGTGCGGGTTGCCGTAGGGGTGGACATCGCCCATGGCGCGGGTCACCACCGCGGTCGGCTTTTGCAGGATCTCGCAGCCGGTCGAGGCGTCGAGGTAGCCCGGCGCGCCGGCGTGAATCTTGTCGTTGCGGCTCTGGTCGAGGAGCGGCGGCAGGTAGCCGATCTCGAGCTCGAGGCCGGCGACGATCAGCAGGTCGGCGCGCGACAGCTTGAGCACAAACGAGGGCTTGGCGTCGACGAAGTGCGGGTCCTGGTAGCCCTTGGCGAGCGCGAAGCTCTCGACTCGGTCGCCGCCGATCGCCGACGCGATGGCGGCGAGGTCCTGGAGCGTCGTGACCACCTGCAGCTTGGCGGCGGCCGGAGCCGCGCCAGCGGCGAACGACAGGCCGACGAGCGCGGCGGCGAGGGCGAGACTACGATTCCAGCGCTTCATGGGGTCACCTCAGAACGGATGCGCGCCGTGCGCGCCGATGATGAATTGGAGCTGCAGGAGGACCTCGTTGGCATCGACCGCGTCGGCGTAGCGCCGCCGCCGCAGCTCGCCGCGCAGCTGCGAGAACTCGCTCGGATTGAAGGTCAGGGTGAGCGCGCCGCCGTCGTCGGTCGAGCGCGAATCGTTCGCGCGCTCGGCGGACTCGATCCGCGCCCCGACCCACCAGCGGCGGGCGAGCTGGTATTCGCCGGAGAGGAACCAGCCGAGCGACCCCTCCCGCCCGCCCGGCTGCTCGCGGTCGCTGTGGATCACCTCGCCGCGAACGATCGCGCCGCGGTACGTCGCGGTGCGTAGGGGCTTCCAGCGATAGGTGAAGTCGAGACCCGCAAGGGTCGTCTGGTTCCCCGGCGCGCTGCCGTTGGGGCCGAGAGCGTAGGAGAGCCCGAGATCGAGGTTGGTGGCGTCGGTCAGATCGCCGAAGAGGCGGTAGTGCGCGTTGTAGGCGAGCTCGTCACGCTTTTCGGTCGCCCAAAGGTTCTGCGAATCGGCATGGAACGCCTGCACCGTCAACTCGGTGAAGGTGTCGCCGATCGGCAGCAGCTTGGCGAGCGAGACGCCGGTGCCCACCCACCCCTCCTCGCCGCCGAGCTGGTGCACGATCGGCAGCGGTTCGTCCGCCCAAGGGAGAGAGTGCAGGTGGAGGGTGTTGATCTTGCCGAAGCCGGCGCGCATCCGGCCGACCTTGGCGAGCAGCTGCGCCGGCAGGGCGGTGAAGGTGACGAAACCCTCCTCCACCTCGACCCCTTGCTCGCCGAAGGAAAGGAAGACGTCGGCGCGGGCGTAGGGGTCGACTACCGCCTGCAGCCCGATCTCGGATTCGCGCAGGCTCGAGTTCGGCAGGTCCTCCTCCGGATTGTGGCCACCGACCGCGAGGTAATTGCCGATCAGGGAGATCGCCGGGTTGAAATAGTTGGCGGTCTGAGCGCCGCCGCCGGTCGGTGGCGCCGGCTGAGGTGGCGGGGTCGGCTGGGGCTGGGGCGGAGGCGGCGACTCCGCCGCCGCGAGCGCCGCGAGCTTGGCCTCGAGCGCCGCGAGCCGCTGTTCATAGTCGGCGCGCAGCTCGGCGATCTCCCGCCGCAGGGCGGCGACCGACGGATCCTCGGGCGGCGGCGCCGCTTGCGCGCGCGCCAGAGCGGGTAGAAACAGCGTGAGGACGAAGATCAGGAACCGGTGCCGGCGGGCACGCCGGGGCCGGGGACATCCCATCGCATGCATGGACTCCTCCGTTTCGCGGAGACGAGACTGCGCTCGACGGCGACGACGACCCGCCGGGGGCGGGCGAGACGCTCAGGCGGCCGGAGGGCCGCGAGGTGTTGCGAGCGAATGCGAGACGGAGACGGCGGGGAGAGGCGGGAGGAGCGGTGCGACGAGAGCGGCGTCGGCGGCGACGAGACCGCCTTCGACCGGCAGCTCGGCGCCCTGGAGTTGGAGCTGCAGGGCGCAGGCGGGGCAGGCTGGGACCTGAATCGACGGCGAGGTCTCGAGGTGCGCCGGCGCCGACGGGTGGCTGGCCTCGGAGGCCTGTTCGCTCCCGCTCTCGCTGCCGTGCAGCGCGACCGAGCCCGCGTGCAGGTCGAGCCCGGCCGTCGCCAGCGCCAGCGCGGCGCCCAGGCGTAGGGCGACGGCGGTCAGGAAACGGAGACGGAGGCGAGCGGCGACCACGAGTCGCGGAGACTAGCGGAAAATGCGGACCGGCACCAATTCCGGGAATCAGGGACAGGCACGCATTTCCGAAATGGCGGTAATAGGGACAGGCACCCATGTCGGCGACTTCGCGGGGGCAGACTCGGGGATCTCGTCCTGCGGAACCTGAGTCGACGATCTCGCACGGCCGGACTCGGGGATCTCGTCCTCCGGAACCGGCGAGCGCCGTTCGAGAATCGGGCGAAAGGAGGCGCTCGCCTGCGCTGTGGCTCGCACGGCCACCTCGACTTCAGCCAGCTGGTTCTGAGCTCGCCTTCGAGCTTCCTCCGGACGAGATCCCCGAGCCCGCCCCTCACCATCCTGCGAAGCAAGAAGCTGATAGATGCGCGCCGGACGAGAGCGGTGGGAGGGTTCGCTCCGCTCGGGCGGAGGCATTCGAGGACGGAAGCGCCCTCCCGCCCGCAGAATGCCACCGCCCCGGGAGGGGGGCGAAGTCCGAGCTGATGCGCCGGCGCGCCGCCATCTGTCTTCCGGCGCGCCGCCCAACGCGCTTCTCGGCTCCGGCGCACCGCCACTAGGGAAACTGGTGCCTGTCCCTGTTTTCGCAACGGCGACGGGGCGCGTCGCGTTTGACTCCCCGCGACCCCGCTGCTAGAACCTGCGCCATGCCCAGCCTGCCCGCGAACTTCGGTCTCCTCCCCGAGGAGCTGTCGGACCCGCAGAAGAGTCCGATCGTCGTCCTGCCGGTGCCCTTCGAACGCACGACCTCCTACGGCAAGGGGACCGCCCACGGTCCGGCGGCGTTCCTGCGCGCCTCGCAGTCGATGGAGCTCTACGACGAGGAGCTCGGCGGGGAGCCCTGCTCGGTCGGCATCGCCACCGCCGCGCCCTTCCTCCCCGAGGCCTTCGACATGGAGGAGGCGATGCGCGAGCTGGCGCTCGAGTGCGGCGGCCACATGGCGGCGGGCAAGTTCCTGCTCACCGTCGGCGGCGAGCACAGCCTGACCATCGCCCCGGTGCGCGCCGCCAAGGCGGTCTTCGGCGAGATTGGCGTGGTGCAGTTCGACGCCCACGCCGACCTGCGCTCCGAGTTCGAGGGCACGCCCTACAGTCACGCGAGCGTCATGCGCCGGGTGGTCGACGAGGGCATCCCCACCCTGCCGGTCGGCATCCGTTCGCTGTCGCGGCCCGAGGCGCTGTTCGCGCGCGAGGCGGCGATCCCGATCATCTGGGGGCACGACCTGCCGCTCGCGGTCGAGCGCTTCGAGAAATTGCTCGCCGGGCTCCCCGAGCAGGTCTACCTCACGTTCGACATCGACTACTTCGACCCGGCGCTGGTGCCGGCGACCGGCACGCCCGAGCCCGGCGGCGGCGAGTGGTACCCGACGCTCGCTCTGCTGCGCGCCCTCTTCCGCGCCAAGCGCGTGGTGGCGATGGATCTCGTGGAGCTCGCGCCGCTCGGCGGCCAGCCGTCGTCCGACTTCGTGGCCGCCAAGCTCGCCTACAAGTGTCTCGGCTATTGGAGCGAGAACCGCGCCCGCTGGCTCAAGCGCGGGGGAAGTCCGGCCGCGCGGCGACCCGCTCGGCCTGCAGCAGGTGCCGCCGCTCGTGCGCCGCGATCACGAGCAACCCGCTCGCGACGTTGAACAGCGGCAGGCGCATCAGGAACGGGTTGCGCAAGCGGACGCGGTTGAGGTCGTAGGCGGCGGCGTGGCGCGCGAAGGCCACCATGCGCGCCTGCTCGCCGCGGAACCTCTCCCAGGTCGCTTCCTTCGGATTGCGCGACGCCGGGACGAGCGGCTTGGGGGCCGGCAGGCGGCGTTTCGGCGGCGGCTCGAGCAGACCGATGAACCAGCGCCCGAAGAGACCCGGCGCGAGCGGCCCGCGCCGCGACCAGCCACGGGCGGCGGCGCGGTCCAGCGCCTCGCCGAGCGGCGCCAGGTACTCCTCGTTGCCTCTTGCCAGGTGGTCGATGCACTGGCCGACGCTCCAAGCGCGGCCGCCCTCGGGCTGCCAGTTGAACTGGGTCTCCGACAGGGTCTCGATCAGGTCGCCGAAGCCGCGCTCGATGCGCTCGAGCTCGGCGATCCAGCGCGCGATGTCCGCCGGGAGATCTTCGGCCACCGGGAGCGCTCTAGCCCACCAGCACGGCGCCGCCGTTGACGTTCAGGATCTCGCCGGTGATCTGGCGCGCGAGCTCCGAGGCGAGGAAGACGATCGGACCGGCCACGTCCTCCGCGCTCGCCACCCGGCGCAGCGGGATCCCGGCCTCGATCTCCTCGCGGCTCTCGCCCGACAGCGGGTCGGCCGACATGTCGGTGTCGACCCAGCCCGGCGCCACGCAGTTGACCCGGATCTCGGGCGCGAGCTCGGTCGCCCAGGCCTTGGTCGCCGAGATCAGCGCGCCTTTCGACGCCGCGTACGGGCTGTAGAACGGCTCGCCGCGCTGGCCGGCGGTCGAGGAGAGGTTGATGATCGACGCCTGCTTCGACTGGCGCAGGAACGGCAACGCCTCGCGCACGCAGAAGAACGGGCCGCGGACGTTGACCCGCATGGTCTCGATGTAGCGGTCCTCGGAAAAGTTGCTCATCGGATTGTGGGTCCAGACGCCGGCGTTGTTGACCAGGCAGTCGAGCTTGCCCCACTCCGATCCGACGTGCTGGAAGAGCTCCTGGATCTCGGCGGGCTCGGCGACGTCGCACGGGAATCGCCGGTGCTCGCGCGAGGAGATCGCGAACAGCTCGTCGAGCAGCGCGTCGGCCGCGGCGTGGCGCTCCTTGTAGTGCACCATCACCGTCGCGCCCGCCTGGGCGAACATCCGGCAGGCGGCGGCGCCGATGCCGCGACTGCCGCCGGTCACCAGCACGTGCAACCCGGTCAAATCGATCATTCCTCGGCCTCCACGATGAGCGCGATGCCCTGCCCGCCGCCGATGCAGGCGGAGGCGACGCCCCGGCCGCCGCCCCGCCGGCGCAGCTCCTTGAGCAGCGTCAGGGTGATGCGCGCGCCGGTCGCGCCGAGCGGATGGCCGAGCGCGATCGCGCCGCCGTTGACGTTGAGCTTCGCCTCGTCGATGCCGAGCTCGCGGATGACCGCCAGGATCTGGCCGGCGAAGGCCTCGTTGATCTCGATCAGGTCGAGGTCCGTAAGCTTCAACCCCGCCTGGCCGAGCGCCTTGCGAATCGCCGGCGCCGGGCCGATCCCCATACGCGACGGATCGACGCCCACCGTCGCCCAGGAGACGATGCGCCCGAGCGGCCGCTGGCCGAGCTCGCGCGCTCGGCCCTCGGTCGCCAGCAGCAGCATCGCCGCGCCGTCGACGATCCCCGAGGCGTTGCCGCCGGTGACGAAGCTGTCGGGACCGAAGACGGTCGGCAGCTTGGCGAGCGCCGCGAGCGTCGTGCCGGGGCGCGGGTGCTCGTCGCGCTCCACCGTCAGCGCGCGCTTGCCCTCGCCGACGGTCATCGGGACGATTTCTTCGGCGAGTCGGCCGGATTCGATCGCCGCCAGCGCGCGCTCTTGGCTGCGCACCGCGAAGGCGTCCTGCTCCTCGCGCGAGATGCCGTAGTCGCGCGCCAGGTTGTTCGAGGTCTGCGCCATGTAGAAACCGCAGACGCCGTCGAGCAGCGACTCGGTCAGCAGGTCCTCGAGCTTGCCGTGACCCATGCGCAGACCGCGCCGCGCGCCGCGCACGACGTAAGGCGCCTGCGACATGTTCTCCATGCCGCCGACGAGACAGAGCGCGGCCTCGCCGGCGAGGATCAGGTGCGCGCCCGAGAGGATCGCCTGAATCCCCGAGCCGCAGAGGCGGTTGACGGTGAGCGCCGGAACCTCCTTGGGCACGCCGGCCTTCAGCGCCACGTGGCGGGCGCCGTAGATGGCGTCGCCCGAGGTCTGGAGCGCGTTGCCGACGACTGCGTGCTCGACCGCCGCCGGGTCGATCCCGGTGCGTTCGAACAGGGCGCGGGCGGCGTGCGCGCCGAGGTCGATCGCCGAGGTGTCGGCGAACGGGCCGTTGAACTCCGCCATCGGCGTGCGGACGCCGTCGATCAGGACGAGATCGCGAATCGACATCGGATCGGAAACCTCGAGAGTCGTGAAACGAAGACGCGGCGAACGCCGCCGCGCGACGCGCTTAGCTTATCGCGCCGCGAGCGCCCGGCGCGGCGCGCCGCCGATGCTCATTCGAGCTCGCCCACCAGGCGGTGAAACTCGCGCCGCGCGCGGTTGAAATCCGAGGTGCTCGACCGGCGGTGGGCCGCCAGGACGAGGACCCGCCGCCGCCGCGGATCGATCCACAAGCTCGCGCCGGTAAAAGCGGTGTGACCGAAGGCCTCCGGCGGCAGCGCCGGGCCGCTCGACCCGGAGTCGCTCTGGCGCGCCCAGCCGAGGGCGTAGGGGCCGTCGCCGGCGAGCGCGCGCTCGACCGCCGCCGGCGGCAGGTAGCCGCGCGGCGAGAGCCAGGCGCGCCCGAGGCGCGCGAGATCCGCCGCCGGGGCGAAGAGCCCGGCGTGCGCCGCGAGACCGCCGAGGAAGCGGGCGTTGGCGTCGTAGGGCCGGCCCACACGGCGTTCGCGGCGCGGCGCGACGCGGATCCCCTGCTCGGCCGCGAGCTCGACTTCGCGCTGGTTGTCGATCCGGGTCTCGACCACGTCGGCGCCGCGCGGCCGCGGCCCGGTGCCCGCGAGCCCGAGGGGCACGATCACCTCCGCGGCGAGCAGGGCGGCGAGCGACCGGCCGAGAGCGCGCTCGGCGGCGAGCCCCCATAGAACGTAACCGAGGTCGGAGTACGTGCCCGGCGCGGCCCCGAGCAGCTCGCCGCCGACGAGCAGCGCCGCCAGCCGATCGCCGAAACCGGCGCCGCGCCGCAAGCGGCGGAAGAGCGGCGTCCAGGCGCGCAGGCCCGAGCGGTGGCGCAGCAGGTCCTCGAGCGTCCGCCGAGCGAGCGCCGGCGCGGCGCGCGGGAAGAGCTCGCCGATCGGCGTCGAGAGCTCCAGAGCGCCGCGGGCCGCCAGCCGCAGCGCCAGGGTCGCCACGTGCGGCTTGGTGAGCGAGGCGATGTCGAAGCGATCGCCGGCCGCGACCGGCCGGTCGGGGGCGCGCCGCCAGCCGGCGGAGGCCTCGAGGATCGCCCGTCCGTCGGCCCCCGAGACCGTCGCCACCGCGGCGCAGGCGAGGCCGCCGTCCGCCACCAGCTCGGCGAGGAAGCGATCCATTTGACCCTCGGTCCTCACCCTCGTATCTTGCCTCGAACCGTGCCCGCCGCGAGCTCCTCCCAAGTCTTCGTCGCGCCCGACGCGCGGAGCGCCGAGTCCGGCCTGCTCGACGCGCTCGCCGCCGAAAGCGATGCCCGGCCGTTCGCCCGGCGGCTGGTCGTCGTGCCGTCGCGTAGCCTGCGCGAGCACCTGCTCGCCCGGCTCGCCGCGCGCCGCCCGGCCTGGCTCGGCGTCGAGGTCACGACCCTCGCCGGCCTGGCGCGGACGATCCTGGCGCGCGCCGGCGAGACCTTCGTCCGGGGCGACTCCTGGCTGGCGGTGGAGCTCGAGCGCGCCGCGGCGGCCCGTCGTCCGCTCGCCGCCGCGTTCGGCGACTTCGCCGACGGCTGGGCGCCGCTCGCCGCCGCCGCCCGCGATCTGGTCGACGCCGGCTTCGAGCCCGAGCACGCCGAAGCGCTCCGCGAGCGCATCGACGAAGAGCGCGGCGCGCTTCCGCGCCGGACACTCGAGCGCGCCCGGGAGCTCGTCGAGGCCCTCGCCCAGGCGCTCGTCGCCCTCGAGCGCGCGGGCCTCGCGCCGGAGTCGACCGCGCTCTCGCTCGCCGCGACGATCGTCGGCGCGCGCGGCGCGGACGCCGTGGGAGCCCGCGTCCACCTGCACGGCTTCGCCGACGCCACGGGTCGCGCGAGCGAGCTGCTCGAAGCGCTGGTCCGTGCTGCCGGCGCCACGGCCTGGCTGGTCGAGCCGCTGCCTGCGCCCGGCGCTTTCGGCCGCCGGCTGCGCGAACGGCTGGAGAGCGCCGGCGGCCGCGGGGTCGAGATTCCGGCCGCGTCGCGCGGAGCGGCGATCTCGGCCCGGGTCGCGCCCACGAGCGAGCTCGAGGCGCGCGCGCTCGCCGCGGCGGCGCGCGCGGCGATCGATCGCGGCCTGGCTCCGGAGGCGATCGCCATCGTCCTGCGCGACCCGGCGGCCGCTCGGCCGGCGCTCTGGCGCGCCCTCGAGCGCGCGGCGGTTCCCTTCTCGGCCTCGGCCGGTTCCGGACCGCTCTCGCCGTTCGCCCACCGCGCGCGCGGCTTCGCCCGACTGCTCGCGACGCGCGACGAAATGCCCGCCGACGCGGCGCTCGAGCTCCTCGGCGAGGCCGACGGCTCCGGGTCCGCGCATCGCGCCTCGATCCGGCTGGCCCTGCGGGCGCTCGGCGTCGCGCGGCTCGCCGACGCCGTCGCTCTCGACCGCCGGGCGCCGGCGCGGACCGCCGACGGCGAGTTCCTCCTGCCGGCGCGCTCCGGGCTCGAGGACGACGAGGAGGGCGGCGAGCGGGCGCCTCGCCGGCGCCTGCCGATCGACGCGCTGCTGGCGGCGCTCGACCGCCTCGCCGCGCTCCAGCGCGCGGCCGCGGCGTGGCCGGCGCGCGGTCCGTGGCACCGCCATGCCGAGGCGCTGGCCTCGGTGCTCGCCGCCGCCGGCCTGCGCGGCACGGCCGCCGGCGCCGAGCTCGAACGCGCGGCTCGGACGCTCGCGGCCGAGCTGCCGCCGGCGGCGACGATCGAGAGTCGCGAGGCGCGCGAACGGCTCGCCGAGCTCTGGCGCGCCGAGGAACGCGTCGCCTGGGGGGGCGCGGGCGGCGGCGTGCAGGTGCTCTCGGTGACCGAGGCTCGCGGGCGAACGTTCGCGCTCCTGCTGCTCGGCGACCTCGCCCGCGGCCGGTTCCCGCGCGTCGTCAGCGAGGAGCCGGTGCTGCCGGACGCCCTCCGCCTGCGCTTGCGGGACCTCCTTCCCGACCTGCCGGTCAAGCGCGAGGGGCACGACGAGGAGCGCTACCTGTTCGCCCAGCTTCTCGGCTCGGCCGACGAAATCGTGCTGTCGCGCAGCTTGCACGACGAGGAAGGGCGATCGCTGCCGCCGTCGCCGCTGCTCGAGGCGCTGGCGCGCGAGCGCGAGCTGCCGGTCCTGGCGCCGCCGGCGCCGATCGCCGAGTCGGCGCTCGATCGCGCCGTCGCCGCGGCGCTCGCGGGCCGCGCGGCGGGCCTCGCGCCGCAGCTCGGCGCGGCGCTGGCGGAAGGGCGGCGGCGCTTCGCGCCCGCCTCGAGCTCCGACACCGCGCGCGCGTCTGAGGCGCGGCTGCGCATCCTGGCCGAGCTCGACACCGATCCGACGAGCCCGGATAGTTGGCGGAGGAACCTCGCTCTCGGTCCCTACTTCGGCTTTCTCGGCGCTCGGCCGGCGGAGGCCACGATCTCGGCGAGCGTGCTCGAAGCGCACGCCGCCTGCGGCTGGCGCGCCTTCCTCGAACGGCGCCTGAAGCTCGCACCGACGCCGGATCCCCTGGGCGCCCTGCCGGCGCTCGAACCGGCGCACCTCGGTCTCGCCGCGCACGCGACGCTGGCGCGATTGTTCGCCGATCCCGCCGACGCGCCGCCCGCCACCGTGGCCGCGCGCCTCGACGAGGCCGGGCGACCGCTCGCTTGGCCGCCGCGTTCGCGGGTGGAGCGGGTGGCGCGCGAGGAGGCCGCGCGGACGCTCGCCGACGCCGGCGAGTCGAACCGCGGTCTCGAGCGCATCCTGTGGGCGCGCATGATGGAGCTGCTCGACGTGGCGCGAGCCGACGACGAGGGTCGCGCCGGCACGTCGATCCTCGGGGTCGAGGTCGCCGGCGCCTTGGCGCTCGCCGACGGCGAAGGCGCTGCGGTGACGATCGAGTTCCGCGCCGACCGCCTCGAGCGCGAGGCGGAACGAGTGCTGTTCACCGACTTCAAGTCCGGGAGGGTCCCCGACGATCTCGAGCGCAAGTCGGCCGAGAAGCAGCGCCAGGCGCTGCTCGCCTCGGTCGCGAGCGGCCGTCGCCTGCAGGCGGCGATCTACGCCGGGTCGGTGGCCACCCGCGCCGCCGCGGCGCGCTACCTCTACCTCGGCGGCGAGGACCACGACGGGATCGCGCGCGCGGTCGAGCTCGGCGCGGGCGAGGAGACCGCAGCGGCCCTGGCGGCCGCCGTCGCAACCGTGCTCGCGGCCCGCCGCGCCGGGCTCTTTCCGCCGCGCCTGCTCGACCCGCGGCTCGAGAGCGAATACCGGGGCTGCTCCAACTGTCCGGTCGCCGAGGCCTGCGTCCGCCACGACAGCGGCTTCCGGCTCCGCCTCGAGCGCTGGCACGCGCGCGAGGCGGCCCGTGACGGCGAGCGCCCGGCGCGCGAGGAGGCTCTGTGGCGACTCTGGCGCCTGCCGGCGCCCGCGGCGGCGAATCCGTGAGCGCCGCGGACCGCGACGCGAGCGTGGCCACCGACGCCGAGGCGCGCCGCCTGGCGCGCGAGCGCTTCGACCGCCCGGTGCTCCTCGAGGCCGGCGCCGGCACCGGCAAGACGCGCGCCCTGGTGGAGAGGCTCCTCGCCTGGACGCTCGATCTCGGCTGGGAGGATTCGCTCTCCCGGCTCTCCGCGATCGCCACCCGCGCCGGGCGGCCCCGACCCGACGACCTCGCGGTCGCCGCCGACGTGCTCGACGGCGTGGTGGCCATCACCTTCACCGACGCCGCGGCGGCCGAGATGGCGACCCGCCTCGGCGCCGCGCTCGCCGCGATCGCGCGCCGCGTCGCGCCCGACGAAGGGCGCGAGACGGTCGAACGGCTCGGAGTCGAGCCGGCGTCCGCGCGCGCCGCTCCGCTGGCGACCGAGCTCGGACGGGCGCGGATCCAGACCATCCACGCGTTCTGCCGGGCGCTGCTCGCGGCCTACCCGTTCGAGGCGGGCCTGCATCCGGCGTTCGCGGTCGACGCCGACGGCGAGGCGCTCGAACGGATCGCGACCGAGGTGCTGACGAACCGGCTGGTCGAGGGACTCGCGAGCGAGAGCCCCGACTGGCTCGCTCTCGTCGGCGCCGGCCACGACATCGAGCGGCTCTTCGCGGCGCTCGTCGCCGCGATCGGCGGCGGCGTCCCGGCCGAGGCTCTCGCCGCGGATCCGTTCCCGCCGGATCGAGTGGCCGCGCGCCTCGCCCGCGCCCGCGCCGCGATCGCGCCGCTCGCCACCGCGCTCGCCGCCGCCCGTCCGCGGCTCGCCGCGAACCAGCGTGCGCACGAGGTCGAGCCGCGGCTGGTCGAGATCCTCGCCGCTCTCGGCCGAGCCGAGCCGCTCGCGGCGCTCGCGAGCGCGGCCGGCGCCGCCGCGGCGCTCCTCGGCGCCGAGGGCGCCACGATCCGCAAGTGGAGCGCCGGCGAGAGCATCGCGCGGATCGAGAAAGCGCTGCCGCCCGAGCTCGGAGCCTTCGCCGAGCTCGCCGGCGCCGCGCTCCCCGAGCTCGAGGCGCTCGCCGGCGCCGACCCCGAGGGTCTCGCGCGCCTGGCGCGGGTCTTCGCTCCCCTGGTCGCCGAGGTCCGCGAGCGCCTGCGGCGCGAAGGCTTCGTCGGCTTCGAGGACCTGCTCGCGCGGGCGGCGCGATTGCTCGCCGAGAGGCGCGATCTCGCCTCGTCGGTGCGGCGAGGGATCCGCCAGCTCCTGGTCGACGAATTCCAGGACACCGATCGCCGGCAGGTGGCGCTGATCGAGAGCCTCGCCTTCGACGGCGAGGAGACCGCGCGCCCGGGACTCTTCGTGGTCGGCGACCCCAAGCAGTCGATCTACGGCTGGCGGCGGGCCGACCTCGCGGTCTACGACCGCTTCGTCGAGGCCGCCGCGCGGCGTGGAGCGCTACGCGGCCGGTTGGCGGTGAACTTCCGCTCGACGCCGGCGATCCTCGACGAAGTCGAACGGATCCTGGCGCCCGCGTTCACCCCCGAGCCCGGCCTGCAGCCGCCGTTCGAGCCGCTCGTCGCCTCGCCGGCGGGGGTGGCGCGCGGCGCGGCGAGCGACGGCCCGGCGATCGAGTACTGGGCCGCGGTCTCGCCGGCGCTCGCCGACACCCGCGCCGGCGAGGCGACGCGGATCGAGGCGCGGAGCGTGGCCGCCGACCTGGCGGCGCGCCGCGCCGCCGAGCCGACGCTGCCCTGGTCGGAGAGCGCGTTGCTCGCGCGCGCCACCGGCGACCTCGAGGTCTATCTCCAGGCGCTGCGCGAGCGCGGCATCCCGTTCGCGGTCGAGCGCGACCGGTCCTACTGGCGGCGGCGCGAGGTGATCGACGCGGCGGCGCTGCTGCGCGCCGTGATCGACCCCGGCGACGGGCTGGCGCTGGTGACCTTCCTGCGCTCGCCGTTCGTCGGCGTGCCCGACGCCGCGCTCGCGCCGCTATGGAGAGAGTCCTTCCCGGCGCGGGTCGACGCCCTGGTCGGCCCGCAGCGCCAGCCCCTGGCGGAGCTCGACGAGATCCTGGCGCGCGTGGCGCGCGACCTGCCGCGCGACGTCCCGGGGCTCGACGGCATCGAGGGTTGGGAAGCGAGCGCCGCGCTGGCGATCGAGGCGCTGGCGGAGCTGCGCGCCGCTTTCGGGCGCGAACCGGGAGAGCGCTTCGTCGAGCGGCTGCGCTCACGGCTGGCGCTCGAGGCGAGCGCCGCGGCGCGCTTCCTCGGCCGCTTCGGCCTGGCGAACCTCGAGCGCTTCTTCGCCGAGCTCGAGCGCGCGCTCGAGGCCTCGGGCGACGACCCGGCGGCGATCGCGCGCTTCCTGCGCCGGGCGGTCTGCGAGCAACGCGCCGCCGAGGAGGCGCGTCCGCCGGCCGCCGACGCGGACGCGGTGCGCGTGCTGACCATCCACCGCGCCAAGGGCCTGCAGTTCCGCCACGTCTACCTGTTGCAGGCGCACAAAGGGCGCGGGTCGAACCGCGGCGCCCCCGCATTCGACGCCGAGCATCTCGCGGACGGCACGGTCGCCTACTCGTTGCTCGGCCTGCCGACCCTCGACTGGTCCGACGTCGTCGCGCGCCGCGAAGTCGTGGCCGAGCGCGAGCAGGTGCGCCTGCTCTACGTCGCGATGACGCGGGCGAAGGATCGCCTGGTCGTGGGCGGCCAGCTGCTCGCAGCCGGCGCCGCGGGTTCGTTCCTGCCCCGCTTCGCCGCGCGCATCGCGGCGTCGCCGGCTGCGGCGCTCGCGGACGGCGGCGCGGCGGCTCTTCCCCGGCGGGATGCGCACGGCGCCTTGTGGCGCGCGCCGGGACTCGAGCCGGAGGGCGCCGACGCGACCGCGCCGGCCTCCGCGCCCAGCGCCGCCGGCGGCGACTTGGGCGACCCCGCGCGTCAGGAGGCGGCTCTCGGGTTGCGGCGCGACCAGGCTGCGGCGCGCGCGGCGCGCCCCCGCCTCGCCCGCGCCAGCGGATCGGTGGTCGACCCCGCCTTCGCCAGCGCCGACCCGGCCGCCGCGGGCGACCCGGCGCGATCCGTCGCGCTCGCGCTCGGCAGCGCGCTCCACCGCGCCCTCGAGCTCGCGCCGCTCGCGAGCCAAGATGCTCGGGCCTGGCGCGCGGCCGCGCGCCACGAGGTCGCCGCCCGCGCGGCGGGCGAGCCCCAGGTCGCTCCGGCGCTGACCGCGCTCGACGCCGCGCTCGCCGCGCTGCTCGCCTCGCGGCTCTGGAAGCGCCTCGCCGATCTGGCGCCGCACGTGCTGGCGCGCGAGCTGCCGCTGCTGGTGGCGGCCGACCCGGACGCGGCCGAAGGGCCGATCGACGGCGTGACCGGCACCCTCGATCTCCTCTACCGCGACCCCGGGAGCGGCGAGACAGTGGTGGCCGACTTCAAGAGCGACGCCGTCGCGACCGAGGAGGAGGTCGCCGCGAAGGTCGAGATCTACCGCCCGCAGCTCGCGGTCTATGGTCGCGCGGTCGCACTCGCGCTCGCCCCGTCGGCGCCGCCGCGCCTCGAGCTCTGGCTGCTGGCGCAGGACCGCATCGTCGTCGTGCCGGGTTGACCTGCCGTCGGGCGCCCGGTAGTTTGCGCGGGCCATGTCGGTCACTTACACCTCGTACCTCAGAATCGCCGAGCTGCTCGATTGCCAGAAGCCGCTCTCCGACGGACCCGAGCACGACGAGATGCTGTTTATCGTCATCCACCAGGTCTACGAGCTGTGGTTCAAGCAGATGCTGCACGAGCTCGACTACCTCGCCGAGCGCCTGGGCGCCGACGACCTCGCCGCGGCGCAGTCGACGTTCAAGCGCATCCTGACCATCCTCAAGGTGCAGGTGGCGCAGATCGACATCCTGGAGACCATGTCGCCGGTGTCGTTCCTCTCCTTCCGCTCGCGGCTCGAGGCGGCCTCCGGCTTCCAGTCGCCGCAGTTCCGCGAGCTCGAGTTCGTGCTCGGAGCGCGCGATCCGAAATTCCTCGCCTGGCACGAGAACACGCCGTCCCTCGCGCGTCTCGAACGCCGGCTCGCCGAGCCGTCGCTGTGGGACGTCTTCGTCGGCTTCCTGTCGCGGCGCGGATTCGCGGTGCCGGCGAGCCTGCTCGAGCGCGACCGAACGCTGTCCAACCCGGAGACCGCCGAGCTCCACCCGCAGCTGCTCGAGATCTACCGCCGGTGGCCCGACCTGGCACAGCTGTGCGAACGCCTGGTGGATCTCGACGAGGGCCTGCAGGAGTGGCGCTACCGGCACGTCAAGATGGTCGAGCGCACCATCGGCGCCAAGCCCGGCACCGGCGGATCCTCCGGCGTCGAGTACCTGCGCCGGACGCTCTTCCGGCCGCTCTTCCCCGATCTGTGGGCGATCCGGGGCGAGCTGTGAGCCCGTCGCGCCTCGCGCTCGCCGACCTCGCCGCGACCCCGAACGCGCTCGCGCCGCACTATCGACGCTTTCGCGTCGCCGAGCGCTGGCTGCTCTCCGGGCACTCGCACCAGGCCTGGCCGGACGTGGCGCGCGAGGCGTTGCTCGAGTGCTTCGACGACGCGGCGCTGGCGGTCGACGGCAAGTGGGAGAAGGCGCTCGAGCGCGCCGAGCGGGTGCGCGAGGGGTACCGGAATCTGCTCGGGGATCCGGGCGGCGCGATCGCCCTCGGGACGGCGACCCACGACCTGTTGATCAAGCTCCTCTCGGCCCTGCCCTGGCACGAGAAGCGGCGGATCGTGACCACCGCGGGCGAGTTCCACGCCATGCGCCGCCAGTTCGCGGCCTTCGAGAGCGCGGGCTTCGAGATCGTGCGCGAGAGCGTCGCCGACGTCGAGACGCTCGCCGAGCGCCTGGCGGCCCGACTCGACGACCGGACGCTGGTGGTCTTCGCCTCGGCGGTGCTTTTCGAAACCGCGCGCCGCGTCCCCGGGCTCGATCGCCTGGCCAGCGAAGCCGATCGGCTGGGCGTGCCGCTGGTGGTCGACGTCTACCACGTGCTCAACGTCTTCCCGTTCGACCTCGCGCGCCAGGGCCTGGCAGGCGCCTACGTCGTCGGCGGCGGCTACAAGTATCTGCAGCTCGGCGAAGGCAACGCCTTCCTCCGCCTGCCGCCGTCGTTCGATGGCCACCCGGTATTGACCGGCTGGTTCGCCGAGTTCGAGGCGATGTCGGCGCCCAAGACGCCGCGCGACCTCGCCTGGGGACCGCCCGCGTCGCGGCTGGCCGGCGCGACCTACGACCCGGCGAGCCACTATCGCGCGGCGCGGGTGTTCGATTTCTTCGCCGAGCACGGCCTGACCCCCGATCTGCTGCGCGCTTCGTACCGCCACCAGGTGGGGGTGCTCGCCGACGCGTTCGACGCGCTCGACCTGTCGCCGGAGATCCTGGACCGCGATCGGCGGACGGCGCTCGATCGGATCGGCGGCTTCCTGTCGCTGACCGGAGCGCGCGCCGGCGAGATCCAGCGGCGCCTGCTCGAGCGCGGCGTATTCAGCGATTCGCGCGGCAGCTACCTGCGCCTCGGCCCGGCGCCTTATCTCGCCGACCTGCAGCTGTGCGAGGCGATGGTGGTCCTCGGGGACGTCGCGCGCCAGGTCGGCTGACCGCAGCGCGCGCTACCAGCGGCTCGAAGCGCCGCCGCCGCCGAAGGATCCGCCGCCACCCGAGAAACCGCCACCGCCGAACGACCCGCCCCCGAATCCACCGCCGCCGAACCCTCCCCCGCCGCCGCCCCAGGTCCAAGGCCCGCCGCCGCGGTAGCGCGATCCGCGCCGCAGCCGCCGCGAGAGGGTCGACAGGACGATCACCGCGAGGATGAAGAGCGCGAAGAGGAAGACCGGGTCGATGCGCTGCCCGGCGAACGGTGCGACCGCGGCGCGGGCGCTCGGCTGGTATTCGCCCTTCACCGCCTCAATCATCGCGTCGGTCGCCGCGGCGATGCCGCCGTCCCAGTCGCCCTGTCGCAGGCGCGGCACCAGGACGTCGTCGAGGATGACCTTCGACTCGAGATCGGTGAGCGCGCCCTCGAGGCCGTAGCCGACCTCGAGGCGCAGCTTGCGATCGTCGACGAAGGCGAAGAGCACCGCGCCGTCGTCTTCCTTCGCCCGCCCGACGCCCCAGCTCTCGGCGGTCCGCTGGGTGAAGTCCTCGAGCGCCTCGTCTGCCGGCAGAGCGCGAAAGATGACGACCAGGAGCTGCGTCCCCTGCTGCTTCTCGAAGGCTTCGAGCTTGCGGTCGATCGCCTCGGCGGCGGCGGGCGACAGAACCCCGGCGAGATCGGTGAGCCAGCGCGCCGGCTTGGCGGGCAGCGGCGTGGCGGCGCGCGCTGCGCCCGCGCCGCCGCCGAGGGCGAGCGCTAAGAGCGCGGCGAGCGCGGGGCGCGCGGCCCGCATGGACGGCGACCGGCTTAGAACTGGACCTTCGGCGCGTTCTCGGCGCCGGGCGTGATGGCCTCGAAATACGGCCGCGCCTGGAAGTGCCATCCCAGGATCTTCGACACGACGTTGACCGGGAACTTGGCGAGCCGGGTGTTGTAATCGCGCGCCACCTCGTTGAAGCGCTTGCGCTCGACGGTGATCCGGTTCTCGGTCCCCTCGAGCTGCGACATCAGGCCCTGGAAGGCGGTGGTGGACTTGATGTCGGGATACTGCTCGACTACCACCAGCAGGCGCGACAGCGCCGAGGAGAGGCCGTTTTGCGCCTGCTGGAACTGCTGGAACTTCTGCGGGTCGTTGAGGATCTCCTGCGTCGCCTGGGCGGAGACCTGACCCACCCGGCTGCGCGCTTCGACCACCGCGGTCAGGGTGCTCTGCTCGAAATTGGCCGAGCCCTTGACCGTCTCGACCAGGTTGGGGATCAGATCGGCGCGACGCTGGTAGACGTTCTGCACCTGCGACCAGGCCTCGTTGACCGCTTGCTCGGCGCCGACCAGGCCGTTGTACTGGCCGACGGCCACGAAGCCGAGCAGGACGAGGACGGCGACCAGGGCGATCAGACATCCGACGGTTTTCGACATGAACGACTCCTCCACGGGGCGGCAGTCGGGCGGCGGCACAATATCATCCGACCTCGACAGCCTTTCCACCCCACATCTTGTACACTCGGGGCTCGGACCTACCAGATGTTGCGCTCCTTTCTCTCTCCCGAGCCCGAGATCCGGCTGGTGCAGCGCTTCGAGCGCGGGCTCGACAACGCCGTCGCCGCGGCGCGCACCTGCTACTCCGCCAAGGGCATCATCACCCCCGGTGAGGTGGCGGGCGAAGGCGAGGACGAGGCCGGGCGCGAACGCCGGCGCGAGCGTCGCGATGCCCTGGCGCGCGACCTCTACGAGGCCGGGCACCACACCACCTTCCAGCACGTACATTTCCAGTTCTCGATGGCGAACGTCTCGCGCCACTTCCTCTGGTCGTTCCTGCACAGCCACCCGTTCTACAACTCCGAGCAGGTGTCGCAGCGCTACGTGACCGTCAAGCCCGGCACATACGCCGTGCCGCCGCTGCCTCCGGCCGCGGCCGCGATCTTCATCGCCACCGCCGACCGGATGACCGCCGACTACCAGGAGCTGTGCCGGCGACTCGAGCCGGTCGCCCGCCAAGCGTTCTACGAGCGCTTCCCGGCGCGCCGCCACCAGCCGGAGCGCTGGGCGAAGGAGATCCAGAAGCGAGCGCAGGAGGTGGCGCGCTACGTGCTGCCGGTGGCCACCTTCGCCTACCTGTACCACACCGTGTCGGCGCTGACTCTCTTCCGCTACCTGCGCATCGGCGAGCAGCTCGACGCGCCACTCGAGCAGCGCATCGTGGTGCGACGCATGGTCGACGAGGTGCTCGCCGTCGACCCGGACTACGCGAGCGTGCTCGAGGAGCCGATTCCGATCGAGGAGACGGTCGAGTACCGCGCCTATGTCGCTCTCGGCCGAGCGGAGACCGTGTCCCCCGGATTCGCCGACCGGTTCGACCGCGCGCTCGGCGGACGAACCTCGAAGCTGGTGGATTGGAAGGTCGCGGCCGAAGGCACCCTCGCCGAAGCGGTGCGCGAAGTGCTCGGGGCGACCGCCGAAGAGATGACCGACGACGCGGCGATCGGGCTGGCTCTCGACCCACGCCAGAACCGCTACCACGGCGAGGCGCTGCGCCTGACGACGCATTCGAAGCTGTCGCGGGTGATGGCGCACGCGCAATACACCTTCCGCAAGAAGCTCTCGCACACCGCCGACAGCCAGGATCAGCGCCACCGGATGACTCCGGCGTCGCGGCCGATCCTCGCCGCCCAAGTACGCGATGCGCCCGACGTCGTGCTGCCCGTCCTGGCTTCGGTCGACGCGGGAGCGCGGGAGTTCTTCCACGCCAGCTGCGCGCGCGCCTGGGAGGGGATGGCCGAGCTGCGCCGCCTCGGGGTCGAGGAGGAGTTCGTGCAGTACCTGCTACCGAACGCCGTCGCGGTGCGCTTCACCGAGTCGGCAGACCTGCTCCACCTGCACCACAAGCTGACCATGCGCCTGTGCTACAACGCGCAGGAAGAGGTCTGGCGCGCCAGCCTCGACGAGGCCGAGCAGATCCGCGACCTCCACCCCCGCCTTGGGCGCTGGCTGCTGCCGCCCTGCGGCCTGCGCGATCGCGCCGCGGTCAAGCCGCCCTGCCCCGAGGGCTCGCGCTACTGCGGCGTCCCCGTCTGGCGCCTGCCGCTCGCCGAATACCGCCGCGTGCTCTAGAACGCCGGCGCCCGCGCCCCGGCCGCTGCCTCCCGGTGGTACCCTCGCCGGCACGGAGACCGACCTGACCGACCGCTCGCTCGCGTGGCGCATGGCGCTGATCGTGCTGCTCGCCGCGGGCTCCTCCGCGCTCGCGGCGCCGCCCGTCGGGGTCGACCTGCCCCTCGACCGCTTCGCGCGGCGCACCTGGACCACCGCCAACGGCCTGCCGCAGAACTCGGTCAACGCGGTCGTCCAGACCGCCGACGGCTATCTCTGGATCGGCACCAACGGCGGCTTGGCGCGCTTCGACGGCGCACGTTTCGAAGTCTTCGATCCGGCGAGCCGGCCGCCGCTCGCGAGCTCGCGCATCCTGTCGCTCCTCGCGGCCGCGGACGGCGACCTGTGGATCGGCACCGAGGCCGACGGGCTCTGGCGCGAACACCGCGGCGCTTTCGCGCGTTGGCGGACGAACCCCGAGCTGCCGGCCCGAATCTCGGCCCTCGCCCAGCGCGCCGACGGCACGCTCTGGGCGGCGACCGACGACGGAGCGTTCGCGATCCAGGTGCGCCAGGCCCGGCGCTACGGGCTCGCCGAAGGCTTGCCCGCCGCCGGCGTGCGCGCTCTCGCGGTCGACGCGCGCGACCGCCTGTGGGCGGCGACGGCATCTGGCGCGGCGAGCCTCGCCGGCGAGCGCTTCGCGAGTCTCGGCCCGCGCGGCTCGCTCTGGGCGCTCGCGCCGCTTCCCGGCGGCGGCGTCGCGGCCGCCTTCGAGGACGGCGCGTTGCTCGCCTTCGACGCTCCGGCCACCCGCTCGGCGAGCGACGAGTTGCGCGTCGTGGGCGCGCGGACCGCGATCGCCACCCGCGACGGCGCCCTCTGGATCGGCGGCCAGGCGCTCGCCCGCCTCGCCGGCGGCCGGCTGCGGATCGCGGCGCCCGAATCCGGATTGGCCGACGGGGTCATCCAGTCCCTCCTCGAGGATCGCGAAGGCAACCTCTGGCTCGGGCTCGAGGGCCGGGGACTGCTGCGCCTGCGCGCCGGCAGGGCGACGATGATCGGACCCGAGGAGGGGCTGCGCTCCGAGAGCGTGCTGCCGATCGTCCAGGATCGCGACGGCGCGATGTGGATCGGCGGCAATTGCGGCGGGCTGTGGCGGGTCGTCGACGGCGACCCCGACGAGCGGCTCGATCCGTTCCACCGGCCGTACGGCTGCGTCCTCGCGCTGCTCGCGACGCGCGACGGCGCGCTCTGGGTGGCGAGCGATCGCGGCCTCGATCGTCTCGCCGCCGAAGGAGGCGGCCGGCGGTTCGAGGCCGCGAGCCACGCCGTGCCGAATCGGATCGCCGCCATGGTGGAGGATTCCCGGGGAGTGGTCTGGGTGGTCGGGATCGCCGGCCTGGCGTCCATCCGTGGCGCCCGCGCTTCCGCGGCTCCCCGACCGCCGATCGCCGATCCTCGCGCTTTGCGCATCTCGCGCGCGGGCGAGCTCTGGGTGGGGGGAGCCGACGGCGTCGCGGTGCTGCGCTCGGGCTCGTGGGTGAGGTTCGGCCCCGGCGAGGGGCTCCCCGAAGCGCCGGTGCGCGACCTGCTCGACGACGACCAAGGAGCCCTCTGGCTCGCCACCTACGGCGGCGGGTTGGCGCGCCTGGCCGACGGCCGGGCGCGCATCTACGCCGGCGCGCAGGGCCTCCCCGACCATTTCCTCTCGCGCTTGATCGACGACGGGCAGGGCTATCTCTGGATCACCGGCAACCGCGGCCTGTTTCGCGTCTCGTGGGAGGACCTGCGGGCAGTGACTCAGAAGCGGCGCGCGGCGGTGGCGCCAGTGGTGCTCGGAGTCGAGGACGGGTTGCGCAGCTCCGAATGCAACGGCGGCGGACAGCCCGCCGGCTGGCGGGCGCGGGACGGCAGGATCTGGATCCCCACCGTGCGCGGCACCGCGGTGGTCGACCCGCGCTCGCTGCCGGCGCGCACCGAGCCGCCGCCGGTGGTCATCGAGGAGGCGCGGGTCGACGGGCGGCCGGTGAGCCGCGAGGCCGAGGTCGCTCTGTCGACCTCGTTCGAGCGTTTCGAGCTGCGCTACACGGCGCTGTCGTTCTCGGCCCCCGAGTCGATCCGCTTCCGCTTTCGGCTGGCGGGGCACGACAGCTCCTGGACCGACGCCGGCGGCAGCCGGGTCGCGGTCTTCCGCGATCTGCGCCCGGGCCGCTACCGCTTCGAGGTCGCGGCCGCCGACGGCTCGGGCGTCTTCGGCGCAGCCCCGGCGGCGCTCGCGGTCCGGGTGGTGGCACCGGCCTGGCAAACCGCCTGGTTCCAAGCCCTGCTCGCGCTGCTCCTTGCGCTCGCCCTCGCCGCCGCCGCGCGCTACCGGACGCGCCAGCTGCGCGCGCGCGAAGCGACGCTCTCGGGCCTGGTCGCGATGCGAACCGCGGAGCTGTCGGCCGAGAAGCGGCGCACCGAGTCGCAGCTCGAGGAGCTGGCGCGCAAGGAAGCCGAGCTGGCGCAACTCAACCGCGACCTCGAGAGTCGGGTGAGCGCGCAGACCGCGCAGATCCGCGTCGCCCGCGACGTCGCGGTCCTGACCCTGGCGCGCCTCGCCGAGCTGCGCGACGACGAGACCGGCAAGCACCTCGAGCGCATCGCCGCCTTCAGCCGCCGCCTGGCCGAGGCGCACGCCATCACCGGCCAGGACACCCTGGGGCTCGAGTTCGTGGAGCACCTGTTCCGCTCGAGCCCGCTGCACGACATCGGCAAGGTGGCGATCCCCGACGCCATCCTGCGCAAGCCGGGCGAGCTCACCGACGAGGAGCGCCGGGTCATGCAGAGCCACACGACCATCGGCGGCGACACGCTGCGCGACGTGATCGAACGCTTCGAGAGCCACAGCTTCCTCGCCATGGGGATGGCGATCGCCTACTCCCACCACGAACGCTGGGACGGACGCGGCTACCCCCGCGGCCTGGCAGGCGACGACATCCCCATCGCCGCGCGCATCGTCGCCATCGCCGACGCCTACGACGCGATCACCAGCCAGCGGCCGTACAAGCCCGCCCTCTCGCACGAGGAGGCGGTCGAGCGCATCGCGGGCGAACGCGGCGCGCACTTCGACCCCACGCTCGTCGATCGCTTCCTCGGCGTGGCGGGGGACTTCGCCGAGCTCCACCGGCGGCTGTCGGCCGGCCCCTGACCGCCGAGGGCGCGACTCCCCGACTCCCTCGCCCACGCGCCCCGCCGCCTCGCGCTCCGGCCGGCGGACAGATTCGCCGGCGCAATCGCGTCTCTTGCGGTGGATGCTCGCTCGAGCGCTCGGCGCCACTCCCTGGGGAATCGAAGCGCGGCCGGTGGAGATCGAGGTCGATCTGCAGAACGGCCTGCCGCAGATCCAGATCGTCGGCCTGCCGGACGCGGCGGTACGCGAGAGTCGCGAACGGGTGCGCAGCGCCCTGCGCCACTGCGGCTACGACCTCGCGCCGCGCGCGGTCACCATCAACCTGGCGCCGGCCGATCTGCGCAAGGAGGGCAGCCATCTCGATCTGGGAATCGCCGTCGCGGTGCTCGTCGCCTACGGCTTCCTGCCCGCCGAGACGGCCGCGGGCCGAATCTTCTGCGGCGAGCTCGGCCTCGACGGCGGGCTGCGGCCGGTGCGCGGCGCGCTCGCGATCGCCGACCTGGCGGGGCGGACGGGATGCCGCGAGCTGCTCCTGCCGCTCGCCAACGCCGGCGAAGCGGCGGCGATCGGGGCGCTGCCGGTGCGCGGCGCCTCCACCCTGCCCGAGGCCATCGCGCATCTGGTGGCCGAGCGCGAGCTGCCGGCCGCGATCCCCTGCGAGCCGTCGGTAGGCGCGCGCGCCGGCGCCCCCGACCTCGCCGAGATCCGTGGCCAAGCCGCCGCCAAGCGGGCGCTCGAGGTCGCCGCCGCGGGAGGGCACAACCTCCTCCTGCTCGGCCCACCCGGCTCGGGCAAGACGATGCTCGCCCGGGCGATGGCGGCGCTCCTGCCGCCGCTCGAGCCGGCCGAGGCGATCGCGGTCACCAAGATCCACTCCCTGGTCGCCGAGGTGCCGCCGAGCGGTCTGCTCACCGAGCGACCTTTCCGCAGCCCCCATCCGGGCACCAGCCCGCCGGCCATGGTCGGCGGCGGTCCGATCCCGCGGCCGGGGGAGGTCAGCCTGGCGCACGGCGGCGTCCTCTTCCTCGACGAGCTGGCCGAGTTCCGGCGGGATGCGCTCGAGGCGCTGCGCCAGCCGCTCGAGGAGGGCACGGTCTCGGTCGCCCGGGCGCGCGGTCACCTGCGCTTCCCGGCGCGCTTCACCCTCCTCGCGGCGATGAACCCCTGCCCCTGCGGGCACCTCGGCGACACCCGGCACGCCTGCCGCTGCCCATTGCCGGTGGTCGAGCGCTATCGCAGCCGGATCTCCGGTCCGCTCCTCGACCGCATCGATCTCCACTTGGAGGTGCCCTCGATCCAGCTCGCCGAGCTCGCCGCCTCCGGCGGAGAGGACTCCTCGACCGTCGCCGAGCGCGTCCGCCGGGCACGCGAGGTCCAGCGTGCGCGTTTCCCGCCCGGCCATCCCTGCCCCGCCAACGCCGCTCTCGGTGGCCGGCTGTTGCGCGCCAGCTGCCCGCTCTCGGGCGCCGCTCGCGCCTTGCTCGACGCCGCCTTCGAACGCCTCGGCCTGTCGATGCGCGCCTACGACCGCGTGCTGCGCGTGGCGCGTACGGTGGCCGATCTGGCCGGTCGTGAGTCGATCGAGCCGGCGCACCTCGCCGAAGCCATCCAATACCGAGCGCTCGACCGGCGGCTGGCGCGTTGATTCGCGCTCATGGCTTTACGCCATAATCCCGGATTCAGGGTTGACATCCCCCGCCCAGACGGAAACAATTCTCGGGTTCCGTCCGCTGTAGTTCTCAGAGCAGGCTCCTAACCGGCACGAGTCGAGGATGAAGCCCAGGCATCACACCATTCTTTTCATCCCCAGCGAGCGCTCCCAAACGCGCAAGTGGCGGGTGACGAATCTCCAGATCGGGGTCGCCCTGGGCGCCCTGGCGGCGCTCACCCTCGCGGCGGCGCTGTCGATCTGGGGCTTCATGGCTTCGAAAGTCGACCGCGCCGAGCTCGCCCGCCTGCAATCCGAGAACGAGAAGCTGCGCCAATCCAACCAGAGCTTCGAGACTCGGCTGCAGGGGGTTCAGAGCCAGATCTCCGAGTACGAGGACCGCACGCGCAAGCTCGCCATCGTCGCCGGTCTCGAGAACCTCGGAGCGAGCGGCGAGGGCGGCGTGGGCGGGGAGGTCCGACCGGGAGCCCTGCCGTCGACCGACCTGGTGATGACCGACCTCGAGGCGCGGAGCACCGACCTCGCCGGCTCGCTCGGTCGCGTGGCGGAGCGGCTGGATCAGAACCTGCGGCTCATTTCGGCGACGCCGGCGATCGCGCCGGTGCGCGGCATCTTGACCAGCGGCTTCGGCAATCGCCGCGATCCGATCACCGGACAGCGCGCCTTCCACTCCGGGGTCGACATCTCGGCGCCGCCCGGCAAACCGGTCCGGGTCTCCGCCGACGGCATCGTGGTGCGCACCGAGGAGTACGGCGGGCTGGGCCGAGCGGTCTACGTGGCGCACGGCTTCGGCATCGTGACCATCTACGGTCACATGTCGCGCATCCAGGTCACGCCCGGTCAGCGCCTGAAGCGTGGTCAGACGGTCGGGCTGGTCGGCAACACCGGGCGGGCCACCGGCTATCACCTGCACTACGAAGTGCAGCTCGACGGCAAGCTCGTCGACCCGCTCTCCTACATCCTCGACGGCGCCGTCGCCGGCAGCTGAGGTCCCGCGGGGACCCGCCGCCTCCCCAGCCCTCCGGGTCGCCGGAGCCGCCTGGACGCCTCTGCTAAGATCCTCCGGTCGGGCGAGCCCCGACCCGCCTCATCCTCTTCAGACAACACGGGAAACCGAATGTTCGGAACGCTGATCACCAAGGTCTTCGGCAGCAAGCACGAGCGCGACGTCAAGAAGCTCCAGCCGCTCGTGGCGGAGATCAACGCCCTCGAGCCCGAGATCCGGGCCCTGTCGGACGAGGGTCTGGCCGCCAAGACGATGGAATTCCGCCGCCGGCTGGCCGACGGCGCCACCCTGGGCGACCTGCTCGTTCCCGCTTTCGCCGTGGTGCGCGAGGCGGGCCGGCGGACGCTCGACATGCGCCATTTCGACGTCCAGCTGATCGGCGGCATGGTGCTCCATCAGGGCAAGATCGCCGAGATGCGGACCGGCGAGGGCAAGACGCTGGTCGCCACGCTGCCGGTCTACCTGAACGCGCTCGAAGGCAAGGGCGCCCACGTGGTCACGGTCAACGACTACCTGGCGCGCCGCGACGCCGAATGGATGGGTCGCATCTACCGCTTCCTCGGCATGTCGGTCGGCTGCGTCCAGCACGACATCTCGGACGCCGAGCGCCGCGCCGCCTACGCCAGCGACATCACCTACTGCACCAACAACGAGCTCGGCTTCGACTACCTGCGCGACAACATGAAGTTCGACCTGTCGGCGATGGTCCAGCGCGGCCACCACTTCGCCATCGTCGACGAGGTCGACTCGATCCTGATCGACGAGGCGCGCACACCGCTCATCATCTCCGGTCCGTCCGAGGAGTCGGTCGACAAGTACTACCGCATCGACCGCATCATTCCGAAGCTCGAGCGCGGCGAGGAGAGCGAGGACAAGGACGGCAACAAGCACACCACCGGCGACTTCCTGGTCGACGAGAAGGCGCATTCGGTGGCGCTCACCGACGAGGGCGTGGCGCGGGTCGAGAAGCTCATGGGTCTCGAGAACCTGTACGACATCGAGAACATGGACATCATCCACGGGGTCAACCAGGGCCTGCGCGCGCACTACCTCTACAAACGCGACGTCGAATACCTGATCAAGGACGGCCAGGTGGTCATCGTCGACGAATTCACCGGTCGCATGATGCCCGGCCGGCGCTGGTCCGACGGCCTGCACCAGGCGGTCGAGGCGAAGGAGGGGGTCAAGATCGAGCGCGAGAACCAGACGCTCGCCACGATCACCTTCCAGAACTTCTTCCGCATGTACAAGAAGCTCGGCGGCATGACCGGCACGGCGGCGACCGAAGCGGCCGAGTTCGAGCACATCTACAAGCTCGACGTGGTGGTGATCCCGACCAACAAGGAGATGATCCGCCAGGACAACCCGGACGTCGTCTTCCGCTCGGCGCGCGAGAAGTGGAACGCGGTGGTCGAAGAGATCCAGGACTGCCATGACCGCGGCCAGCCGGTGCTGGTCGGCACGCTGTCGATCGAGAAGAGCGAGATGCTCTCGGAGATGTTGAAGCGCAAGGGCATCAAGCACGTGGTCCTCAACGCCAAGTACCACGAACGCGAGGCCTCGATCGTCGCCCAGGCCGGCCGGCTCGGCTCGGTAACCATCGCCACCAACATGGCCGGCCGCGGCACCGACATCCTGCTCGGCGGCAACGCCGAGGGCCTGGCGCGCTCGGAGGCCGATCCGGTCGCCGAGCCCGAGGCCTACGCCGCGGCGCTCGAGCGCTACCACGAGAGCTGGGCGCGCGAGCGCGAGGAGGTCCTGACGCGCGGCGGCCTGCACATCCTCGGCACCGAGCGTCACGAGTCGCGGCGCATCGACAACCAGCTTCGCGGCCGGTCGGGCCGCCAGGGCGATCCCGGCTCCTCGCGCTTCTTCCTGTCCCTCGAGGACGATCTGATGCGGATCTTCGGCTCCGACCGCATCCAGGGGCTGATGGGGCGCCTCGGCATGCAGGAAGGCGAGGCCATCGAGCACAACATGGTCTCGCGCGCCATCGAGCGCGCCCAGAAGCAGGTCGAAGGCCGCAACTTCGAGACCCGCAAGCACCTGCTCGAGTACGACGACGTGATGAACAAGCAGCGCGAGGCGATCTATCAATTGCGCCGCGACATCTTCGACGGGAAGGAGGGCAAGGACTACATCCTGGGCGTGGCGCGCGACATCGTCGACACCCTGCTCGCCACCCACTGCCCGGAGAAGATGGACCCTTCCGAGTGGACCCTGACCGAGCTCGCCGGCGACGTGCTCGCCTATTTCGACATCGACGTCCACAAGGCCGGCCTCGAGCTCGAGGGGGCCGGCGCCGACGACATCAACGCCGGGATCTGGGCGCTGGTCGAGTCCAAGTACCAGGACAAGGAGAACCGGGTGGGGTCGGACCTCATGCGGGTCCTCGAGCGCGACGTGCTGCTGCGCTTCGTCGATCTCGCCTGGAAGGACCACCTGCTGGCGCTCGACCACCTGAAGGAGGGCATCGGCCTGCGCGGCTACGGCCAGCGCGATCCGCTGAACGAGTACAAGCGCGAGAGCTTCGAGCTTTTCGGCGCGCTGAAGGAACGGGTCGAGGACACGGTCCTGAAGACCCTCTTCCGTCTCGAGCCGGCCTCCGAAGAGCAGCTCGCCGAGGAGCGCGCCCGCCGCGAGCGCGCCGCGCCGCCGGCGCACATGGTGTTCTCGGCGCCGCAGACGACACCGGCCGCCGCCGCCCGCCCCTCCGGGCCGCCCAGCGCTTCCTTCGGACCGCCCTCGGCGCCGCAGCCGCCGCCCCGGCCGCAGAGCGTGCGGGTCGAGGACAAGATCGGTCGCAACGATCCCTGTCCCTGCGGCTCGGGCAAGAAGTACAAGAAGTGCCACGGCGCCGCCGCCTCCGGCGCCGCCTGATCGGCGTCACGCCGCATCGAAACGACGAAGGGCCGGGAGTCGCCCCCTCGGCCCTCTCGCCGCCCGGCCCTTCCGCCGCGTCACTTCACGCGGTGGATGACGATCTCCATCATCATGAATTCCTTGCCATCCGGGCCCGGGCCGAACATCTGCATCCGCTCTTCGTCGGCGCCCGGCCAGCTCACGGTCGATCGGCTCGTCATCTCCTTGCCGGTGGTCGGATCGATCGCGGTCGACAGGTAGGTGCATCCCTTGGCGGCGTCGGCGTCGCACTTGCCGGTGCCGTTCATGACCCCAGTCGAGAAATTGTCCGACCAGGAGGTCCACCAGCGCTGCGCCGCGTTGTCGTAGCCCGTCCAGCCCATGCCCTCGAACGGCATGCCGTTCATCATCCCGTTCCAATGGTCCTGGAGGACGCGCCCGCCGAGCTGCATGACGCGCTCGACTTTCGCGGCGTTGACCTGCGGCGGCGCGCCGGGCGCCATGAACATGGTCACCGAGCCCTCCCAGTTGCCGGCGAGGGCGGCCAGGTGCTTGTGCGGCTCGCCCGGAGTCATGGCCTTCATCCAGGCGGCCATCATGGCCTGCTCCTCGGGCGACATCTGGGGCGGCGCGGCCTTCTGTTCCTGGCCGGCGGCAAGGGCTCCGGCGGCGAGAGCCAGCGATCCGGCGACGGCGATCCACGCGGAGACGACGCTACGTTTCTTCATGGCGATCCCCCCTGTCGGAATTCTTGGGCGGCTATCCTACCTTTGATATCTTGCCTCATGCGACCCGATCCGGCACTCCCACCCTCGCGCTGACGACGATGCCCGACGCCCACGACGCCCCCCGTCTAGCCCTGACCTTCGACGACGTCCTGATCCTGCCCGGCTACTCGGCCGTGCACCCCAACGACGTGGATCTGCGGACGCAGCTCTGTCGCGGCATCCAGCTCAACATCCCGATCGTCTCCGCGGCCATGGACACGGTCACCGAGTCCCGCCTGGCGATCGCCCTGGCGCAGGAAGGCGGGTTCGGGATCATCCACAAGAACCTGCCGATCGAGTTCCAGGCCGAGGAGGTCGACAAGGTGAAGCGCAGCGAGGCCGGGATGATCGTCGACCCGATCACCATGCGCCCGCACCAGCGGATCCGCGAAGCGCTCGAGATGATGGCCAACTACAAGATCTCCGGCGTGCCGGTGACCGACGCCGAAGGGCGGCTGGTCGGAATTCTCACCAACCGCGACCTGCGCTTCGAGACCAACCTCGAGAAGACCATCGGCGACCTGATGACCAAGGACCACCTGGTCACGGTCCCCGAAGGCACGACGCTCGACGAGGCCAAGGAGATCCTCCACCGCCACAAGATCGAGAAGCTCCTGGTGGTGGACCGCGATGGCAACCTGAAGGGCCTGATCACGGTCAAGGACATCACCAAGATGATCGAGTACCCGAATGCCTGCAAGGACAGCCTCGGCCGCCTGCGTGTGGGCGCGGCGATCGGGGCCTCGGGGGACTTCCGCGAACGGGCGCGGGCGCTGGTCGACGCGAAGGTGGACGTGCTTGTGCTCGATTCCTCGCACGCCCACAGCGCCGGCGTCCTCGCGGCCGCCGCGGCGATCAAGGAGATGTTCCCGGACGTGGCGCTGATGGTGGGCAACGTGGCGACCGCCGAAGCCACCCGCGACGTGATCGCCCGCGGCGCGGACGTGGTGAAGGTCGGCATCGGACCGGGATCGATCTGCACTACCCGGGTGGTGACCGGCGCCGGCGTGCCGCAGATCACCGCCATCCGCGACTGCGCCGACGCGGCGGGCGAGCGCGGAGTGGCGGTGGTGGCCGACGGCGGGATCAAGTTCTCGGGCGACGTCAGCAAGGCGATCGCCGCCGGCGCCGCCTCGGTGATGATCGGTTCGCTGTTCGCCGGCACCGAGGAGAGCCCAGGGGAGACGATTCTCTACCAGGGCCGGACCTACAAGGCCTATCGTGGCATGGGCTCGCTCTCGGCGATGGCACGCGGCAGCGCCGACCGCTACTTCCAGGAGGACGGCGCGACCTCGCTGTCGAAACTCGTGCCGGAGGGCATCGAGGGCATGGTGCCGCACAAGGGCAGCGTCCACACCATGCTGCCGCAGATGACCGGCGGCCTGCGCTCGGGCATGGGCCTCGCCGGCTGCGGCACCATCGAGGAGCTGCGCACCAAGGCGAAGTTCCTGCGCGTCACCTCGGCAGGCCTCAAGGAGAGCCACGCCCACGACGTCGTCATCACCAAAGAAGCCCCGAACTACTGGGTCGAGCGCTGACCAGGTAGCCGCAAGACAACCAGAACAGAAGAAGAAGAAGCTCGGTTAAGGAAAAGAACGCTGGCCGCAACAGCCTCGCCCAGTCGGGCCAGCCGCCAGTTCACGAGGGCGCAGCAAGAGCCCACACTCCCAATTGGAAGCTTTTCGATTGTGGCCGCGGCGTTCGAGCTGCCGCCATCCTGCGAAGAAAGGCTCGGCTAGGGAAAAAGGACGCTGGCCGCACCGGCCTCGCGCGAGCGAGCCCGGTGCGTGTGTACGAGGGCGTCGAAAAGGCCCACAGTCCTAACTGAAAGCCTTTCGCTTGTGGGTACGGCGTTCGAGCTGCCGCCATCCTGCGAAGACAGGCTCGGTTGAGGAAAAAGACGCTGGTCGCGACAGCCTCGTGCGAGCGAGCCCGGTGCGTGTGTACGAGGGCGTCGAAGAGGCCCACACTCCTAACCGAAAGCCTTTCGCTTGGGTCCGCGTCGTTAGATTCGCGGCCATCCTGCGAAGAAAAGCTCGGTTAGGGAAAAGGACGCTTGATGGAGATGTTGCGCCTCAGGCCCCGTCTTGCGGGCGGTCCTTCAGGCTGAGGGAGAAGTACTCGTCGGTGGCGTCGAAGCCGGCACGCCGGTAGAAAGCGCGGCTGCGGTCGCTCGGTCGCAGGAGGATCGCATCGACGTCCTGGCCCGCGCACCACTCGATCGCCGCGGCGAGCATTCGCCGCCCGAGGCCGCCGTTGCGCAACTCGGGCGCGACGTAGAAGTTCGTCAGGTAAGCATGGCGCTCCTGGTCACGCGCCGGATTGGGCAGCTTCTCGAAGGTCTCGATCCAGAGGTTCGCCACGATCCGGCCCTGGCTCTCGGCCACCCAGCATCGCCAGACCGAGCCGGCCGCTAGCCGCGACGCCATCCAGCGCGAGCAGCGCTCGACGAAGTCCGCCTCCGCCTCGATCGCCGGCGCGAGCTCGGCGCGGAAGCGATAGCGCAGCCGCGCGAGCTCGCGGGCGTCGGCGGCGACCGCCCGCCGGAGGACGACGGGTCCCGCATCCGCGAGGGGATCCTCCCCGATCAGGCGGAGGACGCCTCCGCCATCCGGCGCTCGGTGATCCGCGCGTGATGGACCCCATGGTAGAGGGTGAAGAAGAGCATCTCCCGCACCGTCAGCTTGCCGAGCAGCGGGTGCGGCATCCGGTAGCGATCGAGCGCCTTTTCGTTCCAACGCTCGACGGCCGCGCAGAGCGAGTCCTCGGCCTGCCGCCAGCGCCCGACGACGGTGGCGCGGAACGCGCCCGGGTCGTCTGGCCGCTCGACCGGGCGGGGAGCGAATCGCCCGGCGCCGCCGCCGGCCGCGAGCCGAGCGTGGTAGCGATCGACGAGCGCCGCGAAGCTCTCCCCTTTCCGCAGTGCCAGGCCGAACAGGAGACCGAGAATCGGGCGCGGGAGCCGCAAGGCGGAGGCGACCGGTCGCACCGACTTCGCGAGGTGGCGCACGGTGTCGGCCGGCGACCAGGAGGCGCCGAACGGCGCGATGAAGCGCTCGGGCGCGATCGAGCTCCAGAAGGCTTCGCACTCCCCCACCAGCCGCCGATGCTCGGCGAGCAGCTCGGCCTTCGTCGCCGGCGGCCGGATCTCGAACCTCACTCCCACAGCGGGGTACCTGTCTTGGCGTCGTGCGGCGCCCAAGCGAGCAGGACGCGGCGGACCTCGAGATCGCTCTTCTTCGGCCGCACCGCGACGCGCTCGAAGGTTTCGCTCGCGGGGTCGACGCGGCCGGCGAGCGCCGTCACTTCTTGATTCAGATCGGACTCGAGCTGCTGGCGCTGCGCGGTCAGCTCCTCGAGCGACTCGTTGGCCGCGCCGACGTCCTGGCGCTCCTTGATCGCCCGCGTCGCCGTCTTGGCCGAGGTCGCCGCCCGCCCGAGGGTCGAGGCCGAAAAGGTCCGCCGGCCGAAGAGGGCCCCGAGCACCGTGGCGCCGATCGAGATCGCGGTGTCGAGCGTCTTCTGGCTCGCCTGCTGCTTCTCGCGCTCGACCCGGTCCGCCGCCCGCCGGATCCGCTCTTCGAGCGCCGCCACGCGAGCGGCGTACTTCTGCTGGACGCCGGCGACGATCCGGTCGCGCTCGGCGCGCGCGGCGTCGCCGAGGCGGGTGCGGAAGTCGCGCTCGCTCTCGCCGGCTCGCGAGACCTCGCCGAGGCTCGGGCTGCGCATCAGCTCCACCTTGTAGGTGCGGAACAGGGTGTCGGCGAAGTCCCGGCTCCACTTCTTGTAGGCCGAGCCTCCCCGCGCCTCGACGGGCACCTCGGCGTAGCTCGACCCGGCCTCGGGCTCGCGCACCAGGTCCTCTTCGGCGAGCGGCGACTCCTCGGCCTTCAGCCAATCGGCCGCCGAGTCGGTCACCAGACGCACCAGCCGGGCGACGTCCTGCGTCTGCTCGACGCCGAGCTTGTCGTCGATCACCCGCACCCGGGCGAGGCCGAGCAGGCAGGGGGCGTAGAAGATCCCCTGGCGCTGCGCCGAGCGCACGGGCAGATAGGCCTGCGGCACGTCCGGCGCGAGCACCGGCGCGGCGCCGGCGGCGGCCGCGCTGCGTGGAGCCGGCGTCGCGGCCGTCGCGACCGGGTCCGGTGCCGGGGCGCCGCCGAGCTCCCCGGCCAGCCGCTTCAGTTGCTCGCGGTCGAGCGGTCCGGCGAGGTAGGAGAGCGCCCAGCGGCTCTCGAAGAGCTCGGGCTCGGGCAAGTGGACGTCGTGGAGCAGGAAGACGCGGCTACGCAGGCCGGAGAGCAGACGGTCGATCGCGGCGCGATCGAAGTTCGCGCCGCTCGCGGTCGCCGCGCCCTCGAGGCCGTCGAGCACCCGCGCCTTGTCGCGCTCGGTCTGCAGCCGGCCGAGGAACCAGGTGCCAATGTTCGACAGCGCCTTGTAGTCGAGATCCACCGGATTCTGGGTGGCGAGGACCATCCCCAGTCCGAAGGCGCGCGCCTGCTTGAGCAGGGTGAGCATCGGCTTCTTCGACGGCGGATTGGCGACCGGCGGCAGGTAGCCGAAGATCTCGTCCATGTAGAACAGAGCGCGCAGGCTGGTCGAGCCCTGGCGGGTGCGCATCCAGCCGAGGACTTGCTCGAGCAGCAGCGCCACGAAGAACATCCGCTCGGCGTCCGACAAGTGGGCGATCGACAGGATCGAGATCCGCGGCTTGCCGCTCGCGGTGTAGAGCAGGGCGCCCGCGTCGAGCGGCTCGCCGCGCATCCAGACGTCGAACCCCGGCGCCGCGAGCAGGTTGTTGATCGCCATCGCCAGTCCGAAGCGCTCCTTGACCGGGTAGAAGGTCTCGAGATCGAGTACGCCGACCTTGGCGAGCGGTGGCTTCTGCACGTCGGCGATCAGGCTGGCGAGGTCGTAGCTCTTGCCGGCGCGCCACGCCGCGTCGAGCAGGCTCGCGAGCAGGATGTGCTCGCGGCTCTGCAGCGGATCGCCCGCGATGCCCAGCAGACCGAGGAGGCTCGCGACCGTGGTCGAGACGCGCTCGCGCAGCAGGTCCGAGTCGGCCGCGATCGCCGCCGGCGGCGCGGCGAAGGAGGCGAGGATCGAGAGCGGCCGCGCGGCGTCGCTACCGGGGGTGTAGAGACCGAACTCGACGCTGTCGCGGAACGTGCGGATGCGCGCTCCGTCCTCGCCCCAGCCGGCGAGACCCTCGCGCCACTTCTTGGCTTCGGCGGCGGCGTAGTCGTCGAGCGACAGGCCCTTGCGCGCCGCGTCGTCCTGGCGCACCCAGGGGCGGAAATCCTCCGGCGCGAGGTCGGGGAAGGTGAGCAGCAGGTTCGCCAGGTCGCCTTTCGGGTCGACGACGATCGCCGGCACGCCGTCGATCGCCGCCTCCTCGAGCAGCGACAGGCAGAGCCCGGTCTTGCCGCTGCCCGTCATGCCGACGCACATCGCGTGCGTGGTCAGGTCGCGCGAGTCGTAGAGCAGCGGCACGCCGGCTGGCGCGAAGGTCTTCGGGTCGAGCGGGCGGCCGAGATAGAAGACGCCGAGTTTCTCGAAGCTCTGCATGCGATGCCTTCCTCCGCTACGGGCCGGGAAATCCTGTCACGGCGCGCTCGCGCTCCAGCGCGTGGCCGCGCCCCACTCGAAGTCGTCGGTGAAGATCTGGGCCGCCGTCCAAGGGTGGCAAGACGGGCCGAGGTCGGCGATCAGGCGCGGGTCGTCGATCGCCCACCACCATTCGTAGCTCGCGTCGTGGTAGCGGAAGCGGAGGGCGAAGTGCCGCGTTGGGCCGAGGATGTCCGTCAGGTCGAGGCGCACCGCGCCGGCCGAGCTGGCGCCGGAGTAGCGCGTCACCGAACGCCAAGCACCGCCGTTGGCGGGCCGCAGCTCCACGTCGCCTTTCTCGTCGAGACCGCCGCTCGACCAGCGGAAATCGTGCCGGAACTCGAGGAACACCCGCGCGGCGGGACCGGCGGCCTCGGCATCGAGGATCGGCGACACGAGCATCTCGTCTTGCATAGCGCCCGGACCGGCCTCGTCCGAATCGACGATCGCGAACGGCGGCTCGAGATCGAGCGTCCGTCCGCCTGGATTCGCCGCCGTCCAGGTCGCCGCGACTCCCCCGCCGGTGCCCCCGTCGACGATCGTCCAGTCGGCCGGGATGCCGAGGGCGAAGGATTCCGCCGGCAACGGGATCTGGACGTCGTAACCGCTCCTCTCGGCGATCACGCCGGCGTAAGGACCGAAGGCCGCTCCCGTGTCGGCGGAGAGCTCGAGCAGGTCGATCGCCGCCTCGCCGCCGCAAGGGAAACCCGGTGCGAGGCGAAACCTGAGCGGCAGGTCGGCGGCGGCGCTCGCGCCGGCGGCGAGGTCGCCGAAGCTGGCGCCGCCGTCGAGCAGCTCGACCCCGGGCGGCGAACCCGCACCGACGCCGAAGGTGGCGACGACCGACTCCGCCGGCGTGACGCAGGAGCGGTTCCTCACCCGCGGCCGGAAGCTCCAGGTCTCGCCCGGGTCGGGCACCGCGTCGCCGTTGCCTTCGACCTGTTGGAGCGCCTCCACCCCGGCGGGCTCGAGGAGCACGCCGGGGGTGCACAGGTACGGGGCGATCGCCGGGTAGATGTCGGCCATCAGGACGCCGCGGTTGCCGACGCCGGGGATCTCGCAGCCACCGCAGTGATGCAGCCCCACCACCCGGTGGTCGGCGGCGCGAAAAATCGGCGCGCCGCTCGATCCGTCGTCGGTGTCGAGCGTGCCGTAGTAGCGCAGCACGCTGCGCCCGGGGTCGGTGGTGTCGACGTCGACCTGTGCTCCCGACCCGCTCGCCAGCATCTGCGGCCCGCCGGCCGGCTGCTGGACGATCGTGATCGCTTCGCCGTCGACGAGCGGCGTCGGGTCGGGGCTCGCCCAACCGAAAGCCGACGCCGGATCGCCGTCGACCGAGGAGAGCGAAAAATCGAGCGCCGCGAGTGGCGCGTCGCAGTCGCCGGCCGGCGAGGAGGTGACGGTCTCGCCGCAGCGGAAGCTCACCCAGTCGGTCGCCACGGTCGCGCCGGTGTCGCAGGCGATCCGGCGGTAGCCGAAGACGAACTCGCTCTCGGCGCAGGTCAGGATGCCCGGGATGCAGTGCTCGTTGGTCAGCACGTAGTTCGCCGGCGAGACGTTCGCACCCGAGCAGAAGAGCGCCGCCCCGGGGTCGCCGCCCACGCCGAGCACGCCGGCGCTCGCCAGGACGTTCGCCCACGATCCGGGATCGCCGCTGGCGCAGATCGCGTCGTGCAGGTCGTCGGGCGGGCAGATCGAGCGGCCAGCGTCGGTCTCGACCGCGAAGGGCGCCAGATCGCCGACCGCCACTCGGTCGACGCGAAAGGGCGGGCGGGCGTACGGGGCCTGGAACTCGAGCTCGAGAACCAGCGTGTCGTCGAAAGCCGCCAGGGCCCAGAACTCCCGCCGGCCGCGCGGTCCCGTGCCGCTCAGACGCTCGACGAGGCGATCCGTGCCGGTCGAGAGCTTCAGCGAGTCGCCGGGGAGGAGGTCGAAATCGGCGAAGTGGAGGCGCAGGAAGGAGGCGCCGGAGATCGCCACCACGTCCCGCCAGAGAGAGCGGCCGCGCAGCCGTCCGGCGCCCGCGAGGTCGGGCGCGAGGTCGAGCGCGCGCAGCTCGCCGACGAGGGCCGGCGCTGCGGGTTGCGCGTCAGCGCGGGCGACGCCCGCCAGCGTCAGGACCGACGCGAGCAGGGCAAGACGGGAGATCGGCTCGATCCGGCGCACGAGCGGCCGCAGGATAACAGCCGCGGCCACGCCGGATCAGGCCAGCCAGGCGCGCGGATCGAGGTCGTACGGCAGCGGAGTGAGATTCGCGAGGCCGTCCGCCTCGACCACGGCGAGATCCTCGAGCCGGACGCCGAACCCGCCGGGCCCCGGCCGGTAGATCCCGGGCTCGAGGGTTACCACGTCACCGACTTCGAGCAGTCCCTCTTCCGCCACGAATTGACGGAAGCTCGGATACTCGTGCAGCTCGTAGCCCACGCCGTGCCCGAGTCCGTGCACGTAACCGACGACGGTCCCGGGGTGGGTGATCGGCGTCTCGTGGCCGCGCGCCGCCAGCAGCTCGCAGGTCGCTCGCTGCAGATCCCAGCCGCGGGCCCCGGCGCGGGTCGCCGCGTGCGCCGCGAGGAGCGCCGCGAGGACGTCGGCGTGCGCCGCCGCGAGCGCCGGCGGCGGATCGCCGACGCAGAAGGTCCGGGTGCAATCGGCGAACAGCCCGCCCTTGGGATAGAGATCGACGACCAGCGACTCGTGGGCGCGCAGCGCGCGCTCCCGGGTGCCGGTGTTGTGCGGCACGCCGCCCTCTTCGCCGGGGGCCACGATGTTGCCGTGCGGCTGCTCGACGCCGTGTCCGGCGAGGGTGCGGGCGATCTCGCGCCGCAGGCGCTCGACCCGCAGCGGCTCGCCCTCGAGGTGCAGCTCGCCCGCCCTCGACTCGGCAGCGGCGAGCAACGCCGCCACGCGCTCGAAGGCCTCGCGGGTCGCCGCGGCGACCCGGCGGATCTCGGCCACCTCGCGCGCGCTCTTGATCTTGCGCACCCGGCGCACGAGCTCGTTGCCGGAGACGAAGTCCCAGCCGAAAGCCCCGAGCCGCGCGCAGGCCTCGAGCGCCACGCCCGAGGCGCCGTGACCGGCGAGCGCGATCCGGCCCGGCCCGACGCCGGCAAGCTGCAGCCCGCGCGCCAGCACGCTCGCCAGCAGCGCCGAGGGCGGCCCGCCCTCGCGGCTCCAGCGGGCGACGTCGAGCTCCTCGGGAGCGAGCGGGCGCAGCCCGGTCGACGCGGCCTCCTCGCGCTCCATCGGCGTCCAGTAGCCGAGCGCCGGGGGCGCGCCCGATTTCGCCACCACGAAGGCCTCTCCGAGATGCGCGGAGCCCACCCACGGCCCCATGTCGGGGTCGCTCGAAGCGCGGTCGGCGACGACGAGGAGGGCCTGCGCGCCGAGGCGCTCCAGACCCTCCGCCAGGCGGTCGATCACCGGCCTACTGGACGTGCTGCGACAGGAAGTTCTTGAACGCCGCTTTCGGCATCGCGCCGGCGGTGCGGTCGATCGCCCGCCCGTCTTTGAACAGGATGAACGCCGGGATGCTCGACACGCGGTACTGGATCGCCAGGCCCTGGTTCTCGTCGACGTTCAGCTTGGCGACGCGCAGCTTGCCGTCGAGCTCCTGCGCCAGCTCGTCGAGCACCGGAGCCACCATCCGGCAGGGTCCGCACCAGACGGCCCAGAAATCCACCAGGACCGGCACTTTGGACTGCAAAACCTCGGCTTGGAAGTTGCCCTCGTCGACTTGCACTACGTTCGGGTTCGCCATCGATCTTCCTCTGGAATCAGTGATTTGCCGGTGTCGACTCGCGTTAGCCCGGGCCCGCGCCCCAGCGCGCTCCCTCTTGAGAACGCCGCGCGGCGGCGAAGTATTCTCGGGTGGTCTCGACGTCCGAGCGGATCTGGCGCGACAGCTCCATCACGCTCGGAAACAGCTTCTCCTCCCGCAGGCGGTGGTGGAACGCCAGGCTCACCCGCTCGCCGTAGACGTCGCTCGAGAAATCGAGGATGTGGCTCTCGACCACTCGCTGGTGATTCTCGTACACCGTCGGCCGGGTGCCGATGTTGGTGACCGAGTCGAAAGTCGCCGGGAAGCTCGGGAAGTACGCCCGCGTGGCGTAGACGCCATCGGCCGGCAGCAGCCGGTTCTCGGACGCGAGATTGATGGTCGGAAACCCCAGGCGCTGGCCCATCCGGTCGCCGCGCAGGATCTTGCCCTCGATGGCGTAGGGGCGGCCGAGCATCGCCGCTGCGGCCTCGACGTCGCCCTCGGCCAGAGCGCGGCGGATGCGGGTGCTCGACACGAGGTCGTGGCCGGCGGTCGTCTCGTCCACCCCGACGGCGCGGAATCCGAGCTCGGCGCCGAGCCTCTCGAGCAGCGCCAGATTCCCCTCCCGCCCGTTGCCGAAGGCGAAACGCCGCCCGACGTGGACCTCGGCGACGCGCAGCTTCCCGACCAGGAATTCGCGCACGAAGGTCTCGGCGCGCGTGGCGGCGAGCTCGGCGGTGAACGGCACGCGCAAGAGGACGTCGATCCCGCAGGCGGCGAGCGCCTGTTCCTTCTGCACCGGGGTGAGCAACGGCACCGGCGCCTGCGCCGGGGCGAGGATCGCCAGCGGATGTGGCTCGAAGGTCACCACCGCCGCCGGTACGCCGAGCGCCCGCGCGCGCGCGACGACCCCGGCGAGCACCGCCGCCTGGCCGCGGTGCACGCCGTCGTAGTTGCCGATCGTCGCCACGCAGCCGCGCGGCAGGTCGGTGGTCCGGCTGGTGTTCTGGATGATCTGCATCGCTTCAGGCCGCGGGGACGATCCCTTCGGTGGCGAGCGGCCCGACGATGCGGCCGACGAGATCGCTGGCGTAGGCGTCGGTGATTTCGACCTCGGCGAGCTCGCCCGCCGGGGCGGAACCGTCGTTGATCAGAATGCGGCCGTCGACCTCGGGCGCCATGCCGTGATGCCGGCCGACCAGGAGGTGCTCGGTTTCGTCGCAGACGCCCTCGACCAGGACCTTCAGCCGCCGACCGACCAGCGCTCGGCGTCGCGCGAGCGCGATCGGCTTCTGCGCCGCGAGGAGGCGCTCGAGCCGGCGGCGGGCGGTCGATTTCGGCACTCTTCGCGGGAGCTCGGCGGCGGGAGTCCCTGGCTCGGCGCTCCAGGCGAAGCCGCCGAGATGGTCGAAGCGCACCGCGCGCACGAACTCGAGCAGATCGGCGAAGTGCGCCTCGGTCTCGCCCGGGAAGCCGACGATGAAGGTCGTGCGCAGGAAGATGTCGGGCGCCAGCTCGCGCGCCCGATCGAGCTTGCGGCGATAGACCGAGGCCGAGCCGCCGCGGCGCATGGCGCGCAGCAGGTCCGGGTGGCTGTGCTGCAGCGGGATGTCGAGGTAGGAGACGAGGCGCTCCTCGCTCCCCATCAGGCGCAGCAGGTCGTCGTCGAGCGTCGTCGGATAGGCGTAGAGGAAGCGAATCCAAGGGATCGAGGTCCCGGAAAGGAGCGCCTCGGCGAGGCGCGTCAGTCCGTGCTTGCCGAGCGCGAGATCCTCGCCGTAGCGCGTGGTGTCCTGGGCGATCAGCACCAGCTCGCGGATGCCCCGGCGCTCGAGCTCGCGCGCCTCCTCGACCAGGCTGGCGATCGAGCGGCTGCGGAAGCGCCCGCGCCACTGCGGAATGGCGCAGAAGGTACAAGGGTTGTCGCAGCCCTCGGCGACCTTCAAGTAGGCGTAGCCGCGGGTCGTCAGCCGGCGCGGCGCGGTGTGATCGAAGACCAGGTGCGAGGGTCCGGGCAGCGGCGGGCCGCCGCCGATCTCGATCAGCCGGTCGACCGCCGCCAGATCGTCGAGGCCGACGAAGCCGTCGATCTCCGGGATCTCGCGCGCCAGCTCCACGCCGTAGCGGTTCACCATGCAGCCGGCGACGAGCAGCTTCCGGACCCCCGAGCCCTTCCTCGCCGCCACCTCGAGGATCGCCTCGATCGATTCCGCGCGCGCCTCCTCGACGAAGGCGCAGGTGTTCACGATGACCGTTTCGGCCTCGTCGAAGTCGGGGGTGATCGCGTGGCCGGCGCGTGCCAGCTCGCCCAGGAGGATCTCGCTGTCGACTCGATTCTTGGCGCAGCCGAGACTGATCAACCCCACGCGCGAGCGGCGCTCGGGTTCCCGCATGGTCGGCGCAGCCTATCAAACGGAGGTCGCTCGGAACGCGACGGGCCTCGGGTAGGATGCCGCGATCCGGGAGATCGACATGGCCGTGTCGCTGCGCCTCGCCGCCACCCTGCTCGTCGCCTCGGGACTCGGGACGCCGCTCGCGGCGGCCGAAGCCCCGGACGTCCACGCGCTGCGCAACGTCCGCATCGTCGTCGCGCCCGGGCGGGTGATCCCCAACGGCACGGTGGTGGTGCGCGACGGCATCCTCGAGGCGGTCGGCCCCACCGTCACGCCGCCGCCCGACGCGCGGATCTGGGATCTCGCCGGCAAGACGGTCTATCCCGGGCTGATCGATCCCTACGTGCCGCGCTCCTGGCCGGCCGAGACCGACGCCAACCGCCCGCGCGACGCCGATCCGAACCCGCTCGTCCGGCCGGAGCGCGACCTGGCCGCCTGGGCGGGCGACGACGCCGCCAACGCCAAGCTGCGCGAGGCTGGATTCACCACCGCGCTGCTGGCGCCCAAGGACGGGATCTTCCGCGGCGCGAGCGCGCTCGTCGACCTGGGCGACGGCGGGACGAGGGCCAACCTCCTCTCCCGCGCCTTCGCCCAGCACGTGCGCGTCGCTCCGCCGGCCGGCAACCAGGCCTATCCCGACTCGCTCATGGGCGCGGTCGCCCTCTTCCGCCAGACGCTGCTCGACGCCCGCTGGCAGGCCGACGCGCAGGGCCATTTCCGCGCCAACTCCGCCCAGCGCCGGCCGCCGGACTCGACCGCGCTCGCGGCGCTCGCCGGCGCCGTCCGCGGCCACGACCTGGTGATCTTCGAGACCGCCGACCTGCTCGACGAGCTGCGCGCCCGCAAGCTGATCGACGAGTTCGCCCTGCGCGCCTGGGTCGTCGGCAACGGCGAGGAGTACCGGCGGCTCGACCTGCTGCGCCAGGACCCGTTGCCGATCCTCCTGCCGCTCGCCTTCCCCGCCGCGCCGAAAGTCGGCGAGAGCGACGATCTCGCGACCCCGATCGAGGCCCTGCGCCACTGGGACGCCGCTCCCGACAATCCGAAGAAGCTGGTCGACGCCAAGCTCCCGGTGGCCTTCACCACCTTCGGGCACGACGACGCCCGCAAGTTCTATCCCGATCTCGCGAAGGCAATCGCGCGCGGACTCACGGTCGACCAGGCGCTCGCCGCCTTGACCACCGTGCCCGCCGAGCTGCTCGGCCTCTCGGGCCGGGCCGGCACGCTCGAAGCGGGCAAGATGGCCAACTTCGTCGTCGTCGACGGCGATCTACTGGTCGAGAAGCCCAAGATCCGCGCCGTCTGGGTCGACGGCCGGCCCTATGAGCTCGAGGAGGAGAAGAAGGACGACCAGGCGCCGGCGGAAAAGGGAGGCGAGGAGAAGCTGGCGGCCGCGGCGCCGGCGACCGCACCGGCGACGCCGGCGGCGAGCGGTCCTGGGGTGGAAAAGCCCCCCGCCCTCCCGGACCCCGAAGCCTGGCGCAATCCGGCGCCCGAGCAGCCGGCGGCGATCTTGGTGCGCAACGCCACGATCTGGACCTCGGGGCCGCAGGGCGTGCTCGAGAACGCCGACCTGCTGGTGCGCAAGGGCAAGATCGCCGCGGTCGGCAAGGGCCTCGACGCGCCGCGCGGCGCGCTGGTCATCGACGCCGCCGGCAAGCAGGTCACCGCCGGCCTGATCGACTGCCACTCGCACACCGCGGTCGCCGGCGACGTCAACGAAGGGACGCACAACGTCACCGCCGAGGTTCGGGTCGCCGACGTCATCGACTCCGAGAGCCCCGACATCTACCGCCAGCTCGCTGGCGGCGTCACCACGATTCACCAGCTGCACGGCTCGGCCAACGCCATCGGCGGCCAGGACTCGATCGTCAAGCTGCGCTGGGGCGCGCCCCCCGACGAGCTGCCGTTCGACGGCGCGCCGCCAGGGATCAAGTTCGCCCTCGGCGAGAACCCGAAGCAGAGCAACTGGGGGGAGCGCGAGAAGCGCTTCCCGCAGACCCGCATGGGGGTCGAGCAGCTCATTCGCGAGCGCTTCCTCGCCGCCCTCGACTACCAGCGCGAGTGGAAGGAGTGGGAGGGCGCCAAGGCGAAGAACCGCGTCCCGCCGCGGCGGGACCTGCAGCTCGAGGCCATCGGCGAGATCCTCGCCGGCAAGCGCCGCATCCACTCGCACTCCTACCGCGCCGACGAAATCCTGATGCTGCTGCGCCTCGCCGAGCAGTTCGGCGTGCGGGTGGCGACCTTCCAGCACGGGCTCGAGTCCTACAAGGTCGCCGACGAGATCGCCCGGCACGGCGCCGGAGTCTCGATGTTCAGCGATTGGTGGGCCTACAAGTACGAGGTGATCGACGCCATCCCCTGGGCCGGCGCGATCGATTGGCAGCGGGGCGTCGTGGTCTCCTACAACTCCGACAGCGACGAGCTCGCGCGGCGGCTGAATCTCGAAGCCGCCAAGGCGATGCGCTACGGCGACGTGCCCGCGGCGGAGGCGCTGAAGTTCGTCACCCTGAACCCGGCGCTGCAGTTGGGCATCGCGGACCGGGTGGGCTCGCTAGAGGTCGGAAAGGACGCCGACTTCGTGATCTGGAGCGGCTCGCCGCTGTCGACCCTGGCGCTCGCCGAGCAGACCTGGGTCGACGGCCGCAAGTACTTCGACCGCGCCGCCGACCTGGCGGCGCGCCCGGCGCTCGCCGCGGAACGCGCGGCGCTCGTCACCAAAGCACGGGCGGCGCAGACACCCACCGAGGACGGCGACCGGCCGAAGGAGGAGCGATGATCTGCCCGGTGAAGGCCCTCGCCCTGGCGCTCGCCGGAGCGTGTCTCGCGCCCGCCGCGCCGGCGCGCGCCGAGATGCTGGTGCTGCGCGGCGCCACGCTCCATCCAGTCGACGGACCGGAGATCGCGGACGGCACCCTGGTGGTCGACGGCGGCCGGATCGTCGGTCTCGGCACGGGCCTGCCGGTGCCGGCCGACGCCCGGGTCGTCGAGCTCGGCGGCAAGCACGTCTACCCCGGGTTCTTCCTCCCCGCGACCCCGCTCGGATTGATCGAGATTTCGAGCGTCCGCGGAACCAACGACACGAAGGAGATCGACGCGCTCAACTCCCAGCTGCGCTCGGAGGTGGCGTTCAACGCCGACTCGCAGCTGCTCCTGCCGGCGATGGCCGGCGGCGTGCTCAGCGCGCACGTGGTGTCTTCCGGCGGGCAGTTCGCCGGCTCGACCGCCGCGATGCGGCTCGCGGGCTGGAACTGGGAGCAGATGACGCTCGCCGCGCCGGTGGCGATGAACCTCTACTTCCCGGAAGTGACACGACCCGTCGCGGGCGAAAGGGTTCCCAAGGTCGAGGACTTCGACAAGGCGAAGAAGAAGGCGCTCGACGAGCTCGACCAGACGATCGCCACGGCGCGCGCCTACGACGTCGCCCGACGCGCCGCCGAGGCCGGGACCGGGCCGGCGGTCGAGATCGACGCGCGCTACGAGGCGCTGCGGCCGGTGCTCTCCGGCAAGCTGCCGATCCTGCTGCACGCGAGCGAGCGGAACCAGCTCGAGCAGGCGCTCGACTGGGCCGCCAAGCAGGGTCTCGCCAACTTGATCGTGATCGCCGGACCGGACGCGCAGTACCTCGCCGAGCGGCTGGCGCGCGAGAAGCGACCGCTGATCCTCGACGGCGTGCTCGACCTGCCGCGCCGCTCGTGGGAGCCCTACGACTCGACTTACGCCGCGGCGGCGAAGCTGCACGCCGCCGGAGTCGAGCTCGCGATCGGCGACGGCGGCGACGCCGCCAACTCGCGCAATCTCCCCTTCCACGCCGCGATGGCGGCGGCCTTCGGTCTGCCCAGAGACGTGGCGCTCGCCAGCGTGACCCTCGAACCGGCGAAGATCCTCGGCCTGGCGAACCGTCTGGGCTCGCTCGCGGTCGGCAAGGACGCGACCTTCTTCGTCGCCGACGGCGATCCGCTCGAGATCCGCACCCACATCGAGCGCGTCTGGGTGCAAGGCGAGGAGATCGACCTCACCCGCGACCGCCAGCGCCAGCTCTGGGAGCGCTACCGCGCCCGGCCGAAGCCGACGCCGTGAACCAATGGCGGAGTCTCGGGCGCGCCTCTAGTTCTTCTTCTCTTTCGCGCCCTCTTCACCTTCCGCACCTGAAATCTTCGCTGCAGTAAACCGGGAAGGAGCCCGTCCGACCCCTTGCGACAGAACATAGCCAGCGACACCACCTAGGAGCGTGCCAAGAGTGTTCTCGCCGATGTTCCCTGTTAGTCCTAAACCCGGATCCACGGATAAGGCGGGGATGTTGAAGTAGCGGAAGCGCCCCAAGCCTGATAAGACGGCGCTGTTCAAGGTCGTCGTCTTCAGGAGAGGAGCACTTCCGAGGTGAAGATCCCAAAGCGAGTCCGTGGCGTCAAGTTCCGATCGTCGGGCGCGGCGACGACCTCCTTCGCGGGCCTGCGTTTCGTGGTCGAGCTGGCGTCGAAGCTGCGAGTGATCGAGCGGCTCCGCGTCGTTTCGGTGAAGAAACGCCGTCGAGGAATTCCAGTCGAGGACTTCGTGATGAGCCTGGCGTCGAGCTTTCTGGTCGGCGGCGACAGCCTGAGCGATCTGTCTGTGCTGCGAGAAGAGACCGTGACGCGCGAGTTGTGCTTCGATCTCGAGGTGCCGGCGCCGACGACGGCGGGCGAGCGTCTGCGCAGCTTCTCGTTGGGTCACCTGCGACAGCTCGATGGAGCCCAGCGTGAGACCTGCCGCGAAATTCTCGAGCGGACGAGTGGGAGCGAAGCGCTGACGCTGGACGTGGACAGCTCGATCATCGAGGTCTACGGCGACCAGAAGCAGGGTGCGCGTTTCGGCTACAGCGGCGTGCGTGGGCTGCATCCGCTGCTGGCCTTCGCTCACGAGGAGCGGCTTCTGTTGGGGGCGCGGCTACGCGCGGGCAACCGAGCCTCGTCGGACGGCGTCGTCCCGTTTCTCGAAGACGTCCTCACGGCGATCCCGGCTCGCCGTCGGGTGCGCCTGCGGATGGACGCCGGTTTCTACGGCAAGTCGGTGGAAGGATTCGCGACCGAGCGTGCCCTGGGCTTCAGCATTTCGGCGAGGCTGACGAAGCGGCTGCGCGCCGAGATCGAAGCGCTTCCCGAAGGGGCGTGGCGCAGCTATCCGTGGGAAGAAGAGGCCGAGTACGCCGAGCTGCGTTACCGGCCCACGGGCTGGTCGAGCGACTACCGCCTCCTCGTCAAGCGGACGCCCTGGTTCGACCAGGAGCAGCGCCTGCTCGACGAGCACTTCTTCACGCCGGTCATCACCAACCTGCCGGGCGCCGCGAGCAGCCTGATTCGCTATCACCTGGCACGCGGTGGGGCCGAGAACTACATCGAGGAGTTCAAGTCCGGCATCGGCGCCTCGCATCTGCCCTCACGCTGCTTTCACGCCAACTGGGCCTGGCTGTTGATCGCCGCTCTCGCTTACAACCTCGCGCAAGCCTTCAAGCTCCTGCTGCTCCCCGCCGCCGAGCAGGCGCAGCAGATCAAGAAGCTGCGCCTGCACTGGCTGTGCGTCGCCGCCCGCTTCATCCGCACCGGCAGACGCTTCGTCCTGGCGCTCGCTCGCGGACCGGACACGGCCAACGCCTTCGAGCGCCTGCAACAACAGCTCACCACGCTCTGATTCCGCAACCAAGGGAAGCGGCATCCCGGCTGCGCGCCAGGAGTGTCTCCCGCGGACCCCTCCATCCTCCAACTCACGCTCGACCACCGCCTTCGACCGCGAACACCAGCCCTACCTGAGCCAGAAATCCGCCGCGCGGGTGGCCGCTGCAGCAATCTGAGCCCGTCCGCTCCACTTCAGCCGCCTTACCCGTGGATCCGGGCTAAAGCAAGGATCGTGGTGAGCACAATCGTGACTGTGACGAACTGGACAACTTGGCCAGAAGCGACCCATTCGGCCATGACTGAATCTGGGAACAGCCGCACTACCAGCATCGACAACAATCCGAGGCCGCCTAGAAGCGCGACATACCAAGGAAGATTCTCTTCAAACGAGTGGCGAGCCCTAACGGTCTTGGAGGTCTTATCCAAGTTCTTCAGGTACTCTTCGGCTCTCGTTCGAGTTTGCTTCAACGTTTCTCGAACTGTTTGTGAACTGGCCAGGCTCTTTCGCTGCAGCTCGGCGTGTTCCTTCTCGGCCGCTGCGACTTGCGATACCAAGTCGAGGCTCCTGAGCGCATCCTGGATGTCTACGCATGCTGCCTGCGTCAGCCGAGTGCCCTTGATGATTGGTTCGAACCGGGAGTCCACGAGAGATGACCGGATGTTGGCCTCTGCTGAGGACTCCGGACCATCAAATGGGCTGTTCGCTCTGAACGATTGGAAGACCCTTCGGGCCTGCGTAAGAGTCCGAGATGTCTCTTGGGTGTCTGGCTGGTTGCACGTCAGAGCAATCAACGAACTGAGCGCAGCCCGCATATCGGAATATCGCTGATCCGGCGCTACGGTCTCAGCTTCGGCGATGGCGCTTTCTGTCCGCTGTATCTTCGTCAAGAGCTGAAGGACCCAAGTTCGTTCTGAGCCGATGGTTTCCGGATCCGTCGGCGATGCTTCAATCCGCCGTTCGAGCTCCGCCTTCAAAGCTGCAGCTTCTGAGGGCTCGGCAATCATCCCGAATTGAGCGATTGCGGTCTCGGCCAGGAGAAGTGCAGCAGAGGCTAGACGCAGGGCTCTCACCTTCTTCATCTTTCCTCCCTGGGCGCGTTGGGTGGCGCCTCGAACGGGGGCGAACGGATCAGTGGCTCGGCAGCGAGCGATCAGAGCGCTCTGGCCCGCCAATCTAGTGAGAAGGACAAGTCCATGAAATTCCTGGGCCTCCGGACAGCTGGCGTCGTTGGGCAACAGTACTCGTCCCAAAGTAGGCGAGGGTCTCGCGAGCGCACAAACGCACGCAGCAAGCCAACGTCGAGGTGGCCGACGCTAGCGTTGCGAGAAGCTCCGGATCTCCGACTGGATCGTGCGCGCCGCGACCGCTTCCTTGAAGTACGTGGCCGGCTTGTCCGAGACGTCCGTCGCGGCGACGATGCGGCCGTTCTCGAACGTCACCTCCAGCAACAACTCGATGTTCTCGTGCACGGAGAACGGCTTCAGGTGCTTGTACTGCCGGTCCACGAACCACGCGGCCCCCCAGGTGCCCAGGCCCCTCAGCCCGGCGAAATAGTAGTCCCAGAGTGGGCCGATGTCGGCCGCGTCGCTCTCGGGCCGCGCGATTCGGGCCAGGACGGCGAAGTCCTTGGCGACAATGCGGCCCAGCGCCCCATGCCACTCGCCCGCGATCTCCAACTTGCGCCTCTGCCTGGCGATGTATTCGGCCATTGGCGAGCGGAGGGCGACCTCGCTCCCGTCGCGCAGTCGCCACACCAGTTGCGTCGGCCGCGGCCCCGCTCCCATCGGCACGAGCCGAAATCGCTTCCCCGGATTCGTTTGCAATGCACCGAGGGCCGGTTTGTTTCGCGGCACGCAGAGCCAGACGCGGTTCATTTGCGGGAGGTCCGCTGGCGCATCGGTACAGGGAATGACCCGGTAGTCGCGAAGGCTCAGCAGCTGAAAGTGCTTCTCGATCTTCTGGATCGCCTTGTGGTCCTCGAGCGCGAGCGGCGCCGTCAGTCGCTGGAGCCAGAAGTCCTTCTCCCGGCCCTGCTTGACGGAGGAGCGCTGGAACGGAGGGAAGATCACGCCCACGCGGATGACGTTCTTCTGCGTCTCGCCGAACTGCCAGAAGGCGTCGAGGATCTGCTTCTTCGTCGGCGACAGCCTGATCTTCAAGCAAATCTCGTACAGATCGTGAGTCAGCTTTTCCCGGAAGTCGGCCGCGTCGGAGAACTCGCGCGGGAGCAACCCGAGACCGGTCAGGCGGTCGCGCAGCTCCCGCACCCGGGACTCCTGCGGGCCCGCATCGGCGTTCGGCTCGAGGGTCTTGAAGTAGGCGAGGATCTGGCGGCGCGGGTCTCTCGCGAACTCCTCGAGGATCGCGTCGATCTCGCGCTCGGTGTTCGACTTAGTGTGACCGGTCTCGACACTGCCGTAGCGCTTCCCGAGGATGAGCACGAAGAAATGCGCCTTCTTGACCTCTGCGTTCAGCAGGTCCTGGATCGTCACTTCGGGTAGGCGCGCCAACGTCGGGGTCTTGTGCTCCCACATCTTGGCTTCGAGCGAGATGTGCAGCGTCTCCTGGAGGGTCCGGTTGATGCGGCCGAGGACCTCCTCCGCGATGGCTCTCTCGCTCTTGACGTCGCCCGGCGAGGCGATGAAGGTCCGATACTGCTCATACGTCGCGAGCATGTCCCCTCCATTTCCCGGACGCGGCGGCGGCGACCTCGAACTCTGACCCCATTGCGTGGAGGACGCCACGCGACGTTCGATCCCGGTTCCCGCCGGCCTTCCCAACTCCTGAACCGCCGCAGGCGGGGGCGACCCGTCTCAGTTCGTGGGTCGGGCGCCAACGATTCGCGCGTCGCAGTCGATGTGGCAAAATGCACGCTAGCGGCCGCGTGCCCCAGCCCTGCCGGGTGCGCCACCGGCATGAGCCATTGGAAACATCCCCCTCATATCTCCGCGTGGCCATCCGATCCTCGTCGACTTCGTCGAGCGAGCCGTTCCGGCTTCAACCGCCAAGGTCAGTCGACCGAGAAGAGCAGCACCGACCGATTCGCTCAGCCACTCGAGACTCAAGCGGCAAGAGAGGAGGCTGCAGGCCAACCCAGCTGGGCCGAACAGGACGTCTTCGCACGCTCCAGCAGCGCTAAGGCCATGCGGCGAGAACCAGCAAATAGAGCACGCTGGCGCTACCTACAAGACCCACGAGAAGCGTCCACTGGCATGCCTCGACGATTCTCGCTTTGCGCCGCGTGGCGAGCTCAATCCCCACCAACGCGCTCGTCCAAGCTTCGTTGTGCTCGGAGAGATGATTCACCACCACCTGGTCCGAGAGCTCGTCTCCCTGCAGCGCGATCAGGCTCGCGACAGCTTCCGCTTCTTCCGCAGCTTGGTACGGCGTTGGGAGACTGGTCACCTTCATGGCCGCGACGGCGGCGGCGATCACTAGCAGAAGGACTACCAGCGTCACCGCGAGCACGATGGCGGCGACGTCACCGAAACCGGCCCGCAGGACCGCGAGGTTTCCTTCGCGCAAGAAGACGAGCAGCGCGGCAAGCTGCACGCCCGCGAGCGTGGCGACCGACTGCGCCTTCGAGTCCAGGCTCGCGAAGGTGCGAAAGAAATCATCGTACTGCCGCGCGCAATGCTCGCGTGCCGCCTCGAGCAGTGCAATGCGCCGTTGGTCCGGATTGTCGAGCGCCGTCATCGGGTCGTCCTAGCCCCGACTCAACGCTTGGCGGCCTTCTTCGCCGCCTTTTTCGCCGCTCTCTTCGCCGCCTTCTTCGCTGGCTTCCGGGCGGCCTTCCATCCCTTCCGTCCCGCGAAGGGGGCATGAACCCGACAGAAGTTGCTGCCCGGGAGCGCGGCCCTGGGACAACGCTCGCCATCGCCTAGAATCCTCGCGCATCTCGCCATGCCTCATCCCTCCTACGGCTTCATGAGTGAGCGCTGGCACGAGCCATCGAGAGTCTCCCTCCTGCGGCCTGACGAATCTGGTGCTGAGCAGAGCGTCCCAATTGGCGCACCACCGAAGTCGGACACCGCTGGTGAATGCGCCCGCTCGGGCCACTGGCTCGGTGACCAGTCAACTCCGTTGCCACAGGGAACTCTCTTGAGCAGCTCGAGCTCGACATGGCCATGGGTTCGTTGGGATCGCCAGAAGAATACGCCGCTTCGAATGGGAGAGCAATGCGGAGAAGGTCGTAGCGTCTAGCGAACCTCGATCGATCGCAGCAGGGCCGCCTCAGCGCCCTTCCGCGCTGGCGATCGGCCGGCTATGGGCGCGACGCTATCGAGCCGGGGCGACCCATCGATCGACCGGGAGGAACGAGAGCAGAGCGACCCGGCGCGGGCTCGTGCGTCAGACCGCCTGCGGCGCGGCGAGGTGCGCTCAGGGCACGGCGGCCGACCAGGTCGCGAGGTCGCCGCATTCGAAGGCGTCGGCGAACAGGATGCCGGGGATCTCGAGAATCGCCGGCCGGTAGCCGAGGCGGAGGGTCGCCACGCCGCCCGGCGTCGCGAGCGTCGACTCTTCCGGTTCGGTCGACCCGGGCAGATCCACCAGGCGAGTCGAGAGCAGCTGCGAACTGCCGCCGGCGAAGGAGACCTCCTCGCCGGTGGCGACGTCGTAATCGAGATTCGGCGGCGCGGCGCCGGTCTCGCTCCAGCCGATCCACAGCGGCCCTCGCGGGCGCTCGAAGCGCACCAGGCGGGTCCGCGGGTCGCTCGACACCGGCACCTCCGCCACGCAGGAGAAATCGTGCGCCTTCTCGACCAGCAGCTGGTACGTCCAGAAAGCGGGCTTGGCGTGGAAGGGATCCTCCGGGACGTCGCCGAACGCGTCGAGCAAGTTCAGGTAGCCGGTCACGCCGACGAGCCGGTCGAAATTGAAGTCCGCGTCCCCGGAGAAGCCGACCCTTTCGGCGCCCGAGACGAAGGCCATGGCGTAAGACTTGACGAGCTGGCGGGCGGTGCGGCCCTCGTACCAATCTCGCGCGCCGAACAGATTGAAGAAGATCCAGCTCCTCAGCACCGCGTAGCTCGGATACGTCGGATTCGGGAAATCGCCGGCGATCGCGGTGCCGCCGTCGGTGAACTGCGCGTATCCGGGAGCGTCGGGGCGATCCATGAGGAAGAGATTCGCCCACATGTCGTCGACGTAGATCGGCTTGCCCGGAGCGTGCCGGTGCACGAAGGCGAAGGTCTGCGGGATTTCGCGCCAGCCCATGTGCGGGTGCCAGCCGACGAGATCGCACTCGACGCCGTCCGCGTCGTCGGCGAAGCTCTCGAGCATCTCGACGAGCCGGCCGAGGCTCTCGGTGTAGACCGCGCCGTGGTTGTTCGCGCCGGCGAGACGGGCCGCCACCGTCGACCCGTCGATCGCCGGGTAGTCGGGGAAATCGGCGAACAGGTCCCAGAGCACTCCGCCGCTCGACACCAGCCGCGTCGCCCCGCTGGGATCGGCGTCGTGGACCGCCCGATAGACGATCCGGTGGGTCGCGAGCAGGTGCGGGATCGAGTCGCTCCAGAAATGCGCCGTCGCCGTGTCGCCGTAGTCGACGGGATCCGGGGAATTGCTCCCCGCGAATTCGATCTCGCCGGTCATCAGATAGAAGCGCACCGGAATCTGGAGGTCGTCGCTCGGATCCGTGGGCGTCTCCCAACCCATGTCGTGGTAGCCGTCGCCATCGTAGCGCTCGACGACCGCCCGGACGTAGGCGTAGAGCGCGTCTTCGTGGGCGGCGTCGGGCGCGCAGTCGGTCGCGGGCGGCGGCCGGTAGCAGTCCGCGTTGTCCGCGCTCGCCCACGGCGCGTTGATCTCGAGATTCCAGAGGAGCGAGAACCGGTGACGGGCGAGGCGGCGCACGATGGCGTCGCTCTTCGAGAAATCGATCGCGGCGCCGGCGTTCGGCTGCATCTCGGCCCAGCCTCCGGCGAGGCCGTTGAGGTTGACGTCGCCGCCGGCGGTCTGTGCTGCGGTGGCCGGCTCGAGCTTCGCCGCCAGAGCCTCGCTCTGCGCTGGCGGGAGAAGGTCTCCCAGCTGGCCCCAGGTGTCTTCGAGCCCGAATCGCCAGTCGAGCGGTCCGGCGATCGCCGTCGTCGCGATCCAGACCCCGGCCGCCGCGAGCGCCACCACTCGTTCGCGGTCGCGCCGAGTTCGGGAGGTCGCGCGGCGCGCCGCTCCGACGGGACTCACGAACCGCGCGCCTCCGGCGCCGCCGCCGGCCCTCCGAACTGGCGCAGGAGCCAACGGACCATCTGCTGGGGCTCGGCGATCTGGGTCATGCCGAGCTCGGTCGGCAAGCGAGGCGGGGCCATCAGGTTCAGGGCGCGGAAAACGATGTAGCTGAAGTTCTCGCGCGCGGAGTCCTTCGAGCGGTCGGAGTACATCATCTTGAGGCTGGCGAGCTGGCGGTCGAGGAGCGATTCGATCGGCGCCGGCTCGAGCGCCGCCGGCCGGCGGTGGGGGTGCTCGGGGCGCGGTCGGCGGTCGAGGCCGAGGTAGGCGGAGCGCAGCGACTCGAGCTCGGCCATGACCGGATCGGCGGCGGCCTCCGGCCGCGCCCTCGCTTTCGGCGCCGCCGCCGGCTGCGGCCCGAGCAGGATCGACGTCCCCGCGCAGTTGGCGCGATGGATGCGCGGGTCGTTGACGATCCAGCCGAGCTGCGTGAGGTTCAGATGTCGCGAGACGTTGTCCGAGAGGTTGCGCGTGAACGGCACGATGGCATTCTGATGCCCCTCCTCCACCCCGTCGAACATGTTGAGCACGTAGTGGACCCGGAAGTCCTCGAGCACTCGCTCGAGCGCCGCGAGGATCGGCTGGTCGCCGAAGACGTCGGTCAGATCGCGCAGCACGTAGTCGAGATTCGGCACCGCGTCGTCGTAGACGTCCTCGGCTCGGTGCAGCAGGTCGTGGATCAGCTCGCCGCCCTCGGCGAAGCCGGGCAGACGGAGCGCCTCCGAACCCGAGGCGAAGACCAGGCGCAGGGTGCGGAAGAGGATCGCCTTGACGATGTCCGAGGCGGCGAGCGTCGCCTGCGGTAGGTGCGGCGTGAAGACCAGGATGCCCGAGTTGGTGTAGGGGAGGAACTCGAGGACGTTGGCGTCGATGCCGGCGCGCAGATCGAGCACCACGTAGTCGGCCGGCAGGGTGTTGATCTCGACCGCCAGTCGCCGTCGCAGGTCCGCACTCGGGTTCGACAGATCGTCGATGAAGTGCCGCGGTCCGGCGATGAAGCCGAAGTTGGCGAAGCGCCCGTCGGGATCGTGCGCGGCGTCGAGGCGCGTGACGCAGTCGGCGAGCGCCGCTCCCTTGCGATGGAAGTGGTAGAGATCGCGTTCGATCGGCACCGCGAGCGTGCTGCGCACCGAAGAGGTGCCGGTGTCGAGATCGACCAGGATCGTCCGCCCCTGGCGGGAGAGCGCGAGCGCGAAGTTGACCGCGAACGTCGTCTTGCCGACGCCCCCCTTGCCGGAGGCGACCGGGATGATCCGCCGGGGCATGGGGCCGAGAGCTTATCCCCGCCCCGCCGGGGCGGCAACGCGCGGCCGCCCCGCGGGCGCAGCCATCGCGCCCGCTCTCTGGGAGAATCGACGGATGATCCGCTCCCGACCGACCGTCCGCTTCGCCATCGCCCTCTCGGCCCTCCACCTCGCCGCGCTCGCCTCGGCGTCGGCCGGCGGCGTCGCGCCGGCGCGCGATCCGCACAGCCGCTCCGAGCCCTGGCGGGTCGCCGTCACCCGACTCGCGCTCGAGCTCACCCCCGACTTCTCCACCCAGCGCCTCGCCGGCCGCGCGAGCTGGACGATCGAACGGCGCGACCCGTCGGCGACCGAGCTGGTGCTCGACGTGCACGACCTCGACGTCGACCGGGTGACTCTCGACGCCGACCCGGCGCCGGTCGCCTTCCGGCTCGGCGCCGACGACCCGGCGCTCGGCCGGAGCCTGACCATCCCGATCGCGCCGACGACCCGCGTCGTGCACGTCGACTACCGGACGCGACCCGAGGCCGCGGCTCTCCTCTGGCTCGAGCCGGCGCAGACGGCCGACCGCAAGAGCCCGTTCCTCTTCACCCAATCGGAGGCCATCCTCGCCCGCACCTGGGTGCCCTGCCAGGACTCCCCCGCCGTGCGCTTCACTTACGAGGCCACGGTGCACGCGCCCAAAGGCCTCTTGGCGTTGATGAGCGCCGAGAACCCCAACGCGAAATCGGCCGACGGCACCTACCGCTTCCGCATGCGCCAGCCGATCCCGTCGTACCTGCTGGCGCTCGCGGTCGGCGATCTCGAGTTCCGCCCGCTCGGGGAGCGCACCGGCGTCTACGCCGAGCCGTCGGTGGTCGGCAGGGCCGCCTGGGAGCTCGCCGACACCGAGAAGATGGTCGCCGCCGCCGAGAAGCTCTACGGACCGTATCGTTGGGGTCGCTACGACCTGATCGTCCTGCCGCCGTCGTTCCCCTACGGTGGGATGGAGAATCCGCGGCTGACTTTCGCGACGCCCACGATCCTCGCCGGCGATCGCTCGCTGGTCTCGCTGGTGGCCCACGAGCTCGCCCACTCCTGGTCCGGGAACCTGGTGACCAACGCGACCTGGAACGACTTCTGGCTCAACGAGGGCTTCACTTCCTACTTCGAGAACCGGATCGTCGAGAGCCTCTACGGCAAGGACGCCGCCGAGATGAACTGGCTCCTGGCCCGCCAGGAGCTCGACGCCGCCGTCGCCCGGATCGGAGCGACCCATCCCGACACCGCGCTGCGCCTCTCGCTCGCCGGGCGCGACCCCGATCTCGGCACCGGCGACATCGCCTACGACAAGGGCTCGTTCTTCCTGCGCAGGATCGAGGAGACGGTCGGGCGGGCGCGCTTCGACGCCTTCCTGCGCCGCTACTTCGACGCCCACGCCTTTCGCGGCGTCACGACGGACGACTTCCTCGCCGACCTCGACCGCGACCTCCTGGCCGGACACGAGGCCTGGGCGAGAGCGATCGACGCGCGCTCCTGGGTCGACCAGCCGGGCGTCCCTTCCGCCATCCCCAAGCCGAGCTCGCGCGCCTTCGACCGGGTGGATTCGGAAGTTCTCGCCTGGCTCGACGGAATTCCGGCGTCGCAGCTCGCGAGCGCGGGTTGGTCGACGCAGGAGTGGCTGCGGTTCCTGCACCAGGTGCCGCGCTACTTGAACGGCGCGCGGGTCGCCGAGCTCGACCGGGCCTTCGCTCTCAGCCGCTCGGGCAACGCCGAGATCCTCTGCGCCTGGTTCGAGCTGGCACTCCAGACCCGAGACGAAGAGATCTACCCCGAGCTCGAGAAGTTCCTCACCTCGATGGGACGGGCGAAGTTCCTGCGCCCGCTCTACACCGCGCTCGCGGCGACGCCCGCGGGCAAGGACCGCGCCCGGGCGATCTACGCCAAGGCTCGCCCCGGCTACCACCCGGTTTCGCGCGCCGCGATCGACCCGATCCTCGACTGGAAGCCGTGACGGTTGCCGGGCGCGCGCCGACCGCCGGCTCCGAACCTTGCCGACCATGAGCCACTGGAGCGAAACCGCCGAACTTTTCGCGCGCCTCGCCGCTCTCCCCAAGGGCGAGCGCGCGGCGCTCGCCACCGTGGTCCGGATCGCGGGCTCCGCCTATCGGCGACCGGGCGCCAAGCTGCTGGTCGAGGCCTCGGGCGGTGCCCTCGGCGGCGTCAGCGGCGGTTGCCTCGAAGCCGACGTGCGCGAAATCGCGCGCACGGTGCTCGCGACCGGCTCGCCCGCCTTTCGGCGCTACGACCTGCGCGGCCACGAGCCGATCCTCTGGGGACTCGACCTCGGTTGTCGCGGCATCGTCGAGATCTTCGTGCAGCCGGCGACCGAGGGCCCGCTCGCCTCGCTCGCGGGCCCGCTGCGCGAATGGCTCGCTGCCGACGAGCCCTTCGCCCTCCTCACCACGATCGCCGGGCCCGACCTCGCCGCCGTTCGCCTGGTCTCCGCCGAGCGCGAGCGCGGCGCGCTCGGCTCGCCCGACATCGACCGCGACGCGACCTCGGCGGCCCGGGCGCGGCTCGCCGACGGCCGCTCGCAGGTGCTGCGGATCGGCGAGCGCGAGCTGTTCTGCGATGTCCTACCGCCACCGCCGCGGCTGCTCGTCTTCGGCGCCGGGGACGACGCCCAGCCACTGGTCGACCGCGCCGCGGAGGTGGGCTTCCGGGTCACGGTCGTCGACCATCGCCCGGCGCTGCTCACCGCGGAGCGCTTCCCACGCGCGGTGGCCCGGCTGGAGGCGCGGCCGGACGACCCGGAGGGAGCCGCCACAGCGCTCGCGATCGCCGGCGACGCGATGGCGGTGGTGAAGCTGCACGCGCTCGGCCACGATCGCGAGTGGACGCGCCGCCTGCTCGCGACGTCGATCGCCTACGTCGGCTTGCTCGGACCGCGCCAGCGCGCGGAGTCGATCCTGTCCGAGGTCGGGGCAGCGGGCGACCCGCGCGTCTTCGGCCCCGTCGGTCTCGACGTCGGCGCCGACGGGCCGCGCGAGATCGCGATCAGCATCGTCGCCGAGCTGCTCGCGGTTCGTACCGGCCGAGCCGCGGGTCACCTGCGCGAGCGCGGCGGGGCCATCTATGACCTCTGACCCACCCGCCGGGACGACCGGGCCGGTCGCGGGTCTCCTGCTGGCGGCGGGCCTCTCGACCCGCATGGGAAGCAACAAGCTGCTGCTCGAGCTCGACGGCGAGTCGCTGGTCCGGCGCGCTGCGCGCCGGGTCCTGGCGGCGAACCTCTCGCCTCTGGTGGTGGTGGTCGGCCACGACGCCGATTCGGTCCGCCGTGAGCTGGCCGACCTCGATTGCCGCTTCGTCTTCAACCCGGACTTCCCGAGCGGCGCGGCGACGTCGCTGCGCGCCGGGATCGCAGCGCTCCCGGCCGATTGCGACGCCGTGGTGGTGGTTCTCGCCGACATGCCGCGGGTGACTTCGGAGATGATCGCCGCGGTGGCGAAGCGATATCGCTCCGCGTCCCCGCGCGTCGTGGCCTCCGCCTACGGCGGCGTGCACGCGCCGCCGGTGCTCTACGACGCCCGCCTGTTCGCCGAGCTGCGCGCGCTGTCCGGCGGGCGCTTCGTCGAACGGATCCTGACGCGCCATCGCCAAGCGGCCGAGATCGTCGACTGGCCGAGCGAGCGGCTCGCGGACATCGATCGACCGGAAGACGTCGAACGCCTGCGCGCGGCGCGGCCGCCTCAGTAGCGCGCCATCGTCGGGTCGATCCTCTCCGCCCAGGCGTCGACGCCGCCGGCGAGAACGCGCAACCGGCCGAAGCCGGCGCGGCGCAGGAGGTCGTAGGCCTGGAGGCTGCGCACGCCGCGATGGCAGGAGAGAGTGTAGGTGCGGGCCGAGTCGAGCTCGTGCAGGCGCGCCGGCAGCTCGCTCAGCGGGAAGAGGCGCGCGCCGGGAATGCTGGCGATCTCGGCTTCGTGCGCTTCCCGGATGTCGAGCAGCTCGAGCGCCTCGCCCGCCTCGCGCCGCGCCCGCAGCTCTTCGACCGAGAGCGTCGGCACGCCCGTCAGATCGACCGCGGATTCCTCGCCGCGGATCCCGCAGAAGGCCTCGTAGTCGATCGGGCCGTGGATCGTCGGGCTCGCGCCGCAGACCGCGCACGCGGGGTCCTTGCGCACCGCGAGCTCGCGGAAGCGCAAGCCGAGGGCGTCGAAGAGCACCAGGCGGCCGATCAGCGGCTCGCCCCGCCCGAGCACCAGCTTTAGGACCTCGAGCGCCTGCAGCGAGCCGACGATTCCCGGCAGGACGCCGAGGACGCCGCCGTCGGCGCACGAGGGCACCAGTCCGGGCGGCGGCGGTTCGGGGAAGAGGCAGCGGTAGCAGGGGCCGCGCCGGGCGTCGAAGACGCTCACCTGGCCGTCGAAGCGGAAGATGCTGGCGTAGACGTTCGGCTTGCCGGCGAGCACGCAGGCGTCGTTGACCAGGTAGCGGGTCGGGAAGTTGTCCGTGCCGTCGGCGACGATGTCGTAGTCCGCGACCACCCGCATGACGTTGTCGCTCGCCAGGCGCAGCGGGTGCGCGACGATCTCGATCTCCGGGTTCAGCGCCGCGAGCCGCTCGCGCGCCGCCGCGAGCTTCGGGCGCCCGACGTCGGAGGTCGCGTAGAGGACCTGGCGCTGCAGGTTCGTCAGGTCGACGGTGTCGAAATCGACCAGGCCGATCGTCCCGACGCCGGCCGCCGCGAGGTAGAGGGCGAGCGGCGAGCCGAGGCCGCCGGCGCCGACGCACAGGACGCGCGCCTCCTTCAGCCGCTTCTGTCCGGCGAGGGTGACCTCGGGCAACAGCAGGTGCCGGCTGTAGCGCAGGATCTCGTCACGCGACAGGTCCGAGGATCTCGAGGGTTCTTTCGAAGACACGCGGCTCATGCTACTCCGAGCCGCCGGCACAGCGACCCTTCCCCGCCCAGCCGAGCCGCCTGCCAGTGTACGAGGGCGTCTCCCAGCCCACACTCCCAACCGGAGCTTTTCGCTGGTGGGTGAAGAGCTCGATCTGCCGCCATTCTGCGAAGAAGAAGCTCGGTTAAGGAGAAGACGCCTTCATTCCCAGCCTCGCCCAGCCGAGCCGCCCGCCAGTGTACGAGGGCGTGGCTCAGCCCACACTCCCAACCGGAGCTTTTCGCTGGTGGGTGATGAGCTCGATCTGCCGCCATCCTGCGAAGAAAAGGCTCGGTTAAGGAAAAGACGCCCTCATTCCCAGCCTCGGCCAGCCGAGCGGCTCGCCAGTGCACGAGGGCGTCGAAAGAACCTCCACTCTCAACCGGAGCTTTTCGCCTTGGAGTGATGGGTTCGATCTGCCGCCACCCTAGCCGCCGGGGTCAGCCTCCCTGGTGGATGACGATGTCGCCGTTGATCGTGCGCACCTTGACGCGGTGCGTGCCGTCCGCCGACTTGCCCGCGCCGCGGATGTACTTGCGCGGCGAGCCTTGGTCGTAGGACCAGTCGGCCGTGGTGTGCTGCTCGACCGGGAAGTCGCTGCGGATCTCGTAGGCGCGCTTGCTGTTGCGGGTAAACGCCACCTCGAGCTCGAAGGTCGCCGAAAAGCCGCTCGGCAGCGTCAGCTCGATGTCGCCCGAATTGGATTCGAGGTCGACGTCGCCGCCGCCCGGGACAACGCGCACCTTCACGTCGCCGCCCATCGTCGAGGCGACGACGTCGCTCGACGCGCCGCCGATCACGATCTCCCCACCCATGGTCGAGGCGTTCACCGGCCCCGCGGCGGATTCGATCTCCACGTCGCCGCCCATGGTCGAGACCTCGGCGCCACCCGGCGCGCTCTTCAGGTGGATCGGACCGCCCATGGTCGTGATCTTGACCCTGCGGGGCGCTCCCGGCGCGGCGTCGTCCGGCTCGTCGATCCTCACCTGGCCGCCCATCGAGGAGCCCTGGAGGCCGCCGCGCACGTTGTGGAAACGGACGTCGCCGCCCATGGTGCTGACCTTGCCCTCGGCCTCCGAGTCGGTGACCTCGATCTCGCCGCCCATGGTCGACAACGACACCTTCCCCTTCACCTGGTGCAGCACGATCGCGCCGCCCATGGTCTCGCCCTCGAGGCGCCCCTCGACGCCGGTGACGCCGAGGCCGCCGCCCATCGAGTCGAAGTCGAGATCGAACCGGTCCGGCACGACGATCGTCAGGTCGGCGCTCGCCGAGGAGTGGCGCAGCTTGCGCGTGTACTCGGAGCGCACCCGAACGCCGTGCGCGACCGCCACCGCCTTGACCTCGACCGCGTCGGCGTCGGCGCCGGTGACCTTGGCGTCGATGGTCACCGACGAGCCGCCACCGCCGCGGATTTCGACGCTGCCGCCCGTGCGCAAGTCGACCTCGAGCAGGCCGCCCGGGGCCGCGGCGATCTGCCAGTGTTGCGCGCCGGCGAAAGCCGGCGCGAGGAGCAGGAGGTTGAGAGAGAGAAGCGTGGAGCGTGGAATCAAGGGAGACCTCGCTTTCCTGGTCAAGATCCGTGACTTCGCAAGTAGGGCTGCGCCCGCACGTAGACGGCTCCTTCGCCGGCTTCCGGCCCGGCTCCGATCGCTCGCTCGAGCACCTCCGGGTGGACGTGATTCCGGGTCAGGTAGTCGATCGCGGCGAGTCGCATCTGCACCGACGGCTCCTTTTCGAGCACCGCGAGCATCGCCGCGCTGATCTCGGGGTCGTCCCCGGCGGCGGCCAGCTTGGCTTGCGCCGAGAGGCGGACGCCGAGGTTCTCGTCGCTACCCATCGCGACGAGGATCGCGCGCTTCACCTTGGGGCTCATGGCCTCGCCGGCCAGGCCGATCACCTGGATCCGGGTGCCGATCGCCGAGGACTCGACGAGCGCCTGGACCAGGATCTCGCTCGCCAGCGGGTCGCTCTCGGCGAGCTCGAGGTCGAGGTGCCGCGCGACGTCGAAGCTCAGCCGCAGCCGCTCTCCCGGCGCTTTCTCGATCGCGACGTTGGAGTAGACGAAGGGGGAATTCTCGACGTCCTCGAAGCGCCGATTGCGGACCGCCGCCTCGCGGATCGCCGCCGCCAGCTGACGGTCGTCGGAGAGTGCCCCGCGACCGGCCGCGCTCGCGCCGGCCCGCCCCGGTGCCGCGAGACGCAGGCCGAGCGCCACGCCGCCGCCCACGAGCACCAGACCGAGCCCCGCCGCCAGCGCCATGCGCCGCCAGCGGCCGCCCGCCGCCGTCGGCCGCCGGCGCGACGCAGGCCGGGCCGGCGACCCGAGCTCGGCGAGGACGGCGTGCCGCACGCCGGCGAGCTCCTCGGCGCTCGGACCCGAGAGGTCCGCTTCGCCGCGCACCCGGCCGAGCAGGTCGAACACCTCGGAACAGGCTTCGCAGCTCTCGAGGTGCTCGAGCAGCCGGTCGCGTTCGGCCGGAGCGAGATCCTCGACCTGCGCCCGGTCGATCAGCGACTCGAAGTCGCGACAGGAATCCATGGCGCCTCCTACCCCCCCTCCGCCATCGCGCGCCGGAGCTGGCGCACGCCACGGAAGAGGATGTTCTTGGTCATCGCCTCGCTGCAGTCGAGCACCGCCGCGATGTCGCGGATCGACATCTCGTCGACGTAGCGCAGCAGGATCGTGGTGCGATAGCGACCGTTGAGCCGCGCCAGCGCGCGCTGCACGGTGCCGAGCCGCTGGCGCTCCTCGAGCTCGCGCTCCTGGGTCGCGGCGAGCGCCAGGCGCGGCGCCGCCTCGTCGAGCTCCACTCCCGGTCCCCGCCGGCCGGCGCCGCGCGTCCAGTTGAGCCCCTCGTGGTAGGCGATGCGCAGCAGCCAGGTCTTGAACGTCGCGTCGCCGCGGTACTCGTCCAGCCCCTGGAGGGCCTTGAGAAAGCTGCTCTGCGTCAGGTCGAGCGCGTCCTCGCGCCGCCGGACGAGTCCGAAGACGACCTTGTAGACCAGCCGCTCGTAGCGCCGCATGAGCTCGTCGAATCCCGCACGATCTCCGGCGCGGATCGACGCGATCAGCTCTGGGTCGGATCTCTCCACGATCTCCTCTGGCCGCCTACAGACACCGGCCGGGGAGAAAAGTTAGCAGCCGCCGCTATACTGCGACACGATTTCTTGCCCGCGGGCCGGAGCCGCGAGGGGGAGCCGACAGATGAGCGGAGTTCGAGTGCTGGTCGGGACGCGCAAAGGAGCCTTTATCCTGACTTCCGACGCCCGGCGTGGCCGCTGGCAGATCGCCGGCCCGCACTTCGCAGGCTGGGAGATCTACCACCTGAAGGGCTCCCCCGTCGATTCGGACCGGCTCTATGCCTCGCAGACCAGCGGCTGGTTCGGGCAGGTGCTCCAGCGCTCGAACGACGGCGGCGAGACCTGGGAGGCGGTGGGCAACAAGTTCGAGTACGACGGCGTGCCCGGGACCCACCAGTGGTACGACGGCTCGCCGCACCCGTGGGAGTTCAAGCGCGTCTGGCATCTGGAGCCGTCGCTCACCGACCCCGACACGCTGTACGCCGGCATCGAGGACGCGGCGATCTTCCGGTCGACCGACGGCGCCAAGACCTGGCAGGAGCTCTCCGGCCTGCGCCGACACGGCTCCGGGCCGAACTGGACGCCGGGAGCCGGCGGCATGGGTCTGCACACGATCCTGCTCGATCCGAGCCGCCCGGGGCGCATGCATATCGCCATCTCGGCCGCCGGGGTCTTCCGCAGCGACGACGGCGGCGCGACCTGGAGCCCCAAGAATCAGGGCCTGCGCTCGAACCACATCCCCGATCCGACCGCCGAGGTCGGGCACTGCGTGCACCGCATCGCCTTGCACCCGTCGCGTCCCGACACCCTGTTCATGCAGAAACACTGGGACGTGATGCGCAGCGACGACGGCGGCGATTCCTGGCGCGAGGTGAGCGGTAACCTGCCGACCGACTTCGGCTTCCCGATCGACGTCCACGCGCACGAGCCGGAGACGATCTACGTCGTGCCGATCAAGAGCGACTCGGAGCACTACCCGCCGGAGGGCAAGCTGCGCGTCTACCGCAGCCGCACGGGTGGCGATGAGTGGGAGGCGCTGACGAAGGGCCTGCCGCAGGAGAACTGCTACGTCAACGTCCTGCGCGATGCGATGGCGGTCGACCGCCTCGATCCCTGCGGCATCTACTTCGGCACCACCGGCGGTCAGGTCTACGCCTCCGCCGACGGCGGTGATTCGTGGGAGCCGATCGTCCGCGATCTGCCGGGCGTCCTCTCGGTCGAGGTGCAGACGCTGCCATGATCCGCGTCGTCCTGCCGGCCCCGCTGCGCAGCCTGGCGCGGATCGACGGCGAGGTGTTGCTCGAGCTCCCCGGCGCCGGACCGGCGACCCAGCGCGCGATCCTCGACGCCCTCGAGGCGCGCTATCCGATGCTCGTCGGCACGACCCGTGACCAGAGCACCCAGCGACGCCGCGCCTTCATCCGCTTCTACGCCTGCGAGCGAGACCTGTCGGACGAAGATCCCGACACGCCGCTCCCCGCGGTGGTCGCGGAAGGAAAAGAGCCCTACCTGGTGATCGGCGCCATCGCCGGCGGCTAACCAACCCGCCCGTCGAAACCCCCAGAGATCCAAGCAGCAAGAAGCAAGAAACAACCAAAGAGAAAAGCTCGGCTAAGGAAAAGACGCCTTCACTTCCAGCCTCGCGAAGGCGACCCGCTCGCCAGGGTACGAGGGCGTCGCCCCGCCCAGACTCCCAACCGGAGCCTTTCGCTTTTGGGCGATGAGCTCGACCTGCCGCCATCCTGCGAAGAGAGGCTCGGCTAAGGAAAAAGACGCCTTCACTTCCAGCCTCGCGAAGTCGACCCGCCCGCCAGTGTACGAGGGCGTCGCCCCGCCCGGGCTCCTAACCGGAGCTTTTCGCTTTTGGGCGATGAGCTCGGCCCGCCGCCATCCTGCGAAGAAAAGCTCGGCTAGGGAAAAAGACGCCTTCACTTCCAGCGTCGCGAAGTCGACCCGCCTGCCAGTGTACGAGGGCGTCGCCCAGCCCGGACTTTTGACCGGAAGCTTTTCGCCTTTTCGATCTGCGACCGGGCGCTGCCGCGAGGGCCCGGGCGGGGGGCTGGGGGCGGGGGGAAGCTCAGCGGACGCGCACACCCACTTTGCCGAGGGGCCGGCCGTGGGCCAGGTGCTCGTAGGCGGTGGCGATCTCGGCGAAGGGGAAGACGCGGTCGAGGAGCGGCAGCAGCCGGCGCTCGCGCAGCAGCCCGTCCGCGAATTGGCGGAAGCCGGCCACCAGCTCGCCCTTCTCCGCCCTCGTCCTCGAGCGCAGGACCGAGCCGATCAGCCGCAATCGGCCGCGCAGCAGACGCGCGAGATCGACCTCGACCGAGCTGCCGGCCAGGAGGCTCAGGAGCACCAGCCGGCCGCGCGGCGCGAGGGCCGCGAGCAGCCCCGAGATCCGCTCGCCGCCCACCAGGTCGAGCACCAGGTCGACGCCCCGTCCTTCGGTCGCGGCGCGCAGATCCCCGGGCAGACTCTCACCTTCGACGAACACCCGCTCGGCGCCGAGAGCGCGGGTGCGCTCGAGCCGGTCGGGATCGCGGCCCACCGCGAAGACCCGCGCGCCGAGCTCGCGCGCCAGCGGGATCGCGAAGGTCCCGATCCCCGAGGCGGCACCGGTGACCGCGACGCACTCGCCCGGCTGCAGACCGCCTTCGACCACGAGATTGGTCCAGGCGGTGATCGCCGCCTCGGGCAGCGCCCCCGCCTCCTCCCAGGTCCAGTTCGCCGGGATCGGAATCAGCTGGCCGGCCGGCGCCGCGGCGCGTTCGGCGTGGCCCCCGCCGGCCAGGAGCGCCCCGACCCGGTCGCCGATCCGAAAGCCCTCGACACCGGCGCCGAGCGCGACGATCTCGCCCGCGGCCTCGAGGCCAGGGATCTCCGACTCCCCCACCGGAGGCGGGTACCGACCCTGCATCTGCAGGAGATCGGCGCGATTGAGCGCCGTGGCGTGGATCTCGATCAGGACCTCACCGGGACCCGGCCGCGGATCGGAGGCTTCACCGATCCGCGGCGCCGGCGGAGAGCCGGGGGTCCAGGGGAGGACGGCGCGCAAACGCTCAGCCGACGGAGACCGGGCGTTCGGCGCGCGTTTGCGGCGGCGCGATCTCGGCGAGCTCCAGATGGTGCTCGGCGACCGGGATCGTGCCTTCGTGCAGCCAGGTGTGCTTGCCGTCGACCACCGCGACCCCGGTCCGGTACTTCAGCGCGTCGTCGTTGTGCCAGAGGTCGCGGAACAGCTTCTTCACCCGGTGGCGGCCGTTGCGACAGAACAGGTCGGCGAGCGCCGCCGCCTGCGCGGCCTCCGGCTTCCCGCGCTCGGCGAGCGCCCGCGAGCGCGCGACCGCCGCCACCATGGCGAAGAGCTCGATGTCCACGTCCACCAGGCGGAAGAGGAAACCCTGCTTGTGCTGCAGCTTCGCCTGGTAGACGTTCATGCCGTGGAAGACCTGACGGGCGAGCTTGCGGGCGCTGCGCTCGACGAAACGCAGATGGGTCGCGAGCGCGCCGAAGGAGGCGTAGCGCGGCCAGCGCCCCCAGCCGAGCCAGCGCGTCGGGTACCACCAGCCGTAGAAGACCGCGGCGCGCAGGAGGGCTTTGAACTTCGCGCCCGCCGGCTTCTCGGGATCGATCAGGTCGCCGGCCACCTGCAGGTGCTTGTCGACCGCCTCGCGCGCCATGAACAGGTGCATGATCTCGGTCGAGCCCTCGAAGATGCGGTTGATGCGGTAGTCACGGAAGATCTGCTCGACCGGGATCGGGCGCTCGCCGCGCGCCGCGAGCGACGTCGCGGTCTCGTAGCCCCGCCCGCCGCGGATCTGCATCGTGTCGTCGACCATCTCCCAACCGCGCTCGGTGTTCCAGAGCTTGGCGGCGGCGGCCTCGAGGCGAATGTCGTAGTCGCCGCGGTCGGCCATCTGGCAGGCGAGCTCGGTCATCGCCTCCATGGCGAAGGTCGTCGCCGCCATGTCGGCGAGCTTGTGGGCGATCGCCTCGTGCTTGCCGACCGGGCGCCCCCACTGCACGCGCTCGGCTGACCACTCGCGGCAGATCTCGAGGCACATCTTGGCGCAGCCGACAGCGCCGGCGGGGATCGCCAGGCGACCGGTGTTGAGGGTGGTGAGCGCGATCTTCAGGCCCTTGCCCTCGTCGCCGATGCGGTTGCCGACCGGCACCTCGACGTTGGTGAACGAGAGCACCGCGTTGGCGAGCGCCTTCAGGCCCATGAAGTGGCAGCGGCGCTCCATCTTCACGCCCGGCGCGTCGGTCTCGACCACGAAAGCGCTGATCTTCTTGGTCTTCGGGTCGCGCGCCATGACCACCAGGAGCTGGGCGATGGTGCCGTTGGTGCACCAGAGCTTGGTGCCGTTGAGCAGGTAGCGCTTGCCGTCCGCCGAGAGCTCGGCGGTGGTCGCCAGGCGCGCCGGATCGGAGCCGACGTCGGGCTCGGTGAGCGCGAAGCCGGAGATCTCCCCGGCGGCGCAGCGCGGCAGGAATTCGCGCTTCTGCCGCTCGTTGCCGAAATAGAGCAACGGAGTCGGCACGCCGATCGACTGGTGCGCCGAGAGCAGCGCCTCGACGTTGCCGTCGACGCTGCCCAGCAGTTCCATGACCTTGGCGTACTCGACCATGGTGAAGCCGAGCCCGCCGTACTCCTTGGGGATCTTCAGGCCGAAGGCGCCGAGCTTGCGCAGGCCGTCGAGGACGTGCGGCGGGTATTCGCCGGTGGCGTCGATCGCCACCGGATCGACCTCGCTCTTCAGGAACTCGCGGAAAGCCTGGAAGAAAGCGGTGAATTCGGGCCGCTCGTCCTCGACCAGGGGATAGGGATGGACCAGGTCGAGGCGGAAGTCGCCGAGAAACAACTCCTTGAGGAAGCTCGGCTGCTCCCATTCGGTCTGGCGCGAAGCCTCGGCGACGTGGCGCGCTTCCTGCTCGCTGACCTGATGAGGGGCGGACGGTCTCATGCGGCTTCCTCCCTGGGCCTCGAGTCCCTTCATGGTAGCACCGCAGCGCGGAGCGGGACGCGGAAGTTCCGCACTGCGGCAAAATTATACCGCATCGCGGCAATGACGCTAGCCCCCCGGGGCGCGGGCGGAGCGGGACGGGCGCAGCACCAGGGCGACCCCAGCCAGGACAAGGGCCGCGCCCCCGACCACGCGGCCGGTGATGGGCTCGTCGAAAGCCACGATCCCCACCCCGACGGCCACCACCGGGGCGGTGTAGGAGACCATCGAAGCGAGAACTGCGCCGCGCCGCGACAAGAGGCGAAAATAGAGCGTGAAGGTGACGGCCGAGCCGAAGATCGCCAGGTAGGCGGTCGCCACCCAGGGCCACGGTGCAGAGGTGAGGCCACGCTGGCGCTCCCAGAGCGCGGCGAGGATTCCCGCCGCGACACCGGTCGCGAGCATCGGCACCGAGGCGAGCGACAGGGGCGAGATCGACCTTCCCCAGCGCCGCAGAGCGAGGGTCCCCGAAGCCGAGACCGCAGCCGCTCCGAGCAGCGCGGTCGCCGGCCACCGCACCCCCGCACCGCCGAGGCGGGTAAAGTCCTCGGAGAAGACCACCCCGACGCCGACGAACCCGAGCACCACGCCCATCATCCGCCGCAGATCGAGTCGCTCCGCCGGCAGCAGCCAGCGGCCGAGCGCCACCACCCAGAGAGGAAAGGTCGAGAACAGGATCGACGCCAAGCCGGTCGGCACCCACTGCTCCGCCCAGTAGATGGTCCCGTAGGGCACCAGGAAGGTCGTGAGGGCGTTCCAGGCCCAAAGCCGCCGTTCGATCGCCGTGCGCCCGAGCGCCACTCCGCGCCAGCGCGCGACGGCGAGCAGGATGCCGCCGGCGGCGAGGAAGCGGATCGCCATGCCGGCGAGCGGCGGGATGCCGGCGAGCGAGACGCGGATCGCCGCCCAGGTGCTCCCCCAGACGAGCGTCAGGACGGCGAGCGAAGCGATGTCCGAGGCTTCGAGCGCCGACGGCCGGTTCCCGTCGCTCGGCGAGTCGCCCACTTCAGGGGTAGATCTTGTAGAGCATGCGCGGGTAGGGGATCGTCTCGCGCACGTGCTCGAGCTTGCCCATCCAGGAGACGAAGCGCTCGAGCCCCATGCCGAAGCCGGCATGCGGAGCGCTGCCGTACTTGCGCACGTCGAGGTACCACTGGAACGCCTCGACCGGCAGCTGGTGATCGACGATGCGCCGCAGCAGAAGGTCGTGGTCGTGGATGCGCTGGCTGCCGCCGATGATCTCGCCGTAACCTTCGGGGGCGAGCATGTCGAGGCCGAGAACGACCTTGGGATTCTCCGGGTCGGGCTGCATGTAGAAGGCCTTGAACGAGGCCGGGAAGCGCGAGATCAACAGCGGGCGATCGAAGTCCTCGGCGACCAGGGTCTCCTCGTCGGCGCCGAAGTCGTCACCCCAGGCGATCGGATTCCCCTTGCCGTTGAGGCGCTCGATCGCCTCGCTGTAGGTGATGCGCGGAAACGGAGGGACGACGCGCTCGAGAGGCGTCGGGTCGCGCTCGAGCACTTTCAGGTCCTCGCCGCAACGGTCGAGGACGCGAGCCACGAGGTAGACCACGAACTCCTCCGCCAGAGCGCACAGGCCGTCGAACTCGAGGAACGCGACCTCGGGCTCGACCATCCAGAACTCCATCAGGTGGCGCCGGGTCTTCGACTTCTCCGCCCGGAAGGTGGGCCCGAAGCAATAGACCTTGCCGAAGGCCGAGATCGCCGGCTCGAGATAGAGCTGCCCGGACTGCGAGAGGAAGGCTTTGTCGCCGAAGTAGTCGGTCTCGAACAGCGTCGACGTGCCCTCGCAGGCCGCCGGGGTGAGGATCGGCGAATCGATGCGCACGAAATCGCGCTCGTAGAAGAAGTCGTGGATCCCCTGCTCCACCTCGCTGCGGATCTTCAACGCCGCGCGCTGGCGGCTCGAGCGCAGCCACAGGTGGCGGTTCTCCATCAGGAAGGCGGTGCCGTGGTCCTTGGGAGAGATGGGAAAATCCTGCGTCAGATGATCGACGGCGAAGTCGGTGAGCTGGATCTCGACCCCCGAGGGCGAGCGCTTGTCCTCCTTCACCGCTCCTGACAGGCGCACGGTCGACTCCTGCGTCGCCCGCTCGACCTCCGCCCAGGCGGGCTCGGGAAGGTCGGCGCGGCTCGCCACCGCCTGCACCGTGCCCGAACCGTCGCGCACCTGGAGGAATCCGATCTTGCCGCTCGAGCGCTTCTGGGACACCCAGCCGCGCAGGGTCACCGTCTCGCCGATGCGCTCGCGCAGGCGCCGGATCGTGGTCGTGGTCTCGCTCATGGGAACACGGAATTCTATGCCAAGCGCGGCGGCTCGCCGCCCCGTAGCCCGGCGCTCAATCCGGCGGCGAGCGGAATGCCGCCGCCGCCAGGGCGGACGCGGTGATCGGCAGGAACTGCAGGACGACGCGGTCGAGCGAGGTGCGGATGTGCCACTCGGGATCGTAGGGCGTCAGGGCGTAGCTCGCGCACCAGAAGAAAAGGAAAGCCAGCGCCACCGGCAGCCAGAGACGGAATTCCGCCGAGGCGCGCGCGGCGCGACGCGCGGCGGCGACGATTGCGAGCAGCAGGATCGCGGCAGCGGTCGCGGCCCAGACCGGGTTGGCCGCCGCCGGCGCGAGGTGCTCGATCAGCGCTCTCACGGGCCGCAGCCAGCGCGCCGGGTCGGCGGCGCGCCCGAGCCAGTCGCCGGAGACGAAGAGCGCGGTGTCGAAGACCTTCCCGGTCACCCAGTAGCGATGGAAGAGCGCCGCGGCGAGCATCCCCGGCAGGAGGCCGATCGCCAGCGGCAGCGCCAGCGGCTCGTCGGCGTGATCGCGGCCGTGCCGGCGCTCCCAGACCAGCAGACCGGCGAAGGGCGCGAGCAAGAGGATCGCCTCCACCCTCCCCTCGTGCTTCATCCACGGCGCCAGGCCGAGGCAGAGTCCCGCCAGCGCCGGCGGCAGGTCGGAACCGTCGCGATCGAGGCGCGCCGCGAGCGGCACGAACGCGCCGAGCAGCAGGTAGCCGAGCGGCACGTCGGCCTCCTGCGAGAAGCCCTGGCCGAGAAACAACGGCGTGCCGCAGAGCAGCACCACGGTCACCGCCGCCGGCAGCGCGCCCGCCAGGCGGCGCACGGCGAGGCCCGCGAGCAAGAGGGTCGCGGCGACGAATGCGAGGCCGGCGAGATGCCCGGCGAGCGGCAGCTCGCGCCCCACCCAGCCGCTCTGCGCTGCGAGCCCCGCCGGCAAGCAGAGCGGATAGTCGGAGCCCTCGAGCACTGCCGGGATGCTCTCCCAGCCGCGGAAGAGCATGCGAGCGCGGAGATTCCAGATCGCCACCGCGTCCCAGGCGCCCCAGGGCACGGCGCGAACGAAGGCGGCGAAGAGTCGCGCCGCGACCAGCGCCGAGATCGCCACCAGCACCGCCGTCGCCGCCCGCTCGTCGCGCGCCGCCCTCGGCCCCTCGGCGCGCGCCACGAGCGCCGCCCCGTCGTCGCCCGAGCGCAGAAGGCGCAGGCCCACGGCCGCGATCACCACCGCCAGCAGCCAGCTCGCGATCCCCGGCCGGCCCAGATCGAGGCCACGAGCGCCGCACAGGAGCAGCGAGGCGAGACCGAAGCCGAGCGCGGGCGCGTAGGCGAGCCCCCACGCCGCGCGCGCCTCCAGGCGTTTCGGCAGCAGGGTCAAGGCCAGGACCCAGCCGCCCCCGACCACGGCCGCGAGGCTGGTCGCCGCCAACACCGCCTCGTTCATGGCGAGTCGGCTCCGATGCCGGTCTCGATCCGCCGCCAGGCGAAGTCGCCGACCGCCAGGCGAGGGCCGTGCGCTCCGTCGACCAGCGTCCAGGCGAGGCGCGCCGCGGAGCGCCGCTCGCCGCGGCCCACCGGCGGCGGGACCAGGAGTCTCGGCGCCACCGCGAGCTGGGCGCAGAAGTACCTCTCCGAGGCGCGAGGATCCGCACCGTCGACCCAAAACCTCAGCCGGGAGGACTCGGAGAGCGCCGCCACCGCGCCGGCGTAGTTCGGCAGGCCCTCGCACATCACCCGCTCGCCCTCGGCCTCGTCGGCGAGTCGCACACCGCGGCGCAGACCGGGGATCGCCAGGCCGACGAGCGCGCCCGCCAGCAGCCACCGACCGAGACGCGCGCGGCGTTCGGGCGAGAGCGTCACGGCATCCCCCGCCGGCCGCTCGCCAGGGTCCACCAACGCTCGAGAGCGAAGGGCCGCAGGTCGCGCGCCAGCTCGACCCGATGGGCGCCGGGCGGGATCTCGAGCCCGAGGTCCTGCCCGTCGGCGTCGAAGCCGGCGGCGCGCCTGCCGTCGAGCTCGATCCGCCAGCGCCCGAACCAACGCTCGCCGACGACCAGCCAGCAGCCGCTCGCGCAGCTCACCTCGAACGCCAAACGGTCGTCGGCTTCGCTCACCGGCTCCAGCCGATCGCCGGCACCGCCGGCTCGCCGCGCTTCCACCCCACCGACCACGAACGCCGTGTCCGGTTCTTCCGCCGCGAGCGCCGCACCGAGCTCTTCCGGACTCGGCACGGAGGCGAGCTGGTGGACGAGGCGAGCGAGCTCCGGACGCACCTGCCCGGGCCCGAGGGCGAGGCGCGACGACCCCGAGGGCGCGCTCGCCGCGACCGCGAGACCGCGGCGCGCCAGCCCCGGCAGCGGTGCCGTCTCGGGCGAGACCAGCCAGACCTCGCGCCCGGCGGGAAGTACCGCGTCGTCCGGCGGCAGGCGCAGGCGTTCGCCGGCGAGGTACCGTCGCAGGGGATCGAGGCCGTGCGCGCTCGCCGCCGCCGCCGGGTGCAGGCAGAGAGCGCGGGAATCGCGCGGCGCGGCGCCCCGCGCGCGCTCGAGCTCGAGCGTCATGCATTCGCCGTAGTCGAAGGAGAGCAGCAGCGCACCCGGCGGAATCTCCGCCAGGCGACGCTCGAGGCGCTCCACCGCGCGCCGCTCGTCCGCGAAATCGATCGTCCGCGCGGCGATCGCCGCTTCGCCGCCGTAGGCGAGCCCGACCGCGACGAGCGCGCCGGCGCGCGCGGTCGGGCCGCGGCGGGCGATCGCCGCCGCGGCGCGGGTCGCGGCCGCCGCGGCGGGGATCAGGAGTCCGGCGAGCGGCGCGAGCAGATAGGTCGCGGCGTCGGGGACCTCGTAGACCAGGCTGAATCCGATCCCGCCGAGCGCGAAGAGTCCGATCGCCCGGCGCTGCGCCGCGCCCAGGCGACGCCATCCCAGGGCGGCGGCGACGACGAGCGGCAGGAAGCCCCAGGACTCCTCCGCCATCGCCGCCGCGTGCCGCCCCACGCCGGTGAGGCCACCGCGCAGCAGCCAGCCCTGGAACCGCGCACCCGAGAGCACCGACAGCAGATCGCCAAGCGTGTCGGCGCGCGCTTCGAGGTAGAAGGGATGGGCCTGCCAGGTGCGCGCCACGAGCACGCCAGCGAGCGCCAGGGCGAGAGCGCCGCCGCCGGCGAGAGCAGCCGCCAGTCGAGGCAGCGCGAGGCGCCGGGCGGGCGGGGTCGCGAAGTGCAGCGCCACGAGGCTCGGCGCCAGCAGCACGGTGGTGGCGTGGTGGGCGAAGGAGAGCCCCCAGACCGCGAGCCCGGTCGAAGCGCGCCGCGCTCCTGCGTCCGCCGCCGAGCCGAGCGCCAGCGCCAGGACCACAGCCGAGAAGAGGAGGTGGAGCGGCACGACTTCGGCCACTCGCGCCGCCCGCCAGAAGGGCGGCAGGAGGCCGACGCCGATCGCGGCCATCGCCGCCGCGCCGACCGAAGCCCCGGCGATCTCGACCGCGGTCGCCGCACCGACCGCGAGCGCCGCGGCGACCAGGATCGCCGATCCGGCGTTCGTCGCCAGCGGCCACAGCCGTGCCGGCACGGGCGCCGTAAGCGCGCGAGTCAACAGAAGGTAGAGCGGATATCCGGTGGGGTGAGGCGTCGCCGCCATCGGCCCGGCGAATTGGAACTTGGCGACGTCGCCGCGGCCCGGTCCGCGCTCCACGGTCGCCAGGTCGACGAGCGCCAGCACGACGAAGACGAGCGCACCGGCGCGCGCCGCCGGGCTCACGTCGGGGATTCCCCGCCGGCCGCCCCGCCGCCGTCTCCGCTGCGCTCCGCGGCCGGGAGCGCGGCCAGCGCCGCGAGCGCCGCTTCCTGTTCCGCGCCCTTCTTGCTGCGCCCGACGCCGCGCCCGGCGATCGCGCCGCGCAGCTCGACTTCGACGACGAAACGCTTGTCGTGCTCCGGCCCGACCTCCTGCACCACCCGGTAGAGCGGCCGCTCCCAAGCCAGCCCCTGGGCGAGCTCCTGGAGCTCGGTCTTGGCGTCCCGGCGCAGCGTCGTTTCGAGCCCCGGCGTCGCCCGCTCGAGATAGGCGACGATCGCGGCGCGCGCCGCGGCGTGTCCGCCGTCGAGATAGACCGCGCCCCACAGCGCTTCGAGCGCGTCGGCGAGCAGGGAGGCCTTGGTCCTTCCCCCCGAGCGGTCCTCGCCGACGCCGAGGCGGAGGCGCTCGCCGAGGCCGAGCGTCTCGGCGTAGGGCGCGAGCGCCGGGGCGCTCACCAGGCGCGCCTTCCAGCGCGACAGCTCGCCCTCCGGATGATCGGCGAACCGGCGATAGAGCCACTCGGCGGTCACCAGCCCGAGCACCGCGTCGCCGAGGAACTCGAGGCGTTCGTAGTGGTCGCCGCCGCCCGATTCGTGCGCCCAGGAGCGATGGGTCAGCGCCGCGGCGAGCAGCGCGCGATCGGCGAAGGCGTAGCCGATCCGGCGCTCGATCTCGCTGGTGTCGACGCTCATCTGGCGAACTCGCGCCGCATGCTATCGCCGCCCGAATCGCCGTTCGAGATCGGCGTCGCCCATCACCAGGACGACCGGCCGACCGTGGGGACAGGCGAACGGGTTCTCGGCGCGGAAGAGCTCCGCGAGCAGCGCCTCGGCGGCCTCCGGCGGGAGCGGGTGGTGCATCTTGATCGCCGCCTTGCAGGCGAGGCTGGCGGCGAAATCGTCGAGCGCCCGACGCGCCAGGGTCGCCGGCGTCAGCTCGGCATCGGCGGCGAGCGCGCGCAGCCAGCTCTCGGCTTGCTCGCCCGTGAGGCTCGCCGGCTGCGAGGTCATGGCGATCGCATCGCCGGAGAGGGTCGAGAGCTCGAAGCCGAGGGGCGCGAGCGCCTCGGCGATCTCCGCCAAGTGCAGGCGTTCGGCGCGCGACAGCTCGAGCAGCTGCGGCGCGAGCAGCCGTTGCGCGGCCGGAAGCTCGCCGGCGAGCGCGCGGCGCTGGCGCTCGTAGAGCACGCGCTCGTGCGCTACGTGCTGGTCGATCAGATAGAGACCGTCGGGGCCCTCGAGCAGCAGCAGCGAGCCCTTGTACTGGCCGAGCAGACGGAAAGGGCGGACCTCGCCCGAGCGCCCCGAGAGCGGTACCGGGCGCCGCTCGAGCGGCGCCCAGACGATCTGCCCCAGCCGGCCAGCGCTCTCGCCGGAGGGCATCGGATCGCCCTGCCGGCCGAAAGAAGGAATCGTTTGAAAGGACGCTTTGCCGGCGGGGTCGCGGGTGGCGGACGGGTCGGCGGGCGCTAGGTTGTTTTCGACTAGGGGGAAGGACGCTTTGCCGGCCGGGTCGCGGGTGGCGGACGGGTCGGCGGGCGCTAGGTTGTTTTCGACTAGGGGGAAGGACGCGCTGCCGGCGGGGTCGCGAATGGCGGGCGGGTCGGCGGGCGTCAGGTTGTTTTCGACTAGGGGGAAGGACGCGCTGCCGGCAGTGTCGCGGATTGTGGCCGCCGTACCTGGTCCAGCGTAGACCTCGCCATTCTCGGCGATCTCCAAGCCGGCGTCTTTCCCCTTAACCGAAAAAAACTTAGCGCGGTCCGAGGCACTGGCGGTCCCGGACCCGAATCCTCTTGTCTCGCCGGCGAGCGCGAGCGGCGCGGTGCGGAAGGCGTTGGCGCTCGGCGCGCGCAGAGGGGCGAGCTCTTCGCCGCGAGCGCGGCCGAGGGCTTGGCGCAGAACTTCCGCCAGCTGGTCGGCGAGGCGCGGGTCGCGGAATCGGACCTCGGCCTTCTGGGGATGGACGTTCACGTCCACCTCCTCGGGAGGCAGCTCGAGGAACAGGAAGAGGCTCGGGAACTCCTCGCTGCGCCACTCCTCGCGCACCGCGCGGTAGAAGACGGCCGAGACGGTCCGGTCGCGCACCAGGCGGCGGTTGACGAACACGAAGCTGCGCCGGCCGCGGGCGCTCGCCCGGCCGCCGACGTAGCCCCAGGCGCGACCGCGCATGCCGATCGCGCCGGCGATGGGAGCGAGATCCTCGAGCGCGCGCGCGCCGAAGATCTCGGCGATGCGATCGGCGAGGCCGCGGTCTCCACCGTCCGTGGCGGCGGCGTCGACCAGCAGTCGGCCTTCGTGGCGGACGGCGAACCGGACTTCGGGCCGCGCCAGCGCGTAGCCCTCGACCACTTCGACCGCTCGTCGCAGCTCGGTCTCCTGCGACTTCAGGAACTTGCGCCGCGCCGGGACATTCCAGAACAGCGAGGCGACGGCGATCGTCGTGCCGCGTGGCCGGGCGACCGGCTCGGCGGCGAGGACGCGACCGCCCTCGAGCACGACGCGTGTCCCCTCTCCCGGCGCCTCGGCGGTCACGAGCTCCACCTTCGAGACGGCGGCGATCGTCGCCAGCGCCTCGCCGCGGAAGCCGAAGCTGGCGATGCGCTCGAGGTCCTCGACGGCGGCGATCTTCGAGGTGGCGTGGCGGTCGAAGGCGAGGAGCGCGTCGTCGCGCCCCATGCCGGAGCCGTCGTCGGCCACGCGGATGCGACGCCTGCCGCCGCCCTCGAGCTCGATCTCGACCGCGGTCGCGCCGGCGTCGAGCGCGTTCTCGAGCAGCTCCTTGACCACCGAAGCCGGGCGCTCCACCACCTCGCCGGCGGCGATCTGCGACACGACGCGGTCGGAGAGCAGGTGGATGCGCGGCACGTTCGAAGTCTATCCGGCCGGAGCGGGCCGGCCCGCCGCGATCGGCGTGCGGCTACTTCGGACGGACGCCGCGCTCCTGGAGCGCCGCCTGGGCGGCGGAGAGGCGGGCGATAGGAACGCGGAACGGGGAACAGGAGACGTAGGAGAGCCCCAGGCGGTGGCAGAAGGCGATCGACTTGGGATCGCCGCCGTGCTCGCCGCAGATGCCGATCTCCATGCCCGGGCGTTGCCGCCGGCCGGCCTCGACCGCGATCCCCATCAGCTTGCCGACCCCCTCCTCGTCGATCGAGGCGAAGGGGTTCTCCGGCAGCACGCCGCGCTCGATGTACTCGAGCAGGAAGCCCTTCTCGGCGTCGTCGCGCGAGATGGCGAAGGTCGTCTGCGTCAGGTCGTTGGTGCCGAAGGAGAAGAACTGCGCGTAGCGCGCCAGCTGGTCGGCGGTCAGCGCAGCGCGCGGCACCTCGATCATGGTGCCGAACTTGTACTTCACCTGGATCCCCTGCTCGGTCATCACCTTCGCCGCCTCGCTCTCGAGCGCCACCTGCTGCACCTCGAGCTCGCGCCAGTGGCCGGCGAGCGGGATCATCACCTCCGGGTGGACGTCGACGCCGTCCTTGGCGCAGGCGCAGGCGGCCTCGAAGATCGCCCGCACCTGCATGCGGGTGAGCGCCGCCATGTGGATGCCGAGCCGCACGCCGCGCAGGCCGAGCATCGGGTTGGCCTCGTGCAGGCGCTCGATCGCCGCCAGCACCTCGCGCCGTTCGGCCAGCCGCCGCGGGTCGGCGCCGGATTCCTCGAGCTTCTCGACCTCGAGCGCCACCTCGAGGTGGCCGGGGAGGAACTCGTGCAGCGGCGGATCGATCAGCCGGACGATGACCGGCAGACCGTCCATGGCGCGGAAGAGGCCGGCGAAATCCTGGCGCTGGAAAGGCAGCAGCTTCTCGAGGCATTCGGCCACCACCGCGGCCTCGTTCTTGTGCAGGATCATCCGCTGCACGATCGGCAGGCGCTCGGTCTCGAAGAACATGTGCTCGGTGCGGCACAGACCGATCCCCTGCGCGCCGTAGTCGCGCGCCCGTTTCGCGTCGGCCGGGTAGTCCGAGTTGGCCCACACCTGCAGGCGGCGGAACTCGTCGGCCCAGCCGAGCAGCTTCGACAGGTACGGATCGCGGATGTCGGGGACGACGGTGTCGAGCTTCCCGGCGTAGACCGTGCCGAGCGTGCCGTCGATCGAGACCCAGTCGCCCTCCTTCAACGTCCGGTCGCCGACGCGCAGGGCGCGCGCCTCGAAATCGATCTCGAGCGCCGCCACGCCCACCACCGCCGGCTTGCCGAACTGGCGGGCGACGAGCGCCGCGTGGCTGGTGCGCCCGCCGCGACTGGTGAGGATCCCTTTCGCCGCCAGCATGCCGTGCACGTCGTCCGGCTTGGTCTCCGGGCGCACCATGATCACCGCCCGGCCTTCGTGCTTGGCCCAGCGCTCGGCGCTGTCGGCGTCGAGGGCGATCTGGCCGACCGCCGCTCCCGGCGAGACGTTGAGGCCGGTCGCGATCCGCTCGCCCGCCGCGACCGACTCCGGCGAGAACTGCGGATGGAGGAAGAAGTCGATCTGGTCGGGCGTGACCCGCAGCACCGCCTGCTCACGAGTGATCAGACCCTCGCCGGCCATGTCGACCGCGATGCGCACCGCCGCCTGCGCGGTGCGCTTGGCGTCGCGGGTCTGCAGCATCCAGAGCTTGCCGCGCTCGATGGTGAACTCGACGTCCTGCATGTCCTTGTAGTGCAGCTCGAGGCGGCGCGCGATGCGCTCGAACTCGGCGTAGGCGGCGGGCATCTCGGCGCGCAGCAGCTCGATGGGCTTGGTCTGCCGGATCCCGGCGACGACGTCCTCGCCCTGGGCGTTGGTCAGGTAGTCGCCCTCGATGTGGTTCTCGCCCGAGGCGCCGCTGCGGGTCATGGCGACGCCGGTCGCCGAGTCGTTCCCCAGGTTGCCGAAAACCATGGTGCAGATGTTGACCGCCGTGCCGAGGTCGTGCGCGATCCGGGCGGCGTTGCGGTAGTCGACCGCGCGCTTGCCGTTCCAGCTCTTGAACACCGCTTCGGTCGCCAGCCGGATCTGCTCGACGGCGTCCTGCGGGAAGTCGCGCCCGGTCTCGCGGCGGAAGATGGCCTTGAACTCGGCGGTCACCCGCCGCCAGTCCTCGGCCTCGAGGTCGCTGTCGTTTTCGACCCCGGCGCGCGCCCGCGCCGCGGTCAACACCTCCTCGAACGGCTCGTCGGCGATCCCCAGGACCACCGAGCCGAACATCTGCACCAGGCGGCGGTAGCTGTCGTAGGCGAAACGGGGGTCGCCGGTCGCCTTCGCCAGGCTCTCGGCGACCGCGTCGTTCATGCCGATGTTGAGCACCGTGTCCATCATCCCGGGCATCGAGAACTTGGCCCCCGAGCGGCAGGAGACGAGCAGCGGATCCTGCGGATCGCCGAAGCGCTTGCCGGTCGCGCGTTCGAGTCGCGCGAGCGCCGAGCGCTCCTCCTCCCAGAGCCCGTCGGGGAACTTCTCGCCCGCCGCGAGGAAGGCGTTGCAGGCCTCGGTGGTGACGACGAAGCCCGGCGGCACCGGCACGCCGAGGCGGGTCATGTCGGCCAGGTTGGCCCCCTTGCCGCCGAGCAGACCGCGAACCGCGTCCCAACCGCCTCCGACCGCTCGCTCGGCGGCTTCCAGCTCGTCGAATCCGTAGACGTACTTCTTGCCCATGCGCTGCGCTCCTTGCGATCTCGGTTCAGGCGGCGTCGCTCCTGACGTCAGCGGTAGTCGGCCTTGTCCACGACCACCGCCGACAGGTCGGCCAGGCGGCCGATCTCGCGATGGATCTTCTGCAGCAGGGCGATGCGCTGGCGCTTCACGGCTTCGTCCGGGTCCATGACCAGCACCTCGACGAAGAAACGCTCGAGCGGGCCGGCGAGCGCCGCGACGGCGCGCAGCGCGCCCTCGAAGTCCCCGGCCGGCAGCCGGCGGTCGAGGTCGGCGGCGAGCGCCGTGCCGGCGGCGAGCAGGTCCGACTCGGCCCCCGCCGCGAGCTTCGTCTCCGCCAGCTCATAGGCCGGCAGCGACCTGGTGATGTTGGCGATCCGCTTGGCCGAGAGCACCACGCCCAGGAAGTCGCGTTCGCCGCGCACCGCGTGCAGCGCCGCGACCCGGCGCGCGAGCGTCGGCAGGTCGTCGATGCCGAGCGCCAGGCTGGCCTCGATCTCGTCGTAGGCGAAACCCGCGAGGCCGAGCAGGAAGCGGGCGCGCTCGGCGAGGAACGGGACCAGCGCCGCGGCCACCGCGTCGGCCGCCTTCGGCAGCTTCTCGTAGCCGGCGTGGGCGCGGGCGATCGCCGGGCCGAGAGCCAGCGCGTGGTGACCATCGAGCAGCGTCTTGACGAATCCGAGCGCCGCGCGGCGCAGGCCGAGCGGGTCCTTGCTGCCGGTCGGCACCAGGCCGAGCCCGAACATGCCGACGAGGGTGTCCAGCCGGTCGGCGAGGCCGACGACCCGCCCCACCCGGCCGCGGGCGGCGCCGTCGTCGGCAGCCGCCGGCTGGTACTGGTCGTAGATCGCCTGCCAGACCGCTTCGGGCGCGCCCTCCTCGCGGGCGTAGATACCTCCCATCACGCCCTGGAGCGAGGTGAACTCGCGCACCATGTCGGTCGCCAGGTCGACCTTGAGCAGACGCGCCGCGGCGATCGCCGCCTCGCGCTCGGCCGGCGAGAGGCCGACCTGCTCGGCGAGCGTCGCGGTCAACGCCGCGAGCCGGGAGGTCTTGGCGGCGTAGCTGCCGAGCTTGTCGTGAAAGGTCAGGTTCGCCAGCTGGGGCGCGCGCTCGGCGAGGCTCGTCACGCGGTCCTTGCCATAGAAGAACTTCGCGTCCGCCAGGCGGGCCGCGACCACCCACTCGTTGCCGGCGCGGACGCGGCCGGCGGGATCGTCCGGACGGTCCATCACGGTGAGGAAGACCGGCAGCAGCCGGCCGTCGCGTTCGACGGTCAGGGCGCTCTGGTGATCGCGCAGGCTGGTGGCGAGGACCTCGCGCGGCAATTCGAGAAACTCCGGCGCCAGGCCGCCCTCGAGCACGCCGGGGATCTCGCAGATCGCCGCCAGCTTGTCGAGCAGCGGAGAGTCGACCACCAGCTCCCCGCCGAGCGCCGTCGCGCGCTCGCGCATCGCGGTCTCGATCGCTTTCCGGCGCTCCGTGGGCGAGGTCAGGATGCCACGTTCGGCGAGCCGGGCGCGGTAGTCGGCGAGGTCGGCGACCTCGAAGGGCCGCGGCGAGAGCACTGGATGGCCGACCGTCCCGCGGCCGGCGCGGACGCCGAAGAGCTCGCACGGCACCACCTCGCCGTCGAGCAGCGCGAGCAAGCCGTGCACCGGGCGCACCCAGGGTCCGACGCCGGTGCCCCAGCGCATGGTCTTCGCCCAGCCGATGCCGGCGAGGACGCGGGGGACGACCTCGCCCAGGATCGCGGCCGTGGCGCGGCCTTCGATGCGCCGCACCGCCGCCACGTACTCGCCCTTCTCGGTGGCGATCCGCTTGAGCGCCGAGGCGTCGAGACCGAGACGGCGGGCGAAGCCCTGCGCCGCCGGCGTCGGCGAACCGTCGGCGGCGAACGCGGCGCGCGCCGGCGGACCGAGGACCTCCTCGTCGCGGCTCGCCTCGCGCTCGGGCAGGCCGCCCAGGACCAGGACCAGGCGCCGCGGGGTGTACGCCGTCTCGACCTCGGACGGCGCCAGGCCACCGCGCGCCATCAGCTCCTCGAACAGGCGCGAGCCGAGCTCCTGCGCCGCCGCCGCCAGCATGCGGGCGGGGATCTCCTCGGTGCGCACCTCGAGCAGGAACTCGCCGCGGCTCATGGCGCGCCTCCCGTGCCCTCGGTCGGAAGCTTGGGCAGGAGCGGAAAGCCCTGGCGCTCCCGGCTGGCGAGGTAACCCTCGGCGCAGGCGATCGCCAGGTCGCGCACCCGCTTCATCAGTCCGACGCGCTCGGTGACCGAAACCGCGCCGCGCGCGTCGAGGACGTTGAATGCGTGCGAGCACTTGAGCGTGCACTCGTAAGCCGGCAGGACGATGTCGGCCGCGAGGCAGCGGCGCGCCTCGCGCTCGAAGCCCTCGAACTGGCTGTGCAGGAAAGCGATGTCGGCGACCTCGAAGCAGTAGCGCGACGATTCGTACTCGTCCTGCCGCCGCACCTCACCGTAGCGCGGCCCGGCGGGGACCCACTCGATGTCGTAGATCGAGCGCTCGAGGCCGAGAAACATGGTGATCCGCTCGAGTCCGTAGGTGATCTCGCAGGAGATCGGCGCGAGCTCCAGGCCGCCGGCCTGCTGGAAGTAGGTGAACTGGGTGATCTCCATGCCGTCGAGCATCACCTGCCAGCCGACGCCCCAGGCGCCGAGCGTCGGCGCCTCCCAGTTGTCCTCCTCGAAGCGCAGGTCGTGCTGCGCGAGGTCGATGCCCATCGCCGCGAGGCTGCGCACGTAGGTCGCCTGCACGTCGAGCGGCGAAGGCTTCAAGACCACCTGGAACTGGTGGTGCTTGTAGAGGCGGAAGGGGTTCTCGCCGTAGCGGCCGTCGGCCGGGCGGCGCGACGGCTGCACGTAGGCGACCCGCCAGGGCTCGGGGCCGAGGACGCGCAGGAAGGTGTCCGGCGCCATGGTGCCGGCCCCGACCTCGAGGTCGTAGGGCTGCTGCAAGACGCACCCCTGCTTCGCCCAGAATTCGGACAGGGAGAGGATCAGTTCTTGAAAGGTGCGCATCGCTCCCGGCTCGGGTAGGGCGCGGCCGGCGGGGCGCCGTCGCGGCCGCGGAAGCTTATCCGAGATCGGCGCCGTCGCCGCGGCGGGAGGCGTCCCGGGACAGGCCGTCGAGGGTCCGCTCGCGCACCTCGTAGCTGCGCAGCTCGTGTTGCAGAAAGTGACGGCGAATGCGGCCCGCGATCGCCGAGATCTCCGCCAGAACCGGCGGGCCGGGCGCCTGCCGGGCGAGCTCCGGCAGGCGCTCGCGGCCGATCCGGCGCAGGGCCTCGAGCGCCGCGCCCGACACCCGCCGCGCGCCCGGGGTCTCGGCGGCGCAGCTCTCGCAGAGGAGCGACTCGCCGGAGGCGGCGAGCAACGCGGCGACGAGCGGCTTGCCGCAGCGCGGGCAGGCGCCGACCGGCGGGAAGATCCCGGCCAGGCGCAACACCCAGACCTCGACGTAGGCGAGGGCGAGGCCGCGGTCGACCCCCGACTCGAGCGCCGCGAGGGTCGAATCGAGCAGCCGGAAGAGCGCGTCGTTCGGCTCGTCCTCGGGGGCGAACTCCCCCACCTGCTCGGCGAGACAGGCGCCCGCGAGAATGCCCTCGAGGTCGCCGCCGAGCGACTTGGCCGGGCGGATCATCTCGACCGCGGAGACGCGGCCGAGCTCGCGCCCCTCTTTCTCGAACCAGCCCAGGCGCGCCTTGGCGAGCGGTTGCAGCTCGCCGGCGAAGCGGCTGTAGCGCCGTTTGGCGCCGCGCGCCACGCCGCGCCGCTTGCCGTGCTCACGGGTGAGGAAGGTGACGATCCGATCCTGCTCGGCGAGCTCGGTCACCGAGAGCAGAATCCCTTCCGCCTGGAAGAAACGCACGGCGCGAGCTTAGCTCGATCGTGCGCGCGAGGATCAGCCGACGAGATGGCGGACGAGGGCGAGGGCGAGGCCGAAGTAGATGAGGATGCCGGTGATGTCGTTGATGGTCGCGAGCAGCGGGCCGGAGGCGACCGCCGGGTCGACCCCCAGTTTGCGGAAGAGCAGCGGCATGGTCGAACCCGAGACCGCCGCGAAGACCATGGCGAGGAAGAGCGCCACGCCCACCACCAGGCCGTAGTAGAGGTTGCGCTCGAGCACCGCCGCGACCGCTCCTGCCACCAGCGCGCAGGCAAGCCCGAGCAGCGCGGCGACGCGCGCCTGCTGGCCGAGGAACTCGAAGAAGCGGCCGCTGCCCGGCCCCAGCTCGCCCGAGGCCACGCCGCGCACCGCCACGGTCGACGCCTGGCCGCCGATCGAGCCGCCCATCCCCATGATCAACGGCACGAAGGCCAGCAGGAAGAGGGCCTCGGTGAGCTTCACTTGGAAGGACTCGAGCAGCAGTCCGGTGACCACCAGGCCGACGAGCGACACCAGCACCGCCGGTAGGCGGTGGCGCGCCACCTGCCAGACCCGCTCCGGGTAGAGCAGCTCGCTCTCGGAGCTGCCCGCCATCTTCATCAGATCCTCGGCGGCCTCCTCGCGCACCACGTCGATGATGTCGTCGACGGTGACGATGCCGGCGAGGTGGTTGGCGTCGTCGACCACCGGGATCGCCAGCAGGTCGTAGCGCGCCGCGAGGCCGGCGACCTCTTCCTGGTCGGTCGCCACGTTCACCTTGATCACCGAGCGCTGCATGATCTCGCCCAGGGTCTGGTCGGGTTTCGACAGCAGGAGCTGGCGCAGCGAAGTCACGCCCACCAGGTGGGCGTCGCGGTCGACGACGTAGAGGTAGAAGACCATCTCGACGTCGCGCTTCTCCTGCAGGGCGGCGATCGCCGCGCGCACGGTCGCGTTCTCCGCCAGGGCGAAGAACTCGGTGTCCATCAGCCGGCCGGCCGAGCCGGCGCGGTAGCCGAGCTGGGTCTGGACGTCGGCGAGCTCCTTGACGTCCACCAGCTCGAGCACCCGGTCGTGGAGATCGCGCGGTAGCGACTCGACCACGAACACCGCGTCGTCGACCGGGATGCGGGAGAGAATCGCCGCCGTCTGTTCCGGCGGCAGGCTCTCGAGCAGCGCCAGACGCTGCGCCGCCTCGAGCCCGGTCAACACCTCGCCGGCGGCGTCGGGATAATCCGCGGTCAGGATCTCGAAGACCTTGAGCTGGCGCTCGAGCGGCAGGTCCGAGAGCACCAGCGCCACGTCCTCGGGGCGCACGCGACCGAGCAGCTTGGAGATGTTGGCGTGCGCGTCGCGATCCAGGAACTTGCGCAACGCGTCCGCCAGCACTTCGGGCGCGCGGCGCTGGACCGTCTCCTCTTGCTTCACGATCGCGCGATGGTACCACCGGCCTCTGCGCTACACTGACCAGGTGAAGTCCGCGCTCGCTCTCCTGGTCGACGACGAAAGCGGAATCCTCGCCACCCTCGCCGGCGTGCTGCGCGACCACGGCTACGAGGTCGTGACCACCGGCAGCGGCGAGGAAGCGGTCCGGCTCTACCGCCAGCGGCGGCCCGACGTCGTCTTCCTCGACGTCTGGTTGCCCGACCGCGACGGCCTCGAGACCCTGCAGACGCTGCGCGGATTCGACCCGGAGGCGGCGGTGGTGATGATCTCCGGCCACGGCACGACGGCCACCGCGGTGCGCGCCATCAAGATGGGCGCGGTCGACTACCTCGAGAAGCCGCTCTCCTACGATCAGGTGATCGAAGCGGCCGCGGCCGCGAGCGCCGGGTCGCGGCCCGCGCGGCGACGCGACGATCCCGAACGCGGCGCGCCCGCGCCGCGGGCGACCGGCGAGGCGGCCCGGACTCCTCCGCCGCCGCTGCCGATCACCGCCGCCGGCGCGGCGCAGCAGCGAACGCTGCGCCACTCGACGGTGCTCTACGGACTCGGCCTGCACTCGGGCGGCCGCACCGGGATGGTGCTGCAACCGCTGCCGCCGGACAGCGGCATCCACTTCCAATCCCTGCCCTCGGGCGAGTCGATCGCCGCACACCTCGCCGCGGTCGCCGACACCGAGTACGCCACGACGCTCGCGGCCCGCGGCGCGCAGATCAAGACGGTCGAGCACCTGCTCTCGGCGCTGCACGCCGCCGGGATCACCAACCTGCTGATCAAGGTGCACGGCGAGGTGCCGGTGCTCGACGGCTCGGCGATCGAGTTCTGCCGCACCTTCGCCGAGATCGGGGTGGACGAACAGGACGCGCCGCGGCGCGAGCTGGTGATCGATCGCCGCTACGCGGTGGGCGACCAGCGCAAGGGCATCGCGATCGAGCCCTACGCAGGCTTCCGCGTCTCCTACCTGCTGCGCTATCCGCCGCCGATCGGCGAGCAGTTCTTCGACTTCGAGCTCGCCGACCTCGAGACCTACGAACGCGAGATCGCGCCGGCGCGGACCTTCGGCTTCATGCGCGACCTGAAGATGCTGAACGAGCTCGGCCTCGGCTCGGGGGGGCGGCTGGACAACTTCATCCTGGTGGGCGAGGACAACGTGGTCAACACCGAGCTGCGGTTTCCCGACGAGTTCGTGCGCCACAAGATCCTCGACATCATCGGCGACCTCTACCTGCTCGGCTACCCCGTCCGCGGCAAGGTGACCGCGAAACTCACCGGCCACCGCGACAACATCGCCATCCTGCGCAAGATCCAGGAAGCCAACCCCGAGCCGGACTAGATGCGCAACAGCTAGAACCCATCACCCCAAAGCGAAAAGCTTCCAGTTAGGAGTGTGGGCCTCTCCGACGCCCTCGTACACTGGCAACACCCTCGGTTGCGCGAGGCTGGAGCGGCGGGCGTCCTTTGCTTCTTCCCTTAACCGAGCTTTTCTTCGCAGGATGGCGGCAGCTCGAACTCATGGGCCACAAGCGAAAGGCTTCCAGTTAGGAGTCTGGGCCTCTCCGAGGCCCTCGTACACTGGCAGCCGGCTCGGCTGCGCGAGGCTGCGCGTGCTGGAGTCCTTTGCTTCTTCCTTAATCGGTCCTTTTCTTTTCCTTCTCTTGTTCTTGATGCTGAGCCAGCGAGCTTGCCCGCATTCTGGTGTTCCTGGTTCTTGGGCGAGGGGGGCTCAGGTGAGATCGGCTTCGCCGGCGTCGCGTTCGAGCTCGGCGAGCAGTTGCGGGTTCTCGCGCCAGCCGGCTTCGTGGCGCACGTGCAGGTCGAGGTGCACCCGCCGGCCGAGGTAGGCCTCGAGGTCCTGCCGGGCGGCGGTGCCGATCTTCTTGATCGTCTGCCCGCCCTTGCCGACCAGGATCCCTTTCTGGCTGTCGCGGTCGACCAGCAGCGCGACGTAGAGCCGCAGCGGGTCGCCCTCCTCCCAGCGCTCGAGCAATACCGCGGTCGTGAACGGCAGCTCGTCGCGGGTCGCCTCGAGCACCTTCTCGCGGATACGCTCGGCGACCAGGAAGCGCTCGCGATGGGTGGTCAGGAGCTCGGGGTCGTAGACCGCCTCGCCCTCGGGCAGGAGATTCCAGAGCAGCGTCAGGAGGCGGTCGCAACCGTCGCCGGTGGCCGCAGAGATCGGCACGATCTCGGCGAACAGGCCGCGCGCCGCCAGGTCGGCGATCATCGGTAGCAGGCGGTTCTTGGCCACCAGGTCGATCTTGTTGAGCAGCAGCAGGCGAGGCTTGGCGACCTGCGCCACCAGGTCGATCAGGAAGGCGTTGCCCTTCCCCCACGCCTCCGCGGCGTCGATCAGCACGCAGACCAAGTCGGCCTCGGCCAGCGCCTCGGTGGCGGCGTGCATCATCTGGCGATTGAGGCGGTGCAGCGGGCGGTGGATCCCGGGCGTGTCGTAGAAGACGATCTGGCCCTCGTCGGCGGAGAGGATGCCGACGATCCGGTGGCGAGTCGTCTGCGGCTTGTCGGAGACGATCGCCAGCTTCTCGCCCAGCAGGCGGTTGAGCAGGGTGGACTTGCCGGCGTTCGGCCGGCCGACGAGCGCGACGCTACCGGCTCTCGCCACGGTCCGCCTCCTTCCCGCCCGCGTCGCGCCGCACGCGCAGGGCGAGGATCCGGCGATCGTCGGCGCGCTCGACGGTGAAGCGCAGGCCGTCGTGCACCACGCTTTCGCCGGCTTTCGGTACGTACCCGAGGAGCGACGACACCAGACCGCCCACGGTCTCCGACAGCCCGTCCTCCATGCTGAATCCGAAGACCTCGTCCAGGGTCTCGACGTGCACCCGCCCGTCGACCAGCAGGCTGCCGTCCGGCAGGACCTGGTTCTCGGGTTCGCTCTCGTCGTGCTCGTCGTTGATCTCGCCGACGATCTCCTCGACCAGGTCCTCGACCGTGACCAGTCCGGCGGTGCCGCCGTACTCGTCGAGCACGATCGCCATCTGCTGGCGCCGCGCCTGGAATTCGCGCAGCAGATCGCCGAGCGGTTTGGTCTCGGGGACGAAGAAGGGCGGCTGCACGAGGCTCTCGGCCGTCGGTCGCGGGTCGGCGCGCAAGCCGGCGAGCAGGTCGCGCAGGTGCAAGACCCCCACCACCTGGTCGATCGACTCGCGGTAGAGCGGCAGGCGGGAGTGGCTCGAGCCGACGAACAGATCGGCGAGCTCGTCGAGCGACGAGCCGGCCGGAGCGCAGACCAGGTCCACCCGCGGGGTCATCACGCTCTTGACCTGCGTGTCGCCGAAATCGACCACGCCCCAGACCAGGTCGCGCTCGTCGGGCTCGAGGATCCCCTCGCGCGTCCCGACGTCGATGAACGCCTCGATCTCCTCCTCGGAGGCCTCGTCCTCGTCCTTCTCCGCCTCCCCCCCGCCGTGCGGCGGACGGCGCGGGACGATCGGCGTCAGCAGCAACACGAGCGGCATGAGGACGGCGAGCGCGACGCGGTAAGCCCAGGTGAAGCGGCGCAGCGCGCGTTCGGCGTCGCGGCCGAGGAAGGACCGCGACAGCAGCTCCGAGAGCGCCATGGCGAGCGCCACGGCGAGCAGCGCCGGCAGGAAGCGCGACTCGACCTGGAAGCGCTCGAGCACCGCCACCAGCGCCAGGAAAAGCACCAGCGGTGCGAGCTTCGCGACCAGGTTGAGCAAGTAGCGGAAGGCCTCGAAACGCCGCGGCTCGGCGTAGAGCGTCCGCAGCCGGCCGCCGGCCTCCTCCACCCAGTGGCGCATGCGGATGGGACCCGAGCGCTCGATCAATGCGGTCAGCACGGCGAGGACCGGCAGCGCCGCGAGCAGCAGGGGGGCCGCCCAGGCGAGGGCCGCCGGCAGGGTCAGCTCATTCATCGGCGAGCCACCGCCGGCGTAGCCGCCGTTCGAGCCGCTCCATCTCGCCGCCGTCGGTCTCGTGGTCGTGACCGAGACAGTGCAGCAGGCCGTGGAGGACGAGGAGGCGCAGCTCGCGGTCGGTCGAGTGCCCGAGCGCGGCCGCCTGGCGGCGGGCGGTCGGCACCGAGATCGCCACGTCGCCCAGGTGGCGACCCTCGGGCGATTCGCCGCCGGGAAAGGAGAGGACGTCGGTCGGCCGGTCCTGGCCGCGGAAATCGCGATTGACCACCCGCATCGCCCGCTCGCCGACGAAGCGCACCGCGAAGCTCGCGAACCCCGGCGCGAGCGCCGCGACCAGGCGCCGCGTCCAGGCGGCCAGCCGCGGCGAACGGGCCTCGGGGAACCTCGCGGCGCCGAGCCAGGCGACCGCCGGAGCCGGCGAGGGCGCCGCGCGGCGGGCCGCGCGAGTCATGACGCGGGCGTCGAGCCCGGCGCGCCCGTACCGTCCTCGCGGGCACGCTCGAAGCGGTCGTAGGCGGTGATGATCTTCTGCACCAGCTGGTGGCGGACCACGTCGCGCTCGTCGAAGCGCACGACGCGAATACCTTCGATCCCCGCCAGCACCTCGAGCGCCTCCTTCAGGCCCGAGGTCTGCGAGCGCGGCAGGTCGATCTGGGTGACGTCGCCGGTCACGACCGCTTTGGAGTTGAAGCCGACGCGGGTGAGGAACATCTTCATCTGTTCGCTGGTGGTGTTCTGCGCCTCGTCGAGGATGATGAAGCTGTCGTTGAGCGTGCGGCCGCGCATGAAGGCGAGCGGCGCCACCTCGATGATGCTGCGCTCGAGCATCCGCGCCACCTTCTCGTAGCCCAGGATGTCGTAGAGCGCATCGTAGAGCGGTCGCAGGTACGGATTGACCTTCTCCGCCAGGTCGCCGGGGAGGAACCCGAGGCGCTCGCCGGCCTCGACCGCCGGCCGGGCGAGGATCAGCCGCTTGACCTTCTTCTCGACCAGAGCCGCGGCGGCCATCGCCACCGCGAGGTAGGTCTTGCCGGTGCCCGCCGGGCCGACCGAGACCACCATGTCGTAGTCGAGCATCGCCTTGACGTAGAGCTGCTGGTTGAGGCTGCGCGGCGTGATCAGCCGGCGCACCGAGGCGGCCATGCCCTCGCCGACGAAGAAATCGAGCAGCGAGGCCGTGGGGTCCTCGGTGAGCACGCGGATGGCGGTGGCGACGTCCTCCGGCCGCAGCCGGTAGCCTCGCGCGACCAGACCGGCGAGCTCCGAGATCACCCGCTCGGCCGCCTGCGCCGCCTCGGGCTCGCCCTCGACCCGCAGCTGGTTGCCGCGCGCCGCCACCTGAACGCCGAATGCCGCTTCGACGCGCTTCAGGTTTTCGTCGTGGGTGCCGAAGACGAGCTCGATCCCCTCCTCGGGCAGAGTGAGCTGCGTCATCGCGAGGGGGATCGCCGGGGGAGAGTCTGGGAGGGCTTCAAACCGCGGAAAAGTGTAGCAAAATCGCGCCCCCCCGGCCCGGGCACGCTCACTTCGGGGCGTAGTCGTAGAAACCGCGACCGCTCTTCTTGCCCAGCCGGCCGGCCTGCACCATCTGCTTGAGCAGCGGCGGCGGCGCGAAGCGCTTCTCGCGGTACTCCTCGAACATGATGTTGGCGATGAAGTAGGTCGTGTCGAGACCGACGAAGTCGAGCAGGGCGAAGGGTCCCATCGGATAGCCGCAACCGAGCTTCATCCCCTCGTCGATGTCCTCGATCGAGCCGACTCCCTCCTCGAGCGCGCGGATGGCGTCGAGCAGGTAGGGTACCAGCAGGCGGTTGACCACGAATCCCGAGTTGTCCCGGCAGGCGATCGGATGCTTGCCTGCGGCGCGGCACCAGTCGCTCACCTCGGCGAGCACGGCCTCGTCGGTCGCCAGGGTGCGCACCACCTCGACCAGCTTCATCACCGGCACCGGATTGAAGAAGTGCAGGCCGATGAAGCGGCCCGGGCGCGACGTCGCCACCGCGAGCTGGGTGACCGTCAGCGAGGAGGTGTTGCTGGCGAAGATCGCGCTCTCCTTCGCCACCTGGTCGAGCTCGGCGAAGGTGCGCTGTTTCTCCACGAGGTTCTCGACGATCGCCTCCACGACCAGGTCACAGTCGGCGAGGTCGGAGATCTTGGTCGTGCCGTGGATCCGCGCCAGGATCGCGTCGCGCTCCTCGGCCGCCAGCTTGCCCTTCTCGACCGCCCGGCCGAGCGAACCGCGGACCCGTCCCATGCCCTTCTGCAGCAGATCGTCCGCGACCTCCCGTACCACCGTCTCGCAACCGGCCTTCGCCGCCACCTCGGCGATGCCGGATCCCATCAGGCCGCAACCCAGGACTCCCACCCTGCGAATCGTCATCTCCGGTCACTCCTCTCGCGGAAATTGTCTCACCAAATCCGGCGCCGAACCGTCCGGCCGGAGCTCCTCGATCCGGCGCTCGCCCGAATCGAGCACGCGCAAGCGGACGCGGCGCGCGCCGGGGATCTCGAACGGCAGTCGCTCGCTCCATTCGACCAGCTTGACGCCGCCGCCGAAGAGCGCCTCCTCGATCGCCGTGCCCGGAATCTCCTCCGGCGCCAGGCGGTAGAGATCGACGTGGATCAGCCGGCCGGCCGGACCCCGATGCTCGCGCAGGAGAGTGAAGGTCGGCGACTGGACCTCCCGCGGGTCGATGCCGAGGCCGCGCGCCACGCCTTGCGCGAACACCGTCTTGCCGGCGCCGAGCTCGCCCTCGAGCAGGAGAACGCCGTCCGGAACCAGACCGGGCGCGAGCTCTTCTCCGAGTTCGCGCGTCTCGTCCGGCGAGCGCGACAGCCGATCGATCATTCGCGCGCCGCGAGGCGGCGGAACGCCCGCGGCAGGAAGTCGGCGAGGGTCGCAGCCGGGACCGCGGGGCCGCCGAGATCCTCCTCCGCCAGCTCCCCGGCGAGACCGTGCCAGTAAGCGCCGAGGCAAGCGGCGACGAACGGGTCGACCCCCTGGGCGAGGAGGGCGACGACGACGCCGGTCAGCACGTCGCCGCTGCCGCCGGTCGCCATCGCCGGCGTCCCGGTGGGGTTGACCGCCGCGTCGCCGCCCGGCTCGGCGATCACGGTCCGCCGGCCCTTGAGCAGCACGACGGCGCCGGTCGTCGCCGCCGCCCGCCGCGTCGCCGCCAGGCGGTCGGCGGCGATCTCCGACCTGTCGATCGCGAGCAGGCGCGCGAGCTCGCCGGGATGCGGCGTGAGCACGGTCGGCGCCCGGCGAGCCGCGAGCTCCGCCGCGCGTCCGGCGAAGGCCGTGAGGCCGTCGGCGTCGATCAGCAGCGGGATCTCGCAGGCGAGCGCGACGGCACGGATCAGCTCGCTCGACTCGCTCCCGGTACCGACGCCGGGGCCGATCGCCAGGGCGGTCTTGCCGGCGAGCGCGGCGACGATCGTCGCCCGCGCCGCGGCGGTCGCCTCTCCGGCGGCGTTCTCGGCCAACGGCACCGTCATCGCCTCGGGGCTGCCGGCGACGAGCGTCCCCGCCGCCGAGCGCGGCAGGGCCACGGTCACCAGGCCGGCGCCGGCCCGCACCGCGGCGCGCGCCGCGAGGATCGCCGCTCCGGTGCGGGCGAACGAGCCGGCGACCAGCAGCGCATGGCCGAAATCCCCCTTGTGCGCCCCGCGGGCGCGGGGGGCGATCCAGGAGGCCGCGAGCTCGGCGTCGATCAGCTCGAGCGCCGGCCTCTCGACTTCGGTCTCGAGCAGCACGCCGAGGTCGGCCACCGCCAGCTCCCCCACCCACTCGGCGGCCGGTTCGAGCACCTGGGCGACCTTGGGAGCGACGAAGGTCACGGTGAGGTCGGCGCGTAGCGCCACCCCGGGCGGCTCCGCCCGGCTGGCGTCGAGCCCGCTCGGCAGGTCGATCGCCAGCCGCGGCAAGGGCAGCAGGTCGAGCGCCGAGACCAGGGCGTCGAAGGGCGGCGCGAGCGGCCGAGCGAGGCCGGTACCGAACAGGGCGTCGACCAGCAAGTCGACGCCGCGCGCCAACCCGCCGATCTCCGCCAGGTCGCTCTCCTCGAGCTCCTCGACCGGGAGACCCTGGCGGCGCACGATCTCGAGCTGCGCTCGGCAGTCGTCGGCGAGCGGCCGGCCGAAAGCGGCGAGGAAGACGATCGGTTCGAGTCCCCGGGTCGCCAGCTGGCGGGCCACCGCCAGGCCGTCGCCGCCGTTGTTCCCCGGACCGCAGAAGACGGCCACTCGGCGCGCCGCGGGCCAACGCTCGAGCAGCGCCTCCACCACTCCGAGAGCGGCGTTCTCCATCAGGACCAGGGGGGAGAGCCCCAGGTCGGCGATCGCCATCCGGTCGAGCGCGCGGCTCTGCGCCGCGGTGAGGACTCGCACGCCGCGATTCTACCGTTCGGCTACAATTCGAGCGGTTCCGGAGACGCGGCGCGAACCGCGGCGGGAGGCCGGAACCGACGCGGGGTTGGGGCCGAAAGCGGGGCGGAGGAGGCGCGCCATGACCCAGTGGGAGTACAAGATCATCAACATCCGCAGCGAGAACTACCGCCTCGATCCGAACGCCGCCAAGGAGCTGAACCAGCTCGGCGAGGAGGGCTGGGAGCTGGTCTCGATCACTTCGGTCAACTTCAAGACCGGCGCCACGGACAACATCGCCATGGTCTTCAAGCGCCCGCGCGGCGGCTGAGGTCGCTCAGCGACCCAGCAGCTTCTTGTCGCGACGCTGGAGGGCACGGGCCACGGTCAGGCCGGCGAGCAGACCAACCGCCGCGGCGGTGAGCGGCAGGACCCAGCGCGCGCCGCGCGGTAACCAGCCGAAACTCGATTCGCTCGCTTCGCGCACGTCGTCGAGGCGCGCCTCGAACACCGCCCGGCGGCGGGACAGCTCCTCGTTCACGGCTCCTCCTCCTCGAGCTCCTCGATCTCGACGATCACCCGCTGGCGCCACCAACGCCCGTGCTCGTCGAGCCGCCGGCGCACCGTGTCGGCCGGCGCCTCGATCGCCGCGAAGCGCGAGCGCGCCGCCCCGAGGGTGGCGAGCGCCGCGGCGACGAAGATCCCGAGCACGATGCCCACCGCGCCGGCGCGCGGCAGCCAGAGCGCCAGCAGCTCGACCGCGAGATAGATGAACAGGCCGAGGATCCAGAAGAAGAGCGCGAACACCACCCCGACCAGCACCAGCGCGCGCAGGAACTGACCGGCCGAGCGGCCGAGGTCGTCGGCGAGCGCCCGCACCTCCGCCGCGTAGAGCTCGACCGTCGAGCGCCCGAGGGCACGCAGCATCGCCATCCAGCCGCGCCCGGCCATCAGCGCGTCCCCACTCGGATGGTCTTCACGGTGAAGGAGTTCTGGCTTGCCAGGTCGTCGCGCACGCCCACCGCCAGGCGCTGTGGGCCGGCGCGCATCACCAGCGGGACGGTGTAGACCCAGACTTTTTCCTGCGCCTGCTTGGCGTCGGCCTGCGGGATACGGATCGGCACTTGCGCCTGCTGCACCTCGGAAGTCCCGCCGTCCTCGTCCATCGCCGCCAGGAAGACCCGCACCCGCGCCTCCTGCGCCTCGTCGCTCGGGATGGTGACCAGGCGGCCGATGGGAATGCGGATGTTCACCGGCACGACGTAATAACCGTCCTCGCGCCGGGTCTCCTGGCCGCGGTCGAGCGCGATGCCGAGCGGATTGCTCTCGACGTCGAAGTAGAGCGACGACAGGACGCCGTCGGACATGCGCGACTCGGTCGACTTGTCGCGGTAGCCCTCGCGATGCCGCACCACCAGGTCCTTGCGCTTCAGGCGCACGTCGACCTTGTGGTAGCGCCCGTCGCCCACGTGCGCCGGCGTGTAGCCGAGCGAGTAGTAGTTCTTGAAATCCTGTGCCACGCGCTCGAGCGCCGGCGCGACGTTGTTGGTGTTGTAGATCGCCTTGCCGCCGGTCTCCTCCGCCATCATGCGGATCGAATCCTGCAGCCCGTTGAAGTAGACCGAGTCGACGAGGGTCGAGGCGCCCGGCTGCTGGTTCTCGGCCGAGGCCGAGCTCGCCACCCGCAGGCCGCCGGCGTCGATGGTGTAGAAGCTCACCCGGCTCGAGTTGGCCGAGGCGATCAGCTCCTGGAAGCGCGACGACATGTCGTGCGAGCGGGCGTCGAGCAGCACGCTGGTGTCGTTGAACTTCTCTTGTACCGCCTGGTAGATGTCCTCGCCCGGCACCATCTGCAGGCCGTCGCTGACGTAGAGGATCGCCTTGCGGCCCGGCAGACCGGCGAGCGACCCGACCAGGTCCTTGATCGCCGCCACGGTGAATGACATGTCGTTCACCAGGCTCTCGGCGTAGGAGCGCACCCGCGGCATGATCTCGTTGGCGTCCTTGGCGTCCTTGATCTCGCTCAGCAGGTCGCGGCGATCCGAGTCGAGATGGACGCCCTGCGCCGACATCTTCTCGATCTCGAATAGCGCGTTCGAGATCATCGTCGGATCGCTGGTGAACGGACGCCGCACGTGGAACGAGCGGTCGAAGGTCACCAGCATCACCCGATCGCCGCGTGAGAGCTGGTTGTTGAGAAACTGGCGGATGGCGACGAACACCCGGTTGCGGTCGAACGGCCGCAGGTTGTAGTTGTCGACGTAGACCACCATGTGCAGCCGCTGCTCTTCCGGCACGTCGAGCGCGCTAGCGCCCGGCAGCGGCGGCGGAGACGGAGCGGCGGAGGGGGCGGTCGCGGCCGGCGGCGCGGCGACCGGGGCTTGGGACTTGCCGTCGGCGACGGCGTAGAAGTTGGTGATCTGGACCGGCTTCTTGTCCTCGAGGATCTCGAAATCCTCCCGCTTCAGGCCCGACACCAGGTTGCCTTTCTTGTCGGTGACGAAGACGTCGACGTTGACCACGTTGACGTCGATCGACTCGAAGAACGCGCCCGGAGGCGGGTTCTGTGCGGCGCCCACGGTCGGCGTCGTGGCGGAAGCGGCCGGCGCCGCGGTCGCCGGGGGCTCCGCCGCCGCGGCAGGAGGCCCGGGCGGCGGAGCCTGGAGCGCGAACAAGGCCGCGGCTCCGAGAGCGGGCGCGATCGCCAGCGGGGCGACCAGGAGACGGAATCTCGCGGCGAGGTGGTTTCGGGGATCCATGCGCACTCGATTCTAGCCCGCGGCGCCCCGCCGCGCCCTCAAGGTTGGAGATCCGCCGTCGCCGAGTAGATCGCGCCGCTCGCCGGGTCGTAGACCGCCAGGACGACGTGGTTCTTCGCCCGGCGCAGCTCGAGCTGGGTCTGGTAGCGCGCCGTGCTGCCCGGAGCCGGCGGCTGCGGCACCACCAGGCGCATCGGAATGATCGGGATGTCGGAGCGCCCGCCGTGATCGTCCGCGGCCGCCACCCGCAGCTCGAGCGCTGTCTCGTATTCGCCGCCGCGGGGCACGAAGGTCAAACCGTCGAGCGGCACGTGGAGCACCAGCGAATAGCGCATCGTCGAGCCCGAGGACTTGCCCTTGACGAACTCGACCGGCAGCGGCGCGGCATTGGGACCGTTGCCGAACAGCAGCACGCTCTCGACCGCCATCGACACCTCGCGGCGCTTCGACGAGTCGAGGTAGCCGGTGCGCGATCGCACCCGCAGCCCGTCGCGCAGCACCTTGACCTCGACTTTGTGCTGGCTGTCGTCCCCCTGCCACTGGGGCGTGAAGCCGATCCAGTAGTACGAACGGGTGTCGGCCACCGCGCGCGCCAGCGCCTCGTCCCGCCGGGCGTTGATCAGGGCCCGCCCGCCGGTGCGCTCGGCGACGAACTGCAAGCTGTACTGGGCGTTGTTCTCGCGCAGGAAGGACCCGGCTCGGTCATTGAGGTCCGGGGCGGTGGCCTCGGCGGCGTCGACGTCGCTGTCGCCGCCGAGCCCGGGAACGTCGACAGCGTAGAGCGTGTAGCCGAGCTGATTCGCCGTGTCGACCAGCGGCGCGAGCATCTTGTCGCCGCGATCGAGGTCGGGTTCGAGCACCGAGCGGCCGAAATCGTTCACCGCGTATTCGGCCGGGTCGTACGGCCAGCCGCCGGACAGCAGGAGCATGACCTTGCGACCCGGCGGGTTGGCGAAGCCGCGCAGCGCCGCGGCGGCGGCCGCGGCCGCCGATCGCACCTGATGCTGAACGGTCTCGGCGAAGTAGCGCTCCGAGACGTCGAGGCGGGCGTCGAGCGAGAAGCGCCGGCTCTGGCCTAGCGCCCCGAAGTCGCGCCGCAGCCGCTGGTCGTTGCCGAGGTTGCGCTTCTCGGCCAGGCGTTGCAGGCCGAACGCCGGGCGTTCGGTCGCCTTGCGCAGCACGCGTTCGAGCTCCGGGCCGGAGCTCGACCAGCTCGACAACATGGTCAGCCGATTGCCGTCCCAGGCGACGACGGCCATCCGGTCCTCGGGGCCCAAGCGCGGCAGGTCCTTGCGTAGCGAGCCGATCACCCGGTTGCGGTCACGGGCGATCGAGAAGAAGTCGTCGACGAAGACCAGATAGCTGGTGGACACCGGCGAACCGACCGCGAGCTGCGGCACCGCCGCAGCCGGTTCGCCCCCGAACTCGGGCTCGACCGCCGTGCCGCCACGCACTTCGGTGAAGTAGTCGACCGGCTCGGCCTTGCCGTCGATGACGATCGAGAAGTCGCGGCTCGCGAGTCCGGTCACCGGCAGGTTGTCGCGGTCGGTGACCACCACCTCGAGGTTCACCACCCGCACCTCGACGGTCTCGCCGAAAATCGGCGGCGGCGCGGCCCCGGGTGGCGGGCTCTGCGCCGGCAGCGCTGCGGCGATCCCCACCGCCGCCAGCGACGCTTGGACAAAGCCGGTTCGCCGTGCCCTCGAACGAACGAGTCTCATGGTTCCCCCTGGATCGCCCGGCGCCCAGATCGCCGTGGCGGTGGCGGCGCTGCAATCCGCGTACCGGCGCTCGGCGCGGTTCAGTCTACGCTCGGCGCGGCTCGGCCGGGGAGACGTCCACTCGCCAGCAGGTGACGCACGATCCGCGGCCCGTGGTCGCGCGAGTTCTCGATGAAAATGAGCGAGGTGGCGCGGCCGGCCTGGACCGTGCCGGCGACGTAGAGACCGGGAACGTCGGATTCGCAGGTCGACTCGTCGAAGCGCGGCGTCAACGTCTCCGGATCGATCTCCGCCCCGGCCGACCGCAGCAGGTGCGGATCCGGCTCGTAGCCGATCTGGACGTAGCAGGCGTCGCAGGGGATGGACCGCCCGCCGGCCGCCGTGCGCACCACCACCGCGCCGCCCGGGTCGAAGGCCTCGACCTCGGCCGAGAACAACGCCTCGATGCCGCCCTCCTCGATCCGGTTCTCGAGGTCGGGCTGGATCCAGTACTTGACCGTCGCCTTGAGCGCCACGTCGCGGTGCACCAGGGTCACCCGTGCGCCGTGGCGGAAGAGATCGAGCGCCGCCTCGGCCCCCGAGTTGCCGCCGCCCACGATCACCACCCGCTCGCCGAAGTGAGCGTAGGGCTCGTGGTAGCGGGCATGCACCCAGGGGAGATCCTCCCCCGGAACGCCGAGACGGCGAGGCCAGCTGAAGTAGCCGGTGGCCACCGCCACCGCCAGCGCACGGCGCTCGACTTCGCCGTGGCGGGTGCGCGAGCGGACGGCGAAGCCACCGCCGCCCGTCGGACCGGGAGCGCGGCGCGCGACCGAGAGGACCTCTTCGCCGGCCGCGAGCGGGATCCGGTAGTGCGCGGCGACCGCCTGGTAGTAGCGGATCGCCTGGCGCCGGTTGGGCTTATCGTCCGGGATGGCGAACGGGATGTCGGCGATCTCCAGCCGCTCGCGGGTGGTGAAGAAGGTCATCTCGGTCGGAAAGTCGATCAACGAAGCCACCAGGGGACCGCGGTCCACCAGCAGGACCTCCAGTCCGGCGCGCCGGGCGGCGGCGCCGATCGCGATGCCGGTCGGTCCGGCGCCGACCACCAACAGGTCGAGCGGCCCGCTCATCGCGCGGTGATGGCGCGGGCGGGGGAAGCGGTGGCGCGCGCCAGGCCGCGCCGGCGGCGCCAGGCAAGCAGCGCGAGCGCGCCGAGCACCAGGACGCTGATCGCCTGGGCGAGCGTGAAAGGCCCGAGGAAGCGATCGTCTTTGGCGCGCAGGAATTCGACCGCGAAGCGCTCGACCGCCAGCAGCGCGAACACCGGCAGCGCCACCCCGCCGGCGGCCGGCCGCCGCGCCAGCAGCCGCAGGCCGACCGCCCAGATGGCGAGCGCGATCAGGGTCTCGTAGAGCTGCGTCGGGTGGACGCGCAGCAGTTGGCCGTCGGGAATCGCGTCGGGGATCGCGAGGTGGAATTCACCGCGCAGGTAGCCGGCGGTCGTCGGCGGCAATCCCACCGGGAAGGCGACCCCCCAGGGCAGATCGGTCGGCCGGCCGTAGTCGTCGCCAACCAGGAAACAGCCGATGCGGCCGATTCCGTAGCCGAGCGCCAGCGCCGGCGTGGCGGCGTCGATCGTCGGCCAGGCGGGCAGCCGGCGGCGGGCGATCGTCCAGGCGACCGCCGCGGTACCGAGCGCGAAGCCGCCGTACCACACCAGCCCGGAGCGCGACAGCAGCAGGTGCCAGTCGCGATAGAGCAGCGCGTAGTAGATCTTCGCGCCGGCGATGCCGCCGACGCCGGCGGCGAAGAGGATCGCGTTGGCGTCCTCCTCGTCGCCCACCTCGAGGGTCTCGAGACCGCGCTTCAACTGCCAGTAGCCGACGAGGAACGCCGCCACCAGGATGACGCCGAACGGGCTGATCGAGAAAGATCCGATGTGGAAGAGCTCTTGGATCACGCGCGATTCATCCTAACATTGCGCCGATGACCGTCCCGCTCGTCTCGCACCCGCCGGAGGCCCTACCGCGCGGTCAGCGCCAACGCCTGATCCTGCGCCTGCTCCGGCGCCCGGAACAGAAACCCGCGCGGCGACTGCTGGCGCGCCTGCATCCGGCCGACATCGCGCAGCTCTTCCCCATGCTGACGCCCGACGAGCAGCGGGCGCTGTTCGAGATCCTGATCGAGCTGCGGCTCGGCGCCCGCACCCTGCGCGAGCTCGACGCGGCGACCCAGGAGTCGGTGCTGGCGACGATCTCCGACGAGACGCTGCACCAGATGCTGCGCCGCCTGTCGGCCGACGACGCCGCCGACCTGCTCGAGCGCCTCGACGACGAGCGCCGCGCGCAGGTGCTCTCGCTACTCGAGCCCGGCCTCGCGCTCCACCTCGAGAACCTGATGCGCTACGGCGCGGCGACCGCCGGCGGCCTGATGGACCCCGACCTGCCGCGCTTTCGCGCCGAGCAGTCGGTCGCCGAGACCCTGGAGCAGGTGCGCCAGCTCGCCGAAGGGCGGCGGCTTTTCTACCTCTACGTGGTCGACGAGCGCGGCCACCTGCTCGGCATCGTGTCGCTCTGGCAGCTGGTCTCGGCGCCGGCCGACCGGAAGCTGCGCGACATCCTGCGCCCCGACGTGGTCACCGTGCGCGTCGACATGCCGGAGGCCGAAGTGGCGCAGGTCTTCCAGCGCTACGACCTGCTGCTCGTCCCGGTGCTCGACGAAGACGGGCGTCTGGCCGGCGCGATCTCGGTCGACGACGTGCTCGACGTGGTCGAGGAGCGCGCCACCGAGGACCTCTACCACCTGGCCAACCTCGACACCCAGGAGACGCTCACCACGCCGGTGCGCAAGGCCACGCGGCTGCGTTTCGGGTGGCTGCTGATCAACCTGTGCACGGCTTTTCTCGCCGCCAGCGTGGTGTCGATGTTCCAGGCGACGATCGCCAAGTACGTGGTGCTCGCGGTGTTCATGCCGATCGTCGCCGGCATGGGCGGCAACGCCGGCACCCAGACGCTCACCGTGATGGTGCGCGGCCTGGCGGTGGGGGAAGCCGACCTGAGCAGCTGGGCGCGCATGCTCGGTCGCCAGACTCTGATCGGCTGGATGAACGGCCTCGGCACCGGTCTGGTGCTCGGCGTCGTCGCCGGCCTGTGGGAGCGCAATCCGGTGCTCGGCTTCATCCTCTTCGTCGCCGAGATGGTGAACCTGACGATCGCCGGCTTCTTCGGCGCCCTGGTGCCGCTGACCCTGCGCCGCTGGAACCTCGATCCCGCCCTCGGCAGCTCGATCTTCGTCACCACCGCGACCGACGTCGGCGGCTTCGTTTCCTTTCTTGGCACCGCGACGCTGCTGATCGCCTGGCTGCGCCCCTGAGCCGCCATCGCACCCGCGGGCTGCGCCCCGACCTCCCCCGCGTTGCCCGACGATGAGATCAACGTCCGCTTGCCGGCGGCGCGGGAGTGGCGGAAGCTAGGCCGGTGACCGCCGAGCTGCGAGCGCTCCGACCCGACCACCTGGCCCGGCTGCGCGAGCTCCTGCCGGAGGGGGCGGTCGTCGCCGCGCCCGCGGCGCTCGAGCGTTTCGCCCGCGACGAGACCGAGAACCTGCGCTTTCCGCCGGACGCCGCCGTCCTGCCCGCGTCGACCGCGGAGGTCTCGCGGGTCCTCGCCTTCGCCCACGAAGAACGCCTGGCGGTGACGCCCCGCGGCGCCGGGACCGGCCTGTCGGGCGGCGCGCTGCCGGTGCGCGGCGGGATCGTCCTGTCGCTCGAGCGCCTGGATCGCATCCGCGAGATCGACGCGCGCAACCTCGTGGCGGTCGCCGAGGCCGGCGTGGTCACCGCCGCGCTGCAGCGGGCGGTCGAGGAAATCGGCCTCTTCTATCCGCCCGACCCCGCCAGTCGCGAGAGCTCGACCCTGGGCGGCAACCTGGCCGAGGACTCCGCCGGGCCGCGTTCGGCGAGATACGGCACGACGCGCAAGTGGGTGCTGGGCCTCGAAGGCGTCGCCGCCGATGGGACGGTCTTCGCGACCGGCGGCAGGAACCGCAAGGACGCTACCGGCTACGACCTGACGCAGCTGCTGATCGGCTCGGAGGGAACGCTGGCGGTCGTCACCGCCGCCACCCTGCGCCTGACCGCGAAACCGCGCGCCCTGCTCACTATGATCTTGCCCTTCGCGCGCCTCGAGTCGGCGGCCGCCGCGGTCGAAGCGATCTTCCGCGCCGGTCACGATCCCGCCGCCTGCGAGCTGCTCGAGGAGGCGGCTCTCGCGGCGGTCGGCCGGCTCGAGCCGCTCCCCGCGGCGCTCGCCGGCCGCGCCGCGATGCTCCTCGTCGAGCTCCACGGCGAGGACGAGGAGCGCCTGCTCGCGGTCGCCGCCGGCGTCGAAGCGACCGCGATCGCCAGCGGCGGCGGCGAGGCGTTGATCGCCGTCGACGCCGCCGAGCAGCGCCGCCTCTGGCAGGTGCGGCGGCGGGTCGGCGAAGCGGTCAAGCAGCGCTCGTTCTACAAGGAGGCCGACACCGTCGTGCCGCGGGCGGCGCTGGTCGAGCTCGTCGCCGCCGCGCGCGACGCCGCCGCCCGTCAGGGGCTGACCGCAGTCGTCTACGGCCACGCCGGCGACGGCAACCTGCACGTGAACCTGCTGCAGGGCGAGCTGGCGGGAGGCGACTGGGTGGCGCGGCGCGACGCCGCCGAGGCGGAGCTCTTCGCCGCCGTGGTGGCGCTCGGCGGCAAGATCACCGGCGAACACGGGGTCGGCTGGGTGCAGAGGAAGTACCTGCCGCTCGCCGTCTCGCCCTGGGCGCTCGAGCGCATGCGCGACCTCAAACGCGTCTTCGACCCGCGCGGCATCCTCAATCCGGGCAAGATCTTCCTCGAGCCGTGACGCCCGCCGCCCGGTTCGACCAGTTGGGCTAACATCCGAGGGAGAAAGAGGAGCATGGAATGAGGCTCACCCCGCTCGGCAAGCTGCTGGTGTTCCTGATCGGTCTCGGTCTGGTCGGGACGGTGGTCTACCGCTTCGTCCCGCCCGACAAGCTACCCAAGATGCCCTGGAGCCGGAGCGCCTCGCCGGCGCCGGCGCCGCCGCCCTTCTCGACCTCGACCCCGACGTCGACCCCGCCGCCGGCGCCCAAGCCCCTGACCTCCGCCGCCGGCGACTGGGTCGACGTCCCCGCGGGTCGTTTCCGTTCAGGGGCCAACGGCGCCGAAGTCGACGTCCCCGCTTTCCGCATCCAGCGCGTCGAGGTCACCAACCGCCAATACGAGAGCTTTCTGCGCGCCTGCCCGCCGGCAACCGCCTGCGGACCTCGCGAGTCGCCCTCCTACTGGGACGACGCTTCGTACCTCGAAACCCATCTCGACTATCCGGTGGTCTTCGTCTCCTGGGGGGACGCCAACGCCTACTGCAAGTGGGAGAACGGCCGGCTGCCGAGCGTCCTCGAATGGGAGAAGGCGGCGCGCGGCACCGACGGCCGCGAGTTCCCGACCGGCACCGCGCTTACGCCCTCCGACGTCAACATCCTCGGCGCCGACCGGCATGACGAGAAGAATCGCGCCGCCAAGCAGATCCCGACCTGGGCGGTGAACGATCCGCGCTACGCCCGCGACCGCTCGCCTTACGGCGTGCTCGGCATGTCGGGCAACGTCAGCGAATGGACCTCCTCGGCGAGCGAGGACGAGCCGGATCTGCGCCTGGCGGCCGGCGGCTCCTGGGACTCGTGGGAATTCTCCGACGGCCGCGCCTATTTCCGCATCCCCAAGAATCCCTCCGACCGCAGCTCGAGCCTCGGCTTGCGTTGCGCTTCCTCGAGGTAATGCCATGAAAGCTCTGCTGATCGCGACGGTTTCGGCGCTCCTGTTCGCCCCCACCCTCCCGGCCGACGACTCCCTGCAACGGGTGATCGACGGCGGCGTGCTGCGGGTCGCGGCCGAGCCCGGCACCCCGCCGATGCTGTTCAAGAACGGCGCGCAGTACGACGGCTTCGACTGGGCGGTGGCGCAGTCGATCGCCCGGCGCATCGGGGTCGACTCGGTGGTGATCGTCCCGGGCAAGTACAGCGAGCTGCCGGGCCGGCTGATCGCCGGCAAGGCCGACGTCATCATCTCGGGCTACACCGCCGACGACTCGATCTCGGGCGTCGACTGGTCGGACTCTTACTACGACTACGGGCTCTGCCTAGTGGTCAAGCGCGGCAGCTCGATCCGTTCGATCGACGACCTCGGCGGCAAAGTGGTCGGCATCTTCAACGATCCGGCGGCCGAAGAAGAGGTGAAGTCGATCGTCCGCGGCTATGCGCGCCTCGAGAAGTACGAGGACGGCTACTTCGACCTGCTCGATCAGGGCAAGATCGACGCCTTCATCTACGACTACCCGTACGCGCAAGAGGAGCTCAAGCCCTACCGCGGGCGGCTCGAGATGGTGCAGTTCAATCTCACCCAGTCGACCTACAACGTCGGCGTGCGCAAGGGCGCGACCAGCCTGACCAAGATGATCAACTCGGCGATCCGCGAGCTGCGCGCCTCGGACGAGTACCGCACCCTGGTGCGCCGCTTCCTCGGCGGCTCGGCGCCGGCGGCGGTGACCAAGGTGGCGGCCGGCCAGAAGGTCTACAAGGTGCGGCCCGGCGACACCCTCTCGGGCATCGCCCGCGACCAGCTCGGCAACCTGCGCCGCTGGACCGAGATTTGGGACGCCAACCGCGGCCGCATCGCCGACCCCAACTTGATCGACATCGGCTGGGAGCTCGTGCTGCCGGAGCGCTGAGCCGCTTCCAAAGCCCGGCTCCCCCGGGCGCGAGCGCGAAAGCGCGAGCGCCAGCGCCAGCCCAAGAGCCTCGTCGCGCCACGATGCTGCAAAGAAAAAGGCGCGGTTGAAGGAACAAGACGCTGACTGGGAGAACCTCGCCCAATCGAGCCAGCCGCCAGTTCACGAGGGCGCCGCAGCCGCGCACACTCCTTACTGGAGCTTTTCGCTGGTGGGCGAGGCGTTCGACCTGCCGCCATCCTGCGAAGAAAAGGCTCGGTTAGGAAAAAGGACGCGGGCTTCGAGCTCGACCGCCAGCGGCACGAGCTGCGCCGCGGCGGGTCGCCGCCGCGCCCGCGGCGCGCGCCTCCTGACCCCGGCGCGCGCCGGTCAGCGACGCAGCTCGCGGTAGAGCTCGGCCACCCGCGCCTGCAGGGCGCTGCGGTCGAGATCGCGCAGCTTCGCCGGCAGCAGCTCGCGGCTGGTGCACTCGAGGACGGCGCACAGGATCTGCAGCTCGCGCTCCTTGGCCGAGGTCGCCGGCAGGAAGTCGGCGAACGCGGCGCGCACGTGCTCGGCGCCGACGATGGAGCTCTCGGCGGCCTCGGCTTCGAGCACCGCGCGCACCAAGATCGCCTCGAGGTCCGAGCCCGAGAGGCCGGCAAGCTGGCTCTCGTCGGTCACTTCGGCGAGGCGCGCGACCGGCGTCGCGATGCCGAGCTTCTTCTTCATCACCTGGAAGAGCTCGTCGTACTCGGTCGCGGTCTCGGGATAGAAGAGCGGAATGTGCTCCTCCGCCCTCCCCTGGCGCTTGAGGTCGACCGGCAGCAGGTCGGGCCGCGCGGTGATCAGGAACCAGAGGATCTTGCCGCGATTGCGCGTGTCGCCCATGAACGAGGCGATCGAGGCGAAGACGCGCGCCTGGGTCCCCGAGTCGCCCGATTGCTCGCGGTTGCCGAGCGCCGCGTCGGCCTCGTCGATCACCACTCCGACCGGCGTCAGGCTCGCGAGGATCTTGAGGATGCGCTCGAGGTTCGCCTCGGTCGAGCCCACCCACATGGAGCGGAAGTTCTTGAGCTTCACGCACGGGAAGCCGATCTCGCGCGCGAAGCACTCGACCAGGAAGGTCTTGGCGCTGCCGACCGGACCGCAGATCAGGTAGCCCATCGGCACCGCGGTCGGATTGCCGCGCGCGATCGCCCGCGCTGCGCGCCGCAGGCGCTCCTTGACCGCCGGCATGCCGGCGACCATCGACAGGTCGTACTTGGGCTCGACGTACTCGAGCAGTCCCATTCCCTCGGTCTCGATCACGTCCTTCTTGAAGCGCCGCACGGTCTCCAGCGCCAGCTTGCCGCCGTCGGCGTCGACGCCGTCGAGCAGTTGGCCGAGCTGCGCGCGCGTCATCCCGGCGGTCGCCGAGGCCAGCCGCGCCGCCGGCGCCTCGGATTTCGCGCCGTACCACTCGGCCGCCCGCGCCGACTCGAGGAAGCGCCGGCGCTCGTCCTCGTCCGGGCGCTGGATCTCGATCTCCTGCGTGGCGGCGGCGCGCACCAGCTTGGCGTCGAGCTCGGCGAGGCTCTCGGAGACCAGGACGATCACCACGTTCTTCGCCAGCAGCACGGGATCCTGCGACCACTTGCGCAGGTAGACCAGGACGGCGCGATCCTCGGGGGTGCGGTAGGCGCCGTCGGACATCGGCGCCAGGGTCTCGGCGAAGGGCAGCAGCAGGACCGCCGGCCGCGCCGGCGCGAGCGCCGCGCAGTGGCGGAAGTAGGAGTCGAGCAGGGCGAAGGCGTTGCCGGCGTCGCGCGGCAGCGGATCGCTCGCCCAGCTCGTGCCGTGCACGGCGTCGTAGGCGCGCAGCCGGTCCTCGAAGTGCTTGCGCGCCTCCGGGGTGGCGAAGCCGAGCCCCTCGGCGCGGTTGTAGGTCAGCACCGAGGGCCAGCCCTGGAAGAGCCGGCTCTGCAGGAACTCGTCGAGCAGGATGAACCGGGTCGCGGCGCCCTCGCCGACCGGCACGAGGTCGGCGGTGACGCCGTGCAGGACGAAGGTGTTGGCCTGCTTGGCGCGCACCGCGCGCGCCAGGCGCGCCCCCCAGTCGGGCAGCGCGGCGAAGAAGGCGTCCGGCGAGTCGGGCGGCATGGTCAGCGGCGTTCGCGGGCGCGCGGCGGCGGTGGCGGCGGGACCTCCGCCATCGGCCGCAACTTCGGCGACAGGCCGCCCTCGCTCTCGCTCGCCGGAAAGGAGGCCAGCATGCGCTCCATCTCCTCGACCGAGGCGGCGTCGGAATCTACTTGCGCCAGCACGTCGTCGATCTCGGTGGTGAAGGCCGAAGCGTCGGTGGCCGAGATCGACTTCTGCAGCAGGAGCTGGAGGAGCGACTCGAGCGATTCGAGCTCGGCTTCGAGCCCCTCGCGATTGGCCTGGTTGTCGTGCAGCGTCTTCAGCAGCTCCTGCTGGATCTCGCGATTCTTCTCCAGCGCCTCGCGGATGCGCGGCGCGAGCTCGGGCGAGCCGAGCTGCTGGGTGAGGCGGGCGATCTCGCGCTCGAGCGCCTTCGGGTCGGCGGCGCGCTCGGTCTCGGCGTAGCGCTCGAGCAGCCAGAGACGGCGCAACGCCGAGCCCAGGATGCGTTCGAACTTCTCGCTCTGCTCGGCGAGGATGCCCTGCGAGGCGGGGGTCAGCCCCTTGTAGTTGGCCTGCACCCGCTCGAGCACCTTGCGCATGGCGACGAAGCGTTGCCGCGAGGCCGGACCGAGGGCGTCGAACTGCTCCTCCTGCGATAGCGAGTGCGCCTCGCGATCGGCGAACTTCTTCTCGATCTCCATCCGCCGGCGCAGGCGGTCGACCAGGAACGGCATGGCCATCAGCTCGACGCCGAGGAAGAGGATGAGCGGCACCGGCGTCGCCAGCACGGTCGCGAACGCGACCGCGCCGGCGGCCAGGATCGCCTGGTACTGGTTGGCGATCGCTTTCTTGAAGACCGGGTGCCGGTCGAGGAAGCCCACGACGCCGCGATCAGCCCTGCTGGCGCTCGGGCGGCGCGGCCGGAGCGGCTGCGGCGTCGGCCGCGCCGCCGAAGGGCGCCGCCTCCTTGACCGCGTCCGGCTTCTTCAGCCCCATCTCGACCTCGAACTCGTTGAGGATCGACTGCGAGCGGATCTGGCGCGCCTTCTTCTCCATCGCGATGCGCTCGGTGTCGAGCCCGCCGGTCGCCACCTCGACCGAGGCCTTGGACTCGGCCACCTTCTGCTTGATCTGGTCGAGGTACTTGTCGGCGGTCGCGGCGGTGCCGTAGGTGTCGAGCTCGGTCAGCGCGCTCGCCGCCTTCTTCATCACCTCGGCCTTCTGCGACTCGGCGATCGCTCGCCGGCACTGCTCGATCTTGGTCTTCAGCTTTTCCTTGATGTCGTCGACCTGGAGCTTGGCGTTGTCGAAGGCTCTCGACCCCGCCTCGAGCTGCTCGCGGGTGGCGGAGAGCTCCTCGCGCACCTGCTGCAGGTTCGAGGCGTCCTCCTCGGCCAGGCGGCGGGCCTCGGGGCTGCCCTCTTTAAGCGCCGCCTGGATCGAGGCGACGAGCGATTTCTCCTTGCGCTCGAGCTCGGTCTTCTCCTGGTCGAGGCGGATCACCGTGGCGCGGGTCGTGACCAGGATCTGGTTGAGGCGCGGCATGGTGTTGCGCATCTCCTCGATCGACTCCTGGAGCATGACCTCCGGGTCCTCGGCGAAGGAGATGAAGAAGCCGAGCCACGACTTGATGACTCGCATCAGGCGCTGGAACATGATGGGTTACTCCTGGTTCCGGCCACGCGCTCCGCCCGGCATGGGCGGAGGCGCTGGGGTGGTGGTGATCGGGTTCTGGTCGACGAAGGGCTCGACCGCGGCCGCCAGCCGCGCCTCCTCGCCGCGCTTGCGCTCGAGCCACTGCGCGAAGTGGGCTTGGGCGGCGGCGAGCTCGCGGCGGTTGGCCTCCATCTGCTCCTGGTGGCGGGCCACCACGGCGTCGAGCTCGGACTGCAGGGCGGCGTTCTGCTTCTCGATCGCCTGCCGGCGCTCCTCGACCTTGGCGGCGACGAACTGCTCGAATCGGTCGAGCGCCTGGTCGCGGCGCACCGCGTCGCGCAGCACGTCGGCGATCGGCACCGCGCCGCCCGGGTTCATGCGCAGGAAGCCGGCGATCGCCGCCGCCTTGGCGCGCGGCTCGAGCGGCGCGAGATCCGGCGACTGCAGCAGCTCGAGCACCTTGAGCGCGGTGAAGCCGTGCGCCGGCTCGGGGATACCGGCCGCGCGGTAGAGGTCGGGAAAATCGGGGATGGAGAGACTCTCGCCGACCGCCGGGGCGCCGCCCTTGACCGCGATCGGCGGCGGGGGTTCGAGATCCGCGAGCAGATCGGCGACGTCCCGCCCGCCCGTCGCTCCCCGGCCGGCGCGCGGTGGAGGCGCGGGCGCGGGCACCGAAGGCAGCGAGGACCGGGCACCGGAGCCCGGCGCCGGGTGCGGCGGAGCGGCCGGCGGCTCGCCGGCGGCGTCGACCTCGACCAGCTTCAGCTTGCTCAGAACCTCTTTGAGTCCCATGGGTGCGCCCGGCATTCTACCGGCAGCGCCCCGGGACGCGAATTCACGGCGCCTGGAGGCTCCAGGCGGTGAAGTTGGCGGCTTCGAATCCGTCGAAGAAGACCGGCAGGCAGTCGGGATTGGCGGCGGCGTCGACGATGTTGAAGCCGTAGACGCCCGAGGACGAGGACGAGCCGTCGACGATCAGGTAGTAGTCGACCCCGGCGGTGGCGGTGAAGGACACCACCTCGCCGCCGCCGGCGGCGCTCGCGTCGGAGACCTTGACGCAGGTCGAAGCGAGGCTGGCGCAGTTGGTCACCGCGTAGAGCGCCAGGTCGACGCCGGCGTTGGGGAAGAGGTTGATCGACACCACGCAGTTGCGGAAGGTCTGGAACTTGAAGACCTGGTCGGCGCCCTGGCCGGTGCCGGCGACCTGGGTGCCGCCGCCCGAGCAGGTGCCGCTCGCGGCGAGATTGTAGTTGTCGGCGCTGCCGACCGTCGTCTGGCCGTTGAGGATGATCGGAAAGCTCACTCCGCGCGCCGCCGCGCCGCAGGTGTCGGCGGGCGGAGCGGCGAGCATCGCAGTTGCCGGACCGACCGCGAGCGCGACGGCGCAGAGGAGACCTCGGGCGAGATTCGACATCGGACCCTCCTTCGGGGGATTGCCCGGAGGATTGTCGGTGCGTCGTCGGCCCGGGTCGAGGCCATTGTTACCGGTCGTCGAAACGCAGGGGCGAATCCGCCGATCGCGCGGGTCAGCTCGTGGCGCGGAGCCCCTCGGGCACCGGCAGCGCGAGGTCGGCGAGGATTTCCGCCGCGGCGCGATCGCCGGACTCGCAACCGCCCTCCATGTAGCCCTGCGCGGCGAGCGAGGTGTGCTCGCCGGCGAAGTGGAGATTGCCGACCCGCTCGCCCTCGGCGCCGCAGATCGTCGTCCACTGTCCCGGCAGGTAGCAGGCGTAGCTCCCCTTCGTCCATTCGAACGAGGGCCAATGGAAGCGCGCTTCGCCGACCCGGCGGGAGGAGATGCCGGGGAAGACGCGCTCGAGCTGCTGGGTCGCCTTCTCGGCCTGCTCGGCCGGCGTCCCCGCGCCGATCTCCACCCCGCGCCGGCCGCCGGTGTAGACCACCAGGATGCCCGCCTCTCCGCCCTGCAGCCGGGTCGACTCCCAGGTGAGCTGGAAGGGCAGGTCGGAGAGGACGCTGCCGTTGGATCCTCCCTCGCTTCTCCACAGGCGATCGGAGAAACCGATCATCAGCTTGGCGTTGGTGCCGTAACCGAGCTCGGCGATCGCCCGGCGTTTGACCTCCGGCAACGCGACCCCGAGCTCGACCTCGCGCAGCTTGGTGAACGGCAGGGCGAGCACCACCTTGTCGGCCTTCACCGTCTTCGCGCCTCCCGCTCCGCCGAACGCGAGCTCGTAGGCGTCGCCGTCGGCGCGCAGCCCCTGCAGGACGCGCCCGGTCTCGATCCGCGCGCCGAGCTTCTCGCCCAGCCGCGCCGGCACCTGGTCGTTGCCGCCGCGGACGTGGAAACGCTCGTCGCTCTCGCCGAAGATCTCGAACGAGGGTCCCTCGGTGGAGATCATGGTGAGCAGGTTCCAGGCCGACTGCTCGGCGATCTCGCGTCCGAATTCGGTGGTGTAGCCGACGTCGAGCAGATGGCGGAACCAGCCGCCGCATTCCGCCCCGTCCAGCCACTCGGCGAGCGACTGGCGGTCGATCTCCTCGCCGTGGTTCGGCTCGCGGTAGGTGATCGTCTCGCCGGGGATCAGCTCCCAGGCGGCGTCGATCTTCTCGGCCACCGGTTGGAAGGCCGCGACCACTTCGGATTCCGGAATGCGCCGTCCGTCGAAGTACCAGATGTCGGAGGCCAGCCGCGGATCGTCGGCGTGGAAGTCATCGAGCGCCAGGCCGAGCTCGCCCGCCAGGCCGCGCAGGTGCTCGTGGCCGCTGTCGATCAGCTCGCCGCCGAGCTCGCAGACCTGGTGCTCGGCGAATTTCTCGCGCAGGCTCCACATGCGGCCGCCGATCCGGTCCTGCGCCTCGTACACCCGCACCGGCACGTTCGACTGCATCAGCCGGTAGGCGCAGGTGAGGCCGGCGATCCCCGCCCCGACCACCGCCACCTCGCGTTGCTTGCGGCCGACGAGGCGCGCCAGCCGCTCGCTCTTGCCGCAGCCGAGCGCCAGCCCCGCGCCCACCGCGGCGCCGGTCGCCAGTAGCTCGCGACGCGAAAAGCCGAGCGCCCGCTCGGCGCGGTAGCGCTCGACGATCTCCGTCGGCGACTCGCCGCTCGCGCGCGCCGCGCGCGCCAGCGCCAACGCCCGCCGCAGCGAGCGGAACAGCGGGGTGCGTGCCATGACTCGACCTCTCCTCGCTCGACGACCGGAAGCCCGCCAAGCCTACCCGCTCGCCGGCGGCGCGGGAACCCGTCAGGCCGCGGTGGCGAGGATCAGGTCCTGGTAGCGGGGCGCTGCCGGCAGACCGCGCCAGGAGCCGGGCTCGACGAGATCGATGGCGAAGCCGCGGTCCGTCAGCGCGGCGAGGAACCACGCGCCGTCGACCGCCACCCCGGCCTCGGGTATCGCCGGGTCGGAGATCCAGCAGTTCTCGCGCCGCTCGACGAAGATCGGGTAGCTGTCGCGCGCCAGGATCCGCGGCAGCGAACCGTCGTCGACGACGAAGGCCGAAGCGTACAGGCGGCCGCCGGACCGCAGCACGCGGCGACTCTCCGCGACATAGCGCTCGATCGCCGAGGGCAGCAGATGCGAGAGCAGCGAATTGGCGATCACCAAGTCGACGCCGGCGTCGGCGACCGGCAGGACGACCGCCTCGGGAGCGATGCCCCCGCCCGGATTGTATTGGCTGCTCGCGACATCGAGGCGGCGGAACTCGAACCGGCCGGCGGGCAGCGGCAGGACGGCGCGACTCCAATCGACGTAGGCCGGGGAGACGTCCAGCCCGAGATAGGAGGCTCGCCGCGGGAGCCGCAGGGAGAGCGGCCAGGCCAGCCGTCCGAGCCCGGAGCCGATTTCGAGCACGCGATCGATCCGCGGCAGGTCGACGCGGCTCGCCAGGTGGCGCGCGATCGCTTCGCCCTCCAGCCAGAAGTCCCCGGGTCCGATGCCGCCGCGCAGCGTCGCGGGCGGTAGCGGCGGCTGGCCGCCGAAGCGGGCCGCCAGGCGATAGCGCAGCGCGCGCAACCCGGAGCGCCAGCTCGTGCCGCGCGCGAGCTGACCGCCGGCGCCGCCGGGGCCGCCCGGGCCACCGCGGTCGCTCGCAGTGGGGACTTCAGCCGGCGTAGAGATGGAGATCGTTGGCGAGGCGGTCGGCCATGTGGAGCAGCGCCTGGAGCTCCGGGTGGCGGACGACGACGAAGCCGTCGGAGATGACGGTATTCTTCCAGTTGCGGCGCGGCGCGCCGACCGGCAGCAGCTCGACCACGCGCACGAAAGAGCCGAAGTCGGCGAGAATCCGGTCGAGCCCCTCGACGCGCTGGATGCGCCCGATTCCCTGGGCGCGCTTGAACACCATCGCCACGTTGTACTTGCGCTCGAGGCGCTGGCGCTCGATCCGGCCGTGCACTACCGCCTCGGCCCAGCCGGTAAACAGGTCGGCGTCGCAGACGAAGTTCATCACGTCCACCATCCGCGCCCCCGGCGGCCGGCCGCCGATCTCGCCGAAGACCACCTCGCCGTCGCTCTTGCGGAACCACTCCATGTGGGTAAAGCCGGTCGCGAAGCCGAGCGCGGTCAACACCTCGCGCCCCATCTGGCGTCCGCCCAGCAGCTCCTCCTGGTCGAGATCGCGGATGCCGATCGACTGCGGGCTCACCCACTCGACCTGCTTCTGCACCAACGGGCGCGGCCGGTACCAACAGACGTTCTCGAACAGCAGGCGGCCGCCGGCGCAGATGGTGTCGAAGGTGAACTCCTCGCCGTCGATGAACTCCTCGACCGAGACCTCCTGCACGTGGCGTACCTGCGGCAGGACGCGCTCGAGATCGGCGAGTCCGTCGCAACGGTGGGTGTCGAGCGAGCCGGCGCCGGAAATCGGCTTGATGATGATCGGGTAACCGATCTCCTCGGCCGCCCGGCGCACCCCGGCCTCGGTCGAGGTCGAGGTGTGGCGCGGCGTGCGGATTCCCGCCCGGTCGAGCACCTGCTTCATCTTCTCCTTGTCGCGGAAAGGCACGGTCTGCTCGACCGTCATGCCGGGAAGATGGAGCGCCTCGCGCAGGCGGGCCGCGAGGATCATGCCGGGCTCCCAGAGGCACTCGACCTGCTCGATGCGCACCCGGCGCGCCAGATCGAGCACCGCCGCGATCACCGTCTCCTCGTCCCAGAGGCTGCGCACCTGCTGGTGGAAGGCGAGGCGCTCGCGCGCCATCGCCGGCAGCGCTTCCTTCGCCTGATCGCCGAGCCCGAGGACCTTGGCGCCGACTTCGGAGAGGCCGCGGACGAAGAACGGCATCTCGGCCGGATAGCCGGGCGAGAGAAACAGGACGTTGCGGCTCATTCGAGCTCCACCCGCACCAGGGTCACCAGGCGCTTCAATCCCTTCTCTACCACCGCGGTCTCCGGGTGACGGAGGATGACGAAACCGTCGCCTTCGTAGCTCGTCGAGTGCGCCTGGCCTGCGACCGGCAGCTTCGACTCGACGACCAGACCTCCGAGCTCACGCTGCGCCTCCTCGACGCCGACGACCCGCGCCACTCTCGCCCCCTGGCCCTGGCCGCGCAGGTAGGCGATCCCGGCGGCGTAGCGGCGCTCGGGCGGCGTGAACTCCTCGGATACCACCAAGCGCGCCCAGCTCTTGTAGAAGTCGATGCCGTGCGCCCAGGAGATCAGCGAAACGATCTGCGCCCCCGGCGGGCGGGCGCCGACCTCGGAGATCATCACCCCGCCGTCCTTCCTCCGGAACCACTCCATGTGCGACAGACCGGTGTCCATGCCGAGCACTTCGAGGGCGCGGAAGGCGACGCGGCGGATGTCGTCGTAGCGCGGGTGGTCGACCTCGCGCGGCAGCAGGACGCTCCACTGGATCCACGGGTTCTCGACCACGTGCAGCGGCGGCGGCAGGTAGTGGGTGAGCGAATGCCAGACCGCCTTGCCGCGGATCGAGACGGTGTCGAAGGAGAACTCCTCGCCGACCACGAACTCCTCGACGATCGCCTGACGCTCGGGCGACGGACGGCTCGCCGCGAGCGCCTCGTCGAGCTCCCGGGCGTCGTTCACGCGATAGGTCGACTTGGCCCCCGCGCCCGCCGCCGGTTTCAAGACCAGCGGAAATCCCACCGTCTGGGCGAACTCCCAGGCCTCGCGCGGATCGGTGACCCGGCGGTGCCGCGCGCAGGGGACGCCGGCCGCCGCGAGCACCGTCTTCATCCGCGCCTTGTCGCGGAAGTTCTTCGCCGCCTCGGCGCCCATGCCCTCGATCGACAACCGGTCGCGCACCTCGCCGAGCGGCACCTGGAGCTGCTCGAGCGCCCCCAGCAGGCGATGGATCGGTCCGAGCTCGCGGGCGAGGGCCCGCACAGCGTCGGCGATCTGCTGCGGGTCGAGCCCGTCGTCGATCCGGCGGTGGGCGGCGAGCTTCGCCGCCAGCTCGCGCGGCAGCTTCGCGGCTGCGTCCTGGGAGATCAGCCCGAGCCGCACACCCGGCAGGTCGGCCACCGCCTCGACGAACCGCAGGGTCGTCTCGAGGAAGAAGGGCGCGACGAAGGCGACGGAGGGCATCGGTTCCTCAGGCGGCGAACAGACGGACGCCGGAGCCGGCCTCGTCGGCCATGGCGAGCAGGGTCGCGAGGTCGGGATGGCGCAGCATCAGGAAGCCGTCCGAGACCAGGGTCTGCTTCCAGTTGCGGCGCGGCGCGCCGACCGGCAGCAGGTTGTCCCAGACGATGTGCGCGCCGTGCCGCGCCTTGTAGTCGGCGAGGCCTTCGACGCGATCGATCCGCCCCTGGCCTTCGGCGCGCTTGAAGATCGACGCCACGTTGTAGCGTCGCTCGACCCGCTCCGAGAAACGCCGGAAGCAGACCGCCTCGGCCCAGCCGCGGAAAACGTCGATGTCGCAGGCCCAGTTCATCTGGTCCACCTGGTGCGCGCCGGGCGGCCGGCCGCCGATTTCTCCGAAGACCACCTCGCCGTCGGCCTTGCGGTACCACTCCATGTGGGTGAAGCCGGATTCGAAACCGAGGGCGGCGAGCACCCGGTGGCCCATGCGCACCCCGCCCGCGAGCTCGGCTTGGTCCGGGTCGCGCAGGGCGATCACCTGCGGGCTGATCCATTCGTTCGAGCGCGCCACCAGCGGGCGCGGCCGGTACCAGGCGATGTTGTAGTAGGCCGGGCGGCCGTCGATCGAGACGGTGTCGAAGGTGTACTCCTCGCCCTCGACGAACTCCTCCACCGAGATCTCCTCGACGTGGCGCGACGCGGCGAGCGCGCGGCGCAGCTCCTCGGGATTCTCCACCCGGTGGGTGTCGGCCGAGCCGGCGCCGGCGATCGGCTTGACGATCAGGGGGTAGCCCAGCCGCTCGGCCCCCTCCCAGGCTGCTTTCTCCGACCTGGCAGCCACGTGGTGCGGGGTGCGGATGCCGGCCTCGTCGAGGACCTGCTTCATCCGTTCCTTGTTGCGCAACGGCACGGTGCGCTCGACCGAGAGGCCGGGAGCGCCGAGCGCCTCGCGCAATCGCGCCGCGACCAGCATCCCCGGCTCCCAGAGGCATTCGACCCGATCCACTGGACGGCGCCCGAGCCAGCGGGTCACCTCGGCCACCAGGGATTCCTCGTTCCAGAGATCCCCGACGCGCAGGTAGTCCGCGAGCGCCCGCCGGGTGATCTCCGGCAGCCCGGCGGCCGGCTGATCGCCGATTCCCAGGACCCGCGCGCCGACCTCGGCGAGGCCGCGCACGAAATAGGGCATCTCGCTCGGGTAACCCGGAGAAAGGAAAAGAACTTCCATGATCGAGGTCGGTTGGCCGTCCGGCGGCTCCCGGGAGTATAGCGGAGCGGATGCTAGGATTCGCCGGGCATGGCAAGCGAAGAGTCGGAGCGGCGCTTCGCGGCGTTCGCGGAGCAAGTGGAGTCCTCGTCCGCCCGGGATCGCTGGCTGGTGCTCACCCACGACAACCCCGATCCGGACGCCCTCGCCTCGACGGCGGCGCTCGGCTTGATCCTGCGCCGGCGGTTCCGCCGCAAGGTCACCCTCGCTTACGGCGGGATGATCGGTCGGGCGGAGAACCGGGAGATGGTGCGCAGCCTGAAGCTCGAGCTGTCCCACTTGCGCCACCTCAACCGCCGCAACTACCAGCGCTTCGCCCTGGTCGACGCCCAGCCGTGGACCGGAAACAGCCAGCTGCCCAAAGGCGTGCTCCCCGACCTGGTGGTCGACCACCACCCGATCCGCAAGGCGACCCTGGCGTCGCGCTTCTTCGACATTCGACCGGATTACGGGGCGACCGCGACCATCCTCACCGAGTACCTGCGCTGGTCGCGGATCCAGCCGACCCGGGCGCTGGCGACCGCCCTGGTCTACGCCATCCGGTCGGAGACTCAGGAGTTCGGGCGCGAGGCCGCCGGCCACGACCACGCGGCCTACGACGCGCTCCTACCGCGAATCGACAAGCGCCTGCTGTCGCGGATCCAGAACGCGCGCGTGCCGCTCGCCTACTTCCGCGACCTGCACCGCGCGCTCGAGAACCTGTCGGGGGTCGAGAACTTCGTGGTCACCCATCTCGGCGAGGTCGACCAACCGGACATCGTGCCCGAGATCGCGGATCTCCTCTTGCGGCTCGAGGGCAAGACCTGGTCGCTCGCCACCGGAACCCACGGCGACCGGGTCTACGCCTCGATCCGCACCACCAACCCGAACGCCGACGCCGGCAATCTCATGCGCCGCCTGGTCGGTCGCCACGGCAAGGGCGGCGGCCACGGCACGATGGCGGGCGGCTGGGTGCACCTCGAGGACTCGGCGGGGGAGAATGCCGGCGCGGTCGAACGCCTCCTGGCGCAGCGCCTGGCGCGTGCGCTGAAAAAGAACCCGGATCGACTGCAGCCGCTCGGACTCGCCCCGGAAAGCGACATCGACCTCGAACCGGTCGCCGCGGCGGCCGCGGACTAGGAAACGGATGCCCGAGCCGCCCCCCTCGACGCCGCCTGGGTCGGCGCGACGTCCGAGCCCGCTCGCCCGCCGCCTGCGCAGCCGCGACGCCGCCGAGCGCTGGCGAGCCCGCGGCGAGGTCGTGGCGGCGCTCGAGCGCGCGGGCGGCGACGAGCGCCAGGCGGCGCGCGCGCTCGGAATCTCGACCGCGACGGTGCGCAAGTGGGCCTCGGCGGCCTCGTCGCCGGACCCGGTGCGCGGCGTCGCGACGCAGCTGCCGGCGGCCGGCGCCGCCGGATCTCGGAGGGAGCCCGTCCGCGAGCCCGTGCCCTCCCCTCTTCGCCGGCCGCCGGTCGATCGCGAGGAGCTGCGCGTCGCTTTCGAGCAGCGGCCGCCGCTCGAGCCGCTGCTCTTCGACGAGGAGCTGCCGCTCGCCCCCGGCGGCCGCCCGCGCCGCCTGGCGTTCGTGCTCCACGCCCACCTGCCCTGGGTCCTCGGCCACGGCACCTGGCCGCACGGCGAGGACTGGCTCGCCGAGGCGATCGCCCACTGCTACCTGCCGCTCGTCGACGGCCTGCGGCGCCTGGCGGCGCGCGGCCGGCGGAACCTGCTGGCGTTCGAGATCACCCCCGTGCTCGCCGCCATGCTCGCCGACGCACGCACCCCGCCGATCGTCGAGCGCTACCTCGAGGAGCGCACCTCCGCCGCCTGGCAGGCGCGCCGCCGCCATCCGCTCGCCACCTTCTGGCACGAGGAGTTCGAGCGCCTGCGGCGGATCTGGAACGGCCTCGACCGCGATCTGGTGGGCGCGCTCGCCGAGCTCGCCGCCGGCGGGGCGATCGAGCTCGCGACCGCCGCCGCGACCCATCCCTACCTGCCGCTCGCCCACTCCCAGAAGCTCGTCCGTCTGGCGCTGCGCACCGCGCGGGAGTCGCATCGCGAGCTGTTCGGCGAGGAGGCCCTCGGCTGCTGGATGCCCGAGTGCGCTTACCGCCCGGCCGGGCCCTGGCGCCATCCGCTGACCGGCTTCAGCGAGGAGTGGCGGCCGGGCAACGAGAGCTTCCTCGCCGAGCAGGGATTCGCCTGGTCGGCGCTCGACGCCCACCTGGTGCGCCGCGGCGCGCCGGCTTTCGCCTACGGCGCCGACGTCGATCCGAGCGAGGTGATCGAGCCCTCGGGCCCCCACCCGCGCCCCTACCGCATGGCGCGCAGCGAGGTCGCCGTCTTCCTGCGCGACGCGCGCACCGCGGCGCAGGTCTGGTCGCGCCAGGGCGGTTACCCCGGCGACGGCGCCTTTCTCGACTTCCATAAGCGGCACTGGCCGTCGGGCCTGCGCCTCTGGCGGGTCACCGGCGCCAAGACCGAGCTCGCCGACAAGCTCGTCTACTGGCCCGAGGACGCCCGCCGCCGGGCGCGCGAGCAGGCCGAGCACTTCCTCGAGCTCGCCGCGGTCCTGCCCGGCATGGACGACGGAACGATCGCCTGTCCGTTCGACGCCGAGCTCTTCGGTCACTGGTGGTTCGAGGGACCGATCTGGCTCGAGCGCGTGCTCGAGCTCGCCGCGCCCGGCGAGACGGTCGAGACCACCACGCCGGCGCGCGAGCTCGCTCGCGCCGGTCCGCTGCGCCGCGCGACCTTCGCCGAAGGGTCGTGGGGCGCGGGCGGCGATCATCGCGTGTGGATGAACCGCGAGAACGCCTGGTTCTGGCCCGAGCTCGCCGCCGCGGAATCGATCGCCTTCGCGGCGGTGCGCGCCGGCGGCCCGCGGCGGTGGCGGCGGGCGATCCTCAACCAGCTGCTGCTCGCGGCCGCCTCCGACTGGCCGTTTCTGGTTACGATGGAGACCGGCCGCGACTACGCCGAGCGGCGTTTCAGCGAGCACCTCGCGCGGCTGCGCGAGCTCGTGACGCTCGGGCCGCGCGCCGGACGACTGCCGGAGTGGGCCGCGGCCGATCTGCCGTTCCCGGAGATCGAGGCCGAGTGGTCGCGTCCGCCCGAGGAGTGAGGATGAAGCGAGATTGGATGGACATCCCGCGACTGCACATCGCGGACATCGAGCTGCCGCGCGAGGTGCGTCACCTCTACGACCTCGCCTACAACCTGTGGTGGACCTGGCACCCGCGGGCGCGCGACCTGTTCAACGCCATCGACAGCCGCGCCTGGTCGATCTACCGCAATCCGGTGCAGCTGCTGATCAACTTCGATCGCAACCACTGGCAATCGCGGCTCGACGACGAGAGCTTCCTGGCGCTCTACCGCCGGGTGACGCAGGCGTTCGACGACTACATGGGGGGCCTCGCCGACACCTGGTTCGAGCGCAACTACCCCGACGCCGAGGGCGGTCCGGTGGCCTACTTCTGCATGGAGTTCGGCGTCCACCAATCGCTCGCCCTCTACTCGGGCGGTCTCGGCGTGCTCGCCGGGGATCACCTGAAGAGCGCCAGCGACCTCGGGCTGCCGCTGGTGGGCGTCGGGCTGAACTACCGCTACGGCTACTTCCGCCAGACGATCGACGCCGACGGCCGGCAGCAGCACATCTTCCCCGACCACGACTTCTCGCGCCTGCCCATCCGCCCGGCCGCCGGACACACCGGCAAGGGGGTGACGGTGCGCGTGCCGCTGCCCGGGCGCGAGATCCACGTCCGCGTCTGGATCGCCCAAGTCGGCCGCGTGCCGCTGGTGCTGCTCGACACCGACGTGCCGCAGAACGATCCCGCCGACCGGCCGATCACCGCCGCGCTCTACACCCCGGGGCGCGACATGCGCCTGGCGCAGGAGATCGTCCTCGGCGTGGGCGGAGCGCGGGCGCTCGCGGCGCTCGACATCCAGCCGCAGGTCTGGCACATGAACGAGGGGCACTCGGCGCTGCTGCAGCTCGAGCGCTACCGCGCGGCGGGCGGCGGCGCCGCGGAGATCCGCGCCGGGCTGGCGCGGCTCGCGCCGACTTCGGTCTTCACCACCCACACGCCGGTGCCGGCGGGCAACGAGACCTTCGAGGCCCCGGCGATGCGCCGCCACCTCGAGGGCTGGTGCGCCGAGCTCGGCTGGCCGCTCGACGACGTCCTGGCGCTCGGCAACAACGACCACGGCGAGCCGAACCAGCCCTTCAACATGACGGCGCTCGCGATTCGCACCAGCGGCTGGGTCAACGGCGTCTCGAAGCTGAACGCCACGGTCGCCGAGCGCATGTGGCGCCACTTGCTCCCCGCCGGCAAGCCCGAGGGCGAAGGCGTGCACGCGATCACCAACGGCGTGCACGCGCCGACCTGGCTGGGGTCCGAGCTGCAGGAGCTCTTCGCCGCCTGGCTCGGGCCGCGCTGGCGGGTGCAGCTGATGTTCGAAGACGGACAGGCGCGCATCCGGTCGGGCGAGGACGCCGAGCTCTGGGAGGCGCACCGGGCGCAGAAAGCGCGCCTCGCCCGGTTCCTGCGCTCGCGCCTGCTCAACCAGTTCGCCCGTCACGGCTTGTCGCCCGACGAGCTGCGCAAGCTCGAGACGGTGTTCGATCCCGAGGCGCTCACCGTCGGTTTCGCGCGCCGCTTCGCGGTCTACAAGCGGGCGGGCCTGCTGTTCTCGGATCTCCACCGCCTGCGCCAACTGCTGGGGCGCGCCGATCGTCCGCTGCAGATCCTGCTCGCCGGCAAGGCGCACCCGGCCGACAAGGCGGGCCAGGAGCTGATCCAGCATCTCTTCCAGCTCTCGCAGGACGCGCAGCTCGCGGGCAAGGTCTTCTTCGTCGAGGACTACGACATCCGGGTGGCGCGCATGCTGGTGCAGGGGGTCGACGTCTGGCTCAACACGCCGCAACGGCCGCTCGAGGCTTCGGGAACCTCGGGCATGAAGGCGGCGATGAACGGCGCGCTCAACTGCTCGATCGCCGACGGCTGGTGGCCGGAGGGCTACGACGGCACCAACGGCTGGGTGATCGGCAAGACCGAAGCGGCGGGCGACGGCGCGCAACAAGATCGCGAGGACGCCCTGTCGCTCTATCGCCTGCTCGAGGAGGAGATCGTCCCGCTCTACTACGAGCGCGACGACGCCGGCCTGCCGCGCGGCTGGATCGCGCGGATGAAGAACGCCATCGCCTCGATCACCCCGCGCTTCTCGAGCGACCGGATGGTCAAGGAGTACTGCCGGCTGGCGTACTTTCCGCGCCTCGCCGCGCCGGCCGACGACGGCCTCGCCGCCGCCGGCACGGCCGCCGACGCGGTCGACGTCGAGCCGGCGGAACGCCCATCCTGAGCCCGGTCGCGGTTCAATCCGGCGGATCCCGCTCCAGGATTCCGCAGGCCGCGACGGCCGCCCGCCGCGAGATCGCGCGCGCGCCGGGCTCCCGCCGCCAAGTTCAACGCGGTCCGCTTCTTGCTCCGCCCGCCCCGGGCGGCTGCGCCGCCCCGCGATGAGATTTTCGCCAGCGCTCCGGGCGCTCTCCGCCGCCGCCGTCCTCGCCTGCTCCAACCCGGCGGAGCGGAACGCCGCCGCCGTCCCGCGCAATCTGCTGCTGATCACCCTCGACACGCTGCGCGCGGACCACGTCGGTGCCTACGGCGACGCCGCGGCGACGACGCCGGCGCTCGACCGCCTGGCGCGCGAGGGCATCCGCTTCCGGCACGCGGTCGCGGCGGTGCCGCTCACCCTGCCCTCGCACGCCACGATCCTCACCGGTCTCCTGCCGCTGCACCATTGCGTGCGGCAGAACGGCGGCTTGGCGCTGCCGGCCGACCTGCCGACGCTCGCCGGCGCTTTCGCCCGCCGCGGAGCGCGCACCGGCGGCTTCGTCGGCGCCTACGTGCTCGACCGCCGCTTCGGCCTGGGGCGCGATTTCGCGGTCTACGACGACGAAATCGAGCGCCGGCCGAACGAGGCCCAGGCGCTCGAGGCCGAGCGCGCCGGGTCGGTGGTCGTCGACCGCGCGCTCGCCTGGCTCGAGGCCGGCGGCGAAGCGCCGTTCTTCGCCTGGGTGCACCTGTACGACGCGCACGCTCCCTACGCGCCGGCCGAGCCCTTCCGCTCGCGCTTCCCCGGCCAGCCCTACGACGGCGAGATCGCGGCCGTCGACGCGCAGGTCGCGCGCCTGCTCGACTGGCTCGACCGCCGCGCGCTCGGCGAGCGCACGGTGGTGATGGTGGTCGGCGATCACGGCGAGGGGCTGGGCGATCACGGCGAGACGACCCACGGTTTGCTGCTGTACGAGCCGACGCTCGCCGTACCCTGGATCGTGCGCGCGCCGGGAGCGCTCGCCGCCGGAAGGGTGGTCGAGGAGCCGGTGTCGACCGCCGATGTCGCGCCGACCGCCGCGGCGCTCGCCGGAGTGGCGCTCGGCGAGGCGCCGGGCCGGCCGCTCGACGGCCGCGACCTCGCCGCCGATCTCGCCGCCGGCCGCGAACCCCGCCGGCGAGAGATCTACTCCGAGACCGAGTACCCGCGCTGGTTCGGCTGGGCGACGCTCGCCGCCCTGCGCGCCGGGCCGGCGAAGTGGATCGCCGGGCCGGCGCCGGAGCTCTACGACCTGGCGAGCGACCCGGGCGAGCGGCGCAACCGCCTCGCCGACGACCGGCGCACCGGGCACGATCTGGCGGCGCGGCTCGCGACCCTGCAGACGACCGCGGTGGCCGCCCCGGCCGCGGCAGCACTCGACTCCGAGGCCCGGGCCCGGCTGGCGAGCCTCGGCTACCTCGCCGGCAGCGCTCCGGCCGCGCGTCACGATGCCCGCAACCCGCGCGACATGGTCGGTCTCTTCCACGAGCTCGAACGGGCCAAGGAGCTGCTCGACGGCGGTCGCTTCGCCGAGGCGGCGCGCCAGCTCGAACCGATCGCCGCGGCCGACCCGGGCAACCCGGTCTTCGCCGGCACGCTCGCCCAGGCCTATCGCCGGGGCGGCGAGCTGGCGCGCTCGGTGCCGCTCTACCGCCAGGCGGTGGCCGCCAATCCCGAGGACGTCGAGGGCTGGTACAACCTGGCGACCGCGCTGCGCGAGGCCGGCGAGACCGAGGAGGCGATCGCCGTCCTCGGCGAGGCGATCCGTCGCGACCCGGCGCACCCCGACGCCCACAACGCGCTCGGGATCGCGCTGCTCGATCGCGGCAAGGTCCCCGAGGCCGCGCGCGAGTTCCGCCGCGCCACCGAGCTCGACCCGCGCAACGCCACCGCGTTCACCAATCTCGGCAACGCCCTGCGCGGCCTCGGCCAGCCCGACGCCGCCGAGGCCGCTTACCGCCGGGCCACCGAGCTCGCGCCCCGCTTCGCCGACCCCTGGAACGGCCTGGGGGCGCTCGCCGTCGAGCGCGATCGGCCCGCGGAGGCGATCCCCTTCTTCGACCGCGCGCTCGAGCTCGCGCCGCGCCAGCTCGAGATCGGCTTCAATCGCGCCATCGCCTGGGAGCTCGCCGGCGACCGCGAGCGGGCCGCCGCCGGCTACCGCCAGTTCCTGGCCGCCGCGGACGCCGACCCCGAATATGCCGCGCAGCGCGAAGCGGCCCGCAAGCTCCTGGCCCGCCTCGCCAACCCGGCCAGCGCCGGATCCGGGGGGAGGTGATCGCCGGAGGGGCTGGACGGAACTTTCACGCGATTGTCACGTAGTCCACAGTCAACTAGGATCCGCAGCAACTGAGAGAGGAGACTTCTATGCAGCAGAGGAGAGGCTATCTTCGCTTCTTCGCGGCGGCCCTCGCTCTGGTCACGGCCCTGGCCCTTCCCGGCCTCGTCCTGGCGCAGAGCAGCAGCGGCAACCTCGAAGGCCGAGTCATGGACGCCCAGGGAGCGGTGCTTCCCGGGGTCACGGTGGTCGCGACCAATGCCGCCACCGGACTCGCCCGCACCACCGTCACCGGCAGCGACGGTCTGTACCGCTTCAGCGCCCTGCCGGCCGGCAACTACAACGTCACCTACGAGCTCGAAGGGTTCAGTCGGGCGAGCTCCGAGGGCGTGGTGGTCAACGTGGCCGCGACCCTGCGTGCCGACGTGACCCTTCAGGTCGCTTCGGTCGAGGAGTCGATCACGGTCACCACCGAGGCGCCGCTGGTGCAGACCACGCCGTCGATCGGCACCGTGGTCAGCCAGAAGGAGCTCGAGAACCTGCCGCTCAACGGCCGCCAATTCGCCAACCTGGCGGTGCTCGCTCCCGGCACGACGCTCGCCTACAACTCCGATCCGACCAAGCCCGGACAGCTCACCATCCAGCTGGCGGGCGGCAACGGCCGCAACGTGAACTTCATCATGGACGGCGGCGACAACACCGACGACACCATCGGCGGCGCGCTGCAGAATTTCAATCTCGAGGCCGTCCAGGAGTTCAACATCCAGACCATGCAGTACAAGGCGGAGTACGGGCGCTCCTCGGGCGGCGTGCTCACCGTGGTCACCAAGACCGGCGGCAACGAGTTCTCGGGCAGCGCCTACGGCTACTTCCGCGACAAGAGCCTGAACTCGAAGACCGAGAGCGAGAAGCTCGCCGGGATCTCCAAGCAGGACTACAAGCGCAAGCAGTACGGCGCGTCGCTCGGCGGCCCGATCGTCAAGGACAAGGCGCATTTCTTCGTCACCTACGAGAAGACCAAGCGCGACACGAACTACACCGTGTTCACCGCCGGCGCCTTCCCGACCTTCGACGGCACGGTGGTCGCGACGCCGTTCACCGACGAGCTGATCACCGCCAAGGGCACCCTGGATCTGAACGCCAAGCAGTACCTGCAGGTGCGCTACGGCTACCAGAAGAACGCCGACAAGTACGGCGCCAGCCCGCTCGCCGCCCCCGACGGCCTCGGCACGGTGACCAACAAGTACAAGTCCTACCTGTTCGGGCACACCGCGCAGATCGGCGACGGGGCGCTCAACGAGTTCGTCTTCCAGTACACCAAGTTCAACAACGCGATCACGGCGGATTCGCAGTCGCCGTTGATCTACTACCCCTCGGGTTTCCACACCGGCCAGAACCTGAACACGCCCCAGACCACCAACCAGGAGAAGTACCAGTACAAGGACGACTTCGGCTGGACGATGGACCTGGGCGGCCAGCGGCACGACTTCAAGGTCGGCGCCGCCTACCTTCACGAGCCGACCCTCGGCGGCGATTTCTCGACCGGCAAGGCCGGCCAGTTCACGGCGCTCGAGGACCGCATCGGGTCGCCGATCAGCCTGATCCAGATCTACGGCGGCTTCTTCGTCAACTCGACTCCGGTCGACCAGACCAGCGGCTTCCTGCAGGACGACTGGTACGTCAACTCGCACCTCACCCTCAACCTGGGCGTGCGCTACGACTACTTCGACTTCTACAGCCAGCTGAACCAGTCGTCGAACCCGATCTTCAACCGCCTGCGCAGCCAGCGCACTTACACGGAGGCGTACCTCAAGGACTTCTGGGGCGCCTCCGACACGCTGTCGAACGACAGCGACAACTTCGCCCCGCGCCTCGGCTTCACCTGGGACGTCGGCGGCGACGGCAAGCACATCGTGCGCGGCGGCTACGGCACTTTCTACGATTTCCCGTACAGCAACGCCACCCTCCTGTTCCCCTCGGCGGCGGTGCAGTCGCGATACGGGCTGGTCTACGAGAACGCCGACCCGAACGGCATCAAGAACGCCGACGGCTCGACCTACCGCCCGGGCGTCGACCCTCTGCCGCCGAACCAGACGACTCCGGACCTCGGCGGGCCGGACGAGGTCGCCTCGCCGACTCTGGCGACGCCCTATTCCGACCAGATCTCGCTCGGCTATTCCTGGCAGGTCAACGACTGGCTCGGCCTCAACTTCGAGGCGGTGTCGATCGACTTCCACGACATCCCGTTCCGTTTCCGCCCGAACGTGGGCGTCGACGCCAACGGGGATCACGTCTTCGACCCGAGTAGCGGCGAGACGCGGCGATTCTCGGAGTTCGGCAACTTCCGGGTCTGGAACGGCAGTGGACGCACCAACTACGACGGCGTCAACATCGGCTTCCACCTGCGCAAGAAGAGCTTCCAGATGCAGGGCTTCTACACCTACTCGAAGGCCGAGGGCAACGTGCTCGGCGGCGCCGACGAATTCCGCCTCACGCCGGGCGAGTATCAGTCGGACATCGGCGGCTCGCGGCAGCGCCGGGATCAGTCGGTCAATCCGCTCGACCCCTGGTGCGACGCCTGCTTCGGACCGCTGTACACGGATTCGAAACACCGTCTGACTCTCGGCGGCGTGTGGACCGGTCCGTGGGGCATCAACGTCTCGGGGATGTTCCGCTTCCGCTCGGGCCTGCCGTACCTCGAGCACGCCAATGCCGACCTGAACGGCGACGGCTCGAACATCGACCTGCGCCCGGGCGTGAAGAACGTCAATAGCGGCCGTGGCGAGAGCTTCAAGCAGCTCGACATCCGGGTGTCGAAGGACTTCGCCTTCGGCAACGGCATGGGGGTCGAGGTGCTGGCCGAGATGTTCAACGTCACCAACTCGAAGAACGGCGCCCGTCCGAGCCGGTTCGGCGTCTCGTCCGCCTTCGCCGGCGACCCCGGCCAGGGCGAGCAGCAGCTGCTGCAGCTCGGAGCTCGTTTCCACTTCTGAGCCGCGACGCAGCGGCAGGTCGAAAAAGGGCGCTCCGCGAGGGGCGCCCTTATTTCTTGACAGCCGCTGAACCGGTCCTTACAGTCGCCTCGGATCCACGACCTGGAGGTTCACCATGACCTGCCCCCGATCCGTCGTCGCACCTTTCTTGGCCTCTGCTCTTGTCCTCGTCGCCGCCGATTCCGCGGCCGCGGTCACCGTGCAGCCCGCGGTGAGCCCGGAGCTCTCGGCGCTCCAGGCCGTGCGCCCGGCAGCGCCGATGCGTCTTTCGGAGGCGCTCAGCGCCACGGCACGCGTTCAACTCGGAGCGATGGCCACCGAGGAGCCCGGAAGGCTCGCCGAGCTCATCGCTTGGAATCAATCGGGGAGGCTGCCGGTGAAGGTCGGGCTACATCGCACCTTGCCGGAGTCAATCCAAGCACGCATCGCGCCGGCAGACTGGCAGACGCAAGCCGTGCGCGAGAGCGACTCCGGATGGATGGGCCTCTCGCCACAGCAATCGATGGTCTGGGGGACCTCGGTGCACGTCGCAGGGTCTCGGGCGCTGCGCCTCCACCTCGAAGACCTCCGACTCCCTGCGGGGGCGCGCCTCTGGGTCTACCCACCATTCGGCGAAGCGCGGCCGGTGAGCCTGCGCCACGCTTCCGCCTCGGGCGGTTTGTGGACCCCGGTGATCGAGGGCGATACAGTTCATTTCGAACTCGAGCTGCCGCCGGCAGCGAGCGGCGGCGTGTGGGGCCTGCGAATCGCCGAGCTCGCGGATCTCGCGGCCTACATCGTCCCCGACGCCTCGGCGACGCCACAGGCCTCGCCGGAGGACTGCCTGGTTTTCGGCAGCTGCGTCACCTCGGGGACGTTTCCGGCAAAAGCGATCGCCGAGCTCGCGGTCTTCCAGTACTTCTTCGAAGAGCAGGGCTCCAGTTTCACCTGCAGCGGAGGTTTGCTGAACGACCGCGTGGGGGACTTCACCCCCTATGGTCTGACTGCCAACCACTGCGTGCACACCCAAGAGGTCGCCGACACCGTCGACCCGGCCTACAAGTTCCGCTGGAACTCTTGCCCACCCTCGACGATCAACGACTACAGCTATTCTCTGAGCTCGGTCGGCAGCCTCCTGGTCGCGACGAAGGCCATTCCCGGCCCGGATGTAACGCTGCTCCTGATGAATCCGGACTTCCTGCCCGGCGGCCTCGGTTTCCTCGGCTGGACCACTGACCCGAGCGTGATCACCGACGGCGATCAGCTCTATCGCCTGTCGCATCCAGTGGCCGGAGTCCCGGGCCTGGGCGGTTCCGACGAGATTCTCGCCCAGATGTTTAGCCGTCAGACGGTCGACACCACCCCCGACTTCGCTTGCGGGGACGGAGACTCGGTGATCGAGGAGGGCGAGATCCCGTTCCAGAACTTCATCTACTCGGTGATGAACTTCGGCACCACGGTCGGCGGGAGCTCGGGTTCACCGGTGATGACCGCAGACGGTCTAACCGTCGGACAGTTGCTCGGCACCTGCTCTATCTCGGCCGATTCCTGCGTACCTTCGTCGTTCAATGAGCTCGACGGATGGCTGGGGGCGAGCTTTCAGTACATCGGACCGTTCATCTACGCGCCAGGCGATCCCTGCATTCCGGGCGACGCGACCGCGTGCCTTCTCGGCGGCCGCTTCCAAGTCGAGGTGAGCTGGGCGACGACCTCGGATACCGGCGTGGGGCGAGTGATGAGCTTCGACAGTCCGGATTTCTTTCCTGGCCGGGCCTCGTCGGACCAGGCCTCGTTCTGGTGGTTCTTCAACGCGGCCAACTTCGAGATGGGCGTCAAGATGGTCGACGCCTGCGTGCCTCCCTTCAACTCTTTCTGGGTCTTCGTCTCCGGTCTGACCAACCAGGGCTACACCGTCACAATCACCGACCTGGTCAACCACAACGTCCGGCACTTCACCAACCCACTCGGGACCTACCCCACGACGATTGGCGCGACAAACACCATCCAAGGATTCCCCTGCAACTGATCCGGGAGTTTGCCGTGGCGAAAGGGCGGGGCGCCAAGCGCGCCGCCCTTTCGTCGTTTCGGGTTGTCGGCCCCGTTTCGATTGGCTAGAGTCGGCCGCACATCTCATTCCCGCCGCGGCGCGAGAGCGCCCGACGCAACGAAGGAGGAGGCCGACATGCTTCGTGTGCGAAAGTCCCTGTGTCTCTTGCCCCTCGGGGTCCTGACCCTGGCGCTTGCCGCCACCCCCGCGGTCGCCGCCGAAGCCAAGAAACCGGCTGACGCGCGAACGGCGAAGGACGCGCGCCTCGAAGCGCTCCTCGCGCGTCTCGACGACAAGCAGCGCGCCGCGGTCGAGGCCTTCCGCGACCGATTCGAGAAGCCCGCTGCGTCGCCTCAAGCAGCCGGTGAGCACGGGGGCATGAACGCGTTCAAGACCGACGACCGCGCACTGCAGATCGTCGTATCGCGCCGCACCGCCAAGGGCATGACCGAGACGGCCTGCGTTCGCAATTCGGTCGAATATGCCGAGTTCCTCCTCGGCGAACTGAGTGGGCCTGCGAAGGCGCAAGCCGTCGCGACGGCGGAAGAGTGAAAGTCATGAACCGGAATCGCGGCCTTTCAGCTCACGTCATCGCGTTGGCGACCGTTGTCGCTCTGTGCCCGGCGGCGCTCTTCGGCGATGCTCTGATCCACTTCTCCAGTGTCCCCTCGGGCGCCGACTCTCAGGGCCGGGTGCAGCTCTACGCTCCGAACCCCGTCGAGCCCGGCTCCACGATTTCTCACTGGAACACGAACCTCCGCCCGGTGTTGATGGGCCCGTTCCTCTCCTCGGCCCTCGGCTTCCTGCAGACGGATCTCACCGTGCCTCTCCTCCAAGACGAAGGCTGGCAGGCGGGCACCACGGTCTTCAGCATCCAAGTCGGCGATGCGCCGAATCAAGGATTCAATGACCCGACACCCATGGACCCGGTGGGTGTCAATCCCGGGACTACCCTGGGCGCCCAGAGACTGTTCGCGCTCCAAACGGTGCTCGACCACTGGGGCAGCCTCCTCGGGAGCGCCGGAAGCGTCACCGTGTTCGCGCACTTCGACGACCTGCCGTGCGACCAGTCGGGCGCGGTGCTCGCGGCGGCGCGGCCATTCTGCGTCTTGACTTCGAGTGACGATCCGCCGACCTCGTACCACATCGCCCTGGCAGAGGCGCTATTCGGCGAGAACTTCAACGACGATTTCCCCACCTGCACGGCAGACATCGAGGTCTTCGTCAACAAGAACATCGACGAGGAGTGCCTGGGCGCCGGAACCGGGTACTACTACGGCTCGGACGGCCACGCTCCCTCGAACCTCTTTGACCTCTCGAACACCCTTCTCCACGAGGTCGGTCACGGCCTGGGTTTCTCGAGCTTCGTCGACGAAGAAACAGGCGAGTACTTCTTCTCCTCGATGGGCGTCGACTTCCCCGGCGCCTACGACTACTTCATCTTCGACAACGAAAAAGGGCTCCATTGGCCGGACATGTCCACCGGCCAGCGGCGGGTCTCGGCGAAGAACGCACCCGACGTGGTCTGGGACGGCGCTAACGTGACTGAGAACTCGGCGATCTGGGCGGTGGCGCCGCAGGCGGAGATCACCTCTCCCGACGGCTTCGGTCCCTTTGCGGCCCAGGCGCCGCAGTTCGGACCCTCGCCCTTCGACCACCAACCGACCGGGCTCGGCGCCGTGGCGTCGCCGCTCCAGGCCTGCGGCTCACTCTCCGGCGACTTCGCCGGAAAAATCGTGGTTCTGCAGCGCGGCAACTGCGCCTTCGTGGACAAGGTCCGCAACGCTCAGGCGGCGGGAGCGGCTGGCGTCATCGTCTACAACAACCAGGGTGACGGCCTGATTGCGATGGCGGGCACCGCGCCCGACGTCATCATTCCCTCGATCTTCATCGGCCAGAGCGACGGCGAGGCTCTCAAGGAGCTGATCGAGTCCGGTCCCCCGGTCGGCTGCATTCCGAGCTCGAACATCGCCTGTGCTCTGGGCGGCCGGTTCGCGATCCAGGTAGCGTACGCCACCGCGGGCTCGGGTGGCAGCGCCCAGATCATGAGTTTCGATGGGCAGACCGCGAGCTCGGATCAGTCGTCGTTCTGGTTCTTCTTCAACCCGGAGAACTTCGAGATGGGCGTCAAGCTGGTCGATGCCTGTACGCTCAACGACAGCTTCTGGGTCTTCGTGAGCGGTTTGACCAACCAAGGGTTCACGGTAAACATCATCGACCTATTCACCGGACATACGCGGCAATACAGCAACCCGATCGGTGACTATCCGACGACGGTAGGCGCGACTGACGGCGTGACGGGCTTCCCTTGTACAGGGGGATCGCTCCGCGAGCCGGTTCTCGCGGGTGAGCTAAGCCCCGGAGCTCCCGTGGCGCCTGCGCCGCGGGATCGAGTCGTGAAGCCGACGCCACAAGGAGTGGCCGCCTGCGTCGACGACGGCGACACAGCCTGCTTGCTCGGCGGGCGCTTCCGGGTGGAGGTCGACTGGACCACTTCACTGACATCCGGCGCCGGCCAGGTGATGAGCTTCAACGGTGCCCGCGCCGGTTCGGACCAGTCGGTCTTCTGGTTCTTCTTCGATCCGGCGAATTTCGAGATGGGAGTGAAAATGGTGGACGCCTGCGTGGCGCCGTTCGACGCCTATTGGGTCTTCGTCAGCGGCCTCACCAATCAGGGCTTCGACGTCACGATCACCGACACCCTCCACCCCGACCGTGTGCGGCACTACACCAACACGCTGGGCGTCTACCCGACCACGGTCGGAGCGACCGGCACGTCGGACGGATTCCCCTGCGACTGATTCGACGGCGGTAGGCCAGCTTGAAAGCCCAGAGCGTGGCTCCTCTCGAGCCACGCTCTCTCCGTTTCTGAACAGCGACGAGCATTGATCCCTCCTGCGGGCTTGCGGAATCCGACAACTCCGTGGCCTGGCCGGCCTGGCACTGTCTTGACAGAAGCGCTCCCGGGGTGGACGATCTCTCCACATCACTGGCTTCTTGATCGCCCGGGGTCTCGCGTTCGAGGCTCAGGTTCCGTTCTGAGGGAGGGTTCGTCCGATGACACACAGCAACGTGGCGACGTGGTGCCGATTTCGATGGGCCGTGGGGTTTCTAGTCATCTTCTCGAATTCAGTGGCCCTCGCCATCTCGGTGCCTCCGACGGAGTTCGAAAACACCCAGGCACCAAGTGAATGGGCTTCTCCCCCGCTCCGATTGGCGGAGACACTGAGTGTCGCTCCGAGCGTTCGTATTCCAGCGGCCGAGGAAGCCGCCTTGGACCAGATCGTCTCCGCTAGGAATTGGAACTCCGTTCCCGGACGGCCCGCGAAGGTAGGTTTCGACCGCGCCCTGCCATCGATCTCGCGACTCGTCGTCAGGCCGGAAGACTGGCTCGATCAATCAGCCCGCGAGGTGACCGGAGGCTGGATGGCCATAGCGCTCGACGGACGGCTGGTCTGGGGAATCAGCCTTGAAATCGCAGACGCTGCGCGGATCCGCCTCCACCTCGAGAACGTGACGCTCCCGCCAGGCACCAGAATGTGGACGTATAGCCCGTTGGGAGAGACGCGCCCGTTCGGGCTTGAGCTCCTGAGGCAGGAGCAAGATATCTGGACTCCGTTCGTCAGGGGCGATGTGCTCTACCTCGAGATCGCGCTGCCCAAGGAAGCGCGCGGCGCAAGCTGGGGCTTCTCGCTTGGCGAGGCAGCGCAGACTATTCGTTCGCTGGACCCGGAAGTTCTCACCCAGGCAGACTCTTGCCTGCAAGACGCGACCTGCTTTGATGAGTCGGATTTCTCAGGGATCGGCATCGCCCGTGAGGCCGTTGCCGCGATGCTCTATCAACAGGGCAGCTCGACCTTTGCCTGCTCTGGCGGACTGCTGAACGACACCGGTAGCACGCACACTCCCTATTTTCTCACCGCGCACCATTGCATCTCCTCGAACTCGGTGGCCGCCACCTTGGATCCGACCTGGGACTTCAAGACCACCAGCTGCGGCGGCGGCAGCTCGACGGGCAACCCAGGCCCGAGCGGCGCCACGGTCTTGGTAACAGACAGCTTGGCTGGTACACCCGGAACCGACGTCTCCCTACTGCTTCTGAATGGGCTCCCTGGCGGGACAGTGGGTTTTCTGGGCTGGACGGCAACTCGCCCAGGCGACGGCGCCGAACTGCACCGGCTCTCCCACCCGGTCAACAACGCGGGCACGGTCATTTTTCCCCAGCGGTACACCCGCTCGCGGAATGATCAGACTCCGAGCTTCACTTGTTCGGATATCGAATTGACGGACTTCCTGTATTCGGTGAACGAGGTAGGCGGAACCTCCGGAGGCAGCTCCGGCTCCCCGGTCATGCTGGATGGGGCGATCGTCGTGGGCCAACTCCTCGGTTCGTGTGGACCGAGCGGCACTCTCGACGGCTGCGGGACCGAGGAATATCTCCTCGACGGAGCGTTTGCAACCAGCTTCCCACTCCTGGCGCCGTTTCTCTCGGCGACTGGCTGCGTGTCGGACAGCGACACGGCTTGCCACCTGTCGGGACGATTCCGAGTTGAAGTCACCTATTCGACAACCGGTCAGGCTTCAAGTCCGCTCGGTGTCAACCAGACGCTGACGCGGACATCGGGGAACGCCCAGGTCATGTCGTTCAACGGCGAGCGCGCGACGTCGAACCAGGCTTCGTTCTGGTTCTTCTTCGATCCGGCGAACTTCGAGATGGGGGTGAAGATGGTGGACGCTTGCGTGCCGCCATTCAACGCCTTCTGGGTCTTCGTTAGTGGACTGACCAACCAGTCGTTCAACGTCACGATTACCGATACACTTCACCCAGAGCGGGTCCGCCACTACACCAACCCGCTCGGCAGCTATCCGCAGACCGTCGGCGCTACCGGCACGTCCGACGGCTTCCCATGCAACTGACCCGCTGAGCTGCTGATCCGGCGCTTGCCGACGATCGTCGGGGCGTGATCTCCTCCCGGGGATCACGCCCCTCGCCGCCTCGGGCGAACCGATTCCGGAGGACGATCCCAATTCCCGCCGCGTCGCCGACCTGCAGCGCGCATCCGGACTCCGCCGCGGTTTTCCGTTGCGAGTCCTGCGCGCGGTTCCTCTGCCCGCAATGCGTCGAGGAGGGGCACCGGCTCTTCTTCTGCCGCCACTGCCGCGAGCGCGCGGTGCCGCTCGAGCTGCCGGCGACGGTGACCACGGTCGCGAAGCGCCGGCTCGACCAGCGCGACCGGCCGTACGGGTTCGCCGAAGCGCTCGCCTTCTGCCTGCGCGGGCAGGGGCCGCTGCTGCTCGCCGGGTACGTCGTCTTCATGGTCGCCGCCGGCGCGATCAGGGCGATCGGCGGCTGCCTGGCGCAGCTCGCGCTGCTCCTGGCGGTCGCCTTCCTCACCCCCGGCATGCTGTTCGAGATCGTCCGCCAGTCGGCGGCCGGCGAGACCGAGCCCCCCGACTGGCCCGACTTCTTCGACTACGGCGAGCGCTTCCGCGAGATCTGGCGCTTCGCGCTCGTCGTCGCCGTGTCGCTGGTGCCGACGATCGTGCTTCTGCGCCTCTCCGGCTGCGACGGCATGGAGTTTCTGCGCGGCGAGCGCGGGCCCGGTTGCTGGAGCGCCTTGGTGCTCGGCACCGCCCTCGGCGTGCCGATCGGCGTCTTCGCCTTCGGCGCCGCCGGCCTCCACCGCACGGCATGGCTGGCGTTCCGCCTCGACCTCCACCTGCGGGCGCTCGCGAGCCTGCCGGTCGAGGGCCTGCGTACCTCGGGCCTGCTCGCCGCCCTGCTCGTCGTCAGTCAGCTCGCCGACTGGCTGCTGCGCGGCATCCCGCTGCTCGGCGGCACGATCGAGCACGCGATCTCCGCCTACACCCTCTTCACCGGCGCCCACCTCGTCGGCATCCTCTTCCGCCACCACGCCGAAAACCTCGAGCGGATCTACATCACGGACTGACGAATCGGACTCCGACTCGCGACTTGGGAGAGCGAGCCGACTCCTCTGGCCGACCTGGGAATGTATCCTGTCGGCGCAGTCGTGCGATAATCGATGTCAATCGGACGACCGTATCGTTCGCGGCGCACCGATCATGACTCGGCACTCTCGCTCTTCCGACCCCCTCCAGCTATCGAGGTGACTCGTGGCCCAGAACCTTTGTCGCGAGAACACGCCGCACCGCGCGGTGAACCGCCTTATCCTGGCGACGCTTCTTTCTTCCGTTGCTCTCTCGGCTGGCGCGGCGAACCGAGTCCCCCAGTCCCAGCCGGACTATCACCTGAATTGGGTCTGGTCGACGATCGGGGACGGCATCGGAGTCGGCGGTCTCGAGATCTCCGATCTCGACGGTGACGGAAGAGCGGAGATCCTGGCGACCGGCGACGTCTCGTACACCGGCACCTCGGGCGGTTACTGGGTACGGCTCGAGTACGCGGGCCGCTTGATCGAAAGCTGGAGCTCGTTGCCGAGCGAAGCGGGCCTGCGCGCGATCCGGGCTGCTCGCAAAGGAATCGATCCGCCGCTCGTCGCCGCGACCGCGAGCACGATCGAGGTGTTCGACCCGCAGAGTATGGTCCTCCGGAGCTCCTTTCCCACCGGGCTCACCGACGCGCGAGCGTTGGCGGTCGCGGACCTGTACGGCGACGGCGCCTTCGAAGCCGCGGTCTGCGACACCGAGAACCTCTACCTGTTCGACCTGTTCTCCGGCACGCCGATCGCCGTGCGGTATGGATTCGGCTGTTCCGACATCGAGGTGGCACAGATCGACGCCGATCCGCAGCTGGAGCTCGTGCTGGCTGGCAACGTTCTCGGCGGCTTCGTGCTCGATGGCTCGACCCTGGCGGTCGACTGGGCCGACGTCCGTGGATTCGGTCGTCAGGTCCGCGTGGCCGACCTCGACGATGACGGTCGCGACGAGGTCGTGTCGCAAGCCTCGAACTACGGAGGACTCCGCGTCCAGGACCCGGAGACCGGCATGACGCTCTGGGAAGACACGGAAGCCTACGTGGCGGCCATTGCGGTTGCCGATGTCGATCCGGCCAAAGGACCCGAAGTCCTGTGGGGACCAGGACAGTGGGGGGATCTCCACGTCCTCGACGGCGCGACCGGCGAGGAGCTCTGGACCCTTCCCAACTCCGATGACGGAGTCGCATCGATCGCGACCGGTGATCTCGATGGCGATGGGCTGGCCGAAGTCGTCTGGTCGGCGGGAGTCTACGCGGGCTCGGGCCACCTCTTCGTCGCGGGCGGCGCGACGCACGCGGTCGAATCGCAGAGCGAGAACTGGAGCCGCCGCATGGCCGGACTCGAAGTCGTCGACCTGGACGCTGATGGCCGTCTCGAAGTCGCCACGGCGGCGAGCACGAGCGAGTACTTCGGCCCCGGTATCCTGATCGAGCTCTCGCTCGATCGTGGGGCGGTGGAACGTTCCGCTCCGGTCTCTTGGACGGACTCCGGCGACAGCGACGTCTACTCGCTGACGACGGCCCAGCTGGATGCCGACCCGGCGCTGGAGATCTGTGTCTCGGGACAGATCTACTACGAGGGCAAGGCGGCCTGCTACGACGCGACGACTTTCGCGCGTCAGTGGCTCCTTGACCTCCCCTTCCGCGGGGCGTCGCTCGGGGTCGGAGAACTTGACGGCGACGCGCTGCCAGAGCTCATCCTGGGTACCGAGAGCGCCTACCTCTTCGCGTTTCAGGGTGAGACCGGATGGCTCGATTGGCGTAGCCCGAATATCGCCTATCCCGCGTACCCTTTCGATCGTTTCGTGGTCGCCGACGTGTCGGGAGACGGCATACCGGAGATCGTCGCGGGTCACGCGACCAGCTGGGACAGCGAAGGCCAGCTCACGACGTTCGAGGCCGCGACCGGAGCCATCGTGGCCGGCCCCTGGGAGAAGCCTTTCGTCTCGATGCTCTCGATCGCCGGAGCCGACGGAGAGGCCGATCAAGTCCTTCTCGGCCGAGTCGATGGCTCGATCGTACCATTCGACCCTTGGACCGGGACGGAGGGTCCGCCGGTAGCGCAATTCCCGGCGTCGCCGACTGTCTTCGCGATCGCCGACCTCGACCACGATGGAGCCGAAGACTTCGTCGCCCTCGGCGACGGCTACTTGCGAGTCGTCGACGGCGCCTCGGGGCTCGTCGCGTGGACGAGCCCCTACCTCGGTTACGCGCCGGGGGATTCTGCCGCGCTGCGGGTCGGCGACTTCGATGATGACGGCCTGGTGGAGATGGCGGTCACGACCGAAGTTGGGATCGCGGTCTTCGCCGGACCGGTCATCCATCTCTTCTCTGACGGCTTCGAGTCCGGAGACACCTCCAGCTGGTCCGAGGTCTCGGGCTGACGAGGTCGACTCCCCGAACTGGGGCTAGCTCTCGCGACTGTCGCGACTGGCGGCCGAGCCTTCGCGATTCGGCGTCGGATCGAGAAGAGTCGGTCCGGTCGGAATCGCTTCCGATTCGGCGCGCGGACCGATTCCTCGCCCGGTTGGGCCGCGAATCCCAAACCCGCCGGGAGGCGTCTCCCTCTCGCCGATTCTCGTGACACCCCGCGGCGTCAGTTCGCACTCGCACCCTTGGTCCACTGGTCGAGCCAGTCGAGGACGGTGTGGTGCCAGAAGATGGAGTTCTGGGGCTTGAGAACCCAGTGGTTCTCGTCCGGAAAGTAGACGAATTTGGACGGGATGCCGCGCCGTTGCGCGGCGGTGAAGACGCCGATGCCGCCGGTGTCGACCACCCGGTAGTCCTTGCCGCCGTGGATCACCAGCATCGGGGTCTTCCAGTTCTTCACCCCCTGCACCGGGCTCCACTTCTCGAAGCCCTGCGGGTTGTCCCAGGGCGTGCCGTGGTGCTCCCACTCGTCGAACCACAGCTCCTCGGTCGAGAAGTAGGCGGCGCGCTCGTCGAGGTTGCCGTCGTGGGTCACCAGACAGCGGAAGCGGTCCGGCCACCGCCCGGCGATCCAGTTCACCATGTAGCCGCCATAGGAGGCGCCGAGCGCCGCGACCCGGTTTCCGTCCATCCATGGGTTCGCCGCCAGCACCGCCTCGAGCCCTTTCTGCAGGTCCTCGAACGGCTTGCCGCCCCAGTCGCCGGTGATCGCGTCGGTGAACGCCTGGCCGTAGCCGGTCGAGCCGTGAAAGTCGACCATCACCGCGGCGTAGCCGCGGCCGGCGTAGGCCTGCGCGTTCCAGCGGTAGTGGAAGCTGTTGCCGAACGACCCCTGCGGCCCGCCGTGGATGAGGAACGCGACCGGATAGCGCTGGGCCGGGTCGAATCCGACCGGCTTGACCACCCAAGCCCAGACCGTGTCGCCGCCAGCGCCGCGGAAGCTCATCTGCTGCGGCTCGCCGAAAGCGATCGTCGCCATCCGTTCCGCGTTCGCCGCGGTCAAGCGCGACATCGAGCCCTCCCCGGGGCGGACGGCGTAGAGATCGACCGGGCTCGCGAGGTGGTCCCAGCCGAAGACGATCCGCCCGTCGGGCAGGAGCGCCGGCGAGTGCGCCGAGCCCTGGCTCACCAGCTCGGTCGCGCGCCCGGTCGCCACGTCGATCGCGAACAGCGGCTGCTGACCGACCGACTCGGCGGTGGCGTAGAGCGTCTTGCCGTCGGCCGACCAGACGAGCTCGTTCGGCGAGCGGTCCCAGGCGGTGGCGATCACCCGGTCGGCGCCGTCGAGCCCGGCGCGCAGATGGATGTCGAACCGGTCGGCTTCGAAGCCGGCGCGGCGCTGGGCGCGGTAGGCCATCGTCTTGCCGTCGGGCGAGAAGACCGGCGAGGTCTCGGTCCCCGGGGAATACGCCGTCAGGTCGCGCGGCGCGGCCGAGCCGTCGAGCGGCACCACGAAGAGATCGAAGTTGGTCGACCAAGCCTCCTCGCGGCCGACGTCCTTGGCGGTGAAGACGATCGACTGGCCGTCGGGGGTGAAGGCCCACTCCTCGGCGCCGCCGAAAGGCTGCGACGGCGCGTCGGCGTCCATCCCCTTCATCAGGTCGACCGGCTCGCCACCGGCGACCGGCATCGTGAACAGGTGCGAGCGCCGGCCGTCCTCCCAGGTGTCCCAGTGCCGGATGAAGAGCCTCTCGTAGACCCGAGCCGAGACCTTGCTCTCCTCCTTGTCCTTCAGGCGCTCGGCCGTGCAGGCGAGCGTCGGGCAGTCGACGAAGACCTCGATCGCGAAGGCGAACGTCTTGCCGTCGGGCGAGAGCGCCAGGCTGCCGACGTCGAGCGGCAGATCGGTCACCCGCGTCGGCTCGCCGCCGTCGAGCGGCAGCCGCCAGACCTGCGACGAATCCGAACGGGTCGAGAGGAAGTAGATCGAGCGGCCGTCCGGCGCCCAGCGTGCGTCGGTGTCGTTGGCCGGGTCGTTGGTCAAGCGGCGGGCGCCGCTGCCGTCGCTGCCCACCAGCCAGAGATCGAAGCGCCCTTTGTTCGCCGCCAGATCGGTGCTGCGCACGGTGTAGACGATCGAGCGGCCGTCCGGCGAGGGCCGCGGGTCCGAGACCCGGTCCAAGGCGACGAGATCCTCGACCGCGAACGGGTGCTTTGCCTGGGCGGCGAGCGGCGGCGCGCCTCCCGAGACGACGGCGAGGACGAGGGCGAGACCGGAGACGGCGCGACGGGACGCTGGGTGCATTCTTCGACTCCTTGCGGGTGGAAGTGGGCGGGGCGGAAGCGAATCTCAGGAGCCCGCGGCATTTTCCAGGATGCGGGCGTAGACGCGGATCGCGAGCTCGAGGTTGGCGATCGAGAGGCGCTCGTCGGTGCCGTGGACGCGCGGCAGGTCGTCGGTCGTGAAACGGATCGGCTCGAGGCGCAGGATCTGAGCCGAGAGCGCCGCGTAGTGGCGCGCGTCGGTCGCCCCCAGGACCAGGGCCGGCGCGACCCGGGCCTGCGGCAGCACCTCGCGCACCGCGCGCGCCACGCGCTCGAAGCCCCAACCGGCGGGCGAGGAGACCGGCGAGGCCTCGCTCGCGCGCTCGGGGTGGACGAGCGCCACCCTCAGCCGTGGATCGGCGGCGCGGCGCTCGATCTCGGCGAGCATTACCGCGACGGTATCCCCCGGCAGCAGGCGCAGGTTGACCACGGCGCGCGCCCGCGACGGGATGACGTTCTCCTTCACCCCGCCCTCGACGATCGTCGGCACGAGCGTGGTGCGCAGCGCCGCGTCGCTCGACGGCGATCCGGCGAGCCGGCGCTCGACCAGCGGCCGGAAGAGCCAGAGATTGGCGAGCGCCAGGCGGCTCGCGAAACTCATCTCCGGCGCCAGCGCCTCGACCAGCGCGTAGCCCGGGGCGTCGGCGCGCGCCGGCAGCGGCCGCGCGGTCACCCGCGCGAGCGCCGCGGCGAGGATCGAGATCGCGGTCTCGCGGCGCGGCATCGAGGAGTGTCCGCCCTCGGCCTCGACCGCGAGCTCGACGCTGGCGAAACCCTTCTCCGCCACGCCGATCAGGGCCACCGGCGGGGCGACCCCGGGGACGATGCCGTCGGCGATCACCATCCCCTCGTCGAGCACCAGCGCCGGCGCGACGCCGCGCGCCGCGAGGAGCGCGGCCATGGCGGCGGCGCCGGTGCCGCCGACCTCTTCGTCGTGCCCGAAGGCGAACCAGACGTCGCGCCGCGGCTGGAATCCGGCGTCGAGCAGGGTCTCGGCCGCCGCCAGCTCGGCGACCAGCGATCCCTTGTCGTCGATCGCGCCGCGGCCCCAGACGAAGCCGCCGGAGATCGCGCCCGAGAACGGCGGCTGATGCCAATCCTTCTCCGTTCCGGGGGCGATCGGCACGACGTCCTGGTGGGCGAGCAGCAGGATGGGCGGCAGCGACGGCTCGCTCCCCGGCCAGCGCAGGAGCAGGCTCCACTCGCCGACCCGCTGGCGCTCGACGGCGGCCGTGAGGCGGGGGAAGCGCTCGGCGACGAGCGCCTGCAGGGCGGCGAGCGCCTCGGCCGGCGCTTCGCCGCTCTCCTGCGAGATCGTCGGGCAGCGGATGGCCGCGGCGAGCGTTGCCGCGTGGCGCGCGCCGTCGACCCCGCGCGCCGGGATCGGGGCGACCGCGAGCTGGCGCGACGGCAGGCGCCAGGCGCGAACGACGAGCGTCGCGACCAGCGCCAGGAGCGCCGCCGCGAGCACCGCGAGGAGCTTTCGCCGCATGCCCTGGATGCTATCGCGACCGCCGCGCCCCGCCGCCGATAAGATCCCCGCGATGACCCGCTCGCAACGGCGGCTCGCGGCGCTCCTCGCGGGACTCCTCGCGGCGCTCGTGGCGCTCGCGCTGCTCTACCGGCTCGGCATGGCCCGCCTCGAAGGCCAGCCGCGCGGCTTCTGGCAGAGCCTCGAATGGGCGGCCGGCACGGTGTCGACCACCGGCTACGGCGTCGACCAGACCTGGCACCACCCGGCGATGATCCTGTTCGTCACCGCGGCGCAGTTCGTCGGCGTTTTCTTCCTTTTCCTGGTGGTGCCGGTCTACCTGCTGCCGGTGCTCGAGGAGCGCTTCGTCTCGCGCCTGCCGCGCACCCTGCGCGCCCACGCCCAGCACGTGGTCATCTACCGCCACGGCCCGGCGGTCGAGACGCTGTTCGAGGAGCTGCGGCTGGCGGGCGTTCCGGCGGTGGTTCTCGAGGAGGACGAGCGCCAGGCGCGCCGCCTCGCCGAGCGCGGCATCGAGACCCTGTCGTCGCCGCTCTCGCCCGAGCTCTTCGGCCGCGCCAGCCTCGCGGCCTCGCGCGGACTGGTGCTCAACGGCGCGGACGAAGCCAACGCCATGGCGGCGCTGATGGCGCGCGAGGCGGGCTTCGCGGGCGAGATCGTGGCGCTGGTCCACGAGCCGCGGCATCGCAAGCCGATCGCTCTCGCCGGCGCCTCGCGCGTCTTCACGCCGCGCCACGTTCTCGGCGCGACGCTCGCCGCGCGCGCCAGCCAGCGGGTCAGTCCGCTGGTCGCCGGACTCGAGCGGCTCGGCGCGGCGCTGCAAGTCGACGAGCTGCGCGTCGCCGCCGCCTCGCCGCTCGCCGGCCGCACCCTCGCCGAAACGGCGATCGGCGAGGCCGTGGGCGCGACGATCCTCGGCCAGTGGGTGCGCGGTCGCCTGCAGTCGCCGGCGGGGGGCGACTTGCGGCTCGAGGCCGGCGGAGTGTTGATCGCCGCCGGCGACGAGGGCGCGCTCGCCCGGCTCGCGGAGCTCGCCTGCCCGAGTGGCCACGGGCGCGGCGGGCGCTTCGTCGTCGCCGGCTGCGGCGAGGTCGGGAGAGTGGCGATCGAGACCCTGCGCACCGTCGGTGAGCAGGTGGTCGGCATCGATCGCGACCCGGCCTCCACGGCCGACGTGCACGGCGATTTCCTCGACGCCGACTGCCTCGCGCGCCTCGAGCTCGAGACCGCTCGCGCCGCGATCCTGGCGCTCGACAGCGACGCCGCGACCCTGTTCGCCACCCTGGTGGTGCGCGAGAGCGCGCCGGGGTTGCGGATCGTGGCGCGGGTCAACGAAGCCGCCAACGTCGAGCGCGTGCTGCGCGCCGGCGCCGATTTCGCCTTCTCGATCGCCCAGGTGACCGGCCAGATCGTCTCCCACCGCCTGCTCGGCTCGACCGCGCTCGCGGTCGAGGCCGGGCTCGCGGTGCGCTCGATCCGCTCGCCGGCGGTCGCCGGCCTCGTGCCGCGCGAGCTCGGCCTCGAGGAGCGCGCCGGCTGCTCGCTCGTCGCCATCGAGCGCGACGGCACGCTGCTCACGCCGTTCGGGGGCCACCTGCGCCTGGCGGCGAGCGACACGCTCTACCTCTGCGGCTCGCAGAGCGGACTCGCCCGCGCCGCCGAGATCCTGCCCAGCGGAGAATCGTCCTCGTGAACCCACGCCCGACCACGATCGTCGACGCGCCGAAGCTCGCCGCCCGCCTGGGCGTCGATCTCTTCCTCGCCGTCGAGACCTTCCAGATCACCGGCAGCTTCAAGTACCGGGCGGCGCTCGAGGTGGCGCGCTCGGTGCCCCATCCGATCCTGCTCACCGCCTCCTCGGGGAACTTCGGCCAGGCGATCGCCGCCGCGGCCGCCGCGACCGGCAAGCGCGCCGTCGTCGTCATGCCGACGACCTCGGCGCGGGTGAAGATCGACGCGGTGCGCGCCTACGGCGCGACCGTCGATCTGGTCGACACCACGCGCGTGCCGCGCGCCGAGCGCATCCGCCAGCTCGCCGACCAGTACCCGGAGGCCTACGTCGGCAGCGCTTTCGACGACCCGCACGTCATCCGCGGCAACTCCTCGCTCGGCCGCGAGCTGGCGGCGCTCGCGCGGCCGTTCGACGCCGTCGTGGTGCCGCTCGGCGGCGGCGGCCTGACCGCCGGCACGATCGTCGGGCTGCGCGCCGGCGGCCACGCCGCCGCGGTCTACGGCGCCGAGCCGTCGCTCGCCAACGACGGCGCCCGCTCGCTCGCCGCCGGCCACATCGTGCGCAACGAGAGCGAGCCGCCGACGATCGCCGACGGCGCGCGCACCCTGGCGCTCGGCGAGCGCAACTGGGCGATCCTCAAGGACGGTATCGCCGGGATCGTCGAGGTCTCCGAAGAACGGATCGCCGACGGGTTGCGGGCGCTCTTCGCGCTGGCGAACCTCAAGGCCGAGCCGACCGGGGCGCTGGCGGTGGGCGCGCTGCTCGCCGTGCCCGAGAAGTTCCGCGACCGCCGGGTCTGCTGCATCGTCTCCGGCGGCAACGTCGACCCGGCGCTCTACGCCGGTCTGATCGCCTCGTGAGCCGCGCTCCTTCCGCCGACCGCTCCGGCCCCGCGTCGCCCGGTTCTCGGCGCGCTCGCCGCCCTCGCCCCGCGGAGGAGGAGATCGGCCCGGTGCTGCGTCGGCTCGTCCGCTGCCCCATCTGCCGCCGGCAGTTCGACGCTGGTACGGCGAGCGCCGGCGAGCGCTTCCGCTGTGCCTGCGGCACGGTGGTGGTCGTGCCCGACGCCCGTCCTCACGACGCCGACGTAGTGCGCTGCTCGGCCTGCGGCGCGGCGCGCGCCGCCGGGGAGAGCGCCTGCCGCTTCTGCGGCGCCGAGTTCACCCTCGTCGATCGCGATCTGAACACTCTCTGCTCGAGCTGCGGCGCACGGGTCGGCGATCGCGCCCGCTTTTGTCATCACTGCGGCACGCCGATCGTCCCCGAGACGCTGCTCGCCGCCGCCGGCGCCCACGCTTGCCCGAGCTGCGGCACCGCGTCGAGCCTGCGCGGCCGGCGGATCGCGGGGGTCGACGCCGGGCTGCTCGAGTGTCCGCGGTGCGCGGGACTGTGGACCGGCCACGAGGTCTTCGCTCTGCTCGCCACCGGAGCCGAGCGGCAGGCGGCGGCACCTTGGGTCGGCGGCGGGAGCCACGCGGCGCCCAGCGTCTCGCCGGCGAACGCGCTCACCGCTTACCGGCCCTGCCCGATCTGCGGCAAGCTGATGCTGCGCCGCAACTACGGCGGCGGTAGCGGCGTGGTGATCGACGCCTGCGCCCGGCACGGTCTGTGGTTCGATGCCATCGAGCTCGAGCGGATCCTCGACTGGATCCGCGCCGGAGGTCTCGAGGCCGCACGTCGGCGCGAGATCGAGGAGGCACGCGAGCTGCGCCGCGCCAGCCGCACGGGCCGGCCGCCGGCGCCGCCGCTGTTCGACGCGACCCCCGAGCCGGCGGCCTCGGGTTGGGAGTTCGTCGGCCGGCTGGTCGACTGGGTGCTCGAACGCCTGGCGAACTGGCGCGAGCGCTGACGTGCGCGCCGAGTCCCGCGCGCGCTGGGAGATCCTCGCTGCCGCTTTGCTCTTCTCGACCGGCGGCGCGGCGATCAAGGGCACGGCGCTCTCGAGCTGGCAGGTGGCGGGCTGGCGCTCGGGGGTCGCGGCGCTGGCGCTCTGGCTCCTCTTGCCGCAGGCGCGCCGCGGCTATTCGCTCCGCCTCCTGCCGGCCGCGCTCGCCTACGCCGCCACTCTCGTCTGCTTCGTCACCGCCACCAAATGGACGACCGCGGCGGCGGCGATCTACCTGCAGTCGACCGCGCCGCTCTTCGTCATGCTTCTCGCCCCCTGGCTGCTCGCCGAATCGGTGCGCCGCCGCGACTTGCCGTTCCTGCTCGCGGTCGCGGCCGGGCTGGTGCTGGTCTTCCTCGGCTCGCGCGACCCGCAGGCGACCGCGCCGCGACCCTTGGCCGGCAATCTGGTGGCGCTCGCCTCGGGCCTGGCCTACGCGCTGCTGATGATCCTCTTCCGCCAGTTGGCGCGGAACCGCGAACCGGGAGCGCCTGGGCCGACGATCCCCGCCGCCACCCTCGGCAATGCGCTCGCGTTCCTCGCCTGCCTGCCGTTCTTGGGCACGATCGATCGCATCGCGCCGCACGACGCCATCGCCATCCTCTACCTCGGCACGGTGCAGATCGGGCTCGCCTACCTCCTGTTCTCGAGAGCCCTCGGCCACCTGCCGGCGCTCGAGGCCTCGCTCCTGCTGCTCCTCGAGCCGGTGCTCAACCCGCTCTGGACCTGGATCACCCAGGGCGAGCGCCCGAGCGTGCTGGCGCTCGCCGGCGGCGCCACCCTCATCGCCGCCACCCTCGCGCGAACGATCCTCGAATCCCGCCGCGAAGCCGCACCGGCCGCCAGCGCCTAGACCCGGAAGATCGATCCGACAAGAAGAAGAAGAAGAAGAAGAAAAAGGCTCGGTTAAGGAAGAAGACGCTGGCATCGCCAGCCTCGCGAAGCCGACCCGCCCGCCAGTGTACGAGGGCGCTCCAGAAGCCCTGACTCCCTTGTCGAACGCCTTGGCCCTCAGCTGCCGAGCTGGCGCCAGCCTGCGAAGAAAAGCTCACCTGGGAAAAACAGGCATGCCGTCATCCTCGCGAAACCGAGCTGGTTGCGAGTGTACGAGGGCGGTCGAAAGGCCCACACTCCCCAGTCGAACGCTTGGGGTCCGCGGCTGCCGAGCTGCCGGCATCCTGCGAAGAAGGAAGGCTCGGCTGAGGGACGAAGACACCGGCATCGCCAGCAGCGTGGGCTCAGTCGAGGGGGGCCGTTTCGGTGAAATCGGAGCCGGCCAGGTTGGGCTCGAAGTCGGCGCCGGCGAGCTGGCGCGCGCGCTCGAGTAGCTCGCGCGCGTGCGCCCGGTCGCCGCGCAGCCAGGCGAGGCGCGCATCGACCCAGACGATCTCCCAATCGCCGCCGTAGCGTTGGCGGGCGATCTCGAGGTATTTCTCGGCCGCGGCCACCTGCGCCGTGCGCGCGTAGACGTAGGCGAGGTTGAACGCGACCGAGGTGCTGCCCTCCCGATCGCCGACCGCGACCAGCTGCTTGTAACTCTCCTCCAGGTAGCCGATCGACTCCCGCCACCGAGCCTGGTCCTGCGCGAGCACGGCGAGATTCGACAGCACCTTCGCCTGCATGCTGTGATTGCCGTCCTCGGTGTAGATCTTCAACGCCTGGTCGTACAGGCTCCGCGCGTCGTCGTAGCGCGCCTGTTCGGCGCGAACGACGCCGAGACTGTTGAGGCTCATCGCCTCGAACGGATGCAGCCCGAGCTCGCGCTCGAGCGCGATCGCGTGCTCGAGGCTCGCGGCCGCCTCGTCGGTCCGCGACTTCTGCTCCGCCAGGGCCACGCCGACGCCGTGGAGCGCGAGCACCTCCGCGACTCGGTCGCCACGCTGGCGGCGGATCGCCAACGATCGATTGTAGAGGCTCTCGGCGTCCTGCCAGTTCTCGCGTGCCAGCGCCACGTCGCCGAGCTGGAACAACGCCTCGGCCTCGCGCTCGGCGTCGCCGGCATGGCGCGCCACCGCGAGCGCCTCCTCGCCGCTTCGCTCGGCGTCGTCGAAGGCGAGCTTGTGGACCTCGGCGCTCGCCTTGCGGGTGAGGCTGGCCGCGAGCAGTCGTTGGTCGCCGCGCGATCGCGCCCGCGACTCCACCTGCGCGGCGAAGTCCCGCTCCTCGTCCCATTGCGACAGCCGGTCGGCGCAGTCGGCGAGGCTCAACCGCGCCCAATCGAGGTCGGCGTCGACGCGTAGCGCCGCGCGATAGAAATCGCGCGCCTCCTCGGGTCCGCGGCCGTTGAACGCCGAGAGCCCCATGGCGTAGAGGCGGTTGGCGAACGGATCCTCCGAGAACGTCTCGCGCAGACCGGCGAAGACCCGGTCGGGTGCGAGCCTACGGATCAGGCGATCGACGAGCTCCTCCGCTCCAGCCAACGGATCGGCCGCGTGAATCCTGCGGCCACCGGCCGAGCCGCTGCGCGTCACGGCTCGGTATTCGAGACCCACACCCGGGTGGGCAGGGACGAAACGGGCCGCGATCACGACCTCGGCGCCGACCAGCTCGGACAGGCGCCGCAGGACGTCGTCGTCGGTTGGCGAGGCCGGCTTCAGCTGGGCATAGGTCCGATCGACGCGATCGACCGCCACGACCTCGATCCCGGAAACGCCGGCGAGGGTCTCGGCGACCATGCCGCGCAGTCCCTTCTCCACCCAGTCGAGCGCCGGATCGTCGCTGGCGTTGCGAAACGACACCAGCGCCACGCGGCCACGGCTTCCGGGCGGCACGAGCGGCTGCTCACCGGCGAAGCGGTAGGCGATCCAAGTCGAGAGCGCCACCGCCGCGACGCCCGCGGCGCCCGCGGCGGCGGCGAGCCGGCGCCGCCGCCTGCGGATCGGCGCCTCCGCCAGCCGACGCAGCCGCTCCACCGCCGAGGGGGCATCCAGCCGCAGATCGGGCTCGCGGCGCGCGAGATCCTCGACCAGGCGACCCAACTCGGGCGAGAGTCGCTCGGGCGATCGCTTCCGGCCGGCTGCGACTCGGGTCAGCAATTCCTCGGCCGGCAGGCTCCGATCGTAGGCCGGCCGGTCGTCGAACAGCTCTTGCAGGATGAGGCCGAAGGAGTAGAGATCGCTCGCGGCGGTGGCGGGCAGCCCCTGTGCCTGTTCGGGGCTCATGTAGCCGAGGGTGCCGAGCACGGCGCCGAGGGTGGTCTGGATCCCTTCGGATCGCGCCGGCTCGTCCGCGAACCTCGCCGCCGGGCGAGTCGCGACCGTCTCGGCGTCCGGCAGCACCACGGTCCCCTCGTCGAAGGTGCGCGCGAGACCGAAGTCGAGGACCTTGACGTCGCCCGCGTCGGTCACCATGACGTTCTCGGGCTTGAGGTCGCGGTGAATGACCCCGTGCGCGTGCACCGCGGCGAGGACCTCGGCCAGCTGCACGGCGATCCGCAGCTTCTGCGCCTCCGGGAGCCCGTCGCGCATCGCGCGGCGGAGACTGCGGCCGTCGATCAGCTCGAGGACGATGAGATCTTCCTCGGCGTCCTCGATGAAGTCGTGGACGACGCAGATTCCGGGATGCTTGAGCTGGGAGAGGATCCGGGCCTCGCGCAGGAATCGCGCCCGGGCCTCGGCGTCGAGACGGTACTCGCCGCGGAGCAGCTTGATCGCGACTCGGCGCTGGAGCTTCTCGTCGCGGCCGACGAACACGACCCCCATCCCGCCTTCGCCGAGCGGCGCGGAGAGCAGGTAGTGGCCCACCCTCCGACCGACGAGGGCCTCCGACGATTCGGACACGCTGCTCCGAGAGTAACAGCCGCGATCCTGCGAAGAAAAGAGGCTCGGTTAAGGGGAAGAACGCCCGCACAGCCAGCCTCGTGAAGCCGACCTGCTCGCCAGTGTACGAGGGCGTTCCAGAAGCCCACACTCCCTAGTCGAACGCCTGGGTCCTGAGTTGCCGAGCTGCCGCCATCCTGCGAAGAAAAAAGGCTCGGTTAAGGGAATAGACACCCGCACAGACAGCCTCGCGAAGCCGAGCTGTTCGCCAGTGTACGAGGGCGTTCCAGATGCCCACACTCCCTAGTCGAACGCCTGGGTCCTGAGTTGCCGACCTGCCGCCATCCTGCGAAGAAAAGCTCACCTAGGGAAAAACAGGCGTGCCGTCATCCGCGCGAAGCCGACCTGCTAGCCAGTGTACGAGGGCGGTCCAGAAGCCCACACTCCCTAGTCGAACGCCTGGGTCCTCAGCCGCCGAGCCGTCGCCAGTTCACGAGGTCGTCGAACCGACCGAGGCTTCTAACCGAATCCTTTTCTTTGTTTGTTTGTTTGTTTGTTTGTTTGGTTGTGTGTGTGTGTTTGTTTCTTTCTTGGTCGGGGCCCGGGTTCCAGCGCTCGCCTACATCGCGAGGGAGCCTTTGCGGAAGTCGCTGGCGGCGAGGATGGCGTTGACGAGCACCGGGCGGCCCTGGCTCGCGAGGCGCTGCGCTTCGCCGAGGACGCGATCGGCTTCGTCGGCGTTCTCGATCCGCAGGCCCGCCGCTCCCAGGCCTTCGGCGGCTTTCTCGTAGTCGCTCCGCCGCAGGGTGGTCGCCACGTCGTCGCCCAGGATCGCCACCTGGTCGCGGGCGATCTGCGCCCAGGCGGCGTCGTTGCCGACGAGCGCGATCGGCGCCATGCCGTGGCGGACGTAGGTGTCGAACTCCGACAGGCTGTAGCCGAGCGAACCGTCGCCGTACAGCAGCCAGATCTCGGCCTCGGGCCGCGCGGCGGCGACCCCCGCCGCGAAACCGCCGCCGACGCCGAGCGTGCCATAGGCGCCGGGGTCGAGCCAGGCGAGCGGCCGGCGCGGGCGCACCGAGTAGGCCGCCGTGCCGACGAAGTCGCCGCCGTCGGCGACCAGCACCGAGCGCTCCGAGAGCCGCCGGTCGAGAGCGCGCAAGAGCGCCAACGGATGGACGCCCGCGGCGACCGGGCGCGAGGCCTCCTCGTCGATCTCGCGCTCGCGCGCTGCTTCGCGCTCGGCGAGCGCGGCGCGCTGGCGCTCCCAGGCGGCCGGCGGCGCGCCGAGCTCCGCCGCGAGCGCGACCAGGAAGCGGCCGGGGTCGGCGACCGCGCCGAGCGTCGGCCGGCGGTTGAGACGCAGATCGCGCGCGCTGCGGTGGATCGACAAGAGCCGCGCGTCGCGCCGGATCGGGCGCCCGTAGTCGAGCCGGAAATCGCACGGGACGCCGGAGAGCAGAACGGCGTCGGCCTCCTTCAGCGCGGCGCGACGCGCGTGCCGGAAGAGCAACGGGTGCTCGGCGCCCAGCAGACCGCGCGCCATTCCCGAGAGGTAGACCGGGAGGCCCATCCGGCCGACCGCCGCGGCCACCTCGCCGACCGTCGCCGGATCGAGGACCGTCTGGCTGCCGAGGACCGCCACCGGCCGCTCGGCGGAGCGCAAGATCGTGGCGGCGGCGCGCACGGCTCCGGCGTCCGGCGCCAGGTCGGCCGGCGCCCGCCGCGACTCGGCGGGGTCGAACGTCGAGCCGCCGAAGATCCGCTTCAAATGCCAATCGAGATAGGCGCGCTCGGCGCGCCTCGCGAGGCCGCCGCCGCCCGCGCCCCCTTTCGACCCGTACCACTCGCGCACCGTCGCTTCGTCGTAAAGCAGATCGACCGGACACTCGACGAAGACCGGGCCGGGCACGCCGTCGCGCGCCGCGAACAGCGCGCGCTCGAGCGCCGGCGCGAGATCGGCCACCCGCCGCGCGAGGGCGTGGTACTTGACCAGCGAGCGGACCACCGCCAGCTGATCGATGTCCTGCAGCGAGCCGCGGCCCCTGAGCACGGTCGCCGCGGCGCCCCCGAGCAGCACCACCGGCGACTGCGCCATCTGCGCGTTCTTGAGCGCGGTGACCGAGTTGGTGACCCCGGGTCCGGCGGTCACCGCCGCCACCCCGGGCTGGCCCGCGAGACGCGCGTAGGCGTCGGCGGCAAAGACCGCCGCCGCCTCGCCGCGGGTGTCGATCACCCGCAGTCCACGCCGTTTCGCGGCGACCAGGATGGGCGAGATGTGGCCGCCGCAGAGGGTGAAGATCGCCCCGATCCGGTGCCGCGCCAGGACCTCCGCCAGCCGTTCGCCGCCGTTCACGCGGCGGATCTTCTCACTCCCGCCGCGTGGACGGAGCCGGCATCAGAAGGCCGTGCTCGACCAGGCGGAGGTGCTCCCGGACTCGAAAGCGTCGAAGAAGATCAGCCCGCCGGGGATCGAAAAACCGCCCTGGGAGCGCGGGCCGCTCGTGAAGGCGCTGTCGACTGCGCGCACGCTCCAGGTGTAGAAGCCCGGCGCGAGGCCGGCGAGCGACCACGAGGAGACCGCGCTCAGGTTGCCGGGCTCGGGCAACCGCGCGGCGCCGAGGAGCGGTCCGCCCCCGCGCCGCACTTCGAGCTCGTAGGTGAGCGCCGCGCCGGCGGTGTGGTCGTCGCTGGCGCTCGACCAGGAGAGCGCCGCGCTGCCGATCCCTGTCGTGGCGACGAGCGCGGCGGGCGCCGTGGGCGGCAGGTTGGCGGCGACGGCGTCATTGCGGTACAGATGCGTCTGCGCCTCGACCAGACCGTTGCCGCCCGGGGTGTAGTAGGAGCCGGAGACCAGGTAGTCGAGGTCGCCGTCGCCGTCGAGGTCGAGCCAGGTGACGGCGCCGCCCCGCCCCGACGACGACTCCGGCGCCGGCAGGTCCAGACCCAGCGGCGTGAACGTGCCGCCGACGTTGGCGTAGATCTCGGACTTGCCGACGATCTCGCCACCGGTGACGTGGTTACCGGTCACCAGGATGTCGACGTCGCCGTCCGAGTCGTAGTCGGCCCAGGTCGCGGCGTGCAGGTCGAGCCAGTCGGCGCTCGGCGGCTGCAAGAGGTCCTGCGCGACATAAGTTCCCGCGTCGTTGCGATAGAGGCGCAGCACGGTGGCGAACGTCTGATCGACCTCCTGGATGTTGCCGACCACCAGCAGGTCGAGGTCACCGTCAGCGTCGTAGTCGCTCCAGTCGGCAAGGCCGTACTCGACCTTGACCCCGACCAGATCTTGGCCGGTGAAGACGCCGCCGGCGTTGCCGTAGCGGCGGATGAAGCCGCCGTCGAGGTACGGATCGACGTTGACCAGCAGGAGGTCGAGATCACCGTCGCCGTCGTCGTCGGCCCAGGCGCTCTGGGCGTGCGCGGTGCCGTCGAGCGCCGCGCCCGCGTCGGCGAACAGCCAGCCGCCAGCGCCGTCCGGACCGTCGTTGCGCATCAGCTTCGTCGCGTAGGAGAAGGTGTCGGGATCGTAGACCGAGGGCACGAGCAGGTCCGGGTCGCCGTCGTTGTCGGCGTCGGCCCAAGTGAGCGAGCGCAGGTCGTAGGCGCCGCTGTAGGTCGAGTCCTCGGAATACCCGGGAAGGGAATTCGGCAGCGCGGCGAAAGTCCCGCCGGCGTTGTGGTAGATGACCGTGGCGCCCTCGGAGCCCACCGCCAGATCGACCCGGCCGTCGCGATCGTAGTCGCCCCAGGCGAGGTCGGAGGCGCCGGCGAAGAGCGCGCCGAGCGGCACGGCGACATCCTGGAAAGACCAGCGCCCGTCGCCTCCTTGACCCTGATTGAGCAGCAGCGCGAGACGGTCCTCGACGCTCTGGTTGTAGACCACGTAGAAGCCGATTACCGCCAGGTCGAGGTCGCCGTCACCGTCGACGTCGGCCGGGGCCACCGCGTTGGTCCAGAAGTCGTCGCTCGCCGGGGTGACGAAGTAGGGATCGGACAACGGGGTGACTTCGACGAAGGTGGGCTGCGGATGGACCGCCGTGGCGGTGGCGAGAGCGAGCGCGACAGCCCCGAGCGAGCGACGAATCATGGAACCTCCTCGACGACGACCCGGAGCCGCGCAACGCCGCACGTACCGCCGCCGCATGGTGGTTCGGACAGCCGTGCGCGACGACCGGAACAGGCTTGGTTCGAGAGGGACCCGGCGAGCCGTCGACGGCGCGCCGGCGCAGAGCCTCGCAGGCGGTTCACGACTCGCCGCTGCGCGACGCCGCGGCGGCGCGGCGCAGGATCGCCGGGACGGCGATCAGCGCCAGCCCGTAGAGCGCCAGGCTGGCGACCAGCAGGGCGGCGCGCTCGACCCGCAGGTCCTCGAGCAAGAGCTTGGCGCTCGCCACGAGGAGGACCGTCCAGGCGAGAGCGCCGAGCTCACGCCGCGCCAAGCGCGATCTGGCGAGGGCCAGGCCCACCGCCGCCCCCGCCAGGATGGCGGTGCGCAGGACCGCCAGAGCGCCGGCGCGGGCGCCCTCTCCCGGCGCGCCGGCCAGCGCGGCGCCCAGCCGATCGGCCGCCAGGCCGCCGAGACCGAGCAGCGCAACCAGGATCGTCGCCACGCGCGCCACCGCGGCACCGCGCGAGTCGCTCGCCCGGGGCGAGAGATAGAGCAACAGCGCGGTCGCCGCGACCCCAAGCCAGGCGGTGATCCTCGCTGGGGAGAATCCGGGCCAGGGGCCCGCAGCGCCGGCGAAGAGCGCCGCGCGCGCCGCTGCGAGCACCCCACCCGCCAGCGCTCCGGCGATCGCCAGGACCGCCGCCTGGAGCTGAAAGATCGGCCGCCCGCCGCGCGAGCCGAAGGCCGCGATCGCCGCGAGCACCGCCGCGCCCGCGGTCCAGAGCGTCGGGACGAGCGCCGCCGGCAGCAGGCCGCGCACGCCCTCGGCGACCAGGAAGATGGCGAGCGAGGAGAAGTAGCCGACCGCGCCGCCGTGGCCGTGAAGGCGCTCGGCACGGCGCGCGAGGACCGCGTGCAGCAACCCGCCGGTCGCCAACGCCGCCGCCGCCAGAGCGGTCCGCGCGCCTCCCGCGAGGGCGCGCGCCGCGGCCTCGAATCCGACCGCCAGCACGACGATCGTCTGCACGACGGCGAAGCGGGTCAGATCGCGCTCTTGCAAGAGGAGGCGGAGAACGAAGGCTCCGAGGTAGAGCGCCACCAGGCCGAGCTGCGCCGTGACCACCGTGCCGAGGGACAGCCACTCGGGGCGCCGCGAACCCACCAGCCAGAGCAGCCCGAGCCAGAGCGTCAGGGCGTCCAGGGTGAGCGCCGTCAGCCAGCGTTGGCCCCGCCAGCCGCGCCCGTAGGCGAGGACCAGCGATCCCAGCCCGAGCGCCAGCAGGTAGAGGACGAAGGGCAGCGCCGCCTGCGTCTCGAAGAGGAGCACCACGCCGGCGGCGAGCGCGGCGATGACCGTGATCCAGGCGACGATGCGGAACGCTCGCCGCCAGGCGACGACGAGGCCGAGGGCGGTCACCAGGGCGAGCGCGGCGGCGGCGGCCGCGGGAGCCAGCACCCGGAACCGCGTCGCCGCCTCGACCGCCAGCGGAAAGACGATCAATGCCGAGGCCAAGGCGTGGAACGCGCCGCTCGCGCTCCGGCCGGCCGCCGCCGCCCGGTCGGCGAGGAAGAGCCAGACCAGCGCGTAGGCGGAGCCGAGGCCCACCGCGACCGGGATCGAGAGTGTCCCCGATTCGGCGAGCGAGCGGATGAGGAAGGCGCCGCCGAGGACGAGGCAGGTCCGTCCGGCGAGCGACGGCACCCCCGCGAGCCAGCTGGTGTCGAAGCCCGGCGGCGCGCTCTCGCTCGCGACGTCGGCGCTCGCGACCGGCGCCGCCGGCGCGGAGACGGTCCCGTGCGCCTCCTCGAGCGCCGCCACCCGGCCCGCGAGCCGGGCGAGATTCTCCTCCACCTGGTGCAATCGGGTTTCGAAATCGCTCGCTTGGCGCATGGTCGACTTCGCGCTCCGGATGGAGATCGGAACCGCGCCCGGCGGCACCGGCGCCGTTCGCTCAGGGTGCCAGCGGCGGCGTCTCTGGCGACGACGGACCGGGGGTTGCGCGTTCTTCCCAGGGTGGCAGCAGAGTCACCAGCCCCCAGAGGATCGCGAACGGCAGCACCATCAGGAAGATCGCCGGCAGGAGACCCTCGCGGGTCGCGAATCCCATCTTGTAGGTGGTGTAGCCGAGGAAGCTCTTCGAGAAGAGCTGGCCGCCGATCACCACGTTCCAGCGCATGGCGAAGATGCCGATCAGGGTGAGGATGCCCGCCGCGGCGGTGATGCCGACCCGCGCGCGCTCGGTCAGGTGCAGGACCTGGAGCAGGGCGAGCAGGCCGAGCGGCAGCAACGTGCCGAGCCCGATCTGGACCACGACCTGCGACATCCAGAGGCGGGTGCGGACCATGAAATCCAGGCTCTGGAAAGACTCGTCGGCTTCGTAGATGCGGTGCAGCAGGTCGAGCATCTCGAGCGAGAAGTCGATGACGAAGGCGTAGAACAGGTAGCGCGCGATGGTGTCGAGACAGCGCATGTCGATCGCCACGCCGCGCACTCGGGTCGAACCGAGGTAGACGAGCATCACCAGCGCGATACCCGAGACGATCGCCGAGAAGAGGAAGACGATCGGCATCAGCGGCGTCGACCACCAGGGGTTCGCCTTCACCGAGCCGAAGATGAAGCCGACGTAGCCGTGGAGCAGGAAGGCCGAGGGAATGCCGAGGATGGTGACGACGTGCGCCACCTTGCGATCGAGCGCCAGCGCGGGCGCGCTGACGTCGTCGATCCCCAGCGTCATGGCGCGATACATCCAGCGCTTCCAGCCCGCAGCGCGCGCCGCGCCGGCGACGATCTCCGGCCGGTACTCGAGCCAGATCTCGACCACCAGCACCGCCATCAGATACCAGAGGTAGACGAAGCCGAACATCGCCATCGCCGAGCTGGTGTGCGGGGTGAGGAACATCTCGAGCGAGCGCTCGGGGTGGCCGAGGTGGAGCTGCAGCGGCAACGGCGCGACGAGCAGGAAGGCGAGCGCGGTCAGCAGCGCCAGGCGGTAGGTCGGGCGCACCGCCTCGACGTTGAACACCTTTTCGAGCGACGCCAGGATGAAGGCGCCCGCCACCAGGCCGGTGACGAAAGGGTAGAGGACGATCAGAATGCTCCACTGCAGTTCGATCTCGTTGGGATAGAGGAAGCCCTCGACCGCGTGGAGCAGGGATTCGTGCATGGCTCGCTCCTCAGCGCACCGAGCCGTCGAGCCCGGCGTAGTACGTCTTCGAGCCGGTCGCGAGCTGAGGCTTCAGGACCTGCACCTTACGGTCGCGCAGGAATTCGTGGATCGGGTCCTTCGGGTTCTTCAGGTCGCCCACCCGCCGCGCGCCGGTCGGACAGACCTCGGCGCAGGCCGTCTGCAGACCCTTGGTGATTCGGTGGTAGCACAGATCGCACTTGTCGACCGTGTCGGTGCGCGGATCGATGAACCGACAGCCGTAGGGGCAGGCCTGCACGCAGTAGCGGCAGCCGAGGCAATAGGTCTTGTCGACCAGCACGACGCCGTCGGGGCTCTCGAAGGTGGCGCCGACCGGACAGACCTGGACGCAGGGCGAGTGCGCGCAGTGGTTGCACATCTTGGGGACGAAGAAGGTCTTGCCGCCCTGGTCGCCGGCGTAGCGGTCGTCGAAGCCGTCGTAGCCGCCGTTGGGGGAATCGACCAGCGGATGCTCGGAGACGCCGTCCGGCACGTGATAGCGCTCGACCCAGGTGCGGAAGTAGTAGGGCTCGAGCGGCACGTCGTTTTCCTCCTTGCAGGCGCGCACGCAGTTGCCGCTGCCGATGCACTTGTCGATATCGATCGCCATCGCCCACCAGTGGTCGAAGGCGCGGTACTGCTCGGCTTTCTCCGGCGTGCCGGCGAGCACGAAGTCGATCCCGGCGGCGGTCGCCGCGGTGACCATCAGCAGGACGCCGCCCTGGCGCAGGAAGTCTCGGCGATCGTTCATGGACCGGTCCTCCTCACGCGGGCGAGTGCGGCGAGTGACAGTCGAGGCAGGGTTCGCCCTCCGCGTGGTCCGTGGGGTCGATCTGCGGGAAGCCGCGCGGCTTGGCGCGGTTGACGCGATGGCAGACGAGGCAGAGCTTGGGGACTTCGAGCTTCGCCGGCGCCTGGGCGTCCGGGTCCGCCACGTGGCGGGCGAGGGCTCCGTGGCAGGCCTCGCAGCCGACTCCCTGGTGCGATCCTCCGGCGAGCTTGGCGACCACCTCGTCGTGGCACTCGGCGCAGGCGGCGCGGCCGGCGTGGACGAACGCCTGGTTGCGGTTGTCGTCGAGGGCGCCGGCGCGGTAGTGACCGTAGAGGCCGAAACCCGGCGGCACGGCGAGCGCCCGCAGGAGGAGAAAGGCGACGATGCCGAGCGCGAAGAGCCCGGCGAGGCGGACGAGGTGCCGGGCATGCCCGAAGAACGACGTCATCGGGATGTCCCCGCCTGCGGCTCTCCCATCGGCGCCTCCTCGCCCTCCCGCGGTCGTCGCGACACGTGGCAGGGCCGGTCGTCCGGCGTTGGAGGTTGCCGGACAAGGTGACGCAAACCGGGGACCTCGGCGCCGTTTCCACGGGTAGCCGCGGGCTCGTCGGGGGGTGGGCGGAGCACCCGTCCGGAGGGCTTGACGACTTACGCCTTATTTACGCTATTCTGGCTCCGCGATGGACGAGCTCATCAAGCCGCGGGTGCTCGGCTGCGGCAAGCCCTACGTCTCGCCGGGAGCGCGCAAGGAGAAACTGCGGCAGCGCCAGTACGCCCACCCCGAGCGCGGCGCGGCGCCCCCCCGCCGGCACGCCGGCCGGGGCGTGGCGCCGCTGCCCTACGCCGAGCTGCGGGCGGCCTCGGCCTTCTCCTTCCTCGACGGCGCCTCGCTCCCCGAGGACCTGGTCGCCCGGGCCGCCGAGCTCGAGCTGCCGGCGGTGGCGCTCGTCGACCGCAACGGGGTCTACGGCGCGCCGCGCTTCTTCAAGGCGGCGCGCGACGCCGGCTTGCGCGCCCTCGTCGGTCTCGAGCTCGTCTGCGAGCTCGGGTGGGGAGAGGAGACTTTCCACGGCCTCACGGGTCGCCATGCCCTCCGCGACGGATCGCCGTCCGTCCGGAGCCGCCCCCGCCGTGGGAAGTCTCCCCTCCCCGCCCACCCGCCCCGCCTGACGCTGCTCGCCGAGAGCCGCGCGGGCTACCGCAACCTCTGCCGTCTGGCGAGCGCCGCCGCGCACGGCCGGCCGAAGGGCGAAGCGGCGCTCGGCTCGTGGGAGCTGCTCGCCGAGCACGCGAGCGGCCTGCACCTGCTCTCGGGCGGCGACGAAGGGCCGTTCGCGCGCGCCCTCGCCGAGGAGGGGCTCGAGGCCGCCGAACGCCGCCTCACGCGTCTCGCGGCGCTCTTCCCGAAACGGACCCACGTCGAGCTCCAGCGCCACGGCCTGCGCGCCGAGGAACACCGCAACCGCGCCGCGATCGCGCTCGCCGCCAAGCTCGGTCTGCCGCTCGTCGCGACCCAGGGGGCGCGCTACGCCAAGGCCGACGACAAGCCGCTGCACGACGTGCTGACCTCGATCCGCGAGCACGCGACCCTCGACGCCGCCGGCACGCTCCTCGCGGCGCACCGCGAGCGCCACCTGAAGTCGGCCGGCGAAATGGCCCGCCTGTTCGCCGACCAGCCGCGCGCCGTCACCCACGCCAGCGAGCTCGCGGCGGCGCTCGACTTCACCCTCGCCGACCTCGGCTACCGCTTCCCCGACTATCCGCTGCCGCCCGGCGAGACGCCGGCCTCGTACCTGCGCCAGATCGCCTGGAACGGCGCGCGGGCGCGCTTCCGACCGCTCACCGCCCGCGCCCAGGCGCAGATCGAGCGCGAGCTGGCGCTGATCGAGAAGCTCGAGCTCGCGGGCTACTTCCTGATCGTCTGGGACCTGGTCGAGTTCTGCCGCCGCGAACGCATCCTCGTCCAGGGGCGAGGGTCGGCCGCCAACAGCGCGGTCTGCTACGCCCTCGGCATCACCGCCGTCGATCCGGTGAAGATGGAGCTGCTCTTCGAGCGCTTCCTCTCCGAGGAGCGCGGCGAGTGGCCGGACATCGATCTCGATCTGCCCTCGGGCGACCCGCGCGAGAGAGTCATCCAGTACGTCTACCGCCGCTACGGCGGCGACGGCGCGATGGCCGCGAGCGCCAGCGCGCATCCCGCGAGCGGAAGCGCACGTCCGGTCGGCGCGGCGATGACCGCCAACGTCATCACCTACCGCGATCGCTCGGCGGCGCGCGAGGTCGCCAAAGCGCTCGGCTTCGCCCCCGACCAGGTCGACAAGCTCGCGAAGCAGCTCGGCACCTGGCGCTACGACGTCGAGCGCGGCGATCCGAAAGCCTTCGACGCCGAGCTCGCCGCGGCGGGCTTCGATCCCGAGGACGCGCGCCTGCAGCTCTTCGGCCGGCTCTGGCGGCAGGTCCAGAACCTGCCGCGCCACCTCGGGCAGCACTCGGGGGGCATGGTGATCGCCGCCGGCCGGCTCGACGAGGTGGTGCCGCTCGAACCCGCGGCGATGCCCGGGCGGCTGGTCGTGCAGTGGGACAAGGACGACTGCGCCGACCTCGGGATCATCAAGGTCGACCTGCTCGGGCTCGGGATGCTCAACGCGATGGAGGAAGCGGTGGCGCTGCTGCACGCCCACGGCGAGCCCAACTTCGACCTCGCCCACCTGCCGGCCGACGACCCGGCGGTCTACGCGGCCCTGCGCCGCGCGGACACGGTCGGCGTCTTCCAGGTCGAGAGCCGGGCGCAGATGGCCTCGCTGCCGCGCAACGCCCCGGACCGTTTCTACGACCTGGTGATCCAGGTGGCGATCATCCGCCCGGGGCCGATCATGGGCGGCATGGTCCACCCCTTCTTCGAGCGCCGGCTCGGGCGCCAGCCGGTCGAGTACCTCCACCCGAGCCTCGCGCCGATCCTCGAGCGCACCCTCGGCGTGCCGCTCTTCCAGGAGCAGCTGCTGCGCATCGCCATGACCTGCGCCGGCTTCACCGGCGGCGAGGCCGAGGAGCTGCGCCGCGCGATGGGTTTCAAGCGCTCGGTCGAACGGATGGCGGGGATCGAGAAGAAGCTGCGCGCCGGCATGGCCGCGCGCGGCATCTCCGGCGAGGCGCAGGACGCGATCGTCAAATCGATCACCTCCTTCGCGCTCTACGGCTTCCCCGAGAGCCACGCCGCCTCGTTCGCGCTCATCGCCTACGCCAGCGCGTACCTCAAGGTGCACCACGCGGCGATCTTCCTCATCTCGCTGCTCAACGCCTGGCCGATGGGCTTCTACCATCCGGCGACGCTGGTCAAGGACGCGCAGCACCACGGGGTCACGGTGCGACCGATCGACGTCAACTCCTCGGACTGGCGGTGCACGTGGGAGGCCGCGGCCTGTCGTCTCGGGCTGCGCTACGTCGCCGGGTTGCGGCGGGAGGCGGGCGAGGCGATCGAGCGCGCGCGGCGGGAGCGGCCATTCGCGAGCGTCGAGGATCTCGCGCGGCGCACGGCGCTGCGCAAGGAGGAGGTCGCCACCCTCGCCGAAGCCGGCGCGCTCGCCTCCTTCGGCCTCGGCCGGCGCGACGCGCTCTGGCAGGCGGCGCTCGCGGTGCGCCCCGCGGGCCCGCTCTTCGCGGAAAAGGAGGGACAGGCACGCATTTCCTCATCCACCTGGGTCCGCGAGGCTGCGGTCGAGGAAATGCGTGCCTGTCCCTCCTTTTCTTCGCCGCTCGCGCCGATGACGCCGTTCGAGGAGACCTCGGCCGATTTCCGCACCGCGGGGATGACGACCGGCAGGCACCCGGTGGGGTATCTGCGCCGCGAGCTCGACCGGCAGGGGATCGTGCCGGCGGAAAAACTCGCTCTCCTGCCGCCCGGCCGGCGCTTGAAGACCGCCGGCGCGGTGATCGTCCGCCAGCGCCCGGGGACGGCGCACGGCATGCTCTTCCTCACCCTCGAGGACGAGACCGGCATGTCGCAGGCGATCGTCACCCCGGACCTGCTGCGCGAATACCGCCAGACGATCGTCGCTTCGAACGGCCTGGTGGTCGAGGGGATCCTGCAGAGCCGCGACGGCAGCATCTCGGTGCGCGCCGAGCGCTTCTGGCCGCTCGCCGAGGTCGCCGAGATGGCGAGCCACGACTTCCACTGAGGGCGCCGCCCGTCCCCGCGCCCGCGACCGGCGGGCTCTTCCGTGCTACCTTCGGAGCCTCCGACCCGGGAAACCGCATGCGCCATCCGCGTCCGCTCCGCCCGCTGCTGCTCCTCTTCTGCATCACGACCGTCCCGTGGGCGCCTCGTCCGGCGATCGCCGCCCCCACCGACGACCCGGTCGGCCGCGAGATCGCCGCCGGCGACGCCACCGCGCTCGCCGCCCGCGGCCGCTCCGTGCTGCCGCAGATCGTCGCCGCCTACCGCGCCGCCGCGACGCCGCAGGAGAAAGCCACGCTCGCCTACCTGCTCTACCAACTCGGCTGGGAGTCGCCCGAGGCCGAACGCGCGCTGCTCGCCGACGTACACACCCAGGACCCGACGCTGCGCGTCCAAGTGCAGTGGGCCCTCGGCCGGGTCTCGGCGGACCCCGAGGTGGTCTCGATCCTGCTCGGGATCCTGCGCAACGATCCCAACCCGCTCTTCCGCGACAAGGCGGCCTGCGCCCTCGCCGAAGATCAAATCCACCTCGCGCCGGCGCAGAAGGTGGCGCTCTTCGCCGGCCTGATCGACGCCCTGTCGGACGGCGAGCCGCAGATCCGCCAGATCGCCATCCAGGCGCTGCACATCCTGACCGGACAGATCAAGGGCTTCCGGCCGGCGGCGCCGGAGGAGGAGCGCGGCGCCGCGATCGACCGCTGGCGAAAATGGCTCGAGGACTACAAGGCCGCGCTCTGACCGCGCGGCGCGCCGTGCCCCGAGCGACGGTCGCCGCGGTGATCGCCGCCGCCCTCCTCGCGGCGCCGGGGCACGGCGCCTCGCCGCCGCAGGTGCTGGTGAGCTACGGCTTCGACGACGAGTCGAACGAGACCGGGCCCGACACCTTCCACGTCTTCGAGAACGCCTCCGGGCACGTCCGCCTGTCGCGCGAGATCGCGCGCTCGGGCGGCTTCTCGGTCGAGATCGCCGACTCGGCCGGCGACGGCGACTTCCCCGAGCTCCAGGGCTTCTTCCCCGAGCGCCGCACCGGGCGCCTCGTCGTCCGCTTCTCGATCCTCGTCGCCACCCCCGACGAACCCTGGAACGCCGGCCTCGCCGGCCCCGGCGGCTTCGGCGTCGGCGAGAACGGCCTCGCCTTCCGCCTCGAGGCGCGCGAGGGCTACTTCTGGCATACCTCGGACTCGATCCCCAAGCGGATCGCTCCGATCGAGGCCTTCGTCTGGTACGACTTCCGGCTCGACTACGACCTCGACGCCGGCACCTACGACCTGCGACTGTCGCGCGAGGGCGAGAGCGAATCGATCGTCCGCCTCGTCCGCCAGTCGAACGTCGTCTCGGCCCCCGGCTCGACGATCGACAAGTTCTCCTTCATCGGCGACCTCGGCGATCGCGGCCAGGCGACCTACTTCGTCGACGACGTCGAGATCGCGAGCACCGAGGCCGCCGATCTGCCCGCCTTCGTCGCTCCGGGCCGGCGCCGGCTGTTCATCGACGCCTACCTCGCCGAGCGCGACCGGGCGCAGAGGAATCCCGGCTGCCCGCCCGCCGCCGGGGTCGAGGACTTCGCCATCGCGCCGCAGCAACTCGCCGAGCTCAAGGCGAACGGGGCGCTCGCGACCCTGCGCGCGGCGCTCGAGTCCGATCCGACCGCCGTCGCCGCCGTCGACCCACGGCTCGCCGCGCTGCCCGAGATCGCCGCGGTGCTCGCCTGGGATGCGGGCTGCGTCGAGCTCGGCGCGGGCCGTCCGGCGGCGGCCCTCCCCTGGCTCGAGCGCGCCGCGAGCTTGCAGCCCGCCGCGCCGCTCTACTCGCTGGCGCTCGCCCACGCCCTCGCCCGCCTCGATCGGCTCGACGAAGCGAGCGATCGCCTGGCCGAAGCCCACGCGGCGCTCGGCGAGGACGCGCGCTACGCCGTCGCCATGTCGCTCGTGGGAGCGCGGCGCGCCGACTTGGGCGAGGCCGAGGTCTGGGTCCGCGCGCCGGCCGAATCGCGCGCCGAGCTGCCGGCCGACCCGCTGCTGCGCGACCTCGAGCTCGGCAACTTCCACGACGGCCTGCTCGCCGCGCTGCGCGACCGCTTCCCCGACGCCTGGCGGACGAAAGTCGACGAAGCGCTCCTCTTCGAGCAGTATTTCTGGGTGCTGGTGTCGCGCGCCGATTACGTCCGGGCCGGCGACTTCGCGCGCTCGCTCGCCGAGCGCTACCTCGCGGCGGGCGTCGACCCGGCGCGCTGGTGGGACCGTGCAGGGGACGCCTCGCTCCTCGCCCGCGACCTGCCGCGGGCGCGCGAGCTCTACGAACGCGAGCTCGCGTCGCCCGACCCGCAGGCGCGGATCGCGGCCTGCCTGAAGCTCGCCGACGTCGCGGCGCTCGACGGCGACCGCGCCACGGAGCGCCGCTGGCGCGAAGCGATCTACGGCCGATTGGTCGCGCCGTGATCGGCTGGCGGGCTGCGGCCCGCGCGGCGCTCGCCGCGCTCGTGGCGATCGCGGCGATCGCGGCGCTCGCGACGCTCGCTCGCGCTTCGGCGCTCGCCGCCGCGAGCGCCGAGCCCGCCGCGCCGGCGGCGGCCGATCTGCGCCGCCTCGCGCCCGGCGAGCTGCACCCGGGGGTCGCCACCCTCGCCGATCCCGAGATCACCTACGAGCTCTACCTGCCACCAGCCTTCGATCCGGCCAAGAGGTGGCCGTTGCTCTTCGTCTTCGACCCGCGCCGGCGCGGCCGGTTCGCCGCCGAGCTCTTCCAGGGCGCCGCGGCGCGTTGGGGCTGGATCGTCGCCAGCTCGAACGACACCCTCTCCGACGGCCCGATCGAGCCCAACCTGCGAGCGGTCAACGCGATGTACCCGGATCTGCTGCGCCGCTTGCCGGTCGATCCGCGGCGCGTCTACGCCACCGGCTTCTCGGGCGGCGCGATCCTCGCCTGGATCCTCGGCATCAAGACCGGCGACCTCGCCGGCGTCATCTCGGTCGGCGGCCGGATGCCCGACGGCTTCGAGGGCGCGCCGCCCTCGTTCGCGCTCTGGGCCGCGGCCGGGCGCGAAGACTTCAACCACGACGCGACGAAGCGCCTGGACGAAGCCGCCGCCAAGGCCGGCAAGCCGCACCGGCTCGAGATCTTCCCCGGGCCGCACTCCTGGTTCACCGCCGGCGAGGTCGAGCGCGCCCTCGGCTGGCTCGAGCTGGTGGCGATGCGCGACGGCTCGCGCCCGGTCGACCCGGAAACGGTCACGACGCTCCTCGCCGCGGACCTCGAGGGCGCGGCGGCGCTCGCGTCGGCCGGAGATGCCCTGGGCGCGCTGCGCCGCTATCGCGCCATCGCCGCCGGCTACGCGGGGCTCGCCGACGTCGCGGCGGCGGAGCGCGAGGCGGCGAGGCTCGCCGGCGATCCGGCGACCGCAAGAGCCGAGAAGGACGAGGCCTGGGGAGAGTCGTTCGAGATCGGCGCTCGCCGGCGGGTGGGAGCCGCCGCCGGGGCGCTGGCGAGCGAGGCCGCGGTGCCGGCGCACGCGCGCCTGGTCGGCCTGGTCGACGTCGCGGGCCTGCACCGCGCCGCGGCCTTGCCCGGAGCGCGCGGCGAGGCCGGCCGGCGCGCCCTCGCCAGCGCCCGGTCGCAGTTCGCCTTCTACCTCGTGCAGCGCTTCTTCGCTTCCCGGGACTGGGCGCGAGCGCGAGCCGCGCTCGAGGTGGCGGTCGAGATCGACCCGACGAACGGCGTCGCCTGGTACAACCTCGCCTGCGCCCGCGCCCGCAGCGGCGCCGCGGCGACGGCCGTCCAGGCCCTCGCGCGCGCCGCCGAGCTCGGCGCCGTCGACTGGTCTCAGGCCGACGAGGACGCCGACCTCGAGTCGCTGCGCGCGCGCGCCGACTTCCGCGAGCTGCGCACGCGCGCCGCTCCCGCTCCCGCCGCCGGACCCTGAAGGGCACGACCGGGCGCCGCCGCCCGGTCCGACCCTCGTTGCGGTTATCCTTCGCGCCAGCATGCTCGCCACCGGCGCCTTGCGCATCGCCACCGCGACCCTCGTCGGCCTCGCCGCCGGCGTCGGTCTCTTCACCTTCGGCTACGCGCGCGGCGGCTCGTACCTGACCGACGATCCGCACGCCTGCGCCAACTGCCACGTGATGAACGAGCCGTTCGACGGCTGGAGCCGCTCGAGCCACCGTTCGGTCGCGGTCTGCAACGACTGCCACACGCCGCCCGGCTTCTTCGCCAAGTACTGGACCAAGGCGCTCAACGGCTACCATCACTCCTGGGCCTTCACCAGCGGCCGCTTCCCCGATCCGATCCGGATCACGGCGCGCAACCGCGGCGTCACCCAGCAGGCCTGCCGCAAGTGCCACGCGGCGATCGTCGACGCCATCGATCCGCACCCGGCGGGCGATCCGAGCCGCCTCGATTGCCTCGTCTGCCACCGCGACGTCGGACACCTTCACTAGAGGAGCGCCCGCATGAGCGACCGAGATCTCCTTTCCAGCCGACCGCGCAAGAGGCGCGGCTGGCTCTTCCTGGCGGTCGTCGCCGCGCTCGTCGGCGCCGGGGTGACGTTCCTCCTGGTGACCATCGTCGAGCACAAGCAGGAGGCGAAGAACCCCTTCTTCCGCGTCGTCGAGCTGACCGACGAGACCGAGGACCCGGCGATCTGGGGCAAGAACTTTCCGCAGCAGTACGACGGCTATCGCCGCACGGTCGACCAGGTGCGCACGCGCTACGGCGGCAGCGAGGCGGTGCCGCGCACGCCGACCGCCGCCGACCCGCGCTCGGTCGTCGCGCAGTCGAAGCTCGAGCAGGATCCGCGGCTGAAGATCCTCTGGGCGGGCTATGCCTTCGCGGTCGACTTCCGCGAGGAGCGCGGCCACGCCTACATGCTCGACGACCAGACCTTCACCGAGCGCCAGCACGTGGTCAAGCAGCCGGGCACTTGCATGCACTGCCACGGCTCGGTCTACCTGCCGTACAAGAAGCTCGGCGACGGCGACCTGATCCGGGGCTTCGAGCGCATGAACGCCATGTCGTACTTCGAGGCGCGCAAGCTGGTGTCGCACCCGGTCGCCTGCATCGACTGCCACGATCCGGCGACGATGCAGCTGCGGGTCACCCGCCCGGGCTTCCTCGAGGGGATCCGCGCCCTCAAGGCTTCGCAGGGGGTCGCCGACTACGACCCGAACACGATGGCGACCCGGCAGGAAATGCGCACCTTCGTCTGCGGCCAGTGCCACGTCGAGTACTACTTCCAGGGCCCCGAGAAGCGCCTCGTCTATCCGTGGGCGAAAGGCATCCGCATCGAGCAGATCCAGGCCTACTACGACGAGGTCGGCCAGAAGGACTGGCTGCACGCCGAAAGCGGCGCGCCGGTCTTGAAGGCGCAGCACCCCGAATTCGAGATGTGGAATCAGGGGATCCACGCCCGCTCCGGCGTCGCCTGCGCCGACTGCCACATGCCGTACGAGCGCGTCGGGGCGCTCAAGATCAGCGATCACCACGTCCGCAGCCCGTTGCTGAACATCAACAAGGCTTGCCAGACTTGCCACCGCTGGCCGGAGGAGGAGCTGCGCGCGCGGGTCGAGATCATCCAGGATCGGACCTTCCGCCTGCGCAACCAGGCGATGGACGCGGTGGTGGCTCTGATCGACGACCTCAAGGCGGCGCGAGAGGCGGGGCGGATTGACGCCGAGCTCGAGCTCGCCCGCAAGCTGCAGCGCCAGGCGCAGTTCCGCCTCGATTTCGTCGAGGCCGAGAACTCGACCGGCTTCCACGCCCCGGAGGAGGCGGCGCGCATCCTCGGCGAGTCGATCGATCTGGCGCGCGAGGGTCAGATCGCCTTGCGCGATCCGAAATTCGTGCCAAAGTTCGACAATGCCGCCTCGCTCGCCGCGCATGCCGAGCCCGGAGCCCCGGGCGGCACGAACTGAGACGCGCGACGGCGACGCGACCGTGCCCCGTCGCGGCCAACGCGGCTTCACCCTGGTCGAGGTCCTGGTCTCCCTGGCGATCGTCGCCATGGTCATGCTCTTCGGCCTCGGCCTCTACTGGCAACAGAAGCGGATCGACCGCCAGTTGAACGCCCACTGGACCGCCCTCGCGGTGCTGTCGGCGATCGAGCAGGGGCTCGCGTCGGGGAACATCACCCCGACCACCGGACCGGTCGCGCCACCAATTCCCATTCCAGGACCCGCGGTCGCGGTCCAGATGGAGCTTCTCGGCGGAGTCACGGGCTACCCCGCCGACCTCTTGCACGTGAAGCTCACGGCTTCCTATCGTGCCAACGGCAAGCCGATCGATCGCACTCTCGAGACCTACGTTTGGACTCCGCCGACCTCGCCCTAGCCGCCGGCCGGACGCCGCGCCCCGGCGAGCGGGGCATGACGCTGCTCGAGATCCTCGTGGGTCTGGGCGCCCTGATGCTCGTTGGCTTCATCGCCATCCAGCTGGTGATCGAGTCGCAGCGCTGGTACGTGCTCGCGACGCGCGAGATGCGCAATCCACAGACCCAGCTGGTCGAACGCCGGATCGTCGCCGACGCTTCGATCGGCATCATGGTGTCGGGTTCGGCGGACATGCTCTCCTGTTTCATCGACGGCCTCGGCCGCGCCGACTACTTCCTCGAGGGCGGCCAGCTGGTTCGCAAGTGGACCGACCTCGGCGGAGCGGAGTCGGAGCACCTGGTGATGCTCGAGCGAGCCTCGTCGTTCCAGTGGCGCTGGCTCCCGGCCGCGCTCGGCGGGCCGGACCGCCTGATCGAAGTGGTCATCGTCCACCGCCCCACCGGCCGACCGAGCGTCTGGTCGGCGAGCGTGCCGCTGTGGGCGCGCGACGAGACCCCCGACGAGACCCTCGACTTCGTCGTCGCCCTCCACCTGCGATGACTCTCTGCCCGCTCAACTTCGCCGCTCAACGAGATGTTCTCCAGGCCACGAGGGCGTCCAGGGAGCCCAGACTCCTAGGTGAAAGCCTTTGGGCCAGGGAACCGACTCCTCGCCAGCCTGCGAAGAAAAGCTCACCTCGGGGAAAGACGCTGGGCGCCGGAGCTTCGATGGGTCCGACCGGCGGTGGTCTCCGGCGGGGGTCGGGCGAGGGGGGGTACGCGCTCCTGCTGGTCATCGTGGTGATCTTCCTCGTCTCCACGATGCTGCTGCTCCTGGCGCACGCGATCTCGATCGCGCAGCGCGATCTGCGCGACGAGGAACGGCGGGTGGAAACCGCGGCGCTCCTCGACGCGATCCTGGCGGAGACCTTGGCGGGATTCGAGGCGAGTCCTGGCTTCGCCGGGGTGCCGGAGCACTCGCTCGGCCGTGGGGAGATCTCCAGCCAGACCGTCGCGTCGCTGCTCGCCCGCCACGAGGTCGAATTCGTGGTGAAGCGGCTCGGCTACGAGGGATCCTGGCGCGGGGTGATCGACACCAGCGACCCGACCTTGCCCCACCTGATCGCGCTGGCGCCGATCCAGTTGCTCGGCGGCCCTTAGGCGCTGCTTCTCGGACCGCGCCGCGAGTCGTCCGGCACGCCTTCGAGCCAGCGGCCACCTTGTTCCATGGCGGCGGCGAAGCCGTCGAAGTCGCCGCTCTCGATCCAGCGCGCCCAGTCGGCGACCGCGGCCTCCACCTGGCGGTAGAGGTCCGGGCTGCCGGGGTTGAACTTCTGGATCGAGTAGTAGAGCGAGGCGTTCTCGCGCAACACGCTCGACGCGGTGGCGATCTGCGACTGGAAGGTCGTGCTGCCGACGGTGGCGAGCTCGGCGAGCGAGTTGCCGCTGCGTTCGAGCACGCGCACGAAGAGCAGGTTCACGAAGTGCGACAGGCCGAGGACGAAGGCCGCGATCCGGTCGTGCTCGGCGAGCGACAGCGGCACCAGGCGGACCGCGGTCTCGCGGAAGAGAGCGGCGATCTTCTCGGTCGCCGCCGCGTCGCCGCAGTCGCACAGGCACACCACCTTGTCCGACAGAGTGCGCGCCCGCGGCCCGAACATCGGGTGGATGCTGGTGACCCGCGCGCCGCCCGCCGTCGCGCGGCCGATCGGCTCGCGCAGGTGCTCCTTCAGGCTGGCGATATCGCAGATCACCCCACGGTAGCCGGTCGCGGCGACGCGCTCGATCGTCGGCCCGACCTCGGCGAGCGAGACCGCGACCAGCGCGATCGACGCGCCGTCGAGGCCGGACTCGAGCGACGCGACCCGCTCGCCGTCGATGTCGCCGTCGACCAAGTCGAGCGTGCGGACGTGATGCCCCTGATTCATCAGGAAGCGGGTGAACCAGCGCCCCATCTTGCCGAGCGCGCCGACGATGAGGATCGTCTCGGCGTCGGCGGCGACGCCGGTGAAGTGCTCCTCCTCCTGGATCCGGCAGGCTTCCTCGATCAGGTGACTCATGACCGCGTGGGCGATCTCGTGCGACAGACCGAGCTCCTCGGCGGCTCTCGCCGAGCGGTCGAGCACCCGGCGCTCGACTTCGTAGTCGCGCAGCGGGATGCCGAGCCGCCGCTTCGTCTCGCCGACTTCGCGCGCCAGCTCCATGCGCTCGCTCATCAGGCCGAGCAGCGCGGCGTCGAGATTGCGGATGCGGCGCCGCAGCGCCTCGAGCCGCGCCTCGCGGTCGGCGGCGCCGGTCATCGGTGCGGCGGCGAGCCCGAGGAGGAGATCGGGATCAGGCTGCCCGGCTGGCGGGTGACGATGTCCATCCCGCCGTGGGTGTTGGCGCCCGCCGGGCGCTCCTGCGCCTGCGGCGCCGGAGGCTGCGGCATCGGCTGCGGCATCGGCCGCGGGCGGTTCATCCACGGATCGAGCACGAAGGGCACCGGGACGGCGTAAGACCAGACCGGCGCCATGACCATCGCCGGCTGCGACGAGCGGGCGACGCTCACTGCCAGAGCCGATTCGGCGAGCGCCGCGATGCGCTCCGAGCGCGCCGCTTCCGCGGCCCGCCGCGAGCTCTCGGCTCTCTCCGCCGCGTCGCGTTGCCGCGCGGCGTACTCCTCGCCGGTCAGCCACTCGTCGCCCCAGCGCCGGAAGCCCCGGGCGCGCATCGCCTCGTCGTAGGGGAGCCACTGGTTGCGCGCCGCCACGTACTCGTAGCCCAGGCGCACCAAGATCGACGCCAGGCCATCGAGCTGCGGCTCGAGCGCCGCCGCCGCGAGCCCCGCCTTGCGCACGCCGTAGTCGAGCTCGTGGGCGACCGCGAAGCGCGCGAGCTCGAGCCAGTCGGCGGCCGTCGCTCTCGGGTTCTGCTCGAGCTCGGCCGTCCTGCGGTCGAACTCGGCGATCGGCGAGGCTCCGCGCTCGATGGCGGCGATCTGCGACAGCGGCAGGACGAGCGCCCCGCCGCCGACGCGGATGGTCACCTGATCGCCCGCGGTCTCGGCGATCACGCCTTCGAACTTCCGGCCGTTGGTGAGCATGACGACGTCGGCGAACGCGGTTCCGGCGAGCCCGAGAGCGGCGAGACAGGCGAGGATCGAAGCGCGGGCGGTCATGGTGGGCCTCCGTTCGGAGAGCGTCTCCCCAGAAGAGAATACTCCCTCTCCTGCGCCTGCAATTCGCGCACCGGCGCCCCGGGGAACGCCCGCGCCACCTCCGGGAGTCGGAGCTCGCACACGCCCCCGACCGGTAGGTTCCCGAGCTCGAGACCGCCGAACGCCACCCGAATCAGGCGCGAGACCTCGTGTCCGACGCTGGCGAGCAGGCGCCGGACCTCGCGATTGCGACCCTCGGTAAGCACCACGGTGAGCTGCGACTCGCGCCCGGAGGCCTGGTCGAGATTCACCTCCTCGGGGCGCAGCAGCTCGCCGCGATCCACTCGGCCGGATCGCAGGGCGGCGAGCGCGGTCTCGTCGACCCGTCCGCGCACGGTGACGGCGTAGACCCGGCGGATGGCGTGGGCCGGGTCGGTCAGCCAGTCGGCGAGCCGGGTGTCGGAGGTCAGCAGGAGGAGGCCGGAGGTCGCCAGATCGAGCCGTCCGACGGCGACCAGCCCCTCGGCCGCCTCTCCCAGGCGGTCGAAGATCGTCGGCCGTCCCTCGGGATCGCGTCGCGTGACCACGGTGCCGCGCGGCTTGTGGAAGGCGAGGAAGCGAAAGGGCGGCAGTGCGGCCTGTCGGCCGTCGAGCGCGATTCCCCCGCTCTCGGGCACCACCGCCGCGAGCGGGTCGCGGACGATCGCGCCGCCGACCGACACCCGGCCCTCGGCGATGGCGCGCCGCGCCGCGGCGCGCGACGCGATCCCGAGCTTCGACAGGGCGCGCTCGAGCGCCACCTCACCCGGCCGATACCGTCCCATGCCGCGATTGTATGGAGTGGGCGGCGCTCCGATAAGCTCGGCGCCGCCACCGGGAGACGCCCATGGATACCGTCGTCGCCGAGCCCAGGACCGCCGCCGATTTCATCGCCCTCGAGGACCGCTACGGCGCGCACAACTATCACCCGCTCGACGTCGTGTTGACGCGCGGCGAGGGCGCCTGGGTCTGGGACGTCGAGGGGCGCAAGTACCTCGACTGCCTGGCGGCCTACTCGGCGGTCAATCAGGGTCACTGCCACCCGCGCATCGTCGCGGCGATGGTCCGGCAGGCCGAGCGCCTGACCCTGGTGTCGCGGGCGTTCTACAACGACCAGCTCGGCCTGCTCTATCGCGAGATCAGCGAGCTGACCGGCTTCGACCGTTTCCTGCCGATGAACAGCGGCGCCGAGGGGGTCGAGACCGCGATCAAGCTGATCCGCAAGTGGGGCTTCAAGAACAAGGGCATTCCCGATGGCGAAGGCGAGATCTTGGTCTTCGACGAGAACTTCCACGGCCGCACCACCACGATCGTCGGGTTCTCCTCGACCGCGCAGTACCGCGAGGGATTCGGCCCCTTCGCCGGCGGTTTCCGCCGCTTGCCGTTCGGCGACGCCGAAGCCGTCGCCGCGGCGGTTCACGCCAAGGTCGCGGGCATCCTGGTCGAGCCGATCCAGGGCGAGGCGGGGATCGTCGTGCCCCCCGCCGGCTTTCTCGCGCGCCTGCGCGAGATCAGCCGCGCCGCCGGGATCCTGCTGGTCTGCGACGAGATCCAGTCGGGCCTCGGGCGCACCGGCCGGCTCTTCGCCTACCAGCACGAGGGCATCCGGCCGGACGCGGTGGTCGTCGGCAAGGCGCTCTCGGGCGGCCTCTACCCGATTTCCGGCGTGCTCGCCGACGACGGAGTGATGAACGTCTTCCAGCCCGGCGACCACGGCTCGACCTACGGCGGCAACCCGCTCGCCTGCGCCGTGGCGCGCGAGGCGCTGCGCGTGCTGGTCGACGAGGGGCTGATCGAGCGGTCGGCCGAGCTCGGCGCCTACCTGATTGAGCGCCTGCGAGCGATCGGCTCGCCCTACGTCGCCGAGGTCCGCGGCCGCGGCCTGTGGGCCGCGATCGAGCTGCGCCACGAGCTCGGCGGCGCACGCCGTTTCTGCGAAGAGCTGCGCGACCTGGGGATCTTGTGCAAGGAGACGCACACCCACGTCATCCGGGTGGCGCCGCCGCTCACGATTTCGCGCTCCGATCTCGATTGGGCGCTCGCACGGTTCGAAAAGGTCCTGACGCCGTGATGACCGCTTCGAATTCGGCGGTGTCGAGCGGCGCGCTGAACAGGTAGCCCTGCATCCGGTCGCAACCGAGCATCTCGAGCACCGCCATCTGCTCCTCCTCCTCGACCCCTTCGGCGACCACGCCGATGCCGAGGCCGTGCGCCAGCGCGATCACCGCGCCGACGATCTTCGAGTCGGCCGGCCGTCGCCCCAGCAGGCGGATGAAGGACGAATCGAGCTTCAGCGCGTCGATCGGCAGCTCGCGCAGGTAGGAAAGGGAGGAGTAGCCGGTGCCGAAGTCGTCGACCGCGACATGCACGCCCGATTCGCGCAGCGCGCGCAGGGTCGCCAGGTGCGATCCGCCGTGCATCAGCGCCATCGATTCGGTGATCTCGAGCTCGAGCGCCCCCGGCGGCAGCTCACTCGCCGCGAGGACCCCGGCGACCTTCTCCCCCAGCTGCGGATCCTCGAAAGCGCGCGCGGTCAGGTTGATCGACAGGCGGAGATCCGAGCCGAGCCGGTTGCGCCAGTCCGCCAGCTGGCGACAGCCGGTCTCGAGCACCCAGCGGCTGATCGCCTCCGACAGCCCGGTGCTCTCGGCGAGGGGCAGGAACTCGAGCGGCGAGAGCATTCCCTGCTCGGGGTGGTGCCAGCGCACCAAGGCCTCGGCGCCGACGATGTCGCCCGACCCGGCGGCGACGATCGGCTGGTAGTGCAACAACAGCTGCTCGGCGGCGATCCCAGCGCGCAGCGAAGTCTCGAGCTCGAAGCGCCGCCGCGATCGAGCGTTGATCTCCGAGGAGTGGATCGCCCAGCGACCGCGGCCAGCCTCCTTGGCGACGTACATCGCGGCGTCGGCGTGGCGCAGCAGGACCGCCGGATCGTCGCCGTGCTGCGGGTAGATGCAGATCCCCAGGCTGGCGCCGGCGTAGAGGACGTGATCCTCGACGCGGAAGGGCTGGGCGAGCTTCTCGAGCAGCGCGGTGGCGATCTCGCCGGCGTCTTCCGCCGTGCGCACTCCGGGCAGCAGGAGGGTGAACTCGTCACCCCCCAGGCGGCCCACCAGGTCGCCTTCGCGCACCGCCCGTCGCAGACGCTCGCCCACCGCCGACAGGAGCAGGTCGCCGACGTCGTGCCCGTGGGTGTCGTTGATCGACTTGAAGTGATCGAGGTCGAGGAAGAGGATCGCCGCCGCCTCGCCGCTGCGCTGATTGCGCTCGATGAAGTGGCGCAGCCGATCGAGGAACGACTTGCGGTTCGGCAACCCGGTCACCAGGTCGTAGTACGCCAGCTGCTCGATTTGCCGCGAGGCATCCGCCAGGCGGTGGTGCTCTTCCTCCAACAACCAGACGATCGTCGCCAGACCCATGATCCCCATGCAGAGGAGATCGAGGAACACCAGCGCCAAGCTGTAGACGTCGGCGCCCGGCAGCACGACCACCACGAAGGTGAGCAGGTTCTCGGTACCGACGGCGACGAAGGTCGCGCTGACGAAGCGCGGTCCGAGGTCGCGGCTACGGCCGCGCACCCGCCAGAGAACGATGCCGGCGACGAGGAAAGACAGGGCCAGCGCCAGCGCCCGCACCGCCACCCGCAGCAGGACCCGCTGCTCGCCCGCCGCGGGCTCGAAAGCGTAGGCGAACGCCGACACCACCCCGAGAGCCACGAGCGGGCCGAGGATGGGCAGGGAGCGGCGGCGCGTGAAGGACCGCCCGCTCGAGACTTCGTAGGTGCCGATCAGCAGCCAGGCTGCCTGTAGATAGGCGCCGGTCGCCGCCAGCGCCGCCGCGAGGAGGCGCAGGGGATGACTCGCCGCCACCGACCCGTGCAGCCAGAGTCCGGTGGTCGCGCCGGCTTGACCAAGGGCGAGCGACCACCAGCCGAGCGCCCAGGTCCGCAGGTAGGGCCGGCGATGAAACCGCCAGTAGCGTTGTAGCAGCAGAGCCAGGACCACGGCGCCCGCCACCTGCGCGAGCAGGCCGAAGAGCACGACCTGAGTCGAGAGCGTCATCGCGGTGCTTCGCCGATGGCGGCGATTCTAGCCAATCGGCCGAGCGGCGGAGAGCCGTCGCGCGCCCGGCGCTCGGCACGCCCCCGCAGACGGCGCGCCACGCCGCGCCGCGCCCAGGGCGCTGTGGTAGAACACCGCCATGACGGGCAAGGCCAAGAAGATCTTCGTCCTCGACACCTCGGTCATCCTCTACGACGCCAACGCGATCTACAACTTCAAGGAACACGACGTCGCGATCCCGATCACGGTGCTCGAGGAGCTCGACCAGTTCAAGAAGGGCGACACGGTCATCAACCTGCAGGCGCGCGAGTTCATCCGCCAGCTCGACCGTCTCTCGGCGCACGACATGCTGCAGCATTGGATCCCGATCGACGGCGCCGAGCGCGGCACCTTCCGGGTGGTCGCCGAGGAGGACTCCGCCCTCGACGCCAATCTCGTCTTCGGCAGCCGCAAGAACGACCACCGCATCCTCAACACCACTCTCGCCCTGGCGCGCAGCGAGCCGCAGCGCGAGGTGATCCTGGTCTCGAAGGATCTCAATCTGCGGGTGAAGGCGCGCGCCCTCAGCCTGCGCGCCGAGGACTACGAGACCGTCCGAATCAAGGACATCGATCACCTCTACAAGGGCAAGACGGACCTCGAGGTCGCCGACGCCGCGCCGCTCCACCGCCTCTACGAGCAGGGCGCGATCGCCCCCGCGGAGGTCGGCATCGAGGCGCCGCTCGCCAACCACTTCTTCATCCTGCGCAGCCCCTCGAACTCGGCGCTCGCCTGGTTCAACCCGACGACCGTCCGCCTCGAGCGGGTGATCAAGACCCCGGCCTACGGCATCACGCCGCGCAACGCCGAGCAGACATTCGCGCTCTCGGCGATCGTCAATCCGGCCATTCCGCTGGTGTCGGTCTCCGGCAAGGCCGGCACCGGCAAGACCCTACTGGCGCTCGCCGGCGCGCTCGACCAGCGGCGGGAGTTCCGCCAGATCTACCTCGCTCGCCCGCTGGTGCCGCTCTCGAACAAGGACATCGGCTACCTGCCCGGGGACATCAAGTCGAAGATCAACCCCTACATGCAGCCGCTGTGGGACAACCTCAACATCATCAAGCACCAGTACGACGAGAAGGATCGTGAGTTCAAGCGCATCGACGAGATGGTCGAGATGGAGAAGTTGCACATCACGCCGCTCGCCTACATCCGTGGCCGCAGTTTCTCGAACATCATCTTCATCGTCGACGAGGCGCAGAACCTGACGCCGCACGAGGTGCGGACGATCATCACCCGCGCCGGCGAGGGCACCAAGATCATCTTCACCGGCGACATTTTCCAGATCGACACGCCGTATCTCGACTCGCACTCGAACGGACTCTCCTACCTGATCCACCGCCTCAAGGGCAACCGGCTCTACGCCCACATCAACCTCGACAAGGGCGAGAGAAGCGAGCTCGCCAACCTGGCGAGCATGCTGCTCTGACCCGCGCCCAGGCCCCCGCCCACCGGCGAGGAGCTCGCCTCCTCGCAACACGACACAAGAGCCAACAAGAAAAAGCCAAAGGCTCGGTTAAGGAAAAAGACGTCCTCTGAAACAGCCTCGCCCCGCCGAGCCGGCCACCAGTTCACGAAAGCGCTCCAGGAACCCACACTCCTCACCGGAAGCTTTTCGCCTATCGGCGAAGCCAACGAGCTGCCACCATCCTGCGAAGAAGAGCTCGCCTGAGGGAAAGGACGCTGGCTCGGAGAGCCTCGCCCAGCCGAGCCTGCCGCCAGTTCACGAGGGCGCCCCATGAGCTCTCACTCTCAACCGGGAGCCTTTCGCCGGTCGGCGAAGCCAACGAGCTGCCGCCATCCTGCGAAGAAAGGCTCGCCTGAGGGAAAGGACGCTGGCTCGGAGAGCCTCGCCCAGCCGAGTCCGCCGCCAGTTCACGAGGGCGTTGCACCAGCCCACACTCTCAACCGGAAGCTTTTGTCTTGGGACGATCCGTTCGATGCTTTGTCGGGTTCGAATTACACCATGGTTGACAAATTACACCTTTCTACCTACACTGGCGGATATCGACGGGAGGAGGTCTCCGATGGCGCTGAACATCAAGAACGTTCAGGTGGAGAGTCTGGCGACCGAGGTCTCGCAGATCACCGGCGAGAGCAAGACGGAGGCCATCCGGCGGGCGCTCGAGGAGCGCCGCCAGCGCCTCTCCTACCAGGTGGTCCAGGGCAATCGCGCCGACGAGCTGCGCCAGTTCCTCGAGCGCGAGGTCTGGTCGGTGATCCGGGCGCGCTCCGCCAACCGACGTCTCGGCACGCGTTGAGGCCGACGGCGATCGCTACCCGATTCGCGCCGAACCCAGCGAGATTCGATGATCGTGGACTCCTCCGCCGTCGCGGCGATCTTCCTGCGCCGTCGCGGCTATGCCAGCCTGATCCAGCGCCTGGCGGCGTCTTCGCCGGCGGGGATCGGCGCGCCCACGCTCACCGAGACCAGTCTCACCCTCGCGGCGGCCGTCGGCCGCGACGTACACCCGCTGCTCGCGCGCTTCCTGCAGGAGTTCGAGCTCGCCATCGTCCCCTTCAGCGAAGCGCACTACCGCGCGGCCGCCGACGCCTACCGGCGATTCGGCAAGAGCCGGCATCGCATGGGACTCGAGTTCGGAGACTGCCTGGCCTACGCCACGGCGCGCCTGGCGCGTCAGCCCATCCTGGCGGCGGACGACCGCTTCGCCGCCACCGACCTCGAGCTCGCTTGAAGATCAGTCCGCGTTGACGACCAGGTTGCGGCCGCTCAGCTTGGCGCGGTAGAGCGCCGCGTCGGCGCGGCCGATCGTCTCGTCGATCGCCTGATCGGCCGTCTGCGAGGCCACTCCGACGCTCATGGTGAGGGCGATCTCGTGCCCGGCGACGACCACCTTGGCGGAGGCGAACCGGGCGCGCACCTTCTCCGCCACCAAGCCGGCGCCGGCGGCGGGGGTCTCGGGCAGGAAGATCAGCAGCTCCTCGCCACCCCAGCGGGCGATGGCGTCCTGGGCGCGCACGAGTTGGCGCAGCTCGTTGGCCAGCAGGGCGAGCGTCTGGTCCCCCACCTCGTGCCCGTGTTGGTCGTTGATCTGCTTGAAGTGATCGATGTCGATCAGGGCGATCGAGAACGGGGCGGTCTTGCGCCTCATCCGCTCGCGCTCGATCGTCAGTAGCTGCACCATGGCCCGCCGGTTGAGCAATCCGGTCAGGTAATCGGTAGTCGCCGCCCTCTCGAGCGCTTCCTCGGCCCGGCGGCGCTCGCCGATCTCCGCCAGCAGCGACTGATTGAGCTCGACGAGGCGCGACGTTCGCTCCGCCACCCGCTGCTCGAGGGTGGCGCGCGCCTCCTCGAGCGCCAGGACCGATTCGCGGTTCTGGCGCGCTCCCGCGGCAAGCCCGCTGGCCATGGCGTTGAACGCCCGGCCGAGCGTCTCGAGCTCGTCGCTGGTCGCGATCTCCACTTCGCCCTCGAGCTTCCCGTGCGCGATTTCATCGGCGCGCGCCGCGAGCGCCAGGATCGGCCGCGTCATCCGCGACGCGAGATAGCGGCTGAACCACCATGCGAGGCCCATCGAGAGCACGAGCGACCCGACGCCCGCCAGGCGGATGGCGAGAAACTGCCGGTGGACTTCGTCGGCGCGCATGTCGATCCCGATCAGGTACTGCCCGCCTCCGCCGCGCAAGGGCGCATAACCGGAGAGGAAGTACCCCCAGCGGTCGCCGTTGATCTCCTCGTCGGCCGAGATGCGACGGAACCCGGCGAGCAGCGTCGGCACCAACGGTTCGTACGGCTGTCCCGGCGTCGCCTGGTCGGGCGAGGCGTCGGAGTCGATGACGAAGCGCACCTGCTCGCCGTCGAGCCGCATGACGTAGATGAAGGCGATGTCGCGATTCGCGGCCTGGAAGTCGCGCAGCTTCCGTAGATTGTCTCGGTAGGCCGGCAGGGCGACGTCGGCCGCGGTGCGAATCGGGTCGAGCGCCGCGGCGTCGATGGTGCGCGACAACAGCGCGGCGCTGTACTCCAGCCGCTCTCGCAGGCTGCGCAGCAGGCTCTGCGTCGCCGCGCGGTAGACGAGAGTGCCGATGCTCCCCGAGACCAGGACGATGGCGAGGAAGTGGCTGAGGAACAGCTTGCGGCGGAGGGGGAGCCGCATCTGCTCGCCTCCTTAGGACCGGCAGCGCATGGAAACCGCGGGCACTCTACCAGTCCACCGGCAACCGCAGGCGCCGGCCCTCCCGGTCGGCGTAGAGCACGTAGCCCTCTCGCCGGCCGAACAGATAGAGGTCGCGCAGCACCTCGACGTCCCGCCGGCAGTAGTCCTCCACCAGATCGAACCGGCCTTCCCGCACCCAGGCGAGGCTCTGCAGGCCGTCGGCCGACTTGCCGGCGCCCAGCGTCTCCTTGGCGAGGTGCCCGAGCCCGAGGCGGAAGCCGAGCCGGGCGTGGATGTCCTCGAGCAGGTCGAGGGTGGGCAGGAGGCGGCCGAAGTCCTCGCCGGTGTAGCCCGCAAGCACTGCGTAGTCGAATCGTCGGCTGTTGAAGCCCACCACCAGGGAGGCCGACTTGAGCGCCGCCACCAGCTCCCCGACCCGCTCTTCGCGGTAGACCTCGAATCGCCCTTCCTCGAGATGCAGCAGCACGCCTACCGCGACTCCCATGCGATGCGCCTTGCTCCAGCCGCCGACCTCGTCGGCCGAGCGCAGAGTCTCGAGATCGAAGAGGATCGTGCGCCGCTCGCCCGGCGCCGCGAGCGCACGCGCTGCCGATTCCGAGACGGGGCGAGCGACGGTCGCGGCGCCCGCGCCCCGCGATTCGGTCGGCCGGGGCCGGCCCGTCGCCCGCCGGCGCCGGGGTGCGGCGCTCTCGATCGGCGCGGCCGGTCGACCGGCGGGCGACGGAAGCGCGTCGGTCGCGGCGGGCGCGAGCGACGCCTCGACCTGCGGCAGCGGCCGGCGTGCGAGCAGAAGCTCGAGGAGCTCGAGCGCCCCGCGCTTGTCGAGCGGCCGGTTGCCGTTGCCGCATTTGGGCGACTGCACGCAAGCGGGACAGCCGGAATCGCAGGCGCACTCGGCCAGCCGCTCGGCCACCTTGGCGAGGATCTCGCTCAGGCGCTCGAAGCCGCGTTGCGCGATCCCGACGCCGCCGGCGTGTCCGTCGTAGACGAAGACGCCGCCACTGCCGAGCTGCGGATGGAAGGCGAACGAGATCCCCCCGATGTCGTTGCGATCGCAGAGCGCGAAGAGCGGCAGCAGGCCGATCGTCGCGTGCTCGGCGGCGTGCAGCGCGCCGAGGAAGTGACGGCCGCCGGCGCGCAGCGCCGCCTCGATCGCCGGCGGTGCCCGCCACCACAGCGCCACGGTCTCGAACCGCGAGGGCGGCAGGTCGAGCGCGTGCTGGTCGAGCACCTCCTGCGAGAAGACCTGTTTGCGCTCGAAACCGACCACGCGTTCGGTGACCCGCACCCGGCCGAGCGCGCTCGCGAGCGGGCCGGCGTCGCGCTGGGCGAGGATCTCCAGCACCTCGGTCTCCTTCTCCGCCAGCGCCGAAGTGTAGAAATCGCCGGCCGCGGGTTCGACGTCGACGCGCCGGCCCTCGAGGTCGAGATCCCGCACGGCGTACTGCCGCCCCCCGTGGAAGTAGATCGCCCCCGGATGGCACTCGGCGTAGACCCGCACGCCGTCGATCGTGCCGAGGACCGCGCCGCGCGCGAGAATCGCGAACTCGGCTCCCGAGCCGCGCAGGCCGATTTCGCGTTGCGGCCGGCGGCGGCGCGCGACCAGCCGCCGCCCGTCCTCGGAGCTCGCGAGCTCGCCTTCGGAGAGCAGCTCCCCCACCAGCGCGGCATGCCGTTCGAGCAGCCCGCGGTCGAGGTCGCGGTCGAGCGGCGCCTCGGCCGCGGCGCAGACGAGATGGCCGCGGCTCACCGGCTCGTTGTCGGGATCGACGAGCAGAGGCTCGAACGCGCGCTCGACCAGCTGCTGCGGGTGGTCGAGCAGGTACTGATCGAGCGCGTCGGGAAGCGCCACCAGCGCCACCAACCCGTCGCGGTCGCCGCGCCCGACGCGGCCGGCGCGCTGGAAGGTCGCCATCCGGCTGCCCGGATAGCCGACCAGGACACAGGCGTCGAGGCCGCCGATGTCGATGCCGAGCTCGAGCGCCGAAGTCGAGATGACGCCCGCGAGCTCGCCGCTCGCCAGAGCGCGTTCGATCTCCCGCCGCTCGCCGGCGAGGAATCCGGCGCGGTAGCTCTTGATCCGCGGCGCGAGGTCCGGGCGCTGGCGGCCGAGCCAGTCGACCAGCAGCTCGGTGATCCGTCGCGCCTTGGTGAATGCGAGGGTCTTCATCCCCCGGTCGACGAGGAAGCTGAAGAGTCCGAGCGCCGTGGTGTACGGGCTGCCCGTCGGGCGGAGCAGGACGAGCTCGCGGCCGGAGCGCGGCGAGCCGCTGTCGCGTACCCAGGCGAAGGGTTCGCCGGCGAGCGCCGCGGCGAATTCGCCCGCGTTCTCGGCGGTGGCCGAGGAGGCGACCAGCCGCGGCCGGGCGCCGAAGCGCCGCGCCAGGCGGAGCAGGCGGCCGAGGACGTGATGGAAATGCGAGCCGAAGATGCCGCGGTAGACGTGCAGCTCGTCGAGCACGATCCAGCGCAGGTCGGCGAGGAAGGGCTCCCACTTCGCCGCGCTCGGCAGGATGCCGAGGTGCAGCATGTCCGGATTCGTGATCAGCACCCGCGGCGGCCGCTTGCGGATCCGGGCGCGCGCCGAATCCGGCGTGTCGCCGTCGTAGATCTCGCAGGTCGCCTCCTCGCCGAGGCCGGCCGAGTGCGTCAGCTCGCGGAAGCGCTTCGCCTGATCCTGGCCGAGCGCCTTCAAAGGGAAGAGCCAGAGCGCGCGCCCGCGCTCGCCGGCCGCGGCGGCCTCGAGCGGCGGAAGCTGGAAGACGAGCGACTTGCCGGAGGCCGTCGGCGTGGTCACCAGCACGTTCTCGTCGCGGTCGAGCGCGGCGAGCGCTTCGGCCTGGTGGCGGTAGAGGCAGCGGATCCCCTGCGCAGCGAGCGCCGGCGCCAAGCGGCCGGCGTAGGCCGCGGGCGCGAGCGCGGCGGCGACCGGCGGCGAATAGAGCCGATGCACGACCTCGGACCCGAGCCGCGGGTGTTCGGCGAGGGCCGCCAGGATGGGCGCGAGCTCGACGGAGCGCTCCATTCCTGCGGCCGCTCAGGCGCCCGCCGGCGAGCCGGCGTCGCGCCCTTTCGGTCGCGCGCGCTCGCCCAGGAACCAGCGCCGTCTCGGCCGCCGCGGGCGGAGCGCGATCTGCACCTCGGTGGCCGCGAGCAGGATCGCCATCGCTTCGTCGGGCGAGTCGGTGACCCGGATCCGCGCCAGATCCGCGGCGTCGATGGTGCGCTCGGCGATCATCGTCCCCTCCAGGAACTCGAGCAGCGGCCGCCAGTAGTGGTCGCCCATCAGCACCAGGGGGAAGTCCGAGATCTTGCCGGTCTGGATGAGCGTCGCGCACTCGAAGATCTCGTCCATGGTGCCGAACCCGCCCGGGAGCACCACGAAGGCGTACGAGTACTTGACCATCATCACCTTGCGCACGAAGAAATAGCGGAACTCGAGGAAGAAGTCGAGGTAGGGATTGGGTCGCTGCTCGTGCGGCAGCTCGATGTTGCAGCCGACCGAGCGGCCGCCGACCTCGCGCGCGCCGCGGTTGGCGGCCTCCATGACTCCCGGTCCGCCGCCGGTCATGACGGTGAAGCCGGCGCCAGCCAGGCGCCGCCCCATCTCGCGCGCCAGCTCGTAGTGCGGATGCCCTTCGGCGAAACGCGCCGAGCCGAAGACGGTGACGCAGGGTCCGACGAAATGTAGGCTGCGGAAGCCGCGCAAGAGCTCGAAGAAGATGCGCAGCAGGCGGCGGAGCTCGACCCAGCGCCAGCTCGGTCCGGCGAGGAACGAGCCCTCTTCGGGGCCGCGTGGGATCTTTCCCCACCGGTGCGGCACGTCCACCGGGTCAGTGTAACAGTCCGACCGCGCAACCCGCGGCCGCTTCGCGCGTATCTCCGGACGGATCGGCCCACGGGCGCGGCGGGTGACCGGTGCGCCTTCGGGTACGATCGCCCGGCCCGCCACGCGACCCCACGACCCGGAGAGATCATGCATCGCCGAACCGCCGCGCTCCTCGCCTTCTCGCTCGCTCTCGTCCATCCCGCGTTCGCCGCCGCCGACACCAAGCTGCTGCGCTTCCCCGACGTGCACGGCGACCGGGTCGTTTTCACCTACGGCGGCGATCTGTGGACAGCGCCGACGGCCGGCGGCACCGCGACCCGGCTGACCGCGCATCCCGGCCTCGAGGTCTTCGGCAAGTTCTCGCCCGACGGCCAGTGGATCGCCTTCACCGGGCAGTACGACGGCGACGAGCAGGTCTACGTCATGCCGGCGCAGGGCGGCGAGCCCCGGCAGCTGACCTTCGATCCGGCGCGCGGGCCGCTGACGCCGCGCTGGGGCTACGACCATCAGGTCTACGGCTGGACCCCGGACGGCAAGGCCGTCCTCTTTCGCTCGCTGATGGACGGCTGGGATCTCGGCCAGTCGCGGCTCTACACCGTGCCCCTCGAAGGCGGACTGCCGGAGGCGCTGCCCATGGCCCTCTCGGGCGCCGGCGATCTCTCCCCCGATCGCCAGCGCGCCGTCTTTTCGCCGCTCTTCCGGGACTTTCGCACCTGGAAGCGCTACTCGGGCGGCTGGGCGCAGGACCTGTGGATCATGGATCTCGCCTCGCACGACGCCGAGAACATCACCCATCATCCGCGCACCGATCGCGACCCGATGTGGATCGGCGACTCGATCTGGTTCGCCTCGGACCGCGACGGCAAGCTGAATCTCTACTCCTACGATCCGGCTTCGAAGAAGACCGCGCAGGCGACCCACTCGACCGAATGGGACGTGCGCTGGCCCTCGAAGGGCGACGCCGGCGAGATCGTCTACGAGCTCGGCGGCGGCCTGCACGTCTTCGACACCCGCTCGGGGACCGACCGGGCGATCTCGATCAGCGTGCCGACCGACGGGCTCGACGCCCGGCCCAAGCACGTCGCGGTCGGCGATCGGATCGAGGACTTCGGCCTGTCGCCCAAGGGCGAGCGCGCGCTGTTCACCGCCCGCGGCGACGTGTTCACCGCGCCGATCGAGAAAGGCCAGCCGCGCAACCTGACGCGCTCCTCGAACGCCCACGAGCGCGAGGCCGCCTGGTCGCCGGACGGCTCGCGGGTGGCCTACATCTCCGATCGCACCGGCGAGGAGGAGATCTGGCTCGCGGCGCAAGACGGATCGAAACCGGCGACGCAGCTCACCTCCGGCGGACAGGCGCGGCGCTATGGTCCGCGCTGGTCGCCCGACGGCTCGCGCCTCGCCTTCGCCGACAAGGACGGCCGGCTCTGGGTGGTCGAAGTGGCGACGAAGAAGCTGGTCGAGGTCGCCAAGGATTCGCAGGCGCGCCTCGGCGACTACAGCTGGTCGCCCGACTCGCGCTACCTCGCCTTCAGCCTGTCGAACCGCAACCAGCTGCGCTCGCTCTGGATCTGGCCGGTCGACGGCAGCGCGACTCGGGTGACCGAGGCGAGCTTCAACGCCGTCGAGCCGGTGTGGGATCCGGCGGGCGACTACCTCTTCTATCTCGCCGATCGTGAGCTCGGGCCGCAGTTCGGCCAGTACGAGCTCGACTACGCGGTCAACAAGGCGACCGGAATCTTCGCCCTGGCGCTGCGCAAGGACGTCGCCGCCCCTTTCCCGCCCGAGAGCGACGAGGTGGCGATCGAAAAGCGGCCAGCTCCGGGCGGCGAGGCCGACAAGCAGGCTCCCGCCGACGCGAAGGGCGTCGCCGCCGCGGCGAAGAAAGGCGGCGAGGACAAGAAGGCGGGCGAGGAGAAGAGCGACAAGGCGGCGCCGAAGCCGATCCGCATCGATTTCGAGGGACTGGCGGCGCGCGTCACGCGCGTGCCGGTGCCGTTCGACAACTACACCAACCTGAACGCCAACGCCGAGAACTTGATCGTCGCCCGGCAAGGCGCGCCGTTCTTCGACCGCGAGCCGACGTCGCCGACGGCGCTGGTCGTCTTCCACCGCAAGGACCGCAAGCTCACCGAAATCGCCAGCGACGTTCAGGGCTACGCGGTCTCCTCGGACGGGTCGAAGATCCTGCTGCGCACCGGTGACGGCTTCCATCTCGCCGAAGCCGGGCCGGGCGGCAAGGACGGGCAGAAATCCGTCTCGACCGCCGAGCTGGCGCTGGATCGCGTGCCGCGCGAGGAGTGGGCGACGATCTTCGACGAAGCCTGGCGCCGTTATCGCGACTACTTTTACGTCGCCAACATGCACGGCTACGATTGGCGGAAGCTGCGCGACCAGTACCGGCCGCTGCTCGCCTACGTCGCGCACCGCAGCGATCTCAACTACGTCATCGGCGAGATGATCGCCGAGCTCTCGGTGTCGCACGCTTACGTCGAGGGCGGCGATTGGAAGCTCCCGGAGCGGCCGCGGGTGGCGATGCCCGGCGCCCGCTTCGCGCTCGACCGCGCCGCGGGGCGCTACCGCATCGACCGCATCCTCGAGGGTCAGAACGACGAGGAGCGCTACCGCTCGCCGCTCACCGAGGTCGGCGTCGACGCGCACGTCGGGGACTACGTGCTGGCGATCGACGGCGAGGACCTCGCCGGCACCGACAATCCGTACCGCCTGCTGCGCCACAAGGCGGACAAGACGGTGACCCTGACCCTGAGCTCGCGCCCATCGCTCGACGGGGCGCGCCAGGTGACCTTTCGGCCGATCCGCAGCGAGACCGACCTGCTCTATTACGACTGGGTGAAGCGCTGTCGCGACCGGGTGACCGCCGCGACCGGAGGCAAGATCGGCTACCTCCACGTGCCGGACATGGGTGGCGACGGTCTGCGCGAGTTCATCAAGTGGTACTACCCGCAGCTCGACAAGCAGGGGCTGATCGTCGACGTACGCGACAACGGCGGCGGCTTCATCTCTCAGATGTTGATCGAGCGCCTGATGCGCAAGCCGCTCGAGGTGGATTTCGGCCGGCTGCTCGATTATCCGCAGGTCTACCCATCGGGCACCTTCCCCGGGCCGATGGTCGGCATGCTCAACGAGACCACCGCCTCGGACGGCGACATCTTCAGCGCCATGTTCCGCCAGGCCGGCCTGGGGCCGTTGATCGGCAAGCGCTCCTGGGGCGGCGTGGTCGGCATCAGCGGCCACGGCCCGCTGCTCGACGGCGGCGACATCTTCGTCCCCGAGGCCGGCTCGGCCGACGCCAGGACCGGCGCCTGGATCATCGAGGGCCACGGCGTCGATCCGGACATCGAGGTCGAAAACGATCCGCGCTCGCTCATCGAAGGCAAGGACCCGCAGCTCGAGCGCGCGATCGCCGAGATCCAGAAACGGGTCGCCGAGCATCCGGGCCAGCTCCCGCCGCGGCCGGCGGATCCGGTGAAGACGCCTTGACGGCGCGCGACCACGAGCGGAGGCCGCGCGCCGGCGCGCTCGCCGCGCTGGCCCTCGGCGTCGCCTCTGTCGCCCTCCTGTCCTGCGGCGCGAGGCCGCCGTCGGTTCCCGCCGGGGCCGCCACGTACGCGATGCGCGGCCGCCTCGAACGCCCGGTCGATCCCGACCGCACGCTGTGGATCCGCCACGAGTCGGTGCCGGAGTTCCGCGACGAGCGCGGCGAGAAGGTCGGTATGGAGTCGATGCTCATGCCCTTCACGCCGGCCGACGACCTGAATCTCGCCGGTCTCGCCGCCGGCGACAAGATCGCCTTCACCCTGGCGGTTTCCTGGACCGCCGTTCGCCGGCCGATCCAGATTCTCGCCTGGAGCCGCCTGCCGGCCGACACTCAGCTCGAGTTCGAGCGCCCGCCCGCCGGCGAGAACGGCACGCCGAGATAGGCCGCGGCGCGGAACAGCGCCGCGAGCGACTTGCCGTCCGACACTCCGCCGGCGACCGCCAGGCCGAGCGCTTCGCGCAACGGCAGGCGCTCGACCGCCAGGACCTCGTCGGGATCGAGGCCCTGCTCGACCGGCTCGAGATCGCGACCGAGGAAGAGCCAGATGCGCTCGTTGGTGAAACCGGGCGTGGTCCAGATGTAGCCGAGCGCCGCGAGCCGGCGCGGTCGCCAGCCGGATTCCTCGGCGCACTCGCGCCGCGCCCCGTCTTCCGGCGCCTCGCCCGGATCGAGCTTGCCGGCCGGGATCTCGCGCAGCCACTCGCCGGTCGCGTGGCGATACTGGCGCAGCACGATCACCTCGCCGTCGTCGGTCAGCGGCACGATCGCCGCCGCGTCCGGGTGCTCGACGAAGTCCATCGTCGCCCGCCGCCCGCCGGGCAGCTCGACTTCGGCGACCCGGACGCGGATGACCCTGCCGCTGAACGCGATCCGCGAGGAGATCTCCCGGCCGCGCTGTTGCGTCTCGTCGCTCATCTCGTTCTCCCGCGGTTGCCCGCCAAGCGGCGCGATTCTGACAGGACCGCCGGGGTAGACTTCGGCGGGTGACCGCGCTGCAAGTCCACGACGTGCTCGATCTGCCCCGCGAGGAGGCCGTCGCGCGGCTCCTGCACGCGCGCAACGCTCGCGCCCTGCGCCCGATCGTCGTCCTGGTGCTGACCGCCGCGGTGGTCAACCTGATCCGCGGCATCGGACAGTCGCGCTGGCTGTTCGCCTCCGCCAGCGCCGCGAGCCTGGTGGCCTGCGTCGCCGCGCTGTATCTCCTGCGGCCGGCGCGAGTCGAACGCGGCACGCGCGAATGGCTGCTGCCCTTCGTCGCCGGCCACCTCGCGCTCTGGATGCTCTTCGCCACCACGCCCGACGGCCTGATCCCGGCGGGCTTCGTCTTCGGTCCCATCCTGCTCGCGGTGCTCTCGCTGCGCCCGGCGGAGCGCGCCGTGCTCTGCGCCACGGTGCTCTTGATCTCCGGCTGGCAGCTCTATCGCTTCGCCGGCGCCGAGAACAAGCCGGACGAATCGCTCGGCATGGGAATCGGCATGGCGGTGGTCAACCTGATCGCCGCCACCAGCGGCCAGACCCTCACCCGCCGCCGGCGCGCCGGCCTGATCGAGGCCTGGACGCGGGAGGCTTCGCGCGAGCGCGAGCGCTCGCGGATGCGCGAGGAGATCGAGGACGCGCGCCAGATCCAGCTCGCCATGCTCCCCAAATCGCCGCCGCGGCTCGAATGGCTCGAGCTCGCGGCGATCTCGCTGCCGGCGTCCGAGGTCGGCGGCGACTACTTCGACTTCCTGCAACGCGACCCGGACCGGTTGACGATGGTGGTCGGCGACGTCGCCGGTCACGGCGTCGCCAGCGGGCTGATGCTCGCCGGCGTGCGCAGCTGCCTTCACTTGCTGCGCGACGAGCTCGCCGAGCCGGAGACGGTGGTCGAGCGCTTGAATCTCGTGGTGCGTGATTTCGGCGTCCGCCGCCTGTTGATGACCCTGCTGCTCGCCGAGTTCGATCGCGCGCGCTGCAGCGCCCGCGTCGTCTCGGCCGGCCACCCGCTCGCCCAGCGCTGGGAGGCGGCGACGCGACGGGTCGTCGCGGTCGGCGAGACCGCGCTGCCGCTCGGCACCCATCTGCCTCCCCGCTTCCGCCGCGCGGAGGCGCCGCTCGCCGTCGGCGACGTCTGGCTGCTCGCCTCGGACGGCCTGCTCGAAGCGCGCGGCACGCGCGGCGAGTTCTACGGCGAGGAGCGCGCCGTGCGCCGCCTCGAGGACGCCGCCGGGCGCGGCGGCGGGGCGCAAGAAATCCTCGAGGCGCTGCTCGGCGACCTCGCCCGGTTCAAGGGCGACAGCGAGCAGGAGGACGACCTCACCCTACTCGTGGCGCGCGTCCTGCGCGCCGGCTGAAGCGAAAAAGAGAACGCCCCGCGGCGGACGAACCGCAGCGGGGCGAGAGGATGCGATCGGAGAACGGCTCGGATCAGCCGAGGCGCACGACGTTGCGCGCCTGCAGCCCCTTCTGACCCTCGACCACTTCGAACGAGACGCGCTCGCCCTCGTTGAGCGTGCGATAGCCCTCGGAGAGGATCGCCGCGTGATGGACGAACACGTCCGGACCGCTCTCACGCGAGATGAAGCCGTACCCTTTCTCGTTGTTGAACCACTTGACGGTTCCCTGTTCTGCCATGTGCTGCTCCTTGCTTCTACTGCCGGTTAGTAAGATGCGGCGCGCGCTGGAGGACGGACCGCGGACCTGCTTCTCGAGACGTTCGGGGAGGGAAGGAAAATCGCCCCGCCGCAGGCGAGCCGGGCGGGGCGAGAGGATTCGATCGGAAGGAAAAGGCGATCAGCTGATGCGGACGACGTTGCGCGCCTGCAGACCCTTTTGGCCCTCGACCACCTCGAAGGAGACGCGCTCGCCCTCGTTCAAGGTGCGATAGCCCTCCGAGAGGATCGCGGTGTGGTGGACGAAAACGTCCGGACCGCTCTCGCGCGAGATGAAGCCGTACCCCTTCTCATTGTTGAACCACTTGACCACACCCTGCTCGGCCATGCACTACTCCTTGCTTCTACGGCAGGTTAATAAAACGCGGCTCGAACGGGCCGCGGCCCCGATCTTCCGAAATACGCTGCGAACGAAGGAATAGGGGAATCAGATGAGTCTCTGCGGGGGGACGTTCAGGAGGCGATAATTTGTAAGTCCAAATTCTTGCGCGGTAGTGTCTCACGGGATCTTCTGAAAATCAAGGGGTAGACCGGCGGCGGCCAACGCGCGGCGGAAGTCGGCCGGCAGGGGCGCCTCGAAGATCTCCGGGGTCTCTCCCGGCAGCCGCAGCTTCCAGGCGTGCAGGAGGGGTCGACCCGGGTCGAGCGCCCGCCGCAGCTCGGGTTCGTGCACCCCACGGTGACGCGGCCCGCCGTACAGGTCGTCGCCGACGATGGGATGCCCCTGCGCCGCCAGGTGGACCCGCAACTGGTGCGTGCGGCCGGTCCGCGCTTGCAGCTCGACCAGGGCGACGGCGTGGCGCGCCGCGAGCACGCGGTAACCGGTCACCGCCGGCCGGCCCGCCGGATCGACCTTCATCCGCCGCCGGTCGGCGCGGTCCGGGGCGAGGGCGAGCGACCACTCCCCGGAGCCGGGGCGCGGGCGCCCCCAGACCAGCGCGAGGTAGGTCTTCTCCACCGCACGGCGGGCGAACCGGTCGGCGAGCGCGCGATGGGCGTCCTCGTCGAGCGCGACCAGCAGCAGTCCCGTAGTCCCCACGTCGAGCCGGTGCACCAAGAGCAGATCCCGGCCCTCGAGATCGGTCCGGTCGGCCGGGGCGAGGCAGGCCCGCAGCCGCGCGGCCGCCGCCCCCGGGTCTCGCGCCGGCGTGGCGAGCGACAAGCCGGCCGGTTTGTCGAAGACCCACCAGCGGTCGCCGCGATAGACGACTCCAGCGCTCGGCGGCGGCGCGGCGGGAATCGCCGATCGCGCCGCGCTCCGCGGGCGATGGGAGCGGCGGGAGGCGCGGTCGCGCTCTCTCAGGGCGGCGGACCCGGGGCGAATTTCCGCATCGTGGCGAGATCGCCCTTGCTGCCGAAGAAGAGCGCGAAGTACTGCCGTTGGAGGGTCGCGTCCGGGCTGACGAAGACCCGCGCCGTGAAGCGCGCCAGAGCGCTCTCCGGTCGATGCGCGGCGAGCCACGCGGCCGCGTTGCCGCCGATCGGCTGGCGGACGAGCGCCGCCACCGGCTGCAGCGCGCTCTCCTGCTCGAAGGCCGGCGGCCAGGGGTGGTAGGCGCCGAGCCAGGCGAAGAGCGCCGATGGCGCGAGCGCGACGACGAAGATCGAGCGCGCCGCGCCGGCGAGCACCGGCGCAGCGAAGAGCAGCAGCAGCGGATGAATCGGGATCAGATAGCGGTAGCCGTAGGACCAGCCACCGTACGAGCCGGCGAGAACCGCGTGACCGGCGAACTGCAGCAAGACGCCAACGCCGATCGCCAGCGTCGTCGAGCGCGCCAGCGGCGCCGCCGGGCGCCGGTCGCGAGCGCAGCGGATCCAGCCCCAGAGACCGAAGAGCAGCACCGGCGTCACGGTGAACAGGCCGTGACCGCCGACGAGCAGCTCGAGCGCGTAGGTTGGGCTCTGCGGCAGGACGACTCCGCCCGCGCTCCGGCCGACTGCAGCCGAGAGATCGACCGCGCCCGGGACCAGCTTCGGCGGCCACGGCGAACCGACCACCGCCAAGTCGGCGGCGATCGCGATCGCCGCGGTCAGCGCCAGGCCGCCGGCGAAGCGCAGCGCGGCGCGCCGGCCGGCGCCGCGCAGAATCCACGCCGCCACCGGCACGAACCCCGCTCCCGGGAGGATGTCGATACCGGTCGCGAGACCGAGGGCGAGCGCGCTCGCCCCGGCCCGCCCGCGGATCGCCGCCGCCACGCCGGCGAAGACCAAGGCCGCGGCGACGGTATGGTTGTTGAGGGTGCCCGAGTAACTGGTCAGGAGCGAGGCCCAGCCGAGCGCGAAGGTCGCCAAACCGACGCCGGGTCCCGCGCCCCACAGCCGGCGAGCGAAGGCGAAAAAGAGCGCCACCAGCGCCGCGCTCGAGGTGGCGACGACGGCGATCGTCGTCCAGCGGATCGCTTCGCTCGCCCCGGCCGGCGGCCCTCCGAGGCGCCATCCGGTGACCGCCGAAAGCGGCGCGTAGACCGCCGCCGCGGCGAGCGCCAGCAGCGGCGGCTTGTTCGAGTACTCGCGGCCGGCGATGCGCACCTTGTCGATCGTGGCCGCGAAACGCGAGCCCTCGATCGAGCGGCGGTGAAGGTCGACCAGGGCTTCGACCTGGGCCCAACGCGAGGCGTCGTTGCCCGCGGCGAAGACGCGCGCGTGGGTGGCGAGCGCGAAGCTCGCCCAGGCCAGGGCGAAGACGGCGAGGGCGGCGCGATTCCCCGGCATGGCAGGGAGCCAGCATACCCGCCGCCGCGGGCACCGGTGCGCTCCCGCGGCGCGGCACGCTGCGATAGCCTTCGCGCTCTGGCCGGTTCTTGGCCCGCGGCTTGCAGAACGGCGCCGAGTCCGCTTCCCGGAAGGAGCTTCCCGGCATGTTCGACACGATTTCGCACCGCCTCGGCCGTCTCGCCCGCGTCACCCCGGCGCTCGTCGCGCTCTCGACCACGGCGCTCGTCGCCGCGGGGGCGCCGCCCGCGCCCGCCACCGGCGGCGACCAGGTGGTGGCCGAATTCCAGGGCCAGAAGATCACCCGCCGCGAGCTCGAGGACAGCATGGCCGGCGGCCTGGCCGATCTCGACCGGCAGCGCCAGAAGCTGCTCGAGGACGGGCTCAACATGATCCTCGGTGATCGCCTGATCCAGATCGAGGCCAAGGCGCGCGGCATCGATCCGCAGACGCTCGTGCAGACCGAGGTGGCGGGCAAGGTGTCGGGAGTCTCGGACGACGAGGTCGGCATGTTCTACGCCCAGAACCGCTCGAAATTCGGCGGCCGCCCGAAAGAGGTCGTCGCGGGACAGATCAAACAGTACCTGGGGCAACAGCAGCTGGCGCAGGCGCAACAGGCATACCTCGAGGCGCTGAAGAAGAAGTACGGCGTCAGGATCGGGCTCGAGCCGCTGCGCTACTCCCCGTCGACCGCCGACTCCCCGACGCGCGGCCCGGAGTCCGCGCCGGTGACCATCGTCGAGTTCTCCGACTTCCAGTGCCCGTTCTGCTCCCGGCTGATCCCGATACTCGACGAGATGCGCCACGACTTCGGCGACAAGATCCGCCTGGTCTTCCGCCAGTACCCGCTCAAGGAGATCCATCCGCTGGCCACCAAGGCGGCCGAAGCGGCGCTGTGCGCCAAGGAGCAGGGGAAGTTCTGGGAGATGCACGACGCGCTCTACGCCAACCAGCAGAAGCTCGCGGTCGAAGACCTCAAGGCCACCGCGGCGGCGCTCGGCCTGGACGCGCCGGCGTTCGCGATCTGCCTCGACGAAGGCCGCATGTCCGCCGCGGTCGCCAGCTCGGTGTTCGAGGGCCGGCGCCTCGGGCTCAACTCGACCCCCAGCCTGTTCGTCAACGGCCGGCTGCTCGCCGGCTTGCCGCCGAAGGAGGACCTCGTCAAGCTGATCGAGGAGGAGCTCGCGCGCCGCTCGGGATCGCCCTCCGGCGGCCAGTAGTCCGTCCCCGCCGCGTCGGCGCAGGTGAGCTAGACTCGCTCTCCACGCGTCGCGGCGCTTGTTCGCCGGCCTAGCGCCGAATCGCCAATGTCCGACAAGGAGAAGATCGACATGACCGAGTCTCTGCTTTCCCTGCGCCCGGTGCGGCGCGCCGGATCCCTCGCGGCCTGGGCCGCGCTCGGGTGGTTCGGATGCGTGCTGCCGGCCTGCGCGGGTGATTCGAACGCCGCCGCCAAGCCAGACGTCAACGACAAGAACGCCGTGGTCGCCGAAGTCCAGGGCCAGAAGATCACCATGGCCGACGTCGAGAAGGCAGCCGCCGCGCAGCTCGCCCAGATCGAAAAACAGCGCTTCGCGGTGATCCAGCAGACGGTCGACCGCCTGGTCGAGGACAAGCTGGTCGACGCGGAAGCGGCCGCGCGCGGGGTCGACAAGCAGTCGCTGCTCAAGACCGAGATCCAGGACAAGGTGAGCGATATTTCCGACGCCGAGGTCGACACCTGGTTCCAGCAGAACCAGGCGCGCCTCGGAGGTCGCACCAAGGAATCGATCGCCCCGCAGATCAAGCAGTTCCTCTCCCAGCAGAAGCAGAACGACGTGCGCGAGGCCTTCCTCGGCGGCCTGCGCGCCAAGTACACCGCCAAGGTGCTGATCGAGCCGCCGCGGATGGTGGTGGCCGAGGCGGATTCGCCGGCCAAGGGCCCGGCGAACGCTCCGGTGGTGCTGATCGAGTTCTCGGACTTCCAGTGCCCCTACTGCAGCCGGGTGGCGCCGGATCTCCACAAGGCGATCGACACCTACGGCGACAAACTGCGGGTGGTGTTCCGCCAGTTCCCGCTCAACATCCATCCCATGGCTCCGAAGGCGGCCGAGGCGGCTCTGTGCGCCCACGAGCAGGGCAAGTTCTGGGAGATGCACGACGCCATGTTCGCCAACCAGCAGAAGCTGCAGGTGGACGACTTGAAGGCGACCGCCAAGGGCCTGGGGATCAACGCCGAGCAGTTCAACGCCTGCCTCGACGGCTCCAAGTTCAAGTCCAAGGTCGACGCCGACGTGGCCGACGGCTCCAAGGTGGGCGTGACCGGCACGCCGGCGATGTTCGTCAACGGCATCGCCATCTCGGGCGCGGTGCCCTTCGCCGAGCTCGCCAAGACGATCGACGCCGAGCTGGCGCGCAAGGGCGTGGCGCCGGCGAAGTCCGCCAGCAAGTGACGCCGGCGGACCGGTGAGCGCCGAGCTCTTCTCCACCGACTGGGCGACCGACCTGGAGCGGGAGCTCGGCGCCTCGCCGAGCTTTCGCAGCGCCGCCGGCCGCCTGGCGGCCGGCTTCCTGCTCATCCTCGAGCCGGATCTCGACCGCGGCCCGCGCGAAGAGCGGGCGCTCTATCTCGACCTCGCGCACGGCAGCTGTCGCGCGGCGCGGCCGGCGCTGGCGAACGACCGCAGAGCCGCCTCCTACTGGCTCTCGGCGCCCGCCGGTGTCTGGCACCGCATCCTCGACGGCGAGCTCGAACCGGCCGGTGCGCTGACCAGCGGCAAGCTGCGCCTGGCGCGCGGCAGCCTGTTTTTCCTCCTCCCCCATCTCGGCGCGGCCAACGAGCTGCTGATCTGCGCCCGCCGCGTGCCGACCGCGCCGTTCGGCGAGAATGGCGCATGACCGCCACCTACCTGGTCACCGGCGCCTGCGGCTTCATCGGCTCCAACTTCGTCCACTTCCTGCTGCGCGAGCGCCCGGATGCGCGCGTCGTGGCGCTCGACAACCTGTCGTTCGCGGCCAACGAGGACAACCTCGCCGCGGTACGCGCGCGCGTACCGCTGGTGGTCGGCGACATCTGCGATCACGGCGGGATGGTCGAGGTCTACCGCCAGTTCCACCCCGATTTCGTGGTGAACTTCGCCGCCGAGAGCCACAACGACCGCGCCCTCGTCGACCCGTCGTCGTTCGCGCGCACCAACGCGCTCGGGGCGCAGACGATGCTCGAGGTCTCGCGCCGCCACCCGGTGCGCCGCCACCTGCACGTCTCGACCATCGAGGTCTACGGCGAGCTCGCCGAGGACGCGCCGTTCTTCCACGAAGGCAGCCCGCTCAACGCCAAGACGCCTTACAGCGCCGCCAAGGCCGCCGGCGATCAGCTGGTCCGCGCCTACATGCAGACTTACCCCGAGATGGACATCGCGCTCACCCACTGCGCGAACAACTACGGGCCGTACCAGTTTCCCGAGAAGCTCGTGCCGTTGATGATCACCAACGTGCTGCGCGGTCGCCGCGTTCCGGTCTACGGCGACGGGCGGCAGAGGCGCGACTGGCTGCACGTCGACGATCACTGCCGGGCGATCCTCGCCATTCTCGACGCGCCACGGACGGCGATCCCGCACGAAGCGGCGACGCGGCCGGAGCTGCTGCCGATCTGGGACATCAGCGCCCGCCAGGAGCTCGAGAACCTGGAAATCGTGCGCCGGGTGCTCGAGCACCTGGGCAAGCGCCCGGAGGAGTGGATCGAGCACGTTCCCGACCGACCGAACCACGACCGGCGCTACCTCATCGACCCGACCAAGCTCGAGACCCAGCTCGGCTGGCGACCCGCGATCGACTTCGAGCGCGGCATCGAGGAAACCGTGCGCTGGTACGTCGACCGACGCGATTGGTGGGAGCAAATCCTCGCCCGCAAGGGCGAGCTCGCCTTCGACTGGACCGCCGGCGCTTCGCGCTGAGCGGCCGCGCCGAGGCTAGAATCCGCGCATGACCGAGACCCTCTCCGCCCCCGCCGGGGCGAGCGCGCGGGAGACCGTGCTCGCCGACTACCGCATCGGCTGGGAGAGCCGCCACGCCAGCCTCGTCGGGCGCCGCGAGGTGCTGACCGGCAAGGCGAAGTTCGGCATCTTCGGGGACGGCAAGGAGCTGCCGCAGCTCGCCATGGCGCACGCTTGGCGGCCGGGCGACTGGCGCTCCGGCTACTACCGCGACCAGACGCTGTGGCTGGCGCTCGGTCAAGTGACCCTGCGCGAGTACTTCGCGCAGCTCTACGCCGACCCCGACGCCGGCAACGAGCCGCACTCGGCCGGCCGGCAGATGAACGCCCATTTCGCCAGCCGGCTGCTCGACGAGCGCGGTGAGCCGCGCGATCAGACGATGACTTTCAACACCGCGGCCGACCTGTCGCCGACCGCCGGCCAGATGCCGCGCCTCGTCGGCCTCGGCTACGCCTCGCGGCTCTACCGCGAGGTCCCCGAGCTCGCGGCGCGAAGCGGATTCTCGCGCGGCGGCGACGAGGTCGCCTGGGGGACGATCGGCAACGCCTCCTGCGCCGAGGGTCACTTCTGGGAGGCGGTCAACGCGATCGGCGTGCTGCGCTCGCCGGTGGTGATTTCCATCTGGGACGACGGCTACGGCATCTCGGTGCCCAACGAATTCCAGCTCGCGAAATCCGATCTCAGCGAGATGCTCGCCGGCTTCCAGCGTCGCCCCGGCAGTCGCGAAGGCTTCGAAGTGCGGCGGGTCGCCGGCTGGGACTACGAGGCGTTGCGCGCCACCTACGCCGAGGTGGCCGCCGTCGCGCGCCGCGAGCACGTGCCGGCGCTGGTGCACGTCGCCGAGCTCACCCAGCCGCAGGGCCACTCGACCTCGGGCAGCCACGAGCGCTACAAGTCGAAAGCGCGGCTGGCGTTCGAGAGCTCGCACGACGGCCTGGCGCGCTTCCGGCAGTGGATCCTCGAGCGCCGGGTCGCCGAGCCCGCCGAGCTCGACACCATCGAACGCGACGCCCTCGCCCGGGTGCGCGACGCGCAGCGCGCCGCCTGGGAAGACTTCCAGGAGCCGATCGAGAGCGAACGCCGCCGAGTGGTCGACCTGCTGATGGCCGCCGAGGCGGCGAGCGGCGACGCCTCGACGATCGCCGCGATCACCCGCGGCCTCGAGCGCCAGCAGCCGGTGCTGCGCCGCCATCTCGAGACCGCGGTCGCCGAGGCGCTGATCGCGACCCGCGATCGGGCGACCCCGGCTCGCGACGCGCTCGCCGCCTGGCGGCGCGCCAGCGCGCCCGAGAACCAGCGCCGCTTCTCCTCCTTCCTGGTGAGCGAAGGGCCGCGCTCGCCGCTCGCGGTGCCGGCGGTTCCGGCGGCCTTCCGCGACGACTCGCCGCTGGTCAACGGCTTCGAGGTGGTCAACGCCTGCTTCGACGCGGCGCTCGCCCGGATGCCGAACCTGGTGGCCTTCGGCGAGGACCTCGGCAAGCTCGGCGACGTCAACCAGGGGTTCCTCGGCCTGCAGGAGAAGTACGGCCCGCTGCGAGTCGCCGACACCGGCATCCGCGAGCAGACGATCATGGGACAGGCGATCGGCCTGGCGCTGCGCGGCGTGCGCTCGATCGCCGAGATTCAGTATCTCGACTACGTGCTCTACGGCCTGCAGACGCTCTCCGACGACGCCGCGACCCTGCGCTATCGCACCGCCAACGGTCAGGCGGCGCCGATTCTGGTGCGCACGCGCGGGCATCGCCTCGAGGGAATCTGGCACTCGGGCTCGCTGCTCGGCGGAGTCCTCCACTTGGTACGCGGAATGTGGGTCTGCGTGCCGCGCAACATGACCCAGGCCGCCGGGATGTACAACACGCTGCTCGCCGGCGACGACCCGGCGATCGTGGTCGAGGTCTTGAACGGCTACCGGCTCAAGGAACGGCTGCCGGCCAACATCGGCGAGTTCACCGTGCCGCTCGGCTTGCCGGAGATCCTGCGCGCCGGGAGCGACGCGACGCTGGTGACCTACGGCGCCTGCTGCCGGATCGCGCTCGAGGCGGCCGAGATGCTCGCCCCGCTGGGGATCGAGCTCGAAGTGATCGACGTGCAGACGCTCCTGCCGTTCGATCGCCCGGGGGTGATCCTCGACTCGCTCCGCAGGACGAATCGCCTGTTGATCGTCGACGAGGACGTCCCCGGCGCCGCATCGGCCTACCTGCAGCAGCAGATCGTCGAACGACTGGGGGGGTTCTGGTGGCTCGACGCACCACCGGTCACCGTGACCGGCCAGAGCCATCGCCCGCCCTACGGCTCGGACGGCGACTACTTCGCGAAGCCGAATCGCGAGCAGATCGCCGCCGCCGCGCACGCCCTGGTGGCCGAGTCCGGCGCCCGCCGCCTGCCGCCCCTCTTCGACTGAGCTACCGGGCGGCGCGCTCCCGGCGCGACGCGCCCGCCGGCCACTCCGGGCTCGTCGGCGGAGCCGGCAGGAATCTCGGCTCCGCCCAGCGCAGGAACGGCCAGGCGAGAAGCGCGGTCAGCGCCGCGCCGCCGAAGGCGAGCCGGTAACCGAAGCTCGCCACCAGCGGTCCGGTGAGGATCGAGCCGGTGCCGATTCCGGTGTCGAAGGCGGCGAGCATGGCGCCGAAGGCCGCGCCGCGGCGCTCGGGCGGGGTGCGATCGAGCACCAGCGCGGCGAAGGCGGGATAGAAGAAACTGAAGCCGGCGCCGAAGAGCACCCCCACCGCGATCATCCCGCCGCGCGAAGTGGAGAGCGGCAGCATCGCGAGGCCCGCCGCCGCGAGCAGGATGGCGAACGGCAGCGAGCGCCGGGCGCCGAAGCGATCGACCCGCGGGCCGACCAGGGGCCGGGCGAGGACGATCGTCCAGGCGAAGCTCGTGAAGTAGATCTCCTTCGGCGCGATGCCCCGCGCCACCGCGTACTGCGACGAGAAACTGGTCAGGCCGCCGTAGCCGAGCGCCACCAGGAAGAGCGTGCCGCCGACCGCCACCACCTCCCAGGCGACGGTGCGGCGGGAGAAGAACGGCGTCGTCGAGCCGGCGGGCGCCTGCGGCGACGCGCCCGGCAGGGCCGCGGCGCCGATCGCGATCGCCAGGTTGGCCACCACGAGCGCGCCGCAGAGGAAGCGCCAATCGCGCGCGGCGAGCCAGAAGCCCGCCGCGGGCGCGAGCGCGATCGCCAGCGTGGTCGACATGCCGTGGTAGGCGATCGCCTCGGCGCGGCGCGTCGCCGGCACGACGTCCGCCACGTAGGCGCTCGCCGAGGTGAGCAGACCCGACCAGAGCACGCCGTGCGGCACCGCGAGCAGCACCAGGACCCACCAGACCGGGATCAGGGCGTAGGCGACCGCGAGCGCCGCGATCACCACGCCGGCGGCGCCGAGCAGGCGGCGCCGGCCGAAACGATCGCCGAGCGCGCCGGTCCACGGCGCCGAGAAAGCCGAGGCGTAGGTCAGTGCGCCGAGAAAGAAGCCCGAGGTCGCGGTGCCGCCGCCGAGCGCCCGGATGCGGAACGGTACCGCGGGCAGCAGGGCGAAAGCCCCGGCCGCGGCGGTGAAGCTGAGCAGGCAGAGGCCGAGGAAACGCGGGGTGAAGATCGGCTCGCGGCCCGCGGACATGGGCGGCGCACTGTAGCAAACGGCGGAAAAAAGGGGGCAACGCCGGGGTGTCGGTCAGCCCCGGCGTTGCGGGGAAAGGTATGAAGGAGGGTGAATGCACGATAACGGCGCGCGGCGAGCGCGTCTATGCAGCCGTGCACATGCAACCGGTCGACTTTGGCGCTACGAGCGCGAGAGGCGTTCGACTCGCCGCGCCAGCCGTTCGGCGCCCGCCGCGCGGGCGCGCTCGATGACCAGCGCCCGCGCCGCGGCGTCGACCGGTTGGCCGAGGCGAACGGCGCATTCCAGGCGCGCCGCCGCGAGCTCGAGATCGAGGCGCGGGACGGCGCGCCCGGCGAGCCGCGCCGCCGCCGCGACGAGCGCGCTGCCGGCCGCCGCGCCGTCGTGGCGCAGCGCCGCGACGCGGGCGGTCGCGAGCGCGATCTCGACCGCCACGCCGGGGACCTCGGTCGCCTCGCCGGCCTGCGCCGCCGCGGCGAGCGCCCGGGCTGCGCCGGCCGCGTCGCCGCTCGCCGCGAGCGCCTCGGCGAGCAGCGCTTGGGCGAGCCCGCTCTCGTCGCCATAGCCGCCGGCGGCGAACTCGCCGGCGAGCGTCGCGGCGGCGGCGGCCGCCTCGCGCGCCGCGCCGCGGTCGAGCGCCAGGCGCGCGGCGAGCAGTCGCGCGGTGCCTTCCCAGACGCGTTGGCCCGCGGCGGCGGCGAGCGTCCGGGCGCGCTCGGCCTGCGCCGCCGCGGCCTCGGCCTCGCCGCGGTCGTAGCGCACCTCGGCGAGGGTTTCGCGCGCCTGGCTCTCGGTCTGCCGGTCGCCGTTGGCGACCACCAGGCGCAGCGCGTCCTCGGCCGCCCCTAGCGCGCCGGCGAGGTCGAGCCGGTCGCGGGCGATTGGCGCCAGGTTGAGCAGCGCGGTCGCCACCCGCGACGGGTTGCCGATGGCGCGGAAGACGGCGAGCGCCTCGCTCTGGCGGGCGAACGCGGTCTCGAGGTCGCCGCGCAGCGAGAGGATCGAGGCGCAGTTGGCGAGCGCCGCCGCGGTCAGCTCGCGATCCGACACCTCGCGGAAGATCGCCAGCGCGCGCTCGTAACCGGCGAGCGCCGCGACCAGATCGCCGCGTTCGTAGTCGAGCACCGCGACCTGGAACTCCACCTGCCCCTCGCCGCGCCGATACCCGAGCTCGGCCAAGGTGCGCCGCGCGCCGGCGAGCAGCTCGGCGGCGGCGGCGAGGTCGCCGCGCTCGCGCGCCGAGCGGGCGAGCGCCATCGCCACCAGACCGGCGCTCTTGCGGTCGCCGCCGGCCACGAAGCGGTCGCGCGCCTCGGCGAGTAAGCTGGCGACCCGTTCGCCGCGCCCCAGCCGTCGCTGCGCGTCGGCCTCGCGCAGGCGTGCCTGCGCCACCAGCAGCTGCGCCCCCTGCGCCCTCGCGCGCTCCGCCGCCCGCGCGGCGAGCGCGGCGCTCGCTTCGTAGCGGCCGAGCTCGGCCTCGGCGCGCGCCGTCAGCAGGTCGATGCGCGGATCGCGCTCCTCGCCGCTGAAGCGCGCCGGGAGCGCCGCGACCGTGGCGCTCGCCGCCGCCGGGCGCGCCGCGGCGAGCTCGACATCGGCGAGCTCGAGCTGCGCATCGAGCTCGTCCGGGAAGCGGCGCCCGAGCTCGGTGAGGGTGGCGATCGCCGCGTCCCAGTCTCCCGCCAGGCGCTCGGCGAGCGCTCGCACCCGCAGGCGATCGGAGGACGGCAGCGACCCGGCGAGCTCGCTGGCGCGCGCGGCCGCCTCGCGGGCGCGGGCGTCGTAGCCCAGGTCCGACCAGGCGCGGGCGAGGCCGGCATGCGCCAACGGGAAGCTCGGGTCGGCCGCCACCGCCGCCGCCAGGCGCTCGCGCGCCGCCAGCGGATCGAATCGCCGCAGACGATCCAGCCCCTCGCCGTAGAGACGCGCCGCGGCGGCGTTCGACGGCAGCGCCGCGCGCACTTCGCGCTCCTCGGCGGCGGAGAGGGTGGCGATCCCCAGCTGGTCGCGCAAGCGCGCTCCGGCCTCGGCCACCAGCTGGAAGAGATCGGACGCCGGGCCGGTCACCTCGAGCGGTTCGAAGTCGCCGCTCGTCGCGCGCTGCAGGCGCAGGTCGAGACGCAGGCGCCGGCTGTCGTCGGAGCCGCTGGCGGAGTACGAACCCACGAGCAGGAAGTCCGTGGTCAGCCGCTTGCGGACGCGCGCCAGGGTCTCGGGCGAGAGCGTCGCCGGCGCGCCGAGTCCCAGGTCCGCGCGCGCCCGCTCGACCAGCTCCCCGGGAACGGCGCGCAACGCGTCGCCGCCGGCGAGCTCGGTGGTCAGCATCTCGGCGAGCGCCGGCGAGAGCCAGTCGAGGTCCTCGCGCCCGGTCCGATTGGCGAAGCCGAGCACCGCGATCGCCCGGCGGGCGTTGGCGCCCGGCGCCGCCGGCGCCGATCTCGAGCGCCAGATGCCCGCCGCGACCGCGACGGCCACGATTCCGAGCGCGGCCAGAGCCGCCCAGCGTGGACGACGTTGCCGGAGCCCGGCGTGAGCCGCCGGCGCCGCGGCTCCGGCGAGCGCCGCCGCGACCTCGGAAGCGTCGGCGAATCGATCCTCGGGGCGCCGGGCGAGACAGCGCTCGACGATGGCGCGGAAACCCGGCGACAGATCGCCGCGCCGCGCCGCGATCGACCGCGGCGGCTCGTGCACGCGCTTCATCGCCACCGAGAGCGGCGACTCGCCCTCCCAGGGGAGCTCGAGGGTGGTCATCTCGAACAGCACCACGCCGAGCGCGAACAGGTCGGCGGCGGCGGTGAGCGGCTTGCCCTCGACCTGCTCGGGCGCCATGTAGGCCGGGGTTCCGAGCACGCCGCCGATCTCGGTGACCGTGTGGCCGTCGTGATGGTCGCCGGCGAAGCCGCGCGCCAAACCGAAGTCGGTGATCACCGCGCGTTTGCCCTCGGGGGAGGGGACGAGCATCACGTTGGCGGTCTTGAAATCGCGGTGGATGACGCCGGCGCGGTGCGCCGCGGCGAGCGCCTCGGCGAGCTGCACCCCGAGCGCCCGCGCTTCGGTTTCGCAGAGCGGTCCCTGGCGGTCGAGCCGGTGCGCGAGGTTCTCGCCCTCGAGCAGCTCCATGGTCAGGAAGAGGACCGCCCCCGCGCCGTCGCTCGCCGGCCGGTGAACGCCGAATTCGAAGATCCGGCAAACGCCCGGGTGGCTCACCTTGCGCGCCAGGAGCACCTCGCGCTTGAAGCGCTCGACGGCGTTGGCGTCCGCTCCCAGGCGCGCGCGCAACGTCTTCAGCGCCACTCGCCCGCCGAGCTCGAGGTCCTCGGCGGCGAAGACCTCGCCCATCGCGCCCCGGCCGAGAAAGCCACGGATGCGCCAGCGCCCGGCGACCAGATCGCCGAGCAAGAACGCCGGGCCCGAGCGCGGCGAGGGCTCAGTCGGCTCCGGCATCGCCACTCCCCTCGTCGCTGCCAGCGGCGTCGTCGGCGTCCGCGGCGAGGAACCGGCTCCAGGTTTCCTCGTCGTCGACGTCGGCGAAGGCGCGCGCCAGGCGGTCGGGAACCCGCGGCGTCGCCACCCGCGGGTCCTCCGCCAGCGGCTGCAGCGAGCCTCTGCCGCTCGCCGCCAGCCGGCGCAGGACCGGCGCGACCGCCGGCTCCCAGACCGCGGTGAGGGTCTCGAGCCCACCGGCGTCGCGTCGCGGGACGACCGCGATGCGATCGCCGCGACGCTCGCCGAGCAGCCAAGCGAGCGTCGCCTCGTCGAGCCACGGCAGGTCGCAGGCGACCGCCAGCCACGCGTGGTCGGCCGCCACCGCGAACAGGCCGAGGAGACCGGCGATCGGCCCCCGCGCGCCGAAGACGTCGGCGATGCGCGGCAGGCGCGCGAGCGCCGGCGGGACCTCGCCTTGGCCGGCGAGCGCGACCTCGTCGACGAACGGCGCCAGCGTGGCGACCGCGCGCTCGACCAGCGTCCTGCCGGCGCGATCGGTGAGCAGCTGCTTCGGCCGCCCGAGGCGCCGGCTGGCGCCGCCGATCAACACCGCCCCGGCGAGGGTCGCGAGCCTGGGGACCTCCCGCATGCGGCGATCCTATGCCCCCTTCCACCGCCGATTCGCGGCGCGCTCGACCCGCGCGCGCCGGATCCGCGGTGTATCCTCGGCGCCCCCCGGCGAGGGGCGCGGAGGCATCGCATGCGGTCGTTCTCGACGTCGACGTCATCTCTGCGGCGCAAGCGCCGCGTTCGTGGCTGGCTGCTGCTCCTGCTCGCGCTCGGGCTCGCGATCGGCGGCTGGGGGGCCTGGAACGCCGGTCCGGCGCCGGCGATCGAGATCCTCCCCAAGCTGCCCGGGATCGGACGCGCGACCGCGATCGAAGTGGCGGTGGCCGAGCCGAGCCGCGGGCTGACCTCGGTGAAGATCGAGCTCGTCCAGGGCGAGCAGCGCGCGCTGCTCGCCGAGCAGAGCTTCCGGCCGCGCGGTCCGCTCGACCTGTTCGGCGCGCGCACCGAACGCGAGAGCTTCGCGGTCGTCGCCGGCAAGGACTCGCAGGCCTGGCTCGCGCCCGGCGAGGCGACGGTGGTGGTGACCGCGGCGCGGGCGCCGGGATGGCTGCGCGCCGGCGAGCCGGCGATCGCCGAGACCCGCCTGCCGGTGCGCCTCTCGCCGCCGACCCTGGCGGTGCTCTCGAGTCAGACCTATGTCGCTCCGGGGGGCGCCGAGACGGTCGTCTACCGGGTGGGGCCGGGGTCGGCGCGCGACGGCGTCGCGGTGGGCGATCTCTTCTTCCCCGGCCACCCGCTGCCTGGCGGCACCGCGGGCGAACGCTTCGCGCTCTTCGCCCTGCCCTTCGACGCCGCCGACGCCGCCGCGGCCCGCCTCGTCGCCGCGGACGAGATCGGCAACCAGGCGAGCACCGCCTTCGTCGACCGCTTCATGCCGCGCCCGCCGCGCGAGGACACGATCGATCTCGAGGACGCCTTCCTCGACCGCGTCGTCGCCGAGATCCGCTCAGCGACTCCGGACCTGCCCGACAAGGGCGGCGCGCTCGCCAACTATCTCGAGATCAACCGCGACCTGCGGCGGCGGAACGCCGCGGAGCTGATCGCCATCGCCGCCAAGAGCCGCGAGGAGTTCTTGTGGCGCGAGCCCTTCCTGCCGCTGCCCGGCGGCAAGGTGATGTCGTCGTTCGCCGACCGCCGCGCCTACCGCTACCGCGGCCAGATCGTCGACCACCAGGTGCACCTCGGCTTCGACCTCGCCTCGGTGCAGCACGCGCCGATCCCGGCTTCGAACCGCGGCGTGGTCGTGCTGGCGCGCTACTTCGGCATCTACGGCAACGCGGTGGTCGTCGATCACGGCTACGGCCTCGCCAGCCTCTACGCCCACCTCTCCTCGCTCGGGGTGACGGAGGGCGACCGCGTCGAGCGCGGCCAGATCCTCGGCCGCAGCGGCGCGACCGGGCTCGCGGGGGGTGACCACCTGCACTTCTCGTTTCTCGTCGACGGCGTGCCGGTGTCGCCGCTCGAGTGGTGGGACCCGCACTGGATCGCCGATCGCATCGGGCGCAAGCTCGGTCCGGCGCTGCCGTTCGCCGCCGGACACTGAGCGCGGCGCGCGCGGCGCCCGGCGCGCCGGGTGCCCGCTGATAGTCTCGCCGGCGGTGTCCGCGACGTACCCCGACCTGCGCGCCTTCCTCGATCAACTGCGCCGCGATCGCGACCTGGTCGAGGTCTCGACCGAGGTCGATCCGCGCCTCGAAGCGGCAGAGATCCACCGCCGGGTGATCGCCGCCGGCGGACCGGCCCTGCTCTTCCGCCGCGTGCGCGGCGCCGACTTCCCCCTGGTCACCAACCTCTTCGGCACCGCGCGCCGGGTCGAGCTTGCCTTCGGACGCCGCCCGGAGCAACTGCTCCGCCGCCTGGTCGAGGTGGCGACGACGCTCGTGCCGCCGACGGCGGGCAAGCTCTGGGCGGCCCGCGATCTCGCGCGCGCGGCGCTCGCGGTCGGCACGCGCCACGCCCGCCGGGCGCCGGTGCTCGAGCGCCTCGCGACCGCGCCGCGACTCGACCGTCTGCCGGCGCTCACCTGCTGGCCGCAGGACGGCGGGCCGTTCCTCACCCTGCCGCTGGTGCTCACCGAGAGCCCGGGCGGGCACGGCTCGAACCTCGGCATGTACCGCATGCAGGTGCACGGGCCGGCCGAGGCAGGGATGCACTGGCAGATCGCCAAGGGCGGCGGCTTCCACTTCGCCGAGGCCGAGGCGCGCGGCGAGGCGCTGCCGGCGACGGTCTTCCTCGGCGGCCCGCCGGCGCTGCTGCTCGCCGCCATCGCGCCGCTGCCCGAGAACGTCCCGGAGCTGCTGCTCGCCTCGCTGGTCGCCGGCGAGCGGCTCGCCGTCGCCTCGGGTCCCGGCGGCCGGCGCGTCCTCGCCGGCGCCGAGTTCGCGCTCGTCGGCCACGTGCCGCCGCGCCTGCGGCGGCCCGAAGGACCGTTCGGCGACCACTACGGCTACTACTCCCTGCGCCACGACTATCCGGTCTTCGCCGTCGACGCGATCGCCCACCGGCGCGACGCGATCTTCCCCGCCACGGTGGTCGGCAAGCCGCGACAGGAGGATTTCTACCTCGGCGACTACCTGCAGCAGCTCCTCTCGCCGCTCTTTCCGCTGGCGATGCCCGGGGTCGTCGACCTGTGGTCCTACGGCGAGACCGGCTACCACTCGCTCGCCGCCGCGGTGGTGCGCGAGCGCTACGCGCGCGAGGCGATGGTCTCGGCGTTCCGCATCCTCGGCGAAGGGCAGCTCGCGCTGACGAAGTTCCTCTTCGCCGTCGACCGGCCGCGGGATCTCGCCGATTTCCCCGGCCTGCTCACCCACGTCCTCGAGCGCACGCACCCGGAGACCGATCTTTTCGTGTTCGCCAATCTGTCGATGGACACGCTCGACTACACCGGTCCGCAGGTCAACCGGGGCTCGAAAGGGGTTTGGCTCGGGCTCGGCGAGCCGGTGCGCGACCTGCCGCGGGAGTATTCGCCCGGCGCGCCGCCGCCCGTCGACGCGAGCGGCGTGCGGGTCTTCTCGCCTGGCTGTTTGGTGGTCGGCGGGCCGCCCTTCGCCGCTGACTCCGGCGCCGCGGCCCGGTTCGCCGGCCACCCGGCCTTCGCCGGCTGGCCGCTCGTGGTGCTCACCGACGAGCCGCAGCGCGCCGCTGCGAGCCCGATGAACTTCCTCTGGACCACCTTCACCCGCTTCGAGCCGGCGGCGGATCTGCACGCCGGCTCGGTCCGCGTCCTGCCCAATCACCTCGCCCGCGGTTTCCCGATCCTCCTCGACGCGCGCCGCAAGCCCTGGCACCCGGGCGAGCTCTTCTGCGACCCCGAGACCGCGGCGCTCGTCGACCGCCGCTGGCGCGAGTACTTTCCCGCCGGCGGCGTCGAGATGGGAGACTCCGACCGCGCGCACCTCGATCCCGACCGGTAGCGCCGTTCGGCGCGATATGATCCCGCCCGCCGGGAGTCGGTCCGCGAGCTCCAGCACGACATTCCGCTCACCGCGAGGCACCCTGGACGGGAAGGCCAGCCGCATGCACATGCACGAGAACATCCTCTCGACCATCGGCAACACGCCGCTGGTCAAGTTGCGCCGTTTCCATCCGCAGGGCGCGCTGCTGGCGGCGAAGGTGGAGTACTTCAACCCCGGCGCGAGCGTCAAGGACCGGATCGGCATCGCGATGATCGAGGCCGCCGAGCGCGAAGGGCTGCTCCGGCCCGGTATGACCATCGTCGAACCGACGTCGGGCAACACCGGCCTCGGCCTGGCGATCGCCGCGGTGATCAAGGGCTATCGCCTGGTGTGCACCGCGTCGACCAAGATCTCGAAAGAGAAGGTCGCGCTGCTCGAGGCGCACGGCGCCACGGTGATCATCTGCCCGGTCGAGGTCGACGCCGACGATCCGCGCTCCTACTACAAGGTGGCCGAGCGCATTCGCGACGACGAGGGCGCCTTCTTGCCCTACCAGTACTACAACCAGGCCAACCCGGAGACCCACTACCTGACGACCGGACCGGAGATCTGGGAGCAGACCGGCGGCACGATCACCCACTGGATCGCCGGCGTCGGGACCGGCGGCACGATCAGCGGCGTCGGCCGCTACCTGAAGGAGAAGAACCCGGCGATCCGGGTGATCGGTGTCGATCCCGAGGGGAGCGTCTACACCTACTTCAAGCAGCACGGCAGGCTGCCGCCGGCCGAGGAGCTGCACCTCTACCTGATCGACGGCATCGGCCAGAGCTACGTGCCGCCGTCGTGCTGGCCGGAGGTGATCGACGAGGTCCTCTCGGTCGACGACCGGCGCGCCTACCGGACGGTCTACGAGCTGGCGCGCAGCGAGGGCATCTTCACCGGCTCCTCCGGGGGCGCGGCGGCCGCCGTGGCGCGCGACGTGGCGCGCAATCTCCCCGAGGAGGCGATCGCCGTCACCCTGCTGCCCGACTCGGGCGAGCGCTACCTGTCGAAACTCAATCCGGAGTGGATGGGCCCGCGCGGCCTGCTGGACTGAGGACGGCGCGCGCTCAGCGCAGGCAGGCCTCGAGACCCCGCAGCACGGCGGCGATGTGCGCCGCGCGCTTGCCGTCGTCGTAGGCCGAACCGCCGCCCCAGGACGAGGCGCCGAGCGCCGCTTCGCAGGTCGGATAGGTTTCGTAGCCCACCGAGCGCGCGCCGTCGGACCACTTGCGGAGCGCTTCCGGGTCCGTCGGCAAGTTCCTGAGCAACGCTTGCAGGTCCGAAGCGAGATCGACCAGGCGACGCGTCGCCTCGACCCGCCGCTGCTCGAGGCGCCAGGCGTCGTAGGCGGCGCGGGTCTTCTCCCAATCGGGCGGATAGGGCTCGACTCGGCGGCCGTTTCCCGCCGGCGAGCGCTTCGCCTCGGCCTCGCTGGCGTAGATCTCGAGCGCTTGGCGGATCATCTGCTCGGCGCGCGCGGCGTCTTTCTTGACCTCGCGCGGCGGCTCGAATCGGAGTTGGACGCGGCAGTTGCGCTGGTCGTAAAGATCGAACGGCCCGTCGCGCCACTCCAGTCGGAAGGGCTCGACCAGGCGCAGGTTGACGTCGATCTTGCCCCAGCCGACCGAGACGTTGTCGATCGTCACCCGCTCGCCGGCGGCGAACTGGTGGACCCCCTTGCCGCTGACGTTGTCGCCCTCGACCGAGTTCTCCGTGTAGTGCTCGGTGCACTCCGAGGCGAGCGCTACGCGGGTGACGGCCCAACGCCCGCGCAGGCGGGTCTTGAGGTCGTCCTCGACGTCCGCCCGCGCCGCCGCGGCCACGAGCGCCGCCACGGCCGTCCACGCCAACGCCCGCCCGAGAGTTCTCCGATCCATTCCCGACCTCCGATCGCCCGTCGTCCGCGCCGCATCCTCCCCGCCCGTGAGCGCCCGGGTCAAGGCGTACCGGGCCATTACTTGACATGTCAATTATTGTCTGGAACACTGCTTCCCGTGAACCGCCGCCGCGTACCCTTGCTCGAGGAGATCCGTCAGAAGCGACCGTTCTCGTCGGCGCAGGAGGAGACCGCGGTCGGGCTGCTGCGGACCGCGGACCTGCTGCGCCGGCGGGTGGCGGCGGTACTCGAACCGCTCGGCATCAGCGGCCAGCAGTACAACGTGCTGCGCATTCTGCGCGGCGCCCATCCCGAGCCTCTGCCGACGCTCGAGATCGCCGAGCGCCTGATCGAGCGCACGCCGGGGATCACGCGGCTTCTCGACCGCTTGGAGGCCAAGAGCTGGGTCCGTCGCAAGCGCTGCAGCGCGGACCGCCGTCAGGTCCACTGCTGGATCACCGAGAGCGGTCTCGCGCTGCTGCGCGGGCTCGACCGGTCGGTCCCGGCGGCCATCGCCGCCTGTTTCACCGAACTGTCGCGCGAGGAGGTGGAGCGCCTGGCCAGCCTCCTCGAGCAGGTCCGCGCCGCCGCCCGCGAGGACGGCTGAACCGCAATCACCGGGCGCCAGACTTACGTCCACTCCAGGAGAGAACATGATCCGCAAGAGCCTCGCCGTCATCGCGGTCGCCGTCGCCTCGTCCTTCGGCTCCACCGCCCCCGCTGCCGCGGCTCCCGTCACTTACGGGATCGACAGCAACCACAGCGAGGTGAGCTTCCAGATCCGCCACCTGGTCAGCAAGGTGCGCGGTCGCTTCAAGGAGTTCACCGCCACCATCCTCCGCGACGACGCCGCACCCGCCAATTCCTCGGTCGAGCTGGTGATCAAGGCGGCCTCGATCGACACCGAGATCGAACGCCGGGACGCCGACTTGCGCTCGCCGAACTTCTTCGACGTCGAGAAGTTCCCCGACATCACCTTCAAGAGCGTCCAGATCGACAAGACCGGCGAGGCGACCTACAACGTGACCGGCGACTTGACGATGCACGGCGTGACCCGGCGCCTGACCCTGCCGGTGACCTACAACGGCGAGATGAAGGACCCCTGGGGGGGGACCCGCGCCGGCTACTCGCTCACCGCCAGCCTCGACCGGACCGAATTCGGCATCACCTGGAACAAGGCGCTCGACCAGGGCGGCTTCCTCCTGGGCGACGAGGTCCAGGTCACGATCAATCTCGAGGCGATCCGCAAGTGAGAACGCCCGGCGGTTGATACGATCCGGCGCATCGCATTCCCAACGGCCCGCCGCGGTCTCCACCCCGCTCGGCGAAGGAGGATCTGCTTGAAGAAGCTGGCGCTCTTGCTCGTCGCCGTCGCCCTCCCCGCCCTCGCGGCGGAGACCCCCAAGGACGCGAAGAAGTCGGCGAAGAAGGAAGAGCCGAAGAGCCCGCTCTCCTCGGCCACCTTCTCCGAGCTCAAGTTCCGCTCGATCGGTCCGGCGCTGACCTCCGGCCGGATCTCGGATCTCGCGGTCAACCCGCGGGATCCGGCCGAGATCTGGGTGGCCGCGGCCTCGGGCGGGGTCTGGAAGACGACCAACGCCGGCGTGACTTGGGCGAGCGTCTTCGACGGTCAGCCGTCGTTCTCGATCGGCTGCCTGGCGATCGACGCCAAGAATCCCAACGTCGTCTGGGTGGGCACCGGCGAGAACAACAGCCAGCGCAGCGTCAGCTGGGGAGACGGCGTCTACCTGACCGAGGACGGCGGCAAGAACTGGCGCCGGGTCGGCCTCGAGAAGTCCGAGCACATCGGCAAGATCCTCATCGACCCGCGCGACTCGCGGATCGTCTACGTCGCGGCCCAGGGCCCGCTCTGGGGACCGGGCGGCGACCGCGGCCTGTACAAGACGCTCGACCTCGGCAAGACCTGGAAGAAGGTGCTCGAGATCAGCGACAACACCGGGGTCTCCGACATCGCTTTCGATCCGCGCGACCCGGACCTGCTCTACGCCGTCGCCTACCAGCGCCGGCGGCACGTCTGGACGCTGGTCGACGGCGGCCCGGAGTCGACGATCTACAAATCGAGCGACGGCGGCGCGAGCTGGAAGAAGGCGGAAAAGGGCCTGCCCGCGGTCGACAAGGGGAGGATCGGCATCGCCGTCTCGCCGGCCGATCCCGACACCGTCTACGCGATCGTCGAAGCCGAGGGCGACGCCGGCGGCTTCTTCCGCTCGACCGACCGCGGCGAGAGCTGGGAGAAGCGCGGCCCGCACGTCTCGGGCAGCCCGCAGTATTACCAGGAGATCTTCGCCGACCCGTTCGAGCGCGACCGCATCTACTCCATGGACACCCTGCTGCAGGTGTCGATCGACGGCGGCAAGACCTTCAAGCCGTTGGGCGAGAAATCGAAGCACGTCGACAATCACGTCATCTGGGTCGATCCGCGCGACGCCGAGCACTATCTGGTCGGCTGCGACGGCGGCCTCTACGAGAGCTTCGACCGCGGCGAGAACTGGCGCTACTTCGGCAATCTGCCGATCACCCAGTTCTACCGCGTGGCGCTCGACCAGGCCTCGCCGGTGTACAACGTCTACGGCGGCACGCAGGACAACAACAGCCTCGGCGGACCGTCGCGAACGCTCGCCAACCAGGGCCCGGCGAACGAGGACTGGTTCATCACCCAGGGCGGCGACGGCTTCTTCTCGCAGATCGACCCCCAGGATCCGAACCTGGTCTACGCCGAGGCGCAGTACGGCGCGCTCACCCGCTTCGACCGCAAGAGCGGCGAAAACGTCGAGATCCAGCCCCAACCCGCTCCGGGAGAGCCGCCGCTGCGCTGGAACTGGGACTCGCCGCTGCTCCTCTCGCCGCACTCGCACACGCGCATCTACTTCGCCGCCAACCGCCTCTTCCGCAGCGACGACCGCGGCGACAGTTGGCGCGCCGTGTCGCCCGACCTCACCCGTCAGCTCGACCGCAACCAGCTGAAAGTCTTCGGCAAGATCCAGAGGATCGACGCGGTGGCCAAGAACGCCTCGACCTCCTTCTACGGCAACATCGTGGCCCTCGACGAGAGCTCGCGGGTCGAGGGTCTGCTCTACGTCGGCACCGACGACGGCTTGATCCAGGTTTCGGAGGACGGGGGCGCGAACTGGCGCAAGAGCGAGGCCTTCCCCGGCGTCCCGGAGCGCACGTTCGTCTCCCGGCTCGCCGCCTCGCGCCACGACGACCAGGTCGTCTACGCCGCTTTCGACAACCACAAGAACGCCGACTTCAAGCCCTACCTGCTGCGCTCCCCCGATCGCGGCCGCACCTGGACCTCGATCGCCGGCGACCTGCCGGCGGGCGGCCCGGTCTACGCGCTCGCCGAGGACCCGCAACGCCCCGAGCTGCTGTTCGCCGGCACCGAGTACGGTCTCTTCTTCACCGTCGACGGCGGCAAGAAGTGGGTCCAGCTGAAGGGCGGCCTGCCGCCGATCGCGGTGCGCGACATCGCCATCCAGAAGCGCGAGAGCGACCTCGTGCTCGCCACCTTCGGTCGCGGTTTCTACGTCCTCGACGACTACTCGCCGCTGCGCGCGATCGACGCCAAGGCGCTCGACCAAACCGCGCTCACCTTCCCGGTCAAGAGAGCCTGGCTCTACCTGCCGGGATCGCGCATCGGCGACCGCGGCAAGGGCTTCCAGGGGGAGAGCTGGTACCTCGGCGAGAACCCGCCTTTCGGCGCGGTGCTGACCTACTACCTCAAGGAAGGCTTCGAGTCGGCGAAGGACAAGCGGCAGAAGGCAGAGAAAGAAGCGATCGAGGCGGGCAAGGATCCGGCGATCCCGGCTTGGGAGGAGCTGCGCGCCGAGACCCACGAAGAGGAGGCCAAGGTGATCGCCACGGTGCGCGACGCCGACGGTCGGGTCGTCCGCCGGCTGGAGGGGCCGGCTTCCGAGGGTCTGCATCGCCTGGTCTGGGATCTGCGCTACCCCGCCGCCGATCCGCTGCGCGCCACGCCCCCGGCTTCGCCGTTCTACGTTCCGCCGGTCGGACAGCTCGCCGGACCCGGGCGCTTCACGGCGCAGTTCGAGCGCCGGGAGAACGGCAAGAGCGTCGCTCTCGGAGAGCAGACGTTCGCGGTCGAATCGCTGGCGCGCGCGACACTTCCGGCCGCCGATCGCGGCGCGGTCGAATCCTTCGAGAGCAAGGTCGCGCGCCTGCAACGCGCCGTGCTCGGCGCCGAGCGCCTGGTCGACGAGACCAAGGACCGGATCGATCAGCTGCGCAAGACGGTGCCGTCGGCGCCGGCCCTCGAACCCTCGACCAGCGACGATTTGCGCGCTCTCGGCTTGGCGCTCGAGAAGATCTCGATCGCGCTCTCGGGCGACAGCTTCCTGCGCGACCGCCAGGAGAACACCCCGCCGGCGATCTCCGAACGAGTGCAGAACGTCGTCGCTTCGGTCTGGTTCGCGAGCGCCGCGCCGACCCAGACCCAGCGCGACGCCTACCGCTGGGCCGGCGAGGCCTTCACCGGCGAGCTGGCGAAGCTGCGCCAGCTGGTCCAAGTCGACCTGCCGGCGATCGAGAAGCGGATGGAGGACGCCGGCGCGCCGTGGACCCCGGGCCGGGTGCCCGAGTGGACGATGGAGTGAACCGCGCGGCCGGGTCGGCGATGTCGATCGCCGCTTGCCGGCCCCGACCTACGGCGAGGTATAGGGCACCTCGCCGGCGGTGAAGGCGAAGTAGAACCACCATCCCGAGACGCCGTCGACCGTGTCGCGGTCGTCGTGCGAGGAGCAGTTGCCCGTGCCGCCCGGCAGGAGGATCGACAGCGGCTGTCCGCCGACCAGCGGGAAGTCCGCCGGCAGGAGGATCGCGTCGGCGTCCGCTTCGCTGAGGAATCCCGCCAACAGACCGTCGGCGAGCGCGAGCGGCGCGGCTCCGGCGAAGCGCGCCGCGAGGCGGGCGTGGGCGAGGGTCACGGGAGTTCCCTGCAGATCGAGCGCGATCGTCGACTCCGCGGTCGCGAAGCACGGGCCGGCCGGGGCGACGATCGCCGGCGAATAGCCCGACGTCGTTCCGGCGCCCGGCGCGAGGCAGGTGCCGGACGCCGCGTCGTCGTAGGTCGTGACCGTCGGCGAGGAGGCCAGATCGGCCGCGCAGCTCGTGGTCTCGATCGGCGCCGTGCACGATCCGGACGCGAGATCGACCCGCAGCCCGGTCCCGGTCGTCGCCAGCGGCCGGAAGAGCAGCAGGCTCGACAGGTCGAGCAGGCCGTCGGCGTCGCCGTCGGTGGTGATCGCGGTCGCCAAACTGGGATTGAACGCCGGGACGCCGGGGATCAGGCTGCTGTCGGTGACGTCGACGCAGGTGAACGGCAGGGGCGCGACGAACAGGTGCGGATCGCGCAGGTCGAGATCGGAGTATCGCGCCACCGTGGGCGGCACGAAGCCGACGGCCGAGCTCCAGCGCGCCAGATCCCCACGTTCGAAGTCGTCGCGGAATACATCGTCGGCCACTCCCCGACCGGCCACCGCCGCGGCCACGAGCGCCATCCAGGCCCGCTTCCGGGTTCGTCGCGTCACGATCCGCGACGCTAGCATCTCCGTCGCCCGACGACGATGGAATCGCCGCCGGCTCTCCCGCCGGCGCGAGCGCTTCGCCGCCCTGCCGGGCGAGACGCCGGCGGCCGTTCTCGCGCCTCACGGAGAGGGCGAACGCTCTCCTCCTGCTTTGAGCCGGCGGGGTCGCTCGGAGTGCGTGGTGGCCAGGGACGGAATTGAACCGCCGACACCGTGATTTTCAGTCACGTGCTCTACCAACTGAGCTACCTGGCCGTTGGCGGGAGCTCCGGCCGCGAGGACCGGAGGGCGAATTCTCTCAGGGCGGCCGGGGCAGCGTCAACCGAGCGCCGACGCTGAAGTAAGATTCTCCGCCGGACGGCGCGCCCGCCCACCCACCCGCGATGCCCATGACGCTTCGGACTCTCCGCTCGCTCGCCGCCGCCGTCGCCCTCGCGGCGGGTTGCGCCGCGACGCCGATGCGCGCCTGGGCCCCGGCCTCGCAAGTGGCGATCGCGCGCGACGCCGCGCGCTTCGCTCCTGCACCTCTCGCGGCCCTCCTGGCGCGCCACGGCGAGGCGCTCGATGGCGGCGCGGTCGAACCGTTCACCGACGCGGACTGGCGCCGGCACGTCAAGAACGACGACGGCAGCGGCACGCTCGACCAGAGTGCCCTCGCCGAGCTCGACGGCGCGATCGCGGCGCTGCGCGCCCGCCGACCGGCCGACGAGATCGCCCGGCGCTTCGGGCGCCTCTCGCACTGGGCCGCCGACCTCAACAATCCCCTCAACTCCTCCTCGCGCGACCGCTCCGAAGCGCGCTATTTCCGCGACTATTTCCTCTACGCCGACGCGGTGCGCCCGCGGTTCGCGGTCGTCTTCTACCGCGCCGGAGATCCGCGCCGGCGGGTCGAGGTCGCGGCGCTCGAGCGCGCGGCGCTCGAGCGCGGGCGGCGGTTCTATCGCTCGATCGGCGATGAATACCGGCGCATCGGCTTCGCCAACGGCCTGCTCTCGTTCGACGACAAATCCACCGCTTTCGCCGTCGCCGCCCTCGCCTACAGCCACGCGGTGAGCGACGCCGCGCACCTGCTGCGCTACGCCTGGGTCGCGGCCTCTTCCAAGGAGTGAGCATGCTGCCAGCCCGCCGCGCCCTGCTGTCGGTCTCGGACAAGAGCGGCCTGCCCGAATTCGCCCGCGGTCTCGCCGCCCGCGGTATCGAGCTCGTGTCGACCGGCGGCACCTTTCGGCATCTGCGCGACGCTGGGCTCGCGGTGCGCTACGTCTCGGAGATCACCGGCTTTCCCGAGATCCTGGACGGCCGGGTCAAGACCCTGCATCCGCGCGTCCACGCCGGGATCCTGGCGGATCGCTCGCGGCCCGAGCACTTGGCGGCGCTCGACGAGCACGACATCGGGCGCATCGACCTGGTGGTGGTCAACCTCTATCCCTTCGAACGGACGCTCGCCACCCCCGGAAAGACCGCGGAGGAGATCGTCGAGATGATCGACGTCGGCGGGCCGGCCATGGTGCGCGCCGCGGCGAAGAACTTCGCCGGTGTCGCGGTGGTCGTCGACCCCGACGACTACCCGGCCGTCCTCGCCGCGCTCCAGGAGCACGCCGGCGTCGTCCCCTTCACCCTGCGCCGCAGCCTGGCGCGCAAGGCCTTCGGCCACACCGCCAACTACGACACCGCGATCGCCCGCTGGTTCGCGACCGAAACGCCGGAGGCCGACGATTTCCCTCCCGGCCTGTCGCTGCAGCTCGCGCGCGAGCTGGTGCCGCGCTACGGCGAGAATCCGCACCAGCCGGCGGCGGTTTACCGTCGAGTCGATGGACCGGGCGTGCTCGGCGGCATGCGCCAGCTCCAGGGCAAGGAGCTCTCGTGGAACAACCTGCTCGACGCCGACGCGGCGCGCAAGCTGGTGGCGCTGTTCGACGAACCGGCGGTCGCCATCCTCAAGCACAACAACCCGTGCGGCGTCGGACGCGCCCACGGGCTGGTCGACGCCTACCGGCGGGCGCTCGAGTGCGACCCGGTGTCGGCCTTCGGCTCGATCCTGGCGGTCAACCGGGCGGTGAGCGTCGATCTCGTCGCGGCGCTCGCCGACCTGTTCGTCGAAGTGCTGGTGGCGCCGGCTTTCGAGGAGGAGGCGATCTCGGCTCTGGCCGCGAAGAAGAACCTGCGTGCCCTCGTCTCGCCGCTCTACGAGCTCGCAGCCGGAGACATCGAGCTGCGGGCGATCGACGGCGGCTTCCTCGCCCAGACCCCCGACGGTCTTCCCGACGATCCGGCGCCCTGGACCTGTCCTACGGCGCGCGAACCGACTCCCGGCGAACGGCGGGCGCTCGATTTCGCCTGGCGCGTGGCGCGCTATACCAAGTCGAACGCCATTGTGCTCGCCAACGAGGATCAGACGGTCGGCGTCGGCGCCGGCCAGATGAGCCGCGTCGATTCCTGCCGGTTGGCGATTCAGAAGGCCAACCTGCGCTTGCCCGGGACGGTGGCGGCGTCGGATGCCTTTTTCCCCTTCCGCGACGGTCTCGACGTGCTGGCCGACGCCGGAGTCACGGCGGTCGTCCACCCCGGCGGCAGCAAGCGCGACGACGAGGTGATCGCCGCCGCCAACGAGCGCGACATCGCGCTGCTGCACACGGGGCGGCGCCATTTTCGTCACTGAGCGCGGTCCGCGAGCGCTCGGCCTGGCGCTCGTCGCCGGCGCCGCCCTGGTCTGCGCGGGCGCCGCCGCGGAGGCCCCTCCTCCGCCCGTCGACGCGGCGAGGAAGGCCGACCCCTGGCTGGCGATCGAGAACCTCCGCCAGGGGCTGGTGGCGCGCGGTCACCTGTCGGCGGAGTTCGTCCAGGTCTACGTGCCGACCGGTTTCGCTAGCGGCGACGAGGAACGCGGAACGCTGGCGCTCGCCCTGCCGGACTGCCTGCGCTGGGACTACCTCTCTCCCTACCGCAAGTCGTTCCTGCTCTGCGGCAGCCGCGCCTGGTCCTGGGTCGAGGGCGAGCCCCAAGGCCAGCGGCTGGACGTCGAAGCGCGCGACGAGGCCGGCCTCGATCTCCTCCTCCGGCCGGCCGACCAGCTGCGTTCGCGCTACCGCGCGGCGTTCGCCGACGGCGAGACCGGCGAGCTCGCGATTCTCCTCCAGCCTACGGTCGCCGGCAGCGCGATCATCGAAGCGGAGCTGCGTCTCGACCCGCAGCGCCAGGAGCTCCTGTCGGTGCGCACCCGGGACGTCGAGGGCAACGAGACTCGGTTCTGGTTCTCCGGCTACCGCCCGCTCGCCGATCCCGACCCCTTCTCGCCGCCGCGCGGGATCGAATGGAAGGAGCCGTGATCGCCGGGCCTCGCGGCGGCCGCTGCTAGAATGCCGCCTCCCGTATGCCCGACCACTCGTTCGACATCGTCTCCAAGGTGGACCTGCAGGAGGTTCGCAACGCCGCTTCCCAGGCCGAGAAGGAGATCGCCACCCGCTACGACCTGAAGCGGGTGGGAGCCGCCCTGTCGCTCGAGGGCGAATCGCTGCTGCTCGAGTCGGCCGACGAATTCACCCTCGGCCAGGCGCGCGAGGTCGTCGAGACCAAGCTCGCGCGGCGAGGAGTGCAGATGAAATCCTTGCGTCCGGGAAAGATCGAGCCCGCCTCCGGCGGACGGGTGCGGCAGAAGATCGAGTTCCAGCAGGGCATCCCGATCGAGACCGCGAAGCTGCTGGTGGCCGAGATCAAGAAGCGCAAGCTCAAGGTGCAGGGCTCGATCCAGGGCGACACGGTCCGCGTATCCGGAAAGAACAAGGACGACCTGCAGACGGCCATCGCCGCCATGCGGGGGCTCGAGAATGTCGACGTTCCGCTCACCTTCACGAACTATCGCTAGAGCGGCGCTGGCGGCCCTCTGCGCCATCTCCGCTGCCGCCGGCGCGGCGGGCGCGGGGCTCTGGCCGCGCCGCCTGCCGTTCGCCGACGGCGACCTGGTCCGCTTCAGCGGCTACGTCACCGACGCCGCGGGCGCGCCGCTCCCGGACCTGCCGGTCGATCTCGAGGCGAGCCATCCGCGCTTCGACCTGCGCACCTTCTCGCGCACTCGCGAGGGCCTCGAACGCCGCACGACGCGCACTGACGATCAGGGCGCCTTCTCCTTCGAATGGAGGTGGAACGGCGCCGCCGACGATTTCCGGCTGATCGCCTACGTGCCCGTTCCGACGACCTCCGGAACGCGTCGCGCCGAGCTGGCGGAGTTCGACGCCAGCCACCGGCTGGCGCACGGTAGCCCGGTGGTCACGGTGCTCAAGATCGCCGACGATTCGTTCGTGCGCGGCTACCGCGCCTTCCTCGCCGGACTGACGACCGACGACGAGCGCCGCACCTGGCACGAGGTCGGCAAACCGGACACGATCGACGAGCGTCCCGGCGGCGACGGCGGCGAGTCGGCTTGGTGGTACTACGCGGCCGGCAAGGTCTATCGCTTCCGCGCCGGGCGCCTGGCCGAGATCGAGCCCTTCCGTCCGGTCGAGGCGCCGCGATGAAGGGCCGCGAGCCGCGAGGCGGGCGATGAACCACCGCATGATCGAGGCGGCGCGGCCGGCCGAGATCGGCCGCGCCGAGAGTTTTCTCGGACTGATCGAGCCCAAGCTCGTCGCCACCGAGGAGATCTTCCGCGCCCACCTCGCCTCCGACGTGCCGTTCCTCAACCAGGCGGGCGCCTACATCTTCGCCGGCGGCGGCAAGCGCATGCGCCCGGCCCTCCTCCTCCTGGTCTCGCGACTGCTCGGCCGCGACAGCGACGAGGAGTGCACCTACGCCGCGGTCGTCGAGTACATCCACACCGCGACTCTGATCCACGACGACATCATCGACCACGCGGCGCTGCGTCGCGGCCAACGGACGCCGAACGAGCTCTGGGGCAACTCGCTCACCGTGCTGCTCGGCGACTGGCTGTACACCAAGGCGATGAAAATGGCGCTCGCCTGGGACAACCAGCCGGTGATCGACCGGCTCTGCGGCGCCACGCTGCGCATGACCGAAGGCGAGCTGCTCACCCTCTCGCGACTCGGCGCCGGCGACGTCTCGGTCGACGAGTACTACGAGATCATCGACCGCAAGACGGCGCAGCTGTTCGCCGCCGCCTGCTCGGTGCCGGCGCTGATGCGCCCGGTGCGCCGCGAAGCGGTCGAGCCGCTGGAGCGCTACGGGCGCAACTTGGGTCTGTGTTTCCAGATCGTCGACGACCTGCTCGACTACACCGCGAGCGAGCGCGATCTCGGCAAACCGGTGCTCTCCGACCTCAAGGAGGGCAAGCTCACCCTGCCGCTCCTCCTGCTGCTGCCGCGCATCGGGCGGAGCGAGCGCGCGATGCTCGAGCAGGTGCTCGCGGACCGCTCCTTCGAACGCGTCGAGCCGGCGCGGATCCTCGAGCTGGTGGCGCGCGAGGGGACGCTCGACGAGGCCGCCGCCGCCGCGCGCTCGCACGCCGGAGCGGCCAAGGAGGCGCTCGCCGACCTACCGAACGGCGACGCCCGCTCCGCCCTCGAGTTCGCTCCAGATTTTGTTCTCCACCGGCGAGCGTGACAGCGGCGGACGCAGCCCCAAGAGACCCGGCGGCTCGCCCGCCGACGCCGGCAGGCGGCCGCGCGTCGAGGGCTCGACGCTCATCAGGGTCGCGCCGAGCAGCGAATCCAGACCGGCGATCGTCACGTAGCGGAAACAGCGCGGCAGCGAGTCCTGCCACCAGCCGCGCCCAGGGGCGGTGATGGCGATGGCGTCGGGCCGCCAGCCGGCGGACGCCTCCGGCTCGTCGCCGTAGCGCAGCAGGGCGGCGCGCGGCTCGACCGCCGCGTGATCGATCTGCAGGTAGCCGCAGACCGGACCCCCGAAGTCGATTTCCGCCCAGGCGCCGAGGCGTAGCCGCTGCCGGCCCGGTCGGAAGCGCCGCCACTCGCCGCGATCGGCGAGGTCCCGCCAGCGCCAGGCCGCGACCACCGCCTGGTCGCGGGTCGCGTCGCGGAAGGTCGAGATCTCGGGTCCGAGCTGCGGCGTCCCCCAGCGCCCGATCGGCGGCCGGCCCCAGACCAGCGGTGCGGCGGCGGGGATCAGCTGGTGCCCGCCGAGCAGGCCCCCCCAGTAGCCCGGGTAGACGCTCCAGCGCGCGTCGCTCGCGACGAGCGACCGCCCGGTGGCCGGATCGACGATCGCGCACAGCAAGCCGCCGGTGCCGGTCGCGCTGCGCAGCTCGATCGCGATCCGGTTGGCGCCGGCGCGCAGCCGCGCGGTGACGTCGTAGCGATCGAGCGGCGCTCCCGGGCGCCACCGATCGGAGCCGATGCGCTCGCCGTTGAGGTGGACGACGTATTCCTCGTCCGCCAGAATGCGCAGCTCGGCGCGCTCCGGCACCGCGACGAGCTGCAGGTCGCGCGCCAGGAAGAAGACCCGCGGTTCGACCGCGCGCGGATCGCTCGGCCCCCAGATCCACAGGGCGTCGCTCGGCGTGCCGACGGACGCCGGGTGCAGCCATCCGGAGCGCTCGACGCCCACCGCCGCCAGCGCCACCCCGATCGCGATCGCGGCGGCGAGCCGCAAACCTCGGCTGGATCTGGAGTTTCGGCTCGCCACGGCCGCCGAAGGCTAGCACGCGCTCGCACGCCGATTGACTCGCTGGGGTCGCAGAGATTAGATTTGGACGTGCACCCCTCCGAAAATTTCTCGCCGGGAGCTGGCGCGACGCGCGTCGTCGCCGCGATCCCGGCGCGCTACGGCTCGACGCGCCTGCCGGCCAAGCCGCTGGTCTCGCTCGCCGGACGGCCGATGATCGAGCACGTCTGGCGGCGCACGACGAGCGCCCGCGGCCTCGCTCGCACCGTGGTGCTGACCGACGACGAGCGCATCGCGAACGTGGTGCGCGCCTTCGGCGGCGAGGTCGAGATGACCCCGGGCGAGTGCGCGAGCGGTACCGACCGCATCGCCTGGGCGGCGCGCCGCTGGGACTGCGAGGCGGTGATCAACGTCCAGGGCGACGAGCCGCTGATCGATCCCGACGGCATCTCGCGCCTCGCGGCGCACCTCGCCGCACACCCCGGCGAGGCGCTCGCCACGCTCGCCGCCGACGGCGAGCCCGACGACCTCGACAACCCGAACGTCGTCAAGGTGGTGCTCGACCAGCGGGGGTTCGCGCTCTATTTCAGCCGCGCGCCGATCCCATTTCCGCGCAATCCCGGAAGCGCGCGGCCGCTGCGCCACCTCGGGATCTACGGCTATCGCAGAGACGCCCTGTTGACCTTGGCCGGCCTGCCGCCCTCCCCGCTCGAGCGCAGCGAGTCGCTCGAGCAGCTGCGCTGGCTCGAGAACGGCTGGCGGATCCGCGTCCTGACCGGCGCTCGCTCGTCCTTCGGAGTCGACACCTCCGAGGACGCGGCGCGGGTCGCCGACCTCATCTCTTCCGTCGAAGGAGCTGCGCGATGACCACGAAGTACATCTTCGTCACCGGCGGAGTCGTCTCGTCGCTCGGCAAGGGCGTCGCCTCGGCCTCGATCGGCGCGCTGCTCGAGGCGCGCGGCTTCAAGGTCACGCTGATGAAGTTCGACCCCTACGTCAACGTCGACCCGGGCACCATGTCGCCCTATCAGCACGGCGAGGTCTTCGTCACCGACGACGGCGCCGAGACCGACCTCGACCTCGGCCACTACGAGCGCTTCACCCACACCACGACGTCGAAGATGCACAACTACACCACCGGCCGGATCTACGAGTCGGTGATCAACAAGGAGCGCCGCGGCGATTACCTCGGCAAGACGGTGCAGGTGATCCCGCACGTCACCGACGAGATCAAGGAGGCGATGCGGCGGGTCGCCGACGGCAACGACGTGGTGATCGTCGAGATCGGCGGCACGGTGGGCGACATCGAGAGCTTGCCTTTCCTCGAGGCGATCCGCCAGTTCCGGCTCGAGATCGGGCGCAACAACGCGGTCAACGTCCACCTCACCCTGGTGCCGTACATCGCCGCCGCCGAGGAATTGAAGTCGAAGCCGACGCAGCACTCGGTGCGCGAGCTGCGCGCCATCGGCATCCAGGCGGACTTGCTGCTCTGCCGCGTCGACCGACCGCTGCCCGACGAGCAGCGGCGCAAGATCGCTCTCTTCTGCAACGTGGCGCCCGAGCAGGTGATCCCGGCGCGCGACGTGCCGACGATCTACGAAGTGCCGCTGATGTTCGCGCGCGAGAACACCGACGAGATCCTGCTCGACTTGCTCAACTTGCCGCGCTACGAGCGCGACCTGTCGCGCTGGGAAACGCTGGTCAGCAAGATCAAGAACCCGAAGCACGAAGCGCGCATCGGCATCGTCGGCAAGTACGTCGAGCTGCCGGACGCCTACAAGAGCCTGAACGAGGCGCTCACCCACGGCGGGATCGCCAACGACGCCAAGGTCGAGCTCACCTACATCAACGCCGAGGAGATCGAGGCCGGCACCTGGCCGCGCGAGCTCTTCGAAGTGGACGCGCTGCTGGTGCCGATCGGTTTCGGCAAGCGCGGCACCGAAGGCAAGATCCGCGCCATCCGCTACGCTCGCGAGCACAAGGTACCCTTCTTCGGCATCTGCCTCGGCATGCAGTGCTTGACCATCGAGTTCGCGCGCAACGTCTGCGGCGTCAAGGAGGCGACTTCGACCGAGTTCGACCCCGAGACCTCGCAGCCGGTGATCTACAAGCTGCGCGACCTGCTGGGGGTCGACGAGATGGGCGGCACGATGCGCCTCGGCGCCTATCCTTGCCGCCTGAAGGAGGGGACGCTGGCGCGACGGATCTACGCCCGGGAGGAGATCTCCGAGCGCCACCGCCACCGCTACGAGGTCAACCAGAAGTACCTCGAGACCCTGCAGGCGCACGGCCTGGTGGTCGCCGGCATGAGCCCGGACGGCAAGTTCGTCGAGATGGTCGAGCTGCCCGACCACCCCTGGTTCCTCGGCTGCCAGTTCCATCCCGAATACAAGTCGAAGCCGACCGAGCCCCACCCGCTCTTCGTGTCCTTCGTCGGCGCGGCGCTCGCCGAGCGCGAGCGCCGCAAGCGCGAGGAGCGGCGCGACGTGGCGGTCCCGACCTTCAGCGAGGAGACGGTTTGAGGCGCGAGCCGGTCGAGCTCGCCCCCGGCATCGCGATCGGGGGCGGCTCTTTTCCGGTGATCGCCGGGCCCTGCGTCCTCGAGAGCGAGGCGCTGGCGCTCGACATCGCGGCGCGGCTGGTCGCGATCCGCGACCGGCTCGGTCTCGCCCTGGTCTTCAAGTCCTCGTTCGACAAGGCCAACCGCAGCACGGCGCAGGGCTACCGCGGACCGGGCCTCGCCGAGGGCCTGCGGGTTCTCGCCGAGGTGAAGCGGCGGCACGGTCTGCCGCTGCTGACCGACGTGCACGAGGCGGCGCAGTGCGAACCGGCGGCCGCGGTCTGCGACGTCCTGCAGATCCCGGCGTTTCTCTGCCGGCAGACCGACCTCGTCGTCGCCGCGGCGCGCACCGGCCGGGCGCTGAACATCAAGAAGGGGCAGTTCATGGCGCCGGACGACATGCGGCGGATCGTCGACAAGGCGCGGGGCGCCGGCAACGAGCGGATCACGGTGACCGAGCGCGGCTCGTCCTTCGGCTACCACGACCTGGTGGTCGACATGCGCGCCTTCGCCTGGATGCACGCCGACGGCATCCCGGTGATCTTCGACGTCACCCATTCGCTGCAGCGGCCGGGCGCCGCGGCCGACGGCAGCGGCGGCCGGCGCGAGTTCGCCGAGCCGCTGGCGCGCGCCGCGGTCGCCGCCGGGGCCGACGGTGTCTTCCTCGAAGTCCATCCCGATCCGGAGCGCGCGCTCTCCGACCGCGAGACCCAGCTTCCGCCGGAGCGCGCCGAGGCGCTCCTCGCTTCCCTGCTCGCCATCCGCCGCGCCCTACCCACCGACTGAAGAGCGCGCACCCTTTCGAGGAGGCCCGATGGACGCTCCCGACACCCAGTCGCTGCCCGAGAACGCCTATCGTCCCCTCGCCCCGGGCGAGAGCTACCAGCCCATCGTCCCGGCCGGCGCGGAGGTCCCGGAGTCGACCGGCCGCGCCATCTTCTGGGGCATCGTCTTCTGCGCCATCTTCACCGCCGCCTCCGCCTACTCCGGGCTCAAGGTGGGCCAGGTGCTCGAGGCGGCGATCCCGATCTCGATCCTGGCGATCGGCATGGCGCGGACTTTCCGCCGCCGGTCGACCCTGCTCGAGAACGTCATCATGACCGGCATCGGCGGCGCCTCCGGCGCCATGGTCGCCGGCGCGGTCTTCACCTTGCCGGCGCTCTACATCCTGCACCTCGATCCGCACCCGCTGCAGACGACCTTCATCTGTCTGGCGGGAGGCGCCCTCGGCGTCCTTTTCCTGATCCCCCTGCGGCGCTACTTCGTGCGCGACATGCACGGCCAGTTTCCCTACCCGGAGGCGACGGCGATCACCGAGGTCCTGGTCACCGGCGAGAAGGGGGGATCGCAAGCCAAGCTCCTGCTGCAGGCGACCGCGCTCGCCGGCGTCTACGATTTCTTCGTCACTACCTTCCAGGTGTGGCAGGAGTTCGTCAACTTCCAGTTCCTGTCTCCCGTCCGCGCCCTCGCCGAGCGCGCGCGGGTGGCGCTCTCCTTCGACGCCATCGGCTTCATCCTCGGCCTCGGCTACGTGATGGGCCTGCGTTCGTCGATGGTCCTCTGCGCCGGCGGCGCGCTGTCGAACCTCGTCCTGGTGCCCGTCATCTGGATGCTCGGGCGCCACTTCCCGGACGCGGTCTACCCGGGCGTGGTCCCGATCGCCCAGATGAGCGCCGCGCAGATCTTCCGCGGCTACGTCCGCTTCGTCGGCGTCGGCGCGATCGCCACCGCCGGGATCTTCGGCATCCTCAAGTCGCTCAGGATCGTCGTCGGCTCGTTCTCGATCGCGGCGCGCACCTTCAAGCACGGCGAGGACGCGGGCGGCACGCGCACCGACCGCGACCTCTCGATGGTGGTCATCCTCGTCGGCGTGGCGCTTTCGGCGCTCGCGGCGGGGGTCTTCTTCTCCAGCCTCGGCGCCGGCCTGACGGTGGTGGCCGTCGGTCTGGCGCTCACCCTGGTGTTCTCCTTCTTCTTCGCCTCGGTCGCCGCCAACGCCATCGCCACCACGGCGCGCAACCCGGTCTCCGGCATGACGATGTTGACCATCATCGTGTCGTCGGTGGTGCTGCTGCGCTTCGGGGTCTCGGGGACCACCGGGATGTTCTTCGTCATGGCGATCGCCGGCATGGTCTGCACGGCGCTGTCGATCTCGGGTCAGCTGGTGACCGACCTCAAGACCGGCTACTGGCTGGGCTCGACCCCCGCCGCGCAGCAGCGGGTGAAGTTCATCGGCCTGGCGGTCTCGGCGGTGGTCGCCGCGCTCACCATCGTCTACCTCGACCGGGTCTTCCAGTTCGGCGAGGCGGCGCCCGGCGACACGCGGGCCGTGCTCGCCTCGCCCCAGGCTTCGATCATGAAAGCCCTGGTCGAGGGGTTGATGAGCCAGCAGCCGGTCGCCTACATCCTCTTCGGCGCCGGCGGGGCGGTCGCGATCATCATGGAGATGCTCGGCGTGCCGGCGCTGCTCTTCGCTCTCGGCATGTACCTGCCGCTCGAGCTCAACACCCCGGCCCTGGTGGGCGGGGTGCTCGCGCACTTCCTGCACCAGCGCTCGGAGGCGGTCGGCGGCGAGGCGGGGCGCACGATCCGCGAGCGCGGCGTGGTGATCGCCTCCGGCCTGATGGCGGGCGGCGCGCTCGGCGGCGTCCTCGGCGCGGCGATCCGGCTCGTGCCCGGCTTCTCCGAATCGTGGATCAAGACGCCGTTCTACGACCAGCAGCCGATCTCGCAGACTCTCTCGGCGGTCTTTTTCCTCGCCCTCTGCGTCTATCTCTGGCGCGGCGCCCTGAAGCGCCCGAAGGCCTGACCCAAAGGCAAAAGGCTTCTGGCTAGGAGTGTGGGCTGCCGCAGCGCCCTCGTGAACTGGCGAGCGAATCGGCTGGGCGAGAATGGAAATGCTGGCTTCTTTTTCCCTTGGTGAGCTTTTCTTCGCAGGATAGCGGGAGCTCGAACGCATCACCCACAGGCGAAAGGCTTCTGGTTAGGGCTGTGGGCTGCTCCCGCGCTCTCGTGAACTGGCAGCGACTCGACTGGGCGGGGCTGACACAGCAGGATTCCTCTTTCCCCAGGCGAGCCTTTCTTCGCAGGGTGGCGGCAGGTCGAACTTCTCACCCACAAGCGAAAGGCTTCTGGCTGGGAGTTTGGGCGCCTCGAGCGCCCTCGTGAACTGGCGAGCGGCTCGCCTGGGCGAGGCTGGCAAAGCAGGATTCCTTCTTCCCCAGGTGAGCCTTTCTTCGCAGGATAGCGGCAGGTCGAGCGCATCACCCACAGGCGAAGAGCTTCTGGCTGGGAGCGTGGGCTCTCGGACCGCCCTCGTGAACTGGCAACCGGCTCGACTGGCGAGGATGCTGGTCTGGGGTCTTTTCCCTAGGTGTTAGTGCTCAAGAGGTTGTTGACTCGCGAGCAGGGTGGTTTTCTGCCGAGAGCGGTGTGAGGTCGGTGGAAATTGTAGCGGTGGAGGAAGGCTGGGAGTGCTTCTCGGCGTTGGCGAGAGGAGCAGTAGGGTCGAGCGTAGGCCCATTCCCGGAGGGCGGTCTGGATGAGCCTCTCGGCTTTGCCGTTGGTTCTTGGGGTGTAGGGCCGGGTGCGTAGGTGGCGGAGTTTGTAGCGCGTGCAGGCGCGTTGCATCTTCTTCGAGCGATAGCCGGTACCGTTGTCGGTGAGGATGCGCTGAGCCTCGATGCCGTGCTGTCGATACCAAGCGACCGCCCGGCGCAGGAAGCCCGCCACAGTGGCTCCCGTTTCGTCGGGCAAGACTTCCATGTAGGACAAACGACTGAAGTCGTCGATGGCGACATGAGCGTACTCCCAGCCGGCGCCGCGTTTTCGCCGACTCTGGTCGCCGTGGATGCGATGACCGATTCCGTCGATCCGGCCGAGCTTCTTGATGTCGAGGTGAATCAGCTCGCCGGGAGCCTGGCGCTCGTAGCGAATCACCGGGGGCTTCGGCTCGAGATCCCGAGCTCGCGACAGTTTGTGCCGCCGCAGGATTCGCCCCAAGGTGGAGCGTGGAATGCCGGTGAGCTCGGCCAGGGCTTGGGCGTTCAGCCGGTGTTGCCGGCGCAGGTGGATGGCCAGCTCCTCCCGGCTCAGGGAAAGCTTCCTAGGCGAGCGATGAGGCCGCGACGAGCGATCGAGCAACCCGCCCTCTCCTTCGTCGAGGAAGCGGCCAATCCACTTTCGCGCGGTCTGGCGGCTGACCCCCGCCGCGCGCGAAGCCTGGCCCATGGGCCAGGCTTCCTGCAAAACACGACGACAAAGCAAGGCTCGACTTTCCGGGCAAGTCTTTGCTCTTCTATGGATGTTCATCCGGGCTGCCTCCGTGGTTTGCCAGCTCTTCGACAAAGCCAGCCTGCCACAGCAGTCCGGGTGAACAACCTATTGAGCAGTCACACCTAGGTGAGCTTTTTCTTTGCAGGATCGCTGTGGATCGAAGCCGTGGCCGCGAGGCGCGATTCGGCGGCGACTCTTCGCTGCTCGGCGCGGTCGGGGCTGCGCGGCGGGCCGGCCGCATATACTTCGTCGAGCATGCCGCGAGCCCCGCGCGAAGTCGCCCGTCAGGTCCTCGAGATCGAGGCCGCCGCCGTGCGCGGCCTGGTGGCGCAGCTCGACTCGACCTTCGACCGCGCGGTCGAGAGGATCCGCGAGGCGCCCGGACGCGTGGTCTGCAGCGGTATGGGCAAGAGCGGCCTGGTGATGAAGAAGATCGCCGCCACCCTCGCCTCGACCGGCACGCCCGCCTTCTTCCTCCACCCTGCCGAGGCCATCCACGGCGACATCGGCATGATCGTCGAGGGCGACCTCGTCCTGGCGGCGTCGTTCTCGGGCACGACCGAAGAGCTGCTGCGCCTCGTCGAGACCCTGAAGCGCCTCGGCATTCCGCTGATCGCCATGACCGGCAATCCGGCGAGCCCGCTCGCCCGCGTCGCCGACCTCCACCTGGCGGTGGCGATCGACAAGGAGGCCTGCCCGCTCAATCTGGCGCCGACCGCCTCCACCACCGCCACCCTGGCGCTCGGCGACGCGCTCGCCATGGCCCTGCTCGAGGCGCGCGGCTTCACTCCCGAGGACTTCGCCCGCCTCCACCCCGGCGGTCAGCTCGGCAAGCGCCTGCTGCGCGTCGATCAGCTGATGCACTCGGGCGACGAGCTGCCGCGGGTACGCACCGAGACGCCGATGCGCGACGCCATCTACGAGATGTCGAAGAAGCGCTTCGGCATCACCGCGGTCACCGACGGCGCGGGAACGCTCGTCGGGGTGATCTCGGACGGCGACCTGCGCCGCCGTCTGGAGGTCGACGAGGAGGTCCTGAAGCGCACCGCGGGCGAATGCATGCGCCCGCGCCCGCGGACCATCGCCGGCGACGAGCTCGCCTCGGCGGCGCTCAAGGAGATGGAAGACCACCGCATCACCTCGCTCTTCGTGGTCGGCGAGGCCGCCCGGCTCGAGGGGATCGTCCACCTGCACGACCTCTGGGGCCTCGAGCTGTTCTGAGCCCGCGCGCCGTGCCCCTGTCCGGTCCAGAGCTCGCGACCCGCGCCCGGCGCATCGCCTGGCTGCTGCTCGACGTCGACGGCGTGCTGACCGACGGCACGCTGTGGCTGACCGAGACCGGCGAGCTCGCCAAGCCCTTCCACGTCCGCGACGGCCTCGGGATCCGGATCGCGCGCGCCGCGGGGATCGAGGTCGGCATCCTCTCGGCGCGCACGAGCGCCATCGTCGCCCGACGCGCCGCCGAGGTCGGCTGCAGCGAGGTGCTGCAGGGATCCGAGGACAAGGGCGCGGCGTTCCGCGAGTTCCTCGCCCGTCGCGGCGTCGCCGCCGAGGCGGTGGCCTACGCCGGCGACGACCTGCAGGATCTGCCGATTCTCGCCGCCTGCGGCCTGTCGGCCGCGCCGGCCGACGCCGATGCGGAGGTGCTGGCGCGCGTCGACCTGCGGCTCGCCGCGCCCGGCGGCCGCGGAGCCGTGCGCGAGCTCGTCGACCGGCTCCTCGCGGCGCGCGGCGATCGCCGGCGGGCGCTCGCCCGCGCCGGCCTCGGCGGCGAATGACCGAGCCGCGGGCGGACGCCGAGTCGCGGCATCCGGCGCGGTCGGCGCTCCTGCGCTTCGCCACCCGCGCCCTCGACGGCCTCCTCGAACGGCTCGACTGGAACGAGGCGCAAGCCTTCGGCCGCCGCCTCGGGCGCACCGGCTGGCGCCTGGCGGCGCGCGACCGGACGCGCAGCCTCGAGCACCTGGAGATCGCCTTCCCGGAGAGGACCCTCGAAGCTCGCGAGCGCCTGTCGCGCGCCAGCTTCGAGCACTTCGGCGCGATGCTCGCCGAGTGCCTCTGGCTGCGGCACCGCGGCGAGACCGAGCTCCGGCGCCGGGTGGCGATGGAGGGCTGGGAGCACGTGGAAGCGGCGCGGGCCGAGGGACGTCCGATCCACATCGCCACCGGCCACTGCGGCAACTGGGAGATGCTCGCCGCGGCGCTCAACGCCCACGGCCTCGGCATGGCGGTCGTCGCCCGCGAGCTCGACGATCCGGGCCTGCAGGCGCTGCTGGTCGATTTCCGCTCGCGCTTCGGCAGCCGCACGATCGTCCGCGGCGCTCCGGGCGCGGCGCGTGACCTGTTGCGCGCGCTGCGCGGCGGCGGCGCGCTCGGCATGCTGATCGACCAGGACACGAGAGTCGACGGCGTCTGGGTCCCCTTCTTCGGCCGGCCGGCCTACACCCCGGTCGGCGCGGCGGACCTCGCCCGGCGCTGGAACGCCGTCGTTCTGCCGACCTTCATCGAGCGCCTCCCCGACGGCAGCCACCGGGCGACGATCCACCCGCGACTCGACCTGCCCGCCGACCCGACCGCCGCCACCGCGGCGATGACCGCGGCGATCGAAGCGCAGATCCGCCGCGTCCCCGATCAGTGGGTCTGGATGCACCGCCGCTGGCGGCGCCAGCCGGGGAGCTGACCTCCGCCGAAGCGATCAGCCGAAGCGCTTCGCGAGAGCCCCGTGCGCGCCCAGGCGTCGTAGACCTGCTGCGGGCTGGCGGCGATCGTGCGGCGGATGTCGATGGCGGCGGTGGTGGCGACGGACATCACTCCTTCTCCTTGTCTGCCTCCCGACGCGACGCGAGCATGCGTTCGAGCCGGTCGAGGCTGCGGTTCCAGAATTCGGTCTGACGGCGGAGCCAGTCGGCGGCCTCCTCGGCCGGGGCGGGACGGAGCTCGAAGCGGTGCTCGCGGCCGACGATCCGGCGCTCGACGAGCGCCGCCTCCTCGAGCACGCGCAGGTGCTTCGAGATGGCGAAGAACGTGACCGTGAAGGGCTCGGCGAGCTCGCTGATCGTCGCCGGACCCTCCCCCAGGCGCTCGAGCAGCGCCCGGCGGGTCTCGTGCGCCAGGGCGTGGAAGGTGGTGTCGAGGCTCGACTGGATTTGTTCAACCATATGGTTGAATATAGGAACCCCACCCCAACAAGTCAAGCGGGCCATCCCGGGGCACTGGATGATCCGGCGGAACACTCCGTACAATGAACAGGCATGCCCTTCGGAGGCCTCCGATGACGCTCCTTTCGCTCGACCTTCGCGCGCGCTCTGGTTTCGTATTCGGCCTTGTTTCGGCAGCGCTCTCCGCCCCCTGCGCCTTCGCCGGCGTCAACGCCTGGACTCCCGTAGGGCCGGAAGGCGGCGAGCTCTGCGCCATCGTCGCCGCGCCGTCGAACCCGGCCACTCTCTGGGCGGCCGCCTCGTTCGGTGGCGTTTTCCGGAGCGACGACGGCGGGGACCATTGGACTCCGGCCGCGGGCGAGAACCTGCGCGAAGCCTGCCCTCTGGCGGTCGACGGCGCCGATTCGCAGCGCCTCTACACCGTCGAGTCGAGCGCCGGCTTCCTGCGCAGCTTGGACGGCGGAGCGAGCTGGAATCCGAGCAACTCCGGGCTTCCCGCGCCGGCGATCAACCTCTTCGCCGTCGTCACCACGGCCGCCGACGCCTCGTTCCTCCTAGCGACCAACGGCGTCGAGATCTATCGCAGCCGCGACCGCGGCGACTCCTGGCAGGCGAGCGCCAACAGCGCCACTTTCCAGGACGCGTCCGTGCAGTTCCTCCTCGCGCTGCCAAGCGCGGCGGGTACCGCCTACGCCTCGAGCTACGCCGGCGGGATCTTCCGCTCCGACGACTTCGGTCTCCATTGGATGCCGAAGAGCGTCGGCCTGCCGGTCCTTCCGCAGGCGGGCGCTCTGGCGGTCGATCCGACCGCGCCGGCACGGCTCTACCTCGCGACCGACACCGGCATCTATCGCTCGCTCGACGGCGGCGACCTATGGACGCCGGCTCTCGCGACCGACTACCTGGGCCACCCGCAGCGTCTCGTGGTGCGCGCCGACGGCGCGGTCTTCGGCTACGACCTGAGCGGTTACCTGCTGACCTCGTCCGACCACGGCGACACCTGGCAGCGGCTCCCGGCCCCCTTGCCGCAGCTCTTCTCCTACAACACGACCGACTTCGCGGTGACCCCGGGGGCGATCTTCTCCGCCAGCTTCTTCGGCCTCGAGCGCAGCCTCGACGGCGGTTTCTCCTGGCAAGAGGCTTTCAGTGGAATCCAAGCAACCTCGGTGGAGGGGCTCGTCCAAATCCGCTCCCATCCCGACGAAATCGCGGCGTTGCTGAGCGCAGGTCGCTCAAGCCTTCCGCAGTGGCTCCGATCCACGACACGCGGAACGAATTGGACGACTCGGGCGATTTCGACGCCGAGCGGTGCGCCGATTGGCGTCCGCGCACTCTCCCTCGACCCGTCGAGGTCCGGACGTTGGCTGGGACAGGCCTTCTTTCCTCCCGAGTCCTCGCTCGGACCCACGCCGATCCTGACCGCGAACGACGGTGGCTCGTGGAATCTGCTCGCGGTACCGCCTTGTACGGCCGCGGACGACTTTCGTTTCGACGCTGTCGACGAGAGCCGCATCTATGTCAATGGATCTCCCTTCGGAAGCCCCTGTATCCACCAGCCGGATGCCTGCTTCGTCTGGACCTCGCCGAACCTCGGCCAATCTTGGGATTGCGTGCGGCCGCCGGTTGGTGAGTCTTCACTCGGCGTGCTGCGCCCGAACCCGAGACTTGCAGGAATCCTCCTCGCTGGAGGCTCCGCCGGCATCTATCTGAGCGCCGACGCCGGCGCCCAATGGACACGGGTATTCGACACCCCTTTCGCTGCGGGCTCGCCGGCGCCGTTCTTCGACTTCTTCTGGGCGGATGGATCGCACGCCTACGCGACATCGAGCGCCGGCCTCTATGCGACCGAGGACGGCGGGAATCACTGGTCCCGAAGATCGGCGACGGGGGAATCGGGAATCCTGTATTCGCTCGCCCTGGATCCAGTGCATTCCGAGGTCGTTTTCGCCGCGAGCCAGAGCGGAGTCGTCCGCAGTGGCGACGGCGGAGCGCATTGGTCGCCGTTCTCGACCGGCCTGCCGCCGCGACAGATCCTCGGGCTGCTCCTCGATCCGGTGACTCCGAACCGGCTGCTTGTCTCGCTCGCGGGCGGGGGCGTCTGGTCGTACGAGATCCGCGAGCCGTCGGTCTGCGTGCCGAGCGACACGTCGGTCTGCCTGCGCGATGGCCGGTTCCGCCTGGAAGCGATCTGGCACGACTTCTTCGGCAACTCGGGGGTCGGGCACGGCGAGGCGCTGTCGAACGAGTCGAGCTCGTTCTGGTTCTTCGACCCGGCCAACCTCGAGCTCTTCGTCAAGGAGCTCGACGGACTCGGCGTCAACCACTCCTTCTGGACCTTCTTCGGCGCGCTCTCGAACGTCGAGTACACCCTGCTCGCGACCGACACCGCGACCGGCGCCATGCACGGCTACTTCAATCCCGCCGGAGCCTTCGCCAGCGTCGGTGACGTCGACTCCTTCCCGCAGGAGGACTCCGCGTCCGCGGGCGCGCTCGCGCTCGACTCGACCTCGCGGCCGATCGAGCGCCAGCGCGCGGCGACGACGCCGCTCGTCGCTTGCGCGGCCGACGACACGACCCTCTGCCTGCAGCAGAACCGCTTCGCCGTCTCGGTCACCTGGCGCGACTTCCAGGACCACACCGGCGTCGGCCACACCCTGCCGCTGACCGCCGACACCGGCTCCTTCTGGTTCTTCGACGCCGCCAACACCGAGCTGGTGCTCAAGGTGCTCGACGGCACGGGGACCAACGATGCCTTCTGGGTCTTCTACGGTTCGCTGTCGAACGTCACCTTCGACATCACCGTCACCGACACCGTGCGCGGCGACCAGGTGACCTACCACAACCCCGCCGGCCAGTTCGCCAGCGTCGGCGACATCGGGGCGTTTCCGCAAGAGCCACACTGAGAGGCGGATCGATTTCCGAGTTCCAGGCTCTAGGTCTTCCCACCTGAACCTGGCCATCGAGCTCGAGATTCGCCCCGCCATTTCTTTCCGACCTGATGCCGGGCGAGGTCGAGAGGTGGACTCGATGTCAGACGCCTCGATCACGACCTGCTGCGCACGAGAAGGTCCTACGGGTCTACTGGATTTCGCAGGTGCGAGACCTCTGCCCAAGTCCCGTACCAGTTGCAGATCGACATCGATCCAGACTCATTCTCGGCACAGTGCACCCACCCGCCGTGCTGCCGATCCTGAGCAACACAGTCATAGCATGTGGCTTGGGGGGTCGTGATGCACTCGTCGGTGCCCCATCCGGCCGAGGCATCGTCGAAGCGGATGTAGCCGGGATTGTAGTAGTCAGAGCACTCCTGCCCCAGAAGACCTACCGAGAGAAGCGCCATCGCGGCAACTAGCGTGAGGGTAAGGCCCGCCCCTGACAGCCTGGAGCGGAAAGCGAGATCTGCTGGCTTCATGGTCTCCTCCTTCTAATCGGGTCCGTCGTGTTCGTGCCATGAGGGTCAAGGAAGTCGACACAGGAGAATCTCTTGAGGTCCGGCGTCGCCCTCGCGCGGTGGCCTCCGGAATGAAGTCAGGAACACCAGATCGCCACCTTTTCGCCAGTCGCCGACGACTCGGGTGACGTCTCTCCCTAGCTCGACCGGAATTCGGAACACCTCGGGCTCGTCACCACCTGGAAGCACCAGGTCCCACTCTCGCTCGCCTTCTCGCAGAGTCTTCACGACGACCCCCGGCGACTTTCCAAGCGGCACCAAGGAATCGACAACCTGAGAATGTACGGCGAGATCTTCGAGTCCTTGTGGGTCGACTAGTTCGCCTTCGTGCAGTGGAGGGTTCAGGGCTTTCACGCCTAGATTCGAAAGATCCCACGTGGCTGTGACCTTACCGGCGGCCGAAACCCTCTCCACCACCGGGACATAGCCCGGCGAAAAGATGAGGTCGCCATTCGTCAGGAACCGAAGCGCCCCGAGCCGCCCATTCGCAGCGAGAAATCGCGTCCTGTCTTGAGCCGCGCCCTGTCGAGTCTCCTCCAGGAGCGGCGAGAATGCGTCCTGGCTCTCTTTCAGCTTGCCCTTCCAGAGGATTGCGTCAGGGTGGTTTTTCCAGAGCTCCTGAGTCGGGGTGCCGTAGAGAACGACATCGCTACCCAGGATGTCTATTGCACCGATGCTCGCCGGGCCAGCTCCGGACACATGCGCGTCGATACCGTCGACGGAATCGCGGGAGGAAGCCTCCACGAGCCGAGCGCCACTCGCCGCGATCACCCCGTCGCTCGAAACGGCCATCTGAATCAGCATCGGCACATGGCTCTCGCGGTTCCTGCCAGGGATGATCAGTCGATCTTCAGGCAGGCCCGGCTCGAGGCGATGAGTCGCGACTCCGTCATCGACTCGAACGATATAGACCGTGTCCTTCGATGCCCATCGAAGATCCATGGCCGCCGAGGGAAGACCCTTGAAAGTGTATCGGGCGATGACTTCCAACGAAGGCCGGGGATCGGCCTCTCTGCTGGGCGAATCTGCTAGCAATGGAGGGAAACCGATGATCGCCAGAACGGCGGCTGCGCTGGCGACGCCAACGGAGATTGCTACGAGGAGACGGGGCCCGACTCGCTGGTCGACAGCACGCCATCTAGCCGATTGACTCGATTCTCCTTTTCTATGGATCGAAATCACAGTACCGCATCCTACCCCCCCCCTGCGGCCCGTCTGTCAATGGCCTCTGGCCTATTCGGCGTGCCTCATGGCGTTGCGCCGTCGGCTTCGGCTTCGGCGGCGCGCTTGCGCTTGGCGCGGGTGACGAGAGCGGCGGCGCCGACGCCGAGCAGGTAGAGACCGACGGTCGGCACGGCGAAGATGCACAGATTCACCACGTCCGAGGTCGGGGTGATGATCGCCGCGGCGGTGAAAATGATCAGCACCGCCCAGCGGAACTGGCGGATCAGGAAGCCCGGGGTCACCAACCCGATCGCCGACAGCAGGACGATCAGGATCGGCAGCTCGAACATCAAGCCGAGACCGAGCAGGATCGTCAGCAGGAAGCCGTAGTAGCGGTCGGCGGTGATCATCGGCGTGAACTCCTGCCCCATCTCGAGCAGGAACTGGACCGTGAACGGGAACGCCACGTAGTAGGCGAAGAGCCCGCCCATCACGAAGAAGAACCAACCGAAGAAGACGAACGGCCCCGCCCAGCGGCGCTCGCGCGCGTAGAGCCCGGGCGAGACGAAGCGCCACACCTGCCAGAGCACGAACGGGCAGGCGAGGAAACTGCCGATGATCATCGAGGTCTTGAAGTAGAGGATGAAGGGATCGGTGACCCCGAGAAAGGTGAGCTTCGTTCCGGCCGGCAGGTACTTGTAGATCGGACGGGCGAGGAAACGGCAGATCTCGGGCGCGTAGCCGAGGCAGGCCGCGACGCCGCCGGCGAGCGCTACGAGCGACCAGATCAGACGCTTGCGCAGCTCCTCCAGGTGCTGCAGGAGGCTCATGCGCGGCAGCTCGTCGCCACCCGCTGGGCGCCGCGGCAGAGGGTTCGACAGCATCTACGCTTCGGGCTCGACCGGCGGCGCGACGGGAGCGGGCGGGACTTGGGGCGCCGCCGCCGCGGGCGGACCCGGTGGCCGGCGGGCGACCGCTTCGCGGGGCGCCGGGCGCTCCGGCTCTTCGAGATTCTGGATCTCGCTCTCGATCGTGCGGCGCAGATCGGTCGACGCGCGACGGAACTGAGCGACGCCCTTGCCGATCGTGCGCCCGATCTCCGGCAGCCGCTTGGGCCCGAAGATCAGCAACGCGAGGATCATGATGAGGATGATTTCCGGGAACCCGAGGGTGCCGAACAAGGTCGCCTCCGCGGCGAGGATCCTCCCGCCCGACCGGCCCCAAGTCAAGGGAACGCCGCGTTCCGGCGTGCTACACTGCGCCGCCGTGAGAAGGCCCTGGCGCACCCTCGCGACCGCTCTCTTCGTCCTCGTCGTGGTGGCCGGCGGCGTCGCGGGCAACCGCCTGCTCGCGGTCTCCGACGAAGCGAAAGAGAGCCTGCGCCTCTACACCGAACTGCTGGGGGTGGCGCACGATCGCTATGGCGCCGAAGTCACCTTTCGCGACCTGGTCTTCGCCTCGATCCAGGGGATGCTGCGCTCGCTCGACCCGCACACCAATTTCCTCTCGCCGCAGGCCTTCGCTTCGATGCGCGAGAAACAGCAGGCGAGCTTCTACGGCCTGGGGATCCTGGTGGGCACGCGCAATGGTCGGCTAACGGTGATCACCCCGATCGAGGGCACGCCCGCCTGGCGTCTCGGCGTGCGCGCCGGCGACGTCATCCAGAAGATCGAGGGCGAGCCGACCGAGAAGATGACCGTCGACGAGGCGGTCTCGAAGCTCAAGGGGCCGAAGGACACGCAGGTGCACATCACGCTGGTGCGCGTCGGGCTCGAAGAGCCGCTCGACATCACGGTGACGCGGGCCGAGATCCCGCAGACCACGGTGCGCTACGCCTACATGATCGCGCCCGGAACCGGCTACATCTCGATCTCCGACTTCAGCCGCTCGACCGGCGGCGAGGTCGCCAAGGCGATGGAGAAGCTGCGCGGCCAGGGGATGCAGCGCCTGATCCTCGACCTGCGCAACAACGGCGGCGGCCTGCTCGATCAGGCGATCGACACCGCCGACCAGTTCCTGCCCAAGGGAAGCTCGATCGTCGAGACCCGCGGCCGGACGCGCGACTCGCAGCAGTCCTACGGCGCCGCCGGCGAGCATCCGCCGCTCGAGGTGCCGCTGGTGGTGCTGGTCAACGGCGGCACGGCCTCCGCGGCGGAGATCCTCTCGGGGGCGATCCAGGACCACGACATGGGTCTCGTCGTCGGCACGTCGACCTGGGGCAAGGGGTTGGTGCAAACGGTCTACAACCTCTCCTACGGCGCCGGTCTGGCGTTGACGACCGCCAAGTACTACACGCCATCCGGCCGGTTGATCCAGCGCGACTACAGCTCGTACTACGACTACTACGTGCGCAACGACGACGCCGACGGCGAACCGAAGCCCGCCGAGAGCCCGAAGAAAGCCGCGGGCGAGACCTTCAAGACCGATCTCGGCCGCGACGTCTTCGGCGGCGGCGGGATCACGCCCGACGTCGAGGTGGAGACACCCGACATCGCGCCCTTCCTGCAGTTCCTGTTCGCGCGCGCGGCGTTCTTCAATTTCGCGGTGGACTACGCCAACCGGCACCCGGCGATCGACCGCTCCTGGCGCCCGGACGCGGCGGTGCTCGACGAGTTCGAGAAGTGGGTGATCGCCAAGAAGATCGACACCGCCGACGACGTCGCCAAGGGCTTCGAGGAGGCCGAGCACCGCGCCATCGCGCTACGCCAGATTCGCGCCGACGTCTTCACCTCGCGCTTCGGCATCGAGGCCTCGCACCAGGCGCTGGCCGAGGGCGACGTGCAGATCCAGAAGGCGCTGGCGCTCTTCCCGCAGGCGAGCGAGCTGCTCGCCCGCCGCAAAGCCACGCCGCCGGCCCCCGCCGTCGAAGCCGCCGGCCGCGGCCGTAACTGAGCCGCCGCCCGCGCCCCGCCCCGGCAACGGGCGCCGCCGCAACTTCGCAGGTGGCAGCGGCTCGAACGAATCGCCCACCCGCAAGAAGCTTCTGGTCGAGAGCGTGGGCTTTCCGCGCGCCCTCGTGATCTGGCAAGCGGCTCGATCTCGCCCGGCAAGCTCAGCAAGCGTCCTTTTCCCTTCACCGAGCCTTTCCTCGCAGGATCGCGGCAGCTCGACTGCTCTCCTACGAGCTCGGGATCTGGGTCCAGATCTGCGTCTCGATGAGCCAACGGCCGTCGGACTGTCGGCGGAGAACGGTCAGAAACAGGCTGCGGCTCGACTGCGCGCGACCTTCGTTCGCCCCCTCGGTCGTCCACTCCACGCGGCAGCTTCCGTAGGCGACGGCGAAGTCGCCGTCGCCGGCGACCCGATCGATCGGCTGATCGAAGGCGAGAATGGTGGTTCGCGGCGCATTGGCCGGCCACCAGTGCTCGAGAATCGCGCTCCTGCCGGCAACGGGAGCCGACGCATTCGCGGGAAGCAGCACGGCATCGGCCGTGAAGCACGCGAGGACCCGACTGGAGTCGTTCGCCAGCCAGGCCGTTCGATAGCGATCCAGGAGCGAGCGGATCGCCTCCTCGTCTCCGGCGGGAACTGAAGCCGCATCTCGAGGGATCGATCCGGCGCAGAGCGGGATCGAAGCAAGAACGAGCGCGGCGACGGCGAAGGTGCGGTGGACCGGTCGGACCGACATGGGATCCTCCTAGAAGGCCGTCCTGCCTGGCCATCGTGGCCATGAGATCAGTCACGGATTCCAGGGGCTTCCAGGATCTTGCCTTCGGCCGCGCGTGGGATCGGCCCCAACGCAAGAGGCCGACCTCGCGGCCGGCCTCTCGTCCTGCGGCGCTCCCGTCGCGCCGATCGGCTCGGGCGCGGGGCGCGGTGATTACCTCTCTAGTTAGGGCGCCTCGTTGCGGACCGTGAACCAGCGCTCGCCGATGATCGTCGAGGCGCCGAGATCGTCGATGACCTCCACCTGGAGGTGGTGGACACCGTCGTTGGTCTGCGTGCTGTCGAGGGTGAAGCCGAAGCCGGGCGCGAGGCTGTCCGGATAGCCCGGGAACAGGTCGGTCACGTCCGGGCGCAGCAGGCCGAAGGCCGCGAAGCCGACGAAGTCGCCGTCGAGCCAGATCTTCACCAGATCCACGCCCTCGGCGTCGAGCGTCCAGCCGGAGACGTCGACCAGGCCGGAGCTCGGGTCGCCGTTCGTCGGATTGTCGATGTAGCCGAAGGAGCCCTGGTTGCCGATCTCGTCCTGACAATAGAAGACCACCGGGATCTCGGCCACGTTCGCCACCTGCCCGGCGATGTCGCCCACCCGGATCGTCAGCTCGTGGAACCCGAAGGCGTAACCGAAGTCGATCAGCGCGCCGACGTCGAGCACGAAGCGGAAGCGCGCGTGCGGCGAGTTGGCGATCGCCGGGAAGAGATCCTCGACGTCGAGGCTCGGCAGGCCGTAGCAGTTCACGAAACCGCCGAGGTTGTCGTCCCAGAAGCAGTCGAGGTGGCTGTTGGCATAGATCGAGCCGTTGATCAGCAGCTCGACGTACTTGACCCCGGTGTCGCCCACCTCGACGCCCTGGTCGAGTGCCCAGCCTTCGATCACGCTGTAGCGGCGGAAGGGATCCGAGATGTCGCAGTTGCCGAACAGCTCGGCGCTCGGGTTGGGATAGGTGATCGCTCCGAAGGGCACGAGGGTGGAGGTGGTGTTGGTGAACTGCAGCACCACGTCATTCAGGAAGGCCTGCTCGCCGCTGTTCGAGGTCACGCGGGCCGAGAGCGTGTGCAAACCGTTCGGGTACGGCGTCGAGTCGAACAGCAGGCCGAACCCACCCTGCGGATCGTCGGGGTAGCCCGGATAGATGAGGTCGACATCGGGACGGTGCTGGCCGTAGTCGGCGATCGAGTTCACCACGCCGTCCACGAAGAGCTCGACCCGTTCCACGCCGTCGTCATCGAGCGCCCAGCCGGTAATCGGCAGGATTCCGCCGCCGCCGTTGCGACCCGGTCCGAGGCCCTCGAGAATGCCGAACGGCGCCGCGGCGAAGGCCGGAGCCACCGCGAACAGCAAAGCAGTGCCCACTACCCAGCTTCTGTTGAGCCGCATCAGGATCTCCTTCGTTGCCCGGTGACTGCACGGATTAGTGTGCACTCGGGGGGGAAGAAAGTCAAGCGATTCCAACATATAGCCCCTCCAGGAAGGCCTCCACCAGGCGCGGGAGCGCCCCCCGGTCATAGCCGCCTTCGAGGACGGCGACGAGCGAGCCATCGGTCCAGCGAGCCGCGAATTGGCCGAGAGTGGTCCCCCACTCGCGGAATCCGGACTCGGTGACCCGCATGCCCCCCAGGGGATCCGAGCGCCAAGCGTCGAAGCCGGCCGAAACCACCAGAGCGTCCGGCCGGAAGGCCGAAAGGGCCGGGATCACCTCTTCGACCAGCACCCGGTGGTAGACGGCATCGTCGCTGCCGGCCGGGAGCGGGAAGTTCGCCGTCGCCCCGGCTCCACCGCCGATTCCGCGCTCGCCGGCGGCGCCGGTGCCCGGGTAGAAGGGATACTGGTGGACGCTGGCGTAGAAGATGTCCGGGCGCTGCTCGAAGACATGCTGCGTTCCGTTGCCGTGATGGACATCGAAGTCGAAGATCGCCACCCGCTCGCGCCCGTGCCGGGTGCGCAGCGCGTGCGCCGCGATCGCCGCGTTGTTCAAGAAGCAGAATCCCATGGCCGAAGCTCGCTCGGCGTGGTGCCCCGGCGGCCGAACCACCGCCAGAGCGCGGCGATTCGGGCCCGCCGCGACCCATTCGGTGGCCGCGAGCGTGCCCTCGAGGGCCGCCCAGGCGCCCCGCCAGCTCCCGGCGCCGACCGGATTGTCGGCCGTGTCGAGCAGGCCGTCCCCGCGCGCCACGGCACGCTCGAAGCGGGTCAGGTAGGCGGGATCGTGGACTTCGGCCGCGAGATCCCGCGGCGAGGCCTGCGGAGCCTGGTCGAGCACTTCCGCGCCGGGCACGCCGCCGAGGTGCTCCAGGATCGCGGTCAGCCGCTCGGGCCGCTCCGGGAATCCCGGCGGCGAAGGATGGTCCAGACACTCGGACCGAGTGTAGAGGCGCACCCACCCACTCTACCCACGCCCCCGCCGCGGCACCGTGATCCCTTCCGCAGCGCACCTGCGGCGCAGGCGGGAGAGCAGGCTGTCGATCCCCGCCGGCTGCCAGGCGCCGGCCAGCCGCTCGGCGATCTCGTCGCTCGAGCAGCCCTCGAAGAGAGCGAGCTCGACGATCCGCAACCGTTGCGGATTCGGTCGCGCCCCGAGCAGGCGCTCGCAGCGGGCCAGGAACAGGCGGCGGCGCTCCGCGGCGAGCAGCTGCTGCTCGGGATCGCGCTCGCGAGTCGGCACCCGATCCGCCGATCCCTCCGCCAGGGCGACGCCCGATTCGGCCGCCCGTTTCGCGGCGCGGCGCGCGCGCAAGGCGTCGGCCACGACGCTCGCCGCGACCCGCTCGAGGTAGAGGCCGGCCTCCGATTCCGAACGGCCACGAAACCGCCGCAGAGCGCGACAGCCTGACGCCAGCAGGCGACAGAGGCTCTCCTGGACGAAATCCTCCTGCAGCTCGCGGGTGGGAAAGGCGCCGCCGCGCTCGATGGCGCGCCGGACCGCGCTCGCCAGGCGGGGACCGAATCGATCGAGGAATTCGCGCCAGGCGTCTTCGGAGCGCCCTTCGGCGCACCACTGGAACAGAGCGAGTGGGGCTCGCCCATCGGACTCTTGCATCCTCCGCTCCTTTTCGGGGAGCCGGAGGCGAGCGCACGCAGGATGGGCCCGGGACGGTAGGTCCCGGCTTCGGCAGGAGGTTCGATACTATCGGAAACGGGACCGGCGCGGAAGACCGCGGCGACCGATCTCGCCGGTTACTAGAGCAGCCCGGCGCGGCGTGCCACCCTCATCGCCATGGATCGCGCCCGCGCGAGGAGTTCGGGCAGGTCGATCCGCGTCAGCCGGCCGTCTTCGACCTCGAGCCGTCCGTCGATGGCGACGTGTCGCACCGCCGCGCCGGCGCCTCCCCAGACCAGGAGGTCGTGCGGGTCGGCGCCTGGCGACGCCGCGAGGTGCGGCCGGTCGAGGCGCAAGACGACGACATCGGCCCGCTTGCCGACCTCGAGCGCACCGATGTCGGCTTCCAGGCGCAGCGCCCGGGCGCCCTCGCTGGTCGCCAGCCGGAGGGCGGCGAGCGCTGGAAAGCTCCCCGGCCCCTCGAGCGCCGACTGCAGTCCGGCGGCCAGGCGGACTTCGGCGAGGGCGTCGAGCCCGTTGTTGCAGGCCGCACCGTCGGCGCCGATCCCGAGCGGCACGCCGGCCGCAGCGAGCCGCGCGATCCTCGCCACGCCCGAGCCGAGCTTGAGATTCGACCCGGGACAGTGGACCACGGCGGTGCGCCGCTCGGCGAGCAGAGGACGGTGCTGGGCTTCGATCCAGACTCCGTGCGCGAGCCGCAGATCGAGCTCCAGCAGCCCCCGGTCGCGGAAGAACTCGATCTCGTCGCGGCCGCCCTTGGCGCGGCGCACCGCCGCCGTCTCCTCGCGCTGCTCGAGGGCGTGGGTGTGGATCGGCCAACCGGTCCGGCGGGACAGCCCGACGATCCCCTCCCAGAGCTCGTCGCTCGCCGAGAGGATGAACCGCGGGTTGAGCGCCCAGCGCAGCCGCCCGCCGGCCGCGCCGTCCCACTGCCGTCCCAGGCGCTCGGCCCGCGCCAGGGTCTCCGGCGCCGGGGTCGCGAGAGCCGCCGGCAGGCCCTCGCCGCCGTCCATCAAGCAGAGGCCGACGAAACCGCGCAGGCCCGATTCCGCGATCGCGGCGAGGAGCCCGTCGATTCCGGGCCCGAGGCCGATGTCCTGGATCGTGGTCGTGCCGCCGAGCAGGCACTCGGCGGCCCCGAGAGCGCCCGCGACATGCGCCGCCTCGTCGTCGAGCGCCGCCTCGAGCGGCCAGATCCGCTCCCGCAACCAGGCGAGAAGCCGGCGCTCCTCGGCGAGACCGCGGAATAGGGACTGGCCCAAGTGAAGATGCCCCTGGATCAGCCCCGGGATCAGCCAGTGGTCGGTCACCTCGAGCACCCGGGCGTCGGCGGGGGCCTCGAGGCGGGGGCCGATCGCCGCGATCCGGCCGTCGATCGCCAGCAGATCGCTGCCCGGTAGGACGGTGGCCTCCCGGTCGAGGGTGAGCACCGTGCCCCCGCGCAGGAGCAGCGGTGCGGCCGCTGCCGTCATCGTCGCGACCGGCCGCAAAACGAAAAGTCCCGGCTCTCGCCGGGACTCTGGACGCCGCCGGGCAACGCGCCGAGCGGACTCAGCGCAGCTTCTCCTCCACGAACTCGACGTGCTTGCGCACCTTGGGGTCGTACTTCTTCATCCGCAGCTTCTCGCTGCCCGCCTTCTTGTTCTTGGTGGTGGTGTAGAAATAGCCGGTGCCGGCCGAAGAGACGAGCTTGATCTTATCGCGCATGACGCTGGGCTCCGGGATTCGAACTGGCGGGGCCGACGGGGCTCGAACCCGCGACCTCCGGCGTGACAGGCCGGCGTTCTAACCAACTGAACTACGACCCCGCGAAATGCTGCTGGACTTCCTCGGTCTCGAGCGCCGAGTCCCGCTTCCCATGGTGGGAGGTGAGGGATTCGAACCTTCGACCCCCTGCGTGTAAGGCAGGTGCTCTACCGCTGAGCTAACCTCCCCCGGCCGAGCCGCGAGATCCTATGGGAGCGGACCAGCGAAGTCAAACCGCGAACGGCCACCTGGACATCCTCATGCCGCTCCCGGAGAATCGGGTCCGGAGCGCGACGCCGCGCCCAAAGGAGACGTCATGCACCAGCTTCCCAAGCTACCCTACGCCTTCGACGCGCTCGAGCCGCACATCGACGCGCGCACGATGGAGATCCATCACGACAAGCACCACCAAGCGTACGTCGACAATCTGAACAAGGCGCTCGCCACCGCGCCCGAGCAAGAGTCGAAGTCGGTCGAGGACCTGCTGCGCGGGTTCTCGAGCGTCCCGGCCGCGATCCAGACCGCGGTGCGCAATCACGGCGGTGGACACGCGAACCACTCGCTGTTCTGGGAGGTGATGGGTCCGCGCGCCGGCGGCGCCCCGGCGGGCGAGCTCGCCAAGGCGATCGACGCTTCTTTCGGCGGCTTCGCCGGACTGCAGGAGAAGCTCTCGGCCGCCGCCGGTGGCCAGTTCGGTTCGGGCTGGGGTTGGCTGGTGGTCGCCGACGGCAAGCTCGAGATCTTCGCCCGCCCGAACCAGGACAGCCCGCTCATGGAGGGCAAGACGCCGATCCTCGGGGTCGACGTCTGGGAGCACGCCTACTATCTGCACTACCAGAATCGGCGCGCCGACTACCTGAAGGCCTGGTGGAACGTCGTTCGCTGGGACAAGGTCGCGGAGCGCTACTCCAAGGCCAGGGGTTGAAGGCCCAGGGTTGAAGCCCGGCGGCTGGAGAGCGATCGAGGCGCCGGCCGGGATCGTCCTATAATCCCCGGCTTCGCGCCGCGGGCTCCGGGAGAGCTTCCGGAAAACGTCGCCGCGGAGCCGATCCCCCATCCGGCGGTGTAGCTCAGGGGTTAGAGCGAGCGACTCATAATCGCTAGGTCGGTGGTTCGATCCCACCCACCGCCACCATCTATCATCGCCGCGTCGGCTGGGCCGAGATCGCTGCTCCTGCGGCGCGAAACGGATCGGAGTTTCCTGGCTCGCGAGTCCGGCCCCATCCTCCCGCGCCCCTCGACGCCTCCTCCCCCAGTGCCCGCCTCCGCTCAACAACGCATCGCCGCCCTGGCCCGGGCCGAGATCGCGGCCGGCTCGGCGGGACCCTGGATCGTCGCCTTCTCGGGCGGACCCGACTCGACGGCTCTCGCTCTCGCCCTCACCCGGGAAGAGCTGGCGGTCCGGATCGAGCTCGTGCACGTCGACCACGGGATGGACGAGGCCTCGGCCGAGCGCGCGCGGGCGGCCGCGGGAATCGCAAGGCAGCTCGGCCGGGCTCTGCACGTCGAGCGCCGCTCGGTGCCGGGCGAGCGCCGGCGGGGCGAGAACCTCGAGACCGCCGCCCGGCGCGTGCGCTACGCCGCTCTCGAATCCCGGCGACTGGCCGTGGGAGCCGACCGGATCCTCACCGCGCACCACCGCGACGATCAGGCGGAGACGGTGCTGCTGCGCCTGCGCTCCGGGGCCGGCGTCCTCGGCCTCGGCGCGCTCGCCGGCATTCGGGAGCGCCGTGGGGCGATCTGGCGCCCAGCGCTCGCCCTTTCGCGCGCCGAGCTCGCCGTTCTGGTCGCGGCGGCCGGGATCGATCCGGTCCGCGATCCATCCAACGACGACCTGGATCGCGACCGCAACCGGATTCGGTATCGGCTTCTTCCCCACCTCGGAATCCGCGAGCCTGAGCTCGCGGCAGCGCTGGCTAGCCTCGCCGATCGCGCCGCGGCCGCGAGAACGTCTTTCCAGAGGAGGCTCTGGGGTCTCTTCGACGTTGCCAGCAGCGACGATGGCGCGAGCCTGGCGATCGCGGCGCTCGATCACCAGCCTCCTCTGCTGGGTTTGCTGGCGGTCCAGCTTCTCGAGGACCTCGCCGACCTGCCCCGGCCGTCTTCCAGGAGATTCAAGCTCGAGCTGTTGCGGCAGGTTCGCGAGCGCCGGTGGAGTGCGCGACCCGCCGCCGGCCACCGGAGCTTTCGCGTCGCCGGCGGGCGCCTCGAGATCGCCCGCGACGAGCGGGAGCCCGGAACCACGCCCCCCTTCTCGTATACTCTGGTAGTGCCGGGAGAGGTCGAGATTCCCGAGCTCCAGGGCGTCGTCACCCTCCACCGGGGACCGATCGAGAGTTGGATGTTCCGCGGCGAACGACGCCGCGCCGCGCTTCGGCTCCCCGACCCTGTGGTGACCCCCTTGGAGGTGCGCAACCGCCGGCCGGGGGACCGGTTCCGCCCGCTGGGGGCGCCGGGAATGCGCGCCCTCAAGGACCTGTTGATCGACCGGAAGGTGCCGCGCGGCGAACGCGACCGGATTCCGCTGCTGGTGGTGGGCGGCCGAATTGCATGGGTTCCGGGCGTGACGATCGCCGAGGCGTTCCGTTTGGCGGACGAACCGCCGGCCGGAGAGTGCTGGATCGCCGAGTGGCGGACGAACCCGATGCCCAGCGGCGACGTAGTACATTGAAGGTGGGGCGGATCGCCCCGACGGAGGAAGGCCCAACTTGAACTCGACCCTGCGAACCCTGCTCCTCTGGATGGTCATCTTCGTGGTGGTCATCGCGCTCTGGAACACCCTCCAGGCGGGACATCCCGCCCATCACGACCTGACCTACAACGAGTTCAAGAGCCAGATCGCCAAGGGCACGATCGACAAGGTCACGATCCGCGACCAGAAGGTCACGGGCAGCTTCCGCCGCGGAGCGCCCTACCCCGAGGGCGAGGAGTTCTCGGTCGAGCTGCCCTTCAAGCCGACGCCGGAGTTCACCGATCAGCTGGTCGCCTCCCGGGTCGAGGTCCTCGCCGAGCAGCCGAAGGAGAACCCGATCTGGGCGATCCTCGTCGGCTGGGCGCCGGTCCTCCTGCTCGTCGGGCTATGGATCTTCTTCATGCGCCAGATGCAGTCGGGCGGCAACAAGGCGCTGTCGTTCGGCAAGTCGAAGGCCAAGCTCCTGTCGACCACCGGCAAGAAGGTGACCTTCAAGGACGTCGCCGGGGTCGAGGAGGCCAAGGAGGAGCTGCAGGAGATCGTCGAGTTCCTGAAGGACCCGCAGAAGTTCCAGAAGCTCGGCGGCAAGATCCCCAAGGGCGTCCTGTTGATGGGCCCGCCGGGAACCGGCAAGACGCTGCTGGCGCGCGCCATCGCCGGCGAGGCGAACGTCCCCTTCTTCTCCATCTCGGGCTCGGACTTCGTCGAGATGTTCGTCGGCGTCGGTGCCTCGCGGGTGCGCGACCTGTTCGAACAGGGCAAGAAGAACGCCCCCTGCATCATCTTCATCGACGAGATCGACGCCGTCGGCCGGCATCGCGGCGCGGGCCTCGGCGGCGGCCACGACGAACGCGAGCAGACGCTGAACCAGCTGCTGGTCGAGATGGACGGCTTCGAGACCAACGAGGGCGTCATCCTGATCGCCGCGACCAACCGCCCGGACGTCCTCGACCCGGCGCTGCTGCGCCCCGGTCGCTTCGACCGGCGGGTGGTGGTCGACCGGCCGGATCTGGTCGGCCGGGTCGGGATTCTCCAGGTGCACACCAAGACCATCCCGCTCGCCGACGACGTGAACCTCGAGGTGCTCGCCCGCGGTACGCCCGGTTTCGCCGGCGCCGACCTCGCGAACCTGGTCAACGAGGCGGCGTTGATCGCCGCCCGGCGCAACAAGAAGAAAGTCGAGATGGCCGACTTCGAGTTCGCCAAGGACAAGGTGCTGATGGGCGCCGAGCGCAAGTCGCTGGTGCTCACCGAGGACGAGAAGCGGGTGACCGCCTACCACGAAGCCGGCCACGCGATCGTCGCCGCCTTCCTGCCCGGCCATGACCCGCTGCACAAAGTGACCATCATCCCGCGCGGCCGCGCCCTCGGCGTCACCATGCAGTTGCCCACCGAGGACAAGTACACCTACACCAAGCTCTACATGGAGAACCAGATCTCCATCCTGATGGGCGGTCGCGTCGCCGAAGAGCTGACCCAGCAGGACGTCACCACCGGCGCCGGCAACGACATCGAGCGCGGCACGGCGCTGGCGCGACGGATGGTGTGCGAGTGGGGCATGTCGGCCCTCGGCCCGCTCTCCTACGGCGACGGCGACGAGCCGGTTTTCCTCGGCCGCGATTTCGCGCAGCGCGCCAACTACAGCGACGACACCGCGCAGCGCATCGACCAGGAGATCGAGCAGCTGGTGCAGCGCGGCTACGAGAAGGCCAAGGAGATCCTCACCACTCATCGCGCCGTCCTCGAGCGCCTGGCTTCGGAGTTGCTCGAGCACGAGTCGCTCGAGGGTGCCGAGGTCTATCGCATTCTCGAAGAGGTCACCGGGCTGCGTGTCGGCCCGGTGCCGCCGCCGAAGTCGGGACCGGTCGCGGTTCGCCCGGCGGCGAGCGATCGTCCGGCGCCGAGCTCCGGCGAGAAGGTCCCCGCGGTGCCGCCCGACCTGTCGGCCGGCGTCAGCCCCGCCTGAGCGCCGCCGCCGCGATACACTCCGTCTCCGGCGCGGGAGCACCGCGCCGGAGGACGATGACCTCGATCACCACGCCGCCTCGGGTTTCCCATCTCGCGCTACCGCGTGGGCGACGGCTCGCGCTCACCCCCGGGGCCCCGAAGCTCGTCGGCATCGTCAACATCACTCCCGATTCGTTCAGCGACGGCGGACTCTGCCTCGAGCCGCGGCGGGCGACCGACCACGCACTGGCGCTGCTCGCCGAAGGCGCCGAGGTGCTCGACCTCGGCGCCGAGTCGACCCGGCCGGGCGGGGGCGTCTACGGCGCCGGCGCGAGCGCCGTGGCAACCGGTGAGGAGCTCGCGCGCTTGCTGCCGGTGCTCGAGCTGCTGCGTCCGCGCACCGACGCCCCGATTTCGGTCGACACGCGCAAAGCCGAAGTGGCGCGCGCCGCGATCGCCGCCGGCGCCGACCTGATCAACGATGTCTCGGCGCTCGCCGATCCCGGCATGGCCGCGGTCGTCGCCGAGGCCGGCTGTCCGGTGGTGCTCATGCACAGCCGCGGCGCGCTCCCGACGATGCAGGTCGGCATCGCCTTCCGCGACGTCGCCGTCGAGGTGCGGGCCGAGCTCGCGGCGCTGGCCGAGCGCGCCCGGTGCATGGGAATCGCCGCCGCCTCGATCGTCGTCGACCCCGGCCTCGGCTTCGGCAAGACCGCCGCGCAGAACCTCGAGCTTCTGCGCCGGCTCCCGGAGCTCGCCGAGCTCGGCTACCCGATCCTCGTAGGCGCCAGCCGCAAGAGCTTTCTCGGCGCGGTGACCGGAGCGCCGGCCGCCGACCGGGTGCCCGAGAGCCTCGCGGCCGCCGTCTGGGCGGCGAGCGGCGGCGCCGCCCTGTTGCGGGTGCACGACGTCGGCGAGACCCGGCGCTTCCTCGCCTCTTGGCGAGCGATCGCGGCGGGCATGGAGGCCTCGTCGTGAGCTGGCGCGACGCCGCGGCGCTGCTGACCTGGCACGACCTGGTCGATCTCGCCGTGGTCGCCATCCTGTTCTACAACCTGCTGCTCCTGATCCGCGGCACGCGGGCGGTGCAGATGCTGACCGGCATGTTCTTCGTCGCCGGCTTCTACTACCTCGCCAAGCTGCTCAACCTGGTGACCGTGCAGACGCTGATCGAGAACTTCCTCATCTTCCTGCCGTTCGCGGTCATCGTCCTGTTCCAGCAGGAGATCCGGCGCGCGCTCGCCAACTTCGGCCGCGGGCCTTTCCGCCCCTTCGGCGGGCGCGAGAAGATCGACCAGACGATCGCCGACACGGTCCGCGCCGCGACCACGCTCGCCGAGCGCCGGGTCGGGGCGCTCCTGGTCTTCGAGCGCCGCGAGGGGCTGCGCAACTTCATCGAGAACGGCATCGAGCTCGACGCCTTGGTCTCCTACGACCTGCTGGTCAACATCTTCGAGCCCGACACGCCGCTGCACGACGGCGCGGTGATCGTCCAGGGAACGCGCATCGCCGCCGCCGGCTGCTTCCTGCCGCTGTCGGCGAGCGGCGCGCTCGGCAAGGAGTTCGGCACCCGCCATCGCGCCGCGCTCGGGGTGAGCGAGGAGACCGACGCCGTCGCCCTGGTGGTCTCCGAGGAGACCGGCGGCCTCGCCGTCGCCTGCGGCGGCGAGTTGCAGCACGGTCTCGACGCCAGCCGGCTGCGCTCGCTGCTCTACCAGCGCCTGGTCAGCGAGACCCGCCCGATGCGGGAGAGCGCTTCGTGACCGAACGCGCCAATCTCTGGGCGTTGCGCTTGCTGGCGATCGTCGCCGCGGTCGCGGTGTGGATGAACGCCTCGGTCGCCAAGCGCGAGGCGATGAGCGAGCGGGTGCTCGACGTGACGGTCACCTACAACCCGAAGCGTCAGGTGCTGCTGCTCAACCCGACGCCGACCGTCAAGGTGCGGCTGCGCGGCAGCGACCGCAAGATCCGCAACCTCAATCCGCTGACGATCGAGGTCCTGGTCGACATCAGTCGCAGCGAAGCGGGGCTGGTCGAAGCGCATCTCGGCGCCGACAACGTGGTGCGGCCCGACGATCTCGACGTGGTCTCGGTGGAGCCCAACCTGCTGCGCCTGCAGCTCGACCGCGAGGCGAGCCAGCTGGTCGCCGTGCGCCCGCGGCTGGTCGGCGAACCGGCAGCCGGCGCGCAGCCGCTCGAGGCGCGCGTCACTCCCGACGCGGTGCTGATCTCCGGACCGGAGAGCACGCTGCGCCGCCTGACCGCGGTCGAGACCTCGCCGATCCATCTCGACGGCCACGCCCTGTCGTTCTCGGAGACCGCGACCGTGCAATCTCCCGACTCCCTGGTGCGCATCGTCCAGCCGACGCGCGTCAAGGTGGAGGTGCCGATGCAGGCGCCCGGCGAAGGCGACGACCGGATGCGCCACCGCGGAACCTCTCCGTGACCTCCCGCGCGGCGACCCGCGCCCCGCACTGGTTCGGCACCGACGGCATCCGCGCCCGCTTCGGCGAGGAACCGCTGGTCGAGGGCACTGTGCGCCGGCTCGGTCGCGCGCTCGGCGAGGAGATCTTCGCGACCGGGCGCGCGCCGCGCGTCGTGCTCGGCGGCGACACCCGCGCCTCGACCCCGGTGCTCGAGCGCTGGCTGGCCGAGGGCCTCGGCGCGGCCGGCGTGACGGCGATCGACCTCGGCGTGTTCCCCACCGCCGGCGTCTCTTGGCTGGTGCCGCGGCGCGGCGCGGCCTGCGGGATCGTGGTCTCGGCGAGCCACAACCCCGCGGCCGACAACGGCATCAAGCTGGTCGACGGGAACGGCGGCAAATGGCGCCCCGCGGACGAGCTGGCGCTCGAGCGACGACTTGCGTCGACGCCCGACCCGGGGCCGCTCGCCCGGCCACGGCGCGAGCCCGATTCCGAGGCGGCCGCGGCCTATCTCGCCTGGTTGGCGGAGGCCGCGGGCTCCCTCTCCCTCGCCGGACGGCGGGTGGCGCTCGACGCCGCCAATGGCGCCGCGTCGCGCTTCGCTGCCCGGCTCTTCGCCGCCCTCGGAGCCGAGGTCGTGCACCTGCACGACGCCCCCGACGGCGACAACATCAACCGCGACTGCGGCTCGCTCCACCCGCAGGACCTGCAGCGCGCCGTCGCGAGCGGCGGCGCGGACTTCGGCTTCGCCTTCGACGGCGACGCCGACCGGGTCTTGCTGGTCGACGAGCGCGGCGAGCTGCGGGACGGCGATGCGTTGCTCTACCTGTGGGCCTCGGAGCTCGCGCGCCGAGGCGGTCTCGAGCCGCGCGAGATCGTCGCCACCAGCATGTCGAACCTCGGGCTCGAGCGCGCTCTGGCGGCGCGCGGCATCGGCGTGGTGCGCTGCGGCGTCGGCGATCGCGCCGTGGTGGCGACGCTGCGCGAACGCGGCCTGCGTCTCGGCGGCGAGCAGTCGGGCCACCTGGTCGACCTCGCCACCTCGCCGACCGGCGACGGCCTGCTGACCGCCGTGATCCTGGCGGCGGTCCTGGTGCGCGACGGGCGTCCGGCCTCGCTTCAGCTCGCCGACTTCCGGCGCTACCCGCAACTGCTGGTCGGCGTGCCGGTGCGCGCCAAGCCGCCGCTCGACTCGCTGCCCGGGGTGGCCGCGGCGGCGCGCGAGGTCGAGCGCCGGCTCGGGGCCGACGGCCGCCTGGTGCTGCGCTACAGCGGCACCGAGCCGCTCGCCCGCATCATGCTGGAGGGACCGGACGGCGACTTGCTGCGGTCGCTCTCCGACCGCCTGGCGGCCGAGATCCGCGCCGCGATCGGCGCCTGATCGCCGCCGGCCGTCCCTCTCAACCGCGCAGCGCGGCGAGGTAGGCCGCGACCGCGGCCGCGAGACCCATCCACAACGCGTCCGAAATCAGGGCGTGGCCGATCGACACCTCGTCGAGACCCGGCAGGTTGCGGGCGAGATGGCCGAGGTTCGCGAGGTCGAGGTCGTGACCGGCGTTGACCCCGAGCCCGAGAGAGAGCGCGCGCTCGGCGGCGGCGCGGTAGCCGGCGAAGACCGCGTCGCGCGCCGGGGTCAGGTAGGCCTTGGCGTAGGGCTCGGTGTAGAGCTCGACGCGGTCGGCGCCGACCGCCCGCGCCCCCTCGACCTCGGCCGGGTCGGGATCGACGAACAGGCTCACGCGGCAGCCGCCGGAGCGCAGGCGCGCCACGACCTCGGCCAGCCAGCCGCGGTCGACGCGCTCGAACCGCCAGCCGGCGTTCGAGGTGATCGCCTCCGGCGGATCGGGGACCAGGGTCGCCTGCCGCGGGCGGACCTCCTCGACCAGCGCCAGCCATCCGGGCGAGGGATAGCCCTCGATGTTGAATTCGGCCGCAGGCGGCAGGATGGCGGCCAGGTCGACGACGTCGCGGCGCCGGATGTGGCGCCCGTCGGGCCGCGGATGAACCGTGATCCCGTGGCAGCCGGCGGCGAGGCAGATTTCCGCCGCGCGCACCACGCTCGGCACCTCGCCGCCGCGCGCGTTGCGCAGCGTGGCGACCTTGTTGACGTTGACCGAGAGGCGAATCACGCCGCCCGCCGGCCGCTAGCGCTCGATCTCCATCGCGAGTCCCGGGTTCTCCTCGGGGTCGCTCGAGATCACCACCGTGCGCTCGATCGGCAGCAGCACGCGATGCACGCGCTCGCCGAACTGCAGGTTGACTTCGTAGTAGCCGAGCGCGCTGACGGCGAGCAGGTGCGCCCGGGCGCCCTTGAGACCGAGGATGTCGTTGTGGATCAGGACGGCGGCCGGCGTTTCCATGGTCTCACTCCTGGAAGAAGCCCTGGGCCTTGTATTCCTTGAGCTTCCGCTGCAGGGTCCGCAGCCCGATGTCGAGCCGTCGCGCCGCCTCCACCCGGCGGCCCGAGGTGCGCTCGAGCGCCGCGAGAATCGCGTCGCGCTCGATCTCGGCCATGGTCTTGGGCGTCGCGAGCGGCAAGGCAGTCGGCGGCGGGGACGGCGGCGCCGAAACGGGCGCGGACGCGCCACTCGATCCCACGGCGTTCGCCGTCGCCACGCCCGCGGCCAGCGACGGCGCCTCCTCGATGCCGACGTAGGCGCGCAGCTCGGGCGGCAGGTCGCTCGCCCGGACCTCGTCGCCGGAGTGGAAGATGACCACCGACTCCATCGCGTTCTTGAGCTCGCGCACGTTGCCGGGCCAGGGGTAGGTCACCAGCGCCGCGACCGCGTCGCGGGTGAGCGACTTGGGCGGCCTCCCGTGCTCGCGAGTGAAGAGCTTCAGGTAGTGCTCGGCGAGCAGCGAGATGTCGTCGACCCGGTCGCGCAGCGGCGGGATCGAGAGGGTCACGACCTTGAGCCGGTAATACAGGTCCTCGCGGAAGCGCCCCTCGGCGATCTCGCGCTCGAGGTCCTTGTTGGTCGCCGCCACCAGGCGGAAGTCGACCTCGATCAGCTCGCTGCCGCCGACCCGCATGATTCGGCGGTCTTCGAGCACCCGCAGGAGCTTGACTTGCAGCTCCGGATAGAGCTCGGAAATCTCGTCGAGGAAGAGGGTGCCGCGGTGCGCCAGCTCGAACTTGCCGATCTTGCGGCCGATGGCGCCGGTGAACGAGCCGCGCTCGTGGCCGAACAGCTCGCTCTCCAGGATGTCGGAGGGGATGGCGCCGCAGTTGATCGCCAAGAAGCGCTCGTCGCGACGGGGGCTCGCGCGATGCAGGGCGTTGGCCACCAGCTCCTTGCCGGTGCCGCTCTCGCCGATGATCAGCACGTTCGAGCGCGTCGGGGCGACGAGGCGCATCTGGTCGAAGAGGCGCTCCATCTTCGGCGAGCGGCCGAGGATCGACTCGAATCCGTAGCGCTTGTCGAGCATCTTGCCGAGCTCGTCGACGCGCTGCTTGAGCTGGCGATTCTCGAGCTGGTTGGTGACCCGCTTGCGCAGCTCGTAGAGGTCGACCGGCTTGGTCAGGTAGTCGTCGGCGCCGACCCGCATGGCCTCGACCGCCGACTCGATCGAGCCGAAACCGGTGACCAGGATGACCGCGAGATCGATGCCGCGCTGGCGGATCTCGGAGAGGAAGCCGAGGCCGTCGAGGCTCGGCATGCGCAGGTCGCAGATGGCGAGCTGCGGCGAGGCGTTCTCCTCGAGGAAATCGAGCGCCTTGCGGGCGTCGTCGAAGGTGCGTACCGGGTAGCCAGCCTTCTCGATGGCGATCGCCATCGATTCGCGGGAACCAGTTTCGTCGTCGACGACTAGGACCAGGGGATCAGCAGCCACGGCGCGTCATTCTGGCACATGCTCTGACCCGGGTCTACGAAGGCAAAGGAGCTCGAACGGCGCCGCCGGGGGCTGGGGGTCCCTCCGCGGCTGGGTCGGTACCCCGGATATTGGAAGAAGCGGCTGGAGGACGGGGTCCCCCGCCACGGCGCCTCGGAGGGACCCCCACCCCCGGCTACCGAAAGCGTCCAGGCCAGGGAACTGAAGATGTTCGAGCAGTGCGAGCCACCTTCCTCGCCCAGCTTCTTTCCCTCGTCGAGAACCAAGGTGGCAGGCGAAGAGGCTGAATCGAGCAGAGCGAGACACTCCCCTCGCCCAGCGTCCTTCCCTCATGGAAACCACGTCGGCGAGCAACCAACCTGGCTCGAGCGGCGCGAGCCCCGGTCTCGGCAGGGGCTTGGAACCGAGAGCTTTTTCCGCCTGGCGGCGGTCGGCGGCGGCGGCGCGGTTACTTCGGCGCCAGGGAGTAGACGGCCTCGAGGTCGACCGGCAGGTCCTGGAGGCGGTCGATCGCCGCCAGGAGCGCGGGGCTCGCCTGGCCGTAGGTCTCGAGGAAGCGCCTCGTCCCGGCGTAGTCCCCGTTGGCCTGCAGCATCAGCATGTCGTGCAGCAGGGAGCGGATGCCGTCCGGGAACTTCTCCGCCACGGTGCGGAATCGCCCGCTCGAGTCGACCGCGATGGCGCCTCTCTCCATCAGGTAGTTGAACTGCGAGACCACGCCCTGGCCGTGGGCCTCCTTGACCCCGAAGCGCGCGGCGCGGAAGAGACCGGCAACGTAGGTCGGGTCGAGCGCCGCGCGCAGCTCCTTCGGCATCTCGCCGCGCTCGATCAGCGCCAGGATGTCGTAGACCCCCATCACGTCGGCCTTGGCCTCTTCGAGGGTCGAGAAGAGCTCTTTGAGCTCGAGACGGACCTCGGTCGGCTTGCCGTCCTTGACGATCGTCCCCGGACCGAGCCCGTGCGCCAGCTCGTGGTGCAGGGTCTCGTCGAAGAAGGCCTCGAACGCCACCCGCCGCGCGTCCTCGGGCGACAGCACGCGCTCGGCGATCGGCAACAGGAGCTTCTCGAACTTGGCGCGGATGACGTTGTGCAGCAGGACCTTCTTCGAGCCCTTGGCCTCGCGCACCCGTTCGTCGTTCGGCAGGTTGAAGGCGATCGTCTTGACGCCACTCGCGGCCTCGCCGGCGGTGTAGACCTCGTCGACCACCCGGATCGGGCTCTCGCTGCCGCGCTTCTTGTTCTTGAGGTCGTCGGCGATCGGCAGGTTGGATTCGAGCCAGGGAAGCTGCTGCTTGTAGCGCGCCAGGGCCGCCGACTCCTTGGGCAAGGCCACGGTGACGAAGGCCTCGAACGAGGCCTTGTAGCCGAAGAGCGCGTCCTCGTAGGTCTCGTAGGGACCGATCGTGACCTCGACCGGGGCGTCGAGGTCCATCCAGTCGATCTCGCTCGCGTAGTAGTCGTCCGCGAGGAAGGCCGCGGCCCGGCTCTCGAGGAACTTGCGCAGCGAGGCGTTGCCGGTCAGTGCGGCGGCGGCGCGCAGGTGACCGGCGGCGAGCTCGAGCGGCACCCGAAAAGCGACCGAGTAGGGCACCGCCTTGAGCGCCCCGCCGTCGCGCACGATCAGCGTGCGCTCGGAGAGGAATCCCGCCCGATCGCCGGGATGGGCGGCGAGCCAGGCGTCGAACTCCTCCTGGGTGAGGTCCTCGGGGTAGAACCCGGCGCCGGCGGGCTTGGCCGTCGCGCCGAGGAACGGCCGATCCTCGTCGAGCCGGTCCCACGGTCCCTGCATCAGGCGAAAGAGGCGCCGCGCCGGCTCCGCGAGCGGACCCTTGGCGGCGGCGAGGTCGCGCTCGAGCTGCGGGTTGGCGCGCGAGACCTGCAGGCGGAAGATGTCGTTGAGCTCGCGCGCGGCGAGGAGGATCTCGTCGAGCGCCTTGCGGTCGCCCGCCGCAAGGCCGCCGAGATCGGCGTCGATCGGCGTGCGGGCGAACTTCGCCAAGCGCCGCTCGACGTCGGGCGCTATCGCCAGCGGCTCGCCGGACGCGAGGCGCGCCGCCGGCTCGGCCGCCCAGGCGGTCGCGCCGCAGATCGTCAGCGCGAGCGCCGCCCAGCGTTCGAATCCCCCACCGAAGCTCCCGTGCCGGCTCATGATTCCGCCTCCCATCGCGGCCTTGGAAGCCTGACACGAACCCGCGGCGGCCGCCACCGCGGCGGTTCAGCGATCGCGGCCGGCGAGGCGGCGAAGCTCGCCCTCGCCCGCGACCGGAACTCCGAGCTCACGCGCTTTGTCGAGCTTGCTGCCGGCGTCCTCGCCGGCGATCACCAGGTCGGTCTTCTTGGACACCGACGACGCGACGCGCGCTCCGAGCGCTTCGAGCAGTTCGCCCGCCTCCTCGCGGCTGAAGCTCTCGAGCCGGCCGGTGAGCACGACGGTCTTGCCGGCGAGCGGCAGCTCGTCGCGCCGCGGCCGCGCGACCGGCGGCGGCTCGACGCCGGCATCGGCGAGGGCGCGCAGCCGGCTCTGTTGACGGGGATCGTCGAAGAAGGCTCGTACCGCCGCGGCGACCTTGGGACCGACCTCCTCGACCGCGAGCAGGTCGACCTCGCTCGCGCTCTCGAGCTCGGCGAGCCGCCCGAAATGCGCCGCGAGAAGCTTCGCCACCCGCTCGCCGACGAAGCGGATGCCGAGGGCGAAGATCAGGCGGTGGAGCTCGCGCCGGCGGCTGGCGGCGATCGAGGCCAGCAGGTTGTCGGCCGATTTTTCGCCCCAGCCTTCGAGGTCGACCAGCTCCTCGCGTCGCAGGCGATAGAGATCCGGGGCGTCGTGGATCCTGCCCGCGCGCAGCAGCTGGTCGATCCTCTCGCCGCCGAGCCCCTCGATGTCCATCGCGTTGCGGCCGACGAAATGGCGGATCGACTCCGACACCACCGCCGGACAGGTCGGATTCACGCAGCGCCAGGCGACCTCGCCCGCGAAACGCGCCACCGCTTCGCCGCACTCCGGACAGTTCTTCGGCATCTCGAACGGCCGGGCGCCGCGCGGACGTTTCGCGGTGACCACCTCGACCACCCGCGGAATGACCTCCCCGGCGCGCTCGAGAATCACCGTGTCGCCCACTCGCACGTCCTTGCGCGCCAGATCCTCGTAGTTGTGCAGCGTGGCGCGCCGCACGGTGGTGCCGCCGACGAAGACCGGTTCGAGGTCGGCGACCGGGGTGAGCACGCCGGTGCGCCCGACCTGGACCAGGATGCCGTTGACCCGGGTCTCGGCCTGCTCGGGCTCGTACTTGAAGGCCACCGCCCAGCGCGGCGCCTTCGCGGTCGATCCGAGGCGGTGGCGGAGCGCGAAGTCGTCGACCTTCACCACCACGCCGTCGGTATCGAAATCGAGCTCACCGCGGCGGACGCGCCATTCGGCGATGAAGGCCTCGACCGCCGCCAGGTCGACGCAGCGCCGCCAGGCGTCGTGCACCGGAAATCCCCACTTCGCGAGCCGCTTCAGGCTTTCGGCCTGCGAGCCGCCGGCCTCGCCCTCGGCGACCTGGTAGATCCAGGCCGAGAGGCGCCGCGCGGCGACCAGTTTCGGGTCCAGCTGGCGGATCGAGCCGGCGGTGGAGTTGCGGGGATTGACGAATACCGGTTCGCCCGCCTCCTCGCGCTCCTGATTGAGCCGGCGAAAGATCGAACGCGGCATGTAGACCTCGCCGCGCACCAGGAGCCGCGCCGGCGGCTTTCCCCGCAGGCGCAGCGGCAGGGCGCGCACGGTGCGCAGGTTGACGGTGACGTCGTCGCCCACCTGGCCGTCGCCGCGGGTAGCGCCCTGCGCCAGGACGCCGTCGAGGTAGCGCAGCGAAACCGAGACGCCGTCCACCTTGAGCTCGCAGAGGAAAGCCGGCGACTCGCCCGGTGCGAGCTTCTCGATCCGCGCCGCCCATTCGCGCAGCTCCTCGAGGTTGTAGGTGTTGTCGAGCGACTGCATCGGCGGCACGTGCGTGACCTGCGCGAAGCCGGCGAGCGGCGCGCCCCCGACCCGCTGCGTCGGGCTGTCGGCGGCCGCCGCCTCCGGGTGCGCGGCCTCGAGGGTCGCGAGCTCGGCGAGCAGGGCATCGAAATCGCGGTCGGAGATCTCGGGCTTGCCGAGGCGATAGTAGAGGTCTTCGTGGCGGCGGATCTCGGCGGCGAGTCGACTCATCCGCCGCCGGGCGGCGGCGTCCGGGCCGGCGCTCATGAAGCGGCCCGGGCGCGAGCCGGACCGGAATCGCTGCTCGGGCGCTCGAAGAACCTCGGGCCGTGGCGACGGACGAGACCGACCAGGGTCGCGACCACCAGGGGATCGAACTGCCGGCCGGCCTCGCCTTCGAGCTCGCGCAGGGCCTCCTCCGTCCCGCGCGCCGCGCGGTAGGGCCGGTCGTTGGTCATCGCGTCGTAGGCGTCGACCACCGCCAGGATGCGCGCGCCGAGGGGAATGCGTTCGCCCTCGAGACCGTAGTAGCCGGGAAAGAGCACTCCGTCGCGCTGACCGTCCCAGCGCTCCTGGTGGTAGCGCACCAGGGGCAGCACGTCGCGCAGCACTTCGACGTTGCCGAGGATGCGCAGCCCGATCTCGACGTGCTGCTGCATGGTCTCGGTCTCGCCCGGATTGAGCGGCCCGGGCTTGTTGAGCACCGACTCCGGGACGCCGATCTTGCCCACGTCGTGCAGCAGAGCGCCGTAGCGCAGCAGGTCGAGATCGCGGCCCGACAGTCCGAGCGCGCGCCCGACCTCGACCGTCAGGTTGGCGACCCGCTGCACGTGCCCGATGGTGGTCGGGTCCTTCGCTTCGATGGCGGCCGACAGCGATGCGACCGTACGGTGGAAGTCGCGCTCGAGCTGCAGCTGCTGGCGTTGCACGCGCTCGAGCAGCAGCCGGTTGCTGCCGGCAAAAGCGCCGCCGACGATGGCGAAACTGACGAAGAACACCAGCACCGAGTAGGCGGGCGCCAGGACCTCGCGCGTCGGTCCGGTGTGCGCCAGCAGCTCGGGAAGAATGGTGAGCGAAAAGTAGGACAGACTCACCGGCAGGACCATCCACAGCGCCGCGCCGGCTCCCCCCTGAAAGGCGGCGAGCGCCACCGGACCGATGAGGATGACCGCCGTCCACTGCGGGAAGCCCCAGCCGAGCTGAACCGCGGCCCAGAGGACGAGGATCGAGACGATCAGCAGCGCCGCGCTGCCGCTGATCTTCGCCAGATCCGTCTTCCAGGCGACGAAGAGCTGCTGCATGTCGCGGTCGAGCAATACGTCCGGAGCGAGCCAGAGGAGCACCGGGAAACCGAGCACCAGGGCGGCCATCAAGTCGCTGATCCACCACGACACGAGGTTGTCGGCCAGCCGATGGGCGTCCCAGGAGAGCCGGCCGAGCGCCGCGAGCGCCAGCGTGCCGCCGACCGCAGTGGCGAAATTCATCGCCAGTCCACCCAGCAGCAAGGCGCGCTTCAGCCGGTCGGCGGTCGAGCCGCGCGGCCGCCGCAGAGCGATTGCCGGGATCGCGGCGCCGACGAGGTGGACGATCGCGAACAGGACGAGGCCCGAGGGCGTGGCCGCGGCCCCCCAGCGCGAGACCAGGGCTCCGAGGACGACGCCGAGCACTCCCCAGAAGCCGAAGGCCGCACCGCACGCCAGCTGCACCGCCGCGGGAGGGAAGACGAACGAGGCGCCGTAGGACTCCGAGAACAGGCTGGCGGCATCCGAGAGGATGCGGAAGGCGACCGCGGTGCCCAGGGTGGCGAGCAGGGCGCGGGTCGCGGCTCGACCCCTCGCCCTCGCTCCGGATCCCGTGGCTTTATCGCCCGGGATCGCCTCTCGGTCCATCGTCGCAGCCGGCATGTGGCGTTTCTCGACTGCGGTTTGTACCTTCGATGCGCCGCTCCCGTCAAGCGCGACGAGCCCACGTCGCCGCGGGCTCGCGCTGCGGATGAACAGTGGAAGCCGCGATCAGACGGCGGTCGGCGGATCCGCCATCGGCACCGGCGGCAGCTCGGGCACCACCGGTACCGGGGAGCCGGCGCTCGGCGTCGTGCCCCGCCGCCGCTCCAGAGTGCGACTGGCGAGCGTCATCACCGCCGCGCCGAGGCCGGTCGTCCAGGCCACGTACTTGCAGAAGAATCCGAGCGCCAGCAGACCGAAGGCGATAGCCGCCGCCCAGCCGCCGATCAAGCCGACCAACCTTCCGACGAGCGACGTCCCCTGAATCGCCGCCACGCCGACGACCACCGCCAGCCAAGGCGACCACTCGTGACCGAGTCGCCGCTCGACCCAGCGGCCGATCGAGTAGGCGACCGCCGCGTAGCCGAAGAAGGCCGCCACCACCAGCGCCAGGATCGCGAACGGCACCAGCACCAGGAGCGGAATTCCGATGATCGACACCGCGAGGATCACCGCCACCAGGATCAGCGCCGGGAAGAAGAGCATCTGGGTCAGCAGGCCCACGAGCGCCGCTTTCCAAGTCTCGTTGCGAACTCGCGCCGCGGTCGCCTCCATGCCGGAGCGGGCGATCAGCAGGAAGAGCCCGGCGAGCAGCGACAGGAAGCCGATGCGGAACACCGCCCACACGACGCGCGCCCAGTCGGAGAACCAGGAGGAGACGAAGTCGGTGTCGCCGATCACGACGCCGTGGCGGCCGAACCAGCCCTCGCCCCAACCGACGCTCGACGTCGTGCCGATCACCCGGCCGGAAGGCGCCACGTCGACCGAACCGCCGACCGCCACGGCTTCGCCGAGGACCTCGGCGCCGTCGTCGACGTGCACCGCTCCGCCCACCGAAACCGCGTCGCCGAGCACTTTGCCGCTGACGGTCACCGAGCCGCCGACCGCTACCGCGTTGCCCATCGCCTGGCCCTCGACGTCGATCGAGCAGCCGATGCAGACGACGTCGCGCGCCGATTCGTCCTCATGCACGACGATCGAGCGGCCGAACGACACCCGATCGTCCGACGCGGCGCGCGTGCGGATGGGAGGGACGGGCGGAATGCCGTGTACGTCGATGTCGATCTTGTGGGTCGGCGCGGCCGGGGCCTCCTCTTCCTCGGTGGAGAGGCCGAGCTCCCGCAAGCGATCTTCCGGCTCCATGGCGAGCAGCCGCGCCAGCCGGTCGCCATCGTCGCCGAGCCAGTCGCGCAGCTCGGCGCGGGTGAACGGCTTGCCGTTGACGATCGCCTCTTCGGTCGAATCGTCGAGCTCGATCGTGCGCACCGGCGTGCCGGTAGCCTTCGGGCGCAGCAGCAGGCCGCTCGAGATCGGGTCGACGCTGAAGCGCTCGAGAACCTCGCTGCCGAAGGCCGTAGGGTGGACGGCGGCGAGCGCCGGGGCGGCCGGCATCGCCAGCGCGAGGAGCCAAGCGACGAGGATCGCCAACGGGGCGATCGCGTTGCCGCGGAACTTACGAGACCAGGCGAGCATGGGAAGAGCTCCTCTTCTGGGTCAGCAGATTCATCAATCCGGAGAACGCGGCTCCAGCCACCGCGGCCTGGAGGACGAACCAGAATCCGAGACGCGGGATCAGCAGCACTTCGCCCAGGACCTTGGCGACTTGAGCGAGGCTCTGCCAGACCTCGAGACCGGCGATCAGCCGGGCGGCGAGGGCCGCGAAACCGTCCACCAGCCCGTGCAGCACCTCGGCTGGACCGACCAGACCGAGGAGGGGCAGGATGGCCGGCGGGAAGACCGCGACGGCGATCGCCGCGGCCGCGAGGCCGAGCCCCACGGCCCAACGGAACGCGGGCCGGTCGATCCAGCTCGGCCGCCGCCGGGGCAGGCGCGCCATCACCCGGGCCGCGAAACCGGCGCGGGGCGAGACCTCGGGGAGCTCGGCGAAGAGCGCGCGCAGGGCCGCCTCGGCCTCGCTCTCCCGTCCGGAGAGCTCGGCGGCGGTGAAGCGGGTCCATGGATCGCGGGCGTTCATCTCGTTCTCCCGCTCTGCCCTACGCTGCGCCGGACCTCGGGTTTCGTTCATCCCAGCTCCTCCGGATCCCACCCCAGGGCTCTCATTCGCTTGGCTAACTCCTGTCTTGCCCTGAAGATATGGATCTTGACCGTGCCCAGCGGCAGGCCCAGGACCTCGCCGATCTCGTCGTAGGAAAGCTCCTGGCCGAATCGTAGCTCGAGGACTTCGCGGTACTGCGGGCGCAGGCTCGCGATCGCCTGCTGCAGCGCCAATCCGGCCTCGCGCGAGGAGAGCTCGCGCAACGGATTCTCGGCGTGCGGGTCGGCCGGCAGCTCGCGCGGGCTGCCGTCGTCGTTCTCGCGCTCGAGCGGTTCGGTGTCGAGCCCCTGGCGGCGCAGGTGGTCGAGCGCGCCGTTGTGGGCGATCTTGAAGATCCAGCTCGAGAACTTGCGGCTGGGGTCGAAGCGGTCGAGAGCGCGGTAGGCGCGCAGGAAGGCCTCCTGCGCCAGGTCCTCGGCGGTGGACGGGTCGCGCACGATCCGCAAGATCAGAGCGTACACCGGCCGCTCGTAGCGCTCGACCAGCTCGCGGAAAGCCGTCTCCGAGCCACGCCGCGCCTCGCTCGCCAGGATCTCGTCCGCGCGGCTCCGCGACTCCGCCACCTCTTTCTCGACCGACCTCCTAGCGACTACACTACCCCAAGGCCTCGTCGTCCTCAGCCGTCGGATCGGAGGAAGAATCCCATGAAGCGCTCTGCCGCCGTCCTCGTTCTCGCTCTCGCCGCCGCCCTCTCGCTGCTCGTCCCGCCGGCCCACGCCGCGGCGCTCGCGGGCGTCCAGCTGCCCGACACCCTGAAGGTGGGCGATCACGACCTCGCTCTCAACGGTCTCGGGTTGCGCACCAAGTACCTCTTCAAGGTCTACGTCGGAGCGCTCTACCTGCCCGCCAAGAGCGGCGATGCCGCGAAGATCCTCGCCGCCGACGAGCCGCGGCGCATGGAGCTTCACTTCCTGCGCGGCCTCTCGCCGGCGCAGATCTGCGAAGGCTGGGACGAAGGCCTGGCGGCCAACCGTCCCGGCGCCGGCGCCGACCTGAAGGCGAAGTTCGCCGAGCTGTGCAAGGCCATGCAGGCGGTCGAGGACGGCCAGACCCTGGCGCTGACCTACAACCCCGCCGAGGGAACGAAGATCGAGTTCGGGTCCACCGGAAAAGGCACCATCGCCGGCAAAGAGTTCGCCGACGCCCTGCTCGCCTGCTGGATCGGCGACAAGCCCGGCCCGGGACAGGACTTCAAGAAAGCGGTTCTGGGCGGCTCCTGACCCGACGCACCCGCCGAACCCGGGCGCAGACGCTCGAACCCATCGCCCACAGGCGAAAAGCTTCTGGTTAAGAGTGTGGGCTCTTCCAGCTCCCTCGTGAACTGGCGAGTGGCCCGGCTGGGCGAGGCTGCGCCAGCCTGCGTTCTTTTCCCTTAGCCGAGCTTTTCTTCGCAGGATGGCGACAGCTCGAACCCATCGCCCACCTGCGAAAAGCCTCCGGTTAAGAGTGTGGGCCTTCTCAACGCCCTCGTGAACTGGCGAGCGGCCCGGCTGCGCGAGGCTGCGCCAGCCAGCGTCCTTTTCCCTTAACCGAGCTTTTTCTTCGCAGGAAGGCGGCAGCTCGAACCCATCGCCCACCTGCGAAAAGCTTCCGGTTAAGAGTGTGGGCCTTCTGAACGCCCTCGTGAACTGGCGGCAGGCTCGATCTCGCGAGGCCGGGTCAGGCGGCGTCCTTTGCCTCTAACCGAGCCTTTCTGCTTCTCTTCTTCGCAGGCTGGCGCTGGCGCGGGTCTCTTCGGGTCTCGCGTGGCTAGAAGATCTCGGCGACGCAGCAGCGGAGGCTGCCGCCGGCCTTTTCGATCTCCTCGAGCGGCGCGCTCTCGATCTTGAAACCCCAGCGCTCGAGGTCGCTCTTGTGGTTCCCGCTGAGCGCGTTCGCCGCTCGGTCGCTCATCCAGACGGTGCTCTCGTCGAGCGCGATGCAGTTGCCGGCGAAGGCCGCCTTCTCCTCGTCGTCGAGCCGGATCACCTTCTCGGCGTAGATCCGCGCGATCGCCTCGGGAACGCTCGCGTCGGCGAAGGACGGCGGGTGGATCACCAGCACCCGCCCGGCGAGCACCGCCATGAAGACGTTGGTGTGGTATTCGTCCGGCTGCAGCTCGAAGACGCAGGTCGCGGCGAGGCGGAAAGCGTCGTGCATCGCCTCGGCGCCCCGGCGGTCGCAGCGCTCGGTCAGGCCGCAGTAGCCGATCTCGCGCGCCCGATCGATGACCAGCGGACCGGTCAGCTCGGCGACGCCGCCCGATGGCGCGATCTCGACCCGCTCGTAACCGAGCAGGTCGTGGAAGAAGCGCGGGATGTCCGCTCGCCGCGCCTCCCGGCGCCGCACCTCGTGGCGCATCGAGCCGACGATCAGGCGCCCCGGCGCGGTCGCCCAGACGTTGTTCGGGAAGACTTGGTCGGGGGTCTCGGGGTCGCCCGGAAAAGTGACGATGGGCAGCGACTTCGACAGTCGCCGCGCGAGCTCCGCGTGCTCGGCAAGCGCGCGCGCCTCGGAGACCGACTGGCCGAGGTCCATGTAGAGGTTGTCCGAGGCCGACTCCTCCGCCAGTCGGAATCCCGCCGGCGACACCAGGAACGCGGCCCGCGCCACGCCCCGCGCCGCCGGCGCGAGCCGCGCGGCGGCGGGAGCGAAATCAGCAGGCTGATCGAGGATCACTCGATGGTCACGGCCCGACGACCGACCAGGCGGAAGTCGAGCTGGTCTCGAAGCCGTCCGAGAACAGATCGCCGAAGTCGACCAGCGCGAAGGCCATGTTCTCGCGCTGCACGTTGCCGCCGCCGCCCACCGGGAAGTACTGCCGCGAATCGGTCCAGGAGACGTAGGCGCGGCCCGAGACCACGTCGAGGCCGAGGTATTCTCCGAACTGATTCGGATTGGCGATCGGGTTGCTCGCGGTGTTCAGGTTCGTCGTCGAGATGGCGTTGTTGTTGAACTCGTTCGACGCCGCCGAGACCTGGGTGTTCGCCTCCCAGGTCGCGCCGCAGTCCTTCGAGCGCGAAGCGTAGAAATCGACCGCCTTGTTCGCCCCGTCGTTGCGGGTGTCATGCCAAGCGACGACCGGATAGCCGTTGTCCTGGTCCATCACCAGGAAAGGATGGAACTGGTTGCCGGTGGTCACGTCGTTGATCCGGACGCGCGTGCCCCAGGTTGCGCCGCCGTCGAGCGAGCTGCTGACGTAGACATCGGTGTCGCTGACCGACGAGATGTAGTCGGTGAACGAAACGTAGAGCCGCCCGTCGCATGGCCCGCCCGAATTGTCGACGTCGATCGAGCCGAAGGGGTTGATGCAGCGGTTGTTCTGCGCCGGCGGGCAGTTCGTGTTGGTGAACGAGACCAGGTTCCATTGCGCCGCTTGCGCCGGCGCCGACCAGTGCGCGCCGCCGTCGGTCGATTGGGTGTAGAACAGCTTGGCGTCTTTCGGCGGACTCGTCTTGTAGGTGGCGTAGATGACGTGCACGGTGCCGTTGCGCTGCACGGCGATGTCGCAGCCGACATCGGCGTAGTTGTTGCCTTCGGGGATGTCGACTTCCGTCCAGGTGACGCCGTTGTTGGTCGAGTAGGCGAACTTCTCGTTGTTCGAACGGTCCCAGCAGGTGTAGTGGCGGCCGTGGAACGGGCTGCCCGGGTTGTTGTCGATGACGTAGAAGTTCTTGTCGTTGAAGGTGGCCGCGTTGAAGCCGTCCGAGATCACCGCCTGCGCCGTCCAGTTCGCACCGCCGTCGATCGAGCGCGCCACGACCATCGACGGTTTCGCGCCGGTCGGCTTGTTGCAGATCAGCATGTAGTTGAGGAAGACCTCGTTGTTGTCGTTCCACCACACCGCCGGGTCGCTGCCGAAGGCATCGAAAGCGCAGGTCGACAGGCCGATGGGCGTAAACGCCGACACCCCGGGGGCGCAGGTGTACTGCCAGGTCACCCCTCCGTCGGCCGAGTAGACGACCGAGATGATCTGCTGCGTCGGCGTGCAGACCGAGGTGGTGTCCCAGGTGTTCGACGCGGCGACCACCTGGTTGATGTTCTTGGGATTGGTAGCGATCTGGATCTCGCCCTGAAATTTCTCCGGGTCGGGATTGGCGTTGTACGCCGGGTCGCGGTTGGTGTCGACGGCGGCGTTCTCGGCCTGGAGGTCGACGTCCGCCGTCGCGCCCTTTGTCCCGTTGGAGATCTTGCCCAGCGCCGCGTCGAGGGCCTCCTGGCCGTACCAGCGCCGGGCGAGATCCGGGTGCAGCGTCAGCCAGCGCTCGTGCTGCTCGAAGACCGACTGCGGCACGACCATGTCGTAGGTCCGCGCCATCATGTCGATCTCGAGGAAGTCGAGCGGCGAGATCGACATGTAGGCGAGCAGGCGGTCGAGCGCGCCGCGGTCGGAGCTCCGGCCGGCCTCGTCGCGCAGCTCGAGGTAGCGCGCGTCGGCGGCGAGCGCCTCGTAGGCCGGGCGCAGGGCGGCGCGGCGTTCGGCGGGGCTGGGGAGCGCGGGAGCGGCGGCCGCGGGTCGGGTCGCGGCAAGGGGTCCGAGACACAGCATGGCGACGAGGCCAACTTTCGCGAGTCGGGTCATGGGGTCCTTCCCTGGTTGAGAGGTGGCGCGAGCACGACGACAGCCGCCTATTCTACGCCCGCCCCCGGATCGCTCGCGGCGGCGGTGGCGCCGCCGGTGGAGCCCGTGTCCGGACCGCCCCAGCCGCCGCCGATCGCGCGAAAGAGGGCCACCGCCGCGCCGAGCTCCGTCCGCCGGGCGCGCACCCACTCGAGCTCGGCCCCGAAGAGGAAGCGGTCGGCGTCGAGGACCTCGAGATAGGAGGCGTCGCCGGCCTCGTAGCGCAGGTTGGCGAGCTTGCGCGCCCGCGACAGCGCCTCGACCTGACGTTCGAGCGCCGCGCGCTCGGCCGCCCCCGTCGAGCGCGCCACCAGCGCATCCTCGACCTCGGCGAAGGCGCTCTCGACCGCCTTGGTGTAGCCGGCGAGCGCCTGGCGCTCGCGTGCCCGGACCGCCTCGAGATTGCGCCGCCCCTTGCCGGCGTTGAAGATCGGCTGCACCAGCCCGAGCGCCGCCTGCCAGATGGTCGTCCCGGTGGAGAGCAAATCCGCGAGCTCCTTGCTCTCCGAGCCGTAGTAGCCGGTGAGGCGGATCGACGGGAAGAGCTCGGCCTTGGCGACCCCGATGCGGGCGTTGGCCGCCACCAGCCCGTGCTCCGCCGCGACCACGTCCGGGCGCCGGGCGAGCAGGTCGGACGGCAGACCCACCGGCGTCTCGGGCAGCTTCACGTCGTCCAACCGGTCGCCGTGCTCGACCTTGCCGCCGATCCGGCCGAGCAGCACCGCCATGCGGTCCTCCGTCTGGCGCACCGCGCGCTCGAGCACCGGCACCGTGGCCTCGGCGGACGCGAGCTCGGCCTGCGCCTGCGCCAGATCGAGCTCGGAGATCGTGCCGGCGTCGAAGCGCAGCTTCTGCAGGCGGACCGACTCGCTGCGCGTCTCGAGCGTCGAATGGGCGATCGCCAACTGGCGGTCGAAAGCCAGCAGATCGAAGTAGGCGCCGGCGACGTCCGCGGCGAGCGCCAAGCGGACGTTGCGCCGTCCCTCCTCGCTCGCCAGCAGCTCGGCGCGCGCGGCCTCCGAGGCGCGCGCCAGGCGGCCCCAGAAGTCGATCTCGAACGACAAGCTCGCCGACAGCCGGTAACGGTCGAACTCGAGCGGGACGCCGGGCGGCACCTGCGCCGTCTGCTTCGAGAGCTGACTGCGCGAGCCCGAGAGGCTCGAGTCGAGGCGCGGGAAGCGGTCGGCGCGGGTCACGCCGGCGAGCGCCCGCGCCTCCTCCACCCGCGCCGCGGCCGCCACGAGGTCCTGGTTGCCGGCGAGCGCTTCCTCGACCAGCTGGTCGAGCCGCGGATCGCCGAAGAGCTTCCACCAGGCGTCCGGTACCTCCCCGGTCGCCGCCCCGGCGCTGTAAGCGTCGGGAACCGGCAGCTGCGGGCGCCGGTAGTCCGGACCGAGGGTCACGCAGCCGGCGAGCGTCAGACCGGCGAGGGCCGGCGCGCAGAGTCTCGTGATCTTCATTCGCCCCTCCCTGTGCGAGCGATCGGCGCCAGCGTCGCCGCCGACGGTGGCGGCGGGGCCACCGCCGTGTCTTCGAGCGCCGCAGCAAGCGGCTCTCTCCTCCGCCCGCCGCCCGGCGGATCGTCGCCCCCGCGCCGGCCTCGCCCGTCCCGCGAGACCCAGCGGAAGAAGAGCGGCACGAAGACCACCGCCATCACCGTGGCGACGAGCATGCCGCCGAGCACGCCGGTGCCCATCGAGCGCCGGGCCGACGCGCCGGCGCCGCTCGAGATCGCCAGCGGCAGCACGCCGAGGATGAAGGCGAAGGAGGTCATCAGGATCGGCCGGAAGCGCAGCCGCGCCGCCTCCGCCGCCGCCTCGACCACCGACATCCCCTTCTCTCGCTGCTGCGAGGCGAATTCGACGATCAAGATGGCGTTCTTCGCCGATAGGCCGATCAGGGTGACGAGGCCGATCTGGAAGTAGACGTCGTTCGGCATGCCGCGCAGCCAGACCGCCGCCAGCGCGCCGCCGAAGGCGAAGGGTACCGAGAGCAGCACGGCGATCGGCAGCGACCACCTCTCGTACTGCGCCGAGAGGATCAGGAAGACGAACACCATGCCGAAGAGCAGCACCTGCGCCGAGGTGCCGCCGGTCTTCTTCTCCTCGAGCGCGGTCCCGGTCCAGGCGATGCCGAAGTCGGCCGGCAGCTCCCGGGCGGCGAGCTCCTCGACCGCGGCGATCGCCTCGGCCGAGCTCCTTCCCGGCGCCGGGGCGCCGATCAGCTTGACCGAGGGATAGAGATTGAACCGTTCGAGGGTCTCGGCACCGCCGCCGTACTCGAGGCGCAGCAGCGAGGCGAGCGGCACCATGGCGCCGGAAGAAGAGCGGACGAAGAACTTCGCCAGGTCCTCGGGCCGCGAGCGGAAGGGCGCGTCGGCCTGGAGCTGCACCCGGAAGACCCGGCCGCTCTTGTCGAAATCGTTGACGTAGAGAGTGCCGAAAGCGGCCTGCAGGGTCGAGAAGACGGCGTCGACCCCCACTCCGAGCGACTTCGCCTTCTCGCGGTCGAGGCGCACCGCGACCTGCGGCGACTCGGCGCGGAAGAGGGTGCGCACGCCGAGGAAGCGCGGGTCCTGGTTGAGCTTGCCCATGAAGCCGTAGGCGACCTGGGCCAGCCGCGCGGTGTCCGCCTCGCCCTTGCTCTGGACGTAGACCTCGAAACCGCCGGTCGAGCCGAGACCCTGGATCGGCGGCGGGTTGAAACCGAAGATCAGCGCCTCCTGAATCCCCGCCACGCCACCGTAGAAGCGGCCGAGGGTGGCGTCGAGCGACAGGTCTCCCCGTTTGCGCTCGTTCCAGCGCTTGAGGACGACGAACATCGTGCCCACCGAGCTCTTGCTGCCGCCGCCGACGAAGTCGAAGCCGTTGATCGTCGCCACGTGCTCGATCGCCGGGTCGGCGAGCAGCAGGTTCTCCACCCGCACGCCGACGTCGTGGGTGCGGGACAACGACGCGCCGTCCGGGAGGATGGTGGCGGCGATGAAGAACCCCTGGTCCTCGGGCGGCACGAGGCCGCCGGGGACGACGCGGAAGAGGCCGATCGCCGCGAGGATCACCAGCAGGAAGAGGCCGGCGCCGAGCGCCGGGCGGCCGAGCAGCCAGCGCACGGCGAGCACGAAGCGGTTCGTGCCGCGGGCGAAGGCGTGGTTGAACCAGGCGAAGAAACCGCGCTCGGGCTCCCGCCGGTCGCGCAGCACCAGGGCGCAGAGCGCCGGCGAGAGAGTCAGCGCCACCAGGCCCGAGATCGACACCGAGATGGCGATGGTGATCGCGAACTGGCGGTAGAGCTGGCCGGCGAGGCCGCCGAGGAAGGCGACCGGCACGAAGACCGAGCACAGCACCAGGACGATCGCCACCACCGGACCGGTGACTTGGGTCATCGATTCGAAGGCCGCCTGGCGCGCGGTCTTGCCCTCGCTCGCCATGATCCGTTCGGTGTTCTCGAGCACGACGATGGCGTCGTCGACCACGATGCCGATCGCCAGCACCAGGCCGAAGAGAGTCAGGGTATTGACCGAGAAGCCGAGGGCGTACATGCCGGCGAAGGTGCCGACAAGCGACACCGGCACGGCGATCATCGGGATCAGGGTGGCGCGGAAGCTCTGCAGGAAAAGGTAGACCACCAGGAAGACGAGCAGCATGGCCTCGCCCAGGGTCTTCAGCACCTCCTCGATCGAGACCTGGACGAAGCGCGTGGTGTCGAAGGGGAGCTGGAACTCGACCCCCGACGGGAAGGCTTGCGAGAGCTCGCGCATTCGCGCCTCGACGCCGTCGGCGGTGGCGAGCGCGTTCGCCCCCGGTTGCAGGAAGACGCCGAGGAAGATGCCCGGATGGCCGTCGAGGCGCGCCTCGCTGTCGTAGCCGCGCGCGCCGAGCTCGATGCGCGCCACGTCGCCGAGCTTGAGCACCCGACCCGTCGGATCGGCGCGCAGAACGATGGCGGCGAACTGCTCCGGCGTGCGCAGCCGGTCTTCGGCGGTCACCGTGAAGGTGAGCTGCACGTCCCGGGCGACCGGCTCCTGGCCGATCTTGCCGACCGCGTACTGGGCGTTCTGTTCGCGCACCGCGGCGGCCACGTCGTTGACCGTCAAGCCGTACTCGGCCATCAGGTCCGGCCGCAGCCAGATGCGCATGGCGTAGTCGCGGGCGCCGAAGATGATCACGTCGCCGACGCCGGGGACGCGCTTCAACGGCTCGAGGACGTTCAGCGCGGTGTAGTTCGACAGGAAGACCGAGTCGTAGCGCCCGTCGGGCGAGGTGAGCACCACGATCTGGATGAAGTTGGAGCTGCGCTTCTGCACCGTCACGCCGTTGCGCCGCACCTCTTCGGGTAGCCGCGGCTCGGCGAGGCGCACGCGGTTGGCGACGTTGTTGGCCGCCAGGTCGATGTCGGTGCCGACCTCGAAGCTCACGGTGGTGGTGACCAGGCCCGAGCTGGTGGCGATCGAGTCGATGAACTGCATCCCCTCGACGCCGTTGATCTGCTCCTCGATCGGCGCCGCGACCGTCTGTTGCAGCGCCTCGGCGGTCGCGCCCGGGTAGATGGCGGTGATCGTCACCTGCGGCGGCGAGATCTCGGGGTACTGCGCCACCGGCAGGTTGCGCAGCGCCACCACGCCCGCCAGGACGATGAGGATCGACAGGACGCTGGCGAAGATGGGACGGCGGATGAAGAAGTGGGAGAACATCGATCGCTCTCGCTCAGCTTCCCGCGCCCGCGGCGGCGGGAGCTCCCGCGGCCGGCGGCTCGGCGATCTTCACCGGCGACCCGGGGCGCACCTTGACCACCCCGTCGACCACCACCCGTTCGCCGGCCGCCAGTCCGCCGTCGATCACCCAATCGGATTCGATCCACTCGCCGATCTCGACCGGGCGGATCTCGGCCACGTCGCCCGCGCCGACGACGTAGACGAACTTGCCCTGCTGTCCCTGCAGCACGGCGCGTTGCGGCACCAGGATGGCGTTGGGCCGTTCGATGCCGAGCAGGCGCACGCGCACGAACTGGCCGGGCACCAGGTCCGCCGCCCGGTTCGCGAGCTCGGCCCGCAGGTCGATCGAGCCGGTGTCGGGCGAGATCATCGAGTCGGAGAAGTTCACCCGCCCGCGCTCGGGATGCACCGAGCCGTCGGGGAAGACGAGCTCGACCTCGAGCTGATTGCGCTCCGGCGAGGTCACCCGCCGCGCCTCGACCTCGCGGCGCAGGGCGAGCAGGGTGCGGTCCGGTACCGCGAAGCGCACCCAGATCGGCTGCACCTGGACGATGCGGGTGAGCGGCGCGTCGTCGCCGGGTCGCACCAGGCTCCCCTCCGACTGAGCGGCGCGGCTCGACAGGCCGGCGATCGGCGCGTCGATGTGGGTGTAGCCGAGGTCGAGCTTCGCCTCGTCGAGGCGCGCCTCGGCCGAGAGCACCGCGGCGCGCGCCTGCTCGGCCTCGGAGACCGCGTTGTCGAAATCGCGCTGGCTGGTGGCGCGCTGGGCGAGCAGCGGCTCGAGCCGCGCCACCTCGCGTTCGGCGCGCGAGCGCCGCGCTCCGGCCTCGGCGAGATCGGCTTCGGCGCCTTGCACCCGAGCGCGGTAGGGCGCCGGGTCGATCTCGAACAGGGTCTGGCCGGCTCTCACCGGTCGGCCCTCGTCGTAGGTGCGGTGGAGCAGAATGCCCTCGATCCGCGAGCGCACCTCGACTTCGCGCGAGCCCTCGACCCGGCCGGTGAACTCGTAGGGCACGGCGACCGTCTTGGCGGCCGCCGTGACCACCGTGACGTCGGGCGGCGGCGGCGCGCCGCCGGCTCGAGAGGGGGCGCCGCCGCCGCAGCCGGCGGTCGCGAGGGCGAGAAGAGCGACGAGCGGAGCGGCGGACTGCGCCGCGCGGACGGCATTCGATGTCATCGGGCACTCCTGGAAGGGCGGCGCTTGGCGCAGCCGTAGAGAAAGAGATCCACGCCACGGGCGACCTGGCGGGCGATCTCGGCAGGTCCCACGTCGATCGCCTCGCCGCAGACCAGGGCGAGCTGGCTCTCGCTCTTGAGCACGGCGAGGAACTGCAACGCCGCCGCCTGCGGATCCTCGACCCGCAAGCGGCCGGCGGCGGCCTGGGCGGCGAGATAGGCGCCGAGCCGCTCGCGCACTCGCCCCGGACCGGAACGCAGCAGGGCGGCGCGCAGCTCGGGGAACTTCATCCCCTCGGCGACGCACATGCGGTGCCAGGCGGCGGACCGCGCGCACAGCACGCGCTCGAGGAAGCTACGCCCGAACTGGGTGAGCGCCTCTTCGAGCGGCAGGTCCTCGAAATCGGGGGCGTCGAGCGGCGCGACGATCTCCGCGCCGACCTCGTCGGCGATCGCCTCGAACAGACCCTCCTTGGAACCGAACCAGTGGTAGAGGGTGGCGAGCGAGCCGCCGGAGCGCCGCACCACGTCGACGACGCTCGTGCCCTCGAAGCCGCGCTCGAGGAACAGCTCGCGCGCCGCGTCGAGCATCGCGCGCCGGCGCGTGGCGCTGCGATCGGGGTCGCCGGCCGCGGGCGCGAGCCGGGGAGCGGGTGGCAGGGGGATGGCGGGAGGCTCCATGGAAACGCTCTAGGGCTCGGACGATGGTCGAGCGAAGGCCCACGAAATCGACCGCGTGGCTCTTCGCCGGAAGCGTAATGTAACTTACATTACAACGAAGTGCAACCGTCCGTGGAAGCCCGGGCCGAGGCGATTCCTAGCCGCTGCCGCCGCCGCCGCGGGATTCGCGCTTGGGCAAGATCGCGGCGGCCAGCCAATCGCGGTTCAACAGGGCGATGAAGTCGACCGAGATCCCCTTCGGGCAGACCGCCTCGCACTCGCCGTAGTTGGTGCAGGCGCCGAAGGCCTCGTCCGTCAGGCGCGCCACCATCAGCTCCACCCGCCGCGAGCGCTCGGGCTGCCCCTGCGGCAGCAGCGCCAGGTGGCTGACCTTCGCCGCGGTGAACAGCTGCGCCGCGCCGTTGGGGCACTGCGCCACGCAGGCGCCGCAGCCGATGCACTGCGCCGCGTCCATCGCCAGGTCGGCATCGGACTTGGGCGTCGGCAGCGAATTGGCGTCCTGGGCGCTGCCGGTATTGACCGAGACGAAGCCGCCGGCCTGGATGAGCCGGTCGAGCGCCCCGCGGTCCACCACCAGATCGCGAATCACCGGGAAGGCCGCGCTGCGCCAGGGTTCGAGCGTCAGCTCGTCGCCGTCGCGGAAGTGGCGCAGGTGGAGCTGGCAGACGGTGCAGGCGGCGACCGGCCCGTGGGCGACGCCGTTGATCATGAAGCCGCACGAGCCGCAGATCCCCTCGCGGCAATCGTGATCGAAGGCGATCGGCTCTTCGCCGCGCCCGATCAGTCCCTCGTTGACCACGTCGAGCATCTCGAGGAACGACATGTCGGCGCTGACGTCCCGAGCTTCGTAGGTGGCGAAGCCGCCGGCCGACCGCGGGCTCGCCTGGCGCCAGACGTGGAGAATGAGGTTCATCGTGCGCTCCGTCACTTGTAGCTCCGCTGCGCGGGATGGACGTGCTCGAACTCGAGCGGCTCGCGGTGGAGCGCCGGCGCGCTGCCCTCCCCCGTCCACTCCCAGGCCGCGACGTGGGAGAAGCGCTCGTCGTCGCGCCGGGCTTCGCCGTCCTCGGTCTGGCTCTCCTCGCGGAAGTGCCCGCCGCAGGACTCGGCCCGCGCCAGGGCGTCGCGGCAGACGAGCTCGCCGAGCTCGAGGAAATCGGCCACCCGACCCGCCTTCTCGAGCGACTGATTGAGCCCCTCGCCGTCTCCCAACACGTTGACGTCGCGCCAGAACTCGCGGCGCAGGTCGGGGATCCGCGCCATCGCCGTCTCGAGGCCGGCGGCGTTGCGCGCCATGCCGCAGTGGTGCCACATCAGCTGCCCGAGCTCGCGGTGGAAGGAGTCGACCGTGCGCCGGCCGCGGACGGCGACCAGCCGCCGCGTGCGCTCGGCGACCGCGCTCTCGGCGGCGGCGAAAGCCGGCGTTTCGGTCCCGAGCTCGTCGCCCATATGCCGCGCCAGGTAGTCGCCGATGGTGTAGGGGATGACGAAGTAGCCGTCGGCCAGCCCCTGCATCAGCGCGGAGGCGCCGAGCCGGTTGGCGCCGTGGTCGGAGAAGTTGGCCTCGCCGAGCACGAAGAGTCCGGGCACGGTCGACATCAGGTGGTAGTCGACCCACAGACCGCCCATCGTGTAGTGCACCGCGGGAAAGATCCGCATCGGCACCTCGTACGGGTCCTCGCCGGTGATGCGCTCGTACATCTCGAAGAGATTGCCGTACTTCTCGCGGACCACCTCCCTGCCGAGCGCGCGCAGGCGCTCGCGGTCCGCGCCCTCCTCGCCGCGCTGGCTCGCCTGCTGGCGGCCGTAGCGCTCGATCGCGTCGGCGAAATCGAGGTACACGCCGAGCCCGCCCGGGCCGACGCCGCGACCCTGATCGCAGACCGCCTTGGCGGCGCGCGAGGCGACGTCGCGCGGCACCAAGTTGCCGAAGCTCGGGTAGCGGGTCTCGAGGTAGTAATCGCGCTCGGCCTCGGGGATGTCGCGCGGCGAGCGCCGGTCGCCCGCCCGGCCGGGGACCCAGATGCGGCCGTCGTTGCGCAGCGACTCCGACATCAGGGTGAGCTTCGACTGGTAGTCGCCCGAGACCGGGATGCAGGTCGGGTGGATCTGGGTGTAGCAGGGATTGGCGAAGAACGCGCCCCGCCGGTGCGCCCGCCAGATGGCGGTGGCGTTCGAGCCCTTGGCGTTGGTCGACAGGTAGAAGACGTTGCCGTAGCCGCCGGTCGCCAGCACCACCGCGTGGCCGGCGTGGCGGCGGATCTCGCCGCTCACCAGGTCGCGCACCACGATGCCGCGGGCGCGTCCCTCGTCGACCACCAGGTCGAGCATCTCGGTGCGCGGAAACATGGTCACCTTGCCGACCGCGATCTGGCGCGACAGCGCCTGGTAGGCGCCGAGCAGCAGCTGCTGTCCCGTCTGGCCGCGAGCGTAGAAGGTGCGCGATACCTGGGCACCGCCGAACGAACGGTTGGCGAGCAGGCCGCCGTACTCGCGCGCGAACGGCACGCCCTGGGCGACGCACTGGTCGATGATGTCCGCCGACACCTGCGCCAGGCGGTAGACGTTCGCCTCGCGGGCGCGGAAATCGCCGCCCTTGACCGTGTCGTAGAACAGTCGGAAGACGCTGTCGCCGTCGTTCTGGTAGTTCTTCGCCGCGTTGATGCCGCCCTGCGCGGCGATCGAGTGCGCGCGCCGCGGAGAATCCTGGAAGCAGAAGCAGAGGACGTCGTAGCCGAGCTCGGCGAGCGACGCCGCCGCCGAGGCGCCGGCGAGGCCCGAGCCGACGACGATCACCGTGAAGCGACGCTTGTTGGCCGGATTGACCAGCCTCATCTGGAACCTGCAACGGTCCCACTTCTCGGCGATCGGGCCCTCGGGAATGCGGGCGTCGAGCCGGGGATCGGCGCCGAGCGCTGGGGCGACGTGCGTGGCGTTCATCGGGGGGCTCGCGGAATCTGCGGCCGCCGGCTCACTTCACCCACCCGGTGAGCACGGCGAGCGGAAAGGAGAGGTTGCCCAGGGTGACGATCCAGGCGAAGGCGGAGGCGAACTGACGGCGCAGCGGATTCCAGCGCGGGTGATTGAAGCCCAGGGTCTGGAAGAAGCTCCAGAGCCCGTGGAAGAGATGGAATCCGAGCGCCACGTTGGCGACGACGTAGAGACCGGCGACGAGCGGGCGCTGGAAGCTCGCCACCAGGTTGCGGTGTACCGCCCCGGCGGTGAAACCGGGGTTCAGCCAGCCGAAGGTCAGATCAGCCAGATGGTAGAGGACGTAGAGGAGGACGATCACCCCGCCCCAGCGCATGGTGCGCGCGGCGTAGGTCGCCTGCACCGTGGCGCGACGGCGGTAGGCCCGCGGCCGGGCGGCCCACGACAGCCGGGTCACCTGCCAGGCCGAGAGGATGTGGAGGCCGACCGCGGCGAGGAGCACGGCGCGCGCGATCCACAGCGCCTGGCCGTGGCCGAGCAACGGCGCGCCGAGCTCGCGCAGACCCTCGCCGTAGACGTCGATCTTGAATTGCCCGGCGTGCGGGCCGTCGGGAAAGCGCCCCAGGAAGAGCTTCAGGTTGCCCAGCAGGTGACCGACGACGAAGCCGAAGAGGACCAACCCGGTCACCGCCATCACCGCCTTCTTGCCGAGCGGCGACCGGTAGAAGCCGAAAGTCCGACCCATCCCTACCCTCCCCACCGGACGGCACGCTGCACGCCCGGCGCGCGGTCGATCTTATGACGAGGGCGGGCGCAGCGAGGGAGCTACCGCCGGCGGCGCTTGCGGGGGCGGCGGCGCGCCGGATCGGGCGCGGCGGGGGGCGCGGCGAGGGTCGGGCTCTCGCCGGCGGTGGCGAGCACCGGGCGGCGGCGGGCGGCCGCGTGCCACTGCGCCAGCTCCTCGTGCCCTTCGCCGGTCGCCTCGACCAGCAGCTCGAAGAGGAAGAGCGCGCTGGCGAAGGCGGGTCGCGACGCGGCGTGCAGCCGTTCGCCGGCCGAGCGGTGCGGCCGCGACAGGTCGAGGAAGCCGTAAAGCGCGTCGAGCGTCTCCTGCGAGCGCGCCTTGGAGAGCGTGAAGCGGCGCAGGAAGGGCGTCGCCGAGTCCTCGACCAGCGCGCGCAGGGCGTCGCGGCGCAGCGGCCGCCCGCCCTTCGCCTCGGCGTCGAAGCGCCGCAGCAGGACGGTCGGCAGCAGCAGCGCCGCGAGCAACGCGCCCTCGCCCGGCGAGCGGCCGCCGACCACCAGTCGGTCGAGCGTCGGCAGGATGCGGCCGAAGTCGCCGAGGCCGCGCCGCGAGACGTCGAGGATGGCGTGCGCCTCCGGGATCAGGTGGTCGAGCAAGCCGAGCTCGAGCATCCATTGCAGCGCCGCGCCGGCGCGGCCGCAGCCCATCAACTCCACGACCTCCTCCGCCAGACGGGCGGGCGATGCCTTCGTCACCTCCGAGGCCAGCTCGAGGATCGCCGCCTGGCTCTCGGCGTCGATCACGAAGCCGAGCCGCGCCGCGAGCTCGCAGGCGCGCAGCATGCGCACCGGGTCCTCGCGAAAGCGCACCCAGGGGTCGCCGATGGTGCGGATCACCTTGCGCTCGAGATCCTCGACCCCGCCGACGTAGTCGATGACGCTGAAGTCCGAGATGTCGTAGAAGAGGGCGTTGACCGTGAAGTCGCGCCGGAAAGCGTCCTCCTCGGCGGTGCCGAAGTTGTTGTCGCTGGTGATCAGCAGAGCGTCGGTCGACTCGCCCTCCGGCGCCTCGGCCGCGGGGCGACCGCGGAAGGTCGCGACTTCGACCACCGTGTCCTGGAACAGCACGTGCACCAGCCGGAAGCGTCGGCCGATGATGCGCGCGTTGCGGAACAGGCGCCGCAGCTCGTTCGGACGCGCGTCGGTGGTGACGTCGAAGTCCTTCGGGCGGCGCCCGAGCATCAGATCCCGCACCCCGCCCCCGACGAGATAGGCCTTGCGCCCGGCTCCGGCGATCCGGTAGAGGACCTTCAGGGCCTCTTTCGCGATCTGGCTGCGGGAGATCGGGTGCTCGGAGCGGGGCAGGATGCGTGGCGCGACGGACGGCTCGGCACTCACGTTCCGGGATTCTACCAAAGGCTCACGCCGCCGCCACGACGACCCGATCCCGCCCTTCGCGTTTGGCCTGGTAGCAGGCCTGGTCGGCGGCGCGCACGAGCTCGGCGGCGTCGCCCGGCAGCCGCGCCGCTGACGCGGCGCCGACGCTCACCGTCGAGGAGATCGGCGGACCGCCCGCCAGGCGCACGAGCGGCTCGCGTGCCACCGCTTCCCGGACCCGCTCGGCGATCGCCGCCACCTCCGCCGGTCCGGTGTGCGGCAGCAGGACGAGGAACTCCTCGCCCCCCCAGCGGAAAAGGGCGTCGGTCTCGCGCAAGGTGCTCTCGATGCGCCGCGCCAGCCGTTCGAGCAGCAGGTCGCCGGCCTCGTGGCCGCGGCGGTCGTTGAGCTCCTTGAAGCGGTCGATGTCGAGGAAGAGCAGCCCGATGCCGAGTCCCAGCCGGCGACTGCGCTCGGCCTCCTTCTGGAAGATGGCCGCGAACGCCCGGCGGTTGAAGCAGCCCGTGAGGCTGTCGGAGAGCGACTCGCGCCGCTGACGCTCTCCCATGCGCGCCAGCGCGGTCGAGAAGATGCCGGTGGCGAGGATCAGCGCGGTCGACAGCAGCGCCATCACCAGGATGATCTCGCGCACCCGCGGCAGCAGTTGCGCCGCCGGGGACCCCTGCGCTTCGACCGCGACCTCCAGGGCGCGCAGCGCCTGGTGCACGCCGAGGAAGACGACCACGCCGAGGATGGCGAACACCGCCACCGTCAGGGCGACGCCGTGGATGTAGCTGAAGTCGTGGTGCGGCGGGGTGACGAAGTGACGGTCGAACCAGCCGCGGACCCGCGGGCCGAGAAGATAGAGCAGCGGCACCACCAGCAACAGCAGCTGCAAGAAGTCGCCGAGCACCCAGCCGCGCCAGATGCGCTGGCCGGCGATCGGATCGAGGCCGTGGCTGCTATTCCAGAGGATGGCGGCGAGCGAGCCGGTGACCGCCGAGACCAGGCCGGTGGCGAGGAACCAGACGAGGTCGCGCGCCCGGCGCAAGTCGGGATCGACCCGCAGCGCCACCAGCGTCGCCCACAGCATCAGGGTCTCGACCGCCCCGGCCAGGGCGAAGAGCGCGCTCATCGGGAACGACAGGCCGCTCGCCATGGCGCTCGCCAGGTTCGCCAGGTAGATCGGGATCGCCGCCCAGGCCGGACCGAGCCAGAGCGCCAACAGGATGGAGATGACGAAGGGCGGATAGGCGGTGACCTCGAACGGCATGCCGAGGATCGACATCTCGACGCCGTTCCAGCCGAGCACGATGTTGGCGATCCCGGCGGCGATCGACGCCGCCAGCGCCAGCCCCCAGAGCGCCACCACCGGTCGCAGTCGGGGCTGAGCGCCGACGCGCGTCAGCTCGAGGATCGACCACCATCCGGCGCCGCGCGCCGTCGTGGCGCCGAGAGGTGGCGTACGGATCTCCCAGGTCACTTGGTGCGCAAGTCCATCACATCGCGTCCGGCGGCGGGAGAGTCTCGCCACCGGCACCGGGCGCGAGCCCCAGGTCTTCGTAGATCGCCGCGGTCAAACGGACGAAGCGCTGGCGATGGACGTCGTCGGCCGGCGTGCCGTTGACCGCCAGCGCCACCGCCAAGCCGTGCTCGGGGTCGGCGAAAGCGGTCGAGCTGCGGTAGCCGCTGTGACCGAAGGCGCGCCGCGAGGCGTGCGGACCGTACTGGTAGGGCGCCCGCGGTTCGCCGCGCCAAGCGGAGTTGGGGATGAACCCCAACCCCCAGTCGAGGCGGGCACGGAAGGTGTGATCGAAGAGACCGACGCGATGGCGCGCCGCGAGCGCCTCGACCGTCTGCGGGGTCACCAGGCGGACGCCGCCGAGCGCTCCGCCCGCGGCGAGCGCCACGTAGAGCCGGCCGAGCTCGCGGATCGGCCCCCAGCCGTTGCCCCCCGGCGACGGGCGCACCACCCGGATCTCGTCGCTCCACGGGTGCTCGGCCTGGCGCCCCTGCGCCGTGTTCCACATCGGCGCGAGACTCGGCGCCACCTCGCGATAGGTCTCGACCGGCATGCCGAGCGAGCAACGTTCGAGCCCGAGCGGCCGGAAGATCTCCTCGCGCACGAGGTCCGCGAAGCTCACCGCTCCCGCCAGACGCCGGGCGATCTCGCCGAGTACGAACCAGCTCGAAGTCTGGTGGTAGCCCGCCTTCTCGCCCGGGATCCATCGCGGCTCGAGCCGCGCCGCGGCGATGCGCGCCACGATCTCCTCCCAGCTCTTCTCCGGCCAGCCGACGTCGAGCAGGCGAAAGCCCCCGGTGTGGGTCAGCAGGTGGCGGATCGTCACCCGCTCCTTACCGCCGGTCGCGAACTCCGGCAGATGGCTGGCCACCGGGTCGTCGAGCTCGAGCCGCCCGCGCTCCCAGAGGCGGGCGACGAGCAGCGCGGTCACCGGCTTCGACGAGGAGAGCCAGAGCATCCGGTGGTCACGCCGCATCGGCTCGCCCGGCCGCGCTTGGCCGAACGCGAGGTCGGCGAGCGTTTCGCCCCGCCGCGCGACGAAAAGCTGACCGCCGAGGTGGAGACCGCCGTCGATCCCGCCCGCGAGCTCGGCGAGCGTCCGCGGGAGGGTGCTCGCCCCCTCACCGTCAATCCTCATGCGCCGCCTGGATCACCCGGCCGTCCTCGAGGCGGATCGCGGTCAGCAGCCCGCCCCAGGCGCAACCGGTGTCGAGCGCCACCACGTCGTCGCGCACCAGCAAGCCGAGCGCCGCCCAGTGGCCGAAGAACAGACGCGCGCGGCGGCTCTTGCGTTGCGGGACGTCGAACCACGGGACCCGGCCCCGCGGCCGGTCCTCGGGGGGGCCGGCGAAGTCGTAGCGCGGCGTGCCCTCGCGGGTGCAGGTGCGCAGCAGGGTGAGGACGCGCAGATCCTCGAGCGGTTCGCGCGGCAGACTCGGCGGGCGACGCGCGCCGCCGCGCGGCCGGTAGCTCGCCAGCAGGTCGGCGGCCCGCGGACCGACGAGGATCGCCGACACGGCGCGCGCCCGGCGCTCGATCTGCGCCGCCGACCAGTCGGCGCGCACTCCCGCGTGCACGAGCAGGCGATCGCCGGCGCGCCGGGCGAGGGGACGGTGCAGCAACCAGGCCGCCAAGTCCGGCAGGTCGGGGGCTGCGAGCAGCTCCTCGAGGGTGTCGCGCTTGCGCTCGCCGGCGACTCCGATCGCGCGCGCCAAGAAATGCAGGTCGTGGTTGCCGAGGACCACCGTGGCGCGCGGCCCGAGCTCGCTCACGTACTGCAGGACGGCACGCGACCGCGGACCGCGGTTGACCAGGTCGCCGACGAACCACAGCTCGTCGCGCGAGCCGATCTCCCGGTGCTTCAGCAGCCGGCGCAGCGTCCGGTAGCAGCCGTGAACGTCGCCGATCGCCCAGGTCGTCATGCCGGGCGTGAGGATACCCAACTCGCTCCGGGCGACGGGCTCAGCGCCGGACGATCACCCGCTCGCCGGCGGGATCGTCGGGGTCGGGTTCGCGCAGATCGGCGACCCAGATGCGGTCGAAACCGATCCCGGCGCCGTGCAGCGCCTCGCGTAGCGCATCGGCGTCGGGAGCCCGGAAGAGACAGACCTTGCGCCGCCGGTCGGCCGATTCGTAGCTGCGCACCCAGGCGACTTCGCGCAGCTCCAGGCAAGGATTCAGCCGATCCTGGTCGAGCCGCCGCTTCTCGTCGCTGAGCGGCGGGTCGTACGTGGTCTCGACGATCAGCAGGGTCATGGCCGTCCTCCTCGCGAGCTGTGGCGAGCTTGCCTCCGGGGCGTGGGTGCGAGCGTGGGAATCCGCAGCCGGCGAGCCAGCTCCTCGATTTCGCCCCAGGTCCGGCCGCCGAGCGTGCCGGGAGCGCGGTTCTGCTCCACCGCCGCGCGCAGCTCGCGCCGCGCGCCGGCGCGGTCGCCGCCGGCGAGCGCGATGCGCGCCAGGAGCCATCGCGCCCGGGCGACTTGCCCCCGCCGGCCCACCGCCGCCGCCGCCGCGAGCGCCTCGGCGGCGCGCTCCGCCGCCCTCTCCCGGCGGTTCGCCTCCAGATCGCGCAGCGCCGCGTGATTCAGCACGAAGGCGAGGTGGAGCTTCGAGTCCGCCGCGCGCAACGAGCCGATGGCGCGCCCGAGCTCGGCTTCCGCGCCCGGCTCCTCGCGCCGCGCGGCGACCAGGGCACGCAGCCCCGCCGCGATCGCCCCTTCGCTACCCTCGCCGACCTTGGCGGTGAGCGCCTCGAGCTCGCGGCAGCAGTCGAGCACCGTCGCCGGCTCGTCGGCTTCGAACGCCATCGCCGCGAGCCGCGCCAGACACTGGCTCTCGGTCCACGGATCGCCGGCGCGGTGCGCGATCTCGACCGCGCGCCCGAGCTCGCGCCGGGCCTCGTCGACGCGCCCGGCGGCCTGGGCCAGCATCCCGAGCCCCCAGGGGATGTCGAGCAGCTCGAGTCCGGCCCGCGCCGCCAGGTCGCGGCCCTCGCGCAGCAGGGCCTCGGCGCGCGCGTGATCGCGCTCGATCTGCGCCAGGCAGCGGCCGGCGTTCGACAGCGCGCGGGCCGCGATCCGGGGCTCGGCGCCGCGCAGCGCTTCGGCCTCCTCGAGCACCTGGCGTTCGGCGGCCGAGAAGTCGCCCTCGCCGTAGGAGATGACGCCGAGCACGTAGAGACCGAGCTGCAGGTGCTCCGGCCGGCCGATCCGCCGCGCCTCGTCGACCCATCGGCCGACCTCGGCCAGCATGCCGGCGCGCCGCGGCCTACCCTGGGTGGCGTGCAGCAGCGCCCGCAGCAGCTCGAAGCGCAGGCCGAGCGTGGCGCCCGGGTCGCTGCGCGCCAGGTGCCCGAGCCCGCGCTCGCCGAGCTCCGCCGCCTCCTCGACCGCGGCGAGCCGCAAGCAACGGTCGGCGGCCGCCAGACAGGCGCGCGCCGCGAGCTCGCTTTCTCCGCCGAGCGCCGCGTGCCGGGCGAGGTCGGCGGCGAGCGCCGCTTCCGGGTCGGGCCGCGCTCCCAGGGCGCGCGCCACCGCCGCGTGGAGGAACCGGCGTCGCGGAGGAGGGATCTGCTCGTAGGCCGTGCGGCGCACCAGATCGTGCACGAAGTCGTAGCGCTCGCCGTCGCGCGACGGCCGGAAGAGGGCGGCGCGTTCGAGCTCCTCCAAGGCGGCGAGGAAGGCGTCGCGCGGCAGCGCCGCCAGGTCGGCGAGCTCGCCCGCCGCGAACGAGGTGCCGACCACCGCCGCCCAAGTGGCCAGAGCGCGCGCGCCTTCGCCCAGACGCGCCAGCCGCTCGCCCACCAGCGCGTTCAGGCTCGCCGGCAGATTCCGATCCCAGTCGCCGGCGCTGCGGGCGAGCTCGATGGCGAAGAGCGGGTTGCCGCCGCTCGCACGCGCCACTCGCGGCGCATCGGCGGCGGCGTTGACCGAGCGCGCGAGCGCGACGCACTCGCCTTCCGCGAGCGGACCGAGGTCGAGTCGGGTCAGGCGCGCGCCGCGTTCGAGGTCGCGCAGCAGGCGCGCCCCCGGACCGTTCGGGGCGAGCTCTCCGGCGCGCGCCCCGAGCGCCGTCGCCAGCGCCGCCCGCGGCAGGCGGTCGAGCGCCGCGTGCAAGAGCGCGATCGAGGCTTCGTCGATCCACTGCAAGTCGTCGAAGATCAGGAGCAGCCCAGCGCCCCGAGCGGCGAGCGTCGCCAGCGCCGAGGACACCGCCCCGTGGAGGCGTTCCCGGTCGAGCGGATCGCCGGCGTGGATCGCCGGGCGGCCCTCCCCTCCCAGCTCGGGGAGCAGCGGCGCGAGATCGCCGGCGAGGCCGGCGCGCAGCTCGGCCGGCAAGCCGGCGCGGAGCAGATCGATCCAGACCCCGAACGGCCGCGTCAGCTCGGCCTCGAAGCCGCGAGCCGCGAGCGCCGTGCCGCCGCCGTCCTCGACCGCGCGGGCGAGCTCGGCGAGCAGACGGCTCTTGCCGATCCCCGGTTCGCCGCGCGCCAGCAGGACGCAGGGCGACCGGCGCGCGAACGCGGCGGCGACCGCCGCCCGCCCGCGGGCGAGCTCGGCGTCGCGACCGACGAAGGGCCGCGCCGGGGTCGCGGACGGCGCCGCCTCCGTCCGGCCCGGTTCGCGCGCCTCGGGCGTCGCGCGCGCTCCGCTCGGGCGGGGCCGCTCCTCCCGCGCCGCCTCGAGCAGCGCGCCGGGCGCCACACCCAGCTCCTGGCGGAGGATCCGGCGACAGGTCTCGGCCGCCTGGTTCGCCTCCCGCGGCCGGCCGAGCGCCAGCAGGCTGCGCACCACCGCCGCGTGCGCCGCTTCCGCCAGCGGATCGGCCGCCACCCAGGCGCGCGCCGTCGCCAACGCCCGCGACGGCGTCGCGAGCTCGAGGGCGAAGAGCCGCTCGAACATCGCCAGGCGCAGCGCGGTGAGGCGCTCGCGCTCGGCGAGCAACCAGGAGTGATAGCGAAAGCAGTCGGGCAGCTCGAGACCGGCGAGCAGCTCGCCGCGGAAGAGCCCGAGCGCCTGCGCGAGCGGCTCGCTCGCCAGCGTCTCGAGCCCGCCGGCCGCCAGACGCTCCACGTCCACCAGATCGATCCAGCCGGCCCCCGGCGCGAGCGCCAGGGCGTCCCCTTCGGCCCGCAGCCGATCGGCCCCGCCCAGCAGCGCCCGCACCTTGTTGAGGCTCCAGCGCAGCTCGGCGCGCGGGTCGACCGGACCCTCCCAGAGCAGCTCGCACAGGTGCGTCCGGGAGAGCGGCGCGCGCGCCGCCACGAGCAGGCCGAGCAGCGCGCGCGTTTTGCGCGAGGCCGGCAGGCCGAGCGCTTCCGCGCCGCGACGAACCGAGAGCTCGCCGAGGACGCGGATCTCGAGGCGTGCGGCGCTCATCGGGTGGAGCGGGAGCTTCCCACAGTCGCCGTTCGCGGCCAATTCCCACGCCGACTCCCACGTCCGCTCCCGCGCCCGCCGCCGAGGATTCCCTTCCAGCCGGCCCCGAACCCTCCGGCGGAAAGGAAACTCCGATGTCCACGCCGCGCCGTCTCGCCCCCGTCGCCCTCGCCGTCGCCGCCTCCCTCGTCACCGCCGGGCTCCTGCTCGCCCTCCGCGCGAGCGATGCCACGCAGCCGGCCCGGCCCGCCACCGCGTCGGCCGAGGCCGCCCCCGGCGTTCCCGCGCCGGTCGACCGCGCGGCGGTCTACCGCGAGATCGAAGGGATGTTCGGCCTGGTGCCGACGATGTTCAAGCTCGTTCCGGACGACGAGCTCGAGCTCGAGTGGCGCCTGTTCAAGAAGGTGCAGTTCGATGCCGGCCCGATCCCCAACAAGTACCGCGAGCTGATCGGTCTCGGTCTCTCGGCGATCGCCAAATGCCAGTACTGCGTCGCCTACCACACCGAGGTCGCCCGCTTGTTCGGCGCCACCGACGCCGAAATCGAGTCCGCGGTGCACTACGCCAAGTCGAGCGCCGGCTGGAGCGCCTACTTGAACGGCATGCAGATCGACCTGGCGCAATTCAAGGCCGAGGTCCGGTCGGCGGTCGCCTACGCCCGCGCGCAGGCCGACAAGACCAAGGGGAAGTGAGCCGAGCGGCTCTAGGGTGCGGCCGCGCTCCAGCGCGCGGTCGTGCCGGCTTCGAAGCCGTCGGCGAAGAGCCAGTCGTGGACGAGGACGCGCGACGAGAAGGCCGGCAGGGAAAAAGAGCCGCTGACCGGGGCGTGCGCCAAGTCGAACCAGGCGGTCGCGCCGAGCTCGACGTCGATCGGCACGTCGAGGTCGTTGACGAACAGGGTCGCCCGCGGCGGCGCGCCCGACGACTCGACGAACCAGTGCGCGATCGAGGTCGGATCGAGCCCGGTCGAGGACTTCCAGCCCGCGAGGTTCATCGTGCCGGCGCCGGAGTCGAGGCTGGCGTCGAGGTAGGGGCTGAAGTAGACGTTGGCGTCCGAGGTGCCGAGCGCGCTCGGGGAGTCGACGCGGATCGTCCGTTCCTGGGCGGTGAAGGTGACGAAGCGGTTGTCGAAAGAGTCGACGTCGGCGACCGCGCCGACGACGTCGAGCTCGGCGCCGAAGGAACCCGGGATCGCGTCGTCGAACAGGGTATTGCCGCTGGCCGAACCGGTCGAGTCCTGGAAGAGCACCCCCACCCAGGTGGAGCCGGCGACCGTGTTGTCCTCGACCGTGACGTTCTTCGAGAAGTGGTCGACGTAGACGCCGAAGCCGAATAGGGTGTCGAAGTCCGAGCGGCAGCCGTCGGTGTTGCCGTAGGTGTCGAGGAAGAGGTTGCCGCGGATGGTGACGTCCGCGACGTGCGTGGTCGCGAGCGTGCCGTCGCCGAAGGTGCGGATCGCGCCGCAGTCGCCCTTGGTCCGGCAGGCGACCGAGACGACGTTGTTCTCGATCAGGTTCTGGCGCGCGAAGACGTCGATGCCGTTCATGCCGACGCGCTCGAGGCGGTTGCGGCGCAAGGTGTTGCCGAGCCCCGAGTGGTCCGGGGTCTCGCCGCCGCGGTTGACGCGGATGCCGTCGCCGTGCTCGGTGCAGTTGGTGCCGGTGAAGCCGCAGCCCATTCCCTCGCGCCCGAGGTACTCGATCGACGCCACGTCGCGCAGGACGTTGTCCTCGAACAGCGTCTGGCGGGCGAAGCTGTCGATGCCGAAGGAATTGGCGCGCTCGACGAGATTGCGCCGCACGGTCTGGTTGCGCCCGCCCCGCCAGCCGTTGGGGCCATTGCCGTGCGCGGCGGCGTTCCACACCCAGGTCGTCAGCCGGATGCCGGCGTCGTCGACGTCGCGGACCTCGAGGTCCTGCAGGACGAGATCGTGATTCTCGTCGGCCTCGAGGTTGGTCGGCGTGGTGACGCCGTTGTCCCACCAGCGCTCGACGCGCAGGTTCTCGAGCGTCACCCAGGCGATCTCCTGCGCCAGGTGGGTGCCGAGCACCACGCCGCCGGCGAACGACGACGAGGTCGGCATCACCACCGACGCCTCGATCGCGTCGTCGGCCGGCACGCCCTGCGCGGTGTACAGATAGACCGTGTTGGTCGCCGCGTCCCAGAACCACTCGCCCTCGCGGTCGAGAGTGGCGCGGTGGCTCGACAGGAAATACCCCCAGCCCGTGCAGCCGCCCCAGCAGGAGAGCGCGTCGTTGACCGTCAGCGTCGAGCCGCCGTCGGCGGTGACGTTGCGGTTCATGACGTACCAGCGGATCCCCTTGACGTGCGCCACCGCGCCGGTCCAGTCGCCCGCCGGCAGCTCCGCGTCGGTGAACTGGGTCGCGTTCGGCTGCGCGTCGATCGTCGCCCAGCCGCCGTCGGCGTGATCCTCGCGGTTCGGCCAGCGGCCGAAAGGCAGCCGGTTCGCGCCGCGGAAGAGCTGGTCGACGCCGTTGGGGAAATGGCCGGCGTTGGCGCCCGCGCCGAGCGCGGCGCGCACCACGTTCGGCGCGTCGGCCGCCCAGCCGCGGATCGGCCAGGCGCCGGAGAGGAGCGGCTTGTCGGCGCAACCGGCGGGGTGCGAAGAGACGACGATGGGGTTGCCCGCGGCCCCGGAACGGGTGAGCACCAGGGGATCGGTCCGCCAGGTCTCGCCGCAGAAGAAGCGCACGACGTCGCCGGCGACGAGCGCCAGCGAGTTCACCTTGGCGATCGAGGCAAACGCGGTCGCGGGCGTCAGACCGTCGTCGAGGTCGTCGCCACTCGCCGAGGAGACGTAGAAGGTCGTCGCCGCGGCGGGCGCGGCGAGCGCTCCCAGGAGCAAGGCGGGGACGGCGAAGCGCTGGAGGCCGCGCACCGGCCGAGCCTAAGCCTCCCCGGCCGCGCAGACTGCGGCCGGCTCCACAGCCGGTGGTGGCGGGCCGACTAGAGGAAAGCCGCCACCAGCACCGCCAGGACCGCGAGCGGACACAAGTAGCGCAGCGACCAGAGGAGGGCGCGGCGCGCGCCGGGCGACAGCTCGGCCAGCTCCTCGTCGGGGATCCGGGCCGCCAGGAGCCAACCGACGAAGACGCTGGTCGCCACCGCTCCGACCTCGAGCAGGATGTTGGAGGAGACGAAATCGATCAGGCCGAAGAAGCTCATCGTGCCGAAGCGCCCGAGGCCGGCGAGCGGTCTCCACTGCGCCCAGAGATTGAACGACAGCACCGAGCCGAGCCCGAGGACGAAGGCGGCGATCGTCGTCAGCGCGACCGCGCGGCGACGCGGCAAGGCATGGCGCTGCCCGAGCCAGGCGACGGCGGGCTCGAGCGCCGCGATCGACGGCGTCAGAGCGGCGAAGGCGAGCAAGATGAAGAAGACCGCGCCCACGAACCGCCCCGCCGGCATCTCGGCGAAGGCCGCGGGAAGCACTTGGAAGACCAGCTCCGGTCCCTGCGCCGGGTTCATGCCGTAGGCGAAGACCAGCGGGAAGACGAGCAGCGTGGCGAGCAACGAGACGAGCACGATCGAGCCGGTGATCAGCAGCGCCGAGCGCAGCAGCGAGGCGCCGCGCGGCACGTAGGCGCCGTAGGCGAGCATCATCGCCATGCCGACGCCGGTGGCGAAGAAGGCCTGGCCCACCGCGGCGACGACCACCGGCGGCGTGATCTTGGCGAAGTCCGGCGCGAAAGCGAAGCGCAGGCCGCGCGCGACGTCGCCGGTGGCGAGCGCGTAGCCGACCAGCCCGAGCAGCAACACGAGGAAGACCGGGGCGCGCAGCCGGTTGGCGACCTCGAGCCCGCGGTGGACGCCGCGCGCCGAGATCCCGGCGACGATGGCGAGGAAGAGCGCTTGCCAAGCGACGATCCGCAGCGGATCGGCGACGAAATCCGCGAAGCGCTGCGCGACCGCCGCGTGCGACAGGCCGGAGAGCTCGCCCGCGGCGCACTTCCAGGCGTAGGCGAGCACCCAGCCGGCGATGATCGTGTAGTAGGAGAAGATCGCGAAGGCGGCGACCGTCCCCGACCAGCCTACGAGGTTCCAGCCGCGACCGCGGCCGGCGAGCGCCGCGATCTCCCCGAAAGCCAGCGGCGGGCTCTGTCGCGACCAGCGGCCGATCAGAAACTCCGCCACCAGCAGCGGCGTGGCGATCGCCGCGCAGGCGACCACGAAGACCGCCACGAAGGCGAAACCGCCGCTGGTGCCGGCGAGGTAGGGGAAGCGCCAGATGCTGCCGAGGCCCACCGCGGCGCCGATCGCGCCGAGATAGAAAGCGGCGCGCGACGACCAGAGGTGGGACGGGGCGGTCATCGACCGTCCCCGGTGCGGCCGCTCGACGCGGCGGCCGCGATCGGCCGTCCGAGCAGCGTGCGCAAGTAGTAGGGCAGCAGCTCGCGTCGGCGCTCGGCCGACTCGGCGAGCCCGAGGGCGTAATAGCCGACCTGGTGGAAGTAGGTCACGCGCGCTCGAACCAGCGCCTCCGGATCGACAAGGCCGAGGTCGAGAAAGATCCGCCGCAGGACCTCGATGCGCCGTTCGTCGGCGCGCCGAACCGCCGCCGCGACGCCGCGGTCGAGCCGCGCCCAGTCGCGCACCGCCGAGTCGAATTCCGGACTGTACTCGGCTTCCGAGAGCCACAAGTCGACCACCGCCTGGAACTCCGCCTCGCCGTTGGTCCCCGCGCGCAGGATGCGCTCGAACGGCGCGGTGTTGGTCGCCTCCCAGTCGACGAGCAACGCGCGCAGCAGGTCGTCGCGATCCGCGAAGTGCCAGTAGAAGCTGCCGCGCGTCGCCCCGAGCCGTCGCGCCAGCCGGTAGACCTTGACCGCGGCGATGCCGCCCGAGAGCAGCGCGGCGCGCGCCGCCGCGACCCAGGAGGCGCGATCGAGCGGACGGCGGACGGGTTTGCCCTCCGCCAGCCGGCGTGCGCCTCCGGCCCGAGTTGGCGCCGCCGCCCTCAAGGCTCCCTTTCCCGGGAAGCGCCCGGACCGCCGCTCGAGTCGACCAGCCAGGAAAAGAAATGGCGCGCCGCCGAGCGGTCCACCCAGAGCCGCCACAGCTCGGCCGCCGACGGGCGGTGGATGCCGATCGTCATCTGGGCGATCGCCGTCTGCGCGCAGCTGCCCGGCGGCAACCCCCCGCCCTCGAAATCGAGGCCGCAGTCGCGCGCCAGCACCTCGGCGGCGCGCGGCCCGGAGATCTCGAGCAGCGAGGAGGCCGAGGAGAGGTCGGCGAACAAGAGCGGCGCACCGGCGAGGCGCTCGCGCAGGATCGCCGCGAGCCGCTCGGGCGTCGGCTCGAGCGCGTAGGCCAGCCAATCGCCGGGCGCCCGCCAGAGGATCCAGGGTTCGCTCCCCGCGACGGCGTTCGGCGCCCGCGGTAGCACCTCCCCGGCCGGCGACGGCAGGCGGTCGCGGTCGGCGCGCAGCGCCTGGATCCGCACCTGGGCGACCCGGCGGAGCTCGCGCAGCTCGACGCCCCGTGCGCGGTGCACTCGCGGCGCGCCGGATCCGAGCGGCGAGAGCGACGCCAACTCAGCCACGCAGCCGCTCCCCCGTCGGGTCGTAGTGCGCCGGCGGGACCACCTCGGCGATCGTCGACCGACGTCCGTCGACCACCGTCACCCGCTCGCCGTGCCGCGCCCGGCCGCGGCGCAGCATGCCGAGCCCGAGGTGCGCGCCGAGCGTCGGGCTGTAGGCCGCCGAGGTCAGGTAGCCCGCGGGCTCGACCGGCGGCGCGACGCGCTCGCCGTCGACCAGCAGGCCACCGGCGACGAACGGCGCGCTCTCGCCGCGGCAGCGTAGACCGACGAGCTGCAGCCGGTCGGGGCGGAGGTTCTCCGGCAGCGCGAGCGAGCGCCGGCCGACGAAGTCGCCGCTCTTCCTCGCCAGCGCCGGCGAGAGCCCGAGGTCGTCCGGCACCGTCGTGCCGTCGGTGTCGGCGCCCAAGTGGAGATAGCCCTTCTCCATCCGCAGCACGAGCCACGCCTCGACGCCGATCGGCGTGAGGCCGTGCGGCGCGCCGGCCGCCACGAGCGCGTCCCAGAGCGCCGCCCCGCGGTCGGCGGGCACGTTGATCTCGTACGACAGCTCGCCGGTGAAGCTGACGCGGAAGATCCGGCAGGGCACGCCCGCGATCTCGCCGTCGCGGAAACGGGAATGCGGGAAGGCTCGCGGCGCGAGGTCGACGTCGCAGGGCAGCGCGCGCAGCACGTCGCGGGCGCGCGGGCCGGCGACGGTCAGGGTGGCCCACTGCGAGGTCACGTCGGTGGTCACCGCCGCGAGCTCCGGCCACTGGCACTGCAGCCACTCCTCGAGCCAGGCGGCAATCCGCGCCGCGTTGGCGCTGCTCGTGCCGACCCAGAACTCGTCCTCCGCGACCCGCGCGCAGACGCCGTCGTCCATCACCACGCCCTTCTCGGTGAGCATGACGGCGTAACGCACCTGGCCGGGCGCGAGGTCGGCGACCCGCTGAGCGTAGACGCGCTCCAGCAACTCGCCGGCGTCGGCGCCGCGGACGCGGATCTTGCCGAGCGGCGAGGCCTCGAACAGGCCGGCCGCGGTGCGCACCGTCGTGACCTCGCGCGCGATGGTCTCGGGCTCGCTCTCGCCCGGCCGCGGATAGGTCGCCGGCCGCCGCCAGAGGCCGTAGTCCTCGAACCGCGCCCCCGCCGCGATCTGGCGATCGTGGGACGGCAGGAGGCGGGCGGGACGAAGGAACGCCCCGAGCCGGCCGCCGGCGATCGCACCCAGCGTGACCGGAATCACCGGCGGGCGGAACTTGGTCGTCCCCACCTCGGCGATCGGTCGCCCAGTCCGCTCGGCGAGGATGGCGAGCGCGTTCAGGTTCGACGTCTTCCCCTGATCGAAAGCCATGCCGACGGTGGTGTAGCGCTTCAGGTGCTCGACCGAGACGAAGTTCTCGCGCACCGCGAGGTCGAGATCGGCGGCGGTGACATCGTGGCCGAAGTCGACCCAGGCGCGATCCCGGCGCGTGGCGCTGGCGCAGCCGAGCGGGCCGACCGGCGCCGGCGGCGGCTCGGCGGCGATCGCCCGCCACGGCGATGGGTCGATCGTGACGGAGCGCCCGAGCTCGGCGAGCGCTTCGGCTGCCACCGCCGCGGCCTGGTCGAGCGCGGCGCGCAGCTCGAAGCGCCCGGCCGCCGCGCCGGCGGCGCGCATGCCGGCCAGGGCGCCGTCGGGTACCAGGCAGGCAGAGTGGGCGTCGAAGCGCAGGCGTCCGCCGGCCTGACCGTAGAGCTGCGCCGCCGGATTCCAGCCGCCCGACATGGCGATCGCGTCGCACTCGACCCAGCGGCCGGCGCCGGACGCGACGAAGCGCGCCGCCGCCACCCGCCGCCGCCCGCGGGTGCGCTCGATGCGCGCCCCGGCCTCGACCGGGATCCCGGCCGCCTCGAGGGCGGCGCGCAGGTCGGCGCGCACCGCCGGGCGCGCGTCGACGACGCCGGGCACCTCGATCCCCGCCGCGGCGAGGTCGAGCGCCACGCGATAGGCGCTGTCGTTGTTGGTGGCGACGAGCACCCGCCGCCCCACCGCCACGGCGAAGCTGTGGAGGTAGTGCCGCGCCGCGTCGGCGAGCACGATCCCCGGGCGGTCGTTGTACGGGAAGACGAGCGGCTGCTCGATCGCGCCGCTGGCGAGGATCGCGCCGCGCGTCCGGATGCGCCACCAGCGCTGCGCCCAGGGACCGCCGTCGCCGCCCGCCTCGGCGCAGCGCTCGAGCGCCGCGAAAACGCCGTGATCGTAGGCGCCGACGGCGGTCGTCGAGGTCAGGAGGCGGACCCCCGGATGCTCGCCGAGGAGCGCCAGCATCGAATCGACCCAGGCCTGCGGCCGGCCGCCGCCGAGATCCTCCCGCCGGAAGCGCAGGCCGCCGCCGGGCCGCTCGGCGCTCTCGACCACGATCACCCGCGCCCCGCCGCGCGCCGCGACCCACGCCGCCACCAGACCTGCGGCGCCGGCGCCGACCACCAGCAGGTCGCAGTGGGCGTTGCGCCAGGCGTAGCGCTCGCCGTCCGCGACCCGCGGCGTCGCGCCCAGCCCGGCCAGGCGCCGGATCACCGGCTCGTAGAGCTCCCAGCTCGGCCAGGTGAAGGTCTTGTTGTAGAAGCCGGCGGGCAGGAAAGGGTGCAGCCAGCCCATGATCGCTCCGAGGTCGAAGCCGACGCTCGGCCAGCCGTGCTGGCTCTCGGCCACCAGGCCGTCGACGAGCGGCTCGAGCGTGGCCCGGACGCTCGGCGTGCGCCGCGGGCCCTCGCCCACCGCCACCAGGGCGTGCGTCTCCTCGGGCCCGGCCGAGAGCACGCCGCGCGGACGGCGCTCCTTGAAGCTGCGCGCCAGGACGTCCACGCCGTTGGCGAGCAGCGCCGAGGCGAGCGTGTCGCCGGCGAAGCCGGAGAGCTTCCGGCCGTCGAAGCGGAAGGCGAGCGGCCGCGAGCGGTCGATCGTCCCGCCGCGCGGCAGCCGGAAGGAGCCGCTCATCGCTCCTTGCCCCCGTCGTCCGGCGGCGGGCTGCCCATCGCATAGACCGCCAGGATCTCGTGGGTCAGGGTGTGACGCCGCAGGTTGAACCACTGGCCGCAGCCGCGGGCGTGCCGCCAGCGCTCGGCGTGCGCGCCGAGGGGGTTGGTGCGCAGGAACAGATAGGCGGTCCACTCCTCGTCGGTCGACGCAAGCGGCGGCCGATCGAGGTGCGCTTCGCCGCCGAAGGCGAACTCGGTCTCGTCGCGCGGACCGCAGTAGGGGCAGGGGATGCGCAGCATCGCGGCCGTCCGCGCTCAGTGCGCCACGCCGGCGGCGGCGCCTTCGTCGATCCACGCGCCGCGGCGGAAGCGCTCGAGGCCGAAGGGCTCGATCAGCGGGTGCGCCCGGTCGTGGGCGACCGTGTACGCCAGGGTCTCGCCCGCCGCCGGGATCGCCTTGTAGCCGCCGGTGCCGAAACCGCAGTCGAGATAGAGGTTGTCGACCGGCGACTTGCCGAGGATCGGGCTGGTGTCCGGGCTGATGTCGACGATGCCGCCCCACTGGCGCAGCAGGCGCAAGCGCGAGTAGGCCGGGAAGAGCTCGACCAGCGCGGTGACGACGTCCTCCATCGTCGGCAGACTGCCGCGTTGGGCGTAGGAATTGTGCACGTCGGCGCCGCCGCCGAAGCAGAGCTCGCCGCGGTCGGTCTGGCCGACGTAGACGTGGATCGCCGGCGAGAGCACCACCGTGTCGAGCACCGGTGCCACCGGCTCGGTCACCATCGCCTGCAGCGTCATGCTCACGAGCGGCAGGCGGAAACCCGCCAGCCGCGCCAGCGCGCTCGAATGCCCGGCCACCGCGAACACGACCCGCCCGGCGCCGATCGCCCCGCGGCTGGTCTCGAGCGCCGCGATCCGCCCGCGGTCGAAGCGCAGGCCGCGCACTTCGCAGCTCTGGACCAGGTCGACGCCGGCCGCGTCGGCGGCGCGCGCGAACGCCCAGACCACGGCGTCGTGGCGCGTGATGCCGCCGCGCGGCTGGATGAACCCGCCGACCACCGGCAGCCGAGCGTCGAGATTCAGCCCCGGCATGAGCCGCGCCAGGTCCGCGCGCGACAGCATGCGCGAGTCGACGCCGTTCAAGTGGACGGCGTTCGCCCAGCGCCGGGTGTGCTCGAGCTCGTGGCGGCTGGAGGCGAGGGTCACGATGCCGCGCTGGCTCAGCATGAGGTTGAAGTTGAGCTCGCTCGTGAGCTGCTCGTAGAGCCGCAGCGAATGGTCGTAGAAGCGCGCGCTCGGCGGATAGAAATAGTTGGAGCGCGTCACCTGGGTGTTGCGTCCGGAGGCGCCGGAGCCGATCCAGGCGCGCTCGAGCACCGCGACGTCGCGGATGCCGTGGCGGGTCGCCAGGTAGTAGGCGATCGCCAGGCCGTGCCCGCCGCCGCCGACGATCACCACGTCGTAGCTCGCCTTGGGCTCGGGGTCGCGCCAGAGCGGCCGCCAGCCGCGATGGCCCGCCAAGGCGTGGCGCGCCAGGGACGCGAGCGAATAGCGCTGCCTCACCGGAACCCTCCATACATATGTGCACGGAAACCTACGAAGCGCGCCGGGGAATGTCAACTCCCGCCTCTTCGCGGCCTGGCGCGGGGGGCCGGGTGCGCTGCGACGCCGGTGTTGGTTCGGGCGAGAGCCCCGAGGGTGCGTAAACGCGACGATGGGGTTACAATCCGCCGCCAGTCGCTCCAGCAATTGCGGATGGATGAATCGACGCCGGCGGGAATTCCGCCGGCCGGATGACCCAGAGGAGGACACATGGCAACGTTGTGGAGCCGGAAAGCGACGATGGTGGCCGGAGCGTTCCTGATCGCGGTCGCGGGGATGTCGGTTCCCGCGCGAGCGCAATCCTCGACGCCGCCGGCGGACGAGAAGGCCAAGGCGGAGGAGAAGGCCAAGCCGGCCGAGAAACCGGCCTCCGAGGTCAAGGAGGAGATCACGGTCACCGCCACGCTGCGCGAGGAGGCGATCCAGGAGGTGCCCTTCGCGGTCGAGGCGCCGACGCAGGAGGTCTTGCAGGCGCGCGGCGTCGACACGATCGAAGGCGTCGCGGCGAACGTGCCCGGCTTCATCGTCCAGAACCTCGGACCCGGACAGAGCCAGGTCGCGATCCGCGGCGTCTCCTCCGGCCAGATCGTGCGCGACCAGCCGGGCGTCAAGGAGCAGGTGGGCGTCTACCTCGACGATTCGGTGATCTCGCTCTCGCTCTTCACCCCCGACGTCGACCTGTTCGACGTGAACCGCGTGGAAGTGCTGAAGGGCCCGCAAGGGACGCTCTTCGGCGCCGGCTCGGAATCCGGCACGGTGCGCTACATCACCAATCAGCCCGAGATCGGAGTTTCCGGCTCGACCGGCGAGTTCGGCATCAGCTCGATCGACGGCGGCGAGGTCGGCGAGACCGCCAAGGTCTCGCTCAACGCTCCGATCGGCGAGCAAGCGGCGATGCGGATCGCGGTCTATTACAACGACATCGGCGGCTATATCGACGCCGTTCAGCCGGATCTGTCGGTCCGCAAGGACGTCAACGGCGGGCGGCGCGCCGGCGTCCGCTGGGCGTTCAAGTTCCAGCCCAACGAGAACCTGACGATCACGCCGCGGATCCTCTACCAGGACGTCAAGACGGACGGCTTCAACCGGGTCGATCTGTTCAACATCCTGGCCAACCCGTACACCACCACGCGGCCCGCCGTCACTCTCGGCGATCGCCAGCAGTTCACCCAGATCGACGAGCCGTTCACCGACAAGTTCACCCTCGGCGACTTGAACCTGAACTACAAGTTCGGCGGCGGGACGGACCTGACGTCGATCACCTCGTACACCAAGCGCGACATCCTCCAGGTGCGCGACGCCACGGCGCTGACCGCCAGCATCACCGGCGGCACCATCGGCCTGCCGGAGAACGTCTACACCATCGACGCGCCGCTCGACGACAAGACCAAGGCTACGGTGTGGACGCAGGAGTTCCGCCTCAGCGGCCAGACCGATTCGTTCAACTGGTTGGGCGGCGCCTTCTACAGCAAGATCAAGCGCGACTACGGCCAGAGCCTGTTCGTCAACGGCTTCGAGGACGCGACCGGCATCCCCACCGCCGGGCGTTTCGGCGCCGGCAAGGACATCCTCTTCTTCTCCAAGCTGCACTATGACTTCAAGCAGTACGCGGTCTTCGGCGAGGGCACCTGGAAGATCGGCGAGCGCTTCGACCTGACGGCCGGCGCGCGCTACTACAACTACAAGGAGAGCCGGACGCAGGTCTTCGACGGCATCTTCGCCGACCCGGCGAGCCGGCCGGGTAGCGTGGACGCGAACGGCGTCGTGCCGCGCGTCATCGCCAGCTTCAAGTTCGCCGACTCGACCTCGCTCAACGCCCAGGTCTCGAAGGGCTTCCGCCTCGGCGGCGTCAACGACAACCTGAACGTGCCGCTGTGCACCGCCGCCGATCTCGCCGCCTACAGCGGTCACGACACCTGGAAGAACGAGACGGCGATGAACTACGAGCTCGGCACCAAGTCGACCCTGCCGGGCGGCGGAACGTTCAACATTTCCGCTTTCTACACCAACATCAAGGACCTGCAGGCGACGGTGACCGCGGGCTCCTGTTCCTCGCGCATCATCCTCAACGTGCCCACCGCCCGCGCCCAAGGCTTCGAGTTCGCCCTGACCAAGGAGCTCTCGAGCCATTTCGACATCGACCTGTCGGCGAGCTACACCGACTCCAAGCTGACTTCGACGGTGCGCGACACCTCGGGCAACGTCCTCGCCGGCATCCAGTCGGGCAATCGTCTGCCCACGGTTCCCAAGCTGCAGGGTTCGGCGGCGGCGAACTTCCAGTGGCAGGTCGGCGCGAGCTGGCTCGGCTCGATCAATGCGTCGTATCAGCACGTGGGAGCGCGTTTCACCCAGATCGGCGATCAGGCCGTCGGCTTCGGCACGGTCAACCTGCTGACCTTCCGGGGCACGATCGGCGGCCCGCTCACCCAGGGAACGTTCACTTTCGACCCCGAGCTGCCGGCCTACGACATCGCCAACCTGCGGATCGGATTCGCCAATCAGAAGTGGGACATCTCGCTGTTCGTCAACAACCTGACCGACGAGCAGGCGCGCCTGGCGCTCGATCAGGAGCGCGGCACGCGGGCGCGGGTCGGCTTCCTGACCAATTCGCCGCGAACCTACGGCGTCAACGCGCGAATCAACTTCAAGTAGTCGAAACTCGCAGGCAAGGCTGATTCTCCCGGGCCGGCGCCGCTGTGGCGGAGCCGGCCCGACGTGTCTCGGGGAGAGACCGAGCATCGGACATGGCCGATCTTCTGTCGCGGCGTCGTGCCCCCAGGCGGCGGTCGAGGCGGACCTGCACCGAGCTACGCGGCTCGCTCGCGAGAGCTCCCGCGCGCCTCGACATCGGCCGACGGCTGGCTCGACTCCGGCGCCGCCGACCGGGTCAGCGCAGGCTCAGTCGCGCTCGGTCTCGCCGAGAATCGTCCGACCGGGATTGAACTCCACCCGCGTCGGCTTGGCGGGCAGCTCGAGATCGATGGTCTTCTTTCCCGCCGCCACCTGGACGAGGAGGGTGGCGCTCTTGTCGGAGCCGAATTCGAAGGCCACCGGCACCGGCGTCGTGAACTCTCGGGATACGCCGAGAGTCTCCACCTCCAGGCGCACCGGAAACCGGCCCGCGGCTCCGGCGGCGCTGCCGACCGTGGCGCGCCAGCGGAACTTCGGAATCGCCGTTCCGTCGACCCAGGCTGCGAAGAAGCCCGACCAGTCGGAGCGCGTTTGCGCCTCGAGGACGCGCCGGAAGTCGTCCGTCGAGATGTCCTTCCCGGCGTAGGCGGTGAGCAGCTCGTGGAACACGTCGCGAAACACGTCGCGGTCGCGCACGGCGATCCGCAGGAGCGCGTGCACCATGTGCAGCACGAGCGCCCCCTTGTCATAGACCTGCAGCTGGTAGCCCTGCGGCACCAGGGCCGTACTCGCTCGCCAACCGGCGCTGATCGGCCCCACGAGCCGCCGCTCGTCGGCCCGTAGGAAGACGTTCCAAGGGCGTCCGAACTTGCTGTTCAGCGCGCGCACGGAGCCGGTCTGCTCGTTGGAGTAGGCCTCCACGATCTCCTCGAACAGGCGCTCCTTGGGATGCGACGCCTGCACGAAGAGCATCGCCGAGTACTCGGCGAAGGCCTCGGAGAGCCACTGGTCGCGATAGGACTTCCAGCCCACCAGGTGGCCCCAGTATTCGTGCGCCGCCTCGTGCGCCCGGAACAGCTCGGATGCTCCCGGGTGCTCCTCGTCGTAGGTGTACTGCGAAAGGTAGAGCAGGCCGTCGAACGCCTGTCCCTGGTAGCCGAGCACGCGGGTCGCGACGAGGCGATCGTTGGGAAGGGCTACACCGAAGTACCGCGCGAAGAAGGCGAGGCTGTTGGCCACGTCGGCTCCGACGTTGTGCACCATGTTCCCCGAGGTGAATCCCGTCTCGTGGCCGAACGACAGAACCGTCGGCGCCCCCGCGGCGGCGAGCGTCTCCTCCACGAAGTCGCGGCCGATGCAGAAACCGAGCATCTTCGTCGGCTTGGCGACGATCCAGGTCGAAGTCACGCCGTCCTCGGCGGTCGAGTCCCCTTCGGCTCGCCCGACGGCGCGCACCGAATACTTCTTGGGCAGGTGAAACGTCAGCTTCGCCGTGTGCGAGTCGAAGAATCCTTCGCGTGATCCCGGATACCACGACCGTCCCTCGGCAAAGTTGTAGACCTTCAGCCGGTAGTGGACGGTGAGTCGCCGCAGCTTGCCGCGGGCCAGCGGCGGGTCGAGGAAGAGCAGGAGCGAGCTGTCCGAGAGATCGTTGTCGACCGCCGCGAATTTCCCGCCGACTCGCTCGCGCGCGAAGGGAATGGGCGAGCCGTCCGGGCCGCTCACGCTGTCGACGATCGCCCAAGGATCGAGCTCCAGGTGGAGAGCGCGCGCGCCCTCCACCTGGGGTGTGAAGGCGATCTCCGCGCGCACCTTGATCCACTCGCGGACCGGGTCCTCCAGCTTCAGCGCGCCCCCCTTGAGCGCACGGGCGTCGATGTCGAGATCCACGAACGAGAGGTCGATCGGGAAACGATGCGGCGAGGACGGCCCGCCGTCCGGCGCGCGCTCCTCGGCTCGGTCGAGACTCACCCAGACTTCGGTGAATTCGTTCTGGCGGCGCACCTTCACCAGCTTCGCTTCTTCCTGCTCGAACGGGTCGAACACGAACGCGATCCAGCCCCAGTCCGGTGTCTCGGCCTCGGCGAGCAGGTAGTCGTCGCCCGGGGTCAGGGCGGCGGCGGCGAGGCGGGCGTCGAGGTCCTGGTGGCCGAAACGGAGCCATTCCTGGACACGATCGTCGGTGATCGGGCTGGCGCCGGTCGGCGCCTCGCTCGCCGCCGGGAGATCGCTCGGCAGCGGTGCGCAGGTGCGGACGATCAGGCGACTGAACGGAACGTCGACGCGCGTCAGCGCCGGGTCGCCCGCGAACCGTCGCAGCTGCTCGCGCTCGAAGGGATCCGGCAACTCCATCGAGAACCGACCGCTGCCTTCGAAGACGAACCCGAGCGAACCGCCGCCGGGGATCGGCGCGAAGCGGCGCACCGAGCCGTTCGCCAGTCTCCAAGTCGCGACATCCCGCGACCAGGCGACTCCGCCGGGTGGGACGTCGGCTGCAGCGCCGACCTCGTGCCGCGTCGCCGCCTGGTGGATCGCGGAGCCGTCGACCGAGGCTCCGGCGGCCGAACTGAGGAAGCACAACAGGGCGACGGCCGAGGCGCGTGCCGGCATTCGGTCCTCCCGAGGAGCTGCGAGGCGGTCCGCTGAGTAGACTAGAACAGGCGCTCGAGATCCGACAAGCGCGGATGCGCTGACCTGACGCCGATCCCCGCCGGCTCGCCGAGAACCAGTCGCCCGAGTCCCCCGGCGTCTCGGCTCACCGGAATCCGGCAGGAGATCGATACCGCCCTCGCCGCGGTCCGCGAGATCGCGGGCCGCGGCCGAGGGTCGAGCCGGTTCGAGCTCAGAACCGGAAGGCGAACTCGAGCCCGATCGCGCGCGGCTCGTTGGTCATGCCGGTGAGGTTGTCGAAGTCGATGCCGCCCTGCACGATCTTCTCGTCGGTCAGGTTGCGCCCGAAGATAGCGAGCTCGTAGCGCGCGCCCGGGAAGGTGTAGCCGATGCGCGTGCCGAGCTCCATCGAGTCGGCGTTGAACTCCTTCGATTCGTAGAGGAAGAAGTTCTTCTTGCTGGCGTAGGCCCAGTCGAAGCTCCAGCTGAAGAGCCCCTGGCCGATCGGGCGCCGGTAGTCGACGATGCCGTTGAAGATCAGCTCCGGCGCGTTGGGCAGCGGATTGCCGTCGATGCGCACGTTGCCGCCCACGATCGGGTCGGTGATCGTGCACGAGAAGCAGGGCCCGACCAGCAGGCTCGGGTCGTCGATCTCGGTGTGGTTGTAGCTGCCGCCGAGGGTGATCAGCCAAGCGCTCGACGGCGCGATGTCGACGTTGGCCTCGAGGCCGTAGCCCTTGGTCTTGTCGGCGTTGAGCAGGCGCGCGGTGTTGGTCAGGCCGCCCACCGCCACCAGCTGCTGGTCGCTGACCTCGTAGTCGTAGAGCGACAGGTTGACCCTCAGCTTGCGGTCCAGCAGCTCGCTCTTGATCCCGACCTCGGCCGAGCGCAGCTTCTCCTCCTTGGCCACCGAGACGCAGTTGGTCTCGGGGTTCGTGCCGCCTTCGAAATCGGCGCAGAACAGGATGCGTCCCTGGATCGACGGCGCGCGGAAGCCGGTGCCGACGCGGCCGTAGACGTTGACGTTGTCGTTGACCCGATAGGTCGCCGACAGGTCGCCGGTCACCAGCGAGGCGTCGGTGTGCTTCTTGATCGGCCCCGAGGTCGGCGGCTGGAAGGTCCCGTCCGGCCGCTCCGCCGAGAAGTCCTTCTTGTCGTCGGTGTAGCGCAGGCCGCCCTTCAGGGTCCACTTCTCGCTCGGCCGGTAGTCGACCGAGCCGAAGAGCGCCCAGGACTTGGCGTCCTGCTGCTGGGTGGCGAAGCCGTCCTGCGGGTTGCCGGGGCTCAGGCTGTCGTAGCTGTGGGTCTCGGCCTTGAGCTTCTCCTTGAAGTAGTAGAGGCCCGCCAGCCAGTCGAAGCTCCCGCCGCTGTGGCTCGCGATGCGCAGCTCCTCGGTGATCTGGTCGAGGTCCGGGATGCCGTCGGCCGTCTCGGAGGCGAAGGGGATGAAGCCGGGGCCGTTGGCGAGACCGCAGAACCCGCAGCCGAAGCCGCCGTCGATGTCGCCGCGCGACAGCATGTGCAGCGTCTCGTAGCCGGTGACCGAGGTCAAGGTCGCGCCGCCCAGCTCGTAGTTCAGCTTGAGCGCCGCGCCGTGCGAGGTGATGTTCTGCTGGTTCTTGCCGTCCTGGAACACCACGTCCTGCTGGAAGCCGTCGACGAGGTCGTTGGTGCCGGGCTTGAAGATGTTGGCGCGGAAGATGCGCGCCGTGCCGTCGACGTCCCAGCCGTGGAGGTTGACGAGCGCGTTGAAGTCTTCCGATGGCTTCCACAGCAGTTGACCGCGCCAGGCCGTGGTGCTGTAGCCGCCGAGCGCGTTCTTCTTCCCGGTGTGGGCGTTGTCGACCCAATCGTCCTCGGACTGGTGGAGCACGGAGGCGCGTGCCGAGAGCGTCGGCGTCAGCCCGCCGCCCACCGCCGCCTCGAGGTTGGTCTGGCCGAAGGTGCCGTACGACAGTCGCACCGCGCCGTCGAAGTCGTCCGTCGGCTTGCGGGTGTCGAACTTCACCACGCCGGCTGGGGTGTTGCGGCCGAAGAGCGTCCCCTGCGGACCGCGCAGCACCTCGACGTGGTCGACGTCGAACAGCGGCATGCCCTTGACCACCGGGTTCTCGAGCACCACGTCGTCGACGATCATCGACACCGGCTGCGAGGCGTTGAGGTCGAAGTCCGTGTTGCCGAGTCCGCGGATGTAGAAACGCGGGAAGGCGCGCCCGAAGGACGACTCGAGCTGCAGGCTCGGCACGCGGCCGGAGAGGAACTTGACGTCGGCGCCGCCCGCAGAAAGCACCTCGAGCTCGTCGGCCGACATCGCGGTGACCGAGACCGGCACCTGTTGGATGTTCTCCTCGCGTTTCTGCGCGGTGACGGTGATCTCGTCGAGCACCGCCGGCTGATCCTCCGGCGCCGCCTCCGCCGCCGTTGGAGATGCGGCCGGTTCCGGCGGCGCGGAAGCGTTCGACTGCGCGAAAGCGGGAGCAACGAGAGCGGCGACGAAGAACGCTGCGGCGAGCCCGAGCCCTTCACGGAACATCCTGCCGGCCATAGAACTTCCTCCCTCGGAATTGGTGGGCGCAAGTGTATACCCGCCGCCGCTGCCGTCACGAGTCGGCGCGCGCCAAGCGCTCCGCGATCGCCGCCAGCACGTCCGGGTCGAGACCGAGACCCCAGTGGCAGGAGGTGGCTTCCAGGTTCTCGACCGTCGGCGTTTCGCGGTCGACGCAGGCGCGCCAGTCGACGATGCCGTCGCGGCGGCTCCAGATCGCGGTGACCGGAACGCGGATCGGCGTCTGGTTGGCGGCGGCGACTCGACGCTCGATCTCCGCGATGTCCCAACCCTGGAGGCGGAACAGGCCGGCGATCGCGGTGTGGCGCAGGCCGCCGACCACCGGCGAGCCGAGAGTAATCACCCGGCGGACCAGGTCCGGCCGCATCCGCGCCACCTCGCGCGCCACCAGCCCGCCGAGGCTCCAGCCGACGAGGGCCACCTGACTCTCGCGCTCGACGGCGTACTCCTCGAGCCGCGGCAGCAGCCGAGCGATCGTCGACGGGACGTCGGGGCGGTGGCGCCCGAGCCGCCAGGGTCGGGCGTCGAAGTCGTGCTGCCGGAGGAACCGCCGCAGCGGCCGGGTCGAGAGATCTCCGACCCCCATCCCCGGCAGGACCAGGACCGGCAGGCCCGCGCCACGGGGCGCCGCGGCGAGACGGTGCCGCTCGCGCCAGCGGCGCAGCGGCTCGCGCAGGGCCAGCAGCTGGAGCGGAACGGCGATCGCGAGCGACGGCGCGCGCGCCGCCGGCGGGGGATCCGCGGTCGGGTCGATTCGAGGTCCGGGCACCGTCGAGTCTCGAGCTCGAGACTAGTCCACCCGCCACCCCGCTTGACGCGCGGGCGCCGGAGGCCTAGGTTATGCGTGTCCGTCCCGTGCCCACTTCGCTCCAGGCCGACTCGACTCCCCCCGCGCAATCGCCGCACGCGAACCGCGGCGACCGGCGGCGTCATCCGCGACGGCAGATTGCCGGGATCCAGGGCACGCTGCGCTCGCCCGGCGATCTCACCGTCCTCGATATCAGCCTCACCGGCCTGTCGGCGGAAGCCGCGGGCGAGATCGACCCCGGACAGCACTGTTTTCTCGAGCTGGTCCATCAGCGCCACCGGGTGCACATCGAGGCCATCGTCCGCTGGACCTCGGTGACCCGCGTCGAACGGCGGAGCGACCGCTTCGTGCCGGTCTTCCGCGCCGGATTGTCGTTCGTCGACACCGACCGCGACGACAGCGGCGGCATCTGGGACTGGATCCTCACCGAGTCAGAAGACCGCTCGCTCGCCGCGCACTGAGCGCCGGCGGCGAGCTACTTGCGCCGGTTCGCCGGCAGGACCCGCTTGCGCAGGCGAAAGGCCTTGGGGGTGACCTCCACCAGCTCGTCCTCCTTGATGAACTCGAGCGCCTGTTCGAGGTTCATCAATCGCGGCGGCACGAGGTGGATGGTGTCGTCCGAGCCCGAGGCGCGCATGTTGGTGAGCTTCTTCTCCTTGACGATGTTGACGTCGAGGTCGTTGCCGCGCGCGTGCTCGCCGACGATCATCCCCTCGTAGACCTCGTCGGTCGGCGAGACGAACAGCTCGCCGCGCGGCTGTAGGTTCTCGATCGCGTAGCCGGTCGCCTTGCCGGAGCGGTCGGCGATCAACGCTCCCGTCGCCCGGTGCTCGATCTCGCCGTGCCAGGGCTCCCAGCCGTCGAAGAGGTGGTTCATCAGGCCGGTGCCGCGGGTGTCGGTGAGGAACTGGCCGCGGAAGCCGATCAGGCCGCGCGACGGCACGCGGAACTCCATCCGCACCCGCCCGGTGCCGTGGTTCGACATCTTCATCATTCGCCCGCGACGCTCGCCGAGCTTCTGGGTGACGACGCCGATGAACTCCTCCGGACAGTCGATCGTCAGCTGCTCCATGGGTTCGTGCAGCTTGCCGTCGATCGTGCGCGTGATGACCTCGGGCTTGCCGACCGAGAGCTCGAAGCCCTCGCGGCGCATCATCTCGATCAGGATCGCGAGCTGCAGCTCGCCGCGACCCGAGACCTTGAAGGAATCGGCGGCGTCGGTCGCCTCGACGCGGATGGCGACGTTGGTCAGGCCCTCGCGCTCGAGGCGCTCTTTCAGCTTGCGGCTGGTGACGTGCTGCCCTTCTCGCCCCGACATCGGCGACGTGTTGATCGAGAAGATCATGGCGATCGTCGGCTCGTCGACCTTGATCGCCGGCAGCGGCTGCGGGTTCTCGCGCTCGCCGATGGTCTCGCCGATCGCCACCTCCTCGAGGCCGGCGAGGGCCACGATGTCCCCCGGACCGGCCTCGGCGATCTCGGCGCGCTTGAGGCCGTCGTAGCCGTAGAGCATCGTCACCTTGCCGGGAACGACGGAACCGTCGAGGCGACAGAGGGCGATCTCGCTCGCCTTGCGCAACGCGCCGTTGAAGATGCGCCCGATCGCCAAGCGGCCGACGTAGTCGTCGTAGTCCATGCTGGTGATCAGCAGCTGGAGCGGCATGGCGTCGTCGTAGGCCGGCGGCGGCACGGTGGCGAGGATCTGCTCGAACAGCGGCTCGAGGGTCGAGTCCTCGCCCGCGAGCTCGCGGCGCGACAGTCCCTTGCGCGCGTTGCAGTAGAGCACCGGGAATTCGAGTTGGTCGTCGTGGGCGTCGAGATCGATGAATAGGTCGTAGATCTCGTTCAGCACTTCGACCGGCCGCGCGTCCGGGCGGTCGATCTTGTTGATCACCACGATCGGCGGCAGGCCCTGCTCGAGCGCCTTGCGCAGCACGAAACGGGTCTGCGGCAGCGGGCCCTCCGACGCGTCGACCAGCAGCATGACGCCGTCGACCATCTTGAGCGTGCGCTCGACCTCGGCGCCGAAGTCGGAGTGTCCCGGGGTGTCGACGATGTTGATCTTGACGCCGTGGTAGTGGATGGCGGTGTTCTTCGCCATGATGGTGATGCCCTTCTCGCGCTCGAGGTCGATCGAGTCCATGACCCGCTCGACCACCTGTTCGTTGGCGCGGAAGGTCCCCGACTGCCAGAGCATGGCGTCGACCAGCGTCGTCTTGCCGTGATCGACGTGCGCGATGATCGCGAGGTTGCGCACGTCGGCGCGTGCCGTGAGACTCATGACTTCCCCGTTTCTTGGAAGTGACGGCCCGGAGGAGCTTCTCGGACCGGGGGGAAGGATATCAGAGGCGGTCGAGGCGCGATGCGGTCGGCGATCGCGACCGCGAGACGGGCGAGACGACGAAGGGCTCTAGCCCCGCCGCAGCAGACGGTCGTAGGCGTCGTGGTCGCCGATCCAGAACCAGACGAGGTCGTCGCCTTCCTGAACCGCCTGGGCTCGATGGTGAGACCCGATCCGCGCCGACCAGAAGCGACCCGCCTGCTTGAAATGCAACGATGGATGCCGGGGGTTGAGCCTGAGTTGCGCGAAGCTCTTGTCCGCTTGCGCTCGAACTCGTTCCGGAAGCTCTTCGTAGAGCTGCCAGAAGCGCTCGCTGGAGTGGTGCTTCACAAGGGGCGGGTTCGGCCCTGGCGATGCTCGAGCAGGGCCTCCTCGGCCAGGGACTCGAGTCGCCCCGACGCGGCGTCACGCTCGAACTGCGCGTCCCAGATCTGGGCATCGAATTCGCGGAACCAGCGCCGGAACTCCGCGAGCTGTTCGCTCGACAGCTCCCGGACCGCTCTCTCCAGCTCGTCGACCGGCTTCATGACCTCAGATGCTACACCTCGACTCCGCCGGTCGGCCCCGGAGCCGGATGGAGACGCGCGGCAGAGGTCGCTCCTTCACCCGCAGGGCCCGAAGCGCAGGTCGTCGCGCAGGGCGGCGTAGTTCTCCGAGGCGAGGGCGACGGTCTGGACGCAGGCGAGGGCGGCGCCGCTCGTGCGCCCGGCGGGGGCCCAGCAGTAGACGTCGAGCGCCGCGCCGCCGGGGGCGCTCGCGGCGAGGCGGTACTCGCCGCCACGGGCGCCGAAATCGACCTGTTCCGAGGCCACGGCGACGCCGGGCGTCTTCAGCAGCCCCTGCTTGAAGCCGGTGCAGAAGGAGCGGAAGTTCTTCTCGTCCATGTCGTGGGCGCGGAAGGCCTCGACCATCACCCGCTCCCCCGAGTTCGACTCGGTCAGGATCCAGGCGTGGATCTCCTGCGGCTCGGTGAGCTGGTTCATCTGCGTCTCGAGCTCGCCGTCGGGAGCGAAGTCCGAGCCCGGATCGGGGATCGAGAACTCGAGCGAGGCGTGGCAGAGCCGGGCCCCCGTGTGCACGAAAGGCTTGCGGTCGGCCGCGGTCAGCTTGTCCACGGCGAAGCCCGAGTGGCCCATCGCCCAGAAGAAAGCGGCGAACGGGCCGACGACCGCCAGGCCCGCGAGCACGCCGAAGACCGCCGCTCCCGCCGGGCGCTCGTTCTGCCGGAAGACCGACGCCGCGGCGGTGAACAGGGCGACGAAGATCGACGCCCTCCCGAAGCCCTCGCCGAGCTTGCCGGGGTCGGCCGGATTCGTCGCCAGCGCGAGCACCAGCCCGCCGAGCAGGAAGAGGCCGACGACGATCAGCACGTGCTTGGCGACCGCCCGCCAGTCCGCGCCCCGACGCCGGAAGGCGACCCGTGGCTCCATGGAAAGACCCTCCCGGGATCGATGAGAGAAACGCAGAGGATTGTAGCCGCGAACCGAGCCCGGCGGGAGTAGAGTCGCGCGCCATGAATCGCCGAGCTCCCCTCGCTCTCGCCGCTCTCGCGCTCGCCGCCGGTCTCGTCGCGGCGCGCTCGAACGCCGCCGACGACCCCGCCGACCTCTCGTTCATGAAATACGACCCGCCCTCGACGCTCAAGGTCGCCGAGCATCCGGTGCCGCGCGCCCGGTACCCGTTCGTCGACGTCCACAACCACCAGTGGGATCTCGACGAGGCCGGCGTGCGCCAGCTCGTGGTCGAGATGGACAAGATGAACATGGCGGTGATGGTCAACCTCTCCGGCCGCGGCTTCCGCGAGTACACCGGCACCGACGGCAAGACCCAGTACGGGCCGCGCGACTCCGGGTACCTGCGCGACCTGATCGCGCTCACCGAGAAGATCGCTCCGGGGCGGATCGTCCACTTCACCAACGTCGACTGGGCGCGAGTCGGAACCGCCGACTGGCCAGGCAAGGCGGTCGCCGAGCTCGAGGCCGACGTCCGCGCCGGAGCTCGCGGCATCAAGATCTACAAGGACCTCGGGCTCGAGACCACCGACGCCGCCGGCCAGCGGATCCGCGTCGACGATCCGCGCCTCGATCCGATCTTCGACGCCTGCGCCCGGCTCGGCATCCCGGTGTTGATCCACTCCGCCGACCCGCGGCCCTTCTGGCAAGCCAAGGACAAGGACAACGAGCGCCTCTACGAGCTGATCGAGGTGCCGGACCGCTACCGCGGCCCGGACTTCCGGCCGACCTGGGCGCAGCTGATCGAGGAGCAGCACAACCTCTTCCGCCGCCACCCACAGACGACCTTCGTCGCCGCGCACCTCGGCTGGCTCGGCAACGATCTCGCCGCGCTCGGGCAGCTGATGGACGAGTTGCCGAACGTCACGACCGAGATCGGCGCGGTGCTCGCCGAGCTCGGCCGTCAGCCGCGCTTCGCGCGCGAGTGGTGGATCCACCACCAGGACCGGGTCATGTTCGGCAAGGACTCCTGGCACCCCGAGGAGTACCCCTTCTACTTCCGCACCCTCGAGACCGCCGACGACTACTTCCCCTACTACCGCCGCCGGCACGCCTTCTGGCGGCTCTACGGCCTCGACTTGCCCGACGAGGTGCTGCGCAAGCTCTACTACCAGAACGCCCTGCGCGTCGTACCGGGGCTCGACCGTTCCCGCTTCCCGAGCTGAACCGGCGCGAGAGAACGGCCCCGCGGCGGCGGGCGAGCCGCCTTGCCGCACGCTCGCGGCGGCGCGCGTTGTCCCCCATTCCACAGCGAAGCCGGAACCGGGGAGTAGAGTCGAGGCGATGCGCCCCGGGTACCGAGTCGCGGTCTTCACGGCGGCGCTCGCGGCGCCCCTCGTGGCGCAGTCGAATCGCCCCTACCCGAGCACCGCTTACGACCTGCGGGTCTGGAACGACCAGCTCGCGACCTGGAACATGAGCGAGGCCCAGTTCCGCTTCGCGGCGACGCACTACGTCGGCACGCAGAAGGTGCTGCGCGCCGACGCGCGCCATCTGCGGCAGTACGCGCCGGACTTCCTCGTTCTCCACTACCGGCTGGCGCAGGCGCTCGGTCACAGCGTCCCGTCAGCCTGCGCGCCGACGACGAACTATCTGCAGATCATCCACACCGACAACTGGGTGCAGGAGTGGCCGGGCGACGCCAACGTGGTCGACGAGTGGTTCTTCCACTGGAACGGCCAGCGGGTCTTCAGCTGCAGCAACGGCCACTACCTCGCCGACCTCGACGACGCGGCCTGGCGGACCTGGTGGAGCGGCCAGGTCGTCCAGCAGCTGACCGACAACGAAGACGACGCGCTCTTCGCCGACAGCTTTTCGATCCCCAACTACTTCGGCGCCACCGACTGGAATCCCAACCTGCCGGCGGTCGACCCGACGTTCGAGAACGACTGGGCGGGGCGCGAGCACGATTTCACCGACTACATGCAGGGGGTCTTCGCCGGGCGCTGGAAGTGGATCCCGAACATCGGCGCGCTCATCACCTCGCGCGACCCGTCCGACTGGTCGAATCTCGACGGCGCGATGATCGAGGGCTTCGCCGAGTGGGGCGGCGGCAACTACTTCGCGGCCAGCGACTGGGCCTTGCAGCTGAACCGCGTCCTGCCGCTCGCCGCGGCGGGCAGAATCCTGATCGGCCAGACCTATCCCGCCGCCGCGAGCGTCGCCGAACGGATGTTCGTCCTCGGCACCTTCTACCTGATCCAGGGATCCCACACCTACCTGAACCTCGACACCGGCCTCGACCCCGAGTGGTTCCCGGAGTACCGGATCGTCCTCGGCAAACCGCTCGATCCGCTGCCGGCCGACGTCGCGGCCTATTTCGACGCCGGGCAGGGGGTCTACGTCCGACACTTCGACCACGGGCTGGTGGTGGTCAACCCCGGCACGACGACGCGACTGGTGGCGCTCGGCGGCACCTGGCAGCGGATCACCCCGAGCGGCGGCGGCGCGGTGCCCGCGGACGGCAGCGAGCCCGGGAGCCTCGCGAGCGCCGCGGTCACCAGCGTCTCGCTCGCCGCGCACCAGGCGGCGATCCTGACCACCGACCTCGGCCTCCTCTTCCGCGACGACTTCGAGACCGGCAACACCTCGCGCTGGGCGCCGTGACGGCCTGACGCCCACAAGCGCCGAGCGTGCTACCCTGCCGGCCCGGAGGGCCTCGATCATGCGCACTCCGCACCTTCGCAGCGCGCTCCTCGTCTCCTTCTCGCTCCTCGCCGCCGCGCGCGCCCGCCCGACCCCGGCGCAACCGCTCCGCACTCCGACGGTCACCTATCGCCGCGCGTTCGTCACCTCGACCGTCGGACCGGGAGTCCTCGGCTCCTGGTCCGAAACGACCGGCACCGGACTCACTGGACTCGCTGCGGGCGACAAGATTTGCCAGGTGCGTGCCGAGGCCGCCGGCTTCGCCACCGCCGGATCGCCGGCCTACCGGGCCTGGCTCTCGACCTCCACGGTCGACGCCTTCTGCCACGTGCAGGGCCTCGGCGGCAAGCGGTCCGACCCGACGCCCTGCGGCGGGGCGACGCTGCCCGGCGGCGGGCCCTGGATCCGACCTGACGGTCTGCCGTTCGCCGCCGCGCTGGCGACGCTCGTCTCCCCCGCCGACCTGGTCACCCCGGCCGCGGTCACCGAGACCTGGCCGGCGGCCGGATCCACCTTGCTCTCGGCGAGCTTCTTCACCGGCACGCTCGAAACGGGCGAGATCGATCTCGGCTCGACCTCCTGCGCCGACTGGACGAGCGGCAGCGCTTTCCTCCTGGTGACGGCGGGCCGCATCGACGACGTCCTCGATTGGTCGTCCGGCAGCCAGCCCACCTGCTTCGGCGACTTCCCCACCGGCTCCCACCTGCTCTGCCTCGAGCAGGGCACCGGGCCGCAGGCGCCGTTCCCGAAAGCCTTCGGGTATCTCTTCTTCGTCACCAGCGAAGCGGGGACGGGCAAGCTCTCGACCTGGCCCGACGCCGGCGGGCTTGCGGGGCGCGATGCCGCCGACCACGTCTGCCAGAGCCTGGCGACGGCGGCTCACCTACCGGCACCACAAGGTTTCCTCTCCTGGCTCTCCGCGCTCTTCGGAATGTCGGCCATCGATCGGCTTCCCGGCGGCCCATTCTCGAGGATCGACGGGATCCAAGTGGCGGAGTCGGCCCTCGACCTCGCCGACGGAACGTTGTCGGCGCCCCTGTCGCTGGACGAGACCGGCGCCGCGAAGAACGAAGAGCCCTACACGGGAACCGGCACGGACGGGTCATGGAGTGTCGACACCTGCAACGGTTGGCTATCGGAGGACTCCATCGCTCCGGGATTGAAAGGCGCGTCGTCGCGCACGAATGGCGACTGGACCGAGTTCCACGGAGCCGGATTTCACTGCGACGAATCGCGGCCGATCTACTGCTTCTCGACCACCTTCCTTCTCTTCGCCGACGGCTTCGAGATCGGCGACCCGTCGCACTGGGATGGCCACGCTCCATGAGTCCTAGGCGAGTCTAGAGCGAGGTCTCGAACGACTCACCCAAAAGCAAAACCTTCGCCTTGGAGCGTGGGCAGCCGCGACGCCCTCGTGAACTGGCGAAGGGCTCGGCTAGGCGAGGATGAAACGGCAAGCGTCTTTTTCCCTCAACCGAGCTTTTTCTTCTTTTCTTCGCGGGGTCGCGGCAGCTCGGCTCCCTCGCCGAGAGGCGAAAAGCTTCCAGTTAGGAGTGCGGGTTCTTTCGGCGCCCTCGTGAACTGGCGAAAGGCTCGGCTGGGCGAGGATGAAACGGCAAGCGTCTTTTTCCCTTAACCGAGCTTCTTCTTCTTCTCTTCGCAGGGTCACGGCAGCTCGGCTCCCTGGCCGAAAAGCGAAAGGCTTCCAGTTAGGAGTGCGGGTTCTTTCGACGCCCTCGTGAACTGGCGAGAGGCTCGGCTGGGCAAGGCGGGAACGGCCACCGTCCTTTTTCCCTAACCGAGCTTTTCCTTTTCCTTTTCCTCTTCCTCTTAGGTCTCCTGGTGCGCAGGGGAGGAATCGCGGGCTTGGGCTTCGGCGAAGAGGCCGGTGAGGAACTCTCTCGTGCCTGCGGGGCCCGTGACGTCGAGGCGGATGGGTCCGTGGTTGGGTTCGAAGTCGAGCGCGAAGCGGAAGAACCTGCAGCAGTTCCGCTCTGCGGCGATCGCCGCCACGACCTTCTCGACCAAGCCGGCGCTGGTCGCGAAGGTGAGCCGGTAGCCGTCGGCGGTCGCCTCGAGCGTCGCGGCGAGCGGTACGAGCCCGGCGAGGAGAGATTCCTGGCGCGCGATCCGTTCGCCCGCCGGCAGCTCGCAGGCGATCGCCAGGATCCCGGGGTCGCCTTTGCCCGTCGCCATCGCCGTTTCAGCCCGCGTGCATCGACTGCCAGATCGCGTACGAGCTGCCGACGACGTGCATCGCGATCGGGATCCAGAGCGAGCGACCTCTCACCCGCGCCGCGCCGAGCAGCAGGCCGTCGAGGAAGACGACGCCGATCGTCGACGGCGGATAGCGGTAGTGCATCGCCGCCCAGAGCGCCGCCACCAAGACCACGGCGCCGACCGTGCCGAGCGCGGTCCGACGCAGGAGATGGAGAACCAGGCCGCGCATCACCAGCTCCTCGGCGATCGGACCGAGGACGGCGAGCGCCGCGATCCGCAGGACGCGCACCAGGGTCGAGCTCGGCGGCCAGGGGACGATGTGCTGCCAATGGAGCAGGGTCAGCGCGAGCTCGATTGCGATCCCCCAGGCGATCCAGAGCAGCACCCAGCCGACGAGATCGCGCGCCGCCGGCGCGACCCACCCGAGGTCCTCGCGCCAGGCCGGTCCGCGCCGGCTCCAGAGACCGATCACCAGCGCCACCGCGACCAGCGGCAGCGCGATCTTGCCGAGCGTCGACACCAATTGAGGATCCATGCCACCCCTCCCGGAAGCGGCCGAATCCTATGACGACCGGCTCAGGGGCAAGTGGCGAAGGCGGCGGTGTCGGTCAGCGCCGGCGAGCGGACGCCGAGGGAGTTGGCGTACTCCCGCACCACGCCGCGCAGCGTGTCGGTCACTCGCACTACCGATTCGACGTTCGTCGCCGCGGCGCCGAAGACCCAGTAGTGCTGGGTCAGGTCGCAGCCGTCGAGCACCTTGACCAGCTGCTCCCAGTTGTCGGGCGCGAAGAACCAGAAGAGCGCCGAGTCGCCGCTGGTGGTGACCGCGGTCCCGGGATACGGCAGGTAGGCGAAGTCGCGCACCGAGACCTCGACCTCGAAGCGGCCGTCACGCAGGCAGACCCGGGTCGGCGACGGGACGCAGGCGGTCGAGATCGGCCGGTCGAGGGTGTAGAGCCCGCCTTCCTGGGTCGCGAGCAGGATCTCGCCGACCCGCGTCTCGCCGAACGTCGTCAGCGTCGGCAGCGAGAACGGCAGCTCGTCGCGGCTCCAGGCATCGCCGCTCCGGGTCGCGACCCAGAGCTTGCCGGCGCAATAGTCGCCGAACAGGTACTTGCCCTCGAGCGCCGGCAGGCGATGCCCGCGGTAAACGTAGCCGCCGATCACCGCGCAGTTCTGGCCGCCGAGATCGTCGACCAGGATCGGCGCGACGAGACCAGGATCGCCGCAGTGGGGCGTGTAGCCCGGGCAACCGTCGCGCGAGTAGCAGAGGTTGCCCTCCATCACCCGCCATCCGAAGTTGGCGCCGCCCGCCGGGTTGAAGAACAGGTAGTCGACCTCGTCCTGGGCGCTCTGGCCGACGTCGGCGACGAACAGGTCGGCGAGTCGGCGATCGAACGAGAAGCGCCAGGGATTGCGCAGGCCGAGAGCCCAGACGAGGTCGGCGCCAGGAATCGACCCGGCGAACGGGTTGTCCGGCGGCGCGGCGTGGAACGGCGGCGAATCGGCGTGGGTGTCGACGTCGAGCCGCAGCATCTTGCCCAGCAGCTCGTCGCGATTCTGCGACCGGCAATCGGGGTCGCCGCCCGAGCCGCCGTCGCCCAGGCCGACGTAGAGCTTGCCGTCGGGACCGAAGACCAGGTCGCCGCCGTTGTGGTTGGCGAAGGGCTGCGGCACCGTGAGGAGGATCGCCTCGCTCGCCGGATCGCCGCGGTTCGGGTCCGACGCCGAGCGGGTGAAGCGCGAGATCACCGTCGCGCCGTCGCCGGCGCGGGTGTAGTTGACGAACAGCCAGCCGTTCTCGGCGTAGCGCGGGTGAAATGCCAGGCCGAGCAGCCCCTGCTCGCCGTCGTAGGTCACCCGGTCGCGCAGGTCGAGGAAAGGATCCGGCGACACCGCACCCGCCTCGTAGACCCGGATCCTCCCCCGCTGCTCGACGATGAAGACGCGGTCGTCGCCGGCTTGCGCCAGAGCCACCGGGCCGTCGAGGCCGGTCGCCAGCGTCCGCAGCTCGACTCCCGCGACCGCGCCGAAGCCCGAGGAAGCGCCGATCGCGAATCCGCACGTCGCGAGGAGGAACCATCGAAGTGGTGCGCTCATGGGACGACTTCTATCACCGGTCGGTCGGCCGGGCGGCGGGAAACTCCACCGGCGGGGCGCTTCCGGATTCGATGCCGCGCGCGGCCGGCTCAGAGACCGGCGGCCGACGACCAGCGCAAGCCGTCGCCGGATTCGAAGCCGTCGGCGAACAGCACGCAGACCGCGTTCGAAGGCGTCGACGCCGGATCGCGCGGATCGGCGCAGGCGGCGCGTTCGTCCCCGTCGCGAAATCCGTCGAGGTCGCGATCGATTCCCAAGCGCACGCCGCCGCCGGCGGGGACGATGGTGAAGGTGATCTCGCCGGCCCCCGCCACCGCGGCGCGCAGGGCCGCGAGGCTCGTCGTCTCACCAGCGACGTCGGACTCGACCTGTCCGCCGCCGGCGTAGCGGTAGCCGCGCGCTCGGCCGCCGACCCGCCCCGCGCCCACCAGGTCGACCGCTCCGGCGTCGGCGAGCGCGGCCAGCTGATCGAGGTAGGCGACCGTCGCCGGGTCGGCCTGGTTGGTGGCGTCGATCTCGAGCTGGCGACCGACGGCGGCGTGCGAGTCGTGACTCGGCGGCCCTGGCGGCTCGAGATCCCCGACCGCCAGCGAACCGCCCGGCAGGCCGGAGCCGGTGAACGAGAGCAGGAACGCCACCAGGTCGGAGATGTCCTGGTCCGAGTGGAGCTTGAAGCTCGACAGGAAGCGCACCAGCGAGTCCTGCGCGCCGTCGTGCGAGTAACCGAAGCCGACGCTGTTCTCGGTCTGCGTCACGTCCATCCCGCCGCGCTCGCCGACCGTGCGCAGATAGGGCACCTTGAGGGTCGGATTCGAGGTGTGGTCGACCGAGACGAGCTCGGAACGCTCCTCGCCGTCCGGTCCGGGAGGGATCGGCTGGAAGACGTCATTGATCGCGAAGTACTGGGTGCCCGTGCCGCTCGGCAGGGTGTGGCAGGTCGAGCAGGCGCCGACGAACAGGGTCGGGAAGGTGAAGTTCGGCGGGCGATAGAGCTCGAGCCCGTGCTGCGCGTTGCCGGGAGGCATCGGCGCGCCGAAGGGGAGCCCTCCCTGGGCGGCGAAGCGGCCGACGGAGTGGTGCCCGGGCAGCGGCAGGGAGATCGGAAGGGAGTTGTCGAGGTTGCGGTTCGGATTCGGCGGGAAGGCGATCGTCGCCAGGAAATCCTCGAGCTGCTGCATCTCGACCGGACCGAGGTCGCGGTCGTCGCCGAGCAGGGTGTGGAAGGCGCCGGCGAACTCCTCCAGGCCGTGCCGGTCGCCGCGCCAGTGGTGCGGCTCCTTGCCGACGATGTCCTGCAGCGTCTGGGTCAGCATCGGCCCTTTCATCGGGTGGAAGGCGCCGAAGACCGGCGGACCCATCAGCCCGGCGCCGAGGTTGTGGGTCGCGGAATCGGCGGCGAGCACCTCGCCCGCCGGGTCGCCGAGGTCCCAGGAGAGACGGTCGAAGCGCGCGTCGACGTGGCAACTGGCGCAGGCGACCTGACCGAGCCCCGAGGTGCGGTGGGTGTCGTAGAGCCATGGCCGGCCGGCGCGGATCGCCGGCGGCGTCGGGTCGAAGAAGCGCGCGCGGGCGACCACGGTCTCGTCGGCGAGGCGCACGGTGGCGACCGCGGCGGCGAAGCGCTCGAGGACGAAGAGCCGCCCGCGGGCGCCGTCGAGGGCCAGGCCGGTGGGTCCCTCGCCGACGGCGATCGCCGCCGCCGCGGGATCGCCGAGCGGCGGCAGGCGCTCGCCCGCCGGTCCGATCACCGCGACGTTGTTCGATCCCATCCCGGCGACGTAGCCGCGCGTGCCGGTGGCGGTCCAGACCACGGCGCGCGGATCGCCGAGCGAGCGCTCGCGCAGCTCCTGGCTCGCGCTGCCGGGGTCGCTCTGCGCCGCGATCTCGGCGTCGGAGTAGTCGAGGTGCCCGGCGTTCAGGTCGACGATCGTCGCCGCCCCCGGCGCCGCCGGCGCGAAGCCCGCCATCATCACGCGTGAGAAGCGCGCCTTGACGTTGGCCTCGAAGCGGATCTGGTTGCCGGCCTCGGTGCCGACCAGGGTCACGCGGCCGTCCGCGGGACGCACGGCGAGCGCCATGCCGAGGGTCATCAGGTGGTCGGCGTAGCCGACCGCGAGACTCGCGGCATCGACGATCGCCACGTCGTGGTCCGGCAGGGTCCAACCCGCCGGACGGCCGGAGTGCGCCGACAGATCGCCGCTCACCATGCGGCTCCAGTCGTGATTGTTGTCGTCCAGCCAGCGCCCGTCGTCGCCCTGGCGGACGACGAGCGCCACCGGCGGCGCCGGCGTCGCGCCCGCGGGCAGGAACTCCGACCGGATCGGCGGCCGGAAGGTATCGCCAGCGTTCGGCGGCGGGTTCCTTCCCGCGTAGGGCCCGAGCGGATCGTCGACCGCGTTGGGGAGGAAGGAGAGCAGCAGGCCTCCCGCCTGGTGCCCGCCGGGCAGGACGGTGGTGCGATTGCCCGACTCGAGGATCGCGGCGTAGACCCGATCGCCGGCCGGCGAGACGGCGAGCGCGCGCGGTCGCTCGCCGGCGATCGGCAACGAGGCGATCGAGCTCCAGGGCGAGATCGCCGCCAGCACCAGCAGGCGGTTCTCCAGCGGACAGGAGACGAACGCCCGCGTCCCGCCGGCGGCGAACACGACGTCGCCCGGCGCGTCGCAGACCGGCAGCGTCGAGCGCACCTCGCGCGTCGCGAGGTCGACGATCGACAGGCTGTCCGAGATCCGGTTCACCACCCAGGCTTCGCCGCTCGTGCGCGCGCGCACGCTGACCGGATCGAGCCCCACCGGCACGGCGGCGACCGGCACCGGCGCGGCGAAGGCGGCGTCGAAGATCTCGAGCTCGGCGTCGGCGGTGTTGACCGCCAGCAACCAGCGCCCGTCGGCCGTCAGCTCGAGCGGATGGACATGCGGGCTCTCCCAGTTGGTGAAGCTCTCGCCGGCGCGGATCGGCGGCGCGAGCAGCGGCAGGAGCGCGGCGAGCCGGAGAGCGCAACGGCGGAACGAGTGGAAGCGCATCGCGGAATCGAGCCTTGGATTCTACCCTGGCGTGCGGAGGCGGCGAATTGCGTAGACTCCGCGCGCTCCCGGACCCCGAAGACGACTCGCGCCCGAACCGCCCGCCGTGACCGATCCGCTCTCCTCCTTCGCCGGCCGCTACGAGATCCTGGACAAGCTCCAGGAGGGCGGCATGGGGGCGATCTACAAGGCCCGCCACCGGCTGCTCGACTCGATCCGCGTCCTCAAGGTGATGCGCCCGCAGCTCGAGGCGAGTCCCGAGCTGCGCGAGCGCTTCCTGCGCGAGGCGCGCGCCGCCATCCAGCTTCGCCACCCGAACATCGCCGAGGTCGTCGACTTCGCCATCGACGACTCCGGCGTCTCCTGCATCGTCATGGAGTACATCGAAGGGCTGAATCTGCGCCAGCTGCTGCGCGTCGCCGGCGCGCCACCGGTGGCGCTCGCGGTCGAGGTCGCCCGTCAGGGGTTGAAGGCGCTCCAGTACCTGCACGATCGCGGCTTCGTCCACCGCGACATCTCGCCCGACAATCTGATGCTGACGGTCGACGTCGAGGGCCGGCCGCTGGTCAAGCTGATCGACCTCGGGATCGCCAAACACCAAGGCGACGAGCGTCGCCTGACTTCGACCGGGGTCTTCATGGGCAAGGTGCTCTACGCCGCGCCCGAGCAGTTCGCCGGCGCCGGCACGAGCGGCATCACCTCGCGGAGCGACCTCTACTCCTTCGGCGCGCTGCTCTACGAGCTGCTGACCGGCGCGCTGCCGATCGACGGTCCCGACGTCTCGAGTCTGGTCTCGGGGCATCTCTTCCGCCCGCCGCGCACCTTCGTCGACACCGACCCGACCGGGCGGATCGATCCGGCGGTCCGCGAGGTGGTGCTGCGCGCCCTGGCGAAGTCTCCCGGCGAGCGCTTCGCCAGCGCCAACGCGATGCGCGACGCCCTCGAGGGCGCGGCGGCGACCGGGACGGCGCCGTTCGCCGAGCGCCTGGCGGAAGAGTTCGCCGCGCTGCGCGCCCGCCTCGCCGCCGCCGGCTACCCGCTCGTCTGGAGCCCGTCGCCGCCGGCGCGCGACGAACGCGCGGTGCGCACCGAGACCTTCGAGATCCCACCGACCCTGGTAGGCGGCGCCGCCTCGCTGCCGCCGACGCAAGCGGGGGGGTCGCGGCTCGACCCGTTCGCCGCCGGCACGACGCCGTCGACCGGCGCCTCGTCGATCTCCCCCTGGGCCGCTCCCCCGTCGACCACCAGCGCCGCGCCCCGCCGGCGGCCGGCGCTGTGGATCGCGGTCACGGCCACAGTGGCGCTCGCCATCGCCGGCGCCGTCGCGCTCTCGCTGCGCTGGCTGCGCCCGGCGGCGGCCCGCAACGTTCCCGGCTCCGCGCTCGTCGCGCCGGCCGGCCGTGGCGTCCTGCTGATCGACGCTTCGCCCTGGGGGGAGGTGCTCGAGGTGCGCGAAGCGGGCGGCGAAGCGTTGGCTCTCGGCGAGGACCGCGCCACGCCGCTGCGCCTGACGCTTCCCGCCGCGCACTACGTGGTGCGCGTCCGGCACCCGGAGAGCGGCGAGGTGCGTACCCTCGAGGTCGACGTCGCCGGCGATCCCGCCGCGCCGGCGCGCGTCGCGACCTCATTCGTCGCCGCGCCGACCGATCTGTTCCTCGCGGGTCTGCCGTGAGCGGCGCGGCGCGCGCTCTCGGGCTCGCTGCGGCGCTCGGGCTCGTCGCCACCTGGGTCTCGGCGCAGGACCCGCGCGACCCCGGAACGCCGGCCCCGCCGCCTCGGGACTACGTCGCGGCGCGCGACGCGATGGCGCAGCGGGACTGGGTCGCGGCGGCGCGCCTGCTGCGGCAGGCGATCGCTGCCGACCCGGTCGAGCGCCCGCTCGACGGCGGCGAAGGGTACCTGCCGCAGTACTGGCTCGGGCACGCGCTCTTCGAGCTCAACAACTGCCTCTGGGCGCTCGAGGCCTGGCGCACCTCCGAAGCGCAGGGGGTGGTGCGCTCGACGCCGCGCTGGGAGGACCTGACGCGCGAACGGGGCCTATGCGAGCAGCGCGTCCTCGACCCGGCGATCCGCCAGGCGACCGAGGATCTCGCCGGCGTCGACGGCTATCTGTCGCTCGCCGAGGACCTGGTGGGCGATCCCGGGCTCGCCGAGGTCTGGCGGCGCCATCCCGAGCTCGCCGACCGCCTCGCTGCCGGCCGCGCGGGAGTCGCCTCGGCGCGCCAACTGCTCGATCGGGCGCGGACCGACCGCGATCTGAAGACGGTCTTCGCCGCCCGCGACGCCGCCGCCGACGCCAAGCTCGTGCTGTCGCGGCTGACGCAGGAGGTGGTCGATCTCGGCCACGCGACTCCGGGGGCGGGTGCGCCGGCGGTGGCGAGCGCGCCTCGCGGACCCTCGACGGCCCTCGATTCGCAGCGCGGCGTCACGACGCCCGCCGACGGCGCACTCGCTTGGTTGCGCCGCGCAAGCGACGCCTACTTCGCCGGGCGCTATCTCGAAGCGTCCGAGGCGATCGCCTCGGGACCCTGGAGCGCGGCTTCGCCGCGGATGGCGGCGAAGGCGCGGCTGCTGCGCGCCGCGGCGCTCTTTTCCCTGGCGCGCTGCGCCGCGGGCGCCGCCGATCCTCTGCTCGCCGAGGCGCGGCGCGAGGCGAGCGCCGCTCGCCGGCTAGACCCGCGACTTGCCCCCGACGCCGCGCTCTTCGCGCCCGGGTTCCGCGCGCTGTTCGCCGCCGCGGCGCCCTGAGCATCGGCCCCGCGAGCGCGGGGAAGGAAGACGAAGTCGCCGGCTTCGTGGCCGGCGAAGCGGATCGGCGCATACGACGGCGACTGCTCGAGCCCGAGGCCGGCGGCGAGGAAAGCGACCCGCGCCGCCACTTCGCGGTGCAACTCGGCGCCCGAGAGCGGCTGCCGATTCAGGGTCAACACCGTCAGCATGGCGCGGGCGAAGATCGAGTGTCCGCCGCCGCCGCTGTCGAGCACCGGCTGCAGGCCGCCGGAGGCGAGCGCGGTGCGCGAGCGCGCCGAACCGCCGGCGCTCGCGGTCTCGACACCGGTCGCCGCCAGGCTGCCGCGGGTGAGCGTGCCGGCGTAGCAGGAGTCGGCCACCACCAGGACGTGGCGCGCGCCGAGGGTCGAGAGGAAGTCGGCGACCAGGTCGGTCGGGATCCAGTTGGCGTTCTCGTCGGCGCCGGCGTCGGCGGGCAGCCAGAAGCCGCGCTGCCCGTCGTTCGACAGCCGCCCGTGACCGGCGAAATAGATCAACAAGTCGTCGTTCTCTCCCAGGCCGCGGCGCAGGTCGTCGAGCGCCCGCAGGGTTTCGAGATACGACGGATCGGTCAGGGTGCGGACGTCGAAGCCGTAGCCGTCGCCGAGCAGCGTCGCCAGGGCCTCGGCGTCGCGCGCCACGCTCGCGAGCTCGGGCAGGCTGGCGTAGCGCCCGTCGGCGAGAATCAACGCGTGGTAGCGCCGGCGCGCCGCCGCCGCCGTCTCGATCGCGCTCGGCGGGCTGACCGCCGGCGCCGGTTCCGGCGCCGCGTCGCCGGCCGGGAGCAGGAGCAGCGAGCTCTCGGCGCGACCCTGGCGGCGGTCGATGGCCACGAAGCGCAGCTCGGTGCGGCCCTCGACGGCGATCGGCAGGTGAAAGAAGCCCTGCGCGTCGACCGCGATCGCGCGCTCGCCGGCGCGCAGCTCGGCGAGACCCGCCGGCGCGCTCACCCGGCCGACGAGCTCGAGGCGCTCTCCTCCCGGCGCCACCGGGACCACCGCCGTGCCGCGGGTGGCGAGGATCTCGGGTTGAACCCACTGGATGGACGGCCGGTCGTCGTCGAGCGCCGCCTCGGCGAGCGCCGCGCCGGACTCCGCCGCCGGCCGGTCGAGCCCGGCGAGTCGCCGTTCGTAGCTCGCCAATCGATCGGCGAGGGTCTTGACCCGCTCTTCGCTGCGATCGGCGGCACCGCCCGGCTTCTCCCGCTCCGCTGGCGGCGCGGCGGCGCGCGCGCGCTCGAGCTCGGCGCGCGCCTCGGCGAGCTCCCGGCGCAGGGTCTCGACCTCGGCCTTCAGCTTCGCGGCCTCGCGCCGCGCCTCCTCGACTCTCGGCTCGGCCGGCAGCTCGGCGAGCCCGGCGGCACGCCGGTACCAGGAGAGCGCCTCGACCGGATCGCGGGCGACGCCGAGCCCGACTTCGAGCAGGTGCCCCAGGTTCACCTGTGCGCGCCGCATGCCGTGCTCGGCCGACTTGCGATACCAGACCGCCGCGCCGGACGGATCGGGCGTGCCCGCGACTCCCTTCTCGAGGATCTCGCCCACCGCGTTCTCGGCCTCGGCGTCGCCGGCGCGCGCCTGCTCGAGCCAGACCTGGAAGGCGAAGGCGTAGTCGGCGCGGTCCTTGGCGTATTCGCCGCCGCGGATCCGGCAGTCCTGCGCGGTGGTGCGCACCGCGCGCCGCGCTCCCGAGGTCGTGGCGTAGCGCCCGAGCTGGCGCATCGGCGCCGGCAGCAGGCAGTCGATGATGAACAGGTCCTCGGCGTGCAGCGCCGGCGGCGGCGCGGCCTGCGGCTTGGGCTTCGCTCCCGGAGTCGGCGAGGCGAGACTCGCTGCGATCGCGGCGAGGGTCAGGGGCACGCGCAACGCTCGGACGCCTCGCGGCATGACTCAGAACTCCCGGCGGAAGCCGAAGGAAATCGTGGTGGTGGCGAGGTCGGAGCGCCCGACCTCGCGGTCGACGAGGAGATACATCACGCCGAAGAAGGTCTGGGCCCGCAGGCCGAGGCCGACGCTGGCGAAATCGCGGTCGGGGGCATCGGTCGGCAGGAAGAAGACGTCGGCCGGGTCGGGATCGACGAGCAGGCGCGCGCGCACCACCTGCGCGTCGTCGGCGAATTCGTGCAAGATCGCCAGTCGCGCCACCGGTCGCAGCAGGCCCCAGCGCACCTGCCAGGTGTACCCGGCGTCGATTCCGGCTTGCGCGAGCAGCGAATCGAAGCGCTGCGCGGCGACCGCGAGCGGCGCGAGCGGCGGGCCCGAGCCGCCCGAGCCGCGCTCGCGGAATCCGTCGACGTCGGCCTGCGCCCAAGCGACGCGACCGTAGCCGGTGAGCGTCCAGGCGCCGCGCTCGCGCCCCGCCCCGGCTTCGAGCGACAGCGAGACCTGGTTGCCCGAGCTCGAGCTCTTGGCGATCTCCTCCGCGCGGCGCGGCAGGCGGATCCGGCGCTCGAGGTCGAAGTCGGTCGTGCCGAGGGTCCCCGTGCCCTGGAGGTAGAACGAGCCCGAGCTCTGGTAGAGGCCGAAGAGCGACAGGCTGCGCCCCTGCGACTGGAGCCCCCCGCGGTCGGCGTCGAGGTCGCTCGCGGTGCGCGCGAAACCGAGCGCGCCGCCGCCGATGAAGCGGGCGCCGAATCGCCGATCGACGCCGACGGTCAGGCCGTCGGTGCGAAAGTCGAAGCCGTCCTCGCGCGCCGTGGCGTCGCGACTGCCGAAGGAGACCCGGCCGTTGGCGAAGATCCCCCAGCGCGGCACGGCGCGCGGCGCCGGGGCGGTCGTCGCCGCGGCCGACCGGCCGCGCCCTACGGCGTCCAGGGCGCGATCCGAGCGCCCTGCGGCGTCTAGGGCGCGATCCATGACCCGGCGGAAGCTCTCCGCGCGGCGCTCGCCGGCGACCGCCTGGCTCACCCACTGCGGCGCGAAAGGCCGCCCGTTCCACGACGCCGAGATCTGCTGCAGCGACTGGCGGGCGCCGCCACCGCGCAACGCGGTCAGGTGGGCCGCCAGGTTGCCGATCTGCTCGCCGGCGGCGGCGAGCGCCACCTGGGTCGGCGCCGTCAATTGCCGGGCCGAGAGCTCCTCGGCGGCGACGAGCTGCTCGGCGGCCGACAGTCCGCTGTTGAACAGGTAGTCGCAGAGCGGATTGCCCGCCGCGTCGGCTCCGCCGCAGAGGCGGTTGACCGCCGGCGCCACCGGGCTCTCGGGAACCCCGGGCGGCGGCGGCGGCAGCGTCGCCTGCTCGACCGCGAAACGGAAGTGCGCCGAGACGCCGTCGATCCCTTCGACCGCCGCCGCGACCTCGAGATCGCCGGGCGTCGGCCCGAAGCGGATGCGCTGCACCGCGTCGCCCTCGGCGTCGGTCGTCACCCGTTCGCCGCTCGCCAGCGTCGCCTCCGCGGCGCGCTCGCCCGCCAGGCTCCAGAGCAACGTGGCGCCGCTCCAGGCGCTGCCGTCGACGTGCTCGAGGTGGACGCGCAACGCGAGCTCGCTGCCGCCGGCGACCGAGGCCGGCAGGGTCTCGGTCGGCGCCAGGCGGCCGCCGCGATCGTTCGCCGCGATGCGCAGCGTGGTGAGCGACGGCGAGCCGATCCCGACCCCGCCTTTCACGTTCGTGATTTCGAGCGTGATCGTCTCGTCGCCCTCGCTCGCCAGATCGTCGACGATCGCGATCGGCACCGAGATTTCCGCCACGCCCGCCGGCAGGTCGTGGTCGGTCGCCGGCGGAGCGAAGTCCGCGCCCGGGCTCGCCGTGCCCCCGAGGCGTAGGCGCAGGGCGCTGTCGGCCGAGAGGTCGCCGCTGCGCCGGATGTGCACCGCGACGGTGCCGGCGCTCTCGTCGACCGTCCGGCCGCTCTCGGCGAAGCTCACCGTCGAACCGCTCGGGGGCGGCGGCGGGGGGGGCGGCGTCGACCCCGGCTCGAGGATCGCCAGCGTCGCGACCGCCGGCGAGCCGAGCAGCGGGCGCAGCGTCCCGCCGGTGCTCGACAACAGGACCGGATCGCGCAGCGCGATCGACAGGGTCTCGTCGTCGCGGTCGGCGTCGACGACCACCTTGATCGCCAGCGGCTGGCTCGGGGTGAGCGACCCTTCGGCGAACGAGATCGTGCCGCTCGCTCCCCCCGGCACTTCGAAATCGGAGGCCTCGGCGCTCTCGGCGCGGACGTCGTAGCCGACGCTCACCGCGCCGTGCGGCGAGTCGCGCGTGACCGGGATGTCGATCGAGCTGCCGCCCTCTCCGATCGCGAGGCTGGCGGCGCCGAAGTGGATCACCACGTCTTCGACCACCGGCGCCGACTCGCTGATCGTCAGGGCGAGCGCCGACGGCGAACCGACCTCCGGCGCGACGTTGCCCGCCACGACCGAAGGCGACGAGAGCGAGAGGTCGACCCGTTCGTCCTCGGTGTCGGCGTCGGGAAAGATCTGCACGACGAGCGGCGTCGTCGGGATCGACGAGCCGTCCGCGAACTCGAGCGTGCCGGAATCGACCGTCGTCACGTCGCCGGGCTCGGCGGTGCCGAGCGCCACGCGATAGGAGACGCGGACGACGCCGTCGCTCGGCTCGCGGGTGACCGCGACGGTGTAGCTGCCGGCGTTCTCGGAAACCGACGCCGAGGCGACGCTGAAGTGGATCGTCTCGCGGATCGTCTCCCCGGCCGAGGTGTCGTGGAGGGTCACCGTCGCCGAGCTCGGCGAGCCGAGGCTCGCGGTGACGTTGCCGCCGCCGACCTGCGGGTTGAACAGCTCGACGACCACCGTGTCGTCGTCGAGGTCGGCGTCGCCGAAGACCTGGACGACGAGCGGCGACTGCGGCGTCGCCGACCCCTCGTCGAAGACCAACTCGACGTCCGAGACGGCGGTGAAGTCGCCGGCCTCGGCCGAGCCCGCGGTGACCCGATAGTGCGCCTTCACCTTGCCCACGGTCGGCGAGCGCGTGACCGGCACGATGACGCTGCCGGCGGTCTCGTCGACCGAGAGCGCCGCGCTGCCGAGCTGGATCGTCACCGGGGTGGGCGGCGACAGGTCGTCGTCGGTCACGGTGATCGTCGCCGGGCCGCCCACCGGGCTCGAGTCCGAGAGCGTGCCCGGCCCGCCGCAAACGACGACCAGCTTGCCGCCGGTAACCGCCAGGATGAAGGTCTCGTCGGGTTCGTCGAGCGCGTCGTCGAGGATCACGCCGGGCACGACCACGTCGAGCTGGATCGCCGCCGGGCGCGTGGCGCTGCCGGCGAGACCGGTGACCTTGATCGGCCCGGCGACGAAGTCGCTGCCGGCGGTCGCCGGGTTCGGCCCGCCGCCGGCGCTCGCCGCGAAGTCGAGATCGCCGTCGATGCTCCAGTCGCCGTTGCAGCCGATCTCGTCGGTCGAGATCGAAACCGACACGGTCACCGCGCCGCCGGCCTCGGCGGCCGAGAACTGGGTGACCGGATTGAAGGCGATCTGCGTCTGGAATGCGTGCACGCTCGTCGCGGCGACGAAGAAGACGGAGAGCGCCACTCCCGCGGCGCGGGGGATTCGAGCCTCGACCAAGTCCACCGCAGAGTCTCCTCTTGCGCGACCGGCGCGGGTGGGTGCCCAGACGCGGCGCCGGGGTTTCGTTGCGTTGCGCGGTGCAGTCTAGTCGCCCGAGGGACCGCCGGCCAAGCGAAATGGGGCGCGCGGGCGAAAAAATCGACGAGAATGCGCGGGCATGCGGAACGACCGCGGATGAAAACGATCTCACTGCCGATCGATGAGCGCCTGGCCGAGATCCTCGCCGGCGTCGACGCGACCGGCTCGGCGATCGTCGTCGCCGCGCCCGGCGCCGGCAAGACGACCCGCGTTCCCCCGGCGCTCGCCGACGCCCGGCGCGGACGCTCGGGGCGGGTCGTGGTCGTCGAGCCGCGGCGGATCGCGGCGCGCGCCGCCGCGCACCGCATCGCCGAGGAGAACGGCTGGACGGTCGGGCGCGAGGTCGGTTGGCAGATCCGCTTCGAGCGCCGCTTCGGCCGCGACACGCCGCTGGTCTTCGCCACCGAGGGGATCCTCGTGCAGTGGCTGCAAGCGGACCCTTTCCTCGACGGAATCTCGACCGTGGTCTTCGACGAGTTCCACGAGCGCGCGCTCGCCGCCGATCTGGCGCTGGCGCTCGCCCGGCGGCTGCGCCGCGAGGCGCGCCCGGAGCTCGAAATCGTGGTGATGTCGGCGACCCTCGATCCGCAACCGCTCGCCGAATTCCTCGGCGGCGCGCCGACGATCGACTGCCCCGGACGCCTCTTCCCGGTGCGCGAGGAGTGGCTCGAGCGGCCCGACGATCGGCCGCTCGCCCGCCAGGTCGCCGCGGCGGCGCGCCGCGCGCTCGCCGCCGCCGAGGGCGACCTGCTCGTCTTCCTGCCCGGTCTCGCCGAGATCCGGCGCGCGGCCGAGGATCTCACGCCGCTCGCGGGCGAACGCGATCTCGAGCTGGTCCCCCTACACGGCGACCTCGGGAGCGCCGAGCAGGACCGGGCGCTCGCGCCCGGCGCTCGACGGCGGATCGTGCTGGCGACCAACATCGCCGAGACCTCGCTCACCCTGGACGGAATCCGGGCGGTGGTCGACGCCGGCTGGGTCCGCCAGCCGCGGTTCGATCCCGCGACCGGCCTCGATCGCCTGGAGACGATCCGCGTCTCGCGCGCCTCGGCGGCGCAGCGCGCGGGGCGCGCCGGACGGCAGGCCCCCGGCGCCTGCTTCAAGCTCTGGACGGCCGCCGACGAGCTCGCGCTGCGCCCCTTCGAGACGCCGGAGATCCGCCGCGTCGATCTGGCCGGCGCCGTCCTCGCTCTGGCCGATTGGGGAGAACGCGATCCGGCGGGCTTCGGCTGGTTCGAGGCCCCGGACCCGCTCCGCCTGGCGCGCGCCCGGCGAGAGCTCGCCGAACTCGGGGCGCTCGCCGACGACGGCGCGATCACCGTCCTCGGCCGTCGACTCGCCAGACTGCCGCTGCCACCGCGATTGGGTCGCCTGGTGCTCGAAGGCGAGGCGCGCGGCGTCGCCGAAGACGTCGCGCTGGTCGCGGCGCTGCTCGCCGAGCGCGACCCCGGCCGCCTCGCCCGAGGCACCGCCCGCGCCCACAGCCGCTCCGACCTGCTCGACCGCCTCGACGAGCTCGACCCCGGAGCCGGTCGGAGCCGGGGGGCCTCGCTGCGCTCGGCCGGCGACCTCAGCGGCGCGCCGACGCTGTTTCGCCTGAGGGATCAGTACCTGGAGATCCTGCGCCGTCGCCCCGCCGAGGGCTCCGACGATCGTGCTCGATCGCCCCACCCCCCACCCGCCCCTGAAGACGACCAGCGCCGCGCGAGCCAAGACAGCGCCGAGCGGCAGCGAGCCAAGAGCGCCGAACCGTCAGCTGCTTCCTTAACCAGCAAACAGCCTCGGCAAGCGGAAGCCGAGGCCGAGCGAACGCGAGCCACCGCCCCCGAGCCAGCAGCGTCTTCTTCAACCGAAAAGAAACCTCGAGAGGCGAAGACCGAGGCCGAGCGAACGCGAGCTACCTCCACCGAGCCGATCCTGCGAGCGATCGCCGCGGCGTATCTCGACCGCCTCTGCCGGCGGCGCGAGGGGGAACCGGATCGCGCGCTGATGGTCGGCGGGCGCGGAGTCCGCCTGGCGCGCGAGTCGGCGGTGCGCGAGGCGCCGCTCTTCGTCGCCGTGGCGCTCGACGCCGGCGCCGCCGGTCCCGCAGGTCGCCCCTCCGAGGGCCTGGTGCGCGTCGCCTCGGCGATCGAACCCGCCTGGATCCCCGCCGATCGGCTGACGGACGAGCTGGTGCTCGCCTTCGACCCGGGGCGCGAGCGGGTCGTCGCCGCGCGCCGCCGGCGCTTCGAGGACCTGGTGCTCGACGAGCGCGAGGTGCCGATCGACGATCCGTCCGCCGCGAGCGCGCTGCTCGTCGCCGCCGCCCGCGAGCGGCTGGGCGACGCCCTGCCGCTCGCCGAGCCCGAGGTCGTCGCTCTCCGCGCCCGGATCGAGTTCCTGCGCCGCGCCCGTCCGGAGCTCGCCCTGCCGGCGATCGACGCGGAGCTCCTCACCCGGCTCCTGCCCGGGCTCTGCGCCGGGAAGCGCTCGTTCGCCGAGCTTGGCCGCGCGCCGCTCGCCGCGGCGCTCCTCGCCGAGCTGCCGTGGAGCGCGCGCCAGGCGCTCGAGCGCGACGCCCCGGAGCGCCTCGCCTTACCCTCGGGAGCGCCAGCGCGCATCGACTACACGGACCCGGAACGCCCGGTGCTCGCGGCGCGGATCCAGCAGCTCTTCGGGCTCGCCGAAACGCCGCGCCTGGCGGGCGGACGGGTGCCGGTGCTCCTCCATCTGCTCGCCCCGAACGGCCGCCCACAGCAGGTCACGCAGGACCTCGCGAGCTTCTGGCGCTCGACTTATGGCGACGTGCGGCGCGAGCTCGCGGGCCGCTACCCGAAACACGCCTGGCCCGAGGATCCGACCCGGCCGCTGCCCGAGCGCCGCCCGCGCGCGGGAGGCGCCGCTTGACCCTGGAGCGCGCTCCAGGGTCTAGGGTCGCTCCCGGCATGGAGAAGGACGGACCGGCGGCGGACCTCGGCATCGGCGAGCTCGCGCGGCGCTCGGAGGTGAGCGTCGACACGATCCGGCTCTACGATCGTCGCGGACTGCTCTCCGGCGTGCGTCGCGGCGCCAACGGCTATCGCCGCTTCCCCCTCGCGGCGATCGCGCGGGTGAAGGCGATCCGCGGCGCTCTGGCGCTCGGCTTCCGGCTGCGCGAGCTCGCGCCGCTGTTCGCCGAGCGCGATCGCGGGGGCAGCCCCTGCCGCCGCACGCTGACGCTCGCCGAGGACCGGCTGGCCGGCGTGCGGCGGGAGCTCGCCGATCTGCGCCGCGTCGAACGGCGGCTCACGACCCTCGTCGCCGCCTGGCGCGAGCGGGTCGCGAGCCTGACTTCCGGCGAGCGCGCGCACCTGCTGCACGAGCTCGACCGGGCGCCCGCCGCCGGCCGTCCCTCCCGCCGTACCCCGTCCGCGCGCGGACGGAGAAAGGCCTCACCATGAGCATCGTCTCGAGTCTCCTCCTCGCCACCGCCCTCGTCGCCGCCACGCCCGCCACCGCCCCGCCCGCCGCGACCTCCGCCGCGACCATGGACCCGGCGAACTGCCCGATGCACGCGCAGCACATGGCCGCCGCCCGGGCGGAGGCCTCGCCCGGCGCCGCGACGCACGAGATGACGATCGATCCCGGGCACGCCGCGGCGGTCGACGCGCGCGGCGACCGGGTGATGGGCTTCGGCCATGGCGTCACGAGTCACCATTTCCTCCTGCTCGCCGACGGCGGCGCGATCGCCGCCGAGGCCCTCGATCCGGCCGACACCACGAGCCGCGACGCCATCCGCCGCCACTTCGCCGACATCGCCGCGGCGTTCGCCCACGGCGACTTCTCGGCGCCGCTCGCGATCCACGGCGTCCAGCCTCCGGGAGTCGAGACGCTCCGCTTGGTCGCCGACCGGGTGACCTACGCGGTCGAGCCGACGCCGGCCGGGGGGCGGGTGCGGATCTCGACCGCCGATCCGGTGGCGCTCGCCGCGGTGCACGACTTCCTGCGCTTCCAGATCGCCGAGCACCGCACCGGCGACCCGGTCGCGGTCGCTCCCTGACCGGCGGGGGGTCGGGGCGACTCCGACACGGGGGCAGTAGCGGTTTCGAGGGGATCGGCGCATGATTCCGTGGGGTTGCGTAGCATCCTCGCGGGAGGTATCGCGTGCCGTGGAAGGAGGCTTCAGAGGGCACCTATGCCGCTGACCGCCCGAGAACCGGAAGATTCTGGTTCGTACTCGCGGCGCTGGTCCTGATCGCGGTCCTCGCGGCCTGGTTCGTGCTCGTGTTCTCGCGGAACGAGCGGCGAGAAGAAGAGATCCGCTGGACCGAGCTGCTGAAGCTGCGAGCGAGCACCAAGGCGGAGCTCCTCGAGGGCAAGATCGCCGACAAGCTGACGAATGCGCGGCTCGCCGGTACGGTCGCCTTCGGCGTGGCTCCGGCCCGCGTCGCGAGCCCGGAGCCCGAGTTCGGGGTCCGGCAGGAGGGAGCCCTTCGCATCATCGCGACCGAAGCCGGGTTCTCCTCCATCGACCTGTTCGACAGCCGCGGGCTTCTCCTCGCCTCGAGCTCGGGAGAGGGAGCTCCCGCGAGCCATCGCGAACTGGCCGCACGCGTTCTCGCTACGGGCGAACCGCTCGTCGACATCGCCCGCGGAGAGCACGGGGACGACTGCCGGGTCTTTCTCGCCCTGCCGGCTTCACTCCCAGACGTAAGCGCTGCGGTCATCGTCTCGGAAGTCCCGTGGTCGTCGCTCCGGTCCGCGATCTCGAACACCGACGACGAATCGACGGAGTCGTCCGAGATCGTCCTCGTCCGCCGCCGCGGCAGCGAGGTCCTCTACCTGTCGCCGCTGCGCGGGCGCAAAGCCGGCTGCGCGGAATACTCCCTCCCGCTGGCGACGCCGAATCTCGCGGCGAGCGATCTCCTCGAACGCGGCCGCATCGCCGGCCGGTACGTCGACTACCGGGGCCACCCGGTCCTCGCGGCCGGCCAGCTCCTGCGCGGCGTCGACTGGGGGCTCCTCGCCAAGATCGACCAGGACGAGGCGTTCGCCGCGGTCGACTCGCGCCTCCTCTGGGAGGCTCGGGCCGGCGCGCTCACGCTGATCTCTCTGCTGATCGCCGCGGCGGCGATCCTCGAGTCACTTCGCCGAGCGCAGGCGCTCCACGCCGCGCGCGAACGCGAGAGCTTCATCGCGGCGCTCGACGAGGCCAACGACGCCGTCTTCTTTCTCGATGCCGACCAGCGCATCGTGGCGACCAACCGGCGCGCCGAGCAGATGTACGGCCGCTCGCGAGAACAGCTCCTCGACATGTCGGCGGCGGAGCTTCGAGGTCCCGGGAGAGAGCAGCTCGCGGAGTCGGGGCTCTCTACGCTGCGGCGAGTCGGCGAGGCCCTCCTCGAGGCCGAGCATCAAGCCGCCGACGGCACGCGATTTCCGGTCGAGATCAGCGCCAAGAAACTGCGCGACTCGAAGTCCGTCGCCTACGTGGCCATCGTGCGCGATCTGCGCGAGCGCAAGCGCGCCGAAGCCGAGCTGGTCAAGCTCTCGCGCGCCGTGGTCCAGAGCCCGGTCTCGGTGGTGATCACCGACACCGCCGGGGCGATCGAGTACGTGAACCCGAAGTTCGAGACGCTGACCGGATATTCGATGGCCGAGATGCGGGGCCAGAACCCGCGCATCCTCCAGTCCGGGTTGACGCCGGCCGAGACCTACCGGGAGATGTGGGCGAATCTCGCCGCGGGTCGGGAGTGGCGCGGCGAGCTGTGCAATCGCAAGAAGGACGGCTCGCTCTATTGGGAATCGGCTTCGATCTCGCCGATCGTCGACGTCGCCGGGCGGACGACGCACTACCTCGCGGTCAAGGAGGACATCACCGCGCGGCGCGACCTCGAGATCCAACTCCAGCGGTCGCAGCGACTCGAGGCCATCGGGCGGTTGGCCGGCGGCATCGCGCACGACTTCAACAACCTGCTGACGGTCATCGACGGCTTCACCGAGCTCGTCCTCTCCGACCTGCCGGCCGACGCCGTGCACCGCGGGGATCTGCTCGAGGTCCGGGCCGCCTCCAGCAGAGCCGCGCGCCTGACCCGCCAGCTCCTCGCGTTCGGCAGCCGCCGGCCCGAGGCGCGACGGGCGGTGCCCCTCGCCGAGCTGCTGCCCAGTCTGATTCGCATGCTCGAGCGTTTGCTCGGCGAGGACGTGGCGCTCGATCTCCACGTCGAGCCGGACCTCCCGCCGGTGCTCGCCGACCCCGGCGGCCTCGAACAGATCGTGGTCAACCTCGCGGTCAACGCGCGCGACGCCATGCCCGCCGGAGGCCGGATCGCGATCGAGGCCGGTCGCGCGGCGCTCGACGGCGACGAAGCGCTTCGCCTCGGTCTCGAGGGCGCGGGGGAACACGTGCGCCTGACGGTGAGCGATACCGGACCCGGGATCGCGGCCGAAATCCGCGATCGCATCTTCGAACCCTTCTTCACCACCAAGGAGGTAGGCAAGGGCACCGGCCTCGGCCTCTCGGTGGTCTTCGGCTTGGTCCGTCAGTTCCACGGCTCGATCGAGCTCGAGAGCCCCGCGGGCGGCGGCGCGCGCTTCGTCCTCCACTTCCCTCCGACCTTCGAAGTCGGCTTGCCTCCGGCCGCCGCGGCGGCGGATCCGGACACGGGCGGGCGGGAGACGATTCTCTGGGTCGAGGACGATCCGGCGGTGCGCGACTTGACTCGTCGGATGCTCTCCTCGGCCGGCTACCGGGTTCTGGTGGCGGCCGGCCCGGAGGCGGCGCTCTCCCTCCCCGGCTTCGACCTCGCGGCCGTCCGCTTGCTGGTCAGCGACGTGCGCATGCCCGGAATGAGCGGCCCGGAGTTGGCGCGCCGGCTGCGCGAGCGCCACCCCGGCCTGCCGGTGCTGTTCGTCTCCGGCGACAGCGGCGCCGCCGCGCTCGACGCCCTGGCCCTGCACGCCGAGGTTCTCGCCAAGCCGTTCGAAATCCACACCCTGCTCGCCCGGGTGCGAGAGGCGATCGACTCCACTCTCCGGAGCTGAGATCCGCGCCCCGCCCCGAGCGGCGGGCTTCCGGGTCCCGCCCTCCGCCCGCGGCCGGATTGACGCCGCCTCGAGGCCTCGGTAACATAACCATATGTTCATTTATCGCCTATTGGCTGGCGCCCTTCTGCTGGCGCTCGGCACGCGAGTCGCCGCGGCGCAGGCGGAGCTCGATCTGGGTTCCGCGATGGCGCGCGCGCGGGCCGGGGCCGGCGAGGTCGCGGCGGCCCGTTCGCGCGCCGCGGCGGCGTCGGCGCGCGAACGCGGCGCGCGCGGCATCCGCTGGCCGGAGCTGCACCTGTCCGAGACCTGGGCGCACACCGACTCCCCCGCCGAGGCCTTCGCCTTCGCGCTCAACCAGGAGCGCTTCTCGTTTCCCGCTTTCGCCGCCTCCGACCCCAACGCTCCGGCTCCGATTTCTACCGCGATCACCCGGCTCGAGATCCGGTTCCCGCTCTGGACCGGCGGCGAGATCGACGGACGTCTGGCGCAGGCCGCGGCGGGCGCCCGCGCGGCGCGCTCCGCGGCCGATTGGACCGCGGACCAGGCGGCGCTCGCCGCCGGCGAAGCCTGGGTGCGGCTCTCCGAAGCGCGCGCCGCCGTGCGCCTGCTCGAGCGTTCGCGCGCCACGGTCGCCGCGCACCTCGAGCTGGCTCGCCAGTACGCCGCGCAAGGAATGCTGGTGCGCTCCGACTTGCTGCGCGCCGAAGTCGAGCTGGCGCGGATGGACGATCTGCTCGCCGAGGCCCGCGGCGGGGAGCGCCTGGCCGAATCGGCGCTCGCGTTCCGTCTGGGCGATGCAGAAGATCGCACCTACGACCTCGCGCCCCTCGCCGACCCGCCGCCGGCCGGCGGCCTCGACGCTTGGATCGCCCGCGCCGGTGAGCGAGCGGACCTCGCCGCCGCCCGCGAGCTGCTCGTCGCCGGCGAGCAGGAGGTGCGCGCCCGCCGGGCCGCCTATTTCCCGAAGGTCGGCGTCGCCGCCCGTCACGACTTGGTGGACGACCGTCTCTTCGGCGGACACGGCGAGTCGACCAGCGTCTACGCCGGCGCGACGATCGCGCTCTTCGACGGCGGCCGGCGCGCCGCGGCGGTCGCCGAGGCGCGCGCCGAGCTCGAGGCCGGGCGCGCCGACGTGGATCGCCTGGCGCGCGGCGTCCGCCTGGCGGTGCGCGACGCCTGGGAGCGGGCGACGGTCGCCGCCAGCCGGCGCGACACGGCTCGCCACGCGCTCGAGAGCGCCGCCGAAGCCGAGCGCATCGTCGGCGAGCGCTTCCGTTCCGGCGTCGCGCGCTCGCTCGACGTGCTCGACGCCGCGACCGCCCGGCGCGAGGCCGAGACCCGCGCCCTCACCGCCGCCGCCGAAGCCCAACTCGCCGTCCTCGAGCTCGCGGTCGCCGCGGGCCGCGCCCCCGAAAGCGTTCTCGTCTCCCCGATTCCCGGAGGTCAGCCGTGATCCGCCGCGCCCTCGCATCGTCCTTGCTCCTCGCCCTCGCCGCCTGCGGCCGCGGCGCCCCCGCGCCTAGCGCCGAGCCCGCCGCGACCCTGCGCGTCCGTCTCGCGGTCGCCGAGAGCCTCGCCGCGCCGCGCACCACGGAGATCTCCGGCACGGTCGAGGCCGAGCGCCGGGCGGCGGTCGCGAGCCGGATCATGGCGACCGTGGTGGCGGTGCCGGTGGCCCTCGGCGACCGCGTGGCGCGCGGCGCGCTCCTGGTCGAGCTCGACCCGACCGCCGCGCAGGGTCAAGCGGCGCAGGCCGCGGGAGCCCTCGCCCAGGCGCGCGCCGCGCTCACCCTGGCGCAGCGCAATTTCGAGCGCTTCTCCGAGCTCGCCGCGCGCGACTCGGCCTCGCAGCTCGAGCTCGACGGCGCGCGCGCCCAGTACGAACAGGCGAAAGGCGCGGTCGAGCAGGCCGAAGGCGCTCTCGCGGCGGCGCGCTCGCTGGCCGGCGACTCGCGGGTGGTGGCGCCGTTCGCCGGCCGCGTCGCGGCGCGCGCGGTCGAAGTGGGCGATCTCGCCGCCCCCGGCCGGCCGCTGGTGGAGATCGAATCCGAGACCGGCCGCCGCCTGGTCGTCGCGCTTCCGGAGAGCCTCGCCAGCTCGGCGCGCCTCGCGCCCGGGACTCCAGTGCCGGTGCTGCTCGACTCCCGGCCCGAGCTGGGCGAGCTCGGCGGCCGCATCGCCGAGTCGAGCCCGGGGCCCGACCCGGCCACCCACAGCTACACGGTGAAAATCGCCCTCGGCGACGGCGAGGTGGCGGTGGGCGCCGCGGGCCGGGCGCGATTCGCCACCGGCGAGCGACTGCGGGTCGCCGTGCCGCGCAGCGCCCTGATCGAGCAGGGCGGCCTGACCCTGGTGGTGCTGCGCGGCGCCGACGGCTTGGCGCAGTCTCGCGTGGTCACGGTCGGCGCGGCGCTGGCGGGAGACCGGCTCGAGATCCTGACCGGCCTCGCCGGCGGCGAGGCCGTGGCTCTCGGACTCGGCGCCGCGCCCGCCACCGGCACCCGCCTCGAGGAGGGCGGATCGTGACCGAGGAGGCCGACACGCAGGCACGGATGGCGGGACTGGAGGCGCCTCGCCGCCGGCGCGGCGAGAAGCCGCCCGGCCTCGCCGGGCGGGTAGCGAGCGCCTTCCTCGACTCCAAGCTGACGCCGCTCCTGGTGGTGGCAGGGCTCCTGCTCGGCGGCTTCGCGGTGCTGGCGACGCCGCGCGAGGAGGAGCCGCAGATCCGCGTGCCGATGATCGACGTCTTCCTCGCCTGGCCCGGCGCCACCGCGGCCGAAATCGAACGGCGCCTCGCCGCGCCGGTCGAGAAGGCGCTCTACGAGATCCCCGGCCTCGAGTACGTCTACTCGACTTCGCAGCCTTCGGGCGGGTTGGTGATCGCGCGCTTCCTGGTCGGGACCGATCCCGACGCCGCCGTGGTGCGGGTGCACGCCAAGCTCGCCGAGCTCGCCGGCAGCCTGCCCCCCGGCTCGCCGCCGCCGATCGTCGCGCCGCGCGGCATCGACGACGTGCCCGCGGTCGCCTGGACGCTCTGGTCGCCGACCGCCACGCCGCTCGAGCTGCGCCGGGTCGCGGCCGAGGTCGGCAGCGAGATCGCGCGCCACCCGCGCGTCGCCCAGGTCACGCTGCTCGGCGGCCGCCGGCGGGCGATCACGGTGGATTTCGCCCGCGCCCGCCTGGCGGCCCGCCAGGTTTCGATTCTCGAGGTCCGGCAGGCCCTCGCCGGCCTCGACTGGAAGTTGCCGGCGGGCGAGATCGCCGCCGGCAATCGGTCCGTCGCGGTCGAGGTCGGGCATCCCTTCCGCACCGCCGACGAGGTCGCCCACGCCGTCGTGGCAGTGCGTGACGGATCTCCCGTCTACCTGGCCGACGTCGCCACGGTCGGAGACGGCGCCGACGAGGCGACCGACTATGTCTGGATCACCGCCGGTCGCGCCGGCGCGGCGAAGCACCTGCCCGTGGGCCTCGACGCGCCCGCGGTGACGATCGCGGTCGCCAAGAAGCCGGGCAGCAACGCGATCGACCTGGTGCGTGAGCTCGATTCGCTCCTCGCCCGCCTGCGCGGACCGGTGATTCCGGCCGACGTCGAGATCACCAAGACGCGCGACTACGGCTTTACCGCCGACGAGAAGTCGAGCGAGCTGATGAATCACCTCGGTCTCGCGACCCTCTCGGTGGTGCTGCTGATGGCGCTGGCGCTCGGCCGCCGCGAGGCTCTGGTCGTCGCGGTCGCGGTGCCGGTGACCCTGGCGCTGACCCTCGCCTCGTCGTACCTGTTCGGCTACACCCTCAACCGGGTGACGCTCTTCGCCCTGATCTTCGCCATCGGCATCCTGGTCGACGACGCGATCGTGGTGGTCGAGAACATCCACCGTCACTACCAGCTCGGCTGGACGAGCCCGCGCCACGCCACGATCTACGCCACCGACGAGGTCGGCAACCCGACGATCCTCGCCACCTTCACGGTGATCGCGGCGCTGCTGCCGCTCGCTTTCGTCTCCGGCCTGATGGGTCCGTACATGCGGCCGATCCCGATCAACGCCTCGGCGGCGATGCTCTTCTCGCTCGCGGTGGCGTTCGTCGTCTCGCCCTGGCTCACCTACCGCGTCTTCCGTCGCCATGCCGCGGAGATGGCGGCCGGCCATGCCGAACGTCCCGACGCGGAGACGCGCGAGGAGGGACGCCTCCACCGCCTGTACGCGCGGATCTTCTCGCCCCTCCTCGGCCGCCGCGGCGCGCGCTGGTCGCTCCTCGCCGGCATCGCGCTGGCGCTGCTCCTCTCGCTGGCCCTCTTCCCGCTGCGCTTCGCGGTGGTGAAAATGCTGCCGCACGACAACAAGAGCGAAGTGCAGGTGGTGCTCGACCTGCCGGAGGGCACGACCCTCGAGGCGACCGCGGCGGCGGCGCGCGAGGCCGCCGCCGCGCTCGCCGCGCTGCCCGAGGTGACCGACGTCGAGACCTACGTCGGCACCTCCGCACCGGTCAATTTCAACGGCCTGGTGCGCCACTACTACCTGCGTTCGGGGCCGCTGGTGGCCGACTTGCAAGTGAACTTCCTGCCCAAGCACGAGCGCGACCGCTCGAGCCATCCGCTCGCCCGGTCGCTGCGCCCGATCCTGGCGCCGATCGCCGCCCGCCACGGCGCCAACATCAAGGTCTCGGAAGTGCCGCCCGGGCCGCCCGTGCTCTCGACCCTGGTGGCCGAGATCTACGCCCCACGGCTCGAGGACCGCGTCGCGCTGGCAGCCGAGGTGCGCCAGGTCCTGGCGGCGACGCCCGGCGTGGTGGACGTCGACTGGTACGTCGAGGAGGCCGCGCCGCGGATCGATCTCGACGTCGATGGCGACAAGGCGACGCGCGCCGGCGTGACGCCGGAGGCGATCGCCCGCACCGTGCGGCTCGCCGTCGCCGGCGGCGACGTCGCCTGGCTCGCGGATCCGGCGGCGCGCGAGCCGGTACCGATCCGCCTCCGCCTGGCGCGCGCCGAGCGCGCCGGCGCCCAAGATCTGCTGGCACTCGACGTCGCGGGCAGCGGCGGACGCCTGGTGCCGGTCGGCGAGTTGGCGCGCGCCGTCGCGACGACGCGCGAGCGCTTCGTGTACCACAAGAATCTGCGTCCGGTGACCTACGTTATCGGCGAGGTCGCGGGCGCGGCCGAGTCGCCGATCTATGCCCTGCTCGACATGGAGGCGCGGCTCGCCGCGATCCGCGACCGCGACGGGCGAGCGCTCGAGGTTCGCTGGTCCGGCACCCCCGGCGATCCGACTCGGCCGCAGCTGCGCTGGGACGGGGAGTGGCAGATCACCTTCGAGGTCTTCCGCGACATGGGAATCGCCTTCGCGGTGGTCATGGTGCTGATCTACCTGCTGGTGGTCGGCTGGTTCCGCTCTTTCGCGGTGCCGCTGATCATCATGGCGCCGATCCCGCTCACCCTGATCGGCATCGTGCCGGCACACGCGATCTTCGGCGTCTTCTTCACCGCCACTTCGATGATCGGTTTCATCGCTCTCGCCGGCATCATCGTGCGCAACTCGATCCTGCTGGTCGACTTCATCCGCCTCGAGCTCGAGGCCGGCGAGGCGCTCGAGACCGCGGTGGTCAAGGCGGCGGCGGTGCGCTTCCGTCCCATCGTGCTGACCGCCGGGGCGCTGGTGGTGGGCGGCGGCGTGATCCTGCTCGATCCGATCTTCCAGGGACTGGCGGTGGCGCTGGTCTCGGGAGTGGTGGTCTCGACCGCGCTCACCCTGGTCCTGGTTCCCCTCCTCTACTACATGTACGTCCGTGGAGTCGGCATTGCCGCCGTGGTGAGGTCGGCCGGCGGACCCGAAAGGAGCCCTTCATGAAAGTCGAAAACGCCTTGCGCGGCATCGCCGGAGCCTTCGTCCTCGCTTCGCTCGCCCTCGGCTGGTGGGTGCATCCCGGCTTCTATCTCTTCACCGCTTTCGTCGGCGCCAACCTCCTGCAGAGCGCCTTCACCGGCTGGTGCCCGATGATGTGGATGCTCCGCCTGGCGGGACTGAAGGAGGCCTGACCGTGCGCCTGCGGAGAATCGTCGTCGACGCCGACCAGCGCCAAGGAGCCGGGGAGGTGGCATGAATCCCGACGATCGACTGCTGGCGCGGATCGCCGAGCGTCTGAAGGCGCTCGCCGACCCCACCCGCCTCAAGATCCTGCACGCGCTCGAACCCGGCGAGCTCTGCGTCACCGATATCCTGCAGCGGGTCGGCGGCTCCCAGGCCAACATCTCGAAGCACCTCGCCGTGCTGCGCCGTACCGGCGTCGTGGCCTCTCGCCGCGAGGGGACGAGCGTCTTCTATCGCCCGCTCGATCCGACCACCTTCGCCATCTGCCGCATGGTCTGCGACGCGCTCGAGGAGCAGACCGCGCGCGAGCACCGCTTCTTGAAGCGCGCCCGCGCCGCGGCCGGCACCAGGCGCTGAGCGCGAAAGGAGGAGACTGGATGCGCGAAACCGCCATCGCCTACGAGGCCGCGACCGACCTGCCTTTCGCGCAGGCGGTCGCCCGCTGTCGCGAGGAGCTCGCCAAGGAGGGCTTCGGCGTCCTCACCGAGATCGACCTGCAAGCGAAGTTCCGCGAGAAGCTCGGCAAGGAGACGCCGCCCAACCTGATCCTCGGCGCCTGCCACCCGCCCTCGGCCTACCGCTCCGTGCAGGCGGTGCCCGAGGTGACCGTGCTCCTGCCCTGCAACGTGGCGGTGACGGTCGAGAGCGGCAGGACCGTGGTACGCGCCATGAACCCCGAAGCCGCGATGGCCCTGCTGCACAACGGCGTACTCCAGGCCGTGGCCGCCGAAGTCGGCGCCGCCCTGCGCCGCGTCGTCGAACGGGTGACCGGCTGAACGAGGCTCCCCGGCGAAGCCCGGCGAGCGGGCCGATCGTCGTCTTCCTCGCCGCCAGCGCTCTGCTGGGCAGCGCGCTGCTCTTCTGGACGCCGCCCTTCGCCTCCCCCGACGAGCCGGCGCACTGGGATCGCGCCTGGGCGCTCTCCGAGGGCCAGGTCGTCGCCGAGATCGAGGACGGCAAGGTCGGCGCCGATCTCCCGCGCAGCCTCGGCCGCCTGATCGCGATCTACGACGGCGGGCTCGCCTTTCAACCCGGCCGTCGCCTCGTTCCGGGGACCCTCGCGAGAGCGGCCGGCCTCGAGCTCGAAGCGGCCGACCGCGAGCGGGTGGATTTCCGCAATACGGCGCAGCTTCCCTTCGCCCTCTACCTGCCGCAAGCCGCGGCCTGCCGGCTCGGCCGTGCGCTCGGCGCCCGCCCGCTGTGGATCTTCCACGCCGCCCGGCTCATCAACTTTCTCGCCGCGACCGCCCTGCTCGGCTGGGCGATCGCGCGGACGCCGCGCGGACGCTGGCTTCTCGCCGGGATCGCCCTCTCGCCGATGGCGGCGGCTCTGCGCGCCTCGCTCTCGGCCGACGCCCTGGCTCTCGCCGTCGCCGCCGCCTTCCTCGCCGCTGTCGCGGCGCTCGCGGAATCGGAGGCTCCGCTCGCCGGTCGCCCGGAGCTCTTCTCGCTCCTCCTGGCCAGCGTCGCGCTCGGCCTTTCGAAACCGGTCTACGCGCCCCTGCTGGCGGCGCTCCTCCTGATTCCCGGCGACCGCCTCCCGGGGCGCCGACGGACCTGGCTCGCGCTGCCGCTCGGCCTGGCGCTCGCCGGACTCGCCGCCAGTCTGGCAATCGCCGCCCGCATCGGCGGCCGGATGCGCTTCGACGTCGCGATCGACAGCCGACGTCAGCTGGCGCTTGCTCTCCAGCATCCCCTCGACGCCCTGGGCACGCTCGCGAGCGACCTCGTCGTCCATGCGCCGCGCTACGTGGCGCAGGCGCTGGGTCACAAGCTCGGATGGCTCGACGCGCCGCTCCCGCGGGTCGCGGTGGTGACGCTGGGTCTCGGCCTCGTCCTCCTCGCCGCGCTCGAGATTGGATCGGGGCCGCGAGAACCTCGAGCAAGGGCACGCCTTGTCGCAACCCTCGCGGCCGCGATGGGCGGCGCGCTGGCGATCGAGCTCGCGCAGTGGATCGAGACCACGCCGCTCGGCGCGCCCGGCGTCGAAGGCGTCCAGGGACGCTACTTCCTGCCCTTGCTGCCGCTCTGCCTCTTGATCGCGCGGCCCGAACCGAATCGCGGCACGAGGTGGTCGCGGCTTCGCGCGGCGACCGTCGCCGGAATCGCCGCGCTCTCGGGGATCGCGGCCGTCCTGGCGCTCGAGGGGCGCTACTTCCGCGGCTAGGCCCGAATCGCCGGTGCGCCGGCACCTGGAGGCAAGGCTGAGCTGATTAGACTCTCCGCATGCGCCGAGTCGGCCTCCTCCTCGTCTTCCTCTGCTGCGCCGCATGCTCCCCTGCCCGCCAGCCCCTCGCCCCCGGTGCGCGGCCGACGGCGGTGGTGCTCTTCGTCGGCGACGGCTTCGGCATCTCCCACCTGACCCTCGCGCGCCATGCCCTGCGCGGCCCGGAGGGTCGCCTGGCGCTCGAGACCCTGCCGGTCGTCGGCCTGGTCACCACCTACTCGGCGTCGAACGCGGTGACCGACAGTGGCGCGGCGGCGACCGCCTTCGCCGCCGGCGTGAAGTCCGACAATCAGTACATCGGCCTCGACGCTCACCGGCGCAGCGTGCGCACGATCGGCGAGCAGGCGGCCGAGAAGGGCTGGCGGCACGGCTACGTCACCACCACGCGCATCACCCACGCGACGCCGGCCTGCTTCTACGCCCACCACGCCGACCGCTACGACGAGACGGCGATCGCGGCGCAGCTCGTGGCCCACATGCCGGACCTCGCGCTCGGCGGCGGCCTGACCGAGTTCCTGCCGGCCGACCAGCACGGTTCGCGCAAGGACGGTCGCGACCTGGTCGCCGAGGCCCGGCGCGCCGGAATCGCGGTGCTCGAGCGCGGCTCGCCGCTCGCCGCGCCGGCGGGCGCCCGGGTGCTCGGCCTCTTCGCCATGTCGCACCTCGCCTACCAGCTCGACGACCGCGAGCTGCCGCGCGAGCGCCGCGACCCGGCGCTCGCCGACATGACCCGCTTCGCCCTCGAGCGCCTGGGAGAGGGCGGCAGGTCGTTCTTCCTCATGATCGAGGGCGGGCGGATCGACCACGCGGCGCACGGCTTCGACGCCGCCGGGGTGGTCGCCGAGGTCGCCGCCTTCGACGAGGCGGTCGCGGCGGCGATCGCCTACCAGCGCGCCCACCCCGGGACGCTGCTGCTCGCGACCGCCGATCACTCGACCGGCGGCTTGATGATCAACGACTGGGCGCGCTGGGGGGATCTCTCGCGGCACCACGCCTCGCTCGATACGCTCGCCCGCCTGATCCGCGACGACGCCGCGGGGACCGATCTGCTGGCCGAGAAGCTCGGCTACCCGGACTTCACACCCGAGGACCTCGCCGCGGTGCGCGCCGCGCCGACGTCGTACGACGCCGACCGCGCGCTCGGCAGCCGGGTGGCGCAGCGCGACGGTTTCACCTGGCTGCCGCGGGTGATCTACGAGGCGACCGACGGCCACACCGGCGAGGACGTGATGCTCTTCGCCGGCGGGCCGGGGGCGGAGCGTTTCGCCGGCCACCTCGACAACACCGACATCCCGAAGCGGATCGCCGAGATCCTGGGCTGGGAGCCGCCGAACCCCTGACCGCGCCGGCCGAAGAGAGGCAAGAAGCTCAGCAAGGGAAAAGGACTCTGGTTCGGCAGCTTCGGGAAGTTCTCCTGTGTCGGATTCTCGGGGAAAAAGCTCACCCAGGGGAAAGGAATCTGCTTCGGCAGGGTCGCGAAGGCTCTCCGGGTCGGCTTTCGGGGGGTGCATCGCAGCCTCGTTGTCATCGACCGAGAGCCAGCGGGCGTGCGCACCCGGTGCAGCCACCGCGAAAACCTGCCGGGCGCTCGCACCTGCTGCTTCTCCCTTAACCGAGCCTTTCGCATCGGCAGGCGACGACGGGGCCGACACCACGATGACCTGACGAGCGCCAGCACCTGCTGCTTCTCCCTTAACCGAGCCTTTCGCATCGGCAGGCGACGACGGGGCCACCACCGCGAAACCCTGAAGCTCGCCAGGACCCGCTTCTTCTTCCTTAACCGAGCCTTCCTCCATGGCAGGCGAAGACCGATCGGAGACTGCGACCGTGGGCTCCGCCGGCGCGGGGCGGCGGGAGCGGTAAGCTCTCCGCCAGCATGTCCCGCTACGTCGCGGCCGCGATCCAGATGACTTCGACTTCCGACGAGGAGGCGAACTTCGCCTCGGCGGCCGAGCTCGCGGCGCGGGCGGCGGCGGCCGGGGCGGCCTTCGTCGCCACGCCGGAGAACGCCAACTTCCTCGGCCCGCACGCGGCCAAGGTGCGCCGCGCCGAGCCCCTCGGCGGCGCGACTTGCGAGCGCTACGCCGGCGTGGCGCGCGACCTCGGGGTCTTCTTCCTCCTCGGCTCGTTCAACGAGCGCGCCGACGACCCGTCGCGCTGCTACAACACCAGCGTCCTGTTCTCGCCCGCCGGCGACATCCTCGCGACCTACCGCAAGATCCACCTCTTCGACGTCGACGTCCCGGGCGGCGTCGCCTTTCGCGAATCGCAGACCATCCTGCCGGGCGACCAGCCGGTGATCGCCGAGACCCCGCTCGGCCGGCTGGGGATGACCATCTGCTACGACCTGCGCTTCGGCGAGCTCTACCGCCGGCTGGTCGAGCTCGGCGCCGAGGTGCTGCTGATCCCCTCGGCCTTCACCGCCACCACCGGCAAGGCGCACTGGGAGACGATGATCCGCGCCCGCGCCATCGAGGCGCAGTGCTGGGTGATCGCGCCGGCGCAGAGCGGCCGGCACGACGACGACGGCCTGCGCGAGAGCCACGGCCAGTCGCTGATCGTCGATCCCTGGGGACAAATCGTCGCGTCGTGCCCGGAGGGTCCGGGCGTGGCGCTCGCCGAGATCGACCTCGCGCGCGTCGAGCGCGTCCGCCGCGCCATCCCGGTCGCGGCGCACCGCCGGCTCTAGCCCGGCGTGGCGGCGACGGGAGCCGACCCCAGCTCGAGCCCGACTTCGACCGCGGCGCGCACCGCCGGGTCGTCGCCTCCGATCGCGGCGCGCAACGCTTCGGCCGGAACCAGGCCGAGGCGGACGACGGCCGCCATCGTCGCCGCGAGCGCTTGCAGGTCCTTGGCGACCCGCTTTCCTCCGCCTTGCAGATCGAGGCGCTCGACCGCGCCCGGCGCCGGGAGCTCCTCCACCTCGGTGGTGGCGAAGACGCGCTCGCGAGCGGTCATCGTCTGCAGATACGCGAGCGCCTGCTTGCGGCCGTCGGTGGAGAGCACCACCAGCGCGTCCGGGCGCTCGACGCCGGCGTCGTCGATCGGCTCGGGCGAGAGCACGATCTCGGAGAGGCTGTAGCCGGTCTTGACCGTCACCGGGTAGTCGTTGCGCTGCGCGGCGAAGAGCCCGGAGGCCACCGCGGCGCGCGCCACGATCCGCGCCGCGCTCCCCACCCGCCCGCCGGCCGAGCCGGCGAGCACGAGAGCGAAGCGGCGGTCGAGAGCGGCGGTGAAGGCGGTGGCGATGGGCCGTGGAGAGATCGAGCTCGCGGCGCGCGGCGAGCTCGCGGCGCCCTTCGCCGTCGCGGCGGCGCGGTAGGCGGCGCCGAACTCCGGCGCCTCGCGGCGTGCGACGAGACCGAGCGGGAAACCGAGGCGGTCGGCGAGCTCGGTGATCGCCTTGCGGTTCAGTCGATTGCGGGGCGCGAAGTAGGCCGTGCAGGGCTCCCAGACATCGACCAGCGCGAAGCCCGGATGGGCGATCGCCTCGGCCATCCGCTCGCCGAGGTCGGCGTCGAAGCTCGTGCCGCGATAGGTCCAGGTCGCTCCCGCCGCGGCCACGGTGGCGCACAGATCGAGCGGGCGCTCGAGACTGCCCTCCGGCGTGGTGGCGGTGAAGGCGCCCTCGGGCGTGGTGTCCGAGTGCTGCCCGCCGGTCATGCCGAAGTTGAAGTTGTTGAACACCACCAGCGTCAGGTCCAGATTGCGGCGCGCGGCGGCGAGCAGGTGCGCGCCGCCGATGCCGGTGCCGCCGTCGCCCATCACCACCAGGATGGTCAGCTCCGGGCGCGCCAGCTTCAGGCCGGTGGCGTAGGTGAGGCTGCGGCCGTGGAGGCCGTGGAAGGCCTGAGTGTCGAAATACTGGTCGGAGAGCCCGGAACAACCGATGTCGCTGACGATCACCACTCGTCGCGGGTCGAGCGCCAGGCGGCCGAGGGCGCCATTCAGGTGGTCGAGGATCGAGCCGTGGCCGCAGCCGGGGCAGAAGGGGTAGGGCGTCGCGTTGCGGAAGCTCGCGAGCGGCGTGACGGTCACCGGCGTGGTCATGCCGCGGCCTCCGCGAGCTGGCTCGGGGTGATCGTCCGCCCGTCGACGCGCTCGAGACCGACCACCTGGCGGCCGCCGGCGAGGCGCTCGATCTCGCGCCGGTACTGCCCCTGGTTGAGCTCCGCGACCACGACGCGCTCGATCCCGTCGAGCGCCGCCGCGAGCGCCGTCTCCGGCACCGGCCAGAGGCTGCGCACCACGGCGGCAGCGACCTTCCTCCCGCCGCGGCGCAGCTCACGCACCGCCGAGCGCTGCGCTCCGGCCGTGACGCCGTAGGCCACGAGCAGCGTCCGCGCGCCGGGCTCGAGATCGAGCGCCACATCCTCGATCTCGGCCCGACGGCGCTCGATCTTCGCTGCCAGGTGTTGGTTCAGGCGCGCGACGGTCGGCGGGTCCTTGGTCAGGAAGGCGCGCTCGTCGTGGGTCGAGCCGGTGAAGCGCACCCGGTTCTCGCCGCCGATCGGCACCAGCGCCGGCACGTCCTCGGCCGGCTCATAGCGGTAGGGGCGGAAGCCGGGAACGGCTTCGGGATCCTCGGCGCGCGCGCGGGACGGAGCCGGCTCGCCGCCGGCCGCGCCGAGCTCCAGGGTCTGGGTCGTCAGGTCGAGCTCCTTGTCGGTGAGCAGAACGACCGGCGAGCGGAAGCGTTCGGCGAGCGCGAAAGCGCGGCGGGTCAGCGTGTAGCACTCGGCGACCGACGACGGCGCGAGGACGATCAGTGGGAATCCGCCCGAAGTCCCCCAGCGGGCGAACTGAACGTCTCCCTGGCCGACGGTGGTCGCGCCGCCGGTCGCCGGGCCGAGGCGCTGGACGTCGACCACCACCAGCGGCACCTCGCCCATGATCGCCAGGCCGAGGTTCTCGGAGTAGAGGCTCATCCCCGGCCCGCTGGTCGCGGTCATCGCCCGCGCTCCGCCCATCGCGGCGCCGATGCAGAAGCCGATCGAGGCGATCTCGTCCTCGCCCTGGACCGCCACGCCGCCGCGCAGCGGCAGCTCACGCATCAGGCTCATCAGGATGGGCGAGGCGGGGGTGATCGGATAGCCGGCGAAGAAGTCGCAGCCGGCGTCGAGCGCCCCACGGACGATCGCCGTCGAACCGTCGACCAGCTCGCGCATCGGAAGCCTCCCGGGGCATGGTAGGCGCGGCGCCCCGACGTTGCCCCGGTCGGCGGGGCGGGGCCCGGAGCGCGTCGTGGCGGGGCGACGCCAACGGCGAACCGAACGAAGCGCCGGGCGATCGGTTTCTGGGCCCCGGCTTCGGGCGCTACTCGTAGCGCAGGGCGTCGATCGGGTCGAGGGCCGCGGCGCGCTCGGCGGGATACCAGCCGGAGAGCAGGCCGACGGCGAGCGCCACGCCCGTCGCCAACACCACCGCCCCGGCACGTACGACCGTCGGCCAGCCGGCCCAGGCGGCGACCGCCCAGGAGATCCCCAGCCCGACCGCGATCCCGAGCACGCCGCCGAGCGCGCTGATGGCGAAGGCCTCGATCAGGAACTGGGCGCGGATGTCCTTCTGCCGCGCCCCGACCGCGCGCCGCACGCCGATCTCGCGCGTGCGCTCGAGCACCGTCGCCAGCATGATGTTCATGATGCCGATGCCGCCGACGAGCAGCGAGATGCCGGCGATCGAGCCCATCACCAGGTCGAAGAGGCGCTGCGTCTTGCGGCTCTGCTCGAGGAGCGCCTCGGGGACGACCAGCTCCGTGTCGTCGGCACCGGCGTGCAAGCGGTCCACCAGCTCGGCCACCGCCCGTCCGGCGGCGTTGGCGTCGGTCTCGGGCGCCAGGCGCACCAGGACCTCCGAGTACGGCGAGGCCTGCGGGTCGCGCTCGAACTTGCGCTCGGCGGTCGGCGCGGGCAGGTAGATCACGCGGGTGGAGGGACCCAGGCGCGTGCCCTCGAAACTCTCGTCGTCGGCGCCGTGCTCGGCCAGCACGCCGACCACCTCGAGCCAGATGTCGTTGACCTTCACCCGGCCGCCGAGCGCCGGGCCCCAGCCGAATAGTTCGCGCCGGGTCGCCGCGCCGAGCACGCAGACCTGCGCGAAGTCGCGCTCGTCGAGAGGATCGACGAAGCGCCCCTCCGCCAGATCGATCTCGACGAACCGCGGGTAGGAGGAGGCGACTCCGAGCACCGTGCCCTTCGTCCGCCCGCGCGCCGAGTAGATTTCGTAAGGCGTGACCTCGATCTTCGGCGCCACTTCCTCGACCCCGGGGATGCCGGCGGCGATCGCCTCGACGTCGCGGCGCGCGAGGCCGACCGAGCGCTTGCGCGCGTCGCGCAGCTCGTCGGTCTTCAGCTCCTTGGCGCGCACGATGAGGTTGCGCCGCCCGAGCCGGTCGATGGTCTCGAGCGCCTTCTTCTCGGCGCCGCCACCGATCGCCAGCATCGCGATCACCGCCCCGACGCCGAACACGATGCCGAGCATGGTCAGGGCGGCGCGCAGCTTGTGACCGGCGAGATTCGCCAGCGCGCTCGCGAGCGCTTCTCGAAAGCTCATCCGCCCGGGCCCTTCCCGGCGCTCCTCGGGCCCGCGCCGTCGTCGCTCTTGGCCCGCGGATCGACCAGCGCCAGCTCGTCGCCGGCCGCCACGCCCTCGGAGATCGCCGCCAGGCCGTTCGCCGTGGCGGCGACGGTCACCTCGACCGGCTCGAAGGTCGAGCCGCGACGGCGGAAGACCCGGCGCTTGTCGCCCTCCTCGAAGACCGCCGTGCGCGGCACCACCAGAGCCCGCGGCAGGGAGATGACCCGGACGCGCGCCACCACCCGCTGCCCGGGCTTCATCGTCGCCGGGTCGGTGGCGGCGAGCGACAGCGTGGCGCCGAAGTACTGCACCGGGACGTTGCGCACCCGGGGCTTCGCGACCTTGTCGACGCGCTCGACTTTCGCCGCGATCTCGGCGCCGGCGCGCGACTCGATGCGCACGCTCGCCGACTGGCCCACCGCCAGGCCCCCGGCGTCGGCTTCGAGCACCAGGACCTCGGCCTGCATCTTCGCCAGCTCGGGGATCTCGGCGATCGGCTGTCCGGGCCAGACGGTGTCGCCGGGCTGCAGCGAATTGCCGCGCCAGTTGCGCACCAAGACCGCCAGCCCAGCGCTCGGCGCCACCGCGGTCAGGGCGGCCAGACCCTTCTGCGCGCGATCGAGCTTCTGGTGCACCTGCTGGCCCTCGAGGTCGATCAGCCGCCCTTCGCCGTCCGAGATCTTCGCCTGCACGCCGCGCACCTCGAGCGCGTGCGCCTCCTTGCGCCGGGCGAGCTCGGCGTCGAGCTGCGACTCGACGCGCTCGTTGCGGGTGAACACCTCCGCGTCCTTGAGCTGGAAGCGCTCGGCGTACTCGAGCTCGCTTCTCGCCAACCGGAGATCGACCTCCGAGCTCTTCTCGTCGACCGCGCGCCCCACCCGGTGGCGTCCGCGTTTCAGCTCGACGCCGGCCCGATCGCTCTCGGCGCCGTCGAGCTCGCGCCGCCACGGCGTCTCGTCGAAGCGCGCGATCACCTCTCCGGCGGCGACCGGCGTCCCGTCCGCCACGATCCAGTTCAGGTGCAGGGCGTCGTCGACGTCGGTGGGCGCGGTGACCTTCGTCGATACCTCCGCCTTGAGGTAGCCCTCGGCGACGATCTCGCGCGAGAACTCGCGCTGCTCGACCCGGCAGGTCGGAACCCTCACGGGATCACCGCAGCCGCCGAGCGCGAGCAACAGGATGCCGGCGCCGCCGGCGAGACGGTTCACCCTCTCTTCCCCTTGGCTTCCCCGGCCAGGCGTACCGAGTCCCCGGCCGCCAGGCCCGAGAGCACTTCGACTCGCTCGCCATCCGTCCGCCCGAGCGTCGGGCTCGCCGTCTCCTCGCCCAGCCAGAGCCGGCGGACGACCACCGTTCGCCCCGCGAGGTCGCGCAGCGCGGCGCGCGGCACCAGCAGGACGTCGTGGATCCGCTCGAGCTCGACCTTGGCCTGGAAGCGCATCGCCGGCCGCATGGCCTCGGCGTCGACGCGCTCGAGCGCGATCTGCGCCCGCACGACGCGGCGCGGGTTCTGGCCCGAGATCGGCGCCACGGTCGGGTTCACCCGGCTCACCCTCGCCAGGTATTCGCGATCGGGCCGCGAGTCGAGGCGCAGCCGCACGGTCTGGCCGACCGCCAGGCGACCGGCGTCCGATTCCGGCACCTCGATCGTGCCGCGCAGGCGGTCGAGGCGCGGCAGCTCGAGCACCGCCTGACCGTGCCAGCAAGGGTCTCCGACCTTCTTCTTCTCGCCCCGCCAGTCGGTGGCGTAGACCACCGTGCCGTCGCGCGGCGCCCCCACCTGCATGCGCGCGATCGCCCCCTCGAGGTCGGCCACCGCGGCGCGAGCGCCGTCGCGCTCGCCCACCAGCGCCGCGAGCTCGGCCTCGGCGCGCGTCGCGAGCTGGTCGATCGCCCGGCGCCGGTAGGCCTCGGCGCGCGTGGCCTCGGCGAGCTCGACCCGGGCGCGCTCGAGATCGCGGTGCGCCACCACCTCGGGGGCGACCTCGGCCGCGATTCTCGCCTTGCCGAGCCGCGATTCGGCTTCGGCGAGCGCCAGCTTGGCGTTGGCGGCCTCGAGCTCGCGATCCGCCCTCGTCTTCGCCAGCTGCTCGGCGGCGCGCTCCGCCTTCGTCTGCTGCTCGCGCAGCCGCCGCTCGAGATCGGTGGTGTCGAAGCCGACCACCGGCTCGCCGGCCTTGACCTCCTTGCCCTCCGGCGCCAGGAACGAGATCTTGAATTCCCAGGTGTCGGCGATCGACGGCGGGCCGATCGATTCGGTTTCGACCGATTCGAGCGCGCCGCTGGCCTCGGTGGTGAGCACCAGATCGCCACGCTCGACCGCCGCCCAGCTCCGGTCGCCGCGCGGCCACGCCGCCGCGCCGATGGCGAGCGCCAGGACGGCGCCGGCGAGCGCCGCGACCCGCCGTTTCATGGCGCGCCCTCGGGCGAACCGCCGGCAGGCCGCGCCGCCGGCCCCTCGAGCACGCAATCGGTGGCGTTGCAGGGACCGAGCTTCACCGACTCGAGGGCGCCCGCGGGCGAGCGCCAGCGCACCGCGTCGCGATCGAAGAGCAGCGCCGCGCGCGCCACCGTGCGCGCCCCGGGTCGGCGCTCGGCGATCACTTCGGCGCGCATCGACATGCCGGGTCGCAGGCGCGCGCGGGCCCGCTCGCGGTCGTCGAAGGACACCAGCACCCGGAAGACGCGCCGCGTCGACATCCCCGAGATCTCCCGCGCCACCGCGGCCACTTCGCGCACGTGGCAGGGGAAGATCTCCTCGGGGTAGGCGTCGGCGAGGCAGCGCGCCTCGTCGCCGGCGTGGATCTCGCCGTCGTCGACGTCGTAGAGCGCGGCCTGAACCTGCAACGAATCGAGGTCCGGGATCGCGACCACTGCCCAGCCCGGAAAGATGGAGTCGCCGTTCTGCAGCTTGCGGCCCTCCCAGGGATGGTCCTGGATCAGGGCGAGACCCGCGCGCGGCGCGCGCAGCACCAGGGCGTCGAGGTTGCGCTCGGTGATCCCGAGCTCGCGCCCCTTCTGCGCCAGGGCGAGCTCGGCCGCGCCGACCGATTCGCCGATCTCGGCCCGCGCCCGCTCGAGCGCCGCCTCGGCCTTCTCGGTCGCCGCCCTCGCGGTCTGGAGCGCCAGCTGGCGATCGCCGTACTCCTTGCCCGGCAGCACGCCCTCCGGGACCTCGGCCTGGATCTTGGCCTTGGCGAGCTCGTCGCGCGCCTTGTCGAGCTCGAACTGCCGCTGCTCGATTCTCTCGTCCGCCTCGGCGCGCGCCTTGCGCAGCGCCGCCTCGGCTTCCGTCGCGCCGGCGCGCTTCTGGTCGAGGTCGCCAGCGATCTGGCCGTTGTCGAACTCGACCAGGCGGTCGCCGGCCGCCACGGTCGCGCCGTCCTCGACCAACCAGCGGATGGGGAGCTGCCAGGCCGGCGTCTGCGGCACGGTGAGGAACTCCCCGCGTTCGGCGCGCACCTCGCCGGTCAGGTCGATCCGGCGCTCGAACGCTCCTTGGCGGAGCGCGGACGGCGTGGCGCCGCCGCCCGCCGAGGGGCGGGAGCAGGCGGCGACCGACGCCGCCAGCGCGAGGAGCCGCAGGGTGTTACGCACCGGGACGAACATTGCCGTACGGACTGTACGCGAAAGCCCGCCCGGGCGTCCAAAGCGTGACGGGCCGGGGCTCGATGCGGCGCCGCGCGACCGGGCCGTGAGATCCAGGTCGCGCAGCTCGCGGCTCGAGCTCGCCAGACCGACGCGCTCGACCGCCGGCTCCGGCTCCCTGCCGGTTCTCGATCGCTTCCGAGAGCGGGCGATCTTTCGCCGCCCGCCGGAGTGGATCGCAGGCCCGCCTACCGCGAAGCGGCGCGGAACGGCTGCCGCTCCGCGTAGGTGAGCGAGCGCCAAACCCATTCGGCGGGCCCGAACCGGAACCGACGCAACCAGGCCGCGGCGGCCCACACCTGGAGCGGATAGCCGATGGCGACGATCGCCAGCAGGCCGGCGGGCCCGATCCTCGCGAACGCGTGCGGACCGGGGAGACAGCCGTAGAAGAGCCCGAGGCCGAAGAGCGTCTGCAGCAGGTAGAAGGTGAGCGCCATCCGCCCGAGCGGCGCGAGCGCCCGCACCGCGCCGCCGCCCCGCCGCGACAGGTAGAGCAGCGCCAGGCCGGCGGCGTAAGCGAGCGATAGCGCCAGGTAGCCGGTCTCTTCGATGGCGCTGGCGGCGAAGGCTCCCGCGCCGCCCGATTCCGCCATGGGCGCGAGCAAGTCGCCCGCCACCAGGACGTTGGCGACGATCCCGAGCGGCGCGGCCGTCGCCAGCAGGCGGCGGCGCCCGTCTCCGCAGGCTTGTCTTCGTATCCGGCCTCGGCTCGCGCTCGGCGGCGGGCTCGCGGACCTCGTCGGCGCGCGGTCGCCGTCTACGCAAGCGCTCCCAGCAGCCGCGCGAAGAGACTGTCGGCAGGGGCAGCGAGGCTTCGAGCAGATCGTTGTCGCCGGTCACCAGGATCTCGGCGCCGCGAGCGAGGGCGCAGCGCACCACCGCTTCGTCGTCGGCATCGCGCACCACGATGGGCGCCGAGACCGTCAGGCTCTCCTCGCCGAGATAGGCCGCCAGGAATGCCAGTAGCGCGCGCCGTCGCTCCCTCGTCAGCCCGATCTTGGCGGCCAAGGCACGATCGAGCTCCTTCAAGACCACATTGCTCGTCACCAGGTCGTGTTCGGCCAGCACGAGCCGCATCAGGTCCGAGCAGAGCCCCCGGGTGGCGAAGGCCGCGACGAGCGCGTTCGTGTCGAAGAAGATCCTCAAGAAACCCGGCCGAAGACATCCTCGTCGGTGATCAGTCCGCGAGCTTCGGCGAACGGCAGCACGTCACGGCGGAGCTGTTCGAAGCCCTCGAGCGTCAGTTGGCGGCGAAGCGCGGCGCGCGCGATGTCGCTGCGAGTCCGGCCGCTGCGCACCGCCAGCTCGTCGAGCCGGCGCTCGGTCTCCACGTCGAGACGAACGGTGAGACTTCCCATGTACGACATTGAACGACAACCTCCCCCGGCCATCCCTTCGCCGCCGCGGAAGAGCTCGAGGTCGATCCTCCGGAATCCGTCTCCATTGTCGCCCGCCGCCCGCCGTCGCCGCCCAACTCCGCGGGGCGGGCGGCGTCGTCAGTCCTCGTCTTCGTTCGGCCAGTCGAGGGCGAGGCGGGGAATGTAGGGGACGAGCTTCACCCGCAGCGAGCGCAGCTCGCCGGGGCGGAACTCCGCCCGCACCGTGCCACGCGAGTCGATGTACGCCGACGGCTGGCTGACGCGCACCTCGACGAGGTGCGATCCCGGTGCAACGGCGAGCGCGAAGCGCACCTTCTCGCCCTGCACCTTCTGCAACAGGTCGCGCGGCGCCTCGAGCGACGAGGACCAGACCCGCGTCTCGTCGATCCATACCGTCATCGTCCCGTGGCCGAGGCGGTTGAAATAGACGATCTCGAGCGTCCCCAGGGTGGCCGAGAGCGGCGAGCCCACGGGAACCTCGACGGGAACTGCGGCCGGCGCTTCGGCGCCCGGAGCAGAGCTGGACGGAATGGGCGCTGGCGCGCGCGCCGGGGTCGGCGGCGGCGAAGCGGACGGCGAAGGGAAAACCGCCGGCTGGCGCGCCGGCGGCGTGACCGGCGAGGTCGCGGGTCCACCCGGGGCCGCCGGAGGCACCGCCGGTCGATTCGGCGGCGGCGAGCTCGGAGTCGATGGAATCGGCGCGCTTCCCGCCGGCGAACCAGGGGCCGCCCACCGTGTCCAAGCGAGCCAGCCGGCGATGCCGACCACCAGCGCGACCGCCACGCCGAGCGCCAGCCTCCGCCCGAGCTCGAGGTCGCGCCGGCTCGCGGTCGTCGCTCCGGACGCCTCGCCGAGATCCTGCGGGTGCGCGGGCCAGGGTGGGGGCGTCGTGCCGGCGCCCGCCCGTAACGCGCTCGGCGGCGGCATCGGGCGCGCGGGCGGCGGAGGCGGGGGCGCGGCGCGCTGCGGCGGCGGCGGCATGCCGGGCGGGCGGGCCGGAGCCGGCAGCGGCGCGGGCGTCGGGTCCGGAGGCGCCGCGGCGATCGCCGCTTCGAGCGCCGCCGCCATCTCGGCGCCGTTCGCGAAACGCGCCGCGGGGTCCTTCTCGAGCGCTTTGAGGACGATCCGCTCGAGCTCCGGCGGCAGGTCGCCGGCGGCGATGCTCGGCGGACGGGGATCGACGAACACGACCTTGTAGGAGATGGTGGTCAGCGACTCGCCGCGGAACGGCGGCTCGCCGGTGACCATCTCGTAGAGCACCGCGCCGAGCGCGAACAGATCCGAGCGGCCGTCGATCGCCTCGCCGCGCACCTGCTCCGGGGACATGTAGTGCGGCGTGCCGAGCACCATGCCGGCCACGGTGTGCGACTCCGAGACGAACTTGGCGATGCCGAAATCCGAGACCTTCACCCGCCCGTCCTCGGTCACCAGGACGTTGCCCGGCTTGACGTCGCGGTGCACCACGCCGCGCGAGTGGGCGTGGTCGAGCGCCCGCGCGACCTCGACCGCCAGCCGGGCCGCTTCGCGCCAGGGCAGCGCCCCGCGCTCGCGCAGCAGCGCCGCGAGCGAGCGCCCCTCGACCCACTCCATCGCCAGGAACGGCCGCCCGGTCGCTCCGTCGGCGTCGGCATCGTAGAGCAGCACGATCCCCGGATGCTGCAACCTGCCGGCGGCGCGCGCCTCGAGCAGGAACCGGCTGCGGGCTTCCAACTCCTCGGCCTCGGTGCCCGAGCCCGAGGCCGAGATCAGCTTCAGCGCCACCCGTCGATCGGTGTTCGGATCGTGCGCCAGGTAGACGCGGCCCATCGAGCCGCGGCCGAGCTCGGCCAGGATCTGGTAGCGATCGACGCGCGCCGGCGGGGACTCGGGCTCGGTCATGGCGCGCGCCGGTCAGCGGCGGGCGAAGCCGTCGTCGGCGGTACGGAAAACGAGCACCGCGTCGCCGGCGCGCAGCTCGTCGCCCGGCAGCAGCTCGGTGTAGCGCACCGGCCGGCCGTTGAGCAGCGTGCCGCGCGGCGTTCCGAGGTCGCGCAGGTAGACGTCGCGGCCGGCGACCTCGATCTGGAAGTGGCGCTCGCCGGCCGAGGGCTCGCCGAGGTCGACGTCCGCGCCCGCGCCGCCGAAGACGGTGATCGCCCGCCGCAGCTCGATCCGCTCTTCGCCGGGAGGCGCGCCGAGACGGAGCAGGTAGGCGTCGATCGCGGCGCGCAGTCGCGGTGGGGCGAGCGTCCCCGGCGCCGCGGCCGTCGCCTTGGGATCGAGCGCCGGCGCCTCGACGACCAGGGTGGAGCGCCCCTTCTCCACCCCCGGCGCGAGCGCGACGCGCGGCTGGAAGAGGGTGTCGGGCTCGTTCTCCGTCGCCGAAAGCTCGACGACCGGCGGGCCGGGTGGAGCGAGTCGCACCACCAGGCGGCGATCGCATCGCGGGCAGGCGATCGACCGCTCCTCGACGCCGCGCCCCGCCGCGATCGGCAGCGTCGCGCCGCAGGCCGGGCAGGAGAGCTCCACGGCAGCGATCCTACTCCCGCCAAAGAGCGCCCGCCGTGTCGCCTGCCGCCAAGTCAGCAGCGGCGCCGACAGGGGTCCGGACTCAGAACCAGGGCTCGTCGCCGGAGGGCCCGTAGATGCTCGGCACCTTGGCGCCCGACATGCGCAGATAGACCGAGAACTGGCCGCGATGATGGATCTCGTCGCTCAGCAGGAACCAGAGGAACTTGATCCGCGGCCAGTCGGCGAGCTGTCTCGGACCGACGAAGAACTTCACCGTCTGCTGGAGCTTCTCCTCGGAGTGCGAGCGCACGAGGGCGCCGAAGTCCTGGTGCCCTTTCTCGACCGCCGCGAGCACGTCGCTCCAGGCCTCCGGTGCCGGCGGCATGGCGCCCGGCGGCAGGCCGCTGGCGAAGGCGTCGCCCAACACCATCGCCCCGAGCCCACGCTCGAGGGCGAAGACGAAGGCGAGCTCGCGCGCGGTCTTCGAGGTCGGGTGGGGACGTAGCTCCGACTGCGCCGGCGGGAAGGCGCGCAGTACCTTCATCGTCGTCTGGTGCTCGGCTTCGTAGGAAGCCAGGAACTGATCCTTCGGCGAGGGCAGGGTCATCGCGACCTCCGGGAGAGGAGAGAGGACAGAGGTATACACCAACCGCAGCCCGCGACCAACCGCAGTGGGTTCAAGAGCAGGGGCGCCCGGCAGGGAGCCCTGGCCCTGCGAGCGCCCTCGTGAACTCGCGGCCGGCTCGACTGCGCGAGGCTGGCGATGCCAGCGTCCTTTCCCTTAACCGGGTCTTTTCTTCGCAGGATGGCGCCAGCTCGGTCGCTTCACTCACCAGCGAAAAGCTTCCAGTTGAGAGTGCGGGCCTCTGTTGCGCCCTCGTGAACTGGCGGGCCGCTCGACTGCGCGAGGCAGATTCGGCCGGCGTCCTTTCCCTTGATCGAATCCTTTTTTCCCAGGCTGGCGGCAGTTTCAGCGCTTGCTTGGTCGCTCGGCTCGATCGGCGCTTGCGTGGCGCGGCGTCACTTGCCGAGGTGTTGGGCGAGGATCTCGACGCCGCGCCGGGTGACGTCGGGTGCGGTCGCGGTGTAGCAGAGTCGGACGTGGGTCGGGTAGGGACCGAAGCTCGGTCCGGGCGCGAGCAGCAGACCCTGGTCGGCGAGATCGGCGAGCAGGCCCTCGAGCGCGCGACCGTCGAGATGCGACGCGACATCGAAGAAGAGGAAGGTGCTCCCCTCGGGCGCCGGGAGGCCGAGGCGGCGCGCCGCCGCGGCGGCGATCTCCGCGTACTCGGCGCGCGCTTCGACGAGCCAGCGGTCGCCGGCCGCGCCGAGGGCGCGCAGCGCGGCGATCTGGGCCGCGGTCGGGGTCGAATAGAAGGTGTGGGTCGAGACCTTGCGCAACTCGCCCATGACCTGTCGCGGCCCCACCACGTAGCCGCAGCGGTTGCCCGCCATGCCGTACGCCTTCGAGAACGAGTGCGCCGCGAAGGTGCGTTCGGGCGCGAGCGGCCGGGTCCAGACGTGATTCCCCCCGAACTCGACGTCCTCGTAGACCTCGTCGGCGAGGATCCAGAGGTCGCGCCGCGAGGCCCATTCGACCAGGGTCTCGAGGGTGCGCGCCGGCAGGATCCTCCCCGAGGGATTATTCGGCGTCGACAGGTAGAGCGCGATCGCGCGCTCGCCGGCGTAGGCGTCGAGGCGGGCGGTCACCTCCTCGGGCGCCGCCGCGCCGTTCATCAAGTCGAGAAAGGGCACCGCGATCGGGCGGCCGTGGAAGGAGCTGACGATGCCGCCGATCAGCGGCCAGTGGGGCGCCAGGATCAGCACCTCGTCGCCCGGGGCAACGATCGCGCCGGCGACCGCGCCGAGACCGCCGGTGGCGCCGGCGGTGATCAGCAAGTTCTCGCGCTCGGTCGCCACGCCGGTGCGCGCCCGCGTGCGTTCGACCAGCGCGTCGAGCAGCGCCGGCATGCCGTGCGGCGAGGTGTAGCGGTGCATCCCCGGGTACTCGGCGACCGTCAGGTTCTCCATCCGGCAGCCCTCGGGGGGCTCGCGCCAGGTGTCGCCGACGTGGAAGGGATAGACCTCGCCGCGCAGGTTCTCCAACCGGTGCGCGAGCTTCGAGTAGACCTGGCCTTCGATCCGCTCGAGGCTCGGCGCAGTTCTCGGGAACTCGGGCATCGCGTCTCCGGCTTGCTCGGACGAGGGGAGCGCCGGTCCGGCGCCGAGCGGACGCTATCACCGGCATCGCGGCGCTCGGCGGGCGCGCGCCGGTCCCGCGACGCGCGCCATCGCCGGACGAGCCGACCACTCCGATAGGCTCTCGGCATGCGTCCGGCGGTCGCGCACCTGGTGGGGCTCGCGCTCTTTCTCTTCATCCCGGTGGTGCTCTTCCTCTTCGTTCGCCACCCGGCGCCGATCGCCGCCAGCCTGACCGGAGGTGTCGGTCTGATGCTCGGTCACCGCCTGCTGGCGCGACCGTACATGGAGAGGGTCCGCGACCGGCGCTGCGTCTGGTGCGCCCGCACCTGGGGCTCGGCACCCGGAGCCGACCTCGTGCCGGCGGTCGAGGTGAGCTCGGCGACCGGGCGCGTGCAGCTCCTCGCCTGCCCGCGGCACGTGGCGCCCACGCGGCGGTTCATGGCGTTCGTGGATCGATTCCGCCTGCCGCTGCGCCTGGGGATCGCCATGCCGCTCGCTGGGCTGCTCGGAGCCCTCGCTCTCGCTCTGACCGGCGAGACCGCGGCGCTCCAGCCGGCGACGGCGCTCTTCCAGCTCCTCGTCGGCTTGACGGTGAACGCCGCGGCTTGGGGCTACCTCGCGGCAGGAGAGCCAGCGCGGGCGCGCGGCGCCTTCCCGTTGCACAACTTCTACCTGCTCGGCCTGCGCATCCTGCTGTGGATCTTCCGCCTGATCGGCATCTGGTGGATCGTCGCCGGCGCCGCCTGGTGGATCGCGCGCTTCCGCTGAGGCCGGCGAAGCCCTCCGCGAAGCCCCACCCACGAACGTCCGAACCAGAACTAGAACGCAGAGCCGTCAAAGAAACAAAAGCTTCCGGTTAGGAGCGTGGGCGCTCGCAACGCCCTCGTGAACTCACCGCCAGCTCGACTGGGCGAGGCTTGCAATGCAGGCGTCCTTTCCCTTGGGTGAGCTCTTCTTCGCAGAATGGCGGCAGCTCGAACTCCTCGCCCGAAAGCGAAAAGCTGCTGGCAAGGAGTGTGGGCCTTTCGAGCTCCGTCGTGAACTCACGACCCGCTCGACTCCGCGAGGCTGGCGAAGTCGGTGTCCTTCCCCTTAAGTGAGCCTTTCTTTGCAGGCTGGCGGCAGCTCGAACTCCTCGCCCGAAAGCGAAAAGCTGCTGGCAAGGAGTCTGGGCCTTTCGAGCTCCGTCGTGAACTCACGACCCGCTCGACTGCGCGAGGTCGGTTAGGCGAGCGTCCTTTTCCTTGACCGAGCTTTTCTTCTCCGCAGGCTCGTGGCAGGTCGCGCCCGGTGTCCTTCCGCGGTCACCGCAGGCGGTAGTGGATCGCCAGGCGCAGGTTCCAGAAGGCGTCGGTGGTCTTCTTGCGGTCGCCGAAGGGATCGCGGACGACGTCGAGCGGGGAGTAGAAGAGCTCGCCGGCGAACCGCCAGGCCGTTCCGCGGCGCCAGGTGATTCCGGTCGCGACTCCCCAGTCGGTGCCGTGGTAGGCGAGGCGGCTGTAGTCCTCGATCCCCGAGTAGTCGGCGTCGACGCGGAAGACGCCGTCGAGGCGCCAGGCCGAGACCGCGAAGTGCGCCTCGATCGCCGGCGCGCCGGGCAAGACGTGTCCGACCTCGAGCTCGAGGTTCTTCCAGTGGAAGCGCTGCGCGTCGTGGGAAGCGCTCTCGCAGCCGAAGGGATTGGCGATCGGGTCGTCGCCGGCCGCCGCTTCCTTTCGCGTGCAAGTGATGTCGCCCTCGAAGTTGCCGCTGCCCGCGCCGAGGCGGGCGCCGAGACGCCAGCGCTCGCTCTCCCAGAGCGGGCGCTCGACCGCGAGACTGACGGCCTCGGGCGTGATGCCGTCCATCTCGACCGGCGGGACGTAGTCGGCGACGAGCGAGAAGCCGGCCCCGATCCCCACCGCGAGCCGCGGCCGCACCACCGCCGGCGCCCGGTTCAGGTCCTCGGTCTTGGTGCCGTTGAAGCCGACCGTGCGCTCGCGCTGCGAGAGCCGGGGCAGACTGCCGATCTCCGCCCCGAGGTCGATCGCGCCCAGGCCGCGCCGTTCGGCTACCCCGAAGCCGGTCGACTGGCTGGCGGCGGCGAAGAAGCGCATCGCCCAGGCCTCCGGGCGCTCGGCGTCGATCTCCTCGCGGGAATCGAGACGCTCGGCCCGCGCCGGCCCGACGGCGAGCGGCAGGGCGGCGGCGAGCAGCAGCGTCGGCAGGGCGGTCTTCGATACGGTGCGGCGCAGCGGCGTCATCGTTCCCCCGGAAGCGAGCGGTGTGGCGCGGCCGACAGCCGGCGGAGCGCCGATTTTGCTAGCGTGAGTGCCGCTCGACCGGGGGCGGGTTCAGCCCTAGAACCGATCGCCGGCCCGCCGGCACTCACCTGTCCGGTGAACGGTGCACACCCAGCCATGAGCTCAGCCGATTCCGGCGCCCATCGCCCGACCCCAGCTCCCGATGCCCGCGACCAGGATCTCCTGGCGCGCATCGAAGCGGGCGACCGCGCGGCGTTCGAGGAGCTCTACCGCGCCTACTATCCGCGCCTCTTCGGCTACGCCTGGCGGATGACCCGCCGGCGCGAGCTGGTCGAGGAGGTGGTCGACGACGTGCTGCTCGAGGTCTGGCGCTCGGCGGCGCGCTTCGACGGCCGCTCGCGGGTCTCGACCTGGATCTTCGGCATCGCCTACCGCAAGACGTTGAAGGGACTGTCGCGCCTGCGGCCGACCGCGCCGCCGAGCGAGATCCCGATCGAGGACCCGGGGCGCGATCCCGAGCAGCGCGCCTCGGATCGCGAGACCTCGGAGACCCTGGAAGCGGCGCTGCGCGAGCTGTCGAGCGACCATCGGGCGGTGGTCGAGCTCACCTACTACCACGGTCTGTCGTACCCGGAGATCGCGGCCATCGTCGACTGCCCGGTCAACACGGTGAAGACCCGCATGTTCCACGCCCGGCGCAAGCTGCGCCGGCTGCTCGAGCACTGGGGCTGGAGCTCGGGAGACGTCGTATGAACGAGCACCGCGCCGCGTTCGAATCCCTGCCCTGGCTCGCCAACGGCACGCTCGCCGGCAAGGAGCTGGAGCGCATCGAGCGTCACCTCGAGAGCTGCGCCGACTGCCGCGCCGAGCTCGCGCGCTGCCGCGAGCTCGCGGTCGAGATCGCCGCCGCCGAGCCCCCCGTCCCGGCGCCCCATCCGGCGCGCTTCGCCCGCCTGGTGGAGCGTTGCCTGGCGCCGGGCGTGGTGCGGGAGCTGCCCGAGCCGGTCACCGCGCGCGGCGCCCGCCGGCTCTTCGCCGCCACTCCGCGTCCAGTGCGTTGGGCGCTCGCGGCGCAGCTCCTGGTCGGTCTCGGCCTCGCCGGAGCGCTCGCTCTGTCGCTCGGCCCGCGCCCCGCGCCGACCTATCGCACGCTCTCCGACCCCGCGCCGGTCGCGACGGCCAACGGCACGCTGGTGCGCGTCGTCCTCGCCGGGGATCTGCGCGAAGCCGACTTGCGCGCCCTGCTCTTCGCGGTCGAAGGCGAGATCGCGGGCGGTCCCTCCCCCGCCGGCACCTACACCCTGCGGCTCGCCGGGGTCCGCGACGAGGCCGATCTCGCAGCGCGGCTCTCGCGACTGCGCGCCGCCGCCGGAGTGCGCTTCGCCGAGCCGATCGCCGGCGGCCATGTTCCACCGCGCTGATCTCGCGGCGCTCGCCGCCGCGAGCCTCCTGCTCGCTTCGAGCGCCGGCGCCCGTTCGCCGCGCCCCGCCGCCCCGACGGCCCCCGAGAGCGAGCGCGCCGAGAGCCGCCTGCTCGTCACCCTGCCCTCCGTGCATCCGACCGCCTGGCGCGCCGTTGCCCGGCAGCTCGAGGCCGACTACGGGCTCGACCTGGTGGCGAGCTGGCCGATGCAGGCGCTGGGCGAGCAGTGCATCGTCTTCTCCGGCCCCTCGGGCGTGGCGCGGGACCGGCTGGTGGCGCGGCTGGCCCACGACCCGCGGGTGGCGATGGCCGAGCCGCTGCAGCGCTTCCGCACCCGTGCCAGCCTGCCCGCCGCGCCGTCGTCAGCCGCTTCACCCGAATGGAACGACCGCTACGCCGACCTGCAGCACGGGCTCGCCGAAGTCGAGCTCGGCGCATCGCACCGCGTGGCGACCGGCAAAGGGGTGCGGATCGCGGTCGTCGACACGGGCGTCGACCTCGCGCACCCGGACCTCGCCGGTCGGGTGATCGAGGCGCGCGATTTCGTCGCGCCGGAGGCGAGCGACTTTCGCGACGACCTGCACGGCACGGCGGTCGCCGGCGTGATCGCGGCGCGCGAGAACAACCGGCTGGGAATCGTGGGGATCGCGCCCGACGCCGAGCTGCTGGCGCTGCGCGCCTGCTGGCAGGCGCGCGCCGGGGCGCGCGAGGCGACCTGCGACAGCTACACCCTGGCGCAGGCGCTCGACTACGCGGTGACGGCCAAGCCGCGGCTGCTCAACCTGAGCCTCGGCGGGCCGGAGGATCCGCTCCTCGCCCGTCTGGTGCGCGCCGCCCTGGCGCGCGGTATCGCGGTCGTCGCCGCCGCCGACGGCGCCGGCGACGAGCCCTTTCCGTCGGGGATACCCGGCGTACTCGCGATCGCTGCCGCCGACCCTAGCGGGCGCGAGACCGGCTCGGCGCGCGCCGCCCTCGCCGCGCCTGGGGTCGACGTGCTGACCACCCAACCCGGCGGGGCGTACGACTTCTTCTCCGGCAGCTCGATCGCCGCGGCGCACGCCACGGCGGTCGCTGCCCTGGTGCTCGAACGCCGTCCGGATCTCTCCCCGGCGGCGCTGGTCGAGTTGCTGGTACGCACAGCGCGCGGCGTGAAGGAAGAAACCGCCGCCGGGGCGGACGACCCGCCCCGGCGGCTCTCGGCCTGCGCGGCTCTGGGTGCCGCGGCCGGCCTCGACTTGTGCGGCGTCACGGACAAGTAGCGAAGCTCGTCGTGTCGCCGATCGCGGGCGAGAAGACCCCGAGATCGTTGTAGTAGCTCTGTTGCGTGGCGCCGACGGTGTCGGTCACCGTGATCTCGAACCCGACGTTCGAGGCCGCGGCGCCGAAGAACCAGTAGTGCTCGAAGGGCACGCACGCATTCAGCACCTTGACCAGCACCTCGAGGTTGTTGGGATCGAGGAAGTAGAAGAACCCGGAGTCGCGGGTGTTGGGCACCGCGTTGGCGTCGAAGGTGCCGCCCTGGAAGTCGCTCCACCGCATGCGCACCCGGAAGCGTCCGTTCTCGTTGAGGCAGAGAGTGGTCGCGTCGGCGACGCAGGGCGAGGTGTCGATGTCGTCGTCCTCGATGGTCACCGTGGCGCTCGACGGCGTGCCGATCGCGGCGCCGCCGGTGGGCGAAGACAGGCCGACGGTGAACGTCTCGTCGTCCTCGCTCGTGGCGTCATCGAGCACGTGCACCTGGACTTGCTTGGCCGCGGCGTCGCCGTCGCCGAAGGAGACCGTACCGTTGGTGGTTTCGTAGTCGGCATCGGCGGTCGCCGAGCCGGCGGCGGTCGCGAACGCGGCCGAAACCGCGCCGTCGGCGCCGCCGACGCGCTCGACCTCGAGGGTCACCATGTGCTCGTCCTCGTCGATCGACACGGCCGAGGCGGTGAAGCGCAAGGTTCCGGGCTGGCTCGTTCCTTGGTCGTCGTCGGTGATGGTGAGCGGCGCGGCCGACGGGCTGGTGAGCGTCGCGCCACCGGTGGGCGCGGAGAGGGTCAGGTTCACCGTCTCGCTGCCCTCGGCCGCGGCATCCTGCAGGATCGCGACCGAGAAGGTCTTGTCGGCGCTGTCGTGGTCGGCCCAGTTGAGGGTGCCCGAATTCGCGGTGTAGTCCGAGCCCGCGGTCGCCGAGCCGTTCGAGGTTGCGAAATGCACCGAGACCGCGCCGTCGTCGCCGTTGACCCGCTGCACGGTGATCGTCTTCGAACCGCCGCCTTCGCCGACGCTGTACGACGAGGCGTTGAACTTGATCTGCCCCGGGTTCGACTGGCCGGCCTCGACGGTGATCGTGCCCGTCATGCCCGATCCGCCGTGCACTTCACAGTGGTACGGGATAGACCCGGCGCTGTTAAAGGTCAGCGTGAAGCTCCAGCCGGTCGCCGGATTGCCGTTGCCGCCCATGCCGTCGCAGCCGTTGGCGCAGCGGAAGCTGCCGTCGTCGGCCGCGACGTTGTGCGTCCCACCGACGTTGGTCCAGGTCACCGTGTCGCCGGCGGTGATGGTCAGGTTCTTGGGGCTGAAGCTCGTGCCTGGCCCCGCGGTGACGCTGTGGCCGGTGGCGAGCGCCGGCGCGGCGAGCGCCGCGGCGCCGAGCGCGAGGGCAAGAACGGAGAGTGCGGCGGGCGTTCGAAGACTCATGGTCGATCCCCTGTTGGAGAGACTTACTTCAGTTCGCGCGTGAATCCCCCGCTCCGCGGGCTCGGTTCAACCCGCGGCTCCATCCTCGCCCGTGGGCGAAGCCCCTGACCCGCCGCCTGCCCAAGAAGAAAAGCTCACCTGAGGGAAAAGGACGCCGGCCGGGCCAACCCCGCGAGGTCGAGACGCCCGCCAGTTCACGAGGGCGCTGCGAAAGCCCACACTCTCAGCCAGAAGCTTTTCGCTTGTGGGATGTGAGTCCGAGCTGCCGCCATCCTGCGAAGAAAAGAAGCTCGGTTAAGGGAAAGGACGCCGGATTCGCCCGCCTCGCGAGTTCGGGCAGCCCGCCAGTTCACGAGGGCGTCGAGGGTGCCCACACTCTTAACCGGAAGCTTTTCGCTTGTGGGATGTGAGCCCGAGCTGCCGCCAGCCTGCGAACTCCTGTGCTGCTGTGGCAAAGTCCGCGTCGTGTTGGGGCGTTCGGCGGTGGGGCGGGCGCCGCTCTGGCGACCGCGGGCGATGGCGGAGGCGCCGGGGCTCGATCCGCGCTTCGTGCCCGCCTCGATCGCGCCGCGCCACGCGCTGCTCCTCAACCCGTTCTATCCGAAGGACCCGCACGCGAGCTTCGGCAAGCACGTCCTGACGCCCTCCCTGGCTCTGACCAGCATCGCGGCCTCGACCCCCGCCGACTGGACGGTCGCGTACTGGGACGAGAACCTGCTGCAGGGCCCGCCGCCGGTCGCGCCCTTCCCGGCCGTGGTCGGTATCTCCGTCCACCTGACCTTCGCCCGCCGCGCCTTCGAGCTCGCCGACTGGTACCGGGCGCGCGGGGCGACCGTGGTGCTCGGCGGTCTACACGTGCTCTCCTGCCCCGACGAGTGCGCGCCGCACGCCGACGCGCTGGCGATCGGCGAGGGCGTGCAGCTCTGGGGCCGGATCCTCGACGACGTCGCCGCCGGCCGCCTGGCGCCGCGCTACCAAGGGAGCTACCGCACGCCCTACCGCGACGACCCGCCACCGCGCCGCGACCTGCTCCCCCGCCGCGCCTTCCTCACCACCACCAGCCTCATCGCCACCCGCGGCTGCCACAGCCGCTGCGAGTTCTGCTACCTCGCGACCGACGGTCTCTTGCTCCCCTACCAGATGCGCGACGTCGAGCAGATGGCGGCCGAGTTCGCCGCCGATCGCCAGCCGTACGCGGTCTTCGTCGACAACAACCTGGGGTCGAAGCGCGAGTACCTGCGCCGTCTCTGTCGCGCCCTCGAGCCGCTCGGCAAGATCTGGAGCGCGGCGGTGTCGATCGACGTCACCGACGATCCGTCGATCGTCGGCGAGATGGCGGCCGCGGGTTGCACCGGGGTCTTCATCGGCTTCGAATCGCTCGCCGCCGAGAACCTCGAGGATGCGCGCAAGCGCACGCCGCGCCCCGAGGACTACGCCCGCCGCGTGGCGCTCTTCCACGACCGCGGCATCCAGGTGAACGGCAGCTTCGTCTTCGGCTTCGACCACGACGGGCCGGAAGTCTTCGCGCGCACCGTCGAGTGGATCGAGGCCAACCGGCTCGAGTGCGCGACCTTTCACATCCTGACCCCGTATCCGGGAACGCCGCTCTTCGATCGCATGGAGCGCGATGGCCGGCTACTGCACCGCGACTGGTCGCGCTACGACACGGCGCACGTCGTCTTCCGTCCGGCCCGGCTCGCGGTCGAGGAGCTCGAAGAGGGCTATGCCTGGGCCTACCGCACCCTGTTCTCCCATGGTTCGATCTGGCGCCGGCGGCCGCGCGAGCTCGGCGCCGTGCCGCCGTACCTCGCCATGTCCTACCTCTACAAGCGCTCGAACCGCTTCTGGTATCACCTGATCCGCCACCGCCTGACCGGCATCGTCTGGCGGCCGCTGGTCGAGTGGACCCGCTGGCGGCACGTGCGCTTCCGCCGCCGGGCGCGCGCCGCGCCGTCGCCCGAGCCCGCGCCGGCCGGAGTCGTCTCCCCCGGCGTCTGAAGGGCCCGTTCGAAAGGATGAATCAGCGCGGCGGCGCGCCGACCGCGCCGTCATCGTCGCTCGCCTGGGGCGCCCGATGCCGGTGCGGCGCGCGCTGCCGGTGGGCACTCTCGGGCGGCAGCGCGGCGACGAAAGCGCGGAGCTCGCCCACCGCGATGGCGAATCGACGCTGGTTGTCGATCGCCGCCGAGACCACGAACACGATCGCCGCGGCGGCCACCCAGCGGCGCATTCGCGTCTCGAGGCCGAGCGCCGCGACGGCGACGAGCATCGGCAGCCAGTGCGGCGCGTAGAGAAAGGTCTCCTCGCCGAAGAGCAGGTGGAATGCGAACTGCGCCGCGAGCGCCGCGAGCAGGACGATCCGCGCCCGCGTCCGCCCTTCGCGACGCGCCAGGCGCGCCGCGCCGGCGGCGAGCAACAAGAGCCAGCAGACGGTCGCGACCACGCCCCAAGCGCCCCCCGACCCGAGCGCCGAGCCCTGCGTGGTCAGCGTCAGGTGCGACCACTTGTAGCGATCGACCCTGCCGTGCTCCGGCGCCACCGCGGCGTGGACGAAGAAGGAGCGCGCGATCGCGCCCGGCCCGAGCGCATCGCGGTCGAGGATGTACTCGCCCTCGTGCCAGTCGGTGACGAAGAACTCCGCCGTGGGGAAGATCGCCTTCTCGACCGCCCAGAGGAGCGTCACCGCCACGAAGGCGACGGCGGTGATCCGCAGCGCGCGGCGCAACGGGAAGCGCAGAAAGGTCGCCACCCAGCCCGCCGTCCAGTTGGTGATCGTCACCGCGAGAGTCGCCGCGCTGCCCGCCGTGGTCGCGGCCTCGCCGCCGTCGCCGGCGGCGATCGCCAGCATCGCCACGATCCCCAGCGAGCCGAGCAGGTAGGTCTCGGGCACCCCGAGCCAGAAGCGGGCGGTCGAAGTGGCGAGCGCGACTCCCGAAAAGAGCACGGCGCCCCAGGCCGGGGTGCCGAGACGGCGCAGCAGTAGGTAGATCGCCGCCCCCCACGCACCGCCGATCGCCGCCAGCCAGACGGTCGCCGCGGCGAAGCGGTCGGCGCCGCCGACCGCGGCGATCGCGGTGACGAACGGCCAGGTCAGCAGCGAGAAGAGCGGATGGGTGCGGGTGTCGAGGTGGAAGGCCCCGCGGTCGGTCATCATCGCGAAGTAACCCGGCGAGTCGGCCTCGAACCAGACGCTGTCGGCCGGATCGCGGGTCAGCCCGGGGCCGAGCGCGCGCGCCGTGTCGAGGGCGAGCGCCGCGGCCGCGAGCGCCGCCAGCGTCGCGAGCAGGAGATCGAGCCCCCGACCGCGCCGCCACGCCCGCGCGGCGGCGGAGCCCCCGTCCGGCGATCGCTCAGGAACCGTCATGGCGCCCGGCGGCCCGCCGTCTCCGCTAGCCGGAGCGACGCTGGGCGCGGCGATTCTCGACGATGATGATCGACCGAGTGGAGAAACTGTAGCGCCGCGAGCGCCGCCAGCCGCGCACCTCGGCGAGCAGGGTGCGCAGCTCCCGACGCTCGCCGGCCGGCGTGCGTGGGTCCTCGATCTGATCGATGATCGCCAACTCGAGGTCGGCGATGTCCTTGCCGTCTTCGAGCGCCAGGAAGGCGCGCCCGGCCGACATCGGGATCACCGCCACGCCGGGCAGGCTGCGGTAGGTCTCCGGATCGACGACGATCAGGCTGCGCTGGGGGGTCAGGTGCGCCATTTGCACTTTCGGCTGCTTCGTCCGTCGGGTCTCGGCGGCCCGTCCCTGCTTCTCGTAGAGCGAGACGATCGCCCAGGCCGCGTCCGGATGGATCTGTCGCAGCCACTCGACCACGTCCTCGGGCAGGGTCAGGGCCAGCACCCTGGCCGGGCGGCCGAACTTCAACGGGCGCCCCCGCGTTTCCGATGGCATGCGGCGCATCATAGCCAAGAAAACCTCCCGCGCGCCGGTCGCTCGGAGCTCGTGACATTTTCTTGAAATCAAAAGGCTGTCGGCCGATTTTATTGCAAAGAAACGTGGCGGCTTCTATCATTCGCGACATGGATCCCGCCGGTGCGCCGCGCCCGCCCGCCGGGTCCAGAGTGGAACGCGAGTTGCTCTGACGAGGCCCTCGTGCTAGAAATCAATCCGCACGCCCTGCCGCGCAACCCGCCGAAAGCCCTCGCCTCGCTCCGCGTCATGCGCCAGCCCTGGATCCGCGCATCGATCGTCCTCGGCCTGCTCTTCGTCGGCAACTGCTTGGCGCTCAACTGGGCGATCCGGCCGCTCGCTCGCCCGGGGTACCAGGAGACGACGCTCGACCACGTCGAGGACACGCTGCGCTTCCGGCCCGAAGGCGACGATTCCTGGACGCCGATGCGCGCCGCGCTCGAGGCCGCCGAGCGCCCCGGCAAGGGCACGATGTACGAGCAGGTCTTCTTCCACCAGCACAAGAAGTTCCAGTACCCGCCCTCGTCGCTGCTGATCATCGAAGCGATCGATGGGCTCACCCACGGCCTGACCGGCGATCCGAACCGGCCGCTCCATCTGATCGGCTGGCTCTCGGTCTGGATGCTGACTTTGTTCTCGGCGCTGATCTACGACCAAGTGGCCCAGAGCCAGGCGGCGGCGCGCGGCGGCGCCCGCGGGCGGCCGGCGCGGATCGCCGAGGGCGTGCTCGTGGCGGCGCTCGCCTTCTGCTTCTATCCGATCGACAAGGGTTTCACCCTCGGCCAGATCCAGCTCTGGATCAACGCCGGCTTCGCGGCGTCGCTCTACGCCGTCTGGCGCGGCCGCGAGACCCTGGGCGGAATCAACTTCGGCCTCGCCTGCCTGATCAAGCCGCAGTACGGCATCGTCATGCTCTGGGCTCTCGTGCGCCGCCGCTTCCGCTTCGTCCTCCCTTGCCTCGCGGTGGCGGCGACGGGCACGGCGATCGCGCTCTGGCGCTACGGCGCCGACAACCTGGTCGACTACCTGCGGGTGCTCGCCGTGCTGTCGCATCGCGGCGAGTCGTTCCACCCCAATTTCTCGGTCAACGGCCTGCTCAACCGCATCGTCGGCATGCACGAGCCGCGCTTCAACAACGTCACCTGGTCGTCCCGCTATCCGCCGGCGCCGGAGTGGGTCTTCCTGGCGACGGTGGTGACCTCGCTCGTCCTGGTCAATCTCGCCCTCTTGCGCGCCCGGCGCACGGATCCGCTAGGGCGCAGCGCCGACTTCGCCACCGCCACCCTGGTCGCGACCATGGCGTCGCCGATCGCCTGGGAGCACCACTACGGCATCCTGGCGCCGATTCTCGCCCTGCTCGCCGGCCGCCTGCTGCACGATCCGACGGCGCGCTCGAGCTCGCGCTGGCTGCTGCTCTTCGCCTACCTGACGACCAGCAACTACTTCGCCTTCCTGCTCCGCCTGGCCCCGACGCCCCTCAACTTCCTGCAGAGCTACCTCCTGTTCGGCGCGCTCGCCACCCTCGTCATTCTGCTGCGCCTGCGCAACTCCGCCGAAGCACCGCGATCGGGCGCCGTGCCGGCGGCCGGGACCACCTGATCCAGCAGGACGGCGCTCAGTGGCAGGGCATCGCGCCGGAGGCCGGCGCGGCGAGGGCGCGCCAGGCGATGACCACGGCGGCGGCGAGGGGCACCGCGCGCCGCAACCAGAGCTCGGCGCGCGGGTGGCGGCCGGTCCAGGCGCGGCCGAGCTGCACGCCGGCGAGCGCCGGCACGCCGCCGAGGCCGAAGAGCCCCATCACCGTCGCGCCGCCGGCCGCCGTGCCGGCGCCGATCGCCGCCACGAAGAGGCCGTAGAGCAGGCCGCAGGGCAGCAGCGGCGTCGCCGCTCCGAGCGCCACCGCGCGCGCCGCGCCGGGCAGGCGCGCTCCCAGCCGGGCGACGGCGCGCGCGACCGCGGCGATGCCCGGCAGCGGTCGGAGCCGCCGACCGAGCTCGAACGCCGTGCCCGCGAAGCCGGCCACCATCAGCCAGGGCAGCGCCCGGGCGACCGGGCCGCGGAGCACGCCGGCGAGGCCCTGCCCGGCGATGCCGAGCGCCGCGCCGACGACGACATATGCGAGGAGCCGCCCCGCGTGCCAGCCGGCGATGACGCGCCCCGCCCGCCGGCGGCCGCCGGCCGCGGGGGGCAGCGGCGCGCAGGCGAGCGGTCCGCACATCAGCGCGCAGTGCACGCTGCCGGCGAGCCCGGCCATCAGAGCGGCGAGCGCTCCTGCCCATTGGAGCGGTGCGGCCTCGAGCATCGCTTTCTAGTCTCTCCCCGTCGATCGCCGCGATCGACGACGGGGAGCATAGAGGGGGGAGACGATCGCCAACACCACCCCGCGGGGGGAGCCGATCTGCCGGCACTGCCGTCAGCCGATCCCGGCCGACGCCGGCACGGCGCCGTTCTGCTGCCACGGCTGCGCCGCGGTGCACGCGCTGCTGATCGAGAACGGCCTCGGCCGCTACTACGAGCTCGCCGGCGACCGGCCGGCCCCGGCCCCCGCGCCGCCCGCGCCGCGCAGCCTCGCCTGGCTCGAGCCGCTGCTCGAGACGGCGACGGCGGGCGAGGGCGGGCTCTGCGCCCTGCCGCTCGACGTGCAGGGAATTCACTGCTCGGCCTGCGTCTGGCTGCTCGAGGAGACCTTTCGCCGCCGTCCGGGCTCGGTCGCCATCCAGGTCAATCCGGCGATCGGCCAGGTACGGCTCGCCTGGAAGCGCGGCGCGCTCGACCCGGCCGCCTGGGTGCGCGACGTCGAGGCCTTCGGCTACCGCTTCGGCCCCCAGCGCAAGCGCCCCTCGGCGCGCTCGATCGATCTGCCGCTGCGGCTCGGCATCGCCGCCGCGCTCACCCTGCAGGTGATGCTCTTCTCGCTCAGCTTCCACTTCGGCCTGGCGCCGGCCGAGACCGAGGTCTTCCGCGCCTTCTCGTACCTGTCGCTGGCGCTGTCGACGGGCGTGGCGCTGGTCGGCGGCTGGCCGTTCTTCCGCGCCGCGCTGCGTGGCCTCAAGCACGGCGTCCTCCACCTCGACCTGCCGATCGCGCTCGGGATCGTCCTCGTCTGGACGACCTCGCTGCTGCGCATGCGCGGCGGGCGCGGCGACCTCGCCTACTTCGACTCCCTCGACGTCTTCATCACGCTGATGCTCGCCGGCCGGCTGCTGCAGGAGCACCTGCTCGAGCGCAACCGCCGCTTCCTGCTCGAGGACGACGGCGCCGAGGGCTTGATGGTGCGGCGCATCGAAGGCGAGCGGGTCGCGGTGGTGGCGGCGGCGCGCGTCCGTCTGGGCGACCGGCTGCTGGTCGCGCCCTCCGAGGTGGTGCCGGTCGACGCCCTGCTCTCGCCGCTCGGGACGGAAGGGGCGCAGGTGTCGACCGATTGGATCACCGGCGAATCCGCGCCGCTCGCGGTCGCGCCCGGAGCGCGGATCGCCGCCGGCAGCTTCAACGCCGGCGGCGCGGCGTTCGAGGCCGTGGCGGCGACCGACTTCGCCGACTCGAGCCTGGTGGCGCTGCTGCGCCAGCCCGCCGCCCTCGGCGGCGGCCGCTCCCGCCCGCGCCAGCTCTGGGACCAGGTGGCGCGGGTGTGGGTCGCGGCGGTCGCCGGGCTCGCCCTCGCCGGCCTCGCGATCTGGCTGCCGCGCGATCCGCACCAGGCGCTGGCGGTCGCGGCGGCGCTGCTGGTCGTCACCTGCCCGTGCGCCGTCGGCATCGCCATCCCGCTCGCCTACGAGCTGACCCTCCATCGCCTGCGGCGCGAGGGCTGCTTCGTGCGCAGCGACGACTGCCTCGACCGCCTGCCGCGGGTGAGGAAGATCCTCTTCGACAAGACGGGGACGCTGACGCTCGGCCGACTCGAGCTCGCTCCCGAGGCGCTCGCGGCGCTCGCCACTCTCGCGCCGGAGACGCGGCGGGTGGTCTTCAACCTCGCCGCGCGCTCGGTGCACCCGGCGAGTCGCGCGCTCGCCGCGGCGCTCGCGCGCCATGCCCCGGGCTTCGACGCCGACGCGGCGGTGCGCGAGATCCCCGGCTGCGGTCTCGAATGGCGGCGCGAGGACGGACTCTGGCGCCTGGGCCGCGCCGGCTGGGCGACCTGCGGCGCGCCGGGCATGGAGGAACGTGTCCCCGGCGGGCTCGCCCTCGGGCGCGACGGCGGGCTCGTCGCGGCGCTGCCGCTCGTCGAAGTGCCGCGCCCCGACGCGGCGCGCGAGCTGGCGCGGCTCGCGGCGCGCGGCTATTCCATCCACTGGATTTCTGGCGACGAGCCGGCGCGGGTCGCGGCGCTCGCCGCGCGCCTCGGCGTCGCCGCCGAGCGCGTCGAGGGCGCTCTGTCTCCCGAGGCCAAGGCCGAGGCGGTGGCGGCGCTCGACGCGGACGACACGCTCTATCTCGGCGACGGAGTGAACGACGCCCCCGCTTTCCGGCGTGCCTGGGTCGCCGGCACGCCGGCGATCGACCGGCCGGTGATGCCGGGGCGCAGCGACTTCTTCCTCGTCGGCGAGGGGCTCGCGCCTCTCGCCGCGCTGCTCGCCGGCGCTTCGCGCCTGCGCCGTCTGGCGCGCCGCCTGCTGGCGATCGCCACGCTCTACAACCTCGGAGTGGTGGCCTGCGCGCTCGCCGGCTGGGTCTCGCCGGTGGTCGCCGCGATCGTCATGCCGGCCTCGACCGCGGCGCTGGTGACCATCGCCGTCCTCGGACTCGGCGGGGCGCGCGACCGGGGCGCCGGGCGCGCGGCGCTCCCCGAGCTCGCCCAGCCGCCGCTCGCGGAGGCCCGCCCGTGAGCATCCTGATCCTGCAGGTCTTCGTCAGCCTGATCATCGTCGCCGGCGCGGTGGCGCTCTTCGTCCACACCGTCAAGGCGCGCACGTTCGAACACGCCGACCGGCTGGCGCTCGCTCCGCTCGCGGACGACGCGCCGATGCCATTGCCACCGGCAGCCGCCGGTCCGTCGCCCGCGACGGAAGAGGAGGGGGCCAGCGGATGCGCCAAGCACGCATCGAATACGACGACCTGATCGTCCGCAATTTCGTCCTGGCGTCGATGGTCTTCGGCGCCGTGGGCATGCTGGTGGGAGTGCTGATCGCCACCCAGCTCGCCTGGTGGCAGGCGAACTTCGGCACTTCGTTCCTCACCTTCTCGCACCTGCGGCCGCTGCACACCAACGCGGTGATCTTCGCCTTCGTCGGCAACATGATGTTCGCCGGCGTCTACTACTCGACGCAGCGGCTGACCAAGACGCGCATGGCCTCGGACCTGCTGTCGAAGATCCACTTCTGGGGCTGGCAGGCGATCATCGTCGCGGCGGCGATCACCCTGCCGCTCGGCATCACCACCTCGAAGGAATACGCCGAGCTCGAATGGCCGATCGACGTCGCCATCGCCGTGGTCTGGGTGGTCTTCGCGATCAACTTCTTCTGGACGCTCGCCAAGCGCAACGAAAAGCACCTCTACGTGGCGCTCTGGTTCTACATCGCGACCATCGTCACCGTCGCCGTGCTACACATCGTCAACTCGTTCGAGCTGCCGCTCTCGCTGTGGAAGAGCTATTCGGTCTTCGCCGGGGTGCAGGACGCCCTGGTGCAGTGGTGGTACGGCCACAACGCGGTGGCGTTCTTCCTCACCACGCCGATCCTCGGCATCATGTACTACTTCCTGCCCAAGGCCGCGGAGCGACCGGTCTATTCGTACCGCCTGTCGATCGTCCACTTCTGGTCGCTGGTCTTCATGTACATCTGGGCCGGGCCGCACCACCTGCTGTACACGGCGCTGCCCGACTGGGCGCAGTCGCTCGGCATGATCTTCAGCCTGATGCTCTGGGCGCCCTCGTGGGGCGGCATGCTGAACGGCCTGCTCACCCTGCGCGGCGCCTGGGACAAGGTGCGCCGCGACCCGATCCTCAAGTTCTACGTCGCCGGCGTGACCTTCTACGGCATGTCGACCTTCGAGGGCCCGCTGCTGTCGATCAAGTCGGTCTCCTCGCTCGCCCACTACACCGACTGGATCATCGGCCACGCCCACGGCGGCGCGCTGGGCTGGAACGGACTGATGGCGGCCGGGATGTTCTACTGGCTGGTGCCGCGCATCTACCGCACCGAGCTGCACTCGAAGCGCGCGGCCGATTTCCACTTCTGGCTCGCCACCGTCGGCATCGTGACCTACATGGTCGCGATGTGGGTCTCGGGGGTCAACCAGGGCCTGATGTGGCGCGCCACCAATCCCGACGGCACGCTGGTCTACCCGAACTTCGTCGAGACGCTGCTCGCCATCCGGCCGATGTACATCGTGCGCATGCTGGGCGGCGCGATGTACCTCGTCGGCTTCCTGCTGATGATCTGGAACCTCGCCAAGACCATGCTCGCCGGCAAGGCGACCGACACGGTGGTCGAGGTGGCGGTCGAGGACCGTCCGGTCGCCGACGGCGCGTCGCTCGGCACCGTGCTCGCCGGGCGGCCGCTCTGGTTCACGGTCGTCGCCTTCGCCCTCTCGACGCTCTTCGTCTTCGTCTCGGTGGTGCCGGCGATCCTGATCGCCATCCTGGTGCTGGTGGTCTCCGAGGCCGGCTACCTGATCTCGAAGCGCGACGCCGCCGCCGGCAAACCCTCCTGGTTCGGGATCATCGAACGCCGGCCGCTGCTGTTCACGGTGTTGGTGCTCTTCGCGGTGCTGGTCGGCGGGGTGGCGGAGCTGCTGCCGACGATCCTCGTCCGCCAGGCGATCCCGCACGCCGGCGTGGCGCAGAAGCCGTACTCGCCGCTCGAGCTCCAGGGGCGCGACATCTACGTGCGCGAGGGCTGCTACGTCTGCCACTCGCAGATGATCCGGCCGATGATCGCCGAATACGTGCGCTACGGCGACGCGTCGCGCGCCGACGAGTTCATCTACGACCACCCCTTCCAGTGGGGCTCGAAGCGCACCGGCCCCGATCTCGCCCGCGAGGGCGGCAAGTACCCGAGCCTCTGGCACTACTCGCACCTGCTCGATCCGCGCTCGACCTCGCCGGGCTCGAACATGCCGACCTACCAATGGCTGCTGCCGGCGCACATCGACGCGCCGCTCGCGGCCCGCAAGCTGAAGCTCATGCGCAAGCTCGGCGTGCCGTACACCGACGCCGACATCGACGGCGCCGAGGCCGCCCAACGGGCGCAGGCGGCGACGATCGTCGCCGACCTCGCCACCAACGGCGTCGCGGTCGAATGGAACTCGGAGCTGGTGGCGCTCGTCTCCTACCTGCAGCGCCTCGGCCGCGAGCAGGGGGTCCCGCCGACGCCGCCGGCGCCACCCGCCGCGGCGGCGCCCGCAGCGGGGGGAGGGCGCTGACATGTACCGCGAGTTCTACGCCGCGCTCGACTCGCCGCTGCTGCCGCTGGTCGCCATGCTCTTCTTCGCCGTCGCCTTCGGGCTCGTCCTGCTGCGGGTCTACGGCCGCGCCCGCAGGAGCGACTTCGACGCCGTCGCGGCCCTGCCGCTCGATCCGAGAGACTCCCTGGAAGCGCGCGAGGTGAAGCCGTGAGCAACGATCCCGCCCGGAAGAAAGTCGTCCACGTCTACGACGACATCGAGGAGGAGGACAACCGGCTGCCCAACTGGTGGCTCGGAATCCTCCTCGGCTCGATCGTCTTCGCCTTCGGCTACTGGTTCGTCTACCACACGGCGAAGCTGCGTCCCACCCCTCCCGAGGTCTACCAAGCCGAGGTCGACGCGCTCGTCCAGGCGCGCATCCGCGCCAACCCGACCTCGCCCGAGGCGGTGGTAGCGATGACTCGCGACCCGGCCAAGCTCGAGGAAGGCAAGCAGGTCTTCCTCTCCGTCTGCGCCGCCTGCCACGGTCTCGAGGGTCAGGGCGTGATCGGCCCCAACCTGACCGATCGCTTCTGGATCCACGGCGCGAAGCCGGAGGACATCCTGAAAGCGGCGCTCGAGGGCTTCCCGCTCAAGGGCATGCCGGCCTGGGGAACGATCATCGGACCGGAGAAGGCGGCCAAGGCGGCCGCCTACATCCTGACGATCCAGAACACCAACGCCGCCGGCGGCAAGGCGCCGCAGGGCGATCCCGTCGAGTGACGGGACGCAGCGCGATCCCGCGATGAGCCGCCCGCCGCCCGCCGCCATTCTCGGGTCGATGCGCCCGGACGGGTCGCGCGTCGTCGTCCATCCGGCCGACGTGCGCGGGCGCTGGATCCGCTGGCGGCGGTGGGTCTTCGCTCTCCTGGTGGCGATCTACGCCGGCATGCCGCTGATCCCGATCGGCGGCCACCCCTCGATCCAGCTCGACGTCGAGCACCGCCGCTTCTACCTGCTCGGCTCGACCTTCAACGCGCAGGACTTCTGGATCGTGGTGCTGATCAGCCTCGCCTTCGTCTTCGGCCTCCTCTTGCTCACCGCCTGGCGCGGCCGCGTCTGGTGCGGCTGGGCCTGCCCGCAGACGGTTTTCCTCGAAGGGGTGTACCGCACGATCGAGCGCTGGATCGACGGCCCGCGCGAGCGGCGATTGAAGACCGCGCGCGAGCCCTGGACCGCGCGAAGGATCCTCCGTTGGGCGATCAAGCAGGCGATCTTCCTCGCCGCCTCGCTCAACATCGCGCACGCCGCGGCGGCGATCTTCGTCGGCCCGCGCGAGCTGCTGATGATGATCCGCGAGGGTCCGTCGGCGCACTGGACGGCGTTCTCGCTGGTGATGGGCTTCACCGCCATCCTGACGATCAACTTCGCTTGGTTCCGCGAGCAGTTCTGCGTCGTGCTCTGCCCGTACGGCCGCCTGCAGTCGGTCTTCCACGACCGCGACTCGGTGACCGTCGCCTACGACGAGCCGCGAGGCGAGCCGCGGGGCAAGATCTCGAAGCGCCCGACCACCGAGCTCCTGGGCGACTGCGTCGACTGCCGTCGTTGCGTCGTGGTCTGCCCGACGGCGATCGACATCCGCGGCGGCCTGCAGATGGAGTGTCTCGCCTGCCTGCAGTGCGTCGACGCCTGCGACGAGGTGATGGAGAGAGTCGGCCGCAGGAAGGGCCTGATCGGCCTCTACTCGCAGAGCCAGCTGGCGACCGGCAGGCGCAGGACGCTGCGCCCGCGGCTGGCGATCTACGGCGCGCTCTTCCTGCTCACCGCCGGCGCGCTCGCCGCGAGCTTCCTCGCCCGCACGCCGTTCGAGGCCAACATCCTGCGCCCGCGCGGCGCGATGCCCTTCGTGGTCGACGGCGACGAGGTGCGCAACGCCTTCGAGATCCACCTGGTGAACAAGCACCCGGAGAGCGCGACCTTCCGCATCCGGGTGGAGTCGCCGGTCGAGGCCGAAGTAGTCATCGGCACGCCGCAGGTCACCCTGGCCTCGCTCGCCGACGCCCACGTGCCGATCTCGGTGTCGATCGCGCGCGACCACCTGGACCGGCCGGTGGAGCTCACGGTCGAGATCGAGGACGCCGCCGCGGGCACCACGACCCAGAAACCCTACCGATTCCTAGCGCCGTTCGCCGTGCACGACGACTAGCCGAACCCACCCCCGGGCGCGCGCCGTGGCGGCCACCTCCCCCCCGAGCCGCCACGGCGTCGCGCCCGGTTCCCCACCGCGCGTGGCGCGACCACTGCGCCTGTCGGCGCGGGGGGCGGGCTGCCAGCATCCTGCAGAGAAGAAGAAGCTCCGGTTAAGGAAAACGGGCGCTGGCCTCTCCAGCCTCGCCCCGCCGAGCCGGGTGCGAGCGCGCGAGGGCGGCCAGGTCGCCCACGCTCGTAGCCAGAAGCCTTTCGCTGGTGTCCCATGCGTTCGACCTCTCGCCATCCTGCGAAGAAAAGCTCCGGTTAAGGGCAAGGGACGCCCGTCGTTCCAGTCTCGCCCAGCCGAGCCGGGTGCGAGCGCGCGAGGGCGGCCAGGTCGCCCACACTCTTAACCAGAGGCCTTTCGCTGGTGTCCAATGCGTTCGACCCTTCGCCATGCTGCGAAGAGAAGTGTCTCGGTCAGATCTGGGGCGGCTGACTCCAGTCGATGAAGACTCTCTGCCGGTCGTCGGGGTCGGCGCGGATCGGGAGGCGGGCGCCGGCTCGGGCTTCGGTCCTCCGTTCGAGCGGCACCCGGTGACGCAAGGTGACCGGGTAGCGCGCCTCCGGCAGCTCGACTTCGAGCTCGAGGCGCACGATGGGATCGCGCCGGTTGTAGCGCCAGGCGGTGGGGGTCGCACGAACCACGGTGGCCCAGCCCGGTCGGCCCTCGGCGAGCACCCGCGAGTCGCCGGTGAAGGACTCGAAGGTGCGCACGATCCAGGGCACGAGGACGACCGCCGCGAGCGCGCAGACCGCCGCGGCTCCGAGGCTGGCCCCACGGTCGTGGGGTACGAAGATCGCCACCGCCGCGAAGACCGCCGCGAAGAGGAGGAGGAAGCCGCCGAAGACCCTGCCCCAGAGGCGCATGGTGATCGCCGCCGAGCATAGACCCGCCGGGCTCCTCCGGGGATCTCCCGGCCGCGTCAGGGAGCGTGGCTCCGACGCCGCGCTTCGCGATACCATCACGCCAGTTCTCGCCTGTCGGTCTGCCGGAAGGAGGGCGCGGATGCGTCACGCTCCGCCATGGGCCTGGATCTCGCTCGTATTCGTCGCCTGCGCGAGCGCCGCGCCGTCGGCGCCCGAGGCACCCGCTGCGCATCCGGCGCCGTCGCAGGAAGGCGCGGCCACCGCCACGCCATCGCCCGACCCCGCTCCCGCCCTCACCTTGGACGCCGAGCCCGCGCGGGAAGCGACCTCGGAGACCGGGATCGAGCCGATCGCCTACACCCTCGGCGACTGCATCCGCATCGAGCAGAGCAACCCGCGCGACGGCGCCGCCGAGGAGGAGCGCTGGCTGCACGAGCACTATCCGGGCTGGCAGAAGGTGCGCGGCTATCTGGCGGTCAACGAGAACGCCTCGGGCCGCTCCCTCGACCTGCTGGTGATCGCCGGCCGCGACGGCTCGACGCACGACGTCTGCTTCGACATCACCCGCTTCTACGGCCAGTTCTGAGGTCGCGGTGTCCGAGCCGAATCGACCGTGGGGAAGGTCGGTGCGCGAGCGAAACCGGCCTCTCCGCCCGGCGTAGAGCTGAACATGGGATCCCCACTGGCGTACTTCGCCGGCGGCGTGGCTGCCTTCGCCACGCTGGCGCTTGTTCCGCTCGCCCTGTCGCTCGCGTTGCGCGCGCTCGGAGGCCTGGGCGAGAAGGCCGCCGCCGAGCCGCTCGGGGCAGAGGCCGCGCGCCACGCCCGCTGGGCCCTCGCCTGGACCGGGCTGGTCCTGGTGCCGATCCCTCTCCTGCTCGATGCGACCCACGCCGGGCGAACGGCGTTCGACCTCGCGGCCGGCGCCGTCGCCCTCGCGGCTTTCGCGCGCGCCTGGATCGCCGGCCGGAGCGAGCCGACCCCGACCCCGTATCGCCTTCTCTGGGCGGTCCTGGAAGCGGCTCTCGTCCTCGCCGGCCTGTGGATCGCCGCCGGCGTCGCAGAGTTGATGCCGGTCCGGCCGATCTAGGCGCGCCCGTCCGCCATCAGAAGCCGCGAGGCGTAGCGCAGGCGCGGCGCCACCCCCGGCGCGAACCCGGCTTTGCCGGCGGCCGCCCGAGATCTATCCTTGCCGCAGGACTCCGGAGGTTCGCGACCGCGAGGGCGGCGCGGGAGGGAGTGGAATGGCGAGCGCAGCGGGGCGTCCTCACCTCGATCACCTGCTGGTCGGCGCGGCCGATCTCGAGAGCGCGGTCGAGGAGCTCGCCCGCGCCACCGGGGTGCGTCCGGTCTACGGCGGCCGGCACCCACGCGGCACGCACAACGCGCTCGTGGCGCTCGACGGCGGCGCCTATCTCGAGCTGGTCGCGGTCGAGCCCGGCGCGACGCGGCCGGCCAGCTTCCCCGAGCTCTCGCCCGCCCACGGTCTGGTGCCGATCGGCTGGGCGGTCGCCGGCGGCGAGCTCGCGGAGCTGCGCGCCGCGATCGCGGGCGCGGGCTTCGCGCTCACCGAACCGAAGCCCGGATCGCGCCTCACCCCCGCCGGCGCGACGCTCGAGTGGCGGACCTTCGGGCTCGCCACCCAGCTCATCAACGGCCCGTTCTTCATCGCCTGGTCGCCGGCGACGCCACATCCATCGACGACCTCCCCCGCCGGCTGCAGCCTGCGCAGCTTCGCCATCGCCTCCCCCGACGCCGAGCCCCTGCGCCGCCTCGCGACCGCCCTCGCGCTGCCGGTAGAGATCCTCGAATCGAGTCGCGCGGCCGCCGCGATCGAGCTCGATGGCCTCAAGGGACGCGTGCTGCTGCGGACAGGGGAGTTCCCGTGAGCTTCGAAGCCGTCGAGCCGGCGAGGCGGCGCAAGAGGAAGCTCGTGCTCGGGAAGGCAGCGCTGAGAAACGAGGTCGCCAAAGCGGTCGGCGCCCCGGAGACTCAGGCCCCCTCAAGGAGAAAACGATGAACAGCCGCACCTACGCTCGTCTCGCCGCCGTCGTCTTCCTCGCGGTCGCCGCCCTGCACGCGGTCCGCGCCGCCCAATCGCTCCCCGTGGTCGTGGGCTCGACCAGCCTTCCCGTCTGGCTCTCCTGGGTCGCGGTGCTGGTCTCGGGAGTCCTGAGCGTCCTCGGCTTCCGCGCGCGCGATTCGCGATGAGGGCGGGGTCGGGCCGGACTGCCCGGCTCGCGGCGTGGACTGGAATCGCGGTTGTCGCATTTTCCTGTCGGCAGCCGTGGCGGACCCTGGCTCCGGAGGCAGCCGGTTTCTCGGTCGAGCTGCCGTCCGGAGTCGAATGCGGCCACGTCTTTCAGTCACATCGCCGAACCGAGACCCACGAATGGTCGGCGCGATGGTGCGAAGGGGTGCAGCGACAGCTCTTCCGGCCGGTGACCCGTTCATCGTTCGAGTTCCGCGGCTACCGGATCGAGTGGGTCAAGATCCCCTCCGATCTCGCCGGCGAGAATCTTCCGGTCGTGCTCGCGGCGTTCGAGGCCCCGGCACGAGCTCCCCGGGGCGAGCTCTACGCGCCCATCCTCCGCGAACTCGACGCCTTGGCAGGACCTGTGACCTACGAAACGACGACCGAGGGTCGCCACATCGGCGACCGCGATTGCCTCTTGCGTACCATGACCTCCAAGCGGGGCCCGGACTTCCTGGCGCGCGAGCTCTTCTGCCGCAGCGGTGAGTATCTCGACTGCCTGAACGTCCATGGGACCGCTTCGCCGACGTTCGATCGCGAGTGGGAGCGGATGATCTCCTCGCTGCGCTTCGACCGCTGAGCCACTACAGCCCTTGACCGGGCGCCTCTTCCCGCTCGAGGACGACGTACATCAGGCCGGCGCCGAGGGCGGCGAAGATGGAGGTGCCGACGCCCGGGCGGCTGTCGGCGAGGTAGCGCACTTGCTCGCCGGCGGCGGCGTCGAAGTCCGCTGTCTTGCGCAGCAGGGTGTTGAACGCCGCCAAGCGATGCGCCCCCGGGGCGAGCTCGACGGTCACCGCCTCGCCAGGGTGCAGCCAGCCGATGCGCGTGCCGTCGAGCGACACCGAGATCGGATACTGGTCGTCCGCGCCGCCGGGGGGCGGACGCTTCACGGTCAGGCGGGCGGCGGGCTGGGTCATGTCGGGTTCCGGGTCGGCTCGGGGTTGGCGCGGGCCACCCGGCAAGGGGGCGCGCGGCGGGGGCGATTCTGACACTCTCGGCACGGAGCCCTCCATGGACCACGAACCCCATTCCGGCGACGCCCACCCGCCGCGCGAGATCGCCCGCAAGGTCGAGAGCCTCGGCGTGGCCAAGGCGCGCACCGACACCCTCACCCTGCTCGTCCTCGCCGTGCTCGCCGGCGCCTTCATCGCCCTCGGCGCCCTGCTCTTTCTCGTCGTCACGACCGACCCGCGGCTCGGCTTCGGTGTCTCCCGGCTGGTCGGGGGCGCGAGCTTCTCGCTCGGGCTCATCCTGGTCGTCATCGCCGGCGCCGAGCTGTTCACCGGCAACAACCTGCTGGCGATGGCCTGGGCGAGCCGGCTGATCGGCACTCGCGCCCTCGCCCGCAACTGGCTGCTCGCCTACGTCGGCAACGTCGTCGGCTCGCTCGGCACCGCGCTGCTCGCGACCTGGGCGGGAGTCGCGGCGCTCGCCAGCGGCGCGGTCGGCGAGACCGCCATCCGCGTCGCCTCCACCAAGGCCGACCTGGCGCTCGGCGTCGCCTTCACCCGTGGCGTGCTGTGCAACGCGCTCGTCTGCCTGGCGGTCTGGCTGGCGATGGGCGGACGAACGGTCACCGACAAGATCCTGGCCATCGTCTTCCCGATCACGGCATTCGTCGCTCTCGGGCTCGAGCACTCGATCGCCAACTGGTTCTTCTTGCCCTTCGGCTGGGCTCTCGGTCCGCAGGGAGCCGTCCCGATCGCCGGCGCCCTGCGCAATCTGGTCGCGGTGACCGCCGGCAACATCGTCGGCGGCACGCTGCTGGTGGCGGCGGTCTACTGGCTCGCCTACCTGCGCGACGGCCACGACAAGCCCGCCTGAGCGCCTCCGGGCGGTGATAATTTCGCCCACATGACCGCCCCCCGGCGCGCGATCGACGACCTTCTGGCTCGCGTCCGCAACGACTTCCCGGCGGTCCGGGTCGGCGTGCCGCGCGTCGCCTCGGCCGGCGCCGGCGGCGGGCTCTGGTTCTTCCGCCACTCGGGAAGCCCGTTCGCGGTGCAGGTCCACTCCGCCGACGGCGAGCCGCCGCTCCACATCGAGAGCGACGAAGGCGACGCCCGCCACAGCGCGAAGTCCGCCGCCGAAGCCCTGCAGCTCATCGTCGACCTCCTCCACCTCGAAGAAGACGAGCCCTAACCCGGAGCGCTCACCCACTTTCGCAGCGAGGCGGCGGACCACCATGGCGCAGTGGACGAGGGTTCCCGCAACGGTCGCGCTCGCGTGGTCGGTCGGCGGCGGTTTCGCGCTGCCGGCCTCCGGGAGCGCGGACCAGCCCGGCGCACACTGCGTCAGCGTCGACGAGGGGCTCCCTTCGCCGACCGTCCAGGCGCTCGCCCGCGATCTCGACGGAGCGGTCTGGATCGCGACCACCGAGGGGCTGGCGCGCTTCGACGGGAGCGAAATCCGCGCCTACGGTCGACGCCATGGCCTGTTGCCGCCGCTGCTCTGGGGCGCGGCGGTGGACGCGGAGGGGCGAATCTGGCTCGCCAGTCACGGTCGCGGTCTAGTGCTGTTTCTCGATCGCGGCCGGCCCGAGCCGCTCGCGGCCACCGGCCGCTTGCTCGAAGCCGAGGATGGCCCTCCACGGTTCGCCGCTTGGGAGGCGGGCGAGCGTGGAATCGTCGGGCGGATCGAGCCGCGCGCCGGCGGCGGGGTCTGGTTGATCGATCGCGGTCGCCTCGTGGAGGGGATTCCCGCCGCGGGGGGGCTCGCACTGCGCCCGCTCGCCGGCGAGGGGCGCGTCGAGCTGTTCCACGCCGCCGCGGGCCGGCGCTCGCCTTGGCTGGTGCGCCGAGAGAAGACGGGCGCCGTGCTCGAGTCGGAGGGCGAGAGGTGTCCGTTCCCGGCCGCCCTCTCCGCCGACCCGGTCGAGCTCGGCAGCGACTCGGCGGGAAGGCTCTTCGCCGCGTCCACGACGGCCGTCGCCCGCGCGCGCACGCCGGTCTCGGGCTCCTGCACCGACCTCGAGTGGGAGCTGCTGCCGCTGCCGCTCGCGCCCGGCGAGGAGATCCGTTCGGTGGCGCCCCGCTTGCGCGGCGGTCTGTGGGTCGGCACCTCGCGTGGCCTGTGGCGGACGGACACGGGCGGGGCTCGAGCCATCGGATCGGCGGTCGGAGCCCCCAACGACGCGATCCTGGCGCTGCTCGACGATCCGCGCGCGGGCCTTCTCGTGGGAACGCTGGGGAGCGGTCTCTGCCGTCTGCCGCTCGAAGGCCTGGAGGTGCTCTCGCGCGGAGAGGGCCTCTCGGAACCGGCGTTCGAACGGGTGGTCGAAGGTGGTCAAGGGGACCTCTACGCGATCTCGGAGAGCGGTTGGCTCGAGCTGCGCGGCGACCGCCTGGCGCTCGTGCCCGGCTCCGAGGAGGACCCCTGGCGCCACGCCGGCGGCCGGGTCGTCGCCGACTCCGGCGGCTACTGGGTCGGCACGTCGAGGGGCCTGGCGCGCATCGAAGGCGCGCGGCTCGATCCGCGGCGCTCCCGCACCCTCGGCCCGGAGTCGGGGCTGCCCGCGCGCGAGGTTTTCGGCGGACGTCCGGGGCCCGGTCTCTGGCTCGCGCCGGACGCGAGCGTCTGGGTGAGCTTCGCCGAGGTCGGTCTGTTCGTGCGCCGCCCCGGAGCGAAGAGGTTCGTGCCGGTGGCGGATCCCGGGGGCACTTGGCGCGAGGCGCCGCCGCTCGCTTTCGCTCGCGACGCGGCCGGCGACTCCTGGATCGCGGACTTCCTCGGCTTGCGCTGGCTGGGGGCGACGGGCGGGACTTCGCTCGCGCTGCCGGGTGGCTCCGATCCCCGGTCCCTGCTGCTCGACCGCACCGGCAGACTCTGGATCGGCCGCCGGTTCGGCGGTCTCGCGCGCGTCGTCGAGCGCCGCGGCGATCAGCTGCGCATCGACTCCTGGACCACGCGCGAGGGACTGCTCTCGGACGCCATCTGGTCGATCGCCGAGGATCGCGCCGGGCAGCTCTGGCTGTGCACCGGTCGCGGGCTCAATCGTCTGGATCCGGCGAGCGGAGGCATCGAGGCGTGGACGGCGGCCGATGGTCTCCCCGCCGGGCGGCTCCATCACTGCTTCGTCGATCGTACCGGCCGGCTCTGGATCGCCGGCCAGGGGGGCGTCGCCCGGCTCGACCCGTCGGCGCTTCCCGAGTCGCCGCAACCGGAAGTGCGCTGGCGCGGGGTGGTCGCCGGGGGGGAGCCCCTGGCGCTGAGCGAGCGCGGAGAACGCTCGCGGTCCGGCCTGCGTCTGGGGCCGGGTCCAGCGCCGCTCGCGGTCCGGGTCGCCGGTCCACCGTTCGCGCGCGGGCTGCGCTACCGCTTCCGCCTCGAGCCGCCGGCGGAGGCGGCGTGGGGCGAACCCTCGCCCGAGAGCTCGGTGCACTACGCCGGGTTGGGACCTGGACGCTACCGGCTGTCGGCGCTGGCGATCGACGCCGCGGGCCGCGCCAGCGCCGAGCCGGCCGTGCTGGAGTTCGAGGTCGCGGCACCTTTCTGGCGGCGGCGCGGATTCGTGGCCGCGGTGGCCTCGCTGCTCGCCGCCGCCGCGCTGGCGGCACACCGCGCGCGCCTCGCCCGCGAGCGGGCGCTCTCGGCCGTGCGCGAGCGGCTCGCCGCCGACCTGCACGACGACCTCGGCACCGGCCTGGCGCGCATCGCGCTGCTGGCCGAGCTGGCGCGCCGGGGGCCGGTCGCGGCCGATCCGCCGGGCGGCGCCGACGCGCGGCTCGCCCGCATCGCCGAAGGCGCTCGCGAGCTTTCCGAGTCGATGACCGACGTGGTCTGGGCTCTGCGGCCCGAGCGCGACACGGCGCGGGATCTGGCGCAGCGCCTGCGCCGTTTCGCGAGCGACATGCTGTCCGAGCCGGGCGTCGGCCTGAGCTTCGTGGCGGAGTTGCCCGACGATCTCGCGCTCGACGCCGGCGAGCGGCGAGACCTGCTGCTCGCCGGCAAGGAGCTCGTCACCAACGTCGCGCGCCACGCTCGCGCCCGGTCGGTCGAGGTCGCCCTCCGGCGGCTGGACGGGCGGGTCGTCCTCGAGGTCCGGGACGACGGCGTCGGCCTGCGCGCGGCGCGCAGCGAGGGCCAGGGCCTGGTGAGCCTCGCGCGCCGCGCGGCGCGCTGCGGCGGCCGCTTCGAGATCGCCGCACGGCCGGGCGGAGGCACCGAGGCGCGCTTCGAGATCCCGACCGCGGACCGGTCCGCGTCCCTCCATGCACAGGTGGGGCGGAGCCGGCGGCGGCGGGGGAGGATCCAGGACCAGTGAGCGATCGGCCGGAGCTGCGGGTGGCGGTGATCGAGGACGAAGCCGAGCTGCGCGCCGGGCTGGCCGCGCTGCTCGAGCTCGCGCCGGGCTTCCGCGTGGTGGGCGCGTATGGATCGTTCGAAGAAGCGCTCGCCCGTCTGGCGACCCGGCCTTGCGACGCGGCGCTGGTCGACCTCGGGTTGCCCGGCATGACCGGGCTCGAGGGGATCCCCAAGCTGCGGCGGTTGCTGCCGTCGGCGGCGGTCGTCGTCTTCTCGGTCTACGAGGATCCGGAGCGCATCTTCGAGGCGCTGTCGCGCGGCGCTTGCGGGTATCTGCTCAAGTCGACCTCTCCCGAGAAGCTCCTCGAAGGCCTGCGCGAGGCGGTGGCCGGGGGCGCGCCGATGTCGCCGGCGGTGGCTCGGCGCGTGCTCGCCGAGTTCCGCGGCCTGCGCCGGCCGCGCGTCGAGCACGACTTGACGGCGGCGGAGACCGCGGTGCTGGCCAAACTGGTGGAGGGGCACAACTACAAGACCGCCGCCGAGGCGCTCGGCGCGAGCGTCAACACCGTCGCCTTCCACGTCAAGCACATCTACGAGAAGCTCCACGTGCACTCGAAGTCCGCGGCCGTCGGCCGGGCGCTGCGCGACCGGCTCGTCCCCTGAGCTCGAGCCCACCTGTTCATGTGGCGCGCCCGCCGCGCCTCGCGCCTAGCCTCTCTCGAGCGACTCGATCCGGAGGACCTCGATGACCGGCAGAACCGTCGTGCGACGCTCAGCCCCACTCCTCGCCACCCTCGTCCTGCTCGCCACCGCCGACGCGCGCGCGACCACCTACACCCTCTCGACCACCGCCGACGACGCGGTCGTCAACGGCAACTGCACGCTGCGCGAGGCGCTGCGCGCGGCGCGCGACGACGCTCCGGTCGACGCCTGCGCGGCCGGCACGAGCTTCGACACGATCGTGCTGCCGGCGGGTTCCTACCCGTTCGGCGGCGAGGAGACCCTGAACGGCTCGGGCACCGTCCGGATCCACGGGCAGACCTTCGACCCGTTCGCCGTCCAGATCAACCTCGGCAACGCCGGCCGTTTCTTGACCCTCTCGGGGTCGGGCAGCTACGAGATCCGGGGAGTCGAGATCGCCAACGGCTGGACCGGCGGCGGCAGCGAGGGGGGAGCCGTCTACGCGCTTGCCGTGCCGCTGGCGATCCGGGACTTCCGCTTCGTGTCGAACGACGCCGGCTACCGGGGCGGCGCGCTCTCCTACATCTCGAGCTCGGCCGCCGCCGGTCTCGACCTGGCGAACGGGACCTTCTCCAGCAACACGATCTCGGGAGCGGACCTCACATCGAAGATGGGCGGCGCGGCCTACGTCGAGGTGACCGCGGGGGCGCACGCCGAGCTGCGGGACGTCGCCTTCCTCGGCAACAGCGCCGCCGAGACGGGCTCGAGCGGTTCGGTCGCCAAGGGCGGCGCGCTCTACGTGACCGCCCTCGGAGCCGGGTCGAGCGCGCGTCTCGCGCGCACGTTGTTCCAATCCAACTCGATCAGCAACGCGTCGACCGAAGTCTGGGGCTGGGCGGAGGGCGGAGCGCTCGCGGGCTTCGCCGGGGAGGGGGGGCGGATCGAGGTCTTCGACTGCCGCGTCCTCGCCAACAGCGCCTCCGCGGCGCGGGTCGGAGCCGTCGAGGATCCGGGCGTCAGCCTGCAGGCGAGCTTCGCCACGCTGTCGGTCGATCGCTGCCTGCTCGACGCCAACAGCGCGGCTTCGGCGAGCGACGCGCGAGATTTCCTGCTCTTGGCGATCGGCGACACCGCGTTGGCCGCGGTGACCAACACGCAGATCACCTACGGGTCGGGGCTCGGCCTGTGGGTCGAGACCGACAGCAAGGTCGATCTCGGGCACCTCACGATCGCCGACTATCCGGTCCAGGGCGTCTACCTCTCCAATCTGGCGCCCGGGATCTTGCGCCTGCAGAATTCGGTGATCGCCTTCAACGCTCTCGATCTCGGCGTCGTCGGATCGATCTCCCAGCAGACGAACTTCGTCGGCGGCAATCCGCTGTTCGTCAACCAGCCCATCGGCGACTACCGGCTGAGCGCGGCCTCGCCGGCGATCGACGCCGGCACCGACGCGGTGGTGACCCTCCGGCTCGCCGATGCCGACCACGGGGCGCGCCGGGTCGGAACGACCGACCAGGGCTGCTACGAGCGCGGCGGCCTCTTCGCCGACGATTTCGAGGTCGGCGACTCGGGCAGCTGGTCGCTGACGGCGCCGTGAGACCTCTCGATCCGGAGGCAAGCCATGCCGAGTGAAGATCGCGCCGGCCGGCGCAGGCTCCTGCCGCTCCTCTGCTGCGCGAGCGTCGCGACCGCGGCCGCCTGGGCGGCCGCCGTAGCTGTTCCGCGGCCGGCGCCCGGCGATTCGGATCCCGCAGCTCTCGGATTGCCGACGGCCGAGCATCCGGTGGGGCGGGCCGACCTGCGGGCGGGCGCGAGCCGCCGCCATCCGCTCTACCGCTCTCGCGACGAGGCCCCGCGGACGGAGGTCGGCTCCGAGCCTCCCTCGGCCCCCTGGGCACCCCCTCGTCCCGCTTGGCGGGATCGCTATTCGCCGGCCGAGGATCCCGACGAGAACGCTCGCCGCTTCGCCTTCCTGCCGGAGCCGGGAGACTACGAGGCGGCGGTCGCCGCGGCGATCGCGGCCGCCTCCGAGCCGCCCGAGCGCTCGCGCCGCGAGCCCGCGGCGCGCGGGAGAACGGGGTCCTCCTGGACCCCCATCGGCGCGGGAATCGAGAACGGCTCCCACGACATGGCAGGCCGGCTCACCGAGCTCGCCTACGCCTTCGACGACGCGCAGGGTCTGACCACGCTCTGGGCCGGCTCGGTCGGGGGCGGGCTCTGGAAGTTCCAGGTGCTCTTCCCGTTCGGCGCCTGGGTGCCGGTGAGCGCGGCGCTGCCCGGCTCGCCCTCGGTCGGCAGCTTCCTCGTGCGCGGATCGAGCTCCGCGCAGATCCTGGTCGGCACCGGGGACTTCGCGCGCTATCCCGGCACCGGGATCTACCGCACGCTCGACGCCGGCGCGCACTGGCAGCGCGTCGCTCTGGGTGCGAACCCGTCGGTGGTCTTCCGCCTGCGCGAGGACGGGTTCTCGAGCGGCACCGTCCTCGCGGCCACGGACGCAGGGCTCTTTCGATCCACCGATTTCGGCGGTTCCTGGTCCACGACCACCGGACTGCCGGCGGGATGGTGGGTGAGCGACGTGCTGCAGGATCCGGAGGGACCGCCGTACTGGTACGCCGCCGTGCACGGCGACGGGGTCTACCTCTCGGTCGACGGGGGACAGACGTTCACGCGCAACACCGATCCGGCGAGCCCGGTCTGCGCGGGCTCGGCCAACGACATCCCGGGTGCCTTCGGCCGCGCCGCGTTCGCGATCTCCCCCGACGCGGCCAACTTCGTCTTCGCCTTGGTGGAGAACCGCGCCGGCGGCCTCACCGGGGTCTTCCGCTCGAGCGACTACGGCTGCCACTGGAGCGCCATCGACTCGGTGGACATGATCTCCTGGGGCCAGGGGCACGCCAACGCGATCGGCGTCGACCCGCTGGACGCCGACCGGCTCTTCGTCGGCATGGGTGGCCTGCAGTACACCGAGAACGCCACGGCGCCGACGCCCTGCTGGGTGCGCAACGCCGGCGGCGGCTGCGCGCCGACCTGCGGCGATCCCTGCGTCGACGGCGGCCACCCCGACTTCACCGACGTGCTCTTCGTCCCCCAGGCGCTGTCGCCGGGCAACACGACCGTGCTGCTCGCCAACGACGGCGGCTACTACTCCTACGATTGGACGACCCACGCGGTCGACAGCACCGGCGACCGTCTGGGCCTGAATGCCCTGCAGGTCATGCAGCCGCATCAAGCGCTGGCGGCCGCCCACGGCGACCCGAGCCTCCTGCTCGCCGGCCTGCAGGACAACGGCGTGGTGAGGATCGACACCGACGCGGAGCCCGTGATGAGCTCGTTTTCCGGCGGCGACGGCGGACAGGTCAGCCTGTCGCCCGATGACCCCGCGGAGTGGCACGCGAGCTGGGGTGCGGATTACAACCGCTACCTCTCGACCACCGCCGGCTCCCCTTGGCTGGGCGTCAATTGCACACTCGGCAACGAGTGGGCGATGTCGATGCAGAAGGACCCGACGCCTGGCTTCTCGTCCGAGGTTTTCACTTACACCGATACCGAGGTGGCGGCGGTACAAGGCGTTCAGAACCTCGCTGTCCTCCCGTTGACCGCCGCCGAGACGCTGACCGTGACGTACGACCTCGCCGTCCTGCCGATCGCGCTCGCCTCCGGATGGAGCATCGCGCAGGTCCGCGACGAGATCGACAACGTCCTCTTCGCGGCCGGCCTCCCGGTACTCACCGCCCCGGGCCGCCCGGAAAGTGGCTTCCTCCGCATCGAGTCCACCCAGGGTGGCGCCGACAGTCACCTGCGGGTCGTCTCCGATCGGCTCAGCGGTCCGGGCACGACCGGCTTCGGCACCGGGGGCTTCGAGGATTGGGGCACAGACGGCTTCCTCTGGTCGAAGCCGGTCTCGGGCAGCTGCGACTGGATCCAGGTCAATCCCGGTGCTCGCCTCCCGGTGGCGCCGATCTTCCACGCCAAACAGGTCGACCAGGCGAACAACGCGTCGATCTACCTGCTTTACGCGACGGGCTGGTTCGACCGGAGGCTGCTGGTGTTCGAGGGAGGTGCGCCCGGTGCGATGACCTGGGAGGATCGTACGCCGCCTCTGCCGACGCCGACGAGCACCTGTCGCGAGGGATTCGGGTTTGCCGACCGATCGGATGCGCGGCCACGGACCGTCTACTACAGCACCGGCTGCACGCGGCCCTCGCGAGTCTTCGCCAGCTTCGACGCCGGCGCGCTCGGGAGCTGGTTCGCCATCACGGGCAACCTGGCGACGCTTGCCGCCAACGCCAGTTTCTGGGAGCTGGTGGGGGATCCGACCGATGCCAACCGCTTCTTCCTCGGCACCGATGTGGGGCTGTTTCGCACCGACACCGCCTTGGCCGGCTATCCGATCTGGTACCGGTGGATGGAAGGCATGCCGGCGGTCGCCAACGTCATGGACCTGGAGCTCTCCTCGGACGGCCTCGCGCAGCCGCTGCTGCGCCTCGGCACCTACGGCCAGGGGTTCTGGCAGCGCACGGTCGACGCCGCGAGCTTCCTCTTCGCCGACGGATTCGAGTCGGGCACCTTTATCGCTTGGAGCGGCGAAAACCCTCGCCGGCGTCGACCGTACATCGCGCGAGGAGGAGCGAACCATGAGACCGAATCTCACGCTCGCGCTGGGCGCCTGGGCGATCGGCAGCGCCATCTGCGCGGCTCCGTCGGCCGCCGGCGTCCCGTCTCCGGCCCCGCCGGCCGCCGCCGAGCCCAGCTCGACCCTTATGCCGCGACCCTTCACCGCCGAACAGATCCGTGACGAGTTCGCGCCGGGTACGGTGATCGAGCTCACGCGCCGCACCCCCGCGGGCGAGACCCGACAGCGCTGGACCGTCGTGGCGGCGGACGTCGGCGGCGTGTCGATCGAGTACGCCGACCTCGACGCGACGGGCCACGTCGACGGCACTCCGAAGATCGAGCGCAGCACCTGGGTCGAGCTGCGCGATCATGCGAGCTTCCCGGCCGACCGCTCGACCCGCGAGGAGACCCGCCGCGACACGGCGCTCGGCGATCTTTCCGGCTGGCTCTACACCGTGCGCGACGCGGCGGCGGGGACGGTGAGCGAGCTCTTCTTCGCCGCCTCGTTGCCCGGACCGCCGGTCGAGATGCGGGTGACGAAGGACGGCAAGACGGTCTTCGAAATGACCCAGCGGGTGCACCGCAAGGCGCCGTCCTAGATCCGCTCCTCCCGTCACCGCGCGTCGTAGCGCGCGAAAGCGAGGCTGGCGACGCCGAAGGCGCCGAGCCAGGAGGCGAGCAGCACCGCGAAGTGCGGCAGCGCGGCGCCGGCGGCGCGCCCCAGATCGATCGCCGGCGGAGCGAAGCGCGGCAGGTCCGCGAGGTCGAGCGGCCGCGTCCCCTCGTCGCCGCGGCGGATCTCGCCGCCGCGGTCGTCGGCGCGCACCAGGATCGCCCCCGCTGAAGGGTCCTTCTCGAGCAGATAGCGGCGAACGTCCTCGCGGTAGGCGTCCATCGCGGCGCGATTCTCGGGCAGCAGCTCGACGTGCGTCCCGGCGAGATGGAGCGCCGCGGCGCGAAAGGCCGCGCTCGGCGTCCAGGCGGCGAAGCCGAGCGCCAGGCGCTCCTGGCGCCGGCGCAGGTTGCGCACCTGCTCGTCGAGCTTGGCGGCGCGCGCGTCGACCGCCGCCAGAGCGTCGCGGCGGAACTGGTCGTCCTCCTCGAGCCAGCCCCAGGTGCGGTCGTCCTCGTACTGCCGGCGCGTGGCCTCGGGCTGCGCCTGCACCTCGCGCCGTCGCGCCGCCCAGCGCGCCTCCATGGCGCGCTCGGACGCGGCCGTCGTCTCGCGCTCGAAACCGGCGCGCTGGCTGTCGACCTCGGCGGCGCTCGGCACCGGAGAGAGCTCGCCCGCGACCAGCAGGCCGAGACGCGGGATCACGAGCACGAGCGCGATCCAGGCGGTGAGCGCGGCGAGGAACGAGGTCGTCGGCCGCCGGGTGAGGCTCGAGACCATGACCCCGAAAGTGACGAAGAATGCGAAGAGCAGACCGCCGCCGGCGAGCAGCAGGGCGAAGCGCGCCCCCGCCGCGCCCGAGAGCGGCACGCCGAGCGCCAGCAGCCCGAGCCAGCCGCAGAGCAGGATCACCGCCAGCGGCAGACCGAGGCCGACGAGGTTGCCGATCACCTTCGCCGCGAGGTAGCGCCAGCGCGGCAGCGGCTGCGCGGCGACCAGGCGGAGCACGCCCGACTCGCGCTCCCCCGAGACCGCGTCGTAGGTCAGCAGCAGGGCGTAGAGGGTGATCACCAGTTGCAGGATGTCGACCAGGTCGAGGTCGCGGAAGACGGCGAGGATCGGGTCGTCCTCGAAGACGCTCGAGCGCAGGGCCACCGGCGCGTCGGGGCGGATGACGGTGTAGCGCCCGACGTCGTGGTGGATGCCGGTGGCGACGATCGCCAGGGCGTCGGCCTGGCGCAGCGCCCGCGGCCGCAGCGAGAACCAGCGCGTCTGCTCGGCCATCTCCTGCTCGGTCAGGCCGGCGAGCGCCGTCTGCTCGCGCTCGAAGGCGCGCACCTGCACGTAGCCGGTGGCGAGCGACAGCAGGACGAGGACGGCGGTGACCGCGAACACGGCGACGAAGCGCGGGCTGGCGAAGATGGCGCGCAGCTCGCGGGCGATCAGGGTGCGGAACATGGCGGTCCCTCAGCGCAGGTCGTACTTCTGGAAGGAGACGAAACTCCCGGCGAAGCAGAGGAGCGCGAAGCCGGCGAGGAGCGCCAGGTCGGGCAGCGCGCGCTCGATCGCCGGCGCGAGCGGCGGCGGCTGCCAGACGAAGACCGGCATCTCGGCGAGGTCGACCGGCTGCGGCGTGCCGTCGTCCGCGTCGCCCTCGCCGTGCTCGGAGATCTTGATCTTGATCCGCATCCCGCCGCCGGCGCCGCGGCCGCCGGTCTTTGCTTCCTGGAAGCGGCCGAGCTCCTCCTGGTAGCGCGCGAGCTGGGCGGCGAAGTCGTCGGCGAGCGCGAGCGAGGTGCCGGCGAGCTCCTCGGCGGCGAGAGTGAAGGTCGCCGCCGGCGACAGGCGCGCCAGGCCGAAGGCGAGGGCGCGCTGGCCGCCCTGCGCGGCGCGCCGGCGCTCGGCGAGACCGCGGTCGAGCTCGCGCAGCCTGCGGTCGCGCTCGCTCGCCTGCTTCTCCATCATCTGATTGATCTTGGCCATCCGGTCGGCGACCGATTCACCGTCGCCGCGGCCCATCGCCATGACCTCGACCACCTGGCGGAAGTTCTCGCGATCGCCGGCGAAGAGCTGCGACTGCAGGCGGCTGCGCTCGCTCTGGATCTCGTCGCGCGAGAGCACCGGCAAGGCGCGCGCCGCGAGCGACACCGCGGCGCGCGGCACGACCAGGACGAGGACCACCCAGGCCGAGAGCGCGAGCAGGAAGGCGTCGCCCGGGCGCCGCGTCCAGGTCGAGATCCAGGTCGCGAGCGCCAGGAAGGCCGCGACGTAGAGCAGGCCGGAGAGGACGACGAGGCCGAGGCGCTGCCAGTCGAGGGCGCCCATCGGCACGCCGAGGAAGCGCAAGAGGAGCGCGCCGAGACCGAGCGGCACGGCGAGCGGCAGCAGCAGCGCCGCGAGCGCGCCGGCGATCTTGCCGCCGAGGAAGGACGCGCGTTTCAGCCCCGAGGCGAAAACCAGGCGCAGCGTGCCGCGCTCGCGCTCGCCGCAGACCACGTCGTGGCCGAGCAGCAGGGCGAAGAGCGACAAGACGACGCGGATCACGAACTCGAGATCGAGCACCCGCAGCAGCGCCGCCACCGGCTCGGAGCCGTACCAGCTGTCGGTCGCCTCGATCGCCCCCCGCCCCTCGACCGTCGCGACGCGGCCGAGGTCGTTCACCACTCCCGCCACCAGCCCGGCCATGGGCAGCGGCGGCAGGCCGACCGACGGGGTCACCGCCTGCCAGTCGGTCTCGCCGGCGAAACGCCGCAGGTCGGCGGCCCGCGCCGCTTCGGCGCGCCGACTCTCGAGCAACACCTGGCGTCCGCCGACCCAGAAAGCGAGCAGGATGAGGATCGACGACACGGCGAAGGTCCAGGCAAAGGTCGGCGAGACGACGACCTCGAGCAGCTCGCGGCGGGCGATCGTCCGCCAACTTCCCGGCGACGGCCCGGAGATCCGACCGACGGCCGGGCTCACGGCCGCGCCTCGACTGGGCCCGCGGCGCCGGCAACCTCTTCGACCGCACCGCCCGGCGCCTCGACGTAGGCGAGGTAGAGCTGCTCGAGGTCCTCGGCGGCGAGCTCGGCGCGCGTCCGTTCGGCGACGAGCCGGCCGCGGCTCATGATGCCGACCCGGTCGGCGAGCTGCTTGGCGCGGAAGACGTCGTGGGTCGACATGAGGATCGCCCGCCCCTCGTCGCGCAGCTCGGCGAGCCGCTGCGCGAGCTCCCAGGCGGCGCGCGGATCGAGGCCGGAGGTCGGCTCGTCGAGGATCAGCGCCGGCGACTCGCGCAGGATCGCCACCGCGAGGCCGGTCTTCTGGCGCATGCCCTTGGAGAAGGTCTTGAGGCGCTTGCGGTGGGCGTCGTCCTCGAGCCCGACGCGGCGCAGGGTGGCGCGCAGCTCGTCGTTCGTCGCCGCGCGCCCGGCGAGACGGGCGAAGAAGTCGAGGTTCTGCAGCGCCGTCAGCTCGCCGTAGAGCTGCACGTTCTCGGAGACGTAGGCGACCGCGGCCTTGGCCCGCAGCGGCTCGGCCTGCACCGAGATGCCGGCGATCCAGGTCTCCCCCGACGTCGGGCGGATGAGGTCGAGGAAACAGTGGATCGTCGTCGACTTCCCCGCCCCGTTGCCGCCCAACATGGCGTAGATCTCGCCCGGCATCACCCGGAACGACACGTCGTCCACCGCAAGCAACCCGTCCTCGTACTTCTTGCTCAACGACACGGCGGCGAGGAGAGGCTCGGGTCCTGCGTTCGATTGCGTCATCGCATTGGGCCTCGGAGCGTGGCGGTTGAGAGGCTGAAAAAGGCTCGGTTAAGGAAAAGGACGCTGGGGCGAGGGTGGTGCGAAGGCCGCCTGCGTCGATTTCTCGAGTCTGGTGGTCTTCTTGTCTCGAGTGGCCGAGCCCGGGAGTGGCGCGGCTGGGATCTCGGAGCGAAGTGGCGGGGGCCCCCGTCCTCATCCGGCTTCTTCCAATAGGTCGGGGTACCGACCGAGCGCAGAGACACCAGCCACGCCACGGCGCAGCGGACGCTTCTCTGCCACGCCACGGCGCAGCGGACGCTTCTCTGCCACGCCACGGCGCAGCGGAGCGATCTCCTCGTGTCTCGATCGCGGGAGTGGCGCGGCTGGGGTCTCATCTCTTCGTCAACCGGATCCCGAAGGCCACCAGCCCCCCGATCGCGGCGAGGATGAGCACGATCAGCAGCGCCGTTCCGAAGAGGTTGACTGGCGCCGAGATCTCGATCGTCACCACCTTGTCGTCGCCGTCGACCGGCTTGCCGTCGGCGAGCGCCTGGCTCTCGATGCGCGTCTCGTAACGGCCCGGCGCGACGTCGGCGGGCGGCGTGAGGGTGAGCGTCAGGCGCCGCTCCTCGCCGACCCCGAGGCTCGCCACGAGCGGCGGCTCGACCGCGCGCGTCCAGCCGAGCGGCGTGTCGAGCCGGGGCTCGACGTTGCGCAGCTCACCCGAGCCGTCGTTCTTGAGGTCGATCACCACCCGCACCGGCATGCCGCCCTCGACGCGGTGGAAGAGCTGCGGCGCGTCGACCCGCAGCTTGCCGACCCCGCGCGGCACCAGCTCGAGGCGGGCGAAGCTCAACCCCGCCGCGGTCAACGCGGCGGTCGTCCAGACCCGGGTCTCGAGGTCGCCGATCGCCGCCTCGCGGCCGGCCGGCACCGCGAGCACGAAGAGCTCGCGCGCCTTGCCGAGCGCGAGCTCCGGGCTCGGCCGGTCGGGCAGCTCGAGCGCCAAGCGCGCGCGGCGCGTCCCCGCCGTGCCGTCGAAGTGGATCTGGCGCAGGCGGGCGCTCGAGGCCGGATCGGAGAAGCTGGCGTGGATCTCGGGCGGCAGGTTCGCCACCGCCAAACGGTAGGTGTCGTTCGCGCCGCTGTAGAGCTCGAGCTCGAGATCGTAGGTCACCGTGCCGCCGAGCTCGCCCTCCTGCGAGAACTGCAGCGGCTGGATCGCCAGGCGGTCCTCGCGTACGTCGCGCTGCAGGAAGACCTTCACCTGCCGCCGGCTGCCGTTGCCGTAAGTGATCGCCACCGTCACCGCGTCGAGGTCGCGCAGCAGGCCGAGGTCGACCGTCGCCGGCGCACCGGTCGCGAGCTCGCCGATCTTGGTTTCGTAGGGCTGCGAGACGATGGCGTTGCTGTCGTCGAGCAGCGAGACGTAGACGTCGCGCACCCGGTCCGGGGCGAGGGCGCGGAACAGCTCGTCCTCGACCCCCGTCAGCTGATGCAGCTCGGCGCCGCCGGCGGCGGTGTTCTCGAGCGTCAGCCGCACCCGCGCCCGGCCCGCGGCGTCGCGCTGCTTGACCGCGCCGCGCACCGCCACGTACTGCTCCGAGAAGACCACCGCCAGCAGCGACTGCTGGTAGTTGACCTCGGCCTCGGAGAGCGCCCGCGCCGCCTGGTCGAGCTCCTCTTTCGACAGAAACCCCTGATCGAACAGGTCCTGCTTGCGCTGGTGGTCGGCGCGCGCCACGTCGAAGGCCTGCTTGGCGCGCTTCAGTCCGAGCAGGACGTACTTGTCGTCGCGCTCGTTGAAGAACTGCGCGCCGGCGGGCGGCGTCGCGAGCGCGAGCCCCAGGGCGGTGGCGAGGACCGCGACCGCGGCCGGGAGGAGACGGCGAAAGCGCATCGCGGGCGTCAGTTCTGGATGATCTTCTGCCCAGCCTGCGGCTTCGGGCGGGCGAAGGAGACGATGCGCTCCTTGCCGTCGGCGCCGCGCACCGCGAGCTTCACCGGCGCCCCCTCGGGGATCGCGGTCCACTGCTCGTCGAAAGCGTGCAGGTCCTTCGCCGGCCGGTCGTCGAGGGCGAGGATGCGCTCGCCCTTCTTCAACACCGTGAGCCCGCCCGGCAGCAGCTCGGCGACCAGGATCTCCTGGCCCTGCGCCTGGGTGAGCACCGCGCCGAGCGCCGGCAGGGCGATGGCGTCGTCGCCGTCGCCGCCGAGGGTGACGATGCGCATCTGCGGCTTCGGCATCTTCGCCGGGTCGCCCTTCGGGAAGCGGACGATGGCGCGCGCCCCGGGCGCGCCGTTCTTGCCCGGGTGCTCGACCCCGAGGTCGACCTCGGCGCCGACGGCGATCGCGGCGTAGGCCTGCTCGAGCGCTGCGACCGTCCGCACCCGCTTGCCGGCGACGGCGAGGACCCGGTCGCCCGCCGCGAGCTCGACCGCGCGGTAGGCCGCCGGGCGCTGCGCCGGGTCGACGGCGTGCAGCACCTCGACCGCCTCGCCATCGGCCGCCGGCTGGAAGATCGCGCCCACCTCGAGCAGGACGAAACCGCCCGGCGCGCCGTGGTGCACCACCACCTGCGCCGGCGCCGCGGCTGCTCCCAGCGCGCCGAGCGCCACCAGCCATGCCCTCCAACCTTGGGCCTTCCGCATCCTCGCTCCTCCGGTTCGCTCGCCGTCCACTCGGCGCGCGGCGCTCTGTTGCTTGGCAAGGGGTGCGCCGGGTGGCTGGGAAAAGCGAGAAGCTCAGTTAGGGAAAGGACTTGGGGCAGGTCGGGGCGCTTCGCGGCGATCTCGTCGAGCTCCCGAGATGAGGAGATGGGGCCTGGAATGGGATGGCGCTCGGGGCGCGGGCCCGCCGATCGTCCTGGCACTCTCGGGCGTGGACCTGCGTTTCTTCTGGCAGGATCGGCTGCCTCTGGAAAGGGAGATTCGTGAGTCGAGCTCTGCGTGGAATCGTCCTGCTCCTCGCGCTTTCGTTCGCGCCGTCTTCCGACGCCTCGGCCGAAACGGCTCCATCGCCCCCGCCCTCCCCGCCGCTCCTCGCGGAGCACGCCCGGGCGCTCACCGACGTCCGCTTCGAACCCACCGCGGCGCGGGTCGAGCGTGGGCGCTACCTCGCGAGCGCGGCGATCGGCTGCGTCATCTGCCACTCGGAGCGCGATCCGCAGCGGCCCGGCCGCCCGCCGATCCCCGGCCGCGAGTTCGCCGGCGCGGTGCTCTCCGACGAGCCCGGCTACCGGCTGGTAGCGCCGAACCTGACCCCCGATCCCGAGACCGGCGCCGGCACCTGGAGCGACGACATGCTGGCGCGCGCCATCCGCGAAGGGGTCGGGCACGACGGCCGCGGCATCGGCGGCCCGATGTGGTGGTGGGCCTTCCGCTCGCTCTCGGACGAGGACCTGGCGTCGATCGTCGTCTACCTGCGCTCGCTGCCGCCGGTGCGTCACCTCCTGCCGCCGCGCATCCTGTCGGCCGAGGCCGAGCGCCAGCGCTCCGCGGCCGCGCGGCCTCTCGAGCAGGCGGTGCCGGCGCCCGACCTCGGGGATCCGCTCGCCCGCGGCCGCTACCTGCTCGGCATCGCCGACTGCGCCGGTTGCCATTCCGCCTGGGAGGCGCCGGTCAACGCCGGGATCTTCGCCGGCGGCAACGAGGTCGGGCGCTTCGGCCAGCCGGTCTTCAGCGCCAACCTGACGCCGGACGCTTCGGGTCTCGGCGGCAGGACGGCGCCGATCTTCATCGGAATCCTGCGCGGCGGGCGCGGTGGCACGCTCGACCCGACCATGCCCTGGGCGGCCTACCGCGGCATGACCGACGCCGACCTCGAAGCGATCTTCCTCGCGCTCTCGCAGCTCGAGCCGGTGCGCCACTTCGTCAACAACCTCGATCCGCCGACCGCCTGCCCGGTCTGCGGGCAGACGCACGGCCTCGGCGAGCTCAACCGCCCGCCGGTCTACGAGCGCGTGGCGGTCGACCTCGGGCCGCTCGCCGACTATGCCGGCACCTACCGCTTCGAGGATTTCGAGATGGCGATCGCCGCGCACGACGGCGCGCTCTTCGTCACCGATCCCGAGCGGCCCGAGATCGAGCTCGTGCCGGTCGCCGGCGGGCGGTTCCAGGGACGCGGCCTCGCCGCGGCGATCTCCTTCGAGCGCGACGCCGGCGGCCGCATCGTCGCCCTCGTCAGCCACGAGCTGCCGGAGATTCGCGGCACGAAGGCACCGTAGACGACGCGCGACTCGCGCGCCGCGCCGGCGCTCGCCCGGCGCTCGTCGTAGAGTCGGCCGACCGCGGCGCGATCCTCGACCGCGCTCCCGGAGGTCGCCCGATGCCGAGACCCGCTCCGAGTTGCCGACTCCTCGCGGCCGTCGCCGTCGCGCTCGCCCTGCCGGCGCTCCTCTACGCCTCCGAGACGCCGTCGCCGCCGGTCGACCCCGATCCGGTCGCGACTTTCGTCCGCAAGGCGATGGCCGAGCAGCACCTGCCCGGCCTCGCGCTGCTCGTCGCGCGCCACGGTCGAGTCGAGCGCGCCGAGGGCTTCGGCTTCGCCAACCTCGAGCACCAGGTGCCGGTGACGGCGCAGACCGTCTTCCAGTCGGGTTCGATCGGCAAGCAGTTCACCGCGACCGCGGTGATGATGCTCGTCGAGGCGGGCAAACTCCGGCTCGACGACTCGATCGCGAAGTACCTGCCCGAGGCTCCGGAGAGCTGGCGCGCGGTGACGATCGAGGAGCTCCTGTCGCACACCGCCGGATTCGGCGACTACGGCGACGACTTCGACCTGCGGCGCGACTACACCGAGGACGAGCTCGTGCGGCGGATCGCGGCGCGCCCGCTCCTCTTCCCGCCCGGCACCGGATGGAAGTACAGCAACTTCGGCTACGTCACCCTCGGCGTCCTCGTCCACCGGGTCGCGGGCCAGTTCTACGGCGACTTCCTCGCCGAGCGCGTTTTCCGCCCGCTCGGCATGAGCTCGACCCGGGTGATGAGCGAGGCCGATCTGGTGCCGCACCGCGCCGCGGGATACGTCTGGACGAAGGAGGGCTGGAAGAACCAGGAGTGGGTCTCGCCGACCCTCAACACGACCGCCGACGGCGCGCTCTACTTCGACGTCCTCGACTTGGCGCGCTGGGACGCGGCGCTCTACGGCGAGCGCCTGCTACCGCGCTCGCGGCTCGAGCGGATGTGGACGGTGACGAAACTGCGCGATGGCTCGCCGAATTCGGGACGCTACGGCTTCGGCTGGTTCCGCGACGAGCGCGACGGCCACCTCGTCGTCGAGCACGAGGGCGAGTGGCAGGGTTTCACCGCCCACATCGCGCGCTACCTCGAGGATCGCCTGACGATCGCGGTATTGACCAACCTCGGCGGCGCCGACCCGAAGTCGATCGCCGCCGGAGTGGCGAAGATCCTCCTCGCGGCGCCGTGAGACCGGCGACCGCCCCGTCCGCTCGTGGGACGGGCCGATCCCAGCAGCGGACAGCGCCTCGGCGACGGCAGGCGGCGCGGGCCGGCGCGGCGCGATCCGATGGCCGCGCTGGGCGAAGGCTGAGGCCGGCGGTCAAATCCGGCGGCGCAGCGTCAGGGTGACCTCGAACGGCCGGCCGTCGCGCTCGAGGCCGAGGCGCAGCGCCCCTTCGGTCTCGCGCAGCAGCCGCTGGATCTCGATTAGGCGGTAGCTCGCGGCGCTCCGCTCGCCGAGCCGCGTCACCACGTCGCCCGCCCGGATCCCCGCCGCGCTCGCCGGCGTCTCCTCGTCGACCCGCTCGACCGTGATCCGCGCCCGGTCGGCGCCGCGCGCCGCGAGCTCGAGCCCGCTGCGATCGAAGTCGAAGCCGTCGTGCAGGCGGGCGTTGGGCTCGAGGATCATGCGGCGGTCCGGGTAGTCGAACCAGACGGTGAAGCGCGACAAGATCTGCCCACCGACGTTGGCGATTCGGTCCGGGCTGGCGTCGGTGCCGGCGGTGGCGAGCGACAGGCTGACGAGCGGCGCAGCGATCGTGTACGGGCCGACGCGCAGGCTCGCGAGCCGGCCGACCCGCTCGCTCGAGGCGCCGCCGAGACCGTGGCCCGAGCCCGGAATCGTCCGGCCGACGGCGTCGAGCAGGTGGTGGGCGTCGACGAAGGGCGAGTTGAGCAGGATCGCCCCGCCGGAGCCCGAATCGATCGTCAGCGGGATCGCGAGCGGCGGCTGCCCGGCGATCTCGATCTCGCCGGGGATGCTGATGTCATTGCCGGCGAAGGTGATCGGCAGGACCGCTCCCGCGCCCGCGTAGTGGAACGAGGCCGGGTCGTAGAGCGTCAGCCGCCGGTTCTCGTAGTCGACGCGCACCACGAAGCGGCTGATCACGTCGTAGCCGACCACCCCTTCGACCGCGGTGCCGAAGAGCTCCGAGTAGTCGGCGCCCGGGAAAGCGCCGACGAGACGCATCGGAACGTCGACTCCCGGCAGGCCGAGGGTCACGTCCGGAATCAGCGCCATCTCCGCCGTGCCCCCGGAGCCGCTCGCCTCGAGCGCCCCGCGGGTCGCGACACCGAGCGCGTCGGCGCGCTCGCGCACGATCGCCGACATCTCGGCACCGGTGTCGAAAATGAATGCCGAGGGTCCCTTGCCGTCGATCGTCACCGGCACGAAGATGTGCGCGCCGTAGAGGTCGAACGGAAACTCCGCCGAGCTCCGGCCGACGGCGAAGCGGACCGGCGCGACGCTCTCCTCGGGGACCGCGAAGGCGCGCGCGCCGATCTCGCCGTCGAGCTCGATCCGGTCGACGGTGAAGAGGAAGTCGTACTTCGGATCGCCGGTCGACTGGCGCGTCCGCCAGGGAAACTTCACCCCCCGCACCTCGCGCCAGTCGTCGAAGGTCTGGGTGACCGTGTGGTCCGCTTCGCGCTGGTCCTGGCGGCGTGGCAGCCAGGTCGTCCGGTCGAGGGTGATCGCGACCGGCGTGCCGCCCTTCGGTCGGAAGGTCACGACGTAGGCGGCGTGGGCGTCGTCCTCGGCGACCGTGACCGCTTCGCCCGCGAGGCGCCCGGAGAGGAGCCAGGACCAGGTGGCGAGGTAGGCGGTCGTCACCTGGTCCGCGAGGTCGGCGCCGGCGAGCTCGTGCACCTTGCCGCTCGGATCGCGCACCCAGCCGCGCGCGCCGTCGAAGACGTTCTCCTGGCGGAAGAGCCCCGGGATCTCGACGACGTCGCGATGCTCGCCGCGCGCCGTGTCCCAGCTCTCGTACGAGCCCGGGAGCTGGGCCATCTCGAGCCGACTTACGAGGTGCACCGACCGGACGGCCGCGAGGCGCTCGCGGCCGCCGAGCGCGTCGGCCCAGTGGCGCAGGACCTCTTCGGCCGGAGGGAGCGGTGAGGGCGCTCCGGCCGCCGAGGTTGGCGTGGCGAGCACGTGGAGAACGAGGAGCGGGACGGCGGCGAGAGCGAATCGGCGGGCGGACATCGAGACCTCCGGAGGGTTGGCGTGCGGGTGAGAGCGACGTCGGGAAGCGGGCGAAGGAATGCCGATCGAGCGCCCGCGGATCAGCCGGAGAGCGGCGGCCGCGCAGCGCGGGCGCGGCGCGCCGCCCGGAGAACGAAGCCCGTGGTCGAGCGGATCAGCCCGTAGCCGAGTAGCAGGCCGATGGGGACGATCCACCCGCCGAGGAGCTCCCGGCCCGGCGCCGGCGCGCCCGCGAAGCCGAGCTGGAGGACGAAGTGCAGATCGCCCCCGGCGCTCGAGTCGAGCCAGAGGCCGGCGGTCCGGGGGTGGAACGGCTTGAGGATCGCCACGACCATGAGAGCGCCGGCGAGCAGATACGCGACCAGCGCGCCGACGAGGAGAAAGAAACCTACGAAGGAGAGGCTCGCCCAGCGCAAGAGACCCGCGACGAGATGCAGCGGCGACCGGCTGGTCTCCGCCCGCGCCAGCAGGTCGTCCGTCAGGTAGAGGCCGGCGAGCTCTTCGGGGCTGCCGAGATCGGAGAGCACCGCCTCGACCGCCGGCGGCTCCGCGCCCTCTTTCGCGACCAGCTTCTCGACGACGTGGGCCCGCAGCTCGCTCACGACATCGGCGATCGCCTCCTCGGGCAGGCCGCGCAGACGCTGGCGCAGCCGTTGCAAATAACTCTCGATCTGCGCTGCGGAGGCTTCCGGGAGTGTCATCTCACTCGTCCTTTCCGAGGGGTGCGAGCAGCCGCCCGAGGCTCGCCGAGAAACGCCGCCAGACGCGGGCCATCTCGCGCGCCCGCGCCCGGCCGGCCGCCGTGAGCTGGTAGTACTTGCGCGGGTGGCCGGCCTCGGACTCGACCCACTCGGCGTCGACCAGGCCGAGGAGCTTCAAGCGCGTGAGCAGCGGGTAAACCGTACCCTCCGAAACCACCAGGTCGGAGGTCCGATCGAGCTGGCGCAGGATCTCGAGCCCGTAGAGCCGGCCTCTCCACAGCGACGCCAGGATCGCCAATTCGAGGCAGCCCTTGCGCAGCTGCACCTCCCACTTGTCGCCCGACTCGCTCTCTTCGACCGGGGCTCGGCTCACCTTGATACTATGTAGTACATAGTATCGTGTAGTCAATAGGCTTTTCCTCGTCGCCGCCGTTCCAGGGGCTAGGATGCTCGGGTCGGAGTCGGCTCAAGCCTCCCGCCCTCCCACCCCGCCCCCCCATGCCCCGCTACGTCGCCTTCCTCCGCGCCATCAACGTCGGCGGTCACAACGTGAAGATGGAGGAGCTGCGCCGGCTGTTCGCGGCGCTCGGCTACACCGGGGTCGAGAGCTTCATCGCCAGCGGCAACCTGATCTTCTCGAGCCCGGCGCGCGCCGCCGAGGCGCTCGAGCGCCAGATCGAGGAGCGCCTGCACGCCGCGCTCGGCTACGAGGTGAGAACCTTTTTGCGCACCGACGCCGAGGTCGCCGAGATCGCGCGCCACCCCGCCTTCCCCGAGACCGAGGTCTCGACCGCCCGCGCCTTCAACGTCGGCTTCCTCGCCGCGCCGCTCGGGTCCGAGGCGCGCGCCAAGCTCGCCGAGTTCACCAACGAGGTCGACGCTTTCCACCTCCACGGGCGCGAGGTCTACTGGCTCTGTCGCCTGAAGCAGAGCGAATCGAGCTTCTCGAACGCGGTCTTCGAACGCTCGCTGCGCCTGCGCGCCACGTTTCGCGGCATGAAGACGGTGCGCGGCCTGGCCGAGAAGTACCCGGCCGCGGCGCCGAAAGTCGCGCCGCCGAAGCGCCGCCCCGCGAGCGCGAAGCGCTGAGCTTCTCTCCCCGCCCGACCCCGATGCCCGAATCCTCCGTCCCGCGCGAGATCGCCTTCCGCGTCGTGATCCTCGACCCGCCGCCCGGCGTCCGCTTCCAGATGCAGCGCGGTTCGGGCGAGCTGGTGCCGCCGGCGCGCGGCAACGCGCGCGAGCTGGTGTTCGAGTTCTCGCTGCGCCCCGGCGAGCCGCTCCCCGACGGCCGGCCGCGCTTCCTCGGCCCGTTCGCGCAGGGTCCGCCCGACGGGCGATTCGTCTACGTCAACTCGGGTACGGCCGCAGGCCAGCCGGGCTCGCCCTGGTCGCGGCGCGCCAAGCTCCCGCTCGGCTCGATCGACGCCCGGGCGGTCGCTCAGGTGCTCGCGCAGCCGCGCGCGCGGCTCGAAGTCCGCATTCCCGGCGTCGGCAAAGACGGCGGCCCGGTCTGCGCCACCGTCCCGCTGCCCGAGGGCTGGAGCGTGGTCGAGTCGTGAAGCGGGCCTTCGGCGTTCGCCTGGCCGAACGCTCGGACCTCGCCGCCCTGGCGCGGCTCTGGGCCAGGGAGGGCGGCGAGGGCGGCGCCGGCGAGGAGCGGATGACGCGCTACTTCGACGGCCTGCACCATCCGCGGCAGGCGCTGGCGCCGCGGGTCTTCTTCCTCGCCGAAGCGGACGGCGCGGCGATCGGCTACGTCGCCGGACACCTCACCCGCCGTTTCGGCTGCGACGGCGAGCTCCAGTGGCTGTTCGTCGGGGCGGAGCACCGCCGCCACGGGGTCGCGACGCGACTCGTGCGGCGCTTGGCGGAGTGGTTCGCGGCCCAGGGCGCGGCGCGCATCTGCGTCGATGTCGCTCCGGCGAACGTCGATGCCCGCCGCTTCTACCTTCGCCGGGGCGCCGAGGCGCTCGACGAGCACTGGCTGGTGTGGCGGGACGTTCGCGCTCTCGCGGGCGAAACCGACGCTCCGCGGAGGCCCGCGGTCGAGGTCGCGATCGAGGAGGCGCGCGCATCGGACGCGCCGGCGCTCGCCGCGCTGCACGCCGCAGTGGCCGCGGATCTCGTCGCCCGCCTCGGCCCGGGCCCCTGGTCCGGCGCGCCGGGCGAGCGCGGCATCGCGCGCTCGATCCGCTCGTCGCGGGTGCTGGTGGCGCGCGCCGGCTCGCGGATCGCCGGCACCCTAGAGCTCGCGACGCGCAAGCCGTGGGCGATCGATCGCGCCTATTTCACCCCGGTGTGCCGGCCGCTCTACTTGGTGCACATGGCGGTCGCGCCGCAGCTGCAGCGCGCGGGCGTCGGCCGCCGGCTGATCGAAGCGGCGCAGCAAGCGGCCCTCGCCCACCCCGCCGAAGCCATCTGGCTCGACGCCTACGACGGCCCCCCGACCGCCGACGAGTTCTACCGCCGCTGCGCCTTCCGCGAAGTCGGGCGCGCCAGCTACCGCGGCACGCCGCTCGTCTACCTCGAGTGGCTGGCGGCGGAGCCCAGGCCGTCAACCTGAGCGGCTCGGCCGAGCCGAATACGCGAGCCGTTCGACGGCGGAGAGATCCCTCTCCTGTACCATGTGCGGAGGACGGCGCCATGAGAACGGAGTTCACTGCGGCTTTTCAGAAGGTGCCCGAGGGCTACATCGCGTTCGTCGAGGAGCTTGCGGGTGCCAACACCCAGGGAGCCACGTTCGGCGAGACACGCGCGAACTTGGAAGAAGCGGCCTCCATGGTCCTCGAAGCGAATCGCAAACTGGCCGAGGAAGACCAGCGCTCCATCCTCACCTCGTCGAAGCGCGCGCTCTAGCGCGGACTTGCAACCCTAGCGCCCCGCCGGATGGAATGCGCCAGATCGAGTCTCTTTCGCTGGGCCAGGAGTAGAATCGCCTGCAGTGCATCCTCTGGAGAAGCGCCGGTCCGCCTCGAGAGCTACCGCGTCGGTCGCTCCAGGGAAGGCCGGTGTGAGCAGCGAGTCCGTCCCGCGGGCGTCTTCGGGAACCGCGCCCGATTCGGCCGGTTCGACAACCTGCCCTGCCGCCCGGCTCCAGGTTCGTTGAGCGACGCGCGGAGGCCCCTTGGCCACCAAGAAGCAACGTAGACCCCAGAGCGGTGGGGCTCGGACGCCCGGCGATCCGCTGTGCGAGTTCTGTCGCAGCCTCCCTGGCGCCACCGAAGACGTGAAGTGGGGCAACGACCTGGTCTTCTCGGTAGGCGGCAAGATGTTCGCCGGCTTTCAGCTCCCGACCGGCGAGCCGATCGGATTCAAGGTCGACCCCATGGTGTTCTCGGCGCTCGTCGGGCAGGAGGGCATCGAGCCCGCGCCGTACGCGGCTCGCCATCATTGGGTGAGCGTCGCCACGCGCGAGTCGCTGCCGCTCGACACCTTCAGGGACTTCCTGGCCGAATCGCACGCCCTCGTCGCCGCCAAGCTCCCGAAGAAGGTCCGGCAACGCCTCGGACTGTCGGACTGAACGCGAGCGGACGACGCGCGCCGGCACCAGCGCCGGCGCGGCCGCCGAAAAACCGATGCCCGACCGAGACTTCGCCGGCATGATGCCCGGCTTGCTGGCGATCTTCGACGAGCAGGGCTGGCTCGCCCTGATCTGGGGCATCCTGTTGCTGCCGATCGCTCTCGTGCCCTACGGTCTCCGCCTCGTTCGCCGCGAGCTCGGAGAGCTTGCCGAGAGTCTCGGCTCGCGAGCCAGCGCTTCGACGGGAGGCCCGCTGCCGACATGAGCGCGCGCATTCTGCCCTTCGGCACCTGGTCGGCGGAGTCCGCCGCGGTCGGCACCGTGCATCGCGACGGCTCGATCACCTTCGCCGGCGTCGTCTACCGGACGATCGCCGAGCTGCCGCCGCAGTGCACCGCGCTGCGCATCGACGTCGAGACGCACGTGCAGTGGAAGAAGCTCTACCACGCGATCTCCCGGCGGACGCCCGGGACGACGCGGGACGGAGACCCATGCTGATCGCGATCAAGGTGCTGCACACGGTCGTCTGAGCCGCTCGAGACAACGCATGTTCCCCGACCTCGAGCGCCTCCTGGGCGCGGTCGCCGCCGGCCTCGCAGCGACCCTGTTCATGGACGTGTGGAATCTCTTCCTCGAGCGGGCGTTCGGCATCCCGTCGCTCGACCTCTGCCTGCTCGGGCGCTGGGTCCTCCACATGCCGGCGGGCACCTTCCGCCACGCGCGCCTCACCGCCGCGCCGCGCAAGCCGTTCGAGTGCGCCGTCGGCTACCTCGCGCACTACGGCATCGGCGTCGTCTTCGCGGTCGCCTTCGTCCTCGCGATGCCGGAGAGCTGGTGGGCTCGACCGACCCTGCTGCCGGCGCTCGTCTACGGCATCGGCACGGTCGTCTTCCCGTTCTTCCTCCTCCAGCCGGCGTTCGGCCTCGGCATCGCCGCGGCCAAGGCGCCGAGGCCCGCGCAGGCACGGCTCAAGAGCCTCATGACCCACACGGTGTTCGGCATCGGGCTCTACCTCGGCGCTCTCGGCGTGAGCCGCCTGCTGGGGACGCGTGTCTCCTAGCGCGCGCCGGCCGGCCCGTGAGCGGCGACGCGGAGCCCGGAAGGAGCCCGCGACGCCGGAGGGGAGCGCGCTCGCCGAATCCATCCTCGCGGCCTGGCGCACCAGCCACCGGGTCACGGTCTTCCTGGTCCGTCACCTCCCCGATGCCGCCTGGAAGGCCGCGATCCCCGGCATGCCGAGAAAGACGATCCGCACGCTCGCCGCGCACCTGCACAACAGCCGCTGCTCTTGGCTGAAGATCCTCGCCCGGCCGCACGGCATCCCGGTGCCGGCGGCGGTCGACCGGCGGAGCGTGACCCGCCGCGAGCTGGTCGCGGCGCTCGAACGCAGCAGCCGCGGCATGGAAGCGCTCCTGCTCCTGGGGTGCCGCCGCGGCGGCGAGGTCCCCGCCACTCCGGCCTACGTCTGGCGGAACCTGCCGCTCGACGTGGGTCACCTGCTCGCCTACTTCGTGGCCCACGAGGGACACCATCGCGGCCAAATCGTCCTCGCGGCGCGGCAGATCGACTGCCGCCTGCCGGCCGCGGTGACCGACGGCCTCTGGCAGTGGACGACGCTGTCAGGCTAGTCTGCGGGCACCGGGCGGCGACCCACCATGTACGGATTCCTCCTCCTGCTGCACATCCTGTCGGCGACCGTCTGGACGGGCGGTCACCTGGTGCTGGCGTCGACCGTCCTGCCGCGGGCGCTGCGCGAGCGCTCCGCGGCGGAGCTGCGGCGCTTCGAATCGGGCTACGAGCGCATCGGCATTCCGGCGCTGCTGATCCAGGTCGCGACCGGGCTCTGGCTGGCGCACCGCATGGTGCCGGACGTCGGCGAGTGGTTCTCGTTCGCCGACCCGGTGGGGCGCCTGGTGGGCGCCAAGCTCGGCCTCCTGGCGCTCACCGTGGGGCTCGGGGCGGACGCGCGCCTGCGGATCCTCCCGCGGCTGACGGAGAAGAACCTGACCTCGCTCGCCTGGCACATCGTGCCGGTGACGGTGGTCTCGGTGCTCTTCGTCCTGGTCGGCGTCTCGTTCCGCGTCGGCTGGTTCTACTGACGGGCCCCCTCGGCGCCGCGGCCGTCCGGACGAAACTCGCGCTGCGTCGCGGCGTACTTCCAGGGAGACCCGCACGAAAGCGGACGAGGCGAGCGATGCATCCACTCAAGAAGACGGCGCACGTCGCGGGGCTGCTCTACCTGCTGGTGGTGATCGCCGGTCCGATCGTCCTCATCTACGTGCCGGGCAAGATCTACGTCGCCGGCGACGCCGCCGCGACGGTCGGCAACATCCTGGCGCACGAGTCGCTCTACCGGTTCAACATCTTCTTGGGTCTCGTCTCCGAGCTGCTCTTTCTCGCGGTGGTGCTGACCCTCTACCAACTGCTCAAAGGGGTGCAGCGCGAGGTCGCCGCGGTGATGGTGCTGCTGATCCTCCTCGACGTCCCGCTGGCGCTCCTCGGCAGCGCCAACGAGGTGGCGACCCTGGCGTTCGCGCGCGGCGCGGACTTTCTCTCGGTCTTCGACCAGCCGCAGCGCGACGCCCTGGCGACGCTGCTGATCCAGATCGACCGCGAGGGGGTCCTGGTGTCGGAGATGTTCTGGGGGCTCTGGCTCCTTCCGCTCGCCTGGCTGATCTATCGCTCGGGGTTCCTGCCCCGCTTTCTCGCCGTCTGGCTGGCGCTCAACGGCCTCGCCTACGTCGCCATCAGTTCGACGGGGATCCTGCTGCCGCAGTACCTGCACCGGGTCTCGCAGCTCGCGACGCCGCTGCTCTTCGGCGAGATGGCGCTGATGCTCTGGCTGCTGATCGTCGGCGCGCGCGTGCCGCGACCGGCGGTGCCCGCGCCGGCGGCTTCGTAGCGCTTCACTCGCCTTCGGGAACCAGGCCGGATCGAGGTCCGCGGGCCGTCAGCTCTTGCCCCAGCGCGGGATCGCCGCCGCCTGCGCGATCGAGCTCGCCACTTGCGCCTCGTCGAGGTCGTCTTGGTGGACGTCGATCCAGCGCGCGTCCTGGCTCGTGCCTCCGGGCGGTACCGGCCGCAGCGAAGTGCCGCGGAAGAAGGTCACTTTGACGAAGCGGGTGAAGACGTGGAAGGAGCGGAACCAGCCCTGCCCCGCGATGCCGTAGAAGGGGGAATTCCACTTCACCGCCCGGCGGTGGCCCTCTTCGCGACCTTCGTCGATTTCTTCGCCTTCTTCGACTTCTCGGCGGCCATGGAGTGCGCCCCCTCGGTGCGGCTCTTTCGGAGTCGATGATCGTGGACCGTCTGGTCCGACCTTCGGGTCGCGCAAGAGCCGGCCTCCTCGGGCCGGCCGAAGTACACGGGTACGAGGCTCCTGGGCGCTGCAGGTTCGACGCCAAGATCCAGCGCATGCAGAGCTGGAGAAAATGGGCGAAGCCGACCGCACCTTCTTCCTCGGCATCAAGATCGAGGGCTACGCCGCCTCCCTCCAGGTGAGAACCGTCTAGCGCGGGATCAGCGACCCACAAGCCGAGTCTCTCGGCATGCTCCGGATCGTCGACGAGTCGGGTGCGGACTATCTCTTCCCGGCGGCGTTCTTCGTTCCCATCGAAGGCCTGCGCCGAAGCAGCTCACGCATTCGCGGGCGCGGCCTGACTCTCCGCATCCCGACTGGGCCCGCGAGTTTCTGGGCTCGAAGCTTCCGACGAAGGTCGGACCACACCCGAGCCGGCGTGCGCTTCCGCGTCGCTCCCACCGGTCCAACCCGCGGCCTCGAAAGCGCTCTTTGCCAGATCGACAGCGAGAGTCGTATCTTTGCCCCTGGATTCCTCTTTTCCAGGGAGCATGCCGCCCATGACTCCGACGACTTTGGCACGCCAGATGCCGTTCCTGTCGAGGGAGGAGTCCATCTCAGCATTCCAGCGGGCTTCAGGTCCGGCCTGCGGCCAGTCCTGCCGCCGAGCTGAACTCCATGACCGTTAGGCGGCAAGTGGAGGCTGTGGCTATGGCAACGTGGAAACGAGTATTGGGCCAAGTTCTGCTCGCGGTCGGTGGCGTCCTGGCTCTTGGCGGGCTTGCGAGCTTTCTTCTTCCCAGGGTAGAGCTGCGCTTCCTGAGCAGCATGGTTTCCACGCCAGAGGCCCGAGTCGCCTGGGTCGTCGTCAACACGATGCTGGCATTTCTGGGCCTGTGGCTTCTCCGTAGTCGCTCCACGTCAACATAGAGGCTGAATGAGCTTCGACGCGTTCGAGCGGGCGCGGTCAGCGGCGGCGCCCGGCTGCGCCGGCCAGCGATCGTGCCGCGCCGCTCAACCCGAGATCCGTTAGAAGGCAGGAGCACCGAGTTCAGCTATGGCGATCGACGAGAAGTTGGCCGCAAGGGCCCGGGCGGCCCTGGCAGATCGAGCCGATGTGGAAGAGAAGCGGATGTTTGGTGGCCTGGCGTTCATGGTACGGGGTCACATGGCTTGCGGCGTCGTCGGCGATCAGTTGATGGTGAGGGTCGGTCCGGAAAACCACGAAAGGGCTCTTCGCCTGGCCCATGCCCACGAGATGAAGTTCACCGGGAGGCCGATGCGCGGCTTCGTCGTGGTCGATCCCAAGGGCGTTGCAACCCTGAAATCGGTCGCACCGTGGGTGAGGCGCGGTGTCGAGTTTGTTACCTCACTTCCGCCGAAGAAAGGAGCGCACGCGTTGACCGGCCGGGAGGATAGGTAACAGTCTAGACCGGCAGGATGGGTAACAGTTTTCAGGCCTAGGCATGCAGCTTCCGGTCGCGCTCGTCGAAGCGGGCGAGTAGGACGTCGTAGAAGTACACCGCCCACACGCCATCGTCGATTTCCTCGAGGCCGATCCAATCCTGCTTCAGAGCAGCGCTGATGAAGAGCTGCCGGCACTGGAAGCGGAAGGTGCCGGCGGTGCTGACGAATCGGACTTGGTAGTGGCCGGGGTACTCGGGCGCCTGGAGTCGGCTGGGGTACGCCCGTGAGGGCGGACTCCAGACGGTTCCAGGCGCCCGGCCGCCGAGCGCGTCATGGGGCCGCTCGTCGTTGTACTCGGAGCGGAAGCGATCGAAGCTTCGTTGCTGGGCTCGGCGGTTGGTGGCCGGAGGACGCGTGGTCTCGGCTTTGAGAGTCCGGTGCATGCGCTCGTGGGCGCCGTTCTGCTCGGGGTGGCTCGGCTGAGTGCGCTGATGCGCAATGCCCAGACGGATCCACCACACGTTGAGCGCACACAGGCCGTGAATTCCGGTCGAAGCGAACGGTACGCCGTTGTCGGTGCGCAGCGCACGAGGCAAGCCGAGCTCGCGGAAGAGCCGCTCCATCACGGGCCGGGTTTCCCGGGTTCGTGTCGAGCTGAGGGCCTGGCAGCGCAACAGGTAACGCGAGGCTTGGTCGGCGATGGTCAGGGGATAGCAGTACACCCCGTCCCGGGTTCGAAACTGCCCCTTGAAGTCGGCCGTCCAGAGATCGTTCGGTCCGTAGCTCTCGCGGGCTGGCGGTCCCGGGTGGCGCCAGCGCCGACGACGACGCCCTCGCACGCTCAAGCCTTCTCGGCGCAGGAGCTCACCCGCCGTGCTCGGCACGGGCAGATCCAGCTCCGGGTGGCGCGGGCGAAGCCAGTCGAGCAGCTTCCGTGGTCCCCAGTGTGGGTGCTTCTTGCGCGCCGCGACGATCGCCACTGCCACGCGCTGCTCGAGCTTGTGCGGGCAGCTGTGCGGCGCGTGGGAGCGATCGTCGAGCCCCGAGACGCCGAGCTCGTGGTAGCGCTCCAGCCACTTGTAGCCCGTCTTGCGGCTGATCCCGTAGCGCTCGCACAGCTCGCTCGTGGTGTACAGTCCCGCGCGAGACTCCTCGATGAATTTCAGGCGCTCGTTCATGGGCTCCGTCTCCCGCCAGGGCATCGCGCACCTCCGCGCGCTCAACCCTAGCTGTGTCACCCATCCTCCCGGTCTGAAATGTCACCCATCAACCCGGTCTGTACCCGTGAGTCGGCTAACAGGTCGTATCTGCGCTCCTCCCGCGAGTAGCGCGAGGCGGCGGTTTCGACGGAGGCAGGGCTGCATGTCGTATCCACGGTCTCTCTCGGGAGCCCCGTGGGCTCCGGGCCAGGATTGTCGTGGCCGAGACGCGCCGCCGGCGCGCCGTGGATCCGCAGCATTCGAGAGCCACGCAACGAGTCTCCTCGTTGGGGAACGCTTCGAGCAGCGCCTTGGCGTCGGTGCGGTCCGTCAAGTCGTCCGAAACCTGACTGGCCTGGTTTCGCCGCCGGACCCCACGAAGCCCTCCGCGAAGCTCGAACGGCATGTGCGGCTGTCACTCGCCGCACGGCTGCCCAAGACTAGCGCCGCGCTCGAGCCCTCATGACCGGAAGTGGACTGTCGCCAGACTCGTCGTTTCAGCGGGCGTCGGGCCGGCCTGCGGCCATCCCTGCCGCCGCTGACCTCCTTGGCTGTTAGCGCCCATGGCAACGTCGCGAATGTCAGGTCACTCGAAGAAGCCGCCGAGACGAGAGGTAGCAGCCGATACGCTCGCCTCGCACGAGAGGCCGCTCGGTCGATTGCAACATGAGGCCGAAGGGGTTCCGTTCAACCCGCTGCGTTCCCTGGCCGAAGCACGTAGGTACGACGACGCCTTCGTCATCCTCCAAGGCGACTGGGGCGGCCAGATCTATCTCGTCTGCCCGGTCGCACTCGTCAATTGCAGCGAGGCGCATCTTCTTGGCCTGCTCTCCGATCTCGACAGGTCCCAATGGCCCTCGAACGCCGGCGACGGAGCGGAGATGTTCTTCGAACGCCTTCATGTGCCCGCCGGAGTTGCGGGTGGAATGGGCGGGGGACTCGCGACGCAGAGCGTCTGGGTTCACGCGAAGCTGGAGGCAGCCGGTTGGGCCCCCAAGATCACGGCAACGCTCTCCGGCACTCATGCGCCGTAGTGCCCGCGCGCCTCCACGGCAGGTTCAACGCGCGAGAATGGACCTTCCGACAGGCTCCCCCGCCCCAACCGCGGCGAGCTCTTCACGAACCCTCCGGACTCGCAGAGAGCTCGAAGGAGCTAGAGTCTCGAATCTGTCGACCATGTGCCCGACTTAGGCTGTCAACGATCTACCCGGTCATTCAGTCGCCTTCGCAATGGAGGTACCGTGAACGATCAGACTCGCGAGTCCACCGGTGGATCTCAACTTGATTCCGATATCGCTGCTCTGGTGCGGAGCGTCAGGCGGCAAACAGTTGCCATTTGGGTGCTTGTTGGGCTTCTCGCTCTCGGATTCGGCGTTCCATGGCTCAAGTACTTCCGCTTCAAGCTCGCGCAGCCCGCGGCCGCTCACCAGGTAGCCACTCAAGGCACGGAATTAGAGCCCGAGCCAGCGTTCGACAACGAGTTCTATGCGCGCCCGCTGGAGGAGAAGATCGCTCGCGCGACCGTGATTCTGCTCACGCGCCTGGAGAAGACAGGAGAGAGGCATCGAGAGGTCGTTGCCGAGATCATCAAGCAGAAGCCCGGCGTTCGGCTCTACTACAAAGTCGGCGATGAGTATGAGCCGTTGTCACATGCACCAACGCCTTCTTGCCAAGATTGTGAAGGGCAGGGTCAGGTCGTCTTCATGCTTGGCAATCCCGCTTCCATGGTCTATTCCTTCACCTACGAGGGCGAGCGCCTCGAAATGGGCGGCATGCCGATCACCGAGCTGCGTCGACAGGCAGCGGAATCCCTTGGAAAGCAGTAGCGGCGACCGGCAACTGGGCAGGCATGTTCCTACAGACTCTTCGAGCACCTCTCTTTCATCGGAGGCAAGGTCGAAAAGAAGCCAGCGAGCCCGGCTTAGCTCAGCCGCCCGCGCTCGGCGATCACCCCGGGCCGGGTCGAAACGGCGACCTCGAAAATACTCTTTGCCAGATCGACAGCGATGGTCGTATCTTTGCCGCTGGATTCCTCTTTTCCAGGGAGCATGTCGCCCATGACTCCGACGACTTTATGTTCGCTGCGACGCGCTCTCTGTCTGAGGTCGCCTCTGCTGCTTGCGATCTGTTGCTCGGCAGCTTTCGCCGCGGTTGAGGAAGATCCCGCGCTCTCGGTCGCGCGCCTGAGCGATGTGCGTGGAACGGCGACAGCGACATTCCTCAACATGGTTCCAGCAGGAACCGGCCGTCAGTTTGCAGAGCTCGAGGTTGCAGAGCACCCAGAAATCTGGCCCGCCCTTGAGCAAGAGCTCGCGGCGGTTCTGCGGGAGACTTTTTCGCTCGAGCAGCTTCGCGAATTGCAGCGATTTCTCAGCTCTGCAACCGGGCAGCTCTGGGTCAAGAATTCACCAGCGCTCTTCGAGAGACTGCAAGCTAGATCTGCGGCACCAGAGAGCGCGATCTTCCAGTTCGCGTCTGTTGGCTGCGTGGTCGGGTTACTGGGCCCCAACATAGACGCGGCGAAGGCGAAGGTCGGCAAGACAGAGCCAGGAATTCCCGCGGGGGTGTTCGAGGCCATTCGCCCGCTCCGCCAAGCAGCCAAGAAGACCTGCGATTGCATCTTCGCAGAGGCACACAAGCGGTGGCCCTCGTCGACAATACCGCAGCTTCAACTTCTGCCGGAACTCCAGAGCTTTGCGAGCTAAGTGCTAAGTGACGGCACATGCCCACTACCCGCGCCTGCTGCCGCATCCTCGAAACCAGAGAACTAGGTGTAGCGATGCGGGTGTCGCCTGACTATTCGTCGCTGCAAGTGCGCCGGTTGCACCGCCGTTCGCCACGCTCGGTGAGCCCGGAGGGGCGGGTGGCTGATCCCGGGACTCCTTCCTTGGCTGACGCCCGCATTGTTGGAGGTCCTAAAGCGTGAGAATCTCCAGGCCGCTCGCGTTATTGGTTGGGTTCGTGACGGCGCTTCCTGTCGTCTACATGGGCTTGTTCATTGCCTCGTTCTTCGGTGAGTCTGCGAACAGCCAGCAGTCCATGCCCGTATTTGGCACATTCGAGACGATGATCATCTTTCACCTGCTGACCATGCTCCTTGGCCTTGGCTTGGTCATCTTCTACGTGGTTCATGCATTCAAGAACCCCGATCTCGCATCAGACAAGCGCATTCTCTGGGTCCTCATCATCTTCATGGGCAGCGTGTTTGGCATGGCCGCCTACTGGTACGTACATATCTGGCAACCCTCAAGCGCTTCCTCCGCGGGCACTCGACGTGGTGTCAGCTGACCCGGGTCGAAACGGCGACCTCGAGAACCGTGGCAAAAGGGTGATCCATGAAGAGCTCCGTGGCTGTGGCGCTGCTGTTGTCATTGACCATGCCGTGCGTCGCCGGGGCGGGGTCGCGCGGGCCTTCGACGAGCGAGGAGCGCGCGAAGGCCGTCCAGCTCGTTCACCTCCTCGAAGCCCAGCCTCTCCACAAGGACGCCAAGAGCGCGCGCACCTGGTTGCTGGCGTGGCTGGCCGAAGTACCCGACATCACGGTGTCCATGTGCCCGGCTCTGCTCGGACTTCATGTCGAAAAGAGGGAGAAATACGCCGCCGAATTGGCGCTCCAGCAGGCGCTCTCGAGCGCGGCGTTCATCATCGAGAAACCCGATCAGGCCTCGAACCCCGCCGCCGTCGACTTGGCAGGAGTGGAGGGCGTACTCCGCGCCTACGAGGCACTTCTTGCCGCGAAGCCCACGGCGAGGATTCCGTCCCTCGACGCCTTGCTGAAAGCGAGGGCCGACGGCACCCTCGCCGGCGTCGTCGCCGAGAACGCGAAGGGCTGCGGCTAGTGCTCGCCGGTCGCCGAACCCGCCGCTCCGGCGACCTTCAGGGCTCGACTTGGGCGATCTCGGTCGCCGCCGAGCTCCGTGTCCGTGGCCCCCGAAGACAAGGGCCGCCATGGGACCGTTCTCCTTCCACTCCATCGAACGCAGCGTCGTTCAACGACCGCGACAGGAGGCACGACTTTGGACCATCCATCTGAACTGTCCGGGCGGTCGGATCGTGTTCGACCCGCCTTGCCGATCGGTGTTCGCGCCGCGCCGCTCGAGTCGCGATCCGACCCGCCGTCAGAGGAGACGGCCCGGATCGACACCCCCGAGACGCGGAGGGCGAACCCGGCAGGCAGAGCCGCCACCCTCGCCCTGGCCGTCGGCTTGCTGACGCAGATCGCGTGCGCCACGGTTGCCGATCCGGCGGTGCGACTGGCGCGCTGCATGAAGCAGGCGGCACGAGCGGGCGCGTTGGCGTCGTCCTGCGATCTGCGCGTTCCGGGCGCCTATCTCGTCGTCCTGTGCCCGCAAGGTGACCTGAAGGACGCGGACCTTCTCGCGGCAGGCGTGCCAGCCAAGGAGCTCGAGCGCGTTCGTCAGCTCCGTCTCGGATCGCGCCCGGCCGTCCTCGTGATTCCCGACGCTGCCGCGGGACGGCCCACCAGAAGTACCTTCCAAGCTCGGTACGTCCGGATTCCCAGGGCGCTCGCTGCCCAAGTCGAGAGCGGAGGCAGCCTCGATCTTCAACTCAGCCGCGATCCGACCGGGCTCCAGGTCACGGGCGTACGCTAGAGTCGCTGGTAAGGGCGCATCGTGCGCGGCCGCACCACCGAAGCGATCGACTCGCTCCCGTGGCGGCCCGCTGCCCCACCCCGGGAGCCACCTATGCCGCCGATTCAAGGTCAGCCGTCGGAGATTCGCGAGCTAGCGCGTTACGAAGTTCGTCCCGAGAGCCTCGGCGAGTGCCTGGCGGCGATCCACGAATTCGTCGCCTATGTCCGCGACCACGAACCGGGCGCGCTGCGCTACGAGGTCTGGCAGGAGGCCGAACGGCCGACGAGGTTCGTGCACATCTTCGTCTGGCGCGACGGGGCGGCGAACGAGACTCACGGAGCGTCTGCCGCGGTCCGGAAGTTCGCCAGCATCCTGTATCCGAATTGCCTGGCGCCGGTCGAATTCGTGGAGTTCCAGCAAGTCGACGCCAACGCCGCATTCCGCCGCGTATGACCCTCCCTCCGGGCACTCGGCCATCGCGGTCGTTCCGGCCGAAGCGCCTCTCGCGCCACGGCTCGCTGCGCTCGGCGGGCCCGGTCGGGCGCGCGGCCGAGATCGAGATCCGTTCGAGGTGGGAGCGAGCGTGACGAATTCCCGGCGCATCGCTGGCATCCTGGGCCCCACGATCGTGGCCATGGTCGCGTCCGAGTTCCCGCTCGTGCAGCCGCATCTCTACGATGAACAGATCCCGCCCGTCGTCTACCTGTCCGGCTTGTTGATGTTCGTCGGGGGGCTCGCGATCGTCCGGGCACACAACCGCTGGGCGCGCGACTGGACCGTGTCGGTAACCCTGTCGGGCTGGTTCTTCCTGGCTCTCGGCCTCTTCCGGATGTTCGCCGCTGGCCTCTACCGACGTGGCGCCGCCGCGACGGCAAGCGCCGTGTTCATGGTCTTGGAAGGCATCCTGCTGGTCGCGGGTCTCTTCATCACCTTCAAGGCCTACGCTCCCGAGAAGCGCTAGCCCGCGGCTGCGCGCAACCGCGCCGGGAATGCCGAGCACCCGTTTCTCGCCGTCGCGGCGGCGAGCCGGAGGCAGGCGGCAGCCCTGGGCGCGAAGACGAGATGCGCGACCGCGGGTTGCGCTGACCGGCGCGCGCCCTCACCAGGGCGAGCGAGAGGACCAGAGCGGGCTGGCGGTGCCGGTCTCGAAGCCGTCGAGGAAGAGGTCGTCGCAGGCAGGAAACTGCGTCGTGCCGGTGAGGACGGCGCTCGGCACGATGGTGGTCACCAGGTCGTTTTCGACCACCTGGAACCCCTGCACGTCGGTGATGCGGAAATCGAGCGGCGTCGCGAGGCCGGGCCCCGAGGTGACCAGGAAGTAGTTGTAGTCCTGGCGCGCCATCGCCTGCCAGGTGGACGAGCCGTTCTCGCGCAGCTCGAGGGTGGCGATGGCGTGGCGATGATTGCGGATCTGCACCGCGAACCACCAAGGGTTGACGCCGTCTTTTTCCGCCACCGAGAGGTTGCCGGTGACCGGGCACTCGATCGAGCGGAAGGCGATCGGCACGATGCCGTCGAGCGGATCGGCGATCACGTCGAAGGCCTCGGCCGAGAGATCGAGGTGGCCGGTCGGGCACTCCGGGCACTGATCGACGACCCGCACCACGACGCTCGCGTCCGGCCCCCAGACGCGCAGACAGCGCCCGCACTGCGCCGAGCCCTGCCAATCGGGGGCCGCGACGGCGGTGACCATGAGGTCGAGCGCGGCCGGGAAGGAGCAGTTCCCCGAGCCGTCGGCGTCGTAGTAGGTCGCGACCCCGTCGAGGTCCTGCCAGACCGCCGGGCAGCTCGGATAGCCCTCGGCGAACGCGGCGCGGCCGGCCGACCCGGCGATCGCGGCGACCGCGACCCACGCGAGCCCCACCGCCCGGGAGGCTGGCGCCATGCGGCGAGAGCGGAGCATGATCGAAACCCAGTAAACCGCCGTCTCGGCCCGGAGTCAATCGGAGCGGGCGCGGGCGGCTGCTAGATTCCACCTCCGCATGCGACGCTTCCCCGCCCGCTTCGCGATCCTCGCCGGGGGAGGCATCGCCGGCGCTCGTCCGCCACGCCGTCGCTGCCGGCCTCACCCAGGGACCGGGCGATGACGGGAATCGAACGGGCGGGCGGCTGGAGCGGCGAGTCGACGCCACCGGAGCCGCTCGCCCTGCGCTACGGCGAGCTCGACGATCAGGTCGGCGACCTCCACCTCCCCGCCGCCGGACACCCGCCGCAGGTGCCGGTCGTCGCGCTCCTCCACGGCGGCTTCTGGCGCATGCCCTACGGACGCGATCCCCTCGACGCGCTGGCGCGCGACCTCGCCCGGCGGGGCTTCGCGGCGTGGAATCTCGAGTACCGGCGCCTCGGCGCTCCCGGGGCCGGCTGGCCCGGCACGTTCGCCGACGTCGCCGCCGGTCTCGACCGACTGGCGCAGCGCGTCGCCAGCGCCCCCGATCTCGATCTCGAGCGCGTCGCGGTGGTCGGGCACTCGGCCGGCGGGCAGCTGGCGCTCTGGGCCGCGGCGCGCGGCCGTTTGCCGGGAGACGCTCCGGGCGCCGACCCGCGCCTCCGGCCGGCCGCGGTGGCCGCCCTCGCGCCGCTCGCCGACCTCGAGCGCGTGCACCGCGAGCGCCTCGGCGGCAGCGCGGTCGCCGAGCTCCTCGGCGGCACGCCCGAGCAAGTTCCCGAGCGCTACCGCGCCGCCTCGCCGCACGCCCGGCTGCCGCTCGGCCTGCCGCAGCTCCTCCTCCACGGTACGTCCGACGCGGAGGTGCCGATCGACCACGCGCGCGACTACGCCCGCGCGGCGCGCGCCGCCGGCGACCCGATCGACTTTCGCGAGCTTCCCGGCGGCGGCCACATGGACTTCCTCGACCCGGCGGGCGCCGCGCACTCGATCCTCTGCGAATGGCTCGCGCTCACGCTGCGCCTCTTCCCATGAAGTGGCGGACGTCGACTCGGCGTCTCGGTCCGGGCTCGGCGTTGGCGCTCGCCCTGCTCGCGCTGGGCTGCGCCAGTCTGCCGTCGCCGGCGGATCCGGAGCTCGCCCGCGAGGTCGTGCCGCTGCGCGACCGCTGCGCCTATCTGATGACGCCCTCGCTGGTGGCACGGTTCCGCGAGCTGGCGCCGCGGGCGGTGGCGGCGGCGACCGAGCGCGAGAGGCGCGCCGTCTTCGCCCCGCTCGCCCGCCGCTTCTGGTGGCGGCTCCTGCGCGTCGAGCGCTACCGCACGGTGCTCACCCTCGACGTCATGATCCCGTCCTACGTCGAAAACGCGGAGGGCGTCGTCGACGCGAGCGACGACTACCGCTTCCTGCGTCTGGTCGACTCCTCCTCGGGGCGCCACGACCCGCGCCGCTGGGAGAACGTCGACACCGAGTTCGAGAACGTCTGGATCCACCAGGCGAACTATCCCGCGGCCGCGAGCTACCCGCAGGATCGCCCGCCGCTCCTCCTGCAGTGCTGGGCCGGCAGACTCCGCGCGGCCCAGGACGCCCCGGCGCTCGAGGTGACCTTCCACGGCTCGCCGGTCGGCCTCGACGCGCAGCGCGCGGCGCGCCTCGGAGCCGATCTCGACGAGCTCGCGGGCAGGTGCTCGATCGTCGCGCGCGCGACTCCGCCCGCGAGCGGAGCGCTCGTGGTCAGCCGCCGCTGGAGCGCGCCGAGAGCCTTCGCCCTCAGCCCGCCCGCGACAGGTTCCGTCGCCGCCGATCGCCTCCTGCTCGTCGCCGACCCGCAAGCGGACGAAGGCTGGCCGCGGCTCTACGCCCTCGGCGCCGAAGGCAGCGTCGGCCTCGCCAAGTGCGACGGCGGCAAGCTGCTCGACACCGTCTGCACACCCGAGCTCGAGCCCCTCCTGCCCGAGCCGGCGCGCGAGAGCTGCCCGCTGGCCCCCCGCCGCCGGGCTTCCGAGCCGAAGGCCATCCCGTGACCCCCGGCTGGCTCTTCTGGGGGGTGATCTTCGGCGCCGTGGGGATGGGGATGTTCGTCTACGGCAAGAAGCAGCAGTCGGCGGTGCCGCTCGTCTGCGGCATCGTCCTCATGGTCTTCCCCTACTTCGTCTCCAACCTCCTGCTGCTGGTGGCGATCGGCGTGGTCGTCTGCGCCATCCCCTGGATCCTGCGCGGCTGACCGGCCGGCGCGCGGACTCCTCCCAGTCGCCGCCGGCTCGGCCCACCGCCCCCGCGCCGGCCGCCCGCAGTTGCGGTTTCTTGCGCATTGCCCCGCCCGCCGATCCGTGAAAAATTCCGGCGCGTGAATCGCGTCGAGCTCTTGCTGCGGACTCCGGCGGTGTCGCTCTGCCGCTTCGACCATCCGCCGGCCGCCGAGCACCACGACCCCGATTTCGAGGTCGCGCCCGAGGACTCGATCAACTTCGTCGAGGCCGGCAGCTTCGACATCCGCCTCGCCGGCGAGCGCTTCCGCTTCGCCCCCGGATCGATCTTCGTCACCCGGCGCGACATGGGGTTCGCCTGCGACCACGATTCGGCGACGCCCTCCGACCGCTGCCTGTCGGTCGCCTTCAGCGCCCTGGCGGTCGAGGACTTGCTGCGCGCCGACCTGCCGGCGCTCACGCCGCCGCTCGCCACGGTGACCCCGCGGCAGAGCTTCCTGCGCCATCGCCTGCGCGGCTGCGCTCCCGGCGAGGAGCTGCGGCTCGAGCTGCTGGCCGGGGCGCTCTTCGAGTCGCTCGCCGGCGCCGGATCGCGCGCCGATCGCCCGCCGCGGCGCGCCCGCCCGGCACCCGCGAGCGACCGGATCACCCCGCGGATGCGGCGCATCGAGCGCGCGCTCGAGCTGATCGAGAGCGACTACGCCCGGCCGCTGACCCTCGCCGAGATCGCCGCCGCCGCCTGCCTGAGCCCGTTCCACTTCGCGCGCACTTTCCGCGAGCTCACCGGCGCGCCGCCCCACCGCCACCTGACCGCCGTCCGTCTGGGCCACGCCGCGCGCCGGCTCGACCAGGGCGCGAGCGTCACCGACGCCTGCTACGACGTGGGCTTCGGCTCGCTCAGCCACTTCATCACCGCCTTCCACCGTCGCTTCGGCGTGCCCCCTTCGGCCGTCCGGCGTGGCGCCCGCCTCACCGCCCTGCGCGCCGCGCTGCGCTCGCCGGCGAAGCGCGCGCCGCGCGCCGGCGGCTGAAATCTCGGCAAGAAAGCGCAAGCGCCGCGGCGGCCTGGCGACAGAGGATCTCTCCCGCACCCGGGGAGCCGCCGCGAGATCGGCTCTCCCCATCGACCCGAGGAGAGAGCCTCATGCGCGAAGTCCTGCAGAAGCGTTGGCGCGACGTCGGCGACAAGATCGTCCGGCTCGCCGAGGAGTTCCCCGCCGGCAAGTACGATTTCCGCCCCGTCCCCGAGGCGCGCAGCTTCGCCGATCAGCTCCGGCACGTGGCGTTCTGGAATCGCTACGTCGCCCAAACGCTGCGCGGCGAGCCCGCCGACGGCGACGCCAACGAGCTGCCGCGAGCGGAGTTTCCCAACCGCGCCCGGATCGTCCCGGCGCTCGCCGAATCGTTCGCCGGGGTCGCCACAGCGCTCGCCGACGGCAAGGGCCGGCCGGCGCCCGACCTCGACACCCTGGTGGCGTTCATCGAGCACAACGGCGAGCACTACGGCCAGCTCGCGGTCTACTACCGCTTGAACGGGCTGGTGCCGCCGGCGTCCCGCTGAAGCTCGTCCGGCACCGCCGGCTCTTGCCCGGCGGCGAGAGTCGATACACTCCGGCCATGGCCCGCCAGAACGTCTACTCGGGAGCTCCCTGGGAGCCCAAGGTCGCCTACTGCCGCGCCAAGCGGGTCGGCGACGCGATCTACGTCTCCGGCACGGTGGCGGTCGACGAGCGCGGCGAGGTGGTGGCGCCGGGCGACATGTACGAGCAGTCGCGCTACGCCCTGGCCAAGATCGCGCGCGCCCTCGGCGAGCTCGGCGCGACGCTCGCCGACACGGTGCGCACCCGCGCTTTCGTCACCGACCTCGAGCAGTTCGACGGCTTCGCCCGCGCCCACTGCGAGGCCTTCTCGGGCATCGATCCGGCGGCGACGCTGGTCGAGGTGTCGCGCCTCGTCCGCCCCGAGCTGGTGGTCGAGATCGAGGTCGACGCGGTCGTCGACGCGGGCGGGGGCTGAGCTCTCTTCCGCTCGGCGCGCCGGATCTCAGCCGCGTTCGAGCAACAGCAGGCCCGACCAGACCATCTGCGGCCGGAAGGTCTTCGGCTGCGGCAAGAGGAGGAAGGGGCGGATCCACAACGGCAGGCGCTTGAGGCGCCCGGCGGCGTGGAACGCCGAATGCACCTCGCGCGGTCGCCAGCCGTGGGCGGCGAAGAAGGCCGGACCCTCCTCGGGAGCGAAACGGAACGGCGCGCCGGCCTCGCCGACCTGCTTGCCCCAGGTGGCCGCCAATCGTTTCAGCAGACCGGGCGAGGCGAGGTCGGTCGCCCACCAGCGCGGCGACGGCACGGCGGCGAGATCGTCGGCGAGCCCCTCGACCTGGGCGCGCTCGAGGTAGATCAGCAGGCCCTCGGTCAGCACCAGCGCCCGCTCGCCGCGCCGCCCGAGCTCGGCGAACAGCGTGCGGCGCGCCGCGACGTCGGCGAGATCGAGCGCGATCCGCTCGAGCCGGCAGGACGGCGTCTCGCCCGCCAGCAGGCCGGTCTTGTAGTCGATCATCCGCGGCAGGTCGACCTCGATCCAGAGCAGCGCGGGCGGCAGCTTCATCCGGTAGGGCCGCGCGTCGAGCCCGGCGGCGAGGTTCACCACCAGGTCGACGCCCTCGCCCAGGCGGTCGAGGACGAACTGATCGAAGAGCACCGTGCGGGTCACCATCGGCCAGGAGTACCGGCGGCCTTTGGGCATCGCGTCGAGGAGCTCGAAACCGTGGGTGCCCGCCAGGCGGCGGGCGAAAGGGTCGTGGAAGAGGGCGTCGCGACGCTCGCTCTCCTCGGCGCGGTAGGCCGCCACCCACAGCGCCGTGTCGGAGACGTCGCGCAGCTGGTCGTCGGACCGCTCGCTCATGGGCGAACCCTAAGCGCATCTCGAGCGCGAGTCGAGGGCCTGCGGCGAGAAACGCCGCCCGGCGGGCGCTAGGGGACCGTGATCGACCAGGCCGAGGTGTCGTTGGACTCGAAGGCGTCGGCGAAGACCGCCTGGCCGGCGGGGAACGTCGTCGCCCACGAGGTGTTCGAGTACGCCGACAGCGCGGTGACGTTGAAGGCCCGCACCCGGTAGCTGAAGGTCGACCCGGCGGGCAGGCCGGTGTCGCCGTAGTAGTCGATGTTCGGCCCGGTCTGGGCGATCTCGATGAAATCGAGCGGATGGCTGTCGCAGAAGGCGGCCGTTCCCGCGCAGCGCTCGACCTTGAACCCGGCCTCGTTGTTCGAGTCGTCCACCCAAGTCATGTTGATCCAGTCCGAGGTGAAGGCGATCGCCGCTAGACCGCTCGGCGCTGCCGGCGCGGTCGGCGAGCCCGCGTTGACGGCGAGTGCGGCCGAACCGGTGCCGCCGCGCGCGTCATGGACGATCAGCGTGATCTCGTGGGTCCCCTGGGTGTCGAAGGTGTGGTAGGCGGGCGAGCCCCAGTAGGTGCCGCCGTCCGAAAAGATCCACTCGATGTTGCCGATGAAGCCGTCGGGATCGTAGGAGCCGGTGGCGGAGAAGACGACGTCGAGCGGCACCGGCCCGGAGGTCTTGTCGGAGGAGGCGACGGCGACCGGCGGCGCGTTCGGCTCGACGGCCTCGACCAGCAGCTGTTGCACGCTGCGGGCGCCGCGGTCGTCGGTCACGGTCAGGGTGGCGACGTACGGCCCGCCGACGGTGTAGGCGTGCGAAGGGCTGGGCTCGCTCGACGTGCCGCCGTCGCCGAAATCCCAGGACCAGGCGGTGACCGTCCCGTCGGGGTCGGCGCTGCCGGTCGAGCTGAAGCCGATCGACAACGGGACGTCGCCGCCCGCCGGCAGGGCCGAGGCCGTGGCCACGGGCCAGCGGTTGCCGCCGGAGCCGAAGAGGTCGTAGCCGATGCGGTAGTTGGCGAACGCCGAGTCGTTGCGCACCAGCGAGCCGGCGATCAACGTCTTGCCGGCCGCGGCCACGACGTTCGGAAACGCCTCGCCCGCCGGACTGTTCGAGAACACGAAGCCCTGCGGGTCGAGGATCGTGCCCGCCGCGGTGATCCGCATTCCCACCAGGTCGCTGCGCGCGTCGATCGGCTCGAGACTCCAGTCGCCGCCGAGATCCATCTTCTGGTCCTGCCAGACGACCACGAACTGCGAGCCGTCCCAGGCGACGCGCGGCCGATACTGGTCGTCCTTCCAAGGAGTGAGGTTGACCACCGGGTGCACCGTCCCGTCCGGGTCGATGAGCCGCATGAGCACGTCGGTCTCGGTGCCGGAGGTGAGCTCCTGCGATTGCGCCAGCAGCGCGACGTCGCCGCTCGACGCCAGGCCGAGGCTGAAGATCCCGTTGCCGCCGCAGCTCGAGTAGCTGTGGATGGTGAAATCGGGTGCCTTGCCGCCGGCCGCGTCGATGAAAGTCCCGAGCGTGGCCGCGGCGCAGGCGTCGTGGCTGGCGTTCGCCTGCCAGACGAGCAGCCAGCGCCCGCCGAGGACGGCGAGCCGCGGACTGCTGCAGAACGTCCCGCCCATCAGGATCGGCGCGGCGTCGAGGACCAGGCCGTCGGAGCCGCGCACCCGGGCCGCGATCGGGAAGACGTACTGGCAGTTGATGCCGCAACGCAGCCCGACGACCAGGAAGTCGCCGCCCAGGGCCTCGACGTCGGTGCCGCCGAACCCCGGGTTGAGCACCACGATCGGCGCCGGGTCGATCGGGGCGCCGCCCGGTTGCAGGCGCCGCGCGACCACGCCGCTCGCGTTGTTCCAGACCACCAGGTAGACGGAGCCGTTCCAGGCGACGGCGGGATCGCCCGGCGAGTCCACCGAATCGGCGACGTCGAGCTGGATCGGCTCCGCCGTCCGTGGATCGCCGGCGGCGTCGAGCGGCTGGGCGAGGACGCGGCCGCGAGTCGCGGTGCTCGAGCGGTAGACGACCATGTAGCCGTCGCCGCTGGTCGCCATGTCGGCCCGGAGCTGGGAGGGCGCGCCGCTCGAGATCGTCCGCTTGGCGCCGGCGACGTTGCCCGCGTCGACGTGGGTCGAGAAGACGTCGTAACCGCCGGACGGACCCACCCAGACGAAATCCGACCACGCGAGCTGCAGACTGCCGTTGCCGGCGCTGGCAGCGACGCCCGTCTTCGTGCCCGCGACCGGCACGCCTCCCGGGTCGAGCACTTGGCCGCCGGCGCCGACGCGCGCCAGGCGAGTCTCGGTCAGGGAGCCCCAGGTCACCTTCCACTGCGCGCCATCCCAGGCGACGCTGGTCGTCGTGTAGGCGCCCGGAGAGTTCGCTCCGGAGATGTTGACTCCGTTGCCGCCGCCATCGAGCTTGTGGCCGTTCGCGTCCAGGCGCGATCCGTAGACCGCCATGGTGAAGTTGGGGAGTTGCTGCAGCCAGACCGCGTAGAAGCCGGCGCCGTTCGCGACCAGTCCGGCGAGCGGCGCGGGGGCGAGAGCGAAGGGAGCCGGGTCGAGGCGCTCGAGGAAGGCATCGAAGCGGATCGCCTGGGTGGGGTCGGAGCCGGTCATCGATTCCTCGTAGGCCAGCAGGTAGACCCCGCCCACGTACGCCAGATGGATCCCGCCGCGCAGGTAGTAGGTCGCCGGCACGAGACTGCGCGGGCCAGGATCGAGCAGGACGCCGGTGGGGCTGATGCGTGCCGCGACCAGGTCCCCGTGGACCGACGTCCCCTGGTTCACGACCACCCACTCCGAGCCGCCGGAAGCGACCGCCCAGGTCGCGCCCACCGGCGTCATATTGACCAGCCGGATCGGTTTCGCGTCGAGCACCTCTCCGCCGGGGGACACGCGCAGGGCCTCGAGGGACGCCTGGAAGTAGCCCGTGCCGCCGAAGTCGACGCTCTCGAAGACCACCAGCCAGTTGCTGCCGTTCCAGGCGGCGCGCGGATGCCGCTGCGCGGCGCGCCCGGCCGCGATGGCGAACGGCACCGCTTCGAGCGGATTCCCGGCGGCGTCGAAACGCATGCCGTAGACGTCCCACGAGGTCTCGCCCTCGTAACCGCCGGTGCTGTTGGCTCGGTTGTCGGACCAGACCGCGAGCACCGTGGCGCCGCCCTGGGCGAGGTACGGCTCGACCTGGTCCTTGGCCGCCGCCGAGATCGCCGCGTCGCCGGGAAGGAAACGCGAGGGCAGGTGGACGGTCGCGGCCGCGAGCGGACCGCTCGCCAGGAGGAGGACGACCGGGAGGAGGCGGGGACGAATCCAGCGCGGCGAGCGCGAGGTACGACGACCCACCGCGCTCGACTTCGCGGCGCGGTGCCCTGCGAGCTCCAGTCTCATGATGTCGCGTCCTTTCGCGAGCGCCCAGTCGCCGCAGCTCGTCGATCACTCTTCGGGAGAGGCCTTTCTCGCCCGAGATCGGGACCGCGAACTGGCACGGTAACTCCGGTCGCGGGTCGCCACGCCACCCGGCGAGAGGGGGTGCTCCCCGCCCTGGCGCCGGCCCCGGCGCTTCTCCTCTAGATGGCTAGACAGCGGCGCCGGCGGCGCGGAACAGGCGCCGCGGGCTCGATCGCCGGTCCGCCGGGGGGATCATGCGTCGCGAGGCGCGCCGGGCGGGCTCCGCAGCCACGCGAGCAGCTCGCTCTCGGGCAGCGGCGGGCTGATCCAGAACCCCTGGCCGAGATCGCAGCCGATCGCCGCCAGGGCGCGCCAGGTGGCTTCGTCCTCGATGCCCTCGGCGACGATCCGCCGGCCGACGTTGTGCCCCAGGTCGACGATCGAGCGCACGATCGCCGCGTCGTGCTCGTCGCGCGTCATGTCGCCCACGAAGGAACGGTCGATCTTGATCTCCGAGGCCGGCAGTTGCTTCAAGTGCGCCAGGGTCGAGTAGCCGGTGCCGAAGTCGTCGATCGACAGCTCGACCCCGAGCGCCAGCACCTGCTGCAGGATCGCCATCGCGTGCTCGGGATCGGCGAGCAGGCTGCCTTCGGTGATCTCGAGGGTCAGCCAGCGCGGCTCGAGCCCGGCGTTGCCCAGCCGAGCGGCGATCGACTCCGGCAGCTTCGCGTCGCGCAGACTGCGCGGCGACAGGTTCACCGACACGCCGATGGCGAAGCCCTCCGCCTGCCAGCGCTTGCAGGCGAGCAGCGCTTCGGCGAGCACCCACTCGGTCACCACCTGCACCAGATTGCCGGCCTCGGCGAGGGGAATGAAGTCCTTGGGCAGCAGCAGGCCCTGCTCCGGATGCTGCCAGCGCACCAGCGCCTCGGCGCGGCGCACGCCGCGGGTCGCCAAGTCGATCTGGGGCTGGAAGTGGAGCCGGAAGTGCTCGCGGGTCGACTCGCGGCGCAGATCGCTGAGCAGCGACAGGCGCTGCGGGCTGTGCGCGTCGGCCTCGGCGGCGTACACCGCGTAGCCGCGGCTGGCGTACTTGGCGACGTACATGGCGACGTCGGCGCGGCGCATGAGGGTCGTCGGGTCGGAGCCGTGGCTCGGGCTGAGCACGATGCCGAAGCTGGCGCCGACCGTCAGGCGATGTCCTTCGACCGCGAAGGGCTCGACCAGCGCGTCGAGCAGCGACTGCGCTACCGCGGTCGCCGCCTCCGGCCCGGAGACTTCCGGCAGCAGGATGGCGAACTCGTCGCCGCCGAGCCGCGCCACGGTGTCGGTCGAGCGCAGCGCCTGGCTCAACCGGTGCCCCACCTGGCGCAGCAGCTGGTCGCCGCAGTGATGGCCGAACGTGTCGTTGATCTCCTTGAAGCCGTTCAGGTCCATGAACAGCAGTCCGAGCGGGCGCGCCGTGCGTCCGGTCTTCAGGATCTCCTGCTCCAGGCGGTCGTAGAGCAGCAGGCGGTTGGGCAGATCGGTGAGCGCGTCGTGCAGCGCCTGGCGGCGCAGCTCCGCCAGCTGGCTCTTGCGCTCCGAGACGTCGCGCAGGATGCCGATCCAGTGATCGGTCCCGGCCGCGCCGTCGCCGGCCGGCATGACGTGCAGCTCGAGCGCGTACTCGGAGCCGTCGGCGCGCAGCGCCGTGGCCTCGGCCTGGAACGCCCGGCCGTCGGCGAGGCTGCGCGCGAGCGAATCGAGCACCGGCGTCTCGTCGCCGGCGATGCCGAGCGCGGCGAGCGTGCGGCCCACCAGATCCTCGACGCGTCGGCCGGTCATTCGGCAGAGCCCCTGATTGACGAAGGTGATTCGCGCCGGGTCGGCGGCGGCGCCGGTGGCGAGGATGAAGATGCCCTCGCTGGCGCTCTCGACCGCCGAGCCCAACAGCCCGAGCTGCTCCTCGGCGAGCCGCCGTTCGGCGATCTCGTGCCGCAAGCGCTGGTTGCTCTGCGACAGCTCGGCGGTGCGCTCGCGCACCCGCGCCTCGAGCCGCTCGTTGGCCTGGCGCAGCTCCTCCTCGAGGCGGCGGCGCTGGAAGAACTCCGGCACCGCGACCGCCGGCGCCGAGGCCCGTCGGGCGCGCGTCCCCGGCACGTGGCGCGCCAGGTACTCCTCGATGCGCGACGGCGGCGCCATGATGAACCGGCAGTGGGCGCCGCCGGCGGCGACGCACTCGATCTCGGCCGAGACCAGCGGCATGCCGAAGCTCTCCTCGCACCAGCCCGAGGAGTAGCCGGCGCTCATGATGCAGACCGGGACCTCGCTCGTCCGACCCTTGGCGAGCCAGGCGTGCGACTCGAATGAGAAGGGGTGGTCGAAGATCAGCAGGTAGTTCTCGTCCGGCGACGGACGGGACTCGCGGTGGATGTCGACGGATGCCCAACCCGAGAAGGCGAAGTGGATCGGGCCGGCGGAGAGCCGCGCGACCGGATCGCTGACTCCCATCTTCTCGTGGAAGCGGTGGGCGTCGGCCTTGCCGATGGCGTGCGCCAGGTCGAAGAGCAGGTTGTTGGCGACGCTGCGCGCTTCGGTCGGTCCGCGCTCGGGATAGAGCGACATCACCAGCTCGACGAACTCGACCGACATCGAGGCGGCGCGCAGCAGCACGTAGCGCTCGCCGGCGATCGAGATCGTGGCCTCGTCGGGGCGGTGGACGCGGTCCTGGAAATAGCGCGCCACGTACTCCTGCGCCTGCAAGAAGGCCGGCGCGATCTCGCTCGGCACGCGGACCGTGCTCAGGCGGGTGCGGAAGCGCTCCCAGTCGTCGGCGGCCGGCGAACCGGGGGTCGTGCCGGAGAACGCCGGCGCGATGTTCAGCCGCTCGCGCAAATCGAGGACCTCGCCCACCAGCCGCTCGCGCGACCACTCCGCGAAGACGGGATCCGCGTCGGGCGCGCGCTGCGGTCGGTCGTCGTCGGAGGGGCTCACCAGGGCTCGCCTTTCGCGGTCCGAATCGCACCCAGCATAGCCAAAGCGCACGCCGACGGCATGCTCGAACGCCCCTCCCGGCCGGCCCGACCGCGATGCGGCAAGGTCGGCGCCGGAAGGGTACGGCACGCCCGGCGCCGATGTTAGATACTCCGTCCATGCGCTCTCTCTGCCTCGCCGGCCTCGGCCGCCTCGCGCCGCTGGCGCTCGCCCTGGCGCTCGCCGCCCACCCGGCCGCCGCGGCCGAATCCGCCGGCTTCGCGGGCGACGGTCCCTGGCAGGTCAAGGTCTACTTCGCCGGACCCGCCGACTTGCAATTGCTGGGCGAGCGCTTCGACCACTTCGCCCGCGAGCGCGCGACCGGCGCCATCCTGGTCTTCGCCGCCGACCGCTCGGATCTCGACTGGCTCGCCGAACGCGGCCTGTGGGTCGAGCTCGACGCCGAGCGGACGCGGTGGATCGAGGACGGCGCGCGCGCCGCGGCGCTCACCGAGGCGCCGCTCGCCGGCATTCCCGGCTTCCCCTGCTATCGCACGGTCGAGGAGACCTTCGCCGCCGCGCAAGCGATCGTCGCCGCGCACCCCGATCTGGCCGCCTGGGTGGACGTGGGCGACAGCTGGCAAAAGAGCGTCGACTCGGCCACCGGCTACGACATGAACGTGCTGGTGCTGACCAACCACGCGATCCCCGGACCGAAGCCCAGGTTCTTCGTCACCTCCGCCATCCACGCCCGCGAGTACACCACCGCCGAGAGCGTCACCCGCTTCGCCGAGCAGCTGGTCGCCGGCTACGGCAGCGACGCCGACGCCACCTGGCTGCTCGACTGGCACGAGATCCACCTCCTGCTGCTGACCAACCCCGACGGGCGCAAGAAGGCCGAGGCGGGGCAGCTCTGGCGCAAGAACGTCGATACCAACACCTGCGTCATCGCCTCGCAGGACGGCGTCGACCTGAACCGCAACTTCGCCTTCCAGTGGGCCTGTTGCGGCGGCTCCTCGAGCCAGGGGTGCAACGACACCTACCGCGGACCGGTGGCCGGTTCGGAACCCGAGGTGCAGGCGGTCACCAACTACCTGCGCTCGCAGTACGCCGATCTGCGCGCCGCCGACCCCGACGTCCCGGCCGCCGACGACGTCGCCGGCGTCTACCTCGACGTGCACAGCTTCGGCGAGTGGGTGATCACGCCTTACACCTTCCGCGACCCGGGCGAGGGCTCCCCCAACCTCGACGAGTACAACCGCTTCGCCCACCGCCTCGCCTGGTACTCGGGCTTCGAGCCCCTGGTCGGCGGACCCTACGTCGCCGACGGCACCACCTCGGATTTCGGCTACGGCGACCTCGGCGTGGCCTCGATCGCCTTCGAGCTCGGCACGGCGTTCTTCGAATCGTGCACGTCGTTCGAGAACGACGTGCTCCCCGGCACGTTCGCCATGCTGCGCTACGCGGCGCGGGTGGCGCGCGCCCCGTACCGGCTGCCGGCCGGCCCCGACGCGATCGATCTCGCGCTCGCGGCGAGCCCGGTCGCGGCGGGCATGCCGGCGCGGCTGACGGCGCGCATCGACGACACGCGCACCTCGACTCTCGGTGGGTTGTTGCCCAGCCAGAGCATTTTCTCGGCCACCGCCTATGTCGACACGCCGCCGTGGGCGGCGGGCGCCCAGCCACGGTCCCTCGCGCCCGCCGACGGCGCCTTCGACACCCCGAGCGAGAACGCCGAGGTGACCCTCGAGACCGGCGCGCTCGCCGCCGGGCGGCACCTCGTCTTCGTCCAGGGGCGGGACACCGACGGCGACGACGGGCCGGTATCCGCGATGTTCCTCGACGTGACCGCGTCGACGATCCTCTTCGCCGACGACTTCGAGACCGGCGGCACCGACCGCTGGTCCGCGACCGGCACCTGATGCGGAGGCCCACGACATGACGCGCAAGCATCGAATCCTCCGCGGCCTGGCGCCCAGCCTGGCGCTCGCCGCGACGCTAGCCCTCGGAGAAGCGGCGAAGTCGATGAAGGCGACCGGCACGGTCGAGCTCGACGAGAGAGCCGGCGACGCGCAGCCGATGTCGACCTCGGACGGCGACCTCCCCGGGCTCGACGTGGTGCACGTCAAGATCGCGAGCGACGGCAAGCGCCTCGCTTTCACGGTGACCCTGAAGGATCCGCCCGGCGTCTTCGCCAGCTCGGCGCTCAACGCCTACCTCGACACCGACGTCAACCCGAAGACCGGCGTCGACTACCACGGCCTCCCGGGCTTCGACTACAAGGTCAAGCTCGAGTCGTGCGTCGACTACGCCGACAGCGTCTCGGCCTGCGAGGGCGGCTCGAAAGCCAAGCCGAAAGCCCACTGGGCGGCGATCCACGTCGATCGCCTGAAGGACAGCTCGGCCTTCGGCGACACGGTCGTCGATTCGATGGGCTTCGGCGACGCCAAGGCCTCGGCCCGGACGCCGGTCGTCGGCAAGGTGCTCGCGGGCGGCTTCGACTACGCCGACATCGGCCTGAAGAGCGGCCAGACGATCCGCGTCGTGCTCGAAGAGAACGACGACATGGGCGACGTCGCGGATTTCCCCGAGATCCTGTTGACCCTCAAGTAGCGGCCGCGCGCTTGGCGACCCCGATCCCCGAGAACCGCGCCGGCTTCGAGCTCGGCGAGATCGCCGACGCGACCGGCGGCGCGCTGGTCGACCTGCCGCGCGCGGCGGCGGTCGCCGGCGTGTCGACCGACTCGCGCGCGGTCGCGCGCGGCGGCCTCTTCGTCGCTCTCGCCGGCGAGACCCACGACGGCCATCGCTTCGTTCCCGCGGCGCGCGAGCGCGGAGCCACGGTGCTGGTGGCGCGCGGCGCGGGGATCGCGGGGCCGCGGATCGAGGTCGACGCGCCGCTCGCGGCGCTCGGCGCGCTCGCCCGCGCCTTCGTCGAGCGGGAGCGCCGCGAACGTCCGCTGCCGGCGCTGGCGATCGGCGGCGCGGCCGGCAAGACCACCACCAAGACGCTCGCCGCCGCCGCGGTCGAGGCGCTCTGCGGCCCGACGCTGGTCACCCGCGGCAACTTGAACAACCGGATCGGCGTGCCGATGACTCTCTTCACCCTCGAGCCCGGCCACCGCGCCGCGGTGCTCGAGTGCGGCACCAGCGAGCCGGGGGAGATCGCGGCGCTGGCGGCGATCGTCCGCCCCGAGGTCGCGCTGGTGACCAACGTCGACGTCGAGCACAGCGAGAAGCTCGGCAGCCTCGACGAAATCGCCGACGAGGAGGGGGCGCTGCTCGTCGGCGCCGCGCGCTTCGCGATCGCCAACGCCGACGATCCGCGGCTCCTCTCCCGGCTGGCGCGCGCGCGCGCGCAACGCCTAACGTTCGGCACTTCGAGCGCGGCGGACTTGTGGCTCGCTGGACGCTCGACCGACGCGGATGGGGCTTCCACCGTTTCTTTTCGGTTAGGGGAAGGACTCCTGGCCGTCTTGGGTGCCGGTGGCGACGGGATCGGCCCCGCGACGGCAGGGGGTCAGGGAGAAGCCGCGAAGATCGCCGGCGGGGCGAAGGCAGCGGCTGGAGGAGAGGCCGGTGGCGGGCACGGTCTGGAGCTGCGGTTCTCGACCCGGCTGCTCGGCGAGGCGGCGGCGGTGAACCTGGCGGCGGCGCTGCTCGGGGCGCTGGCGCTCCTCGGCCGCTGGCCGGCGCCCGGCGACTGGGAGCGCCTACAGCGGGCGATCGCCGCGGTCGACGCGGTGCCCGGGCGCCTGGCGCCGCGTTGGCTCGGTTCCTCCGGCATCTTCGTCCTCGACGACACCTACAACTCGAATCCGCGCTCGGTCGCGACCGCCCTCGCCGCGGCGCGCGAGGTCGCCGACCGCCGCCAGGCGCGCCTGGTGGTGGCGCTCGGCGACATGCTCGAGCTCGGCGACCTCGCCGCCGAGGCGCACGTCACCATGCTCCGCCGCGCCGACGCCACCGGCGCCGCGCAACTCATCCTGGTCGGAGACGAGACGGCGAGGGTGAGCGAGGCTCTGGCCGATTCTCTCCACACCCCGAACCGGATCTTTTCGTCTTCCGAGGAAGCAGCGACCGAGGTCGGCCACTTCGTCCACGCCGGCGACGTCCTCTTGGTCAAAGGCTCGCGCGGCATGAGAATGGAGCGCTTGATCGAAGCGCTGGAGCTTCCCCGCCGCACCGAAACCTGAACCGGCGGGCACCCCGGGCGCCCGCCGACGGAGAACCGGACGATGAGCTGGAGCGAAAGCCCCCTGGTGGGGATCGTGATGGGCAGCAAGAACGATTGGGAGGTGATGGCCGAGGCGGCGAAGGTCTGCCGCGACCTCGAGGTCCCCTGCGAGGCGCGGGTGCTCTCGGCGCATCGCACCCCCGACGAGGCGCTCGACTACAGCGCCGGTGCCGCGGCGCGCGGCCTGCGGGTGCTGATCGCCGGCGCCGGCGGCGCGGCGCACCTCGCCGGCGTGCTCGCCGCCAAGACCCTCCTGCCGGTGCTGGCGGTGCCGATCGACTCCTCGTCGCTGCAGGGTCTCGACGCGCTGCTCGCCATGGTGCAGATGCCGAAAGGGGTGCCGGTCGCGACCTTCGCCATCGGCAAGGGTGGGGCGGCCAACGCCGGGCTCTTCGCGGCGCAGATCCTGGCGCTCGCCGACCCGGCGCTCGGCGACCGCCTCGCCGCTTGGCGCGCCGAGCGCAAGCGCGAGGTCCTGGCGCAGTCGCTCAGCCTCTCCTAACCGACGGGCTCAGTGCGCCGGCGGCGGCGGAGGCGGCGCCGCCGCTCCCGGCGCCAGCATCGCCCCCATGCCCTCGTTGACCCCGCCGCGCAGCCACGGGCGATCGATCACCTGCGGGTAGTCCTTGAACAGCTTGGCGCGCTGCTCGGCGTCGAGCACCGAGAGCACGGCGATCTTCAGCTCGGTCTGGTCCTTGGCGATCGACCCGGTGAGGTCGGCGAGCTCGATGGCGCGCTTGCGAGCGTCGTCCCAGGCGCCGACGGCGAGCTGCGCGCTGACCGCCTCGAGCGCCGCGCGCCGCCTCTCGGCGGTGGACTGCGTCTTGTTCTCGGCGTCGGCCAGGGCCTTGTCCATCTTGACCAGCTGATCCGGACGCAGCGCCAGGTGGGAGGTGAAGCGCGCCAGGTGCCACCAGCCGGAGTCGCGCTCTCCGCGGCCGGTCTGGACCCGCAGTCCGGGCTCGGTCGACTTCGCGTCGGTCGACGGCGACGGCTGGGCGGTGCCGACCGGAGCCGGCCGGCCGACCGGCGCCGGCCGAGTGCCGGTCGGCGGCGATGGCGGCGCCGTGGCGGCGAGGGTCGAGGCCGCGGCGAGCGCCAGGGCGAGGGATGCGAGGGAGACGGGGCGGCGGTTCATGCGGGAAACTCCTTGAGGGTACGTGACGACCTGGGGGCCGGACGGGGCGATCCCGGGACCGGGCGCAGGCTGCCCGATCTCCAGTCTACGCAGCGGACCGCCCGAGCGTCGCAGGAGGTTCAAGCCACGCCGTAGTGCTCGGCGAGACCGGCGCGGTGGTGCAACTCGTGGCCGAGGATCGTCCAGGCGAGCGCTCGGGCCGAGACCGGAAGGTGGTTGGCCGTGCCGCGTCGCAGCCAGTCCTCGGCGGCGAAGGAGGCCAGGAGCTGCAGGGTCGAGCGGCGGACGGTCGCGAGCTCCTCGACCAGGCTCGCCCACGGGCGCTCGTCGGCGTGCGCGGTCACCGCCCAGGGCTCCTGGTCGTAGCCGGCGAGCGGCACCGTGTCGCCGCGTCCGATGCGCAACAGGCGGTAGGCGAAGACCCGCTCGGCGTCCGACAGGTGGGCGACCACTTGGCGCACGCTCCACTTGTCGGGCGCGTAGCGGTGGCGCTGGCGCGCCTCGGGGAGCGCGGCGAAGAGCCGGGCGACCTCCGCGCCCGAGCGCTCGAGGCCGGCGACCACGTCGCCATCGGGCACCTTGCCGATGTAGCCGGCGACGCTGGGGTTGAATTCGTCGCCGGCGGGGCGGGTCCTGCGAAGCGTGACCAGATCCATGCGTTCCTCCGCCGGCGATTCTCTCCCGGACGGGGGACGCCGCCAAGCGAGAGCGGCGGATACAATGCCGACCACTTTCCGAGGAACCTGGAGGCGCTCGCGATGGTCGGCGGTTCGGCGCGACCCGAGGACTCCCAGACCCGTTTCCACCTCGCGGTGCAGCGGAGCCGCGGGGCGGTCGTCCTGCTGCTCGCCGCGGTGGCGCTCGCCGGCCGCGCCAGCGGCGTGGTCGAGTGGGATCTCGGCGGCGGCCTCGCCGTCCTGGCGCTCGGTCTGGCGAGCGTGGCGCTCTTTACCTTCCTCTACCGGCGCGGCATCGAGAACTTCCTCGGCGAACCGCTGCACGCCTGGTGGATGGCGCTCGACATCGGCTTCATCTGCTGGACGATCTGGCTGGTGCGCGACCAGGCGAGCCTCTGGCTGATCTGGTTCCTGACCAACTCCACCGCCGCGGCGTTCGTCGCCGGACGCAAGGCCGCGGTGCGGGTGATGATCGGCAGCGCGGCCGCCTACCTCGCGCTGCTCGTCGCCATGGGCGAGATCCGCGGCCTCGACCGCGGCCTGCTGCTCGCCGTCGGCCGCCTGGTGCTGCTGTTCGGCGGCACGTCGTTCATGGTGCGCGGCATCGCCGACCTGCGCGAGAAGCGGCTCGAGATCGCCTCGCTCGTCGCCGAGAAGACCGCCCGGGTCGACGAGCTCTCGCACCTGACCGCCGAGCTCGACCGCCGCGGGCGCGAGCTCGGCGAGGCCAACCTGCGCATCCGCGAGGCCGATCGCGCCAAGAGCCAGTTCCTCGCCAACATGAGCCACGAGCTGCGCACGCCGCTCAACTCGATCATCGGCTTCTCCGAGATCCTGGGCGAGAAGCTCGCGGGGAGAATCGAACCGCGCTACCTGCGCTTCCTCGGCAACATCCAGGCGAGCGGCCGCCATTTGCTCGGGCTGATCAACGACATCCTCGACCTGTCGAAGATCGAGGCCGGGAGAATGGACCTGCAGCTCGAGCCGGTGTCGCTCGCCGACGTGGTGCACGGCGTCGACAGCGTGATGCACGGCATCGCCGCCAAGCGCGACATCCGGCTGCAGAGCGAGGTCGCCGCCGATCTGCCGCTGGTGGTCGCCGATCCGCCGCGCCTGAAGCAGATTCTCTACAACCTGGTGTCGAACGCGGTGAAATTCTCGGCCGACGGCCAAGAGGTGCGCATCCTGGCGCGCCCGGTCGCCGCCGCCGACTCGCCGCTGGCGGTCGACTCGGTCGAGATCCTGGTGATCGACCGCGGCATCGGCATCCGCCGCGAGGACCAGAGCCTGGTATTCGAGGAGTTCCGCCAGGTCGACGGCGGCACCACCCGCGCCCTCGGCGGCACCGGCCTCGGCCTGGCGCTGGTGCGTCGCTTCGTCGAGCTGCACCACGGCGAGGTCACGCTCGACTCCGAGCCCGGCCGGGGCAGCACTTTCCGCGTCATCCTGCCGATCGACGCCCGCCCGGCGGCGCCGGAGCCGGCGGCGGTCGCGGTCGCGGCGCGGGGCGGAACCGCCGGCCGGCCGACCGTCTTGGTGGTCGAGGACGACGACGAGTTCCATCGCGCGCTGGCGCTCGACCTCGAGGCAGCGGGCTACGCCATCCGCCGCGCGCGCTCGGGGGAGGCGGCGCTCGCCTCCGTGCGCGCCGACCCGCCGGACGTCATCACCCTCGACCTGGTGCTCCCCGGCCAGGACGGCTGGTCGGTGTTGAAGGAGCTCAAGGCGGACCCGGCGACGGCGCGCATCCCGGTGATCATCGTCAGCCTGATCGCCAACCACGAGCTCGGCTTCGCCCTGGGCGCCGAGGACTACTTCGTCAAGCCGCTCGACCGCGGCGCCTTCCTCGCTCGCCTGCGCGAGCTGCTGCCCACCGCCGCCGCCCGCCGCGCCACCGTGCTGGTGATCGACGACGACCCGCTGATCCACGACCTGCTGGCCGAGGAGCTGGGCGAGGCCGGCTACAACGTGCTGCGCGCCGCCGACGGACGCAGCGGCGTCGAGCAGGCGGTCGCCAGCGGGCCGGCGGTCATCGTGCTCGACCTCGCCATGCCCGAGATGGACGGTTTCGCCGCCGCCGAGGAGCTGCAGGCGCGGCGCGAGACCGCGGCCATTCCGATCCTGGTGCTGACCGCCCGCGAGCTCTCGGCGACCGACCGGGCGCGGCTCGCCGGCCGCACCGCCGCCTTGCTTTCCAAGGCCCCGACCGATCGCCGGCGCGTGGTGGCGACGGTGCGCGAGCTCGAGACCCGCCGCCGACTGCGCGCCGGCGCCGAGACGGTCTAGCGCCATGCCGCGGATCTGGGTGGTGGAGGACAACGACCAGAACTTCGAGCTGGTCGAGTTCCTGCTCGCCGAGGGCGGCCACGAGGTGGTGCGCGCCCGCGACGGCGGCGAGATGGCGCTGCTGCTGGGCGGCGCCCGTCCCGACCTGGTGCTGCTCGACATGAGCCTGCCCGCCGGCTCGGGGCTCGGCGTGCTCTCCGACCTGCGCGGCCGGCCGGAGCTCGCCCGCGTGCCGGTGGTGGCGCTGACCGCGCACGCCATGCGCGGCGATCGCGAGCGCTTCCTCGCCGCCGGCTGCGACGGCTACCTCGCCAAGCCGCTCGAGACCGCGACCTTCCTCGCCGAGATCGAGGCCTTTCTTGTCGGCTGAGCCGCTGCTGGTCGCGCCGGAGGCCCCCGCCCGCATCCTGGCGGTCGACGACCAGCCGGAGAACCTCGAGCTGCTGGGGGCGATCCTCGCCGACGAGGGCTTCGCGGTCGACTTCGCGCGCGACGGCGAGGAGGCGCTCTCGCGGGTCGCGGCCTCGCCGCCGCACGCCGTCCTGCTCGACATCATGATGCCGAAGCTCGACGGCTTCGCGGTCTGCGCGCGCCTCAAGCGCTCGCGCCGCACCTGCTTCCTGCCGGTGGTCATGCTGACCGCGCTCGCCGACATCGGCAGCAAGGTGCGCGGACTCGAGGCCGGCGCCGACGATTTCGTCAACAAGCCGTTCCACCGCCTGGAGCTGCTCACCCGGCTGCGCTCGCTGCTGCGCATCCGGGCGCTGCGCGACGAGCTCGATTCGACCGAGGCGGTGATCTTCAGCATGGTCGGCCTGCTCGAGGAGAAGGACCGCCGCCGGCGGCGGCATTCGCTGCGCGTCGCGGCGCTCGCCGCGGCGCTGGCGCGCCGTCTCGGTTTGGGCGCCGCCGAGCTGCAGAACGTGGTCTTCGGGGCGCTGTTGCACGACATCGGCAAGATCGGCGTGCCGGAGGAGGTCTTGCAGTCGACCGGGGTCGAGCCGACCGCCGCCACCTCGCAGGCCTACCGCCGCCACGCCGAGCTCGGCGAGCGCATCCTGGCGCCGATCGAGTCGCTCGCCGGCGCGCTGCCGCTGGTGCGCCACCACCACGAGCGCCTCGACGGCAGCGGCTATCCCGACGGCATCTCGGGCGCCGCCTTCGACCTGCCGACCGAGATCGTCGTCGCCGCCAACGCCTGGGACATCTGGCGCGTGGGACTCGGCGACGACGCCGCCGCGGCCGCCGCGGCGCTGCGCCGCGAGGCCGCCGCCGGCCGCCTGCACGAGGACCTGGTGGTCGAGCTGCTGGCCGCGGCGCGCGGCCAGGCCGACGAGCCTCCGGCGCCGATCGATCTGCTCCCCGTGCCGGAGCCGGCCTCCGGCGGGCGGATCCTGGTGGCCGACGACCGGCGCTCGAACCGGGCGCTCTACCTCGAGATCCTCGGCGGCGCGGGCTACGAGGTCACCGCCGCCGAGAGCGGCGAGGAGGCGCTCGCCCGCGCCCGCGCCGCCAAGCCCGACCTGGTGCTCGCCGACGTGCGCATGTCGGGCCTGTCGGGCGAGCAGCTCTGCCGGGTGCTGAAGGCCGATCCGGAGTTCGCCTTCCTGCCCGTCGTCCTGATCACCGCCTACGAGGGCGCGCACGCGCGCCTGCGCGGTCTCGAGAGCGGCGCCGAGGAGTTCCTGCTCGCGCCGGTGCACGGGCTCGAGCTGCTGGCGCGGGTGCGCTCGCTGTTGCGCCTGCGGGCCTACCACCGCGACCTGGTGCGGCACGAGAGCGTCGTCCTCTCGCTGTCGACGGCGCTCGAGGCGAAGGACCCGCACACCCAGGGGCACAGCGAGCGGGTGGGCACGCTCTCCGCCCGCCTGGCGCGCGAGCTCGATCTCGGCGCGGAGGACCAGGCGAAGCTGAGGACCGCCGGATTGCTGCACGACATCGGCAAGGTGGCGGTGCCGGAGAGCCTGCTGCACAAGGCCGGCCCGCTGACGCCGGCGGAGATGGACGTGGTGATGACCCACCCGACGATCGGCTGGGAGATCTGTCGCCCGCTCGCCAGCGCCCGCGCCCTGCTCGACTGCATCCTCTTCCACCACGAGCGCTGGGACGGCAGCGGCTACCCCCACCATCTGGCCGGCGAGGCGATCCCGCGCGGGGCGCGCATCCTCGCGCTCGCCGACGCCCTCGACGCCCTGACCTCCGAGCGCCCCTACCGCGGCCGCATGTCGCTCGAGACCGCCGTCGCCCTGCTCGAGCGCGAGACCCGCGCCGGCAAGTGGGACCCGGAGATCTTCGCCGCGTTGCGGCGCCTGGGCGAGCGCGGCGAGGCCGACCTGCACCCGGCGATCCCGGGCTAGCCGCCCGAGGAAAACAGGCGTACCCTTTCCTCACGGTCAATCATCCACGACCGTGCGGAGGGCCTCTTCCGATGCGGGAGAGCCGTCCGCCCCCCGGGGAGGCGCGTCATGAGCGGAGAATTCCAGGTCGACGGCGGCAACGCGGCGGCGCTCTTCACCCTGCGGCTGCACCGCGGCGACGGCATGGCCCTGCTGGCCATGAACTGGAGGAACGGCTCGCCGCCGCCCGACTTCGTCGGCTTCGCGATCGAGTACATGGAGCCCGGCGGCGACCGCTTCTACGCCCTCAAGAACCGCCTCACCTTCGCCACCGCCGGCGGCGCCGTCAATCCCGACCGCCTGTCGACCCGGCGGTCGCCGATCCAGAAGTTCCGCTGGGTGCACTTCCCGCGCAACGCCGAGCTCGCGGGCGAGTTCACCTACCGCGTGTCGCCGGTGTTCATGAACGACGCCGACGAGCTCTCCTTCGGCGAGGCGCAGGAGGCCGGCATCGAGCTGCGGCGCGAGACTCACCCCGGCCAGCTCAACGTCACTTACACCCGCGGCTTCGTCTCCTCGCAGGCGGTCGTCGACAAGTACGAGAGCGCGGGTCCGATCTCGACCCTGCTGCCGGCGAAAGCCGCCGACGGCCTCGACTTCGTCCCCACCCACCCGAAGGCGGACGAAGCGCTCGCCTGGATGGGGTTCGAGGCGCGCAACGCCATCCTCGAGGTGCTCGACCAGGCGCTCGCCGACCCGCAGGCACAGGTGCGCGTCGTCGCCTACGACCTGAACGAGCCCGGCATCGTCACCCGGCTCGAGGCGCTCGGGGCGCGGCTGCGGATCATCATCGACGACAGCGACGACCACGGCGCCGACGGCTCGGCGGAGAACGCCGCCGCGGACCGCCTGGCGCTCTCGGCCGGCGCCGCCCAGGTGAAGCGCCAGCACATGAGCAAGCTGCAGCACAACAAGACGATCGTGGTCGACGGCCCGGCGGTGCAGGCGATGGTCTGCGGCTCGACGAACCTGAGCTGGCGCGGTTTCTTCGTGCAGTCGAACCACGCCCTGGTGTTGCGCGGCGCGACCGCGGTGGCGCCGTTCGCCGCCGCGTTCGAGAACTACTGGACGAAGACGCCGGGCAAGTTCGGCGGCTCGCCCTCGGCGGAGTGGATCGATCTCGGCCTCGGCGGCATCGACGCGCGGGTGACGTTCTCGCCGCACGGCGCGGCGAACCGTCAGTTGGCGGCGATCGCCGACGACATCGAGCACGGTACGTCGTCGTCGCTCTTCTTTTCGCTCGCTTTCCTCTACCAGACGCCGGGGCCGATCCAGGACGCGATCCGCACGGTGATGGAGGACGACGCTCTCTTCGCCTACGGGATCTCGGACCGCAAGGTCGGCGGTCTCGAGTTGACGAAGCCGGACGGCAACGTCTCGCCGGTCTTCCCGGCGGCGCTCGGCAAGAACGTGCCGGAGCCGTTCAAGCAGGAGCCGGTCGGCGGCGGCGGGATCCGCATGCACCACAAGTTCGTAGTGATCGATTTCGACCAGCCGACGGCGCGGGTCTATCTCGGCTCGTACAATTTCTCCTCGCCGGCGGACATCTCGAACGGCGAGAACCTGCTGCTCGTCCGCGACCGCCGCGTCGCCGTCTCCTTCGTCGTCGAGGCGCTACGCATCTTCGACCACTACCACTTCCGCGTCGTCCAGCAGGAAGCCAAGAAAGCCAAGAAGAAACTCCTCCTCCTCAAACCCCCGAAAGCCCCCGGCGACCTCCCCTGGTGGCAAGACGACTACACCGTCCCCCGCAAGATCCGCGACCGCGAGCTGTTCGCGGGGTGAGGAGGGGCGGAAGACAAGGAAAACGAACACTGGGCGGTGACCACGCGTAGGCAGAGAGTGAATTGATGGATTCGCTCCTCGCAGCGGGAATTCTTCTCTTCCTGGCTTCAAGCATTGCGGAGCAGGTCTTCGTATTTCAGCTGGCACTGGAGCTGAGGCGTCGTTACCACGCCGTTTGGACCGTTCACGTCAGTCCGCTGTGGTTCGAGACCATGTTGGAGGGCTCGCGGCCTCTCAAGCTCATTCGATCCGAGAGCTTCCGCCGCGCCGCTTCCACGGACCCCCGCCTGCGATTGATCGGAAACCGAGTCGTCCTGGCGCGGCGAGGAGTCTTCGTCGGGTTCCTTCTACTCGTCGTGTGGTTGGGTCTCTTCCTAGCGCTCCGAGCCTGACGGCGATCGCTCCTTCCGCTGGCACCGGTCTCGACAGATTGCCGACTGGCCAAATGGCGGGTAAAATTGGCCAAAGGAGGGGGTCATGGCCAGGGTCGCCGCCAGCCGGAGGGTGCCGCCGCAGGACGATGTGGCGCGGTTCGTGGAGTTCGCGCGCTCGGGGGGGCCGGGGCGGCACGCGCACGCGATCCTGCTCGGGCTGCGCGACTTCGACTCGGCGGCCGTCCTGCGCGCGGTCGAGCGCGGCTTTTCGTTCAAGACCCTCGAGCGCTTCCAGCACAACGTCGGGCTGACCCAGACGCAGGTCGCGTCTCTCCTCCAGATCGCCCAGCGCACCCTCACCCGCCGGCGCGACGAGGGGCGCTTGAGCCCCGGCGAGTCCGACCGCCTGCTGCGCGCCAGCCGCGTCTTCGGGCGCGCGCTCGAGCTCTTCGACGGCGACACCCGCGGCGCGCGCCAGTGGCTCGCGAGCCCCCAACCCGCGGTCGGCGGCGCCGTGCCTCTGGCGCTCGCCGAGACCGAGGTCGGGGCGCGCGAAGTCGAGGCGGCGATCGGCCGGATCGAGCACGGGGTCTACGCCTAGTGCCGCAGGTCTGGCGGATCGTCAAGGCCGCCTACGCCCGGCGCGCCTTCGACGGCGAGGGCGCGCGCCTCTACGGCGGGCGCTGGAACTCCCCCGGCGTGCGCATGGTCTACACCTCCGACTCCCTGGCGCTCGCGGCGCTCGAGCTCCTGACCCAGTTGAACGAGCCCTCGCTCCTGCCGAGCTTCGTCGCCATCGCGGCCGAGATCCCCGACGACGCGGTGCGCGAGACGAAGCCGGGCGAGCTGCCGGCCCACTGGCGATCCCACCCCGCGCCTCCCGAGCTCCAGGCCCTGGGCGACGCCTGGGCGCGGAGCCGAGCCTCGCTCGCCCTGCGCGTCCCGAGCGCCATCGTCCCGCGCCAGTCGAACTTCCTGCTCAACCCCGAGCATCCCGACCTCGCGAAACTGAAGACCCGGAGGCCGGAGCCTTTCGACTTCGACCTCCGCCTCCTCCGCCGCGACCGATCGCGGGAGCCCTGAGCGAAGTTCGCCGCGGCGCCTGGAATCGAGCGCGATCGGGAGGAACGCCGCTCCTGCCCGCGCCTCGATGGCTCCTCGTCCTCGGAGGTTCCCTTCTCCGCCGCCCCGCTCTCCTGGCCCGCGGCGACCGCCGGATCGTGCAGGGTTATGCTTGGGGCAGGATCCTGCAGTACGAGATCGAGACCGCCGGCGGCGCGCGCGTCATGGCGAGCGACGAGGAGATCGAACCGCTCCCGGTGCCCTGAATCGCGATCGCCCCAGGAGGAATGCGAATGAACACCGCCCCGCCGCCCGCGCGCCGCCTCTTCGACCGCCGCTTCTACTCCTGGGCGGCGCTCGCCGTCGCCCTCGTCGTCTTCGCCGGCTTCGCCAAGACCTTCTACCTGCGCACGCTCTTCGCCTCCCCGCCGCTCTCGAACCTGCTCGTCGTGCACGGCACGGTGATGACCCTGTGGATCGCTCTCTTCATCACCCAGACCCGCCTGGTCGCCGGCGGCCGGACCGACCTGCACCGCCGGCTCGGCGTCTTCGGCGGCGGGCTCGCCGGGGCGATGCTCGTCGTCGGCACGGCGGCGGCGATCGATTCCGGCCGGCGCGGCTTCTCGCCCGCGCCCGAGGTGCCGCCGTTGAAGTTCATGGTCGTACCGCTCGCCGCCATCGCGCTCTTCGCGCTGCTCGTCGGCGTCGCGCTGTGGAAGCGGCGGCGCAGCGACGTCCACAAGCGCCTGATGCTGCTCGCCACCGTCAGCATCCTCACGCCGGCGATCGCCCGCATCCCGGTGCCGGCGATCCACGACCGCGGCCTGCCGATGTTCTTCGGCCTGACGATTCTCGGCGTCGTCCTGTGCGTGGCGATCGACACGATCCGCAACCGACGCCTGCACCCGGCGTTCGGCTGGGGCGGCGCGCTGGTCATCGCCTCGCTGCCGTTGCGCGTCCTCCTTGCCGGCACCGACGTCTGGATGCGCTTCGCCACCTGGCTCGTCGGCTGAGGGCTCCGGCTAGACTCCGTTCGCCAGATCCCGTTCGCCGCTTCGTCCGCTCCTGGAGGGAAGCCGCGTGTCCATGCTCGCCAACGTCGTCATCGCGCTCGTCGCCCTCGTCCACGTCTACATTCTGGTGCTCGAGATGTTCCTCTGGGACCAGCCCGCGGGGCTGCGCGCCTTCGGCCAGAGTCCGGCGGCGGCGGCCGCGTCGAAAGTCCTCGCCGCCAACCAGGGGCTCTACAACGGCTTCCTCGCCGCCGGCCTCGTCTGGGGCCTGGCGCTCGGCGCGAACGGCCGCGGCGTCAAGACCTTCTTCCTCGCCTGCATCCTCGTCGCCGGCCTCTACGGCGCCGCGACCGCCAGCCGCAAGATCCTCTTCGTGCAGGCGCTGCCGGCCGCGACCGGCCTGGCGCTCCTCTGGCTAGAGTAGCCAGGAGAGGCGTAGGATCCGAGCCGCGCCGCAGGAGATCGATGGGCAGCACCCGGCGAGCCGGCCGCCGGCTCGCGGGCAAGTCGCAACCAGGAGACCGGGCGCGATGCGCGACGCGCGACAGCCGAGTGCCGGGTGGAGCCTCTACCGAGCCCTGGGGTGGGTGGTGCTCGCCGGGCTCGCCGCGTCGTCCGCCGCCACCGCCGGCGACGACTCCCACCGACCGAAGCTCACCTTCAACGGCTACGCCACCCTCGGCCTGGTCCACTCGAGCGAAGATCGCGCCGATTTTCTCGGCAGCTTCCTGCTCGAACGCGGCGCCGGCTTCACCGCCGACTGGAGCGCCGAGGTCGACAGCCGCGTCGGAGCGCAGCTCACGGCGACCTTCGGCCCCCAGCTCTCCGCCGTCGTGCAGCTGGTCGCCGAGCAGCAGGCCGACGGCGAGTACACCCCGCACCTCGAGTGGGCGAATCTCAAGTACCAGGTTTCGCCGGACTTCAGCCTGCGGCTGGGGCGCGTCGTCCTGCCGAGCTTCATGGTCTCCGACTTCCGGAAGGTCGGTTACGCCAACGCCTGGGTGCGCCCGCCGGTCGAGGTCTACGCCCTGATCCCCATCAGCTCGAGCGATGGGCTCGACGCGAGCTACCGGGTCTCCTTCGGCGATTACGCCGACACCCTGCAGGGCAACGTCGGCCGGAGCGAAACCGACCTGCCGGACGGAGGGACCGCGCGGGCGCGAAGTCTCTGGGGCCTGACCAACCTCCTCGAACGCGGTCCGGCGAGCTTCCGTCTCGCGTACCAGCAGGCCGATCTCTCGATCGACAGCTACAACACTCTGTTCGACGCCTTCCGGCAATTCGGACCGCCGGGCGAGGCGATCGCCGAGCGCTTCGATTCCGACGGCGCCGTCTTCCAGTTCCTGGGCGCCGGCGCTCTCTACGATCCCGGAAAGTGGTTCGCGACCGCGGAATGGGGCTCGATCCGCACCCACTCCGCCGTCGGCGACCGGACCGCCTGGTTCGCCAGCGGCGGCTATCGCCTGGGCGAGGTGACCCTCTACCTCACGCATTCCCAGGTGCGTCCCGACAGCGAGACCTCCGACCCCGGCCTGTCGCTCGTCGGTCTGCCGCCCGAGCTCGCCGGCATCGCCGCCGGTCTCAACGCGGCGCTCAACGGGCTCCTGGGCGGGAACCCGGACCAGAGCACCCTGTCGCTCGGCGCTCGATGGGACTTCCGCGAGAACCTCGACCTGAAGATCCAGTACGATCGCAACCGCCTCGGACGAGGCTCCGCGGGCAACTTGGGCAACGTCCAGCCGAGTTTCCGTCCGGGTGGACGGTACGAGCTGATCAGCGTCGCCGTCGACGTGGTTTTCTGAGCCCGACCGTGCGCCCTCAGCTTCGCGCCGCCTGGATCTTGACCGCGCTGGCGCTCGCCGTCCGCCCGGCTCCGGCGCGGGTGGACATCGTGGCCATCGTCTCGGCCAAGAGCTCGGTGCAGACCCTCACGACTCCGCAAGTCGCCGACATCTTCCTCGGCAAGAGCAGCCGGTTTCCCGACGGCGCCAAGGCCGTGCCGCTCGACCAGCCCGAGGGCTCCGCGGCGCGCGACGAGTTCTACGCCACCTTCGCGGGCAAGTCGGCGGCGCAGATGAAGGCGCACTGGTCGAAGATCATCTTCACCGGACGCGGACAGCCCCCGGACGAGGTCCCCGACAGCGCGGCGGCGAGGAAGCGCGTCGCGGAGGACCCGAACGCGATCGCCTACATCGAGCGCACGCTCGCCGACGACAGCGTCCGCGTCGTGGCGCCGTAGGCCGGGCGCTCAGGCGCGCCGGTCGCCTTCGGCCGTTCCCGTGTCGGCGCTCGCCGGCGCGTCGCCTTGCGCCCGCAGCACCTCGGAGAAGAGGTGCGCCGCGACCGGGCGATTGAAGTAGAAACCCTGCAGCTCGTCGCAGGCGTGCTCGCGCAGGAAATCGACCTGCTCGCGGGTCTCCACCCCCTGCGCCACCACCGTCAAGCTGAGCGACTTTCCCATCGCGATGATGGCCTCGGTCAGCGCCCGGTCCTCCTCGATCTGCGTCACGTCGCGAATGTAGGCGCGATCGATCTTGATGGTGTCGAGCGGGAACTGCTGCAACGCGGAGAGCGTCGTGTAGCCCACGCCGAAGTCGTCGACGGCCAGCCGGATGCCCATGCGCTTGAGCGCGACGAGAATGCTCGACGCCCGCTCGACGTCTCGCATGAGCACGCTCTCGGAGACCTCCAGCTCGAGCAGCGTCGGGTCCATGCCGGTGGATTCGAGGATCGCGGCGACGTCGCTCAACAGATGGGAGTCGACGAACTGCGCCGGCGTCAGGTTGACCGCCACGCAGATGCGCGGCAATCCCTGGCGCTGCCAGGTCACGTTCTGGGAGCAGGCGGTGCGCAGGACCCACTTGCCGATCGCCACGATCAGCCCGGTCTCCTCCGCCACCGGCAGGAAGCGCATCGGCGGCACGGTGCCGAGATCGGGGTGTCGCCAGCGCAGCAGCGCCTCCATGCCGGTGATCCGACCGGAGCGCAGGTCGCGCTTCGCCTGGTAGTGGATCTCGAACTCGTCGCGCTCGAGCGCGTGGCGGAGGCTCGCCTCGAGCGCCATGCGCTCGAGCGATTCGGTGTTCATCTTCTCGGAGTAGAACTGGAAATTGTTCTTGCCCTGTTCCTTCGCCTTGTACATCGCGATGTCGGCGTTCTTCGTCAGCGTCTGCTCGTCCGCGCCGTCGCGCGGGTGGGTCGTGATGCCGACGCTGCCGGTCACCCGGAACTCCTGGCCCAGGAGGCGGAACGGCTTGGCGATCATGCCGATGACCTTCTGCGCCACGGTCGCCGCGTAGGTCTCGTCGGTCAGGTCGGGGAGGAGGACGACGAACTCGTCGCCGCCGAGGCGAGCGACCGCGTCGCTCTCGCGCAGACAGGCGCGCAGGCGGCGGGCGACCTCCTGCAGGAGCTGGTCGCCCGCCTCGTGACCGAGCGTGTCGTTGATGTGCTTGAAACGGTCGAGGTCGAGGAAGAGGACCGCGAGCTCACGTCCGTAACGCTTGGCCTCGAGCAGGCTCTGATGCAGCAGCTTGCTGAACAGGGCGCGATTCGGCAGCCCGGTCAGCCCGTCGTGGAAGGCCAGATACTCGACCTGCTTGGCGTGTTCGATCTGCTCCTCGACCGCCCGATGCCGGCTCTCGGCGAGCTGCCAGCTGGTGCGCCCGAGCCCGGCGAAGATCAGGACGAGCGCCGCGCTGGCCGCCGCCGAACGCAAGTAGTAGGTCTCGGCGCGCCGCTCCACCGGGGCCAGCTGCTCGGCCTCGGAGAGGCCGACGACGACGGTCAAGGGAAGGTCGTACAGCTCGTGCGCGCTGGTGTAGCGGCGGACCCCGTCCCAAGGGTTCACCGTCAGGTTCACCCAGTACTCTTCCTGGTCGGCGCCGCGCATCGCCGTCGCGTAGTCGACCTCGTCGGCGTAAGCGGACGCGTCTCCCGAGCGCCGGGCGCGGAAGACGCCGTCGGTGCCCACGACCGCCAGCAGGCCCTGGTCGCCGAGCTTCGCCGGCTCGTAGCCGCTGACGAAGAACGACGCTCCGACGGTCAGCACGGCCACGCCGGCGAACTTGCCGCGGGCGTCCTCGAGGCGGCGTCCGAAACGCAGCGTCCACTCGCCGCTGTCGGCGTCCTGGCGCGGCAGGCCGATCGACAGCCGGTCGCTCTCCAGGGCGCCGCGAAAGTACTCCCGATCGGCGATGTTGGAGACGACCACCGGGCGGGTGCTGGCCACGATGTTGCCGTCCCGGTCGGCGATGCTCTCGACGAACAGCAGATCCGGGGGGAGCAGCGACCGGCGCTTGAGCTCGGTCAGGTTCGCCCGGTCGCCGTTGCGCTCGTAGTCGAGCTTGAGGATCTTGAGTGTCAGGTCGATCTCGCGCACCGCGCGCACGACCTGGGCCTCGTAGGTTTCGACCAGCTCGCGGGTCCGGGCGACCGCCTTCTCCTCGGCGTTGGCGCGCTCGAGCCGGACGACGGTCAGGGTGGCGACCCACAACAGGGCGATCGCCGAGATGCCGAGCGCGGGATACAGCAGCTGCGGCTCGGTCAACCTGCCGATCCGGTGCCGGAGACGGTTCTCCATCGCGCGACGGTACGCTTGTCGGGGTGACCGGTCAACCGGGCGCGAGGTCGACGCTCGCCGCGAGCGCGGCGACCGGATCCCGCGACCGCCACACGGAGGAGGTCCATGGACGGCAAGGCCTATCTGACCGACGTGACGGAGAGATTCCGCGATCTGCTGCAGCAGAGCGAGCGCGCGCTCGCCCAGGTGCCGCGCGAGCTCTGGAGCCGGCGGCTCGATCCCGAATCGAACAGCCTGGTGACCCTGATGCTCCACCTGGCGGGCAACATGCTCTCGCGCTGGACCGATTTCCTTACCACCGACGGCGAGAAACCGGACCGCGACCGCGACGCCGAGTTCGAGGACCCGGCGACGGTCGACCCGGAGGCTCTGCGGGCGCGCTGGGCGGCGGGTTGGGACGCTCTCTTCGCCGCGCTGGCGGCGCTCACGGAGGCCGACCTCGAGCGCACGGTGCACATCCGCTCGCGACCGCTCTCGGCGCTCGAGGCGATCCAGCGCCAGTTGGCGCACTACGCCGCGCACACCGGGCAGATCGTCTTCCTCGCCAAGCACCTCGCCGGGCCCGCCTGGCGCACCCTGAGTGTCCCGCGCCACGGCTCGGCCGCCTTCAACGCCGAGATGCGGCGCCGCGGCTGAAGCCCCGGCGCTTGCGCCGGAACCGCGCTTGGCGGAGAGTCGCGCCGAGGAGAGACCGGCCATGCAAGGCAAGGCCACGACGATCGACGAGTACCTGGCGCCGCTCGCGGCCGAGAAGCGCGCCGCGCTCGAGCGCCTGCGGCGCGACATCCACGCCGCGGCGCCCGAGGCCGAGGAGTGCATCAGCTACGGCATCCCCGCCTTCCGTCTCGCCGGGCGGATGCTGGTCGCCTTCGGCGCCGCGGCGAAACACTGCGCCTTCTATCCCGGCGCGCACCCGGTCGAGGCGCTCGCCGACGAGCTCGCGGCCTACGACACCAGCAAGGGCACCGTCCGCTTCCCGCCCGAGCGCCCGCTGCCGGCGGCCCTGGTGCGCAAGCTCGTCCGGGCGCGGGTGGCGGAATACGCCGACCGCAGCGCTCCCCGCGGAGGGAAACGCCGATGAGACTCACCCCGTTCCTGATGTTCACCGGCACCGCCGAGGCGGCGATGAACTTCTACCTCGCCCTCTTCCCCGATTCGCGCGTCGAGTCGATCGAGCGCTCGTTCGACCGCCAGGAAGCCGCCGTGCCATGACCCCCGCTTCCGACCCCGCGCCGGCGTCGCCGTCGTCGCCTTCGCTCGGCGCGCGGATCTTCACCGTGGCGCGCGGTCTCGTCTGGTCGGCGGCCTTCGTCGCGCTCTGGACCTGGCTCGCGGCCGGCGCCCGCGGCTACGACCGCCGGATCCCGTTCGCGCTGCCCGCCGCGCTGCGGCCGGTGGGTTACGCGGTGGCGCTCGCCGGCGCGCTGCTGACGGCCGCCTGCGTCGCCACCTTCGTCACCGTCGGCCGCGGCACGCCGGCGCTCTTCGATCCGCCGCGCGAGTTCGTGGCCTCGGGGCCGTACCGCTTCGTGCGCAATCCGATGTACGTCGGCGGCGCCGCCGTGCTGCTCGGCGCGGGGCTCGCCCTCTCCTCGCCCGGGATCGTGGCCCTGGCGTTCGTCTTCCTCGCCGTCATGCACTTGCTGGTCATCCTCCACGAGGAGCCGTCGCTGACGGAGAAATTCGGCGAGAGCTACCGGCGCTACCGCTCGAGCGTGAGCCGCTGGCGGATCCGCCGGCCGCGACCCGCGCCGCCGCGCTCGACGGCCGGCTAGGTCGCGGGCGGAAGCGCGCCGGGCGCGGAGAGCCAGGCGCGGATCCGCGCGTAGACCTCGGGGCGATCGAGCAGGTCGAGGTGGCTCATGGCGTAGCCGACGGCGCGGCGCGCGGCGGGAATCGCGAGGTCGCGCGCCGGGTCGGGGTGATCGCCGAGAGCGCTCGCGAGCGGCACCAGTCCGTCGCCGAGGAGAGCCGGCGGCCGGAGTCGCCGCCGGCGTCCCGCCGCCGCGCTCGCCTCTGCCGGGGCCGCCGGGTCCGGAGCGAGCGTCGCGGCGAAGGCGTAGCAGACGACCCCCGCCGGCAGCGGCAGGGGCGCCCCTTCTCCGCTGCCGCGCGCGAAGCGGTCCTCTTGGCTTTCGGGATCGCTTGCCCCGATCGGGCCAAGCCGGCCATGGCGCAGGTCGGTGATGCCGGCGCTGCGCATCCGGCCGAGGCGGGCGAAGGCGGCGGTGTAGGAGGTCGTGTCGAGGGCGAGGTTCACCCAGTTGCCGCCGCGCTCGAGCGGCGCTCCATGGTGCGGGGTGCCGAGGAAGACGATCTTGCGCAGCCGCCGCCGCCAGGAGAGACCTTCGCTCTCGGCGACCCGGCAGGCGGCGCGCATGACCAGGCCGCCCATGCTGTGGCCGACGGCGAGGAGCTCGTCGACCGGCGCGCCCCAGGCGGCGAGCAGCTCTTCGAGCCGCCTCGCGAGCTCGCGACCGTTGGCGGCGATGGCGCGGCCGGAGTTGTAGTGCAGGTAGACCGGCGCGAAGCCGAGCTCGGCGGCCAGGCGCTCGCCGTGGTCGTGGCCGTGCCGTCGCCACTGCAGGTCGGCGCGACAGAGTCCGTGGAGCAGGAGGAGCACCCGGCCGCCGCTCTCGCGCGCCGGATCGAGCTCGCGCCCGCCGCGGCGGAAGCGCATCGGGATGGCGAGCGGGTTGGCGCTCGCCTCGAGGTGATCGCCGAGCACGCCGTTCAACGCCGCGACGAGCGCTTCGCGCCGCAGGGACGCGGCTTCGGCCGTCTCCTCGCCGGCGCTCGGCGGCTCGAGGGCGGGGCCGAGCCGGGTGAAGGCGAGGTCGGCGCCGCTCCCGACCCAGCGGGTGATGCGGCGTACGGTGCGGTAGACGAAGCCGGAGATGCCGCGCTGGCGGCTGGGGCTCGATCCGGGGACGGGCCCTTTTCCCGGCAGGTGGGTGACGCTGTGGTGGACGGATTCGACGAGGTCGGTGACGCCGATCGTGGCCTCGACCGCGAGTCGCGCGGCGCCTTGCAGGTCGGAGAGCCGCGCCGGTCGTTTCATCGCCACGAGCCTACGTGGTTTCGCGGGGCGCGCGGCGCGCTCGCTCTATTTCCTCTCGGGCGGCAGGGCGACCGGGTCGCTGGCGGGAAAGGTGTTGGCGAGCGCGTCGTCGAGCAGGCGCTCGACGTGCTGCTGCGGCGATTCGGCGCTGGCACCCGCGGCGGCGGGCGGTCCGGCCGCGGCGGGCGGCGCCTCTTCTTGGTCTTCCAGGAGCGGGAACGGTTCGTCGTCCGGAGCAGGCCCCGGCGCCTCCTCGGTCATCGCGTCTCCCCCTGGACCCGGCAACCACCAGCGCCCCGGCGAAATTCCGCGATTCGGGAGAAGAAATGGTGCCGAAGCGACGACCCGTCCCGAGCCCGACCGCCCCGCGTCCGGAATGGGCTCTCTGCGAGGAGATGCCAGACCCAGCCGGCCGCCGCTTCGACATCAGGTGTACGCGCCGGCCGTCGATTCCGTTGCCCCCCATGAGGCCCGAAGCCGTGCACGGATTAGGTGTCAAAATCCGCGACATTGCTCTCCCACACCAACCGGCGTATCCTTTCCGCAAGCCTAACGGAAGACAGAACATGCCGCGCCCAACCCCCTCCAACACCCGCCGGTTTATCGCCCCGTTGTCACACGCAACTCCCGTTCTGGTTTGCGGGATCAATCCTAGTTAGGCGTCATGAGCGAGAGCTTTCGCATCACATACAGCTTGGTTGCAACTGGGTGGTCGAAGTGTATTGTCGAGTCAAGCGATGCGCACGTTGAACTCTCGGCGTCTTACTTGTCCGACGCGCTAGGCAACTTGGTGCTCTCCGGCATCGCTGCCGCATCGAACTTTCATTCAGTCGAATTCGGTTTCGATGAAGAACCCGGAGAGTACCGTTGGTCGGTTAGCTCAGCCGAAAACAACGCCGTGCGACTGCGCATCTTCGAGTTTCATGAGCTCTGGGGCAACAAGCCCACCGACAGTGGCCGGCTACTATTTGAGGCAGTTCTCACGCCCTTGGCTTATGCGAGGGCGGTTTATGCTTGCGCTGCTGCCGTGCTCGAGGAGCATGGGTCGAATGCCTACCTTGAGAAGTGGGTAGAGCACCCCTTCCCGGCTCAGGCGCTTGAACTTCTGGCGGCGGCCATTTCGTGTCGGCATGACGCCTAACCAGTCGCTCGAGCGGACGCGTTCAGCGGTGGCATCCGGCTTCGCCGGCTCGGCATCGTGCCGCGCCGCTCAGCTCCAGATCCGTTAGATGACGGAATGAAGAGGCTCTTAGCACTCTCCTCGATCAAGTGGCAGGTCATCGCGATCTTTGTCATCGCGTGGAATATCTTCTTCCTTGCCGCAATGCGTTTGAATGGTTGGCGCAATCGGATAGAAGACCCTCGGTCTCTCGCTATCGTAGGGCTCGCCTGTTTCGCGCTTGCAACCTTCTCGGCACTAGTAGTCTGGTCCCCCTCATTCAGAAACCGCGTCACATCGGCCCGGCGGCGGGAGTTCTATGACCCGTCCCCCTTCGTTCTCCTTCTCGTCGTGGCGGGTCTTGTGGGCGCTGGCACGGTCTCGTTCGCGCTAGGGTTCCGCTTGTGACCCGTCATCTAACCAGTCGCTCGAGCGGACGCGTTCAGCGGCAGCGTCCCGGCTTCGCCGGTCAGCCATCGTGGCGCGCCGCTCAGCTCCAGATCCGTTAGGCGACAGTGATATAGAGTTTCCTCAATTCGGGAGGAGGTTGACGCATGAGGTTCCGGGCCATCGCGACCCAGTTCGCGCTCCTTGCCCTCCTGGCGGCGATCCCTAGCTTTCTCGTCTGGCTACTGACGAGCACATCGCCCGCTCGAAGCACAGCCACTGCAGTAGCGTTTGTTGCTGCCTTGCTCGTGGCGCTTGCAGGCGCACTCGGGAAGGTGTATTTCCAACAGTATACAGATCGCCCGCTGTTGCGAATCGAGCATGTTGACTTCAAATCCGAGCGGCAGCCATTTCGCATGGATCCGGAGCTATGGTGGTTTCTAAGCCACAGCAGCCTCAAGGACTTCTTCCCTCGCAACTCGAAGGAAGATCTCTCCTACGCACTTCTACAGAACGAATTTCAGCACTTCCACTTGCGGTCTCTTGAAGAAGCTGCGAATTCTGCTGCCTCAAGCTACGATCGGACATCGCGTTGGACAAGCACACTGCTCGAGCGTCTCAAAGCGTATGGGGACGCTCCTTCAGATGACGATCGAGAGTCCTTGCTGCAGGATCTTTCGCCCTATGTCGTCAGTTTTCAGAGTTTCTACCGTGAGGCGAATAAGGGTTCGCTGTATCACGACCTCCGCCAGAAGCCGAAGGACGCAATCGCCTTTCTTGAGTCAGAGCTTGAAGGGCTGCTAACGAAACACGATCGAGATCTCTCCCATTTTCGGGCCTTGTATTCGTGGGTCTCCGGGCTGCTGCCTCAGGGGCCAAACAATCCTAAGTCCATTGATCATGCTGCGCAGTCAGTTCCTCGAATTCGAATGGCAATCGGACTGATGAACTTGGGCCAGACGGCCGCCCTCTTCCGTGCGCACGCCGACCTGATGTTCGAGGGCAAGCTGATTCCGTTCAAATCGACGAGGGCTCAAGGCAGCCTGGACTATGGTGAGGTTGAATCACGCCGCGTAAATCCCTTCTGGCTCGAGATCGACAAGCCAGGCTGTGCTTTCCAAGACCAGAAGCTGTTGTATGAGGCACTCACAGCGCCGGGCGCTCGTCATCGCTGCAGCGTCCGCCTCCTGCTTCCAGATGGGTCATATGTTGAACGCGCCAATGTGCAGCTTGTTGACAACGGCGACCTCCGCATCTGAGCCCGGATGGCAGAGCGGCGGGTGAGCCGCCTCAAGTGGCCTGTCGCCTAACCATTCGTTCCAGCCGACGCGCCAACTGCCCGCCGGTGGCTCGCTTCGCTCGTTCTCCCTCGGTGGGGCGCGCGGCTGAACTCAGGATTCGTTAGCCGGCAGCAAGGAGTAGGGAGAGCTAGTGGCTGAACTCCTAACGAGTGTCGTAGGCCTGGTGACAGCGGCCGCGGCTCTGTTGACGATTCTCGAGATGCGAAGGCAGCGGGCAAGCGCATATAAGCCTGATCTGCTTGTTGAGGGTGCGAACCTTCGAGTTCTAGCTCGTCCAGGCGACACACCGGAACTCGCGAGGATTCAGCAAAGCACCTCGGGCCCAGGCTTCCCTCATTCAGTTTGCCTAGATTTGTTCAATCTCGGCGTTGGTGCCGCAAAACGTGTGTCGGCGCGTTGGCACTTCGATTTCCAGGCACTCCTTGAGGGCCTGAGTCGCTGGCGAGCGCCAACTGAGCCATGGGCGGAGCTAAGGGGTGATCGTGTCTTGCAGTTCGTGAACGCGTCTGGGCCAAGATCTACGCACATGCTCGAAGCGCAACTTAGGTCTGCATCTGCCTTCTTGCTGCCCGCGAGCTCGCGTTCAGAGTCGCACGAACTTCGACTGCCACCAGCGTACTTGGAGTCCATCTCTCTCGCATTGCACCTATTCTCCGTAGCTGAATGCAAACCTAGCGAGGGCGGCCTTCGCCTTACAATCGGGCCGCAAATTCCACCGATGTACGTGGACTTGGAGTTTCTCGATCTTGAGAATGGGTCCCATCGCGCCCAGTTCCGAATTGAATTCAAGCTGTTCTCGTTATCTCCGGGTAGCGCCTCGTCGCAGGCTGGGTCTGAACTCGGGATGGCATTCTTGTCGGTCGAGCGCGTTATTCAAGAAGGCCGCTTTCAACGGTGGCGAAATGCAAGACAGCGTCTCCCGCGGGCTGCCGGCTAACCATTCGTATCTGGACTCCTCCGTCAACCGGCTCGAGGATTCGATGACGTGCGACGTGCAGGACTGCAGCCGTATCTTCGGCCTCTCGTTGGAGAGTTGTTTCTCCGGGCCAGGATGAAGTCCGCGCGCGGGGAGTCAGTCGTTCGCACCGGCCTCGAAGGCCACGATAGTTATCGACTTTTCCCCACGCCGGTCTCTGCCGTTTCGTCGTCGTCGTTGTCTCTTCGCAGTTGCCGGTGGGATCGCGCGGAGCCGATGTCGCCCTCAAGCCGCCATGCCGACCTCCAGGTTGAAAGTGACTTCGCGGGTCGCGACGGCCCAGGCATAGCGGGCGAGCTTGTTGGCGAGCGCGACGGTGGCCTTGTTGTGACCGATCCTGGCCGCGAGAGCGAGAGCCCAGCTCCGGAGCCGGTCGGGCTCCTTCATCTGTGGCGCCGCGGCGAGGACGGCGCGCGCGCCGTGGATGAGCAGCATGCGCAGATAGGTATCGCCGCGCTTGCTGATCGCGCCGAGGCGACGGATCGATCCACTCGAGCGCTCTCGGGGCGTCAGGCCGAGGTAGCTCGCGAAGCGTCGTCCCGAAGAGAAGCGCCGGAGATCGCCGCCGAAGCCCGCGAGTGCGGTGGCCGTGATCAGGCCGACCCCGGGCACGGTGCGCAGGCGAACGGCGAGAGCGTCTTCGCGGGCGAGCGCGGCAAGGCGCTTCTCGAGATCGCTGAGACGGCGCTCGCATTCGCGGATCTCCCGGGCGAGCTCGAAGAGCGCGAAGCGCAGGCCATCGGAGAGCCCCGACTCGTCCTCACCGGCGAGCTCGAGGGCGCGCGGCACGACGTGACGGGCACCGACAGGGATGACGATGCCCTGCTCGCGCAGCAGGCCGCGCAGGGTGTTGATGCGGGCGGTGCGGGTGCCGAGCCAGGCGGAACGCAGCCGGTGCAGCGCGGCGAGCTGCTGCTGGGCCGGGCTCTTCACCGGGACCGGCCGGATCTCCTCGTTGCGGAAGGCTTCGAGCAGTGCCTTGGTGTCGGCCCGGTCGGTCTTGTTGCCGCTGCGGTAGCGGCGCACGTGCTGCGCCGGCAGCAGGACGCGGTGCCCGAAGCGCTCGAGCTCGCGCGCCCAGAAGTGCGCCGTACCGCAGGCTTCGAGCAGCACGGTGGCCGGTGGCAGCGTCGAGAAGAAGCTCACCAGCCCGCTGCGGCTCAGGCGTAGCCGCTGCGAGACCGACCCCGGCCGGGTCGAAACCGCGACCTCGAAAACGCTCTTTGCCAGATCCACCGCGACGGTCGTATCCTTGCCCACGGACTCCTCCTTTCAAGGACTGTCATGCCGATGACGCCCGCGACTTTGGCACTCCAGATGCCGTTCCAGTCGAGGGAGGAGTCCATCTCATCACTGCAGCGGGCGCGCTCGGGGCGCCGCTGAGCTCAGGTCCGTTGGGTGGCACACCGGCGCCAGCCCGGGGACTGCTCGATTTCGTTCGACGTCGAGCTGCTAGCCAAGGGCGGGGCGGAGCATGCGATTCCCTTCCGATTTCGGCCGCTCAGCGAATGAAACGTAGGTGGCACTTCATGACCCGTCCAGCTCGATCGCAACTTGCGGCAGTTCTCATAGGCATTGCTGCAGCTCTGGCGGCAAGCTGCGGCCGGATCCTCGGGCCCATCTCGGCCTTTCTCGGAAACTCGAGAGTCGCGATCGATGGCGTGATCGTCGACCCTGACGGAAAGCAGCTGTCGGGCGTGCGAGCCTCCAAAAAGGCCGAGAGGCTCGTGTATCTTGACGCAGAAAGAGACGAACAAGAGTCTATCGAGGATGAATCCATCGTCGGGCCACGCTTTAGCTTCGACTGGCGGCAGGTGCATGCTGCTCGACTCACGTTCCGAAAAGACGGCTACTTCGACGAACAACTCGATCTCTTCCCCATTCATGGTCCTCTCCGCTGCAATGATGTGAAGGTGACGCTAAATCCGAGCCGTGAAGAAGCTAAGCTCAGCTTCCTGGCGTTCACTCTCGGCTACAAGAGGAAGTTCAATCGAGTAATTGCGATGCCCCTTGACCCAGATACCAGGTTCAGAGTTAGTGGCGACTTGGACTGGCGGCGGGCGAGCGTTCCTCCGACGGACGTGCCTGCGGGGTCGATCTACTTCGAGGTTCAGCCGTTAACGGTCGCCGATCGCTACGACATTGTCTTGCGAATTGCAGGCGAAGGAGCGGGCCTGAGCCTCGCTCCCACCGGCGATCTTCCGGCGCCAGAACTTCAAGTCATCGAAGCCCCGGCTTCGGGCTACGGTCGGGAAGTCAAGTTCTCGATCACCCGTGATGTCTCGCAGCGCTATCTGTTCTTCTTCTTCAAGGTAGCCGGCAGATACGGCAAGGGCGTCGTTACCGAACTCGAGGGGAACGACTGGATTGGCGACGAGGATGCCGAGGCAGCATTCCCGTCGGGTTGGATCTACCTCCGCACGATCGTAGGACTAGCTAAGCCGGGCGAGCGGTATCTGTTCACCGGTCGCAATTGGTGCGACCCCCTCGACGAGCTTGCGTGTACGGGCCTCTTCGGCTATTCGGCGCTCGACGAGAGTTGTCGACCTCTTTTTGGGGGCCAAATCAGAACGCCATGACCGGCGTGTCGCCTTCTGTGTGGACCGTCCTGTCAAGCAGCACCCTCGCCGAGGTGGTCGAGTGGTTCGCCAGCCGGCCCTCCGGTTCGAGTGCCGATGCTCCGACGACAGCGTGTCGCTTTCACTGACTTACAGGATCAGGAGTCGCCTCGACCCCTTGTCCGCGCAAACTCGCGGACAGGTGCCGCATCCTCAGTTGGCTGCGGGAACAAGGGGAAACGCGGATCGGGGCTGCCCGAGGAAATCAATCGGCGCGATGATCGCGCTAAAGATGGAACACTACATCCCCGACCTCGCGACCGATCCCGAAGCGTGGCGCGCGACTGAGCTCAGGGTTTGGTAGCGAGAGCAATCAAGGTGGCCCACCCCCGATGAGACACACGCGCATCGTCGTCGCGAGGTATGGCGGGCCCGAGGTGGTCGAGGTGCTCCAAGAGGAGTGCCCCGAGCCGGGAGCGGGCGAGGTGCGGGTGAGGGTCGAGGCGGCGGGCGTCTCGCTGCCCGACGTCCTGGCGCGCCAAGGCATCCATCCCGAGACCCCCAAGCCCCCCTTCACGCCGGGCTGGGACCTCGTCGGCGAAGTCGATCGAGTCGGCGCCGGAGTCACCGACATCCAGCCCGGCGAGCGCGTCGCGGCCATGCCGATCCACGGCGCCTGGGCCGAATACGTCTGCCTGCCGTGGCGCGAGCTCGTGCCCGTGCCCGCGGAACTGGACCCCGCCGAGGCCGTCAGCCTCGTCCTCAACTACATCACCGCCTACCAGATGCTGCATCGCTCCGCCCACGTCCGCTCCGGCCAGCGCGCGCTGATCCACGGCGCGGCGGGCGGAGTCGGCACGGCGCTCCTGCAGCTCGGGCGACTCGCCGGACTCGAGACCTACGGCACCTGCTCCGCGCGCGGCGCGAGCGCCGTGACCGAGATGGGCGGCACCCCGATCGACTACCGCCACGGAGACTTCGTCGCCGAGATCCACCGCCTCACCCGCGACGGCGTCGACGTCGTCTTCGATCCCATCGGCGGAGCGCACCTGTGGCGATCCCGCGCGGCGCTCCGTCGCGGCGGGAGAGTCGTCGGCTACGGCCTCGCCACCTCCCTGCGCGGCAAGGGACTGACCTCCGATCGCCCCGGTCGGCGCCGGCGCTTCCGCGGCACCGCCCTCTTCGCGCTCTACATCGCCGGCGGCTGGCTCCTCCCCGGTCGCAGGCGCGTCGTGCCCTACAGCATCCAGACCCTCAAGCGGCTCCGACCCGACCTCTTCCGGCAAGACCTCGTCGCCCTGCTCGACCTGCTGCGCCAGGAGCGAATCCGGCCGGTCGTCGCGCGACGATTCCCGCTCGCCGAGGCGCGGCAAGCGCAGGAGCTGCTCGAGTCGGGGGGCGTGGTCGGCAAGATCGTCCTCGTCCGCGACGGCTCGAGGGCGAAGGAGGAGCACCCATGAGATTCCAACTCGGCTCCCTGTCGATCCTCCTCGCCCTCGCCGCGTCCGCCGGCGGGGGGGCCGAACCCTCGCGAGCCGAGCCGCTCGATCTCGCGCGGCGTTACCTCGCGGCGCGGGAGGCGACGATGCAGGAGGGAGCGAAGCCCGCCGACGTCGAGGCGGCGCTGGCGCTCTGTTCCGAGGCGCTGGTCTACGAGCCTCCGCGGGTGGGGATCCGGATGTCCGGTCTCGACAGCGTGCGACACGGCATGCTCGATTTCCTCGGCGGCACGCGCCAAGCCCGCATCACCGTGAACGAGAGCCTGGCCGGGCGCGACGTCGTGGCGGTCCGGACCGAAGTCGCCTTCGAAGCCGCGGAAGGCTCGACGTGGACCCCCGTCCGGCGCCAGCAGATGTGGGTCTTCGAAGTCGCGGACGGCAAGATCCGAAGAACCCACGAGTACTGGTAGGGCCGCCGACCCGCTCGCGACGCGTGGCACGATACCCGCGGGCGCGAGGCGAGGGTTCGATTGCAATTAGTAACGTTACGCGTTATCATCTCCGGCGTTGATTCGGAGCTTCCGCGACGACGATACGAGGAGAGTCTTCGATCGGCAGGTGTCACGTAGGTTGCCCGCCGACGTCCAGCGTCCGGCGCTTCGCAAGCTCCTCCTGATCGACGGTGCCGAGTCGCTCGAGGACTCGCGCTCGCCACCCGGGACCCGGCTCGAGAAGCTCTCCGGCGATCGTGCCGGACAGCATTCGATTCGAGTCCACGATCAATGGCGGATCTGCTTCGTCTGGAGAGTCTCGGACGCTTTCGAAGTAGAGATCACGGACTATCACTAGACCCATGACCCAGCGAATCGCTCCCATCCACCCCGGCGAGATTCTGCTCGAGGAATTCCTGAAACCGCTGGGCGTCAGTCAGTACCGTCTCGCGAAGAGCATCGGCGTGCCTCCACGTCGGGTCAACGAGATCGTCCTCGGCAAGCGCTCCATCTCCGCCGATACCGCGCTGCGCTTCGGTATCTACTTCCGGACGAGCCCGCAGCTCTGGCTCAACCTCCAGTCGCGGCACGACCTCGAGGTGGAAAAGGACCGCTTGGGAGACCGCCTCCGGAAGCAGGTGGTCGAACTGGCTCCAGGCTCCACCGCCGCCAGCCGGCGCGCCGGCTGACCCCGTCGGGCCACGCTCCCGGTCGAAGGAGCCGGGGCGATGGCCGCCGATAGACTGCCGCCTGATGACCGCAGCGGCGGGGAAGCGAGTGGCCGTCGTGGGGGGAGGGCCGAGCGGCATGACCGCGGCGCTCCTCTTGGCCCGGGCCGGCCACCGGGTCGCGATCCTGGAGCGGGAACGAGAGCTCGGCGGCCTCTGGGCGGCGCGGTTCGACGCCGACGGGTACTTCGCCGGCGAGAACTCCTGCAAGGTCTACCAGCCGACCTACCGCAGCGCGCCGGCGCTCTTGCGCCTGATCGGCACCCGGTGGGAGACCCACTTCGTCGCCCGCCACGACCTGCGCCGCCAGTGGATGACCCCGTTCATCGCCGACAGCTCGTGGCGCGACCTCGGGAAGCTCGGCGGAGCCTTCCTCCTCCACCTCACGGGGCTCCGGAGCTACCGCGAGGTCTCGGTGGCGCAGTTCCTGGTCGCGCACCGGATCGGCGAGGGCTGCCGGGCGTGGATGCGCGCCACGGCGCTCGGCGGCATCACCGGCACCCTGAACATGACGATGTGGGAGCTCTTCCACCGCCTCGGCGCCAACTTGGGCTCCCTCTTCCTCGGCCGGCGCCACCTGCTGCAGTGGAACGCCCGCCCGCCGAGCTCGCCCGATGGCTTCCTGACCGCGTGGCGCCGGGCGCTCGACGCGGTGGGCGTCGAAGTGCGCACGGGAACGGAGGTCGTCGCCCTCGCGGGCGGAGTCGAGGTCGAGACCGCCGGGCGCGGCAAGGAGAGCTACGACGCCGTCTTCCTGGCGGTGCCGCCGCGCGCTCTCGCCCGCCTCCTCGCCGGGAGCCCCGAGCTCGCCGGCAGCTTCGGTCCGCCGGCGGACGCTCTGCCGACCGTGCTGCGCGAGTCGGTCTACGAGCACTTCGGGCTCACCTGGACCTTCGCGAGCGAGTTCCCGCGCGACCTGCCGCTCGGCGGCCACAACGTGCGCCGCGGCTGGCACCCGATCCTCGTCCAGTACAGCCAGTACCGCGAGTTCCTGCGTCCGCCGGCGGTGACCTGCGTCATCGCCTCGGTCAGCCTGGACACCGACTTCCGGCATCCGCGGCTCGGCACGCGCGCCCGCGATCACGCGCCGGAGCAGCTGGCGCGCATCCTCTGGGAGGACGAACGACGGGTCGATCCGACGCTTCCCGAGCCCCTCGCGACGCTCCCCTACGGCTTGTCGAACGCGACGCAAATCGTCCGCCACGGGCCGCTCGCCATCCGCTCGAGCCGGGCCGAGGTCTACCTCGCCACCAGCCTCAACGGCCGGGCGCCCTACTTCACCGCCTCGCTCGAGTCGGCGATCCAGGCGGGAAACGCCGCGGCGCTCGCCTTCGATCCGAACGTCGAGCGCCTCCCGGCGTAGAGCGCGCCGCACCTTGCCTTCGCCGGCGTGGACGTCGCGCGCTGGCGATCGAGCGGCGGAGCCGGACGCCCTGGAGGGTCCGGGCCGCCGCCCGTCAGCCGGAGGTCTTCGGGAGCCCGGCGAAGCTGCCGGTGACGGTGAGCGGCGCCTGCGGCCAGGTCAGAGTCTTGCCCGACTCGGCGTCCTCGCAGACGGCGAGCTGGAAGAAGAAGCGGCCGTCGAGCTCGCCCGCTGCGGAGCCCGGAGTCGTGCGCAGATAGCCGGCGGTGGAATCGCCGGGCCGGCAGCGCAGCCGGTAGCGCGCGCCGCCGAGCAGATACGGGAAGTCGAGATGCGTCGCGGCGGCGATGCGCCCCTCGCCGTCGGTTTCGATCGCGAGCTCCCAGCCGTCGGCGCCGAGCCGGAGGCGGTCGCTCCCGACGTCGCCGATCCGGGCGCCCGGGCTCGCCTGGTCGAGCTCCAGCTCGGCGTCGCGCGAGGTCTGCACGAGGGGCATGAGGACATCCGGCACGAGCCCGAAGAGCGGCAGGCTCCGGTGCGGCCGCTCGACGCGCAGCGCGAACGCCGGGCCGCGCGCGGCGGCGACGCCGGCCGGAGCGCCGGGAGCGAGCCCACGCGGTTCGACGCCGGTCCGCCGCGGCAAGACGAGCGCTCCCGCGAGAAGCGCCGCCGCCCCCGGCAAGACCCACCGCCAGCTGCGTGCGCCGATCCGTCGCATCCGCCGCCCTCCGCGCCTTTGTCTTCGTCTTGGAAAGTACTTCACTACGCAAAGTACAACGCCCGCCTCGCCGCGTCAAGCGCGGCTGCGGGGGGCGCGCCGGGCGGGAGCGTCGGCTCCCGCCGCCCGGACGGCCCTCGCCGCCCGCGCCGTGTCGCTCGGCGAGCCGCCCCACTGCCGGCTCCAGGCGCGGCGCAGCTGCAGGTCGGAGCCGAAGCCGGCGACCGCGGCGGCGCGCGTGACCGTCGCGCCGTATTCGAGCGACTGGCGGGCGCGCTCGAGACGGATCGAGCGCAGGTAGTCGAGCGGCGAGATCCCGGCGTGGTCGATGAACAGGCGCAACAGGTGACGCTCGGTCGCCCGGCCGACGCGGGCGAGCGACGCCATGTCCCAGTCGCGCTGCGGCTCGCTGACGATCGCGTCCTGCACGCGGTGCACGGTGGGGTGCAGGTGGCGCCGGTGCATGTGGAACGGCGACAGCTCGGTGTCGCGCGGCGAACGCCGCAGGTAGACCACCATGTCCTCGGCGACGCTCGCCGCCAGGGCCTCGCCGCACTCCTCTCCGACCAGGTGCAGGGCGACGTCGATCCCCGCCGTGATCCCGGCGCTGGTCGCGAGCGCGCCATCCACCACGAAGACGCGGTTGTCGATCACTTCGGCCGTAGGCGCCAGCGCACGCAGGTTCGACAGCAGCTCGTGGTGGGTAGTGCAGCGCCGTTCGCCGAGCAGCCCCGCCCGCGCAGCGAGCAGAGCGCCGGAGCAGATGGTCACCAGGCGGTGCGGCGTCTCCGCCGCCGTCGCGTCGAGGGTGCCGCGCAGCCGGTCGCTCAGCCAGCGGACGGTGGTCGCGATCTCCGGCGTGACCTGGACCGCGTGCGCCGTCGGCTGCCCGACCACCACCACCCAGGTCGGCGTGTCGAGCCGCTCCGGCAAGGGCGCGAGGTCGCCGAGCGCCAGTCCGACCGAAGTCGGAGGATTCGCCGTCGAACCGGCGAAACGCAGCTGGAAGCGGGGCGGCAGCCCGCGGCGCTCCCGGTGCTGATTGGCGAGACGAAAGGCCTCCGCCGGCCCGGCGATGTCGAGCAGCATGGCGTGCGGGACGATGACGAACAGCACGTCGATCGGCTGAGCGCGCGCGATCATGGGCGCAGATATATCAGAGCCAACCACCCGCCAGAGCGCGCCAGCGCGCCGATGTCCGAAAGTGATCCAAAGTGGTCGGTCCCGCGCCGCGACAGCCCTCCGGGTCGCCGCTATCTTCGCCGACGCCATGGCCGGGGCCGCGTACCCGGCCTCGGGACCCTCATTCCAGCGAGAGGTTACGCCGATGCGCTCCGACGCCACCCGCGACACGCTCTCCCCGAACCGGACCGGCGGATCCGTTCCCGCCGGCGCGTTGCCGATCCTCCTGGCGGCGCTCGCGCTCGCACCCGCCCGCCCGGCCGTCGCGCAGGCGCCTGCGGGCGCGGACTCCTCGCGGCCCGCGAGCGCGGTCGGCGCGACCGTCGCCCCGGGCGACGATTTCTACGCCTACGCCAACGCCGCGTGGCTCGCGGCGACCGCGATCCCGGAGGGCAGGGAGCGTTGGGGGGCGCGCGACGAGCTCGAGCAGCAGGCGCGCCGCCGCATCGCGGAGCTGCTCGACGCCGCGCGCTGCGCGCCCGCCGGCACGCCGGCGCGCCGGGTGGCCGATTTCCACGCCGCCTATCTCGACGAGGCCGGCATCGAGCGGCGAGGCCTCGCGGCGCTCCGGCCGCTGCTCGACTCCTTCGGGACGATTTCGGACCGGGTCGAGCTCGCGCGCCGCCTCGGCCGCGGCGTGCGCGCCGACGTCGATCCTCTGGGATTGGGCGTCTACCGCTCGGCCGCCGTGCTCGGGCTCGCCGTCGAGCAGAGCATCCACGGCGAACCGGCGAACGTCGCGTTCCTGTTGCAAGGGGGCCTCGGCCTGCCGGATCGCGAGGACTATCTCGGCGCCGACGCCGGCCGGGTCGATCTCCGGGCGCGCTATCTCGAGACCGTCCGGACCCTGCTCGGCCTCGCCGGCTTCGACCGCGCCGGCGAACGCGCTGCGGCGGTGCTGGCGCTCGAGACCGCGCTCGCCCGCGACCAGGCGACGCGCGAGGCGTCGGCCAACGACCGCAACGCCGACAACGTCTGGCGGCGCTCCGACTTCGCGCGCCGCGCCCCCGGCATGGACTGGCCCGCCTTCCTCGAGGCGGCGGGGCTGGCCGGGCAGGAGGAGATCGTGGTCTGGCAGCCGACCGCCGTGACCGGCCTGGCGGCGCAGGTCGCGTCGCAGCCGCTCGAGAGCTGGCGGGACTACCTGCGCTTCCACGCCATCCTCGAAGTCGCGGACGTTCTGCCGCGCGCTCTCGCCGACCCGGCGCTGGCGCTGCGCGCCGCCAGCGCGGCGGGGCCCGCTCCGTCCCGCGCCGAGCGCGCGCTCGCGGCAACGCAAGGCGCGCTGGGCGACGCCCTCGGCAGGATGTACGCCGAGCGCTATTTCCCCGCCGAGCGGAAAGCGCGGATCGAGCGCATCGGCGAACAGGTCCGGGCGGCGCTCCTGGAGCGGGTCGCGGCGGCGACCTGGATGTCGCCGGCCACCCGGGCGAGCGCGCTCGCGAAGCTGCGGACGGTCTACGTGGGCATCGGCTACCCCGACCGCTGGCAGGACGATCCAGCGCTCTCCGTCGACCCGGCGGACGCGCTCGGAAATCTGCGGCGGGCGGCGGAGAGTGCCGATCGCAGAGCCCTCGCCCGCCTCGGCCGGCCGGTCGACCTCGAGACCTGGACCCTCGCGCCGCAACGGGTCGGCGCGCTGCTCGTCTTCCAGCAGAACGCCTACGTCATGGCGGCCGCCCTGCTCGAGCCCCCCAAGTACGACCCCGCGTCTTCCGACGCCGCGGCCTACGGCTCGGTCGGGGCGCTCATCGGGCACGACCTGACGCACTACATCGACACGCTCGGCGCCGACTACGACCCGGAGCACCGGATGCGACGCTGGTGGACCGCCGAGGACCTGCGGCGCTTCCAGGCTCTCGCGCGGCCGCTGGTCGATCAGTTCTCGGCGTACCGGCCGCTGCCGGACCTGGCGGTCGACGGCGAGCTGACGCTGACCGAGAACATCGCCGACCTCGGCGGCCTCGCCGCCGCCTTCGACGCCTACCGCGCGGCGCTCGGCGGCCGGGCGACGGATGCCGACGTCGTGCGCGCGCAGGACCGCGAGTTCTTCCTCGCCTACGCCCGGACGCAGCGGCGCGCGATCCGCGAAGCCGCCCTGCGCCAGCAGGTGGCGCAGAGCGACCACGCGCCGGAGGATCTGCGGGCCGCCACGGTGCGCAACCTCGACGCCTGGTACGACGCCTTCGACGTCCGCCCCGGCCAGCGGCTCTATCTCGAGCCCGCGGCGCGGGTGCGGATCTGGTAGCGCCGGACGCGGCCGGAATCGCCATGCGAGTCACCGTCTGCGAGCTGCCGCACGAGCCCCGCGCCCTCGGCTCGGCCTGGGACGCGCTCTGCGAACACACCGCGCTCCACGCCTCCGAGCTGGTGTTGCTGCCGGAGTTCGCCATGGTCGAGGCGCTCTGGCAGGACGAGCGTGTCGACGCCGCGCGCTGGGAGGCCGCGGCGGCGCTGAGCGACCTCTGGCGCCGGCGCCTCTGCGAGTTGCGCGCCCCGCGGGTCGTGGCGACCCGCCCGGTCACCCTCGGCGGCCGGCCGTTCAACCAGGGTTTCCTCTGGACCGCCCCCGGCGACCTGCTGCCGTTGCGGCGCAAGTTCTTTCGTCCGGAGGAGCCGGGCAGCTGGGAGGCGCGCTGGTTCGACCGCGGCGATGCCGAATTCGCCGCCTACGCGGTCGCCGGGTGGTCGTTCGGGCTCAACATCTGCACCGAGCTCTGGGCCCTCGAGACCTACGCCGCCTATGCCGCGCGCGGCGTGCAGATGATCCTCGCGCCGCGCGCCACGGAGGCGCGGACGCTCGCCAAGTGGCTCGCGGTCGGCGTGGTGGCCGCGGTGCGCTCGGGGGCCTGGTGTCTGTCGTCGAACCGCGTCGATCCGACGGGCACGTTCGGGGGCGGCGGATGGATCATCGATCCGTACGGCGAGATCCTGGCGCGGACGACCTGGAACGCCCCCTTCGCCACCCTCGACCTCGACCTCGCCGCCCCGGCGGCGGCGCGCGAGGCCTATCCCGGCTACGTCTTCGCCGGAAGTTAGCTCCGCGCGCGCCGCCGAGCGGCTAGGATCGCAAGATGCCTCCGGATCCAGGTCTCCGGGAAAGTCCGCTCTCCTCGTCGCTGCCCGGCACCTGGCGGCTGGTCTCGCGGATCGACGTCACCGCCGGCGGTGAGCGGCGGCCCGAGCCTTCCCTCGGCGAGGATCCGATCGCGCTGCTGATCTACGACCGGGCCGGGCACTTCTCGGCGCAGTTCATGAAGCGCGACCGCGTCGCCTCCGCGCCCGAGACGGCACCGTCCCCCGCGGCGCCGAACAACACCCGCGCCATGGGCGGCTACGACGCCTACTTCGGCACCTACGTCGTCGACGACGCGCGCGGCGAGGTGACCCAGCACCTGCAGGGCGCCCTGTCGCCGCCGAACGTCGGCCAGACCGTCACGCGCGCGATGTCGATCGCGGGCGGCGAGCTGACTATCCGCCTCGAGACCCGCTCCGCCGACGGAGAACAGGTGGTCCGGACTCTCGTCTGGAGACGCGTCGGCTGAAGGACGATCCGCCCGGCGCGGCCTGACCCGCGGGCGATCTCCCGGGAGGCGAGAGGAACCGGAACCCGCGAGCGCTCCCTACTCGTAGCGCAGCGCCAGCGTCGGCGCGATGCGCGCCGCTCGCCGCGCCGGCACGTACGCCGCCAGCAGGGTCACCAGCAGCATCGACGGCACGACGACGAGATAGGCCACGACGTCGACGCCGCCGGAGTGGAAGAGCATCGACTTCATCAGCCGCTCGACCGCGAAGCCCAACGCCAGGCCGAGCCCGGTGCCGATCCCGACCAGCACCAGCCCCTTGCCGATCATCAGCCGCAAGACGCTGCCCGGGTCCGCGCCGATCGCCATGCGGATGCCGATCTCGCGCCGGCGGAGACTGACGTTGTAGGCCACCAGGCCATAGAGGCCGGAGATCGCCAGCAGCAGCCCGACGCCGCCGAGCGTGCCGACGAGCTGGATCGCCACCCCCGGGCCCTCGACCATGTGATAGCGGTAGAGATCGTCGTAGGTGCGCAGCTCCGAGATCGGCAGGTTGGGTTCGAGCGCGCGCACCAGCTCCTTCAGCGGCTCGACCATCGCCAGCGGCTCGGGCCCGGTGCGCAGCAGCAGCACCATCTTGGCGCGCGGGTTCTGCGCCAGGGGCAGGTAGACGAGGTCGGTCTCCTTGTCGATCGCCTCGCGGTACTTGATCGTGCGCGACACGCCGACGATCTCGAGCGGCGCGCCGTCGCGCGAGTTGAGGCGGATCCGCCGCCCGACCGCCTCGCCGCCCGGGAAGTAGCGCTCGGCGAAGTGCTGGTTGACGATCACCGCCCGCGGCGCCCGCGGCCCGTCGCTCGCCTGGAAGGCGCGACCGCGGACGATCTCGATGCCGGTGGTGTCGAAGAAGCCCTCGTCCACCACGTCCATCGCCGCGACGAAGCTCTCGCGGTCGGCGGGCATCTGGAAGCCCTCGGGCACGAAGGCGAGCGAGTCGAAGTCGTCGAGCCCGTAGGGCGGGCTCTGGGTGAGCGCGGCGTGGCGGACCCCCGGCATCCGGCGCGCCCGCTCGGCGAGCGTGGCGAAGAAGCGTTCCGAGCGCGCGGCGTCGTACTGCGCCAGGCGCGGGTCGAAGCGCGCGAGCAGCAGGTGATCCATCGGAAAGCCGATCCCGCCGGCGACGCTCTGGCGGAAGCTGCGCGCCATGAGGAAGGCCGCGGTGAGCAGCATGAGCGACATCGCCACCTGCGCCACCACCAGGGCGTTGCGGCCCCAGAGGCGCTTCCTGCCCGGCTCGTCGACGTCGGCCGCCTTGAGCCCCGAGACCAGCTCGCCGCGCGTGGTGGCGAGCGCCGGCGCCAGGCCGCAGGCGACCGCGCTCCCGACCGACATCGCCAGGCAGGCGAGCAGCACGCGCCCGTCCATGCGGAACGGGATCTTCACCGGCAAGTCGGCCGGGATGGTGAAGCTCTGCAGGAAACCGATCCCCGCGTAGGCGATCACGAGCCCGAGGAGGCCGCCGCAGATCGCCAGCACGAGGCTCTCGGTCAGCAGCAGCCGGACCAGCCGGAACCGGCCGGCGCCGATCGCCAGGCGGATGGCGATCTCGCGCGCCCGCGAGCGCGAGCGGCTGAGCAGCAGGCCCGCGACGTTCGAGCACGCGACGAGCAGGACGCAGAGCGCCAGGCCGGTGAAGATCGCGCCGAACTTCCAGTTGACGTCGTCGGGGCGGGTGCGCATCTCGTGGAAGGTGCGCACCGTGGCGCCGCGGTTGCGATTGGTCTGCGGGAACTCGCGTTCGAGGCTCGCGGCGAGGGCGGCGAGCTCGTCGCGCGCCTCGCGCAGCGAGGCGCCGGGCTTGAGGCGCGCCCGCAGCGTCAGCTCGCGGTCGTCGCGGTCCTCGAAGAAGCTCTTGCGCGAGTCGGTCGAGAAGACCGGCGCCATGGCGAGCGGTACGTAGATGTCGGGTTGGGTGAAGATGAACATCCCCGGGAACGACTCGGGCGCGACGCCGACCACGGTGAACTCGGTGCCGTTCAGGCGGATCCGGCGGCCGACGACCCCCGGGTCGCCCGCCAGCTCGTTCTTCCAGAAGCCCGCACCCAGCACCGCGACCGCGTCGCGGCCGGGCACCGTGTCCTCCTCGTCGCGGAAGCCGCGCCCCACCTTCGGCTCGACGCCGAGCAGGCGGAAGTAGTTGCCGGAGACCAGCATCGCGCCGCGGACGCGCGGCGTCTCTTCCGGCCGAGCGGCGAAGCCGGCGGCGGCGACGGTGGTGTTGGCGACGATGCCCGCGAAGCTCGTGGCGTGGGCGCGAAAGTCGACGTACTCGCGGTAGGAGAAGGGGTCGTAGCGGGTGTCGTGCGAGGTGCCGACGAGGGTGACGACGCCGCCCGGGTCCGGCACCGGGTAGGGGCGGAAGACCAGCGCGTCGAGCATGCTGAACGGCGTCGCGGTCATGCCGATGCCGAGCGCCAGGGTGACCACCACCAGTCCGGCGAGCCCCGGGGCGCGGCGCAGGCTGCGCCAGGCGTAGCGCACGTCGTCGAGCAAGTCGGTCAGCCAACGGACGCGCCGTGCGTCGCGCGCCTCTTCCTTGCGCTGTTCGAGCCCGTCCATGGCGCGCATCGCCCGGTGGCGCGCCTGCGCGGGCGAGAGCCCCGCGGCGAGGCCCTCCTCGATCTTCATCTGCAGGTGGAACTGCAGCTCCTCGTCGAGCTCCTGCTCCACCCGGCGGCGGCGGAAGACGGACTTCAGCCGCAACGGCGCGGTGTACCACCAGTGTGCGATGCGCATGGGTCTCTAGGCCTCGGAGAGCCGGACGACGTGCGAGATGGCCGACGACAGCCGGTGCCAGTTCGCCGTCTCCGCTTGGAGTTGCTTCTTGCCCAGGCGGGTGAGCGAATAGACCTTCGCCCGCCGGTTGTTCTCGGTCTGCACCCACTCGGCCGTGATCCAACCCTCTTGCTCGAGCTTGTGCAGCGCCGGGTAGAGCGAACCTTCGCTCACCTGCAGCACGTCGCCGGAGATGGAGCGCAGGCGCAGGCCGATGGCCCAGCCGTGCAGCGGCTCGAGCGCCAGCAACTTCAGCAGGAGCAGGTCGAGGGTGCCGAGGACGAGGTCGTTGGGTTTGCTCATATCGGTGTCCGAGGGGAGTGTACGACAGTCTCCCCTCGGTAAGCAAGGGGAGGGGCGGAACCCCGCGCGCCGGCGACCGGCTGCCCGGCGGCCGCCGCATCGCCTCCGCGCTTGACAGGAGCGGGGCCTCCTCCTAGCGTGCGGGCATGAAGACTCCGCGACCCCCGCGCCGTGCGGCGCGTCGAAGCCTCCTCTCGGCTGCGCTCCTCGCCCTCGCCTGCGCCCCGGCGGTCGTCGCCATCGACGCCGAGGACGAGACGCGCGAGGTCGAGACCTGGCGGGCGCAGCGCTACGAACGCTTGCGGAATCCCAACGGCTGGCTCTCGCTCGCCGGGCTCTTCTGGTTGAAAGAGGGCGACAACGCGCTCGGCAGCGCCGACGGCACACCGGTGAAGCTGCCGGCGGGCAAGGCGCCCGCGCGCGCCGGCACGATCCGCTTCGAGAAGGGTCAGGCGACCCTGGTGCCGGCCCCCGACGCCGGCCTCAAGGTCGACGGCAGGCCGGCGACCGCGGCGACGCCGCTCGCCGACGACGACCCCGGACCGGCGAACCAGGTCGACGTCGGCGAGCTGAATTTCGTCCTGATCGAGCGCGCTGGGCGGATCGGCGTACGCCTGCGCGACCCGGGAACCGAGCTGCTCCAGTCCTTCTCCGGGATCGAACACTGGCCGGTGGACGTCGCCTGGCGCTTCGAGGCGCGCTTCGAACCCGCGCCCTCGCCGCGCACGATCCCGGTGCCCAACGTCCTCGGTTTCGACGAGAACATCGCCAATCCGGGGACCGTCGTGCTGACGATCGACGGCAAGGAGTACCGGCTGACGGCGCTCGACGACACCGGCGACGGCCGACTCTTCCTGGTCTTCGGCGACCGGACCAACGGCAAGGAGACCTACGGCGGCGGGCGCTTCCTCTACACCGACCCACCGGTCGACGGCAGGGTGATCGTCGACTTCAACCGCGCTTACAACCCGCCCTGCGTCTTCTCGCACTACGCCACCTGCCCCCTGCCGCCGCCGGGCAACAAGCTGCCGCTCGCGATCCTCGCCGGCGAGAAGAAGTTCGTCGCGCCGCACGCCTCCTGAATCCGCGCGTGACGCCGGAGGGTCTCTACGAGCAGGTTCTGCTCGCGTCGGGCGGCGCGGGCCTCCCCGCCTGCCGCCCGCCGCGCGCCAGCGCCTCGATCGTCCTCTGGCGGCGGTCGCCGGAGCTCGAGGTCTTCTGGATCGAACGCGGGCGAGCGCTGCCGTTCATGGGCGGCTGGCACGCCTTCCCCGGCGGCGCGGTCGAGAGGTCGGACGCGGCGCTACCGGTCGCGGGAGCGCCGCACGGGGCGAGCGCCGCGTCCACGACCCAGCCGTCGCCGGATCCGGCCGACGCGACGACCGTTCCCGATCTGATTCCGGGTCTCGCGGCCGCGGCACTGCGCGAGCTGGCGGAGGAGACGGGGGTCTTTCTCCTGGATCGTCCGGTTTCTCGAGCATCTCGTCACTACCATCGCGAGAAGATTCCGTTGGGGGAAAGAACGGATTGGGCGGGCTCGCTCGCTGCGCTCGGCGCGAGTCTCGACGCCTCGCGACTCGAGTTCGCGGGCCGATGGTTGACGCCGCCGTTCTCGCCGCTGCGCTTCGACAACCGGTTCTTCCTCTGTGAGTGGCGCCCGACGGATGGCGCGGCCTCGGCGATTCCGCCGGAGAACGAGTCCGGAGAGTGGATCGCCCCGGCGGTGGCCTTGGCGCGGATCGCTTCCGGCGCCGTCCTCGTCGCGCCGCCGATCGAGCACATCTTGCGGGTGCTGGCGGAGTCCGGGCCGGTCGGTGGGATCGCGCGGCTCGTCGACACCTCCGCGGCCGATTGGGGACCGTTCCGGCGCATCGAGCTGCGGCCGGGGATCGCCATCTTCCCGCTCGCCGCGGCGACGCTGCCGCCGGCGACGCACACCAACGCCTTTCTCCTCGGGCACGGCGAGTGCGTCCTCGTCGATCCGGGCTCGCCATATCCGGAGGTCAACGAAAAGCTCCTGGCGGCGCTCGCGGCGGCGCGCGCGGCGACCGGACGGCGGGTGGTCGAGATCTGGCTCTCGCACCATCACCCGGACCACGTCGCCGGCGTCGAGCCGCTGCGCCGCGCGCTCGGCGCACCGATCGCGGCGCACGCGGCGACCGCCGAGCGCCTGGCGGCGAAGGGAATCGCGGTCGATCGGTTCCTATCGGATGGCGAGCGGCTGCGGCTGGCGGGCGACCCGGGGCTCGAGCTCCGGCTGCACGCGACGCCCGGGCACGCCCGCGGGCACCTGGCCATCGAAGTCCCGCGCCGCCTCGCGGACGGCTCGCCGGCGGCGAGCGATCTGCTGGTCTTCGACCTCGTCGCCGCCGCCTCGACCATCGTCATCGACCCGCCCGAGGGGAACATGGACGACTTCCTCGCCTCGCTCGCGGCCATGGCGGCGCTCGCGCCGCGCACCCTGTTCATGAGCCACGGCGGGGCGCTGCTCGACGGCGCGGCGAAGCTCGCCGAGGTGCACGCCCACCGCCTCGAGCGCGAGCGCCAGGTGCTCGCGGCCTGGACCGACGGCCTGCGGACGCCGGCCGAGATCCTGCCGCGCGTCTATCCCGACGTTCCGGCGATGGTTCATCCGCTCGCCGAACGCCAGATCCGCGCCCATCTCGAGCGCCTGGCCCGGCTCGGACAACTCGGCGAGATCGCAGGCTAGCCCCCCCGTCGGGAGGTGGCGGACGGGCGGGCTACGGCAGGTCGGGGTCGAAGGCGGTCGAAGTGGCCGCGCGGCGGCGGGATTCGACCGCCTGGGCGAGGGTCTGACCGGGCGCCAGGCGGAGCGAGCGGCTCACCTTGCCGCCGCTCTCGACCCAGAGAACTTCGTCCGCCGCCCCTGGGTCGCGGCCGGCGAGGGTCGAGCCCAGGGCCTGCTCGGCCGACAAGCAGTCCTGACGCTCGCGATCCCGCCGCCGTTCGACCGACTGGCGATGGGCCTGCTTCTGATCCGAGACCCCCTGCAACTTGCGCCATGCCCAGCGGACCCACCAGATCGACATGGCCGCGGCGAGGACGATCAACGTGCCGAGAATGACCTTCACTCCGACAGCATGGTCGCTCTGGGCCGGGATAGCAAGGCGAGTCCCGTCGCGAGACGGATCCGCAAATGGCGATTCGGCCGCTGTCGCCCCGGGGATCGCCGTCTCGAGGCCATTTCAACTCCCGTCCCGGCTTGGGTTTGACCGCCGGGGGTCGATCTGTGACAATTGCTCCAGTCGATCCATGTTCTGAAGCCGGGGGGTTCCGATGCTCAATCTGGTGGTTTCAACTCGTATCCAGGCCGTTCTCCGTCTGGCTCTGTCGTTCGCGGTCATCGCGCCGCTCGCGGCTCAGGCCGCCAACAACTCGGATGTGGCGCCGCTCGCCAAGGCGCCCTTCGTGCCGCCGCCGATCGTCCAGGGGTGCTCGGGTTCGGTCAACGACGACTGCGCCGATGCCATCGCCATCACCTCGGCGCCCTTCACCGACACTCGCGACACGACCTGCACCGGCGACGAGGCCGGCGAGCCAGGATCGACTTGCACCTCTCAGGCGAACAGCATCTGGTACACGTACTCGAATCCGGCCGAGTTCGCCCAGATCGTGTCCATCAGTCTCGAGGGCAGCGACTTCGACACCGCCATCATGATCTGGTCGGGCACCTGCGGCGCCTTCACGCCGGTCGCCTGCAACGACGACGCGATCGGATTCCAGTCGGTGGTGAGCTTCGTCGCGGACCCGGGAGTCGTCTACTACATCCAGGTCGGCGGCTTCGCCGGCGATACGGGCAACCTGGTCTTCAACCTCACCGCCGAGGGTGGACGCTGCGCGCCGACCGACATCACCGGGGTCCTCGGCTCGGGGAGCCCCGACTATCCGAGCGTCTCCGGCGACCAGACTGGCCGCCTCAACCGCAACGGCATCGGCAGCAGCTGCGCCACGCCCAAGACCTGCAACATCTTCACGGCGACGGATCCGCGGCCCTTCGACGCCTACACCATCCCGAACGACTCCGAGAACGACGTCTGCGTTTCGGTCTCGCTCGAGGTCCTCGACCAGGCGGGCTGCAACCTCCAGAGCAACCTCTATCTCGACGCCTTCGACCCGGCGAACATCTGCACCGACTACCTCGGCGATCCGGGACTGAGCAGCGGCAGTCCTCCGACCCCGACCAATTTCACCTCGGTCGTCCCCGCGGGCCAGTCCGCGGTGGTCGTCGTGCACAGCGTGGACATCGCCGCCGGGACCGGGTGCAACTACCGCCTCTTGGTCCTGGGCGACATCTGTCGGGTGAATCGGGACTGGGTGGAGATCCCGGCCCTCAACACCTACGGGCTCGGCGCCCTGGCGCTGCTGCTCGCCGGCGCCGGCATCGCCCTGATGCGCCGCTCGGGCTGATCCGCTCCGGATCGGCTCTCTGAGGGAGCCCGTCGCGACCCGCAGTCGCGGCGGGCTCTTTTCTTTCCCTCCGCCGGAGAGCGAGTCCGCCCGCGCCGGCTACTCTTCGCGTAGCGCCACGCTGGGGACGATGCGCGTCGCGCGCCGCGCCGGCAGCCAGCAGGCGGCGAGCGAGACGGCGAGCAGCAGGGCGACGCCGCCTAGGTGCGTCCACGGATCGAGCGGGTGGAGACCGAAGAGCTCGCCACGAAGCGCCAGGGCAGCCACGAGCCCGCCGACGAGGCCGAAGCCGCCGCCGATCAGGGCGAGCCGCAGGCCGCGCCGCAGCTCGAGGCGCACTACCGCTCGCGGGCTCGCGCCGAGCGCCTGGCGCACTCCGATCTCGCGCGTCCGCCGTGCCACCGACCAGGAGACCAGGCCGTAGAGCCCGAGCGCCGAAAGCGCCAACACGAGCGTGGCGAGAAACGCCGCCGCGAGCGACATGGCGCGCGCCGGGAAGAGCGCCACCGCGCGCGCCTGCTCGAAGGTCCGGATGTCGGCGAGCAGGGCGTTCGGATCGAGCGCCGTCGCCTCGCGGCGCAGAGCGGCGGCAAGGCCCGTGGCGCCGGGTCGGGCGCGAATCTGCAGGACCGCGGCGCCGTCCGGCGGTTGGTTCGGATTGAGATAGAGGAACGGCCGCGGTTCCTCGCCGGGAGCGTAGTAGGCGATGTCGCGCGCCTCGCCGACGATCGTCAACTCGGCGCCGTCCTCGCCGGCGTAGCGGATCGTCCGGCCGACCGGGCTCTCGCCGGGGAAGAACCGGCGGGCGAAGGTCTGGTTGACGATCCCGACCGCCGGCGCGCCGAGCCGCGCTTCGTCGGCCGCGAACTCGCGCCCGGCGAGGATCGGGATCGACATGGTCGCGAAGTAGTCGGGACCCACGACGTTATAGGGGATCGAGAAGTAGGACCGGCCGTTCGGCGGAGTCTGGCCGGGCACCACGATGCCGGTCGAGTCCTGGCCGAGCGCGAGCGGCACCGAGGCGGCGTAGGCGGCGCGCTCGACCTGCGGCAGCGCGAGGACGCGCTCGCGCAACGCGTCGTAGAAGGCGACCGCTCGCTCCCCGGAGTATCCCGCCCGCTCGGCGTCGACCGAGGTGAGCCAGAGATCGGCGCCGCGGAATCCCGGGTCGAAGCCGCGCTGGTTGCGCAGCGTCTGCACGAGGAGCGCCGCGACCACCAGCAGGACGAGCGACGAGGCGCTCTGCGCCACGACCAGCGCCGCGCGCACCCGACCGCCGCGCCGCGAGCTCGCCGCGTAGCCGCCCTCGCGCAGCGTCGCGGTCAGGTCGGTGCGCGTCGCGGCGAGCGCCGGCGTCAATCCGGCGGCGAGGCCGGCGGCGAGCGTCGCGGCGAGCGCGAAGACGAGCGTGCGCGGGTCGAAGCCGAGCCCGGAGGCGAGCTCGCCGTACTGCGCCGGCAGGGAGCGGGCGAGCCAGCCTCTGGCGAGCGCGGCCGCGGCGAGCCCACCCGCGCCGCCCGGCAGGGCGACCAAGACGCTCTCGAGCAGGCCGCGGCGGACGAGCCGCCAGCGCGGCGCGCCGAGCGACTGCCGGATGGCGACCTCGCGCGCGCGCAGCGCCGAGCGCGCCAGGAGCATGGCGGCGACGTTCGCCGCCGCGACCAGCAGCAGAACGGCGGTGAGCGCCAGGCAGAAGCCGAGGACTCGCCGCGCCGCCGCCTGCGTCTCGTCGGGCAGGGCGCGCGCCGGGTGGACGACGAACGTGGCGTCGCCGTCCTCCGCCGGATGCTCGCGCGCCAGGTCGCGCGACAGGCGCGCGAGGTCGTCGCCGGCCTGCGCCAGGGTCACCCCGGGCCGCAGGCGACCGGTGGCGCTCAGCCAGCCCCACGAGCGGCGCTGGAGATCGAGACGGCGCGCCGCGCCGGTGCGCACCTGCTGGTACATCATGAGCGGCACCCAGAGGTCCGCGGGCTCCACCGGATGGGTGCCGCGGAAGCTCGCCGGCATGACGCCGATCACCGTGAAGTCGAAGCCGTTGAGCGCCACCTCGCGGCCGACCGCGCCCCGCGCGTCGCCGAAACGGCGCTCGGCGAGCGCGAGACCCAGAACCACCAACGGGTGCGCCCCCGGGGCCCGGTCGTCCTCGGGGCCGATCGTCCGGCCGGCGATCGCCGGCACGCCCATCATCCCGAAGTACTCGCCGCTCACCAGCTCCGCGTGCGCGTTCTCGGGATCGGCGGCGGTGCTCAGGTTGACGTCGACCCGGCGGCTGACGGCGAGCCTCTCGAAAACTCGGTTGCGCTCCCGCAGGTCGACGAAATCGGGATAGGAGAAGACGTCGTTCGGGCCGGCCTCGGCGCTGCTGCGGAAGACGCGCACCAGGCGCGCGGGCTCGGGCACCGGCAGCGGGCGCAGGAAGAGAGTCGAGAGGAAGCCGAAGACGGCGGTGTTGGCGCCGACGCCGAGGGTCAGCAGCAGGGTCACGACGGCGAGGAACCCCGGCCGCCGCGCGGCGCTGCGCGCCGCGCCGGCGAGGTCCGTCATCCACGCTTCGAGGGCGGCGAAACTCCACATCGCGCGACTCCTCTCTCGCAGGCCGGTCTCGTTGCCGAAAGCGCGCCGCGCCGCGTGCCGCGCGCTCTCGGCGTCCATTCCCGCCGCACGCAGCGCCTCCTCGCGCATCGCCAGATGGAAGGCCATCTCGTCGCGCAGGTCGCGCTCGAGCCGGCCGCGCAGGACGAGCGCCCGCGTCCGGAGACGGACGGAGTGCAGCCATTCGCGAACCATGCGCGCGCTCAGCCGGTGGCGAGGACGCGCGCCATCGCGCCGCTCAACCGGTTCCAGGTCGCGGTCTCGGCGCCGAGCGCCCGGCGACCTGCGGCCGTCAGGGCGTAGAACTTGGCGCGCCGGTTGTTCTCGGAAGTGCCCCACTGCGACGACAGCCAGCCGCGCAGCTCGAGACGGTGGAGCGCCGGATAGAGCGCGCCCTCCTCCACCGCGAGGACCTCGTCGGAGGCGGCCCGGATCCAGTCGGCGACCGTGTAGCCGTGTTTGGCGCCGCTCGCGAGGGCCTTCAAGACCAGCAGGTCCAGGGTCCCCTGCATCAGCTCGCCCGCCTGGTCCCGATTCTCTCCCATAAACGCCTGAGGGGAGACTTGCACGTTCGCCGGGAGCGCGCAAGTGGCTCCGGTGACGAACCGTGGCGTGCGAGAATCTCTCGAGCCGCCGGCATCCAGCGTGCATCCCCCTCCGTCATGCCCCCTCTGCGTTCGCTCGTCGCTCTTGCCCTCGTCCCGCTGACCCTGCTCGCCTGCGCCTCGGCGCGGACGACCGGGGCGACGCCGATCGCCGGCGACCTCGGCGGGGTGCGGGTGCGCGTCTTCGCGGACGACGACGCCCGGCGCGACGGGGCGCTGCTCCCCGGCGCCATCGGCGGCGCGCTCGAGCGCCGCGAGAAGGGCCGGTGGCTGCCAGTCTTCCGCTCGCTCGATCCGACCTGGACCGTCGCCGGCCTCGTGCCGGGCAGCTACCGGGTCCGCTTCGCCTCGCGCCTCTCCGACGACGGTCGCGAGCAGCCCCTGCCGCGCGCGGTGACCGAGGCGGTGACCGTGCGCGCCGGCCAGATGTCCGAGGTGGAGGTCATTCTGGATCACGTCTCGCCGGCGATGGTGGCCGCCGGAGCGGCCGCGGTAGTGGTCGCCGCCGTCCTGCTCCACCACTGGCTCGACGATCTCGATCTGCCCAGGCCGCCGCTGCCGCCGCACTGGCTGGTCGACACGGTCTTCTACGTCACTCTCGACCTGTCGACCGAGGTTCCCACCTGGCATCCGGTCGAGCGCGCGCCGCGCGTGACCTCGCACTTCCCGCGCCAAGGCGACGTGGTGGTCACCCGCCGGCTGCGGGTGGTCTTCGCCCTCTCCGAGCCGGCCGTCGGCGAGCTCGGCCCGGACGCGATCGTGGTGCGTACCGCGGACGGACGGGTCGTCCCGGGAAGGGTCGCCTACGAACGCTCGCAGTGGTGGGTCGTGTGGGAACCGGAGGAGGACTTGCCGCGCGGCGAAACGCTCACCGCGACGCTCGCCGCCGGCGCGGTCACCGACGACTCGGGCGAGCCCCTGCGCCGCGAGTCGACGGTCACCTTCCGCACCGCCCGCTGACCGCCCGCGCCGGGTGGCCGAACCCCTACCCGTCCGCCTGCCGGCAGGTCGCCGGACGGTGTTCTTCGGCGGGTCGGCGGGGCCCGGGGAAGGGTCACCCGCAGATCCCTCTAGAATCCCCTTCGTGAAACGGATGCGGATCCAGGTCTACGACGCCCGGGGAGTCAGGTCCGGCAAGCGTGAGGAGCTCGCTGGGCTGCTCGCCGATCCGGATCTCTTCCTCTGGGTGGATGTCGAGGGACCGAGCGACGCCGACGCCGACTTGCTGCTCGAGGTCTTCCGCTTCCACCCGCTGGCGGTGGAAGACACCCGCAACCAGCGCCAGCGGCCGAAAGTCGAGGAGTACGACGACCACCTGTTCGTGATCCTCAACCCGGTCGAGTGCCCGGCGGGCGAAGTGGTCTTCCGCGAGCTCGATCTCTTCCTGGGGAAGAACTTCGCGGTCACCGTCCACCCCGCGGCGGAGCCGGCGATCGACGAGGCCGAGCGCCGTCTCAACCGATTCGAGAAAGGCAAGCCGTCGGCCGGCCAGCTCGTCTGGGCGCTCGCCGACACGGTGGTCGACGGCTACTTCCCGGTCCTCGACGCGATCGACGAACGCCTGGCAGAGCTCGAGGACCGCCTGCTCGCCAAGCCCCGCCCCGCGGCGCTCGAGGAGCTCTTCGGCCTGAAGCGTTCGCTGCTCGAGCTGCGCCGCGTGGTCGCGCCGCAGCGCGACATGATCAACGTCCTGTCCCGCCCCGACTACGACCTGGTCGAGTCGAAAGAGATGCGCTACCGGATGCGCGATGTCTACGACCACTTGCTGCGGGTCACCGACATGGTCGACACCTTCCGCGACCTGCTGACGAGCGCCGTCGACCTCTACATGTCGGCGGTGTCGAACCACCTGAACCGGGTCGTCCATCGTCTCACCGTGGTCACGGTGATCTTCGGCAGCTTCGCCGTGATCACCGGCTTCTACGGCATGAACTTCGCCCTCACCTGGCCGCCGTTCGACGCACGCTGGGGGGTTCCGGCGGCGCTGGTCCTCATGGTGGGCTCGGCGCTCGCCCTCTGGCGCATCTTCGGGCACAAAGACGAGCTGTAGATGAACCCGCTGGCACGCCACTTCGCAGCGCGAGCCCGAGGAAGTCGCCCATGAGCGGCGCCGAGCGATCGAACCGGTAGAAGACCGAACCCGGCGACTCGCGAGGCAGGCCACAAGCTCGAACCCGGCGCCCACCAGCGAAAAGCTCCCGGTCAGGAGTCTGGGCTTCATCATCGCTGTCGTGAACTGGCGAGTGGCTCGACTGCGCACCGCTGGCGCTGACAGCGTCCTTTCCCTTCACCGAGCTTTTTCTTTTCAGGCTGGCGGAAGGCCGGGGGTTGCGCCTGGCGGCGCGTGGGGGCGGGTCAGGCGAGGCGTTCGAGGACGACGAGGGACAGGTCGTCGGCGAGGGGCTCTTCGCCCACGTGCCGGGCGAAGCGGGCGAGGATCCGGTCGTGCGTGGCGCGCGCCGAGCCCGCCGTCGAGGCGAGATCGCGCAGCGTCTCGAAGCCGAAGGCCGTGCCGTGGGTGGCGCCCGAATCGCCGTCACCGCCGGCACGACCAGCCGCGGCGTCCGCGGCACCGGCCTTCTTCGCTCCCGGCAGAGGCGGAGCCGGCGGTGTTCCGATCGCTTCCGGGAGGCCATCGGTGTAGAGCACCAACCGGTCGCCGGGCTGGAGGGTGGACTCCCCCACCTGCGCTCGCGGCTCCGACTTGAGGCCGAGCGGCAGCGAGCCGGCACCCAACTCCTCGACCGTGCCGTCGGCGCGCGCCAGGAGCGGGAACGGGTGGGCGCAGGAGACGTAACGCATCCGCCCGCTCGCCGGCTCGAGCAGGGCATAGAACAGGGTCATGAAGCCGCGCCGGTTGCCCTCGCGCGCCAGCGCTCGGTGCACCAGGCGGACCACGGATTCGGGCTCCGGGTCGAGCTCCACGGCGGTGCGCAGCGTCGCGCCGCCGATCGCCATCAGCAGTCCGGCCGCCATGCCGTGCCCGGAGGCGTCGCCGATCGCCAGCGCGAAACGGCCATCGGCGAGCGGGATGAAGTCGTAGAAATCCCCGCCGACCTCGGCCGCCGTGCGGTAGGACTGCGCGCAGGCGTAGCCCGGAAGCGCCGGATCGGCCTTGGGCATCAGGTCGCGCTGCACGCCGCGCGCGACCTCGAGCTCGTCGCGCACCAGCACTCGATCGACCAGCTCGACCACCAACACGTACACCAGGCCGCCGATCGCCAGGGCGAAGAACAACGGCGAGAGGCTCACCGAGACGGTGGTCTTGCCCCCCTCGCGGATCACGAAGTCGTCGCCGAACAGCGCCATCACCGCCGCGAGCAGCGCGCCGGCGAAGATCAGCCGCCGCTGCGGCGAGAGCTTGTACGAGACGCCGAGGAAGAGGATCTTGGCGCGATGGAAGAGGCGCGGCGCCCGGCGCGCGGGCTCGACCTCTCCCGGCTTCATGTGGTCGCGCGCCAGCACCGCGTAGGCGCGCTCGAGGTCCTTGCGCAGCGCGTGGCCGACGTTGGTCGAACCGAGCCCGGCGGTGTAGTCGCGCACGAAGGTGTCGACCCGCTCGAACATCCCGCCGCCCGCTTTCGGTTTCTTCGCCATGCCGCCGCCCCTCAGGAATACGTAGCGGGGCGCCGCGGGTTCGCCCCTGGCCGGCGATCACCGAAGGTGTCCCGCCAGCCGGGGCTCTCGGCCAGCAGCTCGAGGGCCCGCGCGAGGCGGGCCGCGTTCTCCCGGTCGGCGAGCCAGGTGCTGCGCCCCGACGGGTGAGGCAGCGGGATCACTTGGACCAGGCGTCCGCCGCGCTCGACGCCGAAGCTCGTCCCGACTCGGTCGACGAGCGGCGCGGGCGGCAGGAAACGCTCGATGGCGTGCCGGCCGACCGCGATCACCGTCGAAGGGGCGAGCAGCGCGAGCTCGCGCTCGAGATGGCCGGAGCAGCGGTCGATCTCGTCGCGTGCCGGCGCGCGGTCGCCGCCCATCGGGTCGCGTCCGGGAAAGCAGCGGATGGCGGCGGCGATCCAGACTCGGGCGCGGAACTCGTCCTCGGCTACGCCGAGACGGGCGAACCAGGAGAAGAGCGTCTTGCCGGCGGTGAAGGCGAAGAAGCGGCGTTCGATCTCTTCCCGCGGCCCGGGAGCCTGACCGACGAGAAGCAACGACGCGGGGGCGTTGGGAACGACGGCGATCGGCGTGCCCGCGACCGCCGGACAGCGCCGGCAGCGCGCGAGCGAGCGAGCGTGCGCGAGCAGGGCGCGGCTCGAGTCGGACGCCGGCGGAGGAGCCGCCGCGCTCACGCCCCGGCGGCGGCGGCGGGCGCGGGAGGGAGGACTTCGACCGCGGGCTCCCAGAAGTCGGCGCCGGCGGTGAACGGCCGACCCTCGAAGGCGCAGGGCGAGGCCACGTGGTCGCGGCCGTGCGCCGGCTTGCCGGCGTGCCGGGCGGCGTGCAAAGGATAGACGCTCCGACAACCGCGGCAGAAGCGGCCGACCGTGCGGCCGCGGCGCTCCGGCGCGAGCGCCGTTCCCGGCGCCGAAGGAGGCATGTGCGGAGGCATCGGGGCGAATCTATCGGATCCCCCCGCGCGCGCAAAGAGCGCCCCGAGAGAGCTAGAATCCACCGGCTTCGAACCGGGTCAGAAATCTCTCCCCCGCTGCGGAGGATCCTCATGCGCCGTCGGCCCGCCGGCTTACGTCTCGCGCTCCTCGGCGCTCTGGCGGCATCCGCCGCCGGCGCGCAGGTCGATCTCTTCCGTCTCCTCCCGCCGGGCGACAAGACGTTCGGGGAGGAGGAGCAGATCCGCGCGCGTGTCGACTGGTTCCGCCGCGTGCACGCTCTCGAGCGCGTCGCGCGCCCGGATCGGCTCCGCCAGGCCGCGATCGCCGAGACCCGGGCGCGGATCCGCGCCACGCGCATTCCGGTCTCCTGGGAGCCGCTCGGCCCGGAAGGCATGACCATGCTGAATTGGACGATGGGCACGGTCGCCGGGCGGATCGACGCGCTGGCGGTCGATCCCGGCGACGAGAACGTCCTCTATCTCGGAGCGGCTTCGGGTGGGCTGTGGAAGTCGACCGACGGCGGCGCGAACTGGACGATCCTCTCGGACGACCTCGGCACGCAGTCGATCGGCGCGATCACTCTCGAACCCGGCGACGCGCAGAGCGTCTGGGTCGGCACCGGCGAGCACGTCGAGTCCTGCACGGGCTACTTCGGCATCGGCCTGATCCACTCCGCCGACGGCGGCGCCACCTGGGAGACGCGCAACGGCGGCGGCGCAGCGACGCTCGACCTCTCCTACATCGCCGGGGTGATCGTCCATCCGGGCAATCCACAGCTCGTGCTCGCCGGCGGCCACGCCTTTTGCACCGGCGGAGGACAGCTCGGCGGCGGAATCTTCCGCTCGCTCGACCGCGGCGCGACCTGGTCGCAGGTCCTGACCGGCGAGGTCGACGACCTGATCTACGATCCGAGCGCCCCCGACACGATGTACGCCGCGGTGGGCGACGCCATCTCGGCCGCGAGCGGCGTCTACAAGTCGATCGACGCCGGCGCGACCTGGGTCCAGCTCGACGGCGCCAACGCCACCTGGACGCCGGACCCGGGCAACCTCGGACGAGTGCGCATCGCGCTCGCGCCGAGCGCGCCGCAGACCCTCTACGCGCTGGTCAATCGCACCGCCAAGACCTGGCTCTATCAATCGACCAACGGCGGCGCGACCTGGACGCAGACGAATTCGGACGCCTGCGAGGGCCAGTGCTGGTACGACCTCTGCGTGGCGGTGGACCCGACCAGCCCGGCGACCGTCCTCGTCGGGTCGATCCGCTTCGCGCGCTCGACCAACTCGGGCGGCACGCTCAACTACCTCACGACCTCCTGGGGGGGAGCGCAGAAGGTCCACCAGGACACGCACGTGCTGGTCTACTCGCGCACCAACGGCAGCCGCTTCTGGGTCGGCAGCGACGGCGGCCTCTGGCGCAGCGACAACGCCGGCGGCAGCTTCGCCAACCTCAACGCCGGCCTGCAGATCACCCAGTACTACGACGTCGCCGTCGACCCCGGCACGAGCGAGAAGTTCTGGGGCGGCGCGCAGGACAACTCCTCGTCGTGCAAGTCCTGCGATCCGAATCCCGGCCTGGAGTGGGACGTCACCGAGGTCACCGGCGACGGCTTCATGAACCTGGTCGACCCGGCGGACGCCGACACCGTCTTCCAGACCAGCTACCCGTCCGGCGGCTTCCCGAGCGTGCTGCGCTCGACGACCGGCGGCGCGCCGAACTCCTTCTCCTATCTGCGGACGGCCGGTCTGACGATGAACGAGCCCTACCCCTGGGTCACACCCCTCGCCATCCTCGATTCCGGCCCGTCGTCGCCGACCTATGCCTTCCTCGCCTCGAACTTCGTTTACCGCGCCGACACGGCGCAGGCGTCGGGCACTTGGCGTTGGACCAAGATCTCCACCAGTCTGACCGGCAACACGACCAACGCGGTCTCGGTGATCGCGCCGGTCCTGAACGCCGGCGCGGTGACGATCTACGCCGGCACGGAAAACGGTCGGATCCAGCGCACCGACAACGGCACCGCGACGCCCGCTACCTGGTCGAACGTCACCGGGAACTTCCCCGGCGGCCTGGTGACCGACGTCGCCTCCGACCCTTCCGCGCCGCTCACCGTCTTCGCCACCCGCGGCGAGTTCGGCGGCGCCAAGCTCTACCGCTCGACCGCCGGCGGCACGACCTGGACCGCGGTCGGCGCGGGGCTGCCCGACGTGCCGGCCAACGCGGTGGCGATCGACCCGCTCGACCCGACGCGGATCTTCGTCGCCGACGACGTCGGCGTCTTCGTCAGCCGCGACGGCGGCGATACCTTTCAGCCTTGGATGTCGGGCCTGCCGCTCGGCACCCCGGTCGTGGACCTCGAGGTCGACGACGCGCCCTACGTGCTGGTCGCCGGGACCTACGGCCGCGGCGCCTGGCGCCTGGCGCTCGATTCGCCGCTGCTCTTCTCGGACGACTTCGAGTCCGGCGACACGGCCGCCTGGAGCGCCACGACTCCCTGAGCGCGGTGAGCCGCGGGCGCTAGCGCGCCGCGACGAGGTCGGCGGAGGAGAAGAAGAACGCGAGCTCGAGCCTGGCGTTGTCGGGCGAGTCCGAACCGTGGACGGCGTTCTTCTCGATCGACGTGCCGTAGAGGTTGCGCAAGGTTCCCGGCGCCGCCTTGGCGACGTCGGTCGCGCCCATCACCTCGCGCAGGTGCAGGACCGCGTTGTCGCGCTCGAGCGCCACCGGCACGACCGGCCCGCTGGTCATGAACTCGACCAGGCTGGCGAAGAACGGCCGCTCGCGGTGGACGGCGTAGAAGCCGCCCGCCTGGGCTCTCGTCAGATGGACCACCCGTAGGCCGCGGAGGGTGAAGCCCTCTTTTTCCAGTCGGGCGAGGATGTTTCCGGCGTTGCCGGCCGCGACAGCATCCGGCTTCACGATGGCGAGCGTCATCTCCATGCGAGGCGTCCTTTCCCCCGCACTCTATCGCTACTTCCTGAGCGCTTCGACCGCCGCGAGGACGTCGGCCGCCTGCTTCTCGGTCGAGGCGGCGAGGTCGCGCCAGACGAGCTTGCCGTCCGAGAACAGGTAGGCCTGGCGCTTGGCGAAACCGGCCATGTGCGGCACGCCGAACGCGTCCATCACCTTCTTGTCCTTGTCGGCGAGCAGGGTGAACGGCAGCTTGTACTTCTGCTGGAAGGCCTTCTGCGAGGCCTCGTCGTCGGCCGAGACGCCGAAGACCCGGATGCCGTGGTCGCCGAGCTGGGCGTAGGCGTCGCGCAGGCTGCACGCCTGCTTGGTGCAGCCCGGCGTGTCGGCCTTGGGGTAGAAGTAGACCAGGCTGAAGCCCTTGCCGCCGGCGGTCGCGAGGTCGACCGGCTGGCCGTCCTGGTCGTTGACGGTCACCGCGGGAAGCTGCGCGCCGTCTTCGATCTCCGCGGCGCCCAGGAAACGGAACATGAGGAAACCTCCGAGAAGACAGAGTCCGGCGATCTTGGCGAGGCGCATGTGTCGAGCTCTCCCCCTGCGACCTGCTGTCAGTCGCGCCCGCCGGACGAGATTCCGGCCTTGAGCGCTCCCATCCACGGCTGGAGGTCGCCCTCCGGTTCATCGAGCGAGAACAGGGTGCCGAGCGTCTCTTCCCGCCCTTCCGGCCCCAGGAGCAACGCGCTCCCCGCCGGCAGGCCGATCGCTCGCCGCACGCCGCCCATCGCCAGGAGCTTGCGCAACCGGCGGTCGTGGCCGGGATCGAAATTGGTCTCGACCACCGAGCCCGGCGCGAGGTCGAGCCCGGAGAGCATGCGCCCGCCGAAGACGCTGCGCACCACCGCCCCGCAGCACTGCGCCGCGGCGGCGATCGCCACCACCATGCCCCCGGTCGCCACCTTCTCGCGCAGCAGGTCGGCCGCCGGCGAGCCGCCGATCGCGTCGAGCAGGTGGTCGGGGACGCCGCCGGCGAGGTAGACGATCGGGCAGGCGCGCAGGCGCTCGAGGTTCTTGCCGCGGCGCGCGTCGCGGTCGCGATAGATCGGGATGACCTCCACTTCACGTTCGAAGAGGCGCTTCAGGTAGGCGGAGAAGTACTTGCCGTAGTCGGCGGAGCCCGCGGCCGCGGGAACGAATCCCACCGGCCCGGCTCCGGCGTGGTCGAGCCAAAAGCGATCCGCTTCCTCGGTCTCGCCGAAAGTGAACTCGCCGCCGCCCAAGAGCGCCAGCCAGCCGCGCTGCGCCCCGGCCGCGAGGACCTCCGAACTGCCGCCGTCGAGGCTCGGGGAGGGGCGGGGCGGACGCATCCGCGCCATCCTAGCCCCGCCGGGCGCCGCGGAACAGAACGAATCCGTGACAACTTTCGATACCATTCTGTAAGATATTGACAAAAAATATAGTTATCTCTCGATTCCCGGACCCATCGGCCGCTCCGGGCGCCGGTCGCGGGGCCTCGTCCGGGGATCTCGTAAGCTCCGGCTGTGGTTCGCTCGCCCGAGGAGGTTTCGTGATCGCGAGATCGTTGCCGCAGCGCTCCGGGACTCGCCGCATCGCCGCGGCTCTCGTGACCCTCGCCGGCCTCGCCGGCGTCTCGATCGCCGGTGGCTCGGCTCCGGCCGCCGCCAGCGCCGACCCGACCCAGGGGGTGCGGACGCTCTACCTGGTCCGCCACGGGAACTACGACCGCGCCGACCCACGGCCGGAAAACGTCGGCAAGGGCCTCGTGCCGATCGGCGTCGCCCAGGCCCGTCTGGTCGGCTCCCGCCTGCGTGCCGATGGCCTGCGCTTCGACGCCTTCGACTCGAGCCCGCTCACCCGGGCGCGCGAGACCGCGACGGTGATCGCCGAGGAGCTCGGCCATCCGCCGGTCCAGATCGATCCCCTGCTCGAGGAGTGCACCCCCCCGACCCGCCGCCGCGCCGCCGTGGCCGACGAGAAGGCCGAGGATCTCGCCGCCTGCAAGGCGCGCCTCGACCTGCTCTTCGCCCGCCGCTTCCGACCCTCACCGGAAGGCGATCGGCGCGAGCTGATCGTCGCGCACGGCAACCTCATCCGCTATCTCGTGACCCGGGCGCTCGGCGTCGATCCGGAGGCCTGGCTCGAGATGTCGATCGGCCACGCCAGCCTGACGGTGATCCGGATCGAGGCCGACGGCTCCTTCCGCGTGCTCGCGGTCGGCGACGTCGGCCACCTGCCCGCCAGCCTGCGCACCGGCGCGGCGGGCGATCCCGAGCGCGACTTGTCGATACCGAAATCGCCCGGCGTGCCGCCTCAGTTCGGCGCCGGCGCCGCTGGCGGGGGCGCGGGCCCCTCGTCGCGATAAAGCGCGCCGAGCGTCGGGCCGATGCCGTAGACCGCGAAGAGGAAGCGCAGCTCGGCGTTCGCACCCGCCATCCGGGCGCGGAAGTCGTCGAGCCGGATCGCCTTCTTCGCCGGCTCGAGGCCGTCGCCGCGCGCGATCGCCCGCCGCCCTTCGGCGACCGCCGCGTCGAGGAAGTCGCGCAACAGCCGGACGTAGGCGTCGTCGTGCAGCACCGGCCCGTGACCGGGCACGATCGTCTTCGGCTGCAGAGCGAGCAGGGCGTCGAGCGTCCGCGGCCAGGCGACCACCTGCGACTGGTCGGCGCCGATCAGGGGAATCGGCGCGACCACCATGTCGCCGGTGGCCACGACCCCCTCTTTCGGCAGCCAGACCACCAGGTCGCCCTTCGTGTGGCTGTCGCCGAGCCGGCGGATCTCGATCGTCCGTTCGCCGCGGTGGAGCACCAGTCGATCTTCGACGGTCAGCGTCGGCGCGACGACGCGGATCGCGGCGGCGCCGGCCGAGAAGTCGTCGGCGATCGCCGCGTCGCTGGCGTAAGCAGCGCGTTCCTCCGGCGTCAGCTCGGCGCCGGTGAAGCTCTTGCCTGAAGCGATGGCGTCGCGCAACTCCTGGCCGAGGCCCGGGAACCCCTCCGCCCACTCCTTGGCGGTCTCGGCGCCGCGCGACACGAGCGCGTCGCGCGTGAACGGATGGGCCACGATCTCGACCCCGGGGTAGGCCGCGACGTAGGCCTGGGCGCCCGAGGAGTGGTCGGTGTGCCAGTGGGTCTCGACGAGGAAGCGCACCGGCTTCGGCGTCAACTTGCGGATCGCCGCGATCGAGGCTTCGGCCGAGGCGGGGGTGTAGTTGGCGTCGACGACGAGCACGTCGTCCTCGTTGACCACCACCAGCACGTTGGAGTTGACCAGGAAGCCCGGCAGGTCGTCGCGGATCAGGCCATAGACGCCGGTGGCGAGCGTCTCGACGTGAAACGTCGGCTTCGCCGCTGCCGCCGGCGGCGGTTCGCCGGCCCAGGCGGCGGCGCCGGCCGTGGCGAGCCATCCGCCGACCCCCCACACCGCGCCCGCGACCCCCGCAATCCGCATCGCCGCTCCTCCTCCACGTGGTTTCGTCCCGCGCTGGTTACGCAGGGCCGCCGCCACGGTTCGCCCGCTTGACGCGAGCGGCGCGGCTCCGGGCCGGGCCGCGCTCAGCCGGGGCCGAGCGCGCGGTCCGCTTCGCGCACCCACTCCGTCGCGTCGGGATCGCCGGCGCGCTCGCGCTCGGCCGCCAACTGGCGCGCGCGCGCGAAGGCCGTGTGCGCCGCGGTCTCCGCGTCGTTCTTGCGCAACGCCTCGGCGAACGCCAACTGATTGGGGGCGTGGTCGGGATCGATCGCCACCGCCCGGCGCGCCGCCGCGAGCCCCGCTTCCGGATCGCCCGGTCCCGCCGGCCAACCGGGGGCGCGCAGCAGCACCAGGGCGAGCACTCGATCCGGCCCGCCGCGATCGAGCTCGGGCGCCGCCGCCGCGGCCCGGCGCAACGCCGCGACCATCTGGCGCAGTCCGTCCTCGGCGGTCGACGGGCGCTCGCGCGCCTGCTGGCCCAAGGCGATCGCCAGGGCGTAGTCGCAGCGCGGATCGGAGGGCGCGCGCTTGCCGCACCACTGGGCGGCCTCGAGCTCGCGCGCCACCAGCGCCGCGCGCGCGCCGGCCGCCGACTCGTGCTCCACCCGCCAGGCGAGGGCGCGGGCCGCCACCACCAGGCCGTCGGCGCGGGTCGGATCGGCGAGGGCGGCGGCGAGCGCCGCGTCCACCGCGGCGTCGACCGCGGCGCGGTCGGGGCGGCGCAGGAACTCGCTCTCGGCCGCGGCCAGCAGCTCTTCCGCGCTCCGCTCCGGCGCCGGCGCGGCGCCCGTGGACGGTCGCCCGAGCTCGGCGATCGGCCGCGGCGGGCGCAACGCCGGCGAACAGGCCTGGAAGGCGAACGCGAGCCCCGCGGCGAGCGCGCCGGCGAGATTCGCGGACGTCCCCCGCATCACGGCTTCTCCGCCGCGAAGGCGCTCTCGATGGCGGCCAACGCGGCGCCGTCCGGCGGAACGAATCGGGCGAGCCGCAGGCCGGCGAGCGCCGCCGCACCCTCGGCCGTCCCGGCGAGACCGGCGAGCGCGCCCGAGAACGCCGCGGCGCGCGCCGCCGGCAGCCGGCCGCGCACCGTCGCCAGCACCGAGACCGGCAGCGGCGGGGTGCGCGCCACGATCTCGAGCTCGGCGGCGAAGGGCAGCGTCGGCAGCGCCGCGGCGGCTTCGCGATCGAGCAGCACCGCGACCGGCGCGCCGCTCGCCGCTCTGCGCAACGCCGAGAGCACGGCGCCGCTGGCGCGCATCGTCAGGTCGGAGGGCAACTCTCCCCACTTGGCGAGCGCCGCGCGCACGAAGCGCGGCGAGTCGGCGGCGAGACCGACGAGCTCGAAACCGGCGAGCCCGGCGGCGCTCGCGACCCGACCCTTGCCCGCCACCAGGCTCCAGCTCTCGCTCGCCTCGCCGCCGGCGGGAACCGCCTGCGCGATCGGCGCCAGGTCGAGCGCCGCGCGCTGCTCGAGAAAGAAGGACAGGGGCACGAGCGCGAGCGCCGCGTCGGCCTCCGCGAGCCGTGCGAGACCCGCCGACCTGCTCTCGTGGTAGATCGCCGCCAGGCTCCCCGCCGGCCAGCCGGCGGCCCGGCTCGCCGCCGCCGCGAAGGCGTCGAGCGTCGGCTGCGCCTCGGCGGTCGAGCCGGGGTATCCGGGAGCGCAGAGCACCAGCGTGATCGGCTCCGCCCGGGCGAGCGTCGCCGCGAGCAGCAGGGCTGCGCTCGCGATTCCCAGGGCGCGCGGTCGGCGCGCGATCGAATCGATACGGCCATGGCGCATGGCGCCTCCCCTCGTCCCCTGCCATATTCTCACCCGGCCTTGCCGGAATCCCGCCCCCGTCTCGAAGCCCTCTTCGGCCGCGTCGTCGCCGCCCGCCGCGGGATCGTCCTGGCGCACGCGCTGCTCGTCCCGGTCGCCGCCTGGCTGGCGCTCGGCATCCGGCATGACGACGCGATCGAGCGCATGGTGGTGGCCGACGATCCGGACGTCGTCGCCACGCGCGAGTTCGAGCGCGTCTTTCCGGAGAAACCCACCGTCCTGCTGATCGCCGAATCGGCCGACCCCCTCGCGCCGGCGGCGCTCGCCGCCTTCGACGCCCTCGAAGCCGAGCTCGGCGCGACGCCGGGGCTCTCCCCGGTCTCGGCGCGTTCGATCTGGCGGCGCCTGCGGCCGGCCGCCGCCGCGGACGACGCGGACTTCCGCCGCTTCGTCAACGCAAGCGATTTCTTGCGTCGCCAGGGACTCGCCGGACGGGATTTCCTCGCCGTCGCCGTGACCTATGTCGCCGCGACGCCGGAGGCGCGCGACGTGGCGCTCGCGGCGATCGAAGGCGCCGTCGCCGCGAGCGGCGCCGAGATCGCGGCAAGCCCGATCCGCCTGCGCCGGGTCGGCGAGGCCTTCGTCGGCTCGTGGATCGAGCGCGAGACGCGCTCGTCCTCCGCCCGCTACCTGCCGCTCTTCGGCGCTTTCGTCGTCGCGCTGGTCCTCTTCCTCTATCGCTCGTGGCGGGCGCTCGCCGCGATCCTGGCGACGCTCGCGGTCGCGGTGCTCTTCGGCGTGGCGCTCGGCGCGCTCGCCGGCTTCACCCAGACGATCGTCTCGGCGCTGGTGCCGCTCAGCCTGATGGTCACCGCCACCGCCTCGCTCGTCTACTTGCACTCGCGCTTCGTCGACGCGCTCGACGGGGTGGATCTCGAGGCGCACCGGCGCTTCGCCTTCGCCAACAAGTTCTGGGCGGTAACCGCGTCCGTCGCCGCGGCAGCGGTGGGCTTCGGCGCTCTCGCGGTGTCGCGCATCCGGCCGATCCGCGAGATGGGCCTGTGGACGTCGGGCGGCCTCGTCCTCGGCTGGGCGGTCTGCTTCACCCTCTTCCCCGCGCTGCAGAAGCTGTTCGCCGCGCCGGCCGGGCGCGAGCGCACGGTCGCCGGGGCGTGGATCCGGCACGCCGCCGAGCGCCTCCCCCGCGCCTCGTACCGCTGGCGCTACGCGCTGCTCGGCGTCTCGCTGGCGTTGAATGCCGCGGGGCTGGTCGCGGTCTTCGGCCTGCCGGGTCGGGTGGCGCCGATGCGCCTCGGGGTCGACGCGCTCGACTATCTCGACCCGGACCTGGCGATCGTCCGCGACGCGCGCTGGTTCGGCGAGCACGGCCTCGGGCTCGGCACGGCGTCGATCTGGATCCGCACGCCCTCCGCCGGCGTCCTCGATCCGGCGTTCCTCGCCGGTCTCGACCGCTTCGCCGCCCGGCTCGCCGCCGAGCCCGAAGTCGGCGCGGTGGTCGGCCTGCCGGCGCTCGTCCGCTTCCGGCGCGAGCTCGCGGGCGCCGCGGAGGCGCCGATCTCCTGGCCGCGCGCCGCCGAGGAGCTCGAGCAGTTGCTGCTCTCGGAGCCGGCGCTGCGCGACTGGATCGACGCCGGCGGGCTCGATTCGACCCGCCTCGATCTGCTGGCGCGCCCGGGCGCGGCGTTCCGGCCGGAGGCGATCGCGCCGCGACTCGACGCCATCTGGCGCGAGACGGCCGCCGCCGAGCCCGCGCTCGCGGGCGCGACGGCGCGCGTCGTCGGCCGCGGGCTGGTGGGCGGCAAGATCGCGGTCCACCTGGTGCCGACCCTGGTCCAGAGCTTCGCGCTCACCGCGGCGGTGATCTTCGCCACCTTCCTGCTCGTCTTCCGCAGCGGCGCGGCGCGCCTGATGGCGATGGTGCCGTCGCTCTTCGCCATCCTGGTGATGTTCCTGGTGATGCGGATCTTCTCGATCCCGCTCAACGTCGCGACCATCCTCATCGCCACCACGGTGCTCGGCGCGACGGAGAACGACCAGATCCACTTCTTCTGGCACTTCCAGGAGAAGCGCCGCGAGGGGACGACCGAGCAGGCGCTCGCGCACGCCATCCGCGTCGCCGGCAGCGCGATGGTCTTCGCCACCCTGATCAACGCCGGCGGGTTCCTCGCCCTCGCCGCCTCGGGCTTCCCGCCGATGCGGCAGTTCGGCATCCTCACCTCGACCGCCTTCGCCCTCGCCCTGCTCGCCGACTTCACCGCCCTGCCGGCCGCCCTCTGGATCTTCCTGCGCCAGAAGCCCGACGCAACGCCAGAACAGCAAGAGGACTAGTTACAGGCCCCTGCCAACCCCTTCGCCGAGCATCAGCGCGCTCGCCGGATCGAGATCCTGCGAAGAAAAAGCTCAGCTAGGGAAAACAAAGGACGCCGGCTCGCCACTCTCGCGAAGCCGAGCCGGGTGCAAGTTCACGAGGGCGGCCGAGCTGCCCGCACTCCTAACTGGAGCTTTTCGCTTTTCTCTTGTTGCCTGAGTGTTCGACCCCTCACCGTCCTGCGAAGAAAAGCTCGCCTAGGGAAAAGACCCCCTCCCCACATCTTCGCCAGACCGAGCCGCGTGCCAGTTCACGAGGGCGGGCAGGCTGCCCACACTCTTAACCGGAGCTTTTCGCTTTTCTCTTGTTGCCTGAGTGTTCGACCCCTCACCGTCCTGCGAAGAAAAGCTCGCCTAGGGAAAAGACACCCTGCCAAGATCCTCGCCCGGCCGAGCCGCGTGCCAGTTCACGAGGGCGGGCAGGCTGCCCACACTCTTAACCGGAGCTTTTCGCTTCTCTCTTGTTGCTTGAGTGTTCGACCCCTCACCGTCCTGCGAAGAAAAGCTCGCCTAGGGAAAAGACCCCCTCCCCACATCTTCGCCAGACCGAGCCGGGTGCCAGTTCACGAGGGCGGTCCGGGCGCCCAGGCTCCTAACCAGAAGCCTTTTCTCTTCCTATCTCTCTTCTTTATTTCGTCTCTTTTCGTTGTTTCTCTTCTCAATTCCTGCTTCCAGGGCTCGGGCGTTGCGGCTCGTCGCCGCCGAGGGTGCGGGCTAGGCGATAGTGGAATTCGACGCCTTCGTCGTAGGCGCGGGCGAGGATGCGTTCGTCTTTGCCGTGCGAGCGGTCGTCGTTGAAGTCGTAGGCGATGCCGTTCAAGCCGTAGACCGGGATTCCGGCGCGACGGAAGTAGAGGCCGTCGCTCGCGCCGGTGTCCATCCGCGGCACGATCGGCACTTTGCCCCAGAGACCCGCGAGCACTCTCTCGAGCGCGCCGAAGACCTCGGGCGAGAGCGGCGACGGCGGGCTCGGCCGCACTTCGCGCAGCGGCGCGATCTCGAGCTGCGGGTCGGCGATCACCCGCCGCAGCGTCGCCTCGACCTCCTGCGGGTCCTCGCCCGGGAGCATCCGGCAGTTGACCGTCGCTCGGGCGGTCTGCGGCAGCGCGTTCTCGGCGTGGCCGCCCTCGAGCAGCGTCGCCACGCAGGTGGTGCGGAACTGCGCGTTGTAGAAGGGAGAAGACTTCGACAAGCGAGCCACCGCGTCGGCGTCGGGCGGGTTCCTCGACACGGCGAGGAAGTCGGCCGCTTCGGGGCCGCTTCCGCTCTCCGCCTTGCGCGCGAAGTAGGCGCGGGTGATCTCGTTCATCTTCGTCGGGAACGTGAACTGGCCGAGGTGGACGAGACCGGCGGCGAGGCGGTAGATGGCGTTGTCCGGCACCGGCAGCGAGCTGTGGCCGCCGCGGTTGCGCGCGGTCACCGTGAAGGAGCCGAAGACCTTCTCACTCGCCTGCACGTCGAAGGCGACCGGACGGTCGGGGCCGATCTCGGCGCCGCCGGCGTCGAGGTTGATCACGTAGGCCGCCGCGATCTTCTCCGGCCGGTGCTGCAGCAGCCAGGCGACTCCGTTGTCCCCGCCCCCCTCCTCGTCCGCGGTGAGCGCCAGGATCAGGTCGCGGTCCGGCCGGAAGCCCTCGCGCGCCAGGCGCGCGAAGGCCGAGATCAGCGTCGCCCCGCCCCCCTTCACGTCGAGCGTGCCGCGGCCGTAGAGCCAGCCGTCCTTCTCGGTGAGGCGGAACGGGTCCATCGTCCAGTCGTCGCGCCGCGCGTCGACGACATCGAGGTGCGCCAGAAAGAGAACGGCGGGTGTCTTGGGGTTCGTGCCGCGCAGCCGGGCGACGAGGTTGCCGCGCTTCGCGGCGTCGCCGAGGACCTCGACGTCGGCCGCCGGCAGGCCCGCCGCGACCAGTCGAGTCGCGAGCTTCCTCGCCAGCACCGTCGTGTCGCCGGTCGACTGCGACGTGTCGGTGTCGACCATCTCACGCAGGATCTCGCGCCCCTCCTGCTGCGCATCGGGCGGCGGCATCTGCGCCGCGAGCGAGGAGCTGAGGAGTCCGGCGAGGGCGACAGCGGGGAGGACCGCGAAACGGTTCGGGCGCATCGGTCGAGTCTAGCTCGGGGAGCGCCGTCACTCCCCGCGCCGGATCCGCTCGGCGAGATACCAGGAGAAGAATCCGGCGTACTTCGCCCGCAGGTCCGCGTGGCGCGGCCTTGGGCGAGAGCCAGGAGTGCGGCGAATGCGGCTGCCTCAACGCCAGCTCGGACCGAAGAACCTCCACGCCGCATCGGCGATGCGGGCGATCACCGCCTCGCGGGTCGCCTCGTCGGCGGTCGAGTCGGCGACGAAAACCGCGATCGCCAGGTGCTTGCCGTTCGGCAGGGTCACGATGCCGACGTCGTTGGTCGCCCGGGTGAGGCCGTTCTGGGTCGGCGAGGTGCCGGTCTTGTGCGCCACCGCCGCCTCGGGCGGCAGGAGTCCGCGGAGCCGCTTCGCCCCCGGCTTGCTGGCGGTCATCCAGGCGACGAGTCGCGCCCGGTTGGCGTCGCTCAGGACCTTGCCGGTCTGGATCGCCACCAGGAGCTGCCCGATGCCGGTCGGCGTCGCCCAGTTGCGGTACTGCACGTCCTCGCCGCGCGCCATCTCCTTCTCGGTGGTGGCGATGACGAAGCCGGAGCCGCCGAGCGCCGCGACCGCGGCGTTCGCCGCCGCCGGACCGCCGAGGAGGCGGAGCAGGACGTCGCTCGCCGTGCTGTCGCTCTCGACCAGCGCCAGCCGCAGCAGCTCCTCGAGCGTCGCCTCGCCGCCTTTCGGATGCTGGTCGCGGAAGGGGCTGTGGACCTTCGCCGGCACGAGATCGTCCGCGCCGATCTCGATCCGGGCGTCGAGCGCCAGCTTCCCCTGCTCGACGGCCGCGAGCGCCGCCATGGCGATCGGCAGCTTGTAGACGCTCTGCATCGGGAAGCGATCGGTCGCGCGCAGGGTCACCGTCTCGCCGCTCTCGACGACCGTCGCCGCGACGCCGACCCGCCCCTCGGCGTGCTTGGCGATCTGCTCGAGGCGGTCGCGCAGGACCTCGACCGGCACGGGCTCGACCGCGGCCGGGATCGCGGGCGCGAGAACGAGAGCGGCCAGGGCGCAGACGATCGACCTTCGAGTGCGGGGATTCAACGCCGTCTGCCTCCACGCCTCGGTTCGCTCGCGACCGCGCCCCGGCTCCCGGGGCGAGGGCGGCCAGAGGCGGGGGACATCCTAGCCCGGCCGAGGCTCGCGCCCTCGACGTCGCTCATCGGTCGCGCCGCGATCGTGGGAGGAGTCGCTGCCGGGCTCCGAAGTCGACTTTGTGACCAATCCCGCGATCGCGGGTTCGAACGACCTTCTTCCGGTGCTGGAGTCGCGCGGACTCGCGGCGGAGAAAGTAGGGTCTTTGCCTCATTCGACGTCGCGGGCTCGACGCCCGCGGAGAGGAGCACGATGTCCCCACGACCGCTGCCGCCGGCCGTCCCGATCGCTTGCCTCGCCCTCCTGCTCGCCGCCCTCGCCGGCGCGCAGACCGCGAGCTTCCTCGGCGTCAAGGGGACGAGCTGCGTGGCGATCCCGCCGGGCGGCGGCAACCATGTCGTCACCCTGACCGGGGCGATCGCCGCGGGCAGCGAGGTCTTCGTCATCGTCGGCGCGGCGCAGAACATCCCGCTCGCCGACCCGATCTCAGACAACCAGGCCAACGTCTACGAGGGCGAGGTCGCCTCGTTCAGCGATCCGATCATCACCAAGACCTACGCCGGAAAGATCGTCCACGCGCTCTCGGCCGGGCACACGGTCACCGTGGCCTACACCGACAATTCCACCGGGCTGAGCGTCACCAGCTGCGCGATTGTCGCCGCCTTCTCCAAGGTCTCGGCGGAGTACTTCTCGAGCAACAACGACACCAGCTTCGGCTCGGCGAACACCAGCCTGCACTCGAACTCGGTGAGCACCGTCGGCGACGTGGCGGAATTCGCCTTCGTCGCCGCCTTCGCGACCGGCTCCGCGACCGGCGGCCTCTCCGGCTTCTCGCCCTTCTCGGCGATCCCCTCAGCCTGCTCCGGCGGATTCTGCGTCAATCCCTTCTATCGCTTCGTCGGCGCGACCGGCTCCTACCACGTCGATCCGACCTCCGCGGCGGCGGTCATCTGGTCGGGCGACATCACCGCCCACCGTGACGGCACCATCTCGACCGACGGCTTCGAGACCGGCGACCTGACCGGCTGGGACCTGCACAACCCGTGATTCGCCGCGGCCGGCACTGGCCGCCGGCCGACTCAGGTTGACGACGAACGGATTCCCGGCCGCGAGTTGGCGAGGCCGGAGGGGCTGGAGGACATCGTTCCCAGCTCTTGGGAGCTGTCACTCCCCATCTGGGGATACCAAGCCGACCGCGAGAACCGGTCCCGGACCCGCGGCGTGGGCTCAGCTCCTGCCGAGCGCTCGGGCCACGGTCGAGCCGAGGTCGGCGGGGCTGTCGCAGACGTGGATGCCGGCGGCGGCGAGAGCTTCCATCTTGGCTGCGGCCGTGCCCTTGCCGCCCGAGACGATGGCGCCGGCGTGGCCCATGCGGCGTCCGGGCGGCGCGGTGCGGCCGGCGATGAAGCCGACCACCGGCCGGTCGAAGCTTTCCTTGATCCAGGCCGCCGCGGTCTCCTCGGCGTCGCCGCCGATCTCGCCGATCAGGATCACCGCGTCGGTGTCCCGGTCGGCGGCGAAAGCCTTCATCACGTCGAGGAACTGCGTGCCGTTGACCGGATCGCCGCCGATGCCGACGCAGGTCGACTGCCCCATGCCGAGCCCGGTCAGCTGCCAGACCGCCTCGTAGGTGAGCGTTCCGGACCGCGAAACCACCCCCACCCTCCCCGGCCGATGGATGTGTCCCGGCATGATGCCGATCTTCGCCTGCCCCGGGGTGATGATCCCCGGGCAGTTGGGACCGATCAGGCGCGACTTCTTGCCCGCCATGAAGGCGCGCACCTTGAGCATGTCGTTGACCGGGACCCCCTCCGTGATGCAGACCACCAGCTCGATTCCGGCGTCGACCGCCTCCATCACCGCGTCGGCCGCGAACGGCGGCGGCACGAAGACCATCGAGGCGTTGGCGCCGGTCGCCAGGCGCGCCTCCTCCACCGAATCGAAGACCGGAATGCCCTCGACCGACTCGCCGCCCTTGCCCGGCGTGACGCCGGCGACCACGTTGGTGCCGTAATCGCGGCAGCCGAGGGCGTGGAACTTGCCCTCCTTGCCGGTGATCCCCTGCACCAGCAGGCGGGTGTCCTTCGTCAGCCAGATCGCCATCACGCCCCTCCCTTCACCGCGGCGACCACCTTCTGCGCCGCGTCGGCCATCGTGTCGGCGACCGCGAAATCGAATTCGCTGTCGCGCAGGATCGCCCGCCCCTGCTCGACGTTGGTGCCTTCGAGCCGCACCACGACCGGGATCTTCGCCCCGCCGAGGTCGCGCAGCGCCGCGACCACGCCGGAGGCGATCCGGTCGGTGCGCGCGATGCCGCCGAAGATGTTGATCAGCACCGCCCTGACCGACCGGTCGGAGATCAGGATCTTGAAGGCGTTGGTCACCGCCTCCTGCGAGGCCGAACCGCCGACGTCGAGAAAGTTGGCCGGCGACGAGCCGGCGAGCTGGATGATGTCCATGGTCGCCATCGCCAGGCCGGCGCCGTTGACCATGCAGCCGATCTCGCCGTCGAGCTTGATGTAGTTGAGGTTGAACTTCGAAGCCTCGACCTCGAGCGGGTTCTCCTCCGCGAGGTCGCGCATCTCGACCACGTCCGGGTGGCGGAAGAGGGCGTTGTCGTCGAAGTTCATCTTGGCGTCGAGCGCCATCACCTCGCCCTGCGCGGTGACCATCATCGGGTTGACCTCGGCGAGCGAGGCGTCGGTCTCGAGATAGGCGCGGGTGAGCGCGGTCGCGAGCTTGGCGCCCTGGCTCGCCGTGTTGCCGGCGAGACCGAGCCGCCGCGCGATGCGCCGCGCCTGGTACGGCAGCAGGCCCAGGAACGGGTCGAAGGGCTCGCGGTGGATCGCCTCGGGCGTCTTCGCCGCGACCTCCTCGATGTCCATGCCGCCCGCGGCCGAGGCGATGACCACCGGCCGGCCCGCGGCGCGGTCGAGGGTCACCGCGACGTAGAGCTCGCGGGCGATGTCCGCCGCCTCCTCGATCAGCACCTTCTGCACCTTCTGGCCCTCGGGTCCCGTCTGGTGGGTGACGAGCTGCATGCCGAGGATCTGCCGGGCGCATTTCTCGGCCTCGGCCGGCGACTTCGCCAGCTTGACTCCGCCGCCCTTGCCGCGACCGCCGGCGTGGATCTGCGCCTTGACGACGCACTTGCCGCCGAGCTCCTCGCAGATGGCGCGCGCCTCCTTGGCGTCCGCCGTCACTCGGCCGCGGGGCGTGGCGACCCCGTAGCGGCGCAGGATCTCCTTCGCCTGGTATTCGTGGATCTTCACGCTGCGCCCTCCGGAAGGATGCGGGCGGCCGCGAGCGGGCCGCGTCGGGCGAGTCTATCCCAGCGACGAGGCGGGATCAGGCGTGCGGCGCTTCGTCGTGCAGCGACGAGACGATCATCAGCACGCACCCGTCGCGGGTGGTGATCGGGCCGTGCTCGGTACCCTGCTCGAAGCGGACGAAGTCGCCGGCGGTCATCGCCAGCGGCCCGTCGGCGACGTCGCCGGCGAGCACGTAGCACTCCTCCGGACCGTGGTGGCGGTGCACCGGATAGGCCGCTCCGGGAGCGAAGCGCAGCAGAATCGTCTGCCGGTCGGCGGCGGGATCGAGCGAGAGCACGCGCGCGGCGACGCCGTCGATGCCGGTCGGCACCCAGACCGCCGCCCGCCCGCGTTCGAGCCGGAATCCCGGACGCTCGAGCCGAGCGCGCAGCTTCGTCCACAGGCCGGCCGGCGGTTCGACCGGCTCGGCGGTGCCCGCCAGATCGGCCGCCAGGGCGCGCAGCTCGGCGAGCTCGGCGCGGCAGAAGCCGCAGCCCGTCGCATGGGCGCGGAGAGCCGCCACCTCGTCCGGCGCCAGGGCGCCGAGGACGAAGGCCTCGACCCGCTCGCGACACCGGTCGCTCGGCTCGGCGGGAGGCGGTGGATTCGTGGTCACGAGACGAGATCTCCCAGAGGCTCCGCCAGCAGGCGGCGCAGGGTCAGCAGTCCGGTCCGGATCCGGGTCTTCACCGTGCCGAGCGGCGCGTCGAGCGCCGCGGCGACCTCCGAGTGGCTCAGGCCGCCGAAGAACGCCGCCTCGATCGCCACCCGTTGCTCGCGCGGCAGGGTGGCGAGGGCCGCGCGCACCCGCTGCGCGCGCTCGGTTTCGAGCGTCGACGCCTCGGGATCGAGCGCGGCGTCGGCCCGTTCCCCCGCGACCTCGTCGACCGGCAGCATCGCCCGCGTCGGCAGCGCTTCGAAGCGCAGGCGGTCGATCGCCCGCGAACGCACGAGCAGCAGGATCCAGGCGATCACCGGCCCGCGGCCGGCGTCGTACTGCCGCGCTTTCCGCCACAACTGCGCGTAGGCATCGAGCACGACCTCCTCGGCCACCGCCCGGTCGCGCACCATGCGCACCGCCAAGCCGAAGGCGCGGGCGCTGGTCGAGCGATAGAGCTCTTCGAACGCGCCTTCGTCGCCGTCGGCCGCGGCGGCGAGGAGCGGCACCAGGGGGTCCGGAGGGCTCATCACCGGGGGGAATCGTACCGCGAGCGCCTGGATCTCCACGGTCGGGACTACGGCGACCGCCGGAGCCCGGATGTCGCGCCGCTACTCGCGCACCAGCTCGACGCGGCGGTTGCGCGCGCGGCCGAGGTCGGTCGCGTTGTCGGCCACCGGGCGCGAGGAGCCGAAACCGACGCTCGTCAGCCGAGCCGTGGCGACGCCTTGCGCCACGAGATAAGCCTTGACCGCCGCGGCGCGCTGCTCGGAGAGGGTCTGATTGTGCGCCGGCGCTCCGCTGCCGTCGGTGTGCCCCTCGAGGGTGAGCTTCCACGCCGGCTCGGAGGCCAACAGGTGGACGACCTCGTCGAGCACCGGCCGCGATTCCGGGCGGAGGTTGGCCGAGTCGAGATCGAACAGCACGCCGTAGAGTCGGGCGCGCCCGGAAGCGGCGAGGTCCTGGCGCAGCATGCCGCCGAGCGACCCCGACCAGTGGGGGCAGGTGCCGACGGCGTCGGCGACGCGACGGCCGTTCCACAGACCGCTCGGGGCGCCCCCGGCGTTGTTCGCGTACCACCAGAGCCCGCGGAAGCTCCGGCCGTCGGGGGCGAAGACCATCAGGGCCGGGCCCACGTCGGTCGGCCCGCCGGCCTCGCGCCAAGTGAGCTTCATCACCCAGCCCTCGATCGCGCCGTCGAGCAGCCCCTCGTCGTGCTCGTAGCAACCGACGAGCGCCGTTCCCTGGCGGCGAATGTGGAAGAGGCCATAGTCGCTCTCGTAGGTGCCGGAGATCTCGGGCAGCGGCGGCGGCGCGCCGCGCTCGCCGTAGCCGCGGAATCCCATCAGCTCGCACCAGCTCGCGTCGCCGTGGTTGTCGGCGAGCGTCAGGCGCACCCAACGTCCGGCGATCCGCTTCGCCGCCGGCAGTTTCTGGCCGTCGGCGCGGTCGGCGAGCTCGCCGCGCGCCACCTCCACGAACCCCGCGCCCTCGCCGCTCGCCGAAACCTCGACCGTGACGTGGCGCGCCGCCCGGCCGTCGCCGTCGATCCCCGCGGTGTCGAACTCGAACCGTTCGATGACCGCGGGCGCCGGCAGCTCGAAGACCGCGACATTGGCGGTGACCTTGCCGGTCTCCGAGGCCCAGCCGGTGGCGGGCGACTCGTCCAGCATGCCGAGGGTCGGCCAGCCGCCGTAGCTCGGCGGCTCGACCACCGGCTGGGCGCCCTCGGCGAGCGCCAGGAGATTGACCGGCTCGGCGACGAGCGCCGGCGGGGCGAGACCCAGGGCGAAGCTGAGGCAGATCGTGGCATGGCGCACGGACATCACGCGAACCTCCGTAGCGCTCGCGGCGCGATCGAGCGCCGCGGGCGCAATGGGCTACTCGATCTCGACCCGGTCGCCGCCGCCGGTCTCGGCGAGCGCCAGGGCGCGGTCGGCGCGCTCGAGGACCGCCACCGGCCGCTCGGTCGGATCGTCGAGCGCCACCACGCCGGCGCTCGCGGTCAGGCGGGTCGCGCCGGCGTCGAGGGAGCGCACCACGGCGAGCAGATCGAGCGCGGTCGTCGCGGCCTCGGCCACGGTGGCGCCGCGGGCGAGGAGCGCGAAGTCGACGCCGGCGATGCGCGCCGCCACGTCCGACCGCCGGGCGCGCGCCTTGATCTCGCTCGCCACCCGCTGCAGCAGCGCGTCGCCGCGCGCCGGCCCGAGCTGGTCGTTGACCTGATGGAATCGGTCGAGGGTGATCCGGATCAGCGCCGAGGGCGCGCCGCCGGCCGAGCGGCTGATGAGCGCCGCCGCGAGCTCCTCCTCGAATCGCCGCCGCTGCACCAGGCCGGTGAGCGAGTCGTGGCTCGCCAGGTGCTTGAGGCGCGCCTCCGAGGTGCGCAGCGCGTCCTCCACTCGGCGGGTCTCGCGTTCGAGGTGCTGGACGTTGACGATCGAGGAGGCGCACAGGTCGGCGAAACGCGTCAGGACGATCGCGTCCTCGGTGGTGAAGGCGTTGCGCCGCCGACTCTCGGCGTCGATCACCCCGAGCAGGGTGTTCTGGTGCAGGATCGGGACCGCGAGCTCCGAGCCGCCGGGTTCGAGATCGGGCACGTAGCGGCGATCGATCGTGACGTCGTCGACGATCTCGACCAACCGCGAGGCCGCGACCGCGCCGACGATCCCTTCGCCCAGAGCGAGCTTGAGCGGATTGATGATCCCCCGCCGGTCGGCGTCGTGTTTCGGTCCGTGCGCCGCGCGCTGCACCAGCCGGCGCTGGACCTCGTCCCAGAGATAGAGCACGCAGTCGTCGAACTCGAGCACGTCGCCGACCGCGTTGACGATGTCGATCACCAGATCGTCGAGCCGGGTGGCGGTGACCAGCGAGCGCGCGAGGCGCGACAACACCTCGAGCTCGTGCCGCAGCCGGTCCTCGACGCTGCCTCGCAAAGTGCCCCTAGGCTATCGGCTGCGCCCCGACGGAGCAAGGAACCTCGCAATCCGCGAAGGAAGTCAAGAGAGGCAGAGAAGAAAAAGCCCGGTTGAGGGAAAAAGACGCTGGCCGAACCATCCTCGCGAAGCCGAGCCGCCCGCCAGTTCACGAGGGCGGAGACAGGGCCCACACTCCGAACTGGAAGCCTTTCGCTTTTCGGCGAGGGGGCCGAGCTGCCGCCTGCCTGCGAAGAACAGAAAAGCTCGGTTAAGGGAAAAGGACGCTGGCCGGTCCAGCCTCGCGCAGCCGAGCCGGCCGCCAGGTCACGAGGGCGGAGAAAGGGCCCACACTCCCAACTGGAAGCCTTTCGCTGTTCGGCGAGGGGGCCGAGCTGCCGCCATCCTGCGAAGAAAAGAAAAGCTCGGTTAAGGGAAAAGGACGCTGGCCGGTCCAGCCTCGCGCAGCCGAGCCGGCCGCCAGTTCACGAGGGCGTGGAACAGGCCCACACTCCCAACCGGAGCTTTTGCTTTTTCCCTTGCTTTTGCTTCTGCCCTTTGTTGTCGAGCCGCTTTCGTTCGTTCAGGGCATGCGCAGGACGAGAAGGGTGAGGTCGTCTTCGCGTTCGGCGTTGGCGCCGGCGAAGCGGTCGAGCTCGGCGAGGACCGCATCGCGCACGAAGATCGCGCCGCGGCCGGCGAGGCTCGAGAGCAGCTTCTCCAGCCGGTCGAAGCCGAAGGGCTCGTCGGTCCCGTCCTGGCGCGCTTCGATCAGACCGTCGCTGCACAGGAAGATGAGGTCGCCGGCGGCCAGGCGCGCCCGGCGGGCGACGACTTCGATCGTGGGGCGCACGCCGAGCGGGTAGGCGACCGATTCGAGCGCCTCGACCCGGCCCTCCCCCGAGACGCGGTACGGAAACAGGTGGCCGGCGCTGGCGAAATCCATCTCGCGCCGCTTCGGATCGATCAGCGCGTAGCAGAGCGTGGCGAGCAGGCGCTTGCGCGCGCTCTGGTACACCATCCGGTTGAGGGTGGTGAACACCGCCTGGACCTCCGGGTCGAAGGTCACCTGCACCGCGAGCGCCGACTTGGCCATCGACATCACCAATCCGCTCGACACGCCGTGGCCGGCCACGTCGCCCACCGCCACCGCCAGGCGCCCGTCCTCGAGCGCCAGCACGTCGTAGAAATCGCCCCCGACCTCGGTCGCCGGCCGGTAGGTGTGCGCCAGCTCGACGCCCGCGAGCTGCGGCGGCAGGTCGGGCAGGATCGAGCTCTGGATATTGCGCGCCGTCTCGAGCTCCACCCGCTGGCGTTCGCGCTCGGCGATCCGCCGCACGTGCGGCGGCACGTCCTCGTAGCGGTAGACGAATTCGCGGTCCGAGGTCAGGTAGCGCACCGACAACACGGCGGGCAGCGCCACGCCGGCGACCGCCAGCGCGCCCTGGAACTCGATCCCCGGGTGCTTGGCGAGCAGCAGCGGCAGGCCCGTCATCACCACCTGGTGGGTGGCGTTGGCGAGCATGCTGGTGAGCAGGTCGTAGCGCATGAAGACGATCACCAGCACCAGGCAGCTGCCGATCCAGAACGGGAACGAGGAGCGCAACGGCAGGACGATGAGCGCGAAGGAATAGGTGAAGAAGCCGAGCAGCGCCGCGGCCACCGCGCCACCGATCTTCCCCAGCCGGCGCACCAGGGGCTCGACCAGGCAGAGCCGCCCGACGAGCTCCGAGTAGAGGACGAAGATGCCGACGAAGCCGAGCAGGGTCAGCCCGGGCCAGGAGGAGTGCTGCCAGAACGGCCCCAGCTGCATCGACCAAGTGGCGTGCCCGGCCGCGGGCGAGAGCAGCTGACCGACGAGCACCGCCGCGGTGAGCGCGACGCCGATCGCCAAGCCGCGCAACGACGACGACGCCACCGTGCGGTTGCGCCAGTCGCGCTGGAAGAGCGCGTCGAAGGCGGCGAGCTTGCGGCCCCAGCGCTCGCGATTGAGCGATTCGCCGACCGACCAAGCGAGCAGGCTCGCGAGGCCGATCGGGACGAAGAAGATCATGAAGAACTGCGGTCCCCACATCCAGGTGACCTGCTGGCGCGAGAGGCTCCCCCAGTAGGTCCCTTCGGTTTGGGCGCGCGCCACCATGGAGAGCAGGAAGATCGCCACCACCACCACGAAGGCGAAGATCTGCAACCCGCGGTGCACGCCGATCTCGCCGGCGTGGTAGCGCCTCAGGAACGGCACCGCGACCACCGGCACGATCAGGAAGACCATCACGAAGTGGAAGTTGGCGAGCAGCGTCAGGCTCTGGATCGATCCCTCGACGGCGGCGCGGTTCTTGTCCTCCTGCCAGTTGGCGAAACCCGCGAGCTCCTTGCCGGCGAAGGTCACCTGCACGCCGTACTGCAGCAGGTCGCCGAGCACCTGCTCTTTCTCGCGGAAGCGCAGCACGAGATCGGTGCGCGCCCCGAGGTCCTGGCGCCGCAGCTCCGGCGCCTCGTAGCGCGCGAGATCGAAGCCCTGGGCCTTGAGGAATTCCTCGGCGCGGGCGCGCGCGTCGGCCTCGTCGATCGCCTCGCCTGGCGCGTCCTTCTTGAACCCCTTGCGCAGCGCCAGCACTTCGCCGTCGAGCGCCACGCGCGCCAGGTACGACCATTCCCCCGGGTGCGCTCCCGGCGGGTAGATCGCCACCTGCCAACAGAGGACGTCCTTGGCCGGGCCGCTGCCGCGCACGCGCTCGCGGTTCTGCGCCGTCAGCCCGCCCAGCAGTCGCAGCTCGACCGGCGCGTCGTCGTCGAGCGAGGCCACGACGTAGGCGTCCTGCGGCAGGTCGCCGAGCGCCGCCAGACGGCCGCGGGCGATCGCGACGGCGTCGGCGCGCGCCACTTTCCACTCGTCGGGATACATCGGAAAGACGCGCGGGAAGGCCCAGACCGCGAGCCCCGCGGCGACGATCAGCACCGACACCCAGATCAACGCGACGGCGGATCTCTTCATCCCCGGGGAGCTCCTCGCCCTGCTGGCTGATACGAATGGGCCTGCGCGAGGTTGCGGCGGGCTTCGGAGCAAGCTACCACAGGGTCTCGGGCGCGCGGTCGCGTGCTACGCTTTTGCGATGGATTGGGAGCCGCTGCTCGCCGCCGCCGCCGCCGCGCGCGCCTATTCCTATTCGCCCTTCAGTCATTTCGCCGTGGGCGCGGCGGTGCAGTCCGCCGACGGCACGATCTTCGCCGGCACCAACGTCGAGAATCGCAGCTACGGCCTGGCGCTGTGCGCCGAACGCGCGGCGGTCGCCGCCGCGGTCGCCGCTGGGCACCGCGACTTCCGCGCCGCGGTGGTGCTCGCCGCCTCGACCCCGCCCGCTCCGCCCTGCGGTCTGTGCCGCGAGACGCTGGCGGAGTTCTGCGGCCCGGACCTGCCGATCCTGCTCGCCAACCTGCAGGGCGCTCGCCGCCAGGTCCGGCTCGGCGAGCTCTTCCCGGACCCCTTCGTCCTGCGCTAGCGCGGCCCGTCCGCGAGCAGGAGGCGCGCCAGCAGCGCGAGCAGCGCCAGCACCGCGGCGACGAGTCCGATCCAGAACCAGGCGCCCGAGCGCGCGCCGCGCTCGGCGGTCGCGAGCGCCCGCTCGGCGGGAAGCGCGAGGTCTTCGCCCTCGACGCCGACCAGACGCGGCGCGAGCAGCTCGAGGTCGTAGCGCGGCGAGGCGAGCGCCGGGTCGCCGTAGAGCAGCCGCAGAGGGCCGCCGGTGGCGAAGAAACGCAGCTGCCACGAAGGCAGGAGGAGCCGCGCCGCGGAGATCGGCAGCGGCGAGTTGTCGCCCTCGTCCACCTCGAGCAACAGGCGGTCGCTCGCGAGGCGCGGCAGCTCGATCGTGAGCTCGGGGGTGTCGCCCTCCGGATCGGCGTGTCGCCAGTCGAGCCGCGCCAGGAGCCGCCACTCCGGCCGGCCGCTCCCCGCGTCGCGACCCGACGCGAAGACCCGCACGTCGCGCGCGAAGACCCGGGCGCGCGTGGCGATCGCGAGCCGGGACGAGGGCAGGCCGGCGAACGGCAGCAGGACGGCGTAGCGCGACGAGGCGGCGGGGGCCTCCGGCGCTGCGGGCGACGCCTGCGGGTCCCAAGGCGCGATCGCCGCCGGCACCTCGAGCGGCTCGGCGCGCCGTTCGAGCAGGTAGGGCGCCTGGCGCCCTTCGGCGGTCGCCAAGCGCAGGTCCCCGAGATCCCGCGAATGCGCGAGCACCGCGGCGTCGAGCGGCACCCGCCGCAGCCCCGGGCCGGTCGCCGGCAGCGCGCGCTCGTAGAGAAACCGCGCCCGCGGCAGCTCCCCGCCGAGCGGCAGCGGCGCGAGCTCCGTGCCGATCGCCGGCGCCGCCCGCGCCGGTGAAGGCTCGCCCCAGATCGCCTGGGCGGCCGCGGTGACGGTTGCGGCACGACGCGACGCCTCCAGGTCGTAACGCGGCGCGCTCGTCTCCGGACCGCCGTAGCGCGCCACGAGCGGCGCGCCGTCGCGGCTCTCGAAGTAGATCCAGGGCAACGGCCGCAACCGCGCGGAAACCCCGATCCGTCGCAGCGGGCCGTTGTCGCCGTCCTCGACCACCAGATCGAGCGCGTCTCCTTGCGGCCGGGCGATCGGGATCTCGAGCGCCGCGGCGACGCCGCCGTCGCGCGACGACCGCCGCAGCATCGCCTCGCCGAGCTCGACCGGCTCGACGGTCGCCGGACCGAGGCGCGGCTCGGTGACCCGGGCGACGCGCGAGAGGTCCCCGGGCTCGACCTCGAGCGCCAGCGCCGCGATCGGCAGCCCGCGCCCCGGCAGCCGGAGGTGGAAGCGGCTGACCCGCGGCTCGCTCACCCGGCGCTCCGCCTCGAGGCGGATCGTCGCCGGCGCCGGCGGCTCCGCGCGCGCCAGGGTCCGCGCCGCCGCGGAGCGCGGCCGCGGCGCCCGCGCGCTGTCGGCGTCGTTCCAGATCCAGCGCAGGTACCGGAACGGTCCGGCCGCGAAGCTCCCGGTGAGCAGGCTCAAGCCCTCCTCCGGCAGGTCGAAGAGCGTGCCGTCGGCGACCAGCGTCGTCCACCGCCGCCGGTCGCCGCTGCCCTCCAGCCGATAGCGCTTGAGGAACGGCGCCGGCAGGCCGTCGAGGGTCAGTCGATCGACGTTCTCGACCGCGCCCAGGTCCACCTCGAAGCCGCTCTCCACCTTGGTCGCCGGAATCGGCAGGATCTCGCCGCGGATCGTCCGGCGTTCGGCCGCTGTCGGGAGCATCAAGAGGTACGGAACTTCGGCGCCCGCGGCGTCGACGAGGCGGAGATCCTCGAGCCCGCCGACCGGCGGATCCTCGGCGCCGTCGCCGGCGTAGCGAATCGGGCGGGCGCCGGCGAGGAGCGCGGAGTCGAGCGCGGCGCGGTTCGGACCCGCGCCGGCAGGACGAAGCGGGCGCTCGAAGCGCGAGTTGGCGGCATCCGCGGCAAGAGCAACTGCCGGGTCCGCGGCGAGCGCGAGAGCGAGCGGAGCCGCGAGGCCGAGCGCGGACAGCTTCATCGGCTCGCGACTCTACTCGCCGCGCTCTTCGACGCCGGCGCGCAGCACGAACTTCTGTAGCACCACGGCGACCAGCGCGAGGCTCACCGCGAGGCCGACGAGCGAGCCCACGCGGTAGAGGCCGCCGAGGCGCCAGGTGTCGTGCAGGAAGCCCTTGACGACGGTCACCGCGAGCAGAGCGATGGCGCAGACGCGCACCGCCTTGTGCCGCCCGACGATGCCTGCCGCGAGCAGGCCGATCGAGAAGAGGGCCCAGCCGATCGTGTACGAGAGGTCCTCCGGCAGCCCCGCCCGTCCACCGAGGAAGCCGAAGGTGATCGACTCGCCGGTCGAGAAGAAGTCGGCGATCTCGAGGTTCAAGAGCAAGAAGAGCAGGATCGTCGCGCCGGTCGCGAGCGCCGGCGACGGCCGGATCGGCAGCGCGCCGAGGTCTCGCTCGCGCAGCCAGCGCGCCGCGAGGAACATCGCCGCCGCCGCGACGAGGTAAGCGTAGAGGAACCAGTTGACGATCGGCGTGGCCTGGCGCGGGTGGTAATCGAGCACCGCCGGATTGAGCGCCAAGCGGGCGAAGGCGGCGGCCTCGAGCCCGACGGACCAGAGAACCAAGCCCGGGTGCGGCACCCGCCGGTGGAGCCCGGCGAGCGCGGCGCCGAGGAGCGCCCAGCCGATGGTGATCCACTGCTTCTCGAGCTGGAGCGGGATCGCGACGGTCACGAAGCCGAGGATCGCGCCGGCCACGGTCGCGAGCCGAGCGGTGTCGCGACCGGCGGCGAGCGCTCCCGGCGTCGCTTCGCGCGCCAGTCGGACGAGGAGCGGCACCAGCAGGACGGCCTGGGCGACCGGCAGGGCGCCCAGGAAGCCGCCGAGCTCGAGACGGAGCATCGCGTCGCGGCCGACGAAGAAGAACCCCGCCCCGGCGAGGATCGCCGCGAGGTAGGGCCCGTAGGCGGCGCGATCTCGCTTCGCGAGCGCGAGCGGCGCGACCAGGAACGGGACCCACAGGCCGGCCGCGAGCAGCAGGAGCTGCCCGCCGTCCGGCCCGCCCGGCTGGCCGCGATGAAAGGTCGCCGCCAGCACGACCGCCGGCAGGGCGGCGACCGGGAAGAGACTCCACCAGCCGCAACGCACCGCGAGCCGCAGCGTGGCCGCGAGGAGCGCGACGCCCCCGGCGAGCTGCCAGAGGACGCTCGGCGCTCCCGGTCGCAGGCCGGCGTCCATCGCCACCCCCAGGCCGCCGAGGAGGGCGACCAGCGCCGCGACGGCGAAGGCGCGCGCCGCGCTCTCGTCGAGCCGCAGCCGGCGCGTCAGCGCGAGGCCGACCGCGGCGAGCGCCGCGACGCCGATTGCCGCGCCCACCGCCACCAGCGGCCAGGGCTCGGCCGCCGCGTGACGCAGCCAGACGACCCAGAGCGCGTCCGAGGCCGCGAGCGCGGCGACCAGCAGCGCGCCCCGGCGCGCCGCGAGCGCCGCGACGCCGATCGCCAGGTCGAGCACCAGGAGCACCGCGAGCAGCGGCCACGGCGGCAGCGACAGGTCGGGTCGACCGGCGGCGAAGAGGAGGAAACCGTGCCCGGCGAGGCCCACCCAGAGCGCTTCGCCGGGCATCGCCGGCCCGGCCCCGGCGCTCGCCGCGCGCGCCACCCGCCGCGCGATCAGCCAGGCGTTCCCGGCCAGCGCCAGAACGCCGAAGCCGCCGACCGCCGCGAGCGCGCCGTGCAGGTGCTCGCCGAGCGGCACCGCGCTCCACCACTTCGCCAGCACCAGCCAAGAGACGATCGACCCCGCCACCGCCAATCCGGCGAGCCGACCGTTGGCGCCCTCGACGAAGAGACCGAGGTTCAGCAACGCCAGGAGGAACGTCAGGCCGAGCAGGTTGCCCTCCGCCGTGGCGCCCCCGGCGAGGTAGAAGAGCAGAAAGAGCGTGGCGAAGAGGAGGATCGCGCCGCCGCCTTCCGGCCGCAGCGCCCGCCCGCGCCGCCGGGCGAGGAAGGGCACGCCGAGATAGAACGCCGCGAACCCGCCGTAGAGCGCGAAAGCCTCGAGCCGGCGCTCGGGCGTCAGGCGAAACGCCGACCAGACCGCTTCGCTGGCGACGCCGAAGAAGGCGGCCACGAGGTAGGTCACGCCGTCCTCGAGCGCGATCGCCGCCGCCGCCGCGACCGCGAGGAGCACGAGAAGCGCGCCGAAGACGAGCGCCGGAGAGGCGGTCGCGGCCTCCTTGGCGATCAGCAGCGGAAAGGCGAAGAGAAGCGACGCGCCCGCGAGGCTGCCGCGCGCGCCCACCCCCGCGAAGGGGCGGCCGAGAGCGCGCGCGAAGAACGGCGAAGCGAGGAAGAACGCGGCGAACGGCACCACCGCGGCGAGGGCGCGCGGCCAGAAGCTCGCGGCGTAGGAGAGCTCGACCCAGAGCAGCACGGCGAGCGCCGTCGCCGCGCCGCCCAGGAGATGGAGCGACTCCGGACCGCGGTAGACGGCGATCGCGAAGAGCCCGAGGACGACGAACCCGAGCAACCCGAACAGCAGCCCGGCGTGCGCGCCGTAGGCCGGCACGGTCGCGAGGAAGACCGCGAAGCCGAGCGGCACCAGGGCGCCCGCGTAGGCGGCCACTTCGAAGGCCGTCGGCGTCCCTTCCCCGAGCCGCGAGCTTTTCCCGCCGCGCTCCGCGAGCAGCAGGCCGACGAAGGCGACGAGCGAGAAGAGGACGAAGATCCCGGCGGCGAGCGGCAGCTTCGCCTCGGTCAGGAACTTCGCCGCCCAGCCGATCTGATAGATCGCGGTGAAGCCGAGCGAGAGCGCCGTGAGGATCGGCCAGCGTCTGCGGTAGGCCACCCAGGCGAGCCCGACGTTCAACAACAGGAGATACCCGAAGAGCCCGATCGGACGATCTTCGCCGGTCGACAGCAGGGCCGGCGTGGCGAAGCCGCCGACCAGGCCGAGGAGCGCGATGAACACCGAATCGCGCCGGATCGCGAGCAGCACCGCGACCGCGGCGGTGAGCGCGAGGAGGCCGAACGTGGCGCTGGCGCCGATCAGGTTCCAGAGCGCGTGGCCGGCGTAGAACGAAGCGAAGAGGATGGCGACGCCGGCCGCGTCCATGGCGTTGGCGGTCACCGGGTAGCGCCGCGCCGCCCGGAGCTCGCAGACGACGAGGAGCGCTAGGCCGGTCGCGACGCCAAGCGCCATCCGGATCGGCGGCCCGAGCCAGCCTCTCTCGACCGAATAGCGCAGGAAGAAGAGCGCGGCGAGAACCAGCGCGATGCCGGCGATCCACGAGAAGAGCCGCACGCCGACGAGCGCCTCCCAGTCGAAAGGCTTCCGCTCCGCCGCGCCCCCGGAGTCGACGCCGCCGCCGCCGCCGCGCGCTCCGCCGGCCGAGCCCGCCGCGGCGGCGGTGGTGGCGGCGACCCGGGTGGAGGGCGTCGTGACCGGCGCTGCCGGCGGCGCGACTCCGCCGCGCAGCGGTCGAGAGGATTCGCTCGCGCGCGCCGCGCCCTCGGGGCCGGGAACGCCGGCCGCGACCGCGGCGCGCATCGAGACCGCGCCGAAACCCGGGCTCGGCAGGGGAATCGGCACGGGGGGAACCGCGAGAGCGCCGGTCGCCTCCTCCGGCGCGGCCGAAGCGACCGCCGCGGCCGCGGCCGTCGGCGCCGCCGCTTCCGCCGCGCCGGAGATCCCGGCGCCCGCCGCTTCCCGCGCTCGCAGCGCCGCCACCTCCGCCTGCAGCGCCTGGAGCTTGCGCGTCGCGACGTGGTTCCAGGCGTCGATCTCCTTCGTCCACGCCTCGAAAGCCTCCACCCGCTTCGTCAGCCGGAGGACGACGAAGATCCCCACCACGACCGCCACACCCAGTACGAGCGTCAGTTCTCCCATCCGTCCCTCACTCCGCTGGATCGCGCCGAACCTAACACGCCGGAGCACTATCAGTGCATCACGGGATGCGATCGACGAGGGCGCCGGGCGAATCGGCACTCCCGCCCGGCCTCGACCGCGCGGACGCGCTCGACCGGATCGCCGGAATCGGCCCGCGCGCCGAGCTTCCCGTCTCTTCAAGACGCCGTCTCGTGGCCGAATCTGTCTCCCGCGGCCCGCCCCGCCTCGTGCTGCCGCTCGTTCAACCGCTCGCGGCGCGATTTGCGGGCTCCGGGCCTCTGTGGTACTTCTCCGTCGAGCGATGGCGAACCTGGTGACGGTCCTCGTTCCCACGCACGCGCACGGCGCGACCCTGGGCCTGGCGGTGCGCAGCGCGCTCGCGCAGACCGTGGAGGAGATGGAAATCCTGGTCGTCGGCGACGGCGCCTGCGAGGAGACGCGCGAGGTCGCGCGCCAGCTCGAGCGCCTCGACCGGCGCGTCCGTTTCCTCGACTTTCCCAAGGGCGAGCGCCACGGCGAGCGCCACCGCCACGCCGCGCTCGACGGCGCGCGCGGCGACCTGGTCGCCTATCTCGCCGACGACGACCTCTGGCTGCCCGACCACCTCGCCCACCTGTCCGAGCTGCTCGCCGGCGCCGATTTCGCCGCCGGAACGCGCCTGATGATCCACCCATCCGGCGAAGCGGAGATCGAGCGCGTCGACCTCGCCCGGCCCTTCGTGCGCGAGCGCCTGCTCGCCGGGCTGACCAACGTGCCGCTCTCCGTCGTCGGCCACACGCTGCGCGTCTACCGCGAGCTGCCTTTCGGCTGGCGACCGGCGCCGGCGGGCTTTTCGCCGCCGCTCCACATGTGGCAGCAGTTCCTGTCCCATGCGGCCTGTCGCGCGGTCGCCGGAACGCGCGTCACGTCGGTCAACTTCCCCGCCGCCGCGCGCGACGGCTGGGCGAACGAGGAGCGCGCGCGGGAGATCGCCCCCATCGCTCGACGTCTCTGCGACCCCGCGTTCCGCGAGGACCTCCTGCGCCGCGCCCTCGACTCGGCGCTGCGCAAGTGGGCCGCCCTCGAGGGGCACGTGCACGACCTCGGGGGCCACATCGCCTACCTGCAGCGGGAGCTCGACGCGTTGCGCGGCGCGGCGGCATCCTCGTCCTTCGTGGTGGCCCCGTGAGCGGGCGCGGCGCTCGCGAGCCGGGCGAGCCGCCCGACTTGCGCCGCCGCTACGAGCTGGCGCAGGAGGTGCGCCCGAGCGCCGAGCGCGACCTTCCCACGGTCGATGCCGCGGGCGAGCGGTTCGCGTCGGGCATCGAGGGCGTCGTCCACTTCCGGCCGGTCTGCCATGCGGACCATCGCGGCCGGCTGACGCAGGTCGTGGACTTCAAGAGCGGCTTCTGGGACGAGCCGGTCGTCTACTCCTACTGCTTCGCGATCCGCCCCGGCCGCATCAAGGGCTGGGGAATGCACCGCAAGCAGGCGGATCGCTACTACTTCTGCAGCGGCCGGGCGCGCGTCGTGCTGCACGACGGCCGCGTCCGCTCGCCGACCTTCGGCGCTTTCGCGCAGTTCCACTTCACCGAGGAGGCGCCGGCGCTCCTCCTCATCCCGCCGGGCGTCTGGCACGCCGACCAGAACTGGGGCGACACCGATGCCGTCTTCATGAACTTCCCCACCCGCGCCTACGACCCCGCCGCGCCCGACAAATACCGCCTCGACCCCCACTCCGGCGTCATCCCCTTCGACTGGTCGCTGAAGGACGGGTGAGGGGCGGAGGTCGCACGGATCCACTGCCTTCTCATCTGACAGGGTGTGCGCGCCGGATATCTGCGCCGGTCAACTCGTCAGAAGCTCAAGTCCGTCTGTTCGAAGTCGCGCCCCACGTCGGCCAGCCATGCCGCCTCCGCTGCTCCCCAAGTGCCGGCCAAGTGGTCAGGGGACGAGCCGACTCAGTGGTTGAGGGTCGCGATGAACCTCAGCTTCGGTGGCGGGCCGGGTACGTACTCGTACCAATCCGCGCCGCCCTTTTCGAGCCCCACGAAGACCCAGCGCTTCTCCGGAAGCGCGACGAGCACCCGCCGCCCCGATGAGGCTCGATGCCTCAGCGCTACGGCGCCACCCCACTCGACGCTGAGTGGAGAGGTCCTCACGACGCCGAAGAAAATGGAATCTCGCTCGTCGCCGAGCGCCGCAAGGACGTCGCCTTGCTCGGACATGAACCGCACTGCGATGCACAGGCGGCCGTATTCATCCCACGGCTCTCCCGGTCCTGCGGTTCGAAAAAGCACGAAACGATCCGAGCTGTCACAAATCGCTCCGACAGCGCCATCAGCAGAAATGTCACCCTGAAGGCGCCAACTAAATTCCGCACCCACCTCGGCAGGCAACTTGCCGTCGAACCTCCACACCACCGGCCACCGCCAGAGCGGTAAGAGCCTCGGCGGCTTCGATGCATCGCGATATGGCCATTCTTGATACCCCAGGTCCGGGTGGTTCACGATCTGATCGCGCTTGTTTCCTGTCTGATCGACGGGATCAGATGTGGCGGTGACGAACAGATTCAGACCGCGGTCGCCTTCCAGCAGATAGGCGGTGTCCGCGATGAACTCCCAGATGTCCTTCGGCTTCTTCGTCTCGACATTGCCTGATGCCAAGTCCACTACGAAATATCGGCCTTGCAGGGTCCCCGCCGCAACTCGGCGCCCATCGAGTGAGCTAATCGCCGCCATTACGAGATCGTCAGCATCGCCCAGCGATGCGATAGGTCGCTGCTCGGCAAGGTTCGAGAGCGGCGCTAGACAAAGACCACTCGCGCCGCAAGAGACAATGACATCGTCGGTCGTGCCAAGGAACGAAAGCCCTATTGGCTCTCTAACGAGTCGCCCAGCGATCTGACGCCTGCCCTCGGATGGACCGGCTGCGCCTATGGGCCGACGACTTTCGAGCGACCAGACCCTCGATGCTCCGGAATCCTCCTGAATCAGGAGGTACTTCCCGTCTGGCCTGACGCTGAGAGCCCAGGTATACGGACGTTCTTCCGCCGCCGTCGCGAGAGCGCAGCCTGAGTTGAGCATTGCGATCGCGAAGAGCGCTGCCAACCCGCGATGTGTCCTCAATGTCGACCGCGCTTCCCGATCTTGTCCAACTCGTCAGCGAGCTTGCGAAACAAGAGACAGTTGCCTGGAGTGGCCCCGTAACTTGCCGCGATCAGTTTCGGAGACTGGCGATGAACTTCAGCTTCGGTACCGAGCCAGGCACGTACTCATACCAATCGGCGCCGCCCTGCTCAAGCCCGACGAAGATCCACCTTCGATCAGGGAGCGAGATCAGGACCCTGCGACCGGGAGACGCCTTGTGTTTCAGCCGAGTCACCGCGCCCGTGCCCCAGAGAACAGAGAGGCCGGTCGGCGCCAGGCGGCCGAAGTACGCGACCTCTCGGTCCCCATCGAGAGCCAATACCGTGGCGCCCTCCGGGTCAACGAATCTGACAGCACGGCAGAATCGACCTCGCTCTTCCCAGGACTTATGCGGCTCGGCCACTCGCGAGAGAACGAACGGGTTTGAGCTGTCACAGAGCGCGATTAGCGATCCATCCGGAGAGAGTCCGCCTTGTACGCGCCAGCCGAAATCGGCATTGAAGCCCTCGGGAAGCCCTCCATCGAATCTCCAGACTACTGGCCATCGCCAGAGCGGAAGAAGCCTTGGAGGGGTCGAGCGGTCATGCCCGAACCACTCTTGGTAGCCAAGATCTGGGTGATCGACCACCTGATCTCGTTTGTCTGCGGTCACATTCACCGCAGACGAGGTGGCGCTGACGAACATCTCCAAGTGATCATCGCCTTCGAGCAAGTAGACCGGGTCCGCAAGAAACCCCCAGATGTCCTTCGGTTTCCTCGCGGAGACCATGGCTGTTCGACGGTCGAAGGTGATCACGCGGCCCAACTTGGTTCCAACGACGACTCGCTGCCCATCTGCTGAACCAATGGCAGCTGCAGCAAAGTCATCCGGGTCACCCACCGAGAACAGCGGCTGGGAATCTCCCAAATCCGAGACCGGCGCGATGCAGACACTCGCCTCTCCGCAAGCAACCACAACGTCGTTCGAGAGCCCAAGAAATGCCAGGCCGATCGGCCCCTCTCTGGTGATCGATCCGACAGTTCTCGGGGCTCGCCCACTTGGCGGGTGAGGAAATCGCGCCCGCTTCTCGAGGGAGAACACTTGCGTGATACCTTCCTGGTCCTGAACCAAGAGGTACTTCCCGTCCCTGCTTGCATCGAGAGACCAAGCGCCTGTCTGTCGTTCCGCTGCCAAGGGGAGTGTGCATCCGCTGGCGACAGCCAGAACGAGTATCGCGACGGTCCGGAAGGCGCGACGCATGGTTGTTCCGGATCGAAGCTGTCGGGTGCGTAGCGGCCTCCGTCTGCTCCAGCCGCCCTGCTCGCTTTTTACGATGGGTCTCGCCCGGGGAGTGCGCGGAGGACATCGATTCCGTGTGAGTGCCGTCGCCGAGAGCGCGTTGGTCGGTTTCAGGGTCGAGTGGTCGCCCTCGAGCTCCCAGGGCGTCGCCGCTCCGTCGAGCAGGATGACGCCGCTCGCGACCACCGGTGAGATCTCCTCGCTGAATTGCAGCTCCATCTCGCCTTGCTTCGTCAGCAGGAGCTCGACTCTCGGTGGCGTCACTCTCGTGCCTGCGATTGCGCGGCCCGCCTGTCAGCGCGCCGCGCAAGAAGGAGCTGAACGGTGACGAGCAACAGCGCGGGGGCGAAATAGACGAGGCATATGCCCCATGCCGTGAGCCAGACTAGCCCGCCGCCCTCGTCCACCCATGGCAGCCGAACGCCGAGGCGATGGAGCGGGATGGCAGGAATCACTCCAAGGGGCAAGCCGATAGGGGCGAGTATCGGCGATCCGCCCACGACGAGAATCCGCAACAGAAGTGCCAGGACGCCAACTGAGAACCAGACCACCGACACTGATTTCTTGACGTGGATGCCGCTCACTTGATCACGATCCCCCTGGCCAGCAGCCGCTCTTGCCTCTCGCCTTCTACAGGCCTGTCTCGCGCAGTCCAATCAGCTGCAAAGAGACGATGATCACCACTGCGAGAATTCGCGCTACGTGCTGACTCGCTCCGACCCGCTGACTAGCTTGCTCAGCGAGAGTTCCAACGAGGCCAAGAAGTGCTCCTTCCCCGACCAGCGTGAATACGAGGACAAGGCCTGCGTGGCGGTCGATGGAGATCATCTCGGCAACCTTCCAAAACCAAGGATCGATCACGTTCGTTCTCCGGAATGCCACGAAGCGAACAACGACCAAGGCGGACGCCAATGCCGTGGCGCTCATGAACATGGTCAAATCAAACCTCGCTGCCCTCTTACCAGACATCTGTGCTATCGGACGCGGAATGCCGCGAACATGATTCAGGACCCACGATCTCGCGACTCGAGCCCTTCAGCACCCACGAATCGGCGAGTCGCCCTCACATGCGACCCGCGTGTGGAGGATCTGAGCTCGCAGAGAGAAAGCTCCCGTACGGAGCCGTCGGGGCTAGCGCCGTTTCTCGCCGCATCGAAAGATCCCCATCGCGAACCTCGACCATGGCGATCGAGAGGGCAGTGCCCCGACCCTTGAAGCGAGCGGAGAGCATGTCCAGCAACTCAGCGATTCTTGAGTCCCGGCTCCGTCGAGATCGTTCCCTTGGCGGACGACTCCCTCCAGGTTCTGGCCAGAGATGCGACGCATCGCGAGCTGGCCGGCGCGGTAGCGCTCGTTCAGTTGCCAGCCGCTTCAGACCCAATCCTCGGAATGGCCTTGAGGGACACGCTTCGTCCGTCGGTTCGTGATAGTGACAGGCGCCGCTCGTCGCGGGCCAGGGGAAGGCCTCGGCGATCGGTGCCACGGGGTGGTTCTGGAAGGGATCTTGGACGCCCTCTGGCTGGAGGACGATCTCGACCGCTGCTCCGTCCGGAATCGGCGGCGTCGGCGCGAGGCGCAAGATGCGAGCAGGCTCGAGACCTGGGATCGTCACGAGCTCCAACGTGGCGATCGGGCCGCCATCCTGAGGGACCACGGCCGGGCCACCGGCCGGCTGCGTCGCGTGGGCGACGGTGCTCCTCGATTCCGCCTTGGCCGCCCCGGGTGGCTGGGCGAAGTCGTTCGTCCGTGGAGCGACACCCTGGAACTCGATGCCGTACGGCACGCCGTCGACATGGAGCGTCATCGCGGAACCGGGGTCCGGCGACTGCAAGCGCCGGCGCAACTCCTCGGTAGAGATGCCCTCGCTGAAGGAGATCTGGACGCTGCCCTCTTCGCTTCGGAGCACCTGCACGAGCTGCGGTGGCACCAAGGCCGCTTCGATCTTTGCCGGTCCGTAAGGCTGGTACTCGTATTCCCGCCCTCCTCAATCCATAGATCACGGAATGGGCACAGTGCCCAGGAAAAACGGCACCTGTGTCAGCGCTCCCGCCAGGACGCCCAACGTCAGTTGAAGGGACTTTGGTGCGCCGCCTCGGCCACTCGCATGAGAGACTAACAAGCCCACCGACGCGGCAAGAGCTGCCTCTATGCAGAATACTCCAGCAAAGGCCGGCCACGGAGAACTCGAGTGTAGCCACGGCCCGATCCAGGCAGCAACGACCAGATCGAGGGCACCGCCGACCCCGAGGAAAGACCGGAAAGCCAGGCCACCTGCGGCCGGCGAGGCGAACAGTAAGAATCTAGTGGTCCTGGACATATCGCTCGACGAGGTCCTTTGAACTGCCGCAGCTCGACGCCACCCGCGTCGAGACTCAACGTCTCGACCAGATTCGAGCCGCTGTCATGGCCTATCTCTGACCGCTGGCCCTCACTGACCTCCCTTCGATGACAAGGTAGAGAGGGCCGACAATCACAGCGAGCAATAGAAGGAGATCTGCTAGACCGACGACTTGACGGAGCCGATAGGAAATAGCATCGGCGGAGAGTAGTCCGAATCCAAAGGCGAGGGATTCGGCCAGGAAGGCGGCACAGGCAACTACCGTCACCCATCCAATCCGTCTCGCCCGATGGTCATGAATCCAGGAGCCCGCCGTAACGGCCGAATATGCGAGCAGGCCACCGCTCCAAATCCAGAAGATCGCGCCGCAGCCTGCAGCTATTTCCGCACTTCCGCCAGCTTCATTTCCTCTCACGAGCAAGCCAAGGCCGGCGACCCATTCAACTCCCACGGCCAGGCGGTATCCAAGCAGGGCATACCTCGATCTAGTAGCACCGCCTGAGACTGCCTTGCTCATCGGTTCACTATCTTGTCGAGCCGGTGCATCTCCCTGTTGGGGAATTCCGAAATGCGAACACTCCGATCGATCGCGGAGAAATAGAGCCACCCCAAAAGCGATCCTGCGATCGCGAACCCTTCGATGAGCGCGATCGCTATCTGGAGGACGCCTGGCTCGGTCATGTGTTGATCCAAGTCGTTAGTTCGCGGCCGTTGCTTCGACATTCTCCAGAGAAGGCAGCACACCATGCACAGACGGCGAATCTAAGCGCCTCCTTGATGCAGTCTTTCAGTATGAGGCCAAAACGAGCAGGATCGCGATCCAAGTGAGTACGAGCAAACCTGCGTCGAATCCCAGTATCCAGGCCAGGCGGTGCCTGGAAGGAGACTTGGGCCGCAGAGCAAGCATGGACACATAGGTCGCATCGCAAACCGCGATGGCGAGCGGCGGCAGCCATGCAATCTGAGTGAAGATCATTGCGGCATACTTGAGTGTCTGGCTACCTTCAGGTCCTTGATGGCGCAGCCCGAGCGAAAGCAAGAGTGTCGAGAGGAGCAGCAGTGCTGTATACCCAAACCGAACGCGGGTGAGCCAACGTCTTACGCTATCCATGGATTCAGTGAGCGCTACGGTAGCCAGCGAGCGCGTATTCGAGCGCACGATCGATCATTTCGATTCCTTGTTCCTGGGTTGCGCCGAGCCGACCGCGCGCGCCAAGAAATTGATTCAACACGTGCGTGCCGCTTCGCTTGCTCGTTGACATGAGCTCAGGTCGATAGTCGAGTACTCTCTGTGCATCCAATTGTGCCCCCTGGGCTACGCCGAAATCTAGGATCAAGCCTCGAAGCGCGGCTACAGCAGCCCTCTCGAGAGGGACATTGTCGGCATTTCGCCATTTGTACCAGTGGTCCTCGGTGGGTGCTGCGGCAGCGAAGGACAGGACGCTGGCTGAGATCCGGCGCAGCTTGCTTGTGCTCAGGCTAGTTCCGCTTCTCGCTGCCAGGACGGTAGCGAGTGTTCGCACGTAGGTCAGGTAAAGGTCAGGTCTTCGCTGAATAGTGTCCGGGCTCGTTCCCTCGTTGAGCTCTTCGCCGTGTCCGAAGCCAGGGTCGTAGAGCTTTGCTTCATTTCCGAGTTCCCTGTGAGAGAACGAGTCGCCGAGTCTATGAAGTTGAAATCCGAAGGATGCTTGGTCTGGCGCTAACCGAGCGGCTTCGACCGCCAACCTCGTCTCAAGGTCCGAGCTTCCTCCGGTGAGCGCGTGCAAAGCTGTCTGATTCTCGATCATGCGGCGAGTCGCCGCATTCTCGTTGTGGATCCGCAACTTGTTCCAAGTTCGCTCGCTCTGGGCATCAAACCAATTCTCTGTTGCATCTAGCTCGCCCATCTCGTCTGGGACTTGCGCGAAGAATGCAATTCGCTCGGCCTCCTCAAAGGAGTATCCGATTTGGAGAGCGACCCAGAGTACGGTGTAGTAGTGCCCAGCCTCCCCGTACAGCCCCAACGGATCCCCCCCAGTCGCCGGTTCATTCCCCGCGAACGCGTACTCGCTCGGCCCATCGACGAAGCCCAGGGGATCGGCGGTCGTAAACCTCCCCATCTCCGGGTCGTAGTAGCGATTGCGGACGTACAGGAATCCCGTCTCTGGATCCCGCGGCAGTCCTTGGAACCCAAACGGGTTGAGCGCGGCACTCTCGGCGATCTCACGCTCGTCAAGCTTCTCGTAGGCGATCGCACCTGTCGCGTTGTCGAGGCGGAAGGGCGCGGTGAGCTGCACCGAGAGCGGCTTGCCCGAGAGGTCTTCGATCGCCGTTCCCACGGTCACTTGATGGGGCCCCGGGACAACCGTCGCCGGCGCGCAGTACGTGAAGGCGTTGCCGCAGGATTGCCACGGCAGACTCTGACCATCGAGCTTCACGGCCGCGACCACGCTCTCTGGGCTCACCTCCTCAGAAAACAAGATCGCAAGCTCGTCCGGGCGAGCGATGACCTTCTCCACTGCCGGCGGCGTGCTGTCGCGAATGGCTCCGCTCGTCGCGGGCCAGGTGAACGACTCGGCGATCGGTGCCACGGGGTGGTTCTGGAAGGGATCTTGGACGGCCTCTGGCTGAAAGACGATCTCGACCGTCGCTCCGTCGGGAATCGGCGGCGTCGGCGCGAGGCGCAAGATTCGACCAGACTCGAGACCTGGGATCGTCACGAGCTCCAACGTGGCGATCGGGCCGCCATCCTGAGGGACCACGGCCGGACCACCGGCCTGCTGCGTCGCGTGGGCGACGGAGCTCCTCGATTCCACCTTGGCCGCCCCGGGCACCATGGCGAGGTCGTTCGTCTGAGGAGCGGCGCCGTGGAACTCGATTCCGTACGGCACGCCGTCGACATGCAGGGTCATCGCGGAACCGGGGTCCGGCGACTGCAAGCGCCGGCGCAACTCCTCGGCAGAGATGCCCTCGCTGAAGGAGATCTGGACGCTGCCCTCCTCGCTTCGAAGTACCTGCACGACCTGCGGCGGCACCAAGTCCGCTTCGATCTTCGCCGGGCCGTAGGGCTGGTACTCGTAGCGCTCGATCGGCTTGCCGGCCTCGCTCGCGAGCAGGGCGACGTTGCCCATCCGGTCGTAGATCGGGCGATGAACCGTCTCGACCGCCCCGTCGCCGTCGAGATCCACTTCCGAGCGCACGATCTCGTCGAGGCCGAGCCCGTAGACCCGCCGTGCTGCGAGCCCCGCCTCGCCGTACTCCTCGATCGACTGCCAGCCGCTCCACACCGTCCGGTGGTCCGCGCTGCCGACGCGGCGGTAGGTGCGGCGATTGAACGCGTCGTAGTCGTAGCTCGCGATCTCTCCGACGCCGTCCCGCCGCACGCGCACCAAGCGATTGCGGTAGTCGTAGGCGTATTCCGTGTCGCCCTTGCGGACGAGATTGCCATTCGCGTCCCAGGTCAACGCCTTACCGTTCGCCGAGGCCGGGCGATTCCTTCCCGACGCATCCGCGGGGAGGGAATTCACCGCCGCTTCCACTCCGTCCTGCTTCCGGATCTGGTGGGTCAGGTGCTCGGCCGCCGTGTAGCCGAAGCCGAATCCATCCTTCACCTCGCTGAAGTCGAGCGGCGGGGCTGCGTGGTTGTTCGGGATCGACGCCGTCGGGTGCAGAGCGATCTCCGTCTGCTCCAGCCGGCCTGCCCCATCGTAGCGGTGGATTTCTCCCCGAGCAGCGACGTCCCAGCGCGTCGTGGCGGAAGCGAGGCTGCGCGGACTGAAGCTCGTCGATTCGGCGAAGACCTGCGCGAGGGGCGTCGCCACTTGTCGATAACGCGGCCGGCCGATCTCATCGAGGAGCGACGAGGCGTGCAGCGAGGCGCCGAGGTCGCTTCCGACAACCCGACCGACACCCTGATAGTCGAAACTCGCCACCCCGGCCGCCGAGCCCGGGGCCGCGATCGTGCGCACCCGATCGAGAGCGTCGAATTGCCGCGTCACCGCGAGACCTGACGGGTAGTCAGTCTCCGACGGATTGCCCACGTCGTCCCGTCGGTAGAGCGTGGTCTTGCCGTCCGTCGTCTCGCTCGTCGGACGCGACAGGGAGTCGTAGGTCAGCGTCGAGGTGATCGACCCGGACTGCGCCCGGGTCAATCGCGAGAGCCCATCGAAGTCGAACGCCTCCGCCGAGACCCCTTCGATGCCGAGTCCCCTCGAGATCAGCCTCGGAACCACACCGCAAGGTAGCCACATAGCCAGCTCAGCACCGCGAGACCAGCGGCTGTGCAGGCAGAATAGACAGCAGCGAGTCTAGGTCGCGCCTCGTTGGCCCTTTTCCGTCGGACGAGGAGGACCGAGAGTTCGATCACGAAATCCGAGAGCAAGACGAGGGGAATCACAATAGCCGCGACAGCCCAGAACCACAGAACGAGATACTCGAGAGCATCACGACTTGCTCCGGCACTTCGTCTCGACCAGATGACGAGGACTACGGTGGTCGCCACTTCGCTGGCGGCAACTGCCCACCTGATGAACTTCAGAACTCGCATGCGAGGCCACCTATTGACCGTGTTGATTCAGGTACAGGACCAGAGAGCTAAAGACGCCTTGCGCCAGATCTTCCTCACTAGGACAGAACAACTCGGATCGAGACCTACAACGCAGGGCCGCAAGGCGTCGAATCGCAAGTGCGGCAGAGGTTCCTCTTGCGCTCCAACGCTCAGGTGCGTATCGCAAGAGTTCACTCAGCTGTCGCGCTGACTCGCCATCCCGTCCGAGGCTCCCGATCATGTCCCGAAGCACCACGATCGAACTTGCCTCAAGACCGAGGTCCTCGAAGTATCGATTCTTGTACCAACGATCCTGGCTAGCCACCGGTAAGAAGGCAACTCTCTGCAGGTCTCGCTGAATCCCTCGAATGTCAGAGGCACTCGCGGCAGCCCCACTCCACTTCGATATCGCAGTCCCGAGAAGGCCTACGTATTCGAGATAGAGGGCTGGTCGCCTTTGGATTGTGTCTGGAGTCTTTCCGTCAGCGCCATGACCTACACCTGGCTGATAGAGAAACAACTCGTTGTCAAGACGGCGGTGGGCGAAAGAGTCGCCCAGCCGATGAATTTGAAGTCCAGCCTCAGCGATCGACTGCGCGGAAGCCACACCCTCAGCAGCTTTGTCGGTTTCGGTCACAGACACGCCGCCCGTAAGCGCGTGAATCGACATGTGCATGGCAGCCGCCTGAGTTTGAGCTCTCGAGGCCCCACGACCGAAGGCCGAATGTGGAATGTCTTCAACGACATCGAGGGTATTCTCGATTGCATCGAGCGCTTCTACCTCATCTGGCAACTGCGAGTAGAAAGCCAATAGCTGCGCGCGCTTGGGCGTCAGCCCCAAACGAAGCGCCACGTAGAGCGTCGTGTAATAGTGGCCCGCCTCCGCATATTGACCCGTTGGGTCGTTCAGGCTAAGCGGAGAGCTGAGAGCGAAGGAGTAGAGGCCATCTCCACCAGCGAAGCCAATCGGATCAACCGACACGAACCTCCCCATCTCCGAATCCATCCACCGATTCCGCATGTAGACGAGGCCGGTGGCGGGGTCTTGGATGTGCCCTTGGAAGCTCGCGAGGTTGTCGACGGTCGAGGTGGCGATGATTCGCTGGTCTTGGCGCTCGTACACGATCTGGTCGGGGCCACCGGTCGTGATCGTGCGGCTGAAGGGCTCGGCGAGGGCGTTGCCGGCGAGATCGTGGAGCGACGGGCCGATCGCCAGCGTGTGCGTCGTCGCCGAGAGCGCGCTCGTCGGCTTCAGCGTGTAGCCGTCGGCTTCGAGCTCCCACGGGGTGGCTTGGCCGTCGAGCAGGATGGCGCCGCTCGCGACCACGGGCGAGATCTCTTCGCTGAATTGCAGCTCGAGCTCGCCCTGTCTCGTCAGCAGGAGCTCGACTCGCGGCGCCGTCGTGTCGTCGATCGCGTGGTCCGCGCCGAGCCAGGGGAAGGCTCGCTCGTAGGCCGTCGCCATCCGGTTCTCGAACAGGTCCACCACCGCCTCCGGGTCGATGTGCAGGAGCATCCCATGGTTGATCCCCGGCGGATGTGAAGGATTCGGCTGGAGGAGAACGCGGCGCCCTCGTTGCTTGCCGTCTCGGACGGGCTGCAGGGCGGCGAGCTCGAGCGGCTCGCTCGTCTCCGTGTCGGTCAAGGTCAGGTGCCCCGTCGCGATCGCCTGCCGCACCCGGTCGAGCAGGATCTCCTCGGAGAATTCGATCAGCAGGGCTTCGGGGATCGGGGACCCACTCCCTTCGATGTCATGCGCCTCTCGCAGCTGCTCGAGCGCGGGCGGCGTCAGGTCCACCGTCGTCGTCTTGCCGCCGTAGGGCGTGAAGTCCTGGCGCTCGATCGGCTTGCCCTGGCCGTCCGTCAGGGCGACGACGTTGCCGATCGAGTCGTAGACCGGCACCACGACCGATTCGAGGCTGCCGTTGCCGTCGAGGTCGCTCTCCTGGCGCACCACCTCGTCGAGGCTCTGGCCGTAGATCCGACGCATCGCGAGCTGGCCGTCCCGATACCGTTCGATGAGCTGCCAGCCGCTCCACACCCACGCCTCGTCGTGGCCCTGCGCCGTGCGCTTCGTCAGGCGGTTCGTGCTGTCGTACTCGTAGCGCGCGAGCTCGCCGACGCCGTCCTTCGTGACCCGCACGAGCCGGTTGCGGTAGTCCCAGAAGAGGTGGAGCGGGCCTTTCTGGATCAGGTTGCCGTTGCCGTCCCAGGCGAGCGGCTGGCCGTTGAAGCTGCCCGGCCGGTTTCTTCCGGAGCCGTCGTTCGGCGACGAGACCGGGCTCGAGATCGCGTACTTCTCCGGCACTTGCTGCAAGAGATTCTCCGCCGCGTCGTAGCGAAAGCCGAAGCTCTCGGGGATCCCGGCGAGGGCGGAGGCGTTTGTCGCCGTGTTGTTGGGTGCGAGGCCCAGCGGATCGCTCGCGACCGCCGCGGTCACCAGCCTCCCGGCCCCGTCGTAGGCCGCGACGAAGCCCCGGCCGTTCTCGTCGCTGCGCGAGATCGCGGTCTTCAGGCTTCGCGGGCTCCACGACAGCCGCTCCTCGAACGGACGGAAGCCGCTGCCGGCGAAGGCCGACACGATCGGCCGGCGCGCCGCGTCATACGTCATCGCACCGAGGAGGCCATTGCCGAGGCCCTTCGTCGCCACGAGGTCCGGGCCGCGGTAGCCGTAGGTGACCAGCGGGCCGCTCTCGCTCGAGATCGAGCCCGGACGGTTCAAGGGGTCGACGCTGCGATCCACGACGGCGCCCGAAGGATACGTCGTGCGGATCACGTTGCCCGCGTCGTCGGGCTGGTAGCTCGTCGTCTTGCCGTTCGTCGTCTCCGAGAGCGTCCGGCCCAGGGAGTCGTAGGTGAAATCCGTCGCCAGCGCGCCGATCTGCTGGTGCGTCGGCCGTGAGAGGCCGTCGTAGCCGAAGGTCTCCGCCGTCGGGCCTTCGAAGCCCGCCGCCGGCGCGACCGTCCGCGAAGTCAGGCGATCGGCGCCGTCGAAGCCCTGCGCGATGACGTTGCCGGCGCCGTCGGTAATCCCGGTCGCGTTGCCGGCGCCGTCGTAGGCGATCGACTCGTGCGTCTGGTCCGGGTACGTCGTCGTCCTTTTCCGGTTCAGCGCGTCGTAGGTCCAGCGCGTCGTGTTGCCGAGAGCGTCGCGATAACTCGTCAGGCGCGATTGCCGGTCGTAGCCGTAGTCGACCGAGATCCCCTCCGGGCGCACCGTGCGGGTCAGGCGATCGAGTCCGTCGAACGTGGATTCGGTGAAGTGCCCTTCGGCGTCGATCGCCATGCGGACATTGCCGCGCGCGTCGTAGATCGTCGTCGTCGCGTTACCCAAGGGATCGGAGCTCGCCGTCGGCCGGCCGAGGGCGTCGAAGGTCGTCGAGATCGACGTGGTCACCGGCCCGCCCCCGGCCACCTGCTCCACCATCGTCGTCGCGATCGCGTTGCCCATCTCGTCGAGCGTCCACTCGGTCCGGTTGCCCGCCGCATCGGTCGCGGCCAGCCGGCGTTCGGCGGCGTCGTAGGTTTGGCTCGCCGACCGCCCGAGAGGATCCGTCGTCGAGAGCACGTTGCCCGCCGCGTCGTAGGTCGTCGTGCTCGCGATCGCGCGAGCCCCGGCGGGATCGGTGCCCTGCCAGAGCCAGGCGACCGATGTCGTCGGGCGGCCGCGGTGGTCGAACTGCGTCGAGCCGCGCGACATCTCCAGCCCTGTCGCGTCGAGACTCCGCGAATCGGTGAGATTCCCGCCGTCGTCGTAGGACATCTCCGATCGATCGCCGAGCGGATCGAGCGTCGCAGCCACCCGGCCGAAGCCGTCGAAAATCGTCGAGCGGGTGAAGTTCCGACCGTTGGTGAAGCTCGTCCGCGAGCCCTCGGCGTCGTAGCCGTAGCTCTCCGTCACCTCCTCCGGCGTGCCGTCGCCGCGGGTCACCGACGCGAGCTGGTTGCGTTCGTCGTAGGCATAGGTGGTCCGCTGGCCCTCCGCGTCGGTGACGGACACGAGGTTGAAGTTCTCGTCGTAGCCGCGCGTCTCGGTCACGAAGTCACCGAGGCCCGGCGTGACCTCCGCCCGGCTCTCGGTCACTTCGTTGAGAATCCCGTAGTCGCGCTGGACTCGCGTGAAGCCCTCCCCTTCGTCGCCGAACGGTATCCGTTCCTCGATGACGTTGCCGTTGGCGTCGAAGAGCGAGCTCGTCTCGTAGCCGAGCGCGCCCGCGCCATCGTCCGACGCGCTCGCCGCCTGCACGGAGGAGACGAGCCAGTCGAGCTCGTTGAACGTCGACTCGCTCCTCACCTTGCGCGCGTCCGTCGTCGCGGTCACGTTGCCGCGGGCATCCGTCTCGAAAGTGGTCTCGAGATCGAGGCCGGCAGGATCGACCGTGGACTTCTGGAGGTAGCCCCTGGAGGGGCCGGTCTCGAAGTACTCGTACTTCGTTTCGTGTTGGTTCGGGTTCGTCGCGGAGATCGGCTGGCCGAACTCGTTGTAGGAGAACCTGGTCGTGCCGGCCTCCGGCGTGCCTTTCGCCTCGGTGATGGCGATCGGCAGCCCCACGGCGTCGCGCGTGATCTCGGTGACGCTCTGGCGCGGGTCGCGAATTCGAATCGGCTGGTTCGAAAAAGCCTCGTAGGTGTAGAGCGTCTCGAGCCGGCTCGAGGAGCCGTTGCTCCCCCGTCCGTCGGCGGTCGTCGCAACCGAGACTGCGTTGCCCCGCGAGCGCCGGCCGCCTGTCGTGTCGTAGGTCACTTCGGTCTTCCGGCCGAGCGGAGCCTCGACTTGGGTGACCAGGCCCTCGGAGTCGATCGTGAACTTCACCTTCGCCGTCAGCGGGTCCTCGACCTCCTTCGCCTGCCCCGTCGCCTCGTGGGTGTATTTCCAGACGTTCTGGCGGCGGTCGGTGACCTCGGTTTTGTGCTGTTCGAAGTCGTAGGCGATGGTCAAGCCGTGGCCGCCCCAGGTCTCGGCGGTCGCCTCCTCCTCGCGCTGGTCGTCGTCGGCGTCGGTGTAGGTGATCTCCCACGGCGTCTCGCCGCGCGGATCGTCCATCGCCACCAGGTTGTCGCGCCGGGCGAGCGAGTGCGCGAGGTCGCCGGCCGGCGACTCGTAGCGGTAGGCGGTCGTCAGGCCGTCCGGGAACTGCGATTCGCCGATCAGGATCTTGGGCGAGGTGACGCTCGCCAGCCGCCCGTCGGGATCGTATTCGTAGGTCACCTCGCGGCCGTCGAAGTCGCGCAGCGCCGTGAGCCGGCCCGCGTCGTCGTAGGTGAGGTCGACCTCGCGCTCGAGCGCGTCGCGCACCTCGACCAGGCGCGAGCGCTCATCGTAGACGAACTTCATCCGGTTGCCGCGCCCCTCACGGTCGGCCACCGGGTCGTCGATCTCGGCGAGACGCCCCCAACGGTCGAACTTCGCCAGGGTGTGCGACGGATCGATCAGAACCCAGCCCGTCGGCGTCGCGGTCAGCTCCGAGAAGACGCCGGTCGGGGATTTCAACGTGCCGTCGCTCTGAAGCAGGAAGGTCTCCCGCCGGCCTCTCCCGTCGTAGAGCTCGACGTCGCCGTTGGGCAGGTGTCTCAGCCGCAACCGGTAGCCGAAGTCCCAGCCCGGGCCGAGGGGCGACCAGCCGACGGTCTGGCTGCGGTAGCTGCGGGCGAAGGCGAAGTCGAGGCCGCGACCCTTGACCGCGAGGTCCACCGCGCTCTGCGTGAACTCGCCCGAGTGCAGGAGCGTGCCCGGTACGACGTCGCCCGAGCCGAAGCTCGGATTCTGCGAAGGCTCCTGGCGGAGAGCCGGAGCGGTCTCCCAGCGGACGGAATCGACTTCGGCCTCGTTCTTCTGCAACAGCTCCGGCTCGTAGATCGACGACAGCTCGGCGAAGAGCGGCGCGCTCCAGCTCGCGCGCAGCGCATCGCCCGACAGCAGCTCCTGCGCCTCCTCGGGGATCGCCAGCGCCTCGCGGTCGCAGCGCACGCAGCGGCCCGGCTCGTTCTCGGCGTCGGTGCGCACGTACGCCTTGGCCGACCGCAGATCGGCGAGCGCGACGAAGAGGTCCGACCGGTACCAGCGCGAGCCCTCTTCCCAGGGATTCCCGGCGAGTCGATGGAGGGCGATCGCCTCGTCGCCGGCGAGCGCGATGTTCGGCAAGCCCGCGACCAGCGTCGGGTCCCCCGGCCCGTCTTGCGGCAGGTGCCCCGGACCCACGCCCGCCAGATCGAGCTTCGGCTCCTCTCCGCCCGCGCTGACGAAACCCGGCAAGGCGGCTCGCACCCGGAAGGTCGCCGGCAGGTCTCGCGGCGCCGCGGGCGTGCCGACGTTGCGCGTCGGGACGCCGAGCGGCGCGAGCTCCACGAGGTTCGCTTCGCCGCCCTCGGGCAGCGTCGCGACGAAGCCGATCGCCGGCGTGTCGACGGCGAGGCTCGTGACCCCGCCCTCGCCGCCGGTGAAGACGATGCCGAGGTCGGGCTCGACGATCGCTCCGGTCTCGGCTCTCGCGTCGGGGATCGCCAGCACTTCGAGCACCCGGTCGTCGATCCCGTCGCCGTCGCGATCGACGAGCGTCGTCGTCGCCGGTTGCGCGAGGTCGACGATCGCGATGCCCGACGACGCGCCGGAGACGTAGGCGCGCATCCGCTTGCGGTCGATCGCCACGCCGACCGCCGACATCGGCACGCGGATCCGGCTGCGCAGGACCGGGTTGGCGCGGTCGGTCAGGTCGAAGATCAACAGGCCCGCGAGGCCGTGGGCGACGAAGGCGTAGTCGGCCTCGACCTCCGCCGGATCGGCCCTGCCGTTGCCGTTCGCGTCCCAGGGCAGATCGACTTCGGTCGCGAGACCCCAGACGGCGCGCGAACCCTCGACCTCGGCGCAAGCGTCGGCGAAGAAGGAGAGGTCCCCGGCGTCGGCGGGCGAGCTCTCGATCTCGGCCAGGCCGCGGAAGGCCACCAGGCCCACGAGGTCGATCGGCGGCGAGGAGCTCGCCTCGAAGAGTGCCTCGACGTCGAGCAGCGCTCCGGCGAGATCCGAGACCGGATCGTTGCAGAGGAGGAGGTTCGGGTCGCCGATTCCCGAGTAGACGCCGATCACCTTGCTCTCGGCCGGCGTGGGGGTGTCGGCGCCCTCGTAAAAGGCGTTGACGTCGACCGCCTCGAGCCCGGCACCGAGCGTGGCGACGTAGGCGATCGTCTCGCGGTTGCGCAGCAGCTCGATCCGGTCGCCCGCTTCGACCGGGAGCTCGAGCGTGAAGGCGCCCGCAGCGTCGGCGTCGACGCGGCGGAAGGAACCGCGATCGCGATCGAAGAGGGAGACCGGAGCCCGCGCCACCGCGCCGTTGCCGGCGGTGCCGGCGACGTGCAGGGTCGGCAGCTCGCCCGCGGCGCCTTCGACGAGCGTCACCTCGAGGCCCGGCGGGCCGGGCTCGCCCGCGCGCCAGGTCGCGGCAAGATCGTCCGCATCGACGACGAGATCGCGCGGCGTCCCCGAGGGGAGCTGCGTGCCGGTTCCTCCCAGCTTGTCCGAGACGATCGTCGTGCCGCGCCAGGCGAGGCCCCGCGCGGCCACTGGATCCGGCGCGGCGGCGATCTCCGGGATCTTCAGCGGATCGAAGACGCGCAGGATGCCGAAGTTGGCGACCCCGCCGCCGGCGACCAGCACCCTTCCGTGCGGGTCGATCGCCACGCCGCGTACCGGTTCGTTCAGCGGCAGCGGGAAGGTCAGATCGCCCGGCAGCGCGTTGGCGAGGTGCGCCGGGTCGGAGGCGTCGAGCACCACGAGCCCCTGCGACCCGGCGGCGACGAAGAGCCAGCTGCCGAGGCGGGCGACGTCCTCCACTTCGCCGAGCGGGTAGCGGTCGAGCACCCGGCTGCCGCGGGCGGCGAACTCGACGGCGAGCGTCTTGTCCCACGCGTTGCCCGAGGCGTCCTCGAGCTCCGGGCCGAGCTCGAGCTTCAGCCCGCGATCGGTCGGCCAGCCGCCGTGGGGTGAGATCCGCGCCGTCGCCCGCGTGCCGACCGGCACCACCTCCGCCTGCAGGTCCCGGCCCTCCGCGTCCACGACGCGGATCCCCGGGATTCCCTCCGCGAGCGGCCCGTCGAACGTCACCTCGAGCGCGTCGCGCGCGTCGATGCGCGCGCCGACGGCGACGACGAAGCGATGCGCGGACTCCTCGACGCCCGCCGCGAGCTCGAAGCTGCCGTCGGCCTCCGCGGTCGTGAAGCGATCGGTGTCGTCGTCGAGGCCCAGGAGATGGACTTTGACCTCGCCTCCCGCCGCTCCCGGCCGCCCGCTGATCGTCAGCGTCCCGTCCTCGAGGACGTACGAGAGATTGGGCGACAGGACCCCCGCCGGTTCCTTCCCGACGTCGAGCGCGTGGAACGCCAGCGGCGATCCGGCGACCGGGAACGGCGGCCTCGTGTCGCCGAAGGCCGAGGGCGGGATCTCGATGACGCCCCCGTCCTCGGCGGGCGGCGAGAACTCGCCGGCGAAGAGCAGGAACCCGGTGCCGGCGTCGCGCACCTCGAGCGGCACCGGGTGGCCGAGGAGCGTCGGGATGAGGATCGAATCGAAGTCGAGCAGCAGCTCGATGGCGCGATTGAGGACGGTGACGATCCCCTCGAGCGGCGTGGCGACGAGGATGTCCCCGAAGTTGCCGAACGGGAAGGCGAAGAATCCGAGGGGCTCCGGCGTCCAGGAGATCGTGTAGCGCCCGGCGAAGGCGATCCCCGGAAGGAGCTTGCCGGGGTCGGTCGCCGCGAGCGCCGCGACCGCCGCCTGGCGCTCTTCGGTCGACGGCCGCGAAGCGGAATCGCCCCCGGCGTTCGCCGCGGGCGCCTCGTCGTCGGCAAGCGGTTCGATCGGCGCCGCGAGCGCGACGCTGCCGCCTTCGGTGGTGAGGGTCGAGCCGGCGAGTCGCGCCAGGGCATGGAGCATCCATCCCGTCCGCCCGCCGCCGGAGACTTGGCGCAGGACGAGGATCGGCCGCCCCGCCGGCACTCCCGCCGGCGCCGGAAGCATCAACTGCAGCGGCTTGGCGGCGGTCGCGCCGCCGAGATCGACGCTGAAGCTCGCGCTCTCGACGAAGGTCTCGGGGAGCGGCGTCGGCAGATGACCGAGCGCCGACGGCGTCACGCGGACGCGGGTCAGCGCCGCGAAGGCGCCCGGCGGGACCTCGACCGTCCAACCGTCCACGGTCACGAAGCGCGTCCCTTCGGGTGGAGCGTAGGCGCCGCGACCGTCGGAGGTCAGGAAGGGACCGAGCAGCGCCACCGCCTCGTTCCCTCCCGGCACCAGCACGTGCAGCAGGAGGCGGTCGGCGACCGTGGCGGCGATCGTGAGCTCGAAGGCGCCGTCCGGGCCGGCGGTGACCGAGACGGTGGCGGTCAGGCGCGTCAGATTTTCGACGAAGACCAGCGTTCCCGCCGGCGCCGCGCCGGCCAGTCCCTGGATGCGGGCTTCGCCGGTCGCGCCCGGTTCGTAGAGCAGGACGCGCGTCAAGTCGACCCCGCTCGGCACGTCGATCGATTGCGTCGTGAACGGCACGACGACCTCCGCCGCGAGTCCGTAGCCTTGGAGATCGCGCACCCCCGCGCCGACCACGAGCTCGTAGCCGGTGGCCGGCTCGAGCGTCGCGCGCGGCGAGACCGTGAGCAGCGTGCCGCCCTGGAGGGTGAGATCGATGGCGATCGGCGAGCCGCCGGCGGATCGCAGCGCGATCGACGAATCGAGGGAGGCGCGGTCGACCGTCTCGCTGAAGCGCACCGTGGGCTCGATGCCGACCGGGACGGCGACCGCGCCGGCCTCCGGGGTCGTCGCGATCACGGCGGGCCGGACGACGGCGAGCGCCAGGTCGAGGTCGACGCGCTCCGCCTCGGCGGCGACCGAGCCCGCGGCCGAGCCCGCGTTGCCGGTCGCCCGATTCGTCGCCGTCAGCACCGAGGCGCCGAGCGGAGCCGGAAAGATGTAGCGCCCTTGCGAATCCGAGAGCGCGATCCAGTCCAAGCCGGAGGCGCCGACGATCGCGCCCGCCAGGGTCGACCCGCCGACGTCGAGCACCGTGCCGCGGAAGAAGCCGAACGGCGCCGTCGCGCGCGCGAAGACGTAGAGGCCGCCGCGCACCACGCCGGGCCAGGGCAGATCCGCGGGCTCGATGTCGACCGTGTCCCAGGCGGCGCCGTCCGGAACGATCTGGGCGACCGCTCGCAGCCGCGGTCCCTCGGGAAGCGCTTCGACGACGAAGAGCAGGCCCGTGGACTCGGGAGCCGGCGGCGCTTCGACCTCGAGATGCAACTTCGCCGGGAGCAGGAGCTCGCGACCGGAGAGCGAGAGTCGCAGCGCGCCGGCGAATTCGAATCCCGCCGGAAGCGGCAGCGGCAGCTCTCCGACCCCGACCGGATCGAGCTGCACCGCGGTCGGCTGCGTCAGGGCGCCGGACGGAATGTCGATCCGATCTCCGCCGGCGTCCGAGACCGAGCCGCCCCCGGGGCCGACCACGTTGCCGCGCACCGTTTCGCCGCCGTAGCGGCGCACGGAGACGGTCTCGCTTCCCAAATCGAGTGGCACGATGCGCGCCGCCTCCGAGGGCTCCAGGAGGAATCGCGAACGCGCTCCGCCCGCCGGCGAGCGATAGAGCACGAGGTCGGCGAGGAATGGGGGCTCCTCGCGCTCCGAGCCGTCGAGAAGCTGCAGGCGCTCGGCGATCGAGAGCGTGAGCGCGAGGCCGCTCGTCGCCGTCTCGGCGACCGTGTAGTCGACGGTCGCGACGCTCTGCTGCGCCGGCAGGACGACCTCCGGATCGAAGGTCACGGTCGCCGAGAGGACGGCGTCGAGAGGCGGCGTGGGCAGCGAGCCGAGAACCTCCCCCACCACCGGCGGCGGGACCGCGAACGGCGGCGGATCGGCCTCGACCGCGGCGTAGGCGCCATCCTCCGGGATCGCGATCTCGATCGATTCCGGACCGGGCGCGAGAACCGCCAACACCCGCCACTGACCCGAGCCCTCGTCGAGGCGCACGATCGCGAGCGCAGCGCCCGAGCCCGACTCGATCGGCAGCGTGAGCCGGGGCTCGTCCGTGAAGCTCCCCCCGGCGACCTCCACCCACGCCGCCCCGCGCGGCGACCACCCGAAGGGCAGGAGCGCCGGAAGTCCCTGCTCGGAGAGTCCCGTCACCGAGATCGACGCGTCGCTGGCGAGCGCCCCGGGGGGAACCGTGAGTCGCGGAGACCGCTCCTCGAGGAGCGGCGCCGTGCCCACCACGGTGCCGCCGGCGGCGGTCACCACGGTCGCCGGAGCGAGCGGCGTCAACCGCGGATCGAGAACGTCCGCTCCTTGACCGCTGGTCGTGGTCACCATCCGCAGCGCCGGCGAGTCGCCGGGGCGAGAGATCTGAAGGCGGTGCGTTCCGGCCGCGAGCGGGATCGAGAAGGCCCCATCCGCGCCGACGGTCTGTTGCGGTCGGGGCTCGGCGAGCGGAGCGCCGTCCGTCGCCACGACCTCGACGCGCGCACCGGGCAACGGCCGGCCCGTCGCGTCGTCGAGGACGATTCCGGTCACGAAGGTCGACTCGACGCCGGCGCCGAAGACCTGCGTGTAGGGGAAGGCCAGGACGTTGCCCGCCAGGTCCCTCGGCTGGGCGAGAACTTCGACGCGGATCGGCCCCACCGGCAAGGACTCGGTCGCCGCGAAAGTCGCGGTGTCGCCCGCCAGCGAAACCTCTCCCGGGATCGGCCCCGCCGCGTTCGAGACCAGCACCGCGCCGGCGATCGAGTCCGAAGCGATGGCCTCGTCGAACGCGATCGAGAAACCCTGGGGAAGGCGAGAGATCCGCTCCACGAAGGGCGCGTCGCAGTCGTGGACGACTTCGAGGACCCGGGGAAGGGAAGCATTGCCGGACGGATCAACGGCCGTCACCTCCAACCGATTGAGCGCCGAGGTTCGCAGCTGCACGTCGACGGCGAAGGCGCCATCGTCGCCCGCTCGACCGACGGCGGTTCCGGCGCCGCCCTCGACCACGATCTGGGCTCCGGGCTCGGCGACTCCCGCGACGTGCGCCGCGGGCGCGCAGAGGAACCTCGCGGGCGGAGCCGGCACGGTCGGGGTCGCTGGGCTCGCGTCGTCGGCGGTGGTGAACTCGAGCGTCGCCGGCGAGACGAGCGGATTGCCCGCGAGATCGGTCACGCCGCCGTCGACGAGAAGACGAATTCCCGTGCCGGCCGGCAGAGTCGTGGCCACGAGGCGAATCTCCGCCGCTTCCACGACGGCGCTCGACGCCAAGGCCTGTCCGCCGGCCGTCTCCAGCCGGACGCCGGAGACCGACGCCGCCGCAAGGTCCTCGGAAAACGAGAGAACGAAAGCCGCGGCGGTCGGCACCGCCAGCGCGCCGTTCGTGGGATCGGAGGCGAGGAGCGTCGGCGGAACCGTGTCGCGGAACACCTTGCGGGTTCGAGCGCCTTCGTTGCCCTGGGCGTCTCGAGCGCGCGCGACGAGGCGGTTCTCGCCTTCGAGAAGCGGCACCGACGCGACCGAGAACTCGTTGCCCTGGACCCCCGCCGCCAACCCGTTGACCGTCACCGTGGCGCCGGTCGGATCGTCGAGCGTCCCGCGCACCGGCGTCGACTCCAGCCGCAGGCGCGCGCCCTCGACGGGCTCGGAGATCTCGAGTCCCGGGGCGGTCGAGTCGCGTCGCACCTGCACCGTCGCCTCGCTCGAGCGACCCAGGCGGTCGAAGGCTCGCGCGATCAGGGAGTTGTCTCCCTCGGCGAGCGGCACGATCGCCTGCCAGGCGCCACCGCTCGCGACCGTGGCCCGCGTCGAACCCACCTCCACCCGATCGAGGTGCGCGTCGCTGGCCGTGCCGGCGACCCGGATCGTGGCCTCGGGCACGATCGTTCCCGCCGCCGGGTCGGTGATCGCGATCGACGGCGCCGTCGTATCGCGCACCACGACCCGCTCCGCCGTGCCCGCGTTGCCGGCGCGGTCCGCCGCGGTCGCCACCAGATGCGTCTCACCCTCGGAGAGCGGCACTTGGCCGGCGACGAAGCTGGATCCCGTCACCGCCGCCGTGACGCCGTTGACCGTGACCGTGGCCAAGTGCGGATCGGACACCGACCCGACGACCGTGGTCGACGTGGCGCCGACGACCGCTCCGGAGGCCGGCTGCGAGATCGAAATCGTCGGCGGCGCGGTGTCGCGATGGAGGTGCCAGGCCTTCGTGGTTTCGTTGCCCGCCCCGTCCCGCGCCACCAGGATGAAGGTGCGCTCGCCCTCCGCCAACGCGTAGGGACCCGCGACGAAATCGCCGCCGAGCAGCGCGACCGGCGCGCCATCGACGGTCAGGGCCGTGGCGCCGAGCACCCGGCCCTGGAGCGTGACCTCGGCGGCGCCGGTCACGGTTCCGTCTTCGGGGCTCAAAGCGAGGAAGAGCGGCGAGGTGGCGTCGAGCGAGAAAGCCGCCTGGGTGGAGGTGGAATTTCCCGCCGGGTCCGTCGCGGTCGCCACCAGCAGGTGCTGGCCTTCGCCGCCGACCGAAGAGCCGGAGGCGAACGGCGCGCCGTCGAGCTCGGCGGTCAGCGTGACTTCGTTGGCGTCCGTCGCTTCGACCGCCGGCGAGATCGGATGGTTGAACACCGCGCCATCCGCCAGGTCCCCCCCGCCCACGAGCAGCCGGACGACGGGCGGCGTGAGGTCGATCGTCAGGTGACGCAGAACCGTCGTCGTGTTGGCCACGGCATCCGTCGCCACCACGCTCAGGGTCGCCGGCCCCTCGTCGAGCGCCAGCGGACCGGCCGAGAACGTCTCTCCCACCACCTGCGCGGTGACGCCGTTCACCGTGACCAGCGAGAGGTTCGGATCGCTGACCGTGCCCGTCGCCACGACGGCGGCGGTCGGCAGGAAGCTCCCCTCCGCGGGCGAGAGAACGACCAGCGCCGGACCCGAGCCATCGCGGCGGATGCGATGCAGGCGCACCGCCTCGTTGCCGGCCGCGTCCCGCGCCCTCACCTCGAAGGTCCTCTCGCCGTCGGCGAGGGCGTAAGGCCCTGCCGAGAAGGTGTCGCCCGCCAAGCTGGCGCTCGCCCCGTCGACGGTCACCGCGATCGCCCCGCTCACCTGGCCGGTGAGCGTGACCTCCGCCGCGCCGACGAGCGAGCCGTCCGCCGGGAGGATCGTCCCGAGCGCCGGCGGAGTCTCGTCGATCGTGAAGTGGCGCGCCGCGGTCGTCGAGTTTCCGCCCCCGTCGGTCGCGGTGGCGGAGAGCAGGTACTCCCCTTCCGCTTCCACCGGCGAGCCGGAGGAGTACGCCAGCCCGTTGAGCGTGGCGGAAATGTCGACCTGCGTCGCGTCGCTCGCCGCGATCGTCGGCACGACCGTGCGCCGGAACTGCGAACCGTCGGCCAACGGCGCTCCGCTCTCGAGGATCTCGAGCGCCGGAGCTTGGGTGTCGAGCGTCAGCGACACTTGGGCGTCGCCCGCGTTCCCGACGACGTCGATCGCCACCGCCGAGATCGTGTTGACGCCCTCGCTGAGCGGCAACGCGGGGAGAGAGAAGCTCGAGCCGACGAGGATCGCCGCCTGGCCGTTGACCTGGACCGACGCCAGGTGAGGGTCGGCCGCCGATCCCGCGACCGCCACCGGCGAGCCGCCGACGACTCCCGGCGCCGGTTGCGAGATCGTCACCAGCGGGGCCATGGTGTCCCGGGCCACGTGCAGCAAGAGCTGGGTCGAGTTGCCCGCGGCGTCGGCCGCGACGAGCAGGAAGATCCGGTCGCCTTCAGCGAGCGCATACGGGCCGGCCGAAAAGTCGCCCGCGGGGATCGGGACGGGCGATCCGTCGATCGAGAGACCGGCGGCGCCGTCGACGTGCCCCGACACCTCGACCGAGGCCGCGGCGGTGATCGTGCCGTCGACGGGCAGGAGATTCGAGAAGGTCGGCGCGACGGTATCGATGCTGAAGTGGACGGTTCTCGAGGCGGTCTGGCCGACGTCGTCCTCGGCCATCGCGACCAGGGTGTACTCGCCATCGGCGGCAACCGTCTCGCCGGAGTGAAAGGTCGCTCCGTTCAGCGTGGCCGAGACCGTCACCGGCGGAGTACCGCCGGTCGCGAGAAGGGTCGGGATCACGGCGCGAGCGAACAGAGCTCCATCCGGCAGCGGCGATCCGCTCTCGAGCACCTCGATCTGCAGGCCGCTGCAAGCGCCGAGCTCCCAGCCGATGACCCGGCTCCAGCCACAAGGCGAGCCGGATTCGAAATTGTTGGAGTAGATGACGTCGGCCGACGATCCGCGCGCCATCGCCATCCACAGGCAGCCGAGCCAGAAGACTCGGCGAGCCCCTGGACCCATTCGCCGTCGCGCACAACGGATCACGGCTGCACCTCGAGCTCGACGCCGCAACCGGTCAGGAGCAGCAGGTCGGAGGGCGACGCCAGGGCATCGCGCAGGAAGCAGGCGGCGGAGAAGCGGCGGTCGGCGCCGCTCTCCTCGGCACCGGCGAGGCCCACCGCGCTCCACAGGTGGCTCCCCTCCGAATCGGAGAGCGAGAAGAGCCCGGCGACCGGCGTCGGACGGCTCGGAGCCGCCCCGAGCGACAGCGCGCCGCCCGCCTCCACCAGCCCCCGCGGTCCTTCGCCCGCCGACGCGACCTCGATCTCGCCGTCCACGACCTCGAGATCGCGCAAGCCGAGACCCACGAACGTACCGCTCGCGGCGGACGCGGGCGGCCCGACGGTCGAGATGGACCAGCGATCGATGCGACCGTCGCCCAGGCGGTAGAGGCTCGAGCCGACCACGAAGAGTCGCGGCTGCCCCGCGGCGACGATCGGGATCGCGTCCGCCGCCGCCGCGACCGGGGCGAGAGGGGTCGTCAGATCGACCGGCAGGAGCTGCTGATCGGGCCCGACCGCTCCGAGTGCCCAGAGGCGCGTGCCGTCGAACGCCAGCGCCAGCACGGGATTTCCGCCGAACAGGTCGACCGGGGCTTGGGGCACCGGGTTCGCCGCGTCGGCCAGGTCGAATACCAGGAGCGCGGTGCCGGCGAGATACAGCGCGCCGTTGGCCACCACGGCATCGCGGACCGGACCGGCGGTCGCGACCTCCGAGAGCGCAACCAGGGCACCGCCCGCGACCGAGCCGAGCGCGACGTGCGACAGGCCGCCGCCGTCCACTTCCGCGGCGACGGCCGCGACGAGGTCGCTCTGGCGCGCGACGCGCGACGCGCCGCCCCACGCGGAAAGCGAGAGGAAACCGCCCTGGCTCCCCGCGGGAACGCGCAGCGAGATCGAGCTGCCGCCGTGACCCTCGGCGTCCGCCGCCTGCAGCCGAAGGGCCTCCCCGACCCCGGCACCGGCGAGCGGCGCCGAGAAGGAGCCGTCGGGCGCGACGGGAACCTCCACCAGGCCCATCGCGCCAGCGGCGCGCAGCGCCACCGCCCCGATCGCCGCCCCTGGCGAACCGGTCGCCAGAGCGCCGCCGGCGGTTCTCTCGATCGTGATCCGCCGGCGCTCGAGCCAGGGCCGCAGCGCCGCGGACGGGTAGCCGACGCCGCTCGGGAAGGTCCAGAGGAGGCCGTCGTCGACCAGCAGGCGAGTCACGTTTCCGAACGGAGCCTCCTCGGTGCTCTGGAGCGCGAAACCGTGGCCGGCGAGCGAGGTGTCGAGGCTGCCGACCGCGACCTGCGCCCCGCCGCAACTGATGGCGAACAGGTCACCGACCGGCGCGGTCCCTCCGGGGTCGCAGTCGGCGAAGAACGGGCTCGAGTGAACGGAGCTCCCGGACTCCTGGTCGGCATGGAAGGTCAGCAGGTGCGGCAGGTGTCCCGTGGCGGTGAAGGCCGCCACGCCGTCGATCGGGGTCAGGCCCGCGACCCGGTCCGCGACCCCGAAAGTCGACGAAGTCGCCCAGCGTACGCTCTCGCCGGGTACGCCGAGGGTCAGCCGATGGTACGTACCCAGCCCGCCGTCCGCGGTGACCGCGTGCAGCTCGCCGCCCTCGACGCGGAAGTCCTTCACCGTTCCCAAGCCGAGCGGGCTGCTGGCGAGGACGACCGGGTTTCGAGGGTCCCGAACATCGAGCACGAAGAGCCGGTTGGGCGAGGAAGCCTCGAGGGCATACGCGTAGCCGTCGCGAACCTGCACGCCGGCGAGCCGCCCCGAGCTCAGCAGGCGAAGACTCTGGCGCGCGTCGTCGAGGAACGGCGTCGAAGGATCCCGAGCGTCGACGATGCGGACGTACGGACCCTGGACGATCGCGACCACGCCGCTCTCGATGTCGAATCCGAGGAAGGCGTACGGCAGATAGAAGGCGCCGTGGATTCCTGCTGCACAGGCGTCCGAAAACGCCTGACAGCCCGCGACGCAAGCGGGATCGTCGCCCCCGAGAGTGCAGGAGGCTCGGCACGCCGAGGCTCCGTCCTCGCAGCTCTGGCTCGCATCGCACGCGCTCCGGCCGTCGAAGCAATCGCTCCAGCAGGCGTCGGCGCGAGCCCCGCCGCAGGACTCATAGCAGGCGTCGAAACAGGCCTGGTCTTCCGGGTCGCAGGCCGCGGCGCAGGGGTCGTAGCAGGAGGAGAACCCGACTTCCGTGTCGCAGGTCAGGGAGCAAGACTCGTTCGCCAGGCTGCACAGGTCGGGCGGATCATCGCCATAGTGCAGTTGCAGCTCGCCGGCCAGCGAAGGGCTCAGCGGAGTCGAGATATCGAAAAGCTGAAGATCGAGAAGGCCGTCGAAGTGTTCGGGTTGCTGGCTTTGGTCGTAGCAGTTGCAACCGGCGAGTAGGCCGTCGCTCGCCGCGACCAGCGGCAGCGCGGTGATCGGGCCGTCGCCGTCCCGGTTGTAGGGGCCGACGAACCACGCGCTCGCTGCGACACGCCCCTCGTCGCCGACCAGCGGGCCGAGCCCCACGGTCGCGCTCTCGAGGCCGATGGCGTCGTGCGCCCTGAGCTCGAAGCTCTCTCCGGCGCTCCCGAACGACGGCAGGGTGAAGCTCCCGTCCGGGGCGACGATCGCGGCGAAGACTTCGTCGGTGGCGAGGTTGCGCGACTCGACCGTGATCGGCGGGTCGGTGGGATCGCTCACCGCGCCCGCCTCGCCGACGATCGAGAGACCGAAGAACCCGGACTGGAAATGGACCTTCGCCGGGTCGAGCGCCGGCGGGATCTGCGGCGGACGGACCCGGAGCTGGGAGGATGCCAGCCGGACATTTCCCTCGCCGTCGACGGCGCGCAGTCCGATCGTGTAGGTCGTCAGATTCGCCGGCGAAGGCGCCACGGTGTCCCAAGCGTAGGGCGCCGCCGAGTCCGCGAAGTCGACGCCGTCCAGGGTGAAGGTCACGCTGGCGACGCCCGCGGCGTCGGTCACGATGGCGCTGATCGTCAGGGGCGAGCCGCCGTCCACGAGCGTGTTGTTGGGAGGCAGGATGGTGGTGACGGTCGGAGGCTCGTCGTCGACGATGCCGCCGTCCGCCTCCGAATCCGTCAGGCTCAGCCCTTGCGGATTCGACAGCCGCACCAGGAAGTGCTCCCGCGGCTCGTCGGTGGCGTCGCCGCGGATCGGAACCAGCACGGGTCGGGACTGCTCGCCGGCGGCGAAAGTCAGGGTGCCGCTCGTGCTCGTGTAGTCGGACCCCGGGGTCGCCGCGCCGCGCGTCGGTGGCAGGGCGACGGTCGCGAACTCGACCGACACCGGCTGCGGCGCCGGAGCGTTGAGCGCGACGGCGAACGCCATGGTCGAGAAGCCGCTGTTGCCCTCCACCGCCGTGCTGTCGGCGATCGCGCCAGTCAGGTCGTCGTCGACGATCGTGCCGAGGCCGATGGGATCCTCGAGGGTCGCGCCCGGCGCTTCCGTCACCACCAGGCGAAGGCTCTCGGTCGGCTCGACCGCGGAGTCGGCCACGACCTCGACGCTCACCACGAGGCTCGTCTGGCCGGCGGGAAGGGTCGCCGTGCCGCTCGCGGGCAAGTAGTCGCTGCCAGAGTCCGCGCTGATCGCTTCCGTCTGGTAGGACACCGAGACGTCTTCGAGCGCCGGCGAGCTCAGGTGGATCTGGAACGCCAGCGACGGATTCGTCCCCGTTCCCTCGGCGACCTGCGCATCGGAAACGGTGAGGAGATTGTCGTCGTCGTCCAGAATGCTCACCTGCGCCTCGCCGTCCGCGATCGGCGCGCCCGAGGGATTCGAGAGCAGAACCGAGAGATTCTCGTCGTGCTCGTCGAGAGCGTCGGCCGCCACCGACACGAGGACGACCTTGGCGGTCTCGCCCGGAGCGAACGAAACCGTGCCGCTGGCGTCGGCGAAATCGGCCGGAGAAGTCGCGGTGCCGGCCACGGTCGCGAATTGCACGGCGATCGGGCGCGAGGACGGCAGCGAGAGCCCGACCGGGACGCTGAAGGTCGAGGGCACGCCCGCCGTCCCTTCGAGCGATGCGAGGTCGGAAATGGCGATCGTCGTCGTGTCGTCGTCGACGATGACGCCGAGAACCGAGCCGAAGCGGAGCGTTGCGCCGATCGGAGAGGAGGCGACGAGACGCAGATTCTCGTCGTCCTCGTCGATCGCGTCGGTGACCAGCGCCACTTCGATCGACTCCTCCGAAGCGCCTTCGGGAAAAATCACCGTCGCGGCGAAGGGCGCGAAATCCACTCCGGAAACGGCTCCCGCGCTCGCCGTGGTGACATCGACTCGGACCTCGCTCTGCGGACCGCACCAGAGACGGATCGGGAAGCTGAGGCCGCTCGCCCCCCCGGTGCCTTCGGGTGCCGCAGCTCCCTCCATGTCCACGATGGGCTCGTCGAGCGGACGCAACGACACGGCGTCGAAATTGGCGTCGTTCGACGTGGTTCCGGAGGCCACCCGACGGGCGATCAGCCGCGCCCGCAGCCAGCGTGTGCCGGGAGGCGGAGCCGCGACCATTCCGATCCGCCGCCACTCCGAGACGCTCGCGACCTCGCCGCTCGCCGCGACGGCGAGCACGACCGAGTTCGTCGCGTCGCGGAATTCGAGCTCGAGCGACGCCGCATCCGGATCGGGCTGGTCGAAGCTCCGGACCAGGGAAGAGAACGCCAGCCGGGCGCGGCTCGCGTCGATGGCCTCGGCGAGGAAGGACACGTCGACATCCTGGGTCAAGTGGCCGAGCGATACGGCCCCGGCGTAGAAGTAGCGACTGCCCTCGGCCGCGCCGCCGGAAGCCTCGGTCCACGTCGAGCCGAGCTCCCGGGTCCAACCCGGAATCGAGCCCCCCACGACCGGCTCCTCGGCACCGCCGTTCGCCAGGAGCTCCGGGCCTGAGCAATGCCCTGCGTCGTCATCGAGGAGCGTGATGACCGCGGGCGTCGCAGGCAGCCGAACGCCGACCGCGGAGTCGAAGACGACGTCCAGCGTTTCGTCCGGCTCCGCGAGGCCGTCCCCCGCGACGACGACGTTCCATCCGAACTCGGTCGATCCCGTCGGGATGACCGCGGTCGCTTCGGCGGGGGTGAAATCGACCCCCGCGGTCGCCGTGCCGCCGACGGTCGCGAAATGGAAGCGCGCCTCCTCGTCGGCCGCCCGCGAGAGCCTCGCCGTCAAATGGATGACGGTGGACTCTCCGGTCCCTTCGAGAACCTCGACGTCGGCGAGCGTGAGCGCCGGCGGCTGGTACTCGGGAATCCATCTCGACCCCGACTCGACCGTCGCGGATTCCGAGGTCGAGACGCGATCCTCGACGAAGGCCCGGGCGGAACCCCTGACCGTCAGCCGATCGAGCACCAGTCGCCCGGAGTACACCGATCCCACGGTCGCAGGATGCGGATGACCCTCGACCGCCAGCTGGAGCGACTGGCCGTGCGGGGCGTTGCCCAGGACCGTCCAGGAGTCCGAGTCATCGCCGTCGAACAGCACGTCGAGACCCGCCAGACTGAAGCGGAAGTCGGCTTCGAGATCGGTCACCGAATCGGCGCTCGCGGAGTCGACGACTCCCGAGCCGATCGAGAGGAGCTCGGTCCATTGCTCCGACGCCAGATCTCGGTTGTCGATCCGCAACTCGCCGCGCGCCTCCCCATTCCGGCGCAGGAAGACGGTTCCGGCGGCTCCTTGGAGGCGAGAGGTCGCCCCGCCTCCGCTTCTCGCACCGCCGTAAGCGTGCACGCGCGCGACCAGGTCGTCGGCGATGCTCTGACCGTAGAGAGCGATCCGGCCGCCACCGCCGCCCGGGCCCCCGTCGGCTTCGATCGTCCCACGGCCCGAGATGTCCTGCGCATCCAGGCGCACGGAGCCGCCGGCGGCGCCCGGCGCGAGGTTCGTCGCCCCGTTCGCCCGCATCGCTCCGTCGACGACCGCATACCGGCCGACGTCGATGCGGATCACTCCCCCACCGTCGCTACCAGCCTGCGCTCCATTGCCGCCGCTGCCGCCGCCGGGCTCGCCGGGGTCGAACAGGCTGCCATAGGTGCGACTCGATCCGTCGTAGCCGCCACCGCGCCCGCCGTGGCTCGCCGCCACGCCGAAGTTCGCGCCCTCGGTCTGGAGGTTTCCGAATCCGTAGGCGCGACCGCCGGTCTTGCCGCCTCCGCGGTAGCCCAGACCCGAGACCTCGACCGAACCCTCGCAGGCGACGAACAGGTCCCGGTCCAGGTGCAGGTCGAGGCGGTATTCGGCGGCCGGCGTGGTGTCGCGATGGGTGACCGACGCGCCCGCGAGCACCGCGAGGTCGCGGAACCGGTGGGATCCGTCGATGGTGACCGTGCCCGCGGCGATCGCCACCGACTGGCCGTCGAAGGAGGTGTCGGCCGCGGTGATCGACCGGCTGCCCGTGATCACCGCGCCTTGCACGATGCCGATCGCCACCGAGGCCTCGGTCGACTTGAGTCCGTAGTCGGTGGCGACGACGCGCACCAGGATCGAGTCGCCTTCCTGCGCGGTGCTCGGCGCCGTCACGAGGTAGCGGAAGGGAGGCGCGGTCAGGGAGGCCACCGGAATCGTGGAGGTGCCCAAGAAGAACTCCACCTTCAGCAAACCCTGATCGTCCGAGGCATCGGCGAGCACGGACAGACGGGTTCCCGGCACGAGGATCGCGCCCGCCGACGGACAGAGGACCTCCACCCGCGGTGAATCCGGATCGAGCAACGGCTCGACGTGCAAGGGAACCGCGGCGTGCGCGAGGTTTCCGGCCACATCGACCGCTTCGATCTCGAGCTCCGCATCGGTGGGAGCGAGAACCGGCGGGACCACCAGGCTCCAGCGGTAGGAAGACCCGATCGTCGGCGAGGTCAGAGTCGTCGTCAGGCCGAGCCACCGGAAGGTCACCGTTCCCATCCCCTGGTTGTCCGTGACCGCGGCGCTCACGGTGAGCGAGTCTCCGGACGTCACGCTGGTGCCGGCAGCCGGGTCGATCGCTCCCACGGCCGGCGGAGTCACGTCTCGCGTCTCGAACGTCAGGACGAAAGGCTGCGCCATCGGGTTTCCCGAGAGGTCCCGGACGCCTTGCACCGTGAGTCGATGAACGTGGTCCGCGACGAGATCGGCGACCGGCGTGATCAGCGCCTCTCGACCCTGGGGTTGCAGGGTGAACGTCGTGGTGACCCCTGCTCCCGAGTCGACGTCGAACAGGGAGAGTGCCGTCCCCGAGAGCGATTCGAGGTCGACGGGCTCGGAAAAGGCCACGTGCAGCTGGACGTCGACCGGTACGTTGAGCGCCGACGACGCGGGGATCGTCGAGATCACGACCGGCGGCTGCGAATCGACGGTGGTGAAGCTCGACAGCACCGGCAACGCCAGATGGCGGCCGGCGAGGTCGACCACTCCCGTGTTCACCTTGACCTGGTACGAAGTGAAGCTCTGGAGGGGTTGCGTCGGCGTCACCACGAGCGTCCGGTCGCCGTTGGTCCAGAGACGAGCGGTCGCGACGACCGTGGCGCTGCCCAGCTTGCGAAGCTCGACCCAGCTCGCTTGAGCGCGTGAGCTCGCGACCGGCTCCGAGAACGTGACGGTGATCGCCGTCGCCAGCGGGACGGCCACCGCGCCCTCGACCGGAAGGACGGACTCGACCGCCGGATCGCGATCGTCCAGTCGAATCGTCCCGAGGTCGAGGCTCGGCGAGGCGCTCGAGAGCACGCCCGACCCATGCCACTCGCCCGGCCCCAGGTTCTCGACGATGTCGATCGAGAATCCGCCCAAGGGCAGAGCCGGGAAATCGAATCGGCCGTCGCTCGCGCAGATGGCGTAGTACGTCCTGCCGGCAACTTGCACCACCTCGACCGCGCCCTGCGCCGCGGTGACGCCGTCGGCCTCGACGACTCGGCCCTCGAGCTCCTGCGAGGGCTCGAGGCGAACCGATACCGGGAGCTCCGCGCCATCGACCGCGAGGCTCCCGCTGGCGGAGCCTCGCAGCTGAGTCGCGGGATCGACGGCGAACGCGCTCACGGTTCCCGCTCCGACCTGCGGGAACACGACCGAGCCGTCGGCGCCGGTGTTCGCATCGAAGAGTTGCGTGCCGTAGGGGCCATGGCTCGTCAAGTGAACCGCGGCCCCGGCGACCGCGACGTCGCCGGCACCCAGGACCGAGACCCGCACGGCACCGATCGGCCACATGCGCACGTCGACGTGCGCCTCTTGGCCCTCGGTGGAGACGAGCCCGGTCGCGCTTCCCCGATGGGCGCCGCCGACTTGCGACGCCTGCACCGTGAACCCGCGTCCGGCGAGGATTCCCCCGACGTGGTAGGGATTGTCGACGCTCCCACCGACGAACCGGGAGTCTTGGTAGACGGCAACGGTCGTCGGATGGCCGAAGAGCTGCTCCGAGTCCGGAACGGGCTCGAGAATCCGGCCGGCGGCGCTACCGCTCTCCTGGAGGACGAGATCGATCGCCACCTCGTCCCCCTCGCGCACGATCTCGCCCGCGCCGGACGCGGTGCGGAAGCCCCCGGGCTCCCTCGTTCTCAGCCGAAACGTGCCTTGCGGAACCCCGTCGAAGGCGAACGCACCCTCGGCATCGGTGCTGCAGTAGGTGGTGAAGGGGATGAGACCCTGGCTGTCGAGCTGAACCGTGGCCCCGACCACCGGAACGTGGCCCGCCGGATCGTAGAGATGCCCATGGACGGAGCCCCGCGCCTCCAAGACGACCGTCACCTCGAGAACCTGACCGGGGTACGAAATCGTCTGGCCTCCGGACTTTCCAGACCGGCCCGTCCTGGCGTCGAATGCCCGGATTTCGTAGGCGCCTAGAGGCAGGGCCTCGAAGGCGAATTCCCCGCCGCCGTCGGAGGTGGCGCTGTCGAAGAGCCCGCCGCGATGGAGCTGGACCTGCGCCGAAGAGACCGGCGAGCCGTCGACCGGGGAGGTGACTCTGCCGTGAATCGAACCCACCGGCTGAAGCCGGATCAGGACCTGCTCCTGTTCGCCCTCGACGTCGACGGTCGCCGTCGCCTTGCCTCCGAGCCCCGCCAGGTCGAGAGCGCTCACCACGACGGAGCCGGCCTGGACGTTGGCGAACTGGAAGTTGCCGTCGGCGTCGGATTGCGCCGCCATCGACTGGAACGGGTAGAGCGCGCCGCGCAGGTGGACCGCCGCTCCCGCCACCGCTTCTCCGGAGTCGCTCTCCACCCGACCCGAGACGCTCCCTTGGATCGGCAGGGTCAGGCTGACGCTCAGGGTCTGGCCGTTCCCGGCGAGAACCGCCCAAATGCGGGCATCGCGCTGGATGACGCCCTGCTCGGCGTGGGCGCGGATTCCGAAGCGAATGGCCGGATCCGGTGGCAAGCCTGCGAAACGGAACTGGCCCAGATCATCCGTCGACACCTGATACGAGGCGAAGCTCGGATGATCCAACGCCACCACGGCCCCCGCCACGGGGGTCACGCCGTCGTAGTCGTAGACCACGCCTTCGACCGCGCCGGCCAGGCGGAAAAGAACCTGATGATCGTCGACCTGCCCGTTGGTGACGATCTCCCCCTGGATCGATTGCGAGCCGTAGAAGGCGTTGAAGACCTCGAGGCGGTAGGGTCCGGCGAGCGCCTCGGGAAGCTCGAACGATCCGTCGGAGTCGGTGATCAGATCGTGGCTCGTGGTGTCGAGCCCGACCAAGCCGAAGCGCACGACCGTGGTGCGGTAGCGCACGACGGCGACGACTCCGACCGGCTCGCCCTCCGGTTGCTCGGCGCGTACGGTCCCGCGAATCGTTCCGTGGCGAAAGCGAATGGTCACGAAAGGAGCCTGTCCCGGGACATCGATGTCGACGCCGACCTTCCCCCCGTCGGCTCCCTTGATGGCGTGCACCTCGTAGTGCCCGACCGAGAGGTCGCCGAACGCGAATCGGCCCTGTCCGTCGGCGATGGTCTCTCGACTCCAGGTGACATCCGAAGTCGCGATGTGGACCACGGCGCCGGGAACCGGAAGGCCCGCGACGTCGAGCACCTCGCCCTGAATTCCGCCCTGCCCGGAGTCCAGGGCGAAGTACAGATCGCGCACGACGTCGAAGTCGTCGCCGACCAGGTTCACGGCTCCCCAAGTCGTGAGCTGGCGCTCGAGGTCGGCCGCCACGACCCTCGTCTGGCCGGCGATCACGCCGTCGAGGCGGTAATAGCCTTGGGCATCCGTCGTCGTATGGAAAGGCTGACCCGAGACGTAGACCACCGCGCCCGCGAGCGGGACGGCGCCGGCGAGCTCCTGTCGGTAGACGTGCCCCTCGACGACGCCGCGCTCGTCGCGTAGGAGGATCGTCACCCGACTCGCTTGGTCCGGCGCGACGTCGAAGAAGACCCGCGCCCCGGAGCGCCCGGTCTCGCCTTCGAAGGCCTCGATCTCCGCCGCGCCCGCGGGTACGGAGCCGAAGTCGAAGTCGCCCGCGACATCGCTCCGGCGCACGTCGACCAGGGTCTGCCCGACGTAGAGCGCGAGGTAGGCGTTGTAGACCGGCGTGACGCCGTCCGGGCTCAGAACCGTTCCGCCGACGCTGCCGCTCGGGCGAGGAGGCCGGCGGGGAATCACCAAGTCGCGCAGTACGGTGGAGCCCGCGGTCGGGATCTCGACGCTCGCCGCCACGGCATTCCCTTCGCCGTCTTGGGCCGAGATCGTGATCGGGCCGACGGGCAGATCGCCGACTTCGTAGTTTCCTTGGTCGTCCAGCAGGGCTCGGCGCGCTTCGAGGAACGCCGGATTCGCGGCGACTACCCGCAGGCGGCGCGGCACCGAGCCGTCGTCGTAAGTCACTCTGCCGCGAATCAGACCGCGCCCGAGGAGAACGATGTCCAGCGACACGGTTTGGCCGATGAAGCGAACGCGGCCGAAGGCGCGCCCGACGTGGCCGCTCGCCGGTTCGAAGCCGCGAAGCTCGAACACGCCCCCGCACTCCGTCTGTCGAACGTAGTCGAAGAAGAACTGCCCATTCGCGTCGGCACGCACCGCCGCCGTGACGTGCTGGATGCAGGGGTCCTCCAGGCTGTCGAGATTCGACAGGTCGACTTCGGCGAGCTCCACTCGGGCGAAGGGCACCGGCAATCCGTCAGCACCGATCACCCGGCCCTGAACCATCGTTCCCGGCATCGACACGGTGGTCCGGACCGCCACTGATTCGCCGTCGATCTCCGCGCCGAGCACGCTACGAACGCCATCGACGGTCAGCTCGTGGGTCGCGTAGGGGCTCAGCGGGTTGTCGAAGACGACTCTCACGATTCTCCCGGCGCGCAGCCCTTCGAAGGCGCCCGTGCCCAGCGCCGAGAAGCCGCCGTCCGAGACCTTGCCGTCGATCTGGAAGTGCGCCGGGTTTCGGGGCGCGAGGCTCTGCCAGTCGACGTCGGCGGAGAGCAGGACGTCGACCACGTGGCCCGTCTTGTCCACTTGCGAGTTCTGCACGGCGGCGACGACCGCGAAGGGTCGCGGAGCGAGATCGACCGGGCTGCCCGGAATCTGATCTTCGAAGACGCCGTCGCCGTCGGCGTCGAGCGCGAGGACGGGCGCCGCGCCGCCGAGATCGAAGTCGACGACCGCCCGGCCGTTCTCGCTCAGTCCGATTCCGGTCCAGCGCCACTCGCGGAGCGGAGAGCTTGCGCCGGGAGCCAGGACGTCGAGGTCGGAGACCCCGGGGGCTCGCCGGCGAAGCGTCACGCGATAGCCCCCTTCCTCCGGCCAGCCGAGGAGCGCCATCTCGCCCTCGCCGAGGTCGTAGAGGTCGGCGAAAGGCAGGTCCCGGACGCGCTCGGCGGAGGTCCCGGGCGCGAAGACGCGCTTGCCGCTCGTCCGGCTGGAGATCTCGAGATAGCTCCCCGCGCCTCCGGTCGCGACCTCGGAGACCAGCGCGATGTCGGCCGTCGCTCGGGCGAACCGCTCGAAGACGTCGCGCGCCGTGCTCGCTCGCGCCTCTTCGGCGAAGACGTCGCCGAGCGCGTCGCCGACCAGGGCGCCGCGGCGCGTGATCCGCCGCATCGTGTCCCAGTCCCAGTCGTGATCGCGCGCTCCGAGCCACTCGCAGGCGAGCTCCGCGGAGGCATCGAACAGGTCGGCGCCGAGCGACACGTACCGCCCGGCCTGCGCCAGCTCGAAGACCCGCTGGTCGACCTCCCGGCGAGCGAGGCGCGGCAACTCGCCGAGCAACGCCGAGGGCGCGCTCGCGAGCGAGAACCCCAGGCCGACGAGCCCGAGCGCCTGGCGCTTCAGGACCGGCGGCAGCGAATCGACCTCGGTCGGGAGCACGATCTCGGTCGGCGAGAGCGGGATTCCCGCCTCGCCGACGCCGACGTGGAGGTCGAAGCTCGGGGAGACGTGGCTGTCGGCGCGGACATAGCTCGCGACGACCCGGCCGGTGATCAGCGGCCGGAGGCGGAACTCCACGACCTCAGACTCGCCCGGGAGAATCGACTCGATCGTCTGGCGGTTGTCGCCGACCACGACGACGCCCGAGAGCTGGCTCGGCGGCAGGGTGAGGTGGACCAGGTTGGCCGGCGTGATGCCGGTGTTGGTCACCGCCAGCTGCATCGTGTATTCCTCGTCCGCGCGCACCACGTCCGGGTGGCTGATGGTGATGCCGAGCGTCGGGTCGCGCACGACCACCGCGCCGCGCGCCTTGCCGCTGATGCGGCGGATCCCCGTCGGCAGCCCTTCGAGCAGCCCCTCGAGATCGAAGTCGACGACGTGCGTCCCCTCGCGCAGGCCCTCGACCAGGAACTCCGCGTTCGCCGTGGCCTGCGCGACGAGGAAGGTCAGGTCGTCCGCGGTGCCGAGCTCGCCGTCGGGGCCCGGCACACGCAGCGGCACCGGACTGCCGAGGACGGTCGGCGGCTCGGTGCGCGCCGGCGCCAGGCCGGAGGGCAGGTGGATCTTCGCCGTCAGGTCGCGGATCACCAGCGGGTCGCCCTCGGGCGCGCCGTTGGTCGCGAGCAGCACCACCGAAAAGAACTGGTGCAGGAGATTGAGGTCGACCGGGAAGAGGATCACGCCCGGCAGCGGCGGAGCCTGCTCTTCGTCGCAGCCGCCGGGGTCGGCGCAGCCGTGCTGTTGCGGGCCATCGCGCGGCATGAGCTGCAGGGTGAAGGGCGCGAGCTGCGGCGGCTGGAAGCGTTGCGAGGCGCCGCCGGTCAACACCTCGACCGCCGGCGGGCCCGAGCGGTCGCGCGGGTAGACGTAGACCACCGGCACGTTGTAGTCGAACGTGTCGCCCTCGACGCCGAAGCCGAAGGTGAAGTTGAAGGCGCGCACCGAGGTGCCGTCGACGACGATGCCGTGGCTGCGGATCTCGTCGAGGGTCATGGCGCGCGAGGTGACGCGGGTGACCAGGATCTGGGTGACCCGGATCGCCGCCGAGCGCGGCTCCGCGTAGGCGAGCAGCTCGCCGCCCTGCACGAGGCGGATGTCGTCGAGCTGGTACTCGCCCGCGAGCGACAGGCGCGGGATGCGGAAGGGTTCGTTCGGGACGGTCTCGAGGGTCAGGACGCCGTCGATCTCGGGGCCGCTGAAATCGCCGACGACGCGCAGGTCCGCGGGCAGCGTGCCGGCCGCCGGGTCGAAGCCGGCGAGGTGGGTGCCGACGATCGTCGGCGTGTCGAAGGGAACCGTCTGGCTCTCGGGCGAGACGGTGAGCGTCGTGCCGGCGATCGCCAGGCTCGCCTGGCCGAGGTTCGACTGGCCCTGCGCTGCGGTGCCGAGACCCACGGCGAGAACGCCGAGGAGCGCCCACCGCGCGCCTCGCCGAGTCTTCGGGATTCCCCTCCCACAGTCCGCCAAACCGACCGCCCTCCTCGAACGTGCCGCCGACTTCCAAGACGCAATGGCGGGCGCGAATCTGGCGGCGACCGAGAGCGCCGGGCGAAACCCAGCCGCCGAGCGCCATGCCCGTCGCCACCCCACCCGCTCCGCCGGAAAGCACGCAAGCTACCACGACTCGCTGCGCTCCCGAAACGCCGGTTGCTGAAACCGGTTTCACCACGGACGGGCGGTTTTCGACTCCCTCATCTCTACTAGTTGCCGGTCGAAGGGGAAAAGTGGACAGGCGGGTCGAACGGGAGCTCGCGCCCTGACCTCTCAGCGGCCGAAAATGGACCGCGGCGCGCGCGCAGCTGGCGAATCCGAACTGCGGGCTAGGTGTTAGTGCTCAAGAGGTTGTTGACTCGCGAGCAGGGTGGTTTTCTGCCGAGAGCGGTGTGAGGTCGGTGGAAATTGTAGCGGTGGAGGAAGGCTGGGAGTGCTTCTCGGCGTTGGCGAGAGGAGCAGTAGGGTCGAGCGTAGGCCCATTCCCGGAGGGCGGTCTGGATGAGCCTCTCGGCTTTGCCGTTGGTTCTTGGGGTGTAGGGCCGGGTGCGTAGGTGGCGGAGTTTGTAGCGCGTGCAGGCGCGTTGCATCTTCTTCGAGCGATAGCCGGTACCGTTGTCGGTGAGGATGCGCTGAGCCTCGATGCCGTGCTGTCGATACCAAGCGACCGCCCGGCGCAGGAAGCCCGCCACAGTGGCTCCCGTTTCGTCGGGCAAGACTTCCATGTAGGACAAACGACTGAAGTCGTCGATGGCGACATGAGCGTACTCCCAGCCGGCGCCGCGTTTTCGCCGACTCTGGTCGCCGTGGATGCGATGACCGATTCCGTCGATCCGGCCGAGCTTCTTGATGTCGAGGTGAATCAGCTCGCCGGGAGCCTGGCGCTCGTAGCGAATCACCGGGGGCTTCGGCTCGAGATCCCGAGCTCGCGACAGTTTGTGCCGCCGCAGGATTCGCCCCAAGGTGGAGCGTGGAATGCCGGTGAGCTCGGCCAGGGCTTGGGCGTTCAGCCGGTGTTGCCGGCGCAGGTGGATGGCCAGCTCCTCCCGGCTCAGGGAAAGCTTCCTAGGCGAGCGATGAGGCCGCGACGAGCGATCGAGCAACCCGCCCTCTCCTTCGTCGAGGAAGCGGCCAATCCACTTTCGCGCGGTCTGGCGGCTGACCCCCGCCGCGCGCGAAGCCTGGCCCATGGGCCAGGCTTCCTGCAAAACACGACGACAAAGCAAGGCTCGACTTTCCGGGCAAGTCTTTGCTCTTCTATGGATGTTCATCCGGGCTGCCTCCGTGGTTTGCCAGCTCTTCGACAAAGCCAGCCTGCCACAGCAGTCCGGGTGAACAACCTATTGAGCAGTCACAGCTAGGGGAGGATGTCCCAGGGCCGCTCATGGGGCTCGAGCGCTCGGCGGCTCCGGAGGATGGGGGGAGTCTCGCGCTGCAGGCGGAGCAGGATCGCCACCTTTTCCTTCACCGGAAGATCGGCCTGCGCCTGGTGCCAGGCACGCTTGGCTGCGTAAGCCCGGTCCCAAACGCGCTCGGCGGCGTCAGGCTCGATCGGGTCGTGGGGATCGGCGGGATTCCATGGCGGCGAGCGATCAGCCCACAGCAATCAATAGTGGTACCGAGCTTGAAGAAAGTCGATCCGCCCCTGGCCTACCAGGTACACGATGCGATGCTCCTGGGTCAGACGGCGGGACCAGGCACCGGAGGCGAGGTATCTAAGGGGCTCGGGTTTTCCGAGACCCTCGAACGGCTGCCGCAGGATGGCCTCGACCAGGTCGAGCGCGCGCAGCGCCACTCTCCGATCAGTCTCCACCCAGTATCGCAGGTCCTCACGGAACTCGGGGTGGAAGATCGCGAGCCAGACCGCGCGGTCGGCACCGGGGCGGCGGCTATTCCTTTTCATCCAGGCCGAGGTCGCGCCGCAGCTTCACCAAAGGCTGCGGCCTCAGCTTGCCGCGCCGGGCTCGGCGAATGGCCGCGAGAAGACGCGCGGCATTCTTCGGCGAGCGGAGGAGATGGGCCGTCTCGAGGAGGCTCGCCAGCTCGTCCGCAGAGACGAGCGCCACGTTCTCCGCTCCCCGGCGCCGGATGATCACCGCCTCGCGGGTCGACACGACCCGATCGCAAAGGCTGGCCAGGGTGGCGCGCGCGCTGCTGTAGGTCGTCGTGATCGTCATGGCGGGCTATTGTACAGGATCCTTGTACCAGTGGGAAGGGAGCTCACGAGCCTGGCCGAGCACCTCCCGAGTCGAGGGAGAACGATTCACTCGACAACTGTACCGAGCTGCGGTGCTCCAGCCGCCGGGTCGTCCCGCCACCCACCAAAGTCAGGTCCCTCGACCCCACCGAAGTCTCTGCCGCGGATCCCGCGGGCGGGCGAGACTCTCCGCGTTCAACCAGCGAGGAGGGAAATCATGGTCGGGATCGGAATTCGTGGCGCGGAGAGTCGCAGGTCGGGGATCGCGATCGGTTGTCTGCTCGGGCTGTTGTCCGCCGGCGGGGCGACGGGCCAGACCGGACCGTGCGGGATCGGCAATGTCAAGAACACCTGCTTCGACCAGGACGAGGGCGCGGTGATCGGCGCGGCGGGCAACGGCGACGAGTTCGGCGCGGCGCTAGCGTTCGGCGACTTCGACGGCGACGGTCGCCGGGACCTCGCGGTCGGCGTGCCGGGCGAGGACGCCGGGATCGCGCTCAACGCCGGGCTGGTGCAGGTGTTCTACGGCACCAGCGCCGGCCTCGCGACCGCCCGCCAGCAGGCGTTCGACCAGGACGACGTGCCGGGGGACGACGGCGGCACCGAGACCGGCGACCAGTTCGGCTTCGCGCTCGCCGCCGGCGACTTCGACGGCGACGGCTTCGACGACCTCGCGGTTGGCTCGCCCTTCGAGGCCTACTTCTACGACGCTTCCTGCGGTGAGATCGCCTTCTGCGAGAACGGCGGCCTGGTGCACGTGGTCTTCGGCAGCTCGACCGGGCTCGTGCCCTCCTCCGCCGTCCTCTTCGGCCCCGACACCTTCAGCACGATCATGACCAGTCCGGCCAAGATCGGCTACGCGCTCGCCGCGGGGCGGTTCTCGGGCGGCCCGAAGGCCGAGCTGCTGATCGGCGCGCCCGGAGTCTTCAACGGGCTCCTCCTCCCGGAGGAATACGGCGCGGTCGACATCTACCGCGTCGACACCGCCCGCCACTTCGACTACGTCGGCGGCATCTCCCGCATCGCCAAGGAGCGCAACGATCGACTCGGCGAGGCCGCGGCGGTCGGGCACTTCGCGGGCGGCACCGCGGCGCTCGGCGTCGCCGGCTGCCCGGAGTGCGACGTCGACGGCGACAACGACGCCGGCGCCATCGTCGTCGGCGACACGACCGACTTCGAGATCGTCCAGACCGACTTCGGCACCGCCGGCAGCGGCGGCGACGATCTGTTCGGCAGCGCGCTCGCGGTGGGCGACTTCGACGGCGACGGGCGCGACGACCTGGCGATCGGCGCCCCCGGCAAGGACGACCTGTCGGCGACCGACTCGGGGCGGGTCTACGTCGCCTACGGATCGTCGAGCGGACTCAGTACGTCGGACTTCCAGATCCTGCGCTGGAACGCCTTTCCCGGTCAGGTGGCGCAGGATCACGACCAGCTCGGCGCGGCGCTCGCCGCCGGCGACTACGACGGCGACGGTAAGGACGACCTGTTCCTCGGCTCGCCGAACAAGGGGAGCGACGATCGCGGATTCGTCTACTTCTTCCACGGCAGCGCGAGCGGGCTCGCGGTCGGCGCCGGGTTCAACTTCTCGGAGCCGTTCCTCCTCGGCACGGCGGAAGCCGACGCCCACTTCGGCGCCGTGCTCGCGATGGGCGACATCGACGGCGACGGCACCGACGAGCTCGCGATCGGCGTGCCCGACAAGGACTCGAGCGGCCACGGCGACGCGGGGATGGTCTACGTGACGCGGGCGCTCGACCCCAACTGGCTCTTCGGCGACGGCTTCGAAGGCGGGAGCCTCTCGCTGTGGAGCACGCACCAACCCTGAAGCGCGGCGGCGCACGGCCAGGGTGCCAGCTCGCGGAAGAGGAAGCAGTTCGCCCCGGTCGCCGGATCGGGGCAGGTGAAGATCTCGATCCGGTGCTCGCGGCGGTAGGTTGGAAGGAGTGGACTCCGAACTCGAGACCTCGGAGAACGGCCGTGGGTGTGGAACGGATCGCCTCCGCCTTCAAGCTCCTGCCGCTCGGCGCGATTTCCGTCTCATTCGCGCGCCTCGTCATCCGCATTCCAGTCGGCGAGAGGCCGCAGGCTCCACCAAGCGCCTCGGAAGCGGACGAGCCCCCTCTGTCGGTCCAGCTCGAGCCCGAAGTGAGACTGTTCCGCCAGCGAGAGCGCAAAGAACCGACCGTGCGCGTTTCGCACGAGAAGAAAGCAGACGTTCGCATGGTGGAAATCCATGCCCCTCTGCCCGGGGAGTTCGAACGGGCCGTCCCGACTTCGCAGTTGATTGACGGTCAAGAACGGATTCGGCACGGACTCGAGTACCGCGCCCTCGATTCCGAGTAGGTTGTTGAACAGGCGGCCGAAAACGGTCCGCTCCGTTGCTTCGCCGTCCCGCAGCTCCGTTGCCACCGTCGTAACGTAAGCGGCTCGGAACGGGCGCCGGCCGTTGGGTGCCGCGGCACCTCGGACCTCTTCGCGGGCGGACGCAAGAGCCGCTCGGCCATCCAGCGAGGAGAACAGGGAGGTGACGCTCACGGCCCCGGTAAGCCCTCTTCGGTTGACCGTCCACTCGCCGAATTGCCGAACGCCACAGGTCGACAAGTCGATCGACTCGATACGATCGCCGAAGCCGTAGGAGAGAGCCGTCGCTCCGTTGACAAAGGTCGGCCAAGCTGCGTAATGGCCGCGGTTCACGGCGCTCGCGCCCGGGAGAGCGCATATCAAACCCTCAGCAAGCGAATACACGCCGCCGCCGCGGGCGGTGTCCAGGTAGTAGAAGAGATCTGGATTGTCCGCGGCGAACTCGAAGCGGTCCGCGTAGTAGACCTCGGAGCGCCATGCCACCGAGCCCGACGGCGCGGCCAGGCACTCGAGTAGGAAAGGCCCCTCGTCCGGATCGTCATCGTCCGGGCCTTGGACTCGGTAGGAGATCCGGAGGAGGTGGTCGCCTCCGGGCGAGGGTGCCACGTCGCGCGCCTGCCAGGATCCGACCTCGCCTGGGGCGATCTCCGCCAGCCGATGGAACCTCGGAAGAAGAGGATCGACGTACCGACCTGTCGCGTCGAGCCGGTCGTCCGGACCCTCCACCCGCTGCAACACCTGATCGAGGGTGGGCATCTTCTCGAGATCCTGCTTCGAGAGCAGTAGCTCGAGCTCGCCGCGGGCGTTTCGCTCGAGGAGGAACTGCGCCCGCCGGATCGGGTCGCTCGCCGACAGATCGAAGTGCAGCTTCTGGGAGTAGAAGCCCTCGGCATCCGGAATCCCCCCGAACTCGTCCGGGTCGCGGCCCCACACCAGCGCCTTCGCCCGCGGCTCCGGCGTGCGGATCCCGCCCTTCTCCGTCCGCACCGCCGCGAACGGCGCGGGATTCGGCCGGAAGAGCGCCGGATCGACCTCCTCCGGCTTCAACTCTCTCTTCGCCGCGGCCGGCGGATGCCGCGCACCGCGCGCACCGAGCCAGCGTCGGTACGCCACGCTCCGGACGCCGTAGACCGCGACCATCGTCGCCGCCAACGCCGCCAGCAGGCCGATTCGCGAAGACCTAGGGAGGCTCATGCGTTGGGCCGGTGCGGACGAAATGCCACGTATCCTCCTCAGTCCCCTCGGAGGGAAGAGGGTCGCGCTCAAGACCCGTCACGCCGTCGCGCCGCGCCCTCCGGAGAAGCGGCGCTAGTAGTCGATCAGCTCGAGCCCGGGGATGCGGGCGAAATGCCGCCGGTTCCGGGTCACCAGCGGCGCGCCCTCGGCGATCGCCGTCGCCGCGATCAGCAGGTCCATCGTGCCGATCGCCGCTCCCTGGCGGCGGAGTCCTGCGAGGATCGAGCCGTAGAGCTCGGCCATCGACTCCGTCGGCAGGATCCTGGCGAGCGGCGCGACGACGGCGGCGAGGCGAGCCCGCTCGCGCGCCGGGGACGTCGCCGCCCTCGCCCCCGCCTCGAGCTCGCAGAGCACGAAGATCGACACGCCGAGCTCCTCGGTCGCGAGCTCGGCCGCTTTCCGCCGGGCCGGGCCGACGGTCGCCCGATGCACTTCGCGCAGCAGGTCGACGAGGAAGCTCGTGTCGAGATGGATCACAGTTTCGGGATCTTCGGCCGGCTCTTGCCCCGCGCTCTGACCACGCGGTCGATCGCCGCCGTCGTGCGCGGATCGACCTCGGAGCGCTCGAGAGCGGCGAGCAGATCAGCGCCGGTGCCGCCGCGCCGCATTCCCCGCTTGATCACCTCGGAGAACGACTGGCCGGGCCGCTTGCGCGAGCGCAGCAGCTCGTAGGCCTCGACGTCGACCGTGATGGTCTTGAAGCTCATACACGAATCATGCACGAAACCGCGAGGACCGGCAAACCGGCAGCGGCGCTCTCAAGGCGCCAGCTCGCGGAAGAAGAAGCCGTTCCTCCCCGTCGCCGGGTCTCGGTAGTCCAGACTGCATGCATCTGAAGCGCAAATCGCTCGGGCATTTCCGGTCAGACCAGTCCTTGCGATGAGAGTGCCCGAGCGAGCGAAAAATGGCTACCCCATCTCCCCAGCTGGTGGAGTCCCGCTCCACTGGGCCAATCTCGCACGTCCCTCTCCTCACTTCGACAGCATGTCATCCGCGTCCCACGACCCTAACGGCTTCAGGTCCCACCACTCTGCGCCGAATCGGAGAAGCGCATGACCTCGATCGAGCTCCAATCCGAGGCGAGAATCGGCCTTGGTCGACAGGCCGAAGAACCGACCGTGCGCGTTTCGTATCAGCAGGAAACAGGCCTGCGCGCGAAGGGAATCGATCGTCTTTCGACCCGTGAAGTCCACGCCTCCGTCCCGACTTCGTAGCTGATTCACGGTGATCAACGGCTCAGCCACCGCTTGCAGTGCGGTTCCCTCGATCCCGAGTAGGTCGTTGAACAGCCGCCCGAAAACCACGCGCCGCTCGGAAGACGGCACCAAGGCCCGATCGAGCGGCAGCGAAAAGTAGGCTGCTCGAAAGGGCCTCCACCCCGTCGGCGCGATCGGGCCGCGCACCTCCTCCCGGGCGAGTCCCAGCGCTCTGTCTCCCGAGAGCGAGAAGTAGGTGGATGACGCCTGGAGCTCCTTCGGCCCAGCGGGGCGATCGACGATGAGATCCCCGAGATGTCGCGTGGTGCAGGTGGCCAGGTCGAGCGCCTCGAGTCGATTGGCGAAGCCATAGAACAGGGTGCTTGCATCCCGAGAAAAGGTCGGCCAAGCGGAGTAGCTGCCTCGATTCTCGCGGCTCGCGCCTGCGAGGGGACAAATCAGGCCCCTCGACAAAGAGAAGACGCCGCCGCCGCGGGCGGTGTCCAGGTAGTAGAAGAGATCTGGATTGTCCGCGGCGAACTCGAAGCGGTCCGCGTAGTAGACCTCGGAGCGCCATGCCACCGAGCCCGACGGCGCGGCCAGGCACTCGAGTAGGAAAGGCCCCTCGTCCGGATCGTCATCGTCCGGGCCTTGGACTCGGTAGGAGATCCGGAGGAGGTGGTCGCCTCCGGGCGAGGGTGCCACGTCGCGCGCCTGCCAGGATCCGACCTCGCCTGGGGCGATCTCCGCCAGCCGATGGAACCTCGGAAGAAGAGGATCGACGTACCGACCTGTCGCGTCGAGCCGGTCGTCCGGACCCTCCACCCGCTGCAACACCTGATCGAGGGTGGGCATCTTCTCGAGATCCTGCTTCGAGAGCAGTAGCTCGAGCTCGCCGCGGGCGTTTCGCTCGAGGAGGAACTGCGCCCGCCGGATCGGGTCGCTCGCCGACAGATCGAAGTGCAGCTTCTGGGAGTAGAAGCCCTCGGCATCCGGAATCCCCCCGAACTCGTCCGGGTCGCGGCCCCACACCAGCGCCTTCGCCCGCGGCTCCGGCGTGCGGATCCCGCCCTTCTCCGTCCGCACCGCCGCGAACGGCGCGGGATTCGGCCGGAAGAGCGCCGGATCGACCTCCTCCGGCTTCAACTCTCTCTTCGCCGCGGCCGGCGGATGCCGCGCACCGCGCGCACCGAGCCAGCGTCGGTACGCCACGCTCCGGACGCCGTAGACCGCGACCATCGTCGCCGCCAACGCCGCCAGCAGGCCGATTCGCGAAGACCTAGGGAGGCTCATGCGTTGGGCCGGTGCGGACGAAATGCCACGTATCCTCCTCAGTCCCCTCGGAGGGAAGAGGGTCGCGCTCAAGACCCGTCACGCCGTCGCGCCGCGCCCTCCGGAGAAGCGGCGCTAGTAGTCGATCAGCTCGAGCCCGGGGATGCGGGCGAAATGCCGCCGGTTCCGGGTCACCAGCGGCGCGCCCTCGGCGATCGCCGTCGCCGCGATCAGCAGGTCCATCGTGCCGATCGCCGCTCCCTGGCGGCGGAGTCCTGCGAGGATCGAGCCGTAGAGCTCGGCCATCGACTCCGTCGGCAGGATCCTGGCGAGCGGCGCGACGACGGCGGCGAGGCGAGCCCGCTCGCGCGCCGGGGACGTCGCCGCCCTCGCCCCCGCCTCGAGCTCGCAGAGCACGAAGATCGACACGCCGAGCTCCTCGGTCGCGAGCTCGGCCGCTTTCCGCCGGGCCGGGCCGACGGTCGCCCGATGCACTTCGCGCAGCAGGTCGACGAGGAAGCTCGTGTCGAGATGGATCACAGTTTCGGGATCTTCGGCCGGCTCTTGCCCCGCGCTCTGACCACGCGGTCGATCGCCGCCGTCGTGCGCGGATCGACCTCGGAGCGCTCGAGAGCGGCGAGCAGATCAGCGCCGGTGCCGCCGCGCCGCATTCCCCGCTTGATCACCTCGGAGAACGACTGGCCGGGCCGCTTGCGCGAGCGCAGCAGCTCGTAGGCCTCGACGTCGACCGTGATGGTCTTGAAGCTCATACACGAATCATGCACGAAACCGCGAGGACCGGCAAACCGGCAGCGGCGCTCTCAAGGCGCCAGCTCGCGGAAGAAAAAGCCGTTCCTCCCCGTCGCCGGGTCTCCTCGCGCAGCCACGAGATCCCCGAATACGAGAAGGCGGCCTTGCCATTCCTCTGATCGAAAAGACCATCCACCCAGGTCTGGACGCTGACTCGGTTCGGAGGCAGGCCTGGCGATGAGGTGTCTGGACATGCAAGGGAGTTCGAGATCCAGAAGTCAAAGGTATCGAAGGCATTGGTCCAGAGTGAGCTTCCCGACGTCCAAATCGGCAAGTTCGCGAATTGCCCTGGTGTGGCCGCCCCTACGTGCACGGACTTCAAACACATCGCCACCGCCAACCAGGATCTAACCAGGGGGCGGCTCGGTCCACCGACCATCATGTGCAGCTCCTCATCGCGACAAGTCCTCAGCAGGACTCGGTGACGCGAGCGGCTTCAAGTCCCACCAGACTCCGTCATAGCGAACCAGGCCCGCCTGGCGGTTCACCCGCATCCCTATCTGCGAGTCTCTCGGCGTCGCGAGCATGAAGAACTGACCGAGCCTGTTTCGGACCAGGAAGAAGCAATACTGAGCGACAAAGGGGTCGATTTGCTTGCGCCCGAGGCGGTCGGCGGCCCCATCCCAGGAACGGAGTTGATTGACGACTAGAAAAGGGCTTGGGACGGACACCAGTTTCGTGCCACCGATCTGGAGGAGGTCGTTGAAGAGTCGGCCAAATGCGATCGCGGTGGTGCGCAAGGGCGACGCTGAATTCGCGGTACTCAAGCTGACATAGGAGGCTCGAAACGGTTGATTCCCATTGGGAGCAGCCGGCCCGTGGATCTCGTCCCGAGCCAAGACGAGCGCGGCCAGACCATCACCGGATACGAAAACGGAGTCGGCCGCCGGTGCCCAATCTCCGACGTGGTTTGGCAACTCGAGCTGGCCGAGGACTCGAGCGGTGCAATTCGAGAGATCTAAGGCCTCGATTCGATCGCCGAATCCATAGGCAAGCGACTTGCCGTCGAGCATGAAGGTCGGCCAAGCAGCGTAGTGACCTCGGTGGTTTGCCGAGCTCGGCGGCAGTGGGCAGCGCAGTCCCTTGGCGATCGAGAACACACCGCCTCCCAAGAACTGACCAAGACAGTAGAACAAGTCCGGTTCGACCGGCGAGAACTCCAGGCGATCGCAATAAGGCACCTCCGCGCGCCACAGGATCGAGTTTCCGACGGCATCCATCGCTTCCAAGCGGAACGGACCTTCATACGCATCATCGTTCTCCGGGTCCTGCACTGGGCTCGACCACTGGAGAAGGAAGCCGTCTACGGGTGGGCGTAGTACTGCTTGTACTTGCCAGCCATCGTTCGACCCGGGGACCCGGCCTGCAACTTCGCGGAACGGCGGCACGAGAGGATCCGAGTAGGAAATAGCGGAGTCCACGGTCCCTGCCGGACCCTCCACCCGCTGCAACACCTGATCGAGGGTGGGCATCTTCTCGAGGTCCTGCTTCGAGAGCAGTAGCTCGAGCTCGCCGCGGGCGTTTCGCTCGAGGAGGAACTGCGCCCGCCGGATCGGGTCGCTCGCCGACAGATCGAAGTGCAACTTCTGGGAGTAGAAGCCCTCGGCATCCGGAATCCCCCCGAACTCGTCCGGGTCGCGGCCCCACACCAGCGCCTTCGCCCGCGGCTCCGGCGTGCGGATCCCGCCCTTCTCCGTCCGCACCGCCGCGAACGGCGCGGGATTCGGCCGGAAGAGCGCCGGATCGACCTCCTTCGGCTTCAACTCTCTCTTCGCCGCGGCCGGCGGATGCCCCGCACCGCGCGCACCGAGCCAGCGTCGGTACGCCACGCTCCGGAAGCCGTAGACCCCGAGCATCGTCGCCGCCAACGCCGCCAGCAGGCCGATTCGCGAAGACCTACGGAGGCTCATGCGTCCGCCCTGCTAGATCGGATTGCCACGTGTGCCCGCAGCCTCTTCGAGTCGAGAGTGGTCGCCTGCGATGACGGGAGCCATGCGAATCGCGATCGATCGAAACGCATGGCACGCTATCGCACCTCGGCTGTCCGCGCCTCGCCGCGCGCGACGATTCCCGGGCTCAGAAACCGAGCTCGCGGAAGAAGAAGCCGTTCCTCCCGGTCGCCGGGTCGGGGCAGGTGACGATCTCGATCCGGTGTTCGCCGGCCGGCAGGTCGAAGGTGATCCCCTGGCCGAGCACGGCGCCGAGCGACGCGCCGACCCGCGCGCGCGGCGCGCCGTCGACCGCGAGCTCGGCCGGTCCGTAGGGGGCGAGCTCGAAACGCGCCGGCCGCGCGACCCGCTCGCCGCCGACGAAGCGGCCGCAATGCCCGGCGGGGATATAGGGCGCGGCGTCGACGTAAGCCTCCAGGCGGTGCTCCTGCGGGCTCGCCGCGCGCTCGATCGGCCGCGGCGGCGCCGAGCCCTCGCCGGCGAGCTGCCAGCCGGTGCGGAAGGCGACGTTCCTCCCCGGCACGACGCGGAAGAGCAGGTTGTAGCCCGCGTAGACCGGCTCGAGCCGCGGATCGGCGGCGAGACGGGCCAGCAGGCGCGGCGGGGCGAGGAAGCGCGACAGCGCCAGGTACTCGCTGCCGAGATCGCGCGCCACGGCCAGCGCGACGTCCGGCTCCTCGCCGGCGAAGAGCGCGCGCTGCAGCGCGTACTCGCGCGGGTAGGGCAACGCCATGAAGATCGGATCGAGGAAATCGAGATAGGTCGCCTGCGGCGCCCAGAAGAGATAGGCCTGCGCCTGCCCCCAGGGCGCCGCGACGCGCGCCCCCGGCGGCACCGCCGCGCCGAACGCCGCCCACTCGCGCTCGCGCGACGGACCCGGCGCCGAACGGTCGAGGAAGTAGCCGGCCATGCGGATCGCCTGCGGCGTCGCCGCGAGCGCGACGAGCCCGAGCGCCAGCGCCAGGGGAACTCGCCGCTTGCCGGGCAGGTGCGCGACGGCGCCGACGGTCCGGCCGCGCGCCGCGATGCCGGCGAGGACCGCCACCGTGCCGAGGGCGTAGAAGTAGACGCCGAAGCGCCACATCAGGAGATAGAGGAGACCGAAGACGAGCGCCGCCGAGGCCCAGACCGCGGCTTCGGCGCGGTCGATGCCGGGGTCCCGGTCTCCGGCGCGCCGCGGGCGCGAGGCCAGCGCGAGAAGCAGCGCCGCGAGGAACCAGGCGCCGTTCTTCTTCATCAGCTCGGCGGTCGAGGCCGGGCGGATCTCGAGGCCGCCGACGTCGAGCGCGTCACGCAGCCGGAACAGCTCGACGTTGACCACCTCCCAGACCTCGAGACTCTTGGGAAACTGCGGGTGGACGACGAGCGCCAGACCGATCGCCACGAGTGGCCAGAGCAGCAGCCGCCACTCCCATCTCCCGCCGGCGATCCGCCGGACGACGAACCAGATGACGATCAGGCCGGCGAGCGCCTGCGCCGCGGTGTAGGAGAGCGTGAAGGCGAAAGCCGCTAGCGCCAGCATCCCGGCTCGGCCGCGCCCCGCGGCGTAGGTGGCGGCGAGCAGGAGCAGGAGCGCGAAGAGCTCCGGCCGCAGACGGTTCAGCCGGTCGGGGACGTCGAGCGCCAGCAGCAGGAGGGCGAAGGGCACGACGTAGCCCCAGGGACCGACCGCCCGCCGCGCGAGCGCGCCGAGAGCGGTGAGGATCGCCGCCACGAACAGCGCCAGCGCCAGCCGGCCGCCGGTCGAGTCGCGCGCGCCGGCGGCGAAGGGCGCGAGCGCCAGGTGGAAGAGCAGCTCCTTGTCGCCGAAGCCGTCGCGCATCAGGCTGAAGCGCGCCTGCGGCAGGCCGTGCAGCATGCCGTGCGCGGCGTACTCGCGGGCGATCGCGAGATGGAAGTAGGAGTCGGTGTCGTTGAGGACCGGGGCGCGGAGAGTGAACCCCGCGGCGAGCGCCAGCGCCAGCGCGAAGAGCGCCGCGGCTCCCGGCGCCGGGCGGCCGAACGCCGCCGGGAGCTTCATCCGCTCCTCTTCCGGGGCGGGCCCAGAATGCGCGACAGGAAGCGGCCGAGCTCCATCACGCTCTCGACCGCCGGGCCGCGCGCCGCGAGCTCGGCGCGCTCGGCCTCGCCGGCGTAGCCCCAGGCGACGAAGAGGAAGGGCGCGCCGGCGGCCTGCGCGGTGCGCGCGTCGACCCGGCTGTCGCCCACCAGCAGCAGGCGCTCGGGCTCGACGCCGAGCTCGCGCGCCGCCTGCCGCAGCGGCGCCGGATCGGGCTTGCGCGCCGGCAGCGTGTCGCCGCCCACCACCGCGCCGAGCGCGCGCGCCATGCCGAAGCGCACCAGGATCTTGCGCGTCATGCGCTCGGGCTTGTTGGTCACCACCGCCAGCGGCGCGCGCGCCGCCATGGCGCGCAACAGCTCGACCGCGCCAGGATAGGGCCGGGTCTCCCGGGTGCACAGCTCGTCGTAGTGGCGCAGGAAACTGGCGAGCGCGAGATCGAGGCGCGGGTCGTCGGCGGCGTGCGGCGCGTAGGGCTCGTCGGTGCCGCGCGATTCGCCGCCGAGCGCCCGGCGCATCAGATTGCGCGCCCCCTCGCCCACCATCGCGGTGACGCTCGCGAGCGGCAGCGGTTCGAGCCCGAGCTCGGCGCGCGCCGCGTTGGCGGCCGCGGCGAGGTCGCGGCGGGAATCGACCAGCGTGCCGTCGAGATCGAAGGCGACGCCGGCGACGTTCATCCGGCGTCGACGAACTCGGGGACGACGCGCCGCGGCAGGACGCCGGCGGCGAAGCCGCGCTCGAGCAGCTCGGCCACCGCCCGCCGGCCCGCCGCGCCGTAGTCGCGGGTCCACTCGTTGACGTACATGCCGACGAAGCGGTCCGAGCGCACCGGGTCGGCGGCGATCTCGCGCGCGTAGCGCACGGCGAAGGCGAGCGCCTCGGTGCGGTGGTCGAGCGCGTAGGCGATCGACTCGGTCAGCAGCCGGCAGAGGCGGCGCTGCAGCGCCGGCTCGAGGTCCTTCTTGATGCCGTTGCCGCCGAGCGGCAGCGGTCCGCCGGTCTCGCGCCGCCACCACTCGCCGAGGTCGACCAGGGCGCGGAAACCCTCGTCCTGCCAGGTGAGCTGGCCCTCGTGGATCACCACCCCGGCGTCGGCGTAGCCGGTCGCGACGGCGTCGAAGATGCGGTCGAAGGGCACCACCACGGTGTGCGCCTGCGGCTGCCAGAGCTTGAGCGCCAGCGCCGCCGTGGTCAGCTCGCCCGGGATCGCGGTGAGCCGGTTGGGCAGGTCGTCGCGAGAGAGATCGCCCTTGGCGATCACCACCGGGCCGTAGCCGTCGCCGAACGAGGCGCCCGAGGGCATCAAGGCGTAGCGGTCGGCGAGGTGGGCGTAGGCGTGGAAGGAGAGCGCGGTGATGTCGTAGGTGCCGGAGAACGCCGCCTGATTCAGGGTCTCGATGTCGGCGAGCACGTGCTCGATCGCCAGCCCCTCGATGTCGAGCACCCCCTGCGTCAGGGCGTAGAACATGAAGGCGTCGTCGGAGTCGGGGCTGTGGGCGATGCGGACGGTGCGGGGCATGGGCAGGGTGGGGGCTTTCTCCAGCTCGGTTCAGCGACCGAGCGCCAGCTCGACGATTCGTTGACAGAGGTGCGCGAAGTCGATGCCCACGGCGGCGGCGGACTGCGGCAGGAGGCTGGTCCTCGTCATCCCCGGCAGGGTGTTCGCCTCCAGGACATAGGGATCCCCCGCCCTCCCGAGCTTGAAATCCACGCGCGAGAAATCCCGCAGGCGCAGCACCCGGTGGGTGGCGAGCGCCTGCTCCTGCATGCGGCGGGCGAGCGGCGGCGGGATGTCGGCCGGAAAGATTTCGCGCGACATGCCCGGCGTGTACTTGCACTCGTAATCGAAGATCTCGTGCGCCGGGAGGATCTCGCCCACCGCCAGCGCCCGGTCGCCGAGCACGCCGACCGAGAACTCGCGCCCGGGGAGGAACTCCTCGAGCAGCACTTCGCGATCGACCGCCTGCGCGGTCTCGACCGCCAGCGCCAGATCCGCGGGATCGCGCACCACGCTCACCCCGACCGTCGAGCCGGCGTTCGACGGCTTGACGATCCACGGCGGACCGAGCTCGGCGAGCGCCGCCTCGTCGGCCGGCCAGCGCTCCCAGCGCGCGGTCGGCAGGCCGCCGACGACGAAGAGGCGCTTCGAGACGTCCTTGTCCATCGCGAGCGCGCTGCCGAGCGCGTCGCTGCCGGTGTAGGCGAGGCCGGCGAGCTCGAGCAGCGACTGCACCGAGCCGCCCTCGCCCTGGCGGCCGTGGAGGACGAGGAAGACGAGGTCGGCCGAGCGCATCGCCGGCACGCCGACGAGCTCCGGCAGGCGCTCGCGCGCCGCCAGCGCCTCGAGCTCGTCGCGCGTCGGCGGCTGGCGCTCGACCTCGGGTTGCAGGATCCGGCGCTCGGCCTCGGCGGCGAGCGGGCCCTCGACGGTGTCGACCACGGTCACCGCGTGGCCGAGCGCGCGCAGGGTGGCGACCACTTGCGCCGCGCCGGCGAAGGCGACGTCGCGCTCCGGCGTCGAGCCGCCGGTCAGTAGGGCGATGCGGGCCACGGGCGGCTCGTTCCTACCCGTACTGGATGAAGCCCGGGGCGAGGATGCCGTCCGGATCCCAGCGCTTCTTGGCGGCGACCAGGCGCGGCCACTGCTCGCCGAAGTGCGCCGCCCACTTCTCCGGGGTGTCGAAGGTGATGAAGCCCGACAGGTAGCGCTTGGCGCCGTAGGCGATCGACAGCTCCGAGGCGAGGTCGAGCTTGGCGAGCCCCTCCTCGAGCAGCTCGGGCGGCACGGCGCCGAGGACCCCCCAGCCGAGGACGAAGTCGCCCTCCGGGTGGACGAAGAGCGGCACGCTCGAGGTCGCGGTGCGCGCCGGCCAGAGCAGCACGTGACCGCCGGCGCCGAGCGCTCCCGGCGGCAGGTTGGCGAGCACCGTCTCGACGAACTCGCGCGCGTTCTCCCACGGGAGGATGACCTCCATCCACGGGTGCGGCTTCTCCCAGTAGCCGCTCCTCTTCCACATCTGGAACATCGGCTCCATGCGCCGCAGGTGCTGCACGATCGGCATGTCCTCGACGTGCGCGACCTTGTACGGCGAGACCAGCGCCAGCGCCTGGGCGTCGTCCGGCTCGGCGCCCTGCTCGAACTCGATGGTCAGGAACATCGGGAAGATCCAGTGCGCGTAACCCTGCACGCCGACCCCGAGCTCGAGCCCCTCGCCGATCCGCTTGAAGCCGAGCGGCGCCGGCGAGCAGATGCCGCCGCAGGTCGAGAAGGTCGAGTCGGCCGGGTTCATCACCTTGCGCGCGTCCTCCATGAAGCGGCCGAGGTCGTCGTAGACCAGCGTGTACTGCCGGACGTGCGACTTGCACGGCCGTAGCCGGGTGCGCACCCGGGTGATGAAGCCGATCTGGCCGAGGCTGCAGCGCACCATGTCGAAGAGCTCGGGCTCCCGGGTGCGCGAGCAGAGGTGGATCTCGCCGTCGCCGGTGACCACCTCGATCTCGAGCGCCTGGTCGGCCTGGCAGCCGTTGCGGAACGAGGCGACGCCGAGCCCGGCGACCGAGGTCGTGCCCGAGACCGAGACCGAGAGGTTGTTGGTCAGCACCGGCGGCACCAGGCCTTTCTGGGTCGCGACGATCACCAGGTCGCGCCAGATCACCCCCGCTTCGCAGTCGGCCCAGCCCTCCTGCTCGTCGATCTCCAGGATCCGGTTCATCGCCGAGGTGTCGATCAGCACGCCGCTGGTCAGCGACTGGCCGCTCTGGGTATGGCCCTGGCTGCGCGCCGCGATCGGCAAGCCGTGCCGGCGGCAGAAGCGGATGACGATCGCGACCTCCTCGGCGGTGCGGCAGCGGGCGACCGCCGCCGGGGTCTTGAACTTCCAACGTCCGAAATCGGTCTGGAACTGCTCCCGGGTGCCCGGGTCGAAGAGGATGCGGCCGGGGAGCAGCTCGGCGAGCGCCTCGACGGCGGACGACATCTCGAGAGGGGTGGCGACGGTCATCAGGTCTCCTGGGGCGGGTGGGGGGTGGAGCCCCCGTTCGAGAGGGCGCCGGTCGGGGGGAATTCTTTCGAATCGGGGCCTTCGCTGGCAAGCCGCTCGCCGTCAGCGCGCCCCGTCGCCGCCGCTCGAGCGCGGCCGCTCGAGTCCGGTGAGCCGCACCAGCAGCACCAGGATCGCCGGCCAGAGACAGGTGTTGACGATGTCGTGCAGGCTCGCGCCCACCCGCCAGTGGCCGTAGGCGATCAGGTCGTCGTGGCGATCGAGCGCCTCCATGGCGATCGCCAGCCCCAGGACCGGCAGCAGCGGCACGAACGAGCGCAGCGGGCGGCGCAGCAGGAGAACGCCGGCGAGGAAAACCGCCAGACCGAGATAGATGTGGATCGCGTCCTTCGACAGGTGGCTCGCGGCGACCACCGCCAGCTTGAATTTCTGGTAGGCCGAGGTCTCGACCGGCGACATGGCCGGATCAGTAGACCACGTCTCGCGAGTCCGGGCGGAAGATCCCGTCCCGGCCCCGGCAGCCGGTGACGAAGGGCTTGCGCGGCGGGCGGAAGTCCTCCGGGCCGTGGAAGCTGCCGTCCCCGAGCTCGACCCAGCCGTGGCGCCCACGCTCGCCGGTGCGCGCCTCCCATTCGTGGCAGAACTCGCCGTAGCCGCGTACCGGTCCGTCGGCGATGAAGCGCTCGCCGCGCAGCCGCCCGGCGACGAACAGGTCGCTCGGCGCGGCGGTGTCGACGAACGGCTCGAGCCCCGAAGTCGCCAGTCGCCGGGCGTGCGTCGGCTGGCGGAAGGCGCCGGCGGTCGAGTCGCCGAAGCGCGCCGGCATCGGAGTCATGAGTCCGAAGCCCCTCTCCGTCCAGGCCTCGATGCCGCCCGCGAGCACCAGGAGGTAGCGAAACCCCTGTAGGGCGAGGGCGCGCGCGCCGAGCTCGGCGCAGTCGCCCTGGTGGCAGTAGAGCAGGATGGTCTGCCCGATGTACGGCGCGAGCTCGCGGATCCGCCCTTCGATCTCGGAGAGCGGCACGTTGTGCGCCCCGGCGACGTGGCCGGAAGGGCCCGAGAACTCCTGCGCGTCGCGCAGATCGAGCACCAGCAGACCCGGATTGTCGCGCAGGATGGTGAACGCGACCCCGCAGCTGACCTCGCGGTAAGGGCGCGGCTCCGCCGGCGGACCCTTGCGGCTGGCGCAACCGGCGATCGCCAGGACGACGAGCGCGGCGGCGATCCGGGCGCTAGCCACCCGCGATCTCCTCGCGCTCGATCTCGATCTCGGCGACTCTCGGTCCGGTCTCGATCCGGCGGCGATGGCGCGGGCGCGCGACGGCGATCGGAGCGCGCGCCGCGAACCAGGCGAGCTCAGCGGGTCGCGGCGTCGGCGAGGGCGGCCTCCAGGTCGTCGTAGGTGGTGAACAGCTCGTCGAGCCGCGCCACGTGCAGCAGGCGGCGCACGCGGTCGGGCGGCTGCACCAGCGCCAGGCGGCGGTTCTGGTCGCGGAAGCGGCCGAAATAGCCCACCAGCTCGCCGATGCCGGTCGAATCGATGGCGTTGATCCTCGACAGGTCGACGAAGACGTGGCGGCCGTCTTCGGCGAGCACGCGTTCGAGGGCCTGGGCGAGGAACTGGGCGCTCTCGCCGAGCTTGATCACCCCTTCGACCGAGAGAAGGGTGTCCTCACCGATGCGGCGCTTTTCGACGATCATTCGGTGCCTGTCGAGGAGACCGCAGGCAGTTTAGCAGCGGCCTCCGGGGCCGGCAACGAACCCGACGGCGCGGCGGCGAGCGGCTCGGCGAGGCGCACCACGCGCTGCGGGAAGGGAATCTCGATCCCCGCCGCGTCGAGCGCCCGCTTGGCCGCCTCGAGCAGCGCGAAACCGGTCGTCTGCTCGGGCGCCGAGCGTTCGACCCACACCCGCAGCTCGATCGCCACCCCCGACTCGCCGAGCGCGGTGACCACCACCTGCGGCGGCGGCTCGGCCGCGACGCCGGCCGCGGCGCGCGCCACGTCGAGCAGCGCGGCGCGGGCGGCGTCGAGGTCGGCGCGGTAGCCGATCGCCAGCGGCACGCCGATGCGGATCGTCGGATAGCGCGAGTGGTTGACGATCTGGCGTTGGGTGACCTCGCGGTTGGGCAGCGTCACCTCGCGGTTCTCGAGCGTGCGCAGCCGAGTGGCGCGCAATCCGATCTCGACCACCCGGCCGTCGATGCCGGCGATGGTCACGTTGTCGTCGAGCGAGAACGGCCGGTCCCAGAGCAGCACCACCCCGGCCACCAGGTTCGACAGCAGCTCCTGCGCCGCGAGGCCGACCGCCAGGCCGGCGATGCCCAGGCCGGCGACCAGGGAACCGACGTTGAGGCCCACCTGCTCGAGCGCCATCACCAACCCGAGCGCCAGCACGCCGGCGCGCGCCAGCGGCAGCGTCACGTGCGCGAGCGCCGGGTCGGCGCCGGCGTCGCGGAAGATGCGGCGCAGCAACCGCACCACGAGGCCGGCGAGCGCCGCGAAGCCGAGGAGGATGAGCAACCCGGCGATCACCCCGGGCAGGTGATCGATCCCCCGCGTGGCGAGATCGGCGGCCACCTCGCGCACGCTGCGCGGCGACGGCGGCAGGGTCGAGATCGCGATCCAATAGCCGCCGAGGATCGCCGCGACCAGCAGCACGACCGACCGCCAACGCATGCGCCGATCCTAGCGCGCGAGCGCTCGGGATACGATTCGCCGATGCGGATCCGGACTCGCTCTCTCGCGCTTCTCGCCACGCTCTGCGGCGCCGCGCCGCTCCAAGCCGGGGCGTTCGGCTTCAACTTCCACGGTGGCGCGGCGATCGCCGAAGCCGGCGCCCAGGTCGCCGGGGTCGCCGACGCGACGGCGGTCGCCACCAATCCGGCGGCGCTCGTCCACCTCGACGGGCTGCGCCTCGCCGGCGGGCTCGACTTCGACGTGCCGCGCGACAAGTACCGCAGCGCCGCGGGCGGTTTCACCACCAACCACGAGATCGAGTTCCCGGCCTTCTTCTTCGCCGCCGCGCGGCGCGCCGGCTCGCGCTTCGCCTGGGGCGCGGGCATCGACGCGCCGTACTGGCAGATCACCGATTGGAAACCGGCGCTCTTCCCCGCCCGCTTCCTCACCCACCGCCAGGACACGCGGCTCGCCGAGGCGCGGCTCGCGGGCGCCTACGCTCTCGACGCGAACTGGAGCGCGGGCGCCGCGCTGCGTTACGTGCGCGGCACCCTGAAGCGCTCGGTGGCCGACGTCTTCCCTTTCCCCACCCCCGGCCTGCCCCGCCGCCAGATGGAGGCCGACGTCCAGGCGCGCGGCACGGCCGACGGCGTGGGGCTCGACCTCGGGGTCGACTTCCGCGCCGCGCGCTGGGGTTTCGGCGCCACGCTCGGCGCGCCGATCGACCTCACCGCCGACGGCGACTCACGTCTCGCGCCGGCGACCATCGACCCGTCCGAGTTACGCGACTTCGCGGCGCGCTACCCGGGCGGCCGGGGATCGGTCGACTTCCGTCTCCCGGCGAGCCTCTCGGCCGGCGCCTGGCTGGCGCCCGTGGCGCCGCTGCGCCTCGAGCTCGACCTTGCCTGGGCGCGCTGGTCGGCGCTCGATCGCACCCGCATGGCGGCCGAGATCGGCGGCGGCCTCGGCAGCTTCGACTACTCCCTGCGCCGCGACTGGAACGACACCCTGGCGATCCGCCTCGGCGCGTCCTTCACCCTGGCCCGGATCTGGACCCTGCGCGCCGGAGCGGCGCTCGAGCCTTCGCCGGTGCCCGACCGGACGGTCGATCCCGGCTTCCCGCGCGGCGACGGTCGCGGCCTGGCGTGCGGCGCGAGCGCGGACTTCGGCTGGGTCGCCTTCGACCTCGGCTACTCCTACTTCGCCTACGGCGACCGCACGGTTACCGGCCAAGAGCCCGATCCGGCGGCGCGCTCGACCTACAGCTCGAGCGCCCAGGTGATTTCGGCGTCGGCGCGCTGGAAATTCTGAGCCTCGGCCGCGTTTTTTTGAAAAAATCGCTCTCGTTCGCCAATTCATTGCATAGAATTCGACCCGCCGCGCCGCCCCGAACCTCCACGACCCAACACCCGGAACCGAACGCCATGAATCGAATCGCCGGCTCGCTCCTCGCTCTCGCCACTCTCGGCGCTCCCCTCGCGGCGAGCGTCACCTACGTCCCCGCCGCCATGGACACCACCACCGGCGGCGTCCACCTGCGCAGCGAGATCTGGGTGTCGAACCCGGAAGCGCTCACCCAGGGGGTGACGACCTACTTCATCGGCGCCGGCACCGACGGCACGGTGCGGCCGGAGGGCGATCCGCCGCTGACCTTCGTGCTCGGCGGCGCGACCGTCCTGCTGCCGACCGCGTCGCCGCTGACCCGCGGCCTGCTCGAGATCGGCGGCGCGCCGGCGCTCTCGACCCGCGCCACGATCGCCAGCTTCTCCGGCGACACCGTGCTGCACCGCGTCGAGATGCCGATGCTCTCCTCAAGAAACGCCCTCGACGCCGGCGCCACCGCCTGGCTCGTCGGGCTCTCCGACGACGCCTCCACCTCGACCAGCGTCGGGGTGATCAACCTCGCCAAGGTGGCGACCACCTGCTCGGCGAGCGCCTACGGCGCGGCCGGCGAGGTCTTCGTCGAGAACGTCGTCTTCGGCCTGCCGCCGCTGACCATGGCGCAGTTCGACGACGTCTACGCGCTGCTCGGCCAGAGCTCGGTCGCGGCGGGGGCGCGCATCTCGATCACTTGCGACCAGCTCTACTGGTCCTACGCCTTGCGCGTCGCCACGCCGAGCGGCGAGCTCGAGTTCTTCGCCCCGGCGGTCTCGATTCTCGCCTCGACCCTGACCCCGCCCTCGACCTCGCAGGACCGCGAGTTCTCGCTCCCCGGCGAATTCCTCGATTGCAACGCCGGCAACGCGGATTTCCGTTTCGACCTGCCGTTCGACGCCGAGGAGGAATTCCAGAAAGTGGAGATCCAGTTCGACGTCTTCATCTCGGGCTGGGATCCCGACAAGCCGGACGGCTGGCACACCGTGCTCTGGTTCAACAACGGCCCCGACTGGGACCAGATGGGCGCCTACATGAACCTCTTGCCGGGGTCCAACAAGGTGAAGCTGCAGTCGAACTTCGGCGACGGCACCAATTTCCAGAAGAGCCCGGTCCCCTCGACCGGCGAGTGGTACCACGTGCTCTGGGAGTCGAATCTCTCGGGCGACCACGCCTTCTACTACAAGATCGTCCGCATCTCGAACGGCGTGACGGTCAACGGCGCGCTGGTCGACAACAGCTACACCCGCTTCTTCGCCGAGCCCGGCGGCTTCGTCTCGCTCGGCACGCAAACCTCGGACGGGCCGGAGGCGCACACCTACGGCTGGAAGTTCAAGGACCTGCACGTCAAGTACTTCAAGAGCGGTCTCTGATCCCGGGCGCGAGGTCCGGCGCGCCGCCAAGGCGAGCCGGACCTCGATTCGAACGCTCGTGTAGTATGCTCCGCGACGTCACGACGAGGTCTTGTCGCCCCGCCGCGCATCTCGGAGCCGACCGATGTCCGCCGCCCCCGTCGGACTTGCCCACACGCTGCAGCAGTTCCTGCCGGGCCTCCTGCGCTGGGCTCACGGCCGCCTGCCATGGCGCGCGCGGCGCGGCATGGAGACCGCCGATCTGATCCAGGAGGCCGCTCTCGGCGCCTTGACGCACCTCGAGGGCGCCGCGATCCGCAGCCCGGAGCGCACTCTCGCCTACCTGCGGCGTTCGGTCCGCAACCGGATCGTCGACGAGATCCGCCGCGCCGATCGAGTGCCTTTCGAATGCGCCGACGAGGTGGAACTGGCCGGCGGCTCCCCCTCGCCCTTCGACGACGCCTCTGGCGCCGAGGACCACCGCCGCTTCCGCCGCTGCCTCGCCCGCCTGAGCCGCGCGGAGCGCCACCTGCTGGTCGGTCGGATGGAGCTCCACCTCTCCTATGCCGAGCTCGCGGAGGCGACCGGCCGGCCGAGCGTCGACGCCGCACGCATGGCGACCCAGCGCGCCATGCTCCGGCTGCGCGAGGAGCTGGCGCGCGAGGCGCCCGAGAGCCGGCGCTGACGGCGCTCGCGCCGGCGCTACCCGCGCGACGCGCCGGCACCCGCCACCCGGCCGGGCCGGTCCGTCTCCTGCGCATTCTCCGCCGACTCGCGGCGTAGCAGAGTCCTCGGGTGGCCGACGTCCGATCGCCCTCCTCGACGCCCCTGGATCGGCGGGATCGCCTCGCGCTGACGGCGCTCCTCGTCCTCGCCGGCGGATGCCGGCTCGCCCTCGGGCGCCGGTTCTTTGGCTTCCTGACCGGCGACGACGTCGAGATCCTCGAGGCGGGCCTGCGCCCGGTGCTCGGGCTCGCCTTCCGGCCGTGGGAGATCCGCGACACGCTGCTGCCGGCGCTGCTGGTCACGCCGATCACGGGGCTCGCGCACGCGCTCGGCATCGAGTCGCCGCGCGCCCTCGTCTGGATCGCGAGCTGGCCCTTCGTCGCCCTGTCGCTCGTCAACCTGGGGCTCCTGCACGCTCTCGTCCGCCGCTGGGGGGGCTCGGCCCGCCTGGCGCTCCTCGCCGCCGGGCTCTATGCCTCGCACTGGATTCCCGGCGGCCTCGCGAGCACGGTCTACCCGCGCACCGCCTCGACGACCTGTGTCCTCGGCGCCGCGCTGGTGCTCGCCGGGAAGCGGGCCCCGCGCGCGCTCTTCGCCACCGGCGCGCTGCTCGCGCTCGCCTTCGCCGTGCGCTATAGCGAGGCGGTCTTCCTGGTTCCGGTCGCGGCGATCGCCCTGCGCGACGGGCCGGATCTCGCGGCGCGCCTGCGCCGCCTGGCGCCCCTGGCGGCGGGCTTCGCCGCCGGGGCGCTGCTCTTCGTCGGCTTGCCCGACCGGCTCGAGTGGGGCGCGCCGTTCGCCAGCCTCGTGGCCTTCGCGCGCTACACCCTGTTCGACGAGCGCTCTTCCTCGCTCGTCCCGCACCAGCCGGCGTGGTGGTACCTCTGGCGGCTGGCGCACTGGATCTGCCCGGCGGCGCTGCCCGCCCTGGCGCTGGCACTGCGCCCGCGCTGGCTGCGCTCGCGGCCGGCGGCGCGCCAGGCCTGGGCGTTCGTCGCCCTGCCGCTCGCCGCGCTCTCGTTGGTGCACCACAAGGAGCTGCGCTACCTGCAAGGGCTGCTGCCGTTCGTCGCCGCGCTCTCGGCGCTCGGCCTCGCCGAGGTCGCGCGCGCCGGCCGGCGATGGGTGGCGATCGCGCTCGCCCTGCTGACCATCGCCTGGGGTCTCGCGCAGCTCGACTTCCTCGCCGGCAAGTCGATGGCCGCGGTCGAGGCGGCGCAGGCGCTCGCCGCCGACCCGGGGGCGCGCGCGCTCGCCACCGTCCAGCCCTGGGCGTTCGGCGATCGGCTCTACCTGCCGGAGCGGATCGCGGTGCGCGAGATCCCCTCGCCGGTCGCCGTCGCGACGCTCGCCGGAGCGATCGCCGGCGCCGATCGCGTGGCGCTCTACGAGATAGATCTCCTCGGCGACCCGCGCCTCGAAGCGACCCTCGCCGCCGCGAGCTTCCGCCGCCTCGCCACGTTCCGCCACGGCGAGAGCAAGGCGGTCGCGCTGTTCGCGCTCGCGCCCGTCGGCGAACGGTGAAGGGGGCACCTCGCGCGGCCGATCTCCCGACGGCCGCGGGAGTCGGCCGGAGGACGCCTCAGAGGCCCAGGAAGTAGACCGGGGCGAGGGCCGCGAGCCCCGCGGCGGCCTGCAGCGCCAGCACCCCCAGCGCCGGTCTCGTCTCGCGCGGCAGCCAGCGGACGGCGAAGTAGGCCACGATCGGCAGCTCGCCGACCAGGAGGAGCTGGAAGAGGTGGGCGGCGGTCCCCTCGTCGGCCTCGCGGGCGGCGCCGTAGAGCGCGACGTGGATCAGCACCGTGGCGAGCGCGGCGAGCGACATCGCCAGGGGAAGCAGCGCGCTCGGCCGCTTGAGCATCGTCGAGAAGGTCATCGCTTCTCCTGCCGCGCGGCGCGCCGTCGGAGCTCCGCGGCGCCGCGTCTTTCCTGCATCGTAAACTACTTTGTGCCACGAAGCAATCGGCGCCGGGCGGAGCGGACGGAGCCGACCTCAGTGCGCGCTGTAGGCGCCGACGCCGCAGAGCAGGTCGTCGGCCACCTTGCTGTAGAAAGTGGTTTTGTCCTCGGCCTTGCGGGTCACCGGGTTGAAGTGCGGATACTCGATCGAGCCGTTGGCGTTCTTGCCCGCCGCGTCCCAGAGCGCCTTGCCGAGCGGCTGGCCCTTGGAGTCGACCAGGGCGTCGGCCGAGGTGCCGACGTAGGCCGGGTAGCCGCCGTTGGCGACGATGGTGTGGTCGGAGGCGACGCAGAAGACGTAGAGGTCGCGGTCGTGGAAAGGGTCCTTGGCGGCGGTGAAGTCCGCCAGGGCGTCTTTCCGGCCGGCGTCCTTGTAGTGCGCCACCGCCTGGTCGAGCATGGCCTTGGCTTCCGCGGGAGTGCCGCGCGTGGCGGCGGCCCCGGCGACGGCGGTGAGGATCAGAGCGGCGAGAATGACGACGGCGGGGGCTCGGAGGCTCTTCATGGTCGACCTCTCTCGGGTGTACCGGCAGGGCAGCCTCACGGCGTCCCTCGCCCGGACTGCGACAGCGGCCGGTCGCTGTTGTCCATGTCGCGCGCGACCAGCCAGCGGCCGGTCGCCTGCCGCCGCAGGACGACGAGGTACTTGCCGTTGTCCTCGACCGCGCTGCCGCCGGCACGCGGCACGGCTTTCCAGCGATAGGTCCCGCGGTCGAAAGCCCAGGGACCGGCGATCTCGATCTCCGCGGAGGAGAGCTCGAACTCGCTCTCTCCGAACTCCGCGAAGAAGGACGTGAAGTAGCCGAGGATCGCGCTTCGGCCGGTCACCGCGGGCTGATTCGGATAGAGCACCGAGGCGTCTTCGGTGTACAGCTCGGAGATTCGAACCGCGTTCGCCGCTCTCCAAGACGCGACGTACTCGTTGCGCGTCCTGTCGATCTCGGTCCGCGCGAGCCGCGCGTCGTCGGAGCCCGGGAAGAGCGCTCCGCCCGCCGGAGGCTCGCCGACGGACGCGACCGCGTCCTGCGCGGCGACGATCCGCCAGGTGCCGTCGCGTCGCTCGAGAACGTCGGTCCAGACGAACCGCCCCCGCTCCCCGTCCTTGCGGGTGAACGTCTCGTGTCCCTGGGCGATGGCCACGTTGCCGAGGAATCTCACCTTCATCTCGTCGAGCTCGATGGCGGTGAAGCCGAGCGGGTTCGCCTTGGTGTCGGCGATGAACCCGCTCTTGGTGTACTGCACTCCGTCCGGGCTGACCCCGAGAAAGTCGTCGGCGAAGATGCGCTCGATGACCGCCGGGTCGCCGCTCACCGCGACCTGGGCCCAGGAGCGCTCGATCTCCCGGATCTCCGCCTCCGCCTGGGCGGGGTCGTAGGGCGCGGCGGCTGGCGGCGGGTTGCAGGAGAGCAACCCTACGCACCACGGGATCACGCCGATCGCGGCGCCCGGCCGGATCCTCGTCGCCATAGACACCCCCTTGGAAGACCGGGTCGAGAATATGTCCGTCGCCATCGATCTGGCAAAGGTCGCTCTCGGGCGGGGCGGCTCGACCCGCGCCGTCGACGGACCGTTCGACGGAAGCGTCAGAGGCGGCTCTTGATGCTCGAGGGCAGGACGGTGAAGTCGCTCGTCTTCTCGAGCGAGCTCATGGCCGCGAGGAGGGCGGGCGGCGGGGCGACGAGCCGGCGCTCGACCAGGTGCAGCCAGCCCCCGGCGCTGGTGACCCGGGCGCTGAGCTCGCCGTCTCGGCGGAAGATCTCGTGCCGCAGCAGGAAGCGGCTGCCGTCCGGCGCGTGGCCGGCGAGGGCGTAGGTCACGGTGATCGGCTCCTGCAGCCGGACCTCCTTGAAGTACTCGAGCTCGTCCTTCTGGATCACCGGCCCGATCCGGAGCCGCAGGAACTCCTCGACCGGGAAGCCGTGCTCGATCAGGTACATCTGGCGCACGTCGGCGGACTTGTCGAGGTACGCCGTGTTCTTCATGTGCGAGTTGAAGTCCATGTCCCCCCAACCCGCGTAAAGCGTCTTCGTGTACATGCAGTCACTCCGTGGCGCGCGGAAGAACTGCCGCTCGCCTCGCTCGCGGAAGGCCTTCGAGCGGCGCGGCGCTCTAGCGCCCGACCAGCTCCTTGGCGAACATCCCCTTGGTGTAGGCGGTGATCTTGCCGGTGAAGGCGGAGGCGGCGACGGTCAGGGGGCTCGCGAGCCAGAGTCTGCCGGGGCCGCTGCGGCCTTTGTAGTTGCGGTTGATGGCCGAGACCGAGACCTGGTCGGGGCGGTCCGAGACGCCCGGGCCGCAGCCGATGCAGGCGCCGCAACCGGGGCGGATGAGGCGCACCCCCGCCTTGGCGAAGGTGTCGAAGAAGCCGTGCTCGCGGACGAAGTTCTCCACCGCCTCCGAGCCGCACTGGATGATGAACTCCACCCCCGGCGCCACCCGCAGGCCCGCGTCCACCGCCTCCTTGCAGACGTCGTGGTAGAAGACGAGGTCGTCGATCTTCCCCGCCGTGCAGCTGCCGGCGTAGGCGATGTCGATTTTCACCTCGCCGATCTCCGCCACCGTCGCGCCATTCGTCGGGTCCGAAGCCACGCCGTGGTCCGGGTCCCCCGGGTGCGCCACCATCGGCTCGAGCGCCGAGAGGTCGATCCGGTGCACGCCTCCCGCGTACTCGGCGCCCGCGTCCGGCGCGACCGCGCGGGCGCGCAGGCGCTCGACGTCCGCCCCCGGCCGCCAAGCCGCGAGCCAGCGGAAGGTCTCCTCGTCGGCGATCACGATGCCGCTCTTCGCCGTGCACTCGGTCGCCATGTTGGCGAGCGTCGCGCGCTCGTCCATCGACAGCGTCGAGACCCCGGGGCCGGTGAACTCCATCACCCGGTTGAGCGTCGCCTGCGGCTTGGCGAAGGCGAGCAGGATGTGGAGCATCAGGTCCTTCGCGGTCACGTTCGGCTTCAGTTGGCCGGTGAGCTCGAAGCGGATCGATTCCGGCACCTCGACCAGGGTGAAGCCGGAGTAGACCAGCGCCGCGTACTCCGTCGTGCCCACTCCCCAGGTCAGCGCGTTGTTCGCGCCGCCCATGCAGGTGTGGGAGTCGGTCGCCTGGATGAAGTCGCCGGGCTCGATCATCCGCTCGCGCGCCACCTCGTGGCAGATGCCGGGCGAAACGCCGTCCTTGGCCGAAAAATCGCGCACCCCGGCGTGCTTCTGGAAGCCGCGCTGCAGGTCGCGCAGGACCTCGATCTTGGGTAGGTACTTGCGCATCGCCTGCACTTCGTCGGCGTAGATCAGGTGGTCCTCGAACACCGCGAACTTCTCCGGGTTGCGGATCTCGTAGTCGGCGCCGTACTCGTGCTCGAGGAAAGCGTGCACCTGCGCGGTGGTGAATTCGTGGCTGTAGCCGCCGTCGACCGTCACCACGATCGGGTCGCCCGGCGCGACGTGGCGCTCGCGACCGCTCGCGCCCGCCAGATGCCGGGCGAGGATCTTCTCCGCCATGGTCATCGGCCGTGGCGGCGTCCGCGGGTCCGGCAGCTCGATTCTGCCCTCGGCGAGCGCTTTCGAAAACGGGAAGAGCCCGCCCCACTCGATGATCTGGCGGGTGATCGCGTCGTGGCCGGCGGTGAACTCCGCGAGCGGGACGGCCTCGCCCGCCTCGAGCCGCGCGAGCAGCGCGTGATCGCCCATCAACGTGCCGAGGTTGATGTTGTTGCGGGCGTGGATGGGCGCGAACGAGGCGGCGATGGCGATCTTGATCCCGGAGTAGACCTCGCACTGCGCCGCAGTTTCGCGCGACGAGCCGACGCCCTTGCGCAGCCCGGAGACGATGACCTCGAAGTTGCCGCGCACGAGGGCGTTCTCCGGGATCAGCCGCTCGCCGCCGACGACGAGGCCGGCGTAAGCGTTCTTGGCGATCTCCTCGGGCTGCCAGTCGAAGCAGACCCAGGCGGGGGTCATGACGTCGGTGTTGATGTCGTCGAGCAGATCCTCGACCGCGAGGTCCTTCATCCGCAGCGTCAGCTCGCCCGCGATCTGGCGGCGCACGAGCTCGGGGTCCTTCGTCAGGTAGAGAACGCGCTTGCCGGGAGTCAGGCGGACGAAGCTCGGAGGTCGGCTCATGGGGAGGCGAATTCTACTCCCGGGCGACGCCGCGCCGGCCCGTCCGGGGAGGTGCGACGCGCTTGACAGCGGTGCGCCGGGAGGTGTCGCAGGATCGCCGGCGATGGCTCGAACCCCAGGGAGGTCCCGATACGTGCCCCGGCCGCTCACACTCCCGCTGCGCGCACCTGGACGATCGCTGGCGGTTCTCGCTCTGCTCGTCGCTTCGACCCTCTCCGCCGCCACGATCACCGTCAATACGACGACCGATCTCGGACCCGCCGACGACGGCGCCTGCGAGCTGCGCGAGGCGGTCACCGCGGCGAACAGCGACACCGCGAGCGGCGCCGCCGCCGGCGAATGCCCGGCGGGCTCGGGCGACGACGTGATCGCCTTCGACCTCGCGCTGCCGGCAACCATCGCGCTCAACTTCGGCGAGCTCGCGCTCACCGAGAACGCGACCGTCGTCGGTCCCGGCGCCGGCGCCCTCACGATCTCCGCCCAGGGCTTCTCGCGGGTCTTCGTGCTCTGGCAGCCGGCGCTCGTCGACCCGCGCGCCTACGAGCTCTCCGGCCTGCGCCTGACCGGCGGCTTCGCGATCGCTGCCTATCAGGGTTTCGGCGCCAACGACGGCGGCGCGATCCTGGCGAAGTTCGCGACCCTGACGCTGCGCGACCTCGTGTTCGAGGACAACTTCGCGCAGGACGCCGGCGGAGCGATCTTCTGGGAGGGCAACGACGCGACCTCGACCGTCGAGCGCTCGATCTTCCGCCGCAACCACGCGACGAACGTGGTGCTGACCGGGGGCGGCGGCGCGATCGCCGCGGACGGCGGCAACCTCACCGTGCGCGATTCGCTGTTCGAGGCCAACGCCGCCGAAGGCGACGATGCCGCGTTCGCGTTCGGCGACGCCGACGGCGGCGCGATCTCGATCTGGGCCACGGGTTCGCTCGTCGTCGAGCGCTCGACCTTCTCGGGCAACACGGCGCGCGGCGCCGGCGGCGCGATCGCGATCGGTTCCTTCGGCGCGACGACCTACGACGTGCCGGGCACCATCCGCCACTCGACCTTCGTCGGCAACCAGGCCGACACCGACGGCGACGGCGACCGCGACGGCGGCGGGATTCGCGTCTTCGACAACCTCGCGACGACCACGCTGACCGATTCGCTGGTCGCCGGCAATACCGATCAGGCGGCGATCCCGGCGCCGGACATCGCCGGAGCGGGGCTCCTCTCGGGCGGCCACGACCTCATCGGCGTGCGGCGCGGCACCGCGGCCGCGAACTTCCCCGCCGGACTGCCGAACGCCAACGGCGACTGGGTCGGGTCGAACGCCGCGCCGCTCGACGCCGGAGTCCTGCCGCTGGCGGACAACGGGGGTCCGACGCCGACCGTGGCGCTCGACCTCGCCGCGGCGAGCCCGGCGATCGACCACGGCAGCTGCCCCGGCGAGCTCGCCGATCAGCGCGGCTACCTGAATCCGTCGACTCTCGCGCGCCCCGTCGACGAGCCGACGATCGCCGATACCGGCGACGGCTGCGACATCGGCGCCTTCGAGCTCGGCGCGCTCGCGCCGGCGCTCTTCGCCGACGACTTCGAGTCCGGCGATACCTCGCTCTGGTCGTCGACCTTCCCCTGACCGCGGCCCGGCGGGCGCTGTCGCCGTTGTCAACCGCGCAGCAAGCGGAGCGAATGGGCGACGACGAGCAGCGCCGCGCCCATGTCGGCGGCGATCGCCCCCCAGAGAGACGCCGCGCCGAGGAAGGTGAGCGCCACGAAGACCGCCTTCACGGCGAGCGCGAAGGCGATATTTCGACGAATGACCGCGAGCGTCCGGCGGGAGTGGCGGATCAGCCAGGGGATTCGCGACAGGTCGTCCGAGAGCAAGGCGACGTCGGCGGTCTCGATGGCGGCGTCGGAGCCGGCGCCCCCCATCGCGATCCCCAAGCTGGCGCGCGCCAGGGCCGGCGCATCGTTGATCCCGTCGCCGACCATCGCCACCCGCGAGTAGCGCGCCACCAGCTCCTCGATCGCCGCCAACTTCCCGTCCGGCAGCAACTCGGCGCGCACCTCGGCGACGCCGGCCTGGCGCGCGATCGCCTCCGCGGTACCGCGATTGTCCCCGGTCAGCATCAGCGTCGTCTCGATTCCGAGGCGCCCGAGCTCGGCGAGCGTCGCGGCGGCGTTGTCGCGCACCGTGTCCGCCAGCGCGACGAGGCCGCAGACGCGGTGGTCGTCGCCGATCGCGACGGCGCTCTGTCCGGCGCGCGACATCGCCTCGAGTCGTTGGTGGACCTCGGGAGTCTCCTGGCGCCGCTCTTCGAGGTGGCGATGCGAGCCGACCCAGAAGAGCCTTCCGCCCACGAGCCCCTCGGCGCCCCGGCCTTCGAGAGCGCGAAAGCTCTCGGCCGGCGCCGCCGAGATTCCGCGCGCCGCGCAATGGTCGCGGATCGCCAGCGCCAGAGGATGCCCGCTCCGCGCCTCGAGCGCCGCCAGCCGCTCGAGCAGCTCGCGCTCGGAGAGGCCGGCGAGCGGCACGACCTCCACCACCCGCGGCTTGCCGTGGGTGAGCGTCCCGGTTTTGTCGAAGGCGATGGCGCGGATCCCCGCCGGCGCTTCGAGAAACGCCCCGCCTTTGACCAGCACGCCGTGGCGCGCGGCGGCCGCCAGGGCGGCGACGATCGCCACCGGCGTCGAGACGACGAGCGCGCACGGGCAGCCGATGACCAGCAGGACGAGCGCCCGGTAGCCCCAAGCGCTCCAACCCGATCCGGCGAGCAGCGGCGGCACGAGAGCGACCGCGGCCGCGACGGCGAAGACGCAGGGGGTGTAGATCGCGGCGAACCGGTCGACCCAGCGCTCGGAAGGCGAGCGCCGCGCCTGGGCCTCCTCCACCCGGCGCAGGATCCGCGCCAGCATCGTCGCCTCGGCCGGCGCGGTGGTCTCGATCTCGAGCGCCCCCGGACCGTTGATCGATCCGGCGAACACCTCGTCGCCGGGCTGCCGATCGACCGGCCGGCTCTCGCCGGTGATCGGCGCCTGATCGACGGTCGAGCGACCGGAGACGATCCGTCCATCGAGCGGCAGTCGCTCGCCCGGGCGCACCGCGATCCGTTCTCCGACCGCGATCTCCGCCGGATGGACCTCGCGCTCGCCCGCCGGCGTCAGGCGGCGCGCGGTCGGCGGCGCGAGGTCGAGCAGGCGCGCGATCGCCCGCCGCGCCCGGCCGACGCTCCAGGCCTCGAGGGCGAGCGAGAGCGCGAACAAGAAGGCCACGCTCGCCGCCTCGAACCAGTCGCCGATCGCCGCCGCGCCGGCGACCGCCAGGGTCATCAACAAGTTCATGTCGGGCCGCAGCCGCCGCAGGGCGAGCCAGGCGCGCGGCGCCACGGTGACCAGCCCGGCGAGCGCCGCCGCGGCGTAGGCCGACCGCGCCGCGAGCGGGCCCCCGCCCGGCAGGAGGTGGAGCAGGAAACCGAGGGTGGTGAACCCTCCGCTGAGGACGGTGGTAACCAGGCGACGGCGTCGCAGTCGATCGACGGCGCCGTCGTCGCCCTCCTCCCGCCAGGGAGTCGCCACCAGGCCCGCGCGCTCGACCGCGGCGCGGATCGCCGCGTCGGGGACCGACCTTGCGTCGGCCGCGATCGTCATCCGGCCGCGCAGGAGATCGAAGCCGAGCCGCTCCTGCCCGCCCACGACGGGACCCACTTCGCGGCGCAGGGTCGCGATCTCCTCGGCGCAGTCCATGCCGGCGACGCGGAAGGCGCGCGCCCGCTCGACGGTCATCCTCGACCTCCTCGCCGCGGCGAAAGCGCGGCGCGCATCGCCTCCGGCGACGAGGATCTTGCCATTCTGGGGGGCGGACGAGGCGCTCTACGGAGCCGAAGCGCTCCAGCGGCTGGTGGTGCCGATCTCGAAGTCGTCCGAGAAGAGCCAGTTCTTCCAGTACTGGAGGAGGCGGTGGAGCGCCTGCGGCTCGTTGGTCGCCGCCGGGTCGCCGTGCTGGTCGGCGGTGTTGACCCCGTGGCAGTCGGCGCAGACGCGCATCTCGCCGGCGCCGAAGGTGAGCCAGAAGCGCTCGCGCACCGCGACGTCGTTGGCGTCGGAGACCGTCTGCCAGGAGAGCGCTCGGTGCGCCGGCACGAGCGCCGCCATCGAGCCGTCGGCCTCGAGCTCGACCGAGCCCACCGGCGCCGAGCCGTCGCGCGCCGGCGGATTGGGTCCGCCGTCGTGCATCGGCTGGGCGATCACCCGCCTCCCGGCGCTCGGCGTGTCGGGCCCGTGCAGGCCGCGGATCAGGTCGCCTTGCATCAACTGGAAGTACTTGATCGGGTAGACGGTACCGGTGGTCTGCCCGAGCGGCGGCGTCTGCGCGCCGCCCGGCTGTTCGATGCGCAGCTGCCAGGGCTGCTGGCGATCGGCCTGGTCGCGGGTGGTCACGTTGCGCGAGACGATGAGCGCCAGGTCGCGATCGACCAGGAACTGGCGAAAGAGGTTGGGGTCGACTCCCTCGGCCGCGAAGACCCCGGCCTCGATCGCCGGCAACGGCTGGTCGAGGATCGGCGGCGGCGTGCGCGAAACGACCTCGACCGGCGAGAGCTCCCACATCGTCACGTTGGTGTAGGTGACCAGCACGTCGGGGTCGTAGTACGAGAGCGATTTGGTGATCCCGCCGCCGGTCAACTTCGCGCCGTACTTCTTGTAGCCGGCGCACCCCCCGGAATCGTCGCCGAGGTCCACCAGGCGGAACTTGTAACGGGCGACGGGGAGCGCCCTCGTCCCGTCGTTGGCGGCCTGCCGCGTCTCGGGCACGCCGGCGCTGCGCTCGCCGGCGTGGACCGCGATCAGGGTGCCGTCCTGGAGCGGCAGCGGATTGCGGTAGAGGCCCGAGTGGCAGGGGCCCGGCGTGTCGTCGAAATTCGCCGTGTCCGGGTGCGTCAGCCAGCTCGCGACCGCGAGGTCCGGGTTGGCGCCCGCCGGCAGCGGCAAGGAGACGATCTGTCCCGAGGCGTTGGTGTAGAACTCCGGCGCGTCGATTCCCACGTAGGTTCCCGGATTGCCGGTCGGGATCTCGCGCATCTCGAGGATGTTGCGGATCTCGTGCAGGTTCGGGCGGCCGCAGGAATCGCCGCCGCAGATGAACTCGTCGATGTTCGGGTCGTCGTGACGGTTGCGGTTGAAGTAGCCCGCGAGCTCGTGGCGGCCGATGTGGTTGATGGTCTCGAGACCGGTGCCGTCGGGGTTCAGCATCCACGGGAAGAAACCGTTGAACTCGAGCCCCTCTTCGTACGGCAGCAGCAGGTCGGTGCGCGGCGAGCGCGGCTCGGGGTAGATCTCCGTCCGGTCGGCGAGCGCCACGGCGGCCGAGCTCTCGCTCGACCAGTTGAAGGTGCCGTAGGGATCGTCGTTCGGGTCGAGCGCGTCGGCGTCGGCCTGCTGGTCGCGCTGCATGTGATCCCAGCGGGTGAAGATGATCCGCCCGAAGCTGTCGAGGATCGGGGTGAAGTCGCCCGAGGGCGAGTGGTCGAGCAGCTTCAGGTCGCCGCCCGGCACCGTCCGGTCCATGCTCCAGATACCGGTGACCGTCGCCGCCTCTTCGTATTCGTCGAGCTGCGGATAGAGATGGGCGGCGCCGTTCCTCGGCCGGTCGGAGGTGAAGCCGATGCGGCCGTTGGGCAGGTAGAACGGCGTGACGTTGTTGTAGTTCGCCGGCTGGTTCGGCACCAGCACGATGTTGGGCGTGGCGTTCGACGAGATGACGAGGTCGAGATTCGTCACCTCGTAGATCTGCCAGTAGTAGCTCTCCCACTGGAATTGCACCGGGGCGCCGGTCGCCATGCTGAACAGGGCTTTCTTGGCGTCGAAGGAGACCGCGGGGTCGCGCACCGCGATCGAGTTGTCGTTCTGGAAGCCGCTGGCGACGCCGAGTCCGGCGAGGCCGGTCAGGTTCTTCAGCGTCCCGTTCGGCAGCAGCAGGTAGAGGTCGCCGCCGCGGCCGACGCTCGCCATGTCGGCGTGCGCGTTGCCGAAGACGGCGCCGATGGCGATGAAGTCGGACGGGATCGGCACCTGGGAGACGAAGAGGATCGGATGGGTGTGACTGGCGGCGAGCGGCGCGGCGACCGCCAGGGTGGCGAGCGTCGCGCCGGCGGCGAGCGCAGCGAGCGAGGCGAACGGACGAAAGCGCGACATGGGACCTCCCCCCGGGGAGCGGATCTCGACGCCGAACGATAGCCAGTCCGCGCCGCGCCGCGATGTGGCCCTCTTCACAACCCCGCGGGGCCGGCCTATCGTTCGCCGGTGCCCGCTTCCCCCGCGATCGACCTGCTGCGCGCGCTGGTGGCGCTCGACACCGTTTCGAGCCGCTCGAACCGCGCCATCGCCGAGCTCGTGGCCGACCGCCTGGCGCGGCCCGGAGTGGAGGTGCGGCTGCTCCCGGGAGGCGCCGAGGGAAAGGTGAATCTCTGGGCGCGGCTCGGCCCCGAGCCGGCGGGCGACCGCTCGGGCCTCCTGCTCTGCGGACATCTCGACGTCGTGCCGGCGGACGAGCCCGACTGGACCTCGCCGCCTTTCGCGCTCACCGACCGCGGCGACCGCTGGGTGGCGCGCGGCGCTTGCGACATGAAGGGCTTCGTGGCGCTGGCGACCGAGCTCGCGCGGCGAATCGACCCGGCGCGCCTGGCGCGGCCGCTCTGCCTGCTGTTCACCTGCGACGAGGAGATCGGCACCCTCGGCGCGCAGCACTTCGCCCGCGCCTGGGACGGCGCGCCGCCGCCGCGCGCGGCGCTCGTCGGCGAACCGACCTCGCTCGCGGTCGTGCGGCTGCACAAGGGGCACTGCAAGCTGCGCATCGAGCTTCCCGGTCGGCCGGCGCACTCGGGCTCGCCGCACCTCGGCGACAACGCGATCGAGAAAGCGGCCGAGGTGGTCGCCGCCCTGCGCGCTCTGCGGCTCGAGTGGGCGGCGCGCCGCCCGGCCGGGCACGCGCACTTTCCCGAGGCGCCGTTCGTGCCGCTCAATGTCGGCCGGATCGCGGGCGGGGTGGCGATCAACGTCGTGGCGCCGCGCGCCGCGCTCGAGCTCGGCTTCCGGCCGCTGCCGGGGATGACCGCGGAAGAGTTGCAGGTCGAGCTGCGCGCCCGCGTCCTCGCCGCGGCGCCCGACGCCGCCGTGACCGTGCTCGGCGACAGCCCGCCGCTCGCCACGCCCGAGAACGCCGAGATCCACCGCGCGCTGCTCGAGCTGACCGGACAGTCGGGATCGCGCGGCGCGCCGTACGCCAGCGACGGCGGACCGCTCGCCGCGCTCGGCATCGAGGCGGTGCTCTGCGGTCCGGGCGCGATCGCCGACGCGCATCGCGCCGACGAGTCCGTGCCCAAGGCGGAGCTCGCGCGCGCGACCGAGATCCTCGCCGCGCTCGCCGCCCGTTTCTGTGGCGTCGCGCCGCCGCCGATGGCAGACTCCGTCGCATGAGACCGGCGGTGGTGACCGCGGACCTCGTCTGGACCGGCGCGAGCTTCGCGAGCGGGATCGAGATCGAGATCGATCGCGAGGGGCGGATCGCGGCGGTCGGCGCGCTCGGCCGCCCGGCGGTCGAGCGCCGGCGCGGCCAGGCGATCCTGCCGGGCTTCGTCGCCACCCACTCGCACGCCTTCCAGCGCGCGCTGCGCGGCCTCGGCGAGACCTTTCCCGAGGGCACCGGCAGCTTCTGGACCTGGCGCGAGGCGATGTACACCCTGGTCGAGCGCCTCGACGCCGAGCACTTCCTCGAGCTCACCACGCGCACCTTCCGCGAGATGCGTCTGGCCGGTTTCACCAGCGTCGGCGAATTTCACTATCTGCACCACTCCGACAGCGGCCCCGATTTCGCTTTCGACGAGCTGGTGCTCGAGGCGGCGCGCCTGGTCGGCATCCGCCTGGCGCTCGTCTCCACCTACTACCGCACCGGCGGCATCGGCCGCGCGCTCGCCGGCGGCCAGCTGCGTTTCGACGGCCGTTCGCTCGACACCTTCTGGCTGGCGCTGCAACGCCTGGCGCCGCGGCTCGAGCCCTCGACCCAGACGCTCGCGGTCGCCGCGCACAGCGTGCGCGCGGTCGAACCCGGCGAGCGCCGCGAGCTCGCCGACGAGGCGGCGCGGCGGGGACTGCCGTTCCACGTGCACGTCGAGGAGCAGCAGCTGGAGATCGACGACTGCCTCGCCGCCTACGGCCGCCGTCCGGCCGAGATGCTGCTCGCGGAGATGAAGGGCGCCGGTTGGCCGGCGACCGCGATCCACTGCACGCACACGCCGCCGCAGCTGCTCGCCGAGATGGCCGCCGCCGGCTGGACGATCTGCCTCTGCCCGACGACCGAGGGCAATCTCGGCGACGGCATCCCGGCGCTCGCCGCAGTCGAGGGGATGGCGCTGCCGCTGGCGCTCGGCACCGACTCGAACGCCCGCATCTCGGCGCTCGAGGAGATGCGCTGGCTCGAGTTCGGCCAGCGCCTGGCGGGAGAGCGCCGCGGCATGCTGCTCGGCGAGGACCGCCGTCCGGCGCGCATCGCGCTCGCCGCCGCCACCACCGGCGGAGCGCGCGCCCTCGGTCTGCCGACCGGCGCGATCGCTCCCGGCCAGTGGGCCGACCTGGTGGCGATCGACCTCGAGCATCCGGCGCTCGCCGGCGTCGGACCCGACTGGCTGCTCGAGGCGCTGGTCTTCGGCGCCCCCGACGACGTCATCCTCGCCACCTCGGTCGGCGGCCGCTTCCGCGAGCACCGCGCCCCGTGGCGCGAGCGCGGCGTCGTCTGAGCCCCGGAGGGACTTCGCCATGTGCGGCCGTTACGTGCTGTCGACCCCCGGAGACGCGCTCGCCGAGCTCTTCCGTCTCGACCCGACGCCGGACCTTCCGGCGCGCTACAACATCGCGCCGTCACAGGAGGTCGCGGTGGTGGTCGAGCGGGCGCCGGGGGCGGCGCGCGAGCTGGCGAGGATGCGCTGGGGGCTGGTGCCGCGCTGGGCGAAGGAAGAGGCGATCGGCGAGCGGATGATCAACGCCCGCGCCGAGACCGCGGCCGAGAAGCCGAGCTTCCGCGACAGCGTCAAGCGCCGCCGCTGCCTGATCCTCGCCGACGGCTTCTACGAGTGGCAGAAGGTGGCGGGCGGTAAGCAGCCCTGGTGGATCGGTCTCGAGGGCCGCCGGCCCTTCGCCTTCGCCGGACTCTGGGCGTCGTGGAAGCGACCCGAGGGCGGCGAGCTCGAGAGCTGCGCCATCCTCACCACCGCGGCCAACGACTTCGTCCGCCCGATCCACGACCGCATGCCGGTGATCCTGGCGCGCGAGGCGCACTCGACCTGGCTCGATCCCCGGCCAACCGAAGGCGCGGCCCTGGCGCCGCTCCTCGTCCCCTACCCCGCCGCGACGATGCGCGCCTTTCCGGTCTCGAAGCGGGTCAACAATCCCTCGTACGACGCGCCGGACTGCCTCGCGCCGCTCGCGGCCGGTTGAGCCGCGCTCCCCTCCCGCGTCCGACGATGGTCGATCCACCGCGCCCGCGCGGCCTCTGGGGCCACCGCGACTTCCTCCGCCTCTGGGCGGCGCAGGCGGTCAGCGCCATGGGGTCGCGCATCACCCGCACGGCGCTGCCGGTGCTCGCGGTCCTCTCGCTCTCCGGCTCACCCACCCAGGTGGCGGTGGTGGCCGCGCTGTCGATGGGACCGGGGGCGCTCGTCGGCCTGTTCGCCGGCGGCTTCGTCGACCGGCATGCCAAGCGCCCGGTGCTCATCGGTTGCGATCTGGTGCGCGCCGCGGCGGTCGCCACCCTGCCGCTCGCCGCCTGGTACGGGCGGCTGACCATCGTTCAGATCGCCGCGGTGGCGGTCGTGGTCGGCGCCGCGACGGCGCTCTTCCAGATGGCCGACGTGGCCTTCCTGCCGGCGTTGGTCGAGCGCGCGCGGCTGATCGAGGGCAACACCAAGCTGCAGACCACCGAAGCGGTCGCCGAGATCGTCGGCCCGGCCGCCGGCGGCGGGCTGATCCAGGCCCTCGGCGCGCCGCTCGCGGTGCTGCTCGACGCGCTCTCCTACCTCTGGTCGGCGCTCTGGCTCGGCCGCATCGCCGGCCGCGAGAAGCTCGCCGCCGCCGCCACGACGAGCGACGGTCCGGCCTGGCGCGAGCTCGGCTCCGGCCTCGCCTTCGCCTGGCGCGAGCGAAGGCTGCGCCCGCTGCTCGCTTCCACGGTGGTCCTCTGTCTCTACTCCGGCATCTTCCTGGCGCTCTACTCGCTCTACTTGCTGCGCGACCTCCGGCTGTCGACCGCGACCCTCGGCTGGATCATCGGCATGGGCGGCGTGGGCGCGCTCGCGGGCACGTTCGTCGGCCCGCGCCTGATGGCGGCGATCGGACTCGGCAGAGCGCTCGCCGCGACGCTCGCCGGCAACGCGCTCGCGCTGGCGCTCATTCCCCTCGCCGGTCTGCCCGGTCTGCCGCGCTTCGCGGTCGTCGCCCTGCTCGCCGTGAACCAGCTCGTCGGCGACTGCTTCCTGATGATCTACATGGTCTACGGCACCAGCCTGCGGCAGGCGATCGTGCCGGGCGACCGGCTGGCGCGGGTCAACGGCGCGTTCCAGATCGTGACCGGCGGACTGATGCCGTTGGTGGCGCTGCTCGCCGGGCCGCTCGCCGAAACGCTCGGCGCCCGCGGCACGTTCTGGGGCGCCGCGGGCGCGGCCTGCGTCGCACCGTTCCTCCTCTGGTTCTCGCCCCTGCGCGGGCTCGCGAACCTGCCGCTGGCCGAGGGCGAAGCGCCGCCGGCGAGCTCGCCGCTGGGGTAGACTCCGCCCCCGACGGCCGAGCCGGTCCCCGGCCGCTCCCGAACTCCTCGAGGAGGAATCCCATGTTCCGAGCCACGTTCCTGGCCGCCGCTCTCCTGCTGTCGACCGCCGCCGCCCAGGGCGCGGCGTTCGACGCGGCGACCGTCGCGGTCGAAGACCTCGCGGCGGTCGACGCCGGCGGCGCCCTCGCGGGCGCCACGCTCTCCGCGGACGCCATCTCGCAGACCGTCTTGTCGGCGATGGATCCGAGAGCCGATCCCTGCGTCGACTTCTATCGCTACGCCTGCGGCGGCTGGCTCGATGCGACCAAGATCCCCTCCGACCAGGCGCGCTGGACGAGGAGCTTCTCGACCATCACCGAGCACAATCGCGAGATCAACCGGCAGCTGCTCGAGGAGGCCGCCAAGAACCCCGGCAGCGATCCCGAGCGCCGCAAGGTCGGCGACTTCTACGCCGCCTGCATGGACGAGGACGCGGTCGACCAGATCGGCGCGGCGCCGCTCAAGGCCTGGTTCGCGGCCATCGACGGCGTCCAGGACGCGGCCAGCCTCTTCGCGGTCGGCGCGCGCCTCCATCGCGCCGGCGCCGAGGTGCTCTTCGCCACCGCGGCGCTGCCGGACTTCAAGGACCCGAACACCACCATCGCCTTCCTCTCGCAAGGCGGTCTCGGCATGCCCGACCGCGACTACTACGTCTCCGACGACCCGAAGAAGAAGGAGCTGCTCGGCAAGTACCAGGAGCACGTCGCCCGCATGCTGGCGCTCGCCGGCGAGGGCGCCGACGCCGCGTCCGCCGACGCCGGCCGGATCGTCGCCTTCGAGACCGAGCTCGCCAAGGTCTCGCGCCCGCGGGCCGAGATGCGCGACCGCGACAAGCTCTACCACAAGCTCGACCGCGCCGGTCTGGCGGCGCTCGCGCCGGCGCTGCCGTGGAAGAGTTTCTACGACGGCATCGGCTACGGCGACGTGGCGACGGTCAACGTCACCGTCCCCGAGTTCTTCGCCGGGCTAGAGAAGCTCGTCGGCTCGACGCCGCCCGACGTCCTGCGCGCCTACCTGCGCTGGCAGGCGGTGCACAGCGCCGCCGACGTGCTGGCGCGGCCGTTCGTCGACGCCGACTTCGAGTTCTACGGCAAGACGCTCAACGGCCAGGCGGAGATCCAGCCGCGCTGGAAGCGCTGCGTCGACTTGACCTCGGCCGCCCTCGGCGAGGCGATCGGCAGGCTCTACGTCGACCGCGAGTTCGCCGGCAACTCCAAGCAGGTAGCGCTCGAGATGGTGCGCGACATCGAGGGAGCTTTCGAAGACAACCTGCCGAACCTCGCCTGGATGGACGAGACCACCCGCCAGCGGGCGATCGAGAAGGCGCGCAAGGTCACCAACAAGATCGGCTATCCGGACGCCTGGCGCGACTATTCGCAGCTCACGGTGACCCGCGGCGACCTGTTCGCCGACGCCCTCGCCGCGAATTCGTTCGAGTTCGACCGCCAGATGAGGAAGGTCGGCAAGCCGACCGATCGCGCCGAATGGCGGATGACGCCGCAGACGGTCAACGCCTATTACAACCCGCTCGGCAACGAGATCGTCTTCCCGGCCGGCATCCTGCAGCCGCCCTTCTTCCACAAGGACTACCCGGCGGCGATGAACTACGGCGCCATCGGCGCGGTGATCGGTCACGAGCTGACGCACGGCTTCGACGACCAGGGGCGCAAGTCCGACGGCGACGGCGTGCTGCGCGAGTGGTGGGAGCCGGCGGTGGCGGCGAAGTTTGAGCAGCAGGCCGCCTGCGTGCGCGACCAGTACAGCGACTACGAGGTCGAGCCGGGGGTGAAGGTGAACGGCCAGCTGACGCTGGGCGAGAACATCGCCGACAACGGCGGCCTGAAGCAGGCCTACCTGGCCTACAAGGGCTGGGAGAGACGCCACGGCGCGCCGCCGCCGGCGGTGGCGGGGCTGACCAACGACCAGCTCCTCTTCGTCGCCTTCTCGCAGGTCTGGTGCACGCTCGCGACGCCCGAGTTCCAGCGCCGTCAGGTGACCATCGACCCGCACTCGCCGGGCCAGTTCCGCGCCATCGGCGCGCCGAGCAACAGTGCGGCCTTCGGCGAAGCGTTCCACTGCGCGGCCGGCACGCCGATGCGCCGCGCCAGCCAGTGCACGGTGTGGTGAGCGGCGTGACGCGCGGATTCGCTTCGCTCGCCCTGCTCGCGACCCTGGCGCTGGCGCTGGCGCCGGCGGCCGGCGCGGCCGCCGCCGCCGATCGCGTCGCGACGGTCGCCAAGATCGACGCCATCTTCTCCTCCTGGATCCGCCCCGACGAGCCCGGCGGCACGGTGCTGGTACGCAAGGGGACCGACGTGCTGCTACGCAAGGGGTATGGGCTCGCCAACGTCGAGCTCGGGCTGCCGGCGGCCCCCGAGCAGTCGTACCAGATCGGCTCGCTCACCAAGCAGTTCACCGCCGCCGCCATGCTGATGCTGGTCGACCAGGGGAAGCTGCGCCTCTCGGAGCCCTTGTCGCGCTACATCGAGAGCCTGCCCGCCTGGTCGCGGCAGGTGAAGATCGAGCACCTGCTCACCCACACCGCCGGGCTCTACAACTACGTCAACAGCCCGGACTGGCCGCTGATGTGGCGCAAGGACCTGACCGTCCACGAGCTGATCGCGTTGTTCGCCAACAAGCCGCTCGACGCTCTTCCCGGCGACCGTTTCAAGTACAGCAACTCGGGCTACGTGCTCGCCGGCGCGATCCTCGAGAAGGTCACCGGCGGGACCTACGCCGACTTCGTCGAACGGCAGATCTTCGCGCCGCTCGGCATGAAGCGCAGCTACTACAACGACGAGCGCAAGATCCTGTCCGGTCGCGTCCCCGGCTACTCGAAGACCGCCGACGGCTGGGAGAACACCAAGAACACCATCAACCCGTCGCAGACCTACTCGGCCGGCGCGCTGATGTCGTCGATCGACGACCTCGACGTCTGGCAGCACGCTCTGGTCTCGGGCAAGCTCTTCTCGCGCGAGCTGTTCGACAAGAGCCTGACGCCCTTCGAGCTCAACTCCGGGCTGCACACCGGCTACGGCTACGGCTGGGCGGTGTCGGTCGACCGCGGGCATCGCGTCGCCGAGCACGGCGGCGCCAACCAGGGGTTCTACTCGGCGGTGGTCTATCTGCCGGAGGACGACGTCTATGTCGCCTTCCTGACCAATCGCCAGGGCTACGGCGACGACGCCAAGGACCTGGCGCTCAAGGCGGCGAAGGTCGCGGCCGGATTGCCCGACTTCGCCGCCGCACCCAAGCTCCCGGCGCGCGACGTCGACGAGATCCTCGGAACCTACGGCGTCGAGGGCGATGCGGCGACGCAGCTCGTCCTCTATCGCGACGGCGGCCGGCTCATGGCCTGGCGCAAGGAGCGCGGGCCGACGCCGGCCTTCGTCTGGGCCAAGGACGAGGTCTTCAGCGGCGACGGGGCGATCCGGCTGACGTTCGAGCGCGGCGCCGACGGCAAGGTCGCCGACGCCAAGCTGGCGGTCGCCTATCTCGGCGAGAGCCGGCTGCCGCGCCTCTCGGACTCGACCGCGCTGCCGGCATCGGCGCTCCCGCGCGCGCCGGAGTCGACCACCGCGGTCGCCGCCGACAACCCGCTCGCCGCGTTCGTCGGCACGTACCAAGTGGGCCCGGCGATGACCGCCGTGCTCACCGTCTCGCCCGACGGCAAGCTGCTGATGCTCGAGGCGATGGGTTTTCCGCCCTACCCGCTGCAGCAGACGGGCGACGACGAGTTCCTGCTGCAGGTGATCAGCGGCAAGATCCGCTTCGTCAAGGAGGGCGGCAAAGTGACCGGCCTCGTCCTGACGCAGGACAACCAGCAGATCACCGGGACGAAGGTGAAGTAGGCCGCTCGCGGGTGCGCGAGGAGACCTCGACCAGCTCGCCGAAGTTCTCGAGCGTGATCATGCCGGCGAGAGCGTTGCCGTCGACCACCAGCAGCGGCGCCGCCGGATTCGACTGCAGGACGCGCAAGACGTCCTCGAGCGGCAGCTCGGGCGCCACCAGCCGGGGCTCGCGGTCCATGATCTCGAGCACCGGCTGCTCGCGACCCTCGCGCGCCAGGCCGGCGAGCAGCGTCGAGCGCGGCAGCACCCCCACCACCCGACCCCAGGCGTCGACCACCGGGAAATCCTGCTGGCTGGTGGCGAGCAGCAGCTCGGCCGCCCGACCGAGCGAGTCCTGCGGCGCCAGGGTCTCGAAGCGGGTGATCATCGCCGCCCGCGCCGTCAGCCCGGCGACCGCGGCGCGGTTGCGCTGGTAGGCCGCCTCCTGGCCGGCGCCGAGGAAGACGAAGAAAGCGATCATCAGCAGCACCGGCTGGATCGGATTCGAGAGCACCGCCAGCACCGCGAAAAGAATGGCGATCCCCTGGCCGACGAGAGCCGCGATGCGCGTCGCGCGGGCCTCGTTGGTGAAGAAGGAGAGCGTCGCCCTCAGCACCCGGCCGCCGTCCATCGGAAAGGCCGGGATCAGGTTGAAGAAGAAGAGCACCAGGTTGGCGGTCAGCAGCTGCCAGACTACCGGAGCGCGCGCGAACAGGTCCGCGGCGCTCGCCGGCGCTCCCATCCCGGTCGCGATCAGGACGACGAACAGCATGCCGGCGAGGACTATGTTGACCGCCGGGCCGGCGAGCGCGATCAGGAGCTCGGCCTTACCCGAGGGAATGCGATCAAGGCGCGCCACGCCGCCGATCGGGTAGAGCACGATCTCGCGCGTCTCCACCCCGAAGCGCCGCGCCATCGCCGCGTGGCCGAGCTCGTGCAGCACGACGCAGCCGAAGAGCAGGAGCATCCACACCACCCCCGACACGAAGCCCCGGCCTTCGCCGGCCGACGAGGTGCCGAACCAGAGCAGGAGGATGAGGAAGGTGAAGTGGATGCGGATCGGAATGCCGAGCACCCGGCCGATGTGCAGCGATCCGCCGCTGACGACGCCCGCCGGGCGCGGACGCGGCGCCGGTTCGCTCATCGCGCGCCTCGCGGCGCGGTCCGCGGGCTCACCAACCGCAGACCTGCCCCTGGTTCTGCTGGTCGAGCCAGGTCTTGAGCGGCGCGAAATAGTCGACGATCGCGGTGGCGTCCATCTGCCGCTGGCCGGTCAACGCCTCGAGCTCGTCCGGCCAGGGCTTCGACACTCCCATCGACATCATGGCGTTCAGCCGATCGCCGGCGGCCTTGCTGCCGTAGATCGAGCGCCGGTGCACCGGCCCGGTCTCGCCGGCGGTCTGCGAGAGCGCGCGGTGGAACTGGAACTGGAGCACGTCGGCGAGGAAGTAGCGCATGTACGGTACGTTGCCCGCCACGTGGTACTTCGCCCCGGGATCGAAGTCGGCCTCGCTGCGATCGACCGGCGGCGCCACGCCCTGGTACTTGAGTTTGAGCGCCCACCACGCCTGGTTGTAGTTCGCCGGCGTCACGGCGCCCGAGAAGACCTCCCAGCGCCACTTGTCGATCGTCAGACCGAACGGCAGGAAGGCGACCTTCTCGAGCGCGGTGCGCAGCAGGAGCGGGATGTCGGCCGCCGCCGGCGGCTCGTTCTCGATCAAGCCGATCTGCTTCAGGTACTTCGGGGTCACCGAAAGCGCGATCGTGTCGCCCAGCGCCTCGTGGAAGCCGTCGTTGGCGCTGTCGCGGAACAGCGGCGCGAGGCCGCGGTAGGCGCGCTGGTAGAAGTTGTGCCCGAGCTCGTGGTGGATGGTGCGGAAGTCCTCGTCGGTCGCGTCGATGCACATCTTGATCCGCAGATCCTGGTCCTGGTCGATGTCCCAGGCGCTGGCGTGGCAGACCACGTCGCGGTCGCGCGGCTGGGTGAGCATCGAGCGCTTCCAGAACGTGTCCGGCAGCTGGGCGAGCCCGAGCGAGGTGAAGAACCCTTCGCCCGAGCGCACCATCGCCGGCGCGTCGAACTTCTTCGCCTTCAAGATCGCGGTCAGGTCGTAGCCGGTGCCGACGACGTTCTTCGGGGCGACCAGATCGTAGACGTTCTCCCACTCCTGGCCCCACATGTTGCCCAGCAGGTCGATCGGGATCGGTCCGTGCGGCGGCACCACCTGCGCTCCGTAGTGCTCGACCAGCTTCGCCCGCACGTAGCAGTGGAGCGCGTCGTACAGCGGCTTGACCTGGCCCCAGAGGCGGTCGAGCTCGGCGACGAAGGCGTCGGGCGGCATGTCGTACTTCGAGCGCCAGAGCGCGCCGAGGTCGGCGAAGCCGAGCTCGCGCGCCCCTTCGTTGGCGAGCTCGACGAATCGCGTGTACTTGTCGCGCATCGGCCGGGCGATCGAGTGCCAGCCGGCCCAGGCCTCCTCGAGCTTCTTCGGCTCGCGCTCGGTCGCCAGGATTTCGCCGAGCTTCTCGAGACCCATGCACTCGCCGCCGCCGGGCGGGCAGTACCGGCCCTTGCCGTACATGCCGTCGAGCTCGGCCGCGAGGCGCGCCAGCTCCGAGCGCTTCGCCGCGTCGGAGGGCGCCGGCAGGACGAGCGCGATCTTCAGCAGCATCATCTTGCGCGCCAGGTCCTCCGGCAGCGCCAGGCCGTCGAACTTCGTCGCTTCGCGCGCCAGCTCCATGTTGGCGGCGATCGCCAGCTCGTTGGCCTTGGCGGCCAGCAGCTCGGTGTCGTCGGTGATGAAGGTCTCCTGGACCCAGGCGGCGCGGTCGCGGGCGATCCACAGCTCGAGCATCCGCGCCTCGGCGTCGGCCATGAACTTGCGCGCCTCGTCGACGGTCGGCGCGGGCGTGGCGGCGAGGGCGCCCGAGGCGGGAGAGAGCAGCCGCCAGGCGAGCAGCGCGAGCGCGGCGGCGGTGGAGCGGGTGGCGAGATTCATCGGAGTCTCCTTCTTCCGGGCGGCGAGCGTCGCGCCGCCGCGGATCACAGGGATTGGAGGAACGAACCGAGGCGCGCGGCGCCCTCTTCGAGCGTCGCGCGCGAGCAGGCGAACGAAATACGCACGTGCCGGTCGCTGCCGAACGCCGAGCCGGCGACGAGCGCCACCCGCGCCTCTTCGAGCAGCCGTTCGGCGAAGGTGTCCGAGTCGGGAATCCGCGGCCCGAAGCGCGCCGCGACGTCGGGAAAGGCGTAGAACGCGCCCGCCGGCGGTCGGCAAGCGACCCCCGGCAGGCGGTTGAGCAGCCCGATCAGCAGGTTCCGGCGCGCCTCGTACTCGGCGATCATCGCCGTCACGTCGGCCTCGGCGCCTTCGAGCGCCGCCAGGGCGCCCAGCATGGCGAACGAGGTCGCGTTCGAGGTGGCGTGCCCCTGGATGTCCTGCGCCGCTTGCACCAGGGCGCGCGGTCCCAGCAGGTAGCCGAGCCGCCAGCCGGTCATGGCATAGGTCTTCGAGAACGAGCCCACCAGCACGACCGTGTCGGGGAATTCCGCCGCCAGCGCGGCGCAGCTCGCCGGCGACCGGCCGTCGTAGAGAAAGCGCTCGTAGGTCTCGTCCGAGATCACCAGCACGCCGCGCTCGGCGCAGCCGGCGACGATCGCCCGCAGATCCGCGGCCGGGATGACGCCGCCGGTCGGGTTGCAGGGCGAATTGAGGATGACCGCCCGCGTCCGCTCGCCGAGCGCGGCGAGGATCGCCGCCGGGTCGACCGCGAAGCCGGTCTCGCCCGCGGTCGGCACCTCGACCACCTCGGCGCCGGCGAAGCGCACCTGCTCGGGGAAGCTCACCCAGCAGGGAGTGTGGATCACGACCTCCTGGCCGCGCTCGAACAGCGCCAGGGCGAGCTCGAACAGCGCCGCCTTGCCGCCCACCGTCACCAGCGTCTGGTCGGAGGTCCACGGCGCGCCGTAGCGCTGGCGGTAGCGCTCGGCGATCGCCTTGCGCAGCGCCGGGATGCCGGCCGTAGCGGTGTACTTGGTGAAGCCCTCGGCGAGTCCGCGGCGGGCCGCCTCGATCGCCACCGCGGGCGACGCGAAGTCCGGTTCGCCGGCGCCGAAGTCGACCACGTCGACCCCCTGCGCCTTCAATTCCAGGGCGCGCCGCGAGACCCGCAGCGTGGCCGATTCCCGGATTCGCCCGACGCGGGCCGCGAGCCGCATGCGACCGCATGCTATCATCCGCATCCGCCCCAATCGGCCGTCGCTCGGGGCCGATCGCCACCATGAAAAACGCCGCATTCGTCCTGCTCGTCGCTCTCCTCGCCGGAGTCGCGCTCGCCTCTCCAGCCGCCGCCAACTCGAACTGGATGCGCGACCCCGACGCGGCCTTCGCGGCCGCGACGCGCGACGGCAAGCTGGTCCTGGTGGACCTGTTCGCCGAGTGGTGCGGCTGGTGCAAGGTGATGGACCAGCAGGTCTTCTCCACCGCCGAATTCCAGACCTGGGCCGACCGTTTCGTGCTCCTGCGGGTCGACGTCGAGGACGGCGCCGCGGGGAGCGACCTGCGCGACCGGTTCAACATCAACAACCTGCCGACGCTGCTGCTGCTCGACGGCGCGCGGTCACGCGTCGGCGCGGTCCAGGGCTTCCAGCCGCTCGACAAGCTCGTCCGCGCGGTGGAGCGCGAGCTCGAAAGCTACGGGCGCCTCGCCGCCGCCGCCGACAAGGCGATCGCCCAGGGCGGCAGCGCGCAGGTGCTGCGCTCGCTCGCCTCGCAGTTCCACGACCGGATGGACGGCCGGCGGGCGGCGGCGCTGTTCGCCAAGCTGCTCGAGGACAAGTCGGTGGTGGCGCCGGACTCCTTCTGGATCCGCCTGGCGCAGGTCGACGCTTACCGCATCGCGACCGACTTCAAGAGCGCCCACGGGGAGCTCGAGGCGCTGCGCAAGGCGGCGCGAGCCGCCGAGCCGACGCTGCGCGAACGCATCGAGCTCGAGCGCTTCTTCCTGGCGCGCACCGAGCGCGATTGCGGCGCGGCGCGCTCGGCGCTCGCCGACTTCGCCAAGGACTACCCGAGCAGCACCTACCTCGCCGACGCCCGCCGCTCGCTGAAGACCCTCAAGGTCGACGGCGCCCAGTGCTCTTGAGCCCGCCGCGTCGGTTCGCGGCCCGGCTCGCCGCCGGGGCGGCCGGGGTGTTGGCGCTGCTCGCGGCGACGCCGCCGGCGGCCGCGCAGATCGCCCGCATCGAGAAGGCGCACCTCGAGCTCGCGGCCGACCGTAGCTCCTACGCCCCCGGAACCCGCGCCAGGCTGGTCGCGGTGGCGCGGATCGACGAGGGTTGGCACGCGCAGGCGCACGTCCCCACCTACGACTACCTCATCCCGACCGAGCTGACGCTGGTCGCGCCGGCGGGCTGGACGGTCGGGCCGGTCGCCTACCCGCCGCCCGCGAAATACCGCTTCGCCTTCGCCCAGGATCCGCTCGACGTCTACGCCGGCACGGTGGCGATGATCGTCGAGGTCGCGCTGCCCGCCGGCGCCGGCAGCGGCCGGATCGAGGCCACGCTGCGCTACCAGGCTTGCGACGACAAGGAGTGTCTGCCGCCGGTCGAGACGACGGCGGGCGTCGACCTCGCCGTCGGCGCCGCGGGCGTCGCCCAGCACGCCGACCTGTTCGCCCTCGCCGCGCCTGCGCCCGCGGCGACCCCGGCCGCACCGCCCGCTCCGGGCGCCCGGCGCTCGTGGCTGGCGATGCTCGGCCTCGCCTGGCTGGGCGGCCTGATCTTGAACGCCATGCCCTGCGTCCTGCCGATCCTGTCGCTCAAGGTCTTCGGCCTGGTCAAGGCGGCGGGACGGGGCCGGCGCGAAGTCGCCACCGCGGCCCTGGCGACCTCGGCCGGGATCCTGCTGTCGTTCTGGGGGCTCGCCGGCGCGGCCATCGGCGCGCGCCGTGCCGGCGCCGCGGTCGGTTGGGGGATCCAGTTCCAGGAGCCTGGGTTCGTCGCCTTCCTCGCCGTCGTCGTGCTCCTCTTCGCCCTCAATCTCTGGGGTCTGTTCGAGATCCGCCTCCCCGGCGCCCTCGCTTCGGCGGCCGACGGCGCCGCGGCGCGCGAGGGCCTCGGCGGGCACTTCGCCTCCGGCCTGTTCGCCACCCTGATGGCCACGCCCTGCTCGGCGCCCTTCCTCGGCACGGCGCTCTCCTTCGCCCTCGGCCAGTCGGCGGGGGTGATCCTGGCGATCTTCACCGCCGTCGGCCTGGGTCTCGCGACGCCCTACCTGGCGCTCGCCGTGGCGCCGGCGGCGGCGAGGATCCTGCCGCGTCCGGGGGCATGGATGGAGACGCTGCGGGGCCTGATGGGCTTCCTGCTCGCCGGCGCGATCGTCTGGCTGCTCTTCATCCTCGCGGCGCAAATCGCGCCCGAGGCGGTGGCCGTTCTCGAGGTCACCCTGCTGGCGATCGCGCTCGCCGTCTGGCTCGCGCACCGCGCCGGTGCGCGCGGCGCGCGTCTCGTCTGGGCGTCGGTCGCGGCGGCTCTCGCGCTCGCGACGGTGGCGCTCGCGGCGCGCGCGCCGCGCGCCGTCTCGCCGCTCGCCGCGCCGGGCGGCGGTGAGAGCCTCGCCTGGCGGGCCTTCGACCGCGCCGAGGCCGAGCGGCTCGCCGCCGGCGGCCGCCTGGTGCTGCTCGACATCACCGCCGACTGGTGCGTCACCTGCAAAGTGAACGAGCGCCTGATCCTCGGCGCGCCGCGGGTGCGCGAAGCCCTGCGCCGCCACGACGTGGTGCTGATGAAGGGCGACTGGACGAACCGCGACGACGAGATCGCGCGCTTCCTCGCCGCCCACGGGCGCTACGGCATCCCGTTCTACATGCTCTACCGGCCGCGGCGCGAGCCGTACGTTTTCTCGGAGCTGCTGAGCCAGGACGCGGTCGTCTCCGCGCTCGAGGAGGCCGCGCGCCCCTAGCGGCCGGAATCAGTCGGAGCCTCGCGCTCCCGGCGCACCGACCGCCGCCGCCGGGCGAAGCGTCGCGTCGAGCGCCCGACCGTGGCGCGCGACGATCTCCGGAATCGCCGCGACGTCGGCCGCGGTGGTGCGGAAGTTGACGATGCAGGCGCGCAGCCAGAAGGCCCCGTCCACCACCGCGTTGCTGACGAAGATTTCCCCGCAGGACATCAGGCGCTGCACCAGCTCCTCGTTCAGGCGATCGAGGTAGGTCGCGGCCGCCGCGTCGCCGGCTCCCGCCGGAGCGCGCAGATCCGCGGGGACGAAGCGGAAGGTGGTGATCGACAACGAGCAGGTCCCCGCCTCGAGCTCCGGGTGGCGCGCGACCTCGCGGTGGAGCGCGCGCGCCAGCTCGACGTCCTCGCCGAGGGTGCGCGCCAGCCCGTCGCGTCCCGCCTGACGCAGGGCGAGCCAGACTTTCAGGGCGCGGAAGCCGCGCGAGTTCTGCGGTCCGAGCTCGTGGAAGAAGACCGGCGGCTCCTCGCCGCCCTCGATCGCCGGATAGTAGGGCGGATGGTAGGCGAAGGTGTCGCGCAGCGCCGCGCGGTCGCGCACCAGCGCGCAGCCGGCCTCGAGCGGCGCGTAGAGCCATTTGTGGGGGTCGACGGCCACCGAATCGGCGACAGCGATCGCCTCGTACTCGGAATCGGCGTCGGCGAGGATCGCCGCCGGCCCACCGTAGGCGCCGTCGACGTGGAACCAGAGATCGTTCTCCCGGCAGACGGCGGCGATCTCGCGCAGCGGATCGATGGCGCCGGTCGACACGGTGCCGGCGGTGCCGACGGCGAGCAGCGGCAGATCGCCCGCGGCCCGATCGCGCGCCACCGCGCGCGCCAGCTCGTCGGGGTCGAGCCGCTGTCCGGACGAGGTCGGAATCCAGCGGATGGCCTCCGACCCCATTCCCGACAGGTCGACGGCCTTCTCGATCCAGGTGTGGGTCTCGCGCGAGGCGTAGACCCGCGGGCGCGGCCGCGCGCCGCCGTATCCCTCGCGACGCAGATCCCAGGGGGTCTTCACCCGCCGCCCAGACCAGAAGCCGACCAGGTTGGCGACGTTGCCGCCCGAGACCAGCAGGCCGCCGCAGTCGAGGGGGAAACCGAGCAGCTCCGCGATCCAGCGCACCGTCTGCAGCTCGATCTCGCTCGCCATCGGGGACAGGACCCAACCTCCGACGTTCGGGTTCAGCGTTGCGGCCAGCAGGTCGGCGAGCGCGCCGATCGGCGCCGCCGAAGAGGTGATGAAACCGAAGAAACGCGGGTGGCCGTTGAACAGCGAGTGCTCGAACAGCAGATCGGCGGCTTCGTCGAGCAGCGCCGCGGCCGGCGCGCCGTGCGCCGGCAGGCCGCGCCGGCCGAGGGCGGCGCGCACCGCGGCGGGCTCCTCCCCCGGCGTGACGGGGCCGCGCGGCAGGCGTTCGAGCCACTCGGCCAGGCGGTCCACTAGGTGATGTCCGAGCCGGCGGAACTCCGCGGCCTGCATGTCGAAAGGCGCGCCGCGTCCGCCGGGTCCGTCGATCGAGCTCATCCGTCGGACTTTACACCGGCTTCTCGCGGCCCCGGCGCGGGTCCGGCGCCCTCGCGCGCCCGCTGGCGGCGCGCGGCGAACTCCTCGAGTCGTGCCGCGAGCTGGCTCTCGGCGCCGTGCTCCGTGGGCCGGTAGAAGCGCGCGCCGCGCAGTGCGTCCGGCAGGCAGTCGAGTCCCGCCACGCCCTCCTCGGTGTCGGGCGCGTAGACGTACTCCCGGCCGTAGCCGATCTCCTTCATCAACCGGGTCGGCGCGTTGCGGATCGCCAGCGGCACCGGGTCGGCCGGGCGGTCGCGAATCGCTGCGCGCACGGCGCCCCAGGCGCGGTAGACCGAGACGCTCTTGGGCGCCAGCGCCAGCTCGATCGCCGCCTGCGCCAGCGCCAGATCGCCCTCCGGGCTCCCCAAGCGTTCGTAAGTCGCCCAGGCGGCGAGCGCGTGGCCGAGGGCCTCGGGCGCCGCCAGCCCGACGTCCTCGACCGCGAAGCGCACCATGCGACGGGCAAGGTAGTTCGGATCCTCCCCGGCCTCGAGCATCCGGCCGAGCCAGTAGAGCGCCGCGTCGGGATCGCTCTCGCGCAGCGACTTGTGGAGCGCCGAGATCAGGTTGAAGTGCTCCTCGCCGCTCTTGTCGTAGAGCAGCACCTTGCGCTGCGCGACCTCGACCACGAGCTCGGCACCGAGCTCCGTCGCACCGCGCTCGAGCGCCTCGGCCACCGCCGCCTCGAGCAGATTGAGCGCCCGGCGAGCGTCGCCGCCGGCGAGCTGCGCCAGCTCGGCGAGCGCCCGTGGCTCGGCGGTCACTCCGCAACGGCCGAGGCCGCGCTCGCCGTCGGCGAGGGCACGCGCGGCGACGATCGCCAGCTCATCCGGCCCCAGCGGTTCGAGCACTACCACCCGACAGCGCGACAGGAGCGCGGCGTTGAGCTCGAACGACGGGTTCTCGGTGGTGGCGCCGACGAGCACGATGTCGCCGCGCTCGACGTAGGGCAGGAAGGCGTCCTGCTGCGCGCGGTTGAAGCGGTGGATCTCGTCGACGAACAGCAGCGTACGCCGCCCGGTCGCGCGCCGCAGCCTCTCGGCGCCGGCCATCACCTGCTTGATCTCGGCGATTCCCGAGGTCACGGCCGAGAAGGGCACGAACTGCAAGCGCGAGGTGGCGGCGATCAGTCGCGCGAGGCTGGTCTTGCCGGTCCCTGGCGGACCCCAGAACACCAGCGACGGGATCCGCTCGGCGGCGAGCGCCCGGCGCAAGAGACCCTGCGGGCCGACGAGCTTCGCTTGCCCCACCAAGTCGTCGAGGGTGCGCGGCCGCATGCGCTCCGCGAGCGGCGTGCCCTCGCGCGGCGCGGCGCCCGCCGCATCCGCCGGCCGCGACGGATCGGCGGGCTCGTCGAAGAGCGATGGCGACATGGGACGATTCTGTCACCGGCCCCGGCGTGTCCGGGTCCGGACTTCCAGCCGGAGCGCGGCGCGGTCTCAGACCGCGTCGAGAGCGCGGACGATCGCCTCGGTGAATTCGGTCGTGCTCGCCTTGCCCCCGAGGTCGCGCGTCCGCACGCCGGTCGCCAGGACGTGCTGCACCGCCGCGTTGATCCGGTCGGCGATCGCCATCTCGCCGAGGTGGCGCAGCATCAGCACGCCGGAGAAGATCAGCGCCAGCGGGTTGGCGAGATTGCGCCCGGCGATATCCGGCGCGCTGCCGTGCACCGCCTCGAACACCGCGCCGTGCTCGCCGATGTTGGCGCCCGGCACGACGCCCAGTCCACCCACCAACCCGGCGCAGAGGTCGGAGACGATGTCGCCGTAGAGGTTCTCGAGCAACAGAACGTCGAACTGTTCGGGGCGGATCACCAGTTGCATGCAGAGGTTGTCGACGATCTTGTCGTCCGCCTGGATCCGCGGGTATTCCTCCGCCACGCGCCGGAAGCACTCGAGGAACAGGCCGTCCGACAGCTTCATTATGTTCGCCTTGTGCACCGCCGTGACCCGCTGGCGCCCGTGCTTGACGGCGTACTCGAAGGCGAAGCGCGCGATGCGCGTCGAGGCGCGCTCGGTGATGATCTTCAGGCTCTCGACCACGCCGGGGACCACCTCGTGCTCCAGCCCGGCGTAGAGCGACTCGGTGTTCTCGCGCACCACCACCAGGTCGACCCCGTCGTAGCGGCTCGGAACGCCCGGCAGGGTGTGGGCCGGGCGCAGATTGGCGTAGAGATCGAGCCGCTTGCGCAGCTCGACGTTGATCGAGCGGAAACCGGTGCCGATCGGCGTGGTCACCGGCGCCTTGAGGGCGATGCCGTTGCGCTCGACGGCGTCGACCACCTCCTGCGGCAGGGGGTTGCCGGTCATGGCGAGCGCCTCGGCGCCGACCACGTGGCTCTCCCACTCGAATTTCGCCCCGGCTGCCTCGAGCACGCGGACGGTGGCCGCCATGACCTCGGGGCCGATGCCGTCGCCGGGAAGCAGAGTGATGGTGCGCATGCGGAGAAGTCCTTTCGCGGGCCGAAGACGCTATCACGCGGCGATGCCGGTAGAATCCGCGCGCCGCGGAAGAACCGGTGCCGCCGCAGGAGGACTCGCCCGATGGTCAGCAGTCGCGCCCGTAACCGCTTCCTCTCGGGTCGGCGCATCGATCCGCAACCGCTCACCGGGCGCGAGACGGTGCGCGAGGCGATGGACCGCGCCTTCACCTCCTACAACGGCGGGCGCCTGCGCGAGGCGGCGCAGCTACTGGCGACCAAGATGCTGCGCCCCGACGTCACCGTCGGCATGTCGATCACCGGCGCGCTCACCCCGGCGGGCTACGGCAAGTCCTGCCTCGTTCCCCTGCTCGAGAGGGGCTTCGTCGATTGGATCATCTCGACCGGCGCCAACCTCTACCACGACACGCACCACGCGATCGGCCTGGCGATGCATTCCGGCAGCCCGCACGCCGACGACGTGGAGTTGCGCGCCGCCGGCGTGGTGCGCATCTACGACATCGTCTTCGACTATCACGTGCTGCTCGACACCGACCGCTTCTACCGCCAGGTGATGCGCCTGCCGGAGTTCGATCGGCCGATGTCGACGCCGGAGTTCCATTGGCGGGTGGGGCGCTACGTCGCGGCGGTCGAGAAGAGGCTGGGCATCGAGGGCACGTCGCTGCTCGCCGCGGCGCACCGGCTCGACGTGCCGATTTTCACCTCCTCGCCCGGGGACAGCTCGATCGGCATGAACGTCGCGGCGCTGGCGCTCGAGGGCTCGAAGCTCGCCTTCGACGTCTCGGCGGACGTGAATCTCTCGGCTGGAATCGTCTGGAACGCCAAGGAGTCGGGCGGCAAGAGCGCCTGCTGGATCCTCGGCGGCGGCAGCCCGAAGAACTTCCTGCTGCAGACCGAGCCGCAGATCCAGGAGGTCCTCGGCCTGTCGGACGCCGGCCACGACTACTTCCTGCAGGTGACCGACGCCCGCCCGGACACCGGCGGCCTGTCGGGCGCCACGCCGGGCGAAGCGGTCTCGTGGGGCAAGGTCGATCCCAACAAGCTCCCGGACGCGGTGGTCGCCTACACCGATGCCACGATCGGACTGCCCCTGCTGACGAGCTACGTGCTCGCCGCCGCCAAGCCGCGCAAGCTCAAGCGCCTCTACCGCCGCCTGCCGCAGCTCGAGCAGAAACTGCGCGCATCCTTCGAGCTCCAGAGCGCCAAGAAGCGCAAGCGCGAAGGCGCCTTCCGCGGCTGAAACACGGCCCGGACGCCTGCATTTCGAACGAACAACCCGAAAGCGAAAAGCTCCGGTTAGGAGCATGGGCAGCCGGTCCGCTCTCGTGAACTGGCAAGCGGCCCGGCTGCGCGAGGCGCCTCCGGCTAGCGTGCTTTTCCTTAACCGAGCTTTTCTTCGCAGGATGGCGAGAACTCGAACGCACAAGCCACAAGCGAAAGGCTCCAGTTAAGAGCGTGGGCCGCTTGTCCGCCCTCGTGAACTGGCGAGCGGCCCGGCTGCGCGAGGCGGCTTCAGCTAGCGTGCTCTTCCTTAACCGAGCTTTTCTTCGCAGGATGGCGAGAACTCGAACGCACAAGCCACAAGCGAAAAGCTCCGGTTAGGAGCATGGGCAGCCGGTCCGCTCTCGTGAACTGGCGAGCGGCCCGGCTGCGCGAGGCGGCTGCAGCCGTTGTCCTTTTCCTTAACCGAGCCTTTATTTCGCAGGATGGCGATCGCTCGAACGCCTGAGCCACAAGCGAAAAGCTCCGGTTAGGAGCGTGCGCCTCTTCTCCGCCCTCGTGAACTGGCGAGCGGCTCTACTGGGCGAGGCGGCTCCAGCCAGCGTCCTTTTCCTTAACCGAGCCTCTTCTTCGCAGGATGGCGATCGCTCGTTGGCGTCACCAGATCCGCACGCGGTCGGCGGGAGGGAGGTAGAGGCGCGTTCCAGGCTGGATGCCGAAGGCCGCGTACCAGGCGTCGATGTTGCGCACGGTGGCGACGCGGAACGGTCCCGGAGAGTGGCCGTTGGTGACCAGCGACGCGCGCAGCGCCTCCGGCCGGTATTCGCTGCGCCAGATCTGCGCGAAGGAGAGGAAGAAGCGCTGGTCGCCCGCGAATCCCTGCGCCGTCGCGCCCTCTCTGCCGCCGTTGGCCGCGCGGTAGCCGTCGAACGCCGCCGCCACGCCGGCGACGTCGGCGATGTTCTCCGACAGCGTCAGCTTGCCGTCGATGTGCGACCCGGGCAGGGGCTCGTAGGCGTCGTACTGCGCGGCGAGGCGATCGGCGGCGGCGCGGAAGTGGGCGAAGTCGGCTTCGCTCCACCAGTTGGCGAGCCGGCCCTGGGCGTCAAACAGCGAGCCCTGGTCGTCGAAGCTGTGACTGACCTCGTGTCCGATCACCGTGCCGATCCCGCCGTAGTTCTGCGCCGGGTCGGTCGCGGCGTCGAAGAAAGGACGGTCGAGGATCGCGGCCGGAAAATTGAGCGCGTTTTGCAACGGCAAGTTGACCGCGTTGACCGTCTGGGGCGTCATCCGCCAGCGCGTCCGGTCGACCGGTCGATCGAGGTCGGCGAGCGCCTCGCGATAGTCGAACAGCTCCGACCGTTCGCGGTTGCCGTACGCGTCGTCGCGGCGCACCTCGAGCCCGGAGTAATCGCGCCAGCGGTCGGGGTAGCCGACGCCGACGTAGAGCGCGGCGAGCTTCGCCTTGGCGCGCTCGCGCGTCGCCGGCGACATCCATTCGAGCGCGTCGACGCGACGGCCGAAGGCGGCGACGATGTTGCGCACCATCTCGCGCGCCGCGGCTTTCGCCTCGGGCGGGAAGTAGCGCGCCACGTAGAGCTTGCCGACCGCGTCGCCGAGCGCCTGGTTGGTGACCTCGACCGCCCGCTTCCAGCGCTCGCGCAACTGCGCCGCGCCGGTCAGCGCCTTGCCGTGAAAGGCGAAGCTCTCCTCGACGAAGGCGCGCGCCAGGAAAGGCGATCGGCGGTCGATGGCGTGGAACGCGAGGTAGTCCTTCCACACCTCGAGCGGTCGCGCGCCGACGAGGGCCGCGGTGCCGACCACCGCCGAGGGCTGCCAGACGAAGAGGTCTCGCCGCCCGGACAGCCCGGCGCCGGCGAAGAAGCTCGGCCAGTCGAGGCCGGGGGCGCGCGCGGCGAACTCCGCCAGCGGCCAGCGGTTGTGCGCCTTCTGGACGTCGAACGAGTCGGCGCTGCTGGCGTGCGACTGCGCGATCGCGGCCTCGAGCTCGTAGATCCGCGCGGCGCGGGCCTCGACGTCGTCGAACCCACCGAGGGCGAGCACCGCGGCAACGTGGCGCCGGAATCCGACCTGCAGGGCTCTCCCTGGCTCGTCGCTCGCCAGGTAGTAGTCGCGATCGGGAAGATCGAGACCGCCCTGCAGCAAGTAGGCGGCGTTGCGGCTCGGATCGTCGAAATCCGGCGACACCCAGATTCCGAAGATCCGGTCGGTGTGGAAGTTGGTGTTGTTCAGCGGATCGACGTCGGCGCGCAGCGAGCCGCCCAGGTAGCGCGCGAGATCGGTCCGGTCGCGCAGCGCGGCGATCGCGTCGAGCTCCGGGCGCAGCGGCGCCGCGCCCCGCGCCTCGATCGCCGTCTCGTCCAGGAAGGCGGCGTAGTAGTCGCCGACGATCCTCGCCTCCGCTCCACCGTCACCCGTCGCCGGAGCCGCTTCGCGAATCAGGTCGGCGGTCCGCCGGCTCGCCTGCTCCGCCAGGATCGCGAAGTTGCCGTACGAGGCGCGGTCGGCGGGGATCGGCGTGGTCCGCAACCAGGTGCCGCTGGCGAAGCCGAAGAAGTCGTCGCCCGGCGCCACGGACCGGTCCATGCCCGAAAGATCGAGTCCGTGCTCGGTGACGTCGCCGTCGGCCGATCGCAGGGCGCCGGCGCCCAGTCCGAGAGCGAGGACGAAGATGGCGAGACATTGCCTGTTCATGCGCGGATTATCTCAGGCGACCCCGGCGGGCGCGGCGGACTTCGGCGCGAGCTTCCAAATTTTCTCCTCGGGGCTGACATCCCTTGCCAGCGAGCGGGCCGGCTCGCGTGGCCCGGGCCAGCCCACGGCGCGGAACCTCGAGGCCCTCGGTTGGCGCGATTGGTGCAAAAGGAGACGGTTCGCATGCTCCCGTTGGCTCGTCCCGTGGCCCCGGACCCGGTCGCCGAGATCGCCGCCGAATTGATGGATGCCGCCTGGGATCCGTCGCTTTGGCCGGCGGTCCTCTCGCGCCTCTGCCGCGAGGTCGGCTGTGATCGCGCCCTGCTGGTGCGGGCACAAGGAAAGCGGCGCGTCGTGCTCGCGACCTCGGACCTCGATCCGGCCGCGGTGCGCGGCTTGGCGGGGAGGCGGCTCGTGCCGCCGGCCGATCGCGGCATCACGGTTCCCGAGGAGCACTGCGAGATCTCGCTCGCCGCGGCCGAGGGCGACTTGCGGCTGATGATCGACCGCCGCGAGATCGAGCCGGCGCGCGGCGGGCTCCTGCCGGCGATCGCTCCCCTCGTGGCGCGCGCCTGGAGACTCACCGACGCGCTGGCTTCGAACCGCCGCCAGCGCTCCTGGACGGCGGCGCAGCTCGAGGGCCTGGCGACCGGCATCCTCGTCCTCTCGACCTCGGGGCGCGTGCTGGAATCGAACGCCGCGGCGCAGCGCATGCTCGCCGAACCGACCGACGTCTCGATCGCTTCGGGGGTGCTGCGCGCCGCGTCGGAGTCGCTGCAGCGGGCGCTCGGAGAGCTGCTCGCCCGCGCCGCGCGGGTCGAGCGCCGCGGCGCGGTGACCGCATCCTTGCTGCTGCCGCGCGCCTCCGGGCCGCTCGAGTTGCTGATCGTCGGCTCGTCGCGCTTCGCCGACGGCAATCCGGAGGCGGTGGCGATCGCCATGGCCTTCGAACCCGGCAAGGCGGACGAGGACCCGGCGCAGGTGCTCGGCGGACGCTACCGCCTGTGCTTCGAAGAGACGCAGGTGGTCTCTCTCCTCCTGCACGGCTACGACATCCCGGGGGTCGCGGCGGAATTGAAGGTCAAGCGCGCGGCGGTCGAGGCCTGCCTGCGCAGTCTCTACGAGCAGATGGGAACGTCGCGCCAGGTGGAGCTGGTGAAGGTCCTGCTCGCCCGCGGACCGCAGCCGGTCTGAGGGCGCGCCGCGGACGGCGGCTCAGTCGGGGGCGGCGAGCCTCAAGCGCCGAGCTCGGCGAGCTTGGCGACCACGTCGCGGTAGTTGGTGTTGATGCCGTAGATCTCGACGAAGGTCTTGCGCGCGGCATCCATGTCCGACGTCGACATGTAGAGATTGCCGAGGTCGTAGAGCAGACCGCAGGTTGCGTCCTCGGAGAGTCCGGGGGATTCGAGTCCGCGCCGGTACCACTTGATCGCCAGCTCGGGCAGACCCTTCTCGAGGAACGAGGCGCCGAGCAGCGAGCAGCAGTCGACCAGGTAGCGCGGCTCCTTGGCCGCCAGCTGGAACTCACCGATCGCCTCGTCGAGCAGTCCCATCTCGCGGTAGGCGATGCCGAGGTTGTAGTGGGTGTCGTAGTCCTCGGGCGAGAGGGTCTCGGCGACGCCCTTCTTGAAGCCTTCGACGATCTCCTCGAGCGTCTGCTCCTGCTGCCCGAGGAGATCCTGGCCGGCCATCAACTCGTCTTTCGACAGCTCCTGCTCGAGCTCGGCGGCGAGATCGAAGAACCCCTCCTCGTCCTCGAACAGCTTCTCGTCGCTCGCCGCGCCCTCCGCCGCTTTCGGCTCGGCGATCACCTGATCGAGCCAGGACAGGCTCTCGTCGGCCTCGACCGCGGCCTTGGCCGGCGACGGCGGCGCCGGTCGCTTCGCGCCCTTGCCGAGCGGCGGCTGCGGCTGCGACGCCGAGGGCAGCTGCGGGATGACGATTCCCGGCAGCTCGTCCTCGTCGAGCGCCTCGCCCTGGATCGGCCGGGGCGGTGGCACCGGGGGCGGCGCGGGAGCCGGCCGCGGCGCGACGGGCGGCGCCGCGGCGGGCCGCGGGGCGCGCGCCGCCCGGGTCGGGGCCATACCCGCCAGGTCGTCGAGCAGGGCGGAGATCTTGTCCTTCTTGGCGCCCGGAGCGATCCGCGGCGGCACCACCTTGCCGCGCTCGATTTGGAATCCGGCCTTCAGCAGTCGCTGGCGAACCTGCTCCCAGACGTCGGTGCGCGAGCGCTCGACCGCCAGGCGGGCGAATTTCGCCGCGCGGTCGGCCACGCGCTCGAACTTCTTCTCCTCGAGCAGCAGCGAGATCATCAGCGCGTGGCCCTCGAGGTGCTTGGGCTCGGCGTGCAGGACCTCGCGCAGGCGATCGAGAGCCTTCTCCCGCAGCCCGTAACGCGCGAAGACTTCGGCTTCGGCGAAGAGCTCCTTCAACCGCCGATCCGCGGCGGAGCCGGGAGCGGCGGGTGGCGCCGGGGTCTCGAGGACGCTTTCCGGCGCGCTCCGCTCCGGCGGTGGCGGGGTCCGCTCATCGATCGCCGGCTCGACCTCGATCCGGGGGATCCGGAAATCGCCGATCCCGGGCTCCTCTCCTCCCAGATCGCCGAGGTCGACCTCGAACTCCGCTTGCGAGATCCCGAGTTGCGGCGCTTCGGCGGGCACCGACGGCGGCGGTGGAGCCGACGGGACCTCGAGATCGAGATCCAGCGCCGGCTCGGGCTCGAAGGTCCAGTCGATCTCGGCCTCGAAGGCGGGTGGCGTCGGCCCCGGACCCGGAGTCGGCGGCGCCTGGAGCGAGGGCAGCGACGGCGCCGGCGGCGGCGCTACGGAGAGGTCGCCCAGTCCCTCGATCTCGAGCTCGAACTCCATCTCCGCCGCCTGCTCGTCGCGGCCACCGCTGAACCAGGGCGATTCGGGCGGGCGGCGGAGCATTTCCTCCGTCGGCTGCACCAGAGTGGAGGGCGCGCCCTCTTCCTCCGGGAGCTCGAGAATGAAGTCGACTTCGTCCGCTGGCGGCGCGCTGGATGCCTGCTGGCCGGGAAACGCAGGCAGAGCGGGCGCCTCGAGCAGCGCGAGGTCGAGCTCGAGAACGTCCGGCACGGTCGGGCTCGCGGGCGGCGGCGAGGGCGGCGACGCCGCGACCGGGGCCTCGCCGACTCCCGCCGAGGTGACGTCCGAGACCTTGAGCACGCGCGACGGGATTTCCGGTTCGGCCTCGACGCGCGGCTTGCCCGAGAGCCCGGCGATGCGCGCGATCTTCTCCGCCTGCGGGTTGTGCTCGATCGCGATGGCGAGCAGGCGGGCGGCGGCGGCGTTGTGACCGGCGTCCTTCAGCCCGAGGACCGCGTCGGTGACGAACGCGATGTCGAGCGGCGCGATCTCGATCGCCTTCTTGTAGACCTGCGTCGCCTCCTCGAGACGGTTGTGGCGCACCATCAGCTCGGCGATCATCCGGTACTCGACCAGCGCCTTGTCGAACAGCTTCTGCTGCTGGTAGAGCTCGGCGAGCTTGACGTGCGGCGCGGGGTCGTCGGGCTCGAGCGCCGACATCCGCTGCAGGACGCTCACCGCCGAGGTCGGATTGCCGTGCTTGTGGTAGTAGTCGACCAGCACCTGGTACTGGGTGCGCGCCTCGGTGATCAGTCCCTGCTTGTGGTAGAGCTCGGCCAGCCGCTCGTAGACCGCGAGCCGTGTCGGATCGAGCTTGATGATCTTCTTGTAGATCGCGATCGCCTTGACGAAGAATCCGTCCTCGGTGTAGCGGTCGGCGATCTGCGAGAAGAGCCGCACCGCCTCGTCGATGCGGTCGATGCGGACGTAGAGGTCCCCGAGGCGATTCAGGGTCGAGGCGTCGTTCGGGTTGTCCGAGAGGAGCTTGCGGTACTCCTTGATCGCCGCGTCGATCTTGCCGCGAGAAACGAGCTTCTCGGCCGCTGCGATGACCTGCGGGCGATTGAGCGCCATCAACCGGCCCGTCGCTCGAGGCGCGGCACGACGCGCGCGAAGGTGAGGCGATGCTCGCTCGAGGGTCCGAAGCGCGCGAGAGCCGCCAGGTGCCCGGGCGCCGCGTAACCCTTGTGGGCGGCGAAGCCGTAGTGCGGATACTGCCGGTCGAGGCGCCGCATCAGGCGGTCGCGCTCCGTTTTCGCGAGGATCGAGGCACCGGCGACAGCGTAGCTGAGGGCATCGCCACGGACAACCGGCAGGCAGGGGCAGGCGAGGCCCGCGAGCGCCACCGCGTCGGTCACCACGAGATCGGGCGCTGGCGCGAGAAGCCCGATCGCGTCGCGCATCGCGATCCGCGTCGCCTCGAGGATGTTGACCCGATCGATCGTCTCGGCCGGGACGGCGACCACCGCGTGAGCTATCGCGGTCGCGCGCAGCGCCGCGGCGAGCGCGGCGCGCGCTTCGGGCTCGAGGCGCTTGGAGTCGTCGACGCCGGGAACCAGGCGGTCGGGATCGGGCAGGAATGCCGCGGCGACCACCGGCCCAGCGAGACAGCCGCGGCCGGCCTCGTCCACCCCCGCGACGCGCGGGAAGCCGGCGCGAGCGAGCTCGTCTTCGAGCCCGCGCATCAGCCCGAGCCGGTAGACCTCGCAGCACTGCTCCGCCCAGGTCCGCACCCGCCCCCCTTTCCCCGCGGCGGGCCGCCCTGCCCCCGCCGCTTCCAGTCGCCGCTACGCTTGTTCTTCGCGCCGCTCCTCGATCCTCGCCGCCTTGCCGCGCAACTCGCGCAGGTAGTAGAGCTTGGACCGCCGGACCCGACCGCGGCGCACGACCTCGATCTTGTCGACCACCGGGGCGTGGAGGGGGAAGATGCGCTCGACTCCCACGCTGCCCGAGATCTTGCGGACGGTGAACATCTCGCGGGTGCCGCCGCCGCGGCGGCCGATCACCACGCCCTGGAACGCCTGCAGACGCTCCTTGTCGCCCTCGACCACCCGCACTTGGACCCGGACGGTATCGCCCGGCCGGAAATCCGGTACGTCCTCGCGCAGGAACGCGCTTTCGATCTGCTTCAACGGATTCATGACCGCACCTCGTTTGCTCCCAGCCACCGTGGAGGAACCGAAAAGGCCGTTCTGCCGGCGCGAATTCGGATCCGCAATTATCTCGTTTTCAAGGACTTTCGACAAGTCCGGCGCCCCGGGACCAGCTCTCGATCAGCCGCCGATCGTCGGCGGACAGGGTCGCCGGATCGAGCAGATCGGGCCGTTTCTCCCAGGTCGCGCGCAGCGCCGATACCGCCCGCCAGCGTTCGATCGCCGCGTGGTCTCCCGAGAGCAGCACCGCGGGAACCGCCATCCCCTCGAATTCCGGCGGGCGAGTGTAGTGCGGATGGTCGAGCCGGCCGGAGCGGAAACTGTCGCGTTCCACCGACTCGCGCTGCTGCACGACACCGGGGACCTGGCGCGACACCGCCTCGACCAGGACCATCGCCGGCAGCTCGCCGCCCGACAGGACGTAGTCCCCGATCGAGACCTCTTCGTCCACTACCGTGGCGCGCACCCGCTCGTCGATCGCCTCGTAGCGACCGCAAAGCAGCAGGAGGTCGCCGCGCAGGGCGAGGCCGCGCACCGCGGCGTCGTCCAGCCGGCGACCCTGGGGCGAGAGCAGCACCCTCCAGGGGCTTCGCCCCGCCCCGATTTCGCGCACCGCCCGGATCCACGGCGGCGCGGTCATGACCATACCGCCGCCGCCGCCGTAGGGCTCGTCGTCGACCGACCGGTGGCGGTCGGCGGTGAAGTCGCGCAGGTCGCGCACCGTGATCTCGAGCAAGCCGCGCTCGCGCGCCCGGCCGATGAGCGAGGTCGCGAGGAAGGGCCCGAAGAGCTCGGGGAAGATGGTCAGAATGTCGATGCGCACGCTTCGATCAACCCTTCGGGCAGCGCCAGCTCGAGGCGGCGCGCCTCGCGATCCGTCGCCACCAGGAACTCCTGGACGAACGGCACCAGCAGACGCCGTCCGCCGCCCTCGATCACCAGCAACAAGGCGCCCCCGCTGTCGAGCAGGTCGACGATCTCGCCGAGCTCACCCTGGCCGGCGTCGCGGCAGGAGCAGCCGAGGAGCTCGAACCAGTAGAAGGTCCCGGCTTCGGCTTTCGGCACCCGCGCCCGGTCGACTTCGAGCGCGCCGGGAGCGAGCGCCGCGGCGGCGGTCCGATCGCCGACCCCGGCGAAGCGGACCAAGAGGCCGGCTCCGGCCGGCCGGACGCGCTCGATCTCGAGCTGCCGGCGCTCGTGGACGCCCGGTCCGCCGCTCCAATCCAGAAGCGCGCCCGGCGCGAAGCGCTCCGGAACGTCCGACAGGACCTCCACCACCACCTCGCCCAGGAGGCCGTGCGGACGGATCACTTGGCCGACGAGAACGCGCTCGGGGAGCGCTTGGGGGGGGCGATCAGTCTTCGACGAGCTCGACCGCATAGCGGCGATGGTCGCGCCCCTCGCGCGCCGTGGCGAGCGCGCGCAAGGCCTCGATCGTCCGGCCGTGGCGACCGATCAGCTTGCCGCGCTCGTTCTCCGGGAGGTGGACCTGCAGCTCCAGGGTGCCATCGGGGAGCTCGCGCTCCTCGATCCGCGCGGCGCGCGGGTCGTCCACCAGCAGCCGGACGACCTGCAGGAGATCTTCGCCGACCGTCATGTCAGCCCGCGGCGCGGGCCACGAGCTGCCGAACGGTGTCCGACAGCAGGGCGCCGTTCTTGACCCAGTAGTCGACGCGCTCGCGGTCGATCTGGATGCGCGGCGGGTTCGAGCGCGGATCGTAGATGCCGATTTCCTCGACCGCCGAGCTGGTCGTGGCCTTGCGCGAGTCCGAGACCACGACGCGGAAGAACGCCTGGTTCGTGGCACCCATCCGGCGGAGCCGAATCTTCAACATGGAATCCCTTCCTCCGACGAACGTTTTCAGGAAACCGACCGGTGGGGGAAGCCGCCGGCGGCGCACGCGGAACGGTGCATTATAGCAGGGCTCAGCGGCGGCCCGGACCCCCGCCGGGACCGGGTCCCATCCGGCCCATCGCCCGCTGCAGGAAGCCCCCTTTGACCCCCTTCATCATCTTCTTCATCTGCAGGTATTGCTTGAGGAGCTGGTTGATCTCCTGCACCGAGGTGCCGGAGCCCTTGGCCACCCGGCGCTTGCGGCTGCCGTTGAGCAGGCCCGGGTTGCGCCGCTCCTTGAGGGTCATCGAGTTGATGATCGCCTCGACCCGCTTCAGGCGAGCCTCGTCGGCCTGCCCCACCTCGACCTTCTGGCGCCCGCCCATGCGCGGCAGCATGTCCATCAGCTGGGTGAGCGGCCCCATCTTGCGCAGCTGGCGGAGCTGGTCGCGCAGGTCCTCGAGGCTGAACTCGCTCTTGGTCAGGCGTTCGGCCAGCCGCTCGGCCTCCTTGGCGTCGACCGTCTGCTGGGCGCGCTCGATCAGCGCCAGGACGTCTCCCATGCCGAGGATCCGCGAGGCCATGCGCGCGGGCGAGAAGAGCTCGAGGTCGTCCGGCTTCTCGCCCATGCCCGCAAAGCGGATCGGCACCCCGGCTACGGCGCGGATCGAGAGCGCCGCGCCGCCGCGGGTGTCGCCGTCGAGCTTGGTGAGCAGGGCCCCCGTCAGCGGCAGGACGCGGGCGAACTCCTGCGCGCTCTTGACCGCGTCCTGGCCGGTCATGGCGTCGGCGACGAAGAGGATCTCGTCCGGTTCGATGGCGTCGGCGAGGGCGCGGATCTCGGCCATCAGCGCTTCGTCGACGTGCAGGCGGCCGGCGGTGTCGACGATCACCACGTCGTGCCCGCGGTCGCGCGCGGCGCGCAGCGCGCGGCGACCCAGGTCGACCACCTTCTCGCCCGGCTGCGGGGTGAGGACCGGCACCTCCACCCGCGCCCCGACCTGCACCAGCTGATCGACCGCCGCGGCGCGCTGCAGGTCCGCCGCCACCAGCAGCGGATAGCGCCGCCGGGCCGCCAGGCGCCGGGCGAGCTTGCCGGCCGTCGTCGTTTTGCCCGAGCCCTGCAGACCGGCGAGGAGAACGACCGCCGGCGCGCCGTCGAGGCGCAGCTCCTTGGCGTCCTCGCCGCCGAGCGTCGCGGTGAGCTCCTCCTGCACGATCTTGATCACCTGCTGGGCCGGCGAGAGGCTCTCGAGGACCTTTTGGCCACGGGCTTGCTGTTCCACTCGCTCGAGGAACTGCTTGACCACCCGAAAGTGGACGTCCGCCTCGAGCAGCGCCAGGCGGAGCTGCTTGAGGGCGGCCTGCAGGTCGGCCTCGCCGATCCTCGCCTCGCCCTTCAGGCGGCGGAAGACGTCCTGGAACTTCTCTTGGAGACCTTCGAACATAGCGGTCGAACGCCGGGCGGAGCCCGGGCGGGGCGAGACGATACCAGACCGGCCCCGAGCCCCGGCGCGCCCCGGGCCGCGGCTTCAGATCCAGCCGATCGAACGGGTCGCGGCCACCAGCACGTAGCAGCGGATGGTGTTCGCCTCCGGATCGGCCGGCACGATGAAGAACCCCGGACGGCCCGGCTGGTAGCCCTGGGTGGTGCCGACCATCACCTCGCCGTCCTTGAATTCGACCCGGATCTTGCGTCCCGGCACCGGTTTGGCGGGGTCGAAATCGTTGCGCTTGCGGTGGCCAGGGTCGCCCTGGAAGTCCTTGACGAAGAAGACCGCCTTCAGCGTGCCGTGGGCGACGGCCAGAGTCCTGGGCGATCCACCGGGGACCTCGATCTCGATGTGGAACGAGTCCCGGGCCGGCAGGAAATCGCTGGTGAAGCCCTTCTCGAGACGGCCGTCGAGAAAGTGCGCCACGACCTTGCTACCGACCATAGCGAGCGCCTCCAGGAGTTTCGGCGAGTCTACCAGCCGCGCCGCGAGAGCCGCCGCGGAACGGGCTAGGATCGACCGCGTGTCCCGCCGCCGGCCCGCCAGCGCGTCTCGACCGCCGCGCACCTTCCCCTACGAACGGGCGCGGGAGCCGATGCTGGAGCCCGGCGCCTTCCTACAGCGCTGGTTCCGGCACGGCGGTCTCGCGGCGGCGCTGATAGGGGTCGCCCTGCTGGTCGGCATCGCGGGCTACCACTTCCTCGCCGCGCTCCCCTGGCTCGACGCCTTCCTCAACGCCGCCATGATCCTCGGCGGGATGGGACCGGTGGCGGCCCTCGAAACGCCGGTCGCCAAGTTGTTCGCCGGCCTCTACGCCCTCTTCTCGGGCCTGGTTTTCATCGCCGTGGCCGGAATCCTCCTCGGTCCGCCGGTGCATCGCATGCTCCACCGGCTGCACCTCGACGATGGCGACGGCGGCGGCGATGCCTGAGACGGCGCGCGAGGTCGAGATCGACGGCGTCGTCTACTCGGACGATCCGCGCCGGCTCGACCTCGAGCTGATCCACGGGTTCCTCACCACCGCATACTGGTCGCCGGGGATCCCGCGCGAAACCGTCGAGCGCGCCATCGCGGGTTCCTGCTGCTACGCCGCGTACGAGGCCGACAGGCAAGTCGCGTTCGCCCGCATGGTCACCGATCGCGCTACCTTCGCCTATCTCGCCGACGTCTTCGTGCTGCCGTCGCACCGCGGTCGCGGCGTGGGAGTGCGCCTGACCGGGTTCGTCCTCGACGATCCGCGCCTCGCCGGCCTGCGGCGCCTGCTGCTCGCCACCCGCGACGCCCACGGCCTGTACGCCAAGTTCGGTTTCCGCCCCTTGGCGGCCCCCGACCGCTTCCTGGAGATCCACCGCCCCGACGTCTACCGGCGCCCGCCGGAGCGAGACGCGGCGCCGGATCGTCGGGCCGAGTGAGCCGCGCGGCGGGCGACCTCGCGGTCCCGGTCGAGAATCGATAGTGTCCCGCCTCGCCGCTCCGTTTGCGCTGCGCCGTCGCGCCTTCGCCGAAAGGACCGTCATGTTGCGACCCGTCTCCGTCTCGCTCGCCGGCTGCCTGCTCGCCTCGACCGTCGCGCTTTCCCAAACGCCGGACGACGCGCCCTACACCGCGGCGATCCAGCGTGAGACCACTGAACCCCGATTTCTGACCGAGCTCGTCGACCACCTCCCCGCCTCGACGACCGTGCCGTCGCCGCTCGCGCACCACGGCTACATCGCCGGCGCCGAGGGTCATCTGACCTACGCCGCGCAGGTCGTGAGGTACCTGCGCGCGGTGGAAGCGGCCTCGCCGCGGGTCAAGGTGTTCTCGATCGGCACGAGCGACGAGGGGCGCGAGATGGTCCTGGCGGCGATCTCCGACGAGGCGACGATCGCCGATCTCGATCGCTACCGCGAAATCAACGCCCGCCTGGCCGACCCGCGCCGGCTCACCGACGTCGAAGCCAAGTCGCTCGTCGCCGCAGGCAAGCCGATGTACTGGGCGACCGGCGCCATGCACTCGCCCGAGACCGGCAGTCCCGAGATGCTGATGGAGCTCGCCTATCGCCTGGCGGTCGAGGAGACGCCGTTCGTGCAGGCGATCCGCGCCAACGCCATCGTCCTGATCACCCCGGTGCTCGAGGTCGACGGCCGCGAGCGCCAGGTCGATCTGTGGAACTACCGCAAGGCGAACCCCGACCTGCCGACGCCGCCGCTCGTCTACTGGGGTCGCTACGTCGCCCACGACGACAACCGCGACCAGATCGGTTTGGCGCTGGCCATGAGCCGCAACCTCACCAAGACCTATTTCGACTTCCACCCGCAGATCGTCCACGACTTGCACGAGTCGATCCCGTTCCTCTACGTCTCGGCCGGCACCGGCCCCTACAACGCGGCGCTCGACCCGCTGGTGATCGACGAATGGCAGCGCATGGCCTACCACGAGGTCGACGAGCTGACCGAGCGCGGCCTGCCCGGCGTCTGGACGCACGGCTTCTACGACGGCTGGGCGCCGAACTACATGTTCTGGGTCGCCCTCGGCCACAACTCGCTCGGCCGCTTCTACGAGACCTTCGGCAATCGCTGGCCGGTCACCACCAAGCGCATCGTGCGCGGCATGAGCGATCGCGCCTGGTACCGGCCGAATCCGCCGCTGCCCGAGGTCACCTGGTCGCTGCGCGACAACGTCAACTACCAGCAGTCGGCGTTACTCCTCGGCCTGTCGTACATGGCCGCGAATCGCGAGCACTTCCTCGAGCGCTTCTACGAGCTCGGCAAACGCTCGATCGCCAAGGCGGCGAACGAGGGACCCGCCGCCTGGGTCTTCGAGGGCGACCAGAAGCGGCGCGGCCAGCTCGTCGACCTGCTCGACAAGTTGCGCCAGCACGGGGTCGAGGTCCAGGTCACCGACGAGGCACTGACGCTCGACCCGCAGTGGCCGCCGCGCAAGAGCGCCGACAAGGCGGAGGCCGCGGAGCCCGACGCCGGGGCGAAGAGCGGCGAGAAACCGAAGGCCGACGCCAAGGCGACGACGAAGGGCGATGCGTCGGCGAAGGTCGCCGCCGCCGGCGACGACAAGTCGTCGAAGGGTCCCGAGTCACTCAAGCTCGCGAAGGGCTCGTTCGTCGTGCGCATGGACCAGCCCTACTCGCGCCTCGCCGACACGCTGCTCGACGTGCAGTACGTCCGCGGCGACGAGCGGGTCTACGACGACACGGGCTGGACGCTCGGCTACCAGAAGAACGTCTCGTTCCACCGCGTCGTCAATTCCGCGATCCTGCGGGCGAAGATGCATCCGTGGACGGGCGAGTCGCCGGCTCCGGTCCCGGCCGGCGCGCTGGCGATCGCCCCTACCGCGGACGTCGACCTCGCCCGCCTGCGTTTCGCCGCGCCGCAGGCGAAGCTCTTGGTCGCCGAGGCCGCCTTCGAGTCCGGCAAGACCGCCTTCCCCGCGGGAACGGTGGTGACCGACGGCATCGGCCTCGCCGAGGCGCTCGCTCGCCTACGGATCGCGGCGACGCCGATCGCCGCGCTGCCGCGGGTCGCCGCCCACCCGCTCGCGACCCCGCGCATCGGGCTCATCCACAGCTGGCTCGACACCCAGGACGAAGGCTGGTGGCGCCTCGGGCTCGAGTCGGTCGGGGTCCCCTACGAGTACCTCTCCACCCAAGCGGTCGCTGCGACTCCGGAGCTGCGCGCGCGCTTCGACGTCCTGATCTTTCCGCCGGTCGGCGAGGATCCGGTCGACGTCGTCAACGGTCTCGCGCCGGGAGCGCCGCTGCCGTGGAAGACGACGGCGCTGACGCCGAATCTCGGCGGCGTCGACGAGACCGACGACCTGCGGCCTGGCCTCGGGCTCGCCGGCGTCGTCAATCTGCAGAATTTCGTCGAACGAGGCGGGCTCCTGGTGACATCAGGCGACACCTCGGCGCTCGCGGTTCAGTACGGCCTGGCGCGCTGGGTCGAGAAGCTCGACACCGACCAGGTCAAGGCGCCCGGCACGATCTTGCGGGCCACGCTCGCCGACAAGGCGAGCCCGATCGTCGCGGGCTATGACGAGTCGCTGCCGGTGTATTACTCCGGCGGCCCCGTCTTCCGCGTCGGCCTCTTCCAGCCGCGCACGCCGGGGGCCCGGCCGAGCGGCCGCGGCGGCAAGGACGATCCCGACGTACCCCAGGGACGATCCTTCGTGCCGGTGCCGGAGCTGCCCAAGGCGGCGCCCGGCGAAGAGGGCTTTCAGCTCCCCGACGACACGCCCTGGTTCTTCGACGCCTACCTGCCGAGACCCGAGGATCGTCCGCGCGTCGTCCTCTCCTTCGCCAAGGACGACCTCTGGCTCTCGGGCATGCTCGAGGGCGGCGACCAGCTCGCGGGCAAACCGGCGGTGATCGACGCGCCGCGCGGCGCCGGGCACATCCTGTTGATGTCGATCAATCCGATGTGGCGCGCCAACAGCCAAGGACAGTACTCCCTGGTGCTCAACGCGCTGATGAACTGGAACGAGCTGCGCTGAAGCGACGGCCTACAGCAGCTGCTTGATCTCGGCGCGTCCGAGGTCCGACGAGCCGCTGATGATCAGCGCCGCCGAGCCGCGATCGATCGCCGGCACCTCCACCTGCAGGTCGATGGCGCCGATCTCGTCGGTCTCGGTGGCGAACAGCGTCTTGGGCTCCGAGACGGTGGAGATCATCTTCACCACCACGTGCACGCCCGAGATCGGCAGGCCGCTCTTCGAGGAGTAGGCGCGCACCGTCAGGTGATTGATCCGCCCGGGCCGGATCTCGTTCTCGCTGTCGAGGGTGAGCACCAGCTGCTCGTTCTCCGCCTCCATCGACAGGTACTCGAGGATCACCTGATCGAGCGTCGGCCCGTTCTCGCCCTCCTCCGCCGCCGGCTCCGGGCGCCCCTTCTGACCGTCGCCGCCGGCGGTCGGGTGCGGCGCCGTCGCGCGCTCGGCGGCCTCCTCGATCTCCTCGACCTTGTCGGTGCTGCGGCCGGAGAGCAAGGCGTCGAGCTTCTGGTCGAAACGGCCGGTCTTGATCGCCGCCAGGATGGTGCGGTGCTGCAGTTCCATCATCTGGGCGATGTCCTTCTCGCCCTTGCCCTCCTCGAGCAGCTTCTTGTAGCTCGAGCGCTTGGTCGCCAGCACCTGACCCTTGACGTAGATGACGCTCTCGATCGACGGGTTTTGCAGACCCTTGTCCTCGGTCTGCACGTGCAGCACGGTCTCTCCGTGGCGGAGGTCGGTGTTGTAGCCGGTGATCATCGGGAAGCGCTGGGCAGCGCGATCCGGCCATTGTAGGGAGAGCGTCCGGGGGGGTCAAGGCGAGAGCGGCGCACGCGGGCGCTCACGGACAGGGCAAGGCGTCGGTGTCGCCGATCGTCTGCGGATACTCTCCGAGCTGGTTGGAGTAGGTCTTGACGCCGCCGCCCACCGTGTCGCGCACCGTCACGGTATAGCCCTGGTTGGTTAGACCGCTGACGAAGATCCAGAAGCGATCGAAGGGCGGCACGCAGGCATCCACCATCTTCACGCCCATCTCGAAGTTCGCGTTGTCGAAGAAATAGAAGAAGACCGACTGGTCGGTCTCGGTGCGCTCGCCGGCGAAGCTCATGACGCGCGCCGAACCGTTCTCCGCTTCGGTCTCGAAGGTGACCCTCACCTCGAACCGACCGGCGAGCAGGCAGGCGGTCTCGTCGTCGCGGACGCAGGCGCCGTTGGCGGCCTCCCCCGTTCGGGGGATGGCCCGCGGGGCGGCCGCGATCTCCTGCCGCGGCTCGGGCGCCTCGCCGCCGAGGGTGGAGTTGCCCTGTGTCCCGCTCCCGTCGGCGTCGTGCCGCGGCACGCAGTCGAGCGCCGCGGTGTCGCCGACCGTCTGTGGATAGCGGCCGAGCTCGTTGCTGTAGCTCTTGGTGGCGCCGCTCACCGAGTCGCGCACGCCGACGGTGAACGCCTGGTTGGTCAGGCCGCTGACGAAGACCCAGTACTGGTCGAACGGCGGCACGCAGGCGTCGACCATCTTGACGCCCATCTCGAAGTTCCCCGGGTCGAAGAAATAGAAGAAGGCCGACTGATCCGATTCGGCGCGCGCGCCGGCGAAGCTCATGACGCGGCCGTCGCCGCTCGCGTCGGCGGTGGCGAACAGCACGGTCACCTCGAAGCGCCCGTCGAGCAGGCAGGCCGTGCGATCGTCGCGCAGGCACTCCGGCTGGGTTCCGGTGCCGCTCGGCGCGAACGCGTCCCCACTCTGAGCGCCCGCCGCGGCGACGAGCGCCAACCCCATCCCGACCGCCAGGGTCGCCCCGGCGAGCGGCCAACGTAGGATCCGCCCGGTCACCTTCATCCCCTCTCCTCCCGCGAATCGAGACGCAGCCTACAGCACTCCCGGCGCGGCGGGCGTGGACGGTCGGGCGGTGGCGTGAAAGAATTCCCCTCCCCGGCCGGACGTTCCACCCTCCGGGCCACCGAGAACCGAACGCACGCCTTTTCGGAGGAATTCGCGATGCCCGAAACCGCCACCGCCACGGCCGAGCGCACTCTCGTCCACTACCAGGTCCGCGAGGGGGTCGCCTACCTGACCCTCGACGATCCGCCGGCCAACACCTACACCCACGAGATGATGCGCCAGCTGGACGAGGGGATCCTCAAGGCCCGCTTCGACGCTTCGGTGCACGTCATCGTGCTCACCGGCACGGGCGAGAAGATGTTCTGCGCCGGCGCCAACATCAACATGCTGAAGACCTCGGACCCGACGTTCAAGTACTTCTTCTGCCTGCACGCCAACGAGACGCTGTCGCGCCTCGAGCAGACGCCGAAGCTGGTGATCGCGGCGCTCAACGGCAACACCGTGGGCGGCGGGCTCGAGATCGCCATGGCCGCCGACCTGCGCATCGCCCGCCGCGGTCCGGCGAAGTTCGGCCTGCCCGAGGTCTCGCTCGGCGTGCTGCCGGGCACCGGCGGCACGCAGCGCCTGGTGCGCATCGTCGGCAAGTCGCGCTCGATCGAGCTCATGGTGACCGGCCGGCTATTCGGCATCGAGGAGGCCGAGAAGCTCGGCGTCGTCGATCAGGTCATCGACGCCGACTCGGCCGCCGGTTTCATGGAGAAGATCCATGAGTACGCTCGCCAGTTCTGTCCGCCGGCCAAGGCGGCGCGGGCCGTCGGGCGCATCAAGCGCTCGGTGCAGTCGGGCGCCGAAATCCCGTTCGAATCCGCCCTGACCCTCGAGCGCGAGCTCCAGCAGCAGCTCTTCCAGAGCGAGGACGCCAAGGAGGGTCTCGCGGCCTACGTCGAGAAGCGCGCCCCCGAGTTCAAGGCACGCTGACCGGCGATGCCGCGCGTCCGCCTGGTCCTCGCCGCGCCGGTGCGCACGCCGATCGGCAAGTTCGGCGGCGCGCTCGCGGCGCTCTCGGCCGCCGACCTCGGCACCGCGGCCGCCAAGGCCTGCCTCGAGCGCGCCGGCCTTGCGCCGGCGCGAGTCGACCAGGTGATCTTCGGCCATGCGCGCCAGGCCGGCGGCGGACCGAACACCGCCCGCCAGATCGGCTGGCGCTCGGGGGTCCCCGAGGAGCGCCCGGCGTACACCATCAACCAGGCCTGCGGTTCGGGCCTGCAGGCGGTGCTCTCGGCGGCGCGCGCCATCCTGCTCGGCGAGGCGCGGGTCGTCCTCGCCGGCGGCACCGAGAGCATGTCGAACACCCCTTACCTGCTCCCGCGCGCCCGCTGGGGCTACCGCATGGGCAACGACGAGATCGTCGACGGCATGTACCGCGACGGCTTCAACGACCCGCTGTCGAAGCTGGTGATGGGTGAGACCGCCGAGGAGCTGGCGAACGACCTCGGCGTCGAGCGCGCCGAGGCCGACGCCTGGGCCGCCGAAACCCAACAGCGTTGCGAGGTGGCGCGCCGCGACGGCCGCTTCGCGACCGAGATCGCGCCGGTGGCGGTCGCCGGCCGCAAGGGCGAGACGATCGTGGCGACCGACGAGCATCCGCGCGACGGCGTCACCGTCGAGGCGTTGGCGAGAATGGCGCCGGTCTTCCGCGAAGGGGGCACGGTGACCGCCGGCAACGCCTCGGGGATCACCGACGGCGCGGCGGCGATGGTGGTGGCCTCCGAGGAGGCCGCCTCCGAGCTCGGCCTGAAGCCGGCCGCCCACCTGCTCGACTGGGAGGTCGTCGGGGTCGACCCGCGCATCATGGGCATCGGCCCGGTCCCCGCCACCCTGAAACTGCTCGAGCGCAACGCCCTCTCCTTCGACGCCATCGAGCGGGTGGAGCTCAACGAGGCCTTCGCCACCCAGGTCGTCGCCTGCCTGCGCGAGCTGCCGTTCGATCGCGAGCGGGTGAATCCCGACGGCGGCGCGATCGCCCTCGGACATCCGATCGGCTGCACCGGGGCGCGCATCCTGGTGACGCTGCTGCGCGGCCTGGCGAGCGCCGGCGAGCAGCGCGGGCTCGCGACCTTGTGCGTCTCGGGCGGCATGGGCCTCGCCGTCCTGGTGGAGCGCCCGCAATGACCTCGCCGGTCGCCGTCGAGCGCGCAGAGCGGCGCGCCACGGTCACCCTCGATCGCCCGCCGCTCAACATCCTCGATCTCGAGCTGCTGGCGGCCTTCGAGACCGCGATCGGCGAGCTGGCGGCCGACTCCACCCTGGCGCTCGTCGTGCTGCGCGGCGGCGGCACGAGAGCCTTCTCGGCCGGCGTCTCGGTGGCCGACCACACGCCCGACAAGATCGACAAGATGCTCGGCTCGTTCCACGGCGGGCTGCGCCGGCTGCGCGAGATCGACGCGCTGACGGTCGCGGCGGTGGACGGCCACTGCCTGGGCGGCGGCCTCGAGCTGGCGCGGGTCTGCGACTGGGTGGTCGCGACCGATCGCAGCCGGTTCGGACAGCCCGAGATCCAGCTCGGGTGCTTCCCGCCGGTCGCGGCGGCGCTCTATCCCTCGCGGCTCGGCGCCGCCCGGACGCTCGATCTCCTGGTCAGCGGCAGGACGGTCGGGGCGGCCGAGGCGGAGACTCTGGGATGGGTCGACTTCCGCGTTGCCGACGGCGGCCTCGACGCCAAGCTCGCCGAGCTCGCGGACACCGTCCTCGCGCGGAGCGCGGCGGTGGTGCGCCTCACCAAGCGGGCGGTGCGCGCCGGCGCCGAGCGTCCGTTCGCGGCCGCGCTCGCCGAGGCCGAACGGCTCTACCTCCGGGATCTGGCGGCGACCGACGACATGCGGGAGGGGCTGGCGGCGTTCGTCGACAAGCGGCCACCGCGCTGGAGCCACCGGTGAGCCGCCGGCGGACGCGCGCGTCGGCGCCCCTCGCCGCCGGCGCCGGACTCGCCCTGCTCGCGGCGGCCTGCTGGGCGCCCCCCGCAGCCGCCGAATCGGTGACGTTCGCCTACCGTCCGCCGGTCGGACGGGCTTTCGACCTCGCCGAGTCGCACGCCGAGTCCTTCGAGCTCGGAGTCAAGAAGGAGCAGATCCTGGTGCGCACCCGGACGCGGATCGAGGCGAGCCGCGAGGGCGACCGGATCTACCTGCGCGCCCGGATCGAGGAGGTCGAGGCGACCCACGACGGCCGCCCGGAGAAAGAGCCGATCGCCCAGTCGCTCGAGGGCGCGAGCTTCGTGCGCACCGTGCGACCCGACGGTAGCCTGGTGGCGATCGACGGCAATCGTGCGGTCTACGAGAAGCTCGCGGCACTGTCGACCGGCGACCGCAAAGCCGAGGTCGAAGCGACGCTCGAGGCGGGCGTGATCGACGACCTGGACCTCTACGGCTGGCGCCAGCAGATCGAGATGCTCGCCGGCCAGACTCTCGATCTCGACCGCGACTATTTTTTCGACGACGCTTTCCCGACCGGCCGCGACGGCTGGGTGACGCACCAGACCCTCTTCCGGCTCGGGCCCTGGGAGAACCGTCCCGAGGGCCGCCTGCTGCGCGTTTCGGTAGCCTTCGTCCCCGACGCGCGCGCGGTGATCCCCGCCGCGGTGAGGATCGAATCGCGGGTGAGGACGAAGCTCGACCTGCGCCACCTGCCGAAGCTCGCCGCGGGCTACAAGCTGACCGGTAACGCCTCTCACCTGGTCGACCCGTCGACGCTCACCTACTGGCAAGCGCAGGTGGTCCGCAAGATCCAGCAGATGACGCGGGTCTCCGACGCGCTCTCGGTGACCGTGACCCGCGAGCAGCGCGAGACCGGCGTGCTCACCGCCGCCGGCGCCACCGGCCGGCCCTGATCCCATCCTTTCCCCGACAGGAGATGCCCCGATGTCGAACGTCATCCTCAGCGAGCGCGAAGGCCGCGTCGCCATCCTCAGCGTCAATCGCCCCGACAAGATGAACGCGCTCTCGGAGGGCGTGCGCGCCGACATGCTCGCCGCGCTCGCCGAGATCGAGCACGACGCCGGACTCGGCGTGGTGGTGATCACCGGCGCGGGCGAGAAAGCGTTCATCGCCGGCGCCGACATCGGCGAGTTCGCCGGCCGCTCGCCGTTCGACCAGCGCCACGCCATGCGCAGCCCGCGGATCTTCGACGTCATGGCGTCGTACCCGAAGCCGGTGATCGCGATGATCAACGGCTACTGCCTGGGCGGCGGCTGCGAGCTGGCGATGAGCTGCGACATCCGGGTGGCGTCGGACAAGGCGAGCTTCGGCCAGCCGGAGATCAACCTCGGCCTGATCCCCGGCGGCGGCGGCACGCAACGCATGCCGCGGATCGCCGGCTCCGGGCAGGCGATGCGCCTGATCCTCTCGGGCGACCGCATCGCGGCCGCCGAGGCGAAGGAGATCGGCCTGGTGGATCTCGTCTTCCCGCACGCGGAGCTGCGCGCCAAGACCGTCGAGCTCGCCGGCCGGATCGCCTCCCGGAGCCCGCTGACGCTCAAGGTGGCCAAGGAGGCGATCCGCGCCTCCGAGCGCCTGGGGATCGAAGAGGGCCTGCTCTACGAGCGCGACCTGTTCTGCCTCTGCTTCTCCTCCGCCGACAAGCAGGAGGGCGTCGCGGCTTTTCTCGAGAAGCGCCCCGCCACCTGGACCGGCCGCTAGCGCGACGCGGCAGGTTCAGCGGTATCTGTGGCGCCCGGCGGAGTCGGGATCTCGAAAGCGTACGGCTGGAAGCGGCCGCGGAAACGCACAGCGGGTCGCTCGCAGGCTTGCAGCTCCGCGCGCGGATCGACGTGCACCCAGGTATTCGGGGTTCGTCGCACCCACATATCGCCCCCGAGAGCGATCGGCTCCCGACCCAGGCAGAGGAGCTCGGCGCGAAGCGCCAAGGCACACCGCGATTTGAATCCCACCAGGGCGGCGATGGCAGGAGCTCCGTCGCGAACGCGACTCCGTGGCCAATGGACCGCCAGAAAGCCGATCTTGCGACCGCCTTCGTCGACCACCGCGAGATTTCGCGGGCCGGGCTGATCGTCCGCGGGCTCTCGGAGATCCTCCGTCGAGACCGGGCCCGGGCAAGGGCCTCCTTCCTCCGTCAATCGAGCCGCCAATTCGCGAATCTGCGTGATTCTCGACTCAACTGCGTCGGCGCGGACCCAACGCGGCTTCCCGAGCTTCCGCATCGTCCTTTGGGCCTCGGCGAGAGTCCACGGCGAGTCGGCTTCCAGGCGCCGGCTTCGATGGTCTCGCCCTTCACCGAAGCCGACGAAGAGGTACCGCCTACCGAGAACCCCAGACCAGTCGCAGTCGCTCCTTCCGCCGGGGATCTCGACCACTCGCCCGAGCTTCGCAGCCTTCCCCCACGCTCTCTCGACGAGAAGAAAGTACCGAAGTCCACCGTCATCCGCGACTTCGAAGTCGAAGAGCTCCGCCAGAATCGCGCTCCGCCCGCGCAGGATTTCGTAGGCTTCCGGCGTCACGATGGTCGCCCAGACACACGCGGTGCTCGACCGGGGCGCCGCCGGCCAAGCGACGCAAATCCAGAGGAGCGTCAGCGAAGAGGCCGTCCAGCGCCGGCCACTTCGACCGGAACCCTGCCCGCGGTGAGCGGTCGCGGGTCTTGATTGGCGTTCGGAGGCCGATCCGTCCATGAGGGTGTCTTCTTCGGACAATGGACCGGCCCACCGCGCGTCGTCAAGCGGGTCGGCCCCGGGCCCCTGCTCCTCGCCCATCCTGTAGGCTTGTTCTCCATCCCGCCAACCGGAGATCGCGCATGGAGTTGCCGCCGCCCGAGCGTTTCAATCTCGCCGACTGGTTGCTGGACCGGAATCTGCGCGAGGGCCGCGGCGGCCGCATCGCGCTGCGCCTCCCCGATCGCGACCTGACCTACGCCGGCATCGCCGAGGTCGTCAACCGCTTCGGCAACGTGCTCGCCGGCCTCGGCGTGCGCCCCGAGGAGCGGGTGCTGATCGCGCTGCCCGACGGCGTCGAGTTCGTCGGCGCGCTGCTCGGCGCGATCAAGATCGGCGCCGTCGCGGTGATGGTCAACCCCGACCTCCCGGCGGAAGGCATCGCGGCGCTCTTCGACTACAGCCGCGCCCGGCTGGCGGTCGTCGACTTCAGCCGCGTGGCGGCGCTCAACCAGGCCCTGGTGCGCGCCGAGCACCGGCCGAAGCTGCTGACCGTCGGCCCGCAGGCTCCGGGCTGCCCGTCCTTCGAGGAGCTCGGCGCTTCGACCTCGGACCACCTCGCCCCCGCCGACACCCACCGCGACGACCCCGCGCTCTGGCTCTTCTCGGGCGGCACCACCGGCCGGCCGAAAGCGGTCGTCCAGCCGCACCGCTCCTACGCCAACACCACGGTGCTCTACGGCCAGCGCCTCCTCGGCCTCGGAGCGGACGACGTGACGCTCGCGGTGCCCAAGCTCTTCTTCGGCTACGCCACCGGCGCGAACCTCTTCTTCCCCTTCTCGGTCGGCGCGAGCGCCGTGCTCTTCCCCGGCAAGGCGACGCCGGAGTCGATCTTCGCCGCCATCGAGCGCCACCGCCCGACCCTGCTGGTGAACGTGCCGACGATGATCGGACAGATGGTGCAGCACCCCGGCGCCGCCGAGCGCGATCTGTCGTCGCTGCGTCTGGCGACCTCGGCCGGCGAGGCGCTGCCGGTGCCGCTCCACGAGCGCTGGCGGGAGCTCTTCGGCGTCGAGCTCCTGGACGGGCTCGGCACCGCCGAGATGTGGCACGTCTTCCTCTCGAACCGCCCCGGCGAGGCGCGGCTGGGCACCCTCGGGCGAGTGGTTCCGGGCTTCGAGATCCGGGTCGCCGACGAGGAGGGCTGCGAGCTTCCCGACGGCGAGGTCGGCGAGCTCTGGGTGCGCGGCGATTCGCGGGCCTGGGGCTACTGGCAGGAGATGGACAAGACGAAGCGGACCTTTCGCGGCGAATGGGTGGTGACCGGCGACCTCGTGGCGCGCGACGCCGAGGGCTATTTCACCTACCACGGGCGCGGTGATGACGTCGCCAAGGTGGGCGGCAAGTGGTTCTCGCCGGCCGAAGTCGAGAGCTGCCTCGCGCGCCACCCCGAGGTCGCCGAGTGCGCCGTCCTGCTGATCGAGAACCTCGAGGGACTGCCGAAACCGCACGCCTGGGTGGTCGCGACCTCCTCCCGGGCCGACCTGGCGCGCGAACTCCAGGAGCTCGTGGCGCGCGAGCTCGCGCCCTACAAGGCGCCGCGCGAGGTCCAGTTCGTCGATTCCCTGCCGCGCACCCACCTCGGCAAGATCGATCGCGGCAGACTGCGTCGCTCCTGAGACCGACGGGCGAGCGCTCTCCGGCGGAGGATCCGCGAGAGAGCGCTCGCGACCGGGCCGACTTCTCCGCTACACCGCCCGGCGGCGTCGGAAAGCGACGAGAGCCGCCGCGCCGAGGATCAGCGCCAGGGCCGCGAAGCCCGCTCCGGTCAGCGTCGGGATCTCCTGGATCACCACCCCGGCGACGAAGAAGTCCGTCGGGTCGGTGGCTCCCGGCGGCGTCGGATCGTCGGTCGGCGCCGCGGACTCGTTCGTCCCGTTGCCGTCGCCGTCGAAGGCGATCGTTCCCTGGTTTGAGATCGTCTGGCCGGCCGTCCCGGCGTTGATCGTCGCCTGAACGGTGATGGTCACCGAGCCGGCCGCCGGCAGGGCGCCGTTCCAGAACACGGTATTGCCCGCGGTCGAAGCCGTGCCGCTGGTCGCCCCGGCGCTGACCAGGGTGACCTGCGGCGGCAGGGTGTCGGTGAACTCGTCGCCCGGATTGTCGCCCTGCGCCCCGGCGCCGTTATTGGTCAGGACGATGGTGTAGGTGATCGACCCGCCCTCGATGAAGTTCCCGGCGACGGTCTTGGTGCCCGAGACGTCGGCGCCCTGGACGACGTTGATCGTGTCGGTGTCCGTGGCGCTGTTGTTCCCCGGAGTGCCGTCGGTGACGCCCGCCGGCGCCGCGACGGTGGCGGTGTTCGCCAACGTCCCGGTGGCGCCGGCCGAGACGCTGCACGTCGCGGTGTAGGTCACCGAGGAGCCGACCGGCAGATTCACCGTGTCGTTGATGTTGCCGGCCCCCGCCGCCGTGTTGCCGGTGGCGCCGCCAGCCGCGACGCTGGTGTAGTTCACCGTCGTGCAGAACGCCGGGAAGGTGTCGGCCACCGTCGAGCCTGGCGCCGCGCTCGGTCCGCTGTTCGCCACCACGATGGTGTAGACCGCGCTGCCGCCGGCGTTGACCGTGGTCACGCCGTCGGTCTTGGTGATCGACAGGTCGGCCTGCGGCGTCAGCGTGTCGGTGTCGGTCGCGCTGTTGTTGCCCGGCGCGGGGTCCGTCACGCCCGCGCCGGTCGCGGTGGTGGCGGTGTTCGACAGCGTCCCGGTCGCGGAAGCCGCGATGTTGCAGGTGGCGGAGTAGGTCACCGAGCCGCCGGCCGGCAGGTTGACCGTGTCGTTGATGTTGCCCGCTCCGGCCGCGGCGCAGGTGCCGCCTCCCGCTCCGGCGCAGGTCCAGGTGCAGGTCAGGGTCGCCGGGAAGCTGTCGGAGACGTTCGAGCCCGGAGCGTCCGAGGGCCCGGGGTTCGAAGCGGTGATCGTGTAGGTCACGCTGCCGCCGGGCGTCGCCGTGGTGACCCCGTCGGTTTTGGTGATGCCGAGGTTGGCCTGCGGCGTCAGAGTGTCGGTGTCGGTCGAGCTGTTGTTGCCCGGCGTGGGATCGGTGACCCCGGTGCCACTCGTCACCGTCGCGGTGTTCGACAGCGTGCCGGTCGCGGAAGCCGCGATGTTGCAGGTGGCGGTGTAGGTCACCGAGCCGCCGGCCGGGAGGTTGGCCGTGTCGCTGATGTTGCCCGCTCCGGCCGCGGTGCAGGTGCCGCCTGCCGCCCCGACGCAGGTCCAGTTGCAGGTGAGGCTCGCCGGGAACGGGTCGGCGACCGAGGAGCCCGGAGAATTCGACGGCCCGGGGTTCGAAGCGGTGATCGTGTAGGTCACCGACTGTCCGGGCACCGCCGTCGCCACGCCGTCGGTCTTGGTGATCGAGAGGTCGGCCTGCGGGGTCAACGTGTCGGTATCGGTGGCGCTGTTGTTGCCCGGCACCGGATCGGTGACCGCGCTCGACACCGAGGCGGTGTTCGCCAGCGAGCCGGTCGCCGCCGCGGAGATGGTGCACGAGGCGGTGTAGGTCACCGAGCCGCCCGCCGGCAGGTTCACCGTGTCGCTGATGTTGCCCGCTCCGGCCGCGGTGCAGGTGCCGCCGCCCGCGCCGACGCAGGTCCAAGTGCAGGTGAGGACCGCCGGGAAAGTGTCGGCCACCGTGCCGCCGACCACCGGATCCGGTCCGGCATTCGAAGCGGTGATCGTGTAGGTCACGCTGCCGCCCGGTACCGCCGTGGTGACGCCGTCGGTCTTGGTGATCGCGAGGTCGGCCGAGAGCGCCCGGCAGGCGGTCACCGAGACGTCGTCGATTGCCACGCCGGCGAACTGGACCGAGGTGTCGGAGTCGAGGTGGACCCGCAGCTCGCTGTTGAATCCGGCGAGCGAGTCCGCCCGGCGCGAGAAGACCCCCCAGCCGGCGCTGCCGCCGATATTCGCCTGCGGATTGCCGGTGCCGGCCGAGGCGCTGATCGGCGTCGGCTCCAACCACTCGTAGAGCCGGACCGGACTGGCGCCGCCCGCCTGCTGGAAGTCGACGAAGAAATGATCGAAGTTCGCCGTCTCGACCTGGTGGCGCTGCGCCCAAGTCACGACGACCGGCGCCGCCAGGCCGGTGAGATTGATGTTCGGCGACAACAGATCCTGGTTGCACGAGGCGTTGTAGGTGTTGTCGAGGTCGGTCTTCCAGCAATTGACGCCGCTGTTGCAGGTGCTGAACCCGGCGATCGGATTGGCGGTCGACGTCGCGACCGTCGCCGGAAGCCCGAGCTCCCACTCGTCCTGGGCGCCGGAATGCGTGAATCCGGCGGCGCCGCTCTCGAAATCGGTGGTGAAGACCGTCTGGACCGCGAATCCCGGCGGACAGGCCGGCGGAGGCGGAGCTTCGCAGATGCGCAGCGCCCAAGCGGTCAGAGTGCCGCCGTTGGCGCCCGCCGTGTCGTCGCGCAGGTCGAGCGTCCAAGTGCCGCCGGCATTCTCGCCGTCGAACCAGGAGAGCCGGTAGGCGCCGGAGGTCGAGGCCGTTCCGCCGGTCGAGGAGTTTTCGGGTTTGACTTGCACGCCCTTGAGCACGGTGTACTGCGGCGGGATTCCCGCTTCGTCGTCGAATACGAGATCCATCTGTGTCTGCCCGCCGGTGGCGCCGGCGCCGATGTCGGTGAACAGGCCGTTGTCGTTCCCGGCCGGCGAGCGCAGGTGGGCGTCGACCTCGGTCATCAGCGCGTGGTTGAGGACGATGTCGACGTCCACGTCGGCGATGCGCGGATTTCCCGGCACGGTGATGACCGAGCTCACCAGCCCGGTCCCCGGACCGATCGTCTTCGGGACGTCGGTCGAGGTGTAGGTGGTGCAATTGACCCCTTCCTGCACCGCCGGATGAACGCTGACGCTCAGTTGATAAGTGGCCGTCGGTCCGCCGACCGTCGCGGTAGCCGAGTCGACGAAGGCGAAGTAGGTCCCCGCGGTCTTCACGGTCATGAACATCGCTTCGGACGGGTTGTTCGGCACCGGCAAGATGTCCCCGTTTCCCGCGTCGTCGGCCACCAGGATCTGGTTTCCGGCGTCGCCGAAGAGCGCGAATCCGAGGCGGCCGTTCCAGACCGTCGCGTCGCGTTCCGGATTGAGGTCGAGGCTGAGGAAGACGGTGTCCCCGGCGTTGAGGTTGAGGCTGTACCAGTCCTGCTCGCTCGCCGCCGCCGGATTGCGCGTGCCGCTCACCCAGCCGTTCGCCGGTAGGACGTTCGCCGTCGCTGGCGTGTCGTTGCCTTCGACTTCGGGCGTCGGCGCACCGCTCTGCACCCGCATGTGCATCTCGTACGGGCGCTCGGAGGTCGTTCCGGCGGTGAAGTCGTTGACCTTGATGAAGTAGATTCCGGTCGTCGGAATCGTGGCGCCGGCGATCGTCGGGGAGAGGGCGGCGAAGATGCCGTTGTCGTCGTCGAACTCGATCGTCGTCGTGCCGTCCGAGGCGAGCAGGGTCAGCTGGGCGTCGGTGCTGCTGCCGGCCGAGAACGAGGTCATCGCCGCGATGTAGATCCGGTCGCCGGCGGTCGCCGGAAAGGAGAAGAAATCGATGTCGCCGTTGGGGAACAGGTTCGCCCGCACCACCAGGTTCGTTCCCACCAGGGGCGTCGCGCTGCCGGCCGTGCCGTTCGGCTCGACCTCGCCCGCGTAACCCTGACCGAGCGGCGAGAAGACCGACGAAGGAATCGCCGCCGGTACGGAGCCGAGAGCCGGCGCCTTGTCGGGCGCCGCGCCCTTGACCGAGCCGTCCGGAACCGGATCCATGAACTGGCGCGAGACCGCGAGGAGCGGAGTCGACGCCAGGACCAGGATCACGAGAACCAGACACGAGGCCGACTGCGAACGGATCGTCATGAGCACCCCTCCTCGACTGCATCCTGGAGGGTGAACCCGGCGGATCCACCCTGAGAGCGAGATGGTTGCGACCTTATCGCGACCTGAAGGTCCCTTCCAGTGGCGCGTCCCGACTCTCCCGAGGCTCGGGTCCCCGCGGTGGATCCCGCGGCACGGGCCCGGCCCGTCCCCCGCCGGACTGGATCCAGGCCACTCCGACGACCCCGCCGATCGCCAACAGCGCCCCGACTCCCCCGCTCCAGGTGAGTCGGTCGCCGAGGAAGATCGCCCCGAGGAGCATCGCCGTCACCACCGCGAGCTGCGCCAGCACGCCGGCCTCCATATTGGTCACCCAGCGATAGCTGTAGGTCATCAGCAGCTGCGCCGCGATCGAGGTGGCGCCGACGCCGGCGACGAGCAGCCACTCGCGCCCGTTCGGCGTCCGCCACGAGGCGACGCCGAACGGGGCGCTGGTCACGAAGCCGAATATCGAGAAGCTGGCGTAGATCGACCAAGAGCTCTCGCTGCGCCGCGCGGCGCGGATGGCGGCGACCGCGGCGCCGGAGAGGATCGCCGACAGGAACCCCACCAGCTCCCAGCGGCCGAACCCCAGCAAGTCCCCCGGTCGCGCGCGCGACTCGACCACCAGCAGCATGCCGGCGAAACTGGCCACGAACGGCACGACCAGTCGGCGGTCGACCGGCTCGCCGAGGAACAGCGCCGCGAACAGCACGCTCCAGATCGGCGAGCTGTAGTTGAGCAGGGTCGCGATGCCGACTGGAATGTGGGCGATGGCGAGGAAGAAGAGCAGCACCGCGATCCCGCCGCAGACGCCGCGGATCAGCAGCAGGTCGAGGCGGTCGAACCGGCGCGCCTGGCGGGCGATCGAGGGCACGAGCAGGAGCGGCGCCAGCATCGCCACGAACCGCAGCAGCGCCACTTCGCTGCCCGAGAGGCGCGCCGAGGCAAGCTTGGCGAGAAAGGCCATCGTGCCGAATGCCAGCGCGCAGATCGCGTAGAGGACGAGCGGTCGCCGGGACACCGGCGCATCATCTCGCAAGAAGAAAACGGCCCCGGGGAGCGGACCCCGGGGCCGGTACGACGAACGGCGAGGCCCGCTTCAGGGCTCGCCGATACCGTTGACGCCGTTGGGCGAGCCCGGAATCGGCGTGCGCAAGTAGGGGAAGTGGTCGTCGGTCTGCGAGGCGTCGACCAGCGTGCCGTCGGTGTACGGCAGATCGCCCGAGGCCGCGTCTCCCGGCGAGCAGTAGAGCCCCGGGAAGGCGTGACAGAGGACGCCCATCGCCACCCGCAGCTCGGCGTCGGTCGTGTCGTCGCCCGGACGGCGGCCGTTGGGGAAGCCGGCGTTGTCGCCGCCCAGGACGCCGAGCCGGTTCTGTTGGTCGCGCGGCGTCGGCGGGATCGCGGTGTTGAGCCGCGCCATCTCGCCGAAGCCGAATTCGTTCAAGCCCGGAATGCCGAGAATGAAGGCCCCGAGCAGGTCGGTGCGCGGGAAGTTGGTCGGCGCCTGGACACCGAACAGGATCTCGAGCAGCGCCGGCAGCACCGGATTGGTGACGTAGCTGGCGAACTGCAGGTCGTCGGCGGGCTGGCTGTTGTTGAACCGGTTCTTGTCGCGCAAGCCGATCACCACCTCGTTGACCAGCGGCATGCCGAGCCGCGACACCTGGATGAAGTCGGTCGACCGCGCCGCCTCCGGCGCTTCGAAGGACGGCGAGCTCGCCAGCTCCGAGATCCGCGGCAGGGCCGCGGTCGACCAGCCGCCGATCACGTCGCCGCGACCCTCGGTCAGGCAGGAAATCGGCAGCTCGAGGGCGATCTCGGTGACGTTCTTGTCCGAGAGCGCCGAGGGCTCGACGTCGGGCGCGCCCACCGGGTTGGCGATGTTGACCAGGTCGAAGACCTCGCCGAGGTTGACTTCGAAAGCGTCCTTGCGCTGGCCGACGAAGACCCGACCCTCGCCGCAGCCCGGGATCTGGATCGGGTCCATGCACAGCGCGGCGTAGGAATCGTAGTCGGGGAAGGTTTTCTGCCCGGCGTTGTCGAGCGGCCGGCAGAAGAAGCCGCCGCCGTTCTTGCCGTTGACCGCCTGCACGGTCGAGGTCGGGTTGCCGACCGCGCCGCGCTTCAGGGAAACGGTGTAGAGCTCGACCTGGTTCTGCGCCGCGAGACCGCCGGGGATCGCCGCCAGCTGCCCCGCCGCCAGCAGCGGAATCGAGACGTTCTCGCCGCCGATCGGCAGCGCGATGTCGTTGTTGAAATCGGTGAAATGGAACTCGAAGGTCAGGTCCTCGACCCCGTCGCCGGAGTTGTCGATGTGGATGCGATACCGCGCCTGCGGGTCGAGACTGAAGAAGTTCGGCCCGCCGTAGGCGTCCTGCAGCGGCACGTAGTTGGCGATCAGGGTCACGTAGCCATCGCGCCCGGCCTCGTAGCTGCGGAACATGTAGAAGTCGGTACCGTCGACCCGCGGGTGCCCCGCGATCCACGGCGCTTCGCGATGACTCGATGCCGCCACGGGCAGGGCCACGAGAGCCGCCGCGGCGGCGACCGCCAAGACACACCTCTTCCTGGAAAACATGTGCTCCTCCTTGTCACTGGGTATCAACCGCCGCGCGCGGTCCGGCTGTCTGGCGATATGTACGCATCCCCCGGGCGGGCGGATGGGTCCGGACGAGGCGAGGGAAAACGGAGGAGCGGGGCGGGCTCAGCCCTCTCCGGCGAGATCCGCCGGCACCGCCAAGCGCTCGCGTAGCCAGGCGGGGACCGGCTGCTTGCGCCAGCTGTCCATGTTCACGCACACCGTGACCACGCGGCATTCGGCGACCACCTCCTCGCCGCCGGGACGGAGGAAACGATGCCGCCACTCGATCGACGCCGAACCGGCGCGGCTCGCCTCGACCTCGATCACCGCCGTCTCGCCGTAGCGCAGCGGCTGGCGGAAATCGCACTCGAGGCGGACGGTCGGCAGACCGATCCGGAGCTCGTTGAGCAGGCGAGGGTAGTCGAAGCCGACGACGGCGTGGAAGAACTCCTCCATCGCCACGTGGCAGAAGTGCGGGAAACGCGGGTAGTAGACGATCCCCGCCGGATCGACGTCGCCGAAGCGCACTACCAACGGGGTGCGGAACGGGAGATCGACCGTCGCCGCCGGGTCGCGGGGGGGAGTGTGGCGCGCGTCGGAGGGCATCGGGATCGCCGGCGGATCCTACTCGATCGGCCGCGCCGACTCGGGCGCGCCCCGGCGCGGTTTGCCGCGCAGGTACGCCCCCGGCCAGGGGAGATCGACGCCGTAGGCAGCCGCCGCGCGGCGGGTCAGGTAGGGATCGCGCAGGTGGGCTCGCGCCAGGACCGCGAGGTCGGCGCGACCGGCGCCGATCACCGTGTTGGCGTGATCGGCGCCCTCGATGCCGCCCACCGCCATCACCGGCACGGCCGCCCCGTAGCGGATCTTCTCGGCGAACGGCGTCTGGTACATCCGCCCGTACTCGACTTGCGAGAGCGGCGAGTTGCCGGCGCTCGAGACGTCGATCAGGTCGGCGCCGGCCGCGGCGAGCGCCCGCGCGATCTCGACCGCCTCCTCGGGCGTCGTGCCCGAGCCGTCGGGCATCCAGTCGGAGGCCGAGATGCGCACCGAAATCGGCTTGCCCGCGGGCCAGGCAGAGCGCACCGCGCGCAGGACCTCGAGCGGGTAGCGCAGGCGATTCTCGAGCGAGCCGCCGTAGTCGTCGTCGCGGAAGTTGGCGAGCGGCGACAGGAAGCTCGACAGCAGATAGCCGTGCGCCATGTGGAGCTCGAGCCAGTCGAAGCCCGCCTCCTCGGACCAGCGCGCCGCGCGCGCGAAGGCGTCGCGGATCCGGTCCATGTCGGCGCGGTCCATCGCCCGCGGCGCCGGCCAGCCGGGCTCGAAGGGGACCGCCGACGGCGCGTACGTCGTCCAGGCGCCCTCCTCCGGCGCGAGCGGCCGGTCGTCGTCCGTCCAGGGATGGTGGAGCGAGCTCTTGCGACCGGCGTGCGCCAGCTGGATACCGATCTTCGTCCCGCCGTGGGCGTGGGCGAACTCGACGATCCGCCGCCAGGCGTCGCGGTGTCCGGTCGTCCAGAGTCCGGCGCAACCCTTCGTGATCCGCCCCTCGGGCTCGACGTCGGTCATCTCGGTGATCACCAGGCCGGCGCCACCGAGGGCGCGCGACCCGAGGTGCACCAGGTGCCAGTCCCCCACCGTGCCCTCGACCGCCGAGTACTGGCACATGGGCGAGACGACGATCCGGTTGGCGAGCTCCACCGAGCGCGCGGCGAAGGGCTGGAAGGCCGGCGGCACCGGCGCCGCCCCCGCCCGGCCGATCTCGCTCGCGAACCAGGCGTCGAGCTGGGTGACCAGGCGCGGATCGCGCTCGCGCAATTTGTCGTAGGTGATCCGCTTCGAGCGCGTCATGAGGTTGAAGCTGAACGGGATCGGGTGCTGGCCGAGGTAGCGCCGGGCGTTCTCGAACCAGCGCTGCGAGACGCGCGCCGCCCGCTGCAGCTTGGCGACCTCGAGCCGCCGCGAGTCCTCGTAAGCCGCGAGCGCCGGCGGCACGCCGCCGCCGCTCTCGCGCAGCGCCGCCACCAGCGCGATCGCGTCCTCCATCGCCAGCTTGGTGCCCGAGCCGATCGAGAAGTGAGCGGTGTGCGCGGCATCGCCGACCAGCACCAGGTTCTCGTGGCTCCAGCGCTCGCAGGCGATCGCCGGAAATCGCCGCCAGAGCGAGCGGTTGGCGATCAGCCGGTGGCCGTCCAGATGCTCGGCGAAGAGCCGTTCGCAGATCGCGACCGTGTCCGACTCCTCGGCGCGGTCGAGCCCGGCCGCGCGCCAGGTCGCCTCGTCGGTCTCGACGATGAAAGTCGAGCGGCGGTCCTCGTAGGGATAGGCGTGGACCTGGAAGAGGCCGAACTCGGTTTCGACGAAGAGGAAGGTGAAGGCGCGTAGCGGCTTGTCGCTGCCGAGCCACGAGAAGCGATTGGCACCGAGCTCGATGCGCGGGCGGAAGACGTCGGCGAACTGATGGCGGACGAAGCTGTTGACGCCGTCGGCGGCGAGCACCAGGTCGGCGGTCGCCATCGCCGGCCCGGCGTCCGAGAGCTCCTGGCGGAAGACCACCCGGCAACCGAGCGCCTCGGCGCGGTGCAGCAGAATGGCGAGCAGCGCGGCGCGCGAGATGGCGCAGAAACCGTGTCCGGTCGACAGCGTCCAGGTACCGCGGAAGCAGGTCTCGATGTCGCGCCAGTTGCGGAATCGGGCGCGGATCTCGGCGGCGGACTCCGGATCGGCCTCGTCGAGGAAGGAGAGCGTCTCGTCGGAGAAGACGACCCCGAAGCCGAAGGTGTCGTCCGGCCGGTTGCGCTCGAAGATCGTCACCTCCGAGTCGGGAAAAGCCTGCCGCATCAGGATGCCGAAGTAGAGACCCGCCGGTCCGCCGCCGATCGATACGCAACGCATCGGCGCATTCTACCGGCGCGCGCCACGCGATCCCGCTCGCCGCCCGCTGGTTCGCCTTCGCCCCGCTGCCCCCGGCGCTGCTCGCCGCCACCGTGGGCATCTCGGCCGGCTACGTCGTCGTCTCCGAGCTCGCCAAGCGCTGGTTCTTCGCCCGCACCGCCCTCGCCCACGGCGCCGACGGCGGCTGAACGCACTGGCCGCTTGATCGTAACCGGCGAGATTCGAGTGCCGGCAGCGCAAGATGCGGCTCTCGGGAATCGTCCCTTGGTCTCATTTCGAGAGCTCTCGGTCCACGGCAGCGCGCAGGAGCTCGGGCCGCCGTCCCCGCACCAGTTGACCGTTCACGAAAGTGAAAGGGGTCGCGAAAACGCCGGCCTCGAACCCTGCCGACATCTCAAACTCGAGTTGGGCACGGGAGCCGGGATCCTCGAGACACACTCGCAACGCGTCCGCGTGCAGGCCTTGGTCAGCAGCCAGGTCGAGCAATTCGGGAGGCCCATCCGATCGCTCGGACCAGCGGCGGAGGAACTCCCAAACGTCCCCTTGCCGGGCGACGCAAAGAGCGGTCAGCGCCGCCACGAAGTGCTCGTCGCCGGCGGGGCCGAGAGGGAAGAGGCGGAAATCGATGCGGACCTCTCCGTGAAGCTGGCGCTCGAGATCCAAGAAGTGCGGCAACCGGCGGCGCCTCCGCCGAGACCGAAAGTGGCAAGCTCGCGAGCAGCGCGCAAGGGAGCGCCATGCTCGCCGCCCGGCACCCACGCTTTCGAGATCGCAAGGAAGACCTCTCGTCCGTGCGCTTCACGGCACTTCCAGCGCCGGCGAGTCGTCGGCCTCGGTCGCCACGACCTTCATGGACCACCACCGATCCCCGGAGCGAGCTCGCGCGACTTCCTCGGGGCCTTGAAGCGGGTCCAGGCCCTCGAGGACGAGCCAACCCCCGGCATCGGACGGATACGCGGGCAGGTAACCGGAAAGCGTGTCCGCGGCGAACATCCAATCGGGCGTGAGAAGCAGATCGTCGATTTCGAACGCGGGCAGGAATCCCGGCACGGGATTCCCGTCGGCATCCACGAAGCGAACCCTCCTGGCGCGCCCCGCGCGCTCCACTTCCACGATCTCGCCGCGCGCCAGCCGGCTCCCTTCGATGGAGGTCAATCGCGCTCCCGGTGCGATCAGGATCGTGCGCATGCGCTCGAGTCCACGGCAGCGTCTCGCTCCGAGCACTCTGCTCTCGCCATCGAGCGTCAGCACGCAGTGGAACTCCGGCGCGTCCCCGGGCATCAACGCCACCAAGGCGCCGCCGGCCAGCGGCGAACCGTCGCGGAAGCGCAATTGCGCGGCGCGATCCTCGGCTTGATCGCGGCGCAACTCGACGGTGATCGCCAAGGTCCCCTCCGCGGGCACCGTGATCGGCTCGCGCTTCAGCTCGTAGTCCGGGGCGCGAAAGGCGACCAGGGTCATCTCCCCGCTGTGCTGAGGGAGCAGGAGCGCTCGCCCCTCGGCATCGGTCACGTGCGGAGTCACTCCGTAGGGCGGCTCTACGCCTTCCCAGCGCGTCTTGCCGTCGATGAAAAGAAGCGTCCTGGGTCGATCGCCGATACCGACTGGAGCGCCGGCGAGCGGCTCCCTGGTCTCGGCGTCGACCACTGTCACCTCGAGCTGAGCGCCCGATTCCACCTCGAGATCGAGCGGCCCATCGCCCACGAGCCGTGTCGAGTCCGAGAGCGGCTGACAGCCGCCGTTGTACAGACAAATGCTCAGTCCGCGCGCGAAGAGAAGGCCATACCGATCGGAGGCGAGGCCAGGGTCGAGCCGGCGCAGGGGCTCCAACCACACCTCGTAGAACGCGCGCTCGCCGAAATAGCGCAGATGGTAGGTGAGGTCCTCGTCGGTCGGGAACACGCGCTCCGTTCCCCAGCTCGACACCCCGTCGAAGAACCTCACTTCCCCAACCGAGGGCTGCCCCTTGCGCAGGATGTGGCCGAAGACTTCGTGCTCGACGAGCGGAAAGGAACCGAGGTCCACCGTGCGAGGCGATTCTGCGGTGAGCGCCGGCGTCAACCAGGCACCCAGGCCGTACACGACTTCCTCCCCGATTCTCGCCTCGAGAACGTACTGGCCCGTGTCCAGATCGGCAAGGCGATAGGCCCGCACTCCACGCTGAATCGCTTGCGGCGCCGCCGCCGCCGCGCAGCGATGCTTCTCGTAGGAATCGAGGTACGGTCCCCCATCCTCGAAGCGATCTCCGCAGCGCAGCAGCACCAGCTCGGAGCGACGGCCATCGGTCCGCGGTCGAAAGTCGACGGTGAGCGTCAGGTCCGAGCGCCGGCGAAGGGTCGCGCGGTCGAGTTGCACGACGCCGGGGCTGGGATCCAGGCTCTGGCGCAGGGTAGTGAGCTTCGGGTGCTGGGCGAAAAGGACATGCGGTTCGCCGTCGGTCATGGAAAACAAGCCCAACGCTTCGCCTTCCCCCCAGGCGAGCAGCAGAGGCGTAACACTCCGCGCCGCATTGCCGTCCCTCGTTTCGGAAGCGGTGACGAAGCGCTCGAGGTCGCCTCCCCAGTCGTCGGGAAAGGCGTAGTGAACCAGCCGGACCTGCTCGCCGGACTCGGGAAGCCGCGGGGACAGCTCGAGCGCCTGATCTTCACGGCACCACGCGGCCGACGTCGTGCCGATGGGTCCCCGGGGACCGAGTGTCACCGTAGCGAATCGCCCTTCCGGCACCTGCAGCGGCAATCCCTCGCGAGGAGTCCAGGTGTAGAACGTCCCCGGCCGAGGCGTCAAGACCGTCACGGCGTCGAGACGAGGCTGAGAATCGGCGACGTGGACCGAACAGGCGCGTCGCCATTCCGGCTCGAGGCGCACGCGCGACGCGCCGGTGATCTCCACCGTGCCGCGGCCGAACCCGATCCGTCCAGGGGCCTCGATCCGCCAGACCCAGGTCCCCCGCGGGACCTTGACGGGAGTACCCGCAACGACCGCCAGGGCGTCGCGCGTCCCGGGCTCCGCGCCCGCGCGCTCGAGAACGACGTGCAGACTCTCATCCGAGGACTCTCGAACCGCTCCTCCGCTCTCTTTCGGCGCCGCGACTTCGAAGACGACTGTCGGTGGCCCGCCGCTGGCTCCTACGGCGCCGAGGGCCGGCTGCCCCGCTTCACTCGGCCTTGCCGCGCTCTCCTCGGCCATGGCGCGATCTGCCGGAGCGCACCAGCCGACGAGCACGACGGCCAGCGTGCTGGCAACGCACCTCATCCGGCGCCTCGCAAGAACCTTCACCTCCGGCTCCTCGCGCTGCTGTCGAGTTCCTGCCCAGTTTCGAGGGTTCGCTGGATGCTGTACTGAAGCCTGCGGGCGCACCGGCAGCCCCCTGACGCCAGCGGGGCACACCAGCAACCATCGGGAACAAACTCGCTGCCTCGATGGGTCCGCGGCTCGCGAGCCCAAAGGAGAGATGGCACTCCGGCGCCGGCTTGATGCCCGCTCTTCGGTGAAACCCTGGCCAGCCTCGGCATCGAGATGCGATCCTCCTCCGAGTCAGAGCCACTCGAAGCGAAGAGTCGGACCCTCGGTTCAGCTGCCGCTAGCCGGGTCACAGGCCTCGGTTTCTTGCCTTCCACTGCCGACGTGGGTCTCGATGCTCTCTCCCCCGCAGCAAGGACGAGGCCTGCAGTGATCACTAGGACGTAAGGACCGCGTCTCAGCACTTTCACCATGGGCTTTTCGCCACCGTATGAATGGGTGCATTAGAAAGAGAACGAGAAAAAAGTCAAGGGGCGAGAGGCTCGAGGCCCCGGTGCGCTCGACATCCCCGGATCGCGACCTCGCTGGTCACCGAGGTCGCGATCCTGCTGGTGATGCGCACCCGCCGCTCGCTCTTCGCCAGCCGGTCGCCGCGGTTCTTGACAGCGTATTACTGTATTAATACACTAACTCCATGCCGGCCGGCCTGCGCATCGATTCCGCCGACTCGCGCCCCATCTGGCGGCAGATCGAGGAGGGTCTCGCGCGGCGCATCGCCACCGGCGGGCTCGCGCCGGGCGCGGCGCTGCCCTCGGTGCGCGAGATGGCGCGCGAGCTGCGGGTCAATCCCAACACGGTGGTCAAGGCCTACCAGGCGCTGGCGGAGGCCGGGCTGGCCGAGGTGCGGCGCGGGGAGGGCACCTTCGTGACCGATTCCCCGCCGGCGCTTCCGGCGCGCGAGCGGCGCAAGCGCCTGGCGGAGGCCGCGGAGCGTTTCGCGACGGCCGCCGCGGGGCTCTCGGCCGGAGCGGACGAAGCGCGGGAGGCCGTGGCCACGGCGCTGGCGCGGGTCCCGCGCGCCCAGGAGGATCCGAAATGAGAGAGACGACGACTGGAGGACCGCCGGTCGAAGCCGCCGACGTGGTCGCCGGCTACGGCCGCGTCCACGTGCTCGACGGACTCGCGCTCGCGGTCGCACGCGGCGAGGTCTACGCCCTCGTTGGGCGCAACGGCGAAGGCAAATCGACGTTGATCGCGAGCTTGATGGGATTCCGGCCCGTGATCCGCGGTCGCGTCCGGCTTTTCGGCGCCGACCCCTGGCGCGAACGGACGCGGTTGATGCGCTCGGTCGGCTTCCTCGCCGAGACTCCGGACGCGCCGCCGGACGCGACGCTCGCCCGGCTCGCCCATCTCTCGACGCGGCTGTTCGACACCTGGGATCGGCCGGGCTTCGAAGCGCGCCTGAGGCGGTTCGGGATTCCGCTCGATCGGCGCTTCGCGGCGCTCTCCCGCGGGCAACGGGGCCTCGCCTCGCTGGCGCTCGCCCTCGGCCATGCGCCGAGCCTGCTGATCTTCGACGACCCGACGCTCGGCTTCGACCCGATCGCCCGCGCGACCTTCGAGGAGGAGATCGTCGCCGAGCTCGCCGACCGCGGCGCGACGATCTTCCTCACTTCCCACGACCTCGACGCGGTCGAACGGATCGCCGACCGCGTCGGCATCCTGCACCGCGGCCGCCTGGTCGCCGAAGGACCGCCCGACGAGCTACGGCGCGGCGCGGGCGCCATCTCCGCCGACGACACTGCCCGTCCCTCCCTGGAGGATCTGTTGCGCGACCTGACGACCCAACGAGGCGCCGCGTGAGAGCCTTCGCCGCGCTCTTCGCCTTCGAGGTACATCGCCAGCGCGCGATCCTGGCGATCTCGCCTCTGATCGGCGTTCTGTCCGCTGCCGTGCCCAGCTTTCCGGGCGTGCACGCTCGAGACCCACATGAGCTTCGGGCCGTGGCCGCGACGACCGCGGCGATCCTGTTATCCGGGATCTTGGCGGTGACCTTCGGCTCTTCCGTTCTGGTCCGAGACCTTGCCGAGAATCGGCTCTCCTTCTTCCTCTCGCGCCCGATTCGGGTCGTCTCGTTCTGGTGCGCGCGCTTGGGAGCAGCGATTGCGATCGTGGCGACGAGCGCCGCGCTCGCCGTCGTCCCAGCCGCCCTTCTCGGCGCCGACTTCCGCGGAAGAAGCGGCGTCCTCCGCCTGCTCGGTGACTACTTCGACCTGGTCTCGAATCTCCCCCCGCCTTGGAGGTCGTCGAGTCTCGCCATCGGATTCGTAATCGCAGGCTGCGGGCTCGTCCTCTTCTTCGCCTCCAACACGATCAGCCTCGCGGCGCGATCGAGAGCCGCGTGGGGTGCGCTCGACCTCGTCTCTGCGTCCGCCGCCGGAGTCGCGATCGCGGTCGCCTGGGTCGATCTGCGCCGGTTCGGCGCACCCCTAGGTGCCGCGAAGCTCCTCTTGTTCTCCTCGAGCGCGGCATTCGCGGTCCTCGCCGGCGCGACCTTCGTCCAAGTGCTAGTCGGTCGATCCGACCGACATAGAGCGCATCGGGCCTACTCTCTGGCCGCGGGAGCGGGGCTCTTCGCGGTGGCCGCCGCCGCCCTGGCGGGGTCCGCCGGCTTCGAGCGGCCGCGCTTGACCGATATCGTCGGCCTTCGTCACCACATGAGTGTGCGTTCGATCTCCGGGGGGTGGTCCGAGGTCGGCGGATCGGCGAGAGGCGGAGAGCTCCGCGCTCTCTTCTTGGTCGACGACCAGTCGGGCCGGTGGGTTCGCACCCGCGTCATCAGCCGGGGATTCGGGAGGCCTTGGGCTCCCTCCCAGTATCGCTTCACCAGGGACTCGAAGCTCTTCGAGCTCGGCGAATCCCGCGACCCCGGCGTGCTATCCCTGGGTTGGCGCGACCTGAGCCGGAGTCGAGACGAAAGAAGGTCGACGCCGATTGGCTTCTCGTCGTGGCCGATCTCGTGGGCGGTTTCTCCCGATGGGCACCGGCTCGCCGCTCTTCTGGCCGAGAAGCGCGAATCGAGAATCGACCTGTTCGACACCACGTCCGGGAGCCGCCTCGTCTCGGTCGCGGTTCGTGATCGCGTCGAGTCGCTGGCGGTCGACGGCGACTCGGTCGTCTACTTCACGCGCTCCGACGTCCACTCATTCGATCCCCAACTCGCACCCGTCGATGACACTTGGAGATCCTGGATTCCGCGCCGGGAGACCCCCGAGCGCCACGCCTCCGCAGCAGGGCCACGCGGCTCGCCGCCTACCATCGGAATTCGCGAGCAGCGCCTCACTCGCTGGAGCCTTCGAACCGACGGCTCGACCGTCGCAGCGGCGAGCACGCCGCCGATCCGGCCCTGGATCTCGTCGCTCTCGAATGCGTCGGGGGATCGAGTCCTCCTCGTCAACGCTTCGGGCCCGTCCCTTCTGCTGGACGGCATCTCGCTCGCTCCCCTCGACCGAATTCCGAATCTCGCCGCGAATCCCTATTGGGAGCAACGGGCTCGGGCTCGATTTCTCGACGACGGCGGGCTCGTCTTCGAGACGGCGGAAGCCAACCGCAGCCACGTTTCTCTCTGGCGCTCTCCGGCGGTGCCGCTCTCGACCTTCGACCTGCCAGCAGGGGAGCACGCGTTCGTCATCGCGGGCACGACGTCGATTCGCGCCTGGTTCCTGCACCAGCCCAGAATGTCCTCGCACAACTCGTGGACTCTCGAGTCGTTCGACTGGTCGAGTGGCGCACGCGAAGTCCTGGCGGGCGGGCTCCAGCTGAAATTCATGAGCGCACAACCCGAACTGCTGATTTCGCCCATCTTCCTCGATCGTGAGGGCGAGGCCGTGAAGATCGACCTGGTCTCCAACAGGCTTCGCCCGTTCCCCTAGCTGTGACTGCTCAATAGGTTGTTCACCCGGACTGCTGTGGCAGGCTGGCTTTGTCGAAGAGCTGGCAAACCACGGAGGCAGCCCGGATGAACATCCATAGAAGAGCAAAGACTTGCCCGGAAAGTCGAGCCTTGCTTTGTCGTCGTGTTTTGCAGGAAGCCTGGCCCATGGGCCAGGCTTCGCGCGCGGCGGGGGTCAGCCGCCAGACCGCGCGAAAGTGGATTGGCCGCTTCCTCGACGAAGGAGAGGGCGGGTTGCTCGATCGCTCGTCGCGGCCTCATCGCTCGCCTAGGAAGCTTTCCCTGAGCCGGGAGGAGCTGGCCATCCACCTGCGCCGGCAACACCGGCTGAACGCCCAAGCCCTGGCCGAGCTCACCGGCATTCCACGCTCCACCTTGGGGCGAATCCTGCGGCGGCACAAACTGTCGCGAGCTCGGGATCTCGAGCCGAAGCCCCCGGTGATTCGCTACGAGCGCCAGGCTCCCGGCGAGCTGATTCACCTCGACATCAAGAAGCTCGGCCGGATCGACGGAATCGGTCATCGCATCCACGGCGACCAGAGTCGGCGAAAACGCGGCGCCGGCTGGGAGTACGCTCATGTCGCCATCGACGACTTCAGTCGTTTGTCCTACATGGAAGTCTTGCCCGACGAAACGGGAGCCACTGTGGCGGGCTTCCTGCGCCGGGCGGTCGCTTGGTATCGACAGCACGGCATCGAGGCTCAGCGCATCCTCACCGACAACGGTACCGGCTATCGCTCGAAGAAGATGCAACGCGCCTGCACGCGCTACAAACTCCGCCACCTACGCACCCGGCCCTACACCCCAAGAACCAACGGCAAAGCCGAGAGGCTCATCCAGACCGCCCTCCGGGAATGGGCCTACGCTCGACCCTACTGCTCCTCTCGCCAACGCCGAGAAGCACTCCCAGCCTTCCTCCACCGCTACAATTTCCACCGACCTCACACCGCTCTCGGCAGAAAACCACCCTGCTCGCGAGTCAACAACCTCTTGAGCACTAACACCTAGCCCGCATCCTCCGGCGCGACGAGTCGGCGTTTGCCGTCGGTCGAGAGGCGGACTCCGGGCTCTTCGAGGACTTCGCGGTCCCAGAGGCGGCAGGTCACCTGTTTGTGCATCTGGTCGAGGCCCTCGCAGTAGTTGGTGTAGGTGCAGCGGCGCACCGCGGCGCCGCGACCCTGGCGGACCTTCTCGTACCAGTCGGGATCGGCGAGCGACTGGCGGGCGGCGCCGACGATGTCGGCGTCGCCGCGCGCCAGGATCGCCTCCGCCTGCGCGAAGGAGTTGATGCCGCCGACGACCACGATCGGCGTCGCGAGCCCGGCGGCGCGGATCGCGGCGCGAATCGCCGCCGCCGGCTCGACATTGCGCCCAAAAGGACCGCGCGCGTCGGCGATCGCGGTCGGCATGCACTCCCAGCCCGACGGACCCGTGTAGGGGTAGGCCGATTGTCCGATCCGCGGCTGCCTCGCGTCCTCGAATTTGCCGCCGCGCGACAGCGAGACGAAATCGAGCCCGGCGCGCGCCAACTCGACCGCGAACCAGGCCGCGTCGTCGAGCTCCGATCCCTCTTCGATCGCCTCCTCCGCGAGCATCCGGCAGCCCACCGTCCAGTCGGCCCCGACCCGCTCGCGCACCGCGCGCACCACCGCGAGCGGCAGGCGGACGCGGTTCTCCCTCGATCCGCCCCAGCCGTCGTCGCGGATGTTCCGGCGCGAGAGGAACGAGGCCATCGTGTAGGCGTGCGCGTAGTGGAGCTCGAGGCCGTCGAAGCCGGCGCGCCGCGCGCGTTCGGCCGCCGCGGCGAAGAGCCCCGGCAACACCCGCGGCAGGTCGCGGATGTGCGCGAGGTGCAAGTCGGTCACCCGCTCGCGATAGCCGTAGGCGTAGGCCTCGTACTCGCGCGGATCGAGGATCGCGACCAGCTCCTCGTCGGCAGACGCGAGCAGCCGCTCGCGGATCGCCTCGTCGGCGAGATCGGGGAAGGCGGAGCGGTGGCGGTCGGTGAGCGCCAGGAAGCGGCGGAAGTACTTCTCTCTCTCCGGCCGGCGGCGAATGGCGAGAAAGTCGATCACCTGCAGGAAGAGCCGCGTCGCGCCGCCGCTCTCGCGCCGCACCGTGTCGACGAGGCGCTCGAGCCCGGGCAGGAAGCGGTCGTCGCCGATGCGCAGCAGCGGCCCGCTCGGCACGTCGCGGATGCCGGTCGCCTCGACCACCAGCGCCCCCGGCCGGCCGCGCGCGAAGCGGGCGTACCAGGCGAGCAGGTCCTCGGTGACGTCGCCCTCCTCGGTCGCCCGCCAGGGGACCATCGCCGGCACCCAGGTGCGCCGCGCGAGCTCGACCGCGCCGACGCGGATGGGCGCGAACCAGAGAGAACGCGCGGCCGCCTCGGCGCTCGGCCAACCGGGCTCGGGCAGCTCGTGCAGGATCCGTTCGGCGGGCTTCCACATCGGCGGATCGACTAGCGCAGGATCTGGCGCGCGATGACCAGGTGCTGGATCTCGGAGGTGCCCTCGTAGATGCGCAAGGCGCGCACCGCGCGGTAGAGGCGGTCGGTGATCGACTCGGCGAGCACGCCGCGTCCGCCGAGGATCTGCACCGCCTGGTCGACGACGCGCTGCGCGGCTTCGGTGGCGAAGAGCTTGGCCATCGCCACTTCGCGCGTGCCCCGACCGGCGCCGCGGTCGATCTCCCAGGCGGCGCGCCAGGTCAGCAGGCGCGCGGCCTCGAGCTCGGTCGCCATCGCCGCGAGTTTCGCCTGCACCAGCTGCAGGTCGGCGAGCGCGCCGTCGCCCTGGCGCCGGGAGGCCGCGTGGGCGAGCGCCTCGGCGAGCGCGCGGCCGGCCATGCCGCAGGCCGCCGCCGCGACCGTCGCCCGCAGGCGGTCGAGGGTGCGCATGCCGAGCTTGAAGCCCTCGCCTTCGCCCCCCAGGCGATGGTCCGCCGGCACTCGGCAGGACTCGAGAGCGATCTCGCCCAGCGGATGGGGCTCCGAGAGCACCTGCGCGCCGACGAAGCGCAATCCCGCCGTGCCGGCGGGCACCAGGAAGCAGGAGACGCCACGGCTCCCCGCGGCCCGGTCGGTCGAGGCGAAGACGGAGTAGAAGTCGGCGATCCCGGCGTTCGAGATCAGCCACTTGCGACCATCGAGGACGTAGTCCGCGCCGTCGCGCCGGGCGGTGGTCGCGAGCGCGGCGACGTCCGATCCCGCTTCGGGTTCGGTCATCGCGAAGGCGGCCATGGCCCGCCCGGCCGCCACCTCGGGCAACCAGCGGCGGCGCAGCGACTCCTCGCCGGCGAGCGCGATCGGCGTCGCGCCGAGCGCCTGCAGCGCCAGGACCGCGTCGGCGAGCGGCGAGGCCTCGCCCGCGGCTTCGCGCAGAGCGCAGAGCGCGCGCACCGAGACCGCGGCGCGAGCTCCCCCCCAGGCAGCCGGAATCGCCTCGCGCAACCAGCCGGCCGCGCCGAGCAGGACGAGGAGCTCGCGCGCCTCGCGCCGCGCCGCCGCGTCGTCGGCCGGGACCGGTCGCGGCCGCAGGCGCTCGCAGGCGAAGCGCCGCGCGGCCTCCAGATCCGGCGCCCGATCGGGCTCGAGAAACGGCGCCACCGTCGCCGGCGAGAGCGGGTCGTAGGCCATGCGCCGACTCTACCGCGCGCGATCGCGGGTGCTAGGCTTTGCCCCTCGTGACCCGCAAGAAGCGTCGCCTGTCGCTGTTCGCGCAGCCGTTCGACCGCGTGGCCTTCACCGCCTACTTCCTCGGCGCGGTGGTGCCGCTCGCGGTCGTCATCTGGCTCGCCGCCTCGCCGGTCGGTGCCGCGCTGCCGGCGCCCTGGCGGCGCGGAATTTGGGTGGCGCTCGCCGCTCTGGTGCTCGGTTCGTTCCTGGCGCTGCGGCGCACGGCGCGCGCCATTCTCGCCCGCCTCGATCGCGACAACTCGCGCCTCGCCGCCCTGCTCGCCGCCTCGCGCTCGCTCGCCGCCACCCGCGGCGATCGCGAAGTCATGCGCGTCGCCGCCGAATCCGCTCCGGACGTCGCCGGCGCCCGCGCGGCGTTCTTCCTCACCCGGCTGGGCGAGGACCGTTGGCAACTCGCCGAGGCGTCCTCGGCGGAGGCCCGGCGGCTGCACGACGCCCACGCTCCGGCCTTCGCCCGCGCCGCCGAGACGGCGCAGATCGAGATGCGCCCGGCGCTCGAGATCCTGGACCAGGGCCCGCGCACCCGGGCGACGCCGCCGATCGCGGTCGCCATGCCCTGCGGCGCCGAACGCGAGCACGCCGGATCGCTCGTCGCCTGGTACCCCGACGTGCTCGCCCACGGTCCGGCCGAGGAGCAGGCGCTCGCCATGCTCGCGGCTCTCAGCACGGTGGCCTTCGACAACGTCGACCGCCACGACGCCGAACGCAACTTCTTCACCCACGCGACCAACCTCCTGGTGGCGGCGCTCGACGCCCACCTCGCTCACCAGACCGACCACAGCCGCAGGGTGGCGCGCTCGGCGACCGAGATCGGCCGCGAGCTGGGGTTCCCCGAGGAGCGCATCGAGCGCCTCTACTTCGCCGCCCTGCTGCACGACATCGGCATGCTGCGCATCGACCGCGAGCGGCTCTTCCTCGAGCCGGCGCTCGGCCGCGACCACCCGGCGGCGGGCGCCGAGATGCTGCAGCCGATCCGCCTCTGGCAGGACCTGGTGCCCTTCGTCCGCCACCATCACGAGTGGTTCGACGGCAACGGCTATCCGGACCGCCTGGCGGGCTCGGCGATCCCGCTCGAGGCGCGGATCATCGCGGTGGCCGAAGCCTTCGACTCGATGACCTCGGAGAAGAGCTACAAGGCGCCGGTCTCGGCCGAAGTCGCGCGCGAGCGGATCCGCGCCGCGACCGGCACGCAGTTCGACCCCGCCGTAGTGCGCGCCTGGCTGGCCGCGACCGGCGAAACCACCTGATCGACGGGAGCGTTCAGCGGAAGACGGGCGGTCGCTTGCCGCGGAAGGCCTCGTACGCCTCGCGGAAGTTCGGGTCCTGCATGCAGGCCGCCTGGATCTCGACCTCGGCCGCCATGGCGCTCGCCAGATCCATCGCCGCCTCGCGGTAGAGCATCGCCTTGGTCACCCCGAGGGCGAAGGACGGGCCGCGCGCCAGCCGCTCGGCGGTCTCGCGCGCCGTGGGGAGCAGCTCCTCCGCCGCCACGACCCGGTGGTAGAGGCCGATGCGCTGCGCCTCCTCGGCCGGCAGGAAATCGCCGAACATCAGGATCTCGGCGGCGCGGCCGAGCCCGACGATGCGCGGCAGCAGCCACGAGGCGCCCATGTCGGCGCCCGAGAGCCCGACTTTGGCGAACAGGAAGGCGATCTTCGCCGCCGGCGCGGCGATGCGCAGGTCGCAGGCGGTGGCGATCACCGCCCCGGCGCCGGCGACCGTGCCGTGGAGCGCGCCGACGATCGGCCGCCGGCAGGCGATCATCGCCTGGATGAGCTCGCCGGTGGTGCGCGTGAACTCGAGCAGCCCGGCGTAGTCGCGCGCGAACAGCGCGCCGATGATCTCCTCGACGTCGCCGCCGGAGCAGAAGGCGCGCCCGGCGCCGGCCAACAAGATCGCCCGCACGCCGGGCTCGCGATCGAGGGCGCGGAAGGTCGAGGCGAGCTCCTCGTAGACCTCGAAGGTCAGGGCGTTCAACCGCTCGGGCCGGTCGAGGGTGACCGTCGCCACCGCGGTGGCGGCGTCGAGCTCGTAGCGGAAGCTCCGGGGTGCGATCGTCATCGCGTCGTCCTCATTCGGGCGGCAGGGCCGCGGTGGCCTCGATCTCGACCTTGGCGCCGGGCTCGAGCAGCGCCGCGACCTCGACCAGCGCCATCGCCGGATAGTGCTTGGCGAAGCGCTCGCGCCAGACGGCGCCGAGCTCGGAGAGCGCCGCTTCGTATTCGCGCTTGTCGGTCACGTAGACCGTCATGCGCACCACGTCGGGCGGCGAGCCCCCGGCGGCGCGCACCACCGCGAGCACGTTGTCGATCGCCCGCTCCCACTGCGCCACGAAGGAGTCGCCGACCAACCGCGCCTCGCGATCCCAGCCGACCTGCCCGGCGACGAACAGCAGGCGCGCGCCGGCGGGCGCGACGATGCCGTGCGCGAAGCCGCGCGGCCGCGCGAGCTCGGGCGGATCGACGACCCGCGGACCCGGGCTCATGACGCCGTGATCCCCCCGTCGACCGCGATCGCCTGGCCGTTGATGCCGCGCGCCCGCTCGTCGCACAGGCAGGCGACGGCGTACGCGACCTCCTCGGGGTCGATCATCCGGCCCTGCGGATTGGTGGCGACGATCCGCGCCCGCGCCTCCTCGGGCGCAAGACCGGTCTTGGCGACGATGCGGGCGATCGACTCTTCGGTCATCGGCGTGTCGACGTAGCCCGGGCAGACGGCGTTGACGGTCACGCCGCGCGCCGCGACCTCGGCCGCGAGCGCGCGGGTGAAGCCGACGACGGCATGCTTCGACGCGGTGTAGGCGGTGATGTAAGCGGCGCCGCGCAGGCCAGCGATCGAGGCGACGGTCACCACCCGGCCCCAGCGGCGCTCGAGCATGCCGCCGATCAGCGCGCGGGTCACCAGGTACGACCCGGTGGCGTTCACCGTCAGGATGCGGGTCCACTCCTCGAGCGGGGTCGACTTGAGCGGCGCCGAGCTCGCGATGCCGGCGTTGTTGACCAGCAGGTCGACGCCGCCGAGCCTCGCCTCGGCGAGCGCGGCGAGCGCGGCGATCGAATCCGGGTCGGTGACGTCGACCCGCGCCGCGTGCGCGCTGCCGCCGGCCCCCCGGATCTCCTCCGCCACCGCCTCGACCTCGGCCGAGCTGCGCGCCGCCACCAGCACTGCCGCCCCCGCGGCGGCGAGAGCCCGGCAGGTCGCGGCGCCGATGCCGCGACCGCCTCCGGTGACCACGGCGCGCCGCCCCGCGAGGTCGATTCCCAGCACGTCGCGGCTCAGCGCCCGGCCCGCAGCAGGTCGCGGATCTCGGCGAGCAGCTTCTGCTCGACCGTCGGCTCGGCAGGCGCCGCCGGCGCCGGCTTGTGCATCGCGTTGACCGCTTTGACGATCAGGAAGACGCAGAACGAGATGATCAGGAAGTCGACGATCGACTGCAAGAAGGCGCCGTAGTTGAGGGTGACCGGAGCTTCGGGCGCGCCGCCCAGCTTCACCTTCAAATCGGTGAAATTCACTCCGCCGAGGGCCAGGCCGATCGGCGGCATGATCAGGTCGCCGACCACCGAGGAGACCACCTTGCCGAAGGCCCCCCCCAGGATGACGCCGACCGCCAAGTCGATGGCGTTGCCGCGCTGGATGAAGGCCTTGAACTCCGAGACCATGCCCATGGCTCGCTCCTCCGTTGGCGCTACGTGGATCCGCCGTCCGCGGCCGGCCGGTCGCCGCCCGGCGCCGGAGCGGCGAGCGCGGCTAGGGTCGCCTCGGCGAGGATGTCGCCCAGGATCCTAACGGACTGGTCGCCCTCTTCTCGGCTCGCGGCCGCCGGATCGCCGAAATAGGCTCGCGGCCCGCCGGCTGACGCGAAGTCGGCGTGACCGGCGCGCATGGCCTCGACCAGCGAGCGCGGATTCGGCGGCAGCTCGCGCGCCGCCGGCGCGCGCACCTCGGCCGGGCGCGCGGCGAGGACGATCGAGGTCTCGAAGCGCCCCGCGTGGCAGGCGCCGCTGCGGAACTCCTCGCCGAGCCGTTCGGCGAACCGGCGGCGGACGAGATTGGGGAAGGCGACGCGGAGGCGACCGGCGGCAACGATCCGCGCCACCGCCGTCTCGAGCGCCGCCAGGTGCTCCGGATCGAGATGCGAGTTGGCGATCGCCAGCGCCGCGGCGCCGTGGTCGGCGAGCGCGTCGGCGAGATCGACGACCGTTTCGACTAGCGTCCGCGGGCGGATCGCGAGAGTGCCGGGAAAGGCGCGGGCGAACGGCGCCGGAGTGTAGGCGAGCGCCGGCAGGACGCGGGGCTCCCAGCCCGCCGCGGCGAGCGCCGGCAGGGCCGCTCCGGCCATCGCTTCGGCGATCGTCACGTCGGCGCCGACCGCCAGGTGGGGCCCGTGCGCCTCGGTGGCGCCGATCGGCAGAACGCCGATCAGCCGGCCGCGCGGGATCGCGGCGATCTCCTCCCAAGTGGAATCGGCGTAGCGCACGGGAGGCGAGGATACCGGAGGGTGCGCGTCACGGAATGCCGAAGCGCCGGCGTCGCTCCCAGAGCGATTTCCGACTGATCCCGAGCAGCTGGGCGGCGCGCCCCTGGTGGCCGCGCGTGGCGGCGAGCGCGGCGCGGATCGCCGCCGACTCGGCCTCGGCGAGCGACAGGGTCGCCGCGCGCGGCGTGGCCGAGGGCGGCGGCGGGTCGACGAGCACGCCGTCGGTGAGCAGCAGGGCGCGTTCGAGCAGGTTGCGCAGCTCGCGCGCGTTGCCCGGCCAGGCATAGGTGGCCATCCACTCGGCGGCGCGGGGCGCGAGCGTCGGCTCGCCGCGCCCGAAGCGTTCCCCGAGGTCGGCGAGGATCGCCGCCGCCAGGGACGGCAGATCCTGCCGCCGTTCGCGCAGCGGCGGCAGCCGGAAGGCGAGCACCTCGAGGCGATAGTAGAGATCGTCGCGGAACGCCCCGCGGCGCACGCGCTGCGGCAGGTCCTCGCTGCCGATCGCCAGGAAGCGGATGTCGGCTGCGGTCTCGGCGCCGCCGAGCGGGGCGTAGCGGCGCTCGGCGAGCAGCCGCAGGAGCTTCGGCTGGGCGGCGAGCGGCAGCTCCTCGACGTGGTCGAAGAGCAGCGATCCGCCCGCCGCCCGCTCCACCCGTCCGGCGTGGGCGGCGACCGCGCCGGTGAAGGCTCCGGGGCGGTGGCCGAACAGCTCGCTCTCGAACAGCGCCGGCGACACCGATCCGGGATCGACCTCGACCAGCGGCGCCGCGGCGCGCGGGCTCGCGGCGTGCAGCGCCCGCGCCAGCGTCGAGCGGCCGGTGCCGGGCTCGCCGAGGATCAGCAGCGGCGCGTCGCTCGCCGCGCCGCGCTCGTATTCCCCTCGTCGCTCGGCGAGCGCGGGCGAAGCGGCGAGGAAGCGCGCCAGCGCCTCGCTCACGGCAGGAAGTCGGGGGTGACGTCGGGGGCGTCGCGCCAGAGGCGCTCGAGCCCGTAGAACTGCCGCCGGCTCTCGAGGAAGGCGTGCACGATGAAGTCGCCGTAATCGACCAGGATCCACTGGCCGGCGTTGTAGCCCTCGACGTGCAGGGGGCGCTCTCCCGCGGCCTTCAGGCGCTCTTCGACGGCATCGGCGATCGCCTGCACCTGGCGCTCGTTGGTGCCGGTGGCGAAGACGAAGTAGTCGGCGAAATCGGCGACCGGCGAGAGGTATCGGACCCGCAGGTCCTCGGCCTTGGTGTCGAGCGCCGCGGCGACCGCGAGGCGCAGGTGATTCGGGAGGTTCTGGGCGGCGGTCGAGGGGGCGCGTTTCATCGATAGAGGCGGTACTTCGCGACGTATGTTAGCACCCGCTCCGGAACCCAGCCGGCGGGGATCGGCTCGCCGGCCGCCAACCGCCGGCGCAGCTCGGTCGACGAGAGCTCGAGCGGCGGGTTGTCGATCCAAGCGACCCGTCCGGCGGCGGCCGCCGCGACCAGCTCGGGCGGCGCCGCGGCGAGCAGCTCCTCCCGCCGAAAGCCCGGCCGGGTCAACACCGCGAGGCGGGCCGCCACCAGGATTTCGCGCCAGCGCACCCAGGTGGGGAGGTCGGCGAAGGAGTCGGCGCCGATGATCAGCTGGAGGTCGTCGCCGGGCGCCAGGGTGCGCAGCCGCTCGAGGGTATCGATGGTGTAGGTCGGGCGGCTGGCGTCGAGCTCGAGGTCGCTCGCATAGAGGCCCTCGCGCTCGAGCAGCGCCAGCTCCACCATGGCGTAGCGCGCCAGGGCGGGCGCGAAGCGCCGGTCGGCCTTGTGCGGCGGACGGGCGGTCGGCAGGTAGTCGACGCGCTCGAGGCCGAGCTCCCGGCGCGCGCGCTCGACCGGCAGCAGGTGCCCGAAGTGGATGGGATCGAACGAACCGCCGAAGATCCCGCGCCTCACGCCGCGGCCTCCATCCGCCGCGCGAGTTCCGAGGTCAGCGCCGCCAGGCCCTCGCCGGTCGCCGAGGAGATCTCGAAGTAGGGCATGCCGCGTTCGGCGGCGGCGGCGGCGAGCTCGGTCCGGCGCTCGGGCCGCGCCGCGTCCATTTTCGAACCGGCGATCAGCCGCTGGCGCTCGAGCAGGGTGGGATCGAACGCCGCCAGCTCACGCTCGACCGTCTCGAGGTCCGCGCGCGCCGAGCCCTCGAAGGCCGCGAGGTCGACCAGGTGGACGAGCACCCGGCAGCGCTCGACGTGCCTGAGGAAGCGAACGCCGAGGCCTGCGCCCTGGGCGGCGCCGGCGATCAGGCCGGGTAGATCGGCGATGACGAAGGGGCGCGCCCAGCCCTCGCGCGCCACGACCCCGAGCTGCGGGATCAGGGTGGTGAACGGATAGTCGGCGATCTTCGGCTTGGCGGCGGTGACCGCGCTGATCAGGGTCGACTTGCCGGCGTTGGGCAAGCCGACCACCCCGACGTCGGCGAGCAGGCGCAGCTCGAGCCGCAGCCGGCGCTCTTCGCCCTCCTCGCCGGGAATCGCCTTGCGCGGCGCCTGGTTCGTGGGCGTGGCGAAGTGCTGGTTGCCCCAGCCGCCGCGGCCTCCCTTGGCGACCACCAGGCGCTCGCCCTCGGCGAGGATCTCGCCCAGGCGCTCGCCGCTCGCGGCGTCCTCGACCACCGTGCCGAGCGGCACGGTCACTTCGAGGTCCTCGGCCGTTTTTCCCGAGCGGTTGCTTCCCATGCCGTGGCGGCCGCGGTCGGCGGCGTAGATCGACTGGAACTGGAGGTGGTAAAGGGTATTCAGGCGATGGTCGCCGACCAGCACGACCGAGCCGCCATGACCGCCGTCGCCGCCCGACGGGCCGCCCTTGGGGACGTACTTTTCGCGCCGGAAAGCGACGCACCCATTGCCGCCCCGTCCGCCACGGACGAGGAGCTGGGCTTCATCGAGGAAGATCAAGCTCTGGGTCCCGGCCGACGGCCGGGTCTCCGCGATTACTGGACCGGGTCGACGTGGACGAAGGTGCCGAGCCGGCCACGCTTCTGGAACTTCACGACGCCGCCGATCTTGGCGAACAGCGTGTCGTCCTTGCCCTGACCGACGTTCTTTCCCGGGAAGATGCGCGTGCCGCGTTGCCGGACGATGATCGAGCCGCCGGTGACCGACTCGCCGCCGAAGACCTTGACGCCCAGCCGCTGCGAGTTCGAGTCGCGCCCGTTGCGCGAGGAGCCCTGCCCTTTCTTGTGTGCCATCGCGATTCTCCTTCGCTCTCGCGCCGCTCTTAGAGAACGATGCTCTCGACCCGCACGCGCAGCAGATCCTGGCGGAAACCGCCCTGGCGTTTGTAGGCCTTGCGCTTCTTGTGCTTGAAGATCCGGATCTTCGGGCCGCGCACCTCGGCGACCACCGCCGCCTCGACCCGCGCCCCGGGGATCGTCGGATTGCCGACCCGCGTGCCGCCTTCGCCCACCGCCATGAGGACGCGGTCGAAGGAGACTCTCTCCTTCGGCTTGGCCTGCGGCGCGAGGCGCTCGATGTCGAGCACCTGACCCGGCTCGACCCGGTACTGCTTGCCACCCGTTTCGATGACTGCGAACATGAGGCGATACCCCTTCGAAAGCCCACCCGGAGGCGGACGCGAGAGCCTAGCAGAGCCTCCCCCCGGCGGTCAAAACGGCGCCCTGGGAACGGGACGAGGACCCGTCGGCTGCTCGGGCGCCTAGGGATCGGTCCCGGTCGCCGACCAGCGGGTGAAATCGCCGATCTCGAAGCGGTCCGCGAACAGGTAGGCGACCCCGGTCGCGCAGGCGTTGAAGCGCAAAGCGCCGACGACGGTCGACCAGGTGCTGGCCGGGTTGTACATGGCGGTGAACCAGAATGTGCAGTCGTCGACCGGATCGACCGTCAGATCGGTGTAGTCGCCGTAGCGATTCGTGCCGTTCTTCGTGGTTCCGGCCTGCAACACGTACTCGCCCTGCGGCAGGGTGTTCAGCGGATCCGCGGCGAGCCGGCCGGCGTAGCGCACCCCCGGCGCGTCGGCGGTCGAGGAGACGTTGAAAGCGATCGCCAGATCCCCGGCGCCGTCGAGGGCCGCCGAGCCCATGAAGCGGTGGGTCGCGTCGACGGCGTAGGTCCCATCCTGGTAGTCGGACCACGGACCGCCGCCCGTCCGCCGGAGCTCGAACCAGCGCACGCTGTGATGGTCCGGGAAGTCGAGCGCGTCGCTCATGAAAGCCCCGACCAGCGCCTCGTGATCGACGAAGTTGCGGTACGCCAGGCGATACATGATCGGCTCGCGCACCGGATCGAGCTTCGGCGTGGTCCCGGGCGGCGGCTGCGGAACGCAGGCGAAGCTGGTGTAGCCGCCGCAAGTCTCGGACGAGAATTCGGGAACCGCGACCGATTCGAAGCCGACCAGGGCCGCGCTCCCCGGGCTCGCCCAATCGACGTCGACCTGCCACAACTCGATCGCGTCGAAGAGCGGATCGGCCGGCGCGCCGTCGGCTTCGTCGTCGTAGTGGCGGGCGACGAGCGGCTTCGCTCCCGCGGGTGGGCTCGCCCAGCCGTCGAGATCCGCCGGCGTGACCACCTGGAAGCCGAAGTAGGAGACCGGCGGCGCCGTCAGGCGAACGATCTGCATCGTGCCGCCGCCGAGCATCGGCGCGCGCTCGAGGGCGTAAACGGTCGGATCGGCCTCGTTGGTGGTCACGACGTAGGCGTTCGGCCAGACGCCGACGTGCGGGTAGTCGGGGAAGGTCGGCGTCGGCACGGCATAGTTCCACCAACCGCCGGCGATCGGATCCGCGGTCCTCGACAGGTAGACGCACAAATTGCTGCCGCTGCCGAACTCGAGCAAGAACCAGCGCTCGCCGAGGCCGTCCCAGACGACGATCGGGTCGCCGGCGCCGCTGGCGCAGACGCCGCTGCCGAGGGAGTGCATCGCCGTCGGTCCCGACAGCACGGCGCCGGTGTTCTTGTCGAAAACGCGGAACTGGGCGCCGCCGGCGGCGTTGACCGCCTGGATGTAGTGCTCGCGGCTCACGTCGCCGACCGGATCGGCCGGATTCAAGCCGGTGAAGGGGGCGCCCGCGTAGACGTGCAGCGGGGTGGCGAACCCTGGATCGCCCGGACCACGAGTCTGCTTCTGCAGTGCCACGAGCGGATCGGGGCCCGCTTCCGGGAGTCCGATCGGCGGGCCGACCGGCGGGCGAGCCCGCCGTGGTAGATCGCGGATCGGGTCGCCCGGCCGCCAGTCCGGCTCGACCGGCAGATTGCGCAGGTCGCCCACGAACGACGAGGGGCTGGCGCGCTCGACGAGCGCGACGGCCGCGAGAGGCGAGGCCGCGAGTCCGCCGCTCGTCAGCAAGAGGGCGAACGCAAGCACTCGACCGAAACCGGACCTCATGGCACGCCCCCTTCGACAGCGCTCGCTGCCGGCCGCTCGCCGCCGGAGCCGGCGATGGCGGGAGCGCCGATGGATGACGACAGAGAATGGAGTCTAGCGGAGTTCGGCGGCGCGAAGGGCGAGGGTGCTAGCGTTTTCGCGTGTTCGCTCGCTTCGCCGCCTGGGTCACCTCCTCCGCCCTTCGCCTGCGCGGGCTCGAGCGTCACCGCCTGGAGGCGCTCGGCTGGCAGGTCACCGTCCACCGCGGCGGCGATCCGCGGGGCGAACCGTGGATCCTCCTCCACGGTCTGGGCGCCACCGCCGCGACCTTCCTGCCCCTGGTCGACCACCTGAAGTCCGGCGCCGATCTCCTCCTGCCCGAGCTCTCGGAGCTCGGAGGCACCAGCGGCCCGGCGGCCGCGCTGCCCCTCCCCGAGGCCGTCGAGGTGGTCGCCCGGCTGATTCGCGACACCTGGCCCGACCGGCGCGTCACGGTGGCCGGCATCAGCCTCGGCGGCTGGATCGCCGTCCGTCTCGCGCTCGCCCACCCGCGGCTCGTCGACCGGCTCCTGCTGGTCGTGCCGGGCGGCTACCGCGATCAGGACTGGAGCCGCATCGCGGCGATGGTCAACATCGAAAGCTACCGCGACACCGAGGCGATGTACCGAGCGCTGTTCATCGCGCCGCCGCTCTATCTGCGCCTGGCGCGGCCGCTCTTCTTTCTCGCCTACCGCTCCGCGGCCGTGCAGGAGGTGGTGACCACCGTCGAGGAGAGTCAGGCCTTCGACGACCAGGACCTCGCGCGCCTCGACCGGCCGGTCGGGTTGGTGTGGGGCGAGCGCGATTCGCTCTTCCGCCTCGAGGCCGGGCAGGCGATGGCGCGCGCCCTGCCGATCGCCGGGCTCGAGGTGGTCGCGCAGGCCGGCCATGCCGTGCAGTGGGAGAAGACCGCGGAGTTCCTCGCGGCCGTCGATCGCCTGCGCACCCGCTTTCCCCCCTCGCCGGGCGGGCGCCCGCCGGCGCCGCCGGTGCTACCCTAGCCGAGCACCGCGCGGAGGTGTGCCATGTCCGCTCCCGACTACTTGATCTGCCTGAATTGCGAGAGCCCCTGTTACGAATTCGAGTGGGGCGACGACGGCGCGACCGAGGCGCTGTGCCAGGTCTGCGGCAACGACGAGCCCGACCAGTTCGTCACCGAGGACGATTTCGACGCCCTGACCGCGGAGTGGAAAGCGGAGTGACTCGGCGGCGCTCGCGCGCCGCGCCTCAGGCCTCGTCTCCGAACCCCACCCCCACCGCGCGCGCCGACGCCACCAGATCCCCCGCCGGATCGACGCGCTTGGCGCTCGCCACCGCGTCGGCGAGCGGCACCTCGGCGATCTCTCCGCCGCGTAGACAGACCATGCAGCCGAAGCGCCCCGCCGCCGCCAGCTCGGCCGCGTGGCGGCCGAGGCGGGTGGCGAGGATGCGATCGAAGGGGACCGGCGACCCGCCGCGCTGCAGGTGGCCGAGCACCGTGGCGCGGATCTCGTGCTCGATCCGCGGCGCGAGCTCGCGCGCCAGCCGGTCTCCCGCGCCTCCCAGTCGCGGATGCCCGTCGCTCCCCAAGGCGCGTACCGACGGCGCGCCGCCGACCGGAGTCGCGCCCTCGGCGACCACGATGAGCGAGAACTTCTGCCCGCGCGCGTGGCGCTCCTCGACCTTGGCCTCGACCGCCTCGATGCGATAGGGAATCTCCGGCAGCAGGATGACGTCCGCGCCGCCGGCGAGGCCGGCGTGCAGGGCGATCCATCCCGCGTCGCGCCCCATCACCTCGAGCACCATCACCCGGTGGTGGCTCTCGGCCGTGTCTCGCAGATGGTCGAGGGCGTCGGTCGCCGTCTCGATCGCCGTCCAGAATCCGAAGGTGTAGTCGGTTGCGGCGAGATCGTTGTCGATCGTCTTCGGCACCCCGACCACCGGCAGGCCGAGGTCGAGCAACTGGCGGGCGATTCTCAGGCTGCCATCGCCGCCGATCACCACCAGGCCGTCGAGTCCCGCCTGCGCGGCGTTGGCCAACACTTCGCCCGAGCGGTCGACCACCGCGCCCGAGGGCCCCCGGAACGCGAACGGGTTGCAGCGATTGGTGGTGCCGAGCACCGTGCCGCCCTGCGCGATCAGGTCGCGGACCTCGGCGCTGGCGAACGGCCGGTAGCGGCGCTCGAGCAGCCCCTCGAATCCGTCGAGCACCCCGAGCGTCTGGACTCCCAGCCGCTCGCTGGTGCGCACGATGGCGCGGATCACCGCGTTCAGGCCGGGGGCGTCGCCGCCGCCGGTCAACATCCCGATCCGTCGCACGAGCGGCATGCGGCGATTCTACGCGGCCGCGGCGCCCGGATCGCCGGTCGCGACCGGCAGGACGACGGCGATCGTCGAACCCGACCCGACTTCGCTCGCGACCGCGATCGAGGCCCCATGCGCACGCGCGATGCGCTCGGCGATCGCCAGGCCGAGGCCGGTTCCGCCTTTACGGGTCGAGAAGAAGATGTCGAAAATCCGCGAGCGCACGTCATCGTTCATCCCGACGCCGTTGTCGGCCACCTCGAGCAGCAGCTTGGGCCCCTGGCGCCGCGCCGCGAGGGTGATGCTCGGCGCCCGCCCGCAGTCCTCGGTGGCGGTCAGTCCGTTCTGCACCAGGTTGATCAGCAATTGCTGCATCTGCTCGATGTCGACCCGCACGCGCGCGCCCTCGCTCTCGTCGACGACCTCGACTCGCGCCCGGTGGCGCGCGAACTCCGCCGCCAAGACCTCACGCACCCGCTGCAGGAGCTGCGTCGGCGCGACGATCGCCAGCTCGAGCGGCCGCGGGCGAGCGTAGGCGAGGAAATCGGAGACCATGTGCTCGAGGCGCGCGATCTCCGAACGCGTGATGGCGACCAGCCGGCGGTTGGTCGCCGTGGTCGCCGGCTGCGCCAGGTCCTCCTCGAGCATCTGCATGTTGAGCGACAGCGAATTGAGCGGATTGCGGATCTCGTGCGCCAAGCCGGCGGCGAGGGTGCCGAGATAGGCGAGACGCTCGGCGTCCGCCGCCTGCTCCTCCAGGCGCCGGCCGCGTCGCAGCAGGGCCGAGATCAGGATGAAGCCGGCGACGAGCAGGACGAGCGTCACCGCGCCGACCGCCGAGGTCTGGCGGGCGAGCTCGAGCCGTAGGACCGAGACCCGCCGCTCGAGCTCCGTCTGGCTGATGCCGATTTCGAGCGATCCGAACTCGCCGATCGGCACGGTGATGATCTGCCCGCCGGCCTCGACGTTGGGCGGCGGGACGATGTAGTTCGATTGCCGCTCGGCGCTCTTCACCTCGACCTTCGGCGCATGGCTGACCTCGGGATTGCTCTCGGCCGGCGACGGCAACTTCACCTGCGTCTCGCGCCGGTCGCGCATCACCAGCGTCCCGTTCTTGTCGCGGATCTCGACCGTCTGCACGATGTCGCGTTGCTTCAACACCGAGTCGATGTAAGTCTGGCTCTCCTGCTCGAGCGCCACGGCGGTGAACAGGTCGCCACCGGTGCGCTCGGCCGAGCCGGCAATTCGCCCGGCAACGTCCTCGGCCTCGTGGCGGGTCTCGAGCAGGATGCGCTCGACCTCGCGTTTCGACAGCGAGCGGAATAGGAGCCAGCCGAACAGCGCCAGATCGAGCAGAACGATCAACCCCAGGCCCACGGCCAACACCCAGAACTGACGGGATCGCCCCCGGCGGGGCGGGGCGCTCGGCATGGGGCTGAGGATACCAGAGAGCTGTGCCCCACCCCATCTCCAGACTCCTATTTCTATATTCCTCAGATAGTTAGAAGTTCATGAGCATTGGATAGATAGATTTCTTGAGGTTTGGGAATATCCCAGAAAAGTTGCGCGTTCTCTCATCATGCGCGGGAATGGATCCCGCACTCATCATAGGAGCGGTCCATGACTACCAATCTCATTCGCATCAGCCCCAGTGCCGACATCTTCCGCGGCTCGCTCGACCGCCTGTTCAACTCGATGCTCGCCGACGTGTACACCCCGACCCAGGTCAGTGAGGGCATCGCGGCCCGCACCTGGACTCCGGCGGTCGACATCCGCGAGACCAGCGACGCTCTGATCGTCGAAGTCGAGCTGCCCGGCGTCGTCAAGGAGAACGTCCATCTGGCGCTCGAGAACCAGATCCTGACCATCTCCGGCGAGCGCCAGTTCGAGAAGCAGACCGAGAACGAGACCTATCACCGGGTCGAGCGCGCCTACGGCTCCTTCACCCGCGCCTTCACCCTGCCGGCGCACGTCGCCACCGAGAAGGTCGAGGCGACCTTCGAGCGCGGCATCCTGACGGTGAAACTGCCCAAGATGGAAGAGGCCAAGCCGAAGAAGATCGCCATCAAGTAAGGCGCGGGCCTGCGCCTCGCGGTTCGAGCGGGAGCCCCGTCGCGGCTCCCGCTTTTCTTTTGCGGCCGCCTCCTCTAGCATCCGGCGAGCCCATTCCCATGACGCGCGCGCGATCGCAAGTCCCAGGGCGTCTCGCCCGAGCGGCGGCGCTGGCGGTCGCGCTGGCGGCCTGCGGCCGGGCGAATGACGGCAAGGCCCCGGCGCCGATCCCGGCGGCGACTCCGGTCGCCGGCGGTTCGGCGGTGATCGCCACGATCACCGACCTCGGCGGCGTCAATCCGCTGATCACCAGCGACATCAAGTTCACCTCCGACATCCTCGGTCGCTTCTTCCTCCAGCTCGCCATCGAGCAGGCCGACTACGCCGAGCATCCGCCGACCCTGCGACCCGGCCTCGCCGAGTCGTGGGAGTTCTCGCCCGACCACACGCTGCTCACCTTCCACCTGCGCCCGGGGCTGGCGTGGAGCGACGGCGCGCCGCTCACGGCGGAAGACGTGCGCTGGACCTGGCTCGCCGAGACCTCGCCGGAGGTCGCCTGGAACTACTCCGAGACCAAACAGAACATCTCCGACGTCGAGGTCCTCGACCCGCGGACCGTCCGCTTCCACTTCCGCGCGACCGGCGTCACTCAGCTGCTCGACGCGGTCGAGGGCGGCATTCTGCCGAAACACCTCTGGGGCACCGTGCCGTTCGCCGAATGGCGCCAGCGCGCCGACTGGTTCCGCGACCATCTCGCGACCTCCGGCCCCTTTCTGCTCGCCGAGTGGAAGCCGGGCGAGCAGCTCGTCCTGGGGCGCAACCCGCGCTACTTCGAGCCCGGTCTGCCGCGGCTCGACCGGGTCGTCTTCCGCATCCTGCCCGACCAGACGGCGCAGCTCGAGATGCTGCTCGGCGGCCAGCTCGACTTCGTCTGGGGGATCCTGCCGCGCGACGCCGAGCGCGTGCGCCAGCGGCCCGGCCTCGAGCTGCTCCACTTCGACAACCGGCAGTACGAGTACATCTGCTGGAATTCGCGGCGCCCGCCCTTCGACGACCCGGAGATCCGCCGGGCGCTGACCCTGGGGATCGATCGCCAGGCGCTGGTCGACGCCCTGCTGCGCGGCTTCGGCCGCATCGCCACCACCGCCATCCTGACCAACGTCTGGGCCTACGATCGCGACCTGCGTCCCTGGCCCTACGATCCCGCCGAGGCGCGCCGGATCCTCGCCGCGAGAGGCTTCCGGGACAGCGACGGCGACGGGATCGTGGAGCGCGGCGGAAAGCCCTTCTCCTTCGAGTTGACGACCAACTCGTCGAACCAGCAACGCATCGACGCCACGGTGATGGTGCAGGACCAGCTGCGGCGGATCGGCGTCGAGGCCCGGCCGCGGACGCTCGAGATCCACACCCTGACGCGCAACAACGTCGCCCACGACTTCGACGCCACCCTCTCCGGATGGGCGATCGACACTTCGCTCGACCTCGGATTCGCCTTCCACTCGCGCGAGATCGACAGCGGCTACAACTTCGGCAGCTACCGCGATCCGGAGCTCGATTCGCTGATCGAGCGATCGCGCGCGGTGCTCGATCCGGCCGCCGGGTTGGCGATCTACCGCCGCATGCAGGAGATCCTGCACCGCGACCAGCCCTACACTTTCCTCTACGAGCCCGAGCGCCTGTGCGGCGTGTCGCGTTCCGTGCGCGACGTCCATCCGAACTCGCTCTCGGCCTACTTCAACCTGCACGAATGGTGGCGCTCGCCGCCGCCGGGGCCCGCGCCGTGAAGCGGCTCGCCGGCCGCGTCGGCGTCGCCCTGGCGCTCCTCTGGGTCGTCGCGACCGGCACCTTCTTCCTGCTGCACGCGCTGCCCGGCGACGCCGCCGCGGTCTACGAGGACCCGCGCGCCACGCCGGCGGCGAGGGCCCACTTGCGCGAGGTCTACGGCCTCGACCGCCCGCTCGCCGAGCAGTACGCGAAGTGGTTGCGGGCGATGGCGAGCGGCGAGTGGGGCTACTCGCTGGCGCGACACCGCAGCGTCGCCTCGGCGCTCGGCGACGCCCTGCCGGCGACCCTCTGGCTGGCGCTGGCGGCGCTGCTGCTCGAGTTCGGCGTCGGCCTGCCGCTCGGCCTCGCCGCGGCCACCCATGCCGGCGGCAGGTTCGATCGCGCGCTGCGCGTCGTCTCGCTCACCCTGCACGCCCTGCCGAGCTTCTGGCTCGGGATCGTGGCCCTGCTCGGCCTGGCCTTCGCGCTGCCGGTCTTTCCGCCCGGCGGCCTGCGGTCGATCGACGCCGCCAGCCTTCCGGCCCCAGGCCGGGCGCTCGATCTGCTGGCTCATCTCGCGTTGCCCGCTTTGGTTCTCGGGCTCCCGGCCGCGGCGGCCACCGCGCGCCTGGTGCGCGTCGGCGTGCTCGAGGTGCTGGGCTCGGAGTTCGTCGTCGCGGCGCGGGCGCGCGGACTCTCCAACTGGCGGGTCGCCGTCCGCCACGCGCTGCCGGCGGGCCTCGCGCCGGTCCTGCAGGCCTTCGGCCTGTCCTTCGCCGGCCTGCTCTCCGGAGCGCTGGCGGTGGAGATCGTCTTCGCCTGGCCGGGCATCGGCCGCCTCGCCTACGAGTCCCTCTTGGCGCGTGACTACCCGCTGCTGCTCGCCGACACGGCGATCACCTCGATGCTGGTCGTCGCCGGCAGCCTGCTGGCCGACATGGCGCACGAGGCCCTCGATCCGCGCGTGCGGAGCGCGGCGTGAGCGGCCTCCCCGCTCCAACGCTCCGCCGCGGCTTGACGCTCCTCGCCCTGCTGGTCCTCGCCGCCTCGCTCGGCGCCGCGCTCTGGCCGCGCTCGGCGCGCGAGCAGTTCGATCCGGCGGTCGCGGCGCTCGCGCCGCCGGGCGCCCGTTTCGCCGTGGTGCGCTTGGCCGACGGGCGGACGCTCGCTGGCGAGCGCGCCGAGGCGGGCGCCGCTGGCGTCATCCTGGTGACCGGCGGCACCGCGCGCGAGATCCCGCGCGCCGAGCTGCCGGCGGGCGACCCCGGGCGCGCGATCGAGCGCATCCGATTCGCTCTCGGCAGCGACAAATTCGGGCGCGACGTCGGTGCGCGACTGTTGACCGGCGGCCGAATCTCGCTGGCGGTGGCGCTCGCGGCCGCGGCGCTGGCGCTGGCCATCGGCGTCGTCGTCGGCGCCACCGCGGCGCTCGGCGGGCCGCTCCTCGACGCGACGTTGATGCGCCTGGTCGACGGCGTGCGTGCCTTCCCGCGCCTCTTCTTGCTCATCGCGCTCGCCGCGATCGCGGCGCCGGCGCTGGGCGCCATCGTGCTGCTGCTCGGCCTGACCGCCTGGCCGTCGGTGGCGCGGCTGGTGCGCGCCGAGCTCGCCGCGCTCGGATCGCGCGACTTCGTGCTCGCGGCGCGCGCTTCGGGAGCCGGCCCCTGGCGGATTCTCGTCCACCATCTGCTCCCCAACGCGCTCGCTCCGGCGCTGGTCGAGACCGCGCTGGTGGCCGCCAACGCCGTCCTGGCGGAGGCGACGCTGTCGTTCCTCGGCTTGGGCGTCCAGCCGCCGGCGCCGTCGTGGGGGAACATGATCGCCGAAGGGCGCGAGGTCCTGCCGGCGGCTTGGTGGCTGTCGCTCTTCCCGGGCCTGGCGCTCGCCGCGACCGCAATCGCCTTCAGCCTGGTCGGCGAGGGCCTGCGCGACCGCCTCGACCCCCGGCGCCGGCCGGCGCGCGCCTGATCCGCTCCGTGCTCGTCCGCGAATTCGACTTCGAGCTGCCAGGCGAGGCGATCGCGCAGCGGCCCGCGCCGCGCGGCGAGAGCCGCCTGCTGGCGCTCGACGCTCCCGTCGGCTCGCGCCACCGGAAGGTGCGCGATCTGCCGGAGATCCTCCGTCCCGGCGATCTGTTGGTGGTCAACGACACGCGGGTGATTCCCGCCCGGCTCTTCGCCCGCCGGCCGGGTGGCGCCAGCGCGATCGAGATCCTGCTCGTCGAGCGTTTCGACGAGGTGACCTGGGACTGCCTCGCCAAGCCCGGCCGCCGGGCGCGATCGGGCGCGCGGCTCGAATTCGCCCCCGATCTCGAGGCCGAAGTCCTCGGCGAGCGCGACGACGGCCGCCGCCGGCTGCGATTCTCGCGACCGGTCGAGCCGCTCCTCGAATCTCTCGGCCACGTGCCGCTGCCGCCCTACATCGACCGCCCGGACGACGCCGCCGACCGCGAGCGCTACCAGACCGTCTGGGCACGCGAGCCGGGCGCGATCGCCGCGCCCACCGCCGGCCTCCACTTCTCGCGCGAGCTGCTCGCCGACCTCGGCCGCCGCGGGATCGAGCGGACTGCGATTACGCTGCACGTCGGCATCGGCACCTTCAAGCCGGTGACGGTCGAGCTGGCGCACGAGCACCGCATGGAATCAGAACGCTACTTCGTCTCGACCTCGGCTGCGGCGGCGATCGCGGCGGCGCGACGCGAGAAGCGGCGGATCGTCGCCGTCGGTACGACCGTCGTGCGCACGCTCGAGAGCGCCGCGCTCGCCGGCGGCGGCGAGGTGCGCCCCGGCGCGGCGTCGACCGAGCTCTTCATCACGCCGGGATTCGAGTTCCAGGTCGTCGATGTCCTGCTCACCAACTTCCATCTGCCGCGCTCGACCCTGCTCATGCTGGTCTCGGCTTTCGCCGGGAGAGAACGGGTCCTCGCCGCCTACCGCGAGGCGATCGCCGACGGCTACCGCTTCTACTCCTACGGCGACGCCATGCTCGCCGAGCGCGCCGGCAGCGCAAAAGCCGCCGAGCCCGCCGCGCCATGAAACGCCCGGGCTGCGAAGAAGTGAAGGAAAGAACAAAAGCTCTCGGTTAGGAGCGTGGGCAGCCCGACCGCCCTCGTGAACTGGCAAGCGGCTCGGTTGCGCGAGGCTGACGCAGCGAGCGTCCTTTCCCCTTAACCGAGCCTCTCGTCGCAGGATGGCGGCAGGTCGAACGCACAAGCGAAAAGCGAAAAGCTCCGGTTGGGAGCGTGGGCAGCGGCAGCGTCCTCGTGAACTGGCAGATGGCTCGGCTGCGCGAGGCTGTCTCACCCGGCGTCCTTTTCCTTTGACCGACTTTTTCTTCCTTTCTCTTCGTAGTTCTTCCTCAGGTCGGCTGGTGCGCGGTGACCTGGACGATGCGGCTGGCGAGGGCGGCGGCGCCGAAGCCATTGTCGATGTTGACCACCGCCACGCCGGCGGCGCAGGCGTTGAGCATGGTGAGCAGCGGCGCCAGCCCGCCGAAAGCGGCGCCGTAGCCGACGCTGGTGGGCACCGCGACCACCGGCGCCGCCACCAGACCGGCGACGAGCGTCGGCAGCGCGCCGTCCATGCCCGCCACTGCGATGAGCACCGGCGCGCTCCGCATCGCCTCGAGCTGCGCGAAGAGGCGGTGCACGCCGGCGATGCCGACATCGACCATGCGGACCACCGGATGACCGAAGAAGGCGAGACACTCGGCGGCCTCCTCGGCCACCGGCAGATCCGAGGTCCCGGCCGAGAGCACGGCGATCGGGGCGTGCGAGAGCGCGGGCGCGGCCCCGACCGCGAGCACCCGCCCGCGATCGGCGTAGCGCGCGCCGGGAAAGGCGGTCATGAGCCGCGCCGCAGCCGGTTCCTCGATCCGGGTCACCAGCAGCCGGCCGTGGGCAGCGAGCAGGCGCTCGCAGATCGCCCGCAGATCGTCCTCGCGCTTGCCGGCGGCGTAGACCACCTCCGGGTGACCGTGGCGCAGCTCGCGATGCAAGTCGAGCTTGGCGAAGCCGAGGTCGGCGTAGGGCAGTTCGCGCAGCTCCCCGAGCGCCTCCTCGACCGAGCGGCGGCCGCGCGCCACCTCCGAGAGCAGCTCGCGGATTCGCTCCGGGGTCATGACGGGGCGTCGGCGCCGCCGCGCCGATAGCCGCGCGGATCCAGGCGCACTTCGGCGAATCCGAGGGCCGCGATTTCGGGAACGATCTCGCTCCACAGCGACGCCAGCCGCGCGATCTCCTCGCTCCCCACCTCGACCCGCGCGGCGGCGCCCTCGTGGCGCACCCGGACGACGCGGAAGCCGCGCGCGTGCAGCCTCGACTCGGCGCTCTCGACTCGCCGCAGCTTGCCGAGAGTCACCGTTTCGCCGTGCGGAATGCGCGAGGAGAGACAGGCGTTCGCGGGCCGCTCCGCCACCGAGAGACCGAGCGTCCGAGCGAGATCCCGCACCATCTGCTTGACGACGCCGTGGGCGAGGAGGGGCGAATAGACCCCGGCCCGGCGCACCGCGGCGAGACCGGGGCGGTCCGGACCCGGATCGGAGGCGTTGGTGCCATCGCACACCGCCGCGATGCCGCGCTCGCCGGCGATGCGCACCATCGCACCCATCCGCTTTCCCTGACAGACGAAACAGCGCCAGGCCGGATTGGCGACGTACTCCGGGTCGTCGAGCTCGCTGTAGGTCGCGATCTCGTGCGCGATGCCGATCTCGGCCGCCACCGCCCGCGCCTGCGCTAGCTCCGCGCTGGCGAGCGACTCGGCCGCCGCGGTCACCGCGAGCGCCCGCTCGCCGACCGCGCGCCGAGCGATCGCCGCCACCACGGCCGAGTCGACGCCGCCCGACAACGCCACCAGCACCGAGCCGCGCGCCGCGAGGTCGGAGGTCAGACGATCGAGGAGATCGAGGAGATTGGGCGAGGCGGTCATCGCGCGGCGAAGCTACCACGGGCTTCCGGCCGCTCCCGTCGCCGGGAGCGCGACGGCTCCGGCTTTAGACCTGCTCGGTCCACTTGGCCGGCGGGATGACGAGCGCCCGGCGGGCGAGATCGTCGAGCAGACGGCCGGGGTCGGCCTCGACCGCCAGGATGTCGCGATGGCCGCGCGAGACGAAGCCCTCGTCGACCGTTCGGTCGAGGAACTCGACCAGCGGATCGAAGTAGCCCGCGACGTTCAGCAGGCCGCAGGCCTTGGCGTGCAGCCCGAGGAGGTTCCAGGTCCAGACCTCGAAGATCTCCTCGAGCGTGCCGATGCCGCCCGGCAGCGCGACGAAGGCGTCGGCGAGACCGGCCATCGTCGCCTTGCGCTCGTGCATCGAATCGACGACCCGCAGATCGGTCACGCCGCGGTGACCGACCTCGCGCTCGAGCAGGAATCTCGGAATGACGCCCGTGACGTGCCCGCCGTGCTCGAGCGTCGCGTCGGCGAGCACGCCCATCAAGCCGACGTTGCCGCCGCCGTAGACGAGGTCCACCTTGCGGCGGGCGATCTCGCGCCCGAAGCCGGCCGCGGCGCGCTGGAACTCGGCGCGCGCGCCGCGGTGCGAGCCGCAGAAGACGGCGACCCGCCTCACTTCAAGGTTTCTTGGCGCGCCGGGCCGGCGCGCTCTTCGCCGCCGCCGGCGGCGGGGGCGGCGGCGCGACGGCGCGCTTGAGCAGCACTTCGGGGACCGACGCTTCGTCGAAATTGCCGGCAGCGAAGGCCTCGAATCCGAGCGCCCCGGCCGCGTCCATGACGGCGAGGAAGTTCGCGTCCTCGCGCGCGCAGCCGCCGGCGAACCAGAGCTGCCAGATCGACGGCTCGCCGCGGCGGTTGCGGCGGATGACGACGGCGTATTCGAAGGTCATCGCGATTCTCCGGGCGCGGCGTAGGCCTCGACCGGCGGGCAGAGACAGACGAGGTTGCGGTCGCCGTAGACGTTGTCGATGCGCGCCACCGCCGGCCAGAACTTCGCCTCGCGCAGCCAGGGCCGCGGGAAAGCGGCCTGCTCGCGCGAGTACGAGTGCTTCCACTCCGCCGCCAGGGCGTGGGCGGTGTGCGGCGCGCACTTCAACGGGTTGTCCTGGCGATCGAGACGGCCCTGCTCGATGTCGCGGATTTCGCCGCGGATCGAGATCATGGAGTCGACGAAGCGGTCGAGCTCGGCCTTCGACTCGCTCTCGGTCGGCTCGATCATCAGCGTGCCGACCACCGGGAAGGACATGGTCGGCGCGTGGAAGCCGTAGTCCATCAGGCGCTTGGCGACGTCCTCGGCCTCGACCCCCGCCGAGGTCTTGAACGGCCGCAGATCGACGATGAACTCGTGCGCCACCCGACCGTGGGCGCCGGTGTAGAGGATCGAGTAGTGCTCGGCGAGCCGGGTCGCGAGGTAGTTGGCGTTGAGGATCGCGACCTCGGTGGCGCGGGTCAGGCCGTCGCCGCCCATCAGCGCGATGTACATCCAGGGGATGGCGAGGATCAACGGCGAGCCCCAGGGCGCCGCCGATACGGGGCCGATCGCCCGCTCGCCGCCGACGCGGGCCAGCGGGTGGCCGGGCAGGAAGGGCGCCAGGTGCGGTGCGGTCGCGATCGGCCCCATCCCCGGGCCGCCGCCGCCGTGCGGAATGCAGAAGGTCTTGTGTAGGTTGAGATGGCAGACGTCGGCACCGAAGTCGCCCGGCCGGCACAGGCCGACCTGGGCGTTCATGTTGGCGCCGTCCATGTACACCTGGCCGCCGAAGCGGTGGACGATCTCGCAGATCTCGCGGATGCCCTCCTCGAAGACGCCGTGGGTCGACGGATAGGTGACCATCAAGGCGGCGAGCGCGGAGGCGTGCGCCTCGGCCTTCGCCGCCAAGTCGGCGAGCTCGATGTTGCCGTGCTCGTCGCAGGCGACCACCACCACCTTCATGCCCGCCATCACCGCCGACGCCGGGTTGGTGCCGTGCGCCGAGACCGGGATCAGGCAGACGTTCCGATGCCCCTCGCCGCGCGCCTCGTGGTAGGCGCGGATCACCAGCAGGCCGCTGTACTCGCCCTGCGAGCCGGCGTTGGGCTGCAGCGAGACGGCCGAGAAGCCGGTGATCTCGCACAGCCAGCGTTCGAGGTCGGCGAAGATCTCGGCGTAGCCGGCGGCCTGGTCGAGCGGCGCGAAGGGGTGCAAGTCGGCGAGTCCCGGCCAGGAGATCGGCGCCATCTCGGAGGTGGCGTTGAGCTTCATGGTGCACGAGCCGAGCGGGATCATCGACTGGCAGAGCGAGAGATCCCTCGCCTCCAGACGCTTGATGTAGCGCAGCATCTCGTGCTCGGTGTGGTAGCGCTGGAAGACCGGGTGGGTCAGGAAAGCGCTCGTCCGCCGGAAGGGCGGCGGCAGCTCCGGCACCGGGCGCGCGGCGGCCGCCGCCAGGTCCGCCGCGCCGGCGCCGAAGACCGCCGCCAGGCTCTCGAGGTCGCGCGCCTCGACCGTCTCGTCGAGCGCCACGCCGACCGCCTTCTCGTCGAGCCGGCGCAGGTTGATGCCGCGCTCCACGGCGCGCGCCAGGAGAGCGTCGGCCGAGACGCCGGCGAGCTCGACCCGCAGGGTGTCGAAGTAGGGTTCGTGCGCCACCCGGTGGCCGGCGGCGGCGACCGCGCCGGCGAGCGCCGCGGTCATCGCTCGCACCCGGCGGGCGATCGCCGTCAGCCCGTCCGGACCATGGTAGATGGCGTACATCGCGGCCAGGATCGCCGGCAGGACCTGCGCGGTGCAGATGTTCGAGGTCGCCTTCTCGCGCCGGATGTGCTGCTCGCGCGTCTGCAGCGACATGCGATAGGCCGAGTGCCCCGCCGCGTCGCGCGATACGCCGATGATCCGTCCCGGCATCTGGCGCTTGAGCTCGTCCCTGGCGGCGAGGAAGGCGGCGTGCGGGCCACCGTAACCCATCGGCGATCCGAAGCGCTGCGACGAGCCGATCGCCACGTCGGCGCCCCACTCGCCCGGCGGCGTCAGCAGGGTGAGCGCCAGCAGGTCGGTCGCCACCACCACCAGGGCGCGGCCGGCGTGCGCGCGCTCGACCAGCGTCCGCCAGTCGGCGAGCCGCCCGTCGGTCGCCGGGTACTGCACCAGCACGCCGAGAATGCGGCCGCCGGCGAAGTCCGCGGCCAGCGGATCGCCGACGAAGACCTCGATGCCGATCGCCCGGGCGCGCGTCCGGACCACCTCGATCGTCTGCGGATGGCAGGAGTCGGCGACGAAGAACACCGGGCGCTCGGTGTCGCGCTGCGCGGCGCACAGGTGCACCGCCTCGGCCGCGGCGGTGGCCTCGTCGAGCAGCGAGGCGTTGGCGACCGGCAGCGCGGTCAGATCGGCGACCATGGTCTGGAAATTGAGCAGCGCCTCGAGCCGCCCCTGCGAGATCTCCGCCTGGTAGGGCGTGTACTGCGTGTACCAGCCCGGATTCTCGAGGATGTTGCGCGCCACGACTCCCGGCATCACCGCGCCGTAGTAGCCGAGACCGAGGTAGGAGCGCAGCACCCGGTTCTTCGCCGCCACCGCCGCCAGGCGCTCGGTCAGCTCGCGCTCGCCGGCCGCGCGTCCCTCGCCGACGGCGTCGATCGCCAGCGGCGCCGCTCGGCGGATCGCGCCCGGCACCGTCTGGTCGACCAGGTCCGCGAGCGAATCGAGCCCGAGGACGGCGAGCATGGCGCGGATCTCCTCGGGGTTCGAGCCGAGGTGGCGGCGGGCGAACGTGTCGAGCGGTTCGAACAACGGACTACTCCTTGCCCTTGGCGGCGTACTGCTCGTACTCCTCGGCGTTCATCAGGTCGTCGAAATCGGTCGACGACGAGAATCTGAGCTTCACCAGCCAGCCGTCGGCGTACGGATCCTCGTTGACCAGTTGCGGATCGTCGGCGAGCGCCTCGTTGATCTCGGTCACCTCGCCGGCCACCGGGGTGTAGACCTCGGCGACCGCTTTCACCGACTCGATCGTGCCGAGCTCGTCGTGCGCGTCGAAGACGTGGCCGATCTCCGGCAGATCGACGTAGACCACCTCCCCGAGCTCCTTCTGGGCGAAGTCGGTGATGCCGAGGACGGCGATGTCGTCCTCGATGCGGATCCACTCGTGCTCGCGCGTGTAGCGACAGTCGGTCGGAACCATGATTCTTCTCTCCCTCCGCGATCGAGAGCGCCGCGCCTCAACGCGGGCGTTTGTAGAAAGGAAGGGGCACGATCCGCGCCGCGACGGACTTGCCCCGCACGTCGATCTCCACCGCCGACCCCGGCTGCGCGAGCGCCACCGGCACGTACGCCATGCCGAGCGCCTTTTCGAACGTCGGACTGAATGTGCCGCTGGTGACGTGGCCGATCTCCCGCCCGCCGTCGACGATCTTGTGGCCCTGGCGGGCGATGCCCCGGCCCTCGACCTCGAAGCCGACCAGACGCCGCGTCGCTCCGCGGCGGCGGGCCTCGACCAGCGCCTCGCGACCGACGAAGTCGCCTTTGTCGAGCTTGACGATCCAGTCGAGCCCGGCGTCCCAGGGCGTGGTGGTGGCGTTGATCTCGTGCCCGTAGAGCGACATGCCGGCCTCGAGCCGCAGCGTGTCGCGCGCCCCGAGGCCGGCCGGGATCAATCCGTCGCCGGCGCCGACCTCGAGCAGGCTGCTCCACAGCGCGGTCGCGGCATCCGGCGCGACGAAGAGCTCGAAGCCGTCCTCGCCGGTGTAACCGGTGCGCGACAGGATCGCCGCGGCGCCGTTCACCTCGCCGGGGACGAAGCCGTAGTACTTGATCGCCGCGAGGTCGACGCTCGTCAGGCGCGAGAGGATGGCGACCGACTTCGGACCTTGCAGGGCGAGGAGCGCGTAGCGGTCGGAAACGTTTTCGACCGCGAGCCCGGGGTGCGGCGCGGCGGCGATGGCGGCGAAATCGCCGTCGGAGTTGCTGGCGTTGACGACGATCAGGATCTCCTCCGGACCGACGCGATAGACCAGCAGATCGTCGACGAACGTGCCCTCGGGGGTCAGCAGCGCGCTGTAGTGCGCGCGCCCGATCGGCAGCTTGGAAACGTCGTTGGGCGTCAGGCGCTGCACGAAATCCACCGCGCCGGGCCCGGCGACCCGGACCTGCCCCATGTGCGAGACATCGAAGAGTCCGGCGGCGGTGCGCACCGCGCGGTGCTCCTCGATGACTCCGCTGTATTGCACCGGCATCTCCCAGCCGGCGAATTCGACCAGTTTCGCGCCCGCGGCGCGGTGGGCTTCGTGGAGCGGCGTGCGGCGTAGCGCAGGGATTGACATCGCGCCACGGAACTATACCGCGACAGGAGCGCGTGCCGCGCTCGATCTGTGGAGCAATTCATTCGTCGCGCCCGATCGCCCCCCTAGGCTCGGCGCTCAACTCCCGGAGGGCTCGATCGTGTCGCAGGCCACCGCGATTCCGCGCTATCGCCCACCCCAGAGGGTGGCTACCTCCGCTCCCGCGAGCCCGGCCGGAGGCGCGCCTCCCGACCTGCCGCCGCTCGCGGTCATCGTGCTCAACCGGATGGGATTCGGACCGCGGCCGGGAGACATCGCCGCCTTCGTCTCCCTCGGCGCCGACGACGACGCGCGGCTCGCCGCCTACGTCGCGCAGCAGTTGAATCCCGATCCCGCGGAGGCGAACGACCCCGACTATCACGAGCGCCGCCGCGGCTTGAACGGCAAGCCGGACCCTGGCTTCGTCACTCTCGATCAGACGCTCACCCAGCTCTGGACCACCTACCAGATCAACAACGTGACGCCGAATCGTCCGGTCGACGAAGCTCGCCTCGACACCCTCTGCCGGATGGTCTACAGCAAGTGGCAGCTGCGCGAGATCCTGGCCGACTTCTGGCACAACCACTTCAACGTCTACGGCTTCGAGAACTACACCCAGGAGACCCTGGTCGCCTACGACCGCGACGTCGTGCGGGCGAACCTCTTCGGCAACTTTCGCACCCTGCTCGAGGCGGTCGGCAAGAGCACCACCATGCTCTACTTCCTCGACAACTACACCAATACCCGCAGCGGCCCGAACGAGAACTACGCCCGCGAGCTCTTCGAGCTGCACACCCTCGGCGCCGAGAATTACTTCGGCGTCGAGCCGCAGGCGAACGTGCCGCAGGAGGGCGTCTGGCCGGCGGGCCTGCCCGGGGAGGGTCTGCCCCGCCCGGCCGGCTACGTCGACGCCGACGTCTACGAGGCGGCGCGCTGCTTCACCGGCTGGGGCGTCGACGGCACGCTCGGCACGTTCCTGTACACCGACGCCAACCACGACCGCTTCCAGAAGTCGGTGCTCAACAAAGGAGTCGTGAACTTGCCGGCCGACCAACCGACCGACAAGGACGGCAAGGACGTCTACGACCTGCTGGCCTCACACCCCGGCACCGGTCGCTTCGTGGTCCGCAAGCTCTGCCGCCGCCTGATCGCCGACGATCCGCCGCAGAGTCTGATCGATACGGTGGCGCCGCTCTTCACCTCGCTCTGGCAGGCCGGCGATCAACTGAAGCAGGTCTACGAGGCGATCCTGCTGTCGACCGAATTCCGCACCACTTGGGCGGAGAAGGTGAAGCGGCCGGTCGAGCTGGCGGTGTCGGCGCTGCGCGCCGCCTCGCCCAATTGGCTCTTCGGCTACTCGAGCCAGGTCGGACCGACGATCGAGACCGATACCTCGAACTTCCTCTCCCGGCTGGCGAAGACCGGCCACACCCTCTTCGGGCGCGTGCCGCCCGACGGCTTCCCGGACCGCAAGGAGAAGTGGTCGAGCAGCAACTCGCGCGTCCAGTGCTGGCGACTGGCCGGCTGGCTGATCGACCAGGACATCGACGGCGACTCGGCGACCGACGACTTCCGCTGCGACGTGGTCGGCACGACGCTCGCCTCGAGCGCGCGCTCGGCCAACCAGCTCGCCGACTTCTGGATCGACCGCGTCCTCGGCCGGCCGATGGCGGACGCCGACCGCGACGAGATCGTCGGCTTCATGGCGGCGGGCGCCAACCCGAATCTCAACCTGAACCTCAACGACAGCCTCACCAAGAAGCGGCTGCGCTCGATGGTGGCGTTGCTGATGATGAGCCCGGACTTCTTCTGGAAGTGACCGCGAGAGCGAGGAGAGACGCCACCATGTGCACCACCCGCCGCGGATTCCTGATGGGCTGCTCGGCGGCGATCGCCAACCTGGCGGCCGCTCGCTTCACCAACATCGCTTTCGCCTCGCCGCTCGCGGCCGGCAGCTACGACACGCTGGTGGTCCTCTTCCTGCGCGGCGGCATCGACGGCCTGAGCCTGGTCATGCCGACCTCGGGTCCCGACCGCGCGCTCTACGAAGCGGCGCGGCCGACGATCAAGATCCCCAACAGCGGCGCCTCGACGGCGCTCGACCTCGGGCCCTGGGGCGGCAACCAGTTCGGCCTCCATCCCGCCGCCGGCGCGCTCTACGATCTCTGGCAGGACCGCCGGGTGGCGTTCGTGCACGCCGCCGGGCTCGACACCGCGAGCCGCAGCCACTTCGACAACCAGGCGCAGATCGAGCTCGGCACGCCGGGGGTGAACAACACGCCGGACGGCTGGATCACCCGCCACCTGCTGACCGCGCCGAACCTGCCCCCCGACCTGGTCATGCCCTCGGTCGCGGTGGGGAGCACCGTACCCACCTCCTACCAGGACAGCTTCGACACCGTGGTGATGGCCAACCGCGACGACTTCCTGCTCAACACCGGCCCCTCCGAGTGGCGCGACGAGCAGAAGATCGCCCTGCGCAGTCTGCTCGACAACGGCGCCACCTACGTGCACGCCACCGGCACCTCGGCGCTCGACGCCTCGACCCTGGTCGAGCAGATGGTGCCCTCGGCCTCCTCCTACGTGCCGGCCAACGGCGCGACCTACCCGAGCGGCTCCTACGGCGACGCGCTGAAGCTGATCGCCCAGCTGGTGAAGCTCGACCTCGGCCTGCGCGCCGTGACCCTCGACCTCGGCGGCTGGGACACGCACAACGGCCAGGGCACCCCCGCCGCGGGGCAGTACTTCTGGAACCAGGTGGGTCAGCTCGCCGGCGGACTCGGCGCCTTCTACACCGATCTCGCCGGCAGCGGCAGCCTCAATTACATGCGCCGGGTCACGGTAGTGGTGATGAGCGAGTTCGGCCGCCGTCTGCACGAGAACGCCGACATCGGCACCGACCACGGGCACGGCAACGTGATCACCGTCCTCGGCGGGCCGGTGGTCGGCGGCCTCTACGGCAACTGGCCCGGCCTCGCCAACGCGCAGCTCTACGACCAAGCCGACCTGGCGATCACCACCGACTTCCGGCGGGTGCTCGCCGAGATCGTCACCAAGCGCCTCGAGAACCCGAACTGGGCCTCGGTCTTCCCCGGCTACGGCGGCTACCAGCCGCTCGGCGTGGTGACCGATCTGTTCGCCGACGGCTTCGAGACCGGCGACACGCGCTTCTGGGGGTAGCGCGCGCGCCGGCTCGCGCCGGCTTCTCCGATAGAATGGTTTTCTCGATCGACCGCGCGGCTCCGTGACTCGACCGCCCACGCATCGCGGCCCGCGCCGTCGAGGAACCCCGTGCTCCGACCCCTCCCCTCGCTCCTCCCGCGATTGGCGTTCACCGCGTTGGCCGCCGCTTCCGGCGCCGCGCACGGCGAGGACGCCGGTGTCGCCGCGGCGCTCGCGGCGATCCGCCCCGACGCGCTGCGGGCGCACGTCGAGTTCCTCGCCGACGACCTGCTCGAGGGGCGCGGCACGGGGACTCGCGGGCACGAGCTCGCGGCGCGCTACGTGGCGGCGCAGCTGCGCGCCCTGGGCTTCGAGCCGGCGGCGGGCAACGGCACCTACTTCCAGCCGGTGCCGCTCGAGAAGCGCACTCTCGCGGGCACGAAGTGCGCCCTGCGCCTGACGGGAGCCCGGGGCAGCGCCGAATTCGTCTTCGAGACCGACTTCCTGCTGCGCGCGATCGGCGACCGCGACGACGCCGCGATCGAGGCGCCGCTCGTCTTCGCGGGCTTCGGCGTCACCGCCGCCGCTCTCGGTCGTGACGACTACGCCGGGCTCGACCTCGCCGGCAAGATCGCGGTGATCCTCTCCGGCGCCCCGGCCAGCTTCGCGAGCGCCGAGCGCGCCCACCATTCCTCGACCCGCGTCAAGCTCGAGACCGCGGCGGCGCACGGTGCGCGCGGCGTGATCCAGATCCTGCGTCCCGAGGAGGCGAAGCTCTTCCCATGGCCGGCGCGGGTGCGCGGCAGCCACCAGGGCTTCCTCTCCTGGATCGACACCGAGGGCACGCCGCACGGCATCGCCCCCGCGCTCGCCGGCGTCGCCACCCTGAATCCCGCGGCGTCCGAGCGGCTCTTCGCGCTCGCCGGCCGCTCGCTCGCCGACGCGCTCGCCGCGACCGAGAAGCCGGGCGGCACTCCCGGCTTCGCGCTCGGCGTCTCGGCGCGCATTGCCACCGCGAGCCGCGCCAGCCACCTGATGAGCCAGAACGTGATCGGACGACTCGCTGGGTCGGATCCGGCGCTGGCGGCGGAGAACGTCGTCTACACCGCGCACCTCGACCACCTCGGCATCGGCGAGCCGCTCGCCGGCGACTCGATCTACAACGGCGCGCTCGACGACGGCTCGGGGGTCGCCGGCGTGCTCGAGGTAGCGCGCGCCTTCGCGTCGCTCGCGCCGCGCGCCAAGCGTTCGCTGCTGGTGGTGATCGTGACCGCCGAGGAGGCCGGGCTGGTGGGTTCGGACTATTTCGTCCACCACCCGCCGGTGCCGATCGCCTCGCTGGTCGCCGACGTCAACCTCGACGGCATCTCGATGCTCTTTCCGCCCGCCGACGTGGTGGCTCTCGGCGCCGAGCACAGCTCGCTCGCCGAGCCCGTGGCGGAAGCCGCGAAACGCATGGGCCTCGGCTTGAGCCCCGACCCCAGCCCGGAGCAGGTCTACTTCGTGCGCAGCGACCAGTACTCCTTCGTCCGCGCCGGCATCCCTTCGGTCTTCCCCGACGCCGGCCTGAAGAGCAGCGACCCGGCGATCGACGGCGAGAAGCTGACCGCGAGCTGGAACGAGACCATCTACCACACGCCGAAAGACGACGCCCGCCAGCCGCTCGACTACGAAGGCGGCGCGAAGATCACCCGCTTCGACTTCCTGATCGGCTACCTGGTCGCCCAGGCCCCAGCGCGCCCGATCTGGAACGCTGGGGACTTCTTCGGCACCACCTTCGCGCCGAAACCGGGCGGCTCGCGCTAGAACGCGTCGACATCTCCGACGCTCGCGAAGCGGCCCAGCGGGTTGAAGTAGGTCCGGATCTCGCCGGTCTCGGTGTCGGTGACGGTGAGCGTGTATTCGACGTTCGACAGCGCGCCGAAAAAGACCCAGAAGCGGCCGTTGGTGCCGCGGCCATCGAGGACCTTGACCATGGTCTCGACGTTGCTGTCGGCGAAGAACCAGAAATATCCGGTGTCGGCGGTGAGCGGCACCGCCATCGCCACGCCGCTGCCGCCGAAGAAGTCGCTCCAGCTCGCCTCGACCGCGAAGCGGTTGCCCTGCAGGCAGAGGCGGTTCGACGCCGGAGCGCAGTGGCCGGACGCTCCCCCGAGCTCGCCCGGGAGCGCGTCCTCGCCGCCCATCGCGGGGCGATCGTCTCGCCGACTCGACTCGCGAACGCTCGCCGAGGCCGAAGAGCCCGCCGGACCGACCGCGCCGGCGTCGAGGAACGCCGCCGGATCGCCGATCGAGGCGAAGGCGCCGAGCCCGTTGAGGTAACGCTTGGCCTCGCCGGTCGCGGTGTCGGTCACGGTGAGGAAGGTCTGGAGGTTGGTGAGCGCGCCCTCGAAGACCCAGTGGTGTCCGTTGGTCCCCGTGCCGTCGAGCACTTTGACCACGCTCTCGACGTTGGCCGGATCGAAGAAGGTGAAGTACCCGGTGTCGGCCGACAGCGCCGTCGCCGCCCCGTCGCCCTGGTTGCCCTGGAAATCCATGTAGTGCAAGTCCACCTTGAAGCGGTCGTGATCGAGACAGAGCGTCCGCTCCGACGCGCGGCAGGGGACCGTGTCGCCGACCCGCAACGTCCACAGCTCGCGCCCGTGCACGCCGTCGTCGGCGGAGAAGAAGACCCGGTCGCCGGCGACGAAGAAGTCCCCCGGGGAAGAGCTCGCGGGCCCGGGGTTCAAGTCGGCAAGGAGCCGAGTCTCGGCAGCAGTTCCGTCGGTCTGCCAAATCTCCGCTCCGTGATCCGCGTCGACGCCCGCGAAGAGCCACTGATCCGGGAGCGCGGCGCCTGACTGACGAGGCTGAAACGGGTCGAACGGAACGGGTCGGACGACCTCGAGCTCGAATAGCTCCCCCGTCGCGAGGTCGAGGGACCCCAGCCGATCGTCGCCGCTTGGCGATCGCCAGCCCATGAGCAGCCGGTTTCCGTCGACCGAAGCGATCATCGTGGCCGCGAAGGCATCGACCGGGAGCCGGGCCACTCGGCTCGTCGACGCAGCGGTGCCGAGCGTCTTCCAAACCTCCAGAACGGGCCCCGACGCGCGCTTCGTGAAGTAGATCCACCCGTCGCTCAGCGCGGAACCCGGCGAGACGTCGAAATAGTCGAGCGCGTCCGTCGACTCGAGAATCGATACGAAGGCATGGAGCTCCGCGTCGTAGGCCTGGAGTCGGAGCGAACCGCCGACGAGGGCGCGGCCAGCTTCGGCGAACACCGGAGGTTCGCTGCCCTGCGTCGCCGGGAAACTGCCTGCGGCGTGCGTTCCGATCGGCAGGCCGGCCGTAAACACGGCCTCGATGTCATGGTCAGGCTCCGACTCGACGAAGAGGAGGTGGCCTCCTTCGACCTCCATCCAGTCGATCACGCGTTGGCCCCAGCCCGATAGCGGCGCGAGCTCATAGGTCCCCGCCACCGTACCGTCGCTCGACCAGAGACTCGAATTGCCTGAAGAGCTGCGGGCGAGCAAGTACACGCGACCGCCGGCGGAGGCGCTCCAGGAGGAGGCGACGGTGATCGGGGCCAGCGACGCCGAGGCCCCGGTACCTGTATCGACTGTCACGAGCCGGTCTTGCGTCCCGGTGGCGCCGAAAGCTCCAACGATCACCTTGTCGCCGGCGGCGCCGAGCGGGGCCACTCGGTCGCTCGCCTCGACCGCCGCAAGGCGCCGCGTGCCCTCGGCCGATCCGTCGGTTTGCCAGACGAGCCCGCCGTAGAACCCCAGGTACAACACACCGTAGGCTTCCGCCTGCAGGCCATCGAATACTTCTTCGGGGTGATCGCTATCCTGCAAGAGCGGGAGAGCTTCGCCGTCGGCTTCCGTCACGGCCCAAAGGTTGGCCGTCGGCGAACAGTCATCGAGCTGGATCGCGACGCCATGCAGGAGTTCGCGAAACACCGGCAAGGCGCTCACCTGTCCGTTCGGGATCTCCGAACAGCGACCCCACTGCGAATCAAGTAGATGACGAACAGCGCCGGTCGAACCGTCGAGGCGCCAGCTCCGGTCTTCGCTGTCGCGATCGACGAAGAAGACGTCCGGTCCGTGTTCGAGAAACGAGCCGAAGGAACCCCCGGGAGCATCGAAGCGCAGATCCGCCGCGATGGCGAGGGAAGCTCTCGTGAAATCCGTGGTCCACGGCTCCACGCCGCGCTTTCCGTCCGAAACCGCGAAGAGCCCGTGACCGGCTGCGATCTCCAGCGGCGCGCCGAGCAGCGGCGGCGTTCTCTGTTGCTCGAGGTGCCAAACCTGAGCGCTCAACCGCGTCGCATCGTCGGACCGTTCGGCGAGAGTCCAGACGCTCTCGTGCGGCCAGTCCTCGATCTCCCTCACGCCGAAGACGATTCGATCGGGAGAGGTGAACACCGTGTAGGGGTCGATCGAGCAGGAGTCGTCGCAGAAATCGGTGACTTGTCGGACCGTTCCCGAGTCGGGCTCCGCCGCCCAAATCTGCTCCGAGGATCCAGCGCAGTCGTCGAAAAGCAGCCGCCCCGAGACGCTCGCGAAGAGACCGCCCGGCCAGGACCGGCTACCGCCCGAGCAGAAATCCACGAGGTGCACGGCGGGTTCCGTCGTCGCGAGACTCTCGACGCGCAAGGAATCCGCTCCTGCGAAGCTCGTTTCCACGAAGTACACCGATGAGCCGACGACTGCGAGACCCCCGTTCGCCGCGTCGAAGTAAGCGTCCTCGAAGGCGGAAGAAGCCAGCGCTCTCGTTCCCGCCTGCGTGCCGTCCGTCACCCACAGCACGCTGCCCGAGTCGCTGCTCGCGACGAGAAACGCGTGCGTCGCGGGCGCCGACCGCGACATCTGTACGAAATACGTCGGGCGCGAGAACGAAACCTCGAGGCTCGCCGTTCCCGATTCCGTTCCGTCCGAAATCCAGAGCTCCCTCGCCGGCGAGCCGCTCCGTCGGATGACGAACAGGACGCCGCTGCCGACCTCGCTCGCGTCTCCGAGAAACGCATGGCCGAATTCGTGTAGCGGTCGCACCTCCCACTCGCCGGAACTTCGCAACCTCGCCGACCAGAGGGTGGCGACCGGAACTCCACCGATCGACTCGGTGAAGAACAAGGTGGCCCCTCCGGCCGCGAGGAGACTGGAAGTCCCGATCGACTCGCCGCCACCGAGCTCGACGATGCGATGCACCGCGCCTCCGACGACTTCGACGAGCTCGAAGGCTCCTGTCGCTGAGTCCGTGGTCAGAGCCAGGAGGCGACCGCCGACAACGCGAGCGAATCGCTCGCCCTGGGGCCCGACGGCAAGGGAGAGCCCGCCGAGCGTCGCGAGAGAGGTCCCCGCGGCCGTACCGTCCGTCTCCATGAGCCGCTGAGAGCCGCCGGCGCAGGTCGTCAGATACCAAAGAACATTCGAAGATCGCGCGACCACGGTGGCCGACGAATAGGACGAGTCCCGCGCTTCGCACGTCGATGCGAGCGGCTCGATGCGAGACTCGATCGGATCGAACTCACAGAACCAAGGCCCGTCGTCAAGCCGGGCCGCGAACACGAATCGCGACCCTACGGCCCGAATCGCCGTCGGTTCGGAGCCGCGCTCGAATCGCGCGTCGACCGCGAGGTCGCCGACGGTGTCGGGCCCGCCGAGCGGCGACAGACCGGAGGCGGCGGGCGCGAGCGCCAGGGCGCCGATCACGAGGCCAGAGTAGGCTCGGCGCATCATCGCTGAGCCGCTGAGGGTCGAAAGCCACCTGGGGATGGAGCTCGGCACGATCGGCGGTCTCCTTTCGTCAGCGTACCGACGGACGCAGGCCTCCACAACATCCCGCCGGGCGGGGTCGACCCGCTCGCGACTCCAATCCGCCGCACGATGCGACTTCGCCCTGCGGCTCCCTTCGGGTCATCGCCCGCGTCGGCTATCGACTGCAACGGGCGAGCCAGCTTCTCCGGCAAGCGGCGCGCTCCCTCGAACCCGTGGTACGGCGGCCGGAAGCCCTCCGGTCTCGCCTCGGTCCTCCTCCGCCGCTCACGCGGCGCGCGTCACTGCGCGCTGCTTGCGCAGCTGCGTCGCTCGCCATGCGCATCTCGTGGACAGAACCCCGCCGAGTGGCGGGGGTCGCTTCGGCCCTGTGGTTTCTGTCACTTCTGGGGCGCGGCCGGTCCCGTAGACTGCGCGGCACTCGATCGCGCGATGTTGCGTGGAGGAGCCGAACGATGCCGCTAGCCGCGACGCCGCCTCGCCCGCCGGTTTCCCAGATCCGTACGCGCCGGGACCTCTTCTTGCCGCTCGCCGCGCCCGCCCCGGCGGCCGCCGGCGTCTATTCGCCGGCGACCGCGATGCGCAAGCCGCCGGCTTTCGCCGAAGCGCCGATGACTCCCCCGGCCCTGCCGCCGATCGGAGTCGTCGCCCTGAACCGCGCCGGGTTCGGGCCGCGACCGGGAGAGGTCGACGCCTTCAACGCCCTCGGCGCCAACGACACCGCTCGCCTGACCGCCTGGGTCGACCAGCAGCTGAACCCGGGCGCCATCGACGACACCGACTGCAACAACCGCATCGCCGCCGCCGGCTACGCCACCCTCAACAAGACCTCGCAGCAGCTCTTCCAGGACCACTACCTCGCCGATCCGCCGGACTGGGAGGTGCACATCCAACCGGCGCTCGAATCCGAGCTCGCCACCTGGACCCGGGCGGTCTACAGCAAGCGCCAGCTCTTCGAAGCGATGGTCCACTTCTGGCACAACCATTTCAACGTCTACGCCTACGAGTTCATCGAAGGGCCGATGTGGATCCAGTACGACCGCGACGTGATCCGCGCCAACGCCCTCGGCAACTTCCGCACCCTGGTCGAGAAGGTCACGAAATCGCCTTCCATGCTCGTCTACCTCGACAATTTCCTCAACTTCTCCGAGGACGGCACCGGCTACTCCAACGAGAACTTCGCCCGCGAGCTGATCGAGCTGCACACCATCGGCGCCGTCAACTCCTTCGGCAACACGCCGCGCAACCAGATTCCGCTCGACGGCCAGGGGCGGCCGATCGGCTACTGCGAGGACGACGTCAAGGACATGGCGCGCGCGCTGACCGGCTGGACTTTCGACATCGACTGGATCTGGCAGCAGCCGGGGACCACCGGCGACTTCGTCTACCGCGACGACCTGCACAACGATCTCGAGGCGAAGATCGTCCTCGGGGTGAACATCGCCGCTGGCGGCACCGCCGCAGCCGACGGCGGCGCGGCACTCGACGCGATCGTGAACCACCCGGCCTGCGCCCAGTTCGTCGCCAAGAAACTGTGCCGGCGCTTGGTCGCCGATTTCCCGTCGCAGAGCCTGGTCGACGGCGCCGCCGCGGTCTTCACCGCCAATCTCGCCGCGCCCGACCAGATCGCCAAGGTGGTGCGCTACATCCTGCTCTCGAACGACTTCAAGAACACCTGGGGCGAGAAGATCAAGCGGCCGTTCGAAATCGCGGTCTCGGCGCTGCGCGCCGGAAACGCCAGCTGGAACTTCCACTACACCATCCCCTATCCGGCGGACTGGGACCAGTGGGGCGCCGACATGCAGGACACCTCGACCCTGCACTGGATTTTCGAGGCCGGCAATCAGGAGATCTTCGGCTGGCATCCGCCCAACGGCCATCCGGACGTGCGCGGCGCCTGGCAGAGCGCCTCGCCGCGCGTTGCGCTCTGGCGGACGTCGAACTGGTTGATCGACATCGAGTACAACACCACGGCCTGGCGCCTCGACGCACTGGCTCAGACACCGGCCAACGTCCGCTCGGCCAACCAGCTCACCGATTTCTGGATCCAGCGGATCTTCAACCGCGCGTTGCCCGACGCCGATCGTTCCGAGATCGTGCAGTTCATGGCGCAAGGGCACAATCCCGACCTCGCCCTGCCGCTCGACACCGACGAGGACACGCAGGACCGCCTGCGCTCGATGGTCGGCCTGTTGTTCATGTCGCCCGAATTCCTCTGGCGCTGAAGCGAGAGACGAGGATCAGGAGACTCCCATGCACAAGTGCCAGACGACGCGGCGCGGCTTCATGGTCGGATGCTCGGCGGCGATCGCCAGCCTCGCGGGATCGCGCTTCAACTCGCTCGCCTTCGGCGCCCCCGGCTCGTTCAACGACGAGACCCTGGTGGTGCTCTTCCTGCGCGGCGGCCAGGACGGCCTGTCGCTGGTGGTGCCGACCGGCGGCAACGACCGCGGCACCTACCAGGCTATGCGGCCCAACATCCAGATCCCGGTGGCGGGGACGCTGGCGCTCGGCTCGCTCACCGGTCCCAACGGCCAGACCGGCTTCGGCTTCCATCCGTCGATGGCGGCGCTGCATCCGCTCTACCAGTCGGGCAAGCTCGCGGTGGTGGTCGGCTGCGGCATGGACGCCAACGAGCGCAGCCACTTCGACTCGATGAACTGGATGGAGCTCGGCACGCCGGGAGTCAACAACGGTTCGACCGGCTGGCTCACCCGGCACCTGCAGTCGGCGACCAACCTGCCGGCCGAGATCGTCATGCCCTCGGTGTCGATCGGCGGCCTGCAGACGGTGTCGCTCCTGGGCAGCTTCGAGACCATCAATTTCGGCAACCCGGGCGATTTCTCGCTCAACATCGGCCCCTGGCGCTGGCTCGACGCGCAGCGCGTCGCCCTGCGCAACATGTTCCAGGGCAACTCGACCTGGCTCCACCAGGCCGGCGTGCAGGCGCTCGACGCGGTCGACATCATCGAGCTCTACGCCTCGGGCGGCTACACGCCGCGGCCGGGCGTGATCTACCCCGATACCTGGTTCGGCGACAACCTGAAGACGATCGCGCAGATGATCAAGCTCGAGCTCGGCCTGCGCATCGCGACCGTCGACCTCGGCGGCTGGGATCACCACGAGAACATCGCGCAGGTCTTCCCGTCGCTGGCGACCGAGCTCTCGCAGGGCCTCGCGGCGCTCTACCAGGATCTCGACGGCCTGCCGAACCACACCTCGCGCTTGACCGTGGTGGTGATGTCGGAGTTCGGCCGCCGGGTGGGCGAGAACGCCGACCTAGGCCTCGACCACGGGCACGGCAACAACATGCTGGTGATGTCGGGCAACGCCATCGGCGGCCTGCACGGCACCTGGCCCGGGCTGCTCGACGCGCAGTTGAACGAGGGCGATCTCGCGGTGACCACCGACTTCCGCCGCGTGCTGTCGGAGATCCTCATCCGCCGGCTCGGCAACCCGCGCACCGACCTCGTCTTCCCCGGCTACTCGAACTACTCGCCGCTCGGCATCGTGGCCGGCCAGGACCTGCCGATCGGCTCGAGCTCCATCTTCGGCGACGGGTTCGACGAGGGCAACACCAGCCACTGGGACGCCCGCGTCGGCTGACCCCCCGAGAAGCCTCGCCGCTGAGCGCAAGGGACAACCCAGACCTCACCTGCGAAAAGCGAGAAGAAAAAGCGAAAGGCTCCGGTTAGGAGCGTGAGCAGCCGATCCGCTCTCGTGAGCTGGCAGGCGGCTCGGCTGCGCGAGGCTGACGGCCTAGCGTCCTTTTCCCTTAACCGAGCCTTTTCTTTCCTTCGCAGGATGGCGATAAGTCGAACGCCGGAGCCAAAGACGAGAAGCTCCGGTTAAGAGTGTGGGCACTTTGACCGCCCTCGTGAACTGGCAACCCGTTCGACTGGGCGAAGCTGCCCAAGCCAGCATCCTTTCCCTTAACCGAGCCTTTTCTTTCCTTCGCAGGATGGCAGTGGATCGAACGCATCGGGCAAAGGCGAAAGGCTCCAGTTACGAGTGTGGGCTTTCGGTCTGCCTTCGTGAACTGGCGCCCGGCCCGACGGGGCGAGGCTGCTCCAGCCAGCGTCCTTTTCCTTGAACCGAGCCTTTTTCCTTTTCCCTCTCCTCCGTTAGCGCTGCCGCTGCCGCTGGGCCGGGGCGGGGCTCTTGCGATCGACCCCCAGCGGGTGGATTCGTCGTAGTCTGGTTGGGAACCGTGGCGTTCTTCCCGGAGGTTCCACGATGGCCTCGATGCTCGATGCGTTGCAGGGACACTTCGACGCGGACACGATCGGCGCGCTCGCGCGGCAGATCGGCGCGTCGCCGCAGCAGACGGCTTCCGCGGTGCAAGGCGCCCTGCCGATGATCCTCGGCGGCCTGGCGCGCAACGCCCAGTCGCCCACCGGCGCGGCCGGGCTGTTCAACGCCCTCGGCGCGCACGACGGCGGCCTGCTCGACGATCTGTCCGGTTTCCTCGGCGGCGGCAACGCCTCCTCGCTCGGCGGCGGCATCCTCGGCCACGTCTTCGGCGGCCGGCACGATCAGGTCGCCGCGCCGCTCGGGCGCTCGACCGGGTTGTCGATGGGGCAGGTCTCGCAACTGCTGGCGATCCTGGCGCCGATCGTGATGGGCTTCCTCGGCCGCCAGCAACGCACCCAGGGACTCGACCCGGGCGGCCTCGCCGACGCGCTCGGACGCACCGCGAGCCACGTCGACCAGCAGAACCCGGGCCTGATCGGCGCGCTCGGCAAGATGCTCGACGCCGACGGCGACGGCAATCCGCTCGACGACTTGATGCAGGGCGGCGGCGGCCTGCTCGGTTCGCTCTTCGGCGGCAATCGTTAGGCGCGGGTCAGGGGGCCGGCGGCTTGCCGAGGGTCGACACGACCGGCGGCAAGTCGTCGTGCCGCGCGTCGAGCAGATCCACGACGTCCGCCTTGTCGCGCAGCTCCTTCGTCCAGCGCGTGAGCTCCTCGTTGAGGCGCCGCTCGCGCAGCACGGCGCGGATCGACTCGCGAACCTCGTCGATTGCGGGCACCGTCTCGCCGCGCCGCCGCAGCTCCGGCGCCAGTTCCTGCTCGAAGTAGGCCTGGATGTCCTCGAGCCCGACGAAGACCCGCGGCCCGAGGCGCTCCTCGACGAAGGCCAGCACCACCAACTGGCGCGCCAGCAGCTCGCGCACCCTGGTCTCGTCGAGGCCCAGGCGCGCGAGCTCGATCCGCCACGCCTCTTCGGTGGCGAATCGCGAGCGCAGGGTCTCGAGCTGGCGGTCGGCCTCGTCGAGCGGCGCCTGGTCGAAATCGTAGCGGGCGATCTCGTGCATGCGCAGGCGCTCCTCGATCAGCCCGTCGAGTACCCGCCGCTCGAGGGTCGCGTCCGATTCCCCCGCCGCGCGCGCCACCAGGCCGAGACCGATCACGCGCTCGATGTCCGACCGCAGGATGGGGTCCTCGTCGACCACCGCGACCACGCGATCGACCAGTTTCGCGGCGCCCGCCGGCGCGGGCGCGACCGCCCCCGGAGCGGCGAGAGACGGGCCGCCGCCCGAGAGCCAGCCGAGCAAGGAGAGAGCGATCGCCAGCGGCGGGACGCGCACGCGCCGCATGGTAGCATCGCCGTCCGGCGATGGCCGGCTCCCACTCATTGATCAAAGTCGGGCTCGCGCAGGTGGATTCCCGCCTGGGCGATCTCGCCGCGAACCTCGACCATCACCTCGAGTGGATCGAGCACGCGCGCACCGAGAGCGTCGAGCTGCTGCTGTTTCCCGAGCTCTCGCTCACCGGCTACCGGCTCCTCCACCTGACGCCGCGGGTCTCGATCCGTCCGCACGAGTCGCCGATCATCGAGCGGCTCCTCGCCGCCGCGCCCGAGATCGCCATCGTCGTCGGCTGCGTCGAGGAGGACAAGAGCGGCTTCCTCTACAACTCGGCGCTGCTGCTGCACCGCGGACGCATCGCCCACGTCCACCGCAAGCTCTACTTGCCGACCTACGGCATCTTCCAGGAGGGCCGCTTCTTCGCCCAGGGCGACCGGCTCGACCTGTGCGACCTGTTCGGCAATCCGCTCGGCATTCTGATCTGCGAGGACTTCTGGCACTCGGACCCCGGCGAGCGCCTGGCGCGCGCCGGGGCGAAGCTGATCGCCGTCGTCTCGGCCTCGCCCGGGCGGATCGGACCCGACGCGATGCCGCCGTCGCAGGAGGCTTGGGAGTCGCTGACCCGCGCCTCGGCGCTGCTCAACACCGCCTGGATCGTCTACTGCGGGCGCGTAGGCTGGGAGGAGGGGACGTTCTACACCGGCGGCAGCCACATCGTCCGCCCGGGCGGCGAGCTATTGGCGCGGGCGCCCTACCTCGAGGAGCACCTGCTCACCGCCGAGATCGACCTGCGCGAGGTCGACCGCCTGCGCTGGCGACTGCCGATCCTGCACGCCGAGCGCTCCGACATCCAGGGGCCGGAATGATCCGCAAGGAGGACGTCGCCCCGCGCCTGTTGCTCAACGCCGACCTCGCCGTCGCCACGCTCGCAAGCTTCGTCCGCGACGCGGCCGACGGCGCGCGTGCGAGCGGGGTGGTGGTCGGCCTCTCGGGCGGCGTCGACTCGGCGCTCGCCGCCGCACTCGCGGTTCGCGCCCTGGGCGCCGAGCGGGTGCGCGCCTTCTTCCTCCCCTACCGCGCCTCGGACCCGCGCTCGGCCGGCGACGCGGCGGCGGTGGCCGGCGCGCTCGGACTGGCGCTCGCGACGATCGACATCACGCCGCAGATCGACGCCTACTTCGCCGGCGAACCCGACGCCGACCGGCTGCGGCGCGGCAACAAGATGGCGCGCGAGCGGATGACGATCCTCTACGACCAGGCGAAGAAGCACGGCGCGCTGGTGCTCGGCACGTCGAACAAGACCGAGATCCTGCTCGGCTATTCGACCGTCTTCGGCGACAACGCCTCGTCGCTCAATCCGAACGGCGATCTCTACAAGAGCCAGGTCTGGCAGCTCTCGCGCCACCTCGGACTGCCCGAGCGCGTGGTCGACAAGCAACCGTCGGCCGACCTGTGGCCCGGGCAGACGTCGGAGGGCGAGCTCGGCTTCGATTATCGGAGCGCCGACGAGATCCTCTACTTGATGTTCGACCAGGGGCTCTCGGCCGAGGAGATCGTCGACCGCGGCTACCCGGAGGCGATCGTCGCGCGGATCGTGAAGCTCGAGGCCGCCAACCGCTTCAAGCGCCGCCTGATGCTGATCGCCCGCCTCTCCGGCAGCGCGGTCAATCTCGACCGCGAGATCCCGCGCGACTGACCGGATCCCGCGTGCCGGGCTAGGGGCGGGGCGAACCCGCCGCAGCGGGCCCGCTCGGCACGACGATCGCCCCGGCCTGCATCACCATCCGCACCCGCCCGAGCGCCGCGACGTCGGCCAGCGGGTCGCCGTCGATCGCCAGCAGATCGGCGATCTTGCCCGCTTCCAGGCTCCCAACTTCGCGGTCCACGCCGAGCAGTCGCGCGGCGTCGATCGTCGCCGCGCGCAGGATCCGCGCCGACGTCATGCCGGCATCGGCGTAGGCGCGGAACATCCGTTTCGCCGCCTCGCCGCGCGTCATGCCGCGGAAGCCGAAGTAGGCGTCGGAGCCGGCGGCGATCGGCACGCCGAGCTCGATCGCCAAGGCCAGCCGCTTTCGCCCGGCGACCACTTCCGCGTCCGGCTCCTTCTGACCTTCGCGCGGATAGTCGGTCGGAACCAGGAAGATCCGCTTCTCCGCCATCGTGCGCAGCGCGTCCTCCGGGGCGCTGTAGGCGTGCTCGATCGAATCGACGCCGGCCCGCGCCGCCGAGCGGACGGCCGCGTCACCGGTCGCGTGGGCCGCCACCTTGAGGCCGGCGCGGTGCGCCTCGTCGACGATCGCCTCGAGCTCGGCGGGCGCGAGCGAGGTGACGCCGTCGACGATGACCTTGATTGCCGCGGCGCCTTCGAAGACCGCCTCGCGCACCGCACGCCGCGCCGCGTCGACTCCAGTGACCTCCGCGTAGTCCTCGGCGGCGAAGCCGCGGGCGAGCGCCGAGAGCCGGCCGAACTGCCCGCCGGGCGGCGCCAGGGCGCGGGTCGAGACGATCATGCGCGGCCCGGGCACCCAGCCCTGCCGGATCGCGTCGCGGAGCGCGACGTCGCCGTCGCGGCCCGAATTACCGAGGTCGCGCACGGTGGTGAATCCGGCTTCGAGCATCTCGCGCGCCATCGCCGCGCCGAGCAACACGCGGCTGCCGGGCTCCGCGCTGGCGAGCTGGAGGATCAGGCTGGCGTCGCCGAGCGCCGGATCGAGGCGGAGCAGCAGATGGGTGTGGACGTCGAAGAGCCCGGGCAACAGAGTGGCGCGACCGAGATCGACGACCCGCGCTCCGGGCGGTACCGGCAGGTCGGCGCCGATCGCGGCGATCCGATCACCGCGGACGAGCACGACCGCGCGCTCGGTCCGCGTGCCGCGCTCGACGTCGATGGCGGCGGCGGCGCGCAACGCCAGGATCGGCGTCTCCTCGCCGCGGAGTGGAACCACGAGAAGGAGCATCGAGAGGAGCGTCCACCCGGTCGAGCGCATCGAATCCTCCGCGAGCGCCGGATCGACCCGGACGTGGAAGCGCGCCTTCGCGGCGCGCGACTCCGGGCACGGACGCTCGTCGGAAATAGACACCGCGGCGCGGCCGCGGATAGCAGCAGCCCTCAGCCGCCGGCGAAGAGGCCCGAGTGGCGCTGCTCGAGGTCGAGCAGGTAGCGCTTGCGCCACAGGCCGCCGCCGTAGCCGCCGAGCTCGCCGCCCTTGTTGACCACGCGGTGGCAGGGGATGACGATCGCGATCCGGTTCCTGCCGTTCGCCTGGCCGACGGCGCGCGAGCCGCCCGGGCGGCCGAGCGCCACCGCCAGGTCCTCGTAGGAGCGCGTCTCGCCGTACGGGATCTTGCGCAGCTCGCCCCAGACCGATTCCTCGAAGGCGGTTCCCGGCTCGTCGATCGGCAGGTCGAAGTCCCGGCGCCGGCCGGCGAAGTACTCGGCAAGCTCGCGCTGGGCGCGCTCGATCAGCGCGTTGCTGCCCGGCACGAGCGGCCGGGCGAGACGCCGGCGCAGCGCGTCGAGCTGGCTCTCGAGGGCGCGCCGATCGGTGAACTCGAGCAGCGCCACGCCCTTCTCGGTCGCGCCGAGGAGCAGCGGCCCGACGGGGCTCTCGACCCAGGCGATGCGCACGCAGTCGGCGTCCTTCGCCCGGCCGGGCGCGGTGCCGAAGGTCTTGGCGAAGGCCTCGCGGAAGCCGCTCGCGGATTCGTAGCCGGCATCCCAGCCGGCGTCTTCGGCGCGCTCGCCGCGACGGATGAGCTCGAGCGCGCCGCCCAGGCGGCGCGCTCGACGGTAGGCGTGGAAGGTCATACCGTACTCCTTCTGGAAGAAGCGGCGCACCTTGGCGGGCTCGAGGCCGCGTTGGCGCAGCTCCTGGTCGTTCAGCCGTCGCGACGGATCGCGCTCGATCTCGGAGAGCAGCTCGGCCACCCAGGCCGGCGGCTGGCCGTCGGTCTCGAGCGGCCGGCAGCGCTTGCAGGGCCGGAAGCCGGCGAAGAGCGCCTCCTTCGGGGTCGGGAAGTAGACGACGTTCTCGGGCTTCGGCTTCTTCGCCGGACACGACGGACGGCAGAAGATTCCCGTGGTCTTGACGGCGGGGAAAAAGACCCCGTCGTACGAGGCATCGCGGGCGTTCCAGGCGCGCTCCATCTCGCGGGCGGAGGGGAGAGTGGTGGTTTGCATGCGAGAAAGGATAAGTCTCCCCCCGCCCTCCCCGCCACCGATTTCCGAACGTCAAATCCACCCGTCAAGCCACTCGCCAAGCTCCTGGAAGGGAGAGAAGAAAGGCTCGGTCAAAGGAAAAGGGCGCCCGCCGAGCCGCCCTCGCCCAATCGAACCCGCTGCCAGTTCACGAGGGCCGACCGAAAGCCCACACTCCCAACCGGAGCTTTTCGCCGGTGTCCTGGGAGTTCGACATATCGCCATCCTGCGAAGAAAAGAAAAAGCTCAGTAAAGGGGAAAGGACGCTGGCTGGAAGGGCCTCGCCCCGTCGGGCCGGGCGCCAGTTCACGAGGGCGGACCGGCTGCCCACACTCCCAAACGGAGCTTTTCGCCGGTGTCCTGGGAGTTCGACCCATCGCCACCCTGCGAAGGAAAGCAAAAGCTCAGTTAAGGGGGAAAGGACGCTGGCTGGAAGGGCCTCGCCCCGTCGGGCGGGCCGCCAGTTCACGAGGGCGGACCGGCTGCCCACGCTCCCAACCGGAGCCTTTCGCTTTGGGGTGGCAGGTGGAGACGATGGCTTTCGGCGTGTGCGCGGACGTTAGGATGCCAGGATGCCCGGCCGTTTGATCCTGGTCGCCACGCCCATCGGCAATCTCGGGGATCTGTCGCCGCGGGCCGCGCGGGCGCTCGCCGAGGCCGACTTGGTCTGTTGCGAGGACACGCGGGTGACCGGCAAGCTCCTCTCCCATCTCGGGATCTCGAAGCCGCTGCGCTCGCTGCACGAGCACAACGAGCGCGCCCGGCTCGAGTCGCTGCTGGGCGAGCTCGCCTCCGGGCGGTCGATCGCTGTGGTCTCCGACGCCGGCACGCCGCTCGTCTCCGACCCAGGGTTCCTCCTCGCCCGCGCCGCGATCGCCGCCGGGGTGCCGGTCGAGTCGATCCCCGGTCCCTCGGCGATCCTCGCCGCGCTCGCGGTCTCCGGCCTGCCGCCCTATCCGTTCACCTTCTGCGGCTTCGCGCCGCCGAAATCCGGCAAGCGCCGGGCCTTCTTTCGTCGCTTCGCCGCGCTCGATCACACCCTCGTTCTCTTCGAGTCCCCGCACCGAGTCGCCGCCAGCCTCGCCGACGCGGCGGCCGAGCTCGGAGCCGAGCGCCCCGCTGCCCTGGCGCGCGAGCTGACGAAGCTCCACGAAGAAGTGCTGCGCGGGTCGCTCCGCGACCTCGCCGCCGCGGTCGCCGCCCGCGAGCCGCGCGGCGAGTACGTCCTCGTCGTCGGCCCGCCAGCCTGCGGTGAGCGCGCCGCCGATCCGAGCAGCGGTCCCGATCCTTTCGCAGCAGAGTAGCTGGTACGATCTCCGCGTCTCACCCCTCCCCGGAGGTGACGTGCGGCGCACTTCGATGCTGGCGGCTCTGGCTTTTCTTCTCGCCCGCCAGGCTCACGCCTCGACTGCGACCGAAGAGCTCGCGAGCGCGCTCAGCGCGCTCGCCGGCGCCGAGCTGCAAGCCGATCAGGCGGTCAGGGTGGCCAACCTGAAGCTCGGCGTCGACCTCGGCGTGCTTCGACTCCAGGACGGCGTCCTCGTCCCCGCGACGGCGGTCGCCGGCCGGCCGGCGGAGTTCGTGTTCTGCGGTCACGGTCGACTCACGATCGATCCGCCGGACGACATCGAAGCCGACCAGCTCGAGGTCTTCACCGGCGAAGCGCGCTTCGACCAGACGTTCGAGAATGCCGTACTGGTCGTCGCGCTCGACGCGGCGAGCGACGGCCTCTGGAGCCGGCGGCAGAAGATCGCTCCCTCGGCGTCCGAGCGGGCGGCGGTTCTCGAGACCTGGTCCGCCTGGAAGAGCGGCGCCTTGCGGCGCCGCCTGGGCGTCGAGCTGGCCCTCGCTTCGGACGCCCTTCACGATCCCGGCTACGCCTCCTACTTCGCCCTCTGGATGCGCAAGACCGAGCTCGGCGAGGCGGTCTTCCTCTCCGATCCGGAGGCATTCGAGCAGGTCACGCTCGGCCAGTTCGTGCCGCTCGCCGACGACGCGAAGGAGAAGCGGGATCTGGGACGGGAGCTCGGCCGCCTGCAGCGTCGCGGCCGGGCGCTCGGCGTCGGCGTCGACGACCTCGGCACCTTCGACCAGTGGCTCTCCGGCGCTCGGCGCCGGGCGAACGGCGAGATCTCGAACGGTTGGGCCGCGATCGAACCGAGCCACTACGCGATCGACATCGCGCTCGCCGACGACCGCGACCTGTCGCTGACCGCGCGCGCCGCGGTGAGCTTCGCGCCCAAGACCCTCGGGCGCACCGTGGCGCGATTCGCGCTCAGCGCCGACCTCGAGGTGACCGCGGTCGCCGGCGCAGACGGTGCGCCGCTGGCGTTCGCTCGTCGCGGCGGCGATCTCCTCGTCGCGCTCGACCCACCTCTCGGCGCGACCGACTCCCGCACCCTCGAGATTCGCTATCGCGGCAAGCTCCTCGACAAAAGCGGCAAGGCCTGGGGCCTCGCCGACACCCTCGGCTGGTACCCGCACGCCGGAGATCTCGATCGTGCCACCTTCGACGTCACCTTCCGCTGGCCGGGCCGGCTCCAGCTCCTGGCGAGCGGCCACCGGGTCGACGGCGGAACGGACGCCTCGGGAGAACGTTGGGAGCGCCGGCAGCTCGACGTGGCGGGCGCCGGCTTCAGCTTCGAAGTCGGCAAGTTCAAGCTGACGAAGACGACCGCGGGTCCGGTCGCGATCACGGTCGCTTTCGACCCCGACACCAAGCAACTCGACAACGACGTCGAGCGCGAGATCGTCGACACCGTGGCGCGCGCCGTCGAGTATTTCTCCGCCACGTTCGGCCCCTATCCGTTGCCCGAGCTCACCGTCGTGACCGTGCCGCGGTTCTACTCCCAGGGGCTGTTGGGATTCGTCACGCTCTCCCAGGTCCAGCTCTGGGACTTCGGCCAGTTCGCCTCCTGGTTCAATCTCGAGGACCGGCGCACGGTCATCGCGCACGAGATCGCCCACCAGTGGTGGGGCAACACGGTCGGATTCGCCACCTATCGCGACGGTTGGATGAGCGAGGCGCTGGCGAACTACTCGGCGCTCGTCTTCGGCCGCAACAAGCTCGAGTGGAAGGAGCGGCCGCGGATCGGCCCGACCACGGGATGGCAGCACCTGCTCCTCGAGCCGACGCCGCGCGGTCGGCCGGTCGAGGCTCTCGGTCCGGTGGTGCTCGGCGGCCGGTTGGTCTCGAGCCAGTCGGACCGGGCCTACCAGGAGATCGTCTACCTCAAGGGCGCGATCGTCTTCGACATGCTGGCGAAGCGTTTCGGCGAAGAGCCCTTCCTCCACCTGCTCGCGGAGATCGAGCGCGTCTCGGCCGGCCGCAACCTGTCGACCGAGATCTTCCTCTCGGCGGTCGAGAAGATGACCGGCGCCGACCTCGCGCCTTTCGCCGCGCAGTACGTCTATGGAACCGGCATCCCCGAGGTCGGCTACCGCTACGACTTCGCGGCGATCGAGGGCGGCAAGTGGCGGGTGAGCGGCCAGGTGCATCAGTCGGCGCCGATCCACTTCTCCTACGCGATCGAGAAGCTCGCCGAGGGTCGATTCGACGTCTCGCGTCACGCCACGCCCGAGATCGCGGGCGACAAGCTGCGCGCGCTCGACGTGGTCGTCCCCTTCCAGGTCGAGGTCGAGCCGCCCGCCGGCGAATCGCGGGCCGACCGCAAGCGCCTCGGCGATCACCGCTGGGTCGAGGGTCGGGTGGCCCTGCGGGGCGAGTCGACCGACTTCAGCCTGATGGTCGATCAGACGCCGAAGCGGCTCTACCTCGACCTGGCGCAGGAGGTTCTCGGGCGCTTCGCGGACGAGACTCGCGAGCTCAAGCGCATGCGGCTGCGCGCGGCGCTCGAGCTGGCGGCGCGCGGCGACGCTGCCGCCGCCGAGGTGGCCTTCCGCCGCGTCTTCGACGAACCCGTGCTCTCGACCGCGGCCGACGAAGACGATTCCTGGGATGCCTCGAAGAAGCGCCAGCAAGGGCGGATCCTCGACGCGCGCGCGCACCTCGGATTGGCACGCCTCTGCCTCGATCGCCGCGGCGCGAACTGCGACCGCGATCTGGAGGCGGCGAAGCAAGCCGCCGGTACCTTCGACCGTTTCTGGATCGACGACGAGCTCGATCTGCTCGAGGCGCGCTTCGATCTGCAACGCGGCGACGCCGCCAGAGTGCTCCGCAAGCTGCGCAAAGCGGTCCTGCGCTACCAGGACCTCGACCAGACGGAGGCCTGGATGCTCCTGGCGATCGCCGCCCGCGCCGAGCGCGACGACGAAACCTGGACGAAAGCGTCCGCCGAGGTGAAGAAGCGCGGCGTGGACCTCTCCGCCCTGGAGCCGGCCGCGGCGCACTGAGGTTCGAGGGGCGCTGGATTGGCAGCCTCTCGCCGCGAGTGGTACCGTCGCGCCCATCGTCCCAAAGGAGAGCCGGATGCACGGATCCCGAACCGCCCTCGCCGCCGCTTCGCTCGTCAGCCTGATCTCGTTCTCTTCCGGCGTCGCCGCGGAGGAACCGAAACCGATCCTCGGCTTCTCCGCCACGGGCGCGGACGGCGAGCGCGAGCTCGAAGGGAGAGTCGACGCGCAGCTCGCGGCGGCGGATTTGCGCGAGTGGATGAAGCGCCTGACCGCGCACCCACACCACGTCGGCTCGCCGTGGGACGAGTCGAACGCCGAGTGGATGCGCGACCTGTTCGCGAGCTGGGGCTACCAGGCGCGGATCGAGACCTTCCAGGTGCTCTTCCCGACGCCCAAAGAGCGCTTGCTCGAGATGACCGCGCCGGCGAAGTTCCGCGCCCGATTGGAGGAGCCGGCGCTTCCCGAGGATTCGACCTCGGGTCAGAAGAGCGAGCAGCTGCCGACCTACAACGCCTATTCGATCGACGGCGACGTGACCGGCGAGCTGGTCTACGTCGGCACCGGCATCCCCGCCGACTACGACCAGCTCGCCCAGCGCGGCATCGACGTCAGAGGCAAGATCGTCATCGCGCGCTACGGTGGCTCGTGGCGGGGCATCAAGCCGAAAGTGGCCGCCGAGCACGGCGCGATCGGCTGCATCATCTACTCGGACCCGGCCGGCGACGGCTACTTCCAGGGCGACGTCTATCCCAAAGACGGCTGGCGCTCGAAAGACTCGGTGCAACGCGGCTCGGTCGCCGACATGCCGCAGTACTCGGGCGACGCGCTGACGCCGGGAGTGGGCGCCACGCCCGACGCGAAGCGCCTGCCGCTCTCGGAGGCCAAGACCCTCACCAAGATCCCCGTGCTGCCGATCTCGTACGCCGACGCGCAGCCGCTGCTCGCGGCGCTCGCCGGTCCGATGGCGCCCGAGTCCTGGCGCGGCAGCCTGCCGATCCCCTACCACCTCGGCCCAGGACCGGCGACCGTGCACCTCAAGGTCGCCTTCGACTGGAGCCTGAAGCCGGTCCACGACGTGGTCGCGGTGATGCAGGGCGCGGAGCTCCCCGACGAATGGGTCGTGCGCGGCAACCATCACGACGGCTGGGTCAACGGCGCCTCGGATCCGATCTCCGGCATGGTGGCGCTGCTCGCCGAGGCGAAGGCGATCGGCGCCCTCGCCAAGGAGGGTTTCAAGCCGCGACGGACGCTGGTCTTCGCCGGCTGGGACGGCGAGGAACCTGGGCTGCTCGGCTCGACCGAATGGGCCGAGACGCACGCCGACGAGCTGCGCCGAAAGGCGGTCGCCTACCTCAACACCGACTCGGTGGCGCGCGGCATTCTCGGCATCGCGGGCTCGCACTCGCTCGAGCGTTTCGTCAACGAGGTGGCGCGCGAGGTCGCCGATCCCGAGCGCCAGGTATCGGTGCTCGAGCGCGCGCGCGCCGTGCGGGCGACCACGGGATCCGAGGAGGAACGCAAGGAGGCCGACGAGCGCGCGGATCTGCGGATCGGCGCCCTCGGCTCGGGCTCGGACTACACGCCGTTCCTGCAGCACCTCGGAATCGCGGCGCTCAACCTCGACTTCGGCGGCGAGGAGCACTACGGCCAGTACCACTCGATCTACGACTCCTTCGACCACTTCACCCGTTTCGTCGACCCCGACTTCGCTTACGGCATCGCGACCGCCAAGCTCGCGTCACGGATCGACCTGCGCTTCGCCCAATCGGACATCCTGCCGTTCACGCTCGACCGCGTCGCCGAAGTCGTCGCGCGCTATACCGGCGAGGTCGAGAAGCTCGCCGACCAGTTGCGCCAGGAGGCCGAGGAGCGCAAACGCCACCTCGCCGCCCGGAGCTTCGAGCTCGCCGCCGACCCGAAGCAGCCCTTCGCCCCGCCGGCAGCTCTCGATCCGGTGCCGTTCCTGAACTTCGCTCCGCTCGACAACGCCGCGGCGCACCTGAAGGAAGCCGCCGCGGCCTTCGAGGAGGCACGCGGCAAGATCGTCGTCGCGCGCCTCCCCGCGGCGACGATTTCCGAGCTCAACACCTTCTTGCGCGGCTTCGAGCACCAGCTGACGCGCGAAGAGGGGCTTCCGGGTAGGCCCTGGTTCGTCCACCAGCTCTACGCCCCTGGCCAGTACACCGGCTACGGCGTCAAGACGCTGCCGTCGATCCGCGAGGCGCTCGAGCTGCGGCGCTGGAGCGAGGCCGAGGCGCAGATCGCCGTGGTCGCCGGCGTGCTCGATCGGGCGAGCGGTCGGATCGAGGCGATGACCAAGCTCCTCGCCGGCGCGACGAGCTGAGACGGGAGCGCGCCCGGCCTCAGTCGAGGTCGAGACCGAGGTAGGCGGTGCCCGCGATCGGGTTGAAACGATAGGGCGGAATCGGCCGGAAGCCGAGCGCAGCGTAGAGCGCCTGCGCGTCGCGCATCGACGGCAGGGTGTCGAGGACCAGGCGGCGGTAGCCGAGCCGACGGCCGGACTCGACGATTCCGCGCGCCAGGAGCCGCCCCACGCCGCGGCCGCGTGCCGGCGGAGCGACGTAAAGGCGCTTGATCTCGCCGACCCCGTCCGCGAAGCGCCGCAGTCCGACGCAGCCGAGCGCGCGGCCATCGACCCACGCCAGCCGGAAATCGCCGGCCGGGGGGCCGTACTCCTGCCGCAGATGCTCGAGCTCGCGCGCCAGGTCCTGGAAGCCGAGATCGACGCCGAGCGACGCCGCGTACTCCTCGACCAGCCGGCGCGCTGCGCTCCACGCCGGCGCCGAGTCGGGAGCACGCAGCAGGACGGGCGGCGGCCAGCCGAGGCGCTGCGCGAGCTCGGGCTCGCGAACGCGGACGACCTCGACCAGCTCGTCGATCGAGATTTCCCGGGCCGCGTCGACGAGCCCGGCGCTCGCCGCCGCCAGACCGAGGACCCGCGAAGGCGAGGCTCCCGCCGCGCGCAGGTCGCGGATTCCCTCGTCGCGATTCGCTTTGGAGAGCTTCGCGCCGTCCGCGCGCCGCAGGAGGTCGTGGTGGATGAAGCGCGGCGGCTCGGCGCGGCCGAGAAGGCGCGCGAGCTGGATCTGACGTCCGGTCGAGGCGAGGAGGTCCTCGCCGCGGACGACGACGTCGATCTCCTGCTCGAGATCGTCCGCCGTCACCGCGAACTGGTAGGTCCAGCAACCGTCGCGATCGCGCGCCAACAGATCGCCGCACTGCTCGGACGGAATCTGACACTGCCCGCCGCGGCGCAGGTCGTCGAACCGGATCTCTTCCGCCTCGAGCCGGATCCGCCGCATCGGCGTCGAGTCGGACGGCACGGCGCGATCGCGACACGTCCCCGGGTAGCGGAGCTCGCCGCTGCCCGGCTCGCCGGCGGATTCGATCTCCCGTCGGGTACATCGGCAGGGGTAGACGAGGCCGCGAACCGCGAGCGCCGCGAGCGCCCGCTCGTAAACCCGGTCGCGATCGCTCTGCCGCGACCGCGGTTCGGGCAGGTCGCCGTCGGGGACGAAGCCAAGCCAGTCGAGATCTTCCAGCAGCGCCGTCTCGTACTCCGGCCGACACCGCGTTCGGTCGTGGTCCTCGACGCGCAGGATCACCCGCCCGCCGAACGCCCGCGCCATTGCCCAGACCCAAATCGCGTTGGCCACGTGGCCGAGATGGAGGAAGCCGGTCGGCGCCGGCGCGAAGCGGGTCCGCCAGGGCGGCGGCGCCAGAAGGACGGTCATCGGCGCCGATTCTAGTCAGGCGGGGAGCCGCCCTTGATATCCTTCCCGGTCCCATGCTCGGCGTCACCAACCTGGCCAAGAGCTTCGGCGGCGAGACCCTGTTCGAAGCGGTCTCGATGCAGCTCAATTCGGGCTGCCGCTACGGCTTGGTGGGCGCCAACGGCTCGGGCAAGTCGACCTTTCTCAAGATCCTGGCCGGCGAGGAGCCGGCGACCGACGGCGCGGTCTCGATCCCCAAGCGCGCCCGGGTGGGGGTCCTGCGCCAAGATCACTTCCGTTACGAGACGACGCCGATCGTCGAGGTCGCCATGATGGGGCGCCACGACGTCTGGGAGGCGCTCGCCGAGCGCGAGAAGCTGTTGGCGCACGAAGGCGTCGAGTTCGATCACGAGCGCTATTCGGAGGTCGAGGACTACATCCTCCACCACGACGGCTATTCGCTCGAGGCGCAGGCGGGCGAGATCCTCGAAGGGCTCGGCATTCCGGCGAAAGTCCACCGCGAGCCGCTGTCGATCCTCTCCGGCGGCTTCAAGCTGCGCGTCCTCCTGGCGCAGGCGCTCTCAGGCTCGCCCGACATTCTGCTGCTCGACGAGCCGACCAACCACCTCGACATCGTCTCGATCCGCTGGCTGGAGAAGTTCCTCGAGGCGTACCCCGGCGTCGCGGTCGTGATCTCGCACGACCACCGCTTCCTCGACCACGTCGCGACCCACATCCTCGACGTCGACTACGGCCGCATCCTGCTCTACCACGGCAACTACACCGCCTTCGAGGCGATGAAGGCCGAGGAGCGCGAGCGCAAGGAATCGGAGATCGAGAAGCGCGAGGAGGAGATCGCGCACCACAAGGAGTTCATCGACCGCTTCAAGGCCAAGGCCACCAAGGCCCGGCAGGCGAAGTCGAAGATGAAGCTGATCGAGCGCATCGTGATCGAGAAGCTGCCGCCCTCCTCGCGCCGCTACCCCACCTTCAAGTTCGCGCAGCGGCGACCCTCGGGGCGCCAGGTGCTCGAGCTCGAGGGGGTCTCGAGGGCCTACGGCGAGAACCGGGTGCTCGAGAACGTCTCGCTCTCCGTCCGCCGCGGCGACCGCCTCGCGATCCTCGGCCCGAACGGCATCGGCAAGTCGACGCTGCTGAAGATCGCCGTCGGCGCGCTCGAGCCCGACGCCGGCAAGGTCGAGTGGGGCTACGAGACCTACCCGGGCTACTTCGCGCAGGATCACAAGGAGCTCGTCGGCGCCTCCGAGCAGACGGTCGAGGCCTGGCTGTGGGAGGTGGCTCCGGGCGAGCCGATCGGCTACGTGCGCGGCAAGCTCGCCGAGGTGCTCTTCTCGGGCGACGACGTGCACAAGCCGCTGCGGGCGCTGTCGGGCGGCGAGGCGGCGCGGCTGGTCTTCGCCAAGCTGTCGGTCGTCGAGCCGAACGTGCTGGTGCTCGACGAGCCCACCAACCACCTCGACCTCGAGGCCATCGAGGCCCTGGTCGAGGGTCTCAAGAAGTACGACGGCACGGTGATCTTCGTCTCCCACGACCGCTGGTTCGTGGGCGAGCTCGCCAACCGGATCCTCGAGATCTCGCCCCGCGGCATGAACGATTTCGACGGGACCTTCGACGAGTACATCGCCCGCTGCGGCGACGACCATCTCGACGCCGAGCTCGTGCTCGCCAAGGCGCGCGAGGAGAAGCGCCGGGAGAAGGCGAAGGAGAAGGCGGCGAGCCAGCCGGGGCACGACGCCCGGTCCGAGCGCAAGCTCAAGGAGCTGCAGCAGCAGCGCGACCGGCTGACCCAAGCCATCGAGAAGGCGGAGAAACGGGTGCACGAGATCAACGAGCTCTTCTGCAACCCGGGCTTCTTCGACAAGACCCCGGCCGCCGAGGTCAAGAAACTCGAGAACGAACAGCGGACGCTCAACGCCAAGATCGAGGAGCTGATGGCGGGCTGGGAGAAGGTCGAGAAAGAGCTCGCCGAGCTCGCCCCCACTCCCGCGAACGCCTGACGGACCCCCGCGGGCCGACGCGCCCGCCACGGCACCATGCTGCGAAAGAGCTCACCTAGCGAAGAAGGAAGCCCGCAGATCCAGCTTCGCGAGGCCGAGCCGCCCGCCAGTTCACGACGGCGGCGCGAGAGCCCACACTCCCACGCGATGGCTCTGGGCTGAGGAGTTCGACCCCTCGCCATCCTGCGAAGAAAAAGCTCACCTAGGGAAAAGACGCTGCGCTCAACATCCTCGCCCAACCTCAAATCTCGCCAGGTCACGAGGGCTTCGAGCTCGCCTACACTCCCAGGCGAGAGCTTTGGGTTGAGGAGTTCGACGCCTTTCCGTCCTGCGAAGACAAAGCTCAACTAGGGAAAGGACGCTTCACCCGAGATTCTCGACCAGATGCAGATCTCGCCAGGCCACGAGGGCGGCGAGCCCGCCCACACTCTCGACCGAGGGCTTTTCGCTTTTCTGTTTTCCTTCTTCTCTCGCATCTCGCCGCTTGGCGAGGCGGTCGTCTTGCCGGCGTTCTGCGAAGTTGCCCGACCCTGCGGGTCAGGCGGGGTAGCCGGCTTCGACGCCGCGGCGGTGGTGGCGCTGGGAGATCGGGTTCCAGCGCTGGATCGCCACGAACAAGAAGAAGAACCGGACCAGGAGGCGATTGCGCCAGCCCGGGCGCCAGCGTCCGGCGAGGACGGTGACCACGGCGCGGAAGATGCGCGGCGGCGGGTCCTCGCTGAAGAAGAGATCGCGGAACTCAGGAGTGTAGAAGCCGATGACAAAACGGCGGAAGCTCGCGTAGCGGTCGCGACAGCGGCGCTCGAAGGCGGCGAACCGGCGGGCCGAGAAGTCGCCCTCCGCTAGCGCGCGGTCGAGCTCGGCCGCCGCCTCGATCCCGGTCTCCATGGCGATCGACACGCCGGTCGAGAAGACCGGGTCGAGAAACGACCCCGCGTCGCCGGCCAGGATCCAGCGATCGCCGGCGTAGCGCGAGGCCGAGTAGGAGAACTCCTTCTCGACCCGCACCGGCCACTCTCGCTTCGCGCCCTTCATCAGCTCGGCGACCACCGCCGTGTCGGCGATCGCGGCGGCGAGCAGCGCTTCCGGGTCGCCCTGGTTCTTGCGCAGGTAGAGCGCCTTGGGCAGCACCACGCCGACGCTGGTCAGGTCCGGACCGACGGGGATGACCCAGAACCAGCCCGCGTCGTCGCGCGCGATGAGGCGAATGTCGTCCGGCCGGTCGCCCGCCAGGCGCGGCACCCCCGAGTAGTGGGCGAAGACCGCGACATTGGCGAGTCGCGGCTCGTCGGTGCGCAGCGCGAAACGCTTGCCGAGCAGGCCGGTGCGCCCGGTCGCGTCGACGATCGCCTGCGCCCGGATCCGTCCGGCCTTCCCTTCGCTGCCGACGAAATCGACCGTCGCGCTGTCGGGGGCGAAGTCGCAGCCGGTCACCCGATGGGCCTCGCGCACATCCACGCCGACCTCGCGCGCCCGCTCGAGCAAGATGCGGTCGAACTCCTGCCGGCAGACCTGCATCGTCTGCGGTACCGCGACCTCCTGCACCACGGCGAAATCGACCCCGCGGCCCGAGTGGCCGTCGTGAGTGAACAGACGCGCCCCCCACTTGTCCGGAAAGCGCGCGGCGCGCATCGGCTCGGTAACCCCGAGGGCCTCGAAGTGCTCGTTGGCGGTCGACAGCAGAGACTCGCCGATGTGGAAGCGCGGAAAACGCTCGCGCTCGAACAAGACCACGCGATGGCCGCGCTGGGCGAGCGAGATCGCCGCCGAGGTGCCCGCCGGCCCGCCGCCGGCGACGGCGAAGTCGAAATCCATGTCGAGGCCAGCAGAGGTCGGTCTCGTGGTCACCAAGGTCTCCGATCCGGGATGCCGCGGGATCATATGACTGACCGAGTCCGCGCCCCAGCCGCGGGGGGCGGCCACCCGCTCACCCTCCCCATCCAGGCGTCCGGCCGGCCGAATCGAGTCCAGTCTCAAACAAAAGGAAAAGCAAAAGCTCACCTAGGTGTTAGTGCTCAAGAGGTTGTTGACTCGCGAGCAGGGTGGTTTTCTGCCGAGAGCGGTGTGAGGTCGGTGGAAATTGTAGCGGTGGAGGAAGGCTGGGAGTGCTTCTCGGCGTTGGCGAGAGGAGCAGTAGGGTCGAGCGTAGGCCCATTCCCGGAGGGCGGTCTGGATGAGCCTCTCGGCTTTGCCGTTGGTTCTTGGGGTGTAGGGCCGGGTGCGTAGGTGGCGGAGTTTGTAGCGCGTGCAGGCGCGTTGCATCTTCTTCGAGCGATAGCCGGTACCGTTGTCGGTGAGGATGCGCTGAGCCTCGATGCCGTGCTGTCGATACCAAGCGACCGCCCGGCGCAGGAAGCCCGCCACAGTGGCTCCCGTTTCGTCGGGCAAGACTTCCATGTAGGACAAACGACTGAAGTCGTCGATGGCGACATGAGCGTACTCCCAGCCGGCGCCGCGTTTTCGCCGACTCTGGTCGCCGTGGATGCGATGACCGATTCCGTCGATCCGGCCGAGCTTCTTGATGTCGAGGTGAATCAGCTCGCCGGGAGCCTGGCGCTCGTAGCGAATCACCGGGGGCTTCGGCTCGAGATCCCGAGCTCGCGACAGTTTGTGCCGCCGCAGGATTCGCCCCAAGGTGGAGCGTGGAATGCCGGTGAGCTCGGCCAGGGCTTGGGCGTTCAGCCGGTGTTGCCGGCGCAGGTGGATGGCCAGCTCCTCCCGGCTCAGGGAAAGCTTCCTAGGCGAGCGATGAGGCCGCGACGAGCGATCGAGCAACCCGCCCTCTCCTTCGTCGAGGAAGCGGCCAATCCACTTTCGCGCGGTCTGGCGGCTGACCCCCGCCGCGCGCGAAGCCTGGCCCATGGGCCAGGCTTCCTGCAAAACACGACGACAAAGCAAGGCTCGACTTTCCGGGCAAGTCTTTGCTCTTCTATGGATGTTCATCCGGGCTGCCTCCGTGGTTTGCCAGCTCTTCGACAAAGCCAGCCTGCCACAGCAGTCCGGGTGAACAACCTATTGAGCAGTCACACCTAGGGGAAAGGACGCTGTCCCTTCCAGCCTCGCGAGGTCGAGCCGCTCGCCAGTTCACGAGGGCTGTCCAGAGGCCCACACTCCTTCGTCGAAAGCCTGTGTCTGCTGCGTTCGAGCCCTGGCCAGCCCTGCGATGGACGCTTTCGAAGAAGGACCTCCGCCGAGGGCCGCGGGCCGGTGGCGGGGCTGGCTAACCGGGGCGGCTGAGGGGCGTCTAAGCTGGGAGTATGGAGGCCTCCGAGCTCGATCTGGTCCGCCGCATTCGCCAGGGCGACGCCGAGGCTTTTCAGCCCATCGTGGAGACCTACTCGCGTCGCCTCTTCAAAGCCGCCTGGCGGGTCCTGGGGGACGCCGAGGCGGCCGAAGACGCGGTCCAGGAGGCCTTCTTGCGCGCCTGGCGGGCCTTCTCGACCTTCGACGAGCGGGCCGAGCTGGCGACCTGGCTCTACCGCATCGCGGTCAACGCGGCGGTCGACCAGGCCCGGAGCCGCCGGCGCCGTGCCTTTGCCGCCGCCGAGCTCCCCCTGAATCTCGATGGCGAATCGACCGCTGCCAGCGAGGAGCCCGGGCCCGACCGCAGGGCGTCCTCCTCGGAGGCCGCCCGCCGGATCCGCGGCGCGCTCGCCGACCTGCCCTCGACCGAACGCACCGCCTTCCTCCTGCGTCATTTCGAGGGGCGCTCGATCGCCGAGATCGCGCAAGCGCTCGGCAAGCGCGAGAACGCTGCCAAACAATCGATCTTCCGAGCCGTGCGCAAGCTGCGGCGAACGCTCGGCCCGCTCGTGGAGCTCCAACATGGCGAACCGGCCTGACGAGGACCTGATCTTGCACTTCTACGGGGAACATCCGGCCCCCGACGACGTGGCGCGCGAGCTCGCCGAGGATGGCGATCTGCTCCGGCGCTACGAGGCGCTCAGCGCCGAGCTCGCGGCGATCTCGTCGGTCGACGGACCGGAGCCCCGCCCCGGCTTCGAGCAGCGGCTCTGGGCCCGCCTCTCGCCACAGCTCGCGCCGCGGCAGAGCGGCGGGGCGGTCTGGAGCGTGCGTCCCTGGCTGCGTCTGGCGCTCGCCGGCGCGGCGGCGCTCGGACTGGTCTACGGCGGCTACTTCCTCGGCCGGCGGGAGCCTCTCGCGCCGCCGGCGCCCGCGGCTCCCGAGCTCGCCGGCCTCGCGGCCGACGAACGGGCGCGCCTGCTCACCGCCACCCTGGTCTCCCATCTCGACGCCTCCGAGCGCCTGCTGGTCGAGCTCGCCAACGACCGTAGCGCGCCCGCCGACCAGGAACAGGCCTGGGCGCAAGCGCTGCTCGCCTCCAATCGGCTCTACCGGCGCGCCGCCGAGCGCGCCGGACAGCGGCGGGTGGCGGCGCTGCTCTCCGAGCTCGAACCCCTGCTGCTCGAAATCGCCCACGGCGCCGACGACGGCGCGTCGCCGACGCTCGCCACGGCGCACCAGCGCGTCGCCGACCGCGATCTGCTGTTCAAACTCCGGATTACCCGGAACAACCTCTGACCCTCCTGGGAGAACTTCCATGACGTCTCGAATCCGCGTTCCTCTCGCCGGCCTCTTCGCCGCCACCCTGGCGATCGGCGGGACTTCGATCTCTCCGGCGCGCGGCGCCCTCTACGCCACCGCCGATTCCGGCGCCGACGAGCGCAGCGACCGCTACCGCGACGGCCAGCGCGCGGTCGATCGGCAGGACTGGGAGCAGGCCGAACGGATCTTTCGCGAGATCGCCGCCGGGACCGCCGCGGAGGCCGATGCCGCGCTCTACTGGCAGGCCTACGCCGAGTGGAAGCAGCAGGAGAAGAAAGACGCCCTCGAGGCGTTGCGCCATCTCCAGGCGAGCTTCCCCAAGAGCTCCTGGCTCGACGACGCGCAGGCGCTCGAGCTCGAGATCCGCGGCGGACACCCGACGCCCGACGCGGTCGCCGACGACGAGCTGAAGCTCTACGCGGTCGACGCCCTGCTGCAAGTCGACCCGCAAAAGGCGCTGCCGATCCTGGAGAAGATCCTCGCCGGCAGCCAGTCGCTCGAGCTGAAGAAGAAGGCGCTCTTCGTCCTCTCGCAGAGCGACCTGCCGCGCTCGTGGGAGGTCCTGCTCGACCTGGCGCGCAACGGCCAGCCGCCGGCGATGCGCATCGAGGCGGTGCGCGCCCTCGGCGTCGCCGGCGGTCCGCGCGCCACCGCGGCGCTCGCCGCGCTCGCCAAGGAGACGAGCGCGCCTTTCGAAGTGCGCGCCGCGCTGGTCGAGGCGTACCTGGTCGCCGATCTCGATCAGCCGCTCCTCGCCCTCGCCAAGAGCGACCCCGACCCGCGCCTGCGGCGCAAGGCGATCGAGGCCCTGGGCGCGATGGACGCCCTGCCGGCGTTGCGTGAGCTCTGGAGCAGCGAGACCGACCCCGAGCTGCGGGCGAAGCTGATCGAAGCCTTCGGCATCGCCGGCGACCTCGACACCCTCGGCCGCTGCGCCCGCGAGTCGACCGACGCGCGCCTGCGGCGCAAGGCGGTGGAGGGGATCGCGATCAGCAACCAGGCGGCGGCCGGCCCGCTGCTGCGCCAGCTCTACGGCGAATTCAAGGACGTCGAGGACCGCCGCAAGGTGATCGAGTCGTTCGTCATTCTCGACGACGCCCAGACGCTGGTCGAGATGTTTCGCGCCGAGAAGGATCCCGAGCTGCGCCGCAAGATCCTGCAGACGATCTCGGTGATCGGCAGCGACGAGGCCCTGGATCTCGTGCAGGAGATCCTCAAGGAGAAGCCGTGAGCCGCGCGCGCCGCCGATGCCGCCGCCTGTCGTCGCTGCTCGTCGCATTCGTCGGCGTGACGGCGCCGGCGCTCGCTCTGGCCCCGCCCGGACTCGTGGGCGCCCGCCTCGAGACCACCGGCGACGCCGACCCCGCGGCGACCCTCGCCCGCCTGGCTCCGGACCCTGAGCCGGCGTGGATCGGCTGGAGTGTGCCGGGCGTCGAAGCCTCTCGCGGCCTCTGCTGCTGGGCCGACGACCGCTACCGCGGCTGCTCGCTCGCTCGCCGCGACCCGGGTTGGGGATCCGACGACCGCGATCGCCGGCGCGGTGGCACGGACCTGGTGGTCCTCCTGCGCGCCCATCGCGGACGGGTCGACGACGTCCGCCAGGTCGGCTCCGCCTGCCCGATCGACGGCGCCGGCGAGCGGGTCGTCTGGCTCGACCGGGTCGACGGCTCGGCGGCGCTCGCCCTGCTCGATCGACTCGAGAGCGCGCGCGACACCGACCCGGACGCCCGCGAGCGGTTGCTGGTGGCGATCTCCCACCTGGCCGACCCGCGCGCCCAAGAGCTGCTCGAGCGCCGCGCGACCGACGTGGCGCTCGACCGCGAAGGGCGCAAGAACGCCATCTTCTGGCTCGGCCAGACGCGCGGCGAGGCCGGCGTCGCGGCGCTCGACCGCCTGCTCGACCGGGAAGGCGACGGCGAGCTGCGCGAGCAGGCGCTGTTCTCGCTCTCGCAGACCGGCTCGCCGCGCGCGGTCGAGCGCATCGAGCGCGCCGCGGTCGAGGACCGCGACCCGGACGTGCGCTCCAAGGCCTACTTCTGGCTCGCGCAGACCGACGGCGCCGAAATCGGCGCGTGGATCTCGCGCCGCATCGCCCTCGAGCCGGACCCCGAAGTGCGCGAGCAGGCGGTCTTCGCCCTCTCGCAACTCGACGACGCGGCGACCTGGCTCGTGGCGCTCCTGCGCTCGACTTCCGACCGCCAGCTCGCTCGCCAGGCGCTCTTCTGGCTCGGGCAGACCGACGATCCGCGGGCGCTCGAGGAGCTCGCGCGCATTCTCGACGCGCCGCGGGCAGGAGGCTCGCGGCGGCCCTGAGAGCGCGCCGACGGCGACCGGACACGCCTTGACCGGCGCGGCGGTGGCCGGTAGCTTTGCCGGGTCGGTCGCACCCACCCGGAGGTCTCATTGGTCAGGATTCCGTCGCTCGCCGTCGCCGCCGCCCTCCTCGTCGCCGCCTGCTCGGCCGGACCCGCGCCGCGGCCTCCGGGCGCCGCGAGCCCGTCGCCATCGGCGGCGCCGGCCACCGCCGCGCCGGCGCCGGGCGCGCCGTCGGTTCCCGCCGCTCCGCCGGTCGTGCTGGCCCGTCTCGGCGAGGCGACGATCACGGTCGAGGAGTTCCAGCGCGAGATGGGCCGCCGCGGCGGCAACGTCCCCGGCCAGTACGCGACCCCCGAACAGCGCCGGGCGCTGCTCGACGAGATGCTGCGAGACCGGGCGCTCGAGCTGCGCGCGCGCCAGGCCGGGATCGATCGTCGGCCCGAATTCGCGGCCACCGTCCGGCGGCTGCTCGCGACCCAGTACACGCGCGAACAGCTCGACGAGGCGACCGCGAAGCTCAAGGTCACGGACGAAGAGGTCGGACAGTTCTACCAGCAGCACGCGGAGGAGTTCCGCGTGCCGGCGCGAATCCGGGTCGCCGGCGTCTTCTTCGCTCTGTCGGGGAAACCGACCGAGAAAGAGCTCTCCGACAAGAGGCGGCTCGCCGAAACGGCGCGCCAGGAAGCCGCCGCCCTGCCGGCCGACGCCAAGAACCTCGGACCCGTCGCCCTGAAGTATTCGGAGGACCCCTCGAGCCGCTACGTCGGCGGCGAGCTCGGCTGGCTGGTCGCCGGACGGGCGGAGACCTTCCGCCTCGGCAAAGAGGTCTTCGAGGCGGCGTTCGCGCTCGGCCAACCGGGGGAGCTCTCGCCGGTGCTGCAGTTCGACAAGGCGATCTACTTCCTCAAGCTGGTGGCGCGCGAGGACGCCTCTTCGACGCCGATCGAGAAGCTGCGCGACGGCCTGCGCAACCGGATCCTCAAGCTCAAGCACGACGAGCTGCGCGAGCAGTTCTATCGCCATGCCATGGAAGGACTGCCGCTGACGGTCGACGACGCGGCGCTCGCCAAGATCCAGCCCCTGTCGCCGCCCAAGCCCACGGCTCCCGAAACGCCGCCGCCTCTGCCTCCCGGATGACCGCCGCCTCCGGATCTCTCCCCCTGTCGCCGGCGGCGCCCGCGTCGAGCGGCGACGAAATCGTCGTGCTCGGCGCGACCTCCGGTCCGGGCGACCTGAAGCGCCGACTCGAACGCATGCGCCGCGATCTGGCGCGCGCGCCGGCGCTCGCTCGCCATCGCCTGCGGCACGACCTGGCGGCGCGCTACCGCGGCTCCCGGCTCGGCCCGCTGCTCGCCCTGGTGCCGGCGCTGGTGGTGACCGTGTGGGCGGTGGCCGCCAACCGCGCGGCGGTGATCACCCCCGGGCCGCTCGCCGTGCCCTACGCGCTCTGGGCGCTCACCGGCATCGTCCTCTGGCAGGCGTTCGCCGACGCCATGCGCTTGCAGATCGACGGCTTGATGGCCGAGCGCGCGCTGCTCGCCAAGGTGGCCCTGCCGCCCGAGAGCCTGATCCTCGCGCGCCTGGCGGAGGCCGCCCTCGAGCTGCTGCTGAAGCTCGCGGCGGTGGGCCTCCTGGCGCTCGCGTTGCGCGCACCGCTCGGCTGGACGGCGGCTCTCCTGCCGATCACCGCGCTCCCTCTCCTCGCCCTCGGCACCGCGGTCGGCCTGCTGCTGGCGCCGTTCGGAGCCCTCTACCAGGACATCCCGCGCGCCCTGCCCGCGGCGGTGACGCTCGGTTTCTTCTCGACCCCAATCCTCTTCCCGGAACCTCCCTCGGGTCTACTGCGGGCGATCGTGCTCGCCAATCCGGTCACCCATCTGCTCGAGCTGGCGCGCGACCTGGCGCTCTCCGGCAGCTGCCCGCGGCCGGCGATCGCCGCTGGCGTCGCGCTCGGCGCGTTCGCCCTCCTCCCCGTCGGCTGGCTCCTCTACCGCCTGGCGCTGCCGCACGTGCTCGAGCGCTCGGGAGTCTGAGACGACGGCCTCCGCGACGCCCGCCATGGCCGACGCCGCGCCGCTCGAGTGGAGCCTCTGGCGCTATCGCCACGCGGCGGCGTGGCTGACGCGCGAGGCGCGCGCGGGAGCGCGGCTCGCCGACGTCGGCTGCGGCCAGGGAAACGTCCTCGCGCACCTGGCGGCGGTGACCCCGATCCGCGACTGGACGGCAATCGACGTCGACGCCGCGGCGCTCGCCGCCACGGCGCGCCGGGTCCCCTGCGCGACCGTCCACGCCTCGATCCTCGACGCGCCGCGCCTGGCGGGGCTCGCCCGCGGATTCGACTTCGTGATTCTCGGCGACGTCCTCCACCACCTGGTCGCCCGCACCCGCGCCGGTTCGCGCCGGCTGGCCGAGCGCGCGCTCGCGAGCGCCGCCGGGCTCCTCGCTCCCCGCGGCACGCTGCTGATCGTCGAGCCGACCTTGGCGCCGCGCTTCGCCGCGACGCTCGCCTTCCACGCCAAGCGCCTCCTGGCGGGCGTCGTCCGCCGGCGCCTCGAGCTCGGGGCCCCCTGGGCGAACCTCGGGCCCCCCATCGTGTCGCTCTACGACCGCCGGCAGATCGAGCGCTTCGTCGCCGCGACGCCGGAGCTCACGATCCTTGCCCGCGAGCAGGAGGCTTCGGGGCGAGTCGCCGGGCTGACGCGCGGCCGGCTGACGATCGTGGCGCGGAGGGCCGAGTGAGCGCTCCGGCCCCGGCGATCCCGCTCCACGCGCCGCCGAGCGCCCCCGACCGCCCGCGCGCCACGCGCCGCTTCGCCCAGGTCGTGCGCCTCGCCGACTGGTGGAACTTCAAGCTGCCGCCGCTGCTCGCGATCGGCTACTGGTTCCTCGCCGGGACGCGGGTGGTGGGCCTCGGTGACGCGCTCACGACCTGCGGTCTCTTCCTCCTCGCCTCGGTCGGTATCGCCGCGTTCGGGCATCTGGTGAACGATCTCGGCGATCTCGACGCCGACCGCCGCGCCGGACGGCCGAGCGCGCTCGCGGGCTGGAGCGCGGCGCGCCGGACGGCGATGGTCGCCGGCGTGCTGGCGCTGGCGCTCGCGCCCTGGCAGGCGATCCCGGGCGGCGCCCCGGTCCTGGCCTGGGTGGCGGCGGAGCTGGTGCTCTTCGTCGCCTACGCCCTTCGCCCGCTGCGCCTCAAGGAGCGCCGCGCGCTCGGCGTCGTCGCCGACGCGCTCTACGGCCACGCCATCCCGGCGGCGGTCGCGACCCTCGTCTTCGGCGCCCTCTGCGGTCGCGACCGCGCCGGCGGTTTCCGCGCCGTCTTCGCCGCGATCGTGCTCTGGAAGCTGCTCCAGGGACTCTGCGGCGCACTGCTCTCCCAGGTGCGCGATCGGCGCGCCGACCGGCGCGCCGGCACCCGGACCCTGGCGCTCGCCTGGGGCCCGCGGCCCACGCTCGCCTTCCTCGATGCCTGGCTGCTCCCCGCGCAGTTCGTCGCCTTCCTCGCCGTGCTGGCGCTCGCCGAGCGGGACCTGCCCGGGATCCTGCTCATCTATGCCGCGTTTCTCGCGGCCACGGCCTTCCAGGTGCATCGTGTCTGGCGCAAGAGGGCGAGCTTCTACTGTCGCGACTATCCGGGCTACGTCTACCTCAACGACTTCCACGAGCGCTGGTTGCCGCTCGCGGCGCTCGCCTATCTCGTCGCCCGGCGGCCCGAATGGGCGCCGCTCGCGCTCGCCCACGTCGTGCTCTTCCGCTCGGCGCTCTCCGACCTCATCGGCGCGGCGCTCCGGCGCAGGAATGCGGGCCGCGCATGAGCGCCGCCGGGGCCTTCGTGCTCGCGGTCACCGGCGGCGAGGAGCACCTGCGGCGGGGAGAGCGCCTGGCCGGAGCGCTCGCCGCGCGCAGCCGCCGCCGAGTGGCGATCGCCACCGATCCGGCGTGGAATCCGCGCCCGCTGGCGCACGGCGACGTGGTCGCGATCGCGACCGGCGCCGCTTCGCCGGCGGCAGCGGCGATCGAGCTCAAGCTGCGCCTCGCCGAGCTGCTCCCCGAGGACGCGGTGCATGCCTACCTCGACAGCGACGTGGTGCCGATCGCCGACGATCTCGAGCCGCTCTTCGCCGCCTTCGACCCGCCGGTCACCTTCGCCCCGGATCTGCCGGCACCGGGGGCGACGCTACGGCGCTTCTCCTCGCACGCGCTCGCCTGTCCGTGCCGCGTCGAGGCCGACCGCCTGGAGCGCTTCTTCGCCCGGCTCGAGAAACTGACCGCTCTCCATCGGGCGCACGGCGAATTCCGGGTTCTCGAGAGAGAGGAGGCCTATCGCGCGGCGCGATTCGCGGGCGAGCGGCGGGGAGGAAAATGGTGGACCGGCGAGGCGGCCGGCGAGATCGAGGGCGGGATCCGATTCAACCAGAGCTGGCGCGACGGGCGACCGCGGGGCATCGTCTACACCCTCGCCGGCAGCTCCTGGCGATTGGAGATACCGGCCGGCAGCGAGCGCGGCGTGTGGCGCGACGGTGACTGGAGCTTCGCCTGGCGGCCGGATCCGAGCCTCGAGAGCGGCGGGTACTGGGAGAGCGGCGACGGCGATTCGTTCCGCCGCGAGGCTTTGGGAGACTGGTGGCACCGCGCCGGCGAGCGCCGCCGTCGCTGGCGGGCGGATCCGGCGCACGATCTCGGCGGGCGCTGGCTCGACGCCGCAGGCGAGGATCTCGGCGAATGCGATCACCTGGCGGAAGCGCTCGAGAGGGTGTTCGGAGTGGCGATCCGCGATCGGCGCTTCGTGCCCTGGAACGGCGGCGTCTTTCTCTTCGGCCCGGGCTGCCGCGGCTTCTTCGCCGACTGGCGCGAGCGCTGGCGGGTGTTGCGCGCCCGGCCGGAGTTCACCCTGCGGGACCAGGGGGCGCTCGTCGCCTCGGTCTGGGCTCTCGGCCTCGAGGATCATCCACGGCTGCCGGCGATCTTCAATCGAATCGCCGACCGGCGGGCGCCGGGCGCTCTCCAGCTCTCGTTGGCCAGTCTGCTCGGCGAAGGCGTGCGGCTCGTCCACCTGATCGGTGGCGGGATCGACGACCCCGATTGGCGCCTCGCCCGCGAGCTCGGCGGCCTCACGGCGTCGCGCTCCGCGGTGGAGGCCCCGGGGGGCTCGACCGAGCGGCCGGGGACCTAGGCGCCCGTGGCGGGTTCGCTGTCCGGCGCGGCGTTCGGAGCCTCGCCTTGCGGCGCGCCCTCCTCGCCGATCGGTGCGTCGCCGGCGCCTCTTTCCTGGCGGCGTTTCCGCTTCTCTTCCTGCTTCTTCTTGCGCGCCGCTTCCTTCTGGCGCTTTTCGAAGGAGTAGTTCGTTCTGGCCATCGCGTCATTCTGTCACGCCGGGCGCCCCGAGCCCAACCAGGGCGATTCCGGTGGTCAGGGCCCGGCTCCCCCAGCCCACGGACTCCCGCGGGCCGCCGAAGTAGAGCTCGGCGCGCGGGAATCCGCCGTCGCCTTCCTGGCGAGCGGCGAGCGCCTCGGCGAGCGTCCCGGCGAGCTCGCGCTCGACCGGCGCGTGGCGCGCCGCGGCGGTCGCGAGCGCGAGAGCCAGGGCATCCCCCGCGGCGACCAGGGAGGGCGCCTCGCCGGCGATGCGCCGACCGAGCGCCGGGCCCGCAGCCGCCGCCAGGCCGGCATGGCGCTCCATGGCGCGGGCGACGAAGAAGCGGACCGCCCAGGGATGGCGATGCCACTTGTCGGCGGAGGCTTCATCGCCGCGAGCGATCCGGTCGGCGAGCCAGCGGGCGGCGGGCGCGGTCGCCGGCCGATCGCCGAGCGCCAGCAGGACATTGGCGTTGACGCCGGCGTCGACGTCGTCGGGTCGCGCTTCCGTGGCGTCCCAGAAGGGATGACGGCGCGCGGCATAGGTTCTCCAGCGCAGCAGGCGGAGCGCGGCGAGCGGCCGTCCTGCGGCGCTCAAGCGCGGCAGGATCCAGGTATGGAACCGGCCGCTCGCGTCGCGACCCGCTGCGAGCAGCGCGGCGCGCGGGGCAAGCGCCAAGCCGCGGCGGCGGGCCAGGAGATCGATCGCGCAGGCCGTGTCGTCGGCGTCCGGCGGCAGGCTCGCCGCCCGCGGATGCCCCGGCGGCCAGTGCTTCCAGACGCCGCCCGTCGACTGCGCGCGCTGCAAGGAATCGAGCGCGCGCTCGAGGATCGCGCGTGCCGCCGGCGAGGGCACGCTCTCGAGCCCGCGGGCGACAAGCGCGGTCGAGAACGGGCTCGGATCGGCGGCCTCCAGATCGAGCGCGCCGCGCCGCCGCGCCAGCACGGCGAAGGCGCCGTCGCTCTCCTGCGCCGCCGCGAGGAACTCGACCGCGCGGTCGATCGACGCCTGGCGCTCGCGGGGATCCACGGTCACCGAGCCTATCGCCCGCGCGGGGTAGACTCGCTCGCTCCATGGATCTCGCCGAGCTCGCCACGCGGCTCGCGCGTCTCGAGGATCTCGAGGCGCTGCGCCACCTGAAAGCCGCCTATTGCGAGGCCTGCGACCGCGGCTCGGCCGCCGCCGTGGTGGAGCTCTGGCTCGCCGACGGGGTGCTCGAAGTGCTGCCCGACGGTCCCGCGGCGCACGGCCACGCGGAGCTGCTCGCCTTCTACTCCCGGTTGCCGCCGCGCTTCCCGTTCTGCGTCCACCTGCTCGCCAATCCACGGCTCGAGCTCGACGGCGACCGCGCCCGCGGGCGATGGTGGATCCTCATGCCGGCCGAGGTCGCCGAAGCGCCGGGCTCGCCGGCGCGCGAGGAGCGCTGGCTCGTGGCCGAGTACGAGGACGACTACGCGCGCGAGAGCGGCCGCTGGCGGATCGCTCGCTCGCGGGTGCGACCGCGGTGGCTCGCGACCCGAGCCGAGCTGGCGCAGGTCGCCCGGCGATGACCGAAGCCGAGGCGCCGCGACTGGTCGCCGAGGGCGTCGGCAAGAAGTTCTGTCGCGATCTGCGGCGCTCCCTCGCCTACGGCACCGCCGACATCTTCCGCGCCGCGATCGGCCGCCGACGCGTCGCCGGTCTGCGCCCGGGGGAGTTCTGGGCGGTGCGCGATGCCTCCTTCGCGCTCGCCGGCGGCGAGGCCCTGGCGGTCATCGGCGCCAACGGCGCCGGCAAGACGACCCTCCTGCGCCTGCTCCACGGTCGCCTGTCGCTCGACGCCGGGACCATCCGCCAGCGCGGGCGCGTGTCGGCGATCGGCGATCTCGGCGTCGGGTTCGACCCGCTGCTCTCCGGGCGCGAGAACGCGCGCCACGCGGCCGCCATCCTCGACCTGCCGGGCGGCGAGATCGACCGCCTGCTCGAGTCGATCGTCGAGTTCGCCGGCATCCGTCCGGTCTTCGATTCCCCCATCCTCACCTACAGCTCCGGCATGCGGGCGCGGCTCGGCTTCGCGGTCGCGGCCCACCTCGACCCCGACATCTTGCTGGTCGACGAAGCGCTGGCGGTGGGCGACCTCGCCTTCCGGCGCAAGTGCATCCAGCACCTGGCGGGATTCGTCGAGCGCGGCCGCTCCCTCGTCCTGGTGTCGCACGATCTCTACTCGGCGCAGCTCCTCTGCCCGCGCGCCCTGCTGCTCGTCGAAGGCCGGATCGCTCTCGACGGGCCGACCGGCGAAGCCGTGGCGCGCTATCTCGAGCTGCAACGAGCGGACACCGCCGCCCCCGTGCCCGCCCGCCCCGGCGCGCCGGCGATCGACCGTCCGGTCACCATCGAGGCCTGTGAGGTGGTCGGCGAGAGTGGCGGCGAGCCGGTCACCGGCCGGCCGATGCGGATCGAGGTGCGCTATCGCAGCGAGCGCGAGGTGCGGCCGGTGCCCTGGGGCTTCCAGATCGCCAGCGCCGACCTGATGCTCGAGGTCGCGACGGGAGTCGGCGCGCTCGAGGAGGACGATCTCGCGCTCGCCGCCGGGCGTGGCACGCTCGCCTGCCGGGTTCCGAGGCTGCCGCTGCTCGCCGGGACCTACGCGCTGCGGGTGGCGATCGCCGACCCGCACGGCCGAACGGTTCTCGCGCTGCACGGCCACCACGATCCCCCGACCTACTTCACCGTGCACGCGCCGCCGGACGAAACCGGCAAGCTGGTGCGCCTGACCGGTGCGCTGGTCGCGGTCGACACCGAGCGGGCGATCGACCCGCGCTGATCAGGCGACCGCGAGCTCGGTCCCGCGCGGGGAGCGCGCCGGCAGATACCACCAGTAGTCCGCGGTGTAAGCGCCCGGCGTGCCGTCCGCGAGCCGGGTCAGGCGCTCCTGCTCCTCGGCGAGCGCTCGCTCGCTCCAGCCCGACGAGGAAGTCAACAGCAGCGAGGTGGCGTCGAAACGGACCGCCTGCTCGGAGGGCGCGCGGGTCATGAGGCCGTTGGGGAGCACCAGGCACTTGTAGACGCGCACCGCGACGCCGAGCTCGAGCACCTGCTCGAGGCTGGAGCGGAACTTCTCCGGGCTGTCGGTCGGCAGACCGAGAATCAGCTCGACCGCCATGCTGCGCACGTTGGGTAGCGCGATGACGTCACGCACGATGCGCTCGAATTTGTCGCGCTGCACCCGGCGGTCGACCGCCGAGAGCACCTGCTCGTCGAGCGATTGCAGGCCGACGGTGAGGAAGACGTTGCGCACGCCGGCGAGGAACTCGAAGTGCTCGTCGCGCACCAGCGACGGATAGAAGAGGGCGATCAGGCCGTTACGCTTCAAGCAGCCGACCTCGCGCTCGGCGGCGGCGAGATTGCGGAAGGCATGGTGGTTGAGATTGAGCGCCGCGTCGAGCTGGAAGATGACGGTCGGCTCGAGCTCGGCGATCGCGGCGAGCTCGCGCTCCAGGTACTCGCGCGAGAAGAGCGTGCCGCTCTCCATCACCCCCCACTCGCAGAACGAGCAGGACATCGGGCAGCCGCGGAAGGTCTCGAGATAGGTCACCGTCCTGCGCGGCAGGATCCCCATCGCCGCCGGTGACGGCAGCTCGTCGAGCCGGGTGTTGAGCGGCCGCGGCGGCGTGCGTCGCCAGGTGCCGTCGGCGGGTAGAGCCAGCCCCGGGATCGAGCGCCAGCGCGCCGGGTCCGGCTGGCGGTCGGCCAGCAGCTCGCGAATCGCGATCTCGCCCTCGCCGAGCACCAGGGCGTCGAGCACCGCGGCCGAATCCCGGTGCGGCGGGAGCTGGCACATCGGCGGCTCGGCCGACGGGCCGCCGAAGATCAGGCTCAGGGCGGGATCGGCGCGGCGCAAGCGGCGCGCCGCCTCGAGCAGGGTGGGAAACGACCACAGATAGACCGAGAAGCCGACCAGATCGGCGCGCTCGGCGAGGATGCGCTCGGCCACCTCCTGCGCATCGAGCATCGGCAACTCGAGGGTCGAGATCTCGAGATCCGCCAGGCCAGGCGCGGCGGCGAGCGAGGCGCGCACACGGTAGAGGCCGTAGCTCGGGAAGTCCCAGGCGAGCGCGGGGTTCTCCGGCTTGGCGAGCGGCGGGCTCATCCCCACCAGGGTCAGTTTGCGAATCGGTCGCCGCGTCACTCGTCCCCCCGGTTCGAACCGCTCTCGGACTCGACCCAGATTACGGCTTCGGCCTGCGTGCCGCAACCCCGCCGGTGAGCTAGCCTCCCGCGTCATGGGATCGTTCGCCGCGCGCTACGCCGCCTTCGCCGGCCGCGACGCGCTCGCCGCCCTCTGGGGGGACTCCCGGATGTTCAACATCGGTCTCTGGCCCCCGGGAGTGCCGACCGTCGCCGAGGCGAGCGCGGCGCTGGTCGACGAGGTCGCGGCGCGACTGCCGCGCGACGGACGCATCCTCGATCTCGGCTGCGGCGAAGGCGGCGGGACGCGTCGCCTCGCCGCCGGCGCACGACGATCGCGAATCGTCGGCCTCGAGCTCGTTCCGGCCCGCCTGATTCGGGCCGCGCGCGACTCGAGGATCGATTTCGTCGCCGCCGACGCCACGCAGCTGCCCTTCGCCGACCGCTCTTTCGCCGGCCTGGTGGCGATCGAATCGGCCTTCCACTTCGACTCCCGGCGCGCCTTCTTCGCCGAGTCGGCGCGCGCCCTCGCGCCGCGCGGGGTGTTGGTGCTCGCCGACTTCCTGATCCGCGACCGCGACGCCTTCGGCGCCGACCTCGTGCCGGCGGGCAACGACGAGCGCGATCTCGAGAGCTACGCCCGCGCGCTCGCCCGCGCCGGCTTCGCCGAGATCGAGCTCGACGATGCGACCGAACGCACCTGGAAGCCGTTCTGCCGGGCGCTCGCCGCGCGCCCCGACCCACCGCCTCCGGAGCGGATGGCGCGCCTCGAAGCTTCGGTCGCGGCCTACGTCCTGGCGCGCGCCGTCAACCGCTGACCCGAAGGCTGCGCCGGCCGCGCAAGATCGCCCCCGCCTGCAGGTCGTCGGCCGGACCCGCCAGCTCGAGACCCGGCCGGCGCTCGAGCAGCGCCCGCAAGGTTTCGCCCGCCTCGAGTCGCGCCAGGCCGGCTCCCAGGCAGTTGTGGATTCCGGCTCCGAAGGCGAGGTGCGGGTTCGGCTCGCGCCCGAGATCGAGCCGATCGGGGTCCGCGAAGCGCGCTGGGTCGCGATTCGCCGCGCCCAGGCCGACCGCGAGCCGCGCACCGGCGGGCATCGCCACGCCGCCGAGCTCGAACGCCTCGCGCGCCCGGCGGAAGGTGAACTGAACCGGGCCGTCGAAGCGCAGCAGCTCCTCGAGCGCGCGCGTCAGCCCCGCCGGGCGCGCCGCGAGCGCCGCCCACGCGTCGCCCGCGCCGAGCAACGCGGCGACCCCGTTGCCGATCAGGTTCGCGCTCGTCTCCTGACCGGCGAAGAGGAGGAGCAGGCACTGGGCGACGGCGGTCGGCTCGTCGAGATCGCCCGCCGCGACCGCCGCGCCGAGCTCGGCGGCGAAGCTCCCGGCCGGAGCGTCGCCGGCCACTAGATCGCGAAAGCGACGGGCCAGCTCGACGGTCGCCGTCGCCGCGCGATCGACTTCCGGGCCCGTCGCCTCGCCGGCCACCGCGGGACCGAGGCTCCCGGCCGCTTGGAGAATCTCCTCGCGCTCGCCCGCCGACACGCCCACCAGATCGCAGACCACCCGCGCCGGCAACGGCCGGGCGAGCTCCGCCATCAGGTCGAACTCCCGTCGCCCGTCGACGCGGTCGATCAGCTCGCGCGCCAGCCGCGCGATGTCCGCCCGCCGCGCCTCGATCGTCGCGCCGGCGAAGCTGCGTTGCGCGGCGCGGCGCAGCGGCGGGTGGCGCGGCGGGTCGAGATTGAGCATCCACGACCGCGACAGACCGATCAGGCCCTCGCGGCTGGCGGCGTCCGCGGCGGCCGCCGCCAGATCGGCCAACCAGTCGCGCCCGCGCGGGCGGAACCCCGGCACGCGCTCGTCCTCGCGGATCGCCCGCGGATCGCGCAGCGCCGAATGCGCCGCCTCGTGGCCCACGACCACGAACAGGCCGCCCGCCGACCCGACCACCGGCGCGCGACGCCGCAGCTCGGCGTAGTAGGGATAGGGATCGCCCCAGTGGCTGCGCGGCACCGGCTGCTCGACGCGCGGTGGGCGCGGGATTCCGGGATCCGCTTCGTTCATGCGCTGCGCCTCGCGCCGCCGCGCCGGCGATGCCGCTCGACCAGCCCGCGGACGCGCTCGTGCAGCGCGCCCTCGCAGAGCGCGACGTCGAAGCGCCGGCGGACGGTCGCCGCCGCCGCCGCCCCCAGGCGCGCCGCGAGAGCTGGATCTCGCGCCAGGCGCGCGATCGCCGCCGCGAGCGCCGCCGGATCGCGCTGCGGCACCAGCAGGCCGTCGACCTCCGGGGTGACGACCTCGGCGATCGAGCCCGCGTCGCTCGCCACCACCGCCGCGCCGGTCGACATCGCCTCGAGCAGCGCGGTCGGCACGGCATCGCGGTCGCCCTCCGAGGTCTCGACGTACGGCGCGACGAAGAGCGGACACTCGGCGAGCAGGCGGGCCACGCCGTCGGCGCCGAGCACGCCCTCGCGCCGGAAACGGGCGGCGATTCCGAGCGCCGCGAGCCGCGCCCGCAGCCGGTCCTCGGCGGCGGTCTCGACCGCCGAGCCCGGATCGGCGGCGCCGGCGTGGCGGACGATGGCGTCGATTCCCAGGACGCCGAGGCGCGGGAGGGCTTCGGCGAGCACCTCGAGCCCCTTCTTCGGATCGATCCGGCAGACGCAGGCGATCGCGAGCGGCGCGGAGCGAGCGGAGTCCGCCGCTGCTCCCGGGCGCGCCGGGAAGCGAAGCGTGTCGATCGCGTTGGGTTTCACCAGGATCCGCGGCGCGCAGCCGGGAGCGAGCGCGCGCAGCTCCGCCGCCACGCCGCGCGAGGTGGCGACCGGCAGTTGCGCGGTCGAGATCTGCAGGGCCGCGGCCTTGAGCTCGTAGTCGTCGAGCCGATGGTCGGCGTAGGCGGTGAAGCCGCGCGGCAGGTCGAGCAGGCGCGCGGCGAGCCAAGCGGCGAGCGCCCCTTCGTAGAAGAAATAGCTGTGCAGGTAGTCGGCACGAAAGGCCTCGGCCAGGCGGGCGACCGACAGGCCGCGCAGCACGTCGCGGTGGTCGAGGAGCCGCGCGACACCGAGCCCGGTGGCCTCGGAGAGCTCCGCGAGCGCGGTCGCCAGCGTCGCCGGTTCGCGGCGCTCGAAGTGTTCGAGGTCGAGGCGATGCACCCCCGGATCGTACGGCAGGCGCAGCGCGCGCCGCGCCAGGGCACGATGCGCCGGGGCGAGCTCGCTTGGCCGCCCGCGGCGCGCGAACACCAGGCGGACGTCGAATCCCGCCGCCGCAAGACACGCGAGCTCCTGATGGACGAAGCTCTGCGAATAGACCGGGAAGGTCCAGCTCGCGAGCGCCAGGACTCGTGGCGCACCGTCCGCGCCGCGCCCGGCGGCCGCCGCCAGGCGGCGCCGGCGCCAGGCGACCCGCGCTTCCCGCCAGGCCGATCGCAGGCGGCGCAGGGGCCGCCCGATCCGCGCCGGGACCCGCGCCCTCACGACGCTCTCCCCTCGGCGACCCGTTCGTAGAGGGCAAGACTGCGGCGCGCGATCGTGTCGGCCGAGAACTCGCTCTCCACTCGCGCACGCGCCGCGGCCGCGAGCCGCCGCGCCAGCGCCGGCTCGTCGAGCAGCCGCAGCGCCGCCGTCGCGGTCGCCGCCGCGTCGCCCGCCGGCGCGACCAGGGCCTCGCGCTCGGGCCGCACGCACTCGGGCAGTCCGCCGGCGTCCGAGGTCACCAGCGGCGCGCCGCAGGCCATCGCCTCGAGCGCCGCGTAGGGGCAGCTCTCCCACAAGCTCGGCAGGAGGACGACGTCGCCCGCCGCCACCAGGGCCCGGGCCTCGGTGACCGTTCGCCGGCCGAGGATGCGCAGCGCCCCCGGCCGGGCCGCGGCGGCGAGGCGCGGCGCGACCTCGCGCGCCAGGATGCCGAAGAGGTCCTCGCCGGCGATCGCCAGGACGACGTCCGGGCGAGCGAGGAGATGCGCGCCGATCTCGGGCAGCAGGTGGGCGCCCTTGCGCCGCTCGATCCGGCCCGCGAAGACCACCAGGCGGCGCCCAGCCAGATCGAGCGCGCGCCGCAGCTCGGCGATCTCGTCCGTCGCCGGGACTTCGAGATCGACGCCGTTCGGGATCACCTCGATCGGCTCGCGGACCCGGAGTCGATCGCGCGCCGCCTCGGCGAGGAAGCGCGAGCAGCCGGTCCGCACCCCGGCCCGCCGCCAGGCGCGGCGCTCGAAAGCCGCGCACAGAGCCCGATCGAGCCGCCGCGTCGGGTAGAACGGCATGATGAGCCGCGCCGGCGAATGGAAGCGCACGATCCGCCGCCGCTTCTCGACGCCGGCGACGAACCAGCCCTCGGCGCCGCACTCGGGCGCCTCGACCACGTCGAACCGCCGCTCCTTCGCGAGCCGGTCGAAAGCCTCGCCGAGGGCCCGCGCGTTCTCCCACCGATTGCGCGACCAGAAGAGCCCCAGGGCGCCGAGCGCTCGGCCCACCGCCGCCGCGCCGCCACCCACGCCGGCGCGCCAGACCGTGACACCCAGCTCCTGCGCGCGGCGCGGCCCCGCGCCGGCTCGTGAGCCCGCCACGACGTGCACTTCGTGCCCGAGCCGGGCGAGCGCCCGCGCCTGCGTCCAGGTGTAGGTGCCGATGCCGCCGAAGCCGGTCTCGGCGGGGTACTCGTAGGACAGGAAAGCAAGGCGCACGCGGAGTCCTCAGGGCGACGGCGGGTGGATGGTGGCGACCGCCGCCGCCACGCTCTCGACCCGCGACAGCAACTCGGGCGGGGCCACCCGGCGCGCCACGGCGAGCGGTCCCGTGGCCGCCTCCGGCTCGCCCGCCGCGAGCAGGAGCAGCGCCCAATCGAGCTGCGCGCCGGCATCCGACGGCCGGCCGCGGGCGATCGATTCGAGCCAGCGCCGAGGCCGGACCGGATCGAGAGCCAGTGCCGTCGCGAAGGCCGCGCGCGCCGCTTCGATCTCGCCGGTCGCCAGCAGCGCCCGACCGAGGAGGAGCTGCGACTCGACCGACCGCGGCGCCAGACGCGCCGAGCGTTCGGCGGCGCGGCGCGCCTCGGCGTAGCGGCCGAGATCGAGCAGCAGGCCGCCCCGCCCCCGCTCGACCTGGGCGCTCGTCGGATCGAGCGCCGCGGCCCGGGCGTAGCTCGCGAGCGCGCGCTCCGCGTGCCGTGCGCCGGCCCCGCGGTCCGACATGCCCTCCGCCCAGCGCCCCTGGAGGTAGCCCATCTCCCGCTGCACCGTGGCATCGAGCGGGTGGCGGCGGGCGGCGAGCTCGAGCGTGCGCTCGGCGATCCGCAGACCGTTCTCGCGCTCCGGATCGCGCTCCCCGACCGCGGCGCGCATCTGCGCCCGCGCCAGAACGATGGCGGGCTCGGTGAACCAGGGCGCGCGCGCCACCGCGTCGAGCAGCGGCTCCTCGGCGGCGCGGAAGCTGCCGCGCTCGGCGATCGCGCGTCCGGCGGCGAGATCGAGGCTCGCCCGCCAGGGCGAGAGCACCACGCGCCCGCCGGCGAGCGCGCCGAGCGTCGCGACCGCGAGCGCCGTGACGCCGCGGCCGCGCCAGGGTCGCGGCGCCGCCTGCGGCGTGGCGCGCGCCAATGCCGTCGCCACTCCAAGGCCGCCGAGGACGAGCGCCCCGCAGCCGATCCAGTCGATCGTCGCCGCCCGCCAGCCGGCGAGAGTCGCCGCCACCAGCAGCCCGACCACGGCGCCGCCGAACAGGAGGCCGGCGGGGTTCGTCGCGCTCGGGGCCGGGCCCACTCCCCGCTCGGGCAGCAAACCGAGCAGCAGCACCATCCCCGCGCCCACCACGCCGGCGCCGCGCACCGCCGGCGTCACGCCTCCGCCCGCCTGCGGCAGAGTCCAGATCGCGAAGGCGACGAGCGCGAACCCGAGCCCGGCGAGCCAGAGTCGGGCCGCCCCGTCGCCGGGCGGTCGATCGACAGCGTCGATCCGCGACTCGCCGACGGCCGCCAGTGGCGCGGCCGCCGCGGCCACCAGGAGGGCGAAGAGAGTCTCGGTGCCCGCGCTGCGCACTCCGGCGAGCGCCTCGAGCCAGCCGGTCGCGAGCGCCGCGGCGAGCGTCGCGCCCGCCAATCGCTCCCCTTCGGCGGCGGGTGCGCTCGGCGCCGCACGCCGCGTCGCGACGAAGCCGACCGCGCCGGCGAGGGCGCCGAATCCCGCCGCCGGAACGGCGATCTCCTTCGCCGCCCCGAGCGCCGCGAGACCGAAGGCCACGGCTCCGGCGCCGCACCAAGCGGCATATGCGAGGCGCTCGCTGCGCGAGGCGATCTCGCCGCCGCGCGCCAGCGCCGCGGCGAGCCCCGCGAACCACAGGCTCGCCGTCAGGAGCGCGCCGACGACCCCGGTCGTCGCGGCGGCGTCGAGCAACAGGTCGTGCGCCCGGTCCTGGGTGCGATCGGGATCCCAGACCGCGGCCGCGAGATCGTCGGTGAGATGGGGCGGCAGCACCAGCGCCAGGGTCTCCGGCCCGAAGCCCGCGGCGAGACGTCGCGGTTCGGAAACGAGCAGCGCGGCGGTGCCGCGCCACAGCGTCCGCCGTTGTCCGAGCGTCCCGCTCGCGGCCAGCGGATGGTTCGCCAGGGCCACCATGCCGGCCAACGCGAGCAGCACCGCTGCGAGCGCGACGAAGCCGGCCCCGCGGCGCACGGCGCGCGGCCGTACGAGCAGCGCCTGGAGAGAAAGCCCCAGGACGAGGGCGATCGCCGGACCGCGCGCCCGGGTCGCCACCACGCCGGCGACCACCAAGGCGAGCAGGACCAGCGCGGCGGCGACCGCTTCGCCGTCGCGCGCCGCGCGCGCCCGGCGCCAGCGCTCGACAGCGAGCGGCGCGAGCGGCGCGAGCAGGGCCGCGACGAACAGCGGGTTGCCCTGGAGAGCGGTCGCGGCGCCGTCGCCGAAGCCGCCGAAGCGGGCCGGAGTCAGCCGCAGGGCACCGAGCATCGCGAGCGCGCCGGTCGCCGCCCCGGCGGCGAGCAGGGCGTCCGCCAGCCGAGCCCGCCGCTCGCCGCTCCCGAGGCGCGGCGCCGCCATGCACAAGATGCCGAGCGTGGCGGCCTCCGCGAGCAGCCCGCCGAGGCGCGGCAGATCGCCGAAGACGCTGCGTTCGGTGGCGATCGACGCGGCGCTGGCGATTCCCACCCAAGCGAGCGCCGCGAGCGCCGCGCAGCGCGTCCAGCGGCCGAGCGGCGCCAGTTCGTCGCCCCCCACGGCGCGGCGCGCCGCGAGGATGGCGAGCGGCAGCATCGCGAGCGCCAGGCCGCGCAGCAGCAGGCGGCGGTCGGCCTCGGCGCCGAATCCGCCGTAGGGATCGAGCGCCAGGAAGCCGGCGACCACCGCCACCAGCCAAGCGGCCTCGAGCGCCGCCGCGCCGCGATCGCGACGTACCGGCGGCTCGCGCCGTCTCAAAGGCGCCCTCTCGCCGGCGCTACCGCCGCCGGGCGCAGGATGCCGGCGAGGAATCCCGCTCCCCAGGCGAGATGGAGGGTCGCGAAGACGGGCGGCAGGGTGAGCGCCAGCCGGGCGCCGTGCCGCGCCGCGAGCGCCAGCGAGACCGCGAGGTTGGCCGCCGCGTAGGCGCCCGCCACCGCCGGCAGCGCCCAGGCGAGGGGCGCCGGAGCGCTCCCGGCGAGCGCCAGCACGCTCGCCGCCGCCGCGAGTCCGAGCGCGACGACGAACGACGGCGCCGCCAACTGGCGGGCGCGCAGCGAGCGCGGATGGAGGCGCAGCATCTGGAACTTCCAGTAGCCGTAGCTCGCGTACTGGCGCGCCACGGTCGCGAGCGAGGAGCGGGTGATGTAGACCACGCGGATCGCCGGATCGACCACCACCCGGCCGCCAGCGCAGCGGATGCGCCAGTTCATCTCGTAGTCCTGGTTGCGCACCAGGGTCTCGTTGAACGTCCCGACGCGCTCGAACAGCTCGAGCGGGAAGGCGCCGAGGTAGACCGTGTCGACCTCCTGCACGGTGCGCGCGAAGCGGAAGCGCGCCGTGCCGACTCCGAACGGGTGCAGCATGGCGCGCGCCACCGCCCGTCCGACGACGCTTCTGCCCTCCGGCTGCATCGGCCCGCCGACGACCGCCGCGCCGCTCGCCGCCAGCGCTTCCACCGAGCGCCGCACATAGTCGGGCGCCGCCAGGGCATGCGCATCGACGCGCAGGAGGACCGATCCGGTCGCCGCGGCGATCGCCAGGTTGAGCGCCGCGGAGACGTGGCGGGTGGGATTGAGCAGGCGGCGGAAGCGCGGGTCGCGGGCGGCGAAACGGGCGATGATCTCGGCCGTCGCGTCGATCGAGCCACCGTCCACCACCAGGATCTCGATCCGATCGGCCGGATAGTCCTGCGCGGCGAGCGCCGTCAGGCACTCGTCGAGGTTGGCCTCCTCGTCGAGCGCCGGAACCACCACCGAGACCCGCGGCGCCTCGGTTCCCGTCACTCTGGCGTTCCTCGCCGGCCACCGCCCGCGGCGCGATAGGCGCCGAGCAGCGCCGCCGCCGAGCGCCCGGCATCGCGGTCGAGACGCGCCCGCGCCGCCAGCCGGCGTCCGACTCGGTCGGTCGCCGCGCGGTCGGCGAGCAAGCTCGCGAGCGTCTCGGCCAGCGCCGGCGCATTGCTCGGCGGCACGAGCAGCCGCTCCCGATCCTCTCCGATCAACTCCGCGAGACCTCCGACGGCGCTGGCGACGATCGCTCTCTCGTGGGCTAGCGCCCGCCATCCTACGCCACTCTGCGTCGCCTCGAGGTACGGCAACGCGACCACGTCGGCCGCGGCGAAAGCGCGCGCCGCGCGTCCCGGCTCGAGCCAATCGAGCTCGAGGCGCACGTGCGGCTCGACGCCGGCGCGCGCGATCGCCCGCCGCAGATCGCGGGCGCGCGCCGCCGTCGCCGCCCCGGCGACGAGCAGGAGGACATCCGGACGGCGATCAACGAGCAGGCGCAGCGCCTCGACCATGACCGCGAGGCCCTTGTACTCGCGCACGATGCCGAAGCAGAGGACGATCGGCACGTCGGCCGGCAGGCCGAGCTCGCGGCGCGCGCTAGCGCGCTCGACGACCTCGACCGGCGGCAAGGGTGGGACGACGACGTGCACTCGCTCGCGCGCCGCGAATCCACCGGCGACCAGATCCTCCGCCGTGGCGCGCGACGGCGCGATCAGCGCCCCGGCGGCGCGACCGAGGGCCGCCAACCCGGCCGGATGCCAGGGCTCTCCGGGCCGCCGGCGGGCGTTGTGCACCGTGACCGCCGTCGCGACGCCCCGCCGCCCGAGAGCCGCGAGCGCGCGCGCCTCGAGCCGCGGCGCGAGCGGCCAGAGCAGGTGGACGACGTCGGGCGCGAGCTCGGCGACGCGGCGACCGACGCGACTCCAGGCGCGCGGCAGGTCGAGGGCGCGGCGCACCCGGCGCCAAGCGGACCGACGGGCGTCGCCGGCGACGACGAAGGGCGCGAACTCGGTCGTGCGACGACAGCCCTCCGCGTCGGGCCAGGCCTCGCGCGGCGAGGGCGCGGCCGCGAGGTGCACCGTCGCGCCGGCGCGCGCGAGATCGCCGGCGAGGCGCGCGGTGTCGGTGGGATGGAAAGCGGCCGGGTCGACGAGCAGGACGCGCATCGCGGGGTCAGCTCAGGGCGCGGCGTAGATCTCGGCGGTGCGACGCGCCATCGCGTCGGCGTCGAACTCGCGCACCACCCGCTCCCGACCCCGCTCCCCCAAGGTCGAAGCGACCTCCGGCGCGGCGAGCAGCTCGAGCGCCGCGGCCGCGAGGGCCTCCGGGTCGTCGGGCGTCACCAGGCGTCCGTCGACGCCGTCGCGTACCACCTCGCCGACGCCTCCCACCGCCGCGGCGAGCAGCGGGCGCGCGAGCGCCATCGCCTCGAGCGCCGCGTACGGCAGCCCCTCGCGGCGCGACGGCAGGAGCACCAGGTCGGCGATCGCCAGCAGGCCGGCGATGTCGGTGCGATACCCCAGCCAGGCGACGCGCCCGGCCACGCCGAGCTCCCGCGCTTGGCGCGCCAGCGCTGCGTTCTCCGGCCCCTCGCCGGCGACCGCCAAGCGAATCGTGGGGAAACGCGACGCGAGCCGCGCCACCGCCGCGAGCGCGAGGTCGATACCCTTCTGCCGCGCGAGGCGGCCGGCGACCACGAGTTGGGGCGAACCGGCCCCCCCCGTGGCCGCGAGCGCGGCGCTCGCCGAGTCCGCTTCCGCCGCCGCTCGCGCCTGCCAGCGTGGCGCGTTGATTCCGTTCGGCACCACGTGGCGCCGGCGCCGCGGCACGAAGCGCGCCAGCGCGCCGCGATCGAGCGCTCTCGCCACCAGGATGACGGCGTCGAAGCGCCGCAGCTGCCAGAGATCGACCCAGCGGTGGATGCGCAACGCGAGAGTGGATCGGGTGTGCAAGTGGACGGTCGCGATCCGGCGGCCGCGCCCGGCGGCCAGCACGTGCGCGTTCGCCCGCGGGTCGTGCGCGTGCAGGACCGGTTCGGGCGAGGAGGCGATCCGCGGCGCCACCGCGGGAGCGAGGCGTCGACCGCGCTCCGCAACCACCTCGATCGCCAGATTCTCGGCGCCCGGCGCGTGCGTGAGGGGATGGCCGGGATCCTCGCCCGCCGCGGCGCGCACCAGGAGCAGACAACGACAGTCGACGCCGTGGCGCGCGAGAGCCGGCGCGAGCTCGAGCAGGTGGCGCTCGGGGCCGGCCAGGGTGGCGCTCGATCGCAGGTGGAGGGCGCCGGTCATCGCGCCGCCGGCGGCGCGACCTCGCGCAGCCAGGCTTCGTAGACCTCCTCCAGGCGCCGGGCCGAGCTCTCGACGCGGAACTCGCGTTCGACCTTGCGCCGGCCGCGCTCGGCCATCGCCGCCCGCCGCACCGGTTGCGCCAGCAGCTCGTCGATCGCCGCCGCGAGCGCCGCCGGGTCGCGCGCGCCGACGAGCCGGCCCTCGACGCCGTCGGTGAGCGCCTCCGGCACGCCGCCGACCGCCGTGGCGACCACCGCCCGCCGCGCCGCCCAGGCCTCGAGCAGCACGCTCGGCAGGCCCTCGCAGCGCGAGGGCAGGACCACGAGGTCCGCCGCCGCGTAGAGCTCCGGCAGGTCGTCGCGCTGCCCGACGAAGCGCACGGTGTCGCCGAGGCCGGCGGCGCGCGCGAGGTCGGGGAGCTCGCGCTCGCGCGGCCCCGATCCGGCGCAGACGACGCGCACCCCGGGGTGCCGGGCGCGGATGGCGGGCAGCGCGGCCAGCAGGTCGTCGTGTCCCTTCGCGGCGTGCAGCCGCGCCGGGACGAGGAGCAGCGGTTCCCGCCCGATCCCCAGGCGGCCGCGGATCGCGCCGCCGCTGCGTCCCTCGAACGCCGGAATCTCGATCCCCGCGCGCACCACCGCGATGCGCTCCGGGCGCACGCCGCCGGCGGCGAGGTCGCGACGCTGCGCGTCGGAGGCGGCGATGAACCGCGTCCCCGGGCGCAGCCACCGGTCGGCCAGCCGCCGCGACCAGCGCGGCCGCTCCGGGCGGCTCCACTCGTGGGCGATCACCAGCGGCACGCCGGCGCGGCGGGCCGCGAGTCGCGCGTAGGGGCTCGCGCGGCTGTAGAGCGGCACGTGGACGATCGACGGCCGCAGGGCGCGCAGCGCCGCCGCGGTCTCGTCGACCGCGCCGAGATCCCACGGGCGCTCGAGTCGGCGGAGGGTGTCGACCTCGAATCCCTCGGCGCGCGCCACCTCCACCAGCCGACCGCGGCCGCGCAGGGCGAGGAACCGGGGAGCGAAGCGCGCCGGGTCGAGGTGATTGGCCGCGGCGAGGGTCAGGCGCTGCGCGCCGCCGTCGCCGAGATCGAGGAAGGCATAGACCACGCTGCGCGGCGCCGCCTCCCCGGGGGAGCGCGGCGCCGCGAGATCAAGCCGGCCGGCGAGCACCATGGTTCGCCGGCCGTTCCTGCGCTCGACTCACGGGACGTGGGCCGACCACTGCGCGAAGTTCCCCGTCTCGAAGCCGTCGACGAACACGCCGCCGGACGGCCCGCGGAAATAGACGTTGTCGAACTCGGAGTCGAACGCCGGCGCGCTGGTGCCGTCGACGACGAACGAGACGTAGGCCGAGCGCGCTCCTCCCGGCGGCGCGGTGACGGCCGAATTGAAGACCAACCACGCGCCGCCGGTGTCGCCGGCGACGCCGGAGCTGGTGACCTCCGAGCCCAAAGGCCCAGTGGTGCAGTTGGTCGAGGAGTAGAACTGCGCCTCGGCGAAGGCGATCGGCGTGCCCACGCCGCCGCCCGCCGTGCGCACCCGGCCGCCCCAGGTATAGGACGAGGTGTCGTCGACCGGCACGCATTGCGACAGGCTGTAGAACGGCGTGCCAGAGAGGAACAACATTTCCCCGGAGCCGCTGGTTGGCGTTCCGTCGGCGTCGAGGCCGCTGTAGACCACCACTCCCGGGGTCGGCGGTAACGCCGCCCAATTCGCCAGGTTGCCGTCGAAGTTCGGGTTGCGCAGCTGGTTGGTCGCGTCGACCTGGAAGTCGAGGAGCTTCTCGTCGCCGCCGGTGCCGTTGCCGTCGCCGTCGAGCGCATGGCCGTAGAGATCCACGATCGACGTCGTACCGCAGACCAGCAGGCGATAGAGCGACGCCGGCAGGCCGAAGCCGCCGTTGACGCTCGCCGTCGCGGTGCGAGTGGCGGCGTCGTAGGCGACGCCGTTGACCGCCACCGCCACGTCGTCGCCCGCCGCCGGACCGCAAACCGTCGTGTCGAGGACGCCGTTGACGCCGGCCTTGAAGAGCTGGTGATTGGCCGGGTTGGTGACGTCGTCCGGATCGCTGTTGCCCACCGGATCGGAGATCGGCTCGCTGAAGGTCGTGCGGATCTGGGTGATCGCCGAAGCCGTCTCCTCGCCGGGAAGCAGGGCGTGATCCCCCGTGCCGGCGACCGTGTCGACCGCGGTCACCCGCGGCGGCTGGGCCTCCACGATGTACGGCCCCGCCGTCTTGCCGCCCGTCCAGTTGCCGGCGTTGTCGCGGGTGCAGATGTGGAAGTACCAGGTGCCATCCGCCAACGTCGCGCTGGTGGTGGTGGTGACGCCCTCCTCCAGGTCCTTGCCCTGGTCGCAGGCGTTCGACGAGCTGCCGTCGAAGGCGACCGCGTAGCCGTCGACCCCCGACAGCGCGTCGGAGCCCGGCGACCACTGCATGTCGATCGTCGGGTCCGGCGTCGGAGTCGAGACCACGTGGCTGGTGCTGATCACCAGCGAGGGGTCGATCGGGTTCGTGCTGTCGATGAAGTACGGCCCCAGGTGCTGGGCGGCCGAGCAGTTGCCGACCAGGTCGCAGGTGCGGAGGTGGAAGTAGTACGACGTCCCGTCGGGCAGCGGCGGGCTGGTGGTCGAGTGCGGATCCGCGGTGTGCGCCAGCTCGATCACGCCGTCCGGCACGGTGAGCGCCGTCGTGTTCCAGACGAACGAGTAGCCCGCCAGGCCGCTGCCGCCCGGGTTGTCGGTCGCGCCCGACCATTCGACGTCCACCGTCGGGTCGTTCGAGAACACGCTCGGGACGTGGCTCGTGCTGGTGAGCAAGCTCGGGGACACCGGCGCAATGGCGTCGCGCATGAAGACCGCCACCGCGTCGTCGTTCTGGCCGGTGGCGTAGACGTGCTGGTCGTCCGGACTGACCGCGATGTTGGTGACCCGGGCGAGGCCGTCGACGCCGCCGAAGCCGTCCTTCTCCACCTCGAGGAACGACAGCGCGCCGGTCAGCACGTCGCGGTGGAAGACCGCCAGGGCGTCGTCGAAGAACCCGGCGACGTAAACGTAGCGGGCGTCGAAGCTCGGGGTGACCGCGGTCGCGCCCGCCAGGCCCTCGACTCCCGCCACCCCGTCGGCCAGCATCGAAACGAAGGTGACGGCGCCGGTCGCGCCGTTGCGGGTGAAGGTGACGAGCGCGTTCTCGGTCGCGCCGGTGGCATAGACGTTGGCGCCGTCGGGCGAGACCGCCACCGAGCTCGCGCCGTCGAGGCCGTTGACCCCGCCGATGCCGTCCTTCGCCGCCTGGACGAAAGTCAGCGCGCCGGTTCCGGCGTTGCGCGAGAAAACCGCGATTGCCTTGTCGACGCCGCTCGCGGCGTAGAGATGGGCGCCGTTGGGACTCAGTCGCACCCACTGCGCTCCGTCGAGACCGTCGACGCCGCCGATGCCGTCGAACTTCGCCTCGACGTAGGTGAGTTTGCCGAAGGTCGGGCTGATCGGGCTGTGGTCGCGGGCGAAGACCGCGATCGCGTCGTCGCTCGCGCCCGCCACGTAGACGTGCGCTCCGTCCGGGCTCACCACCAGCGACGCCGCGCCGAGCAGGCCGTCGGGAGAGCCTCCCACGGTGTCCTTGTAAACCGCGAGGAAAGTCAGGTCGCCGGTCGCCGCGTTGCGTGCGAAGACGGCGACGCTGTTGTCGTTGAAGCCGGCGACGTAGACGTGGGCGCCGTCGGGGCTGATGGCGACCGCGTCGGCGCCGTCGAGGCCGTCGATCGTGTTGAGGCCCTGGACCTGCGAGTCCTTGAGATTGAACAGGTAGGTCAGCGCGCCGTTCACCGGGTTGCGCGAGAAGGCGACGATGCCGTCGTCGTACTGGCCGGTGGCGTAGACGTGCGCGCCGTCGGGCGAGACCGCGACGCTCGAGGCGCCGTAGAGGCCCTCGAGCAACCCGAGTCCCTCGGCCTCGATGAAGGTCAGGAAGCCGTCGTCGTCGAGGATCGTGCCGATGCCCTGCGCGTCGTTGATCACCGCGCCGGCGGTGGCCCCCGAGAGATTGACCTGGAAGGTCTCGTCGTTCTCGTCGTCGAGGTCGCCGACCACCTGGACGACGACGTTGGTCGACGTGGTGTTGGGCGAGAAGGTGGCGAGACCGGCGTTGGTCTGGTAGTCGACGTTGGCGGTCGCGGTGCCCGGAGCGGTCGCCCAGTTGACGGTGATCGTCTGCGGTACCGGGCGCGAGAGGGTGAGCGTGAACTGTGCCGGACTCGCTCCGCTGTCGCCTTCGGTGACCGCCACGTCGGCGATCGAGATCGCCGGCGGCCGGTCGTCGTCGAGGATCGTACCCAGGCCCTGGCCGTCGAAGAGAACGGCGTTGCCGCTGACGTTGACCAGGTTGACGAAGAAGGTGTCGGCGTCTTCCTGGAAGGTGTCGCCGTTGACCACCACGGTGAGCTGGGTCGTCAGATCGCCGGCGTTCACCTGGGCGTGCGTCCCGGCGGGAATCTGCACGTAGTCGATTCCGGCCTGGGCGGTGCCGTCGGCGGTCGACCATTCGAACGTGACGTCCGACGCGGTCGCCGACGACAAGGTGACCGTGAACACGAAGTTCACCGTCCCGCCGTTGGTCTCGTAGGCCGACACGTCGTTGACCGAGAGCGACGGCAGGCCGCCGCCGAGCGGATCGAGATCGAGGGCCGTGACCTCGCCGCGCGCTCCCACCACGCCGCTGCCGGCGAGCACGTCGTCGATGAAGAACTGGATAGCGTCGCCCGGCCGGGCGGTACCTTCAGCGCGCGGGTCGACGGCGTCGATCGGGATGCGCAGGGCGTAGCGCCCGCCGAGCGCCGGGTTCGATCCGAGCTCGTAGGTGGCGAGCACCGTGTCGTCGCCCTCGAGCTTCGCCGTCACCGTTCCGGTCGCCACCGGCTGGCCGAGGTGGGTCGGCGTACCGTAAAAGACGTGGTCGGGCTCGGGGATCTTGGCGGCCGCGAGCGTCGAGCAGGCGATCGCCAGCGCGATCGCCTGCAGAACGCCGTTGCGAAGCGGGGTCGAAATCTCGAATGCGTGTCCCATGGCGCCCTCAGTTCCCCGTGTATGCATAGGTCGAGAAGTACATCCCGATGTCCTTGACTCCGTTGCCGTCGCGCTCGCCGTTGCCTCCCGGCACGAGCTCGCCGTGGATGAACGTATCCAGGCCCTCGTTCGGGTCGGCGAGCAGCGTCGCTCCCGGGATGATCAGCAGCCACTTGCGATTCCAAACCGAGCGGCAGACCAATCGGCTGTCGAACGCCGTCTCGTCGAGGTCGATATCCGCATCGATCGAATCGGTGTGGTAGGCGCGATAAGTCGCCATGCGACGGATGCGGCCGAACGGCTCGCTGACGCTGTCGTTCTTCGGAATCCAGGTCGGATCATTCAGGTCGGTGTCGCCGATCGGGAACGGCACCGGCAGCGACTGCTCCACCACCTGCCATTCGCGAGTGGTGAACAGGTCGTCGCTCGGCGAGCGCAGGATGTCGGCGCCGACCGGGATCAGGTAGACGCGCGGCGTGTTCGACAACGGCAGGTTCGAGTAGTTCACGAACCAGGTGCCGACCGAGTTGACCTTGGTGGCGAAGTGGCTGGCGTCGTAAGCGCTGTCGCCTCCGGCCAGCGGCCAGCCGAAGAAGTTCTGGCCCGAGGTGACCGTGGTCTCGAAGGGAATCACCAGCCCCGGCTGCGGCCCCTGGGACTCGGGCGCGAACGGCTTGCAGTAGCGCCGGAACTCGGGAACGTTCCAGAGGTTGTCGACCCGGAACTCGTTCTGCAACTTGTCCTCCCAATCCTGGTCGGCGTCGTCCTGGAGGCGGAACGCCTCCTTGCGCAGCGAAAAGCGGTTGGTCTCGACCTGCGGATTGGTGAAGCCCAACTGGCCCTTGAGCACGTCGAAGTTCTGCTGCATCGCGCCCAGCGGTCCGGCGAGGCCCTTCGAGCCCGGCACCGGATCCTCGCCGTTGAGCTGACCGAGCGCGCGCTCGCGGACGATCTGGGTGAGGAAGCCCCGCCCCGCCAGGTTGCTCGACGCGAGCAGGTTGGTCTCGTAATCGTAGGCGGTGGCCGCGAGGTAGGTGTAGCGCGCCGCCAGCTCGAACTGGGCGCGGTACTTCTGTAGGGCGTCGTTGCGGAAGATACGGAACGCCATGTCCTTGTAGCGATAGGTCTGGATGTCGGCCGCGGTGTTCTTGCGGAACTGGATCAGTTCCGACAGCGTCCGTTGACCCTTGGCGAGCGCCTCGAGGTAGTTGCTCCGCGCCTGCTCGACGATCTCGCGCTGTTCGTAGGCTTCCAAGCGCTTGACCGCCTCTTCGCGGATCGTCTTCTCCAGCTCCTTGACCTTGTTGAAGACCTCGAGCCGAGCGTCGAGGACGTCCACCTTGATCTCGCCGCGCTGCTCCACGTCCTCCTTGGCGAGCTCCATCGAGTTCTTGACGATCTCGAGGCCGTCGGCCACCGTGTCGACCGCGAAGGCGCCCGCCGAGGAGCCGAATTGGATGGCGCAGCGCGCCGTCGACAGCATGTCGCCGCCGGCTGCGAGGCCGGCGATGACGCTCTTGGGAATGCACTCCGCCGTGTTCTTGAAGGAGGCATCGATGAACAGCGCGACCCGGCGCAGGACCGTGATCGTGCCGTCGAAGACGCCGATCGCCACGTTGAGGTCCCGCAGCGTGTCCGCGGTCTCGTTCTTGATCTCGATCTTGTCCGCCTCGACGTCGTACTGCGTCTTCAGCAGGTCGCGGGCGTCCTTGATGTCGTCGATCAGGTTGTTGTACTCGGTCAGCACCTTGCGGTAGCCGTTCATCGCCACCAGCAGATCCGAGAGCCTGTCCTGCAGCTCGCCCGTGGCGCGCCGGCTCGAATTGGCGAACGAGCCGGGCTTGACCAGGAAGAACGAATCGGACGTGTCCGGGCCCCCGGAGGTCGAGACGCGGAAGTTCGTGGCCACGGAATAGCCGACGTCGAGCGGCGTGGTGGGCGAGGGCGCGAACGCGCAATCGTCGCTGTCCGAGGAGTTGTTGGTGCAGTTCGGCCGCAGCGAGTCGAAGTCGAAGTGCCCGATCGACGGCGTCGGCTGGAAAGTGGCCGTGAAGACCTGGCTCTCCTGACCCGAAGCGCCGGTGAGATCGGTCTGGTCGACGTACATGTAGTGGTACACGTCCGGTCCGTCGTAGCCCTCCGGATAGGTGCCGCCGGTGCCGATGTCGGCGTCGTACGGATAGCCGAAGATCTCGATCAGGCGGTCCCGATAGTCGATCTCCTGGTCGTAGGAGTTGGAGAAGATGTCCTCGACCGAGTCCTGCGTCTGGCGCAGCAGGTTGGTCAGCTCGTTGGCGAAGTTGAAGGTCTTGATGGCGTTGCCCATCGCCTTCATGGTGCGTAGGAAGACCTGCTCGAAGTGGGTGTCGCGCTCGGCGCCGCTGTTGTTGTTGAGCAGCGCCGGGTCGATGTCGAAGATCACCACGCCCTTGGCGAGGCCGAGCGGGTTGAGACCGTTGTCCGCCTGGTCGAGCTGCGCCTGGATCGGCGAGTACTGGTCGGCGATCTCCCCGAGCTCGCGCACCGTCTTGCGGTCGATCTTCTGGATGCCGACGTGCTCCGGATTCGGGTCCTCCTCGGGCAGGATGGCGTTGGCCACCACCCAGTCGAAGTAGGCGCCCTGGCCCGCCCTGCGGCCCCATTCGGAGAGGCCCCAGGCGCGGTCGGCGTTGGTGTCCTTGTAGCCCTGCCACTGCCCGGCCGGGTCCTCCACGTACTTCAGCCGGTAGGTGAGATTGACGATCTCCGCGCCGGCCTTGGCCTTCGCCGCCGCGGTCTTGGCGAACTTGCGCTCGTCGAGATAGTCGACCTGCACCGGCACGCCGGCGACCAGCACCGCCTCCGGCCGCGGCAGCCAGGTGAAGAACGGATGGCGCAGCAGGCCGTAGTAGGTGGTCATCGCCGTCAGGTAGTGGCCCCAGGCATCGCCGTGCGCCTGCGGGAAGAGCACGCGCGCGTCGCTCTCGTTGACCACCCCGTCGAGGTTCTGGTCGGTGATGTTGTAGGTCAGGGCGTAGGCCACCTCGCCGTCGCCCGAGGTGAAGTTCCAGAACAGCCGGTTGTAGACCGGCCGCGCGGCCACCGGAGCCTGGCTATCGTCGCGCCCGCGCAGCAGCGTGACCTCTTCCTCGAGCAGCGAATCGAGCTGGTTCTGGAAGGTGAAGATCGAGGGCGCGAGCGATCCGTAGGCGTCGCTTCCGGTGCCGAAGCCGATCATCGGGTCCTGCGCGTCGGCGTAGGCCTCGTTACCGAGCAGGGTGTAGAAGTCCGAGATCCGCGAAGCCACCAGGAGCAGCGCCGAGTTGACCGGAGCGTAGTTGACCGGCGGCGTGCCGTCGATCGACAGGCGCTTGGCGCGGTTGAAGACCGTGGTGTAGGCCTCGATCAGGCCGATGCTGTTGAGGTTGCTCGCGTCGGGGCTGAAGGCGATGTCGCCTTCGTAGCGCTCGCCGAGCTGGAAGAGCATGCTGGCGTAGGTGTTGGTCTCCGCGGCGTGGAAATCCTGCACCCGCGCTTCGAAGGGATTCAGGCCGCGCACGACGCGCTTCACCCAGCCCTCGGCCAGCTGCGCGCGCGGTTCGGTCGGCGTCGAGCCCGGCTGGCCGGCGTAGACCGTCCAGCTCCCGCCGCACAGCGGCGCGTCGTCGCCGGTGTTCGGGAGGCCGTCGGCGCCGACGTCCATCGGCGGATCGACGTAGCGATAGCGCACCACGAACCAGTTGTCCGAGAGCGTTTGAATGTTGGCGCCCTCGATGGTGATGTCGATCGCGCCCACGTCGCTCGGCACCTGGGTGAACTGCAGCCAGCCGTTCATCTGGCCGTTGTCCGGATCCGGCAGCGGCGTCGGCGGGGTCCCGTCCTCGTCGGGGTGGAAGAACCACTCGAACTCGATGCCGTCGGAATTGCCGGCGAAGTCGCCGCTGTGGCGCAGGGTCAACGCCTCGTCGAACACGTTGTCGGACGGGATCACGTTGATCTGCCCCTGGTACATGCTCTGCTGGTCCGGCGGGATGTCGAGGCACCCGACGCGGATCACGTTGAGGCTCACCGGCAGCGGGTTGAGGCTCGGATCGTTGTTGAAGGCGACGGTCACGTAGCCGGTCCCCTGCGCGAACCCGGCGGTCAGCGCCGGCGTGAAGCCGACGACTTGCAGCGGCTCCGGCACATGGTCGTTGTCGAGATCCTGCATGCCGAGCAGCAGCTGGTTGTCGACCTCGCCGTCGGTCGGTGAGGTGCAGACCACGTGCGGCTCGAGCAGTCCCGTCGTCGGATCGAGCTGGTTCTCGAGGTGACAGCGATCGGTCTCGAGATCGAGATCGAGACGATTCGGGTTGCGGCTCAAGCGATAGAGCGCCTCGATCGCCTGATCCCAGGTGCAGCCGTCGCCCACCGAGAGGCACGCGCCGTCGAAGTCCGCCTGCTCCGTGCCGTCGCCGCCGTCGAGCTGCTTCAGCCGCCGGCGCTCGGGGTCGGTCATGACGTCGATCAGTAGCAGCGGGTCGCCGGCGCCCGACTCGTCGAAGACCCCCTTGTACGCGAGCTTCTTGTTCAGCGGGTCGTAGTAGATCCGGTCGCGGATCGTGGCCGGCAGTTTGATCGTGCCGTCCGAGTTGCTGACCGGGATCTGGAAACCGGTCTCGGGTTCGAGCTCGGTCGACACCGCCGAGGGAATCGCCGACAGCCGGACGACGCGCGAGGAGAGCGGGTCGATCAAGCGCACGAGCGATGTGGTCGGCGAATAGGTGAGGGTGTCGACCAGGCGGTCGGCCTTCTCGTCGAAGATCACCTCCACCGCCGCTTGATCGGCGATGTCGGGCAGTCCGCGCTTGGGCGTCAACAACGTCTCGCCCACCTCGAGCAACGGCACGTTCGCCGGCCAGGAGATCGTGTAGTGCACGTCCACCGGGTCGTCGGTCGGCCCACCGAGCCAGGCGATGCAGTCGCCCGTGGTGCGCTCGGTCGTCCGGTCGGCGTCGCGGTCGTAGTAGAAGGTCGGCTGCAACGGATACCAGTACTGCGCCACCAGCGTTCCGGCCGCTTTGGCCCAGACCTGGTTCTTGTAGTCCTTGAACGCCGGCCGGCCGCTGACGTCGCTCTGCTCGCAGTTGCCGAGCAGGCGGACCGGGTAGGGCGGGAAGACCGCGTTGCCGGCGACGCCGCTGTACTGGAAGCTGTCGTAGCCGGCCCCGGTGGCGAGCACCTGGTAGATGCGGTAGTGCCAGACCGGCGAGCCGGCGTTCTGGTACTTCAGGATCGAGTAGGGCTCCGACGTCTTGTTGAGCTCCGCGGCGGTGAAGTCGTCCCGCAACGCGAACAGCGCGTTGAAACCGGTCTGGGAGTTCGCCGGCGCGAACAACGCGTGCTCGTCGTTGGGGTTGAAACCCGACTTCGATTTCTGCGGCTGGTTGTAGATCCGCAGGTTGAGGAAAACCAGCGGATCGAGCGGCGGCTGGCCGAGAACCTCGGATCCCAGCTCGCTGGCGACGATGATCTTGTCCGGGTTCGCCGGCCACTTGCAGTCGTAGCGCACCGGCTTGACCGGCCAGGCGATGGTCTGGGCATCGAAGCGGTACCAAGCGACCGCCATCAGGTCCTGTCCGTCGGAATCGATGGGCACGCGATTGACCGGCACGATCTGGCCCAGGCGAGTGACGCGGTCGTACGCCCGGTCCGGCCCCTCGCCGTCGAAGTAGGCGCGCTCGAAGAGCACGGCGCCGTTCTTGTTGGCGTGTTCCTGGTGCGTCGCCTCGGTGATCTGCTGTCCGATGGTGCACGCCGCGCCGTCGGTGAAGATCGGCGCGCCGTCGATCTGCAGGCTGGTGTCGTAGGCCACCGAGCGCACCAGGCGGATGAACGGTCGGTTGGCGCTCAGGTCGCGCGAGGCCGGATTCAGCGAATAGAGCAGCACGCTGAAACCCGGCGCCGTGGCGGTGAACACCGACTGGTTCGCGGCCGCGATGTTGACGTTGGAATCCGCGCTGCCGTCGCCCGAATGGACGTGGACCAGCTGGCTGAGCGCCAGGTTGCTGGTCACCGGCTCGACGTCGACCGGCGCGCCGGCGACGTGCAGCTGGACGCAGGCTCGGGTCGGGTTGGCGAGCGCGTCGAGCGAGCCGCAGAAGCGCACGCTGCCGTCGCCCTGCCGCGGCCAGTCGGTGGCGCCGGTTTGGGTGAGGTACAGCGTATCGGCCACGTTGCAATCGCCGGTGCCGCTGTGGCTCTTCTTCCACTTCACTTCGGCGTTGGTCGGCTGGATCGCGTAGAGGTGCCCGCGGCCGTCGAGGTTGGCGCTCGGCGGACTCCAGAAGAAGTAGTCCGGCGTCGCCGCGCCCGAACCGGTCACCGAAATCGCCGGCACCGAGAGCGTGTCGCTCGACAGACAGAGCTGGCTCAGGGGCTGCGGCGGCGTGACCTCTTCGCCCGCCACCCAGTGCTGGAAGTCGACCTGGAACCAGGCGCCGGTGCCGCCGTTCAGGTTGGCAACGTAGGCGTCGGTGGCGCCCTGGGCGACGATCTGGATTGTGCCGAAGGTCGCCGAGTCGTCGAAGGAACCCGACACCCAGGCTTGGGTCGTGCCGCGCGCCGCGATCGTCGTCGCGTGCTCGTCGTTCGGCGACGGATTGGCGCTCTGCACCCAGCGCCACTTACTGCCGGCCGAGTTGACCTTGGCGACGAAGACGTCGCTGCCCTGCGCCGCCGGCAAGCTCACCGACTGGGTGCCCGCGGCTTCGTTCAGCGGATCGATCTGGACGGTGGTGAACGCGGGCGCGCCGGTGTAGTCGCCGGCGAGGTAGGCGTCACCGTTGGTGTCGAGGGCGATCGCCTTGCCGGAGCCGCCGTTGACGCCGCGGTCCCAGGTCCAGGTGTAGCTCGCGCCGTTGTCGTTGATCTTGGCGACGAACGCGCCGGCGTTGGTCAACGCCGGCAGGCCGCCGAGCACCGTCCCGGCGTTGAGCGCCGTGCCCGCGAGGTAGAGCCGGGCGGCGCCGTCGCTGGCGATCCCGCCGATCGACACCCCGGTTGGCAACCCGGTCGCCCACTGCCAGAAGGGCGAGAAGGTGTCGGCGTTGCTCACCTTGGCCACGAAGTACGACGGGCGGCCTTCGGGGATCGCCACCGAGGTGGTCATGGCCACCCGGTGATCCGAGACCGACCCCTCGTCGGTCACGAACCACGAGTTGCTCGGCGAATGCGAGGCGCCGTTGCTGATCGAGAACGGCGAGGCGCCCGCGGGCGAGGAGACGGTCCACTTCCCGGCGCCGGATTCGAGGTTGTCGCTGAACAGCGTGTTGCTGAACCCGTCGGTGATCGTGAAGTCGTCGAGGTACCACCCCACGTCGGCGACCGACACGTCGCTCGCCATGCGCCAGCGGAAGCGGACGCTCTGGGTGGCGAAGTCCGCCAGGTCGACGATCGAGTTCTGGAAGCCGCCGTTGTTGTTGCACCAACCGCGGCGATTGGCGATCGGGCTGCTCGATCCGTTCGCCACGACGCCGTTGTAGCCGTTGCTGGTGATGCGCGTCAGGTCGCCGGCCGTGGTGGTCGGGTCGTTGTCGGCGTCGCCGGCGAGGATGTCGTACCAGTTGCCGCCCGAGTCCGTGGAGTACTCGAGCACTCCCGCGTCCCAGCAGGTGACGTCGTTCTCGAAGTTCCGGCTCTGCCAGAAGCTGAGCGTCGCGCCCCCCGCGATGCCGTTGAAGGAGAGCGCCGTGGGCACGGGCGTCGCGATCGACGAGTTCTGCAGGTAGACGCCGGCGACGTAGACCCGCCCGCCGGCGTCGACCGCGACGTCGGTCGCCCACTCGGAAGCCGATTGCGTACCGCCGCCGAGCGACCAGACCCATTCGCCGATGGTCGACAGCCGCGCCACTACGATCGAAGGCGGTCCGCAGGGAATGGTGTTCGAGATCGAGCTGAGCGTCCCGTCGGAGTCGTAGAAGCGCGGGCAGCTCGCCTTGCCGGCGACGATCACCCCGTCCGGAACCGGGTCGTTGGGGTCCTCGACCCCGGGCGCGATGGCGATCGACAGGCCCTCGTCGTGCCCCGGGCCACCCATTTGCCGCGCCCAATCCCAGTCGCCGTTCGGCTTGATCTTCGCCACGAAGAGCTCGTGACGCTCCGGCGTGTCCGGGTTGTTGATGTTGGGCAGGCTGACGCTCGAGGTCGGCTGGCCGGGCTGCGAGGGAAAGCCGATCGAGCCGGTGAAGTAGCCGGTCACGTAGACGTTCTGGCCGGCGTCGACCGCGATCCCGGCGCCGCGGTCCACCGACGGACCTCCGGCGCTGCGCGCCCAGATCAGCAGTCCGTCTTGGTCGTACTTGGCCACGAAGACGTCGGTCAGGCCTTCGGAGTTGAGAGTCGTCGAGCCGAAGGTCGCGGTACCGCGGAACTCGCCCACCACGTAGACGTTGCCGTTCGAGTCCGCGGTGGAGTCGAAGACGTTCTCGGCCAGCGTGCCGCCACCGACCTGCGGCCAGAGAGCGAGCAGCGGCAGCGGGACGAGCGCGAGCAGGATCGCGAGCGCGGCGGCCCGCGGGCGGAATCGCGATCTCAGGAGCGCGGTCACCATCGTCGTCTTGGCGAGAGTTCTCATGGCGTCTCCTGGCTCACTGATTCAGTACCGGTCGGGTCGAGACGCGATTCAGGAGAAACGTCCCCTCGACCGCGATGTCGTTGCGGTGCAGGCCGCTCAGGGTCTCCGTGAACGTGCCGCCGAGGACGTTCGAGCCGTAGTTGGCGAGCTCGCGCCCGAAGGGGTCCGTCGCCGAGAACGCGAAGGACATGTTGCGAGTCACCGTGTACGCCTCTTCGACGTGACCGAGGTACTGCTCGTCCAGATTGTTGTGGTCGGGATGGAATTCGTGCTTGAACGGGTTGGTGGCCGCGTCGGACTCCTCGGTCAGGGTCACCGACAGCGCTCCGTTGGTGCCGAAGGCACCGGTCATCAGGACCGACTGCCCGTCGAAGTCGTAGTTGATCGTGCTGACCCGGTAGCCGACCGGCTGGCCGTCGCGCAGCGCGGCGCCCTCGAAGCTCGAGACCAGCCCGTCGTCGGTGATCAAGACGTAGTGCCCGGGCTCGTCGACGATGGTGGCGCCCGGGTTCTCCGGATCCGGGATCTCGGTGCCGTTCTTCCACAGCTCGATGACTTCCTTGAGCAGACGAGGCGTGCCCGACTGGTCGACGTGGATCAACACCCGGAAGCGGAAATCGGCGCCGACCGGGACGGGCACGATGGATCCCGTCTGTGCCTGGCTGACCTTGCGCACCGAGACCTCCCCCACCCACAACCCGGCGAGCGGGAAGACGATCGGCGAATCGAGCTCGACCGGCGCCGGCAGCCCGGCGGCGCGCGCCGCGCGCGCCGCGCGTTCGGCGCGCTGCTCGAGGAAAGCCGGGGGCGCGAACGGACTCTTGGCGGCGACCGCCACGAAGCGGCGGAATCCGGTCACGCTCTTGATCTCGAGGATCGACGCGGTCTCGGCGGCGGTGAACTCGGCACGCCGCGGCGCGAGGTCGACCAGCGCTTCGCCGCCGTCCTGTGTCGGCAGCAGGATCGACGGCGGCAACGCCGGCCAGGCGAGCTCGCCGGTGTCGGGATCGAACTTGAAGTACGACAACTTGGTCGGCGCCGTGGTGCCGATCTGCGTCAGGCTGACGGCGACCGGCTCGGCCGCCAGGTTGCGCACCCGCAAGCGCAGCTGATCCAGCGATCCGCCGAAATCGAGCGTTCGGGACGAGTCCAGGCTGACGTCGATCGGGCCGGTGTAGCTCGACGGGCCCTTCGCGAAGACCCAGTACGCTTCGCCCGAGCGGATGGCGGTGGCGAACGGGTTGGCCACCGCTTCCCAGGTTCCAGCGTCGTTCAGGCGATAGATCGGCTGGCCGGCGTGCGCCGCCGAGGGCGCCAGGAACTGGCCGAAGGTGGGCGGCTGCGCCGGGTCGACGGTGAAGCCGACGAGATTGAAGGAATCCGGCACCCACTGCTTCGCCTGCACCTCGGGGACGCCGGTGACCGACCAGGTCACCGCCTGGGCGCCGTCGATCTTCAGCAGGTAAGCGCGGTTCGCCTGCACCGAGAAGAGATTGGTCAGGATCGACTCGGGACGGGGACGCGGGAAGTAGCCGAGCCAGGCCGGCGAGCCGGTCAGCTGCTCGCTCGGGTCGTCGATGAACTGAACCTTGCCCACCGAGGGGTTCCAGGTCCACGCGCTGGCGAGCGGCAGGCCGCCGAACACCGCTTCGGCGCTGTTGTCGCTCGGGCGCACCTCGAGGTAGACCGCGTTCCAGCCCGGGTGCAGTTGGAAGCTCTGCGTCATCTCCGGCTGCAGCGCCGCCGCCGGCGCGGCGGCGAGCGCCGCGCTCAGGATCAAGAACTCCAACCCACGAGTCTTCATGTTTCCTGTCTCCCCACCGGCGCGCGCCGTCACGGCGACGTCGCGCTCCAGCGCACCGTCGAACCCACCTCGAACCCGTCGGCGAAGATCGCCGGGAAGAGCTCGAGCCCGTCGAACCACACGTCGAATGCATCGGCCCCCGGAGCCTGCGCGCGGTAGGTCGCCTCGATCGCCACCGCGCCGATCGCCGGCGCCACCGCGTAGCCTTCGAAGTACCGGAACTGCGCGCCGGTATCGCCGTTCACGGTCGGCGAGTTGATCGTCAGCAGCGGCGCGGTCGAGCAGTCCACGCTGCCGTAGAAGCGCAGCACCGCCCCGGCCGACACGTTGGCGAGCGTCGCGGCGTCGATCCGCGTCCGGCCGCGGGTGAAGTAGAAGAGCCCCGGATCGGCGAGTTGGCACTGGCGCAACGAGAGCTGCGTTTCGCCGCCCAGGTTCGCGAGCTCGACCGCTCCCGAGAGGCCGAATCCGAAGCCGTCGAGAGTGTCGCGCGAGATCTCCCCGGGAACGACGCTCGACAGGATCCACGCGGTCAGGTCGGCGTCGAAGTCGAACTGCGGACGCGCCAGCATGTCGATCGTCTGCACCCGGAAGTAGCGGATGAAGTCGTCGCCGCCGGTGCCGTCGCCGTCGCCGTCGAGCGCCAGGGCGTCGGTGTCCTGCAACACGCCGGCGCAGCCCACCAGGCGCCACAGGCCGTCGGCGAGCGGCGCCGAGAGCGTCAGCGTCGCCAGACTCGGCGACGAGGTGTAGACGATGCCGCTCACCGTGGCGGTGATGTCGTCGCCGCCCGCCGCCGCGCAACCGACGCCGCTGAACACGCCGTCGGGTCCGGCACCGATCACCCGGAATCCGGCCGGGTTGGTGACGTCGTGCGGATCGGAATCGCCCACCGGATCGTTCATCGCCTCGTCGAAGCGCACCAGCAGAGCCGTCGGCTTCGCCGGCAGGGTCTCCATCGAGGTGACCTCCGTATCCGGGGTCGACGGCGTCGAATCGATCTTCACCACCTGCGGCGGCACCGAGACGCCGACGTGGAAGCCGACCGTGTCGGAGTCGTTGGCGGCCACCGGATCCGGATCGGCGCTGGCGACGCCCGCGCCGTTGACGTAGTTGCCCGCGGTCGACGGCGCGTTGGCGTCGATGACGATCGGCGGCGCCGCCCCGAGCGGCAACGAGGCCGTCGTACAGGTGATGACGCCGGGGCTCGGCGTGCACAGCCACCCGGTGCCGGTGGCGGAGTTGACCACCAGGCCTGCCGGCAGCAGGTCGGTGACCGTCGCCCCGCCGCCCGCCGACGGACCGAGGTTGGTGACCGTGAGGGTGAACTGGATCGGATCGTTGATCTCGACCGTGGAATCGTCGACCGTCTTGTCGATCGCCAAATCCGTGCTGCGGATCAGCGTGTCGGTGTCGGTCGAGGCGTTGTTGCCGAGGCTCGGGTCGGTGACGCCGGCCGCCGGCGAGATCGTCGCCGTGTTGGCGAGCGTTCCGCTCGCCGTCGGATCGATCTGCGCCACCACGGTGAAGGTCGCGGAGCTGCCGGCGTCTAGGTCGACGAGGGCGTTGATCGGCCCGGTGCCGCCGAGCGGGCAGGCCGCCCCGGCCGACGGCAGGCACGACCAGGCGAAAGCCGTCACGCCGATCGGGAACGGATCGGCCACGAGGCTTGCCGGCGCGTGGCTCGGGCCGACGTTGGTGACCACGATCTGGTAGATGGTCGAGCCGCCGGCGAGCGCGGTCGCCGAGTTGTCGGTCTTGGCGATCGTCAGGTCCGCGGTCGGCACCAGCGTGTCGGTGTCGGTCGCCGAGGTATCGCCGGTGTTGGTCGTGCCGCCCGGCATGCCGACGTCCACCGTATTGACCAGCGTGCCGGCGGCTCCCGGATCGACGGTCGCGGTCACGGTGTAAGTGACGCTGCCGCCGACCGCGATATCGACCGAGTCGGAGATGTCGCCGGTACCGCTCGGCGCGCAGCGCGCCGCACCGGCCTTGAGGAAGGCCGCCACCGCGTCGTCGTTGTTGCCGACCACGTACAGACCCTTGCCCTGCGGATCGACCGCCAGGCCGTAGGGTCCGTCGAGGCCGTCGACGCCGCCGACGCCGTCGCGCGCGATACCGACCTGGGTGAGCAGGCCGGTGAGGCCGTCGCGGCGGAAGACCGCCACCGCGTCGTCGTTGTAGCCGACCACGTAGAGGAACTGGCCGTCGGGCGTGAGCGCCAGGCCGCGCGCTCCGTCGAGGCCGTCCACTCCGCCGACGCCGTCGCGCACCAGGCCGACGTAGGCGACCACTCCGGTCAGCACGTTGCGCGAGAAGATGGCCACCGCGTCGTCGGCGAGGCTGGCGACGTAGAGGAACCGGCCGCCGGGGCTGACGACGACCGCGCGGGCGAGGTCGAGGCCGTCGACCCCGCCGACGCCGTCGTGCAGCACCTGGCGATAGGTGAGCGCGCCGCTCGCGGCGTCGCGGTCGAACACCGCCAGGCTGTCCCAGACGCTCCCGGTCACCAGGACCTGGCGCCCGTCCGGAGTGATCGCCACGCCGACCGGTCCGTCGATCACCTGCAGCGGCAGGCCGCCGAAGCCGTCCTTCAGGCGCTGGACGAAGGTGAGCTTGCCGGTCGCCGGGTCGCGGCGGAAGGCCACCACCGCGTCGTCGGTCTCGCCGATGGCGTAGACGTGCGCGCCATCGGGAGAGACCACCACGCCGGAGGCGCCTTCGAGGCCGTCGACCGCCGGATCGCTTTCGCGCTGGATCTCGAGCGCGGTCAGCAGTCCGGTGCCGGCGTCGCGGCCGAAGACCTCGAGCGACTCGTCGGTCGCCGCGGCGACGTAGACGTTCTTGCCGTCGGGCGAGAGCGCCACGCCCTTGGCGCCGCCGAGGCCGTCCAGGCCGGCGACGCCGTCGGCGTAGGAGGTCAGGAAGGTCAGTGCGCCGGTCCCGGAGTTGCGGGTGAAGACCGCGACCGAGTTGCTGTTCGGCGAAGCGACGTAGAGGTGCGCTCCGCCGAGCGCCGGGCCGATGCCGTCGGGATCGGGTGCGACGGCGACGGAATAGGGTCCGTCGAGGCCGGTGACGCCGCCGACGCCGTTCTTCTCCATCTCCACGAACGACAGCGCCTGCGACGGCTGGCAGGTCCAGGCCGGCGAGAGCAGGATCGCCGGCAGATCGTCGGTCACCAAGCCGCCCACCAGGTCGGAGGGACCGGCGTTGCCGATGGCGATCGTGTAGGTGATCGGCAGGCCGGGGATCGCCTCCGTCTGGCCGTCGGTCTTGGTGACCGTCAGGGCGACGTGCGGCACGATCGGCAGCGAAACCGTCGAGGAGTTGTTGACCGAGCTCGGATCCGCCGCGTCCGCGCCCGGGCCGGCGTTCGCCTGGTTGACCAGCGTGCCGGTCGCCGCCGCGGCAAGCGCGGAGGACACGCGGAACAGGACGTCGCCGCCGGCGACCAGCTTGACCGTCGCCTCGATGCTGCCGAAGCCCGCGGTCGGACAACGCGATCCGTCGTGCCGCGCCAGGGTCGAGACCGCGTCGTCGACCGCCGCCGCCACGTAGACCTGGTCGCCATCGACCGAGGCCGCGAGGCCGCGCGCGCCGCCGAGCTCGTCGAAGCCGCCGACGCCGTCCTGCTCGCGCGCCACCCAGGTGAGCGCGCCGGTCGCCGGATCGCGTTCGAAGATCGCCACCGTTTGCGAGGCGCCGCCCGCGACGTAGAGCTGCTCGCCGTCCGGCGGCATCGCCACCGCGTCGGCGCCGGCGATGCCGAGCACCGGGCCGACGCCGTTCTTCTGCATCTCGACGAAGGTCAGCTTGGCGAAATCGGCGTTCAACGAATCCGAGTTGCGACTGAAGACCGCCACCGCGTCGTCGACCGCGCCGGCCACGTAGACGTTCTTGCCGTCCGGGGCGATCACCAGCGCCGTCGCGCCGTTCAGTCCGTCGACCCCGGCCGAGCCGTCGTGCTCGGAGTCGACGAAGGTCAGCAGGCCGGTGGCGGCGTTGCGCTTGAAGGCCGCGACGCCGTCGTCGACCTCGCCCGCCGCGTAGAGCGTCGTGCCGTCGGGGCTCAAGGCCACCGCCGCCGCGCCGGCCAACCCGTCGACCGTCAGCGCTCCCTCGGCGCTGCCGTCGAGCTTGAGCGCCACGAAGGTGAGCCCGCCGGTCGAGCTGTTGCGCGCGAAGATGCCGATGGCGTTGTCGGAGCGCGCCGCGGTGTAGAGGTATTTTCCATCCGGCGAGATCGCCAGCCCGCGGACGTTGCCGAGGCCGTTGGCGCCCGCCACGCCGTCGCGGATGATCTGGCGGAAGGAGAGCCCGCCGGTCGCCGGATCGCGATCGAACACCGCCACCGCGTCGTCGGTCTCGCCGGCCACGTAGACATTGTTGCCGTCGGGGCTGGCGACCACGGCGATGGCGCCGCCCAGTCCGTCCACCGAACCGGTGATCGTACACGACGGATTGCGCACCGGGTCGCCGTCCTTGACCGCCTGCACGAAGGCGAGCGAGCCGTCGCGCAGGTCGCGCCGGAAGACCGCCACCGCGCTCTCGGTGGCCGAGGCCACGTAGAGGTTCAGGCCGTCGTCCGAGAGCGCCACCGCGCTCGCGCCGTCGAGTCCGTCGACGTTGAAGTACGGCGGCAGCAGGCACGGCCGCGAGACGGGCGACGCGAGGGCGTCGCCGTCCACGACCTCGTCGAATGCCGTGAGCAGGCCCGGAACCGGCGTCGCCGTGCAAGTCCAGGCGGCGCCGAGCAGCGCCTCGGGAAGGATGTCGGTGACCGGAATGCCCTGGGTGTCGCTCGGCCCGGAGTTGGTGACCTCGAACTCGTAGTAGACCGGCGTGCCCGGAACGGCTTCGCTCGCCGGCGTGCCGGCGCAGTCGAGCGGGTCGGTGCAGGCGCGCTTGACGATCGCCACGTCGGCGATCGGCGCCAGCACGGTGTCGTCGTCGGTGGCGCTGTTGTCGCTGAGATCGGTCTCGATCACGCCGTTCGGCGCGGCGACCGTAGCGGTGTTGACCAGCGTGCCGGAGACTCCGGCCTTGACCGTGCCGGAAGCGGTGTAGCGGATGTGGGCGTCGACGCCCAGATTCACCTGCTGCGTCAGGTCGCCCGAGCCGCCGAAGCAGGTGGCGGGCGGGGTGACGATCGTGCACGTCCAGCTGACGCTCTCGAGCTCGCCCGGGAAGATGTCGGTGACCGTCGCGCCCTGGACCGTTCCCGGTCCGTGATTGATCACGTCGATCAGGTAGGTGACCAGGGTTCCCGGGGCGATCGTGCCGCTGCCCTCCGGATGCGACTCGAGGAACGAGAGCGCGCCGGTGCCGGTGAGCAGACCGCTGTCCCAATCTCGCTCGAGGACCACCACCGCGTTGCCGGTGGCGGCGGCCGCCAGGACGTGGAGACCGTCCGGGCTGACCGCGACGCCGGTCGCGCCGCCGAGATCGACGACGCCGCCGGCGCCGTCCTTGGCCATGCCGACGTAGGTGAGGGCGCCGGTCACGTCGTTGCGCGAGAAGACGGCGACGGCGTGGTCGCCGCGCCCGGCCACGTAGACGTGCTGGCCGCCCGGATCGGCTCCCGGCGGATCGGGCACCACGGCGACGCCCGACGCCGTGGCGAGTCCGTCCACTCCCGCCGCGCCGTCGGTCTCCGTCTCGACGAAGGTCAGCTTGCCGTAGCTCGGGCTGCCGGAGTTGACCTCGCGCTTGAACACCGCCACCGAATTCGAGGCCGCCGCCGCGACGTAGAGGAAGTCGCCCGCCGGGGCGAAGGAGAGGGCGCGCGGCGACGCCAGGCCGCTGACGCCACCCACGCCGTTCGTCATCCTCTCCAGGTAGGTCAGCAGGCCGGTCGCGGAATCGCGCGCGAAGACGGCGATCGCGTCGTCGGTCTCGCCGGCGACGTAGACGTGCGCGCCGTTCGGCGCGACGGCGACGGCACGCGCGCCGGCCAGGCCGTCGATCGTGTTGGCCCCCTGGATCTGTCCGTCCTGGAGGGCGCCGACGAAGGTCAGCTTGCCGTAGTCGGCGTCCGCCGGAACCGCGTCGCGCGAGAAGATCGCCACCGCGCTCGAGCCCGGCGAGGCGACGTAGACGTGCTTGCCGTCCGGGCTGGTCGCGATGCCGCGCGCGCCGAGAATGCCGGTGACTCCGGCGTTGCCGTTCTCGTAGCGCGCCAGGAAGGTGAGCGCGCCGGTCGCGCCGTCGCGAGCGAAGGCCGCCACCGCGTTGTCCGCCGAGCCGGCGACGTAGAGGTGAGCGCCGTCGGGCGAGAAGGCCCCGGCGGCCGCGCCGTTGATGCCGTCCACCCCGTCCACTCCGTCCCGCTGCGCGCCGAGGTAGTGCAGCGCTCCGGTACCGGAGTCGCGCTCGAAGGTCAGCACTCCGTCGCCCACCTCGCCGCCGGCGTAGATCTGTTCGCCCGCCGGGCTCGCGACCACGAACGACGCGCCCAGCAGGCCGGAGACCGCCGAGATGCCGTCGGTCTTGGTGATCGACAGGTTCACCCGCGCCGACAGGTTGTCGGTGTCGGTGTTCGAGTTGTCCCCCGGATCCGGATCGGTGGTTCCGCCCGGCAGGGTGACCGAGGCGGTGTTCACCAGGCCGGTGCCGGTGCACGGGTAGGGCGGCGGGCAGGCGTCCGGCGCCACGACGCCGGTGATGGTGTAGACGATCTTGCTGCCGGCCGCGATGTTGACCGTGTCCGAGAGCAGGGTGCCCGAACCGCTGGCGCAAGTCGTGTCGACCGGACGCGAGAAGACGCTCAGCGCGTCGTCGACCCGGCCGGTGACGAACAGCCAGCGGCCGTTCGGCGTCAGTGCGACGCCGCTCGCTCCATCGAGGCCGTCGACCGGTCCGAAGTTGTCGCGCTGCGCCTGGACGAACGACAGGCGGCCCGAGTCCTCGGCTTCGCGCCGCAAGGCCGCGACCGCGCTCTCCGCCGCGCCGGTCGCGTAGAGGTGGAAGCCGTCGGAGCTCACCGCGAGCTGCGTCACGCCCGCGAGACCGTCGAAGCCGCCGGCGCCGTCGATCGCCGCCTGGCGGAAGGTGAGCGTGCCGGCCGGCAGGGCGCGTTCGAAGACCGCGATGCCGCCGTCCGTCGCTCCGGCGACGTAGACGTTCGCGTCGTCGGGCGACACGACGACGCCGCGCGCTCCCGCCAGACCGTCGTTGGCGCCCTCGCCGTCCGCCTGGCGCTCGAGATAGGAGAGCGCCCCGGTACCGCCGTCGCGCGCGAAGACCGCGACCGCGTTGTCGTTGGCGCCGGTGGCGTAGACGTGCAGCCCGTCGGGCGCCACCGCCACGCCGCTCGCGCCCGCCAGCCCGTCGACGCCGGCGACCCCGTCCTGCTGGCGCTCGATGAAGGTCAGTTTGCCGTAGCTCGCCGGAATCAGCGAGTCGTTGCCGCGGGCGAAGACCGCGACCGCGTTGCTGTTGGCCGCGGCGACGTACAGGTTCTCGCCGTCCGCCGAGACCGCGACCGAGAGCGGCTGGTCGATTCCGGTCACCAGCGTTGCCCCCGGGACGAGCGCGACGTTGGCCGCGTCCTGCACCACCTGCAGCGCGGTCAGCTGGCCGTAGTTGGCGCTCAGGGAGTCGGCATCGCGGGTGAAGACCGAGATCGTGTCGTCGACCTGCGAGACCACGTAGACGTGCGCCCCGTCGGGCGAGACGACCACCGCGGTCGCGCCGTCGAGGCCGTCGATGCCGCCGACGCCGTCGCGCACTTTCTGCACGAAGGTGAGCAGGCCGGTCGCGTCGTCGAGCCGGAAGACGACGACCGCGTCGTCGCCGAGGCCGGTGACGTAGGCGTGCACGCCGTCCGGCGTCAGCGCCACCGCGGTCGCTCCGTCGAGACCGTCGAGGGTCAGCGGTCCGGGCAGGGTCTCGCCGTCGAAGTAGGTCGAGCCGAAGGAGAGCGTCCCCGAGGGCGCTGCGACGCACACCCACGTGGCGCCGCCGGGGAAGATCAGCGACAGGTCGTCGGTGACCGTGGCGCCCACCACGTTGCTCGCGCCGTCGTTGCGCACCGTCAGGGTGTAGGTCAGCTCCTCGCCGGGAATCGCCACGTCGGTGTGGTCGGTCTTGACCACGTTGAGGTCGGACTTGGGCGTCAGGGTGTCGATGTCGCGGCACAGGTCGTTGGTCGAGCTCGGCGGATTGTCCGAACAGGTGCCCGCGGGATGGAGCCCGTCGGAATCCGGACCCGGATCCGCGACTTCGGTCGGCACGGCCACCGTCGCCTGGTTGACCAAGGTCCCCGTCGCCGCCGGATCGACCGTGCCGGTGACCGTGTAGACCACCTGCCCGCCGGCCGCGACATCGACGAGATCATCGATGTTGCCGACGCCGCTGCCGGTGCAGCGCGAACCCGAGGAGCGGCTGAAGGCGGCGATCGCGTCGTCGCCGAAGCCGGCGACGTAGATGTGGCGTCCGTTCGGCGTCACCGCGACGCCGTACGCTTGATCGAGGCCGTCGACCCCACCGACGCCGTCCTTGCGCGCCTCGACGAACACCAGCGTGCCGCCGACGCTCTCGCGGGCGAAAATCGTGAAGGCGTCGTCGTCCTCCGCCGCCACGTAGACGTTCTTGCCGTCCGGGCTCACGGCCACCGAGCGCGCGCCGGCCAGCCCGTCGACGCCGCCGACGCCGTCCTTGAGCAGCTGCTCGCCGCTCAACCGACCGTAGTTCGGACTCGAGTTGTCGACGTTGCGCAGCAGGACCGCGAGGGCGTGGTCGGTGTGGCTGGCGACGTAGACGTTGCGGCTGCTCGTGCCGTCACCCGGATCCGGCGATACCGCGACGCCGGTCGCCTGGTCGAGGCCCTGGACCAGCGTCGCGCCGCCGACCGGCGTCAGGACGTCGGCGTCTTGCACGACCTGGAGCTCGGTCAGGCGCCCGAAGGTCGCCGGGCTGCCGGCGTTGGTGTCGCGTGAGAAGACGACGACCGAGTCGTCGACGTCGGCGGCGACGTAGACGTGCGCGCCGTCGGAGCTGATGGCGAGGCCGCGCGCGCCCTGCATGCCGATGACGCCGCCGATACCGTTCTGCTTCTTCTCGAGGAAGGTCACGGCGCCGGTGATGTTGTCGCGGCTGAAGACCGCCACCGCGCCGGGGAACCGGCTCGCCACGTAGACGTGCTTGCCGTCCGGGCTGGCCGCGACGCCCGAGGCGCCGAAGATGCCGGAGACGCCGCCGGTGCCCTCGCGCTCGATCTCGAGGAAGGCGAGTTGGCCGTTGCCCGGATTGCGCGAGAAGACGACCAGGGTGTTGTCCCCGGCGGTCGTCGATTGGCTGACGACGTAGACGTTGTTGCCCGAGATCGCGATCGCCGACGCGCCGTCGAGGCCGTCGACCCCGCCGACGCCGTCGACCCAGCGGTTGATGAACGTGAGCTGGCCGGTGACCGGATCGCGCTGGAAAGCCACGATCGAGGCGTCGGCGAATCCGGTGGCGTAGAGGAACAGGCCGTCGCCGGTGATCGCCACCGCGGAGGCGCCGTCGAGGCCGTCGACCCCGCCGACGCCGTCGCGCACCGGCGCTGGCGGATCGGAGAGCGGCTGGCCGCCGATGAAGGCGAACGACGGCGGCGCCGCGGCGCGCGCGAAGACCGAGATCGCGTTGTCGGCGCTGGCCGCGGTATAGACGTGTTCGCCGTCCGCAGACAGCGCGACCGAGCGCGCGCTGCCGAGCGAGATCACGGTGCACGGCAGGCCGGCCGGCGCGCAGGGCGCCGAGGTGCCGTCGGCGATCGAGTTGAGGAACTTCAAGCCGCCGGTCGAGGTGCTGCGCTGGAACGTGGTCAGCGCGTGGCTCGCGAGACCGGTCACGTAGAGGTGCTGGCCGTCGGGCGAGACCGCCGCGTCGACCGCGCCGTCGATACCCACCGCCGAGCCGCCCGATCCCGAGTCCCCCTGGTGGCGGTTGCCGGTGTAGCTCAGCTTGCCGTAGTCGGAGCCCGCGCCCGGGTCGCTGTTGCGCCGGAAGACGCTGACCGCGTCGTCGGCCGTCGCCGTGAGATAGAGGTAGTGGCCGTCGGGCGACAGCGTCAGGCCGGCCGCGCCGGCGATTCGATCGATGGTGAGCAGGCCCTGCACCTGGCCGTCGTGCAGCGCCTCGACGAAGGTGAGGCGGCCGAAGGTGGCGGGAACCGCGGCGTTCGTGCCGCGCGCGAAGGTGACGATCGAGGCCAGATCCCCGCCGCCGCCCGCGCTGCTGACATAGACGTGCGCACCATCGGGCGAGACCGCGACGTCGCTCGGCGCGGTCAGGGGATCGATGGTGTTCAGACCCTGCACCTGGTCGTCCTGCAGGAACTCGACGAAGGTGATCGCGCCGTCGAGGGCGGCGTCGCGACTGAAGACCGCGACCGCGTCGTCGATCGCGCCGCTGACGTAAACGTGCTTGCCGTCCGGGCTGACCGCCACCGAGCTCGCCCCGGCGAGCCCGTTGACGCCGCCGATCCCGTCCTTCTCGACTTCGACGTAGGTCAACGCGCCGCTCACCGGATTGCGCTTGAAGACCGCGACCGCGTTGTCGGTCTCCGACGAGGCGTAGACGTTCTTGCCGTCGGCGCTCATCGCCAGCGCGGTGACGCCGTCGAGCCCGTCCACCGTGAGCGCGCCCTGCGTCTGACCGTCGAACAGCGTGCCGAGGTAGGTCAGCTTGCCGGTGGCGGCGTCGCGGCTGAAGGCGACGAGCGCCGAGGCGATCGGCGAGGGCAGGTGCGCCGCGTCGCCGTAGCCTGCGCCGTAGACGTGCTTGCCGTCGGGCGATATCACCACGGCGCGCGCTCCGGTCAGGCCATCGACCGTGGCCACCGCCTGGCGCTGCTCCTCGACGAAGGTGAGCGTGCCGAGCGCCGGGGCCTCCGAAGAGCAGACCCAGGCCGCGTTCTGGTAGGCGGCGGGGAAGACGTCGACGACGCGCGCCAGCTCGACGTTGTCGGGGCCGTTGTTGAAGACGGTGATGGTGTAGACCAGCGGCTCGCCCGGCACCGCCGTGGTGCGGCCGTCGTCCTTGACGATGGCCAGGTCGGCCGCCGCGGTGAGGATGACGCGCGCGCTCGCCGTGTTGTTGCCCGGCGTCGGGTCGAGCACCGACGACGGCTCGAGGATCTTCGCCACGTTGGTGAGCACGCCCTCGGCGCCCGGGTCGACGCTGCCGTGGATGGTGAAGGTCACGCTGCCGGCGCCCGCGCACGTGGCCGGATCGCCGGCATCGAGATCGACGCTCGCCGAGATGTCGCCGTCGCCGCTCGCCGGGCAGGTGCCGCCCGATCCGGCGCAGGTCCAGTTCGGCGTCGTGTCACCGAGCGTCGGGCCGAGGTAGGTGCCCGGGAAGGCGTCCTGCACGACCGCCGCGGTCACGTCGCTCGGGCCGCAGTTCTTCGCCGTGACCACGAAGTCGAGCGGGTCGCCGGGGCCGACGCCCGAGGAGGCGACGGTCTTGGTGATCACCAGCTCGGCCACGCGCCCGATCGGCGTCGACACGCTGTCGGAGAGGTCGGCGGGCGTCGGATCGATGTAGGCCGCCGGCAGGGTCGCGCTGGCGCTGTTGACCACGCAATTCGCCGGGCCGCAGACCGTCCCCACGGCGTCCGGCTTCAGGTTGCCCACGATGTCGTAGCGCACCGAGGCGCCGGCGGGCAGATTGATGCTCTGCACGATGCTGCCGCTGCCGGAGTTGGCGCCGCACACGCCGCCGCTGATCGGCGAGCAGGTCCAGGTGTCCGAGGCGAAGTCGGTGCCGGTGATCGCCGTGTCGCTGACCGAGATGCCGTTGACGCCCGCCGGGCCGTGGTTCTCGATCAGCACCACGTAGGCGATCGCCTGGCCCGGAACCGCGGTGAGCGCGGTCGTCGTCTTGGTGACCTCGAGATCGGCCTCGAGGCCGATCTGGTCGCTGTCGGTGCACTGGTTGTTGGTCGTGTCGGCGGGCAGGCACTCGCCTGGAGGGTGGGCGGTGGCGGCGTCGGTCACCCCTCCCGGCGCGGTCACCGTGGCGGTGTTCGACAGCACGCCGGTGGCCGAGGAGGCGACGGTCGCCGTGGCGAGGAAGGTGACGCTCGCGTGCGCCGGCAGGGTCACCGATTGCGAGAGGTTGCCGCTGCCCGAGGCCGTGCAGGTGGCGCCGTCGGTCTCGGCGAACACGCCGAGCGCGTTGGCCGAAAAGCCGGTCGCCAGGAGGTGGTCGCCCGCCGGCGACGTCGCCACGCTGACGGCGCTCGCGAACGCGGTCGCCTCGGCGAACTGCAGCGTGCCACCGGGCGAGGCGCGGCGGAAGATGGCGATCTTGCCGTCGTTCAGGCCGGCGGCGAAGACGAACTTGCCGTCCGGGCTCACGGTGATGCCGCGCGCGCCGTCGAGGCCGTCGATCACCACCGAGCCGTCGAGATTCCCGTCGACCTTGTTCTGCAGCCAGCCGAGGGCGCCGGTCGTCGCGTCGCGGCTGAAGACCGCGATCGCGTCGTCGGTCGAGCCGGTGACGTAGACGTGACCGCCCGCCGGGGCGACCGCGATCCCGCTCGCGCCGCCGAGCCCGTCGACGCCGCCGACCGCGTCCTTCTTCATCTCGAGGAAGGTGAGCGCGCCGGTCGACGAGTTGCGGGTGAAGTTGGCGACCGCGTTGTCCGTCTGCCCGGCGACCAGCACGTTGCGGCCGTCGGGGGAGATCGCCACGCCGCGCGCGCCGGCGAGGCCGTCGACGCCGCCGACGCCGTCCTTCTTCACTTCGACGAAGGTCAGCGCGCCGGTGCCGCTGTCGCGCGAGAAGACCGCCACCGCGTTGTCGACGTTGCCGCCGACGTAGACGTGCCGCCCGTCGGGGGCCACCGCCACGCCGCCCGCGCCGTCGAGGCCGTCGACGCCGCCGGAGCCGTCCTTGAGGACGCCGACGTAGGTCAGGGCGCCGGTGCCCGAGTTGCGCGAGAAAGTCGCGATCGCGTCGTCGTTCGAACCGGTGACGTAGACGTGCGCGCCGTCGGGGCTGATCGCCACGCCCGCCGCTCCGTCGAGGCCGTCGACGCCGCCGACGCCGTCGCGCTTCACTTCCACGAAGGTGAGCACGCCGGTCGACAGGTTGCGCGAGAAGACCGCCACCGCGTTGTCGTTCAGCCCGGTGACGTAGACGTGCTTGCCGTCGGAGGTCACCGCCAGCGCGGTCGCGCCGGCGAGGCCGTCGACGCCGCCGGTGCCGTCGAGCAGCTGTTGCAGGCCGGTGAGCGGCCGCGAGCCCGAGCAGGTCCAGCTCACGCCCGAGATGCGCAGCGCGTCGAAAGTGTCGGTGACCGAGGCCCCGGACACGTCGCTCGGACCGGAGTTCGAGGCCACGATGGTGTACGGCACCGCCTGGTTGGGGACGACGCCGTTCAGGCCGTTGCTCTTGGTGATCGACAGGTCGCCGACGCGCGCCACCGAGTCGGTGTCGGTGGCGCTGTCGTCGGTGGCGTCGCCGTCGGTCTCGCCGGTCCCCGGCGCCACGCTGACGGTGGCGACCAGGCTCGCGCCGGAGAGCGCCGGGTTGACCCAGCCGTTGACGGTGAGCGTCGCGCTCGACGAGGTGGCCAGGGTCACGCCGGACCAGTTCCCCGGCTGGGCCGAAGCGCTGAAGATGCCGACGCTCGGGGCGAAGACCGGCGACAGCAGGCCCGGCAGCGTGCCGGTCAGCGAGATGTCGCCGACCGTGCTCGGTCCCTGGTTCTGGACGACGAAGGTGTAGGCGATCGCGTTGCCCGGCGTCGCGCTCGCCGCGCCGTCGGTGAAGCTGACCACGTGCAGGTCGGACTTGGGCACCACCGGGGTGACGACCGAGTCGGAGTAGACGCTGCTCGGCGGCGAGGTATCGGCGGTGTCGCTGGTGGTGTTCGCGACGTTGGTGACCGACGTCGGGTTGCCCAGCAAGTGGTAGTTCGCCGGCATGGCGAACGTCATGGTCACGTTCTTGGTGGTGCCGGCGGCCACGGTCGTGAACGAGCAGGTCGCGCCGCTGCAGTCGCCGGTGAAAGCGACCGCGGGCAGCCCGGTGGGGGACGGGTCGGTGAAGACGACGTTCTGCGCGTCCGAAGGTCCCTGGTTCTGGATCGTCGCGGTGTAGACGAGATTCGTGCCCGGCACCGCCTCGTTGGTCGGCGAGGGCGCGATCTTGTTCACCACGATCTCGGCGGCGGTGTCGACCGTCGTCGAAGTATCGCCGTCGGTGCCGGGCGCGGCGATCTCGGCGCTGTAGAGATCCCAGTCGAGGGCGATGGTCGTGGCATCGACCGCGCTCGCGGCGACGTTGAAGACGATGTTGCCGGACTTGGTCGCCGCGTGCGCCAGCGAACCGAGGTTGCACTCGAGGCGGCTGGGGGCGGCGAGCACCGAGCAGGACCCGCTGAAGGTCTCGCTGCTGTAGGTGATCGGCTCGCTGCCGAAGAGGTGACGGACGATGACGTTGGTCGCGTCGTCTCCTGCGACGGTGCCGTTGTTGGCGACGGTGACGCTGATCGTCAGCTGGTTTCCGGCGAGGACGGGGTCCGGCGAGTCGCTGAGGGTGTTGAAGACGAGAACTGGAGCGGCCGATGCGCTGCCAGCGACCAGCGAGAGGAGGGCGATCGCCCTCAGCGCCATCCGCGGCTCGCGCCTAGACCCCTCTCCTTGCACCCGTCCGGCTAGGCTTTCGCCCCGAGACGTGCATCCCCGCATGGCTCCCCCCCTGCAACTCCGACCCCCGCTCGGCAGCGGTGTGAAGTATTTCGCAGTCAATCTAGCATCGATGCCCGGCCTGTCAAGCCACCTTGCCGGGGGATAGTCTCGTCGTTCGTGGGATTTCGCTCTCCGCCGCTGCTTCTCCTCCTGTTCGTCACGCCCGCGCTGGTCGCCGAGGCTCCGACTTCGGCTCCAGCCGCCGCTTGCCTGACCAACGGGCAGGTGGAGGACATCCTCCAGGTCGACGGCTTCGAGTACCTCGCCGGCCGATTCACCAAAGTGCGACCGCCCGGCGCCTCTCCCGGCGACCCCGCGGAGGTCGATCGCCTCTGGTTCGCCGCCTGCGACGCGGCGACCGGCGCGGTCGCCGCCTGGGACCCGCAGGTCTTCTGCGACGGCACGCTCTACAACTGCGCCAACGCTCGCGGGCAGACGCTGGCGCTCGCCGCCGACCGCGCCTCGATCTACCTCGGCGGCAAGTTCCGCGCCGTCCGCGGCGTGGCGCGCAAGCACGCGGCGCGCGTCACGCTCGCCGGCGCGACGCTCCTCCCCTGGGCTCCCGAAGCGAACGACCGCGTGCAGCGCATCGCGGTGGCCCCGGACGGCGGCCGGGTCTACGTCGCCGGGAACTTCACGTCGATCGGCGGCTGCGCGCCGGCGCCCTGCCACGCCTACCTCGCGGCCACCGATCCGGCGAGCGGCGCGCTGCTTCCCGGGTTCGACCCGCAGATCTCGACCGCCGACGCGAGTTTCGTCACCGTCCTCGCGCTCGCCTTCTCCGCCGGCGGCGGGACGCTCTACTTCGGCGGCCAGTTCGACACCGTGGGCGCGCTGGCGCGCTCGAGCATCGCGGCGGTCGACGCCGCGACCGGGCAGTCGGTGACCGCGTTCGCGCCCCGTCTCTCCGATCCCAATCCCGAGGACCCCTATGTGCAGGTGCACGACATCCGATCCGACGGCCACTGGATCTACCTCTGCGGCGACTGGTGGATCACCGGCGACCTCGGCGGACAGCAGGACCAGCGCAACGTCAACCGCTTCGACCCGTCGACCGGCGACGTCGACCCGGGATTTTGGATCGCCACCGACGGCGGCGTGCAGGCCTGCGATCTCGATCTCGACCTCGGGCTGCTCTTCGTCGGCGGGCATTTCGACTGCGTGCGCGAATACCAGGACGGTCTGCCGGTCGACCCCGACGCGGCGCAGTGCGGCACCGACCCGCTCTTCCACGGCACGGTGCAGCACGACCTGTTCGCCCTGGCGCTCGCCGACGGCAGCCTCTCGGCGTGGAATCCCGACACGGGCGGACTCGCCGGCACCTGGGCGGTCAGGGTCGCCGGCGGGCGCCTGGCGATCGGCGGCGAGCTCGTCTGGCCGCGGCTGGGGCCGCCGACGCACGTCGACTTGCTGAGCTTCGACGTGCCGCTCTTCGCTGACGGTTTCGAGTCCGGCGATCGGACGCGCTGGAGCTCCTTTACCCCCTGAGTCGATCGCGGCCGCGCGCCGCCCAATCGTCGCGCCCGCGGGAGGTCAGAGACGTCCGTCGGCGGGCGCCGGATCGGAGCCGTCGACCGGCACCGGCCGGTCGCGCTCGCGGTCGACCATGCACAGGAAGCCGAACGGCTCGTCGCCCGCGGCGCGGAACTGGTGCGCTTCGCCGGGCGCGACGTAGACGGCGTCGAACGGCGCCAGCGCGAAGCTCTCGGCGCCGAGGCGCACCTCGCCGCGGCCACGCACGACCACGACGGCGTGCGGATGGTCGTGGCGCTCGAAGGAGGAAAAGCCGCCGGGGGCGACCTCGAAGTAGCGGGTCTCGAAGGCGAGCGCTTGCTCGCCCGCGCCGCGGCCGAGGATCTCCTGCCGGGTCACGTCGCGGTAGAGGGGGCCGCCGTCGGCGTACGCTCGCAGCGGCACCTCCGGCCAACGGAAGCCCTCGGCGCGCAGGACCTTCGACCTCACGCCCGCCTCCGCGGCCTCACGCGCCGCACGACTTCGGCCAGCTCGGCCGCGGCGGCGCGCAGGTCGGGCGCGCCGAGCAGGCTGCCGCCGACGAGGTAGACGGTGTCCGCCGGATAGCGCGGGACCCACTCGGCGAGGCGGGCGGCGTCGATGCCGCCGCCGAGCACGGCGAACGCGGCGCGTTTGCCGCCGAGTCTCGCGCGCAGGCGGCGCTGGATCGCAAGGCAGCCGGCGCGCGTGAAGTGAAAGCGACCGCCGGCGTTGGGATAGATCACCGCGTCGGCCCCCGCCAGGCGGAACAGGTCGCCGAGCAGCAGCGGCGGGGCGAGCCCGTGGCGCGGCTGGAAGAAGGCGCCGGCGAGCGCCGGATGGGCGACGAGCGCCACGCCGCTCGACACCGCGAGGGCGCGTAGCGCGTCGAGTCCGAGGATCATCGGCGCCACCATCGCGGCGCGACAGCCGAAGGTCGCGAGATCCTCGAGCCGCTCGGCGATCCGGTCGACCGGGCCGGTCAGGTTGGGGACGTAGAGGCAGCGGCCGCCGACCGCCCGGTTGGCGCGCTCGATCTCGGACTGGCACAGCTCCACCCGCTGCCGGAACGGCGCCGTCTCTTGATCGGCGAGCGAGTGGTCGTCCTTGACCAGGTCGAGCCCGCCGCGGGCACACTCGCCGGCGAGGCGGGCGAGATCGCGCGACGGCAGACCGAGGGGCTTGAGCGCTCCGGCGAGCAGCGGCCGGCCGGCCGGCGCGCCGGCGAGCTCGCGCAGCCCTTCGACGCCGAACGCCGGACCCGGCAGGGCGGCGAGCAGGTCGGCCGGCCAGTCGACCCCCTCCACCCGGATGCCCCGTTGCAAGGAGATGTTGCCGAACAGCAGGTTGAGCAGCTGCGGCAGGTCGGCGCCGACGGTCACGCTCGGGAATGCAGCTTCGAGCGTGAAGCGCCGGCCCCCTTTGCCGACCGGCGCGAGGTAGCGGATCCGCCCCAGGGTCCGCGCCTCGACCTGCGGCGACGCCACCCCCACCGGCACTTCCACCGTCTGCTCGCGCACCAGGTGGCGCGCTCTCGCCTCGGCGTCCTCGCCCGCGGCGAGCGTCAGCTGGTAACGCACCACCAGCTCGGGCGCGAGTGCGCTCAAGACCCCTCTCCTGCGGCGCGCGGCATCAGCGGCCCGCCTTCACGGCGCCGCCTTGCGCGCGGCGATGTAGCGCCGGATCTCGTCGGCGAGCACCGGCAGGGGCACCGCGCCCTGGCGCAGCACGGCGTCGTGGAAGTCGCGCACGTCGAAGCGCGGCCCGAGCTCGCTCTGCGCTTCGGCGCGCAAGCGGCGTAGCTCGAGGTAGCCCGTGTAGTACGACAGAGCCTGGCCCGGCCAGGAGATGTAGCGATCCGTCTCGGTCTCGATCTCGTGCCGCGAGAGCGCGGTGTTCGTCCCCAGGAAGTCGAGCATTTGCTGCCGCGTCCAGCCGAAGGCGTGCACTCCCGTGTCGACCACCAGGCGGCAGGCGCGCCACATCTGATAAGTGAGGCGGCCGAACTCGCTGTAGGGGTCGGTGTAGAAGCCGGCCTCGATCCCCAGCCACTCGGAGTACAGCCCCCAGCCCTCGCCGTAGGCCGAGATGTAGGAGTAGCGGCGGAAGTCCGGCAGCCCCTCCTGCTCCTCGGCAAGCGCCCCCTGCAAATGGTGCCCGGGCACCGACTCGTGCAGCGTCAGCGCCTCGAGGTTGTAGAGCGGCCGGGTCGCGAGCGCCGTGGTGTTGACCCAGTACCAACCCGGCTCGGTCGAGTCCTTGGGCGAGGGCGAGTAGCGCCCGGCGGTGTACTTCGGCGCCAGGTAGTCGGGCACCGGCTCGATGCCGTACGGTTGACGCGGCAAGGTGCGGAAGAGGCTCGGCAGCTTGCCGTCCATCCGCTTGGCGATCCAGGCGGCGTCCTTCAGCAGCTCCTCCGGCGTCTTGGCGTAGAAGCGCGGATCGCTGCGCAAGAACTCGAGGAATTCGGCGAAGCTGCCGCGGAAACCGGTCCTGGCGATCACCGCCGCCATCTCGCCGCGGATGCGCGCCACCTCGGCGAGACCGAGGTCGTGGATCTCGCGCGCGCCGCGGTCGAGGGTGGTGAACTGGCGGATGAGGAAGCGGTAGTAGGCCTCGCCGTCGGGCAGCGCCGAGGCGGCCAGCGTCTCACGGCAGCCGGGCAGGTACCTGGCGAGCAGGAATTCGCGGAACTTGCGGTAGGCCGGGGTCACCGCGGTGGCGATCGCCTCGCGCCCGAGCCGCGTCAGGCGCTCGCGGTCGGCGGCCGGGATCGAGGCCGACATCGCCGGGAAGGCGCGGAAGAGCGGGCTCCTCTCCGGGTCGTCGACGATCAGCGGATCGAGCGTCGTCTCGACGCCGGCGAGCGTCACCTTGGGCGGCGTCATGCCGCGCTCGAGCCCCTCCTCGAGCAGCGCGATCTTTTCGTCCATGTAGCGCGGGAAGGCGCGCAGCCGCGCGAGATAGTTTTCGAGGTCGCGCACCGTCGCGCGGGGGTGGCTCTGCGCGAGATCGGCGAAGGCGGTGTGGAAGCCCGAGTCGGCGTTGAGCTGCAGGTCCTGCTCGCCGAAGCGGTACGAGTCGCGCCGCTCGACGAGCTGGGCGCGGAAGATGTCGTAGTTGACCTGGTCGGCGTGCGGCAGGGCGGCGCGGTCGACCGCCGCGAGCTCGGCGAGGAATGCCGCGGTCTCGCGATCGCGGCGCGCGTAGTCGGCGAGCGACTCGGCCGACAAGCGGTCGTCGTACTCGTGCACGCCGACCGCGGTCGCGAGCTCCGGGCTCTCGATCAACCGCCACCGCCACTCGCGCTCGAAGAGCGCGTGCAGGCGCGCCGCCGGGCTCCCGTCCGCGGGTGGGTCGACGGCCGCCGCGCCGCCGCCGGCAGCGGCGGCGACGGCGGTCCCGAGCAGGATCGCCAAGAGCCGGACCTGGGTCATGGAGCGACCTCCGCCGGCATTCTCCCCCGGAGCCGCCCCGGCGCTGCAACGACCCCGTCGCGGTCGAGTGTAGGCTCCGCGGGTATTCTCGAACCGGGAGGTGGATCGATGAACGGACGCGTCGCCGTGACCGGCGCCCTGGCGGGCCTCGCCGTCTTCCTGTGGAGCAGCCTCGCGCACATGGTCCTGCCGATCGGCGATCTCGGCGTCTCGCAGCTGCCGGGCGAAGCCGCGGTGCTCGCGACCTTGAGCGAGAACGTCCAGCAGCCGGGCCTCTACGTCTTCCCGGTCGAGAAGGACCCGGCCAAGTGGGAACAGGCGTACCGCGACCATCCGCACGGCGTGCTGGCTCTGGTGCCGGCGGGCGGGCCGCTCGACTTCGGCCGCCGGCTGGCGGTCGAGCTCGCCACCGACGTCCTCTGCGGCTGGCTCGCCGCCTTCCTCTTCGTCGCCGCGCTGCCGGTCTTCGGCAACTGGAAGACCGGCGCGCTCGCCGGAGCCACGCTCGGCGCCTTCGCCTCGCTGTCGATCGACTTCTCGTACTGGAACTGGTACGACTTCCCCACCACCTACCTCGCCGGTCAGCTGATCGACCAGGCGGTCGGCTGGGCGATCGGCGGCCTGATCCTCGGCTGGCGCCTCGGCCGGCGCTGAGGATCTTCAGCCGGCGAGCGAGACGCCGATCAGGTGGCCGATCCCCCAGGTGAGGCCGGCGGCGCCCAGGCCGAAGGCGAGCTGGCGCAGACCCGAAAACCAGGCGTTCTTGCCGGTCATCAGGGTGATCGCCGCGCCGATGCCGAAGAGCCCGATCCCCGACAGCCCGAGGCTCACGAGCACCGCGCGCTCGCCGGCCAGGCCGAGGAACGGCAGCACCGGCAAGATGGCGCCGAGCGCGAAGAGCGCGAAGGAGGCCCCGGCCGCGACCCAGGCCGAACCGCCGAGCTCCTGCGGATCGACTCCCAGCTCTTCGCGCGCCAGCGCCTCGAGCGCCTGGCTTGGGTCGGCCACCTGGCGCTCGGCCATCGCCCGCGCCGCCGCGGTGTCGAGACCGCGCGCCTGGTAGATGAGGGTCAGCTCCTCGACCTCTTCCTCGGGGTGCGCCGCCAGCTCCTCGCGTTCGAGCTCGATCTGATGCTGGTAGAGCTCGCGCGAGCTCTGCACCGAGAGCCACTCGCCGAGCGCCATCGAGCCGGCGCCGGCCAGCAGGCCGGCGAACCCGGTGACCAAGATCGACGACCCCGCGAGCTCGGCGCCGGCGACGCCCATCACCAGCGAGAGGTTCGACACCAGGCCGTCGTTCGCCCCGAGCACCGCGGCGCGCAATGCGTTGCCCGCCACGGCGCGGTGCCGCCCCTCGAGCTGGGCGAGGCCGGAGCCGGCGAACCCGCGGCCGCTCTCGGCGAGCGCCGAAAGGACCCGCGCGTGGCTGCCCTCGTCGGCCGCCATGGCCGCCGAACCGGCGCCCCCCGCTCCGTAGCGCGCACCGTCGGCCTGCTCGCGTTCGGCGAGCGTCGGCAGGATCCACTCCGGACCCATGCGCCGGGCGAATCCGATCAGCACTCGGGTGCGCCAGCCCGGCCGCGGGCTCGGCAGGGGCGCGCGCGCCGCGCGCAGCTTCTCGCGCCATACCTCACCGTGGCGATCCTCGACCGCCGCCATCTTGCGGTAGACCTCGGCGATCTCCGGCGACGGGGCGAGATCGGCGAGGGCGCGGTACATCGCCGCGCCGTCCTGCTCGTCGATCAGGTGCTCGCGGTAGCGGCGGATCTCGCGCGGATCGGGCACGGTGGACCTCCTTGTGCCCCGGGTGCGGCCACGGGGCCGCGGTCAGCATAGCGGCGGCGGCGGCGGCGGTCCCCCGCGCCGGCGGTAGTGCGGCCCCACCTCGGTGGGTTGTGGTAGATAGTGGCGCCCGATGCCGATCTACGAGTTCTTCTGCCCCGACTGCTTCACGGTCTTCAGCTTCTTCTCGGCCACCACGACGCCGGCCGCCCGGCCTGCCTGCCCGAAGTGCGGTCGCGTCGACCTCGAGCGCCGCCCGTCGCGATTCGCCACCTTGAGGAACGCCCCGGCCGGCGGTGGAGACGAGGGCGAGGACGAGCTGTTTCCCGGCCTCGACGACGCGAAGATGGAAGGCGCGTTCGAGAGCCTGGCGCGCGAGATGGAGGGGCTCGACGAATCCGCCGAGAGCGATCCGCGCACGATGGCCCGGATGCTGCGCCGCTTCAGCGAGGCGACCGGGCTCGAACCGGGACCCAAGATTCTCGACATGCTCGCGCGGCTCGATCGCGGCGAGGACCCCGAAGCGCTCGACGAGGAGATGGGCGACGAGGGCGACGACGACCTCGCCGATCTGTTCCGACGCAAGGGCGAGGCGCTGCGCCGGCGACTCGGGCGGCCGCGGATCGACGAGACGCTCTACTTCCTCTGACCGTATGGGTCGACATGCTCCGCTCGATAGGCTTCCGCTCGTGCACCTCGAGGCGGGCCGGAAAGTGCAGGATCGCCCGGGACGTTTCGATGTGAGCGCGCCTCGATGGACGGCGAGGTGAGCGCGCCACCGGCGCGCAGCAAGCCCTGGGCGATCGGATTCGGCCTCGCGGCCGCGGCACTGGTGCTGGTCGTCGATTCGCCGCTGCAGCATTTCGGCGAGTCCGGTGCGCGGCCGGCGCGCGCCGCAGCCGTCGCCCTGCTGATGGCCCTGTGGTGGATCCTCGAGGCGGTACCGATCTACTGGACGGCGCTGGTGCCGATCGTCGCCTATCCGCTGCTCGGTGTCCTGGGCGGGGGCGCGCTCGCGACTCTGCGCGCCACGCTCGCGCCGTACTTCGATCCCTACATCTTCCTCTTCGCCGGCGGCATGGGGATCGCCGCCGCCATGCAGCACTGGAATCTCCACCGGCGCCTGGCACTCTCGGTGATGCGGGCGATCGGCACCGATCCCCGCCATCTGCTCGGCGGCGTGCTCTGCGCCACGGCTTTCGTGTCCCTGTGGATCTCCAACACCGCCACTGCCGCGATGATGCTGCCGATCGGCATGGCGCTGATCGCCCAGCTCGAGACCCAGGAGGGCGGCCGGCGGCTGGCGCGCTACGGCATGGCCGTGGTGCTGGCGGTCGCCTACGGCTCGAATCTCGGCGGCATCGGCACCAAGATCGGCACGGCGCCCAACGCCCAGCTCTCGGGTTTCCTCGATCGAATCGGCATCCAGATTTCGTTCCTGCAGTTCCTCTGCATCGGCCTGCCGTTCGTCGTCCTGCTCGTGCCGGTCGCCTGGCTCCTCCTCTGGCGGCTCGGTCGCCACGACGCGCCGCGTGGCGACGCGCGGGCGGTGGTGGCGCACGAGCTCGCCGCGCTCGGCCCGATGCGCGGCGGAGAGCGGATCGTGCTCGCGGCCTTCGCCACGGCCGCGGCGCTTTGGGTCGCGAGCAAACCGATCACCGCGGCGTTCGCCACGGCCCGGGGGGCGGCGACGCTGACCACCGCGCACGTCGAGGGCGGCATCGCCATGGCGGTGGCGCTGGCGCTCGTCGCCGCGCGCTGGCGGGGCGCGGCGGTGCTGCCGCCGCGAGCGCTGCGCGTGGTGCCGTGGGAGACGCTGCTGCTGCTCGGCGGCGGCTTCGCGATGGCGGCGGGGATCCAACAGAGCGGCCTGTCGCGCTGGCTCGGCGAACGGCTGGCGGTGGTCGCCGGCATGCCCGGTCTGGCGCAAGCGCTCGTCGCCAGTCTGGCGACCGTGGCGCTCTCGGCGGTCGCCTCGAACACCGCCACGGTGGCGGTCATGTTGCCAATCCTGCGCGACGCGGCCTCGCCGCCGATGATGACCACCGTGCTCGTCGCCGCGACCATCGCCGCCTCGTGCGATTTCGCGCTGCCCGCCGGCACGCCGCCCAACGCCATCGTCTTCGGCAGCGGCTACGTGCGCATCCCCACCATGGCGCGGATCGGCATCGTCCTCGACCTCGTCGCCGCGACCATCGCGGGTCTCTGGTGCTCCCTGGTCGTCCCCTGGGTCCTCGGCCGCTGAACCGGCGCAACCAACTTGCGCCTCGTCGACAAGCAAGAACGACGAGACGAGAAAAGAAGAGAAAAGAAAAGGCTTCCGGTTCGGAGCATGGGCGGCTTGGACGCCCTCGTGAACTGGCGGCGGGCTCGGATGCGCGCGGCTGGCTCGACCGGCGTCCTTTTCCCTCAGCCGAGCCTTTTCTTCGCAGGACGGCGGCAGCTCAGTCCCGTCGCCGCCAGGCGAAAAGCTTCTAGTTAGGAGTGTGGGCAGCTTCAGCGCCCTCGTTTACTGGCGGCGGGCAAGACTTGGCACCGCTGCTCCAGCCGGCGTCCTTTTCCGTGACCGGTCCTTTTCTTCGCAGGATGGCGGCAGCTCAGTCCCGTCGCCGCCAGGCGAAAAGCTCTCGTTGGGAAGCCAGCCGCTGTTTCAGAGCGTCGCGATCGCTTTCTTGATTTCGCTCCACGGGGTGTCGACAGCGGTCGCGAGGCGGGCGACGGGGACGCGTTCGATCCAGCCCGCGAGGGCCTCTTCGAGCGCCGGGCGGCGGTGGGGGTCGACGTTGACGAACGGCGAAGCCGCGAGCAACGCGCCGAGCGCGGCCGCCGGGCGCAGGCGCTCGACGGCGAGCTCTTCGCCGCGCTCGAGACGCAACAGCCCGGCGACCGGCAGCGCCGGTCCGCGCGCTCCGGCGGTCGCGCCGAGGTCGCCGGCGAACGGCAGGCGCTCGACCACCAGCTCGCCGCCGCGCTCGGCGAGCGCGTTCAGGTCGTCCGAGAGGATCTCCGCCCCCGCCGCCAGCGCCTTGCGCGCGATCGTCGTCTTGCCGGCTCCCGAGGCCCCGAAGGCGAGCCAGGCGCGGCCGCCCTCGCCGATTCCAGCGCTGTGCAGCAGGGCGCCCGCGACCCGCGGCAGGCGATAGGCCGCCGCCAGGCGGAAACAGTTCTCGAAGATGCCGAGGAACTCGGGCAGCGACTCGGCCGAGGTCCAGATGCCGATGCGCGCCGCCGTCGGGTCCACCCAGGCCATGAAACGCAGTCCGGCGACGCGCACCGCCGCCGGCAGGGGGTCGAGATCGAAGGTGTACTCGAGCCCGGTGAAGTCGACCGGATGGAAATCGGATTCCGGCGCCGAATAGAGGTGCAGCGTCACCGCGGCGGCCACGGGAGGCTGCTCTCCGGGCGCGACGACGAGTTCGGCGAAGCGGCTGGCGATCGCGTCGCGCTGCGCCGCCGCGAGCCCGGCGACGCGGTAAAGTCCGCCCACGAAGTCGAGATCGAGGCTCTCCACGCCCCAGGTCGCGCCGCCGGGCCGGGCGGGGAACAGGTCGGGATAGACGAGGAATCGTTCGCCGAAGTCCATGCGCGGAGCGGGTCGAGCGGCGAGTGTAGCAGCCGGCGAACCGCCTCTCGGCGGAGCCGCCGCCACCGCCAGGCCGGTGGCTTTACCGAAACATTGACACTGGCCACGAAGAGACATAGGTTCTCGACTCGCAGTCCGACCGGCGCGGGCGCGCGCCCAATCTCCGAAGGAGCTCTCCGATGAAGCGTCTCCGTACGGCACCGTTGTTTCTCGCTCTCCTCGTCCTCACCCTACTCGCCAGCTCGCGGGCGTCGGCGCAGGCCAGCCGCACCTGGGTCTCCGGCGTCGGCGACGACGCCAACCCGTGCAGCCGCACCGCGCCGTGCAAGACCTTCGCCGGCGCGATCTCGAAGACCGCCACCGCCGGCGAGATCAACGTCCTCGACCCGGGCGGCTTCGGCGCGGTGACGATCACCAAGTCGATCACCATCTCCTCGGAGGGCTTCGAGGCCGGCGTGCTGACCAGCGCCGGCGGCAACGGGGTCATCATCAACGCCCCGACCACCGCCCTGGTCGTCCTGCGCGGCCTCGACTTCGAGGGCCTGGGCACGGCCAACATCGGCATCCGCGTGATCGCCGCCGGAACGGTCTCGATCGAGAAGTGCACGATCAACAACTTCAACAACGGGATCAACGTCGAGGTCGCGGCGAACGTGAATCTCCAGGTCACCGACACCATCCTGCGCAACAACGGCCTGGTCAGCGTCGGGAACAGCGCCGGCATCGCTTTCAATCCCACCGGCGCGGCGATCGTCACGGCGGCGCTCAACAACGTCCGCCTGGACCACAACTTCAACGGTCTGTTCGTCGAGCAGAACGCCAAGATCTCCGCCCGCGACGTGACGGCCATCGACAGTCCAGGTTCGGGGTTCTTCGTCACCTCCCCCAGCGCCGACCTGAACCTCGACGGCGCGGTTGCCTCCGGCAACGGAACGGGTATCCGCACCTCGGGGGCGACGTCCACCGTGCGGATGTCGAACACCTTGGTCACCGGGAACAACCTCGGCCTCGCGCCGACGACCGGGAACATCCTGTCGTTCGTCAACAATCGGATCGCCGGCAACACCACCGACGGCGCGCCGTCCGGGACACTCGCGCAGCAGTAGCGCCAGCACCAGCGTCGGGATTCAGGGGACCAGAACGGCGCTCCCCTGGATCCCGCCGGCGCGCAGCGCGCCGAGCGCCTCGTTGGCGTGGGAGAGCGCGAAGCGCGCCACCGTGGTGCGGATCGGGATCCGCGGCGCCAGGGCCAAGAACTCCTCCCCGTCGCGACGGGTCAAGTTGGCGACCGAGCGCAACACGCGCTCGCCCCAGAGCAGCTCGTACGGAAAACGCGGGACGTCGCTCATGTGGATCCCCGCCGCGACGACGATGCCGCCACGGCGCACCGCCGCGAGCGCCGCCGGCACGAGCTCGCCCGCCGGCGCAAAGATGAGCGCCGCGTCGAGCGCCTCGGGCGGCCGCTCGTCGGACGGTCCGGCCCACTCGGCGCCGAGCTCGCGCGCGAAGCTCGCCGCGCTCTCGTCGCCCCGGCGCACGAAGGCGAAGAACTGCCGCCCCTGCCAGCGCACGACCTGCGCCAGCATGTGCGCCGCGGCGCCGAAGCCGAAAAAACCGATCTTCGCCGCGTCGCCGACGAAGCGGAGCGCCCGGTAACCGATCAATCCGGCGCAAAGCAGCGGCGCCGCCTGCAGGTCGGGATAGCCCGGCGGGATCGGAAACGCGAAGCGCTCGTCGGCGAGACAGCTCTCGGCGTAGCCGCCGTCGCGGGTGTAGCCGGTGAAGACCGGCTGATCGCAGAGATTCTCCTCACCCCGTCGGCAGAAAGTGCAGGCGCCGCAGACGCCACCGAGCCACGGCACTCCCACCCGGTCGCCGATCGCGAAGCGCTCGACGCGCTCGCCCACCGCCTCCACCGCGCCGACGATCTGGTGTCCCGGGACGAGCGGTAGCTTGGGCGACGGCAGCTCGCCGTCGACGACGTGCAGGTCGGTGCGGCAGACGGCGCAGGCGCCGACCCTCAGCCGCAGCTCTCCCGGTCCGGGGAGCGGCGCGTCGATCTCGCGCGCCACGAGCGGTTCGCCGATCGCCTCGAGCACCATGGCGCGCATCGCGCCTATTGTCGTCTACTTCGCGGCTTCCGGGCGAAAGAGCGCGGCGAGCGATTCAGCGGGTCTGTAGCCGCCGGCGTAGGCGTTGTAGGTCATCGCCACCACCAGGTCTTCGGCGACGTAGTCGAGCAGGCAGGCGTTGAAGCCGTTGAAGGTGCCGCACTCGTAGACGAAGTCCCGTCCACCGGGGCGGTGCACGAGCCGCCACTCGAGCCCCTGCTGGAACTTGTCGACCGTCGGCGGACCGTCCTCATGGAAGTGACGCACCACCGGCACTTCGGGCCCCCACATCCGCGCCCGCGCCGCGGCGCCGAGGAGTTTGCCCTGGTTGAGCGCCACGGCGAGCCGGACGAGGTCCTCGGCGGTCGACAGCATGCCGCCGCTGGCGTACTTGTAGCTCACGTCGACCGGACCGGTCGGGACCCGCTCGCCGTCCTTCGTCTCGTAGCCGCGCGCCCGCCCGGCGACCGCGCGGCCGGCGACGTCGAGCGACGTGCGCGTCATTCCGGCGGGCTCCCAGACGTCGCGCCGCAGGTAGTCCTCGAAGCCGAGACCGCTCGCGCTCTCGACTACGCCCTGCAGGAGATTCACGCCGTAGGAGCTGTAGAAGTAGTACTTGCCCGGCGGGAAGAGGAGCGCGTCGCTCTTGAAGATGCCGATCGCCTCGGCGAGCGAGGCGTAGGGGTGGTGGTTCTCCTCCCAATCCGGGCCCGGGAAGTCGTGGACGCGGTAGTGCCGGATGCCCGAGGTGTGGGTCAGCAGGTTCCAGACGGTGATCGACGCTCCCTTGTCGGGGAAAGTCGGCACGTACTTCTGGATCGGGTCCTCGAGCTTCACCTTCCCGCGCTCGACGAGCTGGGTCACGGCGACGGCGGTGACGGCCTTCGACACCGAGCCGATGTTGTAGACCGTCGCCGGAGTGGCCGGGGCGCCGGTCTCGAGGTCCGCCACCCCCACCGCCGCCGACCACACGATCGCCCCGCCGCGCGCCACCGCGGCCGAGATCCCGGGAGTCGAGGTGGAGATCCGCTCCCGCTCGAGGAAAGCCGTCGCTCGCGCCTCGGCCGACAGGGCCGTCCTGCCCGTCCCGGCGGCGGACGCGAATCCACGACCCATGAGGAGCCCAAGAGCTCCTGCGATGAGAACGGTCCGGTTCAGAGTCGACATGCTTCGCTGTCCTCCATCCCCGATTCCACCGCTATCCAACCCCAGATTCACAAGCGCCGTACCCAGGCGTACGCAGGCGGAAAGGCTTCGTCTAAGAATTGGGCTCAACGGGCGCCCGTCGGCTCCAACAGGACTCGCTCGGTACACGTAGGCTCGATCCGGAGGATTTCTCCATGCGCTCTCGAATCGTGGTTTCGAGCCGAAGCCTCGCGCTCGCTCTGGCGATCGTCTCATCGAACGCCGGGCGGGCCACGGCCGAGAGCGCCGATCTCATCCTCGACGGCTACTTCTCCTTCGCCGGTCAAGCGGGAGACTGGGAGCAACCGACCTTCCCTCTGATCATCGGCGGAGCCGGGTGGAGCGAGCTCGACGCCGGAGGCGCTCCGGGGAGCCAGGGGAGCGGTTCGCTTGCGGTGGCGGTGAACTACCGCGGCGGCGGCTTCACGGCGTTCGCCTGCGTGCCGGTCGTCGCCGGCGCGAGCTACGTGCTCGGCGGAGATTTCTTCGTGCCCGCGACACCCGACGACGGCTACGCCCAGCTGACGGTCCTTCCCTACACAGAAGACAATTGCTGGGGGGAGATTCCGGACGGGCCCGCGCCACCGGTGCTCGAGGTCTCCGTGGCCAGCCCCGCTTGGCAGCATCGGAGCTCCGCCGATTACGTCGTGCCTTCCGGGACCCGGAGTCTCGCGATTCGCGCTTCGGCCTTCCATTCGCTCGGCACTCTCTTTGGCTCTTTTTCCGCCAATTTCGACAACGTCTCGCTGGTCGGCGAGGTCCCGGCGGACGTGCCGCTGAATCTCTACCTCGGCGGCTCGGACGGTCCCGGCGCGAAGAAAGGGCAGTTCGCCGTCTCGGCGACCTGGCACGCGTACGACGGCTCGAGCGGGCCGGCTCTTCCCCAACGGTTGACGGTCGACTCGGGGTACCTCTGGTTCTTCGCCCCGAACAACATCGAGCTGACGGTGAAGGTGCTCGACGCCTGCAACGCCGCCCTCGGCGATCGCTTCTGGGTCTTCATCGCCGGCATGACGGACGTGCAAGTGGACATCACCGTCGAGGACTTGGGCACCGGCGCGATCAAGACCTACTCCAACCCGCTCGGAGCTCCGTTCACCACCATCGCCGACACCACCGGCTTCCCCTGCTCGCCCAGCGGGCCGTAAGAGTCGGAGCGGACACCGGATCCATCGCGCGATCCGGCGAGGTGGCCGGCCTGCCGGCACCCTGCGAAGAAAGAGACCCGGTTAAGGAAAAGGGCGCCGGCTTGGTCATCCGCGCGCGGCCGAGGTGGATGCCAGTTCACCAGGGCGGTGAGAGTGCCCGCACTCCTAACCGAAGCTTTTCGCCTTTCGGCCAAGAGTTCGAGCTTCCGCCATCCTGCGAAGAAAAGCTCGGTTGAGGGAAAGGACGCCGCCTTCGACATCCGCGCGCAGTCGAACCGAGTGCCAGTTCACCAGGGCGGTGAGAGTGCCCACACTCCTAACCGGAGCTTTTCGCCTTTCGGCCAAGTGGCCGGCGTGTCGGCATCCTGCGAAGAAAAGCTCGGTTAAGGGAAAGGACGCCGCCTTCGACATCCGCGCGCAGTCGAGCCGAGTGCCAGTTCACGAGGGCGGTCCGGCCGCCCACACTCCTGATATGGAGCGACCGTCTGTCAAGTCGCAGGTTCGGGTGGGTGGGGGACGGGTTGGGCGGTCGAGCGAAGAGGACGAAGGAGCCGGGTCGCTTCGACGACGAGTCACTCTGATATTCGCGGGTTACCCAGGAGGGCAGAGCCGCAAGACGGTGCTTCGTCGGGAGGAGCCGCAGTCTAATTTCGCGAATCGAGCCGAGGTCGTCGTCTCGTCGCCTTGGAGTGCCGCGGTTCATCCGTTTCGTGCCGGGCTGCATGCGTCCTCTTCGCGCGACCGCTCGAGTCGGGGAAGTGGGGGTCGTGGTTCAGTTCGATGTCGATTTGGGAGTTCGCACCAGGGCTGCCCAGAGGAAGCCGGCGAGCTCGCGGGCGACGGCGGTGACGACCTTGGGCGTCGGCTTGCCGAGGGTGACGGCGAGCCGTTGGTAGCGCCGGTGGAGGCGTTGCTGGGCTCGGTGAGCCAGCGCGAGGACCGACGCGGGCTGACCCTCGCGTCGCCGTCGCAGACTGGCGCCGAGGCCGGGGTGGTGGCGGTAGTGCCAGGCGGCCTCGACGAGCATGCGTCGGACGTGGGTGTTGCCCGCCTTGGTGATCCCGGTGCGCCGCTCGCTGCCGCCGCTCGAGTGCTCGCCGGGCACCAGCCCCAGGTAGGCCATGAAGCGACGCGGGGAGTCGAAGCGCTCGATGGCATGGACTTCGGTGAGCAAGATCATGGCGCTCAAGGTGTCGATCCCCCGGAAGCAGCGCAGCCACCCGACCGGCTCGCGGTACGGCGCCCGCTGCGCCACCTCGGCGATCTGCCGATCGATATCTTTCAATCGCTCCTCCAGAAACTCGATCGAGACCCGGTACTCGGCCAACACCCGCGGTTGCTCGGCGGTCTCCCAGACGAGCTCCTGCAGCCACTGGCGGTGCCGGCCCGTCCAAGCGTCGCCTTCGCGATACACCCGACCGTTGCGCAGCAACAGCTTGCTCAACCGGTGGCGCGAGCGCTGCAGGTCCTGCCGCACATCTTCGCGGCAACGCACCAGATCGCGCACCGCCTCCTGCTCCAGACTCGGCGGCGTGATCACCGTCAGCATGCCGCTGCGCCAATACTCGACGAGCTTGCGGGCGTCGCGACGATCCGTCTTGATCCGCTCGCCGGGCCTGCGCGGCACCAGCGACGGCGCCACCACCTCGCAGTCGATGCCTTCCTTCCCTAGCTGCCTTTGCAGGGTGTAGCCGCACGAGCCCGCCTCATAACAGCACGACACCTCGCCCGAGCCCGCCTCGCGCAGCAGCCTCCTCGCCAGCCGCCGAATCGCCCGCGGCTCGTTGGGCACCTCCCAGACCTCCACTGCCGCCTGACCTGGCACCCCTCGCGCCACCGTCACCCACGCCTTGTGCACATCCATTCCCACGTAGCTGGTGCTAGCGTTTCCCATGACCGGCTCCTCGTCGTATGCGGCTCTGCCGCGGTCCCCGTGGTAACCCGCGATCGCCGGATGCGCTCCGGCAACTCTCGAGTCCTCACAACTCGAACCTACGACCGAGGAGCCGGTCGCTCCATAGCGTCTAACCGGAGCTTTTCGTCTTTGCCCTGGGGGTTCGAGCCGAGTCCGGCCCCGTCGAGCTGTGGAAAGCTCTCTTCGTGGAGAGTCCTGTTTCCGACCCGGCGTCGCTCTTCGCGCCCTACTCGCGCGGCGGGCGGTTCTTCTGTCCTTGGGCGCCCGGGACCCGGTCGCGGCTCGACGCGCTGCGCTTCCTCGCGCAGCGCGCGCCGGCGGCACGCCGGCGGCCGCGGCACGTGCCGCTGGTGGCCAACGACGGCGCGAGCCTCGGCCGCGTCGCCGAGCGGCCCGAGCTCACCTGGATCGGTCACGCCTCCTTCGCTCTGCACGAGGGCGAGCGGGTGCTGCTCCTCGATCCGCACTTCGGGCGCCGCGCCCTGCTGCCGGCGCGCTGCACGCCGCCAGGCATCCCGCTGGCGGCCGTGCCCGCCGACGCGATCGCGCTGCTGACCCACAACCACTACGACCACCTCGACGCCTGGACCCTCGCCCGCCTGCCGAAGTCGATCGAATGGCGCGTCCCGCGCGGTCTCGCCGCCAAGGTGCGCTCTTTCGGCTTCGAGAGGGTGCGCGAGCTCGGTTGGTGGGAGGAGGACGATCTCGGCGGCTGGCGGGTGACCCTCCTGCCGGCGCAGCACTGGTCGAACCGGATGAGCCAGCCGGTCAACTCGACCCTTTGGGGCGGCTGGCTGATCGACACCGGACGGACGCGGATCTACCACGCCGGCGACAGCGGCCACTTCCTCGGTTTCGCCGAGTTCGGCCGTCGCTTCGCACCGCTCGACCTCGCTGTCCTGCCGATCGGCGCCTACCTGCCGCGCTGGTTCATGCGCGACGTCCACATGGACCCCGAGGAGGCGCTCGCCGCTTTCCGCGCCACCGGAGCGCGGCGGATGGTGCCGATGCACTGGGGAGCCTTCGACCTCGCCGACGAGGCGGTCGACGAGCCGCCGCGCGTGCTCGTGGAGCTGCTCGCCCGGCCGGAGCACGCCGACCTCGAGCCGCGGGTCCAGGTGCCCGCGGTCGGCGAGACGTTGCGCTGGTGATCGCGCGGCGAGGGTCCGCGGCGCGATCCGCGGCGGAAGCTACGCGACCGGAATCCGGTCCCGGTTCGCCTCCGCCCAGCCGGAGAAGCTCTGCAGGGCGGGGTTCAGACGCCGCGACAGCTCGACGCTACGGTTGGCGCAGTAGTCGTGATTGAAGTCGCGCTTGAACTGATACATGTTTCCCATGTCTTCGGCGCCGGGGAATCCGAAAGCGCGGTAGACCTCCGGCGGCACGTCGCGGTAGCGCACCTCGCGGCCGAGGGCGCGCGAGAAAGCGCTCGCCATCTCGGCGCCGGTCGGCATCTCGCCGGCGATTCCCACCGTCTTGCCGCCGAACTCCACCCCGCGGCGGAAGATGCCGAGCGTGCAGCGGCCGATGTCTTCGGACGCGATCCCCGGCAATCGGCCCTCGCCGAGCGGCAGGCCGAGCACCAGCACGCCGTCGGGGCCGGGCTTCGGCCCCTGCCCGAAGTGGATGAAGTTCTCCCAGTAGAACGAGGTGCGCAAGATCGTGGCCCGCGCGCCCAGGCGCTGGAAGTCGGCGTCCGCCTCGCCTTTCGAATCGAAGTGCGGCACCTTGTACTTGCCCTGCAGAGTCGGCATGCGCGGATCGTCGAGCGCCATCCAGTGGCGCGAGTCCTCGAGCGTCGACCAGACGACGTGCGCCGCTCCGGAGCGATCGGCCGCGGCGGCGAGCGTGCGCCCCTGGGCGGTCTCCTTCTCCGGCGAGAAGTGGTTCCAGAAAAACGTGACGCAAAAGATGCCGTAGGCGCCGGCGAAGGCACGCTCGAGGCTGGCTGGATCGTCGACGTCGGCGGCGACCACCTCGGCGCCGCGGGAGGCGAGCGCCCGCGCCTTGTCCGATTTCGGATCGCGGGTCAGCGCCCGCAGGGTGAAGCTCCCGGTGGGGTCGTCGAGGATGGCGCGCGCCAGCCCCCCGCCCTGCGCTCCGGTGGATCCGACGACGGCGATGATCTTCTTCTGATTCAAGGTGCCTCCCCTCGGCTGTCCGCCGTCAGCCTACTCGGCCTGCGCCTGCGGATTCAAACGCCGAAGTAGCGCGCGTCCGGATGGTGGAACACGAGCGCCGAGACCGAGGCCTCGGGATCCATCATGTAGCCCTCGGTCAGCTCGACGCCGATCGACTCCGGACGAAGCGCCGCGAACAACCCCGCCTGGCCGGCGAGGTCGGGACAGGCCGGATAGCCGAAGCTGAAACGCTTGCCGCGGTAGCGAGCCTGCAGGCGGTCCTGCGCCGAGACCTCCTCGCCATCGGCGAAACCCCAGGCCGCGCGCAGCTTGCGGTGCAGGTGCTCCGCCGCCGCTTCGGCGGTCTCGAGCGCCAGCGCCGCGAACGCGTGGCTCTTCAGATACTCGCCGGCCCGCTTCCACTCCTCGACTCGCTCGCGCACGCCGGCGCCCGCGGTGGTGACGAACAACCCGACGTGATCGTGAGCGAGCACGTAGTCGGCGAGGCAGAGTCCGTCGGCCCCCGACTGGCGCGGCAGGTCCCAGGCGGCAACCGGCCGGCCGTTCTCGGGTGCGAGCAGGGTCAGGCGATTGCCCGCGGCGCGCGCCGGGAAAAAACGCCACACCGCGCGCGCCGACATCCCGCCGCGTCGGCCGAAGTCCTGGAGATCGTGGATCAGCGCCTCGAGCTTCGCCAGCTTCGGATCGCCCTCGGTCGCCAGTTTGGCGACCGAGCCGCGCAGCCCCAGGTGCTTGCCGTAGAGCATCTGCGGATTGAGCTCGCTCCACACCGCGTCGAGATCCAGCGTCTCCTCGTGGCGCTCGAGGTCGGGCGGCGGCGGCGCGGCAAGGTCGACGCGCACCACGGCGCGCTTCGGCGGCGGCGCGAAGGCGTCGCTCGCCGCCACCTCCCCCGCCGACTCGTCGCCGGCGCGCAGCTCGGCGACCTCGCCCTCGAGCGCGCCGCGGCGCGCCGGATCGAGCAGGCGCTCGACCAGCGACAGGCCGTGCATGGCGTCCTTGGCGTAGGTGCAGAACGCTCCGTAGGCGGGGGCGATCTTCTTGTGGGTGAAGCGCCGGGTCAGCGCTGCGCCGCCGACCAGCAACGGCGCGTCGATCCCCGCCGCGCGCAGGTCGGCGGCGGTCGCCACCATCTGTTGCGCGCTCTTGACCAACAGGCCGGACAGGCCGATGACGTCCGGCCGGTGCTCGCGCGCCGCCTGGATCAGCTGCTCCGAAGGCACCTTGATGCCGAGGTTGACGACCGCGAAGCCGTTGTTGGCGAGCACGATCTCGACCAGGTTCTTGCCGATGTCGTGCACGTCGCCCTTCACCGTGGCGAGGATCACCTTGCCGCGCGACGAGCTCCCGGCGCGCTCCATCCGCGCTTCGAGGTAGTTGACCGCCGCCTTCATCACCTCCGCCGACTGCAGGACCTCGGCGACGATCAGTTGGTTGGCGTTGAACAGTCGGCCGACCTCCGCCATGCCGCTCATCAGCGGTCCGTTGATCACGTCGAGCGGCGTCGGCCAGCGCGGGTCGGCGAGCGCCGCGGCGAGGTCGTCCTCGAGCCCGGTCTTCGAGCCCTCGACCACCGCTCGCGCCAGGCGCTCGGCGAGCGGCAGCTCGGCACGCGCCGCCTTCGGCGCCGCCTGGCGACCGCGGAAGTGCTCGGTGAAGGCCGCCACCGCCGCGTCTCCCGCCGCCTTGTCACCGAGCGGCAGGAAGAGCAGCGCCTCGGAGAGCCGGCGCTCGACCTCGGGGATCTCGGCGTAGCGCGCCAGGCGCTCGGTGTTGACGATCGCCGCGTCCAGGCCGGCCTGGGTCGCGTGATAGAGGAAAACCGAGTTGAGCACTTCGCGACCCGCCGGCGGCAGGCCGAAGGAGACGTTCGAGACGCCGAGGATCGTCTTGGCGAGCGGGAACTCCGACTTGAGCCGGCGAATCGCCGCGATCGTCTCGCCGGCCGAGCCGAGATAGTTGGCATCGCCGGTGCCGCAGGGAAAGACCAGGGCGTCGAACCAGAGGTCCTCGGTCGGGAGCTCGAAGTCTTCGGTGAGGATCCGGTGGCTGCGCCGCGCCACCTCGAGCTTGCGCTCCCGATCGACCGCCATCCCCCGCTCGTCGATCAGGCCGACGACGAGGGCGGCGCCGAAGCGCCGGGCGAGCGGAACCACTTTCTCGAAGCGCTGCAGGCCGTCCTCGAGGTTGATCGAATTGAGGATCGACTTGCCCTGGCAGAAGGTGAGGGCGCGCTCCATTACCTTGGCGTCGGTCGAGTCGATCATCAGCGGCGCCTTGACCAGGCGCACCAGGCGGTCGAGGAAGCGCTCGACGTCGCCGATCTCGTCGCGGTCGGGGTCCTGCAGGCAGACGTCGAGCACCTGCGCGCCGGCTTTCGCCTGCGCGCGCCCGACCTCGGCCGCGGCCTCCCACTCCCCGGCCGCGATCAGGTCCTTGAACTTGCGCGAGCCGAGGACATTGGTCCGCTCGCCCACCAGCAGCGGTCGATTGTCGGGCGTCAGCTCGACCGCTTCGAGGCCGGAAACCAGCGCGCGCTGATGGTGCGGGATCGGCCGCGGCCGCCGGCCGCGCGCCAGGTCGGCGAGCGCCGCGACGTGCCGCTCGGTCGTGCCGCAGCAGCCGCCGACGAGGTTCAGCCAGCCGGCGTCGAGGAAGCGGCCGAAGACCTCGCGGAAGGTCTCGGGGCTCTCGCGGTACCGGCCGTCCTCGTCGGGCAGGCCGGCGTTGGGCACGCAGGCGATGCGCGTGCGCGAGATTTCCGACAGCGTGCGCAGTGGATCGCTCATCAGCTCGGGACCGGTGGCGCAGTTCAGGCCGACGTAGAGCAGATCCGCGTGCAGCAGCGAGACCGCGAGAGCCTCGGCGTCCTGTCCGGCGAGCATCGTGCCGGTGGGCTCAATGGTCACCGAGACCGCCACCGGGATCCGCCAGCCGGCCTCGTCGAAGGCGCGGCCGATCGCCAGCAGCCCGGCCTTGATGTTGCGCGTGTCCTGGCAGGTCTCGAGCAGCAGGTAGTCGGCGCCGCCGGCCATCAGTCCGAGCGCCTGCACGCGGTAGTGGGCGATCAGGTCCTCGAAGCTGACGCCGCCGGTGACCGAGATCGCCTTGGTGGTCGGCCCCATCGAGCCGGCGACGAAGCGCAATCGCCCCGGCGCGTCGAACCCGGCGCACGCCTCGCGCGCCAGCGACGCGGCGAGGCGGTTGATCTCGTGCGCCTGCGCGGCGAGGCCGTACTCGGCGAGCACCAGCGGCGTGGCGCCGAAGGTGTCGGTCTCGACGATGTCGGCGGCGGCGGCGAGGTAGTGCTCCGACAGGCCGCGCACCACGTCGGGGCGGGTGAAGACCAGGTTCTCGTTGCAGCCCTCGAGCTCCGGGCCGCCGAAGTCGGCGGCGGTCAGCTGATGCGCCTGGATCGCGGTCCCGGTCGCGCCGTCGAGCACCAGCACCCGCTCCTCGAGCGCTTCGACGAGCGCCGCGGCGCGCGCCTCGCGATCGGCCGGCGGGCCGGGGATCGGACATGAAAACGGGCTGTCGCCCACGGTCTCTCCTCGAGCGGGGGAAAAAACGAAAACCCGCTCCGAACGTCGTTCTCGGAGCGGGCGTCGTCGCCGGACAGTTCGTTGCCGCGCTCGATCGAGATCGTTCGCGGCCGCATCCCCGCTCGCTCGCGCGAGCGGGAGGGCACCTTGGATGTCCGCTCCAGGTTGCCGTGTCCGGAAGCTCCGGACCGCTCCGAATGCAGGGCGAAGAGTAGCCGCCCCGGCCGCGGCTGTCAATCGAGGAATGGGACCGGCGAACCCGGCTAGCGCCGCGCGGGCTCGAGATCGCCGATGTTGGTCAGCAGCTTGCGCACCGCGCCCGAGGACTGCATGACGTAGAAGTGGATCGAGGGCACGCCGCGGTCGAGCAGGTCCTTGACTTGGCGCTCCGCCCACTCGACGCCGATGTCGAGCGCCTGTTCGTCGGGCGAGGCAAGGATCTCGTCGGCGAGCGCGCTCGGGATCTCGACGTAGAAGTTGCGCGGGATCGAGGCGAGCTGCGCCTTGGCGGTGACGATCTTCAGCCCCGGGATGATCGGCACGCCGATCCCGGCGGCGCGGCACTGGTCGAGGAAGCGGAAGTAGTGCCGGTTGTCGAAGAACATCTGGGTGACGACGTACTCGGCGCCGGCGTCGACTTTCGCCTTCAGGTGGCGCACGTCGATCTCGAGGTTGGGGGCCTCGAAGTGCTTTTCCGGATAGCCCCCGGCGCCGATGCAGAAATCGGTCGGGTGCGCGTCGAGCAGGTCGTCGGCGAGATAGTGCCCGTGGTTCATGCCGTCGATCTGCGCCACCAGGTCGACCGCGAAGCGATTGGCGCTGCGGCCGTCGCGCAGCGGCTTCTTGTAGCCCGAATCGTCGCCGCGCACCGCGAGCACGTTGTCGATTCCGAGGTAGTTGAGCTCGATCAGGAAGTCCTCGGTCTCCTCGCGGGTGAAGCCTTGGCAGAGGACGTGCGGCACCGCGTCGATGTCGTACTTGTTCTGGATCAGGGCGCAGACCCCCATCGTTCCCGGGCGCTTGCGCTTGATGCGCTTCTGGATCCCGTGCGCCGTCTCCTCGTAGACCACCTCGGCCGCGTGACTGGTGATGTCGATGAACGGTGGGCGGAAGACGGCGAGGTCCTCGATCAGGCCGAGGAGCGAGCGCACGTTGCCGCCGCGCAGCGGCGGAATGATCTCGAAGCTGATCAGCGGACCCTGGGCCCGCGCGAGGTGCTCGATGACTTTCATCGCGAGGCAGGATAGGGGCTCGCTCCCGGCCTGTCAAATGCTGGAAACGATAGAGTTCCACCGTGCTCCGTCGCCGCGCCTCGCTGCTCGCCGAACGCCTCGTCCGGCTCGCCGGCGACCTGGCCGTCGCGGCGCTCGCCTTCTATTTCGCCTTCCGCCTGCGCATCGCCGTGACCCTGCCCTGGATGGGCGGCCTGCTGCCCGCCAATCGCCTGCTCTGGTTCGGCGTGGCGCTGCCCTGGCTGGTCGCGGTGCAAGCGTTCGCCCTCTGGCTCTTCGGCTTCTACGAGCCGCGCGAACCGCGCCCGCGCTCGGAGATCCTGGCCGGCGTGGCGACCGCGGTCGGCAGCGCCGCCTTGGCGCTCGGCGCCTTCTTCTTCCTCGCCGAACAGCGTTTCCCGCGCTCGGTGCTGCTCTTCTACGGCGTGCTCGCGACCTGCGCCATCTTCCTGTGGAGGAGCCTCGAGCAGCGTTTCGCGCGCCCGCGGCGGCACCGCGTCGCCCTGGTCGGTTGCGGCCCTTCGGCGCGCGAGGTGGCGGCCAATCTGAAGCGTCACGGCTGGCACGGGCTCGCCGTGGCGGGCCATCTGCCCTTGCCTGGCCAGGAGCCGCCGGAAGCCGCCGAGGCGCTGGAAATCGGCCTCGGACCGCGGATCTCCGACCGCGCCGAGCTCGCCGCGCGGCTGGCGCAGGGAGAGATCGACGACGTGGTGCTCGCGCCGGAGCCCGAAGGCTGGCAGACCGACCTGCTCACCGCGATCGCCGACGCCCGGCCCGCGAGCTCGAGCGTGCTGCTCCTGCCGGGGCCGTTCGAGAGCCTGATCGGCAAGATGCGCTACCGCTGGGTTCGCGATCTGCCGCTGATCGAGGTCCTGCGCGAGACGGAGTGGCATCCGAGCCAGCCGGCGAAGCGGGCGCTCGACCTCGCGGCGGCGATCGTCTTGCTGCTCGCGGCGAGTCCGGCGCTGGCGGTCGCGGCGATCGCGATCCGGCTCTCGTCGCCCGGACCGGTGCTCTACCGCCAGGATCGGGTGGGGCGCGATCGCCGGACCTTCGCCCTCTGGAAGCTGCGCACGATGCGCGCCGACGCCGAGGCGGCGACCGGCGAAGTGCTGGCGGAGAAGAACGACCCCCGCCTGACTCCGGTCGGCGGCTTCCTGCGCCGCACCCGGATCGACGAGCTGCCGCAGCTTTGGAACGTGCTCGCCGGCGACATGAGCCTGGTCGGCCCGCGCCCCGAGCGCCCGGGCTTCGTCGAGCGCTTCCTCGTCGAAGTGCCGGGCTATCACGAACGCTTCGCCGTGCGCCCCGGCCTGACCGGTCTCGCGCAAGTCAACGGCGAGTACCACTCGACCGCCGGCAACAAGTTGCGCTACGACCTGGCCTACATCGCCAACTGGAGCTTCTGGCTGGACCTGTCGATCCTCATGCGTACCGCGCGTACCGTGCTCACCTCGCGCGGCGTCTGACCCGGATCAGGGACGGGGGACGAACGAAGCGAGCCGCGGATCGAGCAGCACCGCCTTGCGGAACATCCGTTGGGCGCGCTGATTCTCGCCTTCGAGCAGCATCGCCTTGCCGAGATTGAGGTAGGTCTCCGGCCGCGGCTCGAGCGCCAGCGCGCGGCGGTAGGCCTCGATCGCCGGTTCCGCTCGGCCGAGCAGCAGGTACTGGCTCCCCTCGGCGATCGGAATCGCGATCTCGCCCCGATCGAGCTCGGCCGCCTCGCGCAGCGCCGCCAAGTGCGACTCGAACATCGAGCTCTGGAGCTTCCCCAGGCGCAGGGCCGCCGCCGTCCGGCGCTCGACCGCCGCGACCAGACGCGAGGCGCGTAGCATCCGCCGCCCGCCGTCGACGCGCCAGAGAGCGAGCGCGAGCAAGAGGGCGACGGCGAGCGCCGCAAGGAGGTTGCGTTTCATGGTGGATCCTGCTCCTCGTCACCGGCGAAGACCCAGGCGAGCACCACCAGGAACGGGTAGGAGACCATCGCCACGCGGAATGGAAAGTGCGCCATCGACAGCACGGCGAGCGCCGCGAACGCGCCCCAAGCGAAGGCGCGGTCGGGCGTCTCCGCCGAGAGGCTCGCCACCCGTCCCACGCTCCGCTTGACCGCCCAGGCCAGGGCGAGCAGACCGAGCGCGCCGCACTCGGCGCCCAGCTGCAGGATCTCGTTGTGCGCCTCGGCGAAGACCGGAAAGAGCTGGAAGGGATAGAACTTCACCCCTTGCTGCAGGAGCGCGAGCTTGCCGGGCACGAACTCGGTGACGAAGGCGCCCGGCCCCACGCCGACCCAGGGATGCTCGCGCAGCATCCACACCGCGACTTTCCAGGCGTCGACGCGCCCGGAGAGCAGGGCGTCCCAGTCGCCGCGCAGCAGCCGGCGCTGCGATTGTGCGAGGCGCTCGCCGAGCTCCGGCACGGCGACGGCGAGCACGGCGACCGCCGCCGCCGCCGCGGCGACCGCCATCCACCGCTTGCGCGCCGGCAGCCGCAGCAGCCAGAAGACGCTGCTGCCGGCGAGCAGGGCGGCGAGCGCGGCGAGCGTCTGGCTGAGCGCGAGACCGAAAGCGAGCAGCGCGAGCAGCACGACGGCGAAAGCGCGGCGCCGCCCTTGCGCGATCCGCCGTTGGAGCGCCAGCGCCGGCAGCACCATGGCCGCGCCGAACACTCCGACGTTGCCGGCGAGCGAGGTCAGGTCGAAGCGCGCGCTCTCGCCCGTCTCGGCGAACTCGAAGAGCTTCAGCCAACCGAAGTACTGCGCGATCCCGATCGCCGCGAGCAGCGCCGCCGGCGCCACCAGCCAGTCGATCGCCCGCGCGAGCTCGCCGCGCCGGAAGCCGGCGCTCCAGCCCGCCAGGCAGAGGATCGCGATCTCGGCGCGGGTGACCCCTTCGCCGGCGTGCGCCGGATGTGGGGAGGCGAGACCGGCGAGGGCGATCGCCGCGGCGAAGGGAAGGAAGGCGACGAGCGCCGGCGGCCAGGTCGTCGGCCAGCGATCGAGCCGGCGCAGGCGCAATGCCACGAGCGCCAGCGATGCGAGCCCGAGGATCTCGGCGAGCAGCTCCTTGGGCAGCCGAAACGACTCGCGGCCGGCCGGATCGAACGCCAGCGCGACGCCGAAGAAGAGCGCGATCAGCAGCCAGAGCGCCGGCGAGAGCCGCTCCGTCGGCGCGGGGGCCGCGGCGCGGGCGGGCGGGGTGGGAACGGAGCGTTTCGCGCGCGCCATGGGCGGGCGGGATTCTAGCCAGCGCGTCGGCGGCGCGGGGTGCAGCGGTTCGCAGGGTGCGCATGGGAGAATGTCGCGCGTGCCGCCCCGTCTCTCGGTCGTGGTGCCGACGCGCGACACCCGCGAGCTGACGATCGCTTGTCTCGCGGCTGTGGCCTCCTGGCCCGAAGCCGAGGAGGTCGTGGTCGTCGACGACGGCGGCCGCGACGGGACCCTCGACGCCGTCGAGCGGCGATTTCCGAGCGTCGCAAGGCTCGCCAACCCGGTCGCGGAGGGATTCACCCGTGCCGCCAACCGCGGCCTCGCCGCTGCCGGCGGCGACCTCGTCCTGCTGCTCAATAGCGACACGGAGGTCGAGCCGGGCGGCGGCGCGGCGCTGCTCGCGGCGTTCGCGGCCGAGCCCCGCCTGGGCGTCGCCGGCGCGCTCTTGCACTTCCCCGACGGCCGGCCGCAGTGGAGCGGCGGGCGAGAGCCCGGGCTCGCCTGGTTCTTCGCCCTCGCCTCCGGCTGGGCCCGGGCGCGCGACCGGTTGCGCTTCGCTCGCCGCGTGCGCCCGGTCGGCGGCCACGGCGGGCGGGTGGTCGACTGGGTGCCGGCGACCGCCATGACCCTGCGGCGCGAGCTGCTCGCCGAGCTCGGCCCGTTCGACGAGCGCTTCGCCCTCTACGCCCAGGATCTCGACTTCTGCTTGCGGGCGCGCGACCGCGGCTGGCGGGTGCGCGTCTGCGCCGGGGCGCGGGTGCGGCACCGCCTGGGCTCGACGATCGCCACCGTCGAAGGGCGAGGACCGGTGGCCGAGGAGCGGCTGCGACGCGATCTGCTGGCCTGGGCCGAGAAACGCCGGGGCGCGGCGTGGGCCGCTCGGGTCGAGCGCGCGCTCGATCTCGGCACCCGCTTGGCGGTCCCCGGGCGCCTGCGAACGTAGAATCGTCCGCCCATGCGCGCCGGCTTCCCCTATCGCGATCTGGTGATCGAGCTCGTCAAGCGAGAGCTCAAGGTGCGCTACCGCCGCTCGTTCCTCGGCTTCCTGTGGACCATGCTGCAACCGCTGCTGATGATGCTGGTGCTCGACGTGGCCTTCTCCACCGTCTTCCGCTTCCAGGTCGAGAACTACCCGATCTACGTCCTCGCCGGGCTGCTGTTCTGGAACTTCTTCCAGCAGGGGATCATCGCCGCCATGAACAGCCTGCGCGGCAACGCCGGCTTGATCCAAAAGCTGCCGGTGCCGATGGCGATCTTCCCGCTCGCCGCCGTCTGCTCGGGCGCCATCAACCTGATCTTCGCTCTGTTGCCGCTGCTCGTTCTGCTGATGGCGACCGGCCATCCGTTGCACGCTTCGCTGATCTTCCTGCCGGTGCCCATCCTGCTCGCCTGTCTGTTCACGCTCGGCGCCGGGTTGCTGCTCGCGCCGCTCGCGGTGTTCTTCGCCGACGTGGTCGAGTTCATCGGCGTGATCCTGCAGCTCACGTTGTTCCTGACCCCGGTTTTCTACCCGATGACGATCGTCCCCGAGCGCTGGAAGTGGATCGTGCGCTACAACCCCATTCGCTCGGTGCTCGAGGTCTTCCGCGATCCGATCTACTTCGGCAAGATCCCTCCGGCGAGTCACCTGACCGTCGCTCTGGCGGTGGCTCTCCTGGCGCTGGCGATCGGCGCCGCGGCGTTCCGGCGCAGCAGCCCGCGGATCCACTTCCACCTCTAGGTCCGTGAACCCCCCGGTCATTCAGCTCGAGAGGGTCTCGTTGCGCTATCGGCTGGCGCGCCAGCACCTGGCATCGATCAAGGAATACGCGATCCACTGGATGCGGGGCGGCGTGAGCTACGCGGACTTCTGGGCGCTCACCGACGTCTCGCTCGCCGTTGATCGCGGCCAGACGGTCGGCATCGTGGGCCGCAACGGCGCCGGCAAGAGCTCACTGCTCAAGATCGTCACCGGGATCCTCGACCCGTCGGCGGGAACCCGCCGGGTGAACGGCACGATCTCGCCCATCCTCGAGCTCGGCGCGGGGTTCGACATCGAGCTGACCGGCCTCGAGAACATCTCGCTCAACGCGCTGCTGCTCGGCCATCCGCGGCGGTCGATCAAGACCCACTGTCAGGAGATCGTCGATTTCGCGGAGCTCGGCGAGTTCATCGACTCGCCGTTGCGCAGCTACTCGAGCGGCATGCTGGCGCGCCTCGGCTTCGCGATCGCCACCGCCTGGAGCAGCGACGTGCTGGTGCTCGACGAAGTTCTGGCGGTCGGCGACGCCGCCTTCCACAAGAAGTGCGAGCGCCGGATCGCGGATCTGCGCGCCGCGGGCACGACGGTGCTCCTGGTCTCACATTCGCCGCGCGAGATCGAATCCACGTGCGACCGCTGTCTGTGGATCCACCGCGGCCGGCTGCTCGAGGACGGCGCGCCCTCGGAGGTGCTGGCGAAGTACCTCGCCGCCACGCTCTGACGGCGCTCAATCGGGCAGCAGCAGTCCGAGGCATCCCCCGACCAGGTCGGCGGCGAGATCCGCCCATTCGGAGCTGCGGCCGGGCTCGAGCGCCTGCAGGAGCTCGGTCGCCCCGCCGAGCAGGGCCACGACGCCGAAGACGGCGAGCGCGCGGCGCCGGCGCGAGCCCGCGAAGGCGCTGTGCCAGAGCCAAGCGAGGGGCGCGAAAAGCGCGACGTGCACCAGCTTGTCGACCGGCAGAGGGAACCAGTGCTCGAGGCCCGCCGCGCCGCCGGGCATCGGCGCCAGCAGCGCGACCAGGACGAACGCGGTCCAGATGCGGCGGGCGAGGGCGGCACGGGGCGAGAACATGGGGAGCTCGCGGCAGCGGGTTACTTTATCGGTCCGCCAGGTGACCGCCCGCAAGCGCCGGCGCTCCGGAGAGAACGGAAAGCCATCGATTCGGGACTCACTCGGGCCCTCGGCCTTGGCACGAACGGTGCAGCCAGCCGCGACTGTGGAGTTTCTCACATGGCGCTGGAGACGAAGATGACCGCTCGCCAGACGCAACGACCCGGGGCAATGCGCCATTCGTACGGTAGAATGCGAGGAATTCGCGGGTCGAGCCGGACGGATGCCGGCGAATTCTGGACCATGGACGGACGAATCTTGTCGCTCGTCCTCGGGACGGGCGGACTTCAGCGGGACGAGGGGATGGTATGAGCGCATATCGTAGAAGACTGGCTTCCTTCTCGACGGCCCTCCTGGCCACCCTTGCCCTCACGGCTCCGGTCCAGGCCGGCAGCAGCATCAGCAGCGGCGGCAACGGCGGCCAGCTCTTCATGCCGCAGGGCGGCGCCGCGACCCCCAACAACGGCGACTTCTTCATGTCGGACGGCACTTCCGGTGGCACCACCGGCATCAACGTCCCCTATTTCTACTTCGCCGAGGCTCCAGCCGGGCTCTCGCGCCTCGTGCTCGAGCTGTTCGACGCCGACATCGGCACCGCCGCCGCGGACGAGAACGGGAATCGCGACCGCTCTCGCACCGGAGGCAGCCCGACGACCGCGAAGTACACCGTGACCGATCCGAACGGCGTCGTTCAGGCCCAGCGGTTCGCATTCGGAGACACGACGAACCCGGCCGGTGCCGACAACGCTTGGTCGAATCTCTTCGACAGCAACGACCCGCACATCGTGGGCCAGACCACGAATTCGGCGAACGGCACGAGCTTCGCCTTGAGCGTGCCGAGCGGCACGGCGAGCGGCGAGCTGCTGGTGGCGGTCGTGGGCAAGAACAACAGCGGCGGCACTTGGGCCGCGAGCGGCACGCCCGCCGGTTGGACGCGGCAAGTCGAGGTGGCGTGCTTCGACAACGGGGCCGGGGCCGGCACGCGTTGTCGGCTCGCGATCTACACCCGGGTCGCCGGAGCCGGCGAGCCGGCGAGCTACACCTTCTCGCATTCCGACGCGGCGCGGAACTTGGTAGGAACGATGTTCCGCGTCGTCGGCGTCGACACGGGAACCATCCCCGACGTCTCGGCCACCGGGACCGCGAACAGCAACGCTCCGACGGCGCCGACCGCGACCACCACCGTCGCCACGACTTGGGTCCTGCGCGCCTTCGTCGGCAACGGCGCCGAGACCTTCACGCCGCCGCTGTCGGTCAGCGAGCACACCGACCTCAGCCTCACCAACGTCGAGATGGAAACCGCGAGCGGAATTCGGACGACCGCCGGAGCGACCGGCACCGCCGCCGCCGCGGTCACGACCGCCACCAACTGGGCGGCGGCCACGATCGCCTTTCGCGACTCGAGCACCAACGTCGCCCCGATCGCCGGCCACTGGCAGATCACCGTCGATCAGCGGACCTCGGTGGTCGCCGGGCAGAGCAACGATCTCAACGGCATCGGCATCCGCGCCCACGACGGCACGTCGGGCGCCGGCGGCACCGAGGTGCCGGTCTACTACGACACCAACAGCCAGTACGGGAACAACCCGACGGCCACCGGCGGCGACTCGCGCGACTACGTGATGTACCCCTACATGGTGAGCTTCTGCTCCGGGCTCGAGAACGACTTCGACTTCGACGTCGGCAACGGCACGGGCAACGGCGGGGGCGGGAGCTTCGGCTCCGTCGCGCTGCTGGCGCGCGATCCGGCGACGACCAGCCTCACTCCCGGCACGGCGTTCCAGACCATCGCCAGCGCCGCGATCTCGCCCGACAACACCTGGAATCGCGACACGATCAACTCCTGGACCAGCAACAGCGACGCGAGCCGCTACGGCATCTGGCGGGCGAACATCCAGATCAGCACCTATACGACCGGAGCGGGGGAGAACGGCAACTACTCGAACGTCTTCTTCGGCAACTCGGCGCTCGCCGCGAATCCGCCCACGGCCAACCCGGACACCTCCGGAAACGCCTTCCGCGTCTACCTGCCGGACGACGCCGGCAACGCACCGGTCAAGCCGTTCCTCGAGCAGTTCGTGCGCTGGGTCTCCGGACCGGTGACCCCGACGGTCGGCCAGACGACCGTCCTGGCGGTCACGCTGCGCCTGGTGAATCCGACGACGTCGCCGCTCACCTTCTCGAACGCCGCCGGCAACACGGTGGTCGCCAACGTGCCCGGTGGGACGGTGACCTACGTCGGCTCGAGCGCCGGAGCGACGCAGGGAACGATCGTTTCGCAGCCGGCGGGCGGCGGCAGCGGCAACATCGTTTGGGATCCTGGGACGGTGGCCGCCGGCGACGGCGATTCGACGATGGACAACGCCGAGAGCTTCCTCCTCAACTACCGGGTCAACGTGACTCCGACGGGGGCCGGCTCGATCAACGTCACGCCCGTGCCGGGCACCGCGAACGCCACCTTCGCCCGCTACATCGACGAGACCGGCAACGCCACCCAGACGCGCGCCCGCTGGACGCTCGGTCCGATCTGCAACCTGGTGGTCTCGACCGCTTCCCCGACACGGGCGCTCCTCACCGGGTTCGATGCTTTCCGCGAGCGCAGCGCGACGGCGGTCGAGTGGTCGACGTCGACCGAGGACGGCACTGTCGGCTACTACCTCGAGCGCCTCGACCCGATCACCGCCACCTGGCGGCGGGTGAGCGACGTGCCGGTTCTCGCCGTCCCCGGCGCGGTGCAGGGTTCGCGCTACCGCATGCTCGATCCCAGCGCGCCGCGCGGCGTCGAGCTCGCCTACCGACTCACCGAGATCGAGCAGTCCGGCCGCCAGCGGCCGGCGGGCGAGTTCCGGGTGACGCCGCGGCAGCGCGACGACGTCTCGACCATCGCCGTCGACGAACGCGGCATGGGGCGCGAGCCGATCGTGGCACCGAGGTCCGAGGCCGAGCGGCTCGCCGCCGCGGCGCGGGAAGCCGAGGTGCTCGCCGCCGCCGACCTCCAGCCCGCGTCGCGATCGGTGGCGGCGCTCAAGCTCAAGATCCGCGACCGCGGTCTCTACTACCTGCGCGCCGCCGACCTCGCGACGGCTTTCGGCGTCTCGCAGGCGACGATCCGCGCCGACATCCAGGCGACCAACCTGCGCCTGGTCAACAACGGACAGCAAGTCGGCTGGCTGCCGTCGGGCGACGGCGCCGGCGTCTATTTCTTCGGTCTGGCGACCTCGAGCATCTACTCGCAGGACAACGTCTACTGGATCCACCGCGTCACCGGCAAGCGAATGACCGTCGCTTCGGTCGCGGGCGCCGCTGCGGCGAGCGCCACCCAGTTCGCCGACCGCCAAGACGACGAGAGCGATCTGTTCCCCTCGACCACCCTGCCGATCGGTCCCGAGGGCGACTACTGGTTCTGGGACTACTTCGCCGCCGGGGACCCGAACGAGGGATCGCACGCCTACGATTTCGAGGCCGCCGACGCGGCCGCCACGGGCGACGGCGAGCTCCGCGTGAGGCTCCAGGGCGCGAGCTCCAGCGGCGTCGCCGACGAGCACCAGGCCGAGGTCTTCCTCAATGGCATCTCGCTCGGCACGACGCACTGGACCGGCCTGGACTCGCACGTCGCCAGCCTGCCTTTCGCGATGAACCTGCTCGCCCCGGGCGCCAACACGATCGAGATCCAGGCCCAGCTCGGTGGCGGCGCCCCCTACAGCGAGTTCTTCCTCGACGGCTACGAGGTCGACTACCAGCGCCAGCACCGGGCGCTCGACGAACGGCTCGAATTCCACGCCGACGCCAACCCGGTGGTGCACGTCACCGGCTTCCGCGGCGGCGACATCACGCTCTTCGACCTGACCAACTCGCGGCGGCCGGCGGTGGTCCTCGGCGCCAGCCGCGGCCAGGGCGCCGACGGCCGGCAGATCGACTTCGTGCCCGCCTCGCCGACGACGTCCTACTTGGCGCAAACGCTGTCCTCGGCGCGCCGCTTGACCGCCGGCGATCTGATCGCGGAGGTGCCCTCGAACCTCAAGACCACCGGAGGCGCCGAGTACGTGGTGATCACCGACGGGTCGCTCGCCGGCGCGGCTGCGAATCTGGCGGCCGACCGGGCGGCGCACGGCCTGACGACGCTGGTCGCCAGAGTCGAGGACATCTACGACGAGTTCAACTTCGGGCAGGCGAGCGTGCCCGCGATCCGCGACTTCGTCGCCTGGGCGACGACGCGCTGGACGACACCGGCGCGCTTCGTGACCCTGGTCGGCGGCGGCACCTTCGACTACCGCGACCACCTCGGCATCGGCGGCAACCTGGTCCCGGCGGCGATGGTCTCGACCGCCTGGGGCCTGTTCGCGGCCGACTCCTTCTACGCCGACGGGGACGGCGACGGGATTCCCGACGTCGCCATCGGCCGCATACCGGTCGCCAGCGCCGGCGAGCTCGACACCTACCGCGCCAAGCTCGCGGCCTACGAGGCCGGCGGCGCTTGGTCGGGCAACGCCCTGCTCACCGCCGACTGGCAGGACGCCGGACTCGACTTCGGCGCCGACAGCGAGCAGATCGCCTCCGGCCTCGGCGGCTGGCAGATCGAACGCGACTACCTCGGGGCGCAGTCGGTCGCCGACGCGCGCACGCAGCTCTTCGCCGCGCTCGCCAATGGCTCGTCCTTCTGGTCGTTCATCGGCCACGGCGGCCTGAGCCAGATCGGCTCGGCGTTCAATCCGGCGCTGTTCGAGACCGCGGACGTGGCGGCGCTCGCCAACGCCGATCGCCCCGCCGTGCTCTCGGCGATGACCTGCGCGCTCAACCGCTTCGAGCTCCCGGGGCTGCCGTCGCTCGGCGCCACCCTGGTGCGCGCCGGCAACGGTGGCGCGGTCGCGGTCTGGTCGGCCTCCGGCCTGTCGAACCCGGGCGAGGCGCTACAGCTCGCCCGCCGCTTCACCGGTCTCGCCTTCGGCGGACCCGTCGGCACGATCGGCGAACGCCTGCTCGCCGCCGAGCGCGACGTCGCGAATCAGGGCGGCTCGATCGAAGAGATCGGCCTGCTCAACCTGTTGGGCGACCCGTCGCTACTGTTGTCGCGACCGTCCCCGCCGCCCTCGGGCCCCGGCTCGAGCGGCGAGTAGGAATCGAACTCTTGGAGACCCGGATGCCGAACGAAAACCGTCCCCCCGCTGCGAGCCACCCCGCGACGGAGGTCAAGCGGCCGTACGAAGCGCCGCGCATACTCTTCCGCGAGCCTCTCGAGGCGGTCGCGGCGCTCTGCGCGCCGACGCCGCCCGCCAAGGCGACGCGCGGCGCCTGTCCGCTGGGGCCGATCTCCTCCTGACCCTCGGAATCGACCTGCGCGCAGCTCGAGGACCGGTTCGCGCCGGTCCTTTTCATTCTCCGGAGGATCGAGGAACTACGGCAGGACCGGAAGGAGGGTGCGACGCCGGCCGCTCTCGGTCGCGCGCAGCAGGTCGCGGCGCTCTTCGGCAGCGGCGTAGACCCGGCGTGGATCGCCGCCCCGCGCCTCGGCGGTGCCCGGGCAGAAGGCGAGCAGGTGCGCGTCGGCGCCGGTGGCAGCGAGCGCGTCGTGGATCTCGACCTCGAGCGCCCGCACGTCGGCGAGACCGCGAGAGCGCGCCCAGATCTCGCCGATCCTGGCTTCGTGCAAATTGCCCACCGCGCGCCGCCACTGCACGCAGGGATAGACCGTGCCGTAGGGATCGACGCAGGCGGTCGAAGAGCCGGCGCCGCAGTGCTTGCCCCCCGGCGCCGGCGCGACCATCTGGTCGCCCTGGCGAGCCACCGCGGAGCTGATCGCTCCGGGATCGACGCCGGCGGCGCGCGCGGCGGCCTCGGCCCGCTCGCTCTCGATCTCGAACAGGCGGCGCAGGCCGGAGCGCGGCACGGTGATCGCCAGCGGCTCGCGGTCGCCGTCATCGCGCGGCGTAACCTCGGGGTCGAACTGCAAACGCACCCCGAGCCGGTCGGCGATGGCGAACATCTCTCGAATCTCGTCCTGGTTCCAGGCGGTGAGGGTCGAGTTGAGCTGCAGGCGGTAGCCCTGGCCGACCAGCTCCTCGAGATTGGCGAGCAGGCGGTCGAAGCTGCCGGGGACGCGAGTCTGCCGATCGTGGGTCTCGGCGCGCGCGCCGTGCAGGCTGATCTCGACCACGTAGGGATCGATCTCGGCGCGCACCCGCCTCGCCAGCGCGCCGCGCAGCGCGTGCCCGTTCGATTTGATCCGCACCACGAAGCCGAGCTCGCGCGCCCGGCCGCCGATCGCGAAGAACTCCGGGTGGGCGAGCGGCTCGCCCCCCGAGAGCGTCAGGTGGAGGACGCCGAGGTCCGCCAGGTCGGCGAGCAGGGAGAGGTACTGCTCGCGCGACAGCGGCCGGCCGACGAGCGCGGTGTCGTTGTAGCAGAACCAGCAGTCGAGGTTGCAGCGGTAGGTGAGCTCGAGGAGGACCGAGAAGAGCCGGTTCTCCGACCAGGTGCGCGCCATCGCCTCGTTGTAGCTCTTCATCCGGCCGGCTCCACCACGCCGCTCGCGACCAGCTCGGCGAGGAAGCTCTCGACGTCGCGCGCGATCGTCGCCCGGTCGGCCGCGAACTCGGCCGCCAGCTGGTCGACCAGCGCCGCGACGTCGCGCGCTCCGTCGATCAGCTCGAGCAACCGCGAGCCCACCGGATTGAGACCCAGGACCTCGCCGGCGCGCTGGCGGATGACCACCGCCTCACCGTCGAGCAGGCGGTAGCGGACGTCGGCGGCGCGGCGCAGCGGGCCGAGAGCGGGGTTCGGCATGAGGAGCGAAGGATACTGCGAAGCGCCGCCGCCTGACCGCAACGCGGCTTCTACTCGCTCCGGCGCGCCAACAGGCGGCCGAGGAAGTAGCGCGCCGCGCGGAAGCGCGCCGCCAGGCGATCGGCGGCGCCCGGGGCCAGGCGCCGCCCGGCGATCTCGACCACCTCGCCGACGAGAGCGCTCGCGGGCATCCAGCGATCGGGGCTCCGCGCGGCGTCGCCCCGGGTCAGCAGCTCGAAGCCGCCCTCGGCCCGCCGGAGATGGAGCACGCGATGGGCGACGAGCCGCCCGCCTGCGTCGCGCACGACGACGATGTCGCCGGGTCGCGGACGGGCGGCCGCGGTCACCACCAGCTCGTCGCCGGGAGCGATCGTCGGCCGCATCGAGTCGCCCACCGCCGCGAGGCGCAGGGCCTCCTCGCCGGCGAGCGCGGCGAGCCCCGCCGCCGCGCGCGGCGGCAAGCCGGGAGTGTGCGGTGATCTGGGATCGGCCGGAGTCAGGTGGGAGCTCCCGCGATCAGTATACTGGCGCGTCGCGACCCCGCGGCCGCGCGCCTTCGATGAGCTCGCTCCTCTTCCCATCGCTCCCCCCGGCCCCGGCGAGCCTCGACCGGCCGCGCAACGCCCTGTCGCGCGCCGTCGGCTCGGCGCTCTTCGTGGTGGCGGCGATCGCGGCGCTCGCGAGCTACGACACGCTGGCGACGATCGAGACCGGGCTGCTCGCGCGCGCCTCGGAGCTCGAGATCCAGGGAGAAGACGCCGAGGTCTTCGCGCGCCGCGTGGAGCGCGAGAGCGAGGCCGGCGGAGCGCGGATCGTGATCGCCCGCGCCGCGCTCGCGGCCGAGGTCGCCTCCCGCGGGCGCCCGCCGCTCGCTCTCGCGCGCCAGCGTCTCGCCGCCGCGACCGAGCTCGGACGGCTGGCTCTGCGCGACCGGCCGGCAAGCTGGGAGGCGCCGCTCCTGCTCGGTGCGGCAACCGCGCTCGATCGTAGCCGCGCGCGCGACGCCCGCCTCTTCTCCGGCTATCGCGACTGGGAGGCGCCGCTCGAGGCCGCGGTCGCCCGCGCCCCCGCGGTACGCGAGCCCGGGCGCTTCCTCGCCTCGGCCTATCTCGAGGTCTGGCCGGCGCTGTCGGCGGCCAAGCGACCGGAGGTCGAGCGCCTGCTGCGCGACGCGTTCACCGATCCGGTCTTCTTCGAACGCCTCGTCGATCCCTGGCTCGCGATCGCCGGCTCGGCCGAGCGCGCCGCGCAGTTGCTCCCCGATTCGCCGGCCACCTGGAACCGCCTGGTCGCCTGGTCGGCCGGCCGGCGCGACTGGCCGGGAGTGGCGCGGCTCGAGCTGCGCCGGCGCGCGGCGCTCGCGGCGCAGCTCGCCGGGCGTCTCGCCGCGGCGCGTTCGCGCGCCGGCGATCCGCGGCGGGTAGCCGCCGAGCGCGCCGAATTCGCCGAGCTAGCCGCCGCGGTGCCGCTCGCCAAGAGCCAAGCGCCGCTCTTCGAGGCGGTGCTCGCCGAACGCCCGGCGGGCCCCGCCGGCGAGCGTCTGGCGCGCGCCTCGGCCGCCTGGCTGCGCTGGGCGATACCGCTCTGCCTGCTCGGCGACTGCCCGCTCTCGGCGCCGGCTTTCGAGCGCATCGCCTCGACCGCCGCCACCGAGCTCGCGCCGGAGGAGAACGCCATCGCCGCGCTGCTGGCCGGCGACACGGCGCGCGCCGAGCTGGTCGAGCGGCGCGCCGACTCGAGCTGGGCGAGCGCCTGGGCGCCTTATCTGGTCTTGAAGGCCGAGCGCCTGCGCGCGGCGGGCGACGTCGCCGGCGCGCGCACGGCGCTCGAGGGGGTGAATCGCGACTGGTGGGAGCGCGCCAGCTTCCGGCGCGCCTGGGAGGCGGTGCGCGGGCCCGGCGCGGCGGCCGACCCGGTCGCGGCCGGCAGGACGCTGCAGCCGCTCGCGCGCGAAGCCTGGGAGGCGAGCGACTGGACGATCGAGCGCGGCAGCGCACGCCTCGGCTTGGTGGCGGCACGCGGCGCGCGCGGCCTGGTCTTGCAGCTCGAGGAGGCGGCGGCCGGCGGAGTCTTCGCCCTCGAGTGGGACGGCGAGCTGGGAGATCCGCAGGTGTTGCCGGAGGGAGCGGCGGAGGCGACGATCGCCCTCGAGGTCACGCCCGGGGCGCACCTCGCGCGCTTGGTGCCGATCAGCGGCGAGGCGCCGAAGGTGGCTCGAGTGGCGTTGGTGCGGCCCTGATCTCGCCCGAGGCCCGGTCGAGCTCCCAGCTCTCGAGGCGGGCGCGTACCTCGGCCTTCTGCTCCTGCGCCAGGCGGCTCGCGGCGCGCGTCAGCCCCAACCAGCGCATCGCGATCACCACCAGGATCTCGAACCCCAGGAGCAGGAAGCCGAGCTCCATGTCGCCGCGCATCGCCACCAGCAGCGCGCCGGCGCAGAAGACCACCACCGTGCCGTAGAGCACGGCGACGATCTGCCGGTGACGGCCGACGAGGTTGCCGAGCAGGTGGTGGAGGTGCTGGCGGTCGGCGTGGAACATGCGCAGGAAGCGCTTGGCGACCGGCCGGCCGCCGCCGCCGACGAAGCGCACCAGCATCACCAGCAGGGTGTCGATCACCGGCACGCCGAGCGCCAGGATGGGCACGATGATCGCCACCGCCGCCGGCGCCTTGATCGACGAGTGTAGGGTCATCGCGCCGAGCAGGAAGCCGAGGGTGAGCGACCCAGAATCGCCCATGAAGACCCGCGCCGGCTCCCAGTTGTGGCGCAGGAAGCCGAGGCAGACGCCGACGATCCCGGCCATCAGGGTGACCGTCCCCCAGTTCTGCTGCAGCACCGAGTAGACGAGCAATGAGGCCGAGATGATCGCCGCCACGCCGGTCGCCAGGCCGTCGAGGCCGTCGATCAGGTTGATGGCGTTGGTCACCCCGACCACCCAGAGCAAAGAGACGACGCCGCCGAAGACCCCGAGCTCGATCTCGCCGGCCCACGGCAGGCGGATCGAGCCGAAGTTCCAGCCGACGCGCACCAGCAACCAGGCGGCGAAGAACTCGACCAGGAACTTCCGGCCGGGCGAGACGCCCACCAGGTCGTCCACCACGCCGACCACGAAGACCAGCGTCGCGCCGAGCCCGAGCGCCAGGAACTCCTCGCGCGGAATCGCCGCGCTCCACTCCGTCCAGCGCGCCACCAACGCGATGCCGCCGCCGAGCGCCAGCGCCAGGAACATCGCCACCCCGCCCAGGCGCGGCATCGACGCCGCTTGCACCTTGCGCGCGTCCGGCTTGTCGACCGCCTTGAGCAACACCGCCAGGCGCACGATCGGCGGCACCAGGAGACTGGTGACCACCCCCGCCACCGCGCCGACGATCAGGGCGAGGACCAGGCGGTCACTCATCCCGCCACCCGAAATCCATGCGACGAAGGTAGCACCTCGCTGGCGGCGGCGGGAGTGACCGACCTCACTGGGGCGCGATCGGCGGCGCCCGGCGTCGCGCGGTCCGCGATGCCCTCGAGCGCCGCGGCGACCGCCGCCGGATCGCCCACCGCCACGCGGAGGTAACACCCGTCCGGCAGGCGCTCGCGGCAGAGCAGATCGACGTCGCTCTCCGTGCTGCCGACGAAGAGCACGTCCCGCCCCGAGGCGATGGCACCATAGACCTTCGAAGGCAGGACGTAGCCGACGAACTCGTCACGCAGGGTGATCAGGTGGGCGGCTGGGGCCATCAATAGGCGGGCGAGGTCGGAGAGCGGCACCGGAAGCGTGCGCGCCACGGGAAGGCCGCGCTCGCGCAGCGCCCGCTCGACCCGGTCCGCCTTGGTGCCGGTGGCATTCAGCCAAAGGCCTATCCGGCCGCTCCCCTCGCGGTGATGCAGCTCGTAGCCGGCGACGAAGGTCGCGTCGTCGTGCGCCACGCCGAAGTTCCCCGAGTAGAGCAGGACCGTCTTCCCGGCGAGCTCGGCGGGGATCGGTAGCGGTTCGATCCCGGCCGAAACGTCGACCGGTGAATCGTCCCGGCGCAGCTCGATCCGCTCCGCAGGAATGCCGATCGCGAGCAGACGGCGCCGCTGGTCCTCTCCCAGGACTTCGAAGCGGTCGATCCGCCGCCGGAGCGCGATGGTCCACCTGCGCAGAAGACCGAGCGCGAAGCCCGCCCGGCCGCGCTCGGCGATCAGGCACTCGGGGTGGAAGTCGGTGATCCGGTAGACGAGACGGCGACGGAGGAAGAAGTTGAGCGGCACCAGCCAGTGGATGAGGAAGGGCGGGCTGCCGGTGAAGAAGATCTCGCGCGACCGCCGCAGGTGCGGCAGCGCCGCGCGCACCAGGGCGAAGTTCGTCGCCAGCGTCCACAGCGCGCGCTCCAAGAGCCGGCTGCGATCGTAGGCCGGCCGATGCACACGGACCACCCGCAGCCGTCCGGCGCCGACCTCTGCCTCCTCGCTCGATGCCGCGCTCGACGACAACCCGACGAGCGTCACCTCCCGCCCCGCGCGCGCCAACTCTCCCGCCGCCGCGAGCGCGTACTGCCCCACCGCCCCGAAGTCGGGCGGCAGCCAGTCGCAGAGGTAAGTTGTGCGGTGAGTCGGCTCAGATCGCAGCGGTCGTGGCTCCGCGCTTCGTGGGTGATGTAGCACTCCTCCAACCTCTCGAAAGCCGAGCCGCCGCCCTCCAGCCGATCGATCTGGCGGCGAACGCGTAGAGCCGAAAGTCCAGCCGACTCGCACGGTCCGGCGTCGACGCCCTTCGCGCCAGATGAAAAAGGTCTTGAGAGCGATTCGTGAGCCCCGCCAGACCGCACTGCCGAGCCAGCAGGAACAGCTCGCGCGCAAACCGCGCCATTTCAGGAGACTCACGGGACACTCCCGCGCTCAAGGCATGATCCAGGATTCGGGCATGAGCTTCGGCGCGGTCTCCGAGTCGCTCGCGATCGCCATGGGCCGTGCCGCTCAACCTCGCTCCGCCATGCTGCCGATGCTCGGCGACCACCTCGTCGACGAAGGCGAGCTTCGGGCCGAGCGCCGCGATTCTCACGTCGTACTCCCAGTCCTCCTCCTGCCAGAGCGGGAGCCAGGCGCCCGCCCGGTCGCTGAGCTCGCGGCGATAGAGGGGCACCACGGTGTTCCAGAGTCGCTTCTCGACGAACGCCGGGAACATCGTCTCGAGCGGGCGATCCGAGGGGCGCTCGGGATGGGCGAGCGCCACGCCGTCCGGACCCGTCTCCCGGCAGCGGCCGTAGGCGATGCCGCACTCCGGGCGGCGCTCGAGCGCCTCGACCTGCAGCGCGAGCTTCTCCGGCGCCAGCCAGTCGTCGCTGTCGAGGTACTGGAGGAGATCGCCCCGCGCCGCGAGGCGGCCGGTCTCGCGCGCCGCGCCCGGGCCACCATTCGCGCGCTGGAGCACGCGAATCCGATCGGGCTGATTCGTCGCGAGCTCGACGGCGACTCGTGCCGTCTCGTCCGTCGAGCCGTCGTCGACGATCAGGATCTCCCAATTCGTGTAGGACTGGGCTTCGACGCAAGCGACTGCCGCGCGCAGCTCGACCGGGCGGTTGAACACCGGCAGGATCACCGACACCAGCGGCCGACTCACGCCGCGAGCCTCCGCTCGACGCCGAGGCTGCGCGACCAGAGCTCGAGCAGCAGCAGCCGCCAGGCGACGTGCGAGAAGAGCGACAGCGCGCGCGGAAACGCGAAGCCCGGCCGGCCCGAAAAGTAGGCCTCCATCGCCGGCCGCAGGCCGACCTCCGCCGCCCAGCCATCCGGCGCGAGCACGACGTCGCGCGCGAAACCGCGGAATTGCGGCACTTCGTCGAGCCAGCTCGCGGCGATCGAGCCGCCCATCTTCGGCCGGCGCGCGATCTCGGGCGGTAGCAGCCCGCTGCGCTCGGCCACTCGCCGCAGGAGGAGCTTGTTCGTCCCCTCGCCGAGCAGCTCGGCGACCGGCGCGCGGTAAGCGATCTCCGCCACCCGGCGATCGAGGTACGGCGCGCGGGCCTCGAGCGACACCGACATGCTCGCCTTGTCGACCTTCATGACGTAGTTGGCCGGCAGCTGGCGCCGGCTCTCGAAGCGGCGCACGGCGTCGAACAGGTCGCCGCCGCTCTCGGCCAACAGCTCGCGCATCGTCGAGCGGAAGCGCCCGAAGAGCGAGCCGTAGCGCCGGCTGGCGTAGCGCCGGTAGAGCTGGAAGAGCGCCCAATCGCCGGCTCTCGACCGCGCCGCCGGCTCGAACACCGGATAGCCGGCGAAGATCTCGTCCGAGCCTTCGCCCACCAGCACCACCTTGAGCCCGAGCTCCCGGCACTTGCGGTAGAGGATGCGGGTCGTGACCGTCCCCCAGTCGGCGAACAGGTCGTCGAAGATCGCCGCGCACTCTTCGATCTCCGCCGCCACTTCGCCCGGCGCGATCAGCACCTCGTGGTGCCGGGAGCCGATCGCCCGCGCGACCCGTGCCCCCCACGGCCGCTCGTCGTGGGCGGAATCGGCGAAGCCCATGCTCACCGTGGTGACCGACTCGCGCCGCGCCGCGAGCGCGGCGACGAGGCTCGAGTCGAGGCCGCCCGACAGCAGGAGACCGACCGGTACGTCGGCGATCAGATGCTGCGCGACCACGGTCTCGAGGCAGGAGGAGAGCTCTTCGACCCGCCCGGCGCCGCTCCGGCGGTCGGACGGCTCCGGCCGCGGCGGCTCGAAATGCCGGAACCGGCGCACGATCCGGCCGTCGCGAATCGCCACCACCTCGGCCGGCGGCAGCTTCTCCACTCCCTCGAAGATCGTCTCGCGTTCCGAGAAGACGTAGCCGAATTCGAGGTACTCGCGCAGGCTCTCGGGCCGGATGCGCGCCTCGAAGCCCGGCAGCGCGGCGAGCGCGCGCGCCTCGGACGCGAAGGTGATCCCGCCCGCCGGCGGCCGCCAGAGGTAGAGCGGCTTCATTCCCATCGCGTCGCGCGCCAGCCAGAGCGTCCGGTCGCGCGCGCTCCAGATCGCGAGCGCGAACATCCCCGCCAGGCGCGCGAAGGACTTCTCGCCCCACGCCGCGAAGGCCTTGAGCAGCACCTCGACGTCGCCCGTGGTCGTGAAGCGCTCGCCGAGATTCTCGAGCTCGGCGCGCAGCTCGCGGAAGTTGTAGATCTCGCCGTTGTAGGCGAGCACCAGGCCGCGCGCCTCGTCGATCATCGGCTGCCGGCTGCCCGGCGACAGGTCGATGATCGCCAGCCGCCGGTGGGCGAGCGCGATGCCCTCCTCGGGCCGCAGCCAGGCGGCGTGATCGTCCGGCCCGCGGTGCGCCAGCCGCCCCGCGACCGCGACCACCGCCGCGGCCCCCTCGGGGCTCAACCGCTCAGCGCACCAGCCGGCGATGCCGCACATGGATCCTTCGACTACGTTCGTTGATGTCGCAGCCTCTCATGGGCTCTCGACCGCAGCTTCTTGAATCGAGGTCGACTCGAGTGCGCCCTTCAGCGGCCCCTGATCCAAACGCCCCAGCTCGGCGAAGAATGCCTCTCTGGCAGCACCCTCGCGGGAGATGTGGGGCCACTCGTCGCCTGGGCCGGACAGCTTCGCGGGTCGACGCATCAAGCGTCGACCCAGATCCGCGCCGGCGAGTCCGAGGATTCGATCGAGTCGTCCTGAACGAGGAATCGCCGGAGGTCGATTCATCACCGGACGAAGAGGTCGCGCGGCCAGGTCACGAAGCGCGGCGTCCCACGCCGTTGCCGACACCTGCCGCGAAAACCTCCGCTCCACCGTCCGGCGGCCGGCGACCGCCAGTCTTGCTCTCAGCGCTCCGTCTCGGAGACGCGACAGAGCCAACGCCGCCGCATCGGCATCCCCGACCGAGAACTGGAGGCAGTTCTCCTCGGCGATCAGTGCCCGCTCCAAGCCGCTGCCCAGGAAGCGGCTCGACACGACCGTCAATCCTCGCGCGGCGGCTTGCCACAACACGATCGGGCCGTTCTCCCAGCTCGAGGTCAGGAGGAGGATCCTGCCGGGCTGAAAGTAGTCCGAGAGGAGGCGGTCCGGAGCCACGGGCCCTACCAACTCGATGTGGGTCGCCGCTGAAGAGGAAGCAACGGCCGCTCGAAGTCGCGCCTCATCGGGTCCACCACCGACGATCTGAAGGCGGAACTCGACGCCGCGATGTGCCAAAGCCTCCGCGATCCTGGGCAAGTCGAGAAGTCGCTTCTGCTCCTCCTCAAGTCGGGCGCAGAAGACGATTTCCAGCCGAGAGGACGCGCGAGGAGGGTCGAGACGTGGCAGGTCGACGCCATAAGAGGCGTAGCGCACGCGCTCCGCCGGGTACCGCGCGAGCTCGGTAGCGGCACGCTCCATCAGCCGATTCGGCGCCACGAAGCCGTCCACGACGCCGACAAACCTCTCGAGATCGGCGAAGATTCCGGGATCGAACGTGTGGCTGCACATGATCAAACGAGGTGTCGCTCGCCCCGTCCAGCGCAAGCGTTCGATCGTCTCGTAGACAGTGACCAGATTCGCGACCACCGTCACATCCGGTTGAACCTGCGAGAGCACCGCTCGAACGGCTCGTTCCCTTCCCCACTTCGTGCCCGCCGGGTTCTCGAGCTTTCTGACTCGCGGCCAAGGATAGTTCGCCAGATATCCATCGGCATCGTTGAAGCGACCGCTCGGCAACGCCAGCCAACACTCCCAGCCGAGCGCTTCCAGATCCGGCATCAGAGCTGCCAGCCAGGCTTGCATCCCACCGAGGGCGTAGAGGCCTGGATTGAAGAAGAGGACGCGGAGTCTTCGCGGTTCCTGGTTCACAGCTTCTGCTCAGCGGCTCGACAGGTCATTCGACCTGTGGCTCCTGACCCAGCCGCGGCGCGCAGCTCGGGGCGCCACCAGGCTGTAGATCTTCAGGAGAACTCGGTAAATCGCTGTGCCCAAGCTAGCTTCTCCGATCGGCCGAGTTGACGGGGGTTGCGGAACATCCGGTCGCCGATGACCAGGAAATCCACGTCGGTGTGCACAAAGCAGTCCCAAGCTTCCTGCGCCGTGCGTACGATCGGCTCGCCCGCGACGTTGAAACTGGTATTGATCAGGATCGGCACGCCGGTCGAGCGATGGAACGCCGACAGCAGCCGGTGCAGGTCGGGGTGGGTGCCCGCCTCGACGGTCTGCAGTCGCGCCGAATAGTCCACGTGAATCACGCTCGAGATCTCGCAGCGGGGATACTCGAGACGCTCGCGCATCGAGCGCAGCCCCGCGGGTACGGCGCGGCGCAGCTCGGGTCGCAAGTTCGCAACGAACTGCATGAAGCGGCTGGGCCGGTCGGAGTCGAACCACGCGCCGACTTCTTCCTCGAGCACCACCGGAGCGAAGGGCCGGAATCCCTCGCGGAATTTCACCGCCCGGTTGAGCCGCGACTGCATTCCAGGCACCCGCGGATCGGCGAAGATCGACCGCGCCCCCAGCGCTCGCGCGCCGAGCTCCATTCTTCCGCGACACCAGGCGACGATCGAGCCCTCCGCCAGGCGCGCGGCCACCGCGGCGAAGAGATCGTCTCCCGAGTCGACCGCCCAGGGAGTCGCTTCCAACGGCGCCTCACCCGGCGACGTGCCGAGGTAGAAGCCTCGCGGATCCACCCAGGCGCCGTCGATCAATCCGCGATCGCGCTGGTCGAGGATCGCCGCTCCCAGTCCCGAGCCCATGTCGCCCGCCACGGGCGAGTTGTGCACTTCGGAGAAGATCCCTGCGGCGCGGAGCTTTCCGGCCACGACGCAGTTCTGCGCGCAACCGCCGGTGAAAAGCAGGTGGTCCTCCTCAGTCGTCTCGCGGGCGAACCGCGCCATCGCGAAGATCCGCTCTTCGAACAGCGACTGCAGTGACGCCGCGATATCGACGTGCTCGTCGGTCAGCTCCTCGCCTCGGCCCCTTCGCGCCACGCCGGTCGCCCGCTCGACCAGGGCCACTGCGGCCTCCATCGCCGGAGTGACGAAGGTGACCGGCTCCTTCAGGCGCACCCAGCCGCGCGGATCGGAGTGAACCAGCGAGCGCAGCCCCTCCACGAATCGCGGCTCGCCGTAGGGAGCGAGGCCCATCACCTTGTATTCGGAGCCGAAGGAGGGAAAGCCGAGGAAGCGGGTCACGAGAGTGTAGAGCAAGCCGATCCCGTTCTCGTGAGGCTGCTCCCAGGCCACCTCGAGCTCGTCGGCGTCGATCCGCCCGATGGTCGCGTTCACGTCCTCGCCCTTGCCATCGACGCAGAGAAACGCCGCTCGGCGGCAGTCCGAGGTGTAGAAGGCCCCGGCCGCGTGCGAGAGGTGGTGCCAGGCGTAGCGAATCCGGGCACTAGTGAAGAGCTCACGGGCCGGCTTCAGGTATTCCGCCTCCCAGCGGTTGGGCAACAGGCGCGCGAAGGCGGCGCTCAGACGCGACGCCGGCCGGCCCGTCTTGTCGAACAACCGGCTCTGCAGGTGTTTTTCCGCGAACGCCACCACCCCGACCTCGCCCGCATGGAGGCCACCGATCTCGAGACATTCGGCGATCGCCCTCCTAGGGAACTCGCCGTCGTGCTTGCGCCGGGTCGAGCGTTCCTCCTGCGTCGCGGCGACCAGCTCCCCGTCGACCATCAGCGCCGCATTGGCATCGTGACCGAGGAAGCCGCCGATGCCGAGTGTGGCGCCGCTCTCCGGTTTGCTCATCCCTCGACGCCTGCCTGGTCCCGCGGTCGCAGGTGAATCCAGTCGTTGGCTGCCGGCCTCCGCTCCGACATCGCCTGTTCCAGTGCCCCGTAGAAGCTGGCGGGAATCCAGGGAGCCCGGAAATCTGTCGCGCTGCGCCGACGCTGCGCGATCCGACGAACCTCGTGGGTCGCGGCGAACCTGCGGCTTACCAGATCCCCGACCCCCTCGATGAAGCAATCGTGGAGCTCCACCAGCATCTCGAGCCGAGCCAGCACTGGGAGCACAAATGGGTCGAGCAGCGTGGCCTCGGCGCCGTCCAGGTCCATGACCAGCAACACGGGCGGCGGGCCGTCGAGCGCGCTCGACAGCCCACGTGCATCGCAAATGCCCCGACTCTCAACTCGTTCGCCGACGCCGTTCCGAGTCGCCAGGTCGAGCAGCGCGTCACGCGCCGCTTTCGAGGCTTCGAACGCCACGACTCTCGACTCCGGGAGAGCGCGCGCGAAGCCCACCGCGTAGTACCCCTCCGCCGCGCCCGCGACCACGATGGTCGCGAACTGCCGGCCGATCAGCTCGCGGACGATCGACGCGACCTCGAGCTCGTAGGTACCGAGGAGTTTTGGCAGATAGACGCTGCCGTGGCTCCGATCGCCATAGCGCATTCCCGCGAAGGGTCCCGAGAGCACGCCAGCAGCCGCATGCTCGCGGATCCTGGCCTCCAGTCGCACCGATCGCCGCAGCGATCGCGGCAGGAGCGCGGTGGCGAGAGTGCGTGGCGACGTCAGGGCAGCTCCTCTCGGCCAGATTCCACGGCGACCGACATCGGTCCCGTGTCGCGCTCCTGAATGCGCTCGTCCCAATGCTCCCGGACCTCAAAGCTCGCGACTTCCGGTACCCAGCACCACTCGCCCGCGCCGCGGCGCTGGGCGCCGATCCCCAACTGGAAGAGCCCGGGCCTCAACAGGTGCGAGGGCAAGAGAAAATGAGATCGGAACCGGCCTTCGGCAAGGGCCCGGCCGCTCGGGCCGTCGTGGCAGGAGAAGAGTCGCGATCCGTCACGAAACACGGCAATGGCGACGTCCAGGCTCGGAAACGCGGCTTTCGCCCGGCCCAGAACCGAGATCTCCAGCGGGACCGTCGGATCCACGACGGTCACCGCGCTGCCGTCCTGTCGCAGCTCGAATCGCTCGAGCTCGATCGTGTCCGCCAGGGGCCCCGCAAGAGCGACGGCCGCGAGAGACCCGCCGGGCCGAACGAAGCTGACCTCGTAATGTTCGAGTCCTTTCTCGGTCGGTCCGTCAAAGGAGAGGCGCCCATGATCCAGGACCAAGACCTTTCGGCAGAGGTTGCGCACCGCGCCCAGGTTGTGACTGACGAAGATCACCGTCCGGCCGCTGGTCGCGACGTCCCCCATCTTGCCCAGCGACTTGCGCTGAAATGCCGCATCGCCTACCGCGAGGACCTCGTCCACCAGCAGGACGTCGGCGTCGAGGTGCGCCGCCACGGAGAAGGCCAAACGCACGTACATGCCGCTCGAGTAGCGCTTGACCGGCGTGTCCAGGAACTCGCGCACCTCGGCAAAGTCCACGATCTCGTCGAACTTCCGGTCGATTTCGCGCCGGCTCATCCCCAGAATCGTGCCATTCAAGTAGACATTCTCACGCCCCGACAACTCAGGGTGGAAGCCCGTTCCGACCTCGAGCAGGCTGGCGAGGTTGCCGCGAATCACCGCGCGACCCGAGGTCGGCGACGTGATCCGCGAGAGGATCTTCAGCAGCGTGCTCTTCCCCGCGCCATTCCGCCCGACGACGCCGACGACTTCTCCGGCCTCGATCGCAAATTCAACACCGTCGAGCGCCAGGAATCGCCGCCGACTTCGTCCGCCCCGGCGGTGCCGCCAGCCCGCCAACGACTCGTAGAGCGACCGCCGACTCCAGTCGCTGCCTCCGAGCTCATACTCCTTCGTGAGGTTCTCGACTTCGACCGCGCGCACCCGGCTGTGATGCGTCAAATGATGTCCGCGAATCGCCGCTCGACGCGCGAGAAATAGGCGAGGCCACCGACGAGGAGCACCGCCGATACCGAGAGCGAGAGCGCGAGGCCGCTCGAGTCGACCGGGCGACCAAGAATCACCGCCCGAAACGCCTCGACCGGACCTGCCGCCGGATTCAGGTACAGCCACTGGCGATAGCGCTCGGGGAACATCGACGCGGGATAGACCACCGGCGTCGCGTAGAGCCAGACCTGGAGCAGAAACGGAACGATGTGGCGCACGTCCCGGTAGGCAACGTTCGCCGCCGAGAGCACGGTGGTGACTCCCACGGTGGAGAACACGAGCAGCACCAGGAGGATCGGTAGCATCAAGAGGCTCGTGCTCAGCGCGGCGCCGTAGTACGCGGCGACGCCGACCAGCACCAGCAGGCCGACCGCGAAATCGACGAGCGCCACGCCGATCGACGCGAGCGGGATGATCAGCCGCGGGAAATACACCTTGCTGACCAGGTGCTGCGAGCCCACCAGGGATTCCGCTCCTCCGGCGACCGCCGAGGAAAAGAAGGTCCAGGGAAGCACGCCGGCGAGCGCGAATAGCGGGTATGGAACCCCCTCGGACGGCAGCTTCGCGACCTTTCCGAACACCACGCTGAAAATGCCCACCGCCAGCAGTGGCCTCAGGATCGCCCACGCGCCACCGAGGATCGTCTGCTGGTAGCGCACGCGGACGTCGCGGAGAACCAGCACCCAGAGCAGCTCCCTGTAGGCCCAGAGCTCCCGCAGATCGAGGCGCGCCCAACCACGGCGCGGTTCGATGAGGGTAACGTGAGTGTGACCGAAGTACTCGCCTTCGCGCCCGGTGGCACTCGTAGACCTCGCTCCGCCTTGCATCTCAGCCGACCTCGCGATATCGCTTTCGGAGGTTTCCGAACCGCCGCCTCCGCACCAGCCCCAGACGGTGCAGGAGGAAAGCCGCACAAAGGCTCAGGATTCCGAATCCATAGCGCACACTCGCCCAGAAGCTGGCGCTCGACGCCTCGGCGAAATAGCGAGTCGGAACGCCGATCTCCGCGATCATGAATCCTCCGTGGACCAACTGCGCCACGATCTCCTGGTCGAAAATAAATCCGTCCGAATTGGCGCGAAAGTCCACGCTCTCGAGCACCTCACGGCGATAGGCCCTGTAGCCGGTATGAAACTCGGAAAGATCGAGCCCAAAGGCCCAGTTCTCGACCCCGGTCAGGAACCGGTTGGCCACGTACTTCCACCACGGCATCCCGCCCGCGATCGCCCCGCCTCCCTTGAGCCGCGAACCGAAGACCACGTCGGCGCGACCCTCGCGGATCGGCGCGACAATGTCGGGCAGCAGCGTCGGGTCGTACTGGTAGTCCGGGTGGACCATCACCACGATGTCCGCGCCCTCGCGCAGCGCCTCGGTATAGCAGGTCTTCTGGTTGGCGCCGTAGCCGTAGTTGCGGTCGTGGACGAACAGCTTGAGATTCAGCTCGCGCGCCACCTGGATCGTGTCGTCCGTCGAGCCATCGTCGACGACGATCACCATGTCGAAGTGGTCGGCCGGCAGTTCCTGGTACGTCATGCGCAGGGTCCGGCCGGCGTTGTAGGCCGGCATGACCACGACGACCCTCGGCTTCGCCGGCGCGCCCGTTCCTTGCTCTTCCACCGCGGTCAGTCTCTCCTGCGCGCCAGGCAGACCATCTGGTCTCCCAAGTTGACCGCCATCGGCCAGCCATCGATGTGTAGCCCCTTCACCAGCGCTTCGCTCCAGCGACCCCACGCACCGCCGTAGGTGCGCAGCTTCGCCGCCCACGCGGCCAAGGGGAAGCGACGCCCGAACGACGCGAATCGCTCCACGGCGAATCCGGTATCCGCGAGGAGACGGGCGAGAGAGCGGCGGTCGAAGTAGCAATTGTGATCGTCGAACACTCCCCACCACCGACTTCCGAAGGTCCGCGCCACTGCGCTGCCCGCATCCGGAGTGAGGACGAGCACGCGACCCCCCGGTGCGAGGAGATCGCGCACACGCTCTAAGCCCCGCCGTGGATCATCCAGGTGCTCGATCACGTCCGAGAGCACGACGCAATCGAAGGGCTGGAAGCGTAATGGTTCCAGATCCTCGAGAAAGCCGCGCTCCACCGGAACGCCGCTCGCGCGGCGAGCCGCCTCCGCCATCTCCGCGGAGGGTTCGAGGCCTCGAGGATCGAATCCCATCTCGCGCGCCGCGCGGAGGAGCAGGCCGTAGGCGCAACCGACGTCGAGCAGCCTCCCCCGTTGGGGGAACATCTCCAGCAGCCGGCGTGCATTGCGCAGCCGATCCTCCTCCGAGGCGAGATACGCCGGGTCCACTCCTTGCTCGTAGGCCGCGCGGCCGGCGCGCCGGATGGCCCCCGGGAGGAACGAGAGCCCGCAGTTCGGGCAGTGAAGGATGCTGCCAACCCGTCGCCTCGCGCTCTCAGTGATGCGATAGCTCGCCGGAATCGCACCCGCCGGAGCCGACAGGGTTCGAGCTCTCGGAAATCGACTCGCGAGACGCGTCGCGCCGCAGAGGGGGCAAGCTTCTCCGGCGGCGGCGCCCGTCGCGCTCCTCTCCGAAGCCTCCATCGACAAATCTTCCGTGGGTCTCGCCGCCGGTACCGATGTCGCCACTTTCGCCGAGCCGCTCAAGCGCGCCCCATCAGGTTCCGCGCGCTTCCGCGCGGTGTTCCAAGAACCACCGATAGGTCGACTCGATCCCTTCGCGCAGCCCGATCCGGTGCCGCCAGCCGAGGGCGTGGATGCGACCGACGTCGAGCAGCTTGCGCGGCGCGCCGTCCGGCTTCGAGGTGTCGTACTCGATCTCGATCTCCGGGGCGACGACTTCGCGCACCATGGCGGCGAGCTCGCGGATGCTCAGGTCCTCGCCGGTGCCGACATTGATGTGCTCCTCGCCGTCGTAGTTCTCCATCAGGAAGACGCAGGCATCGGCCAGGTCGTCGACGTGCAGGAACTCCCGGCGCGGGGCTCCCGTTCCCCAGATGGTCACCGCTCGGCGCCCTTCCGCCTTCGCGTCGTGGAACTTGCGGATCATGGCCGGCAGGACGTGCGACGACTGCAGGTCGAAGTTGTCGTTCGGCCCGTAGAGATTGGTCGGCATCGCCGAGATGAAGTCGCAGCCGTACTGCCGGCGATACGCCTGGCAGAGCTTGATCCCGGCGATCTTGGCGATCGCGTACGGCTCGTTGGTCGGCTCGAGCGGCCCGGTCAGCAGGTGCTCCTCGCGCATCGGCTGCGGCGCTTCGCGCGGGTAGATGCACGAGCTGCCGAGGTAGAGCAGCTTCTTCACGCCGGTTTTGTAGGCCGCGTGAACCACGGTCGCATGGATCATCAGGTTGTCGTAGATGAACTCCGCCGGCCGCGTCGAGTTGGCGAGGATCCCGCCGACCGTGCCGGCTACGAGGTAGACAACTGTCGGCCTTCGGTCCTCAAACCACTCGTCTACCGAGTCCTGCACCCGGAGGTCCAGGTCTTGGCGCGCAGCTGTAACCACTTCAGAGTCGGACTGTTGGACTAGTCGGCGTAGGATTGCTGAGCCCACGAGTCCGCGGTGACCTGCGATGAAAACACGCCCGGGCACTAAGTCCCTCTCATTGATTCGACTGCCTTGTCGTTGTCAGGGGTAGAGGTCGCCCGTCTCGAAAGGAGCGCGAGCTCAAGCCAGAATGGGACTGGGAGCTCTCTATTCGCCGAGACGTTGACTTGGGAAGGTGAATGGACACCGCAGAAATCCCATATTCGACCGGCACCAGCGCTCCTGCGCTTGGCAGTCAAGCACCGCCCCCCGATGTACCTTGATACCTCGGTATTACGCCCAGTCTCCGATCGAAGGCCACGACATTCCGCTCCGCAACAGAGGGGAGGTCCGAGGTGCTATCGAGGCGTCGGCCAAAGAGGTCAGCAAGGTCGTACCCCATCCCATCCAATCGAGTCGCAAGCTCACTTGGTGTGACGCCCGCCTTCTCTAGGAAAGTCGGGTCAAATTCCACTACGAGAATCTCCGGCCGGATTCGGGCGCCGAAGCCCTTCAAAGCCTCCAGCTCAAATCCTTGTACGTCTAGAAGGGCAAGTCGTACACTGTCCCACTCCAAGAAACTCAAGATGGTCTCGAGACGAGAGACTCCGACTAGATATCCCGAACCAGAGTCCAGAAAGCTAGCGGCACCGCTGTTCACTGGCTGCGACCAGGGGACTCGAATCAACCTGTCTTCGGCGCCAAGACCAGCGCACACGAGAAGCGTTTGTGGTGCCACATTGTTCAACTCTACGTTCTGCCATGCTGCCTGAATTGCGCTTGGCTGGGGCTCCACACCCAATACGGCGCCGCGTGCTCCCACCGCGACGGCCCCCACGATCAGGTGAAGGCCGAAGTTCACCCCTGCAAAAACGGCTCTCTCGCCAGGCCGGAGATTGCTCTGCAGGAAGTCCAGAGTGATCGGTTCGTAGTCGTGTCCGATGAGGAGAGAGTGTTCGATCACATCCGTAGCGCCTAGCTTCAATATCACCCCATGCTGAACCGGGGCCACGATCCGCCGGTGCCCGGTCAATCTTCTTAAGATTCGAGTATGGCCTCGATGGCGAAACAATCGCGCATAGAGAAGAATCAATCGATCTCGGGTCCGCTGACGGCTCCTCACGCCTTCTCTGAACGTCACCCTAGTCGCCATAGAACTCTAGACACCTGCCTGCCACCGAATTCCAGGACCACTGCTCGGCCTTAGCGCGCGCCGCCATCGACAAGGAGCTCCACCGCTCCTCATTGCACACCCACAACAGCGCGTCGCGTAGCGCCACTTCGTCACCCGGGGGAACTAGTCGACCAACCACGCCATCCTCGACAACCTCATGGATCAAGCCGACAGATGTACCGACTACTGGCGTGCCGCAGGCCATAGCCTCCAGAAGCACCAGCCCATGATATTCAGGAAGCGGTACTCTGCGACCAAACATAGTCGTGTTCACAGATGGCAGAACCAGCACGCGAGCACGGCGCATGAGCTCACGAACGTCTTCGGTGGATGCGTCGGGAAGGAAGGTGACCTTCTTCGCGCTACTCATGGCCCTCAGAGTTGCAATGAATGAGGCGTTCATCTGCTTCCCAACGACCTTCAACTCCATGTCGTCTGGAAGAGCCGATACTAGGTGGTTCACGCCCTTGTGGGGCAAGACTCTTCCGACAAACAGGATTCCGTTCCGCGGCTCGTTGTCAATCGGTGAGTAATACTCTGTGTCCACTCCGGAGCCGATTACCCGCCACTTGCTGCGAACATCCGAAAAAATGCTCTCCGGAATATCGCCAATCATCAAGAAACGATGCACCATCTTCTTGAGAGGGAGGATTCTTCCGAAGAGCGGCGTCGCCCCTCCTCCAACATCGGTCACGAAGACCCTTTTTCGAGTCAGCCAGCAGAACAGAATCGCCAACTCGATGACCAGCGTGTTCCACCCAACGCAGTGGACTACGCTAGCTCCACAAAGGTCACGGAGAAAACGGAAGGACACCGGATTCAGCCGATTGCCCAGTATGAAGTGCCGGGCTGTGTGGACACGGTACTTGAGCCCATTGACCGTGCGGTCGAACGGCTCGCTGCCGAACGTGATCAGGGTGGTGGGCGCCCGCCGCGCCAGCGCTCGTGCAAGTTCCAAAGAGAACCTCTCGCCGCCCCCGACTATTCCACTGGCTCCAAACGCCACCGGAGCCAGGACCACGGTGCGTGGCGTCTCATGCTCGCTCAACGACGAAGCTCCATATCGGTAGTGGCAAAGCCGAATCGTCGCGAAGGCATACGGCACGCCAGAATCTCAACCGAGCCCGCCGCGCGAGTGAACGCTGTAGAGGACTGCCAGATTCGACGCTCACGGCTCACCCTGACCTCGGGGCACCGTTCGGCCCCGAATGAGGGCTGGTCAATCACGCCCGGCCGACCGACTAGCAGTCGCTCCTCCGATCACCAACCGATCCATCCTCGTCCGCAGAAAGCATTCGATCGCCTCTTCCGGGCGATTCACGATCGGCTCGTTCTCGTTGAAGGACGTATTGAGCAGCATAGGCACGCCGGTCTGCTCCTCGAAGGCACGGATCAGCCGCCAATAGAGCGGCTCGGCTTCACGCGACACGGTCTGCAACCGGCCGGTGCCGTCGACGTGGGCGACTGCGGGTACCAGAGAGCGCTTCTCCGGGCGGAACGGATAGACCTTCAGCATGAACGGATCCGGATAGCCGCAGGTGAACCATTCGCCCGCGCGCTCCGCGAGAATCGACGGCGCAAAAGGGCGGAAGGACTCCCGTCGCTTGATCTTGAGATTCAGGATCTCCTTCATGTCGCCGCGGCGCGGGTCCGCCAGGATCGACCGGTGCCCGAGCGCGCGCGGCCCCCACTCCGCGCGCCCCTGGAACCAGCCGACGACCTCGCCCGCGGCAATCGCGGCCGCGGTGTCGCGGCAGAGCTCCTCCTCGTCGGTCGCAGAGCGGATCTCGAGCTCGCCGTAGCGGCCGTCTTTGCCCTTCGAACCCGGGATCTTCTCGGCCAGCGCCCGACGCACGGCCGCCTCGTCGAAGGCCGGGCCCCAAGCGCTGTGCTCCATCGTCCAGCCCCCGCGCGGCCGGCCGAGCACCGCGTGGTGCGCCCAGAGCGCCGCGCCGAGAGAAGTGCCCGCGTCGCCGGCCGCCGACTGGATGAACACGTCCTCGACGTCCGTCGTCTCGAACAGCTTCCCGTTCGCCAGCGAATTGAGCGCGCAACCGCCGGCGAGCGCGAGCCGCTTGGAGCCGCTCAGCTTCAGCACCCGGCGCACGAGCGCGAAGAACCGCTCCTCGTACACCCGCTGCATCGAGGCCGCGAGATCCATGTGGCGTTGCGTCAGCTCCTCGTCCGACCGGCGCGCCGGACCGAGCAAGCGTTCGAGCGTCGGCGTGAACACCGGGCCGAGACTCGGTTCGCCGTTCTCCCAGGTCATGTCGACGCCTTCGGAGAGATGGCGAAAGAAGGAGAGGTCGAGGCGGAAGAGCCCGCTGTCGCTCGGCGGCACGAGGCGGCCGATCTCCGCGACGAATCGCGGCTCGCCGTAGGCCGCGAGGCCCATCGCCTTGTACTCGTCGCCGAAGTGCGGAAAACCGAGGTACTGCGTCATCGCGGTGTAGAAGAGACCGAGCGAATGCGGGAAATGCACCCGCTCCAGGACCTCGATGCGCGAACCCGATCCCTTGGCGAGCATCGCCGAGACGAAATCGCCGAAGCCGTCGACCGAGAGGCAGGCGGCCTGCTCGAACGGCGAGACGAAAAAGGCCGACGCCAAGTGCGCGACGTGGTGCTCGACCGCGACGATCCTCGGCGCGCCTTCGCGCCCCAGCGCCGCGGCGATGCGTCCGTCGAGCGAGGAGACGGCCGCGAGATTGCGTGCTCGCGAGGCGGCGCGCGCGAGCGAGCGCGGGTGGGTCAACGCGAGCCACGCCTTCCGCGCCAGGTACGCCCGCGGTTGGCGCGCCACCGCGACGTCCTCGATCGAATCGAGGTCGTCCCCCGCGAGCTCGCCCGCCGCCCAGCGCAGCGACTGCTCCGGAAACCCCGCCCAGTGCTTCACCCGCCGGAAGCGCTCCTCCTCGACCCCGGCGACGAACCGCCCGTCCTCGAGCGCCGCCACGGCGGCATCGGGGTGGAAAGCGGACAGGCCGAGGAGACGGATCATGACTCCTCTACCTTGCGCAACTCCGCCAGGCGGACGTCCACGATCAGCCGGAACCAGAACGCCTGCAGGAAATGGAAGAGGAACCCGTTCGCTCCATCGAGAATCCCCAGGAGCAGGAAGTAGCGATAGAAGAAGTACGCGAAGGGCCGGACGAAGACCGGCATCCGGTACCAGATCCGCTTCTGCCACAGGATTCGCTCGTCCGGCGTGCCGAGGAGGCGGGCCTTGCCTTTGAATTCCAGGCTCTCCCGCCGCCGCCGGTGTTCCTCCTGCGCGAAGGCTTCGGCGTAGCGCAGGTGCTTCTCGAGGTAGAAGAGGATCGAGTCCTCCTTGCGGTTCCACTCCTCGAGCCGGCCGTGGAGTGAGCCGACCCTGCCCTTCACGTACACCCGCGTGTCCTGCTCCACTGGATCGAGCTCGCCCGCGCCGCGGCGGAAGAGCTTCAATAGACGCTTGCCGCCGTAGCCGCCGAAGCGGATCGCCCGCCCGCGAAAAATCTGTCGCCGGCGGAGGTAGAAGCCGTTCTCTTCGATCGCCGGCCGCGCGAGCAGCGCCGCGATCTCGCGTTTCAGCGGCTCGGTCAGCCGCTGATCCGCTTCGAGCAGCAGGATCCACTCGTGGCCGAGCGTCAGGTGTTCGAGGCCCCACTGGAAGATCCACGGAATGATCCGGCCGTGTTCGTAAGGGAGCGAAGTGATGAGGCAGCCGTGCTCGCGGGCGATCTCGAGGGTCCGGTCGCTGCTCTCGGAGTCGAGCACGTGCACCTCGCCCGCCCAGCCGTCGAGCGCCGCGAGCGTCGAGGCGAGATTCGCCTCCTCGTTGCGCGTCGTGACGAGGACCGAGACCGGCACCCGCGTCGCGCTCACGCTCGCGCCTCTCCGAGCCGCGCCTGAGCTCGCGCCGCTGCCGATCCGCGGCGCGTGTACAGCTCGCGCATCGCCGCCGCGATCGCCGGCCAACCGTAGTCCCGCGCCGCGAGGGCCCGACCGCGCTCGCCCATCGCTCGGGACCTCGCCGGTTCGCCAAGGAGCTCGGCAATCGCACGTCGCAGCTCTTCGGGCTCGCGGGCGACGAGACCGGCTCCCGCCGCCGTCGCCGCGGCGGCGATCCCGACCCCGGGGCCGAGAACCACCGGCACGCCGGCCGCCATCGCTTCGAGCGCCGCGACACCGAAGTTCTCGGACAGCGACGGGAGGACGAAGGCGCGCGCGGCCGCGAGCAGGCGCCGCTTGGCTTCGCCGCGCACTTCGCCGACATAGCGCAGCCGCTCCCCGGCTCCCAGGGTCCGCGCGCGGCGCTCGAGCTCCGGCCAGAGCTTCTCGTCGTCGTTGCCCGCGATCAGGCACCGCGCCTCCGGCACCGCGGCGATCGCCTCGACGAGCTCCGCCAGTCCCTTCTTCCAGCTCAGGCGCCCGAGGTACAAGACCATCGGCTGGAACGAGTCCGTATCGAAACTGGCCCTCACCTCGTCGATCGAGCCTGGCGTGGTCTCCGCGTCCTCGACGATGCCGTTCGGCACGACGGCGAACGGCGCCAATCCGAGGCCCAGGCGTTCGATCTCGCGCCGCTCGAGCTCGCTCGTGACCACGATCGCCGCCGCACCGATGAGGGTCCGGCGCTCGACGGCCGCGATCCAGAGTCGCTTGCGCAGAGTCCCCCTTTCGCGGATGAGGTCGCCGACCAGCATGCCGCGCGGAGAAACGAAGTAGGCGACTCCGGCGCCGCGCGCCGATCGGGCCGCGACCCACGTCGGCCAGAGGAAGACCGAGTGCAAGTGGACGACGTCGAACTCCGCGATCCGTCGCTCGAGCGCGACGCCGAGCGCCGGCGAGCGCCCCAGGCGCCGCGGCCACCCGATCGGGAAGTAGCTCACTTCGACGCCATCGAGCTCCACGACTCGATCGGTCGGCACCACAAGCTCGCCAGCTCCGTCGGCGTTGGTCGTGAACACCGACACCCGATCGCCCGCCGCCACCTGCGCTCGCGCCAGGCCGTGCACCGAGCGCACCGGACCGCCGTAGCGCCAGGCGGGAACGTAAGTCGGGATCACGTGCAGGATCCTCACGCCGCGGCGGCCGCCTCCAGAGCCGCGAGCGTGCCTTCGACGGCGCGCTCGATCGAGTAGTCGGCGAAAACCAGCGCCTGCGCACGGACGCCCATGGCGCGCGTCCAGCCGGGGTCGCGCGCGAATTCCGCCAGGCGCGCGGCCAGTCCGGCGACGTCGCCGGAGGCGTACACCGCGCCCGTCTCGCCCTCGCGCACGAGGTCCGCGGCGCAGCCCACCCGGTCGCTGACGATCGCCGGCAGGCCGCAGGCCATCGCCTCGTTGACGACCAAGCCCCAAGTCTCGGAGCGCGAGGGGAGCACCAGGAAGTCCGCGGCCGCGTACGCCTCGGCGATCCGCGATTGATTGAGGAAACCAACCAGGGCCGGCCGGTGTTCGAGGCTCTCGGCGCGCGCTGCGATCTCCGAGCGTAATGGACCGTCTCCGACGAGGAGCAGGCGGAGCGTTCGCTCCTCGCGCTCGGCGAGAGCGAAGGCCCTCAGGAGCTCCTCGAGATTCTTTTCCCGGATCATCTTGCCCGCGAAGAGCGCCACTCGAGCGTCGGCCTCGATTCCCCACCGACCGCGGATCGTCACGCGATTCACTTCGTGAGTCTTCGCTTCCTCGGCGAGGCGCTGATTGTCCACGACATGCGGCACTCGAAACCTTCTCGACGCAGGAACTCCGTTTCGAGCGTAGAAGGCCTCGTTCTGAGACCCGACGGTGAGGAATGCGTCGTACATCGACAAGAAGCGACGGTGGAGCAGTTTCTTCCAGGCGGCCCGCGGAGCCACATCGCTCGAGTCGCCACGGACCATGACTCGGAGGCCCAGGCGCTTAGCCTCTCGGGCAGCTTGCACCAGGCAAAACGAATTCCAACCGGTTACCAGCAGAGCCTCGAACCGACCAGCGCGCAACCAGCTCGCGACCTCGCGCAGCCGGAGCCCGAAAAACGGACCGAGGCGCGGCGAACGGTTGGCGAGCGGCAGTCGCTCCCACCGGTAGCCGTCGGTGAGCGGAACGTCCCAGTGGAACGGCACTCCGAAGCCGACGCCCTGACTCTCGGCGTCGGGGAGCCAGGCGAAACCGACCGTCAGCTCGATCTCCCGCCGCGCCGCGAGCGCGCGGAACCACGGCACCTGATACTGGATCGGATGCGTGGTGACGATCGCGAGCCTCACGCCGCCCCGACCGGCGCAGCCACCGCGTCTGCCTCGGACGTTGCGTCCGCACGCGACGACTTCGCCCAAGCATCGGCTTCCGCCTGCAGCACGATCCGCGGGATCGCCAGAACCGAGCCCGTGATCCAGCCGAGAACGATCAGGACGAAAGGATCGCCGAAGACCTGGTGCGCGGTCAGGAAGACCGCGGCGTTCGCCGGCAGGAACGCGATCAAGCCATGCGTCAGGACCGCGATCTCGGGCGGCAGCTTCTGAGCTGCCTTTGCGATCTTCCACAAAGACCGCCAGAGCGCGACGGCCAACCAGACCGAGATCGTCAGCCCCGGAAGACCTAGCTCTGCGAGCACCCGACCCATTCCGCCTTCCGCAGCACCCCCCACAATCTCCTCGCCTCCGCCAAAGTACTGTGTGCCTTGGGCTCCAGTGCCCGCGCCGGATCCGAAGACTCCGTTCCGGTCGATTACATATCCGAACTGTCGGATCGTCATTCCAAGCAGTCGATCGCCGGATTCCTGAACCACGGAGACGCCTCGACCGAGGTAGGGAACGATGCGGTTCTCCGTTCCGGGAGCTGCGACAATTTGCGTGAAGAAGAAGAGGACTACGGCCGCCGTCGTCAACGAACGAAACAGCCTCGAGCTGACCCGTCGCAAGTGCGTCGCTAGGTAAGCGAAGACCAAACCGAAGAGCGTCAGCTCGGCGAGCATCTTGCGGCGACCGGTCAGCAGAAGCGCGACGACGAGCGCCACGAGGATCGCGCCGCCAATCGCTTGGCGATTCCTCTTCGAAGCGGCGAGGCTCGCCGCGAATACCAGGCAGCAGCCGGCGGCGACGTGCCAGGCGGCGATCTCCGAGCTACGCATGATTCCGGGAAGCATGGCCACGAGGCCACCGATTCCATAAACCTCGTCCAGTCCGATCGAATCGAAGAGCGGCGAAGCGAGGCCAGCGAACTGAAGGAGAATGCTCGCGGCCACCACCAGGCTTCCGGCCAGGTAGACCTTGAGCCAGGCGAGGAGCTGAACCCTGTTGTCGGCGAATCGCTCCCCCAGGAGCACGGCGACGATCGGGCTGAGGTAGCCGAGCACACCGATGCCAGCGATGACAATGTTGCTCGTTCGCACGAGCGTCGCGCCTGTCTGAATAGCAACGACCAGAGTGAATAGGATGGCTGGTACTTTGACGGCCGGGAACCAGCGAAAGAGCCTACTGATGCCGAGTCGCTCGCCTTGCAGAAAGGAGCCGACAAGGCAAGTGAGGAAGTAGACCGCGACCAGAACCACGAAGGCGACGGGCCGGCCAGGCCAGATCTTGCGGATCGGGTCCTGGAGGAATCCAGCAGCGATGCAGAGGAACAGCCCGCGGCGCCAGTTGAGCAGGCAGTAGACGAACGAAAATGCCATCAATGAGGCTAGGGCGATTCTCATCTGGAGGCGCCTCGACTCGTTCCAAGGAGCCGAGGCCCCTTCCACCTCAGTACCACGGCCCACACGAGACCGCCGGCCTCGGCGGCGATCGTGACGGGAACCCACCATGGGCGTCGGAAATGGTGACGCGTCCGGAGGGCGCGTCCGGGACGAGTGAGGATCCCTTTCCACCTGCTGCGCCTCTGGCTCGGCAGGAGAAGGAAGTAGTACTCCCCAACCGAGTGCGAGGGCCTCCAAGTCCTCAGGTGCTCGCCGTACGCCCGGGTTCCGCCGCTCTCGGCCCGCAAGTGGCGTAGCGATGCCCGGGGAACAAACCTGATCCGGCCCCCCGATGAACACAGTCGACCGCAGAATTCCGCCTCGAATCGATAGGCAGCCTTGACGAAGTTCTCGTCGAATCCGCCAGCCCTTATGGCCTCCTTGCGACGAATCGAGAAATTCCCTCCCATGACCTCCGAGACTTCCTGTGGGATGGTCGATCGGAACCCGAAAGCCGCCCCTTCCAGCGATTCCGGCCGCTCGCCTGGTTGCAGGACCTGTCCGGCGACCGCCACGATCGACGGCTCAGTGAACGATTCCGCGTGCCACCGGACCAGATCCGTCACCGGCACGATGTCGTCGTCCACGAAGAGAACGACCTCGCCCGTCGCAGCCACGAGTCCATCGTTCATGGCCCCCGGAATGGACGGCTCGGCGCGGCGCAGCCAGCGGATTCGACCCTCGTCGTTCCAGACTCTCAGTCGCTCCCGAACTTCATTCGGGTGCTCCGGCGTCTGATCCACGACGAGGACCTCGTCCGCGGGCGGCTCGAGCGCCAGGAGATGCTGCAGCGTCTCGACGAGCACCTCGTGGCGGCCGTAGGTCGCGATCACGATCGAGACCCGCTTCACGGTCGTCAACTCGCCTCCGCCAGGCTTCCGGCCGGCGCGGTCAGACCGGCTGCCCGCGCGCTGCTCGGTTCCCGAAGGCCGAGATAGAACTCCGAAAGAGAGGAAGCCACGCGCGTCCAGGTGTACGTCACCGCCAGCCGCCGCGCCTCGTCGCTGGTTCGCGCGGCGAGGCTCGGATCCGCGCGCAGGCGCTCGGCGGCCACGACCATCCCGTTCGCATCGCCGACCTCGACCAGGAAACCGCCGCGGCCCTCGCTCAATACGTCGAGAGCGCCCCCTTGACGAGAGGCGACGACGCAGAGGCCGCGCGCCATCGCTTCGAGGAAGACCTTGCCGAAGCCTTCGGTCAGCGACGGGAAGAGAAAGATGCCGTGGCGGTCGTATTCATCGACGAGTTGGCTGCGGCTCATCCATCCCACCAGGCGCAGCCGCTCTCTCGTCTCGGGCCGCAGGCGCGCGCGGACCTCCTCGTGGGCCGACTCCTCGGTGATCCAGGTCAGGTCCAGATCCGGATGTCGGGCCGCGAGCGCATCGAGGACCCTCGCGAGGATCATCGGCGCCTTGAAAAAGCGGTGCTGGCCGACGAACAGAACGCGCCGCGCTCGTTCCGCGCTCCAGGGCGCCACGGGACGATCGACGAACTCCTGCGTCGGCACCTGCGGGCTGACGTGCACGCGATCACGGGACACGCCCCGTGCCGCGATGTAATCCGCGCACTCGCCGCAGCTCACGACGTGAGCATCCGACCAGCGCAGACATTCCCCGTACTGCCGCTGCAGCCAGGGGCGCAAGAGGCGCGACGCGGCGCGACGGGAGAGCGGCCGGTGATCCTCGGGAGAGAGCTTCGACCAGCGCTTGACGACCTCGCCGATCCGCGGCTCGAAGCCGTGCGAGCGGTGGACGAAGACGCCGGAGCGGCCGAGCTTCCGGTGCTCGCGCGCCGCGAGGTACCCTTGCGGCTGATTCACGTGGTAGACGTCGAACGGCTTCTCGCCGGCGAGACGGCGGACGGCGTCGCGATAGGTCCGCGGCTGCTCGAACAGATGGTGGAGATTCCAGTGCCGAATCCGGTGCGGCAGCGAGTCGCCCCAGACGCGCACGATCTCGTGACCCTGACGCTCGAGCTCGTTCGCGAGCTCGAGCTCCGTGCCCGCGGCGCCCGAATTCGGATTCGGATCGAAGTCGGCCAGGAACAAGATCCGCAACGATCTCATCGCGTCGGCGCCCGATCGGTGACCGCGCCGGGGCTCTTCGTCTGCGTCGAGCCGGACAGCAGGACACTCGCCTGCAGCCACCGGACCCACGCCCGCGGGAAGATCGGCCGCGCCCGAATCGCGGCGCTCAAGTAGGCGCGCGCTCGCGAGTCGCGCCGCCGTCGCAACGCCTCTCCTAGGTGATAGTTGCCGAGGGCGATGCCGGCGCGGCGCCGGCGGTCGCGCTCGGCGTTCATTCGGTGCGAAAGGATCCGCGCACGGTGCAGCACCGGGGTCTCGTCGCCTCCAGCCGATCGAGCGCGAGTCGCGGCGAGCGAGAGCCGTCCGATCTCGATCTGCGCGTCGTGAAAGGCGAAGGAAATCGACCGTGGCGAGAGCATTCTCCGATAGAGGAGCTCGGGAATCTCGCAGTACGAGCCGGACAGCCCCAATCGCTGCCAGAGATCCCAGTCCTGACCGAGACCGAATTCCAGACGATACCCGCCGGCCGCTTCGTACGCCGATCGGCGGAACATCGCCGAGCCATGACTCGTCGGCCCGGCGGCCACCGTGAGGGGAGTCGACGAGCTCAGGATCGGCCTCGGCCCTTCCGTGGAGTCCGGCGAGCGCTGCAGGACGATGAGCTCGCCCGCCGGTCCGACGCACTCGCTCCAGCACGACACCAACACCACCTCGGGCCACCTTCGCAGGGCGTCGCGTTGCTTCGCCAGCCTCCCCGGTAGCGAGGCGTCGCCGATGTCCTGACGCGCGATCAGCTCGCCGCGGGCGGCGGCGCAACCGCGGACGAGAGCGGCGGTGAGGCCTTCGGCCTCCTGGCGAATGACCCGAACGCGCGAGTCGCGACGCGCGAGCCCGACGAGCACCTCCGGGGTCTCGTCGATCGAGCCGTCGTCGACGACGACGAGCTCGAGCTCCACTCCTTCCTGTGTGAGAACGCCGTCGAGGCTCGGCAGAGTCTCGGCCCCGCCGTCGCGTACGCCGACCACCACCGAAATCTCCGGCGCGCACGCGCTCATGTCCTCTTCCCCGCCAAAGCCCGCTTCAGTTTCCAGGCGCCCAGGCGCAGGTCGCCGGCGACGCGGATCGCGAGCGGCGGCGGCGGGACCTCTTCGGCGAAGCGGCGCAGCGCGGCGCGCGACTCCTCCGGTACGCGCCGCCACAGCTCCTCGTCGCCGCGCATCGCCGCGAGCGCGCGCCAGAGCCGCCACCAGCTCTGGCGCAGCGGCTCGGAGTCCTCCACCGCGGCGACGCCGACGCGGTCGAGGGCGGCGAGAGCGACGAGCACCGACTCGAGCGTCTTCCACCCTTCGCGCCCGGCGCGATCGCTGACCGAGCCCGCGCGCCGGCGGTAGCGCACCCCGACGTATGCCACGTGCGCCACCGGGCGATCGCTCTCGAGCAGGCGCAGGATCAGGTCGGTGTCCGAGGCGCAGCTCCAGCGCTCGTCCCAGCCGCCGAGGCGCTCGAGCTCGGCGCGGCGGACGAGGAAGGCGTTCGAGTGCCAGAGCTGGCGGTCGTCGAAGCTCATGGCGTGGAAGATCCATCCGCTTCGCACGCTGTCCGTCGCGACGTCGAGCCCGGCGGCGGCGAAGGCAGGCTCGCCGTGCCACGGCGCGACGGGCGCGAGCGCTTCGTCGCATTCGACCGCACGGCAGAACGCGGCGGCGAGATCGGGCTCGCTCGCGAACGGCGCGCGCAGGCGCGCCAGCGTCTCGGGCTCCCAGACGTCGTCGGCGTCGAGCTTCGCGACCCACTCGCCCCGCGCCGCGGCGAGCGCCCGGTTCCAGTTCGCGGTCATGCCGAGATGGGTCGAGTCGTCGAGCAGACGAACCCGCGGATCGCATTCGGCCCAGCCGCGGGCGATCGCCCGCATGGCGTCGACGCTGCCGTTGTCGCCGCCGTCTTCGCTGCCGTCATCGGATACCACGACCTCGAGGTCGCGCTCGCTCTGGGCGGCGACCGAAGCCAGCGCGGCGTCGAGCGTGCGCTCGTCGCGGTAGGCCGGCACGAGGACCGAGATCGCCGGTGCGCTCACGCGGCCGCCCTCTCGGCGAGCTCGGCGACCGCGTCGCGCACCGCCGCCGCGTCGACGCCGAACTCGGCGAGCACGCGGCGCACCAAGCTGCGCGACTGGCCGCCGATCGACCGCCCGCCGCCACCCGCCAGCGGCGCGATCCACTCGGCGATCGGCAGGTGGAAGCCGGTCTTCGGCCGCTCGTGCAGCTCGCGCGGCAGCTCCGGCGCCAGACGGCGCACGAGGGCCGTCTTGCCGAAGCTGCGCGCCGGCTCGAAGCGCTGCGCGGCGAGCGCCCGGGTGAGGCGCGGATCGACCAGCGGCACGCGCAGCTCGACCGAGTGCGCCATCGACGCCCAGTCGGCGTCGCGCAGCAGCTGGTTGCGCAGGTACATCGTCGACTCGAGCCGGTGCACGGCGAGCCACGGGTCGGCGAGCACCCGCGCTGGGTCGCCGAGCAGCCCCTCCGCCAACCGGCAGCGCGCGTCGAGCCAGGGCGAGTAGGCGGCGGCGACGGCGCTCGCGGTCGCGGCGTCGACGCCGAGGGCGGCGCCCAGGTCTTCGCGCAGGAAGAGCGCGCGGCGTAGGTAGTACGCCCCGGCGAGGCCGGAGCCGCACCGCATCAGCCCTTCGAGCTTGGGCCGCGTCGGCGCCAGGCGCCGCGCCACCGCCGGCCAACGCCTGGCGAGCCCCGGAACGCGCTCCAGCCAGGTGGCCCAGCGCGCCCAGCGCGGCACGTCGCGGAACGACGGGTAGCTACCGAAGATCTCGTCGCCGCCCAGCCCCGAGAGCACGACCTTGAACCCCGCCTCGGCCGCCAGGCGGCTGATCAGAAAGGTATTGAAGCCGTCGATCGACGGCTGGTCCATCGCCGCCAGCATCTCGGGCCAGAGCGCCTCGACGTCGCGCCGGCCGATCGTGCGCACCACGTGGCGCCCGCCGAGCGCGGCGGCGATGCGCGCCGCCATCGGCGCCTCGTCGAGGGCCGTGCCGACGACTTCCTCGAAATTCAGGGTGAGGAACGAGGGCGACTCCGGCAGCTCGCGCCGCGCCAGCGTGGCGACGAGCGACGAGTCGAGACCGGCCGAAAGGAAGATCGCCACCGGAACGTCGGAAACCAGGTGCGAGCGCACGCTCTCGCCGAGCGCCTCGCCGAGAGTCGCGGCCGCCGGCTCGACCTCCGGTGCCGGGGGCGAGATCTCGAGCCATCCGTCGCCCGCCAGGCGAGCGAAGTGCCCCGCCGGTAGGGCGCGTACCTCGCGGCGCAGCGTGTAGGGCTCGGGCACGCAGCCCCAGGCGAGGAAACCGGCGAGGCCGGCGGGATCTAGCCGGCGCGACACCGCGCCGCCGGCCTCGAGCGCCTTGACCTGCGATGCGAAGCGCAGCGTCGCGCCGTCGTCGCAGTAGTAGAGCGGCTTGATGCCGTAGGGATCGCGCGCCAGGAAGAGCTCGCCGCCCGCGGCGTCCCAGATGGCCAGCGCGAACATGCCGCGCAGCAACGGCAGCATGCGCTCGCCGAGGCGGCGGTAGAGCTCGAGCAGCACCTCGGTGTCGCTCGCGGTGCGGAAGTGCGCGCCCTCGTCCTCGAGGTCCGCGCGTAGCGCGCGGTAGTTGTAGAGCTCGCCGTTGAACACGATGGTCAGCCGGCCGTCGGGAGTCGACATCGGCTGTGCGCCGCCGGGCGACAGGTCGATGATCGCCAGCCGCCGGTGGCCGAGCGCCACCTGGCCGTCGGCGGAGACCCAGTCGCCGGCGCCGTCCGGACCGCGGCGCGCCATGGCGTCGCGGGTGCGCAGCAGCTCGCGGCGGTCGATCGGCGGCGCCGAGCGCCGGCGGTAGATGCCGTTAATTCCGCACATGGTCGCCGTGGGCCAGCCGATCGAGTTCGGGCTCGAAGCGGCGCGCGAACGCTTCGGGGGTGAACAGCTCGCGCCAGCGCCGCCGCCCCGCCTCGCCCATGCTCCGCGCCCGCTCGCCGCCGGCGAGCAGCCGGTCGAGAGCCGCGACCAGGGCGTCGCGATCGAGCGGCGGCACCAGCAGGCCCGTCTCGTCGTCCACCACGATCTCCGCCGGCGCCGTACCGGTGTAGGCGACGCACGGCTTGCCGGCGCGCATCGCCTCGAGGAAGACCAGGCCGAATCCCTCGCCGCGCGAGGGTAGCGCGAAGACCGCGGCGCGGTCGTACAGCTCGCGCAGCGTCGCCTCGCTCACCGCTCCGGCGAACCGGACCGTGTCGCGCAGCCCGAGCTCGCGCGCCCGCTCCTCGAGCCGTGGCCGGTCGTCGCCGTCGCCGGCGAAGACCAGCCGCGCCGCCGGGCGGATCGGCCGTAGGGCGGCGAGCGCCTCCAGCAGCTCGTCGTGGCCCTTGTAGCGCTCGCTGCCCGGCATGCGGCCGACGGCGAGGACGAAGCCCTCGCCGGCGCGCGCCAGACAGTCCTGATCCACGGTGCCGGTCGGCCAGCGCTCCTCGATCGCCGGCCAGACGATCGAGACGGCGCAGCTCTCGGGCAGGTAGGGCCGCGCGCGTTCGACCGTGTGACGCGAGATGGCGATCACCCGGCGCGCGCCGGCGAGCGCCCGTCGGCGGTCGCGCCCGAGCGGCTGCCAGACCTCGATGCCGAGGATCGCCACGTCGTAGGTCGCGCGCCGCCCGGCGGGCAGGTACGACTCGAGGCGCGCCGGCCCGAGGTGGTCGAAGAACAGCGCCCAGCGCCGCGGCGCCGCGAGCTGGCGCAGGGCCGCGCCGAACGCCAGGCGGGAGTGCACGCCGCCGTAGGACTGGTAGCCGTCGAGGTCCGGGTCGGCGTCGCTCGCCGCCAGGTGGAGACCCCGGAAGAGCAAGCCGTGGCGCTCGCAGTAGGCGCGTAGCGCGCCGCCGCACAGGCGCCCGAAATGCGCCGCGCCTCCGCCGTCCAGCCGCAGGTTCGCCGAGACGTGCACGATGCCTTCGATCATCGGCCCGTCGGCTCCTCTCGCCCGCGCGCCCTGGCGCGGCTATTCTCCGCACCGTGCCCGCAGTGACCGATGCGCCCTTCCGCTTCTCGCCGCCGCGGCTCGATTGGCGGCCGGAGCTCATCTGGCTGCTGCGCCGGGCCTTCGCTCCCAACGGTCCGACCGCCCTCGCGCTCCCGGCGGTCGCCGGCGAGGAGACGGTCGACCTGGCGCGGCGCCTCGACCTGGCGAGCCGGGTCGCGGCGCGCACCGCGCGCGCGCGGCTCGTGGCCGAGATCGGCGAGACCGCCGCCGATCGTCTCGCCGCCGAACGGCGAGCCGCCGCCGCGCAGGGCGTACGCGTGCTGGCGCTCGCCGAGCGCATCGCCGGCGAATCCGAGGCGCTCGGCGCGCGCGTGGCGCTGCTGAAGTTCGCCGCCCTCGCGGCGCGGGGGGTCGATATGGTGGGCCGGCGCAGCGTCGCGGACCTCGACCTGCTGGCGAGCGAATCCGACGCCCTGCGCCTCACGCTCCGGCTGCGCACGCTCGGCTTCGCGCCCTCCTCCGCCCCGGCGCCCGAACAGCACTTGGCGACGCTCGCCGGCGAGGATGGCGTGGTCGAGATCCACACCCGCCTGCTCGGGGTCCGCCTCGCGGGCGGTCGGTCGGCGACGCTCGCGGAGCTCGAGGCCGCCGGCTGCCTGGCGCCCTGGAGCGAGCAGCCGGCGCTCTCGGTCCCGTCGCGTGAAATCCTCGTGGCGCACCTGCTGGTGCACGCCTTCGCCCAGCACGCTGCAGCGCCGTATGCCTACCCGCTGCTGCGCGGACTCGGCGACCTGCTCGACCTGCGTGCGGTCGCCGGCGACTCCCGCGCCGTCGCCGGCTGGCTCGAGCGCGACCTCGAAAGCGCCGACGTGACCGCGATCCTCGAGCTCGTGGGAGTCCTGGCGCGCGGCGAGCTCGGCGAACTCGCCGGCCGGCCCGACCTCTGGCTGCGGCACGCGATCTCCGGCGCGATCGATCCCGATTACGTCGCGGCGTTGCGCTGGACGGCCGCCACCTCGCCGGTGCCGAGCGACCGCTCGCGCTGGGCGCGCGGCTGGAGCTCGCTCGCCGGCCTCGTCTTTCCTTCCCGGCTGCGCCTCGAGGCGCAGCACGGCCGCCACGCCTCGGCCTGGGAGATCGCGCGCTGGCGCGTCGCCCGCCCGTTCGAGCTCGCTCGCCGGGCGCTGGCCGCGGCGGTGGGCCGCAGCCGCCTGGCGGCGCGAGGGAAACGGGAGAGGAAGAGCGGTCATCGGTGATCGTGCCGCGGCGAGCGGTGGTGGCGGTGCTTAGGCTCGGGGCAGGCTCCGCCCCCTTCGGTGTCCCATGGGGACGAACCGACCAAGAGCCCCGCCCGGCGGTCAGGCGCCCAGCGCGAGGCGTGCGGCGGCGTGCGACGGCGAAATGCGCGCCGGCCGCGGAATGACCACACCCCGATCGACGGTCACCGCGACCGCCCGTCGGAGCATCGAGACCGAGAGCACCAGCTGCAGGCGACCCGCCTCCCGCAGCACGCGTCCGAAGTAACCGGCGAACGGACCGTCGACGATCTCCACCTCGTCGCCGGGGCCGAGCCAAGCGTGCGGCACGAGCGGCAGCCCGCTCGCCTGGAGCCGGGCGAGATCCGCGAGCTCACGGTCGAGCCGGTCCTGATCGACGACCTCGAGCACGTGAACCACCACGCCGCTCTGCAGCGCCCGCAGGCGCTCGGCCGCAGCGCCGCGGTAGAAGACGTAGCCCGGAAAGAGAGGCAGGTAGGAGGTCCGGATCCGCCCCTCGCGGCGCACCGATCTTTCCTGCTGCGGGAGGTAGTAGGCCACTCCCTGGCCGGTGAAGTGCCGGGCGAGGCGCTTCTCCTGCCGGCTGCGCACGCGAGCGACCCACCAGTCGCCGCGCGGCGACGCGGTCGCGAACAGGTCCGCCGGGAAGAGGTCGGGCTCTTTTTGGAGCAGCGGCACGCCGTCGGTGGCCCCGGCCGCCGGGGTCAGGGCCGCGTCGGAGAAACTTCCGGCCCCGGCTGCTTGCCTTCGTCGCCGATCGTCGCCACGCCGAGCGCTCCGGCGCCGGCGGCAGCGATCGGCCACCATCCGACGACGCAGGCGCGGCAGGCGTCGTCGGCACGGAGCACGTTCTGTGGATCGATACGGGTCACGATCCCGGTGCACTGCCAGTGGAACACCGGCTTGCCCTTCTGCCACGTCGCGGTCTCGCCGACCGTCATGTTCTTGGCGAAGCCCTCCTGCTGCGGCGTCAAGTTGGCCGAGCAGTTCTTGGTCACGTCCACCGCCATGAGCTCGGAGTGCGCCAGCTGGCGGCCCGAAGGATCGTAGAGCGCCACGTAGTACTCGGCCGGCTCGGTCGTTTGGCGCTCGAGCCAGCGTTCGAGCGCGTCGTTGTCCTCGGCCGCCATATAGCCGCGCTTTTCGCGCTTGCCGAGCGCGGCGCGCTCCTTGATGACGTTCTTGTCGAGGTCGTCGTTGGGATCGCGGGAATCCGAAGCGTCCTTGGCCTTCCACCATTCGGCCCAGTCGTCGTTCGGCCGGCTGTTGGCACCCTTGTCGAGACGCTTGCGGACGAACTTGGTCTCTTCCGGACGCGGGAAGACCGACCAGAAGTCGCCGCCCCCGATCGGGGTCATGGCGACGTAGTAGAAGTCCTCGACCTCGAGGTTCATGCGGCGAAAATAGAGCCGCACCTGCACTTCGGCCGCTGGCTGCGGATCGACGTGGGCCATCATCGCGGCGTTGCCATCATCGGGCAGACAGGACAGCGGGGCGAGCGTGATCTTGGGGGCCTGCGCCGACGCCGGGGCAGCGAGAACCAGCGACAGCGCGAGGAATCGGATCGACTTCATGGGCAGGCTCCCTAAGTGACTGGAAAGCCTACGTTCCGCGGGCTTTCCTGTCAAGGTTTCTTGCCTCCGGAGGGCAGAATCTTCTCGACGTAGCTCTCGACGAACGGCGTCCGTTTGAGCCGCGGCAGGGCGCCCCGCAGAGCCTCGGCCGCCGCCGCCCGTTCGCCGGATTCGTACAGGCAAACCGCCATGTAGAAGCCATTCAGGGGCTGCTCGGGGTCGAGTTTGCCGCCGCGGCGGAAGTATCCGGCTCCGGCGGCCCAGTCGGAAGTGCGGTAGGCGAGAGTCCCGGCCAGCAGCTGGAGGTCCGCCTGCTCCGGATGCCGGTCGGCGAGCTCGCCGATCTCGGCCCGCCGGGCCGCAAGCTCCTCCCGGGTCGCGGTGCGATCGAGCGCCTGGCGCGCGGCGGTGATCCGGCTCTGCTCGGCGGCGGTCAGGGGAGGCGCTTTCGGTGGTGAGGCGGGCAGCCCGGCCGGAGCTTTCGCCGCCTCGGCCGGGGCCAGAGCGGGCGGGGTCTTGGGCACCGCGTCCTTCGGGGCCGCGGCCTTCGGACCTGGCGAGGCGGCGGCCTTCGGGCCCGCCGGCGCGGTGGCCGGCGGGATCTTCGCCTTCGGCTCCCGGGCGGCGGTCTTGGGCGGCTCGAGCGGCGGAATCTTGTCTACCGCTCGCTGCACGTCGCGGTCGCCGGCGATCTCGGCGGCGAGTCCGGCCGCGAAGACGCGCGCCGCGTCGGCGCGATCGAGCGCCACCAGGCAGGCGACCTGCGCCACGGCGGTGCGCGGCGCCATGCCGGCCGCGCAGGAGCGCAGCGCCTCGACTGCCTCGGCGCAGCGCTCGAGCCGCGACAGCGCGAGCCCTCTCAGGCAAGCCACACGGCCCTCGCCGACGCTGTCGGCGAACGGCGCGAGAGCGGTCAGCGCCTCCTTCGCGTGGCCCCGGTCGAGCTCGATCCCGGCGAGCTGGAGCCGCCACATCGGCTCGTCCGGTTCGGCGGCGGCGCGCTTGGCGAGCTCCTGGTAGCGCTGCTTCTCCGGCAGCTTGGCGAGCTCCGCCGCCAGCCTCGCCGCCGCCATGCCGGCGAATGCCGGAACCGAGCGCAGGGTCTCGGCTGGGACGCGCTCGATCACCAGCGCCTCGAATTTCCGCCGTTCCCCGGCGTCGATTCGCGCCGTGGCGTAGACCTGAAACCGCTCCTCGACCGTCTGCAGGCGGCTGAAGGTCTCGTCGAAGCCGGTCGAGTCGCCGAGAGCCGATTGCGCCAGACCAAGGCGCACCAGGCAACCGGCGAGCAGCTCCGGCTGCTCGAGCATGCCGAAACAGGCGAAGCGCAGATCGCGCACCGCTTCGTCGGTCGCGCCGCGCGCCAGCTCGGCCTGGCCCTCGCGCGCCAGGTCGAGGTAGAACGGGTCGACCGTCTGCGCCGAGCTGGCGGCGGAAAGCGCGAGGCAGCCGATAGCGACGAGCGCCGCGTTCATCGAGCGCCGGCGGCGCGCGCGGCTCACGAGCCCACCGCCCGCGACTCGCGGGTCTCGATCGGCCGGCGCTCGACCACCGCCAGCGGATTGGCGAGGGTCACGCGCTGCGCCACGGCGATCCCCCAGCGACGCGCGACCTCCTCGTGCGCCCGGGCGAGCCCGGGCGGCCGCCAGGACGGGCTGTGGGAGTCGCTCGCCAGGAAATGCGCTAGCCCGTCGCCGATCCACTCGAGCGCCAGCTGTCGCGGCCGCTTGCCGAAATCTCCGGTGACGCTCATCGCGGTGACCTGCGCCAGCGCTCCGGCCTCGACCAGGGCGGCGAGCAGCCCGGGCTCCTCGGCGAGGAACGGCGTCAGCTCGGGGTGGGCGACGATCGGCGTCCAGCCCTCGCCGCGCAGCTCCTCGATCAGCGCCAGAGGCTCCGGCCCGAATCCCCCGGGCTCGAACTCGAGCAGCAGGTAGCGCGAGCCGGCGAGCGAGGTGGGGGTCGTAGCGCCCGCGGCGCTCAGCGCTCCCGGCAGCTCCGAGTCGACGCGGATCTCGCCGCCGAGGAAGAGGCGCGGTTTCGCGCCCACGGCGCGCTGCAGGCCGGCGAGGATCTCGCAGTACTCGGAGCGCGGCAGCTCCATCCACTCGTCGCGGCGCAGGTGGGGCGTGGCGACCATGGCGACGCAGCCGTCGGCAGCCGCCAGGCGGCACATCGCGACCGCGTCCTCGAGCGACTCGGCGCCGTCGTCGACGCCGGGCAGGATGTGACAGTGCAGATCGATCACAGCGCGGCGATCCCGCTCTTCGGCGCTTCTCCCTGCGGCTGGCCGTAGGTCTCGTACTCGGTACCGTAGCGGCCGCGATAGCGCCCCTGAAGCGCGCGATGGCGGTTGAGCACCGCGCCGAGCACCCGCACCTCGGATTGCATCAGGCGGTCGCGGCAGACGCGGGCGTCGCGACGGTGGACGAAGCCGGCGCGCAGGCAGAGCACCACGCCGTCGGCGAGCACGCCGAGCAGAATGCCGTCGGCCACCGCGAGGGTCGGCGCGGTGTCGAAGACGACCATGTCGAATTTCTCGCGCGCGAAGCGCATGAACTCGCGCATGCGCTCCGAGGCCAGCAATTCCGACGGGTTCGGCGGGATCGGTCCGGAAGGCGTCAGGTAGAGATTCTCGATCTCCGAGCGGAAGACGATCTTCTCGATCTCGGAGGAGCCCGTCAGGTAGTTCACCAAGCCGACGCGGTTGGAGACCTTGAACACCTCGTGCACCCGCGGCTTGCGCAGGTCGCCGTCGACCAGCAACACCCGCCGGCCGAGCTGCGAGAGCACCACCGCGAGGTTGCCGGCGGTCGAAGTCTTGCCCTCGCCGGGCACCGCCGAGGTGACCACGATCGTCTTGAGCTCTTGCGCCGAGGAGAGCAGAAGAGCGGTGCGCAACGAGCGGTAGGCCTCGGCCACCGCCAGTCGGGGCCGAAAGTGCGGCAGCAGCTCGATATGGATGTCCTCGTTGTCGGCGTTGCGCCGGCGAGTCGGCTTGCCGCTCTCGCCGCGCGCCGTGGCGCCGCGCTCGGCGTAGGTGCGCGTGCCGTAGCCGTGGGCGCCATAGCCGTGCCCGTAGCCGTAGCCGTAGCCGTACCGGCCGAGGAGGCCGCCCCCCTTGGCCTCCTGCGAGACGTCCGGCACCACCGAGAGCACCGGCAGCTGCAAGACGCGCTCGACCTCTTCGCTCGACTTGATCGTACGGTCCATGTAGTGCAGCAGGAAGACCAGACCGATGCCGGCGGCGAAGCCGATCCCCAGGCCCATCGTCAGGCTGCGCGACAGCGATGGCCGGAACGGACCGCCGGGCACCAGCGCCTTGTCGACCACCCGCACGTTCGACTCGCCGGTCGCCTGTAGGCGCGAGCTGACGTCGGTCTCCGACTGCTTGCGCAACAGCTCGTCGAGCAGCGCGCGGCGGGTCGAGATCTCGCCCTGCAGGATGTTGTACTCGACCGCGGCGGTCGACAGCTGCCGGTTCTCGGCCTTCGCCTGGTTGAGCTCGGCGGCGAGCGACTGCTCGCGGCGGCCGGCGAGCTGAACGTCGGCGCGCGCCGATTCGCGCGAGCGCTCGAGCGCCTGCGCCGTAACCTGCACGAGATTGCGCCGCGCGCCCTCGATCTTCGCCTTGAGCTCGACCATCGCCGGCCACTCGGGTTTGTAGACGTTGAGCTTCGAGGCGTACTCACGCTCCATCTCGAGCAGCTCCGAGCGCTGGTCGGCGACCAGCTTGTCGTCGAGGATCTCGGTGGCGCGGTCGTTCGAGGCCGAGAGCAGCTCGTTGAGTCGCGCCTCTTTATTGATGCGCTCCGACATCGCGCTGATGAAATCCTGGTTCAGGGCCTCGAGCCGCTTGAGGGTGACGTTGGTCGCCGGATCGAGCGAGACGATGTCGGCGCGCCGGCTGTAGGCCTGCAGCTGCGCCTCCTTGTCCTGGATCTCCTGCTTCAGGGTCTCGATCTGCTTGGCGTAGAAGCTCGACGCCTTGCCCACCACTTGGGTGCGGGTCTCGATCCCCCAGTCGATGTAGGCGTCGACGACGCCGTTGGCGACCCGCGCCGCGAGCTCGGGGGAACGGCTGCGATAGGAGACCTCGACCAGCTGGGTGTTGCGCAGCGGATTGACCTCGAGCCCGCCCAGGACCTGGCCAGCGAGCCCGCCGACCACCGCGTCGTCGGCCGCCGCGCCGGGCTTGGCGACCGCATTGGCGCCGGGGTTGAAACCGGCGTCTTCGTCGAGGCGCAGGTTGAGCACCACCCGTTCGGCCAGACCGCGGCTGGTGAGCAAGCGGTACTGGGTCGGGTAGTACTCCATGTTGTAGAAGCTGTCGAGCCAGACGTCCTCGATGCCCTTGAGCGATACGCCGATACGGCGGTCGATCTGGATCAGCGCCGTGGCGCGGTACTCGCGCGGCGTCACCGCATACTGCAGGAGCGAGAGCGCCAGGGTCAGCATGGCGATGATCGCCACCAGCTGCCAGCGATCGGTGACCACCCGCAGGTAGTCGCCGAGATGGATCTCGGTCTCGGGCTCCGCCAGGAAGCCGAAGGGGTCCTGCGGACCGGGGCGCTTCGCTTCGGGGCTCAGAAGAAGGACTCCTTGACCACCAGCACGTCACCTTCCTTCAACTCGAGATCCGGTTCCTTGCCGGCCAGGATGCGCTTGTAGTCGACGACGATCTCCTGCTCGAGCGTCTGGCCGCGGCGGCGCTTGATCGAGATCTTGTTCGATGCGCGCTCGGTCAGGCCGCCGGCGCGGGCGATCGCCGAGAGCACCGTCATGTGGTCCGAGCTCGAGAATTCGACCTCGCCCGGCTTGCCCACTTCCCCGAGGCAGAAGATCTTGATCGCCACTCGACCCGGGACGTTGATCAGGTCGTTGGCGTAGATCGGCAGGTTGGCGCGCGGGTCGCCTTTGACCAGCAGGTCGTCGAGGCGCACCGCGACTTGATCGCTCAAGCCGTTCGAGGCGCGCCGCAGGACGTAAACGACGTCGGCATGGCCGTCGCCCAGCCCGCCGGCGGCGGCGAGCGCCTCGATGAGCGTCCAGCGCCCGGTGAACGGGAGATTGCCCGGCGTCTTGACGGCGCCCATGACCAGGATCGGCTTCGAGCGCACCTCCACGAGCTCGACGGTGACCGAGGCGCGCTGCAGGATTTTCTGCTCGAGGACCTGCTTGAGCCGACCGGCGAACTCGGCCGGCGTCATGCCGGCTGCTGCCACCTCACCGACCAGCGGCAGGTCGACCGTGCCGGCGTCGGTGACCCGGCGCTCGCCGTTGACGTCGGGGAGCTCGAAGACCTTGATCGAGATCACGTCCTTGGGGCCGAGGCGGTAGCTGCTTCCTGGCGATTCGCCCGCGCTTGCGGGCCGGGCGGCCACGCCGGCGGCCGCCGCCACGAAGACGGCGACGAGAACGGCCAGAGGAAACCGGCAGACGCGCATCCGGCCCATTATAAAGGGCCGGTCAAAACCAGGCGTTGTCGCCCCCCGAGCCCGAGAAGATCAGGCCGGTATGCACGTCCCAGGTCTTCTGCGCCTCCCCCAACGGCGCGTCGACCGTCGTGCGCCGGGCGGCGACGTTGAGGCGGAAGCCGCGCCCGACCTGGAAGTCGAGACCGCCGCCCCAGGCCGAGGCGTCGTCCGAGCGCCCCGGCGCGCCGACGCCGGCGGCGAAGCGGTGCTGACCGCTCTCGTAGAAGAGGTTGGCGCGCAGCCGGTGACCGAGTCCGAGATCGATCGCCGTGCCGAGCCGCTGGTCGAGGAAGTAGGGATTGGCGGAGTCGACGGTGTAGACCAGCTGGCGATAGCCGTAGACCGACCAGCCGAACTTCTCCCGCGGCCGCCAGGCGACGCGCGCCGTGCCCGCGGTGCCGCGGAACGAGCCGAACTCCGAGCCGCTCTCGGCGTCGAGGTCGTAGCGGCCGGCGCCGATCGAGACCTGGAACTTGCGCCGCGAATAGGCGAGCTCGGCGTTGACCGCCCGGCCGGAGTTCGAGCGGTCGCGCGCCTCGCCGGCGAAGTCCGCCTTGGAGCGCGAGGCCCCCAGCCCGAGCAGGAAGCGCTCCCCCGAGCGCCAGCGGATGCCGCCGCCGGCGACGCCCTCCTTCCGATCGAGATCGAGAAAATCCACGTTCGATTCGCCGGTGGCGGTGAATTCCGTCTGGCTGGCGCGGCCGTAGACGGCGAATCGCCGGGTCACCGGCACCTCGACGTCGAGCGCCACCCGGCGCGAGTGACCTTCCGTCCGCCGCGCGACCTGCGAGGTCACGTAGTCGAACAACTTGTCGTCGCTCGCCGTGGCGTCGACCTTCAGGCGGTGGGAGAAGAAGAACCAACCGAGGCCGTAGCGGCCGTCGAAAGTGCGCGCCTCGCTGCGCTCCCGCCACCAGACGTACTGCGGCAGGATGTGGCCGGCGAAAGTGGACTTGCCGCCGGCCGGCATCACGAAGCGCACGCCGGCGCCGATCGTGGCGGTGATGTCGCTCGTCCGCGCCTCGCCGCGGTCGTCGCGCACGTAAGAGAGCTCGCGCAGCGCGATCCACGGGTCGACGCGGATCGGGCCGAGGTGCCAGCGCGATTCCTTGAGCGCCTTCTCGAGCTGCGCCCGGCGGTCGGGGATCTCGCCGGCGAGGCTGCCCGGGGCGGTATACTGTTGGAACTGACCGAACAACGGGCTTCCGAGGCTCGCGCAGAGCAGCGGAAAGAACAGGGCGAGGCGTACTTGGCGTCGCATCGAGGATCGACCGGGCCGGGATGATACGACAGCCCGCCCTGCGCGCACTGCCCCTTGCCGCGTTGCTCGCCTGGGCGCCGCTGCCGTTCGGCAGCGCGACGCCGCGGGCCGCGATGGTGCTGCGCGTCACCGCCTTCGCCCTCGCCGCTCTGGCGCTGTGGATTCCAGTCGAGGGGCGCGCCCGGCGCGCCGCCGTGGCGCCGATCCTGGCGCTGGGTGCGATCGCCGGGCTCGGTTTCGCCCAGAGCTGCTCCCTGCCGATCGGCCTCACCCGCGCGCTCTCGCCGCGCGCCGCGGCGCTCGCGGGCGAGAACGCTGCGCTGCTCGGCGAAGCGCAGCCGCGCGCCGTCCCACCGTCGCTCGCGCCGCTCGCCAGCCGCGACGCGTCGCTCGACTGGCTGGTGCCCTGCGCCGCGCTCGCCGCGGGGCTGCACTTCGGCTCGTCGCGCCGCGCACGGCGCGCGCTCGCCTCCGCGGTCGTCGGCGGAGGTCTATTCCAGGTGCTCTACGGCGCGCAGCAGTGGTTCGCGCGCGCCACCACCATCTGGCGCGTCCCGGTGCCCGCCGACCAAGGAGCGCGGCTGCGCGGCAGCTTCGTGAACCCCAACCATCTCGCGACCTACTTGGCGATCGCGCTCGCCATCACCTTCGCCTGGCTCTGGTGGAGCGTGCGCCAAGCCCTGCGCGAGCGCGGGGCGGAGGGGCTGCTGCGCCGGCTCGGTCCGGCGGCGGTCGTCTGGCTGGGGCTGTTCGTCGGCCTGGCGTTCACCGCCTCGCGCGCCGGCCTGGCGGCGGTCTGCGTCGCGACGCTGGCCCAGGCGGCGCTCGTCGCCACGCGTGAGGAACGCCGCCGGGTGGCGCTCGGCGCGGTCGCGATCCTCGCCCTCGGCCTGCTGGCGATCGCCGCCGTCGGCTTTCGCGAGGGGCTCGGCCGGATCCTGGGCTCGACGCTCGCGGGCGCGGCGGGTGACGCGCGGGCGCTCGCCTGGAGCGGCACGCTCCAGCTCTGGTCGGCGGGGCCGTGGTTCGGATCCGGGCTCGGCAGCTTCCGCGCCGCCTTTCCTCTGGTGCAACCGGTGGGTCTCGGCGAGTCGGTCTGGTGGCACGCCCACAACGATTGGCTCGAACTGCTGGCGACCGCCGGAATCGCAGGCGCGATCCTGGCGCTCGCCGGCACGGTGCTGCTGGCGCGCGAGTTGTGGAGCGCCTTCCGCGACGGGGAACGGAGCGAGGACGCCGCGGCGCCGCTCGCCGCGCTCGGCGCGCTGCTCGCCGTGGCCCTACAGGAGCTGGTCGATTTCGGTTTGACGATGCCGGGCAATGCCTTCACCCTCGCGGCGCTCTGCGGCGCGGCCTTGGCGATCCGTCGCCGCGCGGCGGCACCGGCTCCCGGCGCCCAGCCGGCGCCCGCCGTGGCGGTCGCGGGCGGCGCGCCTCCGGCTCCCAGCGGAAGCGGCTGAGGTCGATTCGGCCCTCGGCGTCGAAGACCACGCCCTCTTCCTCGAGCAGCAGGCGCTGGAGCGGCTCGCTGCCCGGCTGACGGCGCGCCGAGACCTCGCCGCGGGCGTTGACCACTCGCTGCCAGGGGACCTCGCTGCCTTCGGGCAGGGCGTAGAGGGCGTAGCCCACTTGGCGCGCGTGCCGCGGCAGCCCGGCGAGCGCGGCGATTTGGCCGTAGGTCGCGACCCGGCCGGCGGGGATGCGCGCCACCTGTTGCCAGATCCGCCTCCAGCGCGCGAGCTCGGGCGGCCGATTCACCCGGCGATTCTCCATCGAATGGAAGCGCGGCGCGCACGAACCATGCACTAGACTGCCGCGCCATGCCGCCGATCCTCGACGTCGACCAACTGGTGAAGACCTACCCCGGCCGGCGCAAGGCGCCGCCGGTCGAGGCGGTGCGCGGCGTCTCCTTCCGCGTCGAGGCGGGCGAGTTCTTCGGCCTCCTGGGGCCCAACGGCGCCGGCAAGTCGACGACCCTCGGCTGCATCACCACCCTCGTCCGTCCGACCGCGGGCACGATCCACGTCGACGGGATCGACGTCGCGCGCCAGCCGATCGCGGCCAAGCGCCGGATCGCGGTGGTGCCGCAGACGCGCAACCTCGACCGCGACCTGACGGTGCGCCAGATCCTCACCTTCCACGGGCGCTACTTCTCCCTTCCGGCCGAGGAACGAGAGGCGCGAGCCGACCGCCTGCTCGCCGAGCTGGCGTTGACCGAGAAGGCGGACGTCAAGCCGCTCGCCCTCTCCGGCGGCCTGCAGCAGCGGGTGATGATCGCCCGCGCCCTGATGCACGATCCGAAGATCCTGCTGCTCGATGAGCCGACGATCGGTCTCGATCCCCAGGCCCGCCGGCTGCTCTGGGAGATCCTCGAGCGCCTGCACGGCGAGGGCCTGACGCTGATCCTCACCACCCACTACATGGACGAGGCCGATCGCCTCTGCGACCGGCTGGCGATCATCGACCACGGCCGGATCCTGAACCTCGACACGCCGGCCGCGCTCAAGCGCGAGCTGCCGGGCGGATCGGTGCTCGACCTGCGCCTGCGCGGCGCGGCGTCGCTCGCGCCGGCGCTCGCCGCCGTCGCTGGAGTGGCACGGGTCGAGCGCGTCGAGGACGCGAGCGGCGAGTTCGGCGGCGAGCGGCTGCGGCTCTTCGTCGACCCGGCCGAGGGCCTGCTCGATCGTGTCCTCGGAAAGGTCCGCGCCGGGGGCGCCGAGCTCGACCACGTCAGCTTCAATCCGCCGAGCCTCGAGGACGTCTACATCCACCTCACCGGCCGGGAGCTGCGCGAATGACGGCTTTCCTCGCCCTGCTGCGGCGCGATCTCTACGTGACCTCGAAGAACGCGCCGTTCCTGCTGCTCGGTACGCTCACCCAGCCGATCCTGGTGGTCCTGGTCTTCGGCAACCTCCTACCGCGTCTCGGCCTGGTGGCCGATCAGTTCCGCACCGTCATGCTCCCGGGCCTGATGTCGATCTCGATGCTCATGGCCGGCGTGCAGGGCGTTCTGATGCCGCTGTCGGTCGATCTGTCGGGGACGCGCGAGATCGACGAGCGCCTGCTGGCGCCGATCGGCGTTTTCGGCGTGGCGCTCGGCAAGGTGCTCGCCGGAGCGATCCAGGCCGCGATCGCCGGCCTGGTGGCGATGCCGGTGATGATCGTCCTCATGCACGAGCTGGCCGGCAGCAGCGTGCACCCGCGCTGGGCCCTGCTGTTGCCGCTGCTGCTGCTCACCGGAATGCTCTCGGCGTCCTTCGGCCTGCTGCTCGGCACGATGGCGCAGCCGCGCTTTTCGGGCCTGCTTTTCGCGGTCGTCCTGGGGCCGATGATGATGTTCGGCTGCGCCTACTACCCGTGGGCAGCGCTCTCGGCGATCGGCGCGCTGCAGTGGCTCTTCCTCGCCAATCCCCTGGTGTTCATGAGCGAGTCGATGCGCTACGCGGTGACCCCCGAGGTGCCGCACATGCCGCTCGGCCTGCTGGCGGCCGGCCTGCTCGGCTTCACCGCCCTGCTGTCCTGGATCGGCGCGAGCTGGTTCCGCCGCCGGACGATCGTCTAGGGAGGGCGGGGGGCCTCTGCCCACGTCCCACGCCTGACCCGCCGGCGGCTACGCAGCCGCGCAGCCAGAGGGAGTTCGAGAGCTGGATCAGCGCGGCTCGGCGGCCGTCGACCAGCGGGTCGAGTCGCCGGATTCGAAACCGTCGGTGAACACGGTTGCCTTGGAGGCCGGAGCGGTCTCCAGCGCGGCATCGGTCGAGCCGCGGGAACCCGGCGCCAGGCGGGGCACCAGGTACGACGAACCGAGAGCGAGGAGGAGCGCGGCGGCGGCCGCCAGGGCCCAGCGGAACTGGACCGGGCGCGCCCGGAACCTCAGGACCCGCGCCGGGGCGAGCTCGGCCCGGAGGTTCTCGAGATCCTCGACCTCGGCCGCCAAGGCCGGGTCGTGCTCGAGCCGCTCCGCGAGCGCCGCACGACGCTCATCCGGAAGGCGCCGATCCACGTAAGCCACGATTTCTTCGAAGCTTACGGGCTCGAGCCGAGCCGGAGGGGCAGCCAGCCACGCGCGCCAGGCCGAGGCGGCCGAGGCGACGGCGTTCGTCCCACCGGGGGGGCCTGCGGGACGGGGGCTGGGGGTCAGGGGTTCCATCCGCGCTCCTCTCACCCTACGAGGAGTACGAATTCCGGTCCGTAGTACCACCGCTCGCGAGCCAACCCCGCAAGCGCCGCGCGAGCCGCAAGCGGGCGCTCTTGCGCAGGTTGATCACCTGCTGGCGCGAGACCCCCAGCCGCTCGGCGATCCACAGGTCTTCGCGCGGCAGGCTGGGGAGGAGGCCCTCGATCTCCTCGCTCGACGCCGCCAGCAGCTCGCCCAGTCTCGCCCTGGGCACGAGGCCCGCCGCGAGCGTCACGGCGAGCAGATCGCCGCCGGCGGCATCGCGCAGGTTGAGCAGCAGCGCTTGCCGTTGTCGCACCGGTAGCTCGGCGATTTCGCTCCACAGGCGGTCCATCAGTTCGCGATCCTCGATCCCGGCGAGCGCCGAGCGATCGCCCGCCGCCGGTTCGACGCCCGGAGCGTCCCCTTCGTCGACGGTCAGCGAGACGAGCTCGGCGTCGCGGACCCCGAGCAGGGGCGCGAGCGCGTCGGTGAGGCTTTCGAGCCGGCAGGGCGCGCCCAGGTTCTCGAGCGTCGCGCGCACCAGCCGGCCGAACGCCGCCGGCGCGCGCCCTTCGCGCGCGAGAGCCGCGCTCGCGGCGCGCGCCAGGAGGGAGGCCTCCTCGACCGGTCGCCGGTCGCGATGGCGCTCGAGCGCGCAGAGCAGCTCCCGCGCCGGTCCGCTCCAGCTCGCGAGAGCCGCCTCGCGCGCGACCACGTAGCGGATGCGCTGGCGCAAGCGGTGGCGCTGCGGGCGACGTTCGCGCAGCACGGCGGTGGCCGCGTTGTAGGCCACCACCGCGACGTAGTCGTCGAAGCTCGCGATGGCGGGGACCGCGCCGCCGCGCAACGCGAGGAGCTGCTGCTGCAGGCGCAGGAGCGCGCCGGACTCGAGGTCCTCGAGGTCTTCCGCCGGGACCCGCCCGCCGAGCTGGCGGCGCAGGATGGTCGCGATCAGCGGCGAGGCACGCTCCACCAGCAGCTCGCCCAGCCGCTCGCCGGCGGCCGCGTCGTCGGGCGCGTGAATGTACGACGCAAGGAGCGGGTCCGAGCCCGTGGGGGATTCCATCGCAGCGTCGCGCCTCGAGACCGGTCGCGAGCCGCGATGCTACCCGAGCGCCGGGTCGATCGGCGGCGATCGGAGCTCGTCGCGCTAGCGCCGCGAGCCGACCGCGTGGCGGCGGGATCGCAGCTCGCCGAGCAGGCGGGCGAGGAGCGGCGAGGGCGGATTGGCGGCCACCAGGTCGCCGAGCGCCGCGGCCGCGTCGTCGCGCGCGCCGAGCTCGGCGGCGAGCGCGGCCGCCACCAGCTTCGCGCCCCGCGCCGCGTCGACCTCGCGCTCGTACCAGGCGAGCTCTTCGGGCGAAACGAGGGCGAAGGCGCCCTCCATCGCCGGCACGCTGGGAGCCGACCTCTCCGTGCCGGCGCGGTCGCGCGCCGCCACCCGCCAATAGAGCGAGCGGCCACGCGGCAGCGGCCGCGGGGGTCGCCAGTCGGTGGCGTTTCTCAGCTCGGGACTTTCGACCACCACGCCGGCACGCTCGTCGTAGACGATGACGCGGTAGGTGCGCGCCTCGCTCCAAGGCGTCCAACGGAACCACGGTCGTTCGTCGAGGACGCGGGTGGCGATCGGCGCCAGGGCCACCAGATCCGGCGCCGGAAGAGCGGCGTCGGGCAGCTCGACGTGTGAAGTCGGTAGCTCCCCCGGCACCGGCAGCTCGCCGCTCGCCAGGGCGCGCGCCAGCTTGCGCCCGGTAGCTTCGGCGATTCCCGGCAGGCCGGCGATCGAGCCGTCCGAGAGCAGGGCGAGGGTCCCCGGCGTGTCGCGCAGAGTGAGCACCACGTGCGCCGCGGCGGTCGCCGCCGGCGCGCCCGCCACCACGGGCGCCGCGCCGCGCGCCGTCGGGCGCGACTCGCTGGAGGCCGCGATCCACCAGGCGAGCAGGATCGCCAGCCCCAGGCCGCCGGCGGCGGCGATCGGCCAGCGCGGCCGGGCTCGGCCGGCGCGCAGCGTGCCGACCGCCGCGCCGCGATTCCCCGCCGTGCGGCGACGCGCGGCCGGCGGCGGGGGCGGAACGGGTCCGGGCGAGGCCGGAGAGATCGGGATCGGCTGGGTCTCGTCGTCGGCGGCGCGTGGGCGATCTTCCATGGCGCTCCCAGGCTGCTTCAGCTCCGGCCGTGCCGGGCGGCTTGCGAATCGCGGCGCGCCTCGTCGAGTCCGGCGAGCGCCGCGCGGGCGATTTTCTCGGCCACACCGCGTGCGGCCTCGGCAGGTCCGATCTGGACCGTGACGATCAGGCGCACGTCGCCCGAAACCACGTGCAGTTGACGCAGCAGGTCGCCCCCCCAGAGCGCGCCGTCACCGACCTGCGGCACGTCGGCCAGCTGCTCGCCGACCAGGCGCTGGAGCACCGGCCGCGCGTCGGCCTGGGCCGCGGCGGCCGAAGTGGCCGAGTCGTGGCGCCGCACCTCGAGCGCCAGGACGCGGATCGCGTTCGGCGGCCCGGCGCCCCAGGCGCACTTGGCGAAATCGACGCCGAGCGCCTGGTCGGCGGGGGCGCGGACGCGGGCGAGGGCGATCCCCGGCACCAGCGACTCGGCCTCCTCCTTGGGAAACCAATCGCAGGCGGCGAGCAAGTAGTCCGGGGGATCGCTGGCGGCATCGCGCCGCGGCGACGCCGCCGGCGACGAGGTCGACGCGGAGGATGCGACGGAGATCTCCGCGGGCGCCACGGAGGGAGCCGCGGGCCGGCGATCACCGCAGCCGCCGCCGGCGACGACGAGCGCCGCGCCGGCGATCATCGCCCAGCCGCGCGCGCCGGTTGCCCGCCGGGGAATAGGCTCCATGGCGTCGATCTTAGACCTCCCGGATCGCCACCGGCGTGAGATCCGCCGCCGCCCGGTGGCGTCGCGGCCCGGTGCGCGCAGGACTCAGGGATGGCGCTTGTCGGGCGCCCCCGGCATTCGGTACATCAGCTGGGTCTCGCTGTAGCCGGCGGGGATCGCGAACGTCGCCGCGGGGATGGCGGACTCCGAAAGCTCGGTGACCTCCATCGTGGTGGTGGTCGGGCCCTCGCCGTTGGCCTTGTTCAGCAACGCCGCCATCACCCCGGTGCCCTGGTTCTCGACCTTGGTCACGCTAATCCGCTTCAGCGGGACGCCGGTCATCTTGCCTTTCTGGGCGTCGATCAGCTTCTGGATCTCCTTGCCGAGCTGGGTACCGCCGAAGCTCGACACCATCGAGCCCGCCTCGCCGAAGCTGATCGCGGTCGTGGTCCAGCTGTCCTCGACGGTGTCGACCAGGCTGGCGATCGTCATCGGCCCCATGCTCATCGTCTGCTTGAAGCTGGTGTGGAACTTGTAGTGGGTGGTCGAGTAGCCGGCGATCGCGCCGCCCGGCTCCTCCAACAGCTTCTCCACCTTGACGTCGTCGTAGGTCAGCTTCATCCCCGTGCCCCCGGGGCTCATCGCCGAGGCCAGGGAGTTGCTCATCGCCTCGAGGTCGAACAGGGCGTAGGTCTTCTTGTCGGGCTCGACCACGTAGAGCTTCTGCTCGTGCATCAGCAGGTAGGTCCCCTTGCCGAACATCGGATTCCTCGTCTCGAGGAACTCGACCTTGGCGTTGCCGCCTTCGAGCGCGACGCGGGTCACGGAATCGGCCATCTCGGCGTGCGGCGAGCCGGAGTTGCTGGTCTTCATGGTGAAGGTCCAGCCCGCGGTGGCGGGAGCGGCGACCAGGGATCCGGCGAGGGCGACGGCGGCGAATCGATGCATGGGGCGGTGTCCTCCGAGAGGGTCCGGCGGCGAATTGTGATCGAGGCGCCCGGCGGAGGCAAGCAACCGCCCCCGGCGCCGGCGAGGCGGGCGACGAGACGGGATCCCCGCCCTCCCGAGAGGAGGGACACGGAGAGGAGAGCGAGGATCCTTTGATCCCGCGCCCTTGGGGCGCGAGGGCTCTGGCGAGCCTAGGCCGCGACCGCCGCAGCGCCCCGACGGAAGGCCTCCTCGTTCGAGGGGATCAGGGCCGCCTTGCGTTCGAGCGCCTCGCGGATGGCGGTGAGGAACGTCGCCTCGGGGAACAGGCGCGTGGCGGCCTGCATCGCTCCGAGGGCGACGACGTTCTTCATCACCGGGCGCCCGAGCGCGGTCGCGATCTCGGTGAAAGCCACCCCGACGACGCGGACGCCGTCGGGGAGCCGCGGCACCTCGTGGATGACCGAGGTGTCGTAGACGACGATCCCGCCCGGTGCGACGGCGGGACCGAATTTGGCGAGGCTCGGTGCGTTGAAGGCGACGAGCACGTCGGGATTGGGCGCCGCCGGCGAGAGCACCTCGTGCGCCGCGATCCGCACGTCGGCGTACGAGGTCCCGCCGCGCGACTCCGGACCGTAACTCGGGATCTGAGTGGCGTCGAAGCCCTCGTGGATGGCGGCGTGGGTCACGAGCATCGCCGCGGTCTGCGCCCCGTCGCCGCCGGCGCCCGCGAACTTGATCGCCAGGTCGTCGCCCGCCAGGTGCGCTGGGAATCCCTCGGCGAAGCGTGCGGTCGCCGCCTCGCGCGCGCCGACGATGTCGAGCAGTCGCACCGGATCGAACTCCGGGCTCGGCAGCGGCGGGCGCGGCTCGACCTTCAGGTCTTTGAGCAGGCCGAGCGGGAAGACCTTGGTCATCTCCTCCTTTACCCAGGTCTCGGCCTCGGCCGCGGTCTTGCCGAGATGGGTCGGGCACTCGGCGAGGACTTCGACGAAGGAGAAGCCGCGGTTTTCGACTTGCAGGCGCAGGGCCTTCTCGATCGCCTTCTTCGCCCGGTTCTGCTGCTTGCCGTCGTAGAGCGCCACGCGCTCGACGTAGATCGGGCCGTCGATGCCGGCGACGAGCTCGGCCATGCGCAGCGGCTGACCGGCGAGCGGACCGCGCCCGTCCGGGCTGGTGGCGGTCACCTGGCCGGACAAGGAGGTGGGCGCCATCTGCCCGCCGGTCATGCCGTAAATCGCGTTGTTGACGAAGACGACGCTGATCGGTAGGCCGAGCTGCGCCGCGGCGATGATCTCCGCCAGGCCGATCGATGCGAGGTCGCCGTCGCCTTGGTAGCTGACGACGATCGCCTCCGGATTCGCCAGCTTGTGCGCCACGGCGACCGCCGGGGCGCGGCCATGCGCCGCCTGCGAATTGCCGACATCGAGGTAGTAGTACATGAAGACCGCGCAGCCGACGGGCGAGATCGCCACCGTGCGGTCCTGAATGCCGAGCTCGGAGATCGCCTCGGCGAGGTACTTCTGGACCAAGCCGTGGCCGCAGCCCGGGCAGTAGTGGGTGGCGTGCGCCTTCAAGCCCTCGCCGTGCGCGTGGCGCTCGAAGCGGTCGTAGAAGACGTCGCTCATGAGAGCACCTCCTCCGCTTCGAGGACCCTGCGGACGATGTCGCCCGTCGACGGCAGCACGCCGCCGTAGCGCTCGATCGACTCGATCCGGGCGCGCAGCGGGACCTCGGCGCGCGAGAGCGCCAGGCGCAGCTCGTCCTCGAGCTGGCCGGGGCTCGCCTCGACGACGACCAGGCGCTGCGCCTGCCGGGCGATCGGCGCCAACTGGCGGATCGGGAACGGCCAGAGGGTGATCGGCCGGAAGAGCCCGGCGCGCACGCCCTGGGCGCGCAGGACCTCGACCGCGCCCTTGGCCATCCGCGCCGGCGTGTTGCAGGCGACGAGCACCACCTCGGCGTCGTCGCAGCGATAGCGCTCCGCGCGTTGTTCGGCCTCGCTGATGCGGGCGTACTTCTCGTTCAGGCGCAGGTTGTGCTGCTCGAGATCGGCCTCGGCGAGGTAGATCGAGCAGATCAGGTTGCGCCGGTGCTCGCGGTCCCCGCTGACCGCCCAGGCCGGCAGCCCGGGCTTGACGTAGTACGGCGGCAGGGTGACCTTGCCGGTCATCTGGCCGAGATAGCCGTCGGCCAGCAGCACGACCGGGTTGCGGTACTTGTAGGCGAGCTCGAATGCGGTCAGCGTCAGGTCGAGCATCTCCTGCGGCGAGGCGGCGGCGAGCACTATGCCGTGCGTGTTGCCGTGTCCGAGTCCGCGGCAGGCGAGCTTGATGTCCGACTGCTCGGGAGCGATGTTGCCGAGCCCCGGGCCGCCGCGCATGACGTTGACGATCACCCCCGGCAGCTCGGCGCCGATCATGTAGGAGATCCCCTCGAGCATCAGGCTGAAGCCGGGCGAGGAGGTGAAGGTCATCGCCCGCACGCCGGCCCCACCGGCGCCGTAGAGATGGTTGATCGCCGCCACCTCGGAGACCGCCTGGACGAAGACGCCGCCGAGCTTGGGTAGCAGGCGCGCCATCAGCTCCGCGCCCTCGGTCGAGGGGGTGATCGGGTAGCCGTAGAAGTGGCGGCAGCCGGCGATCAGGGCGCCGATCGCCGAAGCGTACGTGCCCTTGACCGCGAGCGGCTGGCGCGCCGGCAGGGGCAGGAACTCGTCGGGAATGTCGCGCGGTTCGGGCGCGGTCGTCGGACGGGCGCCGAACAGCTGCGCCGGATCGATCGTTTCGCCGGGTGGCAGATGCGGCAGCAGATGGAGTCCGTAGGGCTCCGGACAGGCGGTGACGCACAGGCCGCAGCCGTTGCAGGCCTCGAGGTCCACCTCGACCGGGATCAGGCCGGTGCGCGGATCGACCTCGTCGCCGAACGCGATGCAGTCCTTCGGGCAGGCGCCGATGCAGCGCCCGCACCCTTTGCAGTACTCGGGGAACAGAAACGGTTTCGGCCGTTCCGCGGCGGCCGTTGCCGGACGAATCGCCTCGCCCATGATGCTGCCCTCCTCGCGGACAGAGTGCTCTTTCGCGAGAGCCCGGGCACTACCCGGGCGGAGAGCCCGGCCGCGCCGACGGGCGGGACGGCCGTCCCGGCGGCGCTTGACAGGGTTCAAACGATCGTTTGAGATTGGCCAACTTGAAGCCTGCCGCCCTCGAACGCCCGAGCCTCGCGCCACCCGACTCCGACGCGGGATCGCAGACCCGCGAGCGCCTGCTCGACGCCGCCGAACGGCTCTTCGCCGATCATGGGTTCCACAGTGCTTCGGTGCGCGACATCACCCAGGCCGCCGACTCCAATCTGGCGGCGGTCAATTACCACTTCGGTGGAAAGTCCAACCTCTATCTCGCGGTCTTCCAGCGCCGGATCGCCGCCCTGCGCGACGGCCGGATCCAGGCGATCGGGCGCGCGCTCGCCGCCCCGCGAGGCGTCGATCTCGAGGGGTTGCTGCGCGCCTTCGGCGAGTCGTATCTCGAGCCCTTCGTCGCTGGCGAGTCCGGCCGGCGCTGGGTGCGCCTGTTCAGCCGCGAGCTGCTCGACCCGCAGCTGCCGCCGAGCCTGCTGTACGACGAGGTCATGCAGCCGACCCACGCTGCGCTGGCGCGGGCCCTGCGCCGCCTCGTCCCCGGGCTCGGGGCCGAGGTGGCGCTGCTCTGCGTGCAGTCCTTCGTCGCCCAGCTGACCTTCATCCGCCAGCTCAACGCCTACTTCGCGCTCTCCGCCAACCGCCGCGCGGCGCGGACCTACGCCCTGCCCCGCCTGGTCGACCACGCGGTCGCCTTCAGCGCCGCCGCGGTCCGCGCCCTCGCGCCGCCCGCCGGTGGCGGCGCCGCCAAGGAGAGATCGTCCGCATGATCGTCCAGCGCTTATGTCGCGTCCTGCTCGGCTGCAGCCTCGCCCTCCTCGCCGCCGCTCCCGCGACGCGCGCCGCCGGACCGGCGGCGCCGGAGAGCCCGAACCGGCCCTGGATTCCCGCCGCCGGCGAGAAGCTCGCGCCGTTGCCGCTGCCGGCGCCTTCGCCTACGGCGGCCGGGTTGCGCCCCGGTACTCAGGTCTCCCTGGCGCAGGTGCTCGATCTGGCGCTCGCCAACAGCCCGCGCACCCGCGCCACCTGGCTCGCGGCGCGCGCCGCCGCGGCCGAGATCGGCGTGCGCCGCGCCGAGCTCTACCCGACGGTGGAGCTCGAGGCGGACGTGACGCGCTCCCACCAGTCGGCCCTCGGCGGCACCGGCTTCACCTTCGAGCGCACGACCTACGGCCCGATCGCCGCGCTCTCCTGGCTGCTGTTCGACTTCGGCGGTCGCAGCGCCGACCTCGGCGACGCCCGCTACGCGCTCATGGCGGCGAACTGGACCCACGACGCGGAGATCCAGAACGTCGTCCTGGCGGTGGCGCAGGCCTACTACCAGTACCTCGGCGCCGCGGCGCAATATGCGGCGCTCGGCGAGTCGATCCGCCGTGCCGAGGCCAACCTCGCGGCCGCCGAGGAGCGCCGGACTTCGGGGGTGGCGACGATCGCCGACGTCCTCCAGGCGCGCACGGCGCTCGCCCAGGAGCGGCTCGACCTCGCCCGCATCGCGGGGACGATGAAGTCGATCCAGGGCGCGCTCGCCACCGCGATCGGCGTCCGCCCCGATCTCGAGGTCGAGTTGGGCGACCTGCCCGCGGACGTCGACGTCGGTGGCACGGCGACGGCCGTCGGCGGACTGCTCGAGCGCGCGCTCGCCGATCGGCCGGACCTGCTCGCCGCGCGCTCCGCGGCGCTGGCGGCACGGCAACGGGTGCGCAAGGAGCGCGCCGACGGCCTGCCGACCCTCGAGCTGCTGGGCGCCGCGAGCCGGCTCGATTCGCCCTCCGCCGACCGCGCCGCGGACAACTACTCGCTGCAGCTGGCGCTGCGCGTGCCTCTCTTCACCGGCTTCGACCGCCACTACCGCATCGAACGGGCAGAAGCCGAGGCGCAGGCGCAGGAATCCGCCGTCGATCGCCTGGCGCAGCAGGTGATGCTCGAGGTGTGGACCTCTTACTACGACCTGCAGGCGGCCGCGCAGCAGGTCGCCACCGGCCGCTCGCTGCTCGAGAGCGCCGCGCAGTCTGCCGAGGTCGCCGCGGGGCGCTACCGCGCCGGGGTCGGCAGCATCCTCGACCTGCTGACCGCCGAGAGCGCCCTCGCCGCGGCACGCGCGCAGGAGATCCAGGCGCGCTCGACCTGGTTCGTCGCCCTCGCCGCTCTGCAACACGATCTCGGGGGGCTGGCGGCCGACGGCCCGGCCACCCCCGGCAAGGAACCCGCCACGCCATGAAGCGAATCGCGCTCCGTCATCTCGCCTCGCCGCTCGCCGCCGCGCTGTCGGCGGCCGCTGTCGCCGCCGCCGGCTGCGGCGGCGGCGCCGGCGCGCCGCCCCCGCCGGCCGTGCCGGTCGCCGTCGCCACCGTCGAGCGCGCCAGCGTGCCGGTCGAGTGGCGCGGCGTCGGCGCGGCCGAGCCGGTCGCCAACGTCGCCGTCCGCTCCCAGGTAAGCGGCACGCTCGAGCGCGTGCACTTCGAGGAGGGCCGAGACGTCCGCCCCGGCGATCTCCTGTTCTCGATCGATCCGCGCCCGTACGCCTCGGCGTTGCGCTCCGCCGCGGCGCAGCTGGCGCGCGACCAGGCTCTGGCGCAGAATGCCGCCGCCGACGCGGCGCGCTACGCCGACCTGGCGCAGAAGGAGTACGTGACCGCCGAGGAGTACGAGGCCAAGCGCACGAACGCCACCGCGCTCGAGGCCACGGTCGCCGCCGACCGCGCCGCGATCGAGCGCGCGCAGCTCGACCTCGACCACTGCTCGATCCGCTCGCCGATCGCCGGCCGCGCCGGCAGCCTCGCGGTCTACGCCGGCAACCTGGTCCGGGCCAACGACGACCAGCCGATGGTTCTGCTGCAGCAGATGCAGCCGATCCGGGTGGCCTTCGCCGTGCCGCAGCAGCTGCTGGGCGAGATCCGCCGGCGCTCCGGCGAGGGCGCGCTCGAGGTGACGGCGACGACGCCGGACGGCTTGGCCCAGGCGGGCAAGCTCACCTTCGTCGACAACGCGGTCGACTCCGCGTCCGGGACCATCGCGCTCAAGGCGACCTTCGCCAACGCCGAGCGCGCGCTCTGGCCGGGGGAGTTCGTGCAGGTGACGCTGCGCCTGTCGACCCTCGCCGACGCGATCGTGGCCCCGAGCTCCGCCATCCAGACCGGGCAGAACGGGGCGTTCGTCTACGTGGTCGCGGCGGACGGCACCGCGGCGCCGCGCGACGTCCGGCTCGGACCGGTGGCCGGCGAGCGCACGGTGGTCACCGACGGCCTCGCCGGCGGCGAGACCGTGGTGACCGACGGCCAGCTGCGCCTCTTCCCCGGCGCCAAGGTGGAGATCAAGGCGCCCGCCGCCGCGCCCACCTCCGGCGGCGCGCCCTGAGCGGCGCGCCCCGCCAGGAGACTCGATGCCATGAACATCTCCGCCCTCTTCATCCGCCGGCCGGTGATGACCACGCTCGTCATGCTGGCGATCCTGGTCTTCGGCCTGATGGCGTACCGCCAGCTCCCGGTCAGCGACCTGCCGACGGTCGACTTCCCCACCATCCAGGTGTCGGCCTCGCTGCCCGGCGCGAGCCCCGAGACCATGGCCTCCTCGGTCGCCACGCCGCTCGAGCGCCAGTTCTCGACCATCGCCGGGCTCGACTCGATGACCTCGACCTCGGGCCTCGGCTCGACCTCGATCACCTTGCAGTTCAGTCTGGCGCGCGAGCTCGACGCCGCCGCCCAGGACGTGCAGTCGGCGATCTCGGCCGCCACCCGGCAGCTGCCGCCCGACATGCCGACGCCGCCGACCTTCAACAAGGTCAACCCGGCGGCCTCGCCGATCCTCTACATGGCGATCACCTCGGCCACCCTGCCGATGTCGCAGGTCGACGAGTACGCCGAGGTGATGATCGCCCAGCGCATCTCGACCGTCGCCGGCGTGGCGCAGGTCTCGGTCAACGGGGCCCAGAAGTACGCGGTGCGCATCCGGCTCGATCCCAAGGCGCTCGCGGCGCACGACGTCGGCATCGACGAAGCCACCGCCGCGGTGCGCAACGCCAACGTCAACCTGCCGAGCGGCGTGCTCAACGGCCGCGAGCGCGCGCTCACCGTCGAATCGAAGGGCCAGCTGACGAGCGCCGCCGCCTACCGGCCGCTCGTCGTCGCCTACCGCAACGGCAAGCCGCTGCGCCTCGAGCAGCTCGGCACGGTGCTCGACGGGGTCGAGAACGACCGCTCCGGCGCCTGGTACGGCACGCGCGAGGGCCAGCAGCGGGCGATGATCCTCGCCGTCCAGCGCCAGCCCGGGACCAACACGGTGGAGGTCGCGGCCGCGGTGCGCGCCCTGCTGCCGAGCTTCCGCGCCCAGCTGCCGGCGTCGGTCGACCTGAAGGTGCTCTTCGACCGTTCGCAGGGGATCCGCGACTCGGTCGCCGACGTCAAGTTCACTCTCTACCTGTCGCTGGCGCTGGTGGTGCTGGTGATCTTTCTCTTCCTGCGCAACCTGTCGGCGACCCTCATCCCGGCGCTGGCGCTGCCACTCTCGATCGTCGGCACCTTCGCCTTCATGGCGCTGCTCGGCTACAGCGTCGACAACCTCTCGCTGATGGCGTTGACGCTCTCGGTGGGCTTCGTGGTCGACGACGCGATCGTCATGCTGGAGAACATCGTCCGCCGCATGGAGCGCGGCGACCGCCCGCACCAGGCGGCGCTGGTCGGTTCGCACGAGATCGGCTTCACCATCCTGTCGATGACCCTGTCGCTCGCCGCGGTGTTCATTCCGGTGCTCTTCATGGGCGGCATTCTCGGGCGGCTCTTCCACGAGTTCGCGGTGACCATCGCGCTCGCGGTGCTGATCTCGGGCTTCGTCTCGCTGTCGTTGACGCCGATGATGTGCAGCCGCTTCCTGCGCCCGCACGCCGCCGGGGAACGCCGCGGCCGCTTCTACCAGGCCTCCGAGCGCGCCTTCGACGCCCTGTTGCGCGCTTACGCCGCGAGCCTCGACTTCGTGCTCGCGCGGCGCGCCGCCGCCATGGCGACGCTCGCCCTGGTCATGGCGGGGACGGTCTACCTGTTCGCGGTGATCCCCAAGGGCTTCCTGCCGAGCGAGGACGCTGGCTCGATCTTCGCCTTCACCCAGGGCGCCGAGGGGACGTCGTTCGAGGCGATGAAACGCCGCCAGCTCGCCGCCGGCGACATCGTGCGCGCCGAGCCGGGGGTCGACCAGTTCATGAATTTCGTCGGCCGCGGCGGCGCCTCGCAGGGGACGATCTTCATGCGCCTGAAGCCGCGCGCCGAGCGCGCCCTGTCGGTCGACCAGACGATCCAGGCGCTGCGGCCGAAGCTGGCGACCATCCCCGGTCTGCAGGTCTTCCTGCAGAACCCGCCGCCGATCCGCATCGGCGGCCAGCTCTCGAAGAGTCAGTACCAGTACACCCTGCAGGGCACCGACACCGCGGCGCTCTACGCCGCCGCGCAGGCGCTCGAGGCGCGTCTGCGCACGGTCCCGGGTCTCCAGGACGTGACCTCCGACCTGCAGATCAAGAATCCGCAGGTCGTGGTCGACATCGACCGCGACCGCGCCGCGGCGGTCGGCGTCTCGGTGCGCCAGATCGAAGAGGCGCTCTACTCGGCCTACGGCACGCGCCGAGTCTCGGACATCTTCGCCCCCGAGAACCAGTACCAGGTGATCCTCGAGCTGGCGCCCGAGTTCCAGCTCGACACCACCGCCCTCGATCTGCTGCACGTGCGTTCGACCTCGGGAGCCCTGGTACCGCTCTCGGCCGTCGCCGCGACGCGCGGCGACGTCGGGCCGCTGACCGTCAACCACTCCGGTCAGCTCCCTTCGGTGACCCTGTCGTTCAACACCGCGCCCGGCGTGGCGCTCAGCCAGGCGGTCGGCGACGTCGAGAGCGCGGCGCGCGAGATCCTGCCGGCCTCGGTGACCACCAACTTCCAGGGTACGGCGCAGGCGTTCCGCTCCTCGACCGCCGGCCTCGGACTGCTGCTGGCGCTGGCGGTAGCGGTGATCTACCTCGTGCTCGGCGTGCTGTACGAGAGCTTCATCCACCCGCTGACCATCCTCTCGGCGCTGCCGCTCGCCGGGTTCGGAGCGCTGCTGACCCTGCTGCTCTTCCGCGTCGAGCTGTCGCTCTACGCCTTCGTCGGCCTGATCATGCTGGTCGGTCTGGTGAAGAAGAACGGCATCATGATGGTCGACTTCGCGATCGAGGCGCGGAAGCGCGGGCTCGAGCCGGTCGCCGCTATCCGTGAGGCCTGCCTGGTGCGCTTCCGGCCGATCACCATGACCACCATGGCCGCCTTCGTCGGCACGCTGCCGATCGCGCTCGGCTTGGGCGCCGGCGCCGAGTCGCGGCGGCCACTCGGGCTGGCGGTGGTCGGCGGACTGGTGTTCTCGCAGCTGCTGACCCTGTTCATCACCCCGGTCTTCTACCTCTACATGGAGCGGCTGCAGGAGTGGCTGGCGCGCACCTTCCCGCGCCTCTCGCACGGAGTTCCAGGCGACGCTGGCGGCGGCGACGGCGCGGGCACGGGCGGCGAGACGCGAGCGCCCGTCCCGGAGCGGCCGGCGGCGGAACCCGGGCTCGCGCCGATCCTCACCCGCGGCACCGAGCCGACGCGCCCGTAGGCGCCGCTGCGGCGCGCGGGCCTACGGCGTCGGGTTCGCGGCCGGCGCGGGCGCGCTCGGCGGTGGGAGGTGGTGCAACCCGTCGAGCGCGTCCTCGTTGCCGGGGTCGAGCTCGAGCGCCTTGCGGAAGTAGATCGCGGCGATCTCCGCATTGCCCGTCTTGGCGTAGGCCGCGGCGAGATCGGCCCAGACGTCGGTCGAGGCCGGGAACTGCTCGCTGTTGAGGCGCAGCATGGCGAGCGCCCCTTCGGTCTCTCCCTTGCCGAGCAGCCGCTCGCCGACCGAGGAGAGCGCGCGCTCGCCGAAGTCGTAGCCGCCGCGACCGTAGAACTTGCCGCGCAGCTCGGCGTAGCGCTCGAGCGCCGCCCCCTGGCCGCCCGCCTGGAAGGCCTCGAGCAGCTCCTCCTCGAGCGAGGCGGGGCGCGGCCTGCCGGCGTGGCAGGTCGAGCAGGTCATCGCCACCCGCTCGGGGCCCGAGGGCTCGATCTTCGCCAGCTGCTCCTGCACCCCGGCGAGCATCTTCATCATCGCCCGCGCCTTGTCCTTGTTCGGATTCTCGTCGGAGGTGAAGTCGTAGGAGGAGAGCGGCCGGCCCTCCTCGCCCACGTGGCAGTAGGCGCAGCGCACGCCGAGGCCGCGCACGAAACCCAGCATCGAGCCGCGCAGCTTGTCGGCCGGCGTGTCTTTCGGCAGGACCTTCAAGTTCTTCGCCTGCTCGGGCCAGTGCCAGTCCTGACCGCGCGCCGCGGCGGCGCCGAGCGTCAGCGTCAGCGCCACGATGCCGGCGAGCTTCGTCCTTCCCATGGGATCCCCTTTCCGGTCAAACGGCGGAAACCCTACCGCGATTCGACCTCACGCGGCGGCCGCCCGCGCTCGGGCGGCGCTACGACTTCGCAGCGCGCGGTGCGAGGAGCTTCGAGAGCCGCTCGGCGGCGCCGGGCAGGCGCTCGAGGTGCGGATAGAGCGCCCCGGCGTGGAAGTCGACGGCGAGGGTCGAGAGCCGGCGGTCGCGCTCGACGAGGAGTCGCATCGGCTCGCTGCGCCCCACGGCGGCGTCGAGCGCCGCGCGCAGCGCCTCGGGCGACCAGCTCGCACCGTCGACGCCGACGAGCTTCGCGTGCGGAACCAGACCGGCGGCGGCGGCCGGCGAGTCGGCGACCACCTCGAGCACCTTGCCGTCGGGATCGAGCTTCACTCCCAGGCCGTAGGTCCAGTCGATCTGGCCGCGCGCCTTCTCGCGCCCGGCGGCGAAGAGATTGGGCTCGCGGCTGTAGACCAGTCGCCAGCCTCCGGCGGCGATCCCGCCGAGCGGCGCGTGCGGTTGCACGGTATAGACGCGCTCAGCGAAGAAACCGCGCCAGTCGAACGCCTCGACCGCGGCGAGGGTCGCGAGCACGTCGTCGAGGGTGTAGGAGGAGAGCGCCGGCGGGCCGCCGGGCGGCCCGGCGAAGCGGCGGCAGAAGTCGTCGAGCGAGCGCTTGCCGTTGCTGCGCTGGCGGATGAGCAGGTCGGCCTCCAGCCAGACGAGCGCCGCCTCCTCGTAGTAGTCGAGCGTCCGCCGAACGGCGCTGCCCGCGGTCGGAGCGTTCGCCAGCGTCTGGACGGAGATCGCGGTGTCGACCAACGGGCGCCAGCGGCGACCGGGGCGCGAGCTCTCCTGCGTACTCGCCATCCAAGCGAGGTAGTCGCGCGTCTGCTCGATCGGACGCAGTCCGGCCCGGGTGGCGAGCACCACGTCGCCGAGATAGCGCGTCAGACCCTCGTAGATCCACAACAGCTCGCCGTCCATCGGCTGCGAGTAATCGGGGGTCGCGAGGCCCCGCGACCGGCGGAACTTGCCGTTCCAGGAGTGCACGTACTCGTGCGGCAGAATGCGCAGCTCGGCGAGCCCCACCTCCTCGTCGCTGAACACCCTCGGCGGGAGGCGGTCGTCGCTCGACTCCGGATGCTCGAGCCCGTTCGGGTCCACGCTGGCGGTCAAGGCCACCAGCCAGACGTAGCGCCGGTAGTGACGCGCGCCGAACAGCGCCTGTGCCTCGCCGACCACCCGCCGCAGCTGGTCGAGGCGCGGCGCGGGAACGACGACGTCGGCCGGATCGTCGGCGGCGACGCTCAGGCGCACCGGCGCCTCGCCCGGCGCGATGACGTACGAGCGGAAGCGCTCGCCCGCCAGCAGCGGCGAATCGACCAGAGCGGTCAGGGTCACCGGCGCGAACTCGATCTCCTCGCCCCGGTCGGCGGCGGTCTCGAGCGCGCTGTCGTACTTCCAGCCCGCCGGCAGGCGCACGGTCGGCCGGAAGGTGACCGCGTCGCTCGCCACGCCCTGCGGCACCAGCACCTGCTGGTTCCAGACCACGACCAGGAGGTGCTCGGTGGCGTTCGGCCCCTCGCCGTAGCCGCCGCCGAAGGCCTCCTGCGGCGAGAGGTAGTCGAAGTCCGCTTCGACCGCGCTCGCGCCGGCGGGAACGGTGAGGTGGAAAGAAAACATGTCGACCGCGTCCCGCCGCCAGGAGAGCGGCCGCCCGCCGGCGCTGAAGACGAGCCCCACGAGCTGCTCGATCGGCCCGGTCGGCGAATGCTCGCCGGGGATCCACTTCGGGTAGGTCAAGGTCAGCGGTCCCGGCACCGCGGGAATCACGAGATGGCTGTGGAACACCCCCTGCGCGGCGCGGCGGGCGTCGACCTCGAGCGCGATCTCCGGCGCCGCGGCCGCGGCGATCGAGGGCGCGGCGAGGATCAGGGCGGCAAGCAGAGCGCGGAGCGGCGGCGCGACCGGGGTGCGGGGCATGAAGAATCCTCCGGGAGCGGCGGATCGTAGCATCGGCGCTGCCTTTTCCCGGCCGCTCGCTCCACCGCTCGAGCTCCGGAGGCCGCCTGGACTTCTTCGATTCGCCGCACCCGCTCGGTGGAGAAAAGAAAGGGCCGGCGGCATCTGGCGATGCGGCCGGCCCCGAAGGCGGAACGAAACGGCGGACCGTTCCGGAACGGTCGATCAGTACATCCCGCCCATGCCGCCGCCGCCACCGGGCATCGCGGGGGCCTTCTCCTTCTCCTTGATCTCGGAGACCATCGCTTCGGTGGTCAGCATCAGGCCGGCGATCGAGGCGGCGTTGATCAACGCCGTCTTGGTCACCTTGGCCGGATCGATGACGCCCGCCTTGACCAGGTCCTCGTACTGGCCGGTGCCGGCGTTGAAGCCGACGTTGCCGGTCTTGGTGTAGAGCTCCTTGACCACCACCGAGCCCTCCTCGCCGGCGTTGGCCGCGATCTGCCGCGCCGGCTCCTCGAGCGAGCGGCGGACGATCTTGATGCCGACCGCCACGTCGCCCTCGGCCTTCAGCTTGTCGATCGCCGCGACCGAGCGCAGCAGGGCGACGCCGCCGCCGGCGACGATGCCCTCCTCGACCGCCGCCTTGGTGGCGTGCATGGCGTCCTCGACCCGCGCCTTCTTCTCCTTCATCTCGGTCTCGGTCGCGGCGCCCACCTTGATGACCGCCACGCCGCCGACCAGCTTCGCCAACCGCTCCTGCAGCTTCTCGCGGTCGTAGTCCGAGGTCGTCTCCTCGATCTGCGCCCGGATCTGCTTCACCCGGCCCGAGATCGCCTCGCGGCGCTTCTTGTCCGAGGTGTCGGTGACGATCGTGGTGTCGTCCTTGGTGATGACCAGCTTCTTGGCCTCGCCGAGGTCCTCCCACTTGACGTTCTCGAGCTTGATACCGAGGTCCTCGGAGATCAGCTTGCCGCCGGTCAGGATGCCGATGTCTTCGAGCATCGCCTTCCGGCGGTCGCCGAAGCCCGGCGCCTTGACGGCGCACACCTGGAGGGTGCCGCGCAGCTTGTTGACCACCAGGGTCGCCAGCGCCTCGCCCTCGACGTCCTCGGCGACGATCAGCAGCGGCTTGCCCTGGCGGGCGACCTGCTCGAGGATCGGCAGCAGGTCCTTCATCGAGCTGATCTTCTTCTCGTAGAGCAGGATCTTGGCGCCCTCGAGGGTGGTCTCCATGCGCTCGGCGTCGGAGACGAAGTACGGCGAGAGATAACCGCGGTCGAACTGCATGCCCTCGACGACCTCGAGCGAGGTCTCGATGCCGCGGTTCTCCTCGACGGTGATCACGCCGTCCTTGCCGACCTTCTCCATCGCCTCGGCGATGATCTTGCCGATCTCCTCGTCGTTGTTGGCCGAGATCGTCCCGACGTGGGCGATCTCCTTGCCCTCGACCGGCTTCGACATTTTGTCGATCGCCTCGACCACCGCCTTGACGGCGATGTCGATGCCGCGCTTGAGCTCCATCGGGTTGGCGCCGGCGGTGACGTTCTTCGAGCCCTCGCGGAAGATCGCCTGCGCTAGGACGGTGGCGGTGGTGGTGCCGTCACCGGCGACGTCCGAGGTCTTGCTGGCGACCTCGCGGACCATCTGGGCGCCCATGTTCTCGAGCGGATCGGCGAGCTCGATCTCCTTGGCGACGGTGACGCCGTCCTTGGTGATCGTCGGCGAGCCGAACTTCTTCTCGATGACCACGTTGCGGCCCTTGGGGCCGAGGGTCACTTTGACCGCGTCGGCCAGCTTGTTGACGCCCCGCAGGATCGCGGCGCGCGCGTCCTCGGAGTAGGTGATGTGCTTGGCAGTCATGATCTCTCTTCCTCTGGTCGCTTTCCGTGGGCCTTACTTCTTCTTGGCGCTCTCGATGACGGCGAGAATCTCGTCCTCGCGCAGGATCACGTACTCCTCCTCGTCGAGCTTGATCTCGCTGCCGGAGTACTTGCCGATCAGGATGCGATCGCCGGCCTTGACGTCCATCGGCGAGCGCTTCCCGTCGTCGTTGACCTTGCCGGGGCCGACGGCGACGACTTCGGCCTCCTGCGGCTTCTCCTTGGCGGTGTCCGGGATGATGATGCCTCCGCGGACCGTCTCCTTCGCCTCGATGCGCTTGACCACCACGCGGTCGTGCAGGGGACGGATGTTCACGATGTTGCCTCCTTGCCGTTGGTTGCTATGGGGAACTGCCCGAGGCGTGAGGGTTTAGCACTCCTCGCGCCGGAGTGCTAACAATGCATCCGCAGGGTCCATCTTGTCAAGGGGTTGACCCCTGTATCTGAGCCCCAGATAGTCAGATCCAGCCCGCCCGGAGCGGGTTCTGCGGCCGCCACGCCGGACGGCGGAGCGGCTCCCTCGGGCAGCCCGGTGCCCCGTGGCCTCTCTGCTACTCTCGGTCGCTCCTGCCCATGGTCGAGCCCCCCGAAAGCGGCCCGCGCCTCGACCGGCCGGTGGACCTCGTCGTGCCGGTCTTCGGCGCCGCCGAGGCGTTCGAGCGCTGCCTGGCGAGCCTCGCCGCTGCGACCGATCTCTCCCACCACCGCCTGGTGGTCGTCGCGGACGGCCCGCAGGACGCGGCCACCGAGGCCGTACTCGCGACGGTCGGCGAGGCCCCCCGCCGCGGCGCGATCCTCCGCCTCCCCGGGCGCCAGGGCTTCGCCGCGGCAGTAAACGCCGCCGCGGCGCTCTCGGAACACGATCTCGTGCTGCTCAACAGCGACACTCAGGTGACCGACGGCTGGCTCGCGCGCCTCGCCGCCGTGGCCCAAGGCGCGCCGCGCATCGCCACCGTGACGCCGTTCTCGAACGCCGCCACGATCGCCTCCCTGCCCCGCTGGCTCGCCGACAACCTCCTGCCGGCGGGCCACACGGTCGCCTCTTTCGGCGAGCTCGTCGAGCGTTCGTCGCGCCGCCTGGCGCCGGCGATCCCGACCGGCGTCGGGGCCTGCCTCTACGTGCGCCGCGCGGCCTGGATAGCGGCCGGACCGTTCGACGCCGAGCAATTCGGCCTCGGATACGGCGAGGAGGTGGATTTCTGCCTGCGCGCCGCCGCGCTCGGCTGGGAGCACCGGCTCGACGATTCGACCTTCGTCTTCCACGAAGGGCAGGCGAGCTTCGGGGCGACGCGCGGCCGGCGGGTGCGCCGAGCCGAGCGCCGGATCGAGCGTCGCCACCCGGGATACCGCCGCCGGCTCGCCGCGTTCCTCGCCGCCGATCCGCTCGCCGCCGCGCGGGCGCCGATCCTGGCCGCTCTGGCGCCGACCTCGACCCTGCGCACGCCGCGACCGCCGCTCGCGGTGGTGCACGTAGTGCACGGTTGGCCGCCATTCGCGCACGGCGGTACCGAGCACTACGCCGCCCGCCTGGCGCACGCGCAGAGCGACGCGCGCGCCGTGGTCGCCTACGCCCGCGTCGCCCGCCCCGAGCGCGAGGAAGGGGCGACGCTCGAGTGGCTCGACGGCGCGACGCGGGTTCGCCTGCTGGTGCGCAACTTCCGCGAGCGCGATCCGCGGTCGCGCAACGCGATCGCCAGCCGCTTCGTCGAGCGCGATTTCGCGCGCCTGCTCGCCGAGGTCCGGCCGGGCCTCGTCCACGTCCACCATCTCGCCGGTCACGCGCTGTCGCTCGCCCGCGTCGCGGCGCGGCGCGGCATCCCGCTCGTCTGGCAGCTGCAGGATTGGTGGGGGCTGTGCGCGCGCGCCAACTTGCTCGATCGGGAGCGCCGCCTCTGCCCGGGCCCGGCGCCCGGCCGCTGCAGCCGCTGCCTGCCGCTGACCGAGGTGGCACCGCGGGCGCTCGCCAACCGCTGGTTGTACGCGGCCCGCGCCCGCGCCGCGCGCCGCGCGCTCGCCAACGCGAGCGCCCTCGTCGCCGGCTCGCGCTCGGTGGTCGAGAGCTATCGCGCCGCCGGCTGGATCGCCGCGGAGACGACCGTCCACGTCCTCGATTACGGCGTCGACTCGCCGCGACCGGCGGCGCACCGCCAGCGCGCCGGCGGCGAGCCGCTACGCCTCGGCTTCGTCGGCTCGATCCTGCCGCACAAGGGCCTGCACGTCCTCGCGGCGGCGCTCGCCCGCCTGCCGCCGGGGAACGCGACCCTCATCGTCTGGGGCGACGCCGAGCACGATCCGGCCTACACCCGCGAGGTGCGCCGAGAGGCGGGAGAGGCCGCGATCGACTTCCGCGGCCGCTTCGCCGAGCAGGACAAGGACCGGGTCTTCGCCGAGCTCGATCTGGTCGTCGTGCCGTCGCTCGGTCTCGAGTCCTACGGATTCGTGGCGCGCGAGGCCCTGGCGCGCGGTCTGCCGGTGGTCGCCAGCCGGCGCGGGGCGCTCGCCGAGCTCTTCGGCGGCGCGGTCGAGGGGCGCGGCGTGCTCTTCGATCCGGAGCGGCCCGAGGAGCTCGCGGCCTGGCTGCGGCGGGCGCACGACGACCCGACGCTGCTTCCCCGCTGGCGGGCGGCGGCCTCGCCCGTCGCCTGCTTCGCCGCGCACGTCGAGGCGATCGACGCCGTCTACGCCGAGGTCCTGGCACGGGCAGGTCGGCGATGAGCGGCCTTGCGCGCCTGGGCCTCGCCTGGCGCCTGCTGCGCGCCGAGGGCCCCGCCGCGCTCGCGGCACGCGCCGCCGATCGACGGCTCGACGCCGCGCGCCGGCGCCGTTTCGCGCCGCTGCCGGCGGCGGCGCTCGCCGGCCGGGGCCCGGCGGTCGAGGTCCTGACCGTCCTTCCGTTCCCCCCCCTGCGCCGCCGCGGCGGAGTCGCGATCGCGCTGCTGGCGCGCCTCGCTGCGGCGGTCCGCGAGCGCCCGACGGCGCTGCTCTACCGCGAGCCGGGTGGCTTCCGCCTCGAGGTCGAGGGCCCCGGCCTCGCGCCGGGCGCGATCGAGATCGCGGACGACGCCGCCACGGAGGGAGAAGAGCGCGACTGGACGAGTGTCGTCGACCGGGCGGCCGCCTGGCTCGGCGCCCATCTACTCCACTTCGAATCGCTGGCCGAGCTCCCGCTCGCGCCGGTGGCCGGCCTCGCCCGAGGCCCGCGACCGCTCGTCGTCTCGACCCACGATTTCGCCCTCCACTGCGTCCGCCCGCATCTCGACGAGTTACCGGAGCGCCGGTTCTGTCACTTCAGCCGCGACCGGTCTCGGTGCGCCGCCTGCCTGGGGAACGACGCGGATCGCCGCGGAACGGACCTCGACGCCCACCGCCGCGCGGCGAGCGAGATCGTGGCGCACGCCGCCGCGCTGGTGCACCCGTCGCGCTGGGTCGCCGCTCGCCACGCCGAGCTCTTCCCCGGCCTCGAGCCCGCCCGCCAGCGGGTGATCGCGCCGGCGCTGGCGCCGCCGGCGCCGACCGCGCCGACCGCGCGCTGGCCGCCGCGGCACGTGGCATTCGCCGGCGCGGCGCGCGCCGACAAGGGCGCGCTGGTCTTCGCCGAGCTCGCGCGCCGGTCGGAGATCGGCGGAGATCTCCGCTGGTCGGCGCTCGGCGGCGGCGAGAGCGCGGCCCTCGCGGCGCTCGATCTCGCCGGCGTCCGCGTCCGCGGCTACTACGCCGCCGGCACGCTCCCGGCGCGACTCGGGCGCGAGCGCGTCGATCTGGTGATCCTCCCGGTCCGGACCCCCGAGACCTACTCCCTGGTGCTCGACGAGTGCATCGCCGCCGGCGTCCCGGTGTTGGCGAGCGATCTCGGGGCGCTCGGGGAACGGGTGCGCGAGCTCGGCGCGGGCTGGTGCGTTCCGAGCGCCTTGGGCCTCGATGGACTCGCCGCGAAGCTTCGTGAGATTCTCTCAGGCGCTCTCCCGCGGCCCGACCTGACGCGCGCCGCCGCGGCTCTCTCGGTTCCGGAACAGGCCGCGCGCGCGCACGACGAGCTCTACCTCCAGATCGCCGCGCCGACGCCCTGACATGCCCCCGCACTCGGATCCGCTCTTCCCACCGACGCTCGGTGTTCAGCTCGCCGGATACCTGCGCTCCGAGATCGGAACCGGAGAGCTCGGTCGCCTGCTGCTCGCGATCCTCGACGAAGCCGGCATCCCGACGATCCCGATCACGTTCGACGAGACGCGCGCGCGCCAGCAGTACCGCTTTCCGACCGCACTTTCCGCGCTGCCGCGGTATCCAGTGAACTTCGTGGCGGTCAACGCCGACCAGGTTCCGGTCTTCGCGCGCCGGGTCGGGGAGGACTTCTTCGCCGGCCGCTTCAACATCGGCTACTGGGCCTGGGAGGTCGAGGAGTTCCCGGAGTGGATGGCCGCCTCGGCGGCGCGCTTCGACGAGATCTGGGCGATCAGCGGGCACGCCGCCGCGGCGATCGCGCGGCGGGTCGACCGCCCGGTGCGCGCGTTTCCGTTGGCGATCGACGTCGAAGGCCATCGGCGACGAGAGCGCTCCGACCTAGGCCTGCCGGAGGGCTTTCTCTTCGTCGTCTGCTTCGACTACGACAGCGTGGTCGAACGCAAGAATCCGCTCGGCGCGATTCGGGCCTACCTGCGGGCCTTTCCGTCGCCGGCAAGAGTCTCGGGGCCGCGACTCCTCGTCAAGAGCGTCAATGGCGAGTTTCATCCCGACCAGGTGGCGGAGTTGGCCCAAGTCATCGCCGGACGGAGCGACATCGAGTTGGTGGATGGCTATCGCTCGCGGCGCGCTCAGCTCCAACTGCTCGCTTCGTGCGACGCGCTCATCTCCTTGCATCGCGCCGAAGGCTTCGGCCTCTCGATGGGCGAGGCGATGGCCCTCGGTAAACCGGTGGTCGCGACCGCCTACTCCGGCAATCTCGAGTTCATGACGCCGGAGACCGCACGCTTGGTGCCTTACGAGCTGGCAGCGATCCCCGCCGGCGCGGGGCCGTACGCCGGCCGCTGGGCCGAGCCCGACCTCGATGCCGCCGCGATCGCGCTGCGCTCCCTGGCGAGCGACCCGCAGGCGGCGCGCGAGCTCGGCGATCGGGCGCGGCGCCATGTCTTGGCTGAGCATTCGCTCGCGGCGCGGGCCAGGAAGATCGCCGACGAGCTTTCGCGTCTGCGCCCGGCGGCCGAAGCGCGCGCATCGGCAGGTCGCCCTCCAGGCGATTTCACCAGCGAGCGAATCCGGCCTTACGTGGCGGCGCTCCTCGAGCACGGCCCCGAGGTCAAGGCAGCGAAGCGCGGCCCAACCGCGGCCTTGCGGCGCGCGGTCCTCCGCCTGGCGCGCCCTCTCGCCGAGCACCAGCGCAAGGCCGGGCAAGCGCTTCTGGACCTGGTCGCCGCCGAGCACCTCGAATGCGGCGCCGCGCTCGCAGCGCGCGACGACGAGCTCGTCCGGCTCGAAGGTCGCCTGCGCAGACTCGAACGCCGCGCGGCGGACGACCGGGAGTGAGGCCGGACCTCGTGCGCCCTCCGGCAGTCCACCGTGCGACCGTGCTTACGCTGCTCGCGACGGCCGTGGCCGGATCGGTCGGCGTCTGGCTCGCCGGACGGATCGCCCCCCCCGCCGCGCGCTCGCTTCCGCCAGCCCGGGCGAACGTTCTGCTGATATCCATCGACACCCTACGCGCCGACCACCTCTCGGTCTACGGATACCCTCGTCCGACCAGCCCGACGCTCGAACACCTGGCGAGCGAAGGGGTGGTCTTCGACCGTTACTACTACGTGGGCGGCGGCACGCTTCCCTCGCACATGTCGATGATGACGTCTCTGTATCCGGCGACGCACGGGATCGATCCTGACCATCCGAATCGGCTCCCAGAACAGTGGACCACCCTCGCCGAGGTCTTGCGCGGCGCAGGGTACGCCACCGCGGCTTTCGTCGACGGCGGCTGGATGGCGGCGAAGTTCGGGTTCGATCAGGGCTTCGACCTCTACGACGACGCCGGCGTTCACTGGCAGGAGATGCTGCCGCGCGCAGAACAGTGGCTGCGCGACCATTCCCCCGGCCCGTTTTTCCTCTTCCTGCATACCTATGACGTGCATTCGCAGTTCAGCGACCGACGCCCCTACGACTGCCCGGGCAACGACGAGCTCTTCTTCGCCCACCAGCCGCCAGTCGGCTTCGATGGCTGCCGCGACGGACTCTGCGCGACCAGCCTCCTGCAGCACGTCAACCAAGAAGTACGAGCAGGCGACACGACCGCGGAGGCCTTTTTCACGCCCGCTGAACGCGAGTACATCACCGATCTCTACGATGGCTGCTTGCGCTACACCGATCGACGGCTGAACGAGGTTCTCGGCTGGCTCTCGGAGCTCGCGGTCGACGACCGGACGATCGTCGTCGTCACGTCGGACCACGGCGAGGAGATGGGCGAGCATGGAATGTATCTGCACGAGCAAGGGGGCTACGAGGAGTACGCTCACATCCCTCTCGTTCTTCGACTGCCGCACCGCCAACTTGCCGGCAAGCGAATTCAAGGCCTTGCGGCGCTGGTGGACCTGATGCCGACGCTTCTCGCCATCACCGGCCTTGCGACCCCGGCCGAAGCGCAGGGCCACTCACTGCTTCCGGCCATGTTCGAGGATCGGACGGTGCGCAACGACGTGCACATGTACTCGGTGCTGCGCACGGAGCGCTGGAAGTACTTCTCGGATGAACGCCGGCTATTCGACCTCGCGATCGATCCCAGCGAGCGCGGCAACCTCTGGCGCGTGCGCCCCGCCAAAGTCGCCGCCGTCGAGCGCCGGGTGCGCGATCTGATCGCCAAGGACCATCTCGCGCGCCAGATGCTCCTCGGCGGCCTTGGAAGCGAATCGCCAGCCAACCTCAGCCCCGAAGAGATCGAGCGCCTGCGGGCGCTCGGCTACCTGAAGTAGGCGCGTTGGCGCTCCGTTCGATGCCAGTGCACGACTCGATGCGAAACTCGCGACGCCTTCGATGTCACCAGGCTCCTGCCGCCTCGTTCTGCTGGCTTGCAGTTCTTCTCTGCGGGTGTCGCGGTCCGGCCGGCCGCCCGGATTCCACGCCGATCCTCTGGCGGGATCCCCAATTCGTGCGTGCCGACGCGGACTCGCCATCGGCAGGGCTCGACGGCCGGGGAGGATCGCTGTGGGCCACGCACGGTTGGTCGAGGGTGCACGGCGTCGAAGCCGGCGGCACCACCGACTTCTTCGTCACGCCAAAGGAGTTTCCTCTACAACTGGAGTTCGTCGTACCGAGCGACGATCCTCTCGACTTGATCCTCGACTGTCGGCTGACTGCAGGCGGACCGGGTCCGGTCAGTCTCCGACTCGAAAGCACGAACGGACAAGCACCGGCCTCCGAGCGGGAGTTTCAGATCGGGGGCCACCCACTTCGCCTACCACTTGAACACCTACCGCCTCGAGGCTCCATCTCCGAGCTGACTTTGGCGCTCGCTTCTCCGCTGCCGTCGGGCACCGCGACTGCCGACCCACCTCCGGGCCAAGCAGCATTCACCTGTAACCGCTTCTCCGTGCTTCCCCGCGCCGTCCTTGACCTTGGCTCCTTCTTCGAGGAGCTCGACCTGCGACGCCGCGCTGTCGAGGAGGGGGCGTTCCGGGTCTCGCCGCTCCATTCGTACTCCTTTCCGGCACCTCCAGATCGTTCGCCGCGACTCGCGCTCCACAACCTCGAGATACCTCGTGGATGCGCACTCGAGGTGGGCTTCGAGAATGATGGGGCCCGACAATCGATCGATCGCACCCCGCCGAGTGGCTCGGCGGTCATCGAACTCTCCGCACCGAACAGGCTCAGCACACTTCGGATTCGCGCCCAGTCCATTCAAGCAAGCGGCTGCTCATCTCGAGAGCCGATCAAGTTCACCGCCGACGATACGAGCTCTTTTCTGACTTCGTTCGGAAATCGGAAGCCACCGCCGGCTCGACCCAACCTGCTCCTCATCGTCCTCGATACTTTGCGCGCCGATGCCCTAGTCGACCTCGAGACGGGCGCTGCCCTCGGTCCGGGAGCTCGAGAGCTCGCGAGATCGGGAGCCGTGTTCACGAACGTCTGGGCTCCAGCGACCTGGACCCTGCCGTCGGTGGCCTCTCTCTTCACGGGTCTCCTCCCGCACGAGCATGGCGTCACCCGCGGAGATCGAGGGCTCGCCACGGTCCAGTCCGCGACGGCCGCCGAGCTCCTGCGGGCCGCCGGCTACCGGACGTTCGCAGCCTCGCAGTCTCAGATCATCTCCAGCGACTTTGGGTTCGATCGCGGTTTCGATCGCTTCGTACAGACCATCCAACTCAACGGTCGGGAGCTTCGTTCGCAGGATCTTCGATCCCTGCTGCTTGCGTGGTTGGCGTCGCCAGGCGACTCCGAGAAGCCGTTCTTCGCCTATCTGCACGCCGTCGACACGCACGGCCCGTACACTCCTCCAGCCGGTCACCGGGCACATTTCGAGGCGCTGCATCTTCCGGCGGTCGATATTCGAACCTACTCTCAGTCGCTCCTCCAGTCCGGGAGGAGCCCGGCAGCGCCGATCGATCGCGCGAGGCTCTCGGCCCTGTACCTGGACGAAGCGTTCTTCTTCGACCTACAGCTTCAGCGGCTGCTCGGTGAGCTGTCTGCTCTCGACCTCTTGCAGAACACGGTCGTGATCCTGACGTCCGATCATGGCGAGGAGTTAGGTGAACACGGCGGGCTCGGACACGGTCGAACGCTGTATGAGGAGCAAGTACGCGTGCCACTCATCGTCCGCTCGATCGGCGCCGACAAGCCCCTCGTGGTCCGAGAGCGAGTCAGCCTGCTCGATCTATTCCCGACGCTAGTGGAGCTCGCGAACGCCGAGATCCCAAGTACCACCAGGGGCAGGAGCCTGGTTCCGCTCCTCGCAGGGAAGCAAATCACGCCCGCTCCCGTATTTTCCGAAGTCAACCCCGTCGCCAACCGCGACCTCGCCGAAGTCGACCTCTTCGCCGCCGCGCTCGGAGACGCGAAGTGCATCTTCAACGCGAAGGGACGAGACCAGTTCGGAGCTGCCAGCCCGCGAGAGATCTATGCGCGCATAGCAGCCGCGTCGCTTGCCGAGCGGACGGACGGTCTCGATGGCCCGATTCGGGACGCCTGCCGGCGTCCATTGGCTGGCTTCATGGCATCGGCTCTCGCGGCGCGTCGTCAGGACACGACGAAGGACGACCGAACATCCAAGGAGCTGCTGCAGCAGCTCCGCGCGCTGGGCTACGTGCGATGACTCCGGCGGCCATGCCCGAGGAGCGCCACGTCCCCGAGCAAGCGGCTCAGGGCGAGCTCTTTCCGGCATCGCTCGGTGATCCTGCCTTCGCTTCCTCGAAGCAGATCCTGGTGAGAAAGGTACCCAGCCGACGCGCGTCGGGCAGGCCGAGGTCGAGCGGAAGGAACTCGGGCGAGGCAGCGATTTCCAAAGTCAAGCGTTCGTTCGTGGGCAGATTCATGTTGACCGATCCGCGGCTGCGAAAATCCTCTCCTGCGATCCGCTCAGAAATCACCTTGACGCCACGAACCGAGACTTCGAGCTGGAAGGGAGCTCGTCGAAAGTTCCTGCCCTGGATCTCGATTCGCGCGTTCACCCTCGGCGCGGAGTGCGGAACTGCGAATCGGGCCCGCGGAGCCGTCCAGCGCCCTCCCAGCTCGGGCGGGAAAAAACCGTCGAAGAGCTGATCCGGACTCATCTCGGCCGTCGCCGCACAGGGTGATATCGAATCCGGGTTCTCCCAACCGGAGAATCCGTCCTCGGCGCCGTCAGCGACCCGCAGCCGGCGTGGGAAAGCTCGCTCCGACGACCTACCGTCACTGGCATTCAGATAGCCCAGCGCGCGAAGTCGTTCCGTCATTTCCCGATCGACCGCGGCGCTCGATCGCCGATGCGAGCGGCGGACCAGTTCGTTGTAGGACCCGGCGAGATCCGCGCTCATCCGAGCTACTTCAGCGCTCTGTTCGCGAAGCGTGAACACGTTCTGAGTCTCTCCAGGGTCTTTGTCGATCGCGAAGAGCGCCTTCAACCAGGGAACCCGCGACAGCAGGACCTTGGTCGACCCCGCCTCGTAAGCCAAAGCACTGTTGCCGTCCAAGTCAAGATGCAGGAGCTGACCGGAGTCGCTTCGGGCTTCGTCGCTTGAATTCAGGAGCGCCTCACGGACGCTGGCGGCGTCGAAATCCGCCTCCACCCCGGCCTGCGGGACGATACCCAACGCGTCGAGGATCGTTGGCGTAATGCTGATCGTCGAGCGCGTAGTTCGCCGATCGCCGGGTCGAATCTCCCCGGGGAGATAGAACACGAGAGGCACGTCAGTCACCTCGCGATAGAGGCTCTTGCCGTGGCCGACGTTTCCATGTTCCATGAACTCCTCGCCATGATCCGCGGTGAGGACCACGAGCGTACTCTCGGCCAATCCTCGCGTTCCGAGAAGATCTAGCAGTTCTCCGACGCAACGATCAGTTTCGCGAATCTCGCCGTCGTAGAGCTCTTGCGCGAGAAGCATCAGCCGGGTCGTGTCGTCGCCGCTCCTGTGGCCGGGCGTGTCGAGCCGTAACGGGCGCAGCGCGGCGGCCTCTGGGCTGAGGGGCCGTCCATCCCAACGAAGGGAAGGATCGTAAGGCTGATGCGGATCCAGGTAGTGGACGAACAGGAAGAACGGGGGTCGGAGTTCATCCAGATGCGCGCGAACCTGCCGGTTGACCTCCTCGGACTTCGGGAATCGCTGATTGGCGACCTTCCATACTGGAACGTACCGATCGAATCCGCGGTCGAACCCCCACGCCTGGGAGAGCCAGGCATTGGACGCCACACCGAGGGTGCGAAAGCCGGAGTTCTTCAGGATCTCGGCCAGGGTGGGGACTTCTGGAGGAATGGCGTCGGACTCCGCGAAGGCTTGGTGTCTCAACGGGTGGAGCCCGGTGAGGATCGAGGCGACGGCGGGTTTCGTCCACGAAGTCGGAGATAGGCCAGGGAACGTAGCTCCTTCCCTGGCCAGGGTGTCGATTCGTGGCGACGTGCCCCTGGGATAGCCGTAGGCCCCCAGGTGGTCTCGCCGGAGTGCGTCGATCACGATGAGCACGACATTCCTAGCCATCGGCTTCGCCCGGCCCGACGAACAAGCGCCCGACAGGGCCGCAGCGGCGATCCACAGCGCGGCCCAGACGAATCGGTTAAACCAACGGAAACAAGATACTTGTCGAATCGAACGAGCCTCCGTTTGCGCCATGGTAACATTCGCCCCCCTTCCCGCTCTTCAAGGGTGACAACCAATGAAAGAGAGGCCCGCCATGAAGCTCCGACTCGTATCCGCACTCGCCGTGGTCCTGATCCTGAGCGCCTCGACGGCGTTTGGCGCGACGAGCATCGCCGTCGTTGGCGCCGCGGCCCTCGAAGGCTCGTTTGGCATGCGCGTGACCTTCAGCGGCGGGGGCGACGCGTACGTTCAGGACAATTCTCCCAACAACGAGGGGGCCTACTTCGCGTCCTTCAAGATGCGTGACGACGCGCTCACCCTTCAGAATTTCGATCAGTTCCAAGTACTCCGCGCGACCGGCGCCGAGGACGGCTCGAACCTGGTCTTTCAAGTGAAGATCATCAACACGATTCCGAACGTCGGCGGCACCGACTATGCGATTTGGGTCGTTCCCCGTCTCGATGACGGATCGTTCGGCACCCGCATCGCGACCTTCGTGAAGCCGGGAACCCACACCTACACGGCGGAGTTTCACAAGTCGTCGGCGCCAGGAGCGAACGACGGCAGCTGCAAGATCTATCGCGACAGCGTCCTCAAGATGCAGAACAACACCTACGACAACGACACCAAGACCGTCAACGCCGTCCGCTTCGGCGCGATCGGCGTCTCGGCGACGGCCACGGGCGTACTGGACCTCGACAGCTTCGTCTCGACCCGCACTCCGCAGTTCTGATCGCGCACAGCGATCGCGGTTCGTCCGTTGCCCGGCCCGTCCCTCAAGGGACGGGCCGGTTTCGTTTGGAAAGGGAGGCCCAGGTCGGGTGCTGGCGGGTTCGGCCTCCGCTTCGTGATCCGCTAGTCCTCGAGGCCGAGTCGATCGGCGTTCGGCGGGAGCTCCGGGGGCGGAAGCGAGCGGGTTGGCGCGCTGTCGACCGGGAACTGCGCCTCCTCGACTCCGGGTCCGGACGGCCGCAGCAGGATCTGCCACTGATAGCCGCGGATCTCCGGCGAACGAACCTCCACCGGCACCAAGCCCAATGTCCTGAACTGGTCTTGTAGCCAGCTACGGTCGAAGATCACGGCATTCGTCGGGTCCGTTGAGTTGATGAAGAGAGCGTTCTGAAAGGTCTGCATCATCGGGTACTCGCGCTTGTCGAAGAGAAACCAGGTCGTAGAAGCGTACCCGCCAGGGCGCAGGACACGACTTAGTTCCCGCAAGTAGAAGTGCGCCGGACCCTCCAGGAGATGGGTAAATACCGACCAGGCCAGGAAGAGCGAGACCGTCCGGTCGCCGACCGGAAGCGAAGCGACATCGAGTTTTCCAGTGGGGTTGAATCCGAGGTTGAAGACGTCTTGGTGGATGAATTCGAATTCCGACCGGATGGAGCCGAGATTGGTCTTGCACCAGCGAATCATCCCGGCGTGAAGATCGAGACCCAGATACCGCTTGGGAAGCAGGCGTTGCTGCATGATCTGTCGCGCCAGGCGACCGCAACCGCAGCCGAAATCCAGGACATAGTCCCAGGCCGCCTGGCCCAACCCCGAGACCACGGGATCACCCGTCGGATTGTCGAATGCGGCTTCGTCAGTCGGTCCCACCAGCTTACGCATCTCTATCGGAGGGACGGGAATCGCGGTTCGCATGCCTGATTCTCGGCTATGCACCACATCCGAGCCTAATGGCTCCCCAACCCGATCGGCCTCGCGGCTGATCGGGTTTTTCATTTTCGGCGGCGGAGGCGACAAGGGTTGTCACTTCCGGCTGTTCCGTCGCCCGCCCGAAGCCTGTCCAGAGACCCTAGCCATGGCGTTGGGCTTGCACTACCTTTCCACTCGATGAGGCCGTTTTCGCGCACCGTGCTCCTCTCGAGGGCGGATCCCCCGTCCAGGGGACCTTCACGGGCGCGCTCGGCGAGTCCGTTCCAGGTTCGTTCCGCCGCATTCGCCCGGTCCGGCGCCTGCCTGGCTCTCGCCTTCGCCACCGCCGGTCCGGCGACCGCGGCCATTTGGTACGTCGATGTCGTGAGCGGCGCGGACGGCGGCGGGTGCGGTGTCTCCCCGGCATCGCCGTGCAAGAACATCCAGAAGGCGGTCAACTCCTCGGCGACGCTCGACGAGATCCGGGTGGCGACCGGCACCTACACTTACCAAGCGAGCCTCGAGGCCTGCTCAACCATCGGCAACACCGCGGTGGTCTGCATCCTCAACAAGCAGCTGACGATCCGCGGCGGCTTCAGCGCCAGCGACTGGACGACGCCGAATCCGGTCGCCAACCCAACCACCATCGACGGCGCCAACGCACGGCGCGGGATTCTGGTCGAGAAGACCAGCGGCACGGCGCCGACGACCGCTCTGACGCTCGAGAACTTCCGGATCCGCAACGGCAAGGCCCAGATCCCGACTCTCGGCACCGGCGACGCGTTGATCTTCGCCTTCGGCGGCGGCCTGCTCGCCGACACCGCGAAGACCGAATTGGTCAACGTCGCGTTCGAGAACAACCAGGCGATCGGCGCCAACACCGGCACGAGCTACGGCGGCGCCGGATCGGGCGGCGGAGCGGCGCTGCGTGCCTGTCCGAGCGGCACCCGTCTCGACACCGTCACCTTCACCAACAATCTCGCCCAAGGCGGCTCGGGCGCCAACAGCGGCGGCTACGGCATCGGCGGCGGTCTCTTCACCTACCATACGACGCTCACCGCCACCCGCCTGACCTTCTCCGGCAACGCCGCCACCGGCGGCAATACCGCCGGCGTCGGGACCGCCTCCAACGGCCAGCGCGGCGACGGCCAGGGCGCGGCCGTGGCCTTCCAGGACGGCACGCAGGCGACGGTCGACCACCTGACGGCGATCTCGAACGTGACCACCGGCGGCAACGCCAACGCTTCCGCCGGCAGCAACGGCGGCGGCGCTTTCGGCGGCTGCGTCTACCTCGAGGGCAAGTCGGACCAGCTCTCGGCCCTGACCCTCAGCGATTCAGCGATCTACGGCTGCAGCGCGATCGGCGGCGACAGCTACAACGGCGGCTACGCGCGCGGCGGCGGAGTGATGGTCAACGACGCCAGCCTCACCCTCGAGCGCTCTTTCGTGGTCGACAACCAGTCGATCGGCGGCGACGGCAACGCCGGTGGCGGGATGCGCGGCAGCGGTGACGGCGGCGGCCTGACCATCGCGCGCGACACGAATTTCGCGGTCACCGTCACCCTGCGCAACGACGTGATCGCCGACAACCTCACCGACATGGGAACCGGCCACACCGTCAGCGGCGGCGGCGGCGGCGGCCTCTTCCTGCAGGGCCTGACGGCGACCATCAGCCACTCGACCTTCGCCCGCAACGCGATCGGCAACAACATGTTGGGAGAGGCCGTCGTCCTCATCCCGTTCGCGGGGCTCAATACGACGGCGAACTTCAACTACTCGATCTTCGCCGATCACACGGTGCCGGCGAGCGGCGAGGCGATCGCCACCCAGCCGTCGCAGACGGCGAACTTCAGTCAGGGCCTGTTCGCCGGCAACGCGGACGACACCAACGCCGGCGAGGGCGGCAACGGCGTCTTCAACGGCCTGGGCTCGATGGCCTCGGCGGCGTCGGCCGACTTCCTGGCGCCTGGACCGCCCGATTTCGACTACCACCTGCTCGGCTCGTCGCCGGCCATCGACCTGGCGCTCGCCAGCGCCGAGAGCCTCGACATCGACGGGCTGGCGCGCAGCGGCACGCGCGACGCAGGCGCGGACGAGCTCGGCTTGCCGGCGACCATCTTCGCCGACGGCTTCGAGACCGGGAACCTGGTCGCCTGGGACGCGAGCGGCTAGACCGATCACCTCTCCGGCGTCGGCCGCGATCGGCCGAGCGCGCGACGGAGGCGCCAGCCGAGCGACGCGAGCTTGAAGGCGCGCGAGTCATGGATCCGCTGCAGCACCTCGCGCGCCTCCCCGAGGGCCGAGAGCGCTTCTCGCTCGCGGTCCCGCGCCGCTTCGAGCGAGCTCCAGGGATCCTGCGCGGAATCTCCCGCCTCCGGCCGCAGGCGGGAGACGCGCTCGCGCAGCTGTACCTGCCAGGCGGGAATCCGGCGCACCGCGTGCACCGCGTCGACCCTGCGCACCAGGAGGTCCAGCCAGATGGTCTCGGCGGCCGCGAGGATCGCGTGTCGCTCGGGCTCCGGGTCCTCGTGGACCACCGAGAGCGCGTAGTCGACCGCCGCTTCGATCTCGGCCACGGAGTACGACCCGAGGTCGCAGATTCCGGCGCTCTCGAGCCGCTCGAGGGTCTCGGGCGCGATCCGCCGCACGCAGCGGAACGCCACCGTCGACGACCCGTCGCCGCAGACCGTCACGACCGGCTCGAAGTGCTCGCGCAGGCGATAGGCGGTCAACAGGATGTGCGGCAGGAAGGGGTTCTTGAAATCCTGGTGGATGACCAGCGACAGGCCCGGAACCAGGTGTGGGTAGAAGGTGCGCAGGACCCCGAGCGTCGCCGGCCACGACTTCATGATGTCGACGAACAGGATCTCGATCGGCCCGCCGTCCCAGCTCGCCCGCGCGATGTCGCCCACGTGCAGGCGCACCCGGTCGCTCCACGGCTCGACGTTGCGCCGGAAGATGGGCTCGAAATCGTCGCCTTCGACGATCCCCGCGGCGGCGGCGCCGGCGAATCGCCTGTATTCCTCGAGCAGGAGCCAATCGAACTTCATCCAGTCGTAAACCTGGAGCGGCGCGCCGGCGCAGGCGGGGTTCTCCGCCAGACCCTCGAGCATCGCGATCGTCGAGCGGCCCAGGGCACAGCCGAGCTCGACCGCCGCGCCCTGCCCGGTGAGCTGACGCGCGAAGCAGGCGCGCAGGTACTGCAGCTCCGGCAGGGTCGTCCAGCCGAAGACCCGGATCGAGCGGCTGGCGAAACCCGGCTCGAGGAACCACTTCGTCGGTTGGACCACGGCCCGACCCTACCTCGTTCGCCGTCGGAGTTGAATCGCGCGGCGCGCGGCGGGGGCCGGGCGGACGCGGCGCCCGCAATTGCCGGTAGAATCGCGCCCATCCGAATCGGAGCCGCGCCGGGAGTGCGCCTCGCGTCCGCCGGAATCAACGCATGCCGATCGAGCCACCGGAATCGCCGGCGGGGGAACCCTCGTTCTCCCTCGTGGTCAACACCTGTGACCGCAGCGCCAGCCTCGCCGCGCTCCTCGGCTCGCTCGAGCGTCAGAGCTGGCGCCGGTTCGAGGTCGTGGTGGTGGTCGGACCGACGCGCGACGACACCCGCGAACGGCTGGCGCGCGACTGGCGCGGGCGGGTCGTCGTGGTCGACTGCCCGGCGCCGAACCTCTCCGTGTCGCGCAACCTCGGCCTCGCCAACGCGGCCGGCGACGTGGTCGCCTTCGTCGACGACGACGCCATGCCCGCCGCCACCTGGCTCGAGCAGCTCGCCGAGCGGTATTCCGACCCGGCGATCGCCGGCGTCGGCGGCGACACCTACCTGGTGCGCGAGAGCGACGGCGTCCTCCAGTTCTCGCGCGGCTGGATGTCCGCGCTCGGCGAGCAACAAGACATCCGTCGCGAGGCCGGCCCGCCGCCGCCCACTGCGCTGTCGCCGGCCTCGACCTGGTTCCCGCGCTTCCACGGCACCAACATGACCTACCGACGCGCTGCCCTGGTGGCGATCGGCGGCTTCGACGAGAGCTACGAGTATCTATTCGACGACGCCGACATCGCCGCCCGGCTGGCGGCCGAGGGTCGGCTACTGCGCCACGCGCCCGCGGCGCTGGTCTACCACGTCGGCGCGCCGGGTCTCAATCGCGGCACCGACGGTCGCTACGATCTCAACTGGTACGGTTGGTTGCGGGCGCAGATTTACTTCACGCTCAAGAACGGCGCGCCGCGGGTCGGGCGCCGGCGGGCGCTCGCCGCGGCGCTGCGACACGCCCGCCACTTGCGCTCCATGGTGGCCGAGCTCGAGCGCGGCGGAGAGATGTCGGCCGCGCTCGCCTCGCGCGCCCGCGCGCAGCTGCGGCGAGCGACCGCCGCCGGCCTGACGCAGGGGATGCTCGCCGGGCGCCGACTGCCGGCGGCGAGCCTGGCGCCGCCCGCGCGGCCGTTCGCGAGCTTCCGCGATCGGCCACCGTCGCAGGCCCCGCCGGGGGCGGCGCGGACGGCGGCGGCCGACGAGGGGCCGCCGCTGTCGATCGCCCTGCTCTCGGTCGACTACCCGCCGCGCAACACCCACGGCGTGGCCCGGCTCACCCATCTGATGGCCCGCGGCCTGGCGCTCGCCGGACACGAAGTGCACGTGGTGACCGCGGGCACCGGCCGCGATCTCTACTTCGCCGACGGCGCCTACGTGCACGACGTGGCGCGCTTCCACCGCCCGCGCTACGCGGAATACCTCGAGCTCGGCTACCCCAACCTCGCCGCCTGGCTCGACCACAGTCACGCCGCCTGGGAGGCCGTGCGCCAGTTGGTGGATCGCGACCGGGTGGAGATCGTCGACACGCCGCTGTGGAACCTCGACGGCCTGGTGACCGCGGTCGCCGGCGAAATCCCGGTGGCGGTGCGGATCGTCACCGCGATGAAGCAGATCGCCGCCGTGCACGGCCAGGAGAACGACGAGACGCGGCTGCTGGCGGACCTCGAGCAGCAGCTGCTCGAGCGCGCCCAGCTCCTGCTGCCCAACAGCGCCGGCACCGAGCGCGCGCTCGCCGAGGTCTACGGGCTCGATCCCGCCTTGCGGCGCTCGCGCACCGTGCGCTACGGCATCGAGCCGGCCTCCGAAGTCGACGTCGAGGCGGCGACCGCGCAGGCCCGGGCGCGCGGCGAGACGCGCATCTTGTTCGTCGGCCGGCTCGAGAAGCGCAAGGGGATCCTGGAGCTCTTCTCCGCCGTGCCGCGACTGCTCGAGGCCGACCCCACGGCGCAAGTGCTCTTCGCCGGCGCCGACAACAGCCGCCACGACGGCTTTCTCGCCGAGTGCGGTACCGACTACGCGACCCATTTTCGCCGCCAGCATCCCGGCCTCGATCGCCGGGTGGAGTTTCTCGGATTCGTCGACGAGCCGACGCTCGATCGCCTCTATCGCGAATGCGACCTGCTGGTGGCGCCGTCGCGCTACGAGTCGTTCGGGCTCGTCTACCTCGAGGCGATGAACTACGCCAAGCCGGTCATCGCCTGCGACGCCGGCGGTCCGCGCGACGTGGTGGTCGACGGCGAGACCGGCCGGCTGGTGCCGCCCGCCGACGCCGAGGCGCTCGCCGCCGCGCTGCTCGAGCTCGCGGGCGATCGGGCCGCGCGCGAGCGCATGGGGCGCGCCGGTCGCGCGCGGCTGCTGACCGAATTCTCGCTCCTGCCGATGGCGCGCGCCTTCGCCGCGGCGTATCGCGAGGCGATCGCGATCGGCACTCCCGGAGGTGGACGGTGATCCTCGACAATCCCGTGACGGCAGGCGATGTCCTCGCTCGCGTGCGCGCCGAGCTCAAGGGGCTCTCAGGGAGCGCCCCGCCATCGCTCGCCGAGGGCTTCCGGCGCATCGAGGATGGCCAGCGCGAGTACCGCCAAGCGCCGCTCGGCGGCCACCTCCTGCCGCTCAAGCGGCTCGCCCACTGGTTCGTGGCCTCGGCCTTCGACCGCCAGGCGAAGGTCGTCGAGGCGCTCCTGGTGCAGAGCCGCGAGCTGGCGCGCGAGGTCGACCGCCTGCGCGAACGGGTGCGGGCCCTGGAGCACCGGCCCGAGGACGATCCGGAGACGTGAGTCGCGCGGCGGGCCACCCCGCGGCCTGTACGATCGCCTCGAACAACTACCTGGCGATGGCGCGGGTGCTCGCCGAGTCGTACCGCGAGCACCATCCGGGCGCGCCGGTCGTGGTCTGCGTGGTCGACCGCCCGTCGCCGGAGGTCGACTACGCGGCGCTGCCGTTCGAGGTCGTCTTCGCGCACGAGCTCGGCATGCGGCGCTTCGCCGCCGTCGCCTTTCGCTACGACGTCGTCGAGCTCAACACCGCGGTCAAGCCCGCGTTCCTGCGCCACCTGCGCGACCGCCGCGGTCTCGACCGGGTGCTCTACTTCGACCCCGACATCCTGGTGCTCGACACGCTGCGCGACGTCGCCGCGGCCCTCGACGGGGCGAGCTTGCTGCTCACGCCGCACGTCACGGCGCCGCTCGACGACGAGTTCCGGCCGAGCGAACGCGCGCTCCGGCTCTCCGGGGTCTACAACCTCGGCTTCCTCGGCGTGCGCTTCGGCGGCGCGACCGATCGTTTTCTCGACTGGTGGGAGGAACGCCTCGATCGTTTCTGTCACGACGATCTCTGGCACGGTCTGTTCGTCGATCAGGCCTGGATGGACTTCGCGCCCTCCTTCCTCGACGACGTCCGCGTGCTGCGCCAGGCGTCGCTCAACGTCGCCTACTGGAACCTCGCCCAGCGACGGATCGAGAAGCACGGCGATCGCTGGCACGTCGGCGACCGGGCGCTCGGCTTCTTTCACTTCAGCGGCATCGATCTCTCCGATCTCTCGCAGCTGAGCCGCCACCAGGACCGGATTCGCTTGGCCGATCGGCCCGAGCTCGCGCCGCTGCTCGCCGAGTACCGCGCCCGGGTGCTGGCGGCAGGACACGAATCGCTGCGCGGGATTCCGTACGGCTTCGCCCACTTCGAGCCCGGACACATTCCGATCCCGTCCGTGCTGCGTCGCCTGCTGGCGCGCGTCGATCCCCACGGTGAGCGCTTCGCCGATCCGTTCGACGCCGCCGCTCCCGCCGGCTTTTTCCGCTGGTTGAGCGCGCCGCTCGACTATCCCCGCGGGACGCTCGACCGCGCCGCGCTGGCGATCTGGGAGGACCGGCCGGAACTCGCGGCGAGGTTCCCCGACCCCGGTCTCGACGATCTGCCGGCGTTCGTCGATTGGCTGCGCGCCGACGCCGCCGGCGCCCGTTCGGCCGACCTGCCGGCGCCGTTCCTCGCGCCGCTGGCGGTCGCCGACCCGCCGCGCGATCTGCCGGCACCCTACGTACAACAGCCCTACCGCCCGTTCGCCAACCTCACCCGGGTGCGCGACGGCGAGCTCGCCGCCGCCGTCGATCTGCGCTCCCCCGGCGGTCTCGCAGATTGGCTGATCGAACCGATCGTGGGGCGCGGCGGTCGGCGCCTGCCACGCTGGGCGATGACGCTCTGGGAGGCGACCCCGGAGCTGGCGCGGGCGTTCGCGGATCCGCTGGGTCGCGACCACGCTGCATTCGCCGGCTGGCTCGGACGCGAGGGAGCGCTCGAGCTCGCGGTCCACCCCGACCTGGTGCGCGCCCTCTGGGAGGGTCTGGCGGAGTCCACCCGCAAGGCGATCGCCACGCTTGCCTGGCGCAGCCCCGAGGCGCTCGGCTTCCCGCCGCGCGCCGGCCTGGTGCGCGCGGTGCCCGCTCCGGCGCCCCGCGCTCCGGCGCCCGCACCGACGCCCGTGACCGCCGAGAGTGCGCTCGACGACCTCGAGCTCGGGGTGAATCTTCTCGGCCACTTCCGCGAGGAGACGCTCGAGCGCCGGCTCGCCGACGGCACGCGCGCCGCGCTCGCGGCGGCCGGGATCCCGACCGCCGTCGCCGACCTCGATCTCGAGCTCTCGGGCCGGGTGCTCGCGGGTTTGGCGCAGCTGCCGGAGGGGGCCCCGCACCCGATCGTGCTCGCCCGAGTCGAGCTGCGACGCATGCCCTGGTACCTCGGCTGGCTACCGACGGCGGCGACCGCCGGCGGGCTGCGCATCGGTGAGCTCGCCTGGGAGTTCGCCGAATTCCCCCGCCACGCTTTCCCCTGGCTCGCCAGCTGGCACGAGGTCTGGGCGCCGTCGCGCTTCAGCGAGCGGGCGCTCGCCGCGGCGAGTCCGGTGGCGGTGCGCTGGGTCCCGCCTTGCGTGCCCGCGCCGGAGCTACCAGCGAGCGCCTCGCCGCTCGACCCGGAGCGTTTCTGGTTCGCGACCCTCTTCGACGCCCGCGACGAGCTGTCGCTCGCCGACCCCTGGGCCGTTCTCGCCGCCCTGCGGCGGGCCGCCGCGCTCTGCCGCCGGCCGCTCGGCCTCTTGTTGCGAGTGGAAGGCGCAGTCGACGCGGCGCACACGGCGTCGCCGGTCGCCGAGCTCGTGGACGCGCTGGTGGAGGCGGCGCGCGGTCTCGCGGTCGAGATCCACCGCACGCCGATCGCGCCGCACCTGCGAGCGGCGCCGATCGCGGCGGCCGACGCCTATATCTCGCTACATCGCAGCGCGGCGCTCGGCGAGGAGGCGATCCAGGCGCTGCACCTGGGCAAGCCGGTGGTGGCGACCGGTTACGGCGGGGTCACCGACTTCCTCGCCGAGTCGACCGGCTATCCGGTGGCCTTCCGGCTCGCGCCGATCGGCCGCAACGCCGGCCGGCTCGCCGGCGGCGCGCCCTGGGCCGAGCCCGACGTCGAGGACGCGGCGCGCAGGATGGTGGAGATCGTGAGCGATCCCGCCGCCGCCGCCGCCCGTGCCCGCCAAGGCCAAGTTCGCGTCGCGGCGCTCTACGGCGTCGCGGCCGCGGCGACCCGGCTGCGCGCCGAGCTCGCCGCCGCGCGCGCGCGGCTCGCGGTGGCGCGGCGCGCCGGCGCCGAGCCGCGCCCCTAAACCGAAGGCCGCAGCTCGAGGCGGACGCGTGCCGCTTCGGCGAGGCGCTCGCGGCCGGCCGCGACCAGTCGCGCGGCGAGCCCGGGGTCGTCGAGCAGGCGCTCGATCGCGGCGGCGAATCCCCCGGGGTCGTCGGCCACCAGCAAGTCGCGATCAGCGACCGCTCCCGCGCCCGCCGCCGCCCAGCCGCAGGCCACGACCGGCACTCCCGACCTCCAGGCTTCGAGCACCTTCAGCGGCACTCCGGCGCCGCAGCGCAACGGCGCGACGGCGACCGCCGAGCGCCGGAGCACGTCGTCGAGGTCCGGCGGGTTGGCGATCAGCTCGGCGCCCGCGGCGGCGATCGCCGCGCTCAGCGCGGATTCAGGGCGGGCGCCGGCGACCCGCAGCCGCACCTCGGGGCGGCGCTCGCGCAGGCGCCGCCAGGCACCGTCGAGAAACCAGCGCAGCCCCTCGAGGGTCGGGAAGTAGCCGAGATTGCCGGTCAGCACGACGCCCTCCCGCGTCGCCTCGCAAGCCGGCGGGGGAGCGGCGGGCGGCACGATCGGCAGCACCTCGAGGCGCGCACCGAGGCCGTGCGGCCAGCGCGCGACGAGCGCCGCGCGATCGCGCTCGCACACGACGAAACAGCGCTCGGCAGCCGTGGCCATCGCCGACTCGGCGCGCGCCAAACGGCGCGCCTCCTCCCGCCAAACGAATCGCGAGAGCGGACGGTCGAAGAGCGCCCGGCGTTCGAAGGCGAGCGACAACGCGTCGATGAGGTCCACCCACAGGCGGCGCGGCGCCGCGAGTGGAGCTAGCGCGGCGAGCCGGGCCAGTTGCAGGACGACCAGATCGTTCTCGGCCGCGCGCCGCCGGAAGACGCGACGCAGATCGGGCTGGGAATAGAGGCCGTTCTGCAGCGGCGCGCCGGCGAGCGCCGCGCGCAGCACGCCGCGCGCCGCCGCCGCGCGCGAGTAGCGGTACGCCGCGAGCTCGACTCCGGACGCGACGAGCTCCGCCGGCAGCGCCTCGCTACCCGTCGGCGCGAGCAGAGTGACCCGCGCCCCGGCCTCGGCCAGGCGGCGGGCGAAGTCGAGCGCCCGCAGCTCCAGCCCGCGCCGCGCCGGCACCGGCGGCCGGGTGGTGACCAGCAGCGCTCTCACCGCCCCGCCTCGAGGGCCGCGGCGAGGCCATCGCGGAAGGCGTGCGCGAAGCGCTCGGGCGAGTGCTCACGCGCCAGCCGCTCGCTCCCGGCGGCGACCAGCCGCGGCGCGAGGTCGCGCTCCTCGGCGAGCCGGGCGACGGCACGCACGAACTCCGACGCATCGCTCGCCAGCAGGAGCTCGCGACCGTCCTCTGCACCGAGCCCAGCCGCCCCCTCGGGGGTCGAGATCACCGGCATGCCGCGTGCCCAGGCCTCGAGAATCCGCATCCGCAGGCCGATCGCGGTGCGCAGCGGCACGATCAGGATCGATCCCGGGGCGAAGGCCGACGCGCTCGAGGCGGGTCGAGGATGCGCGACGATCGGCGCCGGTGCGCGGCGCGGCGCGCCGGCGGCCGAGCCGAACAGGTGCAGTCTCGCCGCGGGCCGGGCGCGAAGGATCGCCGGCCAGACCGAATCCACGAACCAGCGCTCGCCCTCGGCGTTGGGCTCCCAGCCGGCGCTCGAGAAGAGGACGAGCGCTGGCTCGCCCGTCAGGGCGGAGCCCGACGCCTCGCGACAGGACGCGAACGGCGGCGGCAGGCAGGCGACGCGTCCGCGACCGCCGGCGAGCGCCACGAGGCGGGTCGCGTCGCTCGCGGTCAGGGTCACCGTCCAGGCCGCCGCGGCGACCGCTTCGCCCTCGGCCCGCGCCAGCCGGCGCGCCTCGCGCGCCGCGACGGTCGCCGCGATTCCCGACCGGCTCGCCGCGAGCGCGCACCACAGGTCGCTCTCCACGTTCTGCGCCCGTAGCACGACCGGCAGACCGCGGCGCCGCGCCGGCCCGGCCTGCGGCCAGGCCTGCAGCTGCTCGACCACCACCGCGTCGAAGGCCCCGCCCTCGAGCTCGCGCTCGACCGCCGCGCGCACCGCCCCGGAGCGATGGCGCGCCAGGCCGAACGGATCGCCGCCCGCCAGCGAACGCAGCAGGCTCGTCACCCGCGACCGACGGCGCGCCGGCATCAGCACCGGGCGCGCCAGCTCGCGCAGCCGCGCGTCGATCTCGAGCCGCGCCGCGCCGCGCTCGGCGCAGGGCGCCACGAGCACGATGCGAGCGTTGACGCCGGTCAACGCGCCGAGCGTCTCGAGGAGCAGGAGACGGCCGCCGTCGCGCGGCGGCCAGGGGGACTTGGTGGCGATCCAGAGCAGCTGCATGCCGCGCGACCGCCCGCGTCGCCGGTCAGACGAAAGTCAGCAGGTGGCCGAGCTTGTCGCGCTTGGCGCGCAAGTAGTCGCGCGTGCCGTCGGTCGGCGGAACCTCGAGCGGCACGCGCTCGACGATTTCCAACCCGTAGCCGGCGAGACCGACGTACTTGCGCGGATTGTTGGTCATTAGCCGCATGCGCTCGACGCCGAGGTCGCGCAGAATCTGCGCCCCGACGCCGTAGTCGCGCTCGTCGGGTCGGAAACCGAGGTGCTCGTTCGCCTCGACCGTGTCCTCGCCGGCGTCCTGCAGCTCGTAGGCGCGCAGCTTGTTCATCAGGCCGATGCCGCGTCCCTCCTGCAGCAAGTAGAGCAGCACGCCGGCGCCTTCGGCGCGGATCTTCTCGAGCGCCAAGTGGAGCTGTACGCCGCAGTCGCAGCGCTCGCTACCGAAGATGTCGCCGGTCAGGCACTGGCTGTGGACGCGCACCAGGACCGGCCGTTCGCGGCGGATCTCCCCCAGGGCGAGCGCCAGGTGCTCCTCGCCGGTCGCCTCCGAGCGATAGGCGTGGATGCGGAACTCGCCCCAAGCGGTCGGCAGGCGGGGCGCCGCGATCCGGCGGACGAGCGACTCGTGCCCCATGCGGAAGCGGATGAGATCGGCGATGGTCAGGATCGGCAGGCGGTGGCGGGCGGCGAAGATCTCTAGATCGGGCAGGCGCGCCATCGTGCCGTCGTCGTTCATGATCTCGCAGATCGCGGCGGCGGGCTCGAGCCCGGCGAGACGCGCGAGATCCACCGACGCCTCCGTCTGCCCGGCGCGCTTCAGCACGCCGCCGCGCCGCGCCCGCAGCGGGAAGACGTGGCCGGGGCGCAGCAGATCCTGCGGCCGCGTCGCTGGATCGATGGCGGTGCGGATGGTGGCCGAGCGATCGTGGGCCGAAATTCCGGTGGTGACGCGGCCGCGGGCTTCGATCGACACCGTGAACGCGGTGCCGAACGGCGAGGTGTTGTCGCGCACCATCAGCGGCAGGTCGAGCGCGTCGCAGCGTTCCTCGGTGAGCGCCAGGCAGACCAGGCCGCGGCCGAAGCGGGCCATGAAGTTGATCGCCTCTGGACTGACGCGCTCGGCGGCGATCGCCAGGTCGCCCTCGTTCTCGCGATCCTCGTCGTCGACCAAGATCACCATCCGCCCGGCGCGAAACTCCTCGATCGCGCGCTCGACCGAGATCAGCGCGGAGGCGGGCGGCGGGAGTTCGTCGGCAGCGTTCGGCATGGCGTGGGGTCCGCGCGGCGAGACGGCGCGCGGCGAGGTCAGTGTACTTTCCGGCCCTCCGCTCGGTCAACCGGCGTCAGAACGGGTTGCCGAGGCTGAAGAACCAGACGTAGGGCGATTCGCCCTTCAGCCGGTCGAGCTTCCAGCCGATCTCGAGCCGCAGGGGACCGATCGGCGAGAGGTAGCGCAGGCCGCAGCCGAGCCCGCCTTTCGCCCGCCGCGGATCGATATCGCGCCAGTCGGTCCAGATGTTGCCGGCGTCATAGAAGACCACGCCCCCGAAGTCGCCGAGAATGGGGAATCGCCAGTCGAAGTTGAGCAAGCCGAGGCCCGCACCGCCGCGCGCCACGAAGCGTCCGCGGTCGATCGGCGCCTCGCTCAGCGTCTCGCCGGGGATGCCGAGCTCGTCGCGGTCGTAGGCGCGATGGCTCGTGCGTCCGCCGGCGAAGAAGAGCTCGGAGGGCGGGATCGCCGACTGGAACGGCTGGCCGGCAGTCGCGCGCGATCGGCCGAACGGCTCGAGGCCGCCGAAGCGCACGCTGAGCGCCAGGGTCCCCCAGCGGGCGAGCGGCAGGTAGCCGCTGCCGAGCAGGAAGGCCTTGAGAAAATTCGCGTCGGCGTCGAAGACCGGGGCCGCGCGCTCCACCTGCACGGCCGTGAGCCAACCCCGGGTGGGTTCGATCGGGTCGTCGCGGCGATCCCAGGTGAGCGCCGGGGTCAAGCTCGCCACGTGCGCGTTGGTGCTCTCGCGCGGCAGGTTGAAGACCTCGGGGTCGAAGACCTGGGTGTCGACGATACGGTAGTCGTAGGCGAGCGAAACCGACGCCCGGCCGAACTGGCGCTCGCCCACCAGCTGCAGGCCGCGGCGCGCGACGTCGAAGGAATCGCGCTTCTCGCCTTCGCGGTAGACCAGCGAGCGCAGCTCGAAGGGCCTGCCGCCGATCATCGGCTGGCGGAACAGTAGGCGGTAGCGCTCCTCCTTTTGGCTGGCGAGCAAGTCGAGCTGCAGCGAGGCCGCGCGTCCGAAGAGGTTCAGCCAGCCGAAGCGAACCAGGCCGCGCGCGCCGGACTCCGAGTCGTAGCCGAGGCCGAAGGAGCGCGAACGCCGGCTGCCCTCCTCGACGTCGACCACCACCTCGTGCTCGTCTGCCGTGCCTTCGAGCGCGCGCGGTGTGGAGACGCCGACGCGCGAGAAGATCCCGAGCCGGTAGAGGTTGCGTTGCGCCTCGAGCAGGTGAGCGGTCGAGATCGGATCGCCGGGGAGCAGGCCGGTGGCTCGGCGCAGATAGCGCGGATCGGTCTTCTGACCGCCGCGCACCAGCACCGCCTCGACTCTCGACTCCCGGCCGGAGAGGACGCGCAGTCGGACGTCGGCGAGCGTCTGGTCGTCGTTCCAGGCTACCTCCTGCCCCACCAGGGCCTCGCGGTAGCCGCGCGACTCGAGGAGCGAACGTAGCTGCTCGACGCTCTGCTCGAGCAGCAGGCGGTGGAACGGACCACCCTCGGCGAGCGCCAGCGCCGCGCGCGCCTCCGTCGCCGTCACCCCTTCGAGACCTTCGAGCGCCAGGCGCGACACTCGCCGGCGCACGCCCTCGACGATCGGGACCTCGACCGTCAGCCGCCGCCCGCTTTCGGCGACGATCGCCGGCCCGACGCGCGCCGCAGCGAACCCCTGCAGGGCGTAGAACGAGCGCAGATTCGCCAGATCGGTCGACAGATCGTCGTCCACCAAGCGCCCGCTGCCGCGCGCCAGCAGGCGCCGCGGCGAGGTGGCGAACAGGCGCTCGAGGCGCTCGGCAGGGAACGACTCGTTGCCGGTGAAGCGCAGCGCCGCCATCTGGAACTCGTCTCCCGGCACGACCTCCAGGCGCAAACGCCACAGGTCCGGGTCGCGTCGTTCGCTGCGCTCGACGCGGACGCGATAGTAGCCGCGATCCTGGTAGTAGCCGCGGATGCGGTCGATCGCCTGCAGCACGAGCGCTTCGTCGAAACCGGCATCGCCGAGGAACGGCAGCAGGTCGTGCCTGGTCAGCTCCTTCTCCTTGGCGCCGGCGATCTCGACCACGATCTTCGGTCCCAGCGTCACCCGGTAGGCGAGGTCGACTTGCCGCCGATCCGCGTCGACGACCGGCTCGCCGGGGGCGACCGTCGCGGTGCGGAAGCCGAGGCGGTAGAGGTGGCGCAGCAGACGCTCCGGATCCTCGCGCGCCAGCGTCGCGTCGTAGAGCTGTCCGGGCCTGGCGCGCAGCGCCGCCAGCGCCGCGTCCACCGCCAGCTTGCCGCTCGGCTCGTCGATCGCCACCGCGCCGACCCGCGCCCGCTCGCCCGCCGCGACCCGATAGACCACCGCGGCGCGTTTGCGCGCCTCGTCGGACCGGACTTCGAGCCGCACGCTCGCCGCGAAAAAGCCGCGCTCGCGATAGAGATCCTCGAGGCGATAGACGCCGCGCAGCATCCGATCCTCGAGCAACGGCTGGCCGCTCTTCTGCGGCAACGTCGCGAGCAGGGTCCGGCGGTCCAGTCCGAGGTCGCCGGCGACGTCGATCGATTCGACGATCACGTTGCCGCGCAGGGCGATGATCGCCACGACGCCGTCGGCGCTCGGCCGCGAATAGACCGCGACCTCGGAGGCGAGGCCGCTGCCGCGCAGGTTGCGCAGGGTGCGGCGAACCGAGTCGTCGTCGAGCGCACCCCCCGGCGCGAGGCCGAGCAGCCCCTCGAGCGCGCCGCGCGGCAACGCGACGTCGCTGCGGATCTCGACCGCCACGATCCGCGGCGCCTCGGCGCCGCGCGCCACGCCGACCCCGCCGAGCGCCAGGGCGAGAGCTCCCGCCACCGCCGGCAGAAGGATGCGCATCAGTACCGCGCGTCCCATCGCGCGTCGACCGAGTAGGACTCGTTGCCGTTCTGGGTCAGGACGAGCACGAGCTGGTCCGAGATCCGCCACTCGACTTCGAGGATCTGCTGCGCGGTCGACGACGGGTCGTAGGAGTAGGTGACGTAGAGCTTGCGCGATAGGCGCTTGCCCACCGTGACCCGCAGAGCCGAGACCGTGTCGCCGGTAGTCAGCGGGTCGATCCGCAGCCGGTCGAAACCGAAGAGCTTGTTGACCCGAGCGCCGACGAGCGAAGCGGCCTGGCCGAACAGCAGGCTCTCGGCGGCCATGGTCGTCGCTCCACCGGGGGCGGCCCCCGCCTCCGAGCTGTTCGTGGTCGCGGTCCCGGCGGCGACCTGTCCGGTCGCCAGCAGGCCGAGGATGTCCAGGTCGGGCAGCGGCGGATCCGAGGTGAACGAGGTGTTCAGGCGCTCGAGGGGGCCCGAGAGGGTGAGCAGGACGTCGTATTCGTTGACCTTGGCTCGCGCCGATACGTCGAGCAGCGGCTCGATCCGCGTCGGATTGGCGAAGTTCACCTCGGCGCGCTCGATCGTGTAGTGGTTGCCACCGTAGTCGACCGTGCCGCCGCGCTCGGCGACCACCCGTCCGAAGAGCGCCGGCTGCGCCAGCGTGCCGCGCAGGACGAGGTCGGCGCTGCCGCGCAGGTCCGCCAGGTTGTCGCGCACCCGGAAGGCGTTCGGGGCCCCGAGCTTGACGTCGAGGTAGGTCGTCGCCAGTGCGCTGTCGGCGTCCACCACCTCGAGCCGGGTGCGGGTCAGGACCCGGCGCAGGAGCTGCGCCGGATCGACGTCCAGGTTTTGCAGGTAGTACATCCGATCGAGCCGCAGCTCGCCGCGCACCTGCCGGCCCTCGGCGAGCGAAGCCAGCCCGAGATCGCCGTCGCCGCGCAGCAGCCAGCCCTCCGGGTAACGCAGCGTCACGTCGCGCAGCGCTCCCTGGAAGCGATAGGCGAGCTCCTGGTCCGGGTCCGGCAGGTCGACGCGGCCGGAGACTGCGATCGTCCCGCCGCCGAAATCGGCGCCCAGGCGATCGACCACCAGCGCGTCGGGGTAGAACAAGACGACGCCGGCGACGCGCTCGAGCGAGTGCGGGAAGCGCGGGATCAGCAGGCGGCCGCCGGCCAGCTGGCCCACGCCGTTGACCGCCGGCCGCGAAATCGTGCCGCGCACGGTGGCGAGCGCTTCGAGGCGTCCGGCGAGATCGAGATCGGCGGCCCAGGGGCGCAGCCAGGCGACGTCCGCCGCTCCTTCGAGCCGCAGGTCGAGCGGCCAGTCGGCGGCGAGACCGAGCGCGCCGTTGACGAACAACTCGTCGTTCGTGCCGACTTCGCCGAGGTAGAGCGAGGAGATCCGCAAGCGATCCGCCGCCGAGCCCTCGCCGCCGAGCGCCAGGGTGATCGGCTCGCGCGCGGTCAGATGGTGGCCCGCGAGAGCGAGCTCGAACGCCGTCGACCGGAAGTCGAATCCGAGCGGCCGGCCGGGCTCGCGCCGCACGGCGATGCGGCCGGCCAGGGCGCCGGCGGCGCCGGCGATCGGCCGGCCGGCGACGAGCGGCGCCCATCTTCCGAGGTCGGGCAGCCGCAGGTCGAGGTCGAGCGCCGTCGCGGTGGCGCTCGCCGGCCCGCCGCCCGAGAGCTCGAGCAGGCCCGGGATCGAGGCGGAGAGGGTGGCGCGCTCGCCGTCCCATTCGAGCGCCAGGGGCGCCGGCTCGCCGCCGAGCGGATGGCCGGCGAGGGCGAGGTCGGTCGCCCGGCCGGCGAGCTCGATCGCCGGGCGCGACAAGGTGCCCGAGATCGTGGCGGTCGCCGCCAGCCGCCCGGCGATCGTCGAGCCCCAGAAACCGGAAAACGGCGCGCCGGCGAGATCGAGGTCGTCGGCGCGCAGCTCGAGCTCGAGGGCGCCTTCGGGCTGGCGGATCCGGCCGCTGGCCGAGACCATGCCGGCCGCCGCGCGCGCGCTCGCCGAGCGCACCCGGATCGCCGCAGGGTCGAACTGCGCGGCGACCTCGAGGCGATCGAGGGCGATGCCGGCGACGGTGGCCGGAGCGACCGCCAGCTCGAGGTCTCCGGTCAGGGCGTCGAGCGCGCCCGTCAAGCGGAGCGTACCGCTCGCCGGCCCGTCGGCGGGCAGAGCGAACGAGATCCAGGGGCGCGCCGCCGCGAGCGGCCAGGCGCGGGCGACGATCGTCAGATCGAGGGGAGTCGGGTCGCGCGCGGCGAGCGGCAGGCTGCCGTCGAGCGCCACCTCGCCCCCGGCGCGGGTGGCGCGCAGGTGCAGCGCCTCGACCGCGGCCTCGCTCACGGTCAGCGTGCCGCTCACCCGCCCGGCCGAGAGCCCGGGGGCCTCCACGTCGTCGAGGTCGAGACCGAGATCGACGCGCACCGGACCGGTGCCGAGCGCGATCGTCGCCTCCACCTGGCCGTGACCGGCGAGCGGCAGCCAGAGCTCGGGCTCCTCGCGGCGGTAGAAGGGCAGCAGACGCACCAGCGACAGGACCTCCTCGCTGCGCGCCGCGACCGCGATCCGTCCGCTCGCGCGCGGTAGCGAGTAGTCGCCATCGATCTCGACGTGCTGTCCGGCGCCGTCGAGCTCGATGCGCTCGAGGCGGATGTCACCCTCGGCGATCGAGACCCTCGCCTCGCCGGCGACCGGCAGCCCCGGGGCCGACGTCTCCGGCAAGAGCGACAGCTCGCCGCCGCCGCTGCCGGCGGTCGCGTCGAGCAGGCGGAAGTCGTAACGGAAGCGGCCGCTCGCCGCGGCCGCGAGGCCGTGGACCGGCACGCGCAGATCGGCGAGCACGCGATCCACGGCGGCCGCTTGCGGGAAGACCTCGAGGGTGGAGGGGAATCCTCCCCGGGCGAGGTTGACCGTGAACGACCCGTGCACCGGTCCGCCGGCGTAGCGCGCGTGCTCGAGGTCGAGGCGCAGGGTGCGCGCTTCTCCCGAGACCACGCCTTCGAGATCGTCGAGCCCGAAGCCGAAGAGTCGCACTCCCGGCGAGGTCACCCGTCCGCGCCAGCCCCAAGCCTCCTTGCGCCAGGTGAAGCCGCCCTCGAAGGCGATCGGACCGGCGACCTCGCCCGCGAGGTAGCCCAGGCGGTCGACCAGCGCGCCCGAGCTCGCGACGTGGCCGCGCAGCTCGACCACGAGCTTCTTGTCCCAGCGCACCGCGCCCTCGAGCTCGCCTTCGAGATCCTCGCCGCGCACTTTCAGCTTCTCGAACCTCAAGTGGTCGCGCTCGAGAAGCAGCCGACCCGAGACCGCCGCCGTGTAAGGGCGGGCTTTCGGCAGTCGCAGATCCACCCCGTCGACGGTCAAGTCCCCCACCGCTCCGGCGCCGGCGCCGGCGAGATGGGCGGCGATGCCGTGCGCCGTGAGGTCGAGCGGCACCTGCGCGTCGGCGAAACGAAAGAGCCCGTCGCGCACCGTCAGGCTATCGAGGTCGAGGCTCACTCCCCCGCCACCGGCGGCGCTCGCCGGGATCACGGGCAGATCGTCGCGACCTTCGGCGTCGATGCCGATCGCCACCTCGAGACCGTCGACGACCACCTCGTGCAGGTGCAGGCGCGGTCGGCGCAGGCCCTTGAGGTCGCCCTCGATCCGCAGGCGACGCAAGCGCAGCAGCGGCGGCGAGCCGGCATGGGCGCCGGGAACGCTCACGCTTTCGAGCTCGAGCTCGAACGGGATGAGGCCGAAATCGGCGCGCCCGATCGCCACCGGCCGACCGAGGGCCTCCGACAGCCGCGCCACGGCGGCGACGCGCAGGCGCTCGCGCGCCCAGTCGCTGCGGCCGAGCAGCACCAGTCCGGCGATCGCCGCCGCCACCGCGGCGAGCGCCCAGAAGAACGGCCGCACGATCCAGCGGCGCAGCCAGTGCGCCATCCGCCGGCCTCACTCCCCCCAGTGGAGCTTGCCGCGCAGGACGTCGAACACCGTGCGGTGGTGCACGCGCACGAGCGAGACCGACTGCGGACAGCGGGTGATGCGGATGCGGTCGTGGTAGACGAGGTCGGTGCCTTCCTGGCCGTCGATCGTCAGGTAGACCTTCTCGCGCTGCGTCTCGAGCGAGATGTCGAGCACGCTCGAGTCCGGCACGACCAGGGGTCGCAGCGTCAGGGTGTGCGGACAGATCGGGGTCAGGACCGCGACCGGCAGCAGGGGATGGAGGATCGGCCCGCCGGCCGAGAGGTTGTAAGCGGTCGATCCGGTGGGGGTCGAGATCACCAGGCCGTCGGCGCGGTAGCGCGACACCGGGTGACCCTCGATGGTCACCCGCAGCTCGATGATCCGCGCCAGGGCGCTCTTGGCGATCACCGCGTCGTTGAGCGCCCGGAAGGCGCGCCGCGTTCCGTCCGGGCGCACCAGCTCGACGTCGAACAGCGAGCGCGGCTCCACCGTATAGCGCCCGGCCAGCAGCTCGATCAGCGCCGGGTAGAGGCCCGCGCGCGGCACCTCGGTGAGGAAGCCGAGCCGTCCGAGGTTGACGCCCAGGATCGGCGGCCCGCCGGCGAAGCGCCGGGCCACCGACAGCAGCGTGCCGTCGCCGCCCAGCACCACCACCAGGTCGCAGGACACCTCCGGCGTGAGCGGTTCGAAGCTCGGCGGGCTCGCCGCCTTGGCGGTCGCCTCGTCGAGCAGCACGGTGTGGCCGCGGCGCATCAGCCACTCGACCAGCTCGGTCGCGGTGGCGCGCGCTGTCTCGCTGCTGGTCTTGGCGACCACGCCGACCCGGCGGGCGGGGGTCGAATCGCTCACGCCGCGCTCCGCACCAGGAGCGCGAAGGCCTCGCGGTTCCCCTCGCTGCCCGCGACCGGCGAGTCGAAGGTCCCGACGAGATCGAAGCCGAGAGCGGCGAGCTGGCGGGCGCGCTCGGCGATCACCTGGGCGCGCAGCGCCTCGTCGCGCACGATGCCGCCCTTGCCGACCCGCCCGCGCCCGACCTCGAACTGCGGCTTGACGAGAGCGAGCAGCCGGCCGCCGACGACGACGTGCGTCACGAGCGCCGGCACGACCTGGAGGAGCGAGATGAAGGAGACGTCGACCGCCACCAGGTCGAACGGCGACGGGAAGGCGTCGGCCGCCAGGTGCCGAGCATTGGCGCGCTCGATCACCCGGACCCGCGGGTCGGAGCGCAAGCGGGCATCGATCAGGCCGTGGCCGACGTCGAGAGCAACGACCGCGCGCGCGCCGCGCTGCAGCAGACAGTCGGTGAACCCACCGGTCGAAGCGCCGACGTCGAGGCAAGCGAGGCCGGCGGGATCGAGAGCGAAATGGTCGAGGGCGGCGGCGAGCTTGCGCCCGGCGCGCGAGACGAAGGGCTCGGCTGGCGCGAGCACCCGCAGCACGGCATCGAGCGCCACGGGGGTGCCGGGCTTGTCCGAGCGCCGGCCGGCGACCTCGACGAGCCCCGCCATCACCGCCCGGCGCGCCTTCTCACGGGACTCGAACAGTCCCCGGTCGACCAGCAGTTGATCCAGGCGCACCGGCGGCATCTCCCGTCATGTCCGGAGTTTAGACGAAAAAACCGGGATTCCCCCCGGCCGCGGGCGCCGGGCCGCGCCTAGGAGGAGCGGGCGAGGTCGCGCGGCGCGGCCGCGGCGGCGCTCTGGGCCTGGGCGCCGAAGAAGCGGCGGAAGCGGAAATAGAGGCTCTCGGCGTCGAGCCCGAGGCTCTTGCGCAGCACGTCCTGCGAGCCATGCGGCACGAAGCGATCGGGGACGCCGACGACCAGCGTCTCGACCTTGGCGAGCGCCAGCTCGGAGATCGCCTCGAGCACCGCGGCGCCGAACCCGCCGGCGACGACGTGTTCCTCGACCGTCGCCACTCGTCCGCCCTGGCCGAGCTGGCTCTCGAGCAGATCGCGATCGAGCGGCTTGACGAAGCGCGCGTTGACCACCGCGACGTCGATCCCTTCCTTGGCCAGGCGCTCGGCCGCCTCGAGCGACGGCATCACGGTCGAGCCGATCGCCCAGATCGTCCCCTGCGTGCCGTAGCGCAGCACCTCGGCCTTGCCGACCGGCAGGGTGCGGAAGTCGGCGTCGAGCGGCACGCCGTAGCCGGCGCCTCTCGGATAGCGCAGCGCCGTCGGGTGCTCCTGGGCCAGCGCGGTCGCGAGCATGTGCTGCAGCTCGTTCTCGTCCTTGGGCGCCATCACGATGGTGTTGGGGAAGATGCGGAAATAGGCGTAATCGAACAGCCCGTGGTGCGTCCAGCCGTCGTTGCCGGCGATGCCGCCGCGGTCCATGGCGAAGACCACCGGCGCGTCCATCAGGCAGACGTCGTGGAAGATCTGGTCGAATCCGCGCTGGAGGAACGTGGAGTAGATCGTCACCACCGGCTTGAGGCCCCCGAGCGCCAGGCCGGCGGCGAGGGTCACGCTGTGCTGCTCGGCGATGCCGGTGTTGAGGAAGCGGTCCGGGAAGCGCTCGGAGAAAGGCACCAGGCCGGTGCCGTCGGGCATCGAGGCGGTGATCGCGACGACGCGCGGGTCCTGCTCGGCGAGCTGCAGGATCGCCTTGCCGAAGACCGAGGTGTAGGCCGGCGCCGAGGAGGACTTCGACTTCTGAATGCCGAGCTCGGGATCGAACGGCGACGGGCCGTGGTACTCGACCGGCTCGTCCTCGGCGTATTTGTAGCCCTTGCCTTTCTGGGTGATGGCATGCACCAGCACCGGACCGTTGATCTCCTTGGCTTCGCGCAGCAGCGCGAGCAGCGCCGGCACCGAGTGACCGTTGACCGGTCCCAAGTAGCGGAAGCCGAGCTCCTCGAACAGCGTGCCGGGGGTGAAGACGGCGCGCACGCCCTCCTCGAGACCCTTGGCGACCTCGAGCACCTCGTCGCCGAGCGGCAGACGGTGGAGGACCTTCTTCACGTCGTCCTTGAGCTTCGAGTAGTGACGCCCCGCCATCAGCTCCTTGAGATACCGCGTCAGGGCGCCGACGCTCGGGCTGATCGACATCGAGTTGTCGTTGAGCACCACGATCATCGGCGTGCCGAGGTGCCCCGCCTGGTTCATCGCCTCGAAGGCCATGCCGGCGGTCATCGAGCCGTCGCCGATCACCGCCACGACGTGGTGGCTCTCGCGCTTCAGGTCGCGCGCCACCGCCAGGCCGAGAGCGGCCGAGATCGAGGTCGAAGCGTGCCCGGCGGCGATGACGTCGTATTCGCTCTCGCCGCGCAGGCAGAAACCGGACAGGCCGCCGAACTGGCGCAGGGTCATCATCCGCTCGCGCCGGCCGGTCAGGATCTTGTGCGGGTAGGTCTGGTGGCCGACGTCCCACACCAGCAGGTCGCGCGGCGTGTCGAAAGCGTAGTGGAGCGCGATCGTCAGCTCGACCGAGCCGAGATTCGAGGAGAAGTGTCCGCCGGTCTTGGAGACGATCTCGACGATCTCGTCGCGCAGCTCGTCGGCGAGCTTCGGCAGGTCGTCCTCGGGGAGCTTGCGGAGCTCGATCGGATTCGGAACGCGGTCGAGAAGGCTCATGGGATCACCGGTCGCGCGCTACGAGGTAGTCGATGAGGGAGTGGAAGGTCGGCGGATTGCCGGGGAGTCGGGCGATCTGAACTCGAGCCTCGGCGGCCAGCTGCGCGACCCGTTCGCGGCTCGCGGCGAGACCGTGGAGCACCGGGTAGGTCAATTTCTTCGCCTCGGCGTCCTTCCCCGGGGTCTTGCCCAATTCCCGGGCGCTGCCTTCGACGTCCAATATATCATCCGCCACCTGGAACATCAGTCCGACCGCGCGGCCGAGCCCGACCAAGGCGCGATCGACGTCCTCCCCGGCCCCGCCATAGACGCCGCCGAGCCGCAGGCTAGCCCCGAGCAGCGCCGCCGTCTTCCCGAGATGGATGCGCTCGAGCGCCGCCTCCGCGTCGGCCGGCCAACGGCGCTCGGCCTCGAGGTCCTCCTCCTGGCCGCCGATCATGCCGCCGGTGCCGATCGCTTCGGCGACCAGCGCCGTCGCCCGCGCGCGGGTCGCGGCATCGACCGCGGCCGGCGCCGCGGCGAGCAGGCCGAGACCGTGGGTCAACAGCGCGTCGCCGGCCAGGATGGCGGTCGCCTCGTCGTACATCCGGTGGAGCGTCGGCCGGCCGCGGCGCAGGTCGTCGTCGTCGAGCGCCGGCAGGTCGTCGTGGATCAGACTGTAGGTGTGGATCATCTCGATCGCCGCCGCGCCCGCGAGGAGGCGCTCGCGCGTCGCCCCGCAGCTCTCCCCGGCGAGCACCACGAGCGCCGGCCGCAGGCGCTTGCCGCCGGCGAAGACGCTGTAGCGCATGGCTTCGTGCAGGCGGCGCGGCGCGGTCGCGCCGCCCGGCAGGCGGCGCTCGAGCTCCGCCTCGATCTCCGGCCGCACCGCGGCGAGGAAGCCGCGGAAGCTCTCGCCGTTCACCCGGGCAGGCCCTCCTCGCCGTCCAGCCTGGCGCAGAACGGCAGGGCGAGCACGAAGAGCGCCAGGCGCTGGACCTCGGTGTCGCCCCAATTGTTCTCGAACAGGCCGGCGACCGCGAAGGCGACGATCGCGCCGAGCGCGCCGAGCGCCAGGTCACCGGCGCCTCCCTGCCCGGCGCGCGCCCGCCGGAAGGTACGCCAGGCGGCGGTGAGACTCGCTCCCATCAGCGCCAGATAGGCGCCGAGCGACAGCAGGCCGCGCTCCGCCGCGAGCTCGAGGTAGGAGTTGTGCAGGTGCGGCACGCGCAACCGCGGCGCGGTCGGGTCGCGATAAATGGCGTAGCGCTTCTTCACCAAGTCCGGTCCGATGCCGAGCAGCGGTCGCTCGGCGACCATCGCCAGCCCCGCCTGGGTCATACACAGGCGGTCGTAGTTCGATTCGTCGTGGATGTCGATCACCGATATCGCGCGCCACAGAGTCGGCGTCGGCGCCAGCAGGACGAACAGGGCGACCGCCGGGATCGCCGCCAGCAGCCAGCGCGGCCGCACCAGGCCGACGACCAGGGGCAGCGCCACCGCGAGGCCGACCCAGGCGTTGCGCGTCAGGCTGGCGAAGAGCGCGAGCTGGAAGGCCGCAAAACAGGCGAGAGCCACCGGCCAGCGGTCGATCGGGCTGCGTGGCTCCGGGGCATCCGGCCGCAGCACCCAGCGACCGACGAGCAGCAGGTCGGCGAGCAATACGAAGCCCGCGAAGGTCATGTAGTGCGAGAACGGACCGCGGATCCGGTGGTCGATGTCGCCGAAACCGAGGGCGAGCTGGAAGAGGCCGAGTGCGGCGAGCGCCGCGGTCACCAGGACGATGGCGTCCACCAGCCAGCGGGCGGCGCGCGCCCCCCGCACCGCGACGAAGGCGAGCGGCAGGGTGATGAGGACGAAAAGCTCGCCGGTCTCGCGCAGGCTCGCCAGCGGCTCGTACGAGGCGGCGATCGCCGCCAAGAGGAAGAGCACGTAGAGGCAGAGCGGCAGGAGGACCGGGCGCAGCTCGCGCCACTCCCGCCTCGGCAACGGTCCGGTGAACGGCAGCGCCACCACGGCGATGACGGCGAAGACGTTCGACAGCGCCAGTCCGAACAGGGTCAGCAGGTGGAGCGCGTAGAGGACGAAGCGCCAGCGCGCGCCGCGGTCCTCGACCGGTAGCCGGGCGAGGAGACGAGCGCGAATCGACGGCACGAGGGAGCGGACGACCTACCGAGCGTCGAGCGCCGAGGCCGGAAGGGCCTCTTCGACGAGCAGGATGGGGATGTCCGAGACGATCGGATAGAGGAGCCCGGATTCTCGGCACAGGAGGCCCTGCTCGACCACCGGCGTCTCGTCCCGGAAGTGCTCGCGGTACTTCTCCACCAGCTCCCGGCGCACGGCCTCGGGCAGCGCCACCACCTCGAGCGGCGCGTGGCTCTGCGGGCAGACCAGGATTTCGAGCAACTCGGGATCGACGGGCATTCTCCAACCTCCCGGCGACGCTAACACAAGCCCGCGCCGGCCTGGGTCGCGAGATGGTCCTGGGAGCGCGTGGTAAATTCCCCGCCTCCGACCGCGGTGCGAAAAGCTTCTCCCGTCGACCGCGGGCACGGCCGAGCCGATGACTTCGCTCTCTTGCCGCTTCTGCCGGGCGCCGCTCGAGCACCAGGTCGTGGACCTCGGCAGCTCGCCGCTCGCCAACTCCTACCTGACGCCCGAGACGCTCGAGCGGGCGGAGGTCTTCCTGCCGCTCGCGGTCTATGTCTGCACCTCTTGCTGGCTCGCCCAGCTCCCGGCGGTCGCGACGCCGGAGGAGATCTTCTCCGATTACGCCTACTTCTCCTCCTACTCGACCAGCTGGCTCGACCACGCCCGCCGCTACGTCGAGGCGATGATCGACCGCTTCGGCTTCGGTGCCGAGCACCAAGTGGTCGAGATCGCCTCGAACGACGGCTATCTCCTGCGCTTCTTCCGCGAGCGCGGCGTGCCGGTGCTGGGGATCGAGCCGGCGGCCAACGTCGCCGCGGCCGCGGTCGAGCTCGGCATCCCGACCGAGGTCCGCTTCTTCGGCGAGGCGACGGCGCGCGATCTCGCCGCACGCGGCGTCACCGCCGATCTGCTGCTCGGCAACAACGTCCTCGCTCACGTGCCGGACCTGAACGACTTCGTCGCCGGCCTCGCCGCACTGCTCGCGCCGCGCGGCGTGCTGACGATGGAGTTCCCGCATCTCGTCCGACTGGTCGAGGAGAATCAGTTCGACACCATCTACCACGAGCACTTCTCCTACTTCACGCTGGTCGCCGTCGAGCGCGTCTTCGCCCACCACGGACTCGAGCTCTTCGACGTCGAGGAGCTCGCGACCCACGGCGGCTCGCTGCGCGTCTTCGCCCAGCGCCGCGGCAGCGGCGGTCATCCGGTCGCGCCGCGGGTCGCCGACCTCGCGGCGCGCGAGCGGGCGCTCGGGGTCGAGGGTCTCGACTGGTACGCCGGCTTCGCCGAGCGGGTGCGGGCGACGAAGCGCGACCTGCTCGAGTTCCTCGTCGGCGCCAAGCGCGAGGGCCTGACGGTCGTCGGCTACGGCGCGCCCGCCAAGGGCAACACGCTGCTCAACTACTGCGGCATTCGCGGCGACTTCCTCGACTACACGGTGGACCGCAGTCCGCACAAACAGGGGAAGTTCCTGCCCGGCACGCGGATCCCGATCGCGGCTCCCGAGCGGATCGCCACCACTCGACCCGACTACCTGCTCGTGCTGCCGTGGAATCTGCGCGACGAGATCGCCACGCAGATGGCCGGGATCCGGGAGTGGGGCGGGCGCTTCGTGGTCGCCATCCCGCGGCTCGAAATCTTCGGATGAAATTCACCGAGCTCGCCCTGCCCGGCGTCTTCCGCGTCGATCTCGAACCGCTCCTCGACGAGCGCGGCACCTTCGCGCGCACGTTCTGCGCTCGCGAATTCGCGGCCCGCGGCCTGGCGGCCGCCTTCGTCCAGACGAATCTCTCCGAGACGCGCGCGCGCGGCACGCTGCGCGGGCTGCACTTTCAGCGGGCGCCGCACGGCGAAGCGAAAGTCGTGCGCTGCGTGCGCGGGCGGATCCACGACGTGCTGGTCGACCTGCGACCCGAGTCGCCCGCCCGCGGCCGTCACGTGGCCCTGGTGCTCTCGGCGCGGGAGAAACACGCCGTCTACGCGCCGGCCGGCGTCGCGCACGGCTTCCTCACCCTGGAGGACGACTGCGAGGTGCACTACCTGATGTCGGAGTTCTACGCCCCCGACTGCGCGAGCGGCGTGCGCTGGAACGACCCGGCGTTCGGCATCGAGTGGCCCGAGCCGGTGCGCGTCATCTCCGAGCGCGACCGCACCTGGCCCGACTACGACTTTGGTCGGTCTCACTGACCGCCGGGTCAACTGCCCAAATCAGCACAAACTCGCTCCAGCAAGTGGCTCGTCAACTTCGCTTTCAAACGGCGAAGGGCAAGGCACTCTGAGTCGATGAATAGGAATAGGGGAGGTAGGTTCTTGACGCTCTTCTCGAAAGAACGTTGATCGTTACCACTTCCCACCGGTGACGGTCCGCCCTAGCCGCCGCTTAGCTCGACGTACCGAACCCTGGAGGCGGGGACTTAAGCTTTTTCGCAGGTGTCAGAGTGCTCGACCCCAAGACCGTCTTATCCCCGCCCTGAGCTAGCGCGATTGACCCTAGCGGAAGAGTGAACGCCTGCGCGGAGAATAGACCAAGGCCGTCTTCTCCGTAGACGGTCCTCTCGTACGCTTGATAGTAGGGGGCTACCGCGATGCTCGCCCCGTAGATTCCTGTATTACACACTACGACGTTGCAAAAGACAGTTCGAGAGAGTGTTGCCGCCAGCGAGCGAAACAGCTCCACATCGCGGTTGTAGGCGAGTACAAAGAGGTGGTGAATCTTTCCTCTATACACTAGCGCCCGCTCGAGGTCCATGAAGTCATAGCAAATGCATACGCCGAAATTACCAAGGCGGCCTCCATCTACCACCCAGATTGTTGGGTCTCCGACGAATTTCAACGGCGGATTAAGGCTAGCGAGCTTCTCTGCCTCCTTTGGTGAAGCAAATGTCTTTCCAAACCGAATGTACCTGCACGAGTTGCTCGGTCGGCGTTCAGGCCAGTTTCTCGGAACGAGAATTACCCCGCCATTTCGAGCTGTGTTCAATCGTCGAGACACTTCATAGTCCAAGCCAATGATCGCGATCGAACCGACGTGACCAACTACTCTAGATAGCGCACTTAGTCGCGTTCTCGGAACAGACACTTCAGGGAACAACACAACGTCTGGCGCCTCTCTGGACAGACCCCTTCCGCTCAGGGCTCGAATTGCTCGACGGATCTCGTACCACGCGCGCTCATCCTCCGTGGCCGAGATCGGTGGGCCATTTGCCCACGCTGCTCGCGCATCCAGGGTCGTCTGCACAACTCCGACCTCAATGCTCTCTGAGTACTTGGTGCTATCCATCGTATTCACCATCTTCGGCAGGCTGCAAAAGACCTAGGCTTCATCACTCGCGCCCCATTGAGGCCAGGTCAGCTGCTCCAGTTTGATCGGTGACAACTGCCTTGGCGCTTCGGACGAGACTGAAGTCTGATAGTCACCGAGGATGTGTTGCGCAGACTCGAGGAACTTGAGAACGTCCTGGTGGTCGATGAATACCGGTGGGTCGAACTTTGTGTCAACTTCCCCAATCGAAAGCATTGGGTGCTTCTTGAGGAATCGAGTCTCTAGTGGGCGGGCAGCCAACAGTCCCTCGAGCAGGGCGAGACTCATTGACGAACACTCGAGGTCCTGAAGAGCGATTCCCCATGACGCTCGGAGCATCGTTAGGTGACCGCTGCCGTTCCACAAGGCCGGCAACGAGAACGATCGACGAAGAAGGCCAAGCAGGACAAGCCCTAACCCACGGAGCTCGACCCACTCCTCTGCGAAGAGCCACAGCGAGTCACTTCGATCCATCAAGGACGGGTCCTTGTCGTACCGCGAATCTAGGACCTGGCTCGCCAGAGGTGCCGCTCTTATTGGGTGTGAAGCAATCGTGCTCTTCCACGCGTCCCAACTCACCGGAGGCGTGCCTTCGGTCCATTCAATCGGAACGAAGAAGTTCTGCGGATGAGTTCGATGCTCCTCGACCGCTCCACTAGTTAGGAACTCTAGCTGGGTCGGCCCCCCAAATCGGATTTTCGCGATCTGGCGAGCAATCTCGAGCGCGGTCCACTCTGACGCCCGAATGTCGAAGGGATGCGACAGAACTGCCTCACGAAGGAACCTGCACCAGCCGGGCAAGCTAACTGCCCCTTCGACCCGCGGATTTTCGGTTGCCGACTCTCGCTCTTCACTGGCCTGCTCCAATGCCTCCGAGTTGCCAAGGGCTTCCCCGCGCCAACCTCGATTCCCAAGAAGTTCAGTTGCTCGGAGTGGAAGAGAGTCCGACGTAGATCGAACTGCGCCGCGAAACCTCTCCGGGAGATACCGCGGAAAGAAGGCTAAGAGCGACCACGCGAATGGATCATCAACCGAACTAAAAGCCAGCGTCCTTGCGAGGAGAGAAGTCGGCGACACTCGGAGATTGAGAATCCCTTTTCGTTCCAGAAACCACTGATAGATGGCCGGACTCTGCCCCGATCGGTCCATCCTGATTGGGAAAGGATGGCCGTTGGCAGGCTTCAGCAGACGCTCCCAGCCTCGGTCATCGCTTGGTCCAATTCCTGCTGCCCAGCCAGCGAACGAAAGGAGCTTCCGGCTCTTTCGGACGAATTGAAACCTCGGGTAATCTTGAAACTCCTGCTTTGAAAAGACGGTCCGAAAGTCGGCCAGAAAGCGTCGTGCATTGTCTCGGTCGACGGTTGGCCTCAACTCATCTCCTTCGACCAGAAACGCCTCTCGCACCTCCTCCGCGAATGTCTGATGCAGAACGGCCCTCAGATACTCGCAAGATGAATCCGTAATTCGGCGCCCGCCTGCTCGAGCGACCGCATCGTATAGGTCAGTGGCCCCTCCGGCCAACCCAGCGACCCTACAGAACCGGGCCGCTCGGACCAGCAGGCGCAGACGATCCGGCGAATCACGCACGGCCTTGAGCAGCAGCTGAAACACGCGCTTCGCCGAAATCTCCGTTAGCTTCCGTTGGTCGGCTTCGCTCAGGGGTCGGTCAGGTCCTTGCCGGGCTTCGACAGCGCTCGATGATGTGTCACTGGCTTCCAGCAGGTACTCGCTGTCTCGTTCTGCGGTCTGCGCCAGTTCGCAAAGCCGAGCCGCAGCGAAGCCGACACGCGTCTGGTCCTTTATTTCCGTGGCTGGAAACGTCGCCAGGAGGAGCTGTTCGAGTTGCTCGAAGAGGTGGGCTCTCTCGCTCTCATCCAGTAGGTCGATGCTCATCTGCCCAATTTCGGAGAGCAAGCCCAATGTAGTAGTGATCAAGGGTGCAGGGAATTTTGGGTCGATAGCTGAGGCGCGGCGCGCGTTGTCCCATCGTCGCCCCCTCCCGGCACTCATGTCTGTCGCTAAGCGGAGGTCCTTCCTTCTCAGCAGGTCGCCGACCTCTGCCGGCTCAATCTTGCTGGGATTGATCCGGAGACCAGAATGTGACTGCGACAAGAGCATTTCGTAGTCAGCGATCCATCTGACCAATTCTTCAACAGAGTAAGCCAATACCACATGGTCATCGACAAATCTAAAGTGGGCAACTTGAGCTCGCTGGAGCCGGCGGTCGACCTCTCGATCTATCTCGAGCATCGCGACATTGGCCAGAAACCCTGAAACGAACAGCCCTGTCGGCAGCCCCTCTAGCCGTTTCATCTTCCTGCGAAGGCCCACCTCGTGAAGCTCCTGTGCTGTCCATTCACGGGTATCGAGCTCGAAGTCTAGGAGTGCAGCGAGAAGCTCTGACAGACCGCCGCGAAAAGCTGGAGGGGAATGCGCGAGCAAGCCAGTCTTCACATGTTCTAGACGAACCGAGGGATAGAACTTCTCAAGGTCGACGCTTGCCCAGTACAGGGTGTCAACAATGCCGGGAGGCCGCCACGTCTGATGCAAGTATCTACACCTTATAGACTGTGGAAGGTCCCTCTCGAGCTCCTGAGTTTCCAACTCACCACGCTCCAAGAGCATTGGGTCAGCCAATCCCGCCATCTTTCGTGCCGTAAGGGCGATGTGGCGGCGAAACCTCGGCCAGCTTTGCCTGAACTTGCGGTAGAGATGCCCCGACGTGTGCCTATACCTTCCGAATTTCAGCACTGTTCGGCCTGTTGGGAGGGTCTCGACCCAGGAACTTCGAAACAGCCTGTTCCCGTAGCTCCAAGACGGCATCTCAACGTCGCAGTGGGGGCCCACTACGTTTACCAATGCAGTCCAAACAACCTGGTCGCGAACAGAGACCTCGAACGATTGTCGTGTGCGCAAAGTTCCGTCGCTTGAGGGGCTCTTTGGAAAGGGCAGTGGGTGAAGGGGCTCCATCTTGTAGGCCCTTCGCCTTAGAGCGCGACCTAGGTCCTCCAAGTTGTCGTCTAGGTTCAGCTCGAATTCGCAGAGCGCGATTTCGTCGTGCCAGTGGTCTCCCGGGCGAGATTGGCGACGCACCTTCTCCCAGGCCCATCGTAGATTAATTGGGTCGCAGAGCTGCTCGTCGAGAAGCCTATCCATGATCTCTCCAGATCATTCCCGCAAGGTCACAGATGTCCTTTCCTGGTGTCGGTCGCAGGACCAAGACAGGCTTCGCGCGTTCTCGAAATGCCGCTCGAACCAACGCCGCAAACTGCGAACCTGCCTCGTCCCCGTCAGGAACCACAATCACCTGAAAGCGAAGGAGCCTGTCAACAATCTCCTTTGTGAATGAATGAGCTCCCAGGACCCCAAGCGCTGCCTTTCCAGTGCCGGAGACCCGAATTGCATCTGGGACTCCTTCGCAAACGAAGATCTGATCGGATGATCGTAGAGCCTCGATCGCGTCCAGGTTGAAAACCGGAGGTCGAATACCTGGAAGACCCACGAATTTCGGTCCCCGCACGTATCGTCGAGTCTGTAGGTAGGTGAGGGCCCCAGATCGCCAGAATGGGATCACAATCGCCGGTCCAGACCAGAAAAGCCGGGCACGTTCACCCCTTCGGCTAGCTACACCACATTCCTCCAATCGATGAAACGGAAACTCGAGGCGAAGCTTCTCAAGCAGGCGCGCATGATTCCCGCATTCGCGCAACCCGAACTTCTCCGCCAGCGCGATATCGATTCCGTGAGATCTCAAGAACTCGCGCCCGAGGTCAGATCGAATGCGACTACACGCTGCCAGCAATCTAGAATACACCTGGGTGTCGGGGTGTACGATTCTAGAACCCCCCTCAGCCGAGCCAGCCTCTATCCCGAGCGTTCTTCGCACTGATGACGAGTTTGCGCCTGAGGATTGTGCCTTGAGAGTCTGCATTTGCTTCCAGGTCCCTTGGTCTAAGAGCCATCGAAGGGCCTCGGAGCGAGTGATTCCCAACGTTGCTTCAACAAGATCGATCACGCCGCCTTCGCGCCCGCATCCAAAGCAGTGCCACACATTCTTGTCTCTCGAGATGGAAAGGCTCGGAGAGTTCTTGTCATGCCCTCCGAAACAGAATGCCTTTCCGGCTCTCGAGACTCGAATGCCCAGCCTAGAGGCCACATCTCCAATTGACGGTAGGTCTGTCTTCGCCATCAAGTGCCTGGAGCGCCGCATCGGTGATTGCTTCTCCCAACCACTACCTGCCCGCTACGTTCAAGTTGGACCGCAACACCCACTCGCCTAACACTGCAGAGGGTATCAGTTCTTTGCCCTGCCTCTAACTGGAGCACGGAAATCGCCGGGGACACCAAGGGAGACGTCTGTCTCCTCGGCAGACCCGGTGAGTCTTGTCGCAGTTCTAGCCCAAGTCGACGTTTCTACTAGGCCTCGGCGGATCCAGCCGTGGGCTAGACTCGGCGCGTTCCGGGGCCGACCAGGGGGGTCACGCATGCGAACCGATCGCACCGCTTCCAGCCTCGCACGGCGGGCGACGTCCGCCGTGTCCTTGCTCGCCCTCTTCGCCGCCGCGGCCGGGGCGCAGTCGCGCGGCCCGGCGAGACTGCAGCCGGTCTCGCCCACCAGCCAGGACGTCGTGCTCGGCGACGGCGCGACGCTCGCGGTGCGGGTGGTCGATGCGCAGGGAGCCCCGGTCCGCGGAGTGGCGCTCACCTGGGAGGTCACCTCCGCGCCGGGGACGCCGCGCAGCAAGGACCTTCGGCCGGCGGCGTCCGACGGCGCGGGCATCGCCCGGGTCGACGTCGGCTTCGCGGTCGCCGGCAACGTGTCCCTCCGCGCTTCCTACCCGGGTCTCGCGCCGGTGGTCTTCGCCGTCCGGGTCGGTAGTCTCGGCGGGCTCACTCCCGACCGCAACACCTACCGCTCCGCCGGCGAGGCCTTCGATCGCATCTGCTTCAACGTCTTCAACAACGACGACGGCACCCCCAAGCCGTCGCCGCGGGCGACGCCGCTCTGCGTCTTCATGACCGGCGTGCTCACCACCCGCGCCGAGCGCGGCGACGCGCTCGCCCGCCTCTCGCCGTCCGGCCTCGGCAGCGAGACCAAGACGGCGGTCGCCGGCATCGCCGAGCAACAGACGATCGTCGCCTCGCGCCTGGCGGCCCTGCGCGGCGGCGCGCTCGCGGCGGGCGCGGCGCAGATCGCCTGGTCGGCCGGCGGCAAGACGCTCGACGGCACGACGCTCGCGGCGGCGGCCGACGAATCGCGCCGGCGCGAACGGCTGGCGGAGCGCGTCGACGCGGCGCTCGCCGGCCGGGGAGGGCGGGGGCGATCCGCGAGCTCCTCGAGCCCGGCGCCCGAGAGCGCCCGGCGCTGGGGCCTCTTCCTGACCGGCCGGCTGCAGCACGGCGAACAGTCCGGCGACGTCGGTGAGGAGACCGCGTTCGACTTCGACACTACCTCCGGCATGCTGGGGATCGACTACTCCGCCGGCACGAATCTCTTCCTCGGTGTCGCGGGCGGCTACGCCCGGAACCAGACCGACCTCGCGGGCGGCGGCGGGCGGCTCGAGTTCGACGCCAAGAGCCTGACGCTCTACGGCGCTTGGCAGGGATCGCGGCGCGCCTACTTCCAGGGCTCTTTCTCGCTCGGCAACAGCGACTACGGCCAGCGCCGCCGCATCGCGCTGCCGGTGGTCGGCACGCTCGACGCGCGCGCCGATTTCGGCGGCGACCAGCTCGCCGGGACGCTCGAGTCCGGCTGGACCTGGGGGGGCACGCGGGTGGTGGCGTCGAGCTTCGTCCGCGGCAGCTGGGCGCGATCGAAGGTGGACGCTTTCGCCGAACGCGGAGCGGTCGCGACCGTCGTGGTCGGCGGCCTGCCGATCGCCACCGATTTCGGCGTGGCGCTCGGCGAGCAAGCTCTGACTTCGATTCTCGGCGAGGCGGGATTCGACCTCGCCGGCAACGTCTCCTTCGCCTCGGGCGTCTTGGTGCCGCAGCTGACGATCACCTACCGCCACGAGTTCGACGACGACGCCCGTCGGGTGCGCGCCCGCTTCCTCGGCGATCTCGCCGCCGGGTCGAGCTTCTTCGTCTTCACCGACGCTCCGGACCGCGACTGGCTCGACGCCGGCGCCAGCCTGACGGCGCAGTTCCTCTGGGGGAGCGTCTTCGCCGCCTACGATCGCGAGCTGGGAAGGTCCGATCTCGAGCTCGCGACCTGGCAGGCGGGCCTGCGCTTCGAGTTCTAGTGGTCGCCGTCGAGCAGCTCGACCCGAAGTACGAGGTCGTCCGCAAGCTGCGCGAGGGCGGGATGGGGACGATCTACCTCGTCCGTCACCGCCTGCTCGAGGAATTGCGGGTGATCAAGGTCCTGCGCTCGCAGCTGACGAGCGACGAGGACCTGAAGCAGCGTTTCCTGCGCGAAGCGAAGACGGCGATTCTGCTGCGGCACCCGAACATCGCCCAGCTCTACGACTTCTCGATCGACGTCGAGGGCAACGCCTACATCGTCATGGAGTACATCGACGGCGTGACCCTCGAGGAGTGGGAGAGGGACCGACCGGCGATCGACCTCGCCGAGACTCTGGCCATCGCCCACCAGGCGCTGCGCGCCCTCGGCTTCCTGCATCGCAAGGGATACGTCCATCGCGACATCTCACCCGACAACCTGATGCTCACCCGTGACACGGAGGGGCAGCCGCTGGTCAAGCTGATCGACCTCGGCATCGTCAAGATCCTGCGCAGCGAGCAGAAGGGCACCGCGACCGCGCTCTATCTCGGCAAACCCAAGTATTCCTCGCCCGAGCAGCTGGTCTCGCCGCAGGTCGACGCGCGCAGCGACCTCTATTCCTTCGGGGTGATGCTCTACGAGCTGGTGACCGGCAAATTCCCGATCTCGGGCGGCGACCTGCCGTCGCTGATCACCGGTCACCTGCACGTCCCGCCGCTCGACTTCGCGATCTCGGATCCCAAAGGCCGCGTTCCGCCGCTGCTGCGGCGGCTGCTGCTCGACTCGCTCGCCAAGGAGCCCGCGGGCCGGCCGAAGAGCGCCGAGGAGTTCGGACGCCGTCTGGCCGAGGTCGAACGCGAGCTGGCGCGCGGCATGACGCTCGTCGCCCCGCCCGACGCCGCGCGCCTCGAGCGCCTGCTCGCCGACGCCGAGACCGCGCTCGCCGACCAGCGCCTGCCCGAGGCGCTGTCGAAGGTCACCGAGGTCCTCCTCGCCTCGCCCGGCGAACCGCGCGCCCTCGCCCTACAGAGTCGCATCGAGGCGGCGTTCGCCGCCCAGCCGCCGGTCGACGAGAGCGAGACCCAGCCGCCGCGCAGGCTGCCCGAGGCCGCGCCCGGGAGTCGCCCGCCGGAGCGCGCCGAGACCCGACCCGAACCCGGCCCCGAGACGACGACGCGCCGCCGCCTGCCGCGCTGGGCGCTCGCCGCCGCGGGGCTGGCGGTGGCGGCGGTCGCCGTCGCCGTCGCGCTCCTCGCGCGCGGCGGCGACCGGACGCCACCCGAATACGGATCGGGGCTCGGGTCGCTGGCGCGCCACGACCTCGCCACGGCGATCCAGCAACTGCGCACCGCGGCGGGGAAGGACCCGATCGAGCGCGACGACTATCTGCCCTTCCTCCACCTCGGCCTGGCGCTCGCCGAGAGCGGCGACTGCGAGGCGGCCGAGTCGGCATTCACCACCTCGATCGGCCAGGGGAAGGTGCAGCGCAGCGCGCGCTTCGCCGAGATCGCCGGCGCCCGCGCCGCCTGCGCCCGCGCCGGGCTGGGACCGGAGCTGCGCGATCTCGACGCCAAGCTGGCGGATCTCGAAGTCAAGGTCCGGGAGCTCGACGCCGACCGCCGCGACCCGAACCTCGCCAGCCTGTGGAGCGATCCGGCCCTCGGCCGCGAGCTCGACGGGGTCAGCGCCCTGCTGGTCGAAGCGCGCAATCTCGCCGCGTCGGCGCGCGCCCAGGGCGAGCGCGGCCCGCTGTTCGAGGCTCAGGACCGGTTCGCCGACGCGCAGTCGAAGCTCGGCGCGCTGCTGAAGAAGATCGCGCCGTCGCGCTGACGAGCGGGTGGGTCAACCCTTGGGCTGGAAGACGAAATCGCCGGCTTCGTGGCCGGCGAAGCCGATCGGCGCGTACTCCGGATGCTGCGCCACGCCGAGCTGCGAGGAGCGGTAGGCCACCCGCGCGGCGACCGACTGGTAGAGCCGCGCCGCCGAGAGCGGCTCGCGGGCGAGCGCCAACACGGTGAGCAGAGCGCGGGCGAAGACCGAGTGCCCGCCGCCGCCCTCGTCGAGCACCGGCGCGAGGCCGCCCGACGACAGCACCGTCCTCACCTGCGCCGTGCCCGTCGCGCCGCCCGCCTCGCCGGCGCTCTCGAGTCCGAGTCCGGCGAGAGTCCCGGCGTAGCAGCTGTCGGCGACCACCAGCACGCGGCCGGCGCGCATGGTGCCGAAGATCCTGGCCAGCGCCTCGTTGGGGATCCAGGTGCTCGGATCCTGCGGATCGGCGTCGACCGGCAGCCAGTAGCCGCGGCCGGATCCGGCGTCGATCCGTCCGTGGCCGGCGAAATAGATCAGCAGATCGTCCTGCGGCCCGAGCCGCGCCGCGAGGTCGGTCAGGCGCTGCATGATCGCGAGGAAGGTCGCGTCGGGCACCAGGGTGACCTCGAAGCCGAAGCGATCGCGCAGCAGGTTCGCGAGCTCCTCGCCGTCCGATTTTGCGGTCGCGAGGGGCGGCAGGCTGCGGTAGGCCGCGTCGGCGAGGACGAGCGCGTGGTAGCGCCGGCCGGCCTCGACCGCCGTCCCGGCGAGCGCCGGCAGCGTCGGCCGCGGTCCTCCGGGAGCGACGAACACCAGCTCGGCCGAAGCGCGGCGCGCCGCGCGGTCGACCGCCACGAAGGGGATCGGCCGGTCGGGCTCGACTGCGAATCGCAGGCGAAACACGCCGTCCGCGCCCACGTCGCGGCGCTCGCCGGCGACGGTGAACTCGGCGAGTCCGAGCTCCGCGGTGACCTTGCCGACCACTTCAACCTCGCGCGCACCGGCGGGCACCGGCACCAGCGCCGGGCCGCGAGTGGCGAGCACGTCGGGCTGGAAGAACTCGATCGCCGGCGCGCGCTTGGCGATCACCGCCTCGCGGCCACGGGCCGCCAGGTCTCTCGCCGCCGCGGCCGACGCCTCGAGCTCGGCCGCCAGCCGGCGGTAGCGGTCCTGCGCCGCCTCGAGGTCCGCCACCCGCTTGCGGCCGGCCTCCACCTCCTGTTGGCGGGCGGCGATCGCCTTCTCCGCCGCCGGTTTCGCCGCCGGCTCGTTCTTCGGCGGCTGGGCGGCCCGGGTCTTCAGATCGGCGAGCTCGTGCTCGACCGCGGCGAGCGCGGCGCGCGCCGCCGCGAGGTCTTGCGCGTTGCGCGCGAGCTCGGCGCTCGCCCGCGTCGCTTCGTCGTTCAGGCGCCCGACCTCGGAGCGCAGCGCGGCGACCTCCTGCTCGAGATCGAGATCGGCCGGGCCGGCGAGGCCTGCGGCCTTGCGGTACCAGACGATCGCCTGCACGGCATCGCGCTCGACGCCCTGCCCGGACTCGTAGGCGTGCGCCAAGTTGCGCTGCGCCCGCCGGCTGCCGTGGTCGGCCGCCTTGCGGTACCAGAGCGCCGCCTGGGCGTAGTCCGGCGTGCCGCGCACTCCTTGCTCGTAGATCTCGCCGACGTTGTTCTCCGCCTCGCCGTCGCCGCCCTCGGCCTGCGCCAGCCAGGACTGGAGAGCGAAGTCGTTGCGCGTGGGGTCGATCGTGTACTCGCCGCCGCGCAGGCCGCACTCGTGCGCCGCGGTGCGGATCACCTGGCGGGGAGCGACGAACTTGGCGTAGCGCCCGAGATTGCGCACCTTGCCGGGCAGCAGGCAGTCGACGACGAACAGGTCCTCCGGGTGACGGATCTGCGCCGTCTTCGGCGCGGCGGCCGATCCGGGCGAGATCGGCGCCACGAGGAGGAAGAGCAGGGCGGAGACGATCGACGGGCGCATGCGGACCTCCGGCGGGCGGCGCGCTTCAGAACTCGTGCCGGAAGCCGAACGACAGCGTCTCGGTCGGCAGGTCGCGGCGCGCCAGTTCGCTCTGGTACCTCGCATAGAACGTGCCGGCGCGGGTCAGCGCCTGCACTCCGACGCCGAGGGTGAAGAAGTCGCGGTCGGGGGCGTCGGTCGGCACCACGAAGGCCCCGGCCGCCGCCGGCGCGCCGGCGTGGTCGAGCAGGCGCACCGGCACCAGCCGCGCGCCGTCCTCGAACTCGTGCAGGACGCTCGCCGAGAGCGACGGTCCCCAGACTCCCCAGGCGGTCGAGAAGCTCCAGTCGCAGTCGATCCCCGCTTCGACCAGGAACGAGCGCAGGCTCTGCTCGCCGACCGACACGGCGGCGATCGACCCGTGTTCGCGATAGCCGTCGATCGTCGCGTCGGTCCACAGCGCTCGCCCGAAGCCGGTCGCGGAGAGCGGACCGCGATCGCGGCTGCCGCCGACCTCGAGACCGAGCGCGAGCTCGCGGCCGTCGGTCGAGCCGCGCGCCGTCTGGGCGTCGAGGCCCGGCAGGTCGAGCCGCCGCGTGACGTCGAGCGAGTTCGTGGTCCGGCTGGCGAGCGCCTGCGCGTAGAGCGCGCGCGGCGATTGCCAGAGAGCGAACAATGTCGCTCCGCGGCCGTCGTTCGAGAGTCTGCCGCCGCCGTCGAAATCGGCGTCGGTCGACGCCCACTGCAGCGCCACGCCGAGCGCCCAACGCGAATCCGGCCGGTAGTCGAAGCCGGCGTTCAAGCCGCGGCTGTCGAAGTCGAAACCGGTCTCGCGCGCCGTCGCGTCGCCATCGCCGGTCGCGAGCTGGCCGTTGGCGAACAGTCCCCAGCGCGAGGGCGGCTCGGCCGCGGCGGAGGGCGGCGGAGCGCTCGCGGGAGGCGAGTCGCCGCGACCGCCGGCGGAGAGAGCGGCGATGCGGCGCTCGAGGGCCGCCGCCGCCCGCTGGCGAGAACGATCGCCGGTCACCGCTGCCGCGAGCGCGTCGGTCGGAACCGCCCGGCCGCCGATCGTCAGGCCGAGCTGCGGCGCGGCGACGCCGTGCGCTCCGCCGCGCAGCGCCGCCAGACGCCGGCCGACCGCGTCGCTGCCGGCGCGCGCCATCGCCAGCGACGGACCGGAGATCGACGCCAGCTCGCGGCCGGCGATCTCGTCGAGCGCCCGGCGCTCGGAGGTCGGGTCGTGCAGGCCGCGGAAGTAGGCGCAGAGCGGATTGGCGGTGAATTCGGTGGCGTCGCGGCAGAGGTTCTCGACCGCGGCGGCGGCCGAGCCCAGCGGGCGCTCGATCCCCGGTTCGAGGACCTCGCCGTCGACGTCGACGTTGAAGTCGACCCGCGTCTCCGGCCGCCCCGAGATCTGCGCCGCGAGCTGGAAGGCGCCGACCGCCGCGCCGGCACGCACGTGCTGGCGGGCGATGCCATCGGTTCCGGTGCGCGTCGTCGCACCGTCGACGAGCGTCGCCGCCACGCCGGTGAGCGACCAGACAACGTCCACCCCGGCGACCGGAACCCCCTGCCCGTCGCTCGCTCGCACCTCGAACAGCTCCTGGTCGCCGAATTCGACGCTGCGGTGGGCGTCGCCCGAGAGCGCGAGCGAGAGCGCGGTCGGTCCGCCGTCCACGATCTCGAGCCGGAACTGCGCCGGCGGATCGATCTCGCCGTCGGTGGTCGAGAGAAGGGCGATCAACGCCGTTTCGGCGCCTTCGACCTCACCGTCGCCGTAGACGTCGACGCGGGCGAGAGCTTCCCGCTGGTGCGCGGCGAAGCGGACTTCGCGGTCGACGAGCGTCAAGTCCGCCGCGCTCGCCGTGCCACCGGCGACCCCCAGGGTCACCACCGCCGCGTTGCGCGCCTCGCCGCGGCGCACGAGCCGCAGCCCGATCCGCGCCCCTTCGACCGCCCGGCCGCCGTCGCTCGCGAAGGCGATCGCGGCGGCGGGCGAGCCGGCGGAGCCGTCCTGGATCGTCACCTCGGCGCGCGCGGTGCCGAGCCGCGGCGCGACGCAGGGGTCGTTCGGATCGCCGATCGGATCGCCGAGCTCGACGGCAAAGGTCTCGTCGGCGGTATCGGCGTCGGCGACGATGCCGATCGTCACCGTCTTCACCAGCTCGCCAGGGGCGAAGGTGACGGCGAGGTCGTGCGGCGCCACGACGTCGCCGGGTTCGGCCGTCCCGAGCACGAGCGCGAAGGGCACGGTGATCGTTCCCTCGCCGACGTCGCGCCGAATCTCGAGCGCCACCTCGCCCGCGGTCTCCGCGACCTCCTGAATGGCGGGAGCGATGTCGATCGTCTCCGAGGTCGCGCCGTCGTCGTCGGCGATGGCGACCGCGACGGTCGCGGCGGACAGGTCGATCGGAAAGCGCTCGAAGGTGCCGCCGCCGGGGTCGCACTCCACCTCGAGGAAGCAGTTCTCGCCCGTGCACAGCCCTGCCGCCAACCCGAAGCTCTCGGTCGCTTCGCAGCGCCCGTCGTTCAGGACCCAGTTGGCGCTCGGCTCGATCCGCAGCGCCAGGGTCAGCGAACGGTCGGTGGCCGGGAGCGGCTGCGGCGGCGTGAAGCGCGCCGACCGGACCTCGTCGGCGTAGTCGACTCCGGGAGTGGCCGCGGGCGAACCGCTGGCGAACGGGGAGATCGACAGGCCCGCGCCGCCGACCGACCAGTCGGCGCCCGGCCCCGCGCATTCGCCGGGATCGAGCTCGACGATCAGCGACAGGGAGACCGCGCCGTTGGCTTCCGGCACGCTCGGCGCCTGCGAGAGCAGTCGCGCCCGCGCCGCAAAGGCCGCGGCCGGGGCCAGCATCGAGCCGAGGAGCACGCCGAGCGCCACCAGAGGCAGGAGGACCGGACCGCCGGTTTCCGCGAGCGCGCGGCGCGGCCTGCTGGCTCTTTCGGGCGTCGTCGGTCGCACGGTGGGATCTCCGCGGTAGAGATTCGTTCGCCGGCCAAGGTACCGCACTTGCAGCGCGAACGAAAGGGCATTCCCGGTAGTGCGGCCCTGGCGCCCGAGGTAAGCTCGCCGGCGCGCCATGGCCCCCGCGACCCCCTCGCCCGCGCCCGACGACGCCGGCGCGCGGCTGCACGCTCTCGCCGCCCGTCTCTATCGACTGCCGCGCAGCCTCACCGGGGACGGCGTGCGCCAGTCGCTCGCCCTGCTCGCCGAGCGCATTCCGCTGTCGCTGCACGAGATCCCGTCGGGGACCGAGGTCTTCGACTGGACGGTGCCGAAGGAGTGGAATCTCGCCTCGGCCTACCTCGTCGCGCCGGACGGCCGGCGCTTCGCCGACATCGCCGGGCACAACCTGCACCTGGTCGGCTACAGCCTGCCGATGCGCGCCCGGATGCCGCTCGCCGAGCTGCGCCCGCACCTGCACTCGCTTCCCGATCGTCCGGATTGGATCCCCTACCGCACGAGCTACTACAAGGAGACTTGGGGCTTCTGTCTGGCGCAGCGCGAGCTCGATTCGTTGCCCGAGGGCGAGTACGAGGTGGTGATCGACGCCACGCTCGAGGACGGCGCGCTCACCTGGGGCGAGTGCGTGCTTCCCGGCGAGTCGAGCGACGAAGTGCTGATCTCGGCCCACTCCTGCCATCCGCAGCTCGCCAACGACAATCTCTCCGGCATGGTGGTCGCGGCGGCGCTCGCCGAGCGCCTCGCCCAGCGGCCGCAGCGGCGTTACACCTACCGCTTCCTCTTCGCGCCGGGGACGATCGGCGCCCTCGTCTGGCTCGAACGCCGCGGCGGCGAAGCGAAGCGGGTGCGCCACGGTCTGGTGGCCGCGAACCTCGGCGACGCCGGGGGCTTCCACTACAAGCGCAGCTGGTGGGGCGACGCCGAGATCGACCGCGCGGTGGTCGCGGCGTTGGCCGACCTCGGCGAGAGCGTCGAGGTCGAGAGCTTCGTGCCCTTCGGCTACGACGAGCGCCAGTTCTCTTCGCCCGCCTTCCGGCTCGCGGTCGGCTCGCTCACCCGCAGCCCCTGGGGGCGCTATCCGGAGTACCACACCTCGGCCGACGACCTCGATTTCATCCGCCCGCAGGCGCTCGCCGGATCGCTCGCGGCCTACGAGCGGGTCGTCGAAGTGCTCGAATCGAACCGGCGCTACCAGAGCCGCAACCCGAGCGGCGAGCCCCGCCTCGGCAAGCGCGGCCTCTACCGCGACTTGGGCGGCGACGACCGCGGGCGCGAGAAAGAGCTGGCGCTCCTGTGGGTGCTCAATCTCGCCGACGGCGCGCACGACCTGCTGGCGATCGCCGAACGCTCGGGTCTGCGCTACTCCGAGATCCTCGCAGCGACGCGAGCCCTCGAGGCCGCCGACCTCCTCGCGCCCGTCCCTGGCTGACCGCCAATCGGCGCGCCGCGCGCGCAACCTCCTTCGCCTGCCACCGAAAGCAAAGAAGCTCACCTAGGGAAAAAGACGCCTGCATCTCCAGCCTCGCCCGGCCGAGCCGGCCGCCAGTGTACGAGGGCGGTCCGGCCGCCCACGCTCCCAGGCGAGAGCTTTGGGCCAGTGAGTTCGACCTCTCGCCAACCTGCGAAAAAAGCTCGGCTAAGCCCGGATCCACGGATAAGGCGGGGATGTTGAAGTAGCGGAAGCGCCCCAAGCCTGATAAGACGGCGCTGTTCAAGGTCGTCGTCTTCAGGAGAGGAGCACTTCCGAGGTGAAGATCCCAAAGCGAGTCCGTGGCGTCAAGTTCCGATCGTCGGGCGCGGCGACGACCTCCTTCGCGGGCCTGCGTTTCGTGGTCGAGCTGGCGTCGAAGCTGCGAGTGATCGAGCGGCTCCGCGTCGTTTCGGTGAAGAAACGCCGTCGAGGAATTCCAGTCGAGGACTTCGTGATGAGCCTGGCGTCGAGCTTTCTGGTCGGCGGCGACAGCCTGAGCGATCTGTCTGTGCTGCGAGAAGAGACCGTGACGCGCGAGTTGTGCTTCGATCTCGAGGTGCCGGCGCCGACGACGGCGGGCGAGCGTCTGCGCAGCTTCTCGTTGGGTCACCTGCGACAGCTCGATGGAGCCCAGCGTGAGACCTGCCGCGAAATTCTCGAGCGGACGAGTGGGAGCGAAGCGCTGACGCTGGACGTGGACAGCTCGATCATCGAGGTCTACGGCGACCAGAAGCAGGGTGCGCGTTTCGGCTACAGCGGCGTGCGTGGGCTGCATCCGCTGCTGGCCTTCGCTCACGAGGAGCGGCTTCTGTTGGGGGCGCGGCTACGCGCGGGCAACCGAGCCTCGTCGGACGGCGTCGTCCCGTTTCTCGAAGACGTCCTCACGGCGATCCCGGCTCGCCGTCGGGTGCGCCTGCGGATGGACGCCGGTTTCTACGGCAAGTCGGTGGAAGGATTCGCGACCGAGCGTGCCCTGGGCTTCAGCATTTCGGCGAGGCTGACGAAGCGGCTGCGCGCCGAGATCGAAGCGCTTCCCGAAGGGGCGTGGCGCAGCTATCCGTGGGAAGAAGAGGCCGAGTACGCCGAGCTGCGTTACCGGCCCACGGGCTGGTCGAGCGACTACCGCCTCCTCGTCAAGCGGACGCCCTGGTTCGACCAGGAGCAGCGCCTGCTCGACGAGCACTTCTTCACGCCGGTCATCACCAACCTGCCGGGCGCCGCGAGCAGCCTGATTCGCTATCACCTGGCACGCGGTGGGGCCGAGAACTACATCGAGGAGTTCAAGTCCGGCATCGGCGCCTCGCATCTGCCCTCACGCTGCTTTCACGCCAACTGGGCCTGGCTGTTGATCGCCGCTCTCGCTTACAACCTCGCGCAAGCCTTCAAGCTCCTGCTGCTCCCCGCCGCCGAGCAGGCGCAGCAGATCAAGAAGCTGCGCCTGCACTGGCTGTGCGTCGCCGCCCGCTTCATCCGCACCGGCAGACGCTTCGTCCTGGCGCTCGCTCGCGGACCGGACACGGCCAACGCCTTCGAGCGCCTGCAACAACAGCTCACCACGCTCTGATTCCGCAACCAAGGGAAGCGGCATCCCGGCTGCGCGCCAGGAGTGTCTCCCGCGGACCCCTCCATCCTCCAACTCACGCTCGACCACCGCCTTCGACCGCGAACACCAGCCCTACCTGAGCCAGAAATCCGCCGCGCGGGTGGCCGCTGCAGCAATCTGAGCCCGTCCGCTCCACTTCAGCCGCCTTACCCGTGGATCCGGGCTAAGGGAAAAGACGCCTGCATTTCCACCTTCGCCCGGCCGAGCCGGCCGCCAGTGTACGAGGGCGGTCCGGGCGCCCACGCTCCTAGGCGAGAGCCTTGGCCCGATGAGTTCGACCCATCGCCAGTCTGCAGAAGGATCGACCAGGAGTAGGAGAAAGAGCCTTCGTTCTGGAGTCGACTACGGCGCGTGTCCCGACCAGCGTTCGATGGTCGCGGTCTCGAAGCCGTCGCGGAAGAGCTGCGCGCGCTGGACGGCGCCGAGGTCTGGCCCGCGAATCGCCGAAACGTCGCTTGAGAGTACGAGGGACTCCCGCCATGCCCTGCTCGCCGATCTCTCGCCGAACCGTCGTTCTCGCCGCGCTCGCCCTCGCCGCGCTCCCGGGGCTGACGCCCGCGGGCGCTCTCGCGGCGATCCTGACCGTCGGCGCCGGCGGCGCCTTCGCTACCCTGCAGGCGGCGCTCACCCAGGCGCAGTCGACCGCCGCGGCCGACGAGATCCGCGTCCGCGACGGAAGCTACCCGGAGAATCTGACGGTGGGTTCGCTCACCGCGGGCAACGATCTCGATATCTCCGGCGGCTGGGCGGCGGGCTTCACAGTGCGCAACCCGACCCCCGGTCTGACGGAGGTCAACGCCGGCGGCGTCGGACGGGCGCTCCTGTTCTCCGGCGTGACCAACACGACGGTGGCGGTGCGCGGCCTCGCCTTCCGGCTCGGGACCGGGGGCCCCTACGGCGGCGGCGTGAACCTGACGGAGGCCGGCGCGAGCAATGTTCTGTTCGAGCGTTGCCTCTTCGAGAACAACGGGCCGACGAGCAACGACTCCGTTTCGGGCGCCGCCGGCGGCGGGCTCTACGTCTCGGCGTCGGGGAGCGCGCGGTTCCTGCTCGTGGACTCGATTTTCAACCTGAACACGGCGGTGATGAACTCTCCGAACACCGGGGCGGCGCGCGGCGCCGGTGTCGCGATCCTCGCGGCGGGCTCTGCGACGGCGATCCTGCGCGGCGTCCAGTTCCTGGAGAACACGCTCTCGGGCGGCGCCGTCAACACCGGCGCGGGCCTCCACGTCGAGGCCTCGAGCAGCGCGACAGTGCGCGTCGAGGACACTCTCTTCTTCGGCAACCATGGCAACGACGGGACCGACGGCGCGGCGCTGACGCTCGTCGCCATGGAGAGCTCCTCGATCGACGCGCGGCGACTCGGCATGGACGAGAACGGCATCGAGGCCGACGGCTCGAACCAGGCCGGGCTCTGGACGTTCGACGGCGCATCGCTGCGGCTCTCGGACAGCCTCCTCACCGACTCCGACCAGGGGATCTTCGCCTCGGCGCGCGCCGCCGCCGGCTCGCTCCGCCTGGTGAACCTCACGGTGACGGGTCACTCGGGTCTCGGCATCGAGCTCGGCACGCTCTCCGGCGGCATCGCCTCGATCTCGAACTCGATCTCGTTCGACAACGCCGGCGGCGACACGAGCTTCTCCGGCGGCGGCCTGACGCTGCAGTCGAATCTCTTCGCCGTCGACCCGGTCTTCGTCGACCCGGCCGCCGGCGACTACTCCCTCGCCGCGGGCTCGCCGGCCCACGACGCCGGCACGGCCACTCCCGAGGGCGGCCTCTCGCCCTACGATTTCGCCCACGCCCCGCGCGTCGCCGGCCCGCTTCCCGACCAGGGCGCGCTCGAGCGCGACGCGATCTTCGGCGACGGCTTCGAGTCCGGCGATCTGGGGGGTTGGGCGCCGTCGTCCTAGGGAAAAGACGCCTGCAAATCGAGCCTCGTCCAGCCGACCCGCCCGCCAGTGTACGAGGGCGGTCCGGCCGCCCACGCTCCTAGGCGAGAGCCTTGGGGCGATGAGTTCGACCCATCGGCATCCTGCGAAAAAAGCTCACCGAAGGGAAAAGACGTCTGTATACCCAGCCTCGCCCAGCCGAACCGGCCGCCAGTGTACGAGGGCGGTCCGGCCGCCCGCACTCCTAGGCGAGAGCCTTGGGGCGATGAGTTCGACCCATCGCCAGTCTGCAGAAGGATCGACAACGAGTAGGAGAAAGAACCTTCGTTCTGGAGTCGACTACGGCGCGTGTCCCGACCAGCGCTCGGTGGTCGCGGTCTCGAAGCCGTCGCGGAAGAGCTCCGCGCGCTGGACGGCGCCGAGGTCGGGGGGGTCGGGCGTGGCGGCGACGTCGTTGATGCCGGCAAGCGCGACCCCGTGGTCGACGAGCGGGCTGCCGGCGGCGGGGGTGAAGTCGCCGTTGGCGGGATCGACGAGCGCCGGCGCCGCCGCGCGCCCATTCGTCTCCTGGCCGCTTGCCGCCCGCAGCGCCGCGAGGTCGTGGTAGTGCGCGCCCATCCAGTACGCGAACTCGCTGCCGCTCGTCGTCCACAGATCGTCCCAGTCCCAGTCGAGCACCACCGGGTTCACCTTGTAGAGCGTGAAATCGGTGCCGGCGAAGACGTTGTTGCGCGCCACGATGTAGGTGCTCTCGCCGTTGTTGAGCAGGGTCATGGCGCTGGTGTCGGGCGCCGTGGTGACGAACGTGTTGTGGTAGAGCAAGAGCGGTCCGATCGGGTCCGGGTAGTCGCTGTTGATCTTGAGCGCGCTCGCCAGCCAGCCGTCGATCTGGCTGGTGCGGGTCGAGCCGAAGTTCCAGGCGACGTTGTCGAGGATCCAGGTCGGCCCCGGCGAGGCCGGCGCCACCGCGAAGGCCATGTGGACGTCCTGGATGCGATTGCCCCACATGCGGATGTTCGAGCAGTAGCCCTCGGGCTCGAGCGCGTCGTCGTTGTGGTCGCGGAAGACGTTGTCGTAGACGTCGACCTCCATCGTCAGTGCGCCGCCCGGCGGCGCGCTGCCGCCGCAGGGGCCGATGCCGTTGAAGGTCCCTGCGAAGAGGTTGTTCCGTACCACGTGGCCGCGCCCGAGATCGTCGGTCATCACCACGCCGTTCCCCTCGGCGCTCGAGCCTTTCGTCCAGTCCCAGACCCAGCCCGGGATCGAGGTGTCGTAGAAGTGGTTGCCCTCGATCCGGTGCCGATCGCCGCCCTTGATCCAGACTCCGGCCGCCTCGACCTCGTGGATCGTCGAGCCGAGCACCGCGCAGTCCGAGCTATAGCGCAGGTAGACGCCCTTGCCGTAGTCGCCGGCGCCGTAGTGACGGATCTCGAGGTTCTCGATGCGCACGTTCGCGCGCCCGTCGACGTAGAAGCCGTCCTCGAAGCGCGCCACGTGCATGGCGTGGGTCGCCGGCGAGGAGCCGTCGTCGAACTTCACCCGCAGCGTCGTGCCGTCGAACCAGAAGCCCCCCGGCGGTCCGGCCGGCAGGGCCTGCAGATCGGTCAGATTGTCGTAGCGGAAGAGCCGCCCGCGCTCGCTCACCACGTGCCCGGTCGCGAAGCCGGTGACCCGCGAGTAGACGCCGTTCCCGGCAGCGGTCCAGGCGACCCCGGCGTCGATCGCCGCGTCGGCGCCGTCGAGGATGGCGCCGGCGCCGCCGCCGCGGAAGACGATCGGCTGCGCCGCGGTGCCCGAGGTCGGTACGCTGACGCTCTCGCGGTAGACGCCGGGCGCGATCGAGACGAGATCGCCCGGTTGCGAGCGATCGGCGGCCTCCTGGACGGTCCGCAGCGGATGGCCCGGGTCGGTGCCGGTGTTGCCGTCGTCGCCGTTCGGCGCGACGTAGAGCGTGCGCAGAGTCGGCTGGGCGAAGACGATGGCGCGGGTCGAGAAGGTGGTCGTCGCGGTCGGCGAACCGACCACGCCGTTCGGGTCGGAGATCGTCACCCGCACGTCCCAGCTCGCGCCCGGGTCGAGGAAGAAGAGGCTGCCGACGAACGCCCCCGCGCCGATCCGCGCCAGGGGGTGGCCGGCGCGGAAAGCCGGCGCCCCGGTCCGCCGCCACTCGAGCGCCACCGCGGCGTTGCCGTTGGCGTCGCCGGAGATCGTCGCCACGACGCCGCCGGCGTGCAGGTTGCCGTAGCCCGAGACGCCGAGCAGCTGCACCGAGTTCTGGCCCCAGGCCGCCGGCGCCGCGAACGCGGCGCAACCCACGCCAAGGAGGCCCGGGGCCAGGAGAGATCGGAACCTCACGTCCGAAGGATCAACGACTCGCGCCAACTTCGCAACCCGCCGCTCCACAGCCGCCCCCACCGCGCGCCGCGCGCGCAACCTCTTTCGCCTTCCACCAGAAAGAAGAAAAGCTCACCTAGAGGAAAAGGACGCCTGCATTTCCAGCCTCGCCCAGCCGAGCCGCCCGCCAGTGTACGAAGGCGCTGACCTAGCCCACACTCCCAGGCGAGAGCCTGTGGCCGATGAGTTCGACCTCTCGCCATCCTGCGAAGAAAAGCTCACCTAGGGAAAAAGGACGCCTGCATTCCCATCCTCGGCCAGCCGATCCACCCGCCAGTGTACGAGGGCGCTGACCCAGCCCACACTCCCAGGCGAGAGCCTGTGGCCGATGAGTTCGACCTCTCGCCATCCTGCGAAGAAAAGCTCACCTAGGTGTTAGTGCTCAAGAGGTTGTTGACTCGCGAGCAGGGTGGTTTTCTGCCGAGAGCGGTGTGAGGTCGGTGGAAATTGTAGCGGTGGAGGAAGGCTGGGAGTGCTTCTCGGCGTTGGCGAGAGGAGCAGTAGGGTCGAGCGTAGGCCCATTCCCGGAGGGCGGTCTGGATGAGCCTCTCGGCTTTGCCGTTGGTTCTTGGGGTGTAGGGCCGGGTGCGTAGGTGGCGGAGTTTGTAGCGCGTGCAGGCGCGTTGCATCTTCTTCGAGCGATAGCCGGTACCGTTGTCGGTGAGGATGCGCTGAGCCTCGATGCCGTGCTGTCGATACCAAGCGACCGCCCGGCGCAGGAAGCCCGCCACAGTGGCTCCCGTTTCGTCGGGCAAGACTTCCATGTAGGACAAACGACTGAAGTCGTCGATGGCGACATGAGCGTACTCCCAGCCGGCGCCGCGTTTTCGCCGACTCTGGTCGCCGTGGATGCGATGACCGATTCCGTCGATCCGGCCGAGCTTCTTGATGTCGAGGTGAATCAGCTCGCCGGGAGCCTGGCGCTCGTAGCGAATCACCGGGGGCTTCGGCTCGAGATCCCGAGCTCGCGACAGTTTGTGCCGCCGCAGGATTCGCCCCAAGGTGGAGCGTGGAATGCCGGTGAGCTCGGCCAGGGCTTGGGCGTTCAGCCGGTGTTGCCGGCGCAGGTGGATGGCCAGCTCCTCCCGGCTCAGGGAAAGCTTCCTAGGCGAGCGATGAGGCCGCGACGAGCGATCGAGCAACCCGCCCTCTCCTTCGTCGAGGAAGCGGCCAATCCACTTTCGCGCGGTCTGGCGGCTGACCCCCGCCGCGCGCGAAGCCTGGCCCATGGGCCAGGCTTCCTGCAAAACACGACGACAAAGCAAGGCTCGACTTTCCGGGCAAGTCTTTGCTCTTCTATGGATGTTCATCCGGGCTGCCTCCGTGGTTTGCCAGCTCTTCGACAAAGCCAGCCTGCCACAGCAGTCCGGGTGAACAACCTATTGAGCAGTCACACCTAGGGAAAAAGGACGCCTGCATTCCCATCCTCGCCCAGCCGATCCTTCCGCCAGTGTACGAGGGCGTCGAAAGTGCCCACACTCCCAACCGGAGCTTTTCGCTTGTGGGCGATGAGCTCGACCCTTCGCCATCCTGGGAAGAAAAGCTCATTCGAAGAGAAAAGGCAGTTTGCGGGGTGCTGGTTGGCCCAGGCGGGTCAGCGAATGTAGCCGAGGGCGCGGAGGGCTTTTTCGGTTTCGGCGTCGAGGGGCGCGTCCTGGGGGGCGAAGGTCGGCTTCGCCCGCGCCGTCGCCAGGCGGAGTTGACTCTCGAGGAAGACCCGCGTCACCCGGTCGAGCCGCACGCGGTTCGTGCGCTCCCCGGGGTCGGCGATCAGCTCGTAGAGCTCGAGCGGATCGCGCCAGCTCGGCCGGTCGCCGTCGGTCGCCCGGATGAGCTTCGAACCCGAGGCCTCGACCGCCGCGAAGGCGTACGACAGGCGGTCGAGCCAGGCAAACGAGGGGTGCCGGCCGAGCTCGGCGCGGCCGCGGATCGATGGCAACAGGCTGCGGCCGGGGAGCGCCGGATCGGCCGGCGCGCCGATCGCCTCGAGGATCGTCGGCACCAGGTCCACCTGCTCCGCCGTGCCGTCGATCCGCCGCCCGCCGCTCTCGCCGCGCGGCAGGCGCACCAGCAGCGGCACGCGCAGCTGCTCCTCGTAGAGCGTCTTGCCGTGCTCGACCTTGCCGTGCTCGAGGAACTCCTCGCCGTGGTCGGCGACGAAGACGACGATCGAGTCGTCGAGCAGACCCTGGCGCGCGAGGAAATCGAGCAGCTCGCCGAACGAGTCGTCGTTGGCGGCGATCTCGGCGTCGTAGAGGTGGATCTCCTGCGGCAGGAGCTCGGCCGCCGGCAGCTTCCCGGACTGCAGCTTGGCCAACGTGCGCCGCAATCCGAGATCGGGGTCGGCGACGTCCGCCGCCAGGCGCCGGCGAAATTCCTCCGGCGGCAGGTAGGGCGCGTGCGGATCGGTGGTGTGCAGGAAGAGCAGGAAGGGCCGCTCCCGATCGCGACGCTCGAGCCAGGGCAGCGCCCATTCGGTCACCTTGGCCGAAGCGACGTGAAAGCCGGCGGAGTTGCGCCGCTCCTGCATGTAGCGGAAATCGTCGACGCCCTGAGCGAAGCCGAAACGCGCCGAAGTGTTGGCGTTGGTGGTCACGAAGGCGGTGGCATAGCCGAGCGCCCGCAGCCGCTCGGCGAGCGTGGTGGCGGCGTCGGGAATCCGGTTGGCGCGGTCCATCGCGCCGTGGGTCGGCGGATAGAGGCCGGTGACGATCGAGGCCACCGTCGGCCGGGTCCACGAGCTCTGGGCGCGCGCGCCGGTAAAGAGCGCCGCCTCGCGGGCGAAGGCGTCGACGCGCGGCGAGGTCGGCCGGGCGTAGCCATAGCAACCGAGATGGTCCGCGCGCAGGGTGTCGACCAGGTAGACGACGACGTTCGGCGGCCCCGCCGCCCGGGCCGCGGAGGATGCCGCCGTGGCGCCGCTCGCCGGCCGGGCCGGTGTCGGTGAAGCGACCGGGGTCTCCGCCGGCCACTCGAGACGCGGGCGCACGACGCGGGCTCCGCGGCTCCCGGCGGGCGCAGCGAGGCGGAGGGCCACCCGGCGGACCTCGCGCCCGGCGAGGTCGAGATCGAGCGCCCCGGGTCCTGGGGCGCGGACGCGCGACCGTCGCTCCTCGCCACCCGGGGTGGCCCAGGCGACCGACAACTCGGCCTCGCCGCTCCCGGTCGCGACGGGCGCGAGCGCGTCCCACGAGAGGCGCGACCCCGCCGGCAGCTCGGCGCCGAGCTCGGCGGCGCTGCGCGGCGGCAGCTCGAGCGCCGCGGCGCCGGCGTCGAAGCGCGGTGCCTTCTCGCCGCCGCCGTCGTCGAAGCGCGCGCCGTCCCAGGCGACGGCATAGTCGATCATCGGCCTCGACGCGCGCCCGCGCCCGGCGCTGCGCGAGTAGGCGAGCGTCAGCCAGTTCTCGCCCGCCACCTGCGCCGCGGCGGGCAGGTCGACACGTACCGTCTCTGCCGAGGTCGGGAGATCGAAGGCCGCGAGCGGTCGCCCGTTGAGGCTCACCGCGACGCGTTGCGCCTCCCCACCGGGGAAAGGGAACGACTGGCCACGCAAGCGCAGGCTGCGGTCGCGCGGCTCGACGGCGCGGAAGAACAGCTCGGATTCCTCGCCGAGCCCCCAGGCGAAGCGCCCGAGCTCGCCCTGTTCGTCGTCGCCCCAGCCGCGCCAGAGCAGGGCGCGCGCCGCCGGATCGCCGATGTCGATCGCCCCGGTCTCGGTCCACAGCTCGGCCGCCGGGGAGAGGCTCGCGATCTCTACCGACGCCCAGCGCGCCGGAGCGGCGGGCTCGGGCACGCGACCGCAGGAAGCGAGCACGCCGGCCGCCAGCAGAGAGACGGCCGATCGCCGGCGGATCATGCGGAGGATTCGGGGCGCCGCGGGCGGATCTCGACGCCGCAAGTCGCGAGCACCTTGCTGCCGGACGGCACGTCCCGGGTGACCAGCGCGTGGGCGCCGATGAAGACGTCGTCGCCGACGGTGACCGGACCGATCACCGCCGCGCCGGCGCCGATCGTCACCCGGTCGCCGATCTTCGGCATCTCCTCGAGTCGCGCGGTGGTCGGCGCACCGATCGTCACCTGTTGCATGAGCAGCGCGTCGCCGCCGATCTCGGCCCGCCAGCCGACCACCAGACCGTTCCCGTGCGCGATCCGCAGACCGGGGCCGATCTTCGCCGCTGGCGCGATGTCGACCCCGGTCCAGAAGAGGCTGGTGCGCGCCGTGAGCGGCCCGAAGAAGGGCACGCCGTGCGCCTTGAACCAGTGCGCGACGCGGTGCAGGACCACCGCCTGGTAGCCGTTCTCGAACAGCAGCGACTCGAGCACGTACCAGGGGAACGGCTTGCTCTTGATCTCGCGCAGGCGCCGGGTATCGGCGCGCAGGTTGTCGAACATGGCGGTCGAGGCCAGGCCCCCGAAGTCGGCTAGCGTTGGCGGCGCGAGCCTATCAGCGGGTCCACCGCCGATCGTCGGTCGGCTGCGGGTGGCGGGCCGGCCGACGCGCCTCGATCTAGCGCGCCCGAGCCAGGTCGGCGAGGACCGCGTCCGGCGCGAGCGGGCGGCCGAGAAAGTCCTCGAGCACGCGGCGCGAGGTCCGCTCGAGGCCGTAGCGGTAGACCTCGCCCGCGAACCACGCGTACCACGACGGGTCGGCGCTCCACGCCTCGCCGCGGCGCGCGGCGATGCGCGCCCGCACGTCGGCGGCGACGAAGGCGCCGAGGGCGTAGTTGGCCATGTAGCCGGGAGCGTCGATCAGCTGTCCGCGCCGCGCCCACCAGGCGACCTCCGGATGACGGACGATGCCGAGATAGCGCTCGGCGAGGTCGCTCCAGAGAACGTTCGGCTCATGCGACGGATCGCGATAGAGCCGGATCTCGAACAGGGCCCAGAGCGCGTCGAGCGCGATCCCGGCGTACTTGGCGCGGATCGAGTCGGCGAGCGGCACCGAGCGGCCGAGCGCCCGGCGCTGCCAGTCGGGCTCGTAGGCCTCGAGCGCCGGGACGTCGGCGAGCGCTTCGGTGAAAGCGTCGTTGTCCGGCCAGTCGAGGAAAGCGGGTCGGGTGTCGATCGCCGCGATGTGGATCGCGTGCCCGCTCTCGTGCAGCAGCTCGACGAAGTTGTCGAAGCCGCCCACGCGATAGGTGGCGAAGATCCAGGGCTCGGTCGGTCGGAAAGTGCCCTCCTCCACCCGGCGGCGGGCGCCGAAATCGGTGAACGCCACCGGCGTCTTGCCGGGCCGCGGCTCGAGGTCGAAGTGGACGCGCAGGCGGTCGAGATCGGCGCCGGCGCCGCGGTAGAAGTCGCGCGCCAGGACGGCGAGGCGCTCGCGCGGCAGCGCCGGCGCGAGCTCGCGCTCGGCGGCCCCGGCGAGGAAAGCGTAGTCCCAGGGCTCCGTGCGCTCCGGCAAGAGGCTCCGCCAGGCGGTGAGGAAGCGGTCGAGCCAGCTCTCGAACGCGGCCGGCTCGACGCCCAGGGCCCGCGCCCGCGCGTCGACCGGCGAGCCTTCGCTCGCCCAGCGCCGCGCGGTCGCGAGCGCCAGGAGACGGAACGGGCTCGACTCGCCGCCGTCCCCGTCGACGCTGCGGAAGAGCGGCCGCAGCGCGTCGAACAGCACCCGCCGCCGCGCCGGATCGGGCTCGGCGGCCATCCGGGCGAGCACCGTCAGGCGGTCGAGCGTCTCGCCCTCGAAAGCGATCGAGCGCGCGGCGTCGCCGTAGCAGCGATAGGTGCGCGCGCGCAGCGCCGCCTCGTCGTGCGTGGCGAGGAAGGCCGCCGCCGGCGCGGCGCAGTCGTCGCCGGGCCGGGGAGCGGCCGGCAGGGGCTCCGCCGCCTTCTTCGCCGCCAGATCGCCGTCGAGCGCGGCGCGGACGAGATCGAACGCCCGCCGGTCCTCGCCCGCGAGTCCCGCCGCCGCGACGTCGTCGAGGGCCGCCGCGACTCGCGCCCGCGCCGCTTCCAACTTGCGCTCGATCTCGGCCGCCGGCGCGCCGGTCTCCTCCGTCAGCCGGCGCTCGTCGGCGAGCGAGCGGGCGCGCGCCAGCTCCTCCTCGGCGAGGGCCAGGGCGCGCGGCGCATCGCTCGCGCTCCGCGGCGCCTCGGCGAGCAGCAGCAGCGACGCGACCGCCAGAGCCCGGATCATCGGCCGATCCTAGCCGGTCGGGCGAACCGCGACGCCGCAGCGCGAGGGCCCGGGCTATTCGGCGCGCAGCACGGTGGCGGGATCGACCCGCACGGCGCGGATCGCCGGCACCAGGCAGCCGGCGAGGGTCATCGCCACCGTGAGCGCCACCGCGGCGGCGAAGCTCGCGGCGTCGGCCGGGCCGACGCCGACCAGGAGCGACGCCATGCCGCGACCCGCGGCGAGCGCCAGCGCGGCGCCGAGGGCGACGCCGATCGCCGCCAGCCGCGCCCCCTGGCCGACGATGAGCGCGACGATCTCCCGCCCGCCGGCGCCGAGCGCCCGCCGCACGCCGATCTCCTGGAAGCGCTGCGCGAGCGAGAAGGCGAGCAGACCGTGGATGCCCAAGCCGGCGAGCAGGACCGCGATCGCCGCGAAGGCGCCGAGGAGCCGCAGCTGCACCGCGCGCGGCGCCGACTCCCCCGCCACCACGTCGGCGAGGGGGCGCACGTCGGAGATCGGCTGCGCCGGGTCGGCCGCGGCCACGATCCTGCGGACCGCCGGCAGGAGAGATTCCATCGGGACGGTCGAACGGATCGCGAGGTCCTTGGGGATGTAGCCGATGATCCCGCCGTCCTCGACCTGGCGGTGCGGCACGTAGACCTGCGGCTCGCTCTCCTGCTCGAGCCCGCGGACGCGCACGTCGCCCACCACGCCGACCACCGTCCGGTCGCTGAAGGCGAAGCGGAAGGTGCGCCCGATCGGATCTTCCCCCGGCCATTGGCGGCGGGCGAACGACTCCGAGACCACGGCGACGAATTCCGACTTCGCGGTGTCGGAGTCGGCGACGTCGCGACCACGCCGGATCGGGATCGACAGCGTGGCGAAGAAGCCCGGCGTCACGTAGCGCAAGCTGGCGAGCGGCGCGCCGGGCGGGATGATCTTGGCGCCCGCCGGGGCGACCGGCCAGATGCCGCCGCGCATCGTCATGGGCAGGAAGCTGATGAAGCCGGCGTTCGTCACCCCCGGCAGAGCGCGGACCTCGGAAAGCACGCGGTCGTAGAACTGGGCCCGCCGCTCCGCCGGGTTGTAGGCCGGGATCGGCAAGGCGGTGCGCAGGGTCAGGACGCCGCGGCTGTCGAAGCCCGGGTCGACCGATTCGATCCGCCAGAGCGTGCGCAGCAGGAGCAAGGTCGACACCAGCAGCACGACCGAAAGCGTCACCTCGGCGACGACCAGCACAGCGCGCAGGCGCTCGCGCCGACCGCCGACGCCGCCCCGTCCGCCGTCGCGCAGGCCCTGCGCGCTCGCGCCCCGGCTGACCCGCAGGGCGGGCAGGACGCCGAAGGCGAGACCGGTCGCGAGGGTGGTCGCGGCGGCGAAGGCGAGGACGCGCAGATCGAGGCTCGGCGCGGCGGCGATCGGCAGGGTGATCGGCACCAAGCGAGCGACGAAGGGCGTGATCGCCACCGCGAGGGCGACGCCAAGAAGCCCGCCGGCGAAGGCGAGCGCCAGACTCTCGGTGACCAACTGGCGCACCAGGCGCTGGCGCCCGGCGCCGAGCGCGGTGCGCACCGCGAGCTCCCGGCGGCGGAACGCGGCGCGCGCGAGCAGCAGACTCGCGAGGTTGGTGCAGGCGATCGCCAGGACGCAAAGCGCCGCGCCGCCGAGCGCCTCGAGCAGCCGCCGCGTGCGCCAGGAGAGCAGATCGCTCATCCTCGCGAGCGCCGCGCCGTTGCGCTCGTTGGCGTCGGGATAGGCCTCGGCGAGCTGCTTGGCGACCAGGTCCATCTCGGCGCGCGCGGCGTCGAGGGTGACGCCGGGCGCCAGGCGGGCCACGACGCTCAGGTAGTAGTTCGTCCGGTCGTCGTCGCCGTTGTCGGCCACGAAGTGGATCGGCCGCCAGTAACGCGCGTCGCGATCCGGGAAACGGAAGCTCTCGGGCATCACGCCGATCACCGCGAACGGCTCGCCGTCGAGCACCACCTTGCGGCCCAGGACCGCGCGGTCGGCGGCGAAGCGGTCACGCCAGAGCGCGTGCGAGAGCACCAGGACTCCCGGCGCGCCGGCCGCCTCGTCCTCGGCGGTGAAGGTCCGTCCGAGCTCCGGCGCCACTTCGAGGACGCTCCAGAGCTCGGAGGTGGCGCGGATCCCCTCGACCCGCTCGGGCTCGCCGCCGCCCACGAGATTGCTCGCGTCGTCCCAGAACGCCGCCATGCCCGAGAACGACGTGCTGCGCGCGCGCCAGTCCTGGAAGTTCGGCGGCGAGAGCTCCATGCGCGGGTAGCCGCGGAAGGACTGGTCCTGCCAGAGGCGTACCAGACGCTCTGGATGCGGGAACGGCAGCGGGCGCAGCAGCGCGTGGTCGGCGAGCGAGAAGGCGACCGTGGTGGCGCCGATGCCGATCGCGGTGACGCCGACGGCGGTGAGCGCGAAGGCCTTGGCACGGCGGAAGGCGCGCAGCGCGAAGCGCAGATCCTGACCGAGCAGCTCGGCGTGGGTGCGCGCCGCGGTCGCGACCAGGCTCGCGATCTCGCCCGTCCAGAGCGCCGCCCGGCCGGCGGGCGAAGCGGCGGCGAGTCGATCGGCGAAGAGCGCGGTCATCTCGCCGCCGTATTCGTCGCGGAACGAGGCCGGCAGCAGGTGGAGCAGGGAGCGGTAGGCGCGCATCACGCTCTCGCCGGGGCGAGGCCCGAAGCTCTCGCCAGCCGCACGAGCTCGGCGAGGCGCCGGGTCTCGGCGCGCGCCACCTCGCGGCCGAACGGGGTGATCCGGTAGTAACGCCGGCGCTCGTCGTCGCGCTCCACCGCCGGCCGCTCGCGCAGCTCGACGATCAGGCCGTCCTCGAGCAGTCGGGCGATCGAGCGATAGAGCGTCGCGGCGCCGAGCTTCGGCTCTCCGCCGGTGCGCAGGGCGATGTCCTGCAGGATGGCGTAGCCGTGGCGGTCCTCCTCGGCGAGCGCGAGGAGGATCTGGAACGTGGCGAGCGGCAGCGGCAGATGCGCGGCGACGGGTTCGGAGTGGGCGGTCATCTCCCAACTATACCCGAACTGGTTATAGTGTCCATGGGTATAGCGACGGGTGATCTACGCCCGAGGGCTCGACGGGCGACGTCGGAGCCGAGGCCCGGTTGCTCAGATTGACTTTCTGATATTCAATCTACACATGATCCCTCGGCACTTGGCACCGGTCCTGAAGCGGGCGGCGAAGCGCCATCCGATCGTCACCCTCACCGGACCACGGCAGTCGGGAAAGACCAGCCTCCTGCGGGGATTGTTTCCTCGGCACGACTACGTGTCGCTCGAGGATCCCGACCACCGCACCTTCGCGAGCGAGGATCCGCGGGGATTTCTCGCCCAATTCGCAGGCTCCGCGATCCTGGACGAGGTGCAGCGCACGCCGGAGCTCTTCTCGTATCTGCAATCGCGCGTCGACGCCGAGCCGCGGCCCGGCAGATTCGTGCTCTCCGGCTCCCAGAACTTCCTACTCCTCGGATCCGTGAGTCAGACGCTCGCCGGGAGGACGGCGATCCACCACCTCTTGCCGTTCGCCTGGAGCGAGCTCGAGCGGCGAAGGCCGCTCTCGATGGCGGCGATGGGCCGCAGCCTGCCTCGCCGGCCGGCGACGATCGCCGAGATGACCGAGACTCTCTTCCGCGGTTTCTACCCACGCATCCACGATCAGGGTCTCGACGCCCGCGAATGGCTGCGCGACTACTATCGAACCTACGTCGAGCGCGACGTACGTGGAATCCTCAACGTCGGAGATCTCGAGACTTTCGGCCGTTTCGTGCGCCTGTGCGCCGGGCGCAACGGCCAGCTGCTCAATCTCAGCTCGCTTGCCAGCGACTGCGGGATCACCCACACGACGGCCGGCCGCTGGCTCTCGGTCCTCGAGGCGAGCTTCCTGGTGTACCTGCTGCGGCCGCACCATCGCAACTTCAGCAAGCGGCTGATCAAGGCGCCCAAACTCTACTTCGTCGACACCGGCCTGCTCTGCTATCTCCTCGGTATCCGCGAGCCGCGTGAGCTCGCGAGCCACGCCGCGCGCGGCGGCGTCTTCGAGGCATTCGTGGTCTCCGAGCTCCTCAAGGACTCCTGGCATCGCGGCGCCGAGCCGGCGCTCCACTTCTGGCGCGATGCGACCGGGCACGAGATCGATCTGCTGGTCGACGAGGGAGAGCGCTTCATCGCGATCGAGATCAAGTCGGGGGCGACGATCGCCGGCGACGCGTTCGCCGGCCTCGACTACTTTCGGTCGCTCGCCGAAGGCGAGACGGAGATCGCCGGTGGTCTCGTCTACGCCGGCGACCGCGCCTACCACCGGAACGGAGTCGCGGTCTATCGCTGGTCGGACCTCTAGCCCGGCGGGCCGAGCGAGACGAGCCCTCGACATCGACCGCTGGGAGCGAAGGCCGGGAGACTTCGGTCTCAGAGCTCGTACACCCGGCCTTCGACCGGGATCTCGACCGGGCAGCCGGCGCGGCCGCGCATCGATTCGGCGATCGGCTCGAGGTCTTCGTTCGGCCGCTTCGGGTGGTGGTGGACGACGAACAGCCGGCCGACGCCGGCCGCGAACGCGAGGTCGGCCACCGGTCCGGCCGCGGAGTGACCGGTGCGCCCGGCGTCCTCGACCGCCGACTCCTCGTCGGTCAGCCAGACCTCGTGCAGCAGGAGCTTCGCGCCGCGGGCGAACTCCGCGGTCGCCGGATCGATCACCGTGTCGGTGGTGTAGGCGAGCGCGTCGTCGAGCCGCAGGCCGCAAGAGCCGCCCGGGTGCTTCTGGCGGCGGACGGCGAACTTCGTCGCGCCGATCGCGAAACCCTCCGGGCCGTAGGGCACGACCTCGACCGGCGAGGGCAGGTGGTGGAGGCGGAGCGGGAACAGCGGCGGCTCGATCAGCTTGTCGAGCGCCTCCGGGCCGAACTCGGTGAGCGGTGGGCCGGGGGCGTGGATGCGCACCGGCCGGCCGCGCCAGACACCGGGCAGGAACGAGAGGCCGATGACGTGGTCGAGGTGGTAGTGCGTCAGGACGACGTCGAGGCGCGCGAAGGGCACCAGGTGCGCCCGCACCTCGGGCTCGAACAGGCGCGCGACGCCGGTGCCGGCGTCGAGCAAGATCGCCGCCTCGTCGGTCAGGACGAGGTAGCTCATCGTCTGTCGCCCGCCGGTCGGGATGTACCCGTTGGTGCCCAGCGGGACGAGGCGCATCAGCCGACGGCCGCCGGAACCGTGGCGGCGCTCGTCCAGCGCAGGTCGGCGCCGAGCTCGCCGCGATCGATCAGCCCGCGGATGTGCGCCAGGCGCTTGAAGCGCGGGCCGTCGAACAGCTCGCGGGTGAAGCCGGCGGCGCGGTAGGCGTCGGCGATCTCGCGCGCTCCGGAGCGCGCGTCCCACTTGAGGCGGAACTCCGGAAACGCCGTCGCGAGCTTGTCGGCGGAGACGCGGTAGTTGCGCGCGTCGGGGCTGGCGTTGGCGGCGAGCGTCACTTCGGTGCCCGGCAGGGTCTCGGCGACGATCTCGGCGAGCTCGCGGATGCGGTAGTTCTCGCGCGACGAGCCGACGTTGAACGCCTCGCCGTGGATCTTCTCGCGCGGCGCGGCGAGGAAGAGCAGAAAGACGCGCGCGATGTCCTCGACGTGCACCAGCGGCCGCCAAGGCGTGCCGTCGCTCTGTAGCACGATCTTGCCGGTGGTCAGACCCCAGGCGACCAGGTTGTTGAGCACCAGGTCGACCCGCAATCGCGGCGACGAGCCGTAGGCGGTGGCGTTGCGCAGGAAGGAGGGCGAGAAGCGCTCGCTCGCCAGGCGGCCGAGCTCCGCTTCGAGCTTCACCTTCGACACCGCGTAGGGGGTGATCGGCGACAGCGCCGCCTGCTCGTCGAGCAGCGCGTCGCCGCCCGAGGCGCCGTAGTTGCTGCACGAGGAGGAGAAGAGGAAGCGCTCGACCCCGGCCTCCCGGGCGAGCCGCGCCAGGCGCAGCGAGCCGTGCAGGTTGATGTCGTAGGTCAGGTCGGGATTGAGGTCGCCCAGCGGGTCGTTCGACAACGCCGCGAGGTGGATGACCGCCTCGAAACCCTCGAGGTCGCGGCGCTCGACGTCGCGTAGGTCGAGCCGGCGCGAGCGCCAGCGCTCACGCGCCGGCTCGCCGCCGAAGGTGCAGCGCGCGAAAAGATCGCTGTCGAGACCGACCGCGTCGTGACCCGCGTCGGCCAGGAGCGGCATGAGGACGGAACCGATGTAGCCGTGGTGGCCGGTGACGAGAACCCGCATGATCCGCGGATTCTATCGCGCCGCTGATATGGTCCCGGCCGTGCGTCGCCCGGCGCGCCCCCACGTCGACGCCGTGCTCCTCTGGACCGTCGCGCTCGCCGCTCTCGCCGGCTGCGGGCGCGGCGGCACGGAGAGCGGCGCCGCGCCCGCGCCGGGCCGGGCGCCCGCGCTCGCCAGGGGGAATCCCGCGCCGGGATTCGCGCCGGCGCGCACCCGCGGCTACATCCTGATCTCGATCGACACCCTGCGCGCCGACCATCTCGGCGCCTGGGGCTACGACCGGCCGACCTCCCCCTTCCTCGACCGGCTGGCGGCGCGCGCCACGCTCTTCGAGCGCGCCTTCGTGCAGATCCCCTCGACCCTGCCCTCGCACATGACGATGTTCACCGGGCTCTATCCCGGCGAGCACGGCGTCTATCCGCCGTCGGGGATCCTGGCGAAGGAGATCCCGACCCTGCCCGAGGCCTTCCGCGCCGCCGGCTACAAGACCTCCGGTCACAGTGAGGGCGGCTACGTGCAGGGCGGCTACGGCTTCGCGCGCGGCTTCGACGAGTGGACGAACGACGAATACCGCGCCGACACCGACGTCGAGAGGACTCTCGGCCGCGGCCTCGACTTCCTCTCCCGCCTCGCGCCCGGCGAGAAGTTCTTCCTCTTCCTGCACACCTATTCGGTGCACGACCCGTACGCGCCGCCGGCCGAATACCGCGCGCTCTTCTGGCCCGGCGCGCCACCCGCCGGCGCCTTTTCTCCGGTGGGCGAGAACTTCGCCTCCTTCAACGTCGGGCGGCTGGCGGCCGACGCGGCCGCCGTCGACTACTACCGCGCGCTCTACGACGCCTCGATCCGCTACGTCGACTCGCAGCTCGAGCGTTTCTTCGCCGAGCTCGAGCGGCTCGGCCTGGCGGACCAGACGACGGTGATCGTGACCTCGGACCACGGCGAGGAGTTCCGCGAGCACGGCCGCCTGGTCCACACCCAGATATATCCCGAGTGCCTGCACGTGCCGCTGCTGGTGGTGCATCCGGCGCAGAAGTCGGCGGCGCGGGTCGGCGCGGTCGTGCGCGCGGTCGACCTCTTCCCCACCCTCGCCGAGCTCGCCGGCCTCGCCGCCCCTGTCCGGCTCTCGGGTGCGAGCCTCGTCCCGCTGCTGCGCGCGCCGGACGCCGCCGGTCCGGGCGAGGCGTACGCCGAGGGCGAGATGCTCGGCGGAACCGAGCGGACGCTCATCCGTCAGCGCGAGCGCCAGCTCTGGCAGCTGGTGTGGACCGCCGCCGAGCAGGAGGTCGACGGCTTCTGGGTGTCGCGCGAGGTGCGCTTCGACGCGGTCGGTGCGGGCCTCGACCTGCGCGCCGTCGCCTTCCACGCGCCGCGCCGGCTCGCGGTCATGGTCGACGGCGAGGCGCGCCCGTCGATCGAGCTCGGCACCGACTGGCGACCGGTCCACCTCGCGCTCGGCGGCGAGCGCAAGCACGCCGTCGTGCTCTCGACGCCCGACTGCGTCTCGCCCTATGCGCTCGGCCAGGGCAAGGACGCGCGCTGCCTGTCCTTCAAGCTCGCCGGCATCCCGCTCGAGCGCGTCGAGCTCTACGACCTCGCCGCCGATCCGGCGGCGGCGCATGACCGCTCGGGCGAGGGTCCGCCGCTACTGCGCGAGCTGCTGGCGCGGCTGCGCGGCATCCGCCACCGGCCGCTCGCCGCCGCCGGCCAGGCGACGCTCACCGAGGAACAGAAGAAGCAGCTCTGCGCTCTCGGGTACCTGTGCCCGTGAGGCGCGCCGCGATCTCCGCGCTCGCCGCGATCGCCGCCCTGGCGCTGGCGCTCGCCGCCTGCACTCCGCGCTCGACGGCGGAGGGCTTCCAGCCCCGGCGAACGCGCGGCGTCATCCTCATCTCGCTCGACACGCTGCGCGCCGATCACCTCGGCTGCTACGGCTACCCGCATCCGACCTCGCCGTTCCTCGATTCGCTCGCGGCGCGCGGCACGCTGTTTGCCCGCCACGTGGTGCAGATCCCGGCGACCCTGACCTCGCACATGTCGATCTTCACCGGCCTCTACCCGGGAGAGCACGGCGTCTATCCCCCGGTGCAGGTGCTGTCGCCCGAGATCCCGACCCTGCCCGAGGTCTTCCGCGACCACGGCTTCCGCACCTCCGGCCACACCGAGGGCGGCTGGATGAACGGCGGCTTCGGCTTCGCGCGCGGCTTCGAGGACTGGTCCGACGAGCCCTACGCCGCCGACACCGACGTCGCCAGGACCCTCGACCGCGGCCTCGCCTTCCTGCGCGGGCTGGGGGACGGCGAGCGCTTCTTCCTCTTCCTGCACACCTATTCGATCCACGACCCGTACCGGCCGCCGGGGGAATTCCGCCGGATGTTCTGGCCGGGCGAGCCTCCGGCCGGCGTTCCCGAGCCGACCGGCGAGAACCTGGTGGCCGCCAACCAGGGCCAGCTCGCGCTGCCGCCCGCGGCGCTCGACTACTATCGCGCCCTCTACGACGCCTCGATCCGCTACGTCGACTCCGAGCTCGAGCGCTTCTTCGCCGAGCTCGAGAGCCTGGGTCTCGAGCGTCAGGTCACGGTGATGATCACCTCCGACCACGGCGAGGAGTTCCGCGAGCACGGCAAGCTGGCGCACACCCAGGTCTACTACGAGAACCTGCACGCGCCGCTGCTGGTGATCAACCCCGGCCAGAAGATCGGCACCCGGGTCGACACGATCACCCAGACGGTCGACCTCGCGCCGACGCTCTACGAGCTCGCCGGGATCGACGGTCCGCCGGTCTCCGGCGAGTCGCTGGTGCCGCGGCTGAGGCGGGCGGCTCTGCCCTCGCGCGAGCGGGCGTTCTCGGAAGCCGAGATCTTCTGGGGGGTGTCGAAGTCGCTGGTCGAGGCGGGCGACGGGCGGCTCGACCAGCTGGTGTTCTTCGGCCGCGAGCTGGGTATCAACGGCTTTTGGTCGACGGGCGAGATCCGCTTCGACTCCTTCGCCTCGCGCCTCGAATTCCAGGCGGTGACCCTCGCCGAGCCGCGCGCAGTCGAGGTGCTCGCCGGCGGCCAGCCGGTCGCGACGCTCGTCATGCCGCCGCGCTGGCAGAGCTACACGGTGGATCTACCCGGGCGCGAGGGGGAGAAGCGCGACGTGGTGATGCGCTCCTCGACCTGCGCCGTGCCCAAGGAGATCGGCTTCGCCGACGACACGCGCTGCCTGTCGTTCAAGCTCAAGGGGATGCCGCTCGACCGCTTCGAGCTCTACGACCTGGCGCGCGATCCGCTGGCGCAGCAGGACCGGTCCTTCGTCGACACCGACCGGGCGCGGGCGCTGCTGCGCGCGCTCGCCGAGTACCGCCACCGCTCGGCGCACCCGGTCGGCAAGCGCGATCTCTCCGAATCGCAGATCCGCGAGCTCAAGGCGCTCGGTTACCTGCAGTAGGCGGGGTTCAGAAGAAACCGAGCTGCAGCCGCGCCGCTTCGCTCATCATCGCCTGGTTCCACGGCGGGTCGAAGACCACTTCGACCTCGGCGCCCGAGATCCCCGGCAGCGCCTCGAGCTTCGCCCGCGCGTCGGCGGCGATGACGTCGCCCATGCCGCAGCCGGGCGCGGTGAGCGTCATCTTGATGTGCACCGCGCGCCGCCCGTCGGCGCCCGGCTCGTCGAGCCGGCAGTCGTAGACCAGGCCGAGCTCGACGATGTTCACCGGGATCTCCGGGTCGTAGCAGGTGCGCAGCTCGTTCCACACCCGCTCCTCGAGATCGCTCGGCGCGGCCTCCTGCGCCGCCGCCGCGACCGGGCGCTCCATGCCGAGCGCGTCGAGATTCTCCGGATCCACGCGGTAGAGGCCGCCGAACTCGGCGGTCACCGTGACGCTGCCGCCGAGCTGCTGCATCACCTCGACCCGCGTGCCCTGGGCGAGAGTGGTGCGGAAGCCGTGCGGGATGACGATGACCTCGAGGTCGCGCTCGAGGGTCTTCGATTCGCGCTGCGCGGCCACGGCGAGCTTCTCAGTGACCGCCGGTGGTGGCCGCGCCGTCGAGCATGCCGAGCTGCCACATCAGGAAGATGCGCTGGTCAGCGGTGTCGCGCACGCGCAGGTTGAGCGGCTTGCCCTGCCCGTGTCCGGCCTCGCGGTCGACCCAGAGGAGGACCGGCTCGGTCGCCGGGTCGGAGGCCGTCGACGCCTGCAGGAGCGCGGTCATCTTGCGGGCGTGCAGCGCGTGCACCCGACTGTCGTGCTCGCCCGCGGTCAGCAGCACCGCCGGGTAGCGGATCCCGGCGCGCACGTGGTGGTAGGGCGAGTAGGCGCGCAGGTACTCGAATTGGTCCGCGTTCTCGGCGCTGCCGTACTCGGGAACCCAGTAGCGGGCCATCAGGAAGTCCTGATAGCGCAGCATGTCGAGCAGCGGCACGGCGACGATGGCGACGCGGAACAGGTCGGGCCGCTGGGTGATCGCGGCGCCGGTCAGCAGGCCGCCGTTCGAGCCGCCGGAGATCGCCAGCTTCTCGGTCTTCGTCCAGCCGTTCTCGATCAGCCAGCCGGCGGCGGCGAGGAAGTCGTCGAAGACGTTCTGCTTCTTCGACAGCATGCCGGCCTCGTGCCAGGCGTCGCCGTACTCGCCGCCGCCGCGCAGATTGGGCAGGGCGAAGAGACCGCCGGCGTCGAACCACTGGAAGAGCGGAGCCGAGAAGTAGGGCGTCTCGCTGAGGTTGAAGCCCCCATAGCCGGTGAGGAGGGTCGGCGTGGCGCCGTTCTTCGCCAGACCTTTCTTGTGCACCAGGAACATGCTGACCTTGGTGCCGTCCTTCGACGGATACCAGACCTGCTCGACCTCGACCGTCGACGGGTCGACCGGCACTTCCGGCCGCTGCCAGAGCTCCGGCTCGGCGCCGGGTCGGGCGAGATCGACGCGGAAGATCGACGTCGGATAGTTGAAGCTGGTGAAGGTCAGGTAGGCCTCGGTGCGATCGGGCTCCGCCGCCAGACCCACCGAGCCCAGGCCCGGCTGCTTGACCGCGCCGAGCGAGCGGCCGGCGAGATCGAAGACCTCGACCACGTTCGAGGCGTTCTCGAGGTAGGTGACCGCGATCGTCCCCTTGCCGTAGGCGGTGCCCTCGATGACCGCGTCCCGGCGCTCGGGCACCAGGTCCCGCCAGTGCTCCTTGCCCGGATTCGCCGCGTCGACGACCACGATCCGCCCGTTCGGGGCGCCCTGATTCGTCTGCAGGAGGAGCTTGCCTTCGACCACGGTGCCGAAAGCCTCGCCCTCGGCGCCGACGGTCACCGCCCGCTTGGCGATCTTGCCGCTCTTCCTATAGGCGTCGAAGTCGGCGAGCCAGAGGTCGTTCGACCGGGTGTCGGTGAAGTACCCCATGACCAGCCAGTGGCCGTCGCGCGACAGCGAGGCGAACGGCCCCCAGGTGGTCGCGAGCTTGGCGTCCTCCTCCTTCGTCAACTGGCGGTCGAGGAGCGCGTCCTCGGCCGGCTTCGTGCCCATGCGATGGAAGAGGATCTGACCGCTGTAGGGGTCCTTGGCGTCCTTCAGGTTCTGGTAGACGAATCCCGAACCGTCGGGGAGCCAATCCGGGCTCTGCACCTTGCTCGGGATCTCGAGCGCGAGCGGCTTGCCGCTGTCGACCTCGAGCAGATGCAGCGTCGTGTTCTCGTCGCCGGCGCGGTAGGTGCCGTAGGCCATGAGCTTGCCGTCCTCCGAAGGCGAGGTCCAGGGGACGGTGGTCAGTCCGGAGGGGTCGAGCTTCGCCGGGTCGATCAGCACCCGGTCTTCGCCCCGGTAGCCCTCGCGCCAGAAGATGACCGGCTGATTCTGGTTGCCCTCGCGCTTGGAGAAGAAATAGCGATTTCCGCGCACCGCGGGCGCCGACACCGTGCCGACCTCCATCAGCGGCTGCAGGCGCGCCTCGAGCTCCTTGCGCCCCGGGAGGTTGTCGAGCACGCTGCGGGTGTAGGCGTTCTGCGCGTCGGTCCAGGAGGCCACCTCGGGGGTGACTTTGCCCATCTCCTTGGGATCGGAGTCGTCGCCCTCGAGCCAGCGGTAGGGATCCACGATCTCGGCGCCGTGCAGGCTCTCCTTGACCGGGTCGACTCGGGTCGCCGGCGGTTTGGCGGTCGTGCGTTGCGCCACGGCGACCGACGCCAGGGCGAGACCCGCGACGACGACGAGTGGCAGCTTCATGGGGCCTCCTGCGGCACGCGGGCCACCTCGGCCCGGAACGAATTCGACTCTAGCACTCCGATTTCCCTTCAGTTGACCGGCTTGCCGTCGCCGTCGATCAGATGGACCTCGCCGAGGTCGAGTGCGCGCACGCCGGCCTCCACCTTGGCGCGATCCCCCACTACCACCCAGAGCAATCCCTGAGGGTGGACGAGGGCCTTGGCGCTCTCGACCATGTCGGCGAGGGTCAGCGAATTCACCTTGCCCGGGTACTTCGCCCAATAGTCGTCCGGATAGCCGAAGCGCAGCACCTCGCTCTCGCTGCCCGCCAGGGCGTTCGCCGTCTCCCAGCCTCCCGGCAGCGATTGCGTGAGCGACTCCTTCGCCTTGGCGAGCTCGTCGGCGGTGATCGGCCGGCTCCCCACGACGTCCTTCATCTCTCGGGCGATCTCGGCGATCGACTCCTTGGTCTTGTCGGTCTGCACCGGGGCGAAGCCGAGGTACGGCCGCTCGCCTTTGGCGTCGAGCACGAAGGCGCCCGCGCCGTAGGACCAGTGCTTGTCCTCGCGCAGGTTCATGTTGAGACGCGAGACGAAGCTGCCGCCGAAGCCGTCGTTGAAGGCCTCGAAGGCGATCGAGCGCGGATCCGATTTCGGGGTGATCACCGTCGCGGCGATGATCACCGACTGTGCCGCGCCCGGCTTGTCGAGCAGATAGACCTCGTTCTTGGCGCGCGAGGGCACGCTCGCGAGGTTCTTCTTCGGCACCTCGCCCGGCTTCCAGCCGGCGAAGAGCTTCTCGAGCTTCGGCTGGATCGCGGCGAGGGTCGTGTCGCCCACGACGATCAGGTAGCCGTGGTTGGGCTTGAACCACTGGTCGTGGAAGCGCACCAGGTCGGCGCGCTCGAGCTTGGCGACCGACTCGGGGTTGCCGGAGCCCGAGAAGGGCATGGCGTAGGCGTGCCCGCTGCCGTAGAGCAGCGGCAGCGTGACCCGCAGCGCGGCCTGCACCGGCGAGGACTTCTCGCGCTGGATGGTCGCGATCTGCAGCTTCTTGAGGCGCGCGAGGTCGGCGTCGCGGAACGCGGGATGGAGCACCACGTCGCCGAAGAGCGCCAGCGAGGCGTCGAGGTTGGCCGACAGCGCCGACATGAGGACCGTGTTCTGGTCCAGGTTGGCGCCCGAGTTGAGCGTCGCGCCGAGGCGCGAGAGCTCCTCCGAGATGGCGAGCGCGTCGCGGGTCGCGGTGCCCTCGTCGAGCATGTCCATCGCCAGGCGCGCCATGCCCGGCGAGGCGAGCGAATCGGCGGCGTAGCCGCCGTCGAGATAGAGACCGAGCTCGACTTTCGGATTCGAATGGCGCTCGGCGAGCACCACCTCGAGACCGTTGGCGAGCTTGGCGCGCTCGAAGGTCGGAAAGACCGGCGCCTTCAGCGCCCCGGGCTCGGGGAGCTTCGAGCGGTCGGCGCCGGTCGCGGCGGCGGCGTACTCGGGGAAGGGCACGATCGAGAGCACGTAGTCGCCGTCCGTGAGCCACGTTTTGCCGGCGTTCTGGAGGTCGGCGGCCGTCGCTCTCGACACCCGGCCGAGGGTCTCCTTGTAGGCGTCGGCCGTGCCGCGGAAGACGACCCCCTTGAGCAGCACGTCCGACTTGCCGCCGAAGCCGCCGATGCGCTCGGTGCCGCGCACGAAGCGGGCGTAGAACGCGGTGCGGACGCGCTCGACCTCGTCGGCGGTCGGGCCGTCCCGGAGCAGCTTGTCGAGCTCCTCGGCGACGATCGACTCGATCCGGCCGAGGTCGCCCCCGGGCTGCGCGGTGACCACGATCTGGAACAGGCTGGCGATCTCGTGGTCGTCGAGGAACGAGTTGACGTTGGTCGCCAGCTGATCCTGGTAGACCAGGCGCTTGTAGAGGCGCGAGCCCTTGTCGCCGGCGAGCACATTGGCGAGCAGCGTCAGGTACACGCCGTCGGCGTCGCCGGCGGGCGGCACGTTCCACACCCGGTAGAGGCGCGACTGCGGGACGCGATCCTCGGCGACCTCGTGCACGCTGCCGGTGCGCTTGGCGATCCAGCTGCGCGGATGCGCCACCGGCGGACCCGGCGGCAGGTCGCCGAAGAACTTCTCGACCTTGGCCTTGGCGGTCGCGACGTCGATGTCGCCGGCGAGCGCCAGCACGGCGTTCGACGGCCCGTAGTACTTGGTGAACCAGTCCTTGACGTCCTCGAGCTTGGCGGCGTTCAGGTCGTCCATCGAGCCGATGACCGAGTGGTCGTAAGGATGACCCTTCGGCCAGCAGGCGCGGATGATCAGGTCCTCGGAGATGGCGTAGGGCTCGTTGTCGCCCTGGCGCTTCTCGTTCTGCACCACGCCGCGCTGCTCGTCGAGCCGCGGCTGGTCGATCGCTCCGAGCAGGTGACCCATGCGGTCCGACTCGAGCCAGAGCACCGTGTCGAGCGCGCCCACCGGGACGTTCTGGAAATAGTTGGTGCGGTCCTCGTTGGTCGTGCCGTTGAGGTCGGTGGCGCCCAAGCGCTCGACCACCTTGAAGTAATCGTCGTTGAAATGCTCGCTGCCGTTGAACATCAAGTGTTCGAACAGGTGGGCGAAACCCGAACGGCCCGGCGGCTCGTTCTTCGAGCCCACGTGGTACCAGACATTGACCGCCACGATCGGCGCCTTGTGGTCCTCGTGTACCAGGACCGTCAGCCCGTTGCCGAGCTGGAAGCTGGTGTACGGGATGTCCACCGCCGGCAGCTCCGCGGCGCGAGCCGGAGCGCCCGCGGCAATGGCGATGAGGACGAGAGCGAGGGCGAGCGAGGGGGCGACGGTGAAGCTCCGGGGCCACGTCCGGTTCATCGGAAAGTCCCTCCTGGGGTTCTCAGTGAGATCGGTGGCGGCAGGGCCGCCCCAAATTCGTAAGTACGAGCGATCAGCGCTTGAGGTTGCGCAGCCGGTCGGCCAGCAGGCCGAAGGATGCGCCGCCTGCGACCTCCGGGGCCTCGTCGTGGGGTTCCTCGTCCCTGGCGAGGGCCAGAGAGATCCGGCGGCGGGCGGGATCGACCCCGAGGACTCGCACCCGGATGTCGGCGCCGAGAGACAGGACCTCGCGCGGATGGAGGACCCGCCGTTCGGCCCCGAGCTCGGAGACGTGCAGCAGGCCTTCGAGGCCGGGGGCGATCTCGACGAAGGCGCCGAAGGTCTCGAGGCGGCGCACGCGACCCGGGGCGACGAGGCCCTCTGGGAATCGCCGCGCGGCGTCTTTCCAGGGGTCGGCGGCCAGGGCCTTCATCGACAGGGAGATCCGATCGCCTCGCTCGCCCGGCTCGATCTTCAGCACCTGCACCTCGATCGACTGGCCGACGGCGAGGATCTCCTGCGGGTGGGCGAGGCGCGCGTGGCCGATCTCCGACACGTGCAGCATGCCTTCGATCCCGCCGAGGTCGACGAAGGCGCCGTAGCCGGTGAGCGAGCGCACGGTGCCGTGGACCACCGTCCCGGGAGCGAGCTTGGCGCGCGCCGCCGCGGCGCGCTCCTTCTCCTCGGCTTCGAGCAGCACCCGGCGGGAGAGGACGAGATGGACCGTGCGTCCCTTCTCCTCGAGGCGGGTGATGCGAAAGGTCTCGCGCCGGCCGACGAATTCGGCGAGGTCGGCGACGTAGCGCGTGTCGGCCTGCGAGGCCGGACAGAACGCCCGCAGGCCCGCCACGTCGACCTCCAGGCCGCCCTTGACCACCGACTGGATCCGGCCTTCGACCGGCAGGCCGAGCTCGAACGCCTGGCGGATCTCGCGCGCCACCTCCGGGCCGCGGGCGATCCGCCGGCGCAGGCGCACCGCGCCCGAGTCCGGGTCGATCCCGGCGACGATGGCGGTCAGCTCCTCGCCGACCGCGACCGTCGGCCGGCCCTCGGCGTCGAGGATCTCGATCCGGTCGAGGATCCCCTCGGTCTTGCCGCCGAGATCGACGAATACCGTATCGGCGGTGAGGTCGAGGATCCGCCCGCTCACCGTCTCCCCGGCCTCGGGAAGGCGGGCCTTGGCGGGCGAGCTGCGGCTGGCGGAGCCGCGCTCGGATTCGGCGAGCAGCGCCGCGAACTCGGCGCGATCTTTCTCTTCCTGGGTCGGCATGAGGGCTGCGATTCGCTACCGGGCGAGATTACCACGCGGCGCAGTACAATCCGGCCGCCATGGCGATCGTCGAATTCACCGGCAACTACCAGGATCTGTCGACCGACAAGGGCTACCAGTTCAAGTTCTTCTGCGAGAAGTGCGGCAACGGCTACATGTCGAGCTTCCGCACCTCGGCGATCGGGCTGGCGGCCTCGGCGGTGCAAGTGGCCGGCAATCTGTTCGGCGGCCTGTTCAGCCGCGCCGCCTCGACCTCCTACGAAGTGCAGCGGGCGGTCGGCGGGCCGGCCCACGACGCCGCGCTGCGCGAAGCGGTCGAGGAGATCCGCCCGCAGTTCCAGCAGTGCACGCGCTGCGGAAAGTGGGTCTGCGGTCCGGTCTGTTTCAATCACCAGGCGGGGCTCTGCGAGGATTGCGCCCCGGACTTCCAACAGGAGGTCTCGGCCGCCCAGGCCGAGGCGGCGCGCGAGCAGATCCACGCCAAGGCGCGCGAGATCGACTGGGTGAAGGACCGCGATCTCTCGCAGGCCGCCGCCGCGACCTGCGGCTCTTGCGGCGCCAAGGTGGCGGGCGGCAAGTTCTGCCCCGAGTGCGGCCAGCCCCTCGCGGCCACCAAGCCCTGCCGGCGGTGCGGCAAGGACGTCGAGGCGGCCGCCCGCTTCTGCCCGGAGTGCGGCAGCCCCTTCTAGCCCCGCGGTCCTCCCCCTGTAACAAATCGCCTCCGCTGGAGTATCTGGAAGGTGGAGATGGAGGCTACGGTGTCACCGAGATACCCCGAGATGCAGGTCCAACTGCGTTCCCGCAACCGCTGGGCGGTGGCGGCGGCGGTCCGCCAGGCGATGCGTCGCGCCGGCCGGGACCGCCAGCAGATCGACGGCTTCCTCGCCGAGACCATGGCCATCGAAGACCCGCAGAAGTTCCTCGCCGCCTGCGGCACCTGGGTCGAGCTTCGCCCGGCGTCGTAGCGCCCCGCAGATCTCCTATTCGAAGTCACCGGTCCTTTTCCTAACCGAGCCTTTTTCTTTTCAGGGGATCTTCCCGGGCGGGCCGAGCCTCGGACGCAGAGAACCAAAGCGTTCGACAAGGGAGTCGGGGCGACTGGGGCGCCCTCGTGAACTCCCCTCTGGCTCGGCTGGGCGAGGCGGGTGCTGCCGGCGTCCTTTCCCTAGTCGAGCCTTTTTCTTCGCAGGGGATCGTCCCGGGCGGGCGAAGCTTCGAACCCAGCCGACACAGGCTTTCGACAAGGGAGTCGGGGCGACTCGGGCGCCCTCGTGAACTCATCCCCAGCCCGGTTGGGCGAAGCAGTGATGCGAGCGCCTTTTTCCTAACCGAGCTTTTCTCTTGACAGGCGAGGGACCCTGCGACCGGCGTCCTTTTCCTAGCCGAGCCTTTTTCATGGCAGAGGACAGCCTGCGCTACCGGCGTCCTTTTCCTAACCGAGCTTTTTTCACGGCAGGGGACAGCCTGCGCGACCGGCGTCCTCTTCCGAACCGATCCTTTTCTTCTCGGCCGGGTGCGGGGCAGCCTCAGCCGCGGTTGAGGAACCAGAGGCCGACGAGGGCCAGGCCGGCGCCGGCGAGCCGCTGCGGCGTCAGCGGCTCGCGGAAGGCGAGGGCGCCCACCGCCAGCAGCGACAGCGCGACGATGACGTTGGCGGTCACCGAGGCGACCGAGATCCGCCAACCGGCGCGATAGGCGACCAGGAACCCGAGCTCGATGCCGACGATCGCCAGGCCGCAGGCGACCACCGCCCAGTTCGAGGCCGCGAGGTCCCTCCCGAGCGACGCGCCGCGACCGAAGAGCGGCCAGAGCACGAGCGTCCCCGCCGCGGCGACGAGGTACATCGCCAGCACCGCGGCGAGCGGGTGCACGCCGCGTGGCACTGCCCGCTGGCCGAGGTGGTAGAGCACGTTGCCGGCCACCACCAGCACGATCGACCACCAGACCCAGGCTCCGCCCATCTCTCCCTTGCCTCCCATCGGCTCTCCTCCCGGCGTCGCGCGGCGCCGAGAATAGTCCACTCGCGGCCGGAGATCCCGGCGCTCGCGACGCCGGCACGCCGCGCTAGGCTGCCAGCGGTGTTCGACCCATCCGCCGCCGCGGGCGCCGAGCCGCCGCGGCTCGATGACTCTCCCGGGCTCGTCTTGCGGGCGCGCTTCGTGGATCTATCGGACGTGCGCCTGCACGTCGTCGAAGCCGGTCCCGAGAGCGGTCCGCCGGTCCTCCTGTTGCACGGCTTCCCGGAGTTCTGGTGGGGATGGCGGCGGCAGATCCCGGCGCTCGCCGCCGCCGGCCTGCGGGTCATCGCGCCCGACCAGCGCGGCTACCACCTCTCGGGCAAACCGCGCGGCGTGCGCGCCTACGGCCTCGACCGGGTGACCGAGGACGCGCGCGACCTGCTCGACGCGCTCGGGATCGCGCGCGCCGCGGTGGTCGCGCACGACTGGGGCGGCATGGTCGGCTGGTGGCTCGGGCATCGCTTCCCGGAGCGACTCGATCGGCTCGCGATCCTCAACTCGCCGCACCCGGCGGCCTTCCGCCGCGCGCTGCGCACCAGTCGCGAGCAACGGCGCCGCAGCCGCTACATCTTCTATTTTCTCTGGCCCATCCTGCCCGAGCGCAAGCTCGCTGCCGGCGGCTTCCGGCCGCTGCGCAAGGTCTTCAAGGTCTCCAGCCGGCCCGGCACCTTCCCCGCCGCCGAGCTCGACCGCTACGCCGCGGCCGCCGCGCTGCCGGGCGCGCTCACCGGCATGCTGAATTGGTACCGCGCCGCACTCTGGGCGCCGCCGCGCCGGCCGGCGCAGCGGACCATCGTCGCGCCGGTGCGCATCGTCTGGGGCCTCGAAGACGTGGCGCTCGGCGGGGAGCTCGTCGCGCCCTCGGCCGCCCGGTGCGAGCGGGTCGAAATCGTGCGCCTCGCCGGCGCCGGCCACTGGGTGCAGCACGAAGCGGCCGACGAAGTGAATCGGCAACTGCTCGATTTCCTCGCCTGACTCCGGCTACGATCCGCGGCCATGCGGAGCATTCTCGTCACCGGAGCGTTGGGTCAGATCGGATCGGAGCTGGTGCCGGCGCTGCGCGAACGCTACGGCGTCGAACGGGTCGTCGCCTCCGATATTCGCATGCCGCCCGGCCGCGACGCCGACGCCGACGGGCCTTTCGAGGTCCTCGACTGCACCAACTTCCGCCAGATCGAGCACGCGGTGCGCCACCACGACGTGGGGACGATCTACCACCTCGCGGCGCTGCTCTCGGCGACCTCCGAGGAGCGGCCGCACGTCGCCTGGGAGCTCAACATGGGCGGGCTCTACAAGATCCTCGAGGCCGCCCGGCAGCAGAAGTCGGCGGTCTTCTTCCCGAGCTCGATCGGCGCCTTCGGCCCGACGACGCCCAAGGCGGCGACGCCACAGGACACGATCCAGCGGCCGACGACGATGTACGGAGTCACCAAGGTCGCCGGCGAGCTGCTCTGCGACTACTATGCCCACCGCTTCGGGCTCGACACGCGCGGCCTACGCTTTCCCGGTCTCATCTCCTACGTCGCGCCGCCCGGAGGCGGCACCACTGACTACGCGGTGGCGATTTTCTACGAAGCCCTGCGCCACGGGCACTACACCTGCTTCCTCGGCCCGGCGACTCGGCTCGACATGATGTACATGCCGGACGCGGTGCGGGCGCTCGTCGACCTGATGGAGGCCGACCCAGCCCGCCTCGCCCACCGCAACGCCTTCAACGTCACGGCGATGAACTTCACCCCGGAGGAGATCGCGGCCGAGATCCGCAAGCACCTGCCGGGATTCACCATCGACTACGACGTCGACCCCAACCGGCAGCGGATCGCCGACTCCTGGCCGGAGTCGCTCGACGACACCGCGGCGCGCGAGGAGTGGGGCTGGGCGCCGCGCTACGACCTCGCGGCGATGACCGCCGACATGCTCGCCAAGCTGCGGGTCAAGCTGAAGATCGCGGGCTGAGCCGAACTAGGCGGCGCGGCCGGGCATCGGGTCGGAGGAGAACCTCCCGGCCAGACCGACGACGCCGAGGACCAGAGCGACGACGCCGAGGACCGTGAGGATGGTGTCCTCGCGACAGGCGATGCACCAGCCCTTGCCGTTCCAGAAGATGATCCAGCCGCCGACGATGATGTGCCAGACCGCGGACACGAGAGGGATGCGCTTGAACACGAGGAGCCTCCGGCGGGGAATCCAGCGTTGGACACGCTTCGAGGGACGACCTTCCCGGCACGGGAGTCGGGTCAGACCTTGGCCTGATTCAGCGACTTCGACAGCTCTTGTCCGTACTTGGTGATCATCTCGGCGCCGGTCTTGGCGAGCGCCACCGAGATGCGCGCGTCGGCCACGTGGCCGGCGGCGTTGATCAACGTGAGGCCGGCGAACACTTCTTCGCCGGCTCGGGTCACCAGCTCGTTCCACCACGGCGGTCGCGGGCCGGGCCAGCGCTTCCACCACGGCCACGGCGGGCAGATGTCGTCTCCAGGTTCCCAAGCCATGATTCGTCTCCTTTGCGAGCGGCGGTTGGACCCCGTGCCGGGGCGAGGGCCGTCTTCACCTCTCTAGACGAACGGCGAAGGCGAACCGAACGCCGCGACCGAGCGAGCGGCCGACAGGGCCAGCCTCCCGTAAGATCCCGCCGGGAGGAGGACCGCATGCCGCACGATCGATTCCTGACGGCGCTGGCGACCGAGATCGCGGCCGTCGACGGACGGGGCAACCCCAAGCGTCACGAGACGGTGATCGAGGCGGTGGTCGCGCCGCGCGACGGCTTCGGGCCGCGCTTCCGCGTCGCCGGCGAGGGCGACCGGCTCTTCCTCAAGATGAACTCGAACAACTACCTCGGCCTCGGGCTCTCGCCACACCTGCGCGAGATCGAAGAGGAGGCCTGTCGCGCCTACGGCGTCGGCCCGGGCGCGGTGCGCTTCATCAGCGGCACCTACGCCACCCACGTGGCGCTCGAGGCGAAGCTCGCCCTGTTCCACCGCCGCGAGGCGGCGATGATCTTCAGCTCCGCCTACGCCACGATGATCGGCACCTTCGTGCCCTTCGTCACCCCGGAGACCGCGATCGTCTCGGACGAGCTCAACCACAACTGCATCATCAACGCCATCAAGCTCGCGCGTCCGAAGGACAAGCGGGTCTATCGCCACAACGACATGGCCGACTTCGCAGTCAAGCTCGGCGAGGTCGCGGGCGCCTGCCGCCGCGCCCTGGTGGTGACCGACGGTATCTTCTCGATGCGCGGCGACCAGGCGCCGCTGCCCGAGCTGCTGGCGATCGCCCGTCGCTTCGACGCCGAATTCCCCGAGAACGTCGTGGTGATCGTCGACGATTCGCACGGCGTCGGCGCCTACGGACCGACCGGGCGCGGCACGGAGGAGCAGCTCGGCAGCGGCCCGTCGGACCTGCTCGTCGGCACGCTCGGCAAGGCCTTCGGGGTCAACGGCGGCTACGTCGTCGGACCGCGGGTGGCGATCGACTTCCTGCGCGAGACCGCGCCGATGTACATCTACTCGAACCCGATCTCGCCCGGCGAAGCGGCCGCGGCGCGCGCCGCGATCGAGCTCGTCGACTCCCCCGCCGGGCGCGAGCGCATCGGCCACCTGCGCTCGATGACCCGGCGCTTCCGCGACGGCCTGGTCGCGCTCGGCTTCGAGACCCTGCCCGGCGAGCATCCGGTCGTGCCTCTCCTGGTGCGCGACACGGCGAAGACCACGGCCCTGGTGCGCCACCTGCGCGCCCACGGCGTGCTGGCGACCGGGCTCAATTTCCCGGTGGTGCCCAAGGGCGACGAGACCATCCGCTTTCAGATTTCGGCCGAGCACACCGCCAAGGACGTCGACCTGGCCCTCGCGGTGCTCGAGGGATTCCCCGCCGCCTGACCGGCAGCCGGGCGAGCGCTGGTAGTATGCTGCGGCGCGGCATCCCAGGATGCCGCGCCGATGCCGGCCGCCGCGTCCCGAGAACAGCTCAACCCAAGGAGTCGGAGCATGCCGAATCAGTCCAAGCCGGTCCTGCTTTCGGGCGGACACAAGGGCGCCGAAGCCGAATTCGGCCGCGCCGCCAAGGAGCACGGCATCGATCAGGTGACCTACTCGTTCGCCGGCCACGCCATGGAGTGGTCCGAGAATGCCCGCGTCCTCGACGACGGCGAGCTCGCCCACGGCGACGTGTCGATGGATATCGTCTCCAAACGCATGGGCCGCGCCTACCACGAGGCGGAGAAGATCCGGCGCGTCATCCAGTCGCTCTTCCACATCGTCAACGAGTCCTACCAGGTCTTCGCCATCGGCTGGATCCAGTCCGACGACACGGTCAAGGGCGGCACCGGCTGGAGCGTCGAGCTGGCCAAGTTCTTCAACCGCCCGATCGCGGTCTTCGACCAGGGACGCCACCAGTGGTTCTCCTGGCGCGAGGGTCGCTGGGTGCCGGACACGCCGACGATCGGCCGCCGCGCCTTCGCCGGCACCGGCACGCGCAACCTGACCGCGGAGGGCCGGCAGGCGATCCACGAGCTGTTCGCGCGCTCCTTCTCCAAGTCGCACGCCTGAGGCACCGGGGCGGGCCCCGGGGGCCGGCGGTCGGCGGCGGTTTTGCCGCGTTGCGTCATCAGAATGCCGCAGCTTGACGTAGACCGGGAGTCGGTGAGAGCCTGAACCCGCCATGGCCCGCGCTTCGACCGCCTCCGTCGCCCGTCCGCCGGCCCCGCAAGCCCCACCCGCGCGCCGTCCGGCGATTCTCGACCGAGTCGAGGAGCTCGCCCGCCAGGTCGTCGCTGCCCCCGGCGCGCCGCGCCTCGCGGTGCGCTCGCCGCTCGACCGCTCGACGATCGGCGAGGTGCCGCGATCGACCCTGGACGACGTGCGCGCGGCGATCGCGCGCGCCCGCCGCGCCCAGGAGGGCTGGTCGCACACCGATTTCGCCGACCGGGCGCGGATCTTCCTCGATTTTCACGACCGCCTGCTGGCGCGCCAGGAGGAGATCCTCGATCTCATCCAGCTCGAGTGCGGCAAGGCGCGCAAGCACGCCTTCGAAGAGGTCATGGACGTCGCCTTGGTAGCGCGCTACTACGCGGTGCACGGCGAGGACCTGTTGGCCCCGGAGTCGCGCAAGGGGGTGGTGCCCGGCCTCACCCAGGTCGAGGAGCACCACCACCCGAAGGGCGTGGTGGCGATCATCTCGCCCTGGAACTACCCGCTGACGCTCGGCGTGTCGGACGCCACGCCCGCCCTGCTCGCCGGCAACGCCGTGGTCGCCAAGCCCGATCTGCAGACCCCGTTCTCGGCGCTGTGGGCGCGCGCGCTGCTGGTCGAGTGCGGCCTGCCGGCGGATCTCTTCCTGATCGTCGCCGGCGAGGGACCGGAGCTCGGTCCGCCGCTCATCGCCGGCGCGAACTACGTCTCCTTCACCGGCTCGACGGCGACCGGGCGGCGGATCGCCAGCCAGGCGGGCGAGCGGCTGATCGGCTGCGCCCTCGAGCTCGGCGGCAAGAACCCGATGCTCGTGCTCGCCGACGCCGACCTCGCGGCGACGACCGCCGGCGCCCTGCGCGCCTGCTTCTCGTCGGCCGGGCAGTTGTGCATCTCGATCGAGCGCCTGTACGTTCAGCGCTCGATCTACGACCGCTTCCTCGCCGAGCTCGTCCGCGCCACGCGCGGCCTGCGCCTCGGCGCGGCGCTCGACTGGTCGGTCGACATGGGTTCGCTCGCCTCGGAGAAGCAGCTGGCGACCGTGCGCTCGCACGTCGAGGACGCGCGCGCCCAGGGCGCGGGGATCGAGGCCGGCGGCCAGGCGCGTCCCGACCTCGGCCCCTACTTCTTCGAGCCGACGATCGTCACCGGCGCGACGCCGAAGATGAAGCTCTACGCCGAGGAGACTTTCGGCCCGGTGGTCGCGGTCTATCCCTTCGAGTCGGTGCACGAGGCGATCGAGCGCGCCAACGATTCGCCGTACGGCTTGAACGCCAGCGTCTGGACGAGCGACGTCGACCACGGGCGGCGCATCGCCGCGCGCCTCGCCTGCGGCACGGTGAACATCAACGAGGCCTACGCCGCCGCCTGGGGCTCGGTCGACGCGCCGATGGGCGGCTTCAAGGATTCCGGTCTCGGCCGCCGGCACGGCGCCGAGGGCATTCTCCGCTTCACCGAAGCACAGACCATCGCGGTGCAACGCGGCCTGCCGCTCGCGGCTCCGGCCGGCGTGCCCGACGAGGTCTTCAGCCGCTGGTTCAGCGCCGCGCTGAAGACCCTGAAGCGCGTTCCCGGTCTGCGCTAGAGCGGGTCCGCGGAACGCGCGGGAGGCGATCGTGGCCAGCATCCTGCTCACCGGCTTCCCCGGCTTCCTCGGCTCGGAGCTCCTGCCCCGCATCCTCGTCCGCCGGCCGGCCGACCGCGTCGTCTGCGTCGTGCAGGCGAAGTTCGCCGACCTCGCGCGCCAGCGCGCGGCGCAGATCGAGGCGCGCGACGCCGCCTTCCGCGGCCGCGTCGAGATCGCGATCGGCGACATCACTCGGCCGGGCCTCGGACTCGACGACCCCGCCGGCGTGGCGCGTTCGCTCGCCGAGATCGTGCACCTGGCGGCGGTCTACGACATCGCCGTCGCGCGCGCGCTGGGCATGAAGGTCAACGTCGAGGGCACGCGCAACGTCCTCGAGCTGGCGCAGTCGGCGCGCAAGCTCGAGCGCCTGCAGTACGTCTCGACCTGCTACGTCTCCGGCAAGTATCCCGGCATCTTCCGCGAGACCGACCTCGACAAGGGGCAGGAGTTCGCCAACTTCTACGAGGAGACCAAGTTCCTCGCCGAGGTCGAGGTGCGCAACGCCATGCAGGGCGGCCTGCCGGCGAGCATCTACCGCCCGTCGATCGTGGTGGGCGACAGCCGGACCGGCGAGACGCAGAAGTACGACGGTCCGTACTTCGTCATCCGCTGGGTGATGAAACAGCCGACGCTGGCGGTGCTGCCGGTGGTGGGCGACACCCGTCGCAACCGGGTGAATCTGGTGCCGCGCGACTTCATCATCGACGCCATCGATCGCCTCTCCGGCCTGAAGGCTGCGGCCGGCAGGACTTATCAGCTCGCCGACCCGGAGCCGCCGACGATCGACGAGACGGTGCGCGAGATCGGCCGCGCCACCGGACACGTCATCCTGCGCACGCCGCTGCCGCTCGGCGTCGCCAAGGGCGCGATCGACTGGGTTCCGGGAGTCCACAAGCTGCTCGAGATGCCCTCGGAGCTGCTCGACTATTTCGTCCATCCGACCTACTACGACACCTCCAACACGATCGCCGACCTCGCCCCGCTCGGCATCCGTTGCCCACGACTCTTCGAGTTCCTGCCCAGGCTGGTGGCGTTCATGAAGGCGCACCCCGAGATCACCTCCGACGCGATGGCCTGAGACCCCGTTGTAGAGTCCTCGGCGTTCGTCTCGCGGAGGATTGCCGATGACCTGTCGCCGTCGCCGTCGTTCCCTCGTCGCATCGGCCGTCTTTGCGGCGCTCGTCGCCGGCGGTCCGGTCCTCGCCGCCGATCCCCCGCGGCTCCTGCGCCAGCCGACGCTGTCGGCGAGCACGATCGTCTTCGCCTTCGCCGGCGACCTGTGGAGCGTGCCGCGCGCCGGCGGCCTCGCCCGTCGGCTGACGGCCGGTCCGGGCGAGGAGTCGCACCCGCGCTTCTCGCCCGACGGCCGGCGGGTCGCCTTCACCGGTGAGTACGACGGCAATCCCGACGTCTACGTGGTCGACGCGCAGGGCGGCGAGCCGCGGCGGTTGACCTGGCATCCGGGGGCCGACATCGTCCTCGGCTGGAGCCCCGACGGGCGCGAGATCCTGTTCGAGAGCGGCCGGGCGAGCGGCACCGACGACCACCAGGTCTTCGCGGTGGCGGTCGACGGCGGCTTTCCCCGCCAGCTGCCGATCCCGCGCGGCGTCGAAGCCTCGCTGTCGCCCGACGGCCGCCGCCTCGCCTACGTCCCCTTCGACCAGTGGGAGCCGGGCTGGAAGCACTACCGCGGCGGCCAGACTTCGCGGGTGTGGATCGTCGATCTCGCCACCCTGGCGCTTGCCAAGGTGCCGCGCGCCAACTCGAACGACCGCTCCCCGGTCTGGCTCGGCGACGCGGTCTATTTCCTCTCCGACCGCGACGGCGGGTCCGCGCTCTATCGCTACGACCCGAAGACGAACGCGGTGGCACGCGCCTTCGCCGACGACGGACTCGACTTGAAGGCGATCGCCGCCGGGCCGGACGCGGTGGTTTTCGAGCGCTTCGGCGAGATCGGCCTGTTCGACCCGGCGAGCGGCCGGGCGAGCGTGGTGCCGATCCGCGTCGAGGCGGACTTCCCCGCCGCCCGAGCGCACTACGAGAAGATCGCCGACTCGATCACCGCCGCCGGCCTCTCGCCGTCCGGCGCGCGCGCGGTCTTCGAGGCGCGCGGCGACCTTTGGACGGTGCCGGCCGAAAAGGGCGAGGCGCGCAACCTCACCCGCTCCTCGGGCGTCGCCGACCGCAGCCCGGCCTGGTCGCCGGACGGCAAGACGATCGCCTGGCTCTCGGACGAGGGCGGCGAATACGCCCTCCGCTTGGCGCCGCAGGACGGCCTCGGCGCGCCGCGCACGGTCGCCCTCGGCGATCCACCGTCCTTCTTCTACGCCCCGGTCTGGTCGCCCGACGGCAAAGCGATCGCCCTCACCGACAAACGGATGAAAATCTGGACGCTCGACGTCGCGAGCGGCGCGATGACGTTCGTCGACCAGGATCTCTACGACTCGCCCGGCCCCTGGGGCGTCCTCAGCCCGACCTGGTCACCCGACTCGCGCTACCTCGCCTACAGCCGGCAGCTCGAGAACCACCTGCACGCGATCTTCGTCTGGTCGGTCGCCGAGAAGACCTCGCGCCGGATCTCGGACGGCATGTCCGACGCGATGTTCCCGGCCTTCGACCGCGACGGCAAGTACCTCTACTTCACCGCCTCGACCGACGCCGGCGCGAGCGCCGCCTGGCTCGACCTGTCGAGCGTCGGCCATCCGCTGTCGCGCAACGTCTACCTCGCGGTGCTCGCCAAGGACGTCCCTTCGCCCCTGCTGCCGGAGAGCGACGAGGAGACGGGCAAGGACGCCAAGGGATCCGACGACCAGGGCGAGGCGAAGGCCGACGCCCCGGCCAAGGACGGCAAGAAGAAGGGCGACGCGGTCGGGAGCGGCGGGAAAGCGGGCGCCGAGGCGAAGGCCGACGCCCCGGCGCCGGTGAAGATCGATTTCGATCGCCTGGCGACCCGCATCGTGCCGCTGCCGATCCCCGCCGCGAACTACGGCGGTCTCGCGGCGGGGAAAGCGGGCGAGATCTTCCTCCAGGCCTGGCCGGAGGTGCTCGACCCCAACTCCGAGGAGGCGCCGTCGGGACCGCTCTCGAAGTTCACCCTCAAGGACAGGAAGGTCGAGAAGCTCGCCGACGAGGTCGACGAGCTCCATCTCTCGGCCGACGGCGCGAAGCTGCTCGCGCACTCGGGCGAGAAGTGGATCCTGGCGGCGACCGACGCGCCGCTCGATCCGGGCAAGGGCGCGTTGGCGCTCGACGGTCTCGAGACCTACGTCGATCCGCGCGCCGAGTGGCGGCAGATGTACCACGAGGCCTGGCGGATCGAGCGCGACTTCCTCTACGACCCGCGCGCCCACGGCCTCGACCTCCCGGCGGCCGAGAAACGCTACGCGGTCTACCTCGACGGACTCGAGAGCCGTGGCGACCTCAACTACCTGTTCGAGGAGATGCTCGCCAACATCAACCTCGGCCACGTCTTCGTCGGCGGCGGCGACCTGCCCGACGCGCCGAAGGTCGCGGGCGGCCTGCTGGGCTGCGACTTCGAGATCGCCGACGGGCGCTACCGCTTCGCTCGCGTCTTCGACGGCGAGAGCTGGTACCCGAAGCAGACGGCGCCGCTCGCCGCGCCCGGGGTCGAGGTCGCGGCCGGCGAGTACTTGATCGCGATCGAGGGCCACGAGGTCCGCCCGCCGGATTCGCCCTACCGCTGGCTCGAGAACACCGCCGGCAAGGCGACCCGGATCCGAGTGGCGAGGGACGCCAGCGGCAAGCAAGCGCGGGACCTCTCGGTCGTGCCGGTGCCGAACGAGCACGCGCTGCGCTACCACGCCTGGATCGAGGACAACCGCCGCAAGGTGGCCGAGCTTTCGGACGGTCGCCTCGCCTACCTCCATCTGCCGGACACCGCGGGCGGCGCCTTCGTCAACTTCAACCGCTACTTCTTCAGCCAGGTCGACAAGCAGGGCGCGATCGTCGACGAGCGCTTCAACCACGGCGGGGACCTCGCCGACTACGTGGTCGACTACCTGCGTCGGCCGACCCTCAGCCTGCTGATGAGTCGCGACGGCCGCGACTCGCGCTCGCCCGCCGCCTCGATCGACGGACCGAAAGTCCTGATCACCAACGAGATGTCGGGCTCGGGCGGCGACGCGCTCCCGTGGTACTTCCGCAAGCTCGGAATCGGTCCGCTCGTCGGCACGCGCACCTGGGGCGGGCTGGTCGGCATCTGGGACTACCCCGAGCTCGTCGACGGCGGCTACGTCACCGCACCGCGCGGCGGGCTCTACGGTACCGAGGGCAAGTGGGAGGTCGAGAATCGCGGCATCGCCCCCGACATCGAGGTCGAGATGCTGCCGGCCGATTGCAAGGACGGTCGCGACCCGCAGCTCGAGCGCGCGGTGGCGGTCGCCCTCGACCTGCTGGCGAAGAACCCGCCGAAGAAGTACGTCCGCCCGCCGTTCCCGAACTACCAGACCACCCCCTGGCAGTCCGAGGCGCAGCCCTGAGAGCCGTCCGCTTCCACACCCCCGGCGGGCCGGAGGTCCTGCGCGTCGACGACCTGCCGACGCCCGTGCCGGGGGCGGGCGAGGTGCGGGTCGCGATAGCCTTCGCCGGCGTCAACTTCATCGATCTCTACCTGCGCAGCGGCCTCTACCCGTCGCCGTCGCTGCCCGCGATCGCCGGCAAGGAGGGCGCCGGGGTGGTCGACGCGGTGGGGCCGGGCGTGACCTCGCCGCGAGTCGGCGACCGGGTCGCCTTCTTCGACGGCCCGGGCGGCTACGCCGAGCGGGTGGTGCTCGGCGCCGCGCGCACCCTTCCGGTGCCGGACGGGCTGGGTCTCGACATCGCCGCCGCGCTGCCGCTCCAGGGCATGACGGCGCGGATGCTGATCGAGACCATCGGCCGGGTCGGCGCGGGCGACCTCGTCCTGGTGCACGCCGCCGCGGGCGGCGTCGGGCTGCTCGCCTGCCAGCTCGCGCGCCGCGCCGGGGCCCGCCTCTTCGGCACCGCGTCGACGCCCGAGAAGGCCGCCCGCGCCCGCGCCGCCGGTTGCGAGCGCGTGTGGCGCGCCGAGGACGACTTCGCGAGCGCGATCCTCTCCGAGACCGGCGGCCGCGGCTGCGATCTGGTGCTCGACTCGGTCGGCAAGACGACCTTCGCGGGCTCGGTGCGATCCACCCGCATGCGCGGCACGCTGGTGCTCTTCGGCCAGTCGAGCGGCCCGGTCGAACCGTTGTCGCCGCGCGCCGTGCTCGGCAGCCGGACGCTGGTGACCGCCACGCTGTTCGACTATCTGCGCGACCCGCTCGAGCTCGCCGCGAGCGCCGCGGCGGTCTTCGGCGCCGCCGCGCGCGGCGAGCTCGCAGTGGCGATCGACCGCGTGCTGCCGCTCGCCGAGGCCGCCGAGGCCCACCGCCTGCTCGCCGGGCGAGCGACGAGCGGCAAGCTACTGCTCGCCATAGGATGAGCGCCCGCCGACGGCGGCGCTCGCCGGTCGCCCGGCTCCATCGACCGGCGGCGCGAACCTTTTCGCGACCCGCGACGTAACCCGGACCATGGCCCCCCGCCGCCGGCTGATCCCGCACTCGTGGCGCGAATTCCTGCGCCACTTCTCGCTCGCCGCGGGCGCCGGCGTCGCGATCTCGCTGCTTTTCTGGGTGGCGCAGCAGGACGGCCCGATCTGGCTCTCGATCGTCGTCGGGGCGCTCGTCGGCGGCTGCATCTATCTCTCGACTCTGTTGTTCGCTTTCCTGCTCGGCGCGCCGCTGTCGCGGCTGCCCGAGCGCTGGACCCGGCTCGCCCTGATCTCGATCTACTTCGCCGCCGGCATCCTCGGCTGGGCGGTCGCCGCGACGCTCGCTCCCTTCGTCACCTCGGGACGAGTGCGTTTCGGCCCGGTCGACTGGCGGGCGACGCTGCTCGTCGAGGGCGGTCTCGGCGCCGGCGTCGGGGTGGTGATCCTCACCTACGAGAACCTGCGCCAGCGGCTGGCCGAGAGCGTCGCCAAGCTGAAGGAGACCGAGTTCGCGGAAAAGGAGCTCGAAACCGCGCGTGACATCCAGCGCCGGCTCCTGCCACCGACCGAGTACGCCGCCGACGGCTTCCGCCTGGCGGCGCGCATCGAGCCCGCGGGCCTGGTGGCCGGCGATTTCTACGACTACTTCCGCCTCGCCGACGGGCGGTTGCTCGCGGTGGTGGCGGACGTCGCCGGCAAGGGGATGGGAGCCAGCCTGCTGATGGCTTCCGCCAAGGCGATGCTGCCCTTCGTCGCCGCGCAGGGCGGCGCCGCGCGCCTGCTGACCGAGCTCAACTCGCGCCTCGCGTCGAGCCTCGGCAGTCGCGAATTCGTGGCGCTCGCGGTGCTGCTGTTCGATCCGGCCTCCGGGCGCTTCGAGCTCGCCAACGCCGGCCTGCCCGACCCCTATCGCCTAGCGCCCGGCGGCGGCGCTCGGGCGCTCGCCGTCTCCGGCCCGAGGCTGCCGCTCGGGCTGCGCTCGGCGGTAACCTACGAGTCGCTCGCTGGCACCCTCGCCCCCGGAGAACGGATCCTGCTGGTCACCGACGGGCTCCCCGAGGCGCCGCTGGCGGGCAGCGGCGAGCCGCTCGGCTACGCCACCTTCGAAGAGCTGATCGCGGACGCGCCCGCCGCCGGCGCCGCCGCTCTCGCCGCGCTCTTCGCCGCGGTCGCCCGCCGCACCCTGTCGGCGCGCGCCGACGACTGGACCGCGCTCATCGTCGAGCGCTCGATCGACGAAGTGTGAGGCGATCCGGCGACGCGCGGGGCGATTCGCGCGACGATCGCCCACGAGGGGGATCCGGGACGATGGACATCGAAGCCAAGCTCGAAGCCATGGGACTCGTTCTCCCGCCGCCGCTCGTCGTGCCGCCGGGCATGCGGCTGCCGTTCTCCTGGGTGCGGGTGGCGGGCGACCGAGCTTTCGTTTCGGGCCACGCGGCGCAGAATCCCGACGGCTCGTTCGCTTCGCCGCTCGGCAAGCTCGGGCGCGAGCTGACCATCGAGCAGGGCTACCAGGCGGCGCGCGGCACGGCGATCGCGATCCTCGGCAGCCTGCAGCGCGAGCTCGGCGACCTCGACCGCGTTCACCGCTGGCTGCGGGTCTTCGGCATGGTCAACTCGGCGCCCGGCTTCAACCTGCAGCCGGCGGTCATCAACGGTTTCTCGGATCTGATCGTCGAGTTGTGGGGACCGGAGCGCGGCACCCACGCGCGCTCGGCGGTCGGAATGGCCGAGCTGCCGCTCGGCATTCCGGTCGAGATCGAAGCCGAGGTCGAGATCTCGCCCGCCTGAGGTCGCGACGCCGGCCCCGGCGCACGGCGCCGCCGCCTCAATCGAACTCGCGCCGCGCCGCCGCTTGCTCGACGCCGACCCGCCCGGCGACGATCTCGGCCTGGAAGTAGTTCTCGCCGCGAATCGGCGATCCCGCCAGCCGGCGCAGCATCGTCAGCTGCCCGACGTGGGTCAGGGCGTCGGCGATCGGCCCCTGGAAGAGGCGTTCGGGAGGGAATCCGAGCGGCCGCCCGGAGGCGAGACGGGCGTCGAACTCCGAGAGCAGGCGGTGGAAGCGCGCCGCCTGGCGCTCCCAAGGAAGCGGCGAGGAATCCGCCCAAACCTGTTCGCCCTCGGCCAGGTGGAGCGCCCACTCGAACAGATCGCCGACGTGCGCCAAGATTTCGCCCGCCGAGCGCGACCCCGGGCCGGCGCGAAAGTCGCCGAACTCCGGCGGCGCACCGCGCACCGCCTTGCCGCCGCGGTAGGCGAGGGTCGCCAGGGTGTGGCGCAGCAGCTCGATGCGGTCGTCGATTCTCGTGTCCATGCGGTCTCCCGGGAGGGGTCCTCGAAGATCGCAGGATCGACGAAGCCGGCCGTGCCGTCAAGTCGGTCGCTCCTCGTCACTGCCCCGGGGTTGCTCGCCCGCGCGTCCTCGGGGATCATCTGGAAGGACCCAGCATGACGAACGACCTCCTCCCCATCCTCGCCGCGGCCGCCGCGGCCATCGCGCTCGCGGCGCTCGTCGGCTGGATCGTCTCGCGCCGCACCGCCCAGGCGGTCGCGGTGGCGCGCGCCGAGGGCGAGGCGGCGCGCGCCGGCGTCGAGGAGCGCCTGCGCGGCCGGGAGGAGTCCCTAGCCGAGGCGCGGCGCGACCTCCAGGAGGCGGCCTCGCGCGCCGCGGCGCTCGCCGGCGAAGCCTCCGACCTGCGCGCCCGGCTGGCCGCCGCCGAGGCGCGGCTCGCCGAGGAGCGCGAGCACTCGGGCGCCAAGACGGCGCTGCTCGACGAAGCGCGACAGCGGCTCGCCGACGTCTTCGCCAACCTCGCCGGGCAGGCGCTGGCGACCAACAACGATTCGTTCCTGAGCCTCGCCGAGCAGCGTTTCGCCACCCTGCAAGCCGCGGCGGCGGGCGATCTCGACCAGCGCCGGCAGGCGATCGACGCCGCTCTCGCGCCGCTGCGCGAGCAGCTCGGCCGCTACGAGACGGCGGTGCGCGAGCTCGAGCAGCGGCGCGAGAGCGCCTACGGCGGGCTCTCCGAGCAGATCCGCGGCCTCCTGACCTCGCAGGAGCGCCTGCAGTCGGAGACCGGCAACCTGGTCAAGGCGCTGCGCGCGCCGCAGGTGCGCGGGCGCTGGGGCGAGATGCAGTTGAAGCGCGCGGTCGAGTTCGCCGGGCTGGTCGACCACGTCGACTTTCTCGAGCAGGAGACCGCCGCCACCGAGGACGCGACCCTGCGCCCGGACATGGTGGTCAAGCTCCCGGGCGGCAAACAGCTGGTGGTCGACGCCAAGGCGCCGCTCGCCGCCTACCTCGACGCCGTGGAAGCCCGCGACGAGGACCAGCGCCGGCGCCATCTGATCGACCACGCGCGGCAGGTGCGCGATCACATCAAGAAGCTGGCGGCGAAGAGCTATTGGAATCAGTTCGAGAACGCGCCGGAATTCGTCGTCCTCTACCTGCCGGGCGAGACCTTCTTCTCGGCGGCGCTCGAGCAGGATCCGTCCCTGATCGACGAGGCCTTCTCCCAGAACGTGGTGCTCGCGACGCCGACGACCCTGGTGGCGTTGCTGAAGTCGGTCGCCTACGGATGGCGGCAGGAGGCCCTGGCGACCAACGCTCGTCAGATCTCCGACGCGGCGCGCGAGCTCTACGACCGCCTGCGCGTCTTCTCGGAGCACTTCGCCAGAGTCGGCAAGGGGATCGAAGGGGCGCTCGAGGCCTACAACAAGGCGGTCGGGTCCTTCCAAATGCAGCTCCTGCCGCAGGGTCGGCGCCTCGAGCGACTCGGCGCCGCCGGCTCGAAACCCATCGCCCTGCTCGAGCCCATCGACAAGACTTCGCGCGCCCTCTCGGCGCCCGAGCTGCTGGCCGCGGTCGAGCCCGTGGAGGAGGAACCGTGAGCTTCAACCGCGCCCTCGGATTCGCCGCCGACGACGAGGGAACGATCGTCCTCGACACCCGGCCGGAGCACGAGGTGATGCCGGGCACGATCCACTTCGCCGTCCTCGCGACGCTCGGCGAGGTCGCCGCCGCCAGCGCCGCCGCCGCCGGGGCGAGCGCACGGCAGATCGTGCCGACGCACCTCGCCGTCCAGCTCCTGCGCCGCGCCGTTCCCGGCCGGCTGGCGGCGCGCGGTCGCCTCCTCAAGTCGGGCCGGACGCTCGCCTTCGCCGAGGGCGAGGTGACGCAGGAGGGTCAACTGGTCGCCAAAGTCGCGGTCACCTTCGCGCGCCTCGGCTGACGGCCGGCGAATCCCAGGACCGCCACCCTCCGTCGATCCCCGCCTCGGCCGCGCCAGCGGACGGGGCGGACTCACCCCCGGGGTCGGCGCGCCGGCCTCCGCAGACACCTATCTTGAAGTCGGCGAAGCGGCTCTTGCCGGAGGCGGAGCCGCATCCTTCCGCGCCAGATTGGATCGCGACCATGCTCGACGAGGCGCACGACGAACGGCTGGAAGGGGCGGCGGACGACCTCGGAGCGCCCGCGTCGGGCGCTTCGCCGGCCGGCGCCGAGACGACTCCGGTCGAGTTGGTCCGCCTTCTCGACCCGAGTCGGGAAGGCGGACAGGCGCTCGCCTCCGCTCTCGCCCGACGCCGGTCGACGCGGCATTGGCCCAACGGGCGCCTGCGCCTCGATGAGCTCTCCCAGCTGCTCTGGGCGGCGCAGGGGGTCACCAAGGCGGACGGCCTGCGCGCCGCGCCCTCGGCGGGCGCGATCTATCCTCTGCTGCTCGACGTCGTCGTGGGCGAAGTCGGATCGCTCGCCGGCGGCATCTACCGCTACCGTTCCGGCGAGCACGCGCTCGAGCCCCGCGGCGCGCTCGACGAGCGCGAGGCCCTGTCGCGCGCCGCGTTCGGCCAGACCTGGGTCGCCACCGGCGCGGCGGTGATCGCGGTCTCGGCCGACTCGCGGCGCACCGCGCGACGCTACGGTGCGCGGGGCGAGCGTTACGTCCACTTCGAAGTCGGCGGCGTCGCCGAGAACCTCTACCTGCAGGCGGCGGCTCTCGGCCTCGGCACGGTGTTGGTCGCGGCCTTCGACGACGACGCGGTCGCCCGGATTCTGGCGCTCGCTCACGATGAGCGGCCCATGGCCCTGATGCCGATCGGCCGGCTCATTCCGCCGCGTCCCTGAGCTCCGCTCCCGGACGGCTGACGCGCAGCGCGAGGCCGAGACAGAGGAGGCCGCTGGCGAGCCCGGCGAGGACGTCGATCGGATAGTGGTAGGCGCAAAGCACGGTCGAGGTCGCGATCCCCGCGAACCAAGCCGCGAGAGCGAGGCGGCGGCGGGGGAAGAAGCGCGCCGCGAACCAGGAGGCGACGAGCGCGGCCGCGACGTGGGTGCTGGGGAAGGCGAGGCCGCCGCGGTCGAAGGCGCGGTAGATCGCGTCGAGTGCCGGCACGAAGACCAGCCCATGCGCCGCGAGCCCGGCGCGCGCCGCGAGGGGTCCGGCGACCGGTAGCAAGAAGTCGAGCGCGTAGTGCGGCAACATCGTCGCGGTGAGGGCGAACAGGTAGCGGCCGACCTCGGTCGGCTGGCGGCGCTCGGCGAGCAGCGCCGGGAGGAAGAGCAGCAGGTAGTAGCTGAAGTACAACCCGTGCAGCGCCTCGATCGCCAACGCCGGCAGGCGCGCGCCGGCGAGGTACCAGGAGCCGGGAAACAGCGCCGCGTCCCAGCGCGCGATCCAGGGATCGAGATCGCGCGCCACCACGAGGTGGCGCAGCGCCCCGGCGGCGCTGTAGAGCCAGGGCAGCGCCAACATCGGGAACCAGCGATGGAGGAAGCCGAGCGCCGGCGTCGCGGCGCCGCGGTCCCGCCGGGCCAGGGCGAGCGCGGTGGCGGCGACGCCGAGATGGAGCGCGAGATAGCCGAGCCGGGCTTCGGAGTCGAGCCCGGTCGCGGCGCGCGGCGCCAGCGCGACCAGCGCCGCCACGGCGATCCCGTAGCCCGCCAACAATCGATCGGCGGGGTTCGCGCGGCGAGCAGCGGAGGTCACAGCTCGAGATCGTAGACCCGGTAGGTCTTGTAGCGCTCGGCCCCCATCCGCTCGAGGGCGCGCAGCATGGCGCCGTTCGACTCCAGGATCCACGACATCTCGCCCCAGCGGTAGCCGCCGCGTCGCGCCGCCTCCATCGTCCGGGCGTAGAACTCGGCCTCGACCCCGCGGTGGCGGTACTCCGGCAGCACGCCGAGGATCAGCACCCGGACGACGTCGATCCGGCGCCGCGCCGCGAGCAGGCGCAGCCAGCCGAAGGGCAGCAGGCGGCCGCGCGCCCGGGCGATGGCGCGATTGAGGTCGGGGACGGTGACGCTGACGCCGACCGGTTCGCCTCGCGACTCGGCGAAGAAGACCAGCTCGCGGTCGGCGATCGGCTTGAGCTCCGCGGCGAGCGCCGCGAGCTCCTCGCGGGTCAGCGGCACCGCGCCCCAGTTCTCGGCCCAGGCGGCCGAGTGCAGGCGGTGGATCTTCTCGACCTCCTCGTCGAAGCGGCCGAAGTCCGCCTTGCGCACCACGATGTCGTGACCGCGCACGATCCGGCTCGCCGCGGCGAGGCGGCGCGGCGTCCGCTCGGGCACGTCCATCCGGAAGGCTAAGAGGTCCTGCGCCTTGCGAAACCCGGCGCCCTCCACCAGCCCGCGGTAGTAGGGCGGGTTGTACGGCATGAGCAGCACCGGCGGCAGATCGAAGGCGTCGAGCAGCAGGCCGCACTCGTCGTTGATGGTAAAGCTCATCGGGCCGCGCAGGCGCGCGAGGCCGCGCTCGCGCACCCAGTCCGCGGCGCGGGCGAAGAGCGCCGCGGCGACTCCCGGATCGTCGATCGCTTCGAAGAGGCCGAAGAAGCCGGTGCGGTCGCGGTAGGTCTCGAGGTGGCGGCGGTTCTCGATCGCCGCGATGCGGCCGACGATCTCGCCGCCGCGCCGGGCGAGGAAGAGCTCGGCGTCGGAGTGGCGGAAGAACGGATTCTTGCGCCGGTCGAGGAAGGCGAGGCGCTCGAGCTCGAGCGGCGGCACCCAGGCCGGCCGGTCGCGGTAGATGCGCCAGGGGAAGCGGACGAAGGCGAGGCGGTCGGCGCGCGTCGCGACGCGACGGACCTCGACCGCGGCGCCGCTTTCGGCTGTCGATGGCTCGTCCGCCCGGATCGGCGCGTCCACCTAGCGGGCGCCGCCGAATCGCCAGGAGAGGCCGACCCAGAAGTTGGGCCCGGTCGAGTCGGTGTCGGCCAGCACCTCGGGCGCCGGCGCGAGCGAGCCGCGCGCCGCCACGCGATGCTGCAGCCGACCCCAGAAGTAGGCGGCGCCGAGCTGCAACGCGAGGTTCCGGCGGGTCGACAACGGCACGTCGAGGCCCGCGCCCGCGGTGTAGACCGGATAGAACCCATCGTTGTCGACCCGCAGTCCCGCGTCGAGGTAGGCGTTGGCGAGCGAGAGGCGGGTGCGGTCCTTCTCGTAGGCGACGCCCGCGGCGAGCAGCACGAAAGGCTCCACCCGCCGGCAGCGCGGGCAGGGGAGGAAATGCGCCGCGGCGAGAGCGTCGGCGAAGGTCGAGTAGCGCTGCACGAAATCGAGCTCCGCCGGGCCGGCTTCGGTGTCGATCGTGGCGTGGCCGGCGACCTCGCCCTGGCTGTAGTCGATCTCCACGCCCACTTTCCAGCGCTCCGCCACCCGGCGGAACAGCTGGCCGCCGAGGCTCAGATTGTGGATGTCGTCCCAGTCCTCGAAGCGGGTGCCGAACGCCGCGTTGACCTCGGCGATCTGCCGGTTGGTGCGCGTCTGCTTGGGGAAGGCCTCCTGAAGGTAGACATTGGCGGTCCAGGCATCCCCGGCGGCGTGCGCCGGGGTCGCGACGCAGAGCAGCGCCGCCAGCAGCCGACCGACGACGACGCCGTGCGCGCTCCGGCCGCGCGCCTCCGGGCTTCGATCCTCGGGCGAGGCGATCCAGGCGACGGCCGCTTCCCGCGCTGCCATGGCGATCTCCTTCTCGCCCCCCTCGCCCGGGACCGTGGCACCGCCGCGCAAGGCCGTCAACGCCCCGGCGGGCGGGGCGTCGCGGCCGGAATCAGTCGGCGGGAGGTGCCGGGGGGTGCCTTCCGGGGACCAGGACCCGGCGCGCCGGCCAAGCGGCGGCGACGACCACGAGAGTCGAGACCACCACCGCGATCCGATGCGCCAGCGGCGCTTCGGCCAGGATGTCGAGACCGAGCGCCGGCACCACCAGCAGCACCGCCAGCGCCAGACCCCAGGGCCGCAGCCGCCACAGCCCGAAGAGGCTGGCGAGGATAGCGATCGCGGTCACCAGGTAGCCGACGAGGATCGCCGGTGTGGCCGCCGGGAAGGCGCGCAGGAAATCGTCGCGGCGCCAGAGCAGGGTGACGAGCCCGCTCGCGGTCGAGAGCGCCAGCAGGATCACCACGATCGACAGGAAGAGCGGGCGCCGCGGGACGGTCTCGGGCTCCATCCGGTCCTCGCGCCGCGCGCCGCCTCAGCCCACCGCGGCGCGGATCGCCCGCTCGAGCACGGCCGGGTCCTCCGGCGCGAGCTCGTAGCTGACGTTGACGATCGGCTTGTCGGACTTGAGGATCCGCGCCAGCTCGATGGGCGTCCCTTCGACCACGACGTCGGCCGGCGTCGCCGCGATCGTCGCCTCGAGCTCGCGGATCTGGGTCTCGCCGTAACCCATCGCCGGCAGAATGCCGCGGGCGTTCGGATACTTGGCGTAGGTGGCGCGGATCGAACCGACCGCGAAGGGGGACGGGTCGACGATCTCGGCGGCTCCCGCCTGCTGCGCCGCGAACCAGCCGGCGCCGACGCTCATGCCGCCGTGGGTGAGCGTCGGTCCGTCCTCGACCACCAGCGCCCGCAGGCCGCGGATCGCCTCCGGATCGGAGATCGCGATCGTCGAGGCGCAGCGCAGAATCGTGGCGCGCGGGTTGAGCTGCCGGCAGTTGGCCTCGACCCGCTCGACGTTGGCGGGCGCGGCGGTGTTGACCTTGTTGATCAGCAGCAGGTCCGACATCAGCACGTTGGCCTCGCCCGGGTGGTACGAGGTCTCGTGCCCGGCACGGTGCGGATCGACCAGGGTGATGTGCAGGTTCGGGCGGTAGAACGGCGTGTCGTTGTTGCCGCCGTCCCAGAGGATGACCTCGGCCTCCTTCTCCGCCTCGCGCAGGATCCTCTCGTAGTCGATTCCGGCGTAGACCACGAAGCCGTTGTCGATGTGCGGCTCGTACTCCTCGCGCTCCTCGATCGTGCACTCGTGGCGGTCGAGATCGGCGTAGGTCTCGAAGCGCTGGCAGATCTGGCGGGCGAGATCGCCGTAGGGCATCGGGTGGCGGACCGCCACCACCCGCTTGCCCATCGCCTTGAGGATGCGCGACACGTATCGCGTGGTCTGCGACTTGCCGACCCCGGTGCGCACGGCGGTGATCGCCACCACCGGCCGGCTCGAGGCGAGCATCGTTTTGGTGGCCGAGAGGATGCCGAAATTCGCCCCCCAGGCGACGACGTGCGACGCGAGGTCCATGACGTACTGGAAGGAGACGTCCGAGTAGGCGAGCCAGACGTCGTCGACGTCGTGCTCGCGGATGAGGCGCTCGAGCTCCGACTCGGGACGGATGGGGATGCCGTTCGGGTACAGACCGCCGGCGAGAACCGGCGGGTAGACGCGGTCTTCGATGTCCGGGATTTGAGTGGCGGTGATCGCCACCACCTCGAATTCCGCCCGATCGCGGAACAGCACGTTGAAATCGTGGAAATCGCGCCCCGCCGCTCCCAGAATGATCACCCGCCTACGGCCCATCCGCCACCTCCCCGAAAACCCCAGGCGGGCAGCTTACAACGGCCTCGCGCGCCGCCTCGGGGAATGCGGCCGAAGGCCGTACAATCCCGCTCCATGGAAAAGCAGAAGTTCCTGTTCGTCTCGCTCTCGGGACTGGTCGGAGACATCGCCTGGCAGATCGTCAAGGAGGGACACGAAGCGCGTTATTACATCGAGGCGGTCAAGGAGCGCGACATCGCGGACGGTTTCGTCGCCAAGGTGCAGGACTGGAGGCGGCACGTCGAGTGGGCCGACGTCATCGTCTTCGACGACACCCTCGGCCAGGGCAAGGTCGCCGCCGAGCTGCGCGCCGCGGGCAAGCTGGTGGTGGGCGGATCGGAGTACACCGACCGGCTCGAGGACGACCGCTCGTTCGGCCAGGAGGAGTTGAGGCGCGCCGGAGTCAACATCATCCCCTACCGCGAGTTCACCGACTTCGACGAGGCGATCGAGTACGTGCGGGCGAACCCGTCGCGCTACGTCATCAAGCCCTCGGGCGAGGCGCAGAACGTCAAGCGCCGCCTGTTCGTCGGCGAGGACGACGACGGCACCGACGTCGTCGGCGTGCTCGAGTCCTACCAGCGGACGCTCGCCGCCGAGATCCCGGTCTTCCAGCTGCAGAAGCGCGTGGTCGGCGTCGAGGTGGCGGTGGGGGCGTTTTTCAACGGCAAGGAGTTCGTCTATCCGGTCAACGTCAACTTCGAGCACAAGAAGCTCTTCCCGGGCAACCTCGGACCATCGACCGGCGAGATGGGCACCGCGATGTTCTGGTCGATGCCCAATCGGCTGTTCAACCAGACGCTGAAGAAGATGGAGGCGAAGCTCGCCGAGGAGCGCTACGTCGGCTACGTCGACCTGAACTGCATCGTCAACGCCAACGGCATCTATCCGCTCGAGTTCACCGCCCGCTTCGGCTATCCGACGATCTTCATCCAGCAGGAGGGCATGACCACGCCGATCGGCGAGTTCTTCCACGACCTCGCCGCGGGCACGATCGATCGCTTCAAGACCAAGTCCGGATTCCAGGTCGGCGTGCGGGTGATCGTGCCGCCCTACCCGTTCGACGACGAGGAGACTTTCCACTCGCTGTCGAAGAACGCGGTGATCATTTTCCGCAAGCCGGTCGCCGAGGAGGTCCACATCGAGGACGTCAAGCGGGTGCAGGGGCAATGGCTGGTCGCCGGCACCTCGGGCGTGGTGCTCACCGTCGTCGGCCTGGGCTCGACCATGAAACAGGCGCAGCAGCAGGCCTACGCGCGGATCAAGAACATCCTGATCCCCAACATGTACTACCGCGACGACATCGGCGACCGCTGGACCGAGGACAGCGACCGGCTGCACAACTGGGGCTACCTGCGGGAAAACTGAATCCGGACGCGGCCCGTAAGCTCTGCTGAGTCGATGAGCGACATCCCGGAGGCCAGACCCGGTCGGCAGTTCGAGATCCTGGCCACGATCGCCCGCCTGGCGACCGAGGATCTCGAGCTGCGGCCGATGATGCAGCGGGTGACCGACGCCTTGGCGGCGCTCTTCGGCTGGGAGTTCGTCGCCCTGGTGCGCATCGACGCCGCCCGCCGCCGTTTCATCTGCGAGGCGGTCACCACCACGGTGGCGAGCGAGGTGCGACCGGGGTACAGCCGCGACCTCGGCAGCGGCGTGGTCGGCGAGGTCGCCGCGCGCGGCTTGCCGACGGTGATCGACGACGTCGACACGGTCCCGGGCTACGTCGAGACGCTCCCCGGCTGCCGCTCGGAGCTCTGCGTGCCGGTGCGCCACCGCGGCGAGGTGGTCGCGGTGCTCAACCTCGAGAGCACGCGGATCGGCGCGTTCCGCGGCCAGCTGCATTTCGTCGAGGTGATCGCCGGACACGTCGCCGGCGCGATCGCCTCGGCGCAGCACCTCGAGTCGACCCGGCGGCGCGCCGAGCACTTCGAAATCCTCTCCGAGGTCTCGGCGACCGCCGTCGCCGCCGACGAGATCGGCGGCGTCCTCGAGCGCATCGCCGCCTTCGTCCAGCAGCGTTTCGACTTCTTCCTGGTGTCGATCCTGGTGCCCGACGAGGAGGGGCGCGAGTGGGCGCACCGGGCCACGGCCGTGAGATCGCCGGCGCCGCTGGCGCGCGCCGCTCTCCACCCGGCGCAGGTGGGCGTGGTCGGCCGCGCGATCCGCACCGGCGAACCGCAGCTGGTGCAGGACGTGACCGCCGATCCGGACTACTTCCAGGCCCACCCGGCGGTGGTCTCCGAGTACGTGGTGCCGATCCGCTTCGGCGGCCAGGTGATCGGCGCCTTCAACGTCGAGAGCGATCGGCCCGAGGCCTTTCCGCCCGAGCTCTGTTCGCTGCTCGATCTGATCGCCGCGCAGGTCGCGGGCGCCATCCGCCTGGCGCTCTTGAACCGCCGGCTCGCCGACGCCACCGGCGAGCTCGAGACCGCCAATCGGGCGCTCGAATGGCTCTCGCAGTCCGATCCGCTGACCGGCTTGGCGAATCGCCGGCGGTTCGACGAGGTGCTGGTGGTCGAGTGGCGGCGCCTGGCGCGCTCCGGGCTGCCGCTCGCCCTGCTGCTGATCGACGTCGACTGCTTCAAGGCCTACAACGACAGCCGCGGCCACCCGGCGGGCGACGTCTGCCTGCAGCGCGTGGCCCGCGCCTTCTCGCGTGGCGTGCACCGCGCCGGGGACCTGGTGGCGCGCTACGGCGGCGAGGAGTTCGCCCTGGTGCTCCCCGACCTCGACCGCGAGGGCGCGCTCGCTCTCGCCGAGCGGCTGCGCGCGACGATCGAAGGGCTGGCAGAGCCGCACCCCGCCTCGCCGGTCGCCGCGGTGGTCACCATCTCGGCGGGGGTCGCGGTCACCGTTCCGGATCGCGAGGCCCATCCCGGCGATCTCGTCGCCGCCGCCGATCGCGCCCTCTACGCCGCCAAACAAGCCGGCCGCAATCGCGTCGAAGTCGCCGACTGAAGCCGCGACGAGCCGCGCTCGCCGCGCGACCCCGCCTAGCGGATCGCCGAGAAGAGTTGGGAGGTTCCGCGTCCGCCGACTTCGTCGCCGAGCACCAGGATCTCGGCGCGGCCGTCGCGGTCGAGATCGATCACCCACAGGCCGCGCAGCTCGGACTCCGCGGCGACCGAGACGCCGTTCGAGCCGGCGCCGATCGTGATCGTCTCTTGGCCGCGCGCCGCGCCGCGCTCGAGGGTGAAGCGCGGCTTCCTCTCCACCCAGCGGCTCTTGATCAGCGGCAGACCGCGGAAGACCTCGATCCGGTCGTCGCTCGCCACCACCAGGTCGGCCACGCCGTCGCCGTCGATGTCGCCGTCGAAGCGACTCTCGCCGCCGCGCGTCTCGACCGTCGAGCGCACGCCGAGCTGGCGCACCATGCCGCGCGAGTCGCCGGCGAAGCCGGTGACCGCCAGCTCGTCGCCCGCGAGGCCGGTCGGCTCGAGAGCGACCAGGTCGTCGCGGCCGTCGTGGTCAGCGTCGCGGGCGAAGACCTCGATCCTCTGCCAGCGGTGCGCTTCGGTCGCCGCGGCGAGCAGCGGGCGCTTGCCCGCGCGCGTGCGGTCGGCGGCGAGCGAGAAGGCGCGCAACGACTGCTTGTCGAACGCTCCCTGGCGCCCGCGCGCCAGCGTCGCGACGACCAGCCGCGGCTCGCCGGAGAGGAGCAGGTAGCGGTGGGCGACGATCTGCTCGGGCGCCGGCAACTGCGACCAGCTCTCGCCGGCCGCCTCCTCGGGCGGGCGCTCGAGGTCGATCAGCACCGTGCGCAGGCGGGTCGCGCCGGCTTCGTCCGGGCCGATCGCCAACAGCGGACGGCGCCCGACGCCGCGGTCGAGCACCGTGATCGGCGACGAGGAGAGGGAGAGCCCGTGCGCCTCGCGCGCCACGCCGACCGGCAGGTCGAAGCGCCGGGCGATCGCCCCCTCGCCGCGCGCGCCGCGCCGCCAGAGCTCCGCCGCGCCCACTCGTTCGAGCAGCAGCTCGCGTCCGTCCTCGCCGCCGTCGATCGCCGCCACCACCGATCGCCGCGCGGTCGCGGGCAGGAGCTCGGGCGCGCCCGCCGCGCCACCGCCGGTCGCGATCGCCAGCAGACCCGCGGGCGAGGAGAGGAGCAGCTCCTCCTCGCCGTCGCCATCGAGATCGGCGGCCACGAGGTCGCGGACGTCGTCCGCCAGACCGGTCGCCAGCTCGAACAGCTCGCGACCGCGCAGGGCGACGAGCGCGCGCCCGCCGCTCTCGCGACCGACCAGGTACACGACCTCTCGCCCGCCCGCGCGCCGGCGCTGCAGCGCGACGCCGAGGCACTTGCCCGGCAGGACCACGTCGCGGCGCTCGGCCGCGGCCAGGGTCGTCGCGCTCACCCCGACCGGCGGCGGTGGTTTCTGCGCCGCCTCGGGCGGCGCCGCGCCGGCGAGCGCGGCGGCGCTGGCGAGCGCCAGGAAGATCGCGCCGCGCGGTTTCACGGCCGGCCTCCGGACAGATAGAGCTCGAGCCGCACCGGCGGGGTCACGCCGGCTTCCTTCGCCGCCTCGGGCTGGACGATCGCGAGGTCCGAACGGCCGTCGCCGTCGAGGTCGCGGATCTCGACCAGGGCGAGGTCGCGCGGCGCCTCGGCGAGCTCGATCTTCAGGTCCGGCGACGCCGGAAACGAACAGTCCTCGCCACCGCGGTGGATGGTCACCGTCCTGCCGCGACCGATCTGTACGAAGTCGGCCCGGCCGTCGCCGTCGAAGTCGCCGGCGAACTGCGACAACTGACCGATCTTCAAGTTGTCGAGGTCGAGGTGGAACTTCCCCGCCAGGTCGAGTCCCGCGACCGGACGGAACTCGCCGCTCGCCGTTTGGCAGTAGACGTGGAAGTCGAGCCCGAGATCGAAGCTGTGGGTCGCCAGCACGCGCACGATCTGGAAGAGCGAGAAGTCGAGCGTCAGGGTGACCAGATCCAGGCGGCCGTCGCCGTTCAGGTCCTGGAAGCCGCCGGGGAGGCGGACCTCGTCGCCGCCCTCGAAAGCGTAGCCGTCGGCCTCGAACTCCCGCGTCGCCTCCGGCGCCATCGCGAAGTCGGCGCGCATGGCATGCACGCGGTAGCGCCGCGGCGGCGTCTTGGCCTGCTGCATCTCCTTCCGGAATCCGGCGTCCTCGTCTTCGAGACTCTCCTGGGTCACGTACTCGGCGCGGCCGTCGCCCTCGAGATCGCCGAGGTAGACGATCGACTTGCGGTCGCGCTTCCCGTGGCGCGGCGGGGCGCCGCGGCCGAGCGCGCCCGCCGAGATGCCGATCGCCGGCGCGAAGCGACCCGCGCCGAGGTTGCGCAGCAGCTCCAGGCGGTCCCAGCCGCGGTCGGGATCGACCAGCAGCAGCTCGGGCAGACCGTCGCCGTCGAGGTCGCGCGCTTCGGGCAGCGCCAGATGGCGATCCGCCCCGGCGTCGCGGCGCTCGCCGAGATCGGGGAAGGCGAGGCGCGAGGCGACGACGCTCGCCGGGCCCGCGGCGGTCGCGAGGACCACCGCGGCGCCCTCCTCGTTCGGCAGCAGCAGATCGGTGCGCCCGTCGCGATCGAGATCGTGCGCGATCCCGAGGTTGGGGACCAGGGTACCGGAACGCGCCAGCGGCGAGGGCTCGGAGAGCAGGGGCTCGAGCACCAACCGCGCCGGCGTGCCGGCGACGAAGCGCAACGCGGCGACGCCGTCGTCGGTAAGCGCCACGATCGGCGCCCCCGGCGTCCCCGGCTCGAGGCCGACGACCGACGCCGGCAGCGGCAGCGGGTCGGCGGCGCGCGCGAACTCGCCGTCCGCCATGCCGCGCAGCAGCCAGAGCTCGCGCCGGTCGGCGAGGTAGGGCACCACGGTGAGCATCTCGACCAAGCCCTCGATGCCCTCCATGTGGCTCTCCTGATCGACGCTCTGCTGGTCCCAGGCGGTGTAGACCACCACCACCGCGAGGTCGCCGCGCCCGTCGCCGTCGACGTCGCCGGCGACGATCGTCGCCGGGGCTCCCGGCAGCTCGAGGCTCTGGTGGCGCAGCTCGAGGCGGGTCGCGGCGCGGACCGCGCCGGAGGCAGCCAAGCAGAGCGTCAGCGCGGCCAGGACCGGGAGGAGCGCCGCCCGACGGCTGGCGCCGGTCGCGGCCGTGATCGTCGCGCTCGAGGAGCTCGTCATCGAGATCATCACGCCGCGGGGGACCGATTCTTAACCGCTGGTCGCGAAAACGCCGGCCGGAGCACCCGGATCAGCACCGCCCGATCTTCGCCGCCGGCTGGGCGTCGAGGTTGGGGTCCCTGACCTCGTCGCTCTCGGCGAGGCCGGGCTCGACCTCGATCTGGATGCCGTCCGAGAGCCCGGTCTGGATGTCGCGGTGCTCGAATTTCTGCGGCGCGATCTCGACCTCGACGTAGGGCTGGTCGCCGAGGATCTGCTGGCGCTGCACGTCGGCCTCGGCGATCGACGCCCTCGGTGTAGAGCTTTCGGCGCCGGGCGAGCTGCTGCTCGGCGTCGGTGACCGCGAACCAGTGCGCCTCGTGGATGGCGTGGAATGCCGGCTGGAAGGTGGTGCCCGGCAGGGAGGTTGCATTCTCGCTCGTCAGCGCGTCCAACGGATCGACAAGGAGGTCGGTTCCATGTTCGAGACAGCCCTCATCTCCTCGCGCGGCGGCACCGGCCGCCGCAAGCTGCCCCTGGTGCTCGCGGCGGCGGTCGGCCACCTTGCCCTGGTGGGCGGCATCCTGGCGGCGCAGTTGTGGACGATCGCTGCGGTGCCCGAACCGGTTTTCCACGAAGTCTACGTCGACGTCGTGCTCCCGCCGTGGGTCGACGACACGCCGCCGGCTGCTGCAGCAGCGCCGAAGCCGGACCGCGCCACGGTCGATCCGCGACCCCTCGCGCCGACGCCAGCGCCGCAGCTCGCCTCCCTGCCGGAGACGCAACTGTCGCCGCCCGAGGACGTGGCGCAGAGCGACATCCCGCAGCCCTGCGCCGACTGCCCGCAGAGCGGCCCGGTGACCGCGCCGGCAATCGGCGCTGGCGGCGGCGATGGCGGCGGCGAACCGGACTCCGACGGGATCTACAACTACACCGAGGGCAGCCCGATCACCCCGCCGGTGCCGATCCGCAAGACCCAGCCGGCGTACACCGTCGCGGCGATCAAGGGCCACATCCAGGGCGACGTGCGGATCCTCGCCACGATCGACGCGAGCGGCAGGATCCTCGACGCCCAGCTGGTCAGCGACTTGCCGATGGGACTCGGCGACTCCGCCCTCGAAGCGATCCGCCAGTGGACCTTCCAGCCGGCGCGGCTCGCCGGCCGGCCGATCGCGGTGCGCTACGTCGTGGTGGTGCGCTTCCGCTTGAATCAGGGCTGAGGCTGGAACGAGCGCCTCAAGGGCGGATCGCCAGGCGCAGTCCGGCGAGCGCCAGGGCGAACAGCGCCACGAGCCCGAGCAGACCGAGGGCGCGGTCGAGCGGCCGCGCCCCGGTCCACTGCAGGTAGTGCAGCCGGTAGAGGGCGTCGATGCGCTCGGTGTCGGCACCGCGCTGGGCGATCGACAGGCTCGGCCAGTCGAGCTCGAGGGTCGCGCCGGTGGTCGTCGTCGCCTTGGCGCCGTCGAGGCGCGCGATGTCTCCGTAGCGCTCGCGGCGCTCGCCCGAAATCGCGTCGGCAAGCAGCGCCCGCACCTGCTCGGGCGGCGGCAGCGGTCGGTCGGCTCCGGTCGCCGGATCGACCTGCCGCCAGCCGTTGGCGTCGCGCACCAGCAGGTGCTCGCCGAGCACCGTGCAGAGCCGCCGCGCCTCGAGCGCTCCGGCCGGCGGCGCGACGCCGGCGCCCGCGAGCGGCCGCCAGCGCGGCTCGAGCGTGGAGTAGGCCGGACCCCAGCCGGGCTTGAGGAAGAACAGCAGCCCGGTCGCCGCCCAGACCAGGATCGGCAGCAGGAGCGCGAGTCCGAGCAGGCGGTGCAGGCGGCGGAAGGAGCGCATGGCGGGTCGGCGAGCGGGCGAGGATATCCGAAGCGCGCTCAGAGCAGCGGCGAGAGCAGCCGCGCCAGGCCGTCGCGCAGGCGCTCGCGGCGGGTCAGGCGGGCGATCGCTTCGAGGGTGACCTCGCGGCTCGCGGCCTGGTCCTCTTCAAACGTCGCCTCGAGGCGACGCGCGAAGCCGACGTCGGCCACCAGCGCCCCGACCTCGAAGTTCAGTCGGAAGCTGCGCACGTCGGCGTTGGCCGAGCCGACGATGCCCCAGGCCGAGTCGACCACCAGGGTCTTCGAGTGCAGCATCGCCGGCAGGTACTCGTAGACCCGCACGCCGGCGCGCAGCAGCGCCGGGAAGTAGGAGCGCGCCGCCGGCCCGAGCAGGCGAACGTCCGACTGCGCCGGAACCATCACCCGCACGTCGACGCCCGCGAGCGCCGCCGCCTGCAGGGCGCGCAGCACCGACTCGTCGGGCACGAAGTAAGCGGTCGCCAGCCAGACGCGGCGGCGCGCGGTCGAGATGCCGCGGAAATAGGCGAGGGCGTTGGCGTTCCAGGCGTGGTCGGGCCCGCTCGGCAGGAGCTGGCCGATCGCCGGGCCGCAAGCCGGAGGCGCCGGCCCGAGCTCGCCGAGCGACTCGTCGGTCGCGAAACGCCAGTCCTCGGCGAAGAGCAGCGCGAGATCGGCGACGATCGGGCCCTCGAGCTCGAGGTGGCTGTCGCGGAACGGGCGCTTGCCCTTCTTGGGCGCGAAACCCGAGTACTCGTCGCCGATGTTCATCCCGCCGGTGAAGCCGAGGCGGTCGTCGACCACGATCAGCTTGCGGTGGTTGCGCAGCAGCGCCGCGAACTTGCGGCGCAGCGGGTTGAGCGGCAGGAAGGGAGCCACCCGGCCGCCGGCCGCGACGATCGGCGCCAGCCGGCGGCGGTCGAGCCGGAAGGATCCGAGCGCGTCGTAGATCAGCCGCACCTCGACGCCGCGCGCCGCCGCCGCGGCGAGCGCGGCGAGGAAGCGCTTGCCGGTCTCGTCGTCGGCGATGATGTAGTACTCGGCCCAGATCCGCCGCTCGGCGCCGGCGAGCGCCGCCGCCATGCATTCGAAAGCGTCCTGATCGCGGCTCAGCAGCTCGACGCGCTGCCCGGCGCGCGGCGGCAGGCCGGTCGCCGCCGCGACCAGCGAGAAGACCTCGTAGCCCGGCCCGCCGGCGCCGTCGCGCGACTCGGCCTCGGCGGCGAGGTCCTGCGCGGCGCGCACCACCTCGCGGGCGCGCTGCATCCGCCGCGTGGTGTGGCGCACGCGCGGGTTGGCGAGCAACAGGTAGGCGACGGCGCCGACTCCCGGCAGGGCGAGGATGGCGAAGATCCAGGCGAGCGTCGCCTCGACCCCCTGGCGGCGCGTGATCGCGCGCCCGAGCACGTAGAGGTCGAGCAGCGCCACCACCAGCGGCACGATCCGCCAGGGCGAGTCCGCGAGGCCGGCGAGCGCCAGGCGCAGGGGCATCGCCGCGATGCTATCCGCCCGCGCTCGCGGCGTGGCGCGCGAGGCGGCGCTTCCCCATTTCCGGTTGCGCCCCCGGGCGCGCTCGGATAGGGTGCCGGGCGCCATGCGAACGTCGTTCCCCGGTCGCCTCGCCGTCCTCTCCGCCCTCGCTCTCGCCCTCGCCGTCGCGCCGGCGGTCTCTCTCGCCCAGACCCCGGCGCCGCAGCCGATGGTCCAGGGCGCGGGGCCGGCGCGCCAGCCGGTGCCCGAGCCGCCCGCCCCCGCGGGCTCCGAGCTCGCGAGCCCGCCGGCCGACGCCGAGCGGCTGGCGCAAGGAATCGCGGGCAAGACCCTGCGCCCGGGCAAGGGCGGCGGCAGACCGGCGCTCGACGACATCGTGGCGTTCTACTCCGTCGGCCGAACGACCTCCGGCACGGTGATCCAGGACAGCTTCGCGTCGGCCAAGCCGCAGCGCATGCTGCTCAAGACCACTTTCGACGCCTGGCGGATCGCGATGTCGACGATGACCGCCGGCGAGATCAAGCGCTTCTGGTTCCCGGCGAGCGTGCTGCCGAAGAATCCGCAGACCGGCGTCTCCGAGGCGGCGGTCTTCGACGTCGAGCTGCTGATGGTGGCGAGCCTGCCGCCGACGCCGAAGTTCCTGAAGACGCCCGACCCGACGGCGAAGAAGACCGAGTACGGTGCCTCGGTGATGGTCCTCAAGCCGGGCAACGGCCAGCAGAAGCTGAAGCGCGCCGACGGCGCGCTGGTCGATTTCACTCTCTGGAACGACCAGGGCCAGCCGGTGCTCTCCTCGGTGGCCGAGGGGCGACCGACCCTCTTCCCGATCGACCGCGTCATGCCGGCGTTCGGCGACTGCCTGGAGGGCATGACGCTCGGCGAGCGTCGCCTCTGTTGGGTGCCGGCCGACAAGAACTCCGGCTTCCCCGGCGTGCCGACCGGGGCGTTGATCTTCCAGATCGACCTGGTCAACAACCTCGACTACAACAAGATCGTCCCCAAGGGCCCCAAGCCGGCGCCGCCCGCCACGCCTGCGAGTCACCCCTGAAGCCGGTGGGCGTCCTCGCCTATCGCCGGTTGCCGATCGAGGTCGAGTCGCCCGAGGAGCGCGGCGGAGAGCCGCTCGAGTGCAACCTGACCGAGAGCTCGGTCCGCGACCTGCGCTTGGCCGAGCTCGCCGGCGACCTGTCCGACCTCGGCGACCTGGCGCTCGCCTACGTCGACCATCGCGGTCACCCGGAGCTGCGCGCCGCGCTGGCGCGCCTCTCCGGGCCGGGGGTCGGCGCCGCCGACGTGCTCGTCACCCCGGGCGCCGCGGCGGCCCTCTTCCTGGTCTCGACCGCGCTGCTCGAGCGCGGCGCGCACGCGATCGTCGCCAAGCCCAACTACGCCACCAACCTCGAGACGCCGCTGGCGCTCGGGGCCGACGTGACGCCGCTCGAGCTGCGCTTCGAGGAGTCCTGGCGCCTCGAGCCGGCGCGCGTGGCGGCGCGCCTGCGCCCGTCGACCCGCCTCGTCAGCCTCACGGCGCCGCAGAACCCGACCGGCGCGACGATGACCCGCGCCGATCTCGAGGCGGTCGTCGCCCACGTCGAGGCGAGCGCCGCCCGGTTGCTGGTCGACGAGACTTACCGCGAGATGGTGGAGGACCGGCCGCTGCCGGCCGCGGCGTCGCTCTCGACCCGCGCCATCTCGATCTCGTCGCTGTCGAAGACCTACGGCCTGCCGGGACTGCGCATCGGCTGGCTGGTCACCCGCGATCCGCGGCTCTACGAGACCCTGCTCGCCGCCAAGGAGCAGATCTTCATCTGCGGCTCGGCGCTCGACGAGGCGTTGGCGACGCGGGCGTTCGCGCGCCACGACGAGCTGTTGGCGCGCTGCCGCGCGGTGCGCGCGCGCCATCTGGCGCAGGTCGAGGCCTGGATCGCGCGCACCCCGGAGGTCGAGTGGGTGCGGCCCGCGGGCGGCGTCGTCGCCTTCCCGCGGCTGGTCGAAGGGATCGATCCCGAGATCTTCTACGCCGCGCTCGCGGCGCGGCGCACCGCGGTCGGGCCCGGCCACTGGTTCGATCTCGATCGGCGCTTCTTCCGTCTCGGCTTCGGCTGGCCCGAGACCGCCGAGCTCGAGCGCGGCCTGGCGAACCTCTCGGCGGCGATCGCCGAAGCGCGGCGCTGAGCCCGCGCGCCTCTCAGGGAATCCGCGCCCTCCAGGCGACGAGATCGCCGACCTCGAAGCCGTCGGCGAAGATCCCGCCGCGCTCGAGCGCCCCGAGGTCGATCTCGCCGCCGAGCCGCCGCGGACCGTGCGCCAGATCGAACGGCCCGACCGAGGCGAAGACCGCTTCCCCGGCGTCGACCGCCGGCGAGCCGGCGGCGAGACGGTAGTCGCCGCCGCCGGGGTCGACGAATAGCGGATCGACGCCGACGAGGTTCTCGAGCGCCACCTGCGGCGCGGTGCCGAAGGTCTCGATCTCCGCTCCGGCGACCGCCGCGTTCCCCCAGACGATCGAGTTCTCGAGCCGCAGCGTCCCGCTCGAGGCGAAGAGCTCGACTCCGTCGCCCGCCTGGCCGGTGACGGTCAGGTTCCCGGCGTCGAGCCAGGCGCCGGCCTCGGTCAACAGGAAGACCCCCGCGCCGTCGCCCGCGTCGACCAGCAGGTCCGAGAGGACGGCGAACATCGCACCGCCGGCGTAGAACGCGACCTGCGCCGGAGCGTCGCCGGCGCCGTTTCCGGTGGCGCGGACGCGGCGGATCTCGCCCGCCGCGTCACCCAGTGCGACCGAGAACGCGGTGCCGCGCGCGGCCGTCGCCGGGGCGACGACGTCGTTGCCGGCGAAGCGCGAATCGGCGAGCACGAAGCGGGCGCCGGTCGCGTGCAGGTCGGCGAAGAGGCCGGCCCCGATCGCGAGGCCGGCGACCTCCAGCCGGTTGTCCTCGAACGCCAGGTCCCGCAGCTCGAAGTCCGCGGCGGTGCTCGCTTCGACCTCGAGCGCCCCACCGAGGCCGCTCGCGTTCGGCGTGAGGTCGACGATGGCGTTGTCGACGAAGCGCAAGTCCACCAGCCGGACGGCGGCCGACGAGCTCCAGGCGACGCGCAGCGCGCCGCCGCGGTGCTGCAGTTGGGCGTCGAGCGGCCCGACCTGGTTGGCCGCGAACTCCACCCGTTCGAGGTCGAGCGACGTGCCGGAGACGATGTCGATCGCGCCCCCGACGGCCGCGACGCAGTTCGAGATCCGGACGTCACGCAGCGTCAGGCCGGCGTTGAGCAACGCCAGCGCGCCGCCGCCGCGCCCGTCGGCGGTCGGGTGGCCGTAGCCCGACGCGACCTCGAGGTTCTCGAGCCGCAAGGCCGAACCGGCGCGCGCGTCGAGCAGCCGCTGCACCCCGCCGAGGTCGATCGTGTAGGCCGAGCGCGGACGCGACGGGTCGCCGCGGATCGTGAGGTCCCGTCCCGAGAGCGGCGAGAGGTCCTCGTCGTCGAGCTCGTAGGCGCCGGGGACGCCGAGCACGATGACGTCCGGTCCGATGTCGCCGGCGCACTGGTCGACCGGCTCTTGGGCGATCGCCGCCAGGAGGGCCTCGCGCAGGGTGCAGTTGCCGTTGGCGACCTCGTCCTCGGCGAGCGTCGTCAGCGTGTTGGTGGCGGCCGGCAGGACGGCGCTCCCGGCCGCCAGGATCCAGGCGGCGACGGCGGCGAGGGCGGGGCAGGTCTTCATCGCGGGGGACCTCCTGCCCCACTGCGCGCAATCGGCGGCGATCGGGGCCATGGCGGGGCGCCGGGCTCGCGGCGCCGCCCGCGGCCCCACCCTTGCCACAACTTCAGCCCGCGCCGCGTCTCACGCTCGGGGGCCGGGCCACGCTCGCGGCCCCGATCGGAGGCGGGATGTCCACCCGACGCTGGCGACACGGTCTCTTCCTCGCGCTCTCGGCGCTCGCCGCGCGCGGCGCCGGCGCGCAGGCGGTCGCCGGCACGATCGAAGACGGCGACCGGCTCTGGCTGATCCGCGAACCCGGCGCCGGCCTGCCGGCGCCGGCGATCGAGAACATCACCGGACTGCCCGCCGGGGTCAAGCCGCACGACGTGGCGCTCTTCGGTCCGCGCCGGGCGCTGGCGCAGAACTTCGGCTTCGACCAGCTCCTGCGCCTCGACCTCGAGAGCGCGAGCTTCGTCGCCGCGATCCCGGTCTCGCCCTGGCACGCCTACGGCACGATCGCCGTCGCCCCGGGGGGCGACTTCGCCCTCGGCTCGGGGGACGACATCGGAGCCGCCTCGGGCCTCACCGTGGTGGTCAACCCGTTCGCCGACCTGCCGACCGTGCGCAGGTTGGCGCTGCCCGCCGACCAGCACGTACACACCTGGCAGAGCTCGGCGATCGACTTCGCCGACGACGGGCGCGCTTTCGTCGCCACTCACCACCGTAACTTCAACCGCGCCGCGCCGACCGGGACGCCGAACGCCTCGGACGTGGTGATCGTCGATCCGCCCTACACCGCGATCGCGGTCACCGTCGTGCTGCCGGTCGGCGTGCCGTCGCTGTCGAACTTCGACTCCGCCGAGGGGATCGCGGTCGCGCCCGACGGCCAGACGGTGGCCGTGGCCGACAGCGATCGCGAGCTGTTCGTCCTCCACGCGCCGTTCTCGGCCGGCATGGCGGTCACCACCCTGGCGCTCGGCGCCCTGGGCTCGGCTTGCCTCTCGGACCCCGATTTCACGCCCGACGGCGCCGAGCTGCTGGTCACCGACTACTGCCGCGACCAGGTCGTCGTCCTGCACGCGCCGTTCGACTCGACCGCCGGGGCCGAGCTGCTGCCGACCCCGGCCGGCGCCAACGGCTTCGGCTTCGAGGAGATCTCGATCGCGCCCGACGGCGCGCTCGCCTACGTCACCGGCAACGTGATCTCGCCGGGCATCGCCGGCCTGTGGGCGATCGCGGCGCCGTTCACCGCCGCCGGCGCGCAGTCCTACGCCGTCGTCGTGCCCTTCGGCGCCCGCGGCGCCGGCGGAATCGACCTCGGCGGGCGCGACCTATTCGCCGACACCTTCGAGTCCGGCGATCTGTCGCTCTGGGACGGGCCGTGAGCGGCCGCGCGACGGATCGCCGGCTTCGTTCGTCTATCTCTCGCTCGTCGACCTCCGGGAGGACGGCTCTTGTCCACGACGCGAATCCGAATCCTGCGCTGCGTGTCCGCGGCCGGCGCCATCGCCTCCGCCGCCGCGCTCGCCGCGCCCGCGGGAAATCTGGTGGTCACCGTCCCCGGTGACTACCCGACGATCCAGCAGGCGGTCGACGCCGTGCAGGGGATCGTCGAGGCCGAAGTGCTCATCGCCAGCGACGCGATCTTCGACGAGACGGTGGAAATCGGCGCCACCGTGGCCCTGCGCGCCGCCCCCGGCTTCACGCCCTCGCTCCGCGGCGTCGGCGCCTCGGGGCTGCGCACTCTCCGCTTCCGGCCCAACGGTGGCGTGGGCGACGACCCGATCGACCTGACGATCGCCGGCCTGACGCTCCTGCCGCGCTCCGGCCTCGCGCCGGGCGCCGCGTACACGGTCCTCGAGATCGAGAACGACGGCCAGGCCGAGTCGCGCGTCTTCCTCGATCACGTGCGCTTCGCGGACCCGCTCGGCGGGGCGCCCGACGGCTTGTCGCTGCGCTCGGTCGATCCCGCCGTCCCCAACCAGCTCCACGTGCTCGCCTCGATGATCGAGCTGGCGGGCGGCCCCGGATCGAGCACCCGCGCCATCTCGTTGAACACTCACGGCACCGCGGTCCTCTCCGGCCTCGACCTCGCGATCGGCTCGGGCACGGCCACCGGGCTCGACATCCGGTCGCCGGCCGGCGGCGACCTCGACTTCTGGCTCGAGGACGCGACGATCTCGCTCGCGGCCCCGGCTGACAATCACAGCGCCGAGGCGCTCGTCCTCTCGGACCGGGTGCACGCGACTCTGCGCGACAACCTATTCCTGCTCGCCGACACCGCCGGCGCGGGCGGCGTCTCCGGCGTCCAGGCCCTCACCTCCTCGACGCTGTCGCTCGTCCTCGAGCGCAACCGCTTCGTCGGCTCGGACTTCGCGAGCCTCGGCGCGGCCCTCCTGGCGAGCGCCTTCTCGCCGGGCGTTGCCGACCTGCGGGTCTCGAACAACGTCGTCACCGGCGTGGGAGTCGGCTTCGTGCTCAACCCGCAGTCGGGCTCGCCGCCGGCGACCCTCACCGGCTCGTTCGTCGGCAACACGGTCGACGGCACGGTCGACGACGCGATCCTGCTCGCCGGCCAGTCGGGGAGCCGCCTCGAGCTGACGATCGCCGACAACCTGCTGACCCACGCCGGGCGCTTCGGCCTCGAAGTCGCCTCGATCGGCACCGTCGATCTCGACGAGCACCACGACGGCTACTTCGCCAACCCGCTCGGCGACGTGTCGGCCCCGTTCTCCCCCGGCCCGGGAGCGCGCCACGCGGACCCGCTCTACGTCGATCGCGCCGGGGGCGACCTCCGTCTCCAGGGCGCCTCGCCGATGCTCGACGCCGGGGACGACGGCGCGGCGGCGGATTCGGCCTACGACGCCGCCGGAGCCGACCGCAAGGTGGGACCCCGCGTCGACCTCGGGGGCTACGAAACCTACTTCCCCTGCCCGGCGACGGTCACCACCAGCCACCTCGGCCGCCACGGCACGAACGGCGGGATGGCGTTCGACCGCCTGCGGCGCTCGAGCTTCGACTCGAGCTACAACGACTGGCAGTGGTTGCAGGTCGACTTCGGTTGCGCCGGCGCGTTCGGCGGCCTGCGCCGCTTCATGACCCGCGAGGGTCTCGAGGTCGAGGGCGCGCGGATCCTGCAGGGCGAGGCGGCCGAGACCTCGCTCGACGGCGTCCTCTGGACGCCGGTGCTCGCCGCGTCCTCAACCGGCTGGGAGGCCTACGTCAACTACCTGCCGCAGGCCTGGCATTCGATTCCCTACGGCTGGTCGGCCTGGCTGCGCACCGTCGCGCCGGTCGAGGCGCGCTACGTCCGCTATCAGTGGGACGGCGACAACGACCGGCTGCACGAGGTCGAAATCCAGTTCTCGCGCCCGTTCGTCCTCTTTGCCGACGATTTCGAGGGCGGAACGACCGCCCGCTGGTCGTCGACCCACACCTGACCCGCACGGAGACCGCCATGGCCCTGCGCATCGCCGAGACCGTTCCCGATTTCACCGCCGAGTCGACCGAGGGCACGATCCGCTTCCATGACTGGCTCGACGGAAAGTGGGCGGTCTTCTTCTCACACCCGAAGGACTTCACGCCGGTCTGCACGACCGAGCTCGGCTACGTCGCCAAGATCCGTCCCGAGTTCGAGCGCCGGGGGGTGAAGCTGCTCGGTCTCTCGATCGACACCCTCGACTCGCACGCGCGCTGGGCGCGCGACATCGCCGAGACCCAGGGTTTCGCCCCCAACTACCCGGTGATCGCCGACGGCGATCAGAGGGTCGCCCGCCTGTTCGACATGATCCACCCCGAGGCGAGCGACATCTTCACCGTGCGCACCGTCTTCGTCATCGGCCCGGACAAGAAAGTCAAGGCGATGATCACTTACCCGGCGAGCACCGGGCGCGATTTCGACGAGATCCTGCGGGTCATCGACTCGTTGCAGCTGACCGCGCGCTACGCCGTGGCGACGCCGGTCAACTGGAGGAGCGGCCAGGACTGCATCATCGCCTCCTCGCTCACCGACGAGCAGGCGCGGGAGAAGTTCCCCGCCGGCTGGCGCGCGCCGAAGCCCTACCTGCGCTTCGTGCCGCAGCCCGGAAGGTAGCGCCACCACCGTGCGTCGGGGGCCTCGACGTCCGGCGGCGCTCGCCGCGCCGAGCGGCGCCCACCTCCTCGCCGCGGGGCGCCGCCCCCGACGGGGAGCGGGCGGAGCCCCTGCTACACTGCCGCGGCCGGCTCCGACGCAAATGTCTCCGTCCGCGGACCCTCCGGGAAGCGCCGCCGCCGCGCGGCTCGGCGAGTGGCTCGACCGCCACGGCCTCATGCTGCGGCGCACCATCGTCCACCTCTGCCCGAGAGATCTCGGTCTGGATTTCGACGACCTCGAGCAGGAGGCGCGTCTGCGCCTCTGGCGAGCGCTCGAGCGCGCGATCGAGATCCGCTTCCCGGCGTCGTACCTCTATCGCCTGGCGGCGAGCGTCACCCTCGACGCCATCCGCCAGGCGACCGCGCGGCGCGAGCGCTTCACCGAGTCGCTGGCGGCCGGCGACGGCGACGAGCCGCCGGAGCGCGCGGCCGCCGAGCGCCTCGCCGACCCCGCGGCGCTCGCCGAGCGCCGGCTCGAGCTGCGCCGGGCGCAGGGCGCGCTCGCGGCGCTCGCCCCCGATCGCCGGCGCGCCGTCGGTCTCCACCTGCAGGGCTTCACCCCGGGCGAGATCGCCGAACTCGCGGGCTGGAGCGAATCGAAGGCCCGCAGTCTGGTCTATCGCGGGTTGAACGAGATGCGCGGCGAGCTCGCCGGGCCGGGCGCGGCGCGCGGCGCGGGCGGCAAGAGCGAGGAGGAGCCGTGAACCCGAACAGCGAGACCCCCACGCCGGTCGAGCGCGCGGCGCGCGCTCTCGCCGACCCGCTCCTCCATGGACCGCGCGCCGAGCGCGGCTGCCCCGCGGGCGAGGTCTGGATCGATTTCGTCGCCCGCGCCCTTCCCGCGGTCGAGAGCGAGCGCTGGCTCGATCACCTCGCCGCCTGCCCCGACTGCGCCGCCGAGGTGCGCGCCCTAGGCGAGGTGCGCGCCTGGGCGGACGACGCCCGGCGTAGACACGAGCGCGCTGCGCCCCGCCCGCGCTGGGCGTCGCTCACCGCCGTGGCCGCGGGCCTCCTCGCCGCGCTCACGATCGTCCTGGCGCTGGCGACCCTGCGCGCCGACACCCGGGCGCGGGCGGCGGTTGCGGCGCGCGCCGAGCTCGCGGCGCGGCTCGACGCGGCGCTCGGCGAGCGCGACGCGCTGCGCGCCGGCGACGAGGCCGCGCGCCGGCGCGTCGCGGCGCAGGCGGAAGAGCTCGACCGTCTGTCGCGTCCACGGGTCAACGTCCCGGTCGTCGACCTCGCGCCGCGCGACCTCGTGCGCGGCGGCGGCGGCATGGTACCGGCGATCTCGCGCGCCTCCGGCTGGGCGACCCTCCTGCTCCACCCGCACGCCCTCGACGGCACCTCCTACGCCGTCGAGGTCCTCTCGCCGGAGGGCGCGACGCTCGAGCGCGCCGACGGGCTCGTCCCCGGCGCCGACGCCAGCCTGACGCTCGCCCTGCCGACCGCGCGCCTGCCGCTCGGCACCCTGCGCCTGCGCCTGCTGCGCGAGACCCCGGGGACGCCGGCGGCGGTCGACGCCTTCGACCTGCGGATCGAGGAGCGCTGAGGTGCGTCGCGCCTTCGCCGCCGGCGCTCTCGCGACGCTGGCCCACCTCGCGCTCGCCGCCGCCGCCCGCGCCGCCGACTCGCCGCAGCTCGACGAGACGGAACGGGCCAGGATCCACTCCGAGGCCGAGGCCGCGACGCAGGAGGCGGACAGGCTCATGCAGGCCCTTACCCGCCTCGACGGCCCCGACGTGCAGGTGGCGCTCGATGCCTTGTTGCGCGCCCGGGGCCTGTGGAGCCGGCTCGGTGACTCACGGGACCTCGCTTGGGCGACGATGGCGGTCGCCGATCCCCACCTGGGCCTGGGCGCGCTGGACGAGGCCACGGCCGACTACGAAGGCGCGCTGGCGATCGGCGATCGGATCGGCGACGCCGAGATCCGCGGCCACGCGCTCGCCGGCCTCGGGATGTGCCAGTGGTTGCTCGGCGAGCCGGAGCGCGCGCTCGAACGTTTCGTGGCCGCGGCGCCGCTCTTGCGTCAAGCCGATGACGCTCAGGGCGAGCGCATGGCGCTCTCGCACCAAGCGCTCGTCCTGGCTTCGCTCGCCCGCTACTCGGAAGCCGAGGAGCTGCGTCGCGGACTGCTCGCCCACGCGGTCGAGGCCGGCGATCGGGCCGCCGAAGCGTCGGAGCTCCAGCAGTTGGGAGCCCTCGCGCTCGCCCGCGGCGACGCCGGCCGCGCCGTGCAATCCCTCGAGCGCGCTCTCGCGATCCGGCGCGAGCTGCCGGCGAAACTCCCGGGTCCGCCGGCCTCGCTGACCTTCGCCCGCCTGCTGCAAAAGCTCGGCGAGGCGCTCGCCGCAGCGGGAGATCGGGTGCAGGCGGCCGAGCGCCTGGAGGAGGCGCTCGAGGTCCGGCTGCGGGTCGGCGACGCGCCGGGAGAAGGCGAGACGCGGCTGGCGCGCGCCCGGTTCGAGCGCGACGGCGGTGATCTGCGCTCGGCGCTCTCCGAGGTGGAGCGCGCGGTCGCGATCCTCGAGGGCGAGGAGAGTCACGTTGGAGATCCCGAGCGCCGCGCCACGTTCCGAGCGACCAATCGCGATACCTTCACCACCTGGATCGACGTCCTGCTCAGTCTCGACGCGCTCGAGCCGGGAACCGGCCGCGACGCCCAAGCGTTCGAGGCGAGCGAACGGGCGCGCGCCCGGAGCCTGCGCGAGCTCGTCTCGCGCAACGAGCCGGGAAGGGAGAGCCCGCCAGCGGTCGAGAGAATCTCGCTCGCGGCGATCCAGGCCGAGGTGCTCGACGGAGAGAGCCTCTTGCTCTCCTACTGCCTGGGAGAGCGCAGGAGCTACCTTTTCGCCCTGACCGCGCGCGAGCTTCGGGTGTTCCCGCTCCCGTCGCGGGACTCGATCGAGGCGGTGGCCCGCCGCACCTACGAGCTCGCCTCGGGAAGTCAGGCCCGCACCCGGCGCTACGACGCCGAGCGCGCAGCCGCCGAGCTGTCGCGCCTCGTCCTCGGGCCGGTCGCCGCCGAGCTCGCCGGCCGCCGGCTGTTGATCGAGGGCGACGGCGTGCTGCAGTACGTGCCGTTCGCGGCGCTGCCCGATCCGTCGGCCCCCGGCTCGTTGCTCGTCGAACGCCACGAGATCGTCCTGGTGCCCTCGGCGGCCACCGTCGCTGCCCTGCGCGCGCGATCGCGGCCGGCGGCGCAGCGCAGCGCCGCGATCCTCGCCGACCCGGTGTTCTCGGTGACGGATCCGCGCGTTAGCCAACGCGCGGGGGGTAACCCGCACGTCAGCCGACGCTCGGGGGGCTCGGCCGCCGGTGCGCGGAGCGCCACGGGCGACCTCGTGCGCTCGGCCTCGGACGTCGGCCTCGCCGCGTTCGACCGCCTGCCCTTCACCCGCCGCGAGGCCGAGGCGATCGGCAAGCTCGCGCCGGATGCGCTCTCGGCGCTCGGCTTCGCCGCCACCCGCGAGCTCGCGCTCTCCCCCGCGCTCGCCGATTTCCGCATCGTCCACTTCGCCACCCACGGCCTGGTCGACAGCCGCCGGCCGGAGCGCTCGGGCCTGGTGCTGTCGCTGGTCGACGAGCACGGCGTGGCGCGCAACGGCTACCTGCGAGTGCCGGAGATCGCCGGGCTCGAGCTGCGCTCGGACTTGGTCGTCCTCTCGGCCTGCCGCACCGCCCTCGGGCGCGAGGTCTGGGGCGAGGGCCTGGTGGGGCTGGCGCGCGGCTTCATGGCCGCGGGGTCGCCGCGCGTCGTCGCCACGCTGTGGAACGTGCGCGACGAGGCCTCGTCGGAGTGGATGCGGCGCTTCTACGGCGGCCTGCTGCGCGACGGCCTGCGCCCGGCCGCGGCGCTGCGCCAGGCGCAGCTCGCGATGCGCGCCCATCCGCGCTGGCGCGCGCCCTACTACTGGGCGGGCTTCGTCCTCCAGGGCGAGTGGCGCTGAGCGCCGGCACGATCAGTCGACGATCGCGAACGCGCGCACGACGAAAGTGCCGAAGCCGTGCACTTTCGGCGGCACGGCGAAGAAGCGGCTGCCCTCGGCCGGTAGGCGCTCGAGCCCGGTCAGGTGCTCGACCACCGGGATCCCCGCCGCCAGCAGGACCGAGTGCGCCGGCCGCGTGCCGTCGTCCGGATCGTCGAGGTTGACGCTGTCGATGCCGACCAGCGCGACGCCTGCCGCGACCGCCGCCTCGCAAGCCGCGCGGGTGAGGAAGGGGCTGCCGCCGAGGTAGGCGGCGGTCCCCCAGTGGCGATCCCAACCGGTGTGCACCAGGAGCGCGCAGCCCCGCCGCAGGCTCCCGGCGAGCCGCTCGGGGCCGATCGCCCGCCCGCCGTCCATCGCGTCGTGGACGACCACCGCCGGCAGGTCGGCGACTCGTTCGAGCGGGAGCGCCGCTAGGTCGTAGCCCTCGGCGTAGCGATGGAACGGGGTGTCGAGGTAGGTGCCGGTGTTGGCGACCATCTCGATCCGGCCGATCTGGAACTCGGTCCCCGCGGCGTACCGGAACCGCGAGTCGGCGCGCGAGAGGAACTCGGTGATTCGCGGCGCCGGCAGACCGGGATAAGTCACCGTGCCGTCGGCGATCTCGTGGCTCAGGTCGACCGCGCGCTTCATCTGTTCCCGTCCCCCTCTCGCGCCGACCGCCTCAGCCGACGGTCGCCGTCTCGGCGTGGGTGTCCGAATCGGCCGATCGGTAGCTCAGAGTCACGAGTCGGGTACCCCGCCCTCGAGCTCGCGCGCCTCGCACTCGAAGGCGTAGCCGATGGAGTGCACAGTGCGCAGGTACACCGGCTCGCCGTCGCGCGCCAGCAATCGTCGCCCGCGAGCGAGCAGGAAGGGCCCGAAGGCGATGCGCACGAGAACATTCTGAGAAATAACCGAGTCGAACGCAAAGACCCGGTCAACCGTCCGAATCGAGGACTCACGCCACCGCCCCGCATCCCGCGGCGCCGCGAACCCCAAGGAGACGGTCATGAAGATCCTCGATCGCTGGTTGTCCGCCGCCGCCCTCCTCGCCTCGACCCTCGGGGTGGGAGCTCCCCTCCACGCTCAGAACTGCCCCAAACCCTGGGAATGCGAGGCCTGGCCCAAGGCCTGCTCTCGTTCCGAATTCGTGGAGGTGCTCGAGGCGATCGCCAATGGCATCTCGACCGGCGGTGGCTACACCCCACGCGCGGAGCGTGGAAAGCGTCATAGGGACGCGGGCTCCCTCCGCGCGAGGCTCTCCAGCCACGGATCGGAGGTCGACGGCCGATGAACTCCCTCGTTGCCCGCACCGCGCTGCTCCTCGCCCTCGCCGCCGGCGCCGCCGGCGCCGGCACGCTCGCCGTGGTCGGCAGCGAACCGCCGGCGAACGCCGGACGGGTCGCGCCCTGGAACGCGATCACGGTGCGCTTCGACCGCGCCGTCGCCGCGGCCTCGGTGACCCACGCCAACTTCCGCGTCTGGGGGCACTGGAGCGGGCCGGTCGCCGGCGCGCTGTCGCTGGTCGACGCCGGCACCGCCATCCGCTTCCGCCCGTCGCGTCGCTTCTCGGCCGGCGAGACCGTCTTCGTCAATCTCTCGCACAACCTGCAAGCGGTCGACGGCTCGCCGCTGCGCGCCGCGGGCTACGCTTTCCAGTTCAACGTCGACACCGCTCCCTCGAACCGGGTGTTCTCCGACGCGCAGCGCATTCCGGTGCGCACGCCCCCGGGGACGGTGACCACCACTTACGGCGGCCAGGCGAGCGACCTCGACCAGGACGGCTGGCTCGATTTCCTGGTGGTCAACGAGCAGACCGCCGACCTGCGGGTGATGATGAACCGCGACGACGGCAGCGGCCTGTTCGAGCAAGTCTCGACGCCGACGACGCCGATCGGCTCGGGCGCCAGCCCGAACGAGCCCGGCGATTTCGACGACGACGGTCTCCCCGACGCCGCGGTCGCCAACGCCGCCGAGGGCTCGGTGTCGATCGTCCTCGGCCACGGCGACGGCACGTTCGGCGCCGAGCAGGTGATCTCGATCGGGGCCGGGCCGAACGGTCTGGCGGTGCTCGACGTCGACGGCGACGCGGATCTCGACGTGGTGGTCGCCTCGGGCGGCGGCAACAAGCTCTACCGGCTGCTGAACAACGGCGCCGGGGTCTTCGGCGCGGCGACGCAGTTCGAGGGCGGCGGCAACGGCGAGTACGCGCTCGCCTCCGGGGATCTGAACGGCGACGGGATCACGGATCTCGCGCTCGGCACGCAGTTCGACTCGCAGGCGCACGTGCTGCTCGGCAACGGCGACGGCACGTTCACGCATTTCTCGAGCCGCTCGGCGGGCGGTGCGACCTGGATGGCGGCGGTGGGCGACGCGAACGGCGACCGCAAGCTGGACGTGGTGTTCGCCAACGGTTCGAGCTCGAACGGCGGTTTTCTCGCCGGCAACGGCGACGGCACGCTGGCGGCGGTGGTGACCAAGGCGACGTCGGGCTCGGCGGTGGCGACGGATCTCGGGGACCTCGACGGCGACGGGGATCTGGACTGGGTGGTCTCGAGTTACGGCGGCGGGCGCTGGCACGTGTTCGTCAACGGCGGCACGGGCACGTTCACCGAGGACCCGCAGATTCTCGCCACCGACGCCGCCTCGTGCGCGACGCTCTTCGACCCCGACAACGACCACGACCTCGACATGGCCCTGGTCGACGAAGTCGCCGACGAAGTCCAGATCCGCATCCTCGACAACGACCCCCAACTCCTCTTCGCCGACCGCTTCGAAGCCGGCGACGCCACCGCCTGGAGCGCGGTGGTGCCGTAGGGGCGACGTCGACCGTCCATTCCCCAGCGCTCGGGGCCCCGCGGGTTCGCCTTCCGCCGCGCCGTTGCGCTCCCACGAGAACCGGCGTAGCCTTCTCGCGAAGGCAGCGCGAGACCCGAGATGACCCGCCAGTTCCGAAGATGCGCTAGACGGCCCGAGCGGCCTACGTAACGAGCTAGTCCCGCATCGATCGGCAGAATCGGGCCTCGCGAGCCAGGGAGCAGTCATGAACGGCTCGGAGATTCTCAAGTCATCGAAGGCCGCGCTCGGGGCGGCGGCGATCCTCTCGGTCTTCTATTTCCTCTCGGTCCTCGTCTTCACGCTGGTGTCCGGCCGGAATGCGAGCGGGCTTTGGTCCGCGGCTTTCGTCTTCGCGGCGTACGGAGTCGCGTTCGCCGCGGCCCTGCTTCTGGTCGTCGTCCCGGTTCTCCAGATTCGCGCGGTGAGGCGGCTGGGCGCGGCGGCGAGTCTTCCGCTGGCGGTTCTCCTCTCCCTAGTGACGGCCGTTCTCCTCTCCCTCCGCTTCGGAGATGGAGACGACCCCTCGAGCGTGGCCGCGATCCTGGCGAACTGGGGAAGGAACCCGCTTCCCTTCCTGGTCGGATTCACACCCTTCCTGGTCGCCAGCGCTGCGTTCGCCTGGTTTCAGCGACGTGCCGAGCGACTGTGACGGCGCTCGAGGCCTTGCGATCGCGCCGCGCCGCTCGACTCGCGATTCGTCGGGCGCCCAGGCACCCTTGCCTCAGATGAGCACGACACAAGAGATCTACGTTGAGCTGCTTGACGAAAGCGTCGACGTCTTTCGCCCCGTTCAAGGCGCAGCGCTGGGCGGTAGCCTCTTCCGCATTGAGTCCCCACACCCGAACTCCGATGCAGTGTGGCGTTTCCCGGTTGGTTCCATCGTGCGCTGCGAAGCTACGCGATTCGCGGACGGTCGTTCCGGTCTCTTAGCCGTCGAGCTCTTCGAGGCAGCATCTTGATGAATTGGTTGCTCCCAGATTGTGGCGAAGGCTCGCTTGCCACCCAACCCGCCATTCCAGCGAGCGCGCCAGATGCGGCACGCCGCTGAACTTCAAGCCGCTAGGCGCCAATGAAGCCGTTTCCTGTGGCCTCGAGGTTCTCCGCACACGAAACGCGGCATGGCGATCGACGCGAGAGGCGCATGGCACTGGCGTTGCGAAGCGTTTTCGCTTCCTCTGTGGTCCAGGCGGCGGATCGCCTTGGGGCTGATGATGGCTGGGCGTCTGACAACTCGGTCCGGCGAGCAGCTTCGCTGCGCGCGTCCGCCGCTGAGCTCATGAATCGTTAGGTTCTCTCGATCCATGTTCCTGTCCGAGAAGCGACGGCTGGTACCTGAGAACTGGGAGCAGATTCGGGCAGCTGGCTTCGGGCGCTTTCTGCTCTTCTACGGGGCCTTCTTCACGGTTCAGCTTGCGGTCGTCGGGCTCGTCGTCTTGATATTGCGAGACCCCTCGGATTGGCGCTTCGGCTGGCTCGTCGTGGGTGCGCACCTGCGAGAGGCACTGATCTTCGTGCCCTTGGGAGCTCTTGCCGTCGCCGCCCTGACGTGGCCGCTCTCGGAGCGGAGTTACCAGCGGTGGGTGGGTCGCGGTCGACCTGTCCGGTCGGAGAGACGGAGGCGGGCATTCAGTGCGCTCCAATGGACTAACCTCGGCTTCATCCTGGGGCTGGCCCTCGGAGCTTTCCTCCATCACATCGGGCAAGCACGGATGGAGCGCTTTCTCTACACCATGGGCACGGCGTCGCTCTGCGGTACGTACGCTGAGCTGCAGTACAAGAATGCGTCCTTCGAGCTTGCGAAGCGTGCGCTCCTCGAAGAGGTGCGCTGCCATGAACGCCTGGTCGCATCCAGAGCGGATGAGGTCGACCCTCTCATCTCGAGCCTCGACATCGGCCTGACCTATGGCCGACTGTCGCTTCTCGAGACGGCCTATGGCGACCCTCAGGAATCCGCTCGCTACATGGCTCTCGCGCGCAAGGAGCTTGCCTCCAGCGGCTGGCGCGACACGTCGGATGAACACATCGTCGCGGCACTCCAGAAGATCGACCAATGGGTGCCGGGCGCCGAGCCAGCCGCTCGATGAAGTAAAACCTTAACCTCCAATGCGACGCTTTTGGCTCCTGGTTGCGACGCTTCTCAGCGTCTTCTGGCTCTGGCGACTCGGCATCGCTTATCAGACACAGCATCTGTGGACAGCGGGACACCGAGACGAAGCGATGATGACGATGCTGGGCAACGACCCACTGTGGCGCGCTTGCGCGCACCTGGGTTGTCTTCCCGGGAGGAAGTCCTTCACGTGGCTGAATGCCGTGGGCGCTTCCCTCTGCGCGTTGCCTGCCGCACTGGCATGGGTCGCCGTAAGCTTCAGCCGCCGCTGATCCCCACTCCTGCCCGCCGCCCATGGTGGCCGGTGTAAACTCGAGCTCGACAGGTGAACCGTGCAGACTCCACAGGCCATCGTCCACAGCGATCCGGAGATTCTGGGCGGCACCCCGGTGTTCGCCGGCACACGGGTTCCGGTCCGGAACCTCATCGACTGCCTGGAAGCAGGGGACAGCATCGAGGCGTTCCTTCGTTCCTTCCCCACGGTTTCCAGAGAGCAAGCGGTGGCGGCGCTCGAGCTGGCGAGCGACTGCCTGACGAAGAGTGCGCGTACTGCTGGATGAGTCCCTTCCGGAGGAGCTGGCTGCCGAGCTGAGCCTGCCCGACGCTCATACGGTCCGTCAGTTCGGCTGGACTGGCCTCAAGAACGGTGATCTCCTCGGTCGTGCCCGGGACGCTGGTTTCCACGTCTTCTTGACTGCCGACCAGGGTCTCCCCTTTCAGCAGAACCTCACCTCGTTCGGTCTCGCCGTCATCGTGCTTCGTGGGCGTACGAACCGGATCGAAGACCTGCGGCCCCTGATTCCGCAGATACGGCAGGCGCTGGGGATCGTATCTCCCGGCCAGTACCTGCGGCTCGGCGGCTGACTGGATCGTCTCTGCCGTCTTGCCGCGGATGAGGATGCGCCCATGACCCTGCGACTCGCATTCCTCGGTGCCGGCCTGATCGAAGGATCGACCCGCGCGCCGCTGCCGTCGCGCGTCGCCGCACGATTGGGTCGCGACGATATCCAGGTACTCAACGCCGACGTTCGATCTCGGCGCCTCCGACTCGCCGATCCTCGTCGAGTGCAAGGCCCACACGTGGGCAATGGGCAAGGACGCTCCGTCTGCCAAGCTCGGGGTGTGAAACGAGGCGATGGACGCGTTTCGCGTGGCGCCTCGGCGGTTTCGGGAAGTTCGCTTCGTTCGCCGCTCCGCCAGGCGGGCCCAGACGCTCGCCGAGTACTCCCTGAGCCGACATGCTCACATGGCTCCAAGCGACGTCGAGATCTGGGAGAGCAATCTCAACGGCTCAAGTCCTCCCTGCCTCAACGGAGAGCGACAGGACCTCTGGCCTTTCGCTCAGGCCGATGCAGCAAGCCCGCTTCGGCTCGCTTCGCTCGGTGGACGCCGTGGGGCGCGCGACTCGGCTCAGAACTCGTTTGACGATGAAAGATCAGCTTTCAGCCTCCGCCGAGCAAGAACTTGCCCGGAGTTCGCTCTTCCTTTGGGCATCCGGTCAGACTCTTCCGGCTCGCCTCGCCTTGCTCTCAGTTCATGCTGCTGCTGTCGTCGTGCTTGCAGCTGGCGTACTCATGTTCTTCCTCGAGGCTTCGTGGCCTGAAGCGGTCGGCGCGGGACTACTCGTTCTACTTGTGCTCGCGTACTGCGTTCTGATGTTCGTGCATACCACGCTCTTCGAGGCAGCGCTCCGGTCTGATCGCCTACTTTCAGAATCCGAGAAGTCGATGGTCAAGGTGAATCTGCTGATCGTTCCGTTCGCCAGGACTAGGCTCCGCCGTCGCCTCATGCGGCTTGCGGAGAGGCGTGCTTCCCAGCCTGGCTCAACCCCATGACCTCGTCGTCAGACCTCTCGCGCCGGCTGCGACCCCGCTGCGCGGGCCCGCCGCTGCGCTGATGACCCACTGGCCGCCTGGAATGAGATATCGCACAGCAAGCGAAGAGAACGCGGCAGTTCGTACTACCTGACTCATGTCAACCCGGCTGCTCGCCGCTACGTGGTCTCTTGCTCGACCTGCGGCGCGACCGGGTTCTCGACGGAGATTCTGGCTCCCGCTTTTTCTGACACTCGCGTGCATCAGGCGATCCGCGAGGAGCTCGAGCGCCTCCTGCGCCCCCTGCTCCGAGACTCGCTTGGCCGCTGCGAGGAATGCGCGAGAATAGCGGCAGAGAAGTGAACGCTCCTGCTCGTTTTCGTACGCTGGGCGGTCAGCCGTCCAGCCATTCGCGCAAGCCGAGGCGCTTGATGCGTCTCGGTTCGCTTCGCCCGGCAGTCGTCGTGGGGCGGGCGGCGGATCTCGCCTTCCGCTAGGCGCCATGGGAACCCAGGGAGCAAGCTGAAAAAAACCGTGGAGAGCTTCTTCGCTCCCTCGATCGCAGCTCGCGTGGCCATTCACTCGACGTGGTACCGGTCGACTGGGAGATTCGCTGGCCGAGCCTGGATTTCCATCGACGGCGAGGAGGTTGGCGATTTCTCCGATGCTCGTTGGTGGCGCCGGCACTGGGAGCTCGCCACGGCAATTCGCGAGGTCAACAGGGATACGGACTACCGCGACCCCGGAGGTCGGATTGCCCACCAGAAGGCCGGCGAGGCGGCAACCGAGACACTTCACCGTTCCGGAGTCTTGTCGAGAAACGACTTCTACGAAGCCTTGATTGCGTATCCCAATCTGTCCGTCGAGGACGCGCTGGAGTCGGCGCTGCCGCTGTTTCGCGCGCTTGCGGTGCTGGATCGCAGGCTTGGCAAGCGTCGTCTAGCGACGCTCGAGCTTCTGGCCGAGGAGCACCCGGTGGTAACGACACTCCTCGAGTTTCGCTGCCGATGCGAGAAGGTTTCCCGCAAGGCGACCTGACCGTTCGTTTCCGAGCCCTCCCGGAAGTGGCTCGGCACTGCGCCCTCGACGACGGCGAGGCTGCCGCCGTATCCACGACCTCTCGTGGGATCCGCACGCGGGGGTCTGTCGCTCGCACTCGCCTCGGGGGCCGGACTGCTTGTCGACTCACTCCCCGCGTCGGTCTGCACGGAGCCACACTCACCGAGGCGACGTCGCGGTCGCCCTCGGGAGCAGGTTGCCTCGAAGGGTTCGAAATCGCGATCTCGAACCCGCGCTTTGGCAGATCCACGGCGACGGTCGTATCCTCGCCCATGGACTCCTCCTCTCGGGAGACGGCCCCATGCCTCCGACGACTCTGGCACTCCTGATGCCGACGCGGTCGAAGGAGGACTTCGCCTCGTCATTCAGGTGGACGCGCTGGGCGCGCGCGACCCGTGCCGTGGGGCGGCGGGCTTGCCGCGCCGCTCGACTCGTGATCCGTTCGGCGTCATGAAACTTGCGGCCATTCTCCTGCTAGTTGGTGCCACCCTCATCGGTTACGCCTACTCGCTTCCTCGATACAAAGACGAGGCCCTGTTCATGGAGCGTTACATGGCCTTGTCTGATGGCCAGAGCAGTGAATACTGGCAGCTCCGGGACGAATGGCTCACTCCGAAGTTCGAGCTGCAAGACTACGGCGGCACCTTGGTCGCACTCTCAGCCGGAGTTCTTCTCGTTTCCCGCAAGGGTTGGCGGCAACTCAGATCTCCGAGATCCCGTGTCACGTTGTTTGGCCTCGCTTTCGCAGCTCCGCTGCTCACCATCTTCGCCTACGTCTTCGATCTGTTGCAGGGTTTTGCCAGAGGTGAGTTTCCCCACTGGGCAGACTCGATAGCTATCCCGTTGATGGGTGTGCCTAACCTGTTTCTCATCTTCCTCGCCTGGTCCGGCGTGCACTTGGTGTTTCTTCGCCGCACTTACCGCAATGAATTGTTGACCCGCGCGTTGTCGCTGCAAGCCAATTGGTGGCTGTTGGCTGCCGCGGCGGCAACGGCCGCGCTCCTAGCGCTATCCGCTGCCGCAGGTCAGTACTGGTATGCCATTCCAGGGGCCGTCTGGCTCTACTTCTACATTTCCCTGGCCGCCTCGCGTCGCTCGGCTCATGACGCCGAACCCGGCGGCCAGCCAGATCTTGCGCACAGGACCGCGCAAGGCGGGCTACCATGAACGTTGGCCGCCGACTCTGGCGCTCCGCTTGTCGACGCAGTCGAGGGAGGAGTCCAGCTCATCGGTCGATCGGACGGACATCGCGTGCTCTGCTCACTGCGCTCTACGAGCGCCGCCTCGGCCCGCCGCTGAACTCAGTTCCGTCGGCCGCCACAGGGGATCGTGTTCCATGGACGACGATCTCGAATTGGTGACCGTGTTCGAGGCCGTCGAGCCCGGCCTCATCGCCATGGTGCGGTCCATACTCGAAGACGCCGAGATTCCGTTCGTGACCAAGGGCGAAGAGATCCAAGACCTGTTCGGCTACGGCCGACTCTTCAGCGGCTTCAATCCGATCGTCGGTGCGGTCGAGTTTCAGGTCCGTCCGCGAGACGAAAAGACCGCGCGTTCCCTGCTCGACGACCTCTCGTCGCCGGGCGAACGTGCCACCTGACCGTTCGCCGAGAGCGTCGCACCCGTTCTGCCGCGGCTCGCGTCGCCCGGTGACCGCCGCCGGGCGCGCGGATCGCCGGCGAGATCCACGGCGGGTCCGCTGAATGACCATGGAGCGATCGAGCATCGAGCTCGGCCCGCGGTCGCACCCTGCGCCTTTCGTTGACGAGCCTCGGCGCCGAGCCGAGCGGTCTCGCGGTACTCGACGTCGACGGCGACGCGGATCTCGACGTGGTGGTCGCCTCGGGCGGTGTCGACCTCAGCTTCCGCCGCATTGCCATCCCACCCGAACCGGCGTAGTCTTCGAGCAACCCCAACCGGCGAATCAACATGCCGCGACTCCACAGCCGCCGACCTCCGCGGGTCAGGACCCCGTCGCCACACACGAGGGTTTTGTTGATGAGCGAGATCAGTCCTGGTTAGGCGATCATGCTGACGGCCGAGAAGCTCAAGCGACGGGTGCTCATCGCAACTGCGACAGGCGTGTGGACGCTTGTGTCCTTTGAGTTGGGAATTCGCCTTGTCGATTTCCGCATCGGCAGCTTCGCGACTCGCGACCTGGTCGTTTTCGACGTGATGTTCTTCGGCGCGCCAATAGTTGGCTTGCTCGCCGGGTACTACATAGGCGCGAGGCGTACGCGCGGCGCGCTAGGCAAGCAGGTTCAGGGCAGGCCGTTGTGGGCTAGGGCGGCCGTCGTTGTGTTGGCGCTGGCGTACTCCGCAACCTGGATTGTGGGCATCCCGGCGGTCATCTCCAAGTTGGCGACTGAGGCCTCGGAGGAGCAGACGTCACTCAACGAGCGGCGCGCTTCACGCGGTGACACGCCGTCTGCGGCAGCCGCGAGTGTGGTGATTCGCGTTGCCTTCGCTCCGTTGCCTGGCCTCGTCATCGTTCACGCGGAGACTCGCAATGCAGGGTTCTGTGACTGGTGCGGATGGTCGCTTTTTGTAGTGGCCCCCGGCTACATCAAGCAGCTCGGCACTCGCCTCCATTGGATTACCTAGTGCTTGGTCGCCTGATCAGTCGCTCGAGCCGACATGCCAAGTGGCCTGCCTCGCTGCGCTCGGTGAATGCTGTGGGGCGCGCGGCTCGGCTCTGGATTCGTTGGGCGGCGGTACCCAGAGAGGTGGCTCATGCTTTGCTTTGAGGTCGTCGTGAACCAGGAGACACGCTTCGTCGTTGGAGGCGAGGGAGCTTCGGTTCTCTCGCTCATCGCTTCGTACGTTTCCGATCGGAATGAGCTGGAGTTGACGGGGGGTGCGATGCGAGCTGAAGGCGAGAACGAATCGGTTCACCTCCGTTGGCAACCGCACTTACTTGCTCCAGGCGATCACGTTGTATTGCGCGTTCTGGATTCAGGCCAACCAACCCCGCCGACGAGTCGTATCCGCCACAGCGCGGCGGACACTGAGCGATCCGAGCGCGCCTACTACGAACGAATGAGGGCCAAGTATGAATCGGGCACCTGAAGTGACCCTTCTCGCTGGAGCAGGCAATCATGCTGCGTGTGATTGCCGCTCAACTCATGGCTCGTAAGACGACCGATAGCGTGGAGATAGGCGATGCGGAACATCCTCGGAACTCTCGTAGCCATTGCCGGGCTCTTGCCCTCACGCCCGGCAGCAGCCAAGGACGACCTGGTCGGGGTCTGGGAGCTGGTCTCGATCTCGCCCGTGGAAGCAATGGACTCAGACCCTCGCGGAGTTCCGAACAGGAAGGAGGTCTATTCGACCAACGGCATGTTCTTCATCCTTGATCCGTGGGAGAAGAAGCTCGATCCGGAACGCTCGCTGCCCTACGAGGTTGTCGGCAACCGCAGGGTCATCACGCTCCCGGATGGAGAGAAAGAAACAACCGAGTTCCAACTGACTGGCGAGACTCTGCTTCTCAAGCACAGCCCAACCGAGACTTGGAGCTACAGACGACTTGGTGGCGAGGAGGCCGTTGCGCAGGAGCTAGAACCAAGGAGTCTCCTGATCCTCGCCGAGGCGAGGTCCTCAGAGCAGGCCAAGATCGGCGAAGTGACCTACGATCACAGCGACTACTCAGCCCTGCCAACTCGAGACCGCATCCAGGGTCTGTGGGAGGTGAACACGGTCTCGGGCATTCCTGCTGCGGACCGGCCACCCTTCGGATTTCAGAATCTCAAGCTCCTCTTTCGAGAAACAAGACTCTGCGTCTTGGCTCCGAACGAGGTCGAAATCGATGAGAAGGCTTGTCGCGACTGCAAGCTGGAGGGCGCGACGCTCTCGTGTGGAGCAGAAGAGATGGGGCGCTCTCGCTTCATGGTCGACTTCAACCGCTGGGGGCATCTCGAACTGCACGAGGGCCCGGCCACAACAACGCTGCGCCTAGTCAGTCGCAACACGTCGACGGTGCCGAGACTCCCCGTGAAGGTCGTGCTCTATGTCGAGTAGCGGTTCCCAACCGCCCAATAGCGATCGGTCGAGCCTGGAACTGAGTACCCAATGTCCCGAAAGCTAGCCCTACCCATCGCCTTTCTCGTCTGGCTCTTCTTTGCTTGGTTCCTCTGGGCGACCCTGGTCGGAGTCAACATGGGGTCGATCTGCGGGCGCGTGCTCGCGCCGTGGGCCTATGTCGCCGAGAAGATAGTGTTCTTGCCAACGTTGTGGCTCACCCGCCCACTCGATCAATGGCTGGAGCTCAAGAAGGCGGGACTCGCGATCACGATCGGTTCGGTAATCGAGACCGCTCTCCTGGCCACGGGATACAGCACCATTGCCTATCTCCTCCTGCGGCGAACGCTCTGGCAGTCCACGCTCCGAGTCGCGAGCCGGTATGGGTGGGCCCTGAGCGTCGCGATGTTCGTCATGATCGCCACCTCTCTTTGGCTACGGGCGCAGCTCAGAGCCGCGGACTATGGCGCGCCGCTGCGCCACGAAGCGGAAAAGGTGGTACTGCACCTTCGAACACCGCTCGCAGAGCCGGGCCGCACGATAACCATGACCCGTCAGCGGGCGATTCCAATCCCAGGTGGACCGGCGGATTCACTCGAAATCGTCGCGCGGGAGGGCGCGTTACCCCTGGTCATCCAGAGGAAGACCAACTACGTGCGCGAGCCCGAGTTCCAAACGACCACCGAGTATCTCTTGTACCGTATCCTCCCTGATCGGCTCGAGAGCCTTCCCTCTTTGGTTGACCCAGAAAAGAACGGCAGTTCGATCGGGGAGGTACGCTGCGCGTATGGAAGCGCGGCAGAAGTCCTGGTGTCACTTCCGGGAGGAGGGGGAGCTCCCTCCTATACGATGTCGTTGACGGCGCCGGCACTCACCAAGGCCTCGGTCGACCTCGACTCCCAAGAGGCAATCGGAGAGTACGCGGTCGGCATCGGTTCGGGAAGCGAACTGCGGATCGCAAGAGGATCACAGATCATAGGAACGAGACCGGACTTCGGCGACCACACCCTGAACAACGTTGCATTCACCCGAACGGGCGACGGAATTCTCCACATCGTTGGCACCGAAGTCCTGGTTCCCAACGGCAACAGTTGTCGTGTGCACTACCTACGCTTCGATTCCGGTAGCCGACGGTGGATTGGTGACGACGTCCTGATGGTGCGCGCGTCCTTTACGTCTACGAGCACACCGCGCATCGCGCGAACTGGAGATGCGCTGGACGCCTACTGGCACATGGACAGCGGGCAAACGCCGCAACCTGAGGATGGAATCTACGCTCGCCGGATTGGCGACCCTGACACGTGGCACCTGATCGCCGAGTCCGCGGAGTTCGTCGTGTTGCAGAGTGCTGACGATCGGGGCTCCACACTCATTGGTGCCGCGACCAATCCTAGCCGAAGCGGAGTCGTGCGATGGTTTCTCCGGCGCGACGGCGTCTGGTACGACATTGGCCAGACGGACGCGCATCAGAAATTGTATACGCTCGACAATACTGGGACCGAGCCCTTCGCTCTATGGCGAGGTGAGGTCGATGGCACGGTACACGCAGCATTCAATGGCCTCGGGCAGGTTGTGCTCGAAGACCTGCGCCTTCCAGACTAGGCTGGCCGTGCGTCGCGTGCCGCCTCCTTCGCACCGGCGGGCCGCTTTGCTGCGCGCGTCTGCCGCTGAGCTCACTCATCGTCCACCTCGTGATTCGGGCGCACGCGCATCCCGCGCGGTGGCTCAAACCGCTCCTCGAGCGCTCTCGCCACCCTTGGAGAGCCTCGTGACGGCGGACTCGACCGCGGATCGAAAACCGGTCGGTCCGGAAGGTCCGTCAGCTTTTGTTCTCGAAGACGCGCTAGCCGTCGCTTCCTCCGGAGCGGCTCTTCCTGGCCAGGGGCGGTGGCTGCCCGATCGCCGTGACGAGTGCCTGTTCATGGAGCTGCGGCGCAACATGGCGTGGCTCCGGCGCGCAGAAGGCCAGCGAGGCTAGGCGGATGCGGCGAATGACCTTCGAGCCCGGGGAGTTTTCCGACCACGCAGCGCGGCGCGCGCGGGAGATCGAAGGCGTGCGCCTGGCGGGCTTCATTCGGCGCGCAGTCGCATGGTGGCTGGATCTGCTGGTCGTCGCTCTCGTCGTCACCGCTCTCGGGCTGCCGTCGGCGCTGCAGAACCGAGGCCCACATGGAACGGTCATCGTCCCCTTCGATCCGTTCCACAACGCGATCGGCGCCCTCCTCTTCGTCCTCTACTTCGGGCTCGGGACATACCTCGGTCGCGGCCAGACCCTGGGCAAGCGCCTTCTCCGCATCCGAGTCGTCTCCCTGACGCGCGATCGCCTCTCGCTGTGGCAGAGCCTCGAGCGCGCCCTGGGGTACGCGGCTTCCGCGCTCGAAGCGGGCTTCGGGTTCCTGCAGTACTTCACCCATCCGAATCGCCAGACGGTCCATGACCGGATCGCGGAGACCGTGGTCGTCGCGGAACCCTCCGGCTCGCGGGAATCGCGCGACGCCTCCGCGCACGTCGCTCCAGCGGACGCCGGGGCTCGCCCGCACCACCCCTTTCGGCGATAGCGCCGGCGAGCGAATCCTCGTGGACATCGCGACCCAGGCAGGTGGTAGCTTCTCCCACGGTTCGCCGACTGCAACCGGACTCTGCGCCGACCGATGAGACTCCTCCAGCGAAAACCGGGAACGGCGAAGAGGCGGACCCTCGCCGGTCTGTTGCGCAGCGATCTTGCCTAGGCGTCATGTCCACCGCCCCTGCGTACATCGCCGCGCCTGCCTCGGGTAGCGGCCCGTGCGTGCTGGTTCTCCACTCCTGGTGGGGCCTCAACGAGCACGTCCGCCACACCTGCGACGAGCTCGCCGAACGGGGCTACCTCGCCGTCGCTCCGGACCTGTTCGCGGGCCGGACGGCCGCCACCGCCGCGGAAGCTCGAAACCTCCGCGCTCAGGCCTCGGCCCGGAGGCGGGTGCCCGCGTACCGGCTATTGATCGGCGCCCTCGAGGATGCCTTGGCCTCCGGCCAGGCGAAAGGCACCGCCGCCGCCGTCATCGGGTACTCGATGGGCGGGCACTGGGCCCTTTGGCTGGCTCAGCGGCCCGAGCTTCCCATCGAGCGCACCGTGGTGCACTACGCCGTGAGGAACGGGGACTACACCCGCAGCCGTTCGGAGTTCCTGTTCCACCTTGCCGAGCACGACAAGTGGGTGTCTCCTGCCGCGACCCAGAGGCTCCAACGCTCGCTCGCGGATGCTCATCGCACCGCGTCGTTCTACGTCTACCCAGGCACCCGACACTGGTTCGTCGAGCGCGGACCAGGGAGGGCTTTTCACCCGGCCGCAGCCAGACTGGCGTGGAAGCGCACTCTCGCCTTCCTCGCTGCGAAATGACGCCTCGCCCGGCGCTCGACTTGCGCGGGACGGTAGGCCCCGCGCGGCACGCGTTGCCTCCGGAAAGGGCGAGAAGGGCGTTGGGGCGACAGAGGCGACAGCGAGAGCCGGCGATGCCGGCTCTTGCGGCGACGGTTCGCGGGCGGTGGAGTACCGTTCGCTCGAGGTGAGGTCGCGGCGATGGCACACGGCGATTCCCGCGTGACGATCCACATGGCGGCGAGCCTCGACGGCTTCATCGCTCGCCGCGACGGAGGCGTCGAGTGGCTCGAGACCGCGGACGAATTCGCGGCCGGGGACGCGATGGATGCGGGCGCCGTCGCGGCCTTCCTCGAGACCATCGACTGCTATGTCATGGGGTCGAGAACCTACGAGACCGCATTGAGATTCGAAGCCCAGGGTTCGGGGTGGGCGTACGGCGACAAGCCCACCTTCGTCCTCACGAGCCGCGAGCTGCCGCGCACGCGGGAGTCCGTCGAGCTCTACCGCGGCGATCTCGCGCAGCTCGTCGACCGGCGCCTGCGGCCGAGGTTCCGCAGCATCTGGTTCGTCGGCGGCGGCGCGGTCGCCGGGGAATGCCTTCGCCTCGGGCTGGCGGACGAGATTCGCTATTCGATCCTGCCGATCCTGATCGGCGACGGGGTCCCGTTCTTCGACCGGCTCGAGCGCGACATCGCCCTCCATCTGGCGGAGGTCAAGGCGTACCGCAGCGGCGTCGTCGAGCTGCGCTACGAAGTGCGCGGGCGCCGCGACGAGTCCCTCCCGCAGGTCGCTCCAGGATCGGCGCAGCGGCGACCCGACGACTGACCCGGCGTCGCGGCGAATCCGATGCCTGGCCGCGAAGGAACGAGCAACGACAACCTGCTGGTGGGGTGCCTCACGGTTTCAGGTCGTAGGAGGCGGCCATCGGGCCGGCGCCGGCGCGGTACTTGCGAGCGCGGGCGAGCTCCGCGATCTGGCGGATGTGGCCGAGGTCGTGCAGCGCCCATTCGTGCAGCATCTGCGACAGCGTGATCTCGCCGAACTCCCGGTGCTGGGCGAGGCGATCGCCCGCGCCGGCGGGCAGGCCGCCCAGGAGCTCGAGGTTGTCCTCGCGCTGCTGCTCGAAGTCATCGAATGCGTCCTCGGGATCGGCGTCGCGGTAGAGGTCGAGGTACATCTGCGCGTCGTCGGGCTCGAAATCGGGACGGCTCTCGGCCAGGAAACGGTCGAGCCGCGTGCGATAGCAGTGGCTCTCGGAGTGCGCCAGGTGGGCCAGAACCTCGGCGACCGAGAAGCGTCCGGGCGCCGGTATCCAGCGCGCGTCCGCGTCGCTCAGCTCGGTCATCAGGCCGCGGAGAATCCCGGGGGTGGCCGCGAGCAGATCCAGGCAGGGAAGTCGGTTCTCGGTCACGAGATCATCCTACGACGCGGGCGCCGACATCGACTTGGGCGAGGCGCGGCGCATTCTGGCGATGACCGCGATGTCGCCCGCAGCTTCCAGGCCTATGTAACTACAATAGATGTATACTGTCGGGGTGGCTGGAGGGCTGCGCTTCGAACGGGAGCCGCGGAAAGGCACAGCCAATGTTCGACGGCACGGCGTTTCCTTCGAAGAGGCGTCCTCCGCCTTCTACGACGAAGATGCGATGGTGATCGACGATCCCGAGCACTCCGAGTCCGAGGAACGCTTCGTGCTCCTGGGTCTGAGCGCCAACCTCCGCCTGCTCGTCGTCCCCCACTGCTACCGGAAGGGCGGTGGCGTGATCCGAATCATCCCCGCGTGGAAGGGTGATCGGCGAGATCACGTCGACTATTTCGGGAGGTTCAGACGATGAAGCGCCGATTCGACTTCTCCAAGGGGCGTCCGAATCCGTACGTCAAGCGACTCAAGAAGCAGATTACGTTGCGTCTCGATGAGTCGATCATCGCCTACTTCAAGCAACTGTCGAACGAGACGGCCATCCCGTATCAGACCCTGATGAATCTCTATCTCCGGGAATGCGCCGTGTCGCGGCGGCAGCTCAAGCTCGAGTGGCCGAGCGCCAAGGCTCGCGCCGGAGCGGCCTGACCGTTCGTGTCGGGATTCCTTGCTCGGGAGCTTGGCTCCTCCAGCTCGGCTCTGACTCGGTTGACCACGACTTGGCGCCTTCAACGAACGTCGAAGAGAGAGACCCTTGCCGCCTTATTCATGTGGATCCCCACGGCCGAACGGCTGACGATGCCCACTCCAGATTCTTGGCCCGCGCTTCTGCTCGGCTGGCCGAGCGCTCTCGGCGGAGGCCTTCTGCTGGTCGCTGGTCTCGTGCAGCGCAAGCCATGGCTCGCGGCTCTGGGCGCGCTGGCCTCGGCTGGATTCTGCTTCTACCTCTCCTTGAATCCGATCCCACTCCGTCTGTTGGGCCCAGCCGCCCTCGCCTGCAACTTCGCCTCGGCGGTCGCGCTCCGCAGGCCGTCGCGCTGGCTGGCCGTCGCACTGGTTCTTCCCCATTTCATGGCGCTTGCCCAGCTGGCGATCGCGATCCGCGCCACGTGACTCCCCGCCCACGAACCACGCGCTCGACCGGGCGCGCACGCCGCGCTCTGCCCGGCGGGGCCGGCGCACGAGAGGATCGCGTGGCTCACCTCCGCGCTCGCTCGCAGCCCAGGCAGTGGGTGGGAGCGGCGTAGAATCCGCGGGTGCAGCCTCCGCGCAGACCGTCTGCGGATTCCCGGATCGTCACTTTCGCCGAGGTCCTTGTGGGACCCGCATGATCGCGTCCCGACTCAGGTGACCCCCGGTTCTTTCTGGTACCGGGCGCTCGATCCGTGGGCGGACGCTTTCGATCCGGCGCTGACGGTGTTCGCGTTGGCGGTTCCCTGGATGCGCGGATCGTGGCCGGGGTGGAGGGCGGCCGCACGGTACGGGATGGCGGGCGCCGCCGGGCTGGCGGCGATTTACGGCGTTGCGGCCCTCGACGCGCTCTTCGGGCTCTGGTCCGCCGTGGGCCTCGACTACAGCACCCACACCGCCTACGCCGTCTCCCTCGCCACCACCATCGTCGTCTGGGACCGCCGGTGGACGAGGACCGTCGTCCTCGCCGTCGGGGCCTACGCGCTGCTCATTCTCCTCGTCGGCTACCACGACCTCGCCGACGTACTCTGTGCGGCTCTCGTTGCCGCGCTCGCCACTTGGCCGATCGCGCGCCGGCTGCTGCAGCCGCCGAGCGGGTCGCCCACCCGGGCGCCATCCGAGCCGCTCCGCCCATGACTCCAGCCCGCCCGCAGAGGGAGCTCATCTGCGGGTGCGCCGGGTCAGCGACAGAGGCTCGCGGCCCCTCACCCGCTCCGGAGAGCCGGCTTCACTCGCTCTTTCGCGCCCACTACGACGGGCGTATCCTCGTCGAGGATCAGCGGAGGTCGAAGATGCGCAGAACGCTTCGCGGTGTGCTCCTGGCCGTTTGCGGCGCGGCGGTGGCAATCTGCGCGGCGTGGGCGGGCGACGCTCTCCAGGCCGCGGACCTGAGGCTGCAGCAACTGAAGCCGGCAGACGCCCTGACGCTCCTCAGAACGATGGTCGGCGCGCGCCAACTCGAGATCGTCGACGAGCACACGATCCGGATCAGCGACGCTCCCGAAACCATCGTCCTGGCCAAGACCGTCGTCGAGCTGGCGGAGCACCCGAGCGAGGTGGCGGAGAGGATTCCCACCCACGAGACCGCGGACGGCACCGTGGTCGCGAGCGTCCGGCTGCGGCACGCGTCGCTGAAGGACGTCTCGGCGGCGCTGCGGTCGAAACTGGCGATCGCGAGAATGGCGATGAACTCCGACCTCTCGACCGTCATGATTCGCGACCGCCCCGACCAGGTCGCCGCGGCTCTGGATCTCATCCGCGGTCTGGAGCGGTCGGGAGCGTAGCCCTGAACGGCGGCGGAGAGACCGAAGTCCCGGTCGCGACATTCCGAGCCGCGTGTCGCGGGCTCAAGACTCCGGCGTCTCGGACCTTCCGCCATCGCCGTCATGACCCCCCTCGGGTAACCGCTCGGCAGCGAACCTCGCGCTCCGCCGCCTGAGAGCGGCGGCCGGGATGGTCGTGCTCGGCGCAGCTTGGGGCGTCGTGGCCGTTGGCGTCTCCGCCGATCTCGGCGGCGCGCCTGCGCGCTACAACGACCGCTTCGTCCCTTGGCTGGCCAGCGTCTGGGAAGGCCAGGACCCCTGGATCGCGCTCCTGCTTCTTCTGGTCGGCAGCTTCGGCCTGGCCTCGATCCGGCCCCGCCTCTGGCTCGCGGTCGGTCTCAGCACCATGGTGGTATTCGGACTGTTGGCGGCAATCGAGGTGAGCACTGGCGCAGGCTCCCACAACCTCTGGCCGATCGAGTGGGGTTTCTACTTCCTGTGGTCGATCCCGGGCTTCGCGGGGGCGGCGACGGCTTGGGTCGTGTTCACCTGGCGGCGGTCGATTCGCGATCGGAACGCCGCCCAGCGACCTCGACGCAGCAGCGCGCGGAAGCCATGGGCCTCGAGTCGTTGGCAGGAGGTCGTGGCTGCGTCCACTCGCCGACCTTCCAAGTGGGACTGACGCCAGAGACGGCAACTCGCGCTCCGCGGCCTGGCGGTAGGATGGCCGCCGCAGCCCGGGAGGCAGGCCTGTGGAACTGAATCTGGAATACGAGCGCGAAGAGGACGGGCGCTGGCTCGCCGAGGTGCCGGAGCTCCCAGGCGTGCTGGTCTACGGCGCCTCCGCCAACGAGGCGATGGCGAAGGCGGAGGTGCTCGCGCTCCGCGTGCTCGCCGAAAAGATCGAGCAAGGCGAGGCTCGGCCTCAGCCCATCCGCTTCGTCGTTCCGGCGGCATGAGCCGATGGCCCGCCGCGAAAGCCGGTCGGGTACTCGCGGTGCCCTACCGCATCGGATGGCAGCTTCAAAGACAGTCTGGCTCGCACCGCACGCTTCGGCGCGAGGGCTGGCCGGACGTGGTCTTCGCCTTTCACGAAGGCGAGGAGCTGGGCCCGCGAATGCTCGCCCGCATCGCCAAGCAGACGGGCCTTCTCCCGGAAGATCTCTAGAGCGCCGCGCTCCGCCAACTGTCGGCTCCGCGGCACCCGCTGGCTCTCCTCTGCCGGTCGGCCGATCGGTTCGCCCCGGCCTTCCCGACCGGCCTGGGCAGCGGTACGCTGTCGTTTTCTGCCGTCGAGGAGGCCCGCGCGTGCCGATGACGCAGCCCGCGGTACCGATCCTGATCGCGGTCCTGGCCCGCCAGCGCCGCATCGTCCGCCGGTTCCAGGAGGCCGGCGCCGACTGCGCCGAGCGCGCCCGAACCCTGGCGGAGGTCGGCGTACGCGAAACTCATCTCGCCTCGCGCCTGGCTCGCGCCGGTGTCCTCGTCGCGGTGGACGGCGGAGCCTACTTCGTCAGCGCCGAGGGGCTGGCCGGCTGGAACCGGCGGCGCAACGTCGCGGTCCTCGCGGCGACCGTCCTCGTCCTCGCGGGCATCGTCGTCGCCCTGCTGCTGGCTCGCGGATGAGGCGATCGTGAAGGCCGTCGTCTGCCGCGCCTACGGACTGGCAGGTCTGGCGATCGAGGAGGTCGAGAAACCGGCCGCCGGAGAAGGCGAGGTCCTGCTCCAGGTCCGGGCGGCGGCGCTCAACGCGCTCGACTGGCACTTCCTGCGCGGCACGCCGGCGAGCGCCCGGATCTTCCTCGGGCTGCGCCGGCCGCGGACGACAAGGCCCGGGCGCGACCTCGCCGGCGTCGTCGAAGCCGTCGGCGAGAAGGTGACGCGCTTCGCGCCCGGCGACCGCGTGTTCGGGGCCTGCCGCGGGGCCTTCGCCGAATTCGCCTGCGCCCAGGAGCGCGCCCTCTCCCTCCTGCCCGCGAACCTGACCTTCGAGCAGGGCGCCGCCGCGCCGATCGCCGGGTCGACCGCGCTGCAGGGACTGCGCGACGCCGGACGCCTGCGGCCGGGCCAGCGGGTCCTGGTCCACGGCGCCGGGGGCGGGGTCGGCACCTTCGCCGTGCAGATCGCCAGGCTGTTGGGCGCCGGCGAGGTGACCGCCGTGACCCGCCCGGCGAACCTCGAGGCGGTGCGCGACCTCGGCGCCGACCACGTCCTCGACTCCAGCCGCGAGGACTTCACCGCCAGCGGACGGCGCTACGACCTGATCTTGGATTGTCACTTCGACCGCGCGCTGTCGCGCTGCCGGCGCGCGCTGGCGCCGGAGGGTCGGTACGTCCTCGCCGGCGGGCCGGTCACCTCGCTCAGCGGCCTGCTCGCGGGCGCGCTCGCCCGCCTCGCCCATTCGGCGCTCGGGCGCCGGGCGTTCGTCTCCTTCATCGCCCGCTTGCGCCCGGACGATCTCGCGCTCCTGGGCGAATGGATGGCGGCCGGCAAGCTCGCCCCGGTCATCGATCGGCGGGAGGGACTCGGCGCCGTCCCCGCCGCCCTCGGCGACCTCGCCGCGGGTCGCGCCCGGGGCAAACTGGTACTCGCGGTATGAACCCAGGGCCTTGCCGCTAGACTCCAGAGCGATCGGACGCCGCTCGCCAGAGCCCGAAAGGAGCCCCGCATGGCCGAGAACAAGACGAAAGCCACGGATGCCAGCGTCGCGGACCACATCGCCGCCATCGCCGACGAGACGCGGCGCAAGGACTGCGCGACGCTCGCGAAGCTGATGACCCGAGTCACGAAGCAGCAGCCGAGGATGTGGGGGCCGAGCATCGTCGGCTTCGGCAGTTATCATTACAAGTACGAGAGCGGCCACGAGGGCGACTCCTGTCTCGTGGGCTTCGCCAATCGCAAGGGCGACATCAGCGTCTACATCATGGGCGACTTCGCCGGGCGCGCGAAACTCCTCGCCAAGCTCGGCAAGCACAAGATGGCCAAGGCCTGCCTCTACATCCGCAAGCTCGCCGACGTCGACCTCGAAGTCTTGGAGCAACTCGTCGCCGGCTCCGTCGCCGAGATGCAAAAGCGCTACGGCAAGACCTAGAGCGGAGGTCCCATGACCCGCACCGCGAACGCGCGAATCGCCGGCGTACGTCTGGCTGCCGATGTTGGCCTTCGAGGTGCCGCTCGCCGGCTGGCTGGTGGTCAAGGGCGTGGCCGCGCCGGCGCCGGCTGCGGCTGCCTGAAGCGCCGTGTGGCCGGGCCGCGCGCGGCGGTGTCATGCTCGCGTCTCGCGGATCCTTGGGGGAGGTATCGACGATGGAGCTTGGCGCGTTTTCGGTCAGTCTGGCGGTGAAGGACATCGAGGCCTCGCGGGCCTTCTACGAGAAACTCGGCTTCGCGGCCTTCTTCGGCAACGCGGCGCAGAAGTGGCTCATCCTCCGCAACGGCGACACGGTCATCGGACTGTTCGAGGGCATGTTCCCGAAGAACCTGCTGACCTTCAATCCGGGTTGGGACGGCAACGCGCAGAAGCTCGACGCCTTCACCGATGTGCGCGAGCTGCAACGCAGCCTGAAGGCGCAGGGCGTCGCCTTCGCGACCGAGGCCGACGAGAGCACCACCGGCCCGGCGAGCTTCGTGGTCGTCGACCCCGATGGCAACCCGATCCTGGTGGACCAGCACGTCTGAACGCGGCGCCCGGCCGAGCGCCGCGATCGCGATCGTGGTGGCCCGGTTCACCCGCGATACATTGCCGCCGGGCGTTGGAGAATCCGACATGACCAAGCTCCCCGAGCTCGAAGCGGAAGCGCTGAAGCTCGATCCTCCGGCTCGCGCGCGCCTCGCCGAACGCCTGATCAGCAGCCTGGACACGCTGAACGCGGATGAGATCGAAGCCCCGTGGCTGGATGAGGCGGATCGCCGCGACGGCGAGATCGAGTCCGGCGCGGAGGCGGAGATCCCAGCTTCGCGGATTCTGGCCGACCTGCGTTCGCGATCGCGGTGACGGCGCGGATCTTCTTCCACCGTCTCGCCGGAGAGGAGCTCGACAAGCGGAATCCGCTGGATTCCTCGCTGCGATCCCCGCCGTGGGATCGCGCCCCCGCCTACTCCACCGTGATCTTCACCGCTTTCGACGCCAGGCGGGAGTAGGGCAGCCGCGCCTGGATCCAGTGCTCGCCGGGGGCGAGCGGCCAGCGGGCGGTGTAGGGCGCCTGCGAGATCTCGAACGGCCGGCCGTCGACGTACCAGACCACCTGCGCCGCGGCGGGCTCGACGGCGGCGCGCAGCGCCAGGGTCGAGAGCGCACGCGGCGTCTCGGGATCGAACATCACCACCGCCCCATCCTCGGGAGCGGTGATCGCCAACCGGGTCGTGCGCGCCCCACGCGGGCCGCCGCCATCGCCCGCGTCGATCGTCGCCGCGCGAGCGGTCGCGGCGCCGAAAGGCAGCGCGTTCGCCGCCAGCCACTCATGGTAGCGCCCGGGCATTTCGAGAAAGACCCGCTCCTCGCGCTCGGCGGGCGGCGTGGCGCGCGAGGCGAGGAGCCCCGTGCGGCGATCGACCGTCCGCCGGCGGTGCACCGTGCAGTCGGTCTGCGGCTCGGTGCCCGGGGCGAACCACTCGAGGAAGACGCTGTCGCAGGCGGCGGTGGCGCGCGCCCCCGAGAGGGCGCAGACCCGCGCCGGGCGCCAGCCGCGCGGCGCGGGGAAGCCGGTCGCCGCGAGACCGTCGGACCGGTCGCGCTCGAGACCGCGCAGCACGGTGGCGGCGAGCTTCGCCGCCGAGGTGTAGCCGGTGAGCCCGACCATGGCGCGGCCGCTCGGGTGACCGATCCAGGCGCCGACGAGGTAGCGCTCCGAGTAGGCGACCGTCCAGGCGTCGCGGAATCCCGACGAGGTGCCGGTCTTGACCGCCACCGGGAACGGGTACTCGGTCGCGCCCAGGCGCGGGAAGCTCGGCAATCTCGCCTGCGGGTCGGCGAGGAAGAGGGTGATCGAGCGCGCCGTCGCCTCCGACATCACGCGCTCACCGGGCGCGGAAGCGCCGAGGACCAGGGTCGCGCGGTGCTCGACGCCGCCGCCGGCGAGCGCGGTGTAGGCCGAGACCAGGCGTTCCAGGGTCACCGGCAGGCTGCCGATCGCCAGACCGAGGCCGTAGTACTCGGGTGGCGCCGTGCCCGCGGCGAGTCCGAGGCGGCGGAAGAAGCCGTAAGTCGGATCGAGCCCCATGCGGGCGAGCAGGTCGACCGCCGGCACGTTGCGCGAGTTGCCGAGGGCGACGCGCGGCAGCAGCGGCCCGAGATAGCGGTCGTCGGCGTTGCCTACCCCGCCGCGGCCGCGCGAAAGGTCGTCGAGGATCGTCCCCGGGGTGATCGTGCCGCGCTCGAGCGCCAGGGCGAAGAGGAAGGGCTTGAGCGTGCTCCCCGGCGAGCGCTCGGCGGTGACGTAGTCGATCGCGCCGTCGGCCTGCGCGTCGAAGTAGTCCGCCGAGCCGACGCGCGCCAGCTCCTCGCCGGTCGCCGGATCGACCACCAGCAGCGCGGCGTTGCCGGCACCGCGCGAGGCGTAAGCGCGCGCCGCCTGGTAGGCCGCCCAGGTCGCTTCTTTCTGCAGATCGAGATCGAGCGTCGTGCGCACGATCGGGTCGCCGCCGCGCGCTCCGGGAGAGATCCTGCCGGCGGCGATCTCGCGCCCGACGGCGAGCAGCGCGTGCAGCGCCTCGGGCGGCCGGCGCTCGAGCCAGGGGACGGCGAGCGCCGCGAGCTCGCCGTGCGCCAGCGCCAGCTCGGCCGGCGAGAGCGCACCGCGCGCCGCGAGCGCGTCGAGCAGCCGGCGGGCGCGCGCCAGGGCCCGCGCCTGGCCCGCCGGACGGTAGGGGTTGTAGCGCGCCGGCGACTGCGGCAGCGCCGCGAGGTAGGCGATCTCGGCCCACGACAGATCGGCGACCGGCTTACCGAGGTAGCGCCGCGCGGCGTAGGCGATGCCGTGGATCCGGTTGCCGTAGGGGACGATCTCGAGGTAGTGCGCCAGCACCCGCTCGCGGCCGTGGCGGGCGACGAGGAAGAAGGCGGTCGAGGCCTCGAGCGCCTTGCGCGCCCAGGTGCGCGGCCCCGGATCCTGCAGTCGCGCCACCTGCATGGCGATCGTCGAGGCGCCCGAGACGCGGCGGCCGCCGCGCAGGTTCTGCCGCAGGGCGCGGGCGATGGCGAGCGGATCGACGCCGGGATGGAGGGCGAAGCGCCGGTCCTCGAGCGCCAGCGTCGCCTCGACCACTCGCGGCGGCAGATCGCCGATGGGCCAGAAGCCGAGATCGCCGCCCGGCTCGCCCGGCAGCTCGCCCAAGAAGCGGCCGTCGCGATCCTCGACCAGCACGGTCGGCGGCGGCGCGACCAGATGCGCGCGCCAGGCGCCGGCTGAGGCGAGCGCGGCCAAGGCGACGTAGCTCGCCGCCGCGCCCGCCGCGAGCGACCACAGGGCGACGGTCGCGGCGCGGCCGAGCCGCCCGCGAGGAGCGTTCATGGCGCCGGGCGGGCGATCACGAGGCGTGCGCCGGCCGAGTTGCCGCGCACCGTCTCGTCGTACATCGCCACCGCGCGCGCCGCGGGCTGCACGAAGCGGCCGGCGGTCGTGGCGCGGGTGCGGAAGTAGAGGTCGTACGTCCCGGCCGGCAGGTGGTCGAAATAGAAGACCATGCGGTCGTCGAGGAGCTCGACGTAGGTCGGGCGGCGGGTGTTCTTGCCGCGCGCCGCGGCCTCGGGCGGCGCGGTGGCGAGCGCCGGATTGAGCGGTTCGACGCCGGCCGCGAGCGGCACCTCGACGGCGACGAAGTGGCGCTCGGCCGGATTGACCACCTGCACGTGCTCTTCAACCAGGTCGCCGATCGCGAACCGGATCTCGCGCCCGGCCGAGTCGAGCGCCAGGCGTTCGGCGAGCTCACCGGTCGCGGCGACGCGCACCAGCTCGCGCGCCACGACGAAGCCGGCGGCCGCCGGCGCCTCGCGGCTGCCGTCCTCGGCCGGCAGCCAGCTGGTCTCGACCCGCGCCACCACCGGGCCGCTGCCGTCGAGGTGGCGGATCGCGCCGCCGCCGCTCGCGGCGGCGAACGCGAGCGCCGCCGCCGGCCGGTCCGGGCCGAGCGCGATCGTGTCGCGGCGTTCGCCCGCGCCGACTTCGAGCCGGTGCGCGGTGGCGCCGGCGAAGGGCGGCTTCAGCAGGTCGGAGAGCGCTACCAGCGCCGCGGCGTTGGCGTTGGTCGAGCCCCAGCCGTCGCCGGTGCCGAGGGTCACCAGGCCGTCGACCAGCTCGCGGAAGCGCGGCGACTGGACGTCGGCGCGCGGCGCGAAGGCCGCGATCGCGGTGGCCAGCGCGCGCGTGTCGCTCGGCAGGAGGAGACCGTTTCTCGCCAGCGCGGTCTCGGCGAGGCCGCCGAAGATCTCGCGTCCCTGGTAGGAGCGGAAGACGATGCCGTCCCAGACCCGCTGGGCGAGCGCGTCGCTCGCCGCGCCGGCCGACGACGGGGCGCGCTCGAGGGCGGCGAGCACGCCCGCGGTGGCCTCGAGATTCAGCATGTCGGTGCGCCGCGCGAGCTCGCCGGCGTAGGCCGCGTCGAGCTTGCCCAGGCGGGCGAGAGCCGCGAGCGCGGCGGCCCTCTCCGTCCAGTCCTCGCCGTCGACGAAGTGGCCGTAGTCCGAGCGCAGGGCCTTCTGCAGGGTCGCGGTCAGCCCGGCGAGCAGCTTCTCGTCGACCGCGTAGCCGGCGCTCTTGGCCGCGCCGACGAACTCCGCCGCGTAGGCGGTCAGCCAGACCGAGCCCTCCGAGCCCGGCCAGAAAGAGCACAGGCCGTTGCCGTCGATCACCCCCGGCAGCCAGGCGAGGGTGTCGCGCACGCTGCGGTCGGCGCGGCCGCTGTCGGCGCCGGTCGCGAGCAGCTTCTGGAAGGACTTCAAGGCGATCTCGCTGCGCGCGATCGACAGGCGCTGCTCGGTGCAGCCGAAAGGGTAGCCGCGCTGGTAGTCGAGGCCGGCCGCGAGGCGCACTACCCCCGGCTCGCCGGAGAGGAAGATCGAACGCCGCGCGCTGCCGGCGCGGATCGCGGTCGGGATCGCGGTCAACTTCAGCTCGCCGCCGGCGGCGATCTCGGCCAGCTGACGGTCGGCCACCCGCTCGCGATCGTCGCGGATCGGCAGCTTGACTTCGAAAGCGTCGGCGGCGCCGTCGGACTTCCGCTCGACCGCGGCGCGGAAGATCATCTCGGTCGAGGCGAGCTCGCCGGCGCCGGTCAGCGCCGGCTGCGGCACCGCGACCTCGAACTCGATTCGCGTCGGCTGGTCGGGAACGAGGTCGAGCGTCCGCTCGGCGGGCGAGGAGAGCGTCGCGCCCCTAACCTCGATCTGCGCCCGTCCGGCGCCGCCCTCGCCCTCGACCACGCGGCCGATCGCCGCGGCGGTGAACTGGTCGCCGGGGCGGGCGAAGCGCGGCAGGGCCGGCTGGGCGATCACCGGCAGGCGGACGGCGAGCTCGCCGGTCGCGAAGCCGAAGCGTTCGGGACCGGAGATCGCCTTCGCCCGCAGACGGAAGACGGTCAGGTCGTCGGGCAGCCTCACGCTCACCCTGGCGACGCCGTCGGCACCGACCGGGATCGCCGGATTCCAGTAGGGGACGGGCTGGAAGTTCTTGCGCACGGTGGTGGTCGAGAGCAGGTCCGCCTCTTTCTCCTCGCCGGAATCGCCGCCCGGCGTCTCGGCGTACGGCAGGTAGCCGAAGGCGAGGTTGCGGCTGTCGTGCAGGTCGAGCCAGGTCGAGGGCGAGCGCAGAAAGTCGGGTAGCGGATCGAGCCGCGCCTCGCGCCCGAGCGAGAGCACCGCGGCGTCGACCAGCCAGAGCGCCGCCTCCCCGGCGAGCGGATGGCCGTCGGGGTCCTTCAACCGGATCTCGATCTCGATCGTCTGCCCCGGGCGCGCTCTCTCGGGCGAGGCGAGCTCGACCGCGATCCGGTTGGCGCGCGGATCGACGTCGAGCCAGACGGTGGTCGCGGCGGTCGTCGGCTTGCCGAGGTCGGCGACGCTCCCCGCCTGCGGCGCGACCCCCGGCAGGCGGCCGCGCAGGAGGACGAAGTGCACCGGCAAGCGCGGCGTCCAGGTCGGAGCGAGCGACAGGCGGAAGCGGCCGACGCCGCCCGCGACCTCGAGCCACTCGTAGCGGTTGCCCTCCGGCGCCTCGACGATGGCGAGGGCGCGCGCCTGCTGGAAGGGGCTCTGGAGGACGAAGTTGGCGACCTCGCCGGTGGCGTAGCTCTTCTTGTCCGGCGTGGCGGTGAAGGTGCCCTGCGGCGGGCGGGCCCAGGAGACCGCGCCGACGCCGCCGGCGTAGAGATCGGCGGCCACGAGCTGCGAGCGGCCGAGGCGGTCGACCGCCTCGACCTCGACCAGGTAGACCCCGGGCTCGACGATCGGGAAGGGCACCGCGAGCGGCGTGCCGGCGCTCGACACCTTCTTCTCGGCGATCTTCTCGTCGACGACGTCGGTCAGGTAGCGCGCCACGCCGTCCGAGAAGTCGCTCGCTTTGAGCACCGAGTGCCACTGGCGGTGGATCAGGCGCACGGTCAGCTCGCGACCGGCGAGGAGCTCGCCGTCCGGCCCGGCGATCACCACCTGCGGCGCGATCTCGCGCGCCTGCTCGAGATAGCGCGGCACCTTCATGCCGACGACGAAGGGCGGCAGCGCCAGGATGCGGCGGGTGGCGGTCACCGTCTGGTCGTCCTCGCCGGTGACCGTGGCCTCGACGACGTAGCTGCGCGGCTGCGCCGTCGGCTCGATCGCCGGGTTGAGCACCAGGCGGGCGCCGCCTTCGCCGTCGGTCGTGTCCTCGCGCTCGAGCCGCGGGCTCGACTCGAAGCGCGCGCTGCGCGAAAAGCGGCCGTCCGAGGAGTAGAGGAAGCCGGGCAGCGGCTTGGGCGCCCAGGTGTAGGGAAACTGCGTCACCCGCCAGGCGATCGGCCGCCCGGCGACCCGTCCGCCGGCGAAGTAGGTCGCCACCAGCGACACCGGGAACTCGCGATCGAGCGGCGCACGCTCCGGCGCGTCGAGGGTGACCTCGAAGCGCGGCAGGCGGTAGGCCTCGAGGCGGAAGCTCGTCTCGCCCAGGCGCACGCCCTTGGCGTCCGAGAGCGTCGCGGTGTAGTTGCCGGTCGGCAACTGGTCGCCGGCGAAATCGAAGTGGAACGAGCCGAGCGCCGAGATCTCGACCGGGTTGCGCCAGACGAGATCGCCCGGCCCGACGATCACCAGCGTGGTGCTCGCGGCGGGCAGCGATGGGATCGAGAGCGCTCCGGCCTCGCGCCGCCGGACGTAGCCCGCCAGATGCACCGTCTCCTCCGGGCGATAGACCGGCCGGTCCGAGAAGACGTGCGCGGTGACCGCCGCCGGCTCGCCGCGGCCGGCGAGCGACTCGACCGTCCAGCCGAGCCAGCGCTCGCCCTCGGCCACCCACTGTCCGTCGTGGAAACGGTCCGGCGGATTGGCGACGTCGAGGGCCAGCACGTCGTCGCCCTTGCGCACCACCAGCCGGCGGACCTCGCGCCGCGGGTCCTGCGAGAAGCCGGGTACCGCCCAGCGCAGGTGCCCCGCGGCGTCGGTCGTGCCCTCGAAGATCGTCTGCCACTCGGTCGTGCCCTGGCTGCGCACCGGGCCCTCGACGCGCACCGCCGCCCCCTCGATCGGCGCGGCGCCGACGATCGAGGTGACGACGAAGTCCACCGCCGCCGGCTCTTCGTAGGTCGAGAGCGCCAGATCGGTCACCGTCAGCCGCACCCACGAGCGGGTCGAGGAGCGGTCGAGGCGGCGCAGGCCGACGAGGTAGGTGCCGGGCGCGCCCTTGCCCGCGATCTTCTCGAGCGACGGCGCGAGGTCGAGCCCGAAGCGCGCCGCGCCGCGGCTGGCGGCGAGCGGCAGGGTGACGATCGACGACACCGGCGGCGAGCCCAGCAGGCGCAGGTGCTCGACCAGGCTCTCCTGCGGGATCTCGTCGCTGCGGTCGTTCCAGTCGGCGGGCTCCTCGCCGGGTCCCGGCGGGCGCGAGTCCTCGCCGATCTCGAGCGGCCGGTCGGCCGACGGCCAGGGCCAGAAGTTGCGGTCGAGCGGATCGACGCGGTGCACGCGCACGTCGACGCGTTCGTCGCCGCGTCCTTCGATCGGCACCTGCTGCGGGCCGTAGCGCTCGAGGATCCCCTGTCCGGCGCCCCAGCGCAGGTAGGCCTCGCGGTGCGGGAAGACCAGGTAGACGGTGCTCGGCCGCGCCATCTCGAGCGGCCGTCCATCGCCGTCGACGAGCTCGGTCGGCGCCAGCGTCAGCCGGTAGAGGGTGTCGACCGCGAAGCGGCCGCGGATCGTCAGGTAGCTGCCCGAGGGCGAGGCCGAGAACTCCTCGACCGGCGGATCGATGCGCACCAGGTTGCGCGCCACGACCGGATCGAGCGCTGCCGGCGCGGCGCTGAAGACCAGGTGGAGCTCGGTCGAGTCGCTGCCGCAGGCGATGGGCTCCGAGCGGCTGCCGCTCGTGCCGCCGGTGCCGACCGGCACGGTCGTCGAACCGCAGTCGAGCGAGACGACGCGGAAGGGTGCCGCGGTGGTGAACTGGAAGTCGAGGGTCGAGTCGGCCTGCGCGAGATCGAGCGAGCGCCGGACGTGCAGCAGCACGCGCTGGCCGTTGGGAATCGGCTGCGCGAGCTCGAGCAGGTAGGCCGCCTCGTCGCCCGCGCCGGCGCGGTCGAGGGCGCGGACGGAGAAGTCCTTCTCGCCCAGGAAGCGCGCGCCGCGCGCGTCGATGCCTGGCAGCGGGCGCAGCTCCACGGTGACCATCGAGCGCAGCACCGCGGGGTCGATCGGCGCCGGGAAGACGAGCCGGATCGCGCCGACCGGCCGCGGCGATTCGCCCTGCTCGGGGGGATCCGCCAGGCGCGGCGCCGCGGCGAGGGTGACGAGGTCCAGATTGCGCCCGTCGACCGTCACCCGGAAGCGGGCGAGCGGCGGCCAGGCCTCGGCGGGACGGAACTGCAGGGTGCGCGCGTCGAGCCAGCGCCAGGCGCCGGGGTGCTCGGGCGCGAGGCGCACCCAGGTCTCCGGCGAATCCTCGTCGCCGCCGCCGGCCGGCCCGGCGTCGCGATCGAAGAAAACGGTGAGCGGATCGAAGGCGCGCAGCGTGTGGTCGGGCACCACGACGCTGCCCGCGACGCCCGCCGGGCGGGCGAGCGTGGCCGGGTCGGGCGCCGCGACCGCGGGCCGCGCGCCGGCGGCGAGAGCGACGAGCAGCAGGGGGACGAACGCGGCGCCGCGCGACGGGGACGACAAAAAGCGATTCATGACCTCACTCCGGCGCCGGAGCGTCGGGCTCCGGCAGATAGCTGCGCAGGATCTCCTCGGGCGGCGTCGTGGGCGGCGCAGTGAGACCGACCACCGCCGGCCGCGCCTCGGCCGGCGCGGCGTCGGGCGGCAGCGAGAGCGCGAGGACGTAGCGACCGGGCTCGAGCTCGCGCTGGGCGACCACGCCGGAGGCGAGCCGACGGCCCGCGCCGTCGTAGAGCTCGGCGACCACCGCCGAGGAGGTGGCGCGCACCCCGACGCCGACGACGCGTTTTCCCGGCACGGTGAAGGCGGCGAAGCGCCGATCGCCTGGAGCGAGCGCCAGCGCTGGGCCGAGGCCCTCGCCGATCTCGACCACCGGGCTCCAGGCGACCGCCAGGCGGCCGCCGAGCGCCGCGCCGGCGAGGCCGTGCAGGCGCAGCTCGAACGTTCCCGGGGCGACCAGGCTGGCGCGCGCCAGGCCGGCCGGCGACAGGTCGCGCCGCCGTTCGCCGTCGGCACCCGAGAGCTCGGCATAGGCCGGCGTCTCGACCGTCCACTCGAGGATCCCGGGCGCGGCGACCGGCACGCGGGCGACGACGTCCCGGCCGGAAAGCGCCACGCTCGCCGGCGCCGCGAGCTCGAGCGCCGCCGGCGTCGTGCTCCACGGACCGGAGCCCGGGGCGGCGCCGGCGCCCTCGCGCCAGACGAGCACCGCGCCGACGCCGTGGTCGACGAGCAGCGTTCCCGCGCCCGCGACCGCGAGATCGAGGCCGCTCGCGATGTGACCGTCGGCGGTCAGCCAGAGGAGGTTCTCGACCGCGCCGAGCGCGTGCAGCGCCCCGCCGCCGGCCGGCAACGTGATCCGCTCGCGCCCCGCGGCGGCGAAGCTGCGGTCGAGCGCCGGCTCCGCCGTCGCCTCGCCTCCGCCGAAAGCGAAGAGGCTCACCCGGTAGGGCGTCTCGCGGTTCGCGTCGGCCGCCAGGATCAGGCGCGCGGCGCGGGTCGTCATCGCTTCGTCGAGCGTCTCGGCGCCGCGCCAGAGCACGGCTTCGATCGGTGCCCCGGGGCCGGCGCCGGCGAGCACCGCGACGCCGCCCGCGCCGAGGGTCACGCCGAGCTGGTGCGCGCCGGCGGGCAGGTCGAAGGACCGCGCTCCGCCCGCCGGCACGACGCCGATCGCGACCCCTTCGGCGAGCGCGCCGCCGGTTCCGATCGGGCGCGCGCTGGCGGCGATCTCGGCGTCGAGCCGGTCGGCGCCGGGTTCAGCGGCGAAGACCGCGGCCCGCGGCGGCAGCGGTGCGATCGCCGCCGAGAGCGCCGCGCCGGCGACCGGGGCGACAGCGCACGGCGACCCCGCAGTGGGCGCGAGGCAGATCGATGGCCGCGTCTCGAGCGCGCGCGCCGTGGCGAGCCACAGCCGTTCGGAAGCGGGCGCGGCGGACGCCGCGGTCTCGAGCTCGGCGCTCGTCCCGGCGGGGATGCGCACCTTCGCCGGCGCGGCGTCGAGCGCCAGCTTCAGCCGCGCGCCGCGGACGCGCGAACCGGCGCGGCCGGCGATCCAGAGCGTCCGGCCCGCGGCGACCACCGCCAGGTCTCCGGGCGGCGAGAGCGCTCCCGGTGCGCCGGCGACCGCCACCGAGGGATCGGTCTCGGTGAACGAGAAAACGCCGGGGCTCGCGAGCTCGACCGCGGCCGCCGCCACGCCGTTCTCCTCGTGGCCGAGGACGAGCCCCTTGGCGAGCGCCGCCTCGCTCGCCCGCGCCGCTTTCGGCGCCGCGGCCGCGAGACGCACAACCAGCGGCCCGCCATCGAGCGGCGAGAGACGCAGGCGCAGCGCGCCGCGCCGGGCGCCCGTCGCGAGCGCCGCCTGGAGGGCGAAGTCGCGACCCACGCCGGCGGCGATCTCCCGCCAAGCGTCGCCCGCACGCTCCTCGAGCGCCGCCGCGACGTTCGCCGGCGCGGCGATCGCGACCCGCGCCGAGGAGCGCCCGCCGTCGACCGCGAGCGGCACGAAGCGCACCTCGTCGGCGAGCTCCTCGCTGCGCGTCGCCGGCGCCGCGAGCGTCGCGCCGGTCGTCTCGCGCGGAGCGCGCAGCGACAAGCGAATGTGGCTAGCGCCGGCGAGCGGCTCGAGGCGCAGTTTGTAGGTCCCGGGCGGCAGCGCGGCGGCGAGCAGGAAGCCCCAGTCGTCGTCGCGCGCGCCGGCGCGCGCCACCACGCGTTGCCCGGCGTCGACCAGCACGGCGGTGACCGCGTCGCTCGCCAGCGAATCGAGGACCGAGAGCGGCGCCGCGCCGATCGCCACCGGAACCTCCGCTGGCGCGTCCACCTCGCGCTCGCCGCCGGCCACCAGCTCCTCGGTCGATACGCCGAGCGTGTAGTCGACCCGGTTGTTGCGTCGCGAGCAGACGACCGCCAGGCGGTAGTCGCCCGCCGGCAGCGGACGAGAGAAGGCGCGACCGGCGGGGACCGGGATCGACTCGCCGCCGGCGGCGGGGGTGAGCGTCGCCTGCATCTCGCCGTCGAGCGCCAGGTCGAGCGTCGCCGCGGCGGGAAGCGAGAAGGTGTAGAGATCGGGCGCGCGCTCGCCGCTCGCGGGTTCCTCCCAGAGATGGCGATGGGCGCGCCCGAGGGCGAGCGCCACCGTCGCATGGCCGCTGCCGCGCTCGGGGGCCTCGATCGCCTCGACCAGCGCCACGGCGCGGCTTCCGACGTCGCGCGGCAGGAGGACGAGGCGATAGTCGCCGGCGGAGAGCGGGACCGTCGTGTCGGCCTCGATCTCGGTCGCGGCGAGCGGATAGCCCTCGGCGTCCTCCAGGCGGGCCCGCCAGAGGAAACCCGGGCCGAGAGCGCGGATCCGGTAGACGCCCTCGCGGGCGATCGGGATCTTCCAGGCGATCCCCTCGTTGGCGGCGAGCCGGGCGCGCGCCGGGCGCGCCAGCTCGAGCACCCCGCCGTCGGCGAGCGCCGTCTTCGCCAGGCGCACCGCGAGATGGCCGGCGCTCTGCCCGACCGCGGCGACGGTGACCTGGTAGTCGCCCTCGCGCAGATAGCGCGAGACGCGGAAGTTGCGTCCGACGCCGTTGCCCGATTCGCTGGCGAAGCCGGGTTGGGTGCGGGTGCGCAGCGTGCCCTCGGTCGAGAGCAGGCCGGTCGTCTCGACGTGGTAGAGCGCCGGCTCGCCCGCCGCGAGAGCGAAGGTGCGGGTGGCGAGCCGCGCGAGGTCGAAGGGCACCGGGTGCGCGACGTCGAGCGGCGCGAATTCCGGGATCGCCGCCAGTCGCTCCGGCGGCACCACCGGCAGCGGCGCGCTCGCGAGCTCCGCCGCGGCGACGAACTCGAGGCTCGCCGGGACGCGGCGCGTGCCGCGGTTGGCGACGTGCACGGAACCCGTCGCCGGCTCGACCGCGACCTCGCGCGCGCCGGCGGCCCCCGCCGCGCCGCCCGCGAGGGCGAGGCCGGCGCTCTCGCTGCCCTCGCCGTTGAGCTTCAGGACGCCGGCGCCCGGGACGGTCACCGGTAGATCGAGCTCTTCGCCCGGTCCGAGGTCGATCGGCAGCGCGGTCGAGAGCGCGATCGGCATCGGCCGCACCACCATGCCGGTCGTGACCTCGGGGCGGTGGTTGAAGTAGAGGACGTAGTCGCGGTTCGCCGAGAGCTCGACCGCACCGAGGCGGCCGCCGGGCGCGAAAGGCTTGGCCCCCGCGGGCGGCGTGCCGGCGGCGATCGCCAGGAGCGCCGCGCCGCCTTGGCCCGATGCGGCGAGCGCGATTTCGGCGACCCCCGGCACGTCGGCCAGCAGGGTCAGCACCCAGAGCCCCGGGTCGAGATCCCAGCTCTTGCCCGCGGCGCGCGCAGCCGGCTGCTTGTAGTCCTTGGGCGGCGAAGTGAAGAACGCCTCCAGACGGTAGCGGGTTGCGCCGCCTTTCACCTGCAGCTCGTACTTGCCCGCTTGGTCGACGCGCACGAAGAGGCTGGTCTCGCCGAAGACGTTGAAGCGTCCGCCCCACGGGTGCGCGAGATCGATCCGCGGCGCGCTCTCGGCGAGCCACCGGTCGCGCTCCTTGGCCGAGCGCCGCAACTCGACGAGCACGGCGGTGAGTGGCGCGGCGTCGGCGGCGAACCCGGCCTCGACCCCGCCGATCCAGTACTTGGCGCCGCGCGGCAGGGCGTAGCGTTCGAGCGGTTCGAACTGCTGCAGGGTGTAGCTCTGCCCCGGCGTCGTTGCGACCTCGACCCAGCGCAGGTGGGGATCGGGGAGGGCGGGGGCGCTCGCGGCCCGCGCCGGCGGCTCCTCTTCCGCGCTCTCTTCGTACTCCTCCGCGTCCTCGCCGTTCTCCGCGCTCGACTCGTCGCTCGACTCGTCGCCCGCTTCGACTTCGCCTTCGTCACCCGCGCTCTCGTCGTCGGCGGAGACCTCGTCCTCGGCCGGCTTCGGCGCCTCGATGGCGAACTCCTCGTCGCCCTCCTCGGGGTCGGTCGCCGGGGCGACGAACTCGACCGCCGGCGGGACGCTGTTCTTGGCGATGAAGGCGACCTGCTGCGCCCCCGAGAAGTAGGGCTCCTCGCCGTGCAGCTTGCCGACCCGCAGGCGCGCGGCGCCGGGGGCCGGCAGCTCGAGGCGGAAGAAGCTCGCGCGCTCGTCGACCAGGAAGCGGTCGGTGCCGAGCGGTCCGGCGACGAAGCCGGCGCGGCCGGCGACCGGCAGGCGTGGCAGGCCGCGGCGCAGGTAGAGCGGATGCTCGTCGCCGCCGGCGGCCCAAGCGAGCGGCGCGCCGCCGTAAGCCGCCAGGCGGTAGAGGCCCGCCGGCAGGTCGACCTCGAGGCGGCAGTAGCGGATCGGCCGGCCGACGACCGGCTGGCGCAACGAGCAGCGCGGCTCGGCGTCGACCCGCCAGCCGCCGTCCTGCCAGAGCGCGAGCGCAGCGAGGTCGCGGCCACCGGCCTCGAGGAAGACCGCCTGGCGCTCGCCGAGCTCGAACCACCACGAGCGCTCTTGGTGATCGCCGAGCGTCGTCTCGACCAGCCGACGCTCGACCAGCTGCACCGGCGCGCTCTGTTGCTCGACCGACGGAGCGACGTCGATCGCGACCCGTCCGCGGTCGGCGGCGCGCGCCGCGACGCTCGCCGGCTCGCTCGCCGGCGAGACGACGCGCAGTAAGTACTCGCCGCGATCGAGGAAGAGATCGAGTCGCCCGTCGCGCGTTCCCGCTTCGCCTTCGCCGCCGAGCGACCCGGCCATTCGGTCGACCACCTCGATCGCCGCGCCGATCTTGCTCCTGGCGGCGATCGAATAGCGCCCGAACGCGGGCACCGTGAGATGTACGCGCTCCGCGCCGATCGCCGGCACGCTCGCCGGCGAGACCTCGGCCGTCCTCGCCGGCGAGGACACCTGGACGGCGCCGGTCGAGCTCTGGGCGAGCGCGGGAGAGGCGCCGAGCGTGACCAACAACCACGGGAGAGCGACGGCCGCCGCCGGCCGGGCACAGCGCGAGCGAGAGATCGAGATCACGATGGGTTCCGCCGGGGAAATGTAGAGGGACGCTAGCGATTCGCCGTCAGACTGACAAGGCCCGCATGGACGGAAATCCGGGAATCGCAACCGCCGTGCCATCGCCGCGCGGTCGTTCGCCGGTCGAAATCGTAGGCATCGAGTCCCGGCGACGCCCGTCGCCGCCCGCGAGGTCGAGCTCGCTGCGCAATGTCGTCCACCTTGGCACCGGCTGCAGCGCCGAGAACCGCGGGCGGCGGGTCTCGCGATCGTCGAAGCGCTCGAAGTCGATCTTGCGCTTCGCCGGCTCGAGCCGGTCGAGCCCTGTGGCGCCGTAGCGCACGGGGATCGCCGCGCTCCTCTGGGCCCGCACCTGGCAGCGCGATACGGCGCTCGAGAGGCCGACACCGTCGTCGGGGCCAAGCACGTCGTGGTCCCCGGTCTTCGGCGCCGCGATCGGTGGCACGCCCTCGGGCGACCGGCGGCGGGCGAAGCCGAGCGTGCCGTCGCCGCCTCCGGTGAGGATTCCGGTCCGCGCGGCGCGATCCCCGACCCTCGGTGCACGGTTCGGATCATCCGTGGATGTAACCGATTACGACGATTCGCGGGCCAATCCGGCCTTCCAACAGGGCCGAAAAGCAGCCCGCTGTCGGCCAAGAAACATCTATTCGACAGGGTCTTGACGGTCGCGAGCCAAACGGCTAGCCTGCGACTCAATGTAATCGGTTACATTGAGACTCCCCATCGTGAGAGAGGAGTTTCAGGAGGGGACGCGATGAGCCAGCCGCAGATCGCGTTGGACAGGCCCTCGATCCGCCAGGTCGCGCAGGAGGCGGGCGTGTCGGTGGCGACTGTATCGCGAGTCCTCAACGCCAAGGGACCGATTCGCGACGAGACCCGGCGGCGGGTGCTCGCGACCGTCGAGCGCCTCGGCTACGTGCCGCACAGCGCGGCGCGCAGCCTCTCGACCCGCCGCAGCATGAGCATTGGCGTGTTGCTGCCCGACCTGCATGGCGAGTTCTTCTCCGAGCTCATCCGCGGCATCGACCTCGCCGCCCGGCGTGCCGGCTACCACGTGCTGGTCTCCGGGTCGCACAGCGATCCGTCCGAGATCCAGGCCGTGCTGCAAGCGCTCCACGGGCGCGTCGACGGGATGATCGTCATGACTCCGGCGACCGCGCTCGCCGCCGCCGCCACCCGCCTACCGCGCGGCGTGCCGGTGGTGCTGCTCAACAGTCCCGGTCTGCCGGCCGAGCACGATTCGATCCGCGTCGACCACCGCGGCGGCGCGCGCTCGGTGACCGAGCACCTGCTCGATCTCGGCCACCGCCGGATCGCCATGATCTGCGGCCCGGCCGAGAACGCCGACGCCGCCGACCGCTTGCGCGGCTTCCTCGAGGCGCACGCCGCCCGCGGGCTCGAGCCGGTCGCCGACCTGCTGGTGGCGGGCGACTTCCGCGAGGACTCCGGGTACCGCGCCGGGGCGATCCTCGCCGGCGTCGCGCCGCGGCCGACCGCTATCTTCGCCGCCAACGACGCGATGGCGATCGGCTGCCTCGCGGCGCTGCGCGACCGCGGCCTGGCGGTGCCGGCCGACATCGCGCTCGCCGGTTTCGACGACATCCCGATCGCTCGTTACCTGACGCCGGCGCTGACCTCGGTGCGGGTGGCGATCGCCGAGCTCGGCGCGCGCGCCGTCGACCGGCTGCTCGGCTCGATCGCCGCCGAGCCCGGTCGCTCCCGGCACCACGAGGTGGTCGCCGCCACTCTCGTCGTCCGCGCATCCACGACCGCGCCCCCGACGCGCTCGGAAGCCCATCAACCGTAAGGAGGATCGATCCATGAGCCCGAAGCACTCCTCTCGACTCGCGATCCGGGCGCTCTGCCTGGCCGCGGCCCTGGCGCTCGCCGGCCATGCCGCCGCGGTGGCCCAGAAGACGACCGGCGGCATCCGCGGCACCCTGGTCTCGGCCGCCGGACCGGTCGCCGGCGCCACCGTGAACCTGGTCAACGCGGACAGCGGCTTCGTGCGCGAAACGACGACCGACGCCGCCGGCGCGTTCGCGCTCGCCGGCCTGACGCCCGGCAACTGGGAGATCTTCGTCACCGCCGAGGGCTTCCAGGAGCAGCGCGCCACGCTCCAGGTGCTGATCGGCAAGGACAGCGTCATCGCCTTCGCCATGACCGCGCCGACCGTGGTCGAGGAGAGCATCGAGGTGGTCGGCGAGGCCCCGGCCTCGCAGATCGACGCCCGCAACTCGGAGATCTCGACCAACATCACGCCGGCGCAGATCGAGAACCTGCCGCTCAACAACCGCAACTTCCTCGCTTTCGCGGCGCTCGCGCCCGGCGTCTCCTTCACCGTCGACCAGGACGCCACCGGCCAGGGCTTCCGCAGCGGCGGCTCCAATCCCAAGCAGGTCAACGTCTTCATCGACGGCCTCTCCTATAAGAACGACATTCTCCAGGGCGGCGCGTTCATGCAGGACTCGAGCCGAGGCAACCCCTTCCCGCAGAGCGCCGTGCAGGAGTACCGCGTCCTCACCCAGAACTTCAAGGCCGAGTACGAGAAGGCCGCCGCGGCGGTGATCACCGCGGTCACCAAGTCCGGCGGCAATAGCTTCCACGGCGAGGTCTTCGCTCTCGATCAGACCAAGGCGATGGTGACCCAGGACGACATCACCAAGGCGCGCGGCGACGAGAAGGCCGACTACAAGCGGCGGCAGTACGGCTTCTCGCTCGGCGGGCCGATCGTCAAGGACAAGGTCAACTTCTTCGTCACCTTCGAGCAGAACAAGCAGGACCGCGCCGCCTCGGTCTTCCGCGGCGGGGCGTTCGACTTCGCGCCCGCCAACGTGGAGAGCTTCCTGTCGCGGTTCCCGGTCGGCACGCTCACCGTGCCCTTCGACGAGAAGCTCTACTTCGCCAAGCTCTCGCTGCAGGCTTCGGCCTCGCAGCTCGTCGACTTCAGCTGGAACCGGCGCGACGAGCAGGAGATCCGCGGCTTCGGCGGGCAGCGGACCGAGGACGGCGCCGAGAGCTTCGAGGTCGGTACCGACGCTTTCGTCCTCAAGCACCAGCTGGTGCTCGGCAACCGCCTGAACGAGGCCGGCTTGAGCTACCAGAAGCTGCAGTGGCACCCGACCGCGCTCGACTTCGCCTCGCCGCACCTCGTCTACGACGGCCTGCTCGACGTCGGCGGCAAGGACTCCTCGCAGGATCTCGAGCAGAAGAAGACGACGCTGCGCGACGACTTCAGCTGGAACCTCTCCTGGCACGGCGCGCACACCCTGAAGACCGGCCTCACCGCCACCCAGGCCGACTACGATTTCACCAAGCGCAACCAGGGCAACCCGACCTTCTTCTTCCGCAGCCAGGAGGGCTGGCAGTTCCCCTACCGCGCCACTTACGGCTTCGGTGACCCGGGACTCGTCTTCGGCAACAGCCAATACGGTCTCTACGTCCAGGACGACTGGCAGCCGATCGCCAACCTGACGATCAACGCCGGCGTGCGCTGGGACTACGAGACCAACATGATCGACAACGACTTCCGCACCCCGCAGGCGATCGCCGACGGGCTGCGCACCGCCTGCCGCCACTACGACCAGCCGGTCGGCGGGCGGACGGACTGGTGCATCTCCGACTTCCTCGACGTCGAGAACTACATCAGCGACGGCGGCAATCGCTCGTCCTACAAGGGGATGATCCAGCCGCGCGTCGGCTTCACCTACGACGTCTCGGGTCAGGGCTCGACCGTCGTCTTCGGCGGCTGGGGCAAGTACTACGACCGCGTCACCTTGAACGACATCTTCGACGAGAAGTACCGCCAGAGCTGGAAGGTCTACGAGTTCTGCTTCTCCCCCGACGGCAGTCCGACGCCCGGTTGCGGCGCACCGGCGATCGCCTGGGATCCCTCGTACCAGAACCAAGCGGCGCTCGACCGGCTGATCGCCAGCGGCGCCACCGGCGGGCCCGAGGTCTTCATCCTCGGCAACGACACCCGGCCGCCGTACACCAACCAGTGGTCGCTCGGCGTGCGGCAGAAGCTCGGCATCTGGAACGCCTCGCTCTCCTACGCCAACTCGCGCGGCTACAACGGGCTGCTCTGGACCTGGGGCGCGCAGCCGCCGGGAACCGAGTGGGGCAACCAGTGGGGCACGCTGATCACCTTCCCGGGCTACGCGAACGTCTTCCGCAGCTACGACGTGCGCCGCACCTGGTACGACGGCTACTTCCTGACCCTCGCCAAGCCCTACACCGCGCGGTCGCCGTGGAGCTTCGACCTCTCCTACACCTATTCCAAGGGCCAGTGGCAGGCCTCGGGCGACGAGGGCGTCGCCTTCGCCTTCGACTTCCTGCCCTACCAGTGGCCCAAGTTCCCGGCCAACGGCGACGAGCGCCACCATCTGGTGATGACCGGAACGGTGGGTTTGCCGGCGAACTTCCGCGTCTCCTCGGTGATCACCCTCGGCTCAGGCACGCCGTTCACCATCTTCGACGACTCCGGCAGCTCCTTCGCGGTGCGCTACAACGCCGGCCGGCCGGAGAAGTTCAGCTTCATCGTGCCCGACTTCTGGGCCTATCGCAGCGTCGACCTGCGCCTCGAGTGGGACGCGCCGCCGATCGCGAAGTCGGTCCGCTTGGGCTTGATCGCCGAAGGATTCAACATCTTCAATTTCAAGAACTACAACGGCTTCGAGAGCTTCAAGCCGCATCCGCCGGCGGTGAATCCGAATTTCGGCAAGCCGAATTCGGCGTTCAACACGCGGCGCTACCAGATCGGCGCGCGGGTAAGCTTCTGAGATCGTGAGGCGGAGAGGAGGAGTCCTCCGGCCGCTCCCGGCCGTCGTCGGTCGCCGTCGCGCCCCCGGGCGCGCTCGGCGGCCGGCGCTCTTCCTCGCCATCGGGTTGCCGCTCGTCCTTCTGCCCGCCTGCGCGCCGCGGACGGCCGAAGCGCCGTCGCCAGCCGCTCCTGCCCCGCCCGCGGGGACCGCCACACCCCCGCCGGTCGCGGCGCCGAGCTTCTCCGCCGCCGATCTCGCCTTCCTCGACGATCTCGAGCACCGCACCTTCCGCTTCTTCTGGGAGCGGGCCAATCCGCGCAACGGCCTCGTCCCCGACCGCTGGCCGACGAAATCCTTCTCGAGCATCGCAGGGGTCGGATTCGGCCTGACCGCCTACCCGATCGGCGTCGAGCGCGGCTGGGTGACGCGCGCCGCAGCCGCCGAACGGACCGCGACCACACTGCGTGCCCTGTGGGAGCTGCCGCAAGGAGAGGTCGCTGCCGGAGCCGGGGGATACCGGGGTTTCTTCTACCACTTCCTCGACATGGAGACCGGTCGGCGCTTCGAGCGCGTGGAGCTCTCCTCGGTCGACACGGCGCTGCTGCTCGGCGGCGTGCTCTTCGCGCGCGGTTACTTCGATCGCGACCCGCCGGTCGAGCGCGAGATCCGCGACCTCGCCGCCCGCCTCTACGGGCGCATCGAGTGGGACTGGATGCGACCGCGACCGCCGAAGATCGCCATGGGCTGGACGCCCGAGGAGGGTTTCGGCGCCGACGACTGGAACGGCTACAACGAGGCGATGATCGTCTATCTGCTGGCGCTCGGCTCGCCCACCCACGCGGTCGACCCGGCGGCCTGGGCGGCGTGGACGAAGACCTACCGTCCGGTCGAGTTCCAGGGCCAGCGCTACATCGACTTCGCGCCGCTCTTCGGCCATCACTACTCGCACCTCTGGGTCGACTTCCTCGGAATCCGCGACGCCGCGGTGCAGGCGAACGGTTTCGACTACTTCGAGAACTCGCGCCGCGCGACCCTGGCGCAGCGCGCCTGGGCGATCGCCAATCCGCGCGCTTGGCGGGGCTTCGGAGCGAACGTCTGGGGGGTCTCGGCGTGCGACGGCCCGGCGGACGTCGAACACGCCTTCGCCGGCGAGAAGCGCCGCTTCTGGACCTACGCCGGGCGCGGCGTCGGTCCGGGCTTCCCGGTGGAGGACGGCACGATCGCGCCCACCGCCGCCGGCGGCTCGATCGCCTTCGCGCCCGAGATCGTCCTGCCGGCGCTGGTCGAGATGAAGCGGCGCTACGGCGACGCGCTGTACGGCGAGTACGGTTTCGTCGACGCCTTCAACCCGAGCTTCGACTTCGACGTCGCCGTGCCGCAGGGCCGGGTGGTGCGCGGCGTCGGCTGGTTCGACACCGACTACCTCGCCATCGACCAGGGGCCGATCGTCGGCATGATCGAGAACTACCGTTCGGGCCTCGTCTGGCGGGTCATGCGCCGCGACCCCGACCTGCGACGCGGGCTGGAGCGCGCGGGGTTCACGGGCGGATGGCTGGCGTCGACAGCGCGCTAGCGCCGTCGCGCCCGGCCACGTCGCGCGCGGTGCGCCGCGCGCTCACGCTGGTCGCGCTGCTGGCGCTCGCGTGCCGGAGCGGTCCCGACGAGCGCGTCTTGCGCTTCTGGGCGATGGGCAGCGAGGGGGAGCGGGTGCGCGCCCTCGTCCCCGACTTCGAGCGCGCCCATCCCGGCCTGACGGTCGAGGTGCAATCGATCCCCTGGACCGCGGCGCACGAGAAGCTGCTGACCGCGCACGTCGGCCACACCACCCCCGACGCGGCGCAGCTCGGCAACACCTGGATCCCGGAGTTCACGGCGCTCGGCGCGCTCGCCCCGCTCGACGAGCGAATCGCCGCGGCGAAGCTCGAGCGCGTCGATTTCTTTCCCGGCATTTGGGACACCAACGTCGTCGACGGCGAGACCTGGGGGCTCCCCTGGTACGTCGACACGCGGGTGATCTTCTACCGCACCGACCTGGTCGCCGCGGCCGGCGGGCCGTGGCCGCCGCGCACCTGGAACGAGTGGCGCGCCACGCTCGAGCGCCTGAAGAAGCTCGCCGGACCCGATCGCTTCGCCATCCTGTTGCCGGTCGACGAGTGGGACAAGCCTGTGCTCCTCGGGCTCGAAGCCGGCGCGACGCTGCTCGCCGACGGGCGGCGCGGCGCCTTCCGCGATCCGCGCTTCCGCCGGGCGATGAGTTTCTACACCGGCCTTTACGCCGACCGCCTGGCGCCGCCCCTGGATCTGACCGGGCTCGTCAATCTCTACCAGCAGTTCGTCGAGGGCTACTTCGCGATGGTCGTCACCGGCCCGTGGAACCTCGGCGAGTTCCGGCGCCGTCTGCCCGCGGCGTTCCAGGACCGCTGGTCGACCGCGCCCTTGCCCGCCGCCGACGACGGCGCGCCCTACCCCGGCGCCTCGCTCGCCGGCGGCGCGAGCCTGGTGATGTTCCGCGCGGCGCGGCTGCCCGAAGAGACCTGGGAGTGGATCCGTTATCTCGCCGCGGCCAAGCAGCAGGCGCGCTTCTACGAGCTGACCGGCGATCTGCCGGCGCGTCGTTCCGCCTGGGAGGCGAGCGGGCTCGCCGCCGATCCGCGCGCCGCCGCCTTCCTCACCCAGCTCGGGCACGTCGTCCCGGCGCCGAAGGTACCGGAATGGGAGCAGATCGCGACCCGGATCGCCGAGTGCGCCGAACAGATCGCCCGCGGCGGCTCCGACGTCGACGCGGCGCTGGCGCGCCTCGATGCGGACGTCGACCGCATGCTCGAGCGCCGCCGCTACCTGCTCGACCGAGCGGCGCGAGGCGCGCCATGAGCGCCACCGGGTCGGGCTCGCGGCGCGAGGCGCGCGCCGCGTTCGTCTTCCTCGCCCCGGCGATGGCGGCGATCGTCCTCTTCTTCGCCCTGCCGGTCGCCGCCGGTTTCGTCCTCTCGCTGACCGACTTCGACATCTACGCCATCGGCGATCCGGGCAACGCGCGCTTCGTCGGCGCGGCCAACTACAGCGGCTTGCTGCGCGACCCGCTCTTCTGGACCGCGCTGCGCAACACGCTGGTCTACGTTCTGCTCGGCGTGCCGGCGACGATCTCCGCGGCGCTCGCCGGCGCGCTGCTGGTGAACTCGAAGCTGGCGCGTTTCCGCGGCTTTTTTCGTACCGTCTACTTCGCCCCCGTCGTCACCACGCTGGTGGCGGTGTCGGTGGTCTGGCGCTACCTCTACCATCCGCGCTACGGGATGATCGACCAGGCGCTCGCCGCCCTCGGCCTGCCGCAGATCGACTGGCTCGGAGATCCGCTCTGGGCGATCCCGGCGATCGTGCTGATGTCGGTCTGGCGCTCCTTCGGCTACAGCCTGGTGATCTTCGTCGCCGGCCTACAGGCGATCCCGGAGTCGCTCTACGAGGCCGCCCGGCTCGACGGCGCGCGCGGTCTCGCGATCTTCACCCGCATCACCTTGCCGATGCTCCGCCCGACCCTGCTCTTCGTCGGCGTCATCAACACCGTCGCCTTCTTCCAGCTCTTCGCCGAACCCTACGTCATCACCCGCGGCGGGCCGCTCAACGCGACCACGTCGATCGCCCTCCTCATGTACCAGCAGGGCTTCCGTTGGTGGAGCATGGGCCGCGCCTCGGCGATCGCCTTCGTGCTCTTCGGCCTGGTGCTGGCGGTCAGCGCCGCGCAAGCGGCCCTGCGCCGGAGAGCGACCTGAGATGCCCGCGGAGCGCGGCGTGAAGCGCCGGCGCTTCTGGGTGACGACCGCGCTCGTCCTCGGCGCGGCGGCGACGATCGCGCCGCTCGCCTGGATGGTGTCGGCGTCCTTCATGCCGGCGGGCGAAGCGGCGGGCCTGCCGCTCCGCCTGCTGCCGAGCCGACCGACGCTCGCCAACTACGCCGCGCTCTTCTCGCGCTCGAACCTCGGCCGCGCTTTCCTCAACAGCCTGCTGCTCGCGACCGCGATCACCACCGTCTCGCTCGCCTGCAACTCGATGGCCGGCTACGCCTTCGCCAAGCTGCGCTTCCGCGGCCGCGACCGGCTCTTCGCCCTGCTGCTGGTGACCTTGGTGGTGCCGCCGCAAGTGGGCGTCCTGCCGCTCTTCCTCGAGCTGCGGGCGCTGGGTCTGGTCAACTCCTACGGCGGCGTGCTGGTCGCCGGCATCGCCACCGTCTTCGGCATCTTCCTGGTGCGTCAGTTCGCGCTCTCGATCCCCCTCGAGCTGCTCGACGCGGCGCGGGTCGACGGGGCCTCCGAGTTCGCCATCTTCCGCAAGATCGTCTTGCCGCTGCTGCGCCCCATCCTGGTGACCCTCGGGGTCTTCACCTTCCTCGCTGCCTGGAACGACTTCATGTGGCCGTTGATCGTGCTGACCGACGAGCGCCTGCAGACGCTGCCGGTGGCACTCGCCAGCCTCGCCGGCGAGCACGTCCAGGACACCGAGCTGATGATGGCGGGGGCGGTGGTGACCGTGCTGCCGGTGCTCCTGCTCTTCCTCGCGCTGCAGCGCCAGTATCTCGCGGGCATCCTCGCCGGGAGCCTCAGGGAGTGAGCCCCCGGGCGAGCCGCCGGGCGCTCGCCGGCGCGGCCCTCGTGGCCGCTCTCGCCGCTGCGGCGGCCGGCGCCCGCGCGGCCTCGACCGCCGGCGCGGCGGCGCCGTTGCCGCTGTCGCTCGCCGACGGCGACTGGCGCGCGGTGCCCGCCGACGGCGTCGAGCTCCATCTCGCGACCGAGAGCGCGGCCGGCGGCCGGCCGGCGCTGCGGCTCGACTTCGATTTCCACGGCCACGCCGGCTGGGCCGCGGCGCGCCTGCCGATCGTCGCCCCGCTGCCCGAGAACTTCGAGATCCGCTTCGCGCTGCGCGGCGCGGCGCCCGTCAACTCGCTCGAGTTGAAGCTCATCGACGAGACCGGCGAGAACGTCTGGTGGCACGTCGACCGCGATTTCGAATTCCCCGGCGAGTGGACGAGCCGGCGGGTGAAGCGGCGCCAGATCGCCTTCGCCTGGGGGCGCGGCGGCGGCGGAGCGCTCACCCGGCTCTCGGCGATCGAGTTCGCGATCACCGCCGGCGGCGGCGGCCGGGGCTCGGTCTGGATCCGCGACCTGACGCTCGTGCCCGTGCCGCCCGAGCGGCCGTACGCCGGCCACCCGGTGGCGACCGCGAGCGCCTCCGCCGCCGGCCATCCGGCCGCGGCCGCCCTCGACGGCGAAGCGACGACCGCCTGGCGCGCGCCCGCGCCGGCCGAGCTCACGGTCGATTTCGGCGAGTCGCGCGAGCTCGGCGGGCTGACGCTCGACTGGGAAGCGGGCCGCGCGCCGGCGGGCTTCTCGCTCGCGCGCTCGGACGACGGCGCCCGGTGGACGACGATCGCCGGCGCGCCGCGCGCCGGCGCGCCGCGCAACGACGTGCGGCTGCCCGAGGCCGAAACCCGATACCTGCGCCTGCGGATCGCCGGGGCCGCGACGCCCGAGGGCGTCGGCCTCGCCGAGCTCCGCGTCCGGCCGCTGGCGTTCGGCGCTTCGGCGAACGACTTCCTGCTCGCGGTCGCGCGCGAGGCGCCGCGCGGCCGCTATCCGCGCGCCTTTTCCGGCGAGCAGTCCTATTGGACGGTGGTCGGCGTCGACGGCGACCGCGAAGAGAGCCTGGTCAACGAGGACGGAGCGGCCGAGCTCGGCGAGCGCGGCGTCGCGCTCGAGCCGCTGGTGGCGATCGACGGCGCGGTGCGCACCTGGGCCGACGTCGCGACGGCGCAGAGCCTCGCCGACGGCGACCTGCCACTGCCCACCGTCGCCTGGACGCTGCCCGGAGCGCGGCTCGAGATCTCGGCGCTCGCCGACGGCGCCGCCGGCGCCTCCCGACTGCTGCTGCGCTACCGGCTGATCAACCCACGCCCGACGGCGATGGCGGCCCGGCTGGCGCTCGCGGCGCGGCCCCTGCAGGTGAACCCGCCGCAGCAGTTCCTCAACCTCGCCGGCGGCGCGCTGGCGATCGCCCGGGTCGCCTGCATGCCCTCCGGCCTGGCGATTGACGGCGAGCCGCGCCTCGCCGCCCGCCCCGCGCCGTCCCGCTGCCGCACCGTCGCCTTCGGCGAAGGAACGCCCGCCGAGCGGCTGGCGCGTGGCGACCTCCCGCCGGCGCCCGAGCTCGCCGATCCGTCGCTCCTCGCCTCGGCGCTGCTCGTCTGGGACCTCGCGATCCCGGCCGGCGGGGCGCGCGAAGTCGTCGTCGCGGCACCCCTCGAGCGCGACGGGCGGCCGATCGCGGCGGTCGACGCCGCCGGCTTCGCCGCCGCCGAATCCGCAGCGCGCGCCGAGTGGCGGGCGAAGCTCGACCGGGTGCGCTTCGCCCTGCCGCCGGCGGGCGAGCGGCTGGCGGCGCTGGCGCGCTCGTCGCTCGCCTGGGAGCTCGTGCACCGCGACGGCGCGGCGCTCCAGCCGGGCTCGCGCGCCTACGCCCGCTCGTGGATCCGCGACGGCGCGCTGACCGCCGACGCCCTGTTGCGCGCCGGTCTCGGCGACGCGGCGCGCGACTACGCTCTCTGGTACGCCGGCTTCCAGTTCGGCGACGGCCGCGTCCCCTGCTGCGTCGACGGCCGCGGCGCCGACCCGGTGCCCGAGAACGACTCGCACGGCGAGCTCGTCCACCTGATCGCGGAGGTCTACCGCTTCACCGGCGACCGCGCCTTCGCCGAACGCCTCTTGCCGACGGTCGAGCGCGCCGTGGCGGCGATCGACGCCCTGCGCGCCAGGCGACGCACCGCCGAGTTCGCCGTCGGGGCGAAGCGCCGCCTCTTCGGACTGCTGCCGGAGTCGATCAGCCACGAGGGCTACTCCGCGCAGCCCATGCACTCCTACTGGGACGACGGCTTCGCCTACCGCGGTCTCGCCGACGCCGCGGCGCTGGCGCGCGCTCTCGGCCGCGACGAGCTCGCGGCGCGCTGGGAGCGGAGCCGCGACGAATTCGCGGCCGATCTCGTCGCCTCGATCGCCCGCACGCGCGAGGAGATGCGGCTCGACTATCTCCCGGGCTGCGCCGAGCTCGGCGATTTCGATTCGACCTCGACCACGGCACTCGTCGAGCCTGGCGGCCTCGACCGCCTGTTGCCGCGCGCCGCGCTCGAGGCGACCTTCGAGCGCTACTGGCGCTTCTTCGCGGCGCGCCGCGACGGCGGCGAGCGCTGGGAGGCCTACACGCCGTACGAGCTGCGCCACGTCGGCGTCTTCGTGCGCCTCGGCTGGCGGGCGCGAGCCGCCGAGCTGCTCGACTTCTTCCTCGAGGGTCTGCGCCCGCCGGCCTGGAACGGCTGGGGCGAGGTCGTCGGGCGCGAGCCGCGGGCGCCGCGGTTCATCGGCGACCTGCCGCACGGCTGGGTCGCCTCCGATTACCTGCGCTCGTTCTACGACCTGTTCGCCTACGAGCGGCGCGACGACGGCGCCCTGGTGCTCGCCGCCGGCGTGCCGCCCGGCTGGCTCGCGCGGCCGGCGGGGATCGCGGTCGCCGGCCTCGGCAGCCCCTGGGGGCCGATCGCCTACCGGATGCGCCGCGCCGGCAGCACCTTGCGGGTCGAGATCGACGGCCTCGCCCGCTGGCCCGCGGGCGGCGTCGAGCTGGCGCCGCCGCTCTCCGGCGCCGTCCGCGAGCTGCGCATCGACGGCGTGGCGCAGCCAGTCTCCGATGCGCCGATCCGACTCACCCGCCTGCCGGCGACCGTCGAAGTGGAGGAGATCCCCTGATGCCCGCAGTCATCCAGCCCGCGTCGAGCGGCGAGCCGCGCCGCTACGGCCGGTTCTCCGAGGACGGGCGCGAGTACGTCATCGTCGATCCGCGCACGCCGCGCCCGTGGGCGAACGTGATCGCCAATCCGCGCGTCGGACTCGCCGTCTCGCAGACCGGCAGCGGCTTCTCTTGGATCGACAACTCGCAGCTGGCGGCGATCGTGCGCTGGCAGCAAGACCTCGCCGAGGACCGCTCCGGGCGCTTCCTCTATCTGAGCGACCGCGACGACGGCGAGGTCTGGTCGCTCGCCCCCGCCCCCTGCTGGGCGGCCGAGGCGCGTCACGTCTGCCGGCACGGGCTCGGCTACACCACCTTCGAGACCGAGCACCGCGGCGTCGCCGCGCGCTGGACGCTGTCGGTCGACGTCGAGCAACCGGTCGAGCTCTGGCGGGTCGAGCTGCGCGACACCTCGGGGCGGGCCCGCCGCCTGTCGCTCGTCGCCTTCCTCGAGTGGAACTGCGGCACCTCGCCGGCGCCGCGGCGCGAGTTCCAGAGGCTCTTCCTCGAGACCGAGCTCGCCGGCGACGGACGCGCGATCCTCGCCGGCAGCCACATGTGGGACGTGCCCTCGGCGCGCTGGGGACACTGGAACACCTCGTTCCCGTACTGGAGCGCGTTTGCCGCCGGACAGCCGGTCGCCGCCGCCGAGGGCGACAAGGCCGCGTTCCTCGGCCGCTACGGCGACTGGCGCCGGCCGGCGGCGCTCGCCGGCGACCCGCGCTGGCCGGCACTCTTCGGCCGCCACCACGATCCGATCGCGGCGCTGCGCTCGGAGATCGAGCTGCCGGCGGGCGGATCCTTCGACGGCGGCTTCGCCCTGGCGACGACTCCCGAGCGCGCCGCGTCGGACGAGCTCGCGCGCCGCTTCGCCCCACCGGGAGCGCAGGACGCGGCGCTCGCGGCGACGCGCGAGAGCTGGCGCGGCCTGCTCGCCGCGCATCGCATCGCGAGCCCCGATCCGACCTTCGACGCGCTGGCGAACGACTGGCTGCGCTACCAGGCGATCACGGCGCGCCTCTGGGGGCGCGCCGGCTACACCCAGCAGAGCGGCGCCTACGGCTTCCGCGACCAGCTCCAGGACTCGCAAGTCTGGCTCACCATCGATCCGCCGCGCTGCCGCGAGCAGATCCGGCTGCACGCCGCGCACCAGTTCGGCGACGGCTCGGTCGTCCACTGGTGGCATCCGCTGACCGAGCAGGGGCACGTCACCCGGATGACCGACGACCTGCTGTGGCTCGCCTTCGTGATCGCGAGCTACACCCGCGAGACCGGGGACTTCGCGATCCTCGCGGACGAGGCGCCCTACCTCGACGACCCGCGGCCGCGGCCGCTCGCCGACCACGTGGCGCGCGCCTTCGACCGCGCCTTCCTGCGCACCGGACCGCGCGGCCTGCCGTTCATCGGCGCCGGCGACTGGAACGACGGCCTCTCGGCGCTCGGGCTCGAGGAGCGCGGCGAATCGGTCTGGCTCGCCATGTTCCTCGCCGGGCTGCTCGCCGATTGGGCGGAGATCCATCGCCGGCGCGGCGAGGGCGAGCGCGCCGAGGAGCTCGGGCGCCGGCGCGCGGCGCTGGCGCGGGCGATCAACGAACACGCCTGGGACGGCGCCTGGTACCGCCGGGCGACGCGCGACGACGGGCGCTGGATCGGCACCGCCGCGGAGCGCGTCGGGCGGATCTTCCTCAACCCGCAGACCTGGGCGATCCTCGCCGACGTGGCGCCGCCGGAGCGCGCCGCCGCCTGCCTGGCGGCGATCCGCGCCCACCTGGTGACGCCGGCAGGCGCGCTGCTGCTCGCCCCGGCCTACGACCGCCCCGACGAGACGATCGGCTACATCACCCGCTACGGCCCGGGCCTGCGCGAGAACGGCGGCGTCTACACCCACGCCGCGACCTGGGCGATCGCCGCCGCGGCCAAGGCGGGCGACGGCGAGCTGGTCGGCCGGCTGCTCGCGGCGATCGATCCGTCGAAGAAGGATCCGGACGCCTACGCCGCCGAGCCCTACGTCCTGCCGGGCAACGTCGACGGGCCGGATTCGCCTCTCCACGGCCGCGGCGGCTGGACCTGGTACACCGGCTCGGCCGCCTGGCTGCCGCGCGTCGTTTCCGAGTGGGTGCTCGGCGTGCGCCCGACCTGGGAGGGCCTGCGCTTCGCCCCCTGCCTGCCGCCGGCCTGGGAGCGCGCCGCGATGCGCCGGCCGTACCGCGGCGCGACGCTCGAAGTCGAGATCGAGCGCCGCCCCGGGCTCGCGCCGGGAGAGCGGGTGGTCGAGATCGACGGCCGGCCGCACGCCGGCACGACGCTGCGCGCCGTCACGGCCGGCGCGACCCACCGCGTGCTGGTGCTCTGTGGCGGCTAGCTGGAATCAGTCGTCCGGCGAAGCGCGATGACGGGCGATCGCGCCGGCGTAGACACGGGCGCTCGCTTTCGGCGTCCGCGCCTGGCTCGCGAAATCGACGTGCACGATGCCGAAGCGCTTGGCGAAGCCGTGGCTCCACTCGAAGTTGTCGAGCAGCGACCAGGCGAAGTAGCCGCGCACGTCGAGGCCGTCGGCGATCGCGCGGCCGAGCGCGTCGAGGTGCGAGGCCAGGTAGGCGACGCGCGCCGGATCCTCCACCCGCCCGTCGGTCGCCCGCGGCGGATCGGCGAAGGCGGCGCCGTTCTCGGTGACGTAGAGCGGGATCGGACCGTAGCGCGCCGCCGTCCAGCGCAGCGCCTCGGCGAGCCCCTCCGGATAGACCTCCCAGTCGGTCTCGGTGTAGACCGCTCCCGGTTGGCGGACGCGCGTGGCGCGCGTCGGCCAGGCGTCCGGATCGTGGCGCACGACGCTGCGCGTGTAGTAGTTGATCCCCAGCCAGTCGAGCGGCGCCGCGACGCCGGCGAGATCGCCCGCCAGCTCGGCCGGCCAGCCCTCGCCGTAGACCTCGGCGAGCTCCTCCGGGTAGCGCTCGAAGAAGAGCGGGTCGAGGAAGTGGCGGTTCATGTAGGCGTCGGCCCGCCCCGTCGCCGCGCGGTCGGCCGCCGAGTCGCTCGCCGCGTGCTTGGGTTCGAGGTTGATCACCACGCCGATCTTCCCCTTGCCCTCGGCGCGATAGGCCGCGACGCCGGCGGCGTGCGCGCGCAGCAGGTGGTGCGCGGCGCGCGGCGCCTCGAACAGGTTCGCGTGCCCGGGGGCGAGCGTGCCGTGCAGGTAGCCGCCGTCGGCGACCACCCAGGGCTCGTTCAGCGTCGCCCACATCGCCACCCGGTCGTCGAGCGCCCGCGCGCAGACGGCGGTGTAGTCGGCGAACCAGCCGGCGACGTCGCGATTCAGCCAGCCGCCGCGATCGTCGAGCGCCGCCGGGAGGTCCCAGTGGTAGAGCGTGGCCATCGGCGCGATCCCGGCCGCGAGCAGCGCGTCGGCGAGGCGGCGGTAGAAATCGAGCCCGCGCTGGTTGATCCACCCGGTTCCTTCCGGCAGCACGCGCGACCAGGAGATCGAAAAGCGATAGGCGGTCAGGCCGAGCTCGCGCATCAGCGCCACGTCTTCGCGGAAGCGGCGGTAGTGGTCGCAGGCGACGTCGCCGGTGTCGCCGCCGGCGATCCGTCCGGGAGTGTGCGCGAAGCGGTGCCAGATGCTCGCTCCCGCGCCGTCGGCGCGCGGCGAGCCCTCGACTTGGTAGGCGGCGGTGGCGGCGCCCCAGAGGAATCCGGTGGGAAAGCGCGAAGACATCGATCGGGGGGCGCGAACGAGGCGCGCGCCGCGAGAGAATCTAGCATCGGCGGGAGCGACCCGGCCGGCGGAAGGCGGTGAACGTGGCGAGCGTGCGCTTCGATCGGGTGAGCAAGGGATTCGGCGCGACGCCGGTGCTCGACGCTCTCGACCTCGAGATCCCCGACGGCGAGTTCCTGGTGGTCGTCGGCCCCTCGGGCTGCGGCAAGTCGACGCTGCTCCGCCTGCTCGCCGGTCTCGAGACCCCCGACGCGGGCGAGATCCGTATCGGCGACCGGGTGGTCAACGCGGTCGAGCCGCGCGACCGCGACGTGGCGATGGTCTTCCAGAGCTACGCCCTCTATCCCCATCTGACCGTGCGCCGCAATCTCTCCTTCGGCCTCGAAATGCGGCGCGAGCAGCCGGCGGAGATCGAGCTCCGGGTCGGCGAGGCGGCCCGGCTCCTCGGCCTCGAGGCGCTGCTCGATCGCAAGCCGGCGCAGCTCTCCGGCGGCCAGCGGCAGCGGGTGGCGGTGGGGCGGGCCATCGTGCGCCAACCGCGCGTCTTCTTGTTCGACGAGCCGCTCTCCAATCTCGACGCCAATCTGCGCGTCCAGATGCGCGCCGAGCTCGGAGCCCTGCAGCGCCGTCTGGCGACGACCACGATCTACGTCACCCACGACCAGGTCGAGGCGATGACCATGGGCGACCGCGTCGCGGTGCTCGACCGCGGCCGCTTGCAGCAGTGCGCGCCGCCGCAGGAGATCTACGACCGCCCGTCGACGCTCTTCGTCGCCCGCTTCATGGGCTCGCCGCCGATCAACCTGCTGCCGGCGCGGATCGGAGCCGACGGCCGCTCGCTGCTCGTGGGCTCGCGCCGGCTGCCGCTGCCCGAGAGCTTCGCCGGGGCGGCGCTCGGCGAGCTCGGGCGGACCCTGGTGTTCGGCTTCCGCCCCGAGGCCACCGCTCCGGCCGAGGGCGCGCCGGGGCCCGCCGCCGCCCGCCTGGCAGTCGAGGTCGAGTTCCTCGAGCAGCTCGGGCACGAGACCCTGGTGCACGCCCAGCTCGACGGCGAGCGCGTCATCGCCAAGGCGCAGCCGCGCTCGGCTCCCCGCCCGGGAGAGGCGATCGAGGTCGAGATCGACCTGCGCGCGGCGCACCTGTTCGATCCCGCGACCGCACTGCGCCTCGACGCCTGACCTCTTCCACCCCACGGCGCAGCGGGTCACCGCCCCGGCGTGCGGTGCCGACCACCTGCCAGGTCGTGTCGGCGCGCGACCCCCTCGCGGACGCTGGTGGCGCCGGGAGCGCGTCGCGGCCCGGATCCGTTCGCCGCGCGGCCTCCCGCCAGGAGGCCCGCCATGAACGCCGCCAAGACCCCCCGAGCCGACGCCCGGCCCGCCATCGTCGTCGGCACCGATTTCTCCGAGTCGGCTGGCGTCGCCGTCGCCTGGGCGCGCGCCATTGCCGTCCACTGCGGCGGCACGTTGCACATCGTGCACGCCGTGCCCTTGCCGCCCGAGATCTCCGACCCCTACGGCGTGCTGATGGCGCGTACCGCCGACCACCTCGTCGAGACGGCGCGTTCGGCGGTGGAGAGGATCTCCCTCGCGGCGCGCACCGACGGGCTCCAGACGGCCTGCCACGTGGAGTTGAGCTGGCCGGCGCGGACGCTGCTCTCGGTCGCCCAGTCGGTCGGCGCCGAGCTCGTCGTGGTCGGCACGCGCGGCCTCACCGGCATGCGCTCGGTGTTCCTCGGCAGCACCGCGCGGCGGGTACTGCCGCACGCCCCCTGTCCGGTGCTCGCCGTGCATCCGGAGGAGCGCCCGCCGGCGCTGCCGGTGTCGCAGGTCCTCCTGCCGACCGACCTGGCGCTCGATCCGGAATCGGTTCTGGGTCCGGTCGACCGGCTGTTCGGGCCGCTCGCCAAAGGCGGCAGGGTCACCCTGCTGCACGTCCTCGACCTGCCCGCCCAGTACTACCGCGAACCGGTCTTCAGCATGATCCCGATCGATCTCGATCCCAAAGCGGTCGCCGCCGGGATCGAGCGCCGGCTGACCGAGGTCGCCGACCGCATGACGGCGGCGGGGCGCGCGGTCGAGCCGGCGCTGTGCGAGGGGCCGACGGCGGCGCGGATCGTGGAGGAGGCGCGCGCCCGCCGCGCCGACCTGGTGGCGATCGGCTCGCATGGCCGCTCGGGGCTCCCCCACCTGCTGCTCGGCAGCGTCGCCGAGCGGGTAGTGCAGCTCGCCGACGCGCCGGTGCTGGTGGTCCACCCGCCGCGCGGCTGAGCCGCGACGCGGCGGGAGGAAGACGACATCCAGAAGGAGGAGGTCGTCGACGCGCTCGACCAGGGTCTCGCGACGCACCTCGAGACGATCGTCGAGGACGAGACCCGCCACTTCGAGGAGACCGAGAAAACCCTCCGCGGCTGGTGACACCGGGCGGCGGTCGATCGGCGGATCGCCGAGCGAGCCCAGCGCGCTGAAGGCGATTCCGCCCGGCGGTCCTCGACAAGGAGGTCCGAGCTTCCGGTCCGGCTTCCGCCTGCGCGCGCTCCAGGAGCTCCGCGACGCCGAGGGCCTCGCTCCAGCGTGCGAGGTACTCGCGGTCGAGTCGCGAGCCCTGCACCTTGAGCACGCCGAGGGCGTCGAGCCATTGCCGTTCGGAGACTCCGCCACCCAGCCGGAACCATCGCAGCTTCTGCAGCACGACGTCCTCCGCCGTGGCGAAGGGAAGGGTCAGGTCTGGCCGGAGCTCGATTTCCTGTCGGCGCGCGAACTGGCTACGGCCGAAAGGATCGTCGCTCGTCAGGTAGATGTCGACCTTGAAGCCGTTGCGCAGGTCGATGACGTTGAACGAGGCGCGCCGCCGGATGCCGTCGCGGATGCGCTCCTCGTCGAAGTAGAAATCGGCGCCGAGCGCGGTGGCAAAGCCCGGGACACCGCCAGCGGCGAGGTCGGCCACGAGGTCGACGCCCTGCGTCGAACGGGGAATCCCCTGTAACGAGCTGGCGAACGAGCCGCCCACGAGGAAGCGAGCGCCGGCCGCCTCGAGCGCCCGCGCGACCGCAAGGAGCGAAGCGAGCGCCCCTTCGACCTCCACGCCTCAGCGCCCCTCGCGCTCGGGATCCCAGCCGAAAGCGCTCCGCATCTGATCTCCATCGAGGCGCAGCGAGAAGAGTCGCAGCCGTTCCGAGCGCGGGTCGCCGTGGCCGTGGCGGGCGCGGATGCCGGCCAGCGCCGGCTCGTCGAGCGCCGCGTTGAGCGACAGCGCCGCCTCCAGTCGGCCGGCGGGCCCGAGCTCGCGGTAGCGCTCGATGAGGCGTGCCTCGACCTCGGGCGGCGTGTCGAGGGACTGGGTGCGCATCGCTGCCATTCTAGGTCGTCTCACTTCGTTGTCGAGCCGGCCCGCCGGAATCAGCGGCCGCGACGCGTGGGCGTTCCTCCGCGTCCGGGCGGAGGCTGCCGCGATCCACTCCCCGCTCCCGTTGACGCGCGCGCGGGAGGCGCGTGGGGTTCGTGGCGGGCGTTCGGGGACGCCCGCGGGTCCGCGCGCAGGACCGAGTCCACCCCGTCGATCCTCCGGTGACCGACGTCACCTCCGTGCTGGCCAGCTTGCGGACCGCCGGCCTCGACCATGGAGGAAGCATGTCGAACCGCCCGCAGCTGCCGCTCCGCCCCGACCTCGATCAACTGAAACGCCATGCCAAGGAGCTCCTCGCCTCGGCACGGGCCGGCGAGCGCGCCGCGCGCGGCGGTCGAGGAGGCGACGCTCGGCCTCGACGCCCGTCCCGAGGCCGCGCGCGTGGCATTCTGCGGGCGGAGGAGAAGGCGCGTTGCGCGGCGCGCCGGGGCGTCAATTCTGACTTCGCCCGCCCACCCGGGGCGGTGGCATTCTGCGGGCGGGAGGGCGCTTCCGTCCTCGAATGCCCCCGCCCGAGCGGCACGGGCACTTCCACCGGCGTCGTCCGGCGCGCAGTTCCGGACTTTAGGTTGAGGATCGGCGCACCGGCCCGGCAGCGCGAAGCTGTCGGGCCGGCGTCTTTTCCCTCGGTGAGCTTTTCCTTCCAGCGCCTACCTGCCCGGACCGGTGACGATCAGCGCGAGGAAGTCGGCAGGGCGTCCTTCAACCGAATCCTTTTCTGCTCTTCCCTCTTCGCAGCCGTGCGGATCAGTAGCGGTAGTGCCCCGGCTTGTATGGGCCGTCGACCGGGACGCCGAGGTACGCGGCCTGTTTCTCGCTGAGCTCGGTGAGCTTGACGCCGAGCTTGTCGAGGTGCAGCCGCGCGACTTTCTCGTCGAGTTTCTTCGGCAGCACGAAGACTCTCTTGTCGTACTTGGCGCCGTTCTTGGCCAGGTCGAGCTGCGCCAGCACCTGGTTGGTGAAGCTCATCGACATGACGAACGACGGGTGGCCGGTGGCGCAGCCGAGGTTGAGCAGCCGCCCCTCGGCGAGCACCAGGACCGAGTGGCCGTCGGGGAAGACCCATTCGTCGTACTGCGGCTTGATGTTGACCCGCTGGATGCCGGCGATCTTCTTCAAGCCGGCCATGTCGATCTCGTTGTCGAAGTGGCCGATGTTGCCGACGATCGCCTTGTCCTTCATCCGCTCCATGTGGGCGGCGGTGACGATGTCGAAGTTGCCGGTGGCGGTGATGAAGAGGTCGGCGGTCGCGACCACGTCCTCGATCGGCCGCACCTCGAAGCCCTCCATCGCCGCCTGCAAGGCGCAGATGGGGTCGATCTCGGTGACGACGACGCGCGCGCCCTGGCCGCGCAGCGCTTGCGCGCAGCCCTTGCCGACCTCGCCGTAGCCGCAGACCACGGCCACCTTGCCCGCGAGCATGACGTCGGTCGCGCGATTCAGTCCGTCGACGATCGAGTGCCGGCAGCCGTAGAGGTTGTCGAATTTCGATTTGGTCACCGAATCGTTGACGTTGATCGCCGGGAAGAGGAGCGTGCCGTCCTTTTCCATCTCGTAGAGGCGATGGACGCCGGTGGTCGTCTCCTCGGAGACGCCGTGGGTCGCCGGCACGATCCGCTGCCAGCGCTGCGGGTCCTCCATTTGGATCCTCGCCAGCAGGGCGAGGACGATCGCGAACTCTTCGCTGTCGGCGGTCGCCGGATCCGGCACCCGCCCTGCCTTCTCGTACTCGAAGCCCTTGTGCAGGAGCAGCGTCGCGTCGCCGCCGTCGTCGACGATCTGCGTCGGGCCGAGGCCGCCGCCGAAGTCGAGGGCGCGCGCGGTGAAGTCCCAGTACTCCTCGAGCGACTCGCCCTTGAAGGCGAAGACCGGCACGCCGGCGGGCTTCGAGACCGTGCCGCGCGGGCCGACTGCGACCGCGGCGGCGGCGTGGTCCTGGGTCGAGAAGATGTTGCACGACACCCAGCGCACGTCGGCGCCGAGCTCGACCAGGGTCTCGATCAGCACCGCGGTCTGCACGGTCATGTGGAGCGAGCCCATGACGCGCTGGCCGGCGAGCGGCTTGGCGGCGCCGTACTCGGCGCGCACCGCCATCAGGCCGGGCATCTCCTGCTCGGCGAGGCGGATCTCCTTGCGCCCCCACTCGGCGAGCGACAGGTCCGCGACGTGGAAGTCGATCTTCTTCTCGGCACCGATGGCGGTGGTCATCCGGCTTTCCTTTCTCCGCCGCGCGCGCGGCGCGGCGTGTCATGAGTCGTCGTGGGCTTCGACGGACCGGCGCGGCGCGCGCTGGCGAGCAGCAGCGCCGGTCCCTTGGCTTGAGGTTCGGTCGGCAACGCGCGGCAGGCGACCTCGATGCCGCCGGCGCGCGCGAGGAGTCGGGCGAGCGCCGCCGGCGCGAAGCCGTTCCTCAACTGGCCGAGGCGCTGGCGGAAGGCGTCGCGATCGTGGGCGAGCAGGTCGACCACCACCAGGCGGCCGCCAGGCCGGACGATGCGCGCCATCTCGGCGAGCACGCGGTCGGGCGCCTCGACGTGGGTCAGCGCGAGCAGCAGGAGCGCGGCGTCGACCGAGGCGTCCGGGAGGGGCAGCGCTTCGAGGTCGGCCTGGCGCAGCTCGACGTTCTTGCGCCCGCGCGTCCGCTTGCGCGCCGCCTCGAGCATCTCGGGCGAGTTGTCGACCGCAACGACGCGCGCGACGTGCGGCGCGAGCATCGCGGTGACCGCGCCGCTGCCGCAGGCGAGGTCGGCGACCGTCCACTCGGGCGGCAGCAGGGCGAGGAGCGCCTCGAGGGTGAAGCGCTCGCCGTAGAGGTCCGCGCGCAGGCGCTCCCACTCGCCTGCCACGCCGGCGAAGAACTCGCGCGTCGAGCGCCGCTCGAGCCGGCGCGCCAGGCGCAGCCGATCCTGCTCGAGCTCGGGCCAGCCGCGGATCTCCTCGCGCGACAGCTCCCAGAGCCGGCGAGCGGAATCCGGCAGCTCGCCGTTGGCCATGCGGTAGAAGTTCGCCGTCCGCTCGCTGCGCGCGAGCACGTAGCCCAAGTCCGCGAGCACCTTCAGATGCCGCGACACCGTCGACTGCGGCAACTGCAGGATCTCCGCCAGCTCGGAGACCCCGAGCTCCTCCCCCTCGAGCAGCGCGAGCAGCCGCAGCCGCGCCGGATCCGCGAGCCCGTCGAGGCGGGAGAGGAGGGCGGTGGGGTTGGGGGCGCTCGTTATCATCCGAATAACCGGATGAAAGGATACATACGCGAAGCTGCGCCGTCAAGCCCCCCGAAACACCCGCAGGGAGCGCCCCTTGGAAGAACGGGGGCGAGGCCACATGTCTCCCTCGCAGCCCTTCGGGACTCCTCTGAGCCGACGCCCTGGCCGAAATCTCCCACCCTCACTTCGCGGTTCGACCCAGCCGCGCTTGTTGGGCCCGATCGACCTCTATATCTTCACCCCCGAGGACATCATGGAGCCGGCTCGGCGCCTCTCCCGGTGAGGCCTTCGTGCGCTTCGCGGACGTCGGCGCAGGCGAAGGAGTCGTTCCAAAGGAGCCTGATCCGGTCCGCGTGGCCTTCGGGCGTGGGAATCACCACCCCAGTCTCAGAGCCCGCTCGAGGCTAGGGCGAGGGCGCTATCGATCTACGCGAGCCGCTGCTTCCAGCTCGTCGCCACTCGCAACCTCTGACCGGCAGGCTGAGATCAGAGTTGACAAAGCGTTTATTTGAATATAGTTTACTTGTAATTAGGAAATTCGGGCGGCATCGGAATGAATCAATTTCAATCGGACGGGGGCGAGCAGGATGCTCTTCGTCGGGCATTGCAGGGTTTGGAAAGCGACCTGCCGAAGGGCTGGCAGTGGGGCTTCGAGGAGGAGTCCCCGAAAACGCGGAGAGGCTTCGATGCTCTCGCGACGATCGAGGCGCCCGACGGCCAGCGCGCCACGCTCGTGGTCGAGGCCAGACGCCTCGTCGCGAGCCGCGACGTGCTCCACCTCGTCGCGCAGGTTCGCGCGAACGCCTCTCGAGCCGGCCTGCGGGACGCGGTGCCGCTCGTCGTCGCGAGGTACCTGCCCCCGGAAACGCGAGCTCGCCTGGAAAAGGAAGGCGTCGCCTACGCCGACGCGACGGGAAATCGGCGGCTCGCGTTGGAGCGGCCGGCGCTCTTCCTGCGGAACGTGGGGGCGGATCGAGACCCATGGCGCGGCCCCGGCCGACCCAGAGGAACCCTCCGGGGAGGTCCCGCGGCACGAGTCGTCCGTTGGCTCGTGGACTTCACGCCGCCGTACACCGTCGCGAAGATCGCCGAGGGAAGCGGCGTCTCGTTGGGGGCGACGTACCGAGTCGTCAAGTTCCTCGAAGAGGAAGAGATCGTCGAGCGCCAGCCACAAGAGCCCGTTCGAACTGTGCGCTGGCGGCAGCTTCTCGAACGATGGAGCCGAGACTTCGGGTTTCAGAAGAAAGAGCCCGCTACGTCTTTGCTCTTTCCCCGCGGCCTGGAGGCATTGCTCGAGGCGCTCCGGGGCGCAACCGACCTGCAATACGTCGTGACGGGTTCACTCGCCGCACGCCGATACGCACCGCCCTACGCCCCCGCCCGCTTCGCGATGATCTACGCAGACGACCTCGACAGGGTCGTCGAGACCTTGGGCCTACGAGCGGTCGACACTGGGGCCAATGTCCTCGTGGCGACCGACCGCGAGGGTGTCGCTTCGGAGCGTGCGAAAGTGCTCGACGGAGTTCGCTACGCAGCTCCGAGCCAAGTTGCCGTCGATCTCCTCACCGGGCCCGGCCGATCCCCGAGCGAAGCCGAGGCGTTACTGGACTGGATGGAGGCCCACGAACGTGAATGGCGATCGTGACCTTCTCGTTCGCGCGCGGGCGGCACTCCTCGATGCCCTCGAAGCGCTCGCCGAACACCGCGAGTCGGTCGTGGTGATCGGCGCCCAGGCGATCTACCTCCATACCGGCGAAATGGTCGTGGCATTGCCCGCGACGACCAAGGACAGTGACCTGGCGCTCGACCCTCGAACTCTCGGATCTCTACCGCTAGTCGAGGAAGCCATGCGAGCGGCCGGCTTCGAGCTCAGAGCCGACAAACCCCAGCCCGGAACGTGGCTGAGTCGAGACGGCATCCCTGTCGACTTGATGGTGCCCGAGGCTCTCGCTGGCGAGCGCGGGCACCGAGGTGCCCGTGTTCCTCCTCACTCGAAGATGGCAATGCGTCGCGCCACGGGCCTAGAAGCTGCGGTCGTCGACCGCGGCGAGCTATGGATCTCGAGCTTGGAGGCCACCGACAGGAGGGCGTCCAAGGCTTGGGTAGCGAGCCCAGCCGCCCTGATGGTCTCGAAGCTCCACAAGATCGCCGAGCGCGAGACCGAGCCCGGCCGGTTGGTCGACAAGGACGCGCATGACCTCTACCGGCTTCTGGCCGCCGTCGATCTCGCGGATCTGGTGGCAGCGTTTCGACGATTGAACGCCGACCCCATGGCCGGGGAGGTCACGCGATCCAGTTTGTCGGCCCTGAGACGCCTGTTCGCAATCGGCCCGACAGCTCCTGGATCGATGATGGCGGGTCGCGCCGAAGCCGGCATCGGTGCGCCGGAAGTCGTCTCTGCCTCGGTCGCGGCACTGGCTTCAGACCTCCTGCGAGCGGTCGACACCGATGGAGCGTTTCGCTGAGGACTGTTTCACTCTCCCGTGTTCGCTCTGGCACCGGACTCGCTACGAGATCTCGCGTAAGGTTGACCGAAAGGAGACCTGCGATGAGAAGCGCAACGCTCTTCGTTCGCTTGACGCTCATTCTCGCGGCGCTCGCCTCTTCGGCGCGCGTCGCTGCCGCCGATCTCGGACCGCTCGAGCCGCTCGCCGATCTCCATCGCGCCGTGCACGAAGCGCTCGGGCTGCCGGAACCGGTCGTCGTCCGCCTGCTCGAGCAGGGGATGCCGGACGCCGAGCTGCCGGCCATCGGTCTGCTCGCCGCGCGCTCCGCGGAGCTGCCCGAGCGCATCCTCGCCTGGCGCCGGCAAGGCATGTCCTTCCTCGACATCACGCTCAAGCTCGGGCTGACGCCCGAGGTCTTCTACGTGCCGTTCCCGTCCGATCCGGGGCCGCCGTACGGACGCGCGTGGGGCTACTACCGCAAGACTCCCCGAGCCTCGTGGCGGACGATCCGCCTCTCCGACGACGAAATCGTCCGCTTCGCGAACGTCAAGCTCTGCGCCGACTTCTACCAGGTGCCGCCGCTGCGCGTCGTCGAGCTCGACCGGCGGGGCGTGCCCTTCCCGCGCATCCACACCGAGTTGCGCCAGAGTCCGGTGGGAGCGGGTTCCGGGGCGAAGGTCAAACACAAGGCGGCCAAGCACCCGGCGCAGAAACCCGGCAGACCCCGCGGGGCCGACGACCAGGGCTCGAATCACGACCGGCCCTGAGGCCGTGCCCGCGCTCACCCGCGGTGCGCTCTAGCGCGCGAATTTCTGCCCGAGCAGGTAGATCGCCATGCCGGCGAAGCAGGTGAGACCGAAGGCGCGGCCGTCGAGGAAGATCGCGAGCGCCAGCGAGGCGAGAGCGAAGGCCCAGATGAAGAGCTCGCCCAAGATCGCCTGGCGCCAGCGCGGCGGTCGACCCGAGGCCGGCAGGCGCGGCCAGAGCGCCGGGAGGATCCGCGGCACCCGCGCGAGGTAGGCGCGGTAGCTCTCGCCGCCGACCGCCAGCAGCTGGCGCTCCTCGAGGCCGATCAGGCGCCGGCCGAAGATCGCCGCCGCGATCACCAGCCACGCCGCCCCGAGGCGCGAGGCGAAGACCGTCATGCCGAGCGCCATCAGGTAGAGACCGAGGTAGAGCGGATTGCGCACGAAGCGGAAGGGACCGTCGGCCACGACCTCGTCCTGCCGCAGCTTCGAGTCGTGCACGACGTCGCTGGTCAGGTAGGCGGTCGCCCAGGTGCGCAGCAGCGCCGCCACGATCACCAGCGCCGCGCCGGCGAGAAAGACGAGCTGGAGCTCGCGCCGCCCGGCCGGCTGGTCGAAGTCGACCGCGCCGCCGTGGAGCCACTCGACGATCTTGCCGCCGAGATTGCGGTGGTCGACGAAGTAGGCGAGGAAGGCGAAGTTGAAGATCCCGGCGATGAACCAGAATCGGTGGCGGAACTCGAATTCGCTCGCGATCACGGCGCGATGCTAGCTCGAATTCCCCCGCCTCGCCGGGGCCGGCGCTAGGATCCGGGCGTGCAAGGTGCCCTGCTCGCCCGCCGCCTCGCGCGCACGACCTTCCTCGCCGTCGCGGCGTTCGTCTCGGCCACCCTGGTGGCGAACGACCGCTTTCCGGAGCGCGTGCCGTCGCACTTCGACCTCGCGGGCCGGGCGGACGGCTGGATGCCGGCACAGCAATGGATCGCCTGGATGCTCGGCGCGATGGGAATCGTGACCCTCGCCTTCCTGGCGCTCGAGCTCCTGGTCGCCTTCGTGCCCAAGGGGTGGATCCACCTGCCCCACCGCGACCTCTGGCTGGCGCCCGAGCGCGAGCGCGCCACGCGCTCGGTCCTGGTCGCGCACCTCTACGCCATCGGGCTCGGCACCCTGCTGCTGATCCACTGGGCGGCGCGGCTGGGCGAGAACCTGGGCGAGGGCGGAGCGAGCGTCATCCCGCGCCGTGACCTGCTGGGAGCGCTCCTCCCCTTCCTCGCTCTCTGTCTGCTGGTCACGGTACGGCTCCACCTGCGCTTCCGCCATCCGCCGGACGACGCGCCGCCTTCCGACTCCCGCCTCTGACGGCGCGCCCGGCGCCTCAGCGGGTCGCCAGCGAATCCTCGCGCCCGCGCTCGGGGATGATCAGCCAGAGCAGCAGGTAGACGAGGATCCCGGGAAAGGCCGCCGAGAGGATCGAGAACACCACGTAGAGCACCCGCAAGAGCGTCGGGTCGCGGTCGAAGTAGTCGGCGAAGCCGCCGATCACGCCGCCGAGCATGCGGTGCTCGCGCGAGCGGCGAAGGAGCGGCGAAGGGGTGGCCATGGTCGATACCTCCTCGCTCCTACCTACGCGCGGGCGCGCCGCGAGTTCCGCTCCGCCCAGACTCGGGCGACGACCGCGGCGGCGAGCGCCCAGAGGATCGGCAGCAGCGGCACGCCGTAGCGCGGCAGGCCCTCGCTCGCCAGAGCGTGGAGCGCCGCCGCGAGCAGGGCGACGAGGGCGACGAGGCCGAGCGCCGGGTCGCGCCGGCGCAGCGCCAGCAGAACGCCGGCCGCGAGCGCCGCAGCGAGGAGCAGACCGAGCGCCAAGCGCAGATCGAACGGCAGGGCCCGAGGCGGCGAGCGCTCGGCGAAAAGACCGCGCCAGGCGATCGGCGGCGCGGCCGCGAGCTGCGCGAGCGGCTCTGCCGCGATCCGCGTCAAGGCGCGGCGCCGCAGCTCGCGGTCGGCGGCGAGCGGCGAGCCTAGCGCCTCGGCGAGCTCGGCGCGCAGTCGCCAGGTGCGCAGGTAGTAGTTGCCCGCGCCGCTCTGCCGCCAATCGGCGATCTCGCTCGCCGGATAGCGCTCCCGCCGCCTCGCCTGCGCCGCCTCGAGCGGCGTCCACTCGAGCCAGGCGGCCCGCCACTCGCCTCTCGCCAGCGTCTCGCCGAGCTCGGTGCGCAGGTAGAGCTGCGAACCGCCGCGGTCGGCGAGCACCGCGAAACCCGTCGCCGCGGCGTTGCGCGCCATCCAGGCGGCGCATGGCAGCGCCAGCGCCAGGGCCACCCACGCGACGTTCGCCAGCCGCGCCCGGCGCGCCGTCCGCTCGCCGGCGAGCGCCGCCAGGCCGAGGAGCGCCAGCGCCGCGAGACCGATCGGCGCGAAGGCGGCGCGGGCGAGCGCCGCGGCGCTCCACAGCCCTCCCGCCACGAGGAAGAGGCCGCGCGACTCCCTCGCCCGCGCCGCGACGAGCGCCAGGGTCGCCGCCGAGACGAGCGGTGCCGCCAGGTTCTCGCAAGCGAACTCGCCGCCGTAGAAGCGCAGCGCCGGGCTCGAGCCCGCGAGCAGGAAGGCCGCGGCCTGGGCGATCGCTCCACCGCCGGCGGCGCGGGCGAGTCCCGCCGCCGCGCCGGCGCCCGCGAGCAGCAGAGCGAAGTGCAGCCAGGAGGCGGTCGCCCGCGCGCGCGCTCCCGCGCCATCGTCGCTCCCGACGCTGGCGATCGATTCGGGAACCGCGCCGGCGAGCCGCCAGGCGATCGACAGCACCGCCGGGTAGAGCGGCTCGCGGTAGGCCGACGGCCGCGCCACCTCGCCGCGCGGCGGCAGCGCGAAGGCGAGCGTGCCGTCGCGCGCCAGGCTCATCGCGCCGGCGAGATAGTCGCGCTCGTCGTCGGTCAGCGGATGGCGCGCGAGCGGCGGCCCCTGGAGCGCGACCAGGGCGATCGCGAGCAGCCAGGCGACGGTCGCCGTCCCGCGTCGCCCGGGCCCGGCCGAGGGCCGCGCTCGTCCAGGCCGAGTCGTCTCCGACCTCACGCGAGATCCCGGAGAAGAGCGACCGCGGGCGCCACCCGGATTCCCTCCGGCGACTGGTAGTCCTTCCGCCCACGCAAGCTGACTTGCCAGGCCGCAGCCTGCGGGAAGCGCTCGACGAGGAAGCGCAGACTCCGCTCCACCGGCTGGTCGTCGACCTTGCACTCGACGAAGAGGATCGGACGGCGCCCGTCCACCACGACGAAGTCGACCTCGCGACCGTCACGGTCGCGGAAGAACCGCAGCTCCAACTCCTCGCCCGCCGTGTCCTGGCGAAACTGAACCCATTTCAGCAGGTGCGCGGCGACGAGGTTCTCGAAGCGCGCCCCCTCCGTGGCCGCCGTCGTCCAGTCGAAGTGGTAGTGCTTCTGCGCCTGGCGCAGCGCTCGGACCCGGGGCGGACCGAAGGGCGGCAACCGGAAGAGCGCGTACAAGCGCTCCAGCGCGTCGAGCCATCGAGCGACCGTCTTGTGCGCCGCCTGCAGGTCTTCGCGCAACGCGTTGATCGACAGCGGCGAGCCCACGAGCTCCGGCAGGCGGAGCAGGAGGGTCTCGATCTGGCCGAGGTCGAGGCTCGGTTCGAGGCTCGCGAGCTCGTCGCGCACGATGCGCTGCCGGTACTCCCGGGACCAGCGGCGTGCCTCGGCCTGCGAGCCGCCGAAGAACGGCTCCGGGAAGCCGCCCAGGTGCAGCAGCTCGGCGAGCTGCGCCGGTCGATCGAGCCCGAGCTCGGCCACCGAGAGCGGGTGCAGGCGCAGGGCGTGATAGCGCCCCTGGAGCGACTCGCCGCCGCGCCGGAAGAGGTCCAGCCGGGCGCTCCCGGTCACCAGGATCCGCTGGCCCCGGGGGCGGGCGTCGTAGAGACCCTTGAGGAAGTCGCGCCAGCGGCGGTTCTTGTGCAGCTCGTCGAAGATCCAGAGCTTTCCGACCGGCAACTCGCGCCGCAGGATCCGCTCCCGATGCCCGGGGACGTCCCAACCGAGATAGCCGGGGGCGGCGCCCGGCAGGCTGAGCGCGAGCGTGGTCTTGCCCACCTGGCGCGGCCCGGAGACGAAGACCATCTTGCGACCGAGGTCGGCCAGGACCTGCTCCCGGAGGTAGCGCGGGCGGCGCGTCACGAGGAAAGGCTACGGCAGATTTCGCCGCAGGTCAAAATCTGCCGCGGCAGCTTTCGCCTCCGGGTGAAATCCGCCGCAGTGCCGGTCAGGGCGCCTCGCCGCGGGCGGCGAGGAAGGGAAGCGGCGCGCCGGGAGGGACCGTCGACATGGGCACCCGAGATCGGGGGACGAGTCGCCCCCCGCCCTCCCGATGGTTCGCCGGTTCACGCCAGCGTCGTGGGGTGGCCTCCCGCCGCGCGGCCTCGCGGTAGGCTGGCGCACCGGATGGCGACGAAATCGGACGTGCTCATCGTCGGCGGCGGGATCGTCGGCGTCGCCGCGGCGCTCGAGCTCGCCGAGCGCGGCGCGCGAGTGACCCTGGTCGAGCGCGACCGGTTGGGCCGCGGCTGCTCCTGGGCCAACGCCGGCTGGCTGACGCCCTCGCTCGCCGTGCCGTTGCCCGCGCCGGGCATGATGTGGAAGGCCTCCAAGTGGCTGCTCGATTCCTCGAGCCCGTTCTACATCCAGCCCCGTCCCAGCCTCGAGCTCGCCTCCTGGTTGCTGTCCTTTCTCGCCGCCACCCGGCGAGCGCGCTTCGAGCGCGGCGCCGCGGCCCTGGTCGAGCTCTGTCGCTGGAGCCTCGAGCGCTTCGCCGCCTGGTCGGCCGCGGGGCTCGACTTCGCCTTCGAGCGCCACGGCCTGCTCGCGGTCTACGAATCGCGCGCCGCGCTCGAGGGCGCGCGGCGCACGGTCGACCTGGTCGCGCGGCTCGGGGTCGCGACCCGCGAGATGAGCGCCGAAGAGGTCGCGACCTTCGAGCCGGCGATCGTCGGCCGCCAGACCGGCGCCTTCTTCTACCCGGAGGACGCGCACTGCGAGCCCGCCGCGGCGGTCGAGGCGGTGGCCGGCGCCGCGCGTCGCCGCGGCGCGACGATCCTCGAGGACGCCGAAGTGTTCGATCTCGTGGCGAGCGACGGACGGATCCGGAGCGCACGCACCACCCGCGGCGACTTCGCCGCCGATGAGGTCGTGCTCGCGGTCGGCCCGTGGTCGAAGGCGCTCGCGGCGCGGATCGGCCTGCGCCTGCCCGTCCTCGGCGGCAAGGGCTACTCGCTCGCGCTGCCGGCGCTCTCGCCGCAGCCGGGCCGCTCGCTCATGCTCGCCGAGCGCAAGGTGGCGATCACTCCGCGCGCCGGCGGCGTGCGCATCGCCGGCACGCTCGAGCTGGTGGACGGCGACCTGTCGATCACCGAGCGCCGGGTGGAGGCGATCCTCGCCGCGGCGCGCGGCCTGCTGGCGCTGCCCGAGCGGCCGGCGGTCGCCGAGCTTTGGCGCGGCCTGCGCCCCTGCACCCCCGACGGCCTGCCGGCGATCGGCCGAGCACGCGGCCTCAAGAACCTCTGGCTCGCGACCGGTCACCAGATGACCGGCTTGAAGACCGCGCCCGGCACGGCCTGCCTGCTCGCCGACCTGATGACCGGCGCGCCGCCGACTTTCGATCCGACCCCGTTCCGCGCCGACCGCTTCTAGGCCGCCGCGGCGCCGCCGTGCATCGCGCCCCTCAGGGCACCGACCAGCGCGACGAATCGCCGCTCTCGAAGTCGTCCCAGAAGATCCACTGCGGCAGGGCGTAGAGGTCGATCCGTTCGTCGACCTCCTGGTCGGCGAGATAGACGATCGTGCCCTCCGGACCGAGCCGGAAATCGGAGACGTCGCCCCCGACCGGGAAGTCGGCGGCGGCGACGAGCTCCTCGCCGCCGTCGGGATCGGGCGTCCCGAGCAGCGGGAAGCTCCACAGACGAACGATCCCGTCGACGAACGCTTCGTTGCCGCGCACGATCACCCGCCCGCGCGGCAGGTCGATCTCGAACGGGTGGAGGCTGCCAGAAGTGACGGCACGGGTCCAGATCGTCTCGGCGCTGCCGGCGGGACCGGCGATCGGCACCCGGTGACCGGTGTTCCAACCGTCGACCTCCTGGTCGGCGAGGTAGACCACCCAGGCGCCGTCGGCGCTGATCACGAAGCCTTGGACATCGCCGCCGGCCACCAGCGGATCGTTGAGCTTGGTGACGCTCCCGCCGCTCGCCGCGACGCTGTAGATCTCCACCACCTCGTCGACCTGCTTGTCGGCGAGAAAGACGAGGCGCCCGCCGGCGGGAGCGAACTCGTAAGTGGCGACGTTGCCGAAGGCCACCAGCGCGCCGCTCAGCTTGATGGCGGTTCCGCCACCGATCGGTACGCTGAAGAGCTCGAAGACCCCGTGCGTGAGCTGGTCGGCCCGGTAGGCGACGCGCTGGCTGTCCGGAGCGATGCGCCAGCTCTGGACGCCGCCGCCGGCGACCAGCGCGCCGTTGAGCCGGGTCGCGACCCCGCCCGCGGCGGGCACGCTGTAGATCTCCAGAGTGGTCGAGCCGGCCTGGTAGACGACCCAGGCTCCGTCGGGGCTGGCGTCGACCTGGCGGACATCGCTGCCCGCATCGAGCGGGGCATTGAGCTTCACGGGGGCGCCGCCGGCGATCGGGACGCTGAACAGCTCCACCACGCCGGGCGCATCCTGCTCGGCCGCATAGACGACCCTCTGCCCACCCGGAAGGATCTCGGCGAGATGCACGAAGCCGCCGGGCGTCAGGGTCCCGTTCAGCTTGGTGGCCGGACCGCCGCCGATCGCGACGCTGTAGAGCTCCACCACACCGTCGGCCTCCTGGTCGGCGCGATAGATGACGCGCTGGCTGTCCGGCGAGATCTCGAAGTAGGGATGGATCACCTCGCCGCCGGCCACCAGCGGGCCATTCAGCTTGGTGGATTCGCCGCCGCCGATCGGCACGCTGTAGAGCTCGGTGACCCCCGGCGTGTCGAGCTCCGCGGCATAGATCATCCGCGCGCCGTCGGCGGAGAGCCGGGCGCCGAGGACGGACGAACCGGCGGGCAGCGCACCGGAGAGCTGACGGGGAGCTCCGCCCGAGGTCTCGACGCTCCAGAGCGCCCTCGTGCCGTCGACCTCCGCGTCCTCGAAGTAGACCACCCGGCGCGCGTCGGGGCTGAGCAGCGGGGACTCGACGTCGCTGAAGGCTTGGCCCTCGCTCAGCCGGACCCAGGGCGCGGCCTCGACCCGGCCGATGGTCGCCGTACCGGCGAAAGCGGTCGCGAGAAGGGCAGCGAGGAAAAGCCGTCCCTCCCCTCCGGCCTGCGATCGAATCCAGGTCGGCTCTGGGTTCCGCGGAGTGCTGGCCACGGAAGGAAGACGCGACGGGGAGGGACCCGTACCAGCCCGGCCCGCCGCGGTCCGCGAACCGTCCCTGCCGCGCCGCCAATCAGGGACAGGCGAAGGCGGCGAAGTCCTTGATCGGCGGGAAGGCCTGGCCGAGGGACGTGGCGTAGGTCCGCACGTCCTGGGTCGCGGTGTCCTCGACGGTCACCGTGACGCCGAAGTCGGTCAAGCCGGCGAGGAAGACCCAGTAGGCGAGGTCGCAGGCGTTCAGGACCTTGGCGAGGACCTCGACGTTGTCGCGGTTCAGGATCCAGAAACCGCCGGAATCCTGCGTCAGTCCGAACGCCTGCCCCTGGCGGAAGCCGGAGGTACCGAGGTCCCAGGCGGAGCGCATCCGGAAGCGCCCGTCCACGCCGACACAGAGGGTATTGCCCCAGGCGGGGCTACAAGTCGCGCCGAGGCGCAGAAGGCCGAAGTCGAAGCGCACGGTGGTGGAACCGCCATCGCCGACCTTGCGCAGCCCCAACCGAAGTCGCGCGCTGTGCGCACCCGCCGGTGCGGTCGCGAAGTCGGTGACCGCCGTGAAGGCGTTGGGCAATCCGTCGGTCCGCTCGGTCTCGCTCTGGGAAGCGGCCCCCGAGCAATCTCCGCTCGTCGACCAGAGGACGAAGGCGAGGACCGACGAAGGCCGGTCGCCACCGAGGTTGCGATAGCCGGTTCCGAATTCGTAGAGCGTGCCTGCCGTGACCGGGATGCAGGTCGATTCGACGACGTTGTAGCCGAAAAAATCGACCGCGTCGGTGTTGACCACCTCCATCGCGCCGGCGATCGCCAGCGGATCGTCGACCCAGGTCGCGGTGATGCCGCCGGAGGTGACGGTCCAACCCGACAGGTCGGTGCTGAAATCGCCGTTCGGGATCAGGTTGTCGGCCAGGACGGTTGCCCGCGCCGCGCCCGCGGCGCCGGCGGACAGCAGGAACGCGCTCAGCAGGAGTCTGCGCAAGAGGCACCTCTCTTCGATCCTTCTGCGGGTTCGGCAGCCAGCCTACCCCCGGGCGCGCGCGGCGCGCTAGCCTCGACGCGGCGCGCTCTCAGGCGGGCTTGGCGAGGCGACCGTCGAGGTCGAGCTCGGCGGCGATCTGCTTCATCGCCGCGAGCACGTTGCCGACGTGGCTCCACAGGTCGAGCCCGCCGGCGAAGCACTGGGCAGAGAACGCCGCGGTGTGGCGCTCGACCTCCTCGCGGTCGACGCCGGCGGCGAAAGCGCGCTCCTTCCAGCGCTTCTGGATCGACTTCAGCTCGACCTCGCGCACGTCCTTCGACGGCCGCACCAGCGCCGCCGCGATCACCAGCCCGGTGATCTCGTCGCAGGCGAGGAGTGCGAAGTCGAGCGGCGAGCTCGGCGCGACGCCGGTGCCCTCTTCGTTGTGGGCCGCGATCGCCCGCACCGCCGCCTCCGGGAAGCCGCGCTCGGCGAGCAGCGGCAGGCCGTCCTTCGGATGGCCGGCGAGCGTCGGATGGATCTCCCAGTCGTAGTCGTGCAGCAGTCCGGCGAGCCCCCAGACCTCCGGGTCCTCCCCGAGCTTCACGGCGTAGGCGCGGCAGGCGGCCTCGACCGCCAGCATGTGTCGGCGCAACCCCGGCTGCTGGACGTGCTCGCAGACGGTCTTCCAGGCGGTCTCGCGGTTCATGCGCGCGAGGATAGCAACCCGCTGCGCGCGATCCGCGCGCGCGCATCCCGGCGGCGCGCGCCACCCGTCCCAGGTCCAGGATCCGGCCGTCGGCTGTGGTACCGTGCGGCGGTTTCGTGCCGGAGGGATCCCCGATGAAACCCCGCCTTCTCGTGTCGCTCGCCGCTCTCGCCCTGTCCGGCCTGCCCCTCGCCGCCCAGCCGCTCGAGGTCGCGCGGCTGCTCGCCCCGTTCCCGAGCGAGCTCGTCGGCTCGCCGGCGGGCGACGCGGTCGCCTGGATCGAGAACGACGCCGGCACGCGCAACGTCTGGCTGGCGAGAGCGCCCGGGTGGACGGCGAAGCGGCTGACCTCGTTCTCGGGCGACGACGGCTCCGACCTCAACTCGCTCGCCTGGAGCGGCGACGGCCAGTGGCTCGCGTTCGCCCGCGGCGGCGACGAAGCCGTGCCGTCGAGCGCCACGACCAATCCGACCTCGGATCCCGCCGGACGCGAGCAGGCGATCTGGACGGTCGAGGTCGACGGCAAGGCGGCGGCGAAGAGGATCGCCGCCGGCGGCGAGCCGGCGCCCTCGCCCAAGGGGGACCGCCTGGTCTACGTCGCCGACGGTCAGCTCTGGATCGCGGGGCGCGAGGCGAAGGCCAAACCGGCGCAGGCGACCAAGCTGCCGGGCTCGCAGTCGACGCCGCGCTGGTCGCCCGACGGGACGCGGATCGCGTTCGTCTCCGGCCGCGATTCGCACGGCTTCGTCGGCGTCCTCGATCCTTTGGCGAAGCGGGTCGTCTGGCTCGACCCCTCGGTCGACACCGACATCGAGCCGATCTGGTCGCCCGACGGGCGGTCGATCGCCTTCGTCCGCCTGCCCGCCTGGGACGCGCCGGCTGCCTTCCTGCCGCGTCCCGAAGCGGCCGAGCCCTGGTCGATCCGCGTCGCCGACGCCGCGACCGGTAAGGGGCGCGAGCTCTTCCGCGCCCTGCCAGGCCCGGGGAGCGTCTTCGCCCCGGTGAGCTCGAGCCCGACGCTCTGGTGGACGGCCGACGAGCGCATCGTCTTCCCCTGGGAGCGCGGGGGATGGAATCACCTCTGGTCGCTGGCGGTCGCCGGCGGCGCACCGCTCGAGCTGACGCCGGGCGCGTTCGAGGTCGAGCACGCGGCGCTCGCCGGCGATCGACGGACGATGCTCCTGTCGTCGAACCAGAGCGGCCTCGACGAGCGCAAGGTCTGGCGCGTCGCGGCGGCGGGCGGCGTGGCTTCGCGCCTGACCCAGAGCGCCGGGGTCTTCGAATTCCTGCCGGCGGCGCTCGCCGACGGCGCCGTCGCGCTGCTCGAGTCGGGGGCGCGCCAGCCGTTGCGCCCGGTGCGGGTCGCGGGCGGCACCGTGGCCGCGCTCCATCCCGACGCGCTGGCGAAGGACTTCCCCGCCGCCGACCTGGTCGAGCCCGAGAACGTGGTCTTCCCGTCGACCGACGGCCTCGCGATCCACGGCCAGCTCTTCCTGCCGCGGGGCGCGCGCGCCGGCGAGAACCGGCCGGCGGTGATCTTCGTCCACGGCGGACCGGTCCGCCAGATGCTCGCCGGCTTCCACTACATGGGCTACTACACCCAGGCCTACGCGATGAACCAGGCGCTCGCCGCGCGCGGCTTCGTCGTCCTGTCGATCAACTACCGCTCGGGGATCATGTACGGTCTCGGCTTCCGCGAGGCGCCGGGGATCGGCGAAGCGGGCGCCTCGGAGTTCCAGGACGTGCTCGCCGGCGCGCTCTACCTGAAAGCTCGACCCGAGGTCGGAACCGGAAAGATCGGCATCTGGGGCGGCTCGTACGGCGGCTTCCTGACCGCCATGGCGCTGGCGCGCGCCTCGGGGCTCTTCGCCGCCGGCGTCGACTTCCACGGCGTGCACGACTGGAACCTCGAGTGGCCGCCGGCGACCTTCACCCGCGACTACGTCCAGACCGCCGAGCGCCTGGCGCGCGCCTACCGCGCGTCGCCGCTCGCGGACATCTCGGGCTGGCGCTCGCCGGTGCTCCTCGTCCACGGCGACGCCGACCACAACGTCCCCTTCGTCGAGACCGTCCGCCTCGCCGAGGCGCTGCGCCGCCAGGGCGTGCCGTTCGAGCAGCTCGTCTTCCCCGACGAGGTGCACGATCTTCTCGTCCGCGCCCACTGGCTGACCGCCTACGCCGCCACCCTCGACTTCCTCGAAAGGCACCTGCGATGACCCGACTCCGCCGTTCGCGCGCGCGCTCCCGCTTCGGGCTCGCGGCCCTGCTCTTGCCGCTCGCCGTGTCGCCGCTCGCCGCGGTCGACGACCCCTCGGCCGTCCGACTCGGGCGCGAGGTGGTGCCGACGCGGGCGGAGCTCGAGCTGGCGCTCGATCCGGCCAAGCCCGACTACCGCGGGACGATCGTCTTCGACGTCGAGGTCGAGCGTCCGGTCCCCTCCTTCCGCCTGCACGTGCGCGGCGAGACGATCACCCGCGCGGCGATCGCCGGCGGTGGCCAGGATCAGCCGCTTTCGGTGGCGATCGCCGGCGAGGTCGCGACGTTCACGCCGCCGCAGCGGCTCGCCGCCGGTCGCCATCGGTTGACGATCGAGTTCACGCAGAAAGTGGACACGCAGGCGGTGGCCCTCTACCGCGCCGAGCTCGAGGGCACGCCCTATCTCTACACCCAGTTCGAAGCCACCGAGGCGCGCGAGGCCTTTCCGTGCTTCGACCAGCCGGACTTCAAGCTGCCGTGGACGATCGCGCTGACGGTGCCCGCGGGCCAGTCCGCGGTCGCGAATTCGCCGGTCGCGAGCGATGCGCCGGCGGTCGCCGGCCATTGCGTCGTCTTCGCCCCCACGCCGCCGCTGCCTTCGTACCTGATCGCGCTCGCGGTCGGACCGTTCGATTTCGTCGCCGTGCCGGGAACCTCGATCCCGACCCGCGTCGTCGCGCCGAAAGGCCGCGGCGGCCTCGCCGAAGTCGCGGTGCGCGAGACGCCGCCGGCGCTCAGGGCGCTCGAGCAGTGGTTCGGCCGGCCCTATCCGTTCGCCAAGCTCGACCTGCTGGCGGTGCCCGAGTTCGCCTACGGCGCGATGGAGAATCCGGGCGCGATCACTTTCCGCGACGACGTCCTGCTCTTCGACGCCGCTCGCATGTCGCCCGCCGACCTGCGCGAGCACGTGATCACCGTGACCCACGAGCTCGCCCACATGTGGTTCGGCGACCTGGTGACCATGGCCTGGTGGGACGACCTGTGGCTCAACGAGTCGTTCGCCGACTGGCTCTCGTATCGGATCACCGACCAGCTCCATCCCGAGCTCGAAGCGGGCCTCGACCACCGGCGGACGCTCGACAACGTCATGACCGGCGACGCGCGCGCGAGCGCCCTGCCGATCCGCCAGGATCCGCGGGCCGGTGCCGACGCGGCGATGCAAAACATCGGCACGATCTACAACAAGGGCAACGCCGTGCTGACGATGATCGAGGGCTGGCTCGGCGAGGAGACCTTCCAGCGCGGAGTGCGCCAGTACCTGGACGAGCACGCCGGCGGCAACGCGACCGGTCCCGACCTCTGGCGCGCCCTCGGCAAGGCGAGCCGAGCCGACGTGCCCGGCGTCCTCGAGCCCTGGATCGCGCAGGCCGGCCTGCCGGTGGTGAGCGCCGAGCTCGTCGGCGAGGGGAGCCTCCACCTGCGCCAGCGACGATTCCACGTCGCCGGGCATCCGCTGCCGCCGCTCGCCTGGCGGGTCCCGATGGTGGTGCGCTACCGCGACGCGGGCGGGATCCGCACCCACCGCCTGCTGCTCGAGGGCGAGGAGGCCACGGTCGAGCTGCCGCACCAGGGGGCGATCGCCTGGCTCGACCCGAGCGCCTCGGCCGCCGGCTACTACCGCTGGGCGCTGCCGCCGGCCGATTTCGAGCGTCTGCTCGCGGCGAGCGCCGAGCTCGAGCCGGCCGAGCGCATGCAGCTCGTCGCCACCGCGCGCGCCTTGCTCTCGGCAGGCCTGCTCGCCGGCGACCGCTACGTCGAGATCGCCACCCGGCTGGTCGACGATCCCTCGCCCGAGGTGGGGCGGGTGGCCGTCGACGCGCTCGCCGGTCTCGAGGAGGCCTTCGTCCTGCCGACGACCGGCAGGCTCTACTCGCTCTTCCTGAAGAAAGTCCTCGCGCCCGCGATCGCCCGCGGCGGCTGGCAGCCCGCGCCCGGAGAGGCGCCGTCGCTGACCCTGCTGCGCCCGCGGCTGCTGCGTCTGGCCGGCGACCAGGGGCGCGACCCGGCGCTGCGCGCCGAGGGCACGCGCCTCGCCCGCGCCTGGCTCGCCGATCGCTCGGCGGTCGATCCGTCGATGGTCTCGACCGTCCTCTGGCTGGCGGCGATCGACGGTGGGGAGGACCTCTACCAGGAGCTGCGGCGCGCCTACGAGGGCTCGCGCCTGCCCACCGAGAAGAGCGACCTGCTGGCGGCGCTCGGCGGTTTCCGCCGGCCGGAGATCCAGCAGGAGGCGCTCGCCTACTCGCTCACCGACGCCGTCGTGTCGACCGATACTTTCGCCATCGGCGAGAGTGTCGCCAGCGACCTCGCCGGACAGGAGACGCTCTTCCGCTGGACGCTCGATCACCACGACCAGCTGCTGCAGCGCCTGCCGCCCTTCGGCCGCGCCTTCCTGCCCTTCGTCGCCGACGGCTGCTCGCTCGCGCGCCTCGCCGAGGCCGAGAAGTTCTTCCGCCGGCCGGAACACTTCAACCCGAGCACCGAGCGAGTGCTCGCCAAGGTGTCGGATTCGGTCCACCAGTGCGTCGAGCTCGCCCAGCGCGAGTCGATCGTGGTCAACGCCTACTTCGCGCGCATCGCCCAGCCGCCGCGGGTCACCCCGTCGGGGCGCCGGCCACCGGGCCTCTGAGACCGCCGCGGGCCGCGCCCGTCCGCGGCCGGGATAGGCTCGCCGGCAACCCTTCCGGAGGTCGCCGATGCGCCGCGCCCGCGCCCCGCTTGCCCGCCTGTCGTCCGCCTGCCTGTCGCTCGCTCTCGCCGCCGCGCCCGCGGCGCTCGCCGCCGAACCGCCGTGCGACCTCAGGATCTCCGGCGCGCGGGTGGTCGACGGCACCGGCGCCCCCTGGTTCCGCGCCGACGTCTGCGTCGTCGGCGACCGGATCGCCGAGGTCGGCCGCCTCGAGGGTCGCGCCGCGAAGCGGACGATCGACGCCGCCGGCCTGGTCGTCGCGCCGGGCTTCATCGACATGCTCGGCCAGAGTGAATACAACGTGCTCGTCGACCCGCGCGCGGCGTCGAAGATCACCCAGGGAATCACCACCGAGATCACCGGCGAAGGACAGTCGATCGCCCCGGCGACGGAGAAGCTCGTCGCCGAGGCCGAGGACGTCTGGAAGCGCTACGGCGTGCGGCCGGACTGGAGCGACTTCGCCGGCTACTTCCGCGCCTTCGAGCAAGCGCGCCCGACGATCAACCTCGGCAGCTTCGTCGGCGCCGGCGGGGTGCGCGCCGTGGTCGTCGGCGAGGCCGAGCGCGCCGCGACGCCCGCCGAGATCGGCAAGATGCAGGAGCTGGTGGCGCAAGCGATGGAGCAAGGGGCCTTCGGCCTCTCGACCTCGCTGCAGTACGTCCCCGACCGCTTCGCCTCGACCGAGGAGATCGTCGCCCTCGCCAGAGTCGCCGCGCGCTACGGCGGCAGCTACATCACCCACCAGCGCTCGGAGTCCTACGGCATCGACGCCAGCCTCGACGAGGTCTTCCGCGTCGCCCGCGAGGCGGCGATCCCGGCGCAGATCTACCACCTGAAGGTCGCCTGCGCCGACAACTTCGGCACCATGCCGCGGATCCTCGCCCGGCTGGACGAGGCGCGCGCCCAGGGCCTCGACGTCTCGGCCGACCAGTACCCCTGGACCGCCGGACAGAACGGCCTCGACGCCAACCTGCCGCTCTGGGTGCGCGACGGCGGGCGCGACGCGATGATGAAGCGCCTCGCCGATCCGAAAGCCCGCGCCCGCATCCACGAGGAGCTGGCGAAGAAGGACCCCTCGTGGGAGAACCAGTACCTGTGCGCCGGTGGCGCCTCGGGCATCTTGATCGCCTCGGTCGTCCACCCGGAGCTGAAGAAGTACGAGGGCCTGCGCCTGGACGAGATCGCGCGCCAGGAGCACAAGGACCCGGTCGACGCGCTGATCGACCTCGTGGCCGCCGACCGCGGCGCCACCTCGAACATCATCTTCATCATGGACGAGCGCGACGTGGCGACGGCGCTGCGCCATCCGCTGGTCTCGATGTGCACCGACTCCTCGGCGGTCGCCGAGGACGGGATCTTCTCGCAGGAGAAGTCGCACCCGCGCGCCTGGGGCTCGGCGGCGCGCATCCTCGGCCACTACGTGCGCGACGAGAAGCTCCTGCCGCTCGAGGAGGCGATCCGCAAGATGACCTCGCTGCCGGCCTCACGCATGGGGCTCGCCGACCGCGGCATCGTGCGCGCCGGCATGGCGGCCGACCTGGTGGTCTTCGATCCGGCGACGGTCGACGCCCGCTCGACCTACGCCGATCCGCTGCACTACAGCGCCGGCATCCCCTACGTGGCGATCAAAGGCGAGCTGGTGGTCGACGGCGGCCGGATCACCGCCGCCCGCCCGGGACGGGTGCTGCGCGGCCCGGGGTACGGCAAGCGCTTCGCCGCTTCGGCGCCTTGAGGCGACCTCGCCTCGGATGCCGTCTTCCGGATCGACATCGATTCCGGTCGGCCGGCGAGCGAGTGGCTCCTCCGGCTGGGGTCGAACTACGACGATCCGTGACGCGCGACGGCGAGATCCCGGCGCAAGGCGACGAGCGACGGCGCCGACGGATCGAGCTCGGCGCCGAGAAGCGCGGCGGCCTCCTCGAGCTCGCGCCGCGCCCGCGACCGATCGCCGCGCGCCAGCGCCAGGCGCCCGCTCGCGGCGAGTAGCGGTCCGAGGCGGTAGGGCCGCCCGCGCGGGCCGCGCTCGTCGGCGATCGCCTCGTCGAGCAGGCGCCGGGCCTCGTCGAGATCTCCCGCGCCGCGGCGCGCGACCAGGTCGAGCGCCAGCGCCAGGCGCTCCTCCGACGCCACGCCGCGGCCCCCGCGCAGCTCCGCCGCGCGCACGCGCTCGAGATCCTGCCGATGGAGAGCGATCGCCTGGTCGACGTGCCCGAGCTCCCGCAGGCAGTCGGCGAGGAGCTTCTCGGCGTGCATCTCGTCGTCGGTGCCGCGCCCCCAGACTCGCGTCGCGGAGCCGGCCTCCGAGCGCAGCCGGCGCTCGGCCTCGACCCACTTTCCCATCGCGACCTCGGTCGTCCCGACCTCGAGGCTGGCGGTGTGCGCCATGGGCGCGTCCGGTCCGCCGATCCGTGCCGCGAACTCCTCGGCGTGCATCGCCATCGCCTCGCTGTCGGCGAAGCGCTCGCTCCAGCGATAGGTGCGGGCGAGGCTGACCATCGCCGTCGCGGCGTCGAGGTGCCCGAGCGGCTCGAGGATCGCGATCCCCTCGCGCAGGATCGGCTCCGCCTCCTTGGCGCGACGCAGCTCCGAGAGGAAGCCGCCGAAGCTCACCAGCTCCTGACCGAGCTGCGGGTGCCGGGGTCCCAGGATCTCGCGGGCGATGGCGATCGACTCGCGGAAGCGGGCGTCGGCCTCGTCGACGCGACCCGAGTACTCGGCGAGCTCGCCGAGGAAGCTCGAGAGCTCCATCGCCTGCGGGCTGCGCGCCGCGCCGGCGCGCGCCAAGCGGGCGAGCGCGTCCTTGGCTCCCGCCTCGGCCACCGCCATCTGCCCGAGATAGCCGTGCAGCTCGGCGAGCGAGCCGATCCGGCGGGCGGTCTCGGGAGCGTCCTCGCCGAGTCTCTCGCGCGTGATCTCGGTCGCCGCCTGCATGTGCTCGATCGCCTCGGGGATTTTCATCTTCCGCGCCAGCGCGTGGCTCGCGAGCTCGTGCGCCCGCGCCACCTCGAGGCTCCGGTCGCCGTAGCCGCGCGCGAGCAGCGGCAGGGCGCGCTCGGCGTCGGCGAGCGCCGGATCGGGCTTCGTCCGCAGCTGCTCGGCCTCGCCCGCGGTGACGATCGCCGCCGCGGTGCGCGGCGCCTCCGCACCGAGCGTGGCCGTGAAATCCGCCACCGCTTTCGCCGCCAGGTCCGCCGCTTCCTCGCCGGCGCCGATTCCGACGTAGCTGCGCGCCATCGCGTCCTCGATCTCGGCGCGCGCGCCGCGGTCCGACCCGAGCTCGCGGTCGAGCCGCCGCACGCCCTCGGCGAGGATCTGCTGGGCGGGAATCGTCTCGCCCAGGGTGTGGCTCGGGTCGGCGCTCTCGAAGATCGAGACCAGGAAGCCCTGCACGGCCCGCGCCCGGCGAGCCTCCCGCGCCGTCTGCCTCGCCTGCCAGAGCTCCGCCGCCACGCCGCCGGCGACCGCCAGGAGGACCGGCACCGCGGCCGCGATCCCGACTCGATGGCGCGCGACGAATCGCTGCAGCCGGTAGGCCCGGGAATCCCCCCGCGCCCAGATCGGCCGGCGCGCCAGGTGCCGACGCAGGTCGTCCGCGAGCGCGTCGACGGTCGGATACCGTCGCTGCGGCTCGCGCGCCAGGGCCGTCTCGAGGATCGCGTCGAGGTCGCCGGCGAGGGGCCGCGCCCGCCGCCGCAGGGCATCGCCGTGTTCCACCTCGCGAGCGCGTCGCTCGAGCGCCGCGCTCGGCCGCTCGAGGCGCTCCTCTCCGACCTCGAGCGCCAGTTCCGTCGGCGTCTTGCCGTGGCGCGGGAACGGCCGCTCGCCCACCAGCAGCTCGTAGGCGATCGCCCCCAGGGAGTAGACGTCGGTCGCGGTGGTGATCGGCCCGCCGAGGATCTGCTCCGGCGCCGCGTAAGCCGGGGTCATCCGCCGCAGCTCGGTGCGCGTCTCCTCAGAGCCCTCGTCTTCGAGCAGCTTGGCGATCCCGAAATCGAGCAGCTTGACCTCGCCCGTCCTGTCCACCAGGACGTTCGACGGCTTCAGGTCGCGGTGCACCACCAGCGAGCGGTGCGCCGCGCCCACCGCCTCGCAGACCGCGACCAGCAGCCGCAGGCGCGCCTCGACTCCGAGCCCGTTGGCCTCGGCGTAGCGCGTGATCGGCAGACCGTCGACCAGCTCGAGCACGTAGTACGGACGACCGTCGGAGGCCACGCCGCCGTCGAGCAGGCGGGCGATCCCCGGGTGCTCGAGCCGGGCCAGGATCTGGCGTTCGCGCAAGAAGCGCGCGAGCAGCTCGGCGGAGTCGAGACCGCGTTTCAGGAGCTTCAACGCCGCCCGCTGCTCGAATCCCGCCCCCTGGCGCTCGACCAGGAAGACCTCGCCCATCCCGCCCCGGCCGAGCGGCCGCAGCAGGCGCCAGTCGCCCACTTGTACTTGGGCCGCAGGCTCTCCGCCCGCGAGCCAACCCGCCGCCGCCGCTCGCGCCGGTTCGTCGAGCAGGCGGCTGGTCTCGGGATCGGCCGCCAGCAGGCCGACGACTTCGCGGTGCACCTCCGGCTCGCGGCCGGCGAGCTCGGCGAGATAGGTCGCGCGCTCGTCCGCGCCGCGGGCGTAGACCTCGTCGAGCGCCCGGCTGACCCGTGGCCAGAGATCCGCGCCGAGATTGCCGTCGTCCCTGCCCGCGTCGATATCCATGGTAGAAAGGAGTCGATCTTAGGCGATCCTCTGTCAGGTCCTGACGCTTTCTCGGCGGATCCTCCGTTCCCCAGATCGTAGGCCGCGGCTTCGGCCGCCGACGCGTTCCATGGTTACGGCGCCCCACGCGGCCGGATGCCGCACTTTTCCTGGAGAACCGAGATGCGCCTTCGAGCCGGTGCCTGTGCCCTGGCAATCGCCTGGGCGGTGATCGCCGCCCCCGCCTTCGCCCTCAACGACGGCGACCTCGACCCGAAATTCGGCGGCGCGGGGACCGGCAAGATGCACGCCGCCTGCGGCGGCTTCGGCTTCGGGACGAACTCGCTGCGCCGCGGCCCGAACGACGGCCTGACCGTGGCGGGCGGCGATCTCGTCACCCAGGCCACCCAGAACTTCGACTTCGCCAGCGCGCTGCTCTCGGCCGACGGCGGGGTCCTCGGCTGCCAGACCTTCCCCTTCGATCTCGGCGGCACGAATGGCGACATCGCCGACGCGGTCGCAGAGCAGGCCGACGGCCGGCGCGTCCTGGTGGGCTTCGTCGACGGAACCGTGGCCGATCCGGAGACCCGGGTGGGCCTGCTCGGCTTGCAATCGACCAACGCGCTCGACCTGGCCTTCGACGGCGACGGCAAGAAGACGATCAACTTCGCCGGCCGCGCGGGGGCAGAGGTCGCGGCGACGCGGATCAGCGGCGACGTCTTCTTCGCCGGTTTCTACGATCACGAGCCCGGGGCGGCCGGCACCGGATGGGATTGCCTGATCGGCAAGCTGCAGGCGAACGGCGCCTCCGACGACACTTTCGACGGCGACGGCCTGCAGTTCGTCGGCTGGGACCGCGGCGGCACGAACGTCGACGTCTGCCTGGCGATCGCGCTGCGCCACGACGGTCACCTGGTGGTCGGCGGCTACTCCGACGACGCCACCGGCTCGAGCGACTTCGCGCTGGCGGTGGTCGACTCGACCGGCCAGCTCGAGCCCGATTTCTCCGGCAACGGGAAGCTGATCATCGCCTGGGGCCTGGCGAGCGGATTCCATCAGGACCAGATCGCCTCGGTCGCCGTCGACGCGCAGGGCAACGTCGTCGCCGTGGGCCAGGTCGCGACCAGCGCCGGGATCGAGGTCGGGGTGGTGCGCGTCCATCCGAACGGCACGTTCGACACGACGTTCAGCGGCGACGGCAAGCTCCACTTCTCGATCGCCCCGGGCGCCGGCGACATCGAGAGCGTCGACTCGGTGCGTATCCTGCCGCCGCCGTCGAACGACATCGTGATCGCTGGCTCCTACGTCCCCGCCGCCGGGGCCAGCGTCGACGGCTTCGTCGTCCTAATGCACCCGGACGGAACCTTCGACGACGACTTCGCCGGTGACGGCAAGCAGGGGGTCGACGTGGCCAACACCTCCGGTCGGACCTTCCTCGGCGCGCTCGAGATCCAGGGCGGCGAGATCGTCGTCGCCGGCGGTTTCGCCGCCGGCGATCCCCTCCGAGACCACTACTGGGTCGCCCGGCTCTGGCGCCACGACGTCTTCGGCGACGATTTCGAGAGCGGCGATTTCCGTCTCTGGTCGAACTACGCCGACCCCTGAACGGGACCAGCCGCGCTCCCGCCGTTCACGGCTCGCCGCTCGGCGCGAGCTCGCGATGCAGGAAGGCGCGGGCCTTGCGCCAGTTGCGCTGCACGGTGCTGCGCGAGATGGCGCCGATCTCGGCGATCTCCTCGAGCGTCAGCCCGGCGAAGACCCGGGACTCGACCAGGCGGCCGAGCTCGGGGTCGAGCTTCTCGAGCCGGCCGAGCGCCGCGTCGATCGCCAGCAGGTCCGCGAGATCGGCCCCGGCGGCGAAACCGTCGACGTCCTCGAGCGGCCGGGCGCGGCTGGGGTCGGGGCGGCGCGCCGCCGTGCGCCGGCGCGCCTCGTCGATCAACACCTGGCGCATTACCCGCGCCGCGAGCGAGAAGAAGTGGTGGCGGTCGACCGCCGCGAGCTCGCCCGCCCGCGCCAGCTTCATGTAGGCCTCGTGCACCAGCGCGGTGGTCGACAGCGTCTCTCCCGGCCGGCCGCGCGAGAGCTGGCGATGGGCGAGATCGCGCAGCTCGCCGTACAAGGCTTCGAAGAGGCGATCGAGCGCCTGGCGATCGCCGCCGGCGAGGTCGGCGATCCAGGCGGTGATCTCCCGGCGAACGGGCTCGTCCATGGCGAAGGGCGACCATTCTAGGCGACGCGCCGCCCGGCGCCTGTGGCCTTCGCGCTCGGATGCCGGATCGGGCGGCGAAAGGGCATAGGCTTGAGCGCGATGTACCTCGACTTCTACGGCTTCCGCGAGCCGCCGTTCTCGCTCACTCCCGACCCGCGCTTCCTGTTCTTCTCCGACCGGCATCGCGACGCGCTGGCGCACGTGCTCTACGGCATCCGCCAGCGCAAGGGCTTCATCCAGCTGACCGGCGAGGTCGGGGCGGGCAAGACCACCCTCTGCCGCGCCGCGCTCGAGCAACTGGGCCCCGAGGTGCACACCGCGCTGATCCTCAATCCGGTGATGAGCAGCGTGCAGCTGCTGCGCACCATCCTGATCGAGCTCGGTCTCAAACCGCCCGGGCGGCTCGACCGGACGATGTACCTCGACCTGCTCAACACCTTCCTGCTCGAGCAGGCGAGCCTCGGCCAGGACGTGGTGCTGATCATCGACGAGGCGCAGGACCTCTCGCCCGAGCTGCTGGAGCAGGTCCGCCTGCTGTCGAATCTCGAGACCGACCAGCGGAAGCTCCTGCAGATCGTGCTCATCGGCCAGCCGGAGTTGAAGGAGATGCTCGACCGCTCGGGGCTGCGCCAGCTGCGGCAACGGATCACCGTGCGCTACCACCTCGAGCCCCTGTCGCGCGACGAGACGACGCACTACGTCCACTACCGGATGCAGGTCGCCGGCGGCAACGGCCGGCCGACCTTCACCAACTGGGCGATGTCGCGCATCCACCGCTACTCGCACGGCATCCCGCGGCTGATCAACGCGGTCTGCGACACCGCCCTGCTCGCCGGCTACGTCGAGAACTCGGAGCGCCTGACCGGCCGCCACATCGGCCGCGCGGTGCGCGAGCTCGAGGGGAGGCGCAGTTGAGCCTGGTCAACGACGCGTTGAAGAAGGCCCGCCACGAGCAGGCGGTCCAGGAAGCGCGGGAGAAGGGTCTTCCCGATCCGTTGCCGCTCTCCTACCACCCGTACCGGCCGAAATCGAGGACCCCGCCGCTCGTCGCCGCGCTCGCGGTGGGACTCCTCGTCCTCGCCGCCGCCGGCGCCACCTGGTTCCTCGCCGCGCGGACCCCGCCCGCTCCGACCTCGACCGCGAGTCCGGCGACATCGCAGCCGGTGCCGCAGGCACCGCCACCCACGCCGAAACCCGCGTCTCTTCCCTTAACCGAAGACCCACCCGGGCAGGCGACGAGCGTCGCACGGGCGCCGGAGGCGCCGCCGGCGGAATCGGCAGCGCCGGCCTCTCCCTTTGTCGAAAAAACACTTCGGCAAGGAACGGACGATCCAGCGGCGCAGCCCGCGCCGCCACCCACGTCGGCCGTCGCGATTCCAACTCGGGCCGAGACCGCACCTCGACCCGAAGAGTCCGGAGTCGCGCCCGCGGCGCCCGCCGCGGCGGTCGCCGACGGCGCCGTCTTCCGCCGCAAGATGCCGCTGCCCGACGGCACGACGCTCGAGCTCGGCGGCATCGCCTTTTCGGACGTCGCGCCGTTCGCCTACCTGAACGGCCGCCTGGTCGGGGTCGGCGAGGGGGTCGCGGGCTGGCGCATCGTGGCCATCGAGCGCACCGGCGTCCGCCTCTCGGACGGCACGACGACGGTGCGCATCGACCTCAAGTAGCGCCGCGAAACGCCGCCGCCCCCGGCCCGACTCGCCGGGGGCGACCGCGGCGCTTCTTCGGCGGAGAGCGCCGCCTAGCTCGCGCGGAGAATCGGCAGCGGCAGCTTGCCCGCGAGCTGCGACTGGGTCAGGCGCGCCGGGACGAGAAACTCCTCGCGCAGGATCTCGCCCGGTCCGGTCGGAACTCGCTTGCCACGCATGCGCACCTCAGTGGTAGTCCAGGATGTCGACCTCGGCGGGTCCGCCGGGCGTCCAGCGGATACCTGACCACGGCATACCAGGTCAAGGTATGTTGGGATCACGCGGGTCGATCTGGCGGCGACCGCAGCTTCGCGGTAGCCCACCACGCGGTCGCTCGCCGGGTCCCGGAGGTTGAGGTGGAAGCAGCGCCGGATCGCCTCTCCCCCTAGTGAGGCGACGGCGGTGCGGCCGGAGACGGATCCCGCAGAAGCGGGATGGACGGATAGAGGCGACCGCAATAGCCGAACTCCTCGAACCGCTCGGTGATGCGCTTCTTGTCGACGTGGCCGGCCGGCTCGCGAGACTCCATGTATCGCCGGTAGAAGATTCGCGGCTCTTGTCTCGGCAGGACCCCTCGGTCCATCAGGCAGTTCGTGAGCCACCCGATCAGACAGTCCGGCGTCCGCTCGTTCGCGGATTCGTCGTCGTAGCGCGCACGAACGAAGGCGATGAACTGGATGGCCGCCGCCCCGGAGAGGAAGAACGATTGTTGCAGCGCCCCCGAGGGCCCGGCGCCTGTCGATTCGGGAACGACGCGATCCCAGTCCGTGCCGGGGTAACTCGGAAGCGCGAGACTCATGCAGTCGTCGATCCCCGCCTCGAGCGCGGCGATCTTCACGTTCGCGTCCGGCCCACCCGGCACCTCCGGAGTTCGCCCCGGAGTTCGATGAACCGACTTCTCCCCCGGATCCTCATCCTCATCGTGCGACGGGGTGTCGCCGCCGGTCGCGAGCTGGTCCGACGGCGGAGCCTCCCGCCGGTTCGCTCGATTGAAGCAGTCGATGAACGCCCGGATCTTCTCGTCTCTGAGCCCGAACTGCTCGTTCGCTCGCCGGCGCAGCTCCGAGGCCTGGCGACTGCCCAGACCCGGTTGCCGTGCCCGTTCATCGAGCGCCAAGGCCTCGTTTTGATAGACCTTGGCTTCGTCCAGCAGGGACAGACACTGCCCGGCTCGCTGCCTGGCTTCCGTCGTGTGACGGTCGTACCAGCGGTGGGCGTTGCCGACGGCGAAACGGTCGTAGGCGCCCTCGGTACTGATGACGTCCGAGGTCTGAGCTCGGGCGGCCCCGGCCGACGCGAGGAACAGGCTCCACGAGAGCAGCGTCCATGCGAGCCGACTCGCGACGGGTTGCACGCACATTTGGCTTCGACTCCTTCGACGGAACGAGATCCGCCCGCCGACTCGCTCGAGCGCGCGGTCAGCCTAGTGAGAACGATGCCAGCGATCAAGCTGCGCCCCGACCGCGCTGTAGCCGGCGTCGCGGGCGCGCCGCGCGTCGTCCGGGTCGAGGATGCCCTTGGCGAGGAACGGCAGCTTCGTCTGGCCGCGCAACGCCACGAGGTCGGCCCAGGTCATCGCCGGGTTCGAGAACACCCTCAGGAGGTGACCGAGCGCCGCCGCGGCGGGACCTCTCGGGATCAGCCGGCGAGCGCCGGCGAGGGGATCACGTACCAGAGCACGGCGAGGAAATGCAGCACGCTGCCGGCGAGCACGAAGCCGTGCCAGATCGCGTGGTGGTACGGCAGGCGCTTCCAGCCGTAGAAAGCGATCCCGGCGGTGTAGGCGACGCCGCCGGCGACCAGCAGCGCCAGCCCTCCCGCCGGCAGGGCGCGCGACAACGGCGCCGCGGCGACGATCACCAGCCAGCCCATGACGACGTAGAGCACCACGAACCACGCCGTCGAGCGCGGGCGCAGGACGACGCGCAGCAGCACCCCCACCACCGCCATCGACCAGATGGCGGCGAGGAGCGACCAGCCCCACGGACCGCGCAGGCTCACCAGGGTGAACGGCGTGTAGGTGCCGGCGATCAGCAGGAAGATCGCCGCGTGGTCGAGCAGGCGGAAGACCGCCTTGGCGCGCGGCTGCGGCAGGCTGTGGTAGAGGGTCGAAGCGGCGTAGAGCAGCACCAGCGTGCCGCCGAAGACGCTGCAGCCGACGACGTGCGAGGCGCCGCCGCGCAGGGCGGCGAGGGTCGCGAGCACCGCGACGCCGGCGATCGAGAGCAGGGCGCCGAGGCCGTGCAGGACGCTCGAGGCGATCTCCTCCCCGAGGCGCGTGTCGGGCAGGGCGAGCAGACGGCTCATGCCTGCCAATGGTAACCCATCGGCCGAAAGCGGGTGCGCGAGCCCTCACCTTCGTCAGTAGCTAGCGCGCGGGCCGAAGCGCAGGATCTCGCCGTACCTCGGAGGATTCCCATGCAGACCCGGACGAAGTTGCAGCTCGCGATCCTGACTCTGGCGCTGGTCGCCGGCCCCGGCCGCGCGGCCGAGGACGCGGTCGAGACCGCCGCCCTGCGCCACGTCTTCGTGACCTCGGCGACCGGCACCGGCGACCTGTCGACCTGGAGCGACTCGGGCAACCTCGACGACATCGCCGGCGCCAACCAGGTCTGCCAGGCGCGCGCCGAGGCTGCGGGGCTCGCGACCGCGGGCGCGCCGGAGTTCCGCGCCTGGATCTCGAATTCGACCACCGACGCCTGGTGCAACGTCCAGGGCCTGACCGGACGGCGCTTCGTGGTGCCGGCCTGCGACGGCGGCGTGCTGACCGCCGTCGGCCCCTGGGTGCGCACCGACGGCACCCTGTTCGCCGATACGCTGGCCCAGTTGGTCTCCGGCGGCCCCTACGTACCCGTCGCTTTCGACGAGAGCGGCGCCGGCGTCGCCGGCGTCCTCAAGCACTTCACCGCCACCGGCGACCCCGGCAGCGCGTCGTCCTTCCATTGCACCGGATGGAGCACGACCTCGGGCAACGCCACCGTCGGCTCGGACCTGGGAACCGCCGACTGGACCTCCTCCACGCCGACCTCCCCCTGCGCGACGGCCGCGCGGCTCTTGTGCTTCGAGCTCGGCGCGGGCGTCCCGGTCGCCAAGCCGAGCGCCCCCGGTCACCTGGTCTTCGTCTCTTCGACCTCCGGCAGCGGCGACCTCGACAGCTGGGCCGACGCCGGCGGCCAGGTCGGGATCGCCGCCGGCGACGCGATCTGCCAGGCGCGCGCCGCCGCCGCCCGGCTGCCGGTGCCGGCGAGCTTCCACGTCTGGCTCTCCGACACCGCCAACGACGCCGCCTGCCGGGTGCGCGGTCAGACCGGCCTGGTGGCCGGCGGTTGCGACGGCGTGACGCCGGCCCCGGACGCCGCGTACCGCCGGGTCGACGGCTTCGTTCTCGCGTCGAGCTTCGCCGATCTCGCCGACGCCCTGATCGCCACCTCGATCTCGATCAACGAGCTCGGAAGCGGCGTCTTCGCCAACGTCTGGACCGGATCGACCGCGGCCGGGACCCTCGCTCCCAACGGCACGTGCAGCGAATGGCAGGACGGGACCAACGGCTCGACGACCGAGTTCGGGCGCAGCGATCGCACCGACGGCAAGTGGTCGCTCAACGGCTCCAGCATCTGCTCGGCGACCAGCCGGATCTTCTGCGTCGGCGCCGCGGTGGTCGACTTCTGGGACGGCTTCGAGAGCGGCAACTTCTCGCGCTGGACGGCGACCTCGCCCTGACGCGCCGCGCCGGTCAGTCCGCGACCGGCTCGACCACCACCGCGGTGCCGTAGCACAGCACCTCGGTCACCCCGTCCATCACCTCGGTGGCGTCGTAGCGCACGCCGACCACCGCGTTGCCGCCGAGCTTGCGCGCGTGCTCGAGCATCATGGCGAAGGCCTCGTTGCGCGTCTTCTCGCACAGCTCGGTGAACAGCGTGATGTTGCCGCCGGCGAGCGTCTGCAGCGCGCCGCCGATGGTGCCGAAGATCGAGCGCGAGCGCACCGTGATGCCGCGCACCACCCCGAGTCCCTTCACCACCCGGTGGCCGTGCAGGTCGAACGCCGTCGTGGTCATGGAGCTGTCCATGCGTCCTCCTTTGCCGACCCCTCGATCCTACGCTCGCTCCGCCCCCGCGGCGTCCTCGGTCGAGGTCGCGATCGGCGTCGCCGCTCCCTCGTCGGGCGGGTGGGCGGCGAGCGCCTCCTGCGCCACGATCAGGCGCCGACCCTCGTCGCGCAGGCGCGGCAGCTCGCGGCGGAAGGCGAGAGCGGCGGCGCCCGACGCCGCGCCGCCGATGGCGATCGCCCAGGGCGCGCCGATGCGCTCGGCCGCCGCGCCGGCGACGATCGCGCCGAACGGCGCCATGCCGAGGAACATCATCGAGTAGACCGACATCACCCGACCACGCAGGCGGTCGGGGACCATGGACTGGATGAGGGTGTTCGCGGACGACATCTGGAGCATCATCGCGTAGCCGACCGGCACCAGGAGGGCGATCGACAGAGCGAGCCGGCGCGAGGCCGAGAAGGCGACGAGCGCCCCGCCGAAGGCGAGCGCGGCGTTGGCCACCCAGCTGCCGAGGCCGCGCACCGTCGTGCGCCGCGCCAGGGTCAGCGCGCCGGCGAGCGCCCCCACGCCCGAGGCGCCCATCAACAAGCCGAGGGCCCCGGAGCCGGCGTGCAGCACGTCGCCGGCGACCACCGGCATGAGCACGACATAGGGGATCCCGGTCAGGCTGACGACGCCGATCAGCAGCAGCAGCGAGCGGATCGGCGGCGTGGCGGCGACGAAGCGGAAACCTTCGGCGATCTCCGCCAGAGCGCCCTCGTGCGCCGCGGGCGCCGCGCCGCTGCCGCGCAGGGTCAGGAGCCCCGCGATCACCGCCAGATAGCTCACGCCGTTGGCGAGGAAACACCAGCCTTCGCCGACCGCCGCCACCAGCACGCCGGCGATCGCCGGCCCGACGATGCGCGCGCCGTTGAACATCGAGGAGTTGAGCGCGATGGCGTTCAGCAGGTCCTCGCGCGGCACGAGCTCGACCAGGAGGCTCTGGCGCGCCGGGACGTCGAAGCCGTTGGCCACCCCGAGCAGCGCCGCGAGCGCGACGATCTGCGGCACGGTGATCCGCTGTGACAGGGTCAGCGCCGCGAGCGCCAGCGCGAGGAGCATCATCGCGCTCTGGGTGACGAGGAGGATGGCGCGGCGCGGGTAGCGATCGGCGATCACGCCGCCGACCGGCGAGAGCAGGAAGACCGGGATCTGGCTGGCGAAGCCGACCGTGCCGAGCAGGACCGCCGAGCCGGTCAGTCGATAGACCAACCAGGACTGGGCGACCGACTGCATCCAGGTGCCGACGAGCGACACCAGCTGGCCGACGAAGAAGCGCCGGTAGTCGCGGTGCGCGAGGGCGCGCAGCACGCTGGGCAGGGGGCGGTCGGTCACCAGACCGGCGTCGCTCGCATGCCGTCACTCTAGTCGAACGGTTCCCGCCGCGGATCAGAGGTAGCTCGTCCACCCCCCGCGCCGGCGCCGCTTGAGATCGGCGAACCACCGGCAGGGCAGGTAGAGCGCCGCCACCACGGCGAGCCAGACCGCGTGCACGAACGGCAGGTCGTGACCGTAGCCCGCGGGCAGGTCGTGGAACCAGAAAGCGCCGTGCAGGAGCCAGTCGTGCGGCTGGCCGAGCGTGAGCGCCACCGCGATCGCCAGCCCGTGGATCAGGTAGAGGTGCAGGACGTAGAAGAAGAGCGGCACGCGGCCGAAGACGACGATCGGCCGGACGAGCCGCGGCAGCGGCCGGTCGACTGCCGCGCCGAGCAGGAGGAGCGCCGGCCCGAGGGTCATGAGCAGGAACTGCAGCGACGGCGGGTACTTCTCGGTGTCGAGGAAGAGGATCACCGACTGGGCGACGGTCGGCTGGCGGTGGAAGTCGCCCGGGGTCACGCCGCCCGGCAGGGCCGGCGGATTGCCGTAGAGGTTCGTCGCCCGCAGGAAGACGAAGAGCGCGGTCGCCGCGAGACCGATCCGCAGGACCCATTTCCGGCGATCCGGGCGCTCGAGGAGGGCGCCGAACGCATAGCCCGCCGCCATCACCGCGCACCAGGGGACGATCGGGAAGAGGACGAACAGCCGCAGGTCGCCGAGCGCGATGCCGCCCTTGACGTGCAGCAGGCCCCAGATTGACGCTCCGAGGCTCGGCCCGGCGGGACGGAAGCCGTCGAGAAGGTCGTGCAGGGCGACGATCGCCAGGCTGCCGATGGCGACGACGCGGAGCGGCAGCCGCACGACGAGCGCCAGCAGCAGCATCGAGGCGCCGAGCGAAGCGATTACGCCGAAGAACCCCCAGGGCGCGACGAAGGTCCAGGCGAAGTCGATCAGCGTGAACTCGAGCAGGACGAGGAGCGCTCCGCGCTGGGCGAGGAAGGCCGAGAGCTCGCCCGGCGTGTGGCGACGCCCGTAGTACCAGGCGCCGGTGCCGGCGAGGAAGAAGAAGAGCGGGGCGCAGAAGTGGGTCACCCAGCGGGTGAAGAAGAGCGGCAGCGAAGTGAGCTCGAGGTTCTCGGGCTCGAAGGCGAGGCCGGTGAAGTAGTCCCGGACGTGGTCGAGCGCCATGAACACCATGGCGAGCCCCCGCAGCAGGTCGATCGCCTCGACCCGCGCGGGCCCCTGGTCGAGCTCGGCGCTCATGGTCGGCCGAGCATACAAAGGCCGGCGCGGCCCGCTCTTCCGGTTTCTTGCTGACTTTTCCGAGCCCGATCGACCCTCGCCCAGCGCAGGTCCGGCGAGCCGCCCAGGCCCCGGCGCGGTTTAGGCGGCAAATTCCGCCGCATTGCTCTCCCACCCGAACCGGCGTAACCTTCTCGCAACTCCAACCGGCGAAACGACATGCCCCGCCCAACCCACTCCAACCCCCGACGGTTTATCCCCCCGTTGTCACACACAACGTCATTTTCGGTAGTCGGGATCAATCCTAGTTATGTGGCAATCTGGACTTCCTAGCGATGCGAAGGAGAGGATCGAGCGAATTGCAGGTGAAAAGGGTCTTTGTGTCTCGTATGACACCCACTTTGATGCTAACAACTGCGAGGTCACATGGTGGAGTGGCCCAATCCGAAACCGACTTGATTTCCAGCCGCTTGCTGAGAGCTTCGTCGTTGTGACCTTCAATCGAGATACGTTTCCGTTCTTGCCACGGCTCCTCCTCTGGGCGTGGCGCAACATCCCGTTGTTTCCCTCGTTCGCTAGGATTTCAACTCGGAGCCTTGGTGAACTCCGCGGCACGAACCTGGCGGACTCATGCGAGGAAAAGATCCATGAAGCGATCGCAATTGCCACATAACAACTCGTTCGAGCGGACGCGTTGGGCGCGTTTGGCCCGCTTCGCAGATCGGCAATCGTGTCGCGCCGCTCAACTCGCGATCCGTTAGACGGCCGAGGCGATCATGTGCCGCGCGTTCTATCTGGCAACTGATTCGCCGGTCGCTCTGATCCCCTGGAACAAGGCAGCCCCAGAGTTCAATGTTGTCCCGCTCTCGGAAGTGGATTCGACGGTCCTCTCTCAGTTCTCGAAGCCCAGCGTTGTGTACGTCGGCGCACACACGGGGTGCAGCTGTGGGTTTTTTCCCGAGGATGAGGACGATGCAAGAGCCTTGGAATCGGCCGAGCGGCTTCGTGCGTTTCTGGCTAGAGTCATTGCGGAACAGGGTGATGCGGAGTTTTTCGCGTGCTGGGAGGGCGATCAGAACGTTCCGCCCGGAGAAGAGGTTGAGCTCTCGCCATCTGAGTTCGACGGCGAACGGCTGGGCTATGTCGAGCCGCCTTGGTGGGCACATGTTCGGCCGGCCGTCTAACAACTCGTTCGAGCGGCCGCGCTCGGAGGTCGTGGCCCGCTTCGCGGCCCGGCGCTGGTGGCGCGCCGCTCAACTCCAGATCCGTTAGACGACACGGCATGCCTTCTTCGCGCGTTCTGAAGGGTGTCCTCCACAACTTCCTCTCGACGCTCAAGAGCCGATATTCAGACCTCAACGGATACTGGATTTTCGGCTTCTTAGTTGAAGAAACGGACGAGCTCGACATCGATCTTCTCGAAGTGCGTGGCGCAAGCGATTTGACTCCAGCCAGCGCCTTCAGGCATCTTGCGCACAATCGTTTCCACGATCAGACCTACAAGGCGAAGTTTCCAGTCGAGAGACTTGGCAAGGCTATGCTCTATTGGCGGCGCTCTGAACCGAGAGAAGTGCCATCAGTCTGGGGGCCTCAGCGTGGATATCGAGTTGTTCTCGAGGTTGCGGCATCCGTTCCTTCGGGGCGCGAGTTCAGGCGCGCGACTTCCGAGTACGTTCTTCCACACAATCCAGCGCGCGAGCGGCAGAGTGGGCGTGTCGTCTAACCAGTCGCTCGAGCGGACGCGTTGGGCGCGCTCGGTCCGCTTCGCGGGTCGCCAATTGTGGAGCGCCGCTCAGCTCCAGATCCGTTAGACGGCCAAGCAACAAGGAGAGACTATGGGGCTAACGTCGAAGTACTCGGTCGCAGCTGGTCGGCTGCCCGACCTTTTCACGAAGATTCGTGACGGCCAGGCCCCGGACCAATTCACCCGGCAGCTGCTCAAGGACTGGGGATTTACTTCTTCTCACGACAGAGCAGCGATTCCGCTGCTGAAGGAGCTCGCCTTCCTATCTCCAGATGGCAAACCGACTTCCCGCTACCACGACTACCGAGACCATTCGAGATCAAGGGCGGTCATGGCCGATGCGTTACGGGAAGCGTACGGGGATCTCTTCCTAATCAAGGAGCACCCAACTGACGCGGACAAGGATGCTATTCACGGCAAGTTCAGGAGCTTTTACAACGTCAGCGACAACGTCGCAGGGTGGATGACAAAGACTTTCTTTACGCTCTTGGGACTGTCCGATCTCAAAGCCAAGAAATCGAAGCCAAAGGAGGCGGAAACGCAAGCAGCGCAGGACCCAAAGACCCCTGAGGGGCAAAACAAGGAAAGCAGCGACAAGACCGACCAGAAGGCTGGACCGCCACAAATGGCTGGGCTGCATTACAACATCCAGATCCACTTGCCTGCCACAAAGGACGTCGAGGTCTACAACGCCATCTTCAAGTCCTTAAGGGAGCACCTCGTTGAAGAGTAAGGATCTCCGCGATTTCCTTTTTCGCGGACTGATGTTCGAGTCGGAGGCTGCGGCTTTTCAGGCGGCAGGAATTCAAGTCGGTGCGGATCAATCTGAAGCAGAAGAAAAGCTGTTGGCCGAAGGTCTTGCACCGTTTCCTGTTTCGCGACGAAACCAGGCTTTGGAAATGGCGCGCCTGTATGCGGTGCTCTTCTGCTTTGAGAACGAAGTCAGAGACTTCGTTCGAGAAACCCTAGTCGAAAAGGAAGGACCGGATTGGATCGACGAGATTCCGGTCAAGATTCGCGAGCATTGCGAGAGTCGCCGTGACGCCGCGCTCAAGGATTCGTGGCTTGAAGGCGAGAAGACCGACCTGCTTGGTTTCGCTGAGTTTGGCCATCTGGCGCAGATAATCATCGCGAAATGGGAGCACTTTCAGGTAATTCCTTCCCAGCATTGGCTGAAACAGCGGATGGACGAGCTGGAGAAGGTAAGGAATTTCATCGCACACAATCGAATGCTCCTCCCGAGCGAGTTTCAGCGCCTCTACATGTACATTGCAGACTGGAACCGAGTCGTCGGTCTCTGACATCGCTGAACCGTGCTGAGTCAACGGACCGCCAGACCGCCTAACACTTCGCTGCAGCGGACCTGCGCAGTGCGCTCCGACTCCGCTGGATTCGTGATCCGCAAGGCGAAGGAATAGCCCATCATGTCTGCCAAGCCCATTCAAGAGCAGTTTGGCGAGAAGGTGATCGAGGCGTTCGCCGACTTCGCGAGATCAGAGCTGAAAGCACCAGATCAACTCGAGGGCGACGAGTTCTCTCACATCAGCGATACGGGTCTGCGAAAGGACCTCGCGCAGGTTTTCTACGGCGCCCGTTGGTTGTACAAGCTCGGCCTTGCGCTGCTTACGCGGGATGAAGAGCGAGCTGCGCATGTTCGCGCTCAGCTGCTGGACTACGGGAGCCTAGTAGAGGGTCTTCTGGCTCACTGCGTAGCGCACGCCGTTCGGACCAAGCAAACCACGGGCGACGCCTTTAAGTGGCGCGACCCGGACAAGAAGCAGCAACCGATCAACTGGAATGTTAAGGATCCCGAAGCGCAGATCGGGAGACAGAGTTTTTGGTGGCTCATCCGAGTAGCCTGGGAGTTCGCAGTGGTTCCAAAGAAGCTGCGCGAAGACCTCGATTGGCTCAGGGAGCAGCGGAACACTGTTCACTTAAGGCAACGATCTGCCCTCGGCCAGACGGCCTACTTGAATCACTCAAAGAGAGCCTTCGAGCTCGTAATTCAGACGATCGCCGAGACAAAGGCTTGGAAGGCCACACACCCGTGAGTGGCCGTCTAACAACTCGCTCCAGCGGACAAACGGGCTGCGCCCGTTTGCCGCTGAGCTCATGATCCGTTAGGCTGCCCGAGAGACGCATAGATGAATCGGTTCATTGCTACAGGAAGCGTCGGCCGAAGCGCCACCTTCGTGGCGGCCTGGTGGGCGTTCCTGTTTCTCGGGCTGCGTTTGGCGGACTGGTTTGGCGCGCCAGACTCGGACTACTTCAGCCGCCTTGTTTGGTGGCTGGTTCAGCCGATACCGCTTGTCGCACGGTTTTTCGCTTGGGTTGTCGACTTTCTTGGGCCAAAGAACCTTCCAGAACCGGCAAGCTCATCGCTTGGTCGCGGCGCGGTGAACGCGTTTGGCGCCTTGGCGCTTATCGTCAGCTTCTCGCTTTTGACGCTTGCGGTTCATGTGTTTCGTATGCGGTGGGCGCGCTATCGCAAGCGAGTTCCAGCGTGAACGGCGGGCCGCCTAACAATTTGTTCGAGCGGACGCGATCCGCAGCGTGCCCCGGCTGCGCCGGTGCGGCACCTCGGCGCGCCGCTCAACTCATGATTCGTTAGGCGTCACTCGGATCGCCCTCGAGTTTCGGCGCCCGCAGTCGGAGTAAGTGCCCGCCGCCAAACCCAGTTCTCAAGGGAGACCTCATGGCTACCGATCCGGCAATCGCGGCTGCAGGCGTCCTTACCATCTTGGGCTCTGGAATGGCAGCGGCCCGGTATGGCGGGCCGCTGCTTGAATATATGGGCGACGTCCAACCGAGTTACTCTCCCACCGCGGCACATCGGATGCTCATGGCGTTCACCGGCGTATGCGGCTCCTTCGCAATAGTCACGCTGCTACGCCACTGGACGGCGATTGTCGATCATCTCGACGACGCCATCTTCATCGCCTGGTGCTTCCTGGCAATGGTTGCCGGCGTGCTCGTTCAGGTACTTACGAGCCAACACAAAGAGGGCAAGCCGCTCTTCAAAGTTCCGCTTTCGCGCCTGCTGTTTCCATTACTCTTCGCGCCGATTGTCTTCTATCCAGTCTGGAGCTTGGCGGCGTCGGCACCTCAGAATTTCTTTGTCTTACATGCCGCTTTCTTGAACGGGTACTTCTGGGAAAGCGTAGTTGCTGCGGCGAAAAGGCCGCCGCTCGACGAGATGCGGGGGCCATTCGCTGAGTAGCGCCAATAGCGTCCGATGCCCAACTCGCACGATCGTGCAACTTATGGGCCGAACCGCTATCGAGGTGACGCCTAACCCCTCGTTGCAGCGGACCACAGGGCTGGCCTTCGGCCATCCCTGTGGCCGCTGAACTCAAACGTTAGACGGCGGTGAAACCTCGTTCGCACTTCGCCAGTCTTGCCGTGCTCGGCCTCTGCGTCTCCGCTGCGGCGTGTACCACACGCCGTGACTTGGTTAGGCGCAGCACAAACCTCGCTGGACCCGATGCGACAGACTGTGGCGACATCACCATAGGGGCCGATACATCGCGGGCAATCTCCTGCGTGAAGGAGTCTCTTGCCACGCGCAAGTCTTTTCGCGTGGTACTTGATGAGCAAGGAATCGACTCCCAGATGACGTATGGCTTGGTTCAAACTCCAGATGGCAAGATCGTCCATCTTCGCTATGACAGCGACAGGCATGGCGGCGGCTCCAGCCTTTTTCGCCTTCCGAGTCTCGTGGAGGCTTCCTGTGAGCGCGTTACTTTCCGCAACTCGCGTCTCTCGGGCGGGGAAATGTTCGAATGTGTTCGCCCCGCCGTCTAACCCTTCGCTCCAGCGGACGGCCGGGCTTCGCCCGTCCGCCGCTGAGCTCATGATCCGTTAGCCGTCTGTGGAAAGGTCATCTCAAGCAGTGCCGGTGATAGAAGCCGAAGTCACGTTCTTGCGCGAGTCCGAAGGGGGGCGAAAGACAGTTCCCGACCTCTCGGGCAGTCGCTATTGGCCGCATCTTGTAGTTGGCGATCTCGCTCAACGGCGAGCTGTTGTCCGAGACGGCGAGTTCGTCGAACACTACCTTGGCGTTGCTTTCGTTTCGGGACCGGCAGATGCCGCCCTGGGTAGCCGGCTCCGTGTCCAGTTGGCTCTTGTCTATCCGGGTGTGGACTACTCGAAACTCGTCGCGGGCGCGTCGTTCACAGTCCGAGAGGGCGCGGTTATCGTCGGCTTCGGAACGGTGCTTACCTTCCACGACGCGGATTCGCCAACTGAGGGCTTGGAACCCGCGGGCTCGGCGTCTTGCAGTCCTCGCCAAGGGTAAGACATCTCCAGCCGGCTAACATGTCGTTTCAGCGGACGTCAGGGCTGCGCTTCGCGCATCCCTGCCGCCGCTGAACTCCAGATCCGTTAGACGCCTGTGCGAATTCTCTTAGCCAGCGTCGCGCTCGTGATCCTCGGCTGCGGATATCAGCCGGTTGATCCTCCGGCTGGCATAACGCTCTCCCCCTCGCCCTCGCCCCCGCCCCCGGGCGACCCGCCTAGCGCGCTCGCTGAGTTCGTGGGCGATCAGCTTGGCGTTGCGGCAACCTCGAAGATCTACTCCTCGTTGTCCGAGCCAGGGCGGGGAGCGTTCTTGCGCTTAGCCAACGCCCGAATCGTGACGTCAGTGGGAATAGGAATCTCGGGTAGCCGTTCGCCGCTCTCGGACGCTTTCTACGGGCTGCTTCAAGATTCCCGGTCTCGAGAGGCTTTTGTTGAGTTAGCCCAGTCTGACAACCCTCATGCTGTCTTGTACGGAATTGCCGGCCTAACTCTCACGGACCCGTCGGCAGCGACTCGATTCGTCCGTCGTTGGATGGGCTCGCGAGCGTCCGTCGAGAAGATGAGTGGCTGTGTAAGCAGTTCCTCTTCGCTTAATCAACTTCTGAGTTTCGATCCCGCAGGTAAACCGGTGGTGTGGAATGAGTATTGGCCCTCTAGCCTTGCTCGGTCGAGTGGACCGGGCGTCTAACCAGTCGCTCGAGCGGACGCGTTGGGCGCGCTCGGTCCGCTTCGCGGGTCGTCAATTGTGGCGCGCCGCTCAGCTCCAGATCCGTTAGGCGTCAGAGTGAGCATTTCCGGTTCAGTTAGCAATGTTCCCGTATCGGTCTACGTTCATATCGCCACGACCGCGATCAACTTCTTTATGTTTCTTTCTCGTGTGATCCGTTCTGGCGCGCCGCTGGCAGTCCTGATCTTTGTCTTGTGGTCCACTCTCATCTTGCTGCTCTACTTGCGCTTCATTCGCGACAGAAAGAACTGGGCGCGCTGGATACTCGCTCTTCTTACGCTTCCCCCGGGGCTGCTGCTGTTCATGAAGGCGTCGAATGAGTATGTTCAGACCTACGAGCCATCACTTGTTCGCGAATCGAGCTAGCAGAGTGACCGTTCTAGGCCTGACGCCTAACCAGTCGTTTGAGCGGACGCGTTCAGCGGCAGCGTTCGGCTTCGCCGGGCAGCAGTACTGGCGCGCCGCTCAACTCGAGATCCGTTAGGCGCGCGTGACAATGGGTGGCAGATCAGAGCGGTGAGCGACCTCTTTGCCTGTCTTGGCATTACAGCAGTCGTCTTCGCGATCGGCGTCGGCTTCGTTCACGGCCTGTACCTCCTGTGGCGTAGGGCGGGTCGCTTCGCGCCGGCTCCTCGCGCGCTTGCTCGAGCTTCGATCATCGCCGTACCCTTTACACCCAGCATTTACGGCCATGCGGGCCCAATGCCTGCCATCGTAGTTCTGGCAATCGCGGAGCCCGAATGGCGGTGGACGTTCGGGCTTGTCCCGATCCTGGGGGTTTGGAGCGCGGCGAGTCTCATCTTGCTGGTTGTCAGCAAGGCCCGCCAGTCCACTGGGTCGCGAGACGATCTCGCGCGAGGGCTGACCGGCCGGGAGGATAGGTAACAGTCTAGACCGGCAGGATGGGTAACAGTTTTCAGGCCTAGGCATGCAGCTTCCGGTCGCGCTCGTCGAAGCGGGCGAGTAGGACGTCGTAGAAGTACACCGCCCACACGCCATCGTCGATTTCCTCGAGGCCGATCCAATCCTGCTTCAGAGCAGCGCTGATGAAGAGCTGCCGGCACTGGAAGCGGAAGGTGCCGGCGGTGCTGACGAATCGGACTTGGTAGTGGCCGGGGTACTCGGGCGCCTGGAGTCGGCTGGGGTACGCCCGTGAGGGCGGACTCCAGACGGTTCCAGGCGCCCGGCCGCCGAGCGCGTCATGGGGCCGCTCGTCGTTGTACTCGGAGCGGAAGCGATCGAAGCTTCGTTGCTGGGCTCGGCGGTTGGTGGCCGGAGGACGCGTGGTCTCGGCTTTGAGAGTCCGGTGCATGCGCTCGTGGGCGCCGTTCTGCTCGGGGTGGCTCGGCTGAGTGCGCTGATGCGCAATGCCCAGACGGATCCACCACACGTTGAGCGCACACAGGCCGTGAATTCCGGTCGAAGCGAACGGTACGCCGTTGTCGGTGCGCAGCGCACGAGGCAAGCCGAGCTCGCGGAAGAGCCGCTCCATCACGGGCCGGGTTTCCCGGGTTCGTGTCGAGCTGAGGGCCTGGCAGCGCAACAGGTAACGCGAGGCTTGGTCGGCGATGGTCAGGGGATAGCAGTACACCCCGTCCCGGGTTCGAAACTGCCCCTTGAAGTCGGCCGTCCAGAGATCGTTCGGTCCGTAGCTCTCGCGGGCTGGCGGTCCCGGGTGGCGCCAGCGCCGACGACGACGCCCTCGCACGCTCAAGCCTTCTCGGCGCAGGAGCTCACCCGCCGTGCTCGGCACGGGCAGATCCAGCTCCGGGTGGCGCGGGCGAAGCCAGTCGAGCAGCTTCCGTGGTCCCCAGTGTGGGTGCTTCTTGCGCGCCGCGACGATCGCCACTGCCACGCGCTGCTCGAGCTTGTGCGGGCAGCTGTGCGGCGCGTGGGAGCGATCGTCGAGCCCCGAGACGCCGAGCTCGTGGTAGCGCTCCAGCCACTTGTAGCCCGTCTTGCGGCTGATCCCGTAGCGCTCGCACAGCTCGCTCGTGGTGTACAGTCCCGCGCGAGACTCCTCGATGAATTTCAGGCGCTCGTTCATGGGCTCCGTCTCCCGCCAGGGCATCGCGCACCTCCGCGCGCTCAACCCTAGCTGTGTCACCCATCCTCCCGGTCTGAAATGTCACCCATCAACCCGGTCTGTACCGGCCGCGCGCCTAACACGTCGTTCCAGCGGACGTCAGGTCTGGCCTGCGGCCAGCCCTGCCGCCGCTGAACTCCAGTTCCGTTAGACCGCAAGGAGGGCGTTCGTGGACAATGAGGACTTGAAGACAGCGTTCTCAGCACTTGCACTTGTCGTCAGCACAACAGCACTTTGGCTGAGCTTCAAGACCCGTCGTGAGGGAATGATTCTCAAGCTCATTCCAAAATTCTCAGCCGATGTGGAGCGAGCCGACAAGGAAAAGTTCTGGAACGAGTTTGAGAACAAGCATGGTCCCGTCGGATTTCGCGTTTCACTCTCGATTACAGTTCAAAACCCATCGCCCTATCTGTTAGAGATCGAGGAAATCTCCAGTGACAACTACTACTTCGTGAAGTCGTTCTCCAACTTCTCAATCCAACGAGATCATCGGTCTGTGAAGCCAGCGCGAGACAAAAGCGGCCAGGCCTACGCGGTTGATCCGGGGAAGGACAAGCGTCTCTCATTCTGGATGTTTGTAGAGGCCGAGATGGTCGCAGAAGCCGACAAGCGATTCCCAGACATCAACCTTGCTGTGCGCATCCTGCAGCACTCTGATCCGACGACTCTGAAAACATATGAGGTTCACCGGCCAGTTCGTACCGACAATGTCTTCATCACAAAGCGCTGAGGGCTAGTGTGAGAGCACCGTCTGAGGCTTGCGGTCTAACCATTCGTTGCAGCCGACGCGCCCGTTGCGCCGCGTCTCGCTTCGCTCGGTAGCCGCCGTGGGGCGCGCGGCTGAACTCAGGATCCGTTAGACCGCAGACGAGAAATGAGGCCTGCCCTCCAGCTTCTTTCGCTTCTAGCCTTGGCGGGCGCCTCTTCCTGCAGTGCCCCTGTAGCCAAGACTGAAGCGGAAGTTTGGACCATCCAGCTGTTCAATCCTTCGAAGGAGCCGTTGGGCGTTGTGAGGATTGAGGTCACCAGCGAAGCGCCAGGGAGATCCTGCATGGAGCTCGCCCCAGGTCCACGACGTTTGGGTCGAGTGCTTGAAAGGCCGAACCTCAGTGGGCCTAAGATCGAAGACACTGCGATCCTCTCGGTCGATGGTGACAGCTTTGACATCAACCTCAGTCCGAGTTGGTGCGACTCCAACGTCGTGCTGAGTGGCAAACGCGTTGGCGACCAAGCAGATGGAGAACTGTATTTTCAAAGAATGCCGGGCTACGAGACTAAGGGGTCATTTCATGCGCGGCGTCGCGGGCCTGCGGTCTAACCAGTCGCTCGAGCGGGCGCGTTGGGCGTCAGCGTTCCGCTTCGCGGGTCGCCAATTGTGGCGCGCCGCTCAGCTCCAGATCCGTTAGGGGCCCAGCGCATCCGGTCTCTCAGTCAGAAAGGTCCGACTGCCATGCACATTCCAAATACTCGACGAGGAAAGGGCGCCCTTGCGGCCCTAGTTGTCATTGCTCTAGCCATAACAGCTGATGCACTAGGCGTCGCATCCTACTTCGGCATGGACAGGTCGGTCGTCGGCCGCCTCCTGACGAGTGGCTGGAAACCTCTGGCGATAATCGGCGCCTGCGCGTCTCTCGTGGCCTTGGCCCTCCTTCTCTTGCACCTGCGCGAGCGAGTGAGGGTCCTTGAGCGCCGTGCTGAAGAAGCCCAAGAGAGCACCCGCGCACTGCTTGAGGTACTGTATCGAGACACTCGCTTTCGCCTCCTTCGTTACGAACGAGAATACACACTTCTGAATGTGTCAGGTGATGTCCGGCTCCAGAAGACATACGTCCTCACTTCGCCGGAGCCCGTTCAGGAGATGACGTGCTACGTCGAGGCCCTTCCAACCGACGACCTCGAGCGCATTTTTCAAGAGCTCCGCACCTCCTGTACTGGAGGCACAGTCAAGGAACGCCATGGTGTAATAAGAAACCCCGGAGAAGCCAAGGCCATAGTCCGCTTCGAGGTCGCGTTTGATCCTCCGGTGCATGAGGAAGAGCACACTGTGTGCATGTCCTGTGTCCTGCAGAAGTACGTCACGATTGGCGGCTTCCTAGAGAGCGTCCACATGGCGCTTGACACCGAGAGGAGCGTTCTCAAGTTCTTGCTCCTGCCAGAATTCAGAATCACACAGGCGAAGACGGTCGAGCGAAACCCGATCAGCGGAGAGTCTCGCGACTTGGGTGCCGAACACTTTGCACGTCTCGGGCAGAGCGGCCAGAAATGGGAAATCGCCAGCCCGAAGTTCGGCTGGTTCTATGACGTCTCCTTCGAAGTTGTGCGAGTGGGCCCCTAACACGTCGTTTCAGCGGACGGCAGGGCTGCGCTTCGCGCATCCCTGCCGCCGCTGAACTCCAGTTCCGTTAGGCGTCATGGGCGAGAGCTTCCGCATCACATACAGCTTGGTTGCAACTGGGTGGTCGAAGTGTATTGTCGAGTCAGGCGATGCGCGCGTTGAACTCTCGGCGTCTTACTTGTCCGACGCGCTGGGCAACTTGGTGCTCTCCGGCATCGCTGCCGCATCGAACTTTCATTCAGCCCGGATCCACGGATAAGGCGGGGATGTTGAAGTAGCGGAAGCGCCCCAAGCCTGATAAGACGGCGCTGTTCAAGGTCGTCGTCTTCAGGAGAGGAGCACTTCCGAGGTGAAGATCCCAAAGCGAGTCCGTGGCGTCAAGTTCCGATCGTCGGGCGCGGCGACGACCTCCTTCGCGGGCCTGCGTTTCGTGGTCGAGCTGGCGTCGAAGCTGCGAGTGATCGAGCGGCTCCGCGTCGTTTCGGTGAAGAAACGCCGTCGAGGAATTCCAGTCGAGGACTTCGTGATGAGCCTGGCGTCGAGCTTTCTGGTCGGCGGCGACAGCCTGAGCGATCTGTCTGTGCTGCGAGAAGAGACCGTGACGCGCGAGTTGTGCTTCGATCTCGAGGTGCCGGCGCCGACGACGGCGGGCGAGCGTCTGCGCAGCTTCTCGTTGGGTCACCTGCGACAGCTCGATGGAGCCCAGCGTGAGACCTGCCGCGAAATTCTCGAGCGGACGAGTGGGAGCGAAGCGCTGACGCTGGACGTGGACAGCTCGATCATCGAGGTCTACGGCGACCAGAAGCAGGGTGCGCGTTTCGGCTACAGCGGCGTGCGTGGGCTGCATCCGCTGCTGGCCTTCGCTCACGAGGAGCGGCTTCTGTTGGGGGCGCGGCTACGCGCGGGCAACCGAGCCTCGTCGGACGGCGTCGTCCCGTTTCTCGAAGACGTCCTCACGGCGATCCCGGCTCGCCGTCGGGTGCGCCTGCGGATGGACGCCGGTTTCTACGGCAAGTCGGTGGAAGGATTCGCGACCGAGCGTGCCCTGGGCTTCAGCATTTCGGCGAGGCTGACGAAGCGGCTGCGCGCCGAGATCGAAGCGCTTCCCGAAGGGGCGTGGCGCAGCTATCCGTGGGAAGAAGAGGCCGAGTACGCCGAGCTGCGTTACCGGCCCACGGGCTGGTCGAGCGACTACCGCCTCCTCGTCAAGCGGACGCCCTGGTTCGACCAGGAGCAGCGCCTGCTCGACGAGCACTTCTTCACGCCGGTCATCACCAACCTGCCGGGCGCCGCGAGCAGCCTGATTCGCTATCACCTGGCACGCGGTGGGGCCGAGAACTACATCGAGGAGTTCAAGTCCGGCATCGGCGCCTCGCATCTGCCCTCACGCTGCTTTCACGCCAACTGGGCCTGGCTGTTGATCGCCGCTCTCGCTTACAACCTCGCGCAAGCCTTCAAGCTCCTGCTGCTCCCCGCCGCCGAGCAGGCGCAGCAGATCAAGAAGCTGCGCCTGCACTGGCTGTGCGTCGCCGCCCGCTTCATCCGCACCGGCAGACGCTTCGTCCTGGCGCTCGCTCGCGGACCGGACACGGCCAACGCCTTCGAGCGCCTGCAACAACAGCTCACCACGCTCTGATTCCGCAACCAAGGGAAGCGGCATCCCGGCTGCGCGCCAGGAGTGTCTCCCGCGGACCCCTCCATCCTCCAACTCACGCTCGACCACCGCCTTCGACCGCGAACACCAGCCCTACCTGAGCCAGAAATCCGCCGCGCGGGTGGCCGCTGCAGCAATCTGAGCCCGTCCGCTCCACTTCAGCCGCCTTACCCGTGGATCCGGGTTCAGTCGAATTCGGTTTCGACGAAGAACCCGGAGAGTACCGTTGGTCGGTTAGCTCAGCCGAAAACAACGCCGTGCGGCTGCGCATCTTCGAGTTTCATGAGCTCTGGGGCAACAAGCCGACCGACAGTGGCCGGCTACTATTTGAGGCAGTTCTCACGCCCTTGACTTATGCGAGGGCGGTTTATGCTTGCGCTGCTGCCGTGCTCGAGGAGCATGGGTCGAATGCCTACATCGAGAAGTGGGTAGAGCACCCCTTCCCGACTCAAGCGCTTGAACTTCTGGCGGCGGCCATTTCGTGTCGGCATGACGCCTAACCAGTCGTATCTGGACTCCTCCCGCAAGTAGCTCGACGCGACGGTTTCGACGGAGGTAGGACTGCAGTCGTATCTACGGCCTCTCGCGGGAGCCCCGCGGGCTCCGGGCCAGGATGAAATCCGCGCGCGGGGAGCCAGTCGCTCGCACCGGCCTCGAAGGCCAGAATAGTTATCGGCTCACTCCCCGCGTCGGTCTCTACCGAATCGTCATCGTCGTCGTGTCGTCCCCGCAGTCCGCGGTCGGTGGATCTCTTTCCTCAGGCGGCTCTCGTTCGAGCCTCGAAGCTCGTCTCCTTCGTCGCCACGGCCCAGGCGTAACGCGCGAGCTTGTTGGCGAGCGCGACCGTCGCCTGGTTGTGGCCGAGACGCGCGGCGGCAGCGAGCGCCCAGCGGCGGACCGGATCCGGCTCGCGCTGCTGCGACGCCGCGGCGAGCACCGCCCGCGCGCCGTGGATCAGCAGCATCCGCAGGTAGACGTCGCCGCGCTTCGTGATCGCGCCCAGCCGCCGCGTCGCTCCCGTCGATCGCTCTCGCGGCGTCAGGCCCAGGTAGCTCGCCAGGTGCCGGCCGCTCGGGAACCGCCGCAGGTCGCCGACGAAACCGGCGAGCGCCGTCGAGGTCAGCAGGCCGATGCCCGGCACCGAGCGCAACCTCTGGACCAGCACGTTCTGCCGGCCGAGCGCCTCGAGCCGGCGCTCGATCTCGGCGATGCGCCGCTCGAGCGCGCGGATCTCCTCGACCAGCTCGAGAGCCGCGAAGCGCAAGACGTCGCCGAGGCCGCTGTCGGCGTCGCCGGCGAGCTCGAGCGCCTGGGCGACGAAAGTCCGGGCCCCGGCCGGCAGCGCGACGCCCTGCTCGCGCAGGAGGCCGCGCAGAGTGTTGATCCGCGCCGTCCGCGTCCCGTGCCAGGCGGCGCGCAGCCGATGCAGGGCCGTCAGCTCCTGCTGCGCCGGGCTCTTGATCGGCACGGGACGGATCTCCTCGTTGCGGAAGGCTTCGAGCAGCGCCTTGGTGTCGGCCCGGTCGGTCTTGTTGCCGCTGCGGTAGCGGCGCACGTGCTGCGCCGGCAGCAGGCGGACGCGGTGCCCGAAGCGCTCGAGCTCGCGCGCCCAGAAGTGCGCCGTACCGCAGGCCTCGAGCAGCACGGTGGCCGGTGGCAGCGTCGAGAAGAAGCTCACCAGCCCGCTGCGGCTCACGCGCAGCCGCTGCGAGACCGACCCCGGCCGGGTCGACACCGCGACCTCGAAAACGCTCTTTGCCAGATCCACCGCGACGGTCGTATCCTTGCCCACGGACTCCTCCTTTCAAGGACTGTCATGCCGATGACGCCCGCGACTTTGGCACTCCAGATGCCGTTCCAGTCGAGGGAGGAGTCCATCTCATCACTCGAGCGGACGCGCTGGGCGCGCTTGACCCGCTTCGCGGGGCGGCGATTGTGCCGCGCCGCTCAGCTCCAGATCCGTTAGGCGGCAGTGCGAGCGATGCGGCGATTGATCAGGCTTCTCTTTGGCGCCCTTGCGGTGTTGCTCGGAATAGGGATACTCGCTTGGTTTGTCTACAACCAATTCTGGCCAACGCCTGAGTTCACTCGCTCCTATCGCGGCCCATGGCAACTGTTCACTCCTCTTGCGATGGTCGCTGTTGGCTGGCATTGGCTTCGCCGCCGCGACTAAGACAGCGAGGCTCGCAAGTGAGCGCAGGACGTACTTCTGTTGACCTGCCGCCTAACCCCTATCAGGCCCCAGTCTGTCAAGGCGCGTAACTTCTCGATGGCGAGCGGCGGGGCTCGTCTGGATCGTGAGATCGGTCTCGGTCTTCGGCGTCGCTGACTTGGCTTCGCGGCTTGGCTTGGCGACGACGTTCGTCGCTGCACCCAACACCTATCGAGGCTCGACGCGCACCGTCGGGTGCGCGGTCGCGGGGTTTTCCCGCGGCGTCCTCGAAGCTCGTTCGTGCCCTCGTTCCGTCCGGTCGATTCGTGGACCTCGGAGTGTCCGTTGGTGGCGGGCTCGGAGGAGGGGCAGCGTCGTCGAGAGCGAGCGAAAGGAGGCAGGAAGCGCCGGCGTCTCTTCAATTCGTCGAGCTGTCCGGCCGTCGTGCTCCCGCACCGCTCGTCGGGCTGTCCTTGTCCCCGGGCTCTGGGCCTCGTGCGGTGCTTTCGGAGCTCCGGCCGACGACGACTCTGCTTAGGCGATGAGCTCGCCGGCTCTCCTGCCGGATCGATCAAGCCGCGCGATAGAACCTCTCGGCGTCGAAGGGCTGCTGGCGCTTCTGCATGTGGAAGACGGCCCGTCCGAGCTTGTGGGCGAGGACGGAGAGAGCCTTCGCTTTGCCGAAGCGGGCGACGAGTCGAGAGTGCAGCTTCTGGGCCCGCGGATTATCGCGGAGCAGGAGAACGGCAGCTTCCGAGAAGGCCCACTTCAGATGCACGTTGCCTTGCCTTCGTCCACGGCTGCCGCCGAGCTTGCCTGCGGACTCGGATCTCGGGGCGACGAGCCGGGCGTAGGAGGCGAATTGCTGCACGGTGTCGAAGCGATCGAAGTCGGGGACCTCGTAGAAGATCGTGAGCGCGAGGATCTCGCCGATGCCGGGCACGGAGCGCAGCCGGTAGAAAGCGGCGAGATCGTCGGCCTTGGCCGTAGCGACGAGCTCGCGCTCGAGATCGGAGACGAGGCCGTCGAGAGCGTCGAGCAGGCGACAGTCCGCGGCGATCGAGGAGCGGCTCGACCCTTGCGGGAAGCGCTCGGGAAAGCCGGCACGATTCGCCGCGCGGTCGAGGCGCAGTCGCAGCGGCTCGAGATTGGCCTGAGCTTCCGACATCTTCAAGTGGGTCAACAGCTCGGAACGGAAGCGGACGAAGTGGAGTCGTCGCCGCAGGAGGTCGCGCGTGGCACGGAAGCGACGCGGGTAGACGTAGGCGAGCGGGAAGTTGCCGCCGCGCAGCAGCTGGGCGATCTTCCAGGAGTCGAGCTTGTCGCTCTTGGTCTTGAGGCCATGGATCGCCCGCATGCCGAGGGCGTGGCCGAGCACGAAGGCGATCCCTTCGGCTTCGCACAGGTCCGCGAGCCAGTACCAGGCGAAGAGACACTCGCAGCCGACGACGAGGTCGGCCGAGCGAAACGGCGTGAGCGCCGCGAGCAGGGCTTCCGGGCGGCAGGGGAGATTGCGATGCAACACCGTCTGGCCCTCGCGGTCGAGGACGCAGACGTACATCGTCCGCGCGTGCAGGTCGATGCCACAGCAGTACTCGTGGCGACGGGAGTAAACTCGCATGCAGTGCCTCCTCTGGCTAGGTGTGGGTCCACCTCGAAAGCTACCGCGTGGGTAGCCCCAGAGGGGGCCTGCATGAGCTTCAATTCGCTCGAGCGGACGCGTTCAGCTGCAGCGCGCGGCTTCGCCGGCTCGCCAATGGTGGCGCGCCGCTCAGCTCCAGATCCGTTAGGCGACCCTGCTAGCAACTGGAGTCCGCGATGGGATGTCTCCCCGAATCAGGCGGCTGTGAAAAGCGATTCGTTCAGCCATTCGTCGACTACTTGAATGCGGTCGAAGGCACAGCATTTCGACACACTGCTTGCCTCGACGTGGAGATTCGCGACACGCCCCAGCCTGAGGCGCTCTACACCGACGAAGTCAATCAGCGCCAGATGGTTATTGAGCGAAAGAGTCTCGTTTGGCCGCTCGACTACGCGAGCCGGCACCGCAATGATCACCACCTTGTGGATCGACTTTGCGAGCGCCTTCCTAGTTGGGCCGCGAACGGCCCGTATACGATCTCGCTCCCGAGCCTCTTGAAAGTGGACCGCCAAGGCATTGAAGCGCTTTCGCATGAGATCTGTGCTGCAATCGATCGAAAGGGCCCGCTTGGGGGGCGCCGCGATGCTGTTGTTGGATTGGGTGCGTTTGAATGGAGTTTTCGCCACCGCTCGGCGCTTGATGATGACGATGCTCCAATGGACCGTATTCTCTTCTTGTGGGACATCCTGCCCGAGCACGGCTTGCCTCCTTGGCCCTGCCCAGCGGACCTCGCACTCGAGTTCGGAAGAGTGCTCGCAGGTGCCGCGCGGAAGTTCGAGAACTACGGTAGCCACCGCTGTGTCGTCCTCCTCGAGCCTCAGGGAGCTGTCGCCCATACGCCGGCGGAGTGGTGGACCTCGCTAGTGTCTGACCCCATCGCACTCCAGGTTAGTGAGCTCTGGCTCGCAGAGCAGGATTTTGCAGACCCAGATGGTGAACCGTATTGGTCGTTCGAGCGCTTGCTTCCCTTTCCGATTCCGAGCGGGAGTGAAGGGTGCGCCTAACCAGTCGTATCTGGACTCCTCCGTCAACCGGCTCAAGGATTCGATGACGTGCGACGTGCAGGACTGCAGTCGTATCTTCGGCCTCTCGTTGGAGAGTTGTTTCTCCGGGCCAGGATGAAGTCCGCGCGCGGGGAGTCAGTCGTTCGCTCCGGCCTCGAAGGCCTCGATAGTAATCGACTTTTCCCCACGCCGGTCTCTGCCGTTTCGTCGTCGTCGTTGTCTCTTCGCAGTCGTCGGTGGGATCGCGCGGAGCCGATGTCGCCCTCAAGCCGCCATGCCGACCTCCAGGTTGAAAGTGACTTCGCGGGTCGCGACGGCCCAGGCATAGCGGGCGAGCTTGTTGGCGAGCGCGACGGTGGCCTTGTTGTGACCGATCCTGGCCGCGAGAGCGAGAGCCCAGCTCCGGAGCCGGTCGGGCTCCTTCATCTGTGGCGCCGCGGCGAGGACGGCGCGCGCGCCGTGGATGAGCAGCATGCGCAGATAGGTATCGCCGCGCTTGCTGATCGCGCCGAGGCGACGGATCGATCCACTCGAGCGCTCTCGGGGCGTCAGGCCGAGGTAGCTCGCGAAGCGTCGTCCCGAAGAGAAGCGCCGGAGATCGCCGCCGAAGCCCGCGAGTGCGGTGGCCGTGATCAGGCCGACCCCGGGCACGGTGCGCAGGCGAACGGCGAGAGCGTCTTCGCGGGCGAGCGCGGCAAGGCGCTTCTCGAGATCGCTGAGACGGCGCTCGCATTCGCGGATCTCCCGGGCGAGCTCGAAGAGCGCGAAGCGCAGGCCATCGGAGAGCCCCGACTCGTCCTCACCGGCGAGCTCGAGGGCGCGCGGCACGACGTGACGGGCACCGACAGGGATGACGATGCCCTGCTCGCGCAGCAGGCCGCGCAGGGTGTTGATGCGGGCGGTGCGGGTGCCGAGCCAGGCGGAACGCAGCCGGTGCAGCGCGGCGAGCTGCTGCTGGGCCGGGCTCTTCACCGGGACCGGCCGGATCTCCTCGTTGCGGAAGGCTTCGAGCAGTGCCTTGGCGTCGGCCCGATCGGTCTTGTTGCGTGGGCGGTAGCGGCGGACGTGCTGTGGCGGCAGCAGCACGACGCGGTGACCGAACGCTTCGATCTCGCGCGCCCAGAAATGGGAAGAACCGCAGGCTTCGAAGAGGACGGTCGCGGGCGATCGCTGCGCGAAGAAACGCAGCAGCTCCGCGCGATTCAGCCGATGCCGGGTCGAGACGTGGCCCGGGCGGGGCGAGACAGCCAGCTCGAAGATGCTCTTTGCAAGATCAACGGCGATGGTCGTACTCTCGGACACGGACTCCTCCTTTCTCGGGAGCATGGGCACATGACTCCGACGACTTTGGCACTCCAGATGCCGTTCCAGTCGAGGGAGGAGTCCATCTCATCATTGCAGCGGACCACAGGGCTGGCCTGCGGCCATCCCTGTGGCCGCTGAACTCAAACGTTAGACGACGATGCAACAGTCTCGATGATCCACCGTTCGGAGTTCATTCGGCTTCTGAAGCAGAACCTTCCAGAAGCGATCCCCTTTCTTCAGGGGAATCGGCTGAACCTGACGCTTGAAATGCACGCGTTTCAGGAGTTTGCCCAAGCTGCAGTCGAGTCTGGCAATCGAGGCCTTGTTTCTCGCGCATTCTCTTTCGCTGACCAGTTGTGGCGCGAGGGCAACCGTAGCGTTCGCAGTTCGCTGGCGGTTTCGTTTCTTGAACACCTCACCTTTGATTCCGCGGCAGGTGTTGAGGCGTACAAGCTTCTGCCCGAAGAGTTGAAGCAGGTACGCCGCGAGGCGATTGCGTCCCTCAATCAAGCCTCTACAATGAGGCGGTCGTGACTCGTCGTCTAACAATTCGAGCGGACAGCCGGGCTCCGCCCGTCTGCCGCTCAGCTCATGATCCGTTAGCCGGCGGAATGACCACTGCTCCGTCACGCAAGTGGCTCCGCGGGGGCGCTCCGCTGATTGGCTTGTTTCTGTTGGGCATCGTGGCGGTCGGATGGTGGGCGTTGAATCCCTGGCTTGGAAAGTTCTTGTTCGTAAGACTGGAAGGGCCCCGACTTCAGCGCGATCTCTCATTCCGCGCAGCTTGGGTAACTCGGCCGGGCAACGGAAAATATGGACCGTTTGAGGTATACACGCTCACCGATGTGGATCCGAAAGGCAAGCTAGGCCTGGCAGGTTTCAAGGCGGGCGATATCCCGCTCGGCTACCAGCATGGTTTCGATTCAGGCTTCCTTTCAGACCTCAAGGCCTGGGAGGACGGGGAGGTAGTCTCAGTTCAGGTTGTTTCTGGCGACGAGATCTACATGGAGCCCCACCCGTTGCGCACGATCCAACTCTCGCCGGCGGTTCAATAGTGGCCCTCCGGCTAACCAGTCGAGCGGGCGCGTTGGGCGTCCGCGGTCCGGCTTCGCCGGATCGGCATCGTGCCGCGCCGCTCAGCTCCAGATCCGTTCGTTATGCGGCCTAGCAGCACCCTTGTCCTAGCTCTCCTTTCACAAGGTTGTGTGGCCACGACCGTTCCTCCAGGCATGTCAGTCGTGCTCGGCCCAGAGCAGAACGCGATCATTCTCGAGCCGTGTTCGCGTCCTGGCCCGGGCGAAGGCGCGGGTGGCTGGTTGGTCCCCGCCGATATAGCGGCGCGTCTTGATCGGGATCTCCCGAGACTCCGAAAGCTCAAATCAAGCACGTGCTGCTTTCTTGGAGGCAGGGTAGACGACCCTGGTACCTACTTTCGGCAGTACTTCGGGGTAATCGTTGGTGGCCGCAAGTTGGTCTACGTCAACGGTATCGGTCGCCGCGGTGTGGACAGGACTTGGCGAGCCTTGGCATTCTCAGTTTGTGACGGGGGCTCTGAGTTCTGGGGTGTACTCTACGACCCAGAGACTGGGACATTTAGTGATCTGGCCTTCAATGGTTCGGCGTAGCCCGCATAAGTCGTTCGAGCGGACGCGTTCAGCGGCCGATGGATTTGTCGGGCAAGCCGAAGTACACTGGTATGAGGCTCATGGGCGCGGCAGGTTTGACGTCAAGATCAAGCGTATGTCGAGCTAGCGAATATGGGCGAATCCAACCGCGCCTTCTTCCTCTGCGTTGAGAACAAAGGCTACGCCGCCTCACTCCAGGTCAGGACCGTCTATCGTGGGATCAGCGATCCACAGGCCGAGTCTCACGGCATGCTCAGGATTGTTGATGAGTCTGGTGAGGACTATCTCTTCCCGGCAGCCTTCTTCGTTCCAATCGAAGTCCCCGCTGAAGCAGCTCACGCATTCGCGGGCGCGGCCTAACCATTGCAGCCGACGCGCCAAGTGCGCCTCGGCTCGCTGCGCTCGGTAGCCCCTGTGGGGCGCGCGGCTGAACTCAGGATCCGTTAGGCCGCACGGGTGAAGCGCCTTCTCTTGCTTGGCCTGTTTATACCCTTGGTCGCCGCGCTGGCGGCCTGCGTCACCTCGCGTCTTTACTGGGGCTACTGGCTCCGGCCTCCGAGCTCTGATCCGACCGCTCGTGTCCTGCGTGACCTTGACTCATTCACGAGCATTTGGTGGTCTCCCCAATCCGAATCAGGCCGCGAGGCACTCGCCTCGGCTGCGCGAGATGTCAACTACGTCTCAGGTGACGAGCCGCTCGGGCGGCTCCCCGCCGACCTCCTCTCTCACGGTCTCTCGCCAATCAGGCCTGATGCGGCCCCAGTCGAACTTCTCGGTCGAGTCGTCTCGGCTCTTCAGCAGGCCCGCGCGCTTCGGACCGGTGGCGGCGCCCACGCACCCTCAGACCTCCGTGGCCACATCGCGGTGGGCCACAACGCGGCTGGCCAGATGGTCGCGCTCGTCGCACTCTCTGGCCGGGAGCTGTCAAACGATCACTACCCGTATTACGAAGGTGTTCTGCGATTTACAGACAGGAGCGGGCTCACGCTCGAGCGGCTAACCTTCTATTACTACGACGTGGCTGGCCTCGAAGGGATCGCTCACTGGATGGCCGCGGCTTTGGGCCTCATCGCAACCACCCTAGTCTGGCTTCACTTCGGGGTCGTCCCTTACATTGCGTCCCGTTCGCGCGTGCGGCCTAACAGGCTGCTGACAAACTGATTTCGACCCCTGCCGCGTGGGGAGCGTCGATCACAAACAAAGGACTTACAGGCTCTCGCCGCAGCAAGAAAGGGTTCTCGAAGGAGTTTGTCAGCAGCCTGCTAACCCGTCCTTGCAGCGGACTCGCTTCCGAGCCGCTGATGTCCATATCGTTAGGTGACCCGGTTCCCAATGAGGCTGCTCGGCTCTCTTTCTCTGGCAGTGTCTACTCTCGCTGCCATCGGGTGCGCCGGCCCTCCGCTGCGCGTCTCGGTTGAGGCGGATGGAGTCCTACTCGACGTACAGACTCTTGGCGAGTACCAAACGACTGTCTCCCGGAGTCAGATTCTCGAGTCCGGTGGTCCGATTTGGGAAGTGGCTGCCTCGGGCGGCAAGATTGAGCAGATCCACAGCGTGAGGCTTCGCATTGGCAGCAACCCATGTGCTCTACCCGAGCTGCCAGGTTTCAGTGTGGTCTATCCGCTCGGACAGACCACCTTTAACCTCGAGCGTGATCGTGAATACGTCGTTCGGGTGTGGGGCGAAGGGAAGCGCTATTCGCAAGAGCGATTCTCATTCTCTCGTCAGCTCGCTGGCGCACTTGCTTCATCTCATGTGGCGCTCGAGCGGACACGTTCAGCGGCAGCATCCGGCTTCGCCGATCGGCACTCGTGCCGCGCCGCTCAGCTCCAGATCCGTTGGGCCTCAACGAGACAAGGTCGTAGCCACAACCCTCCGGAGAGAGACTGAATGCACGTCTACCGAGTCGATAAGTTCGTCGTTCCCGCGGAAGCTAAAGATGAGTTCCTTGGCAGGGTGCGGATGACGCATGCCGTGCTAAAGAGCCAGCCGGGCTTCATACAGGATCTTGTCCTGGAGCAGTCAGCTGGGCCCGGTGAGTTCAACTTCGTCACGTTGGCTGAGTGGGAAAGCCAAGAGACCATCGAGAACGCCAAGGTCGCGGTCATGGCGATGCACGAAGAAACAGGATTCAATGCGCAAGAAATGCTTGCGCGCCTCGGCATCAAGGCAGACCTCGGCAACTACAAGAGAGTTGATGCCCAACAAGCGGTTCCAGGCGACGGCCTCGCTTCGCTCGGCCGCGCCTGAACCGCGGCGTTAGGCCGCGGAGCAACTCTTGAGAAAAGAGACATGACAATGCGCGCTGCTTCGAGGCCGCTCTTCGTCACTGCTGCGATTCTCCTTTTGTCGGCGTTAGCAGTCCATGCCGACAAGAAGCCAACCGTCACTTTCTGGCTCTATTTCGAGGACGCTGAGGGCCACATGGTTGGCGATCCAGGAATGAACGTATTTCTCGTCGGCCCAACTCGTAGGCAGCTAGGCAACACAGATCCGGAAGGCGAGTTCGCAATCGCCAAGGCGCTTATCGATCGGAACCGTGATTCCGCCCTACTCTTCTGCCGTCCAGAAAGGCCGCAGTGCGTAGCAGTCTTACTTGAGCGCTTTGATACGGGTTACGACGAGTACAACCTCCGTGTGCCACCTGAAGAAACTGTCGATCGCTTCAAGGTCCATGTCACTCAGTAGACCGCGGCCTAACCCCTATCAGGCCCCGGTCTGTCAAGGCGCGTAGTTGTTCGATGGCGAGCGGCGGGGCTCGTCTGGATCGTGAGATCGGTCTCGGTCGTCGTCGTCGCTGACTTGGCTTCGCGGTCTGGCTCGGCGACGTGGATCGTCGCTGCACCCAACACCTATCGAGGCTCGACGCGCACCCTCGGGTGCGCGGTCGCACCTCCCCCGCGGCGCCGGCTTCGGCGAGGGTCACGTCGATCGATTCCTTGTGGACGTCGAGACCCACGATGGTGTTAGCCTTTTCCACGGTCTGCCTCCTTCAGCATGGCTCTGCGCCGGTTGACGACAACTCAGCGTAATCCACGACGATGAAGGGGCAGACCACTGAACGAACCATGCGAAGCCATGCTGTCTAGGTGACCCGGTCACCGACTGTGGGAATCCAGCCAACGTCAGGAAGAAGAGCACTCCTCGCGGCGGGCCTGCTCAGCGCTGGTATCGCTCTCCTGCATGCCATCATCATCTTGGTCGGTGCGCCCGCCTACCGCTACTTCGGCGCCGGCGAGCAGATGGCACGACAGGCCGAGGCAGGCTCGTCCTTTCCAGCTTGGTTGACGGCCACGATCACGCTCTTCTTCGGCGTGTTCGCTCTCTACGCGCTCGCAGGCGCCGCAGTCGCTCCACGGCCGCCCCTTCTCCGCACTGGGCTGATCGTCATCGGCGTCATCTACACATTTCGGGGGCTGCTTCTCGCTCCTCAGCTCCTAGCGTTCCTATCCAATGCGCCACTCCTCGCGCCAAAGGACCTCGTGTTCTCTACGGTGTCGCTAGTCATCGGTCTTCTCTATCTCTTCGGCACGTGGCAAGCATGGCCAGCCCTGCGCAACGCAAGGTGGCGGGTCTAACACGTCGTATCTGGACTCCTCCCGCAAGTAGCTCGACGCGACGGTTTCGACGGAGGTAGGACTGCAGTCGTATCTACGGCCTCTCGTGGGAGCCCCGTGGGCTCCAGGCCAGGATGAAATCCGCGCGCGGGGAGCCAGTCGCTCGCACCGGCCTCGAAGGCCAGAATAGTTATCGGCTCACTCCCCGCGTCGGTCTCTACCGAATCGTCATCGTCGTCGTGTCGTCGCCGGAGTCCGCGGTCGGTCGTGGCTGGTTCTCAGGCGGCCTTCGCCGGAGGCGCGAAGTTCGTGTCCTGGGCCGCCCCCGCCGAGGCGGACGCGGTGCCCGAAGCGCTCGAGCTCGCGCGCCCAGAAGTGCGCCATGCCTCAAGCCTCGAGCAGCACGGTGGCCGGCGGCAACGTCGAACAGAAGCCGACGAGCCCGGCGCGGCTCAGCCGCCGCCGCTCGGCGATCGCCCCGGGCCGGGTCGACACGGCCAACTCGAGAACGCTCTTTGCCAGATCGACAGCGAGAGTCGTATCTTTGTCCACGGACTCCTCCTTTCCAGGGAGCATGTGGCCCATGACTCCGACGACTTTGGCACGAGAGATGCCGTTCCACTCGAGGGAGGAGTCCATCTCATCACTCGAGCGGGCGCGTTGGGCGCCCGCGGCCCGCTTCGCGGGGCGGCAATTGAGCCGCGCCGCTCAACTCGCGATCCGTTAGGCGACCGAGGCACCAGTAGTGAAAACCACCAGATCCACAAGCGGCCGGCGCTGTCATGGCCCAACGCAAGCCCTCGCTGTATTGCTCATGCTCTGCGGTTGTCGTACCTCGGCGCGTGAGCCTGGACACCAGCCTTCTGAAGCATCGGCCTCGCATCTACAACCCACCGCGAGCGATCCGCTGCTGCGGGCGAGCGAGGCGATCGTCGAGAGGATGCAGGGCCCTCGCGACTTTTCGCACCTGTCAGAACCCGAGCGCAACTTCATTGTCGCGTGGGTCCTCTCCGGAGAGGTTGGCAATGGAGGCTTCGACCAGTACTTCTTCAACACCTCTGGCGATCAAGCCACTCTCGCTCCCGCCGCGCTGCGAGCCGTGGGAGCCGCTGACGCTGCAGCCCTCGCCGAACAGGCGAACATGCTCTTTGGGGCCGCCGGGCCGCCCGCAGATCGTGCAAAGCGCTGGGCGGCGATGGACACGATCCCCGAGTCAACTCGCACCCGGTGGACCGAACTCGACGAGCAGTTCTACAAGATCAGCGATCTTGACGCGAAGCTGCTCGCCTACATCACGGCCCATGAAGACGAGTTCTCCCACTGATAGCTACCGGTCGCCTTCCATGAAGAACCTCCTGTCAAGTAGCCCCTTCCCGGGCGTGGTCGAGTCGTTCGCTAGTCGGTCCCCCCGTTGGGTTGAGGGTGTTCGAGCGTCGACTGGCCACCTCCACTGACGGGCAGGATCAGGTCCTGCCTCGACCTTCGATCCGTGCGGCTTCTTGGGCCGTCACCGCATCCTCTGTTCGCTGCAAGGCGTGGCCGCGTGGAAGCGCCGGTGGGAGCTGCCCCAGCGAACCCGCGGCTCCCGAAGGAGACCCATCGGCATCGCACGGGCAGGTCCACCCGTCGATCGATTCTGGGCTCACCGTGAGTCGTTTCGGTTTGCGTTCCCTACCGCAGTCGGGTCTCTCTTCTGGGCCGAATTGAGCTCGGCCCCGGCCGGGATCTCGCCAAAGGAGCGGATTCGGGGTAGCCACCATGTCTTTCGGCGCGCGGGCGTAGAGGAGAGAATCAACCTTCAGCGCGTAGTGACGTGTCTTCCGGCCTCCATGAAGACTCTCCCGTCAAGCAGCCCTCTCTCCCAGGCGGGTCGAGTTGATCGCTAGTCAGCCCTCCGGTTCGAGTGCCGGGGTTCGGGCGTCGTCTGGCCCCCTCTACTGGCGGGCAGGATCGGGTCCGGTCTCGACCTTCGATCCGTGCGCTGTCAGCAGGTACGCTTGTCCGCCATGAAGGTCAAGAGGGAGTCGCGCTCGCCGCTGTTCAAGAAGGCCAAGCACGGCTTTCGAGGTTACCCGGTCGCCACCGTCGCGTTCTACGGTCCGGACGACTCGCGCGCGACCAAAGTGGCGGTCGCCATCGTTCCGCGCGAGGACGCCGACCCAGAGGCTCTCGAACGCTGGTTCGCAGACGCCCTCGACGTGCGAGACGATCCGAGGATCATCCAGGAGATCATGGCGTTCCTGCGATCCGAGCAAGCCAAGTCGGTCGTGCTTTCCGACGGCATCATCGGCTGTCCGCACGAAGAGACCGTCGACTACCCGGAGGGCGAAACCTGCCCTCAGTGCCCTTTCTGGGCCGGCCGAGACCGCTGGAGCGGCGAGTTCATCCATTGACGACGGCGAGTCCCTGGCCGGCTACGAGAAGCAGCCATGCACGAGCTCCTGATCGACATCGAAGCCGCCGGCGCCACCTTCTGCGCCTACTCGCCGATTCCCATGTGCCCTTCGATCTCCGAGCTCGTGCTCGTTCCGGCGGGAGCGGCTGAGGTTGAGCCCCGATGAGCGGCTGGCCCATCCTCGTGTTCGGCTGGCCGAGCGCGATTGCCGGCTTCGTCCTGCTCGCCGTTGGGAGCGCCGCCCGCAAGTCCTGGCTGTCCGGTCTCGGCGCGGCGGTCTCGACTGGCTTCTGCTTCTATCTGGCCATGAACCCCGCGCCGGCCGGCGTGCTGGGCCTGCTGGCAATCGGCGGAAACGCCTGCGCCGTCCTCGCCGCGCATCGTCGCCGATCGCTCCTGGCCGCCATTTGCCTAATACCGTTCCTCGTCGCGTCGAGCTACCTGGTCGCTGCGATCCGCGCCTCGTAACCCGCCCCCGTCACATACTCCGCTCCCGCGCGCTCAGGAGTGCGCCGTACCGCAGGCCTCGAGCAGCACGGTGGCCGGAGGCAACGTCGAACAGAAGCCGATGAGCGCGCAGCGGCTCAGCCGCCGGCGCCCGGCGATCACCCCCGGCCGGGTCGACACGGCGACCTCGGAGAAGCACTTTGCCAGGTCGACAGCGAGAGTCGTATCTTTGCCCACGGACTCCTCCGTTCCAGGGAGCATGTGGCCCATGACTCCGACGACTTTGGCACGAGAGATGCCGTTCCAGTCGAGGGAGGAGTCCATCTCATCACTTCACCTGACGTTCGCCAGCCGGCTGCGCCGTCTGTCGCCCACAGGTGAACTCAAACGTTAGGCGCACATGAGACGTTCACGGATTCGGGCCGGCGCTCTAGGAATCATGGCGATGACGCTCTTTCTCGAGCCGTCGTTCGCGTGCTCCTGTGGCAAAGTTGCCACTCCAGGCGAAGGCCTCGCGTCGTCCGCTCTCGTCTTTGAGGGTCAAGTTCTCAACACCTGGCCCATCGCCACGAGCGAGGATGGCGACCCGACGATCGCACTGAGATACAGCTTTGGCGCTTCGAGTATCTGGAAGGGCTCCGCACCGAGCACCATCGATCTCCTCGATCGACATGGAAACTGCGCGTTCCCGTTCAGAAGAGGCGAGAGCTATCTCGTCTTCGCGCGTGAAGACCCAGAATCGAAGACCCTGTATACAACGATCTGTGACGCCACGCGCACCCTGCCGGTTCCCCGCGACACCTACAATGAACTGGGTCAGCGACTCGACGTCTCAACCTACTATCCCTATCGGGCCGAGAGCCTCGCGCACCTAGCGGTGCGAAGGCTCCTCACGGCAGCGTACGTTGAGAGAGTCGAGGTGATCTATTGGTGGCGTGGGCTTGGCAGTTCCACCGGTGGCGCCTTGGAGGCCTATGCCCTCATGGTCTTAGCCGGCACGTACCTGGCTCTGCTGGTGGCGCTCGCCGTCAGACGACGGCTGCGCTGGGTGCTGTCGCTAGCTACCGTTCCGTTCGTGGGCGCTCTTGTTGGACTCGCGCGGGCATACAACTACCTCTGCACCATGCCAGGCCTCGCGCGATTCATGGAGTAGGCCTTGCCTGCGCGCCCAGCACGTCGCTCGCTCGAGCGGACAACCGGGCTTCGCGCTGTTGCCGCTCAGCTCATGATCCGTTCGGGGCCCACCGGACCGTCATCTCAAGCCGGGCCCGGCAGTTGCGCGTCGCGCTATGATTTCTCCATGCGGACCTACACAGCGGTAATCGAACGCTGCCCCGAGACCGATCTCTTCGTCGGGTACGTCCCTGGCTTTCCGGGCGCACACAGCCAGGCCGAGACGCTTGACGATCTCAACACGAACCTCCGCGAGGTCATCGAGATGCTCCTCGAGGACGGCGAGCCCACCCTCGAGACCGAGTTCGTCGGCACGTCGCTTCTCAAGGTCGGCTGAAGAGTGCAGAGGATTCCAGTCCTCAGAGCTCGCGAAGTCATAGATCTGCTGGTCGCACTCGGGTTTATCGAAGCCCTTCTGACTTCGAGTGCGTCTGCTTCTTGACGAATCACTCCCGCGGCGGCCCAGGCGAGAACTCGGTCCGCACACGGTTCTTGCCGTAGGCCAGCTTGGCTGGGCCGGAGTAGCCACCGGGGCACTGCTCTGACGGGCCGCCGCGGGAGGCTTCGACGCGCTCCCGACACCCTGCGGTAACATGTCTCCGCGAGGTTCCCATGCGAGCTGAGTTCACGGCGGTTTTCCAGCAGGTCCCCGAGGGCTTTATCGCCTTCGTGGAAGAGCTTCCGGGCGCGAACACTCAGGGAGCCACGCTCGAAGAGGCGCGTGCGAATCTTGAGGAGGCGGTAGCCCTCGTCCTCGAGGCCAATCGGACCTTGGCTGAGCAAGATCTCGGCTCGGGCCCTGTCATTCGCGAGCCCTTCGTCGTTTCGGCGTGAAGCGTCGCGACCTGGTACGCCACCTGGTGGAGCATGGTTGCGAGCTCCTTCGCGAAGGTGGCAACCACTCGATTTTTGTCCATCGGCCCAACCGCAAGTCATCGTCCGTTCCTCGACACAGTGAGATCAACGAGCACCTGGCTCGAAAGATCTGTCGCGATCTCGGCCTCCCCGGTCCTGCCGTCTAACGTTGTCGCTCAACCGGACCACAGGGCTGGCCTTCGGCCATCCCTGCCGCCTCTGAGCTCGATATCCGTCAGGCGACCCGAGTCACAATGAGTCAACGCCACCCCATTGTGGGAGCCCTCCAGCGCATCGTCGACATCCTCGAAGCGAAGCCGCAGGACGTTTCAGGAACCGTCTACTTCTCAACGCAGCAGCCGCTCAAGGACCTCGCTGAACCTCTGTGGCACTACTCCAGAGGGCGCTTTCCTCATCTTCGGAACATGGCGCTGCTGTTTGCTTCCGGCGGCCCGCTCGAAAAGCTAGCCGACCGGAATGGATGGCGCCCCGCGTTCGAGGAGTCTCAGGCCGCCGTGCTTGCGGCCTTCGAGGCTCTCAATCGGGTCCGGTACTTCGCTTCCGAGGTTCCGGTGCTGCTCGGAGATCGCGTCCGTCTGCGAGTGCTCTTCCGAACGCGAGTCGGACGCGTGACCTACCTTCCGGGTTTCTCGCCCGAGAATCCAGAGATCGACTTCGGCGGTCTCTTCCGCGTCGGTATCGATTGCCCCGGGCTCTTTGTCACCTGTCATGTCGATCCGGATTTCCTCGAGCTGAAGAAGGGAATCTCGTTCACAGAGCGCGATCCGCTCAACGTGCCGCCCGTTCCCTCAGCGGGAGAACTGAATGCGTAGCATCGGCGGCGGGTCGTCCAACACGCAGATCAGCGGACGTCGGGGCTCGCCTTCGGCCATCCCTGCCGCCGCTGAGCTTCATACCCGTTAACCACTCGGATCGTCTGGGGGTAGTCCACCAGTGGCGAGAAGAGCGCGTGTCGGCGACGTTGTGGAGTTGCCCACCCCAAGCGGCTTAGCGTACGCGCAATGCACACACACGCTTCGCGAGTGGGGTGCGCTCCTCGCGGTCCTCTGGGGCCGGCACGCCACGCGCCCTGTCGAGCTCGGTACTGTCGTCACGACTCCGATCCAGTTTCAGACGTTCTTCCCCCTGACACAGGCGATCAATCGCAAGATCTTCCATGTCGTGGCCAACGTGCCCGTGCCTTCCGATCGTCAGGTTCTACCGACGTTTCGCGCCGCCGGGTTCATCGATCGGACTGGAAGAGTCCACGATTGGTGGCTCTGGAATGGCGAATTCACACGGCAGGTTCGCACGCTCACAGACGACCAGCGCCGGTTACCGATTCTCGGCGTCATCAACGACACTCTGCTTCTCGAGTACCTTGATCAGGGCTGGACCCCTGCCACCGACCGGCGGTCGCAGTGAGACCGTCCGCCAGACCTCGCCACCAGTGGGGTGTCGCCTAGCGCTTCGTGTCTGGATTCCCCCCGCAAGCAGCTCGACGCGACGGTCTCGTTGCCGCCGAGACCCGCAGCAGCTGCGAGTGCCCAGCGGCGCACGTGCTGCGCCGGCAGCAGCCGTGACGCGGTGACCGAAGCGCTCGAGCTCGCGCGCCCAGAAGTGCGCCGTGCCGCAGGCCTCGAGCAGCACGGTGGCCGGAGGCAAAGTCGAAAGGAAGCCGACGCGCCCGGCGCGGCTCAGCCGCCGGCGCTCGGCGATCATCCCCGGCCGGGTCGAAACCGCGATCTCGAAAACGCTCTTTGCCAGATCGATCGCGAGAGTCGTATCTTCGCTCACGGATTCCTCCTTTCCAGGGAGCATGTGGCCCATGACTCCGACGACTTTGGCACTCCAGATGCCGTTCCGGTCGAGGGAGGAGTTCATCTCATCACTCGAGCCGACGCGCCAATTGCGCCGCGGCTCGCTTCGCTCGGTGAACGTTGTGGGGCGCGCGGCTCAACTCAGGATTCGTTAGGCGACAAGCTGGAGGTACCGTGAACTGCTTCTACCATCCCGACTCACCGGCTGTCGGCATGTGCAAGTCATGCGGCCGCGGTCTCTGCCCGGCATGCGCCGTCGAGCTGTCTCACGGTCTAGCTTGCCGCGGCCGTTGCGAGCCCGACGCGCAAGCTCTGATCGACCTAGTTCAGTTCAACATCAAGTTCCGCCCACTTGCCACTGTCAATGCCCACCGCAACAGAGTCGGCGGAATCGTGGCGGGTGCCTTCATGTTCCTGTTTGGTGCGTTGTTCATCTGGATCGGCCTTGCGTCAGACCGGCGCGTCTGGCCCCTGATTGGGCTCGGTGCGTTGATCGGGGCATATGGCTGCTACTTCGTCGTTCGCGCGTGGCGGCTGCGCCTACCGGGCTAGCCCGCTTGCCGCCTTCTATGAAACACCTCCTGTCAAGTAGCCCCTTCCCGGGCGTGGTCGAGTCGTTCGCTGGTCGGTCCTCCGGTTGGGTTGAGGGTGTTCGAGCTTCGACTGGCCACCTCCACTGACGGGCAGGATCAGGCCCTGCGTCGACCTTCGATTCGTGCGACCGCGCGGGCCGTCACCGCATCCTCTGTTCGCTGCCCGACGCAGCCGCGTGGAGGCGCTGGTGGGAGCTGCCCCAGCGAACCCGCGGTTCCCGAAGGAGACCCGTCGGCATCGCACGGGCAGGTCCACCCGAGGATCGATCCTGGATTCACCCGGGAGCGTTCCGGTTCGCGCTGCCTGGCGCGGTCGGGAGCCGCCTCCCCCGACGACGAGCATCGTCCGCGCAGGCCGGTCGATGCCACGGCCATCCTCGTAGCGACGGGGGTAAACTCGCGCGCCGTGCCTCCTCTGGCCAGGTGTCGGTCCACCTCGAGAGCTACCGCGTGGGTAGCCCCAGAAGCGGCCTGCATGAGCTTCCCTTCTCTCCAGCGGACAGCCGCGCTACGCGCATCTGCCGCTGAGCTCATGATCCGCTAGCTGACGCTCGGACCCCTCGGCGAAGTTCAAGGAGGGAAGTTGGATCAGCAGATCTCTCTCACCCGTGTCCAGCCACACTACACGGCAGTTGTCCGCGGGCAAGTGCAGGCAGCCAGGCTTGCGCAGTTCGTAACAGCCGCCTGCGGCGAGGTCTGGGCGTTCATTCGAGCAGCAGGCGCGCCCACACCCGGGAGGAACATCGCGCTCAATCTCGCAAACGGCTCCATCGAAGCCGGCGTCGAGGTATCCGCACCGTTCCATGGAAACGGCCGCGTGGTTTGCTCGCAGACGCCTGGCGGTCTGGTGGCCACAGCAGGCCACTTGGGGCCGTACCACCGGTTGGGCGACGCTCATCGCTCGGTTCGCCAGTGGTGTGCCAGCCACGGTCACCAAGCCACTGCCGTTTCCTGGGAACGTTATGGCCACTGGCTTCCCGAATGGAACGCGGATCCGTCCAAGATCCTCACCGATATCTTCATCCTGGTGCGCGAAGCATCGTGACGGTTGGTCATGATCTACCCGGCCATTCCAGCAGAACGGTGAGCACCTCGCGAATCGGACTCGTGCCCTTGGAGCCAGTCGGCGAGCGACTCGTCGTGGATCACGAACGGAGGACACCATGGGGCTCTTGACCTTCAGTTTCAACGTTACTCTGGACGGCTGCGTCGACCACCAGGAAGGAATCGCCGACGACGAGACCCACGCCTTCTTCACCCGTCTCATGGACGAGAGCGGGGCGATGCTCTGGGGCCGCGTCACCTACGAGATGATGGAAAGTCACTGGCCGGCGGTCGCCCGCGGCGAGGCGGAGGCGCCGCCGGCGATGCGCGAGTGGGCGGTGAAGCTTTCGGCCAAGCCGAAGTACGTGGTGTCCTCGACGCGAAAGGACTTCCCCTGGACCAACAGCCACCACATCGCCGGCGACCTGCGCTCGGGCGTGCAGAAGCTCAAGGACGCGACCCCGAACGGCGTGCTCCTCGGTAGCGGCAAGCTCGCGACCGAGTTGGACCGGCTGGATCTGATCGACGAGTACAAGTTGCTCGTCCACCCCAGGATCGCCGGCCACGGCCCGACCCTGTACGAGAGCGGGCTGCACAGCACGCGACGGCTCGCGTTGGTCTCGGCGAAGCCGCTGCGCAACGGCGCGGTCGCCATGCACTACCGGCGCGCGGACTGGGAGGTGGGTCCTGTCGCTTTCGATGGAGACCCTCCTGTCCAATAGCCCTCTTTTCGATCGTGGTCGACGGTTTCGCCAGTCGACCCTCCGGTTTTGGGTTGATGGTGTTCGAGCGTCGGCTGATCGCTTCCCCAGACGGGCAGGATCGGGTCCTGCCTCGACCTGCGATCCGTGCGGCCGCGCGGGCCGTCACCGAATCCTCTGTTCGCTGCAAGACGCAGCCGAGTGGAGGCGCGGTCGGGAGCCGCTTCCGCCGGCGACGAACATCTTCCGCGCGTGCCGATCGATGCCCCGGCGGTCCTCTTGGCGACGGGAGTAAACTCGCACGCCGTGCCTCCCTGGGCCAGGTGTCGGTCCACCTCGAGAGCGACCGCGTGGTTCGCCCAGAGGCGGCCTGCATGAGCTGCACTTCGCTCGAGCGGCCAACAGGACTTCGACCTGCTGCCGCTCCGCTTGCGATTCGTTAGCCGACGCCCGGACCGGGAATGAGAGATTGGATCGTCAGACCGGCGCACGAGGATGAGATTCCCGCGGCGCTCGGCCTGGTGGTGGAGCTGCTTCGGGAGCTCGGCGAGGAGGGCGAGGAGGCAGGAGACCTGCCGATCGCGAAGCTCCGCCAAGATCTCGCGAACCCCGAGACGAGACACTCGATCTTCGTGGCGGTGGACTCCGCCGGCGCGATCGTGGGGGTTCTCACTCTCGCCGAGGTCTTCGCCGTCTATACCCAGGGGTACCACGGTGTCATCAACGAGATGTATGTCCGGCCCGCCTACCGTTCGGCGGGGGTGGGCGCCAGCCTCATCGACGCGGCGGTCGCGTTCGGTGCCGAGCGCGGGTGGACGCGAATCGAGGTCACCGCCCCAGAATCCCCGCGCTGGATGCGATCGCGGAGGTTCTATGAGGTCCTCGGATTCGTATTCACGGGTCCCAAGCTCAAGATCCTCCTGCCAATCGGCGGAGGCCAGCAAAGTGTCGGCTGAACGTCGTTTCAGCGGACGTCCGGGCTGCTCTCCGGCCTTCCCTGCCGCCGCGGAGCTCCAACTCCGCTAGCCACCCGACTCTCGCATCGTGGACCGTCGCACCCTAATCCGCCACGCCAAGAGCTGCGGCTTGCTTCTGATCCCAGCATTTGCCTGGAATCTCGCGCTCTTCGACCTACTGCCCCCCGCCTTCTCCAAGGCCAGCTTCGGGCAGGGCATTCCGGCCTACCTCACCACCGTAGAGAATGTCGCGCGCGCGGTCCTCTTCACTCTCCCCTTCTTCATGCCGCTCGAACTGGCCACGCCCGTTCAAAGACGCGGCCTGGCGCTCTTTACTGCCGGTACCCTCGTCTACTTCGCCAGTTGGCTGGCGCTCATCATCTGGCCGTCCTCCGTTTGGTCGACCAGCGCGGCCGGCTTCATGGCGCCGGCCTACACACCCTTGCTGTGGCTCTCCGGCCTGGCTCTCGTCGGAAGGCGCCTGTTCTGGGGTCACGCCTACCGCTGGTGGTACTACCTCCTGATCGCCGCGCTCTTCCTCACAGCTCACATCTGGCACACGGCCATCGTCCATGCGCGCGGTCTGCCGGCGAGCGCCTTCTACGGAGACCCTCTCGTCAAGTAGCTCTCTTTGCGAGCGAGGTCGAGTTGTTCGCTGCTCAGCCCTCCGGTTCGAGAGAGGGTGTTCGAGCGTCGGCTGGCCGCTTCCACGGACGGGCGGGTCGGGCCCTGCGTCGACCTGCGATCCGTGCGGCCGCGCGGGCCGTCAGCGAATCCTCCGTTCAGGAGGGAGAGAAGCTCGAGGGCTACGGCTTGGCGTCGAGAAAGTCGTTCACCATCGGGACGATGATGGCCATGCGCTGCATCAGAGTCACGTGGGTGGTGTCGGAGCCTGCTGCGCCGACAAGTCCGTGATCGCCATCGCCATCGCCATCACCAAGATAGCTGTTAGCCGAATGCTGGTGTACCTCCGTTTCATCGCAGACACCCGCGAGCTCACACACGACCGGGTCCCCTCCCGCAGAGAGGGCCTCGACTCGCCTCGGGCTTCGGGATCGAGGATGCCCCTTTTCAGGAGCTCGCCAAGGTGGCGAGAACCTCGTCCAACGCCTCGTACTGTTCGCTTGCCGCGTTCGGGCTCCCAGATGCGAGAGCGTCTTCCAGGGCTTGCTTCGAGGGATAGAGCTCGTGGAGGACCAGGAGCGTCTTGCCGCCGTTCTCCTCGAAGGTCACGGTGGTAACGGCGCCATCGGCGCCTTCCTCGTTCGTCCAGACGAGGCGCGAGTGCGGCGTCACTTCGACATACCTGCCGAAGAACGCCATCGGCTGCTCGAAGGCGGGGTGACGGAACACGAAGCGGTACTTGCCCCCCGTACGAGCATCGACCTCGCAGGACACGAACGACATTTCGAACGATTTCGGCGTCCACCAGCGCTGGATCAACTCAGGCTGGGTCCAGGCCGCGAACACGATGCGCGCGGGGGCGTCGAAGGTTCGGGTGATGACCAGCTCACGCTCGGACTTTCGTTCTACGGTCGTGGGGTGGTTCATGGCGATGGACTCCCTTTCTCTTTTGCCGTGCGTGGATTCTCTCTGTCCGTTGGAGCTCCTCGACGACCTTGTCCAGCTCGTCGAAGCGTGCGTCCCAGAGCTGGCGGTAGCTCTCGATCCACGCCGCCTCCTCCTCGAGCCGGCGTGGGCCGAGCTTGCAGGTCCGCACACGGCCGGCTTTTTCCGTGGTGACGAGCCCGGTCTGCTCCAAGACACCGATGTGCTTCTTCATGCCGGTGAGGGTCATGCGGAACTTCCCGGCAAGCTCGGTGATCGAGGCGTCCGCCCGCCCAAGCCGCTCCAGAATGCCGCGTCGGGTGGCGTCGGAGAGCGCGGCGAACGAGGCATCCAGGCGGGCATGCTGATAATGAACCATACGGTTCAGTATACAACGGACAAAGACGGCTCGCAAGTACTGGAGCCAAGAGGTCGGAGCCTTCGTGGCCGAGGCGCCAGAGCTTCCCGGCCGAGCGGCGCACGGGGAATCGCCGGAGTCAGCGGTTGCCCAGGTCCAGAAGGCGATCTCGCTTCGGCTCGACACCGCACGGGGATTCGGCGGCGCGGTTCCCGAGCCCAAGGGTAGACGACTCCAGTACGCGTAGTGACGTCTGTCGCCGGTAGGCCTTGAAATGATGTACGCTTGTGCATATCATGAGGCGGTGGCCTTCGAGTGGGATTCGCGGAAGGCGGCTGTCAATCGTCGGAAGCATGGGGTCGACTTCGCCGACGCCGTGGCTGTTCTTGAAGACCCGCTGGCCATGACTGTCGAGGACTTTGGAAGAGTCGAGCGCCGCTACCTCACGATCGGTCTCGATACGCTGGGGCGGCTGCTGGTGGTGTCGTACACCTGGCGCCAAGGCCGCATCCGACTTATCTCGGCACGCAGGGCGACGGCGCGAGAGCGCAGACAGTACGAGGGTGGCCAATGACGAAGGAATTCGACTTCAGTAGGGGCAAGCGCGGTCCGGTGGTGTCGGTCCCGGCCGGCAAGACCCGGATCACGATCCGAATCGACGACGACGTCCTCGAGTGGTTCCGGGACCAGGTTCACCGCGCGGGCGGTGGCAACTACCAGACCCTGATGAACCGCGCCCTACGCGAGTTCATTGCACACCAGGACGAGCCTCTCGAGGAAACCCTCAGACGCGTTTTGCGTGAAGAGCTCTCGACTCCGAGGGCGCGCGCTGCCGCTGGCAGGTAGGGTCCCTTGGCGATCGTGGCGCGCCGGCCAGCTCCAGATCCCTTGGTGTACGGCGAAAAGACATGGTTGTTCTAAGGTGTACTCAGAAGCTCCTTCGCAGGCTCGAGCTCGCGCGCCCAGAAGTGCGCCGTGCCGCAGGCCTCGAGCGGCACAGTGACCGGAGCCAACGTCGAAAGGAAGCCGACGAGCCCGGAGCGGCTCAGCCGCTGACGCTTCGCGATCACCCCGGGCCGGGTCGACACGGCGACCTCGAAAACGCTCATTACCAGATTGACAGCGATAGTCGTATCTTTGTCCAAGGACTCCTTCTTTCCAGGGAGCATGTGGCCCATGACTCCGACGACTTTGGCACTCCAGATACCGTTCCAGTCGAGGGAGGAGTCCATCTCGTCATTCCAGCGGACGGCCGGGCCTCGCCCGTCCGCCGCTGAGCTCATGATTCGCAATGCGGCAACGCCAAGCACCTCGCTCCCCAGGAGGGTTGAATGACTGATGGCAGAAGCGAAGAGGTCGGATACCTCAGGCGAGAGATCCGAAAGCTCAGGATCCTCGTCCTGATTCTCCTTGTCGCAACGTCGGTCTCGATGGTCATTTCAGCCGCGACTCTAGTAAGAAGCATTGGGTCGCGCGACCTGACGGTCAAGTCGCTTTCCGTTCAGGACCAGGAAGGGCGCAAGAGAGCGCTGCTCGCTGTCAATGATGGCGAACCCTCGCTCAACTTCATCAATGCGGAGGGCCACGTTCTTGTCACGGCTGGTATCACTCCCCAACATCAACCGCACGTCGGAATGCTCTCCGACAGTGGCGCCTTGAAGGTCGCACTCGGCACGGCCGAGGATGGAAGCCCAACAGTCGCTCTCTTTGGAGCTAAAGGTCGTCTTTTGGCTGGGCTAGGCGTTACCGGAGCCGACCAGCCCATTCTCATGGTTCGCAGCGCCATCTCGAAGGCCCAGGCGACACTCGGCGCCCATCCTGGTGATAAATTCGCACTTCAGATTTCGGATCCTGAGGGGCGCGTAGTTGGATCTCATGTTTCGGTACTAGCGCAGTGAGTTGCCGCACGACCATTCGAATCTGGACTCCTTCCGCAAGTAGCTCGACGCGACGGTTTCGACGGAGGTAGGACTGCAGTCGTATCCACGGCCTCTCGTGGGAGCGCTCGTCTCCGGGCCAGGATGAAATCCGCGCGCGGGGAGCCAGTCGCTCGCACCGGCCTCGAACGCCAGCGTCGCTCCGCGTCCGTCGCTGAGCTCATGCGTCCTTCGACGCACTCGGAAGGTCGACGAGCCAGGAACCTCGACCATCGCTTGGCGCTGCGGGGGTATGAGCTCCCCCTGTGGCTAGGTTCTTCGACGTCGTCGTGGAGCGTGACGAAGCCGGCTACGATGTCGCGTCCGTCCCCACGCTCCCCGGGTGTCATACACAGGCGACCTCTCTCGACGAGCTGATGGTCCGCATCCGCGAGGCCATCGCGCTTTGCCTCGAAGTCGAAGACGTCGACCAGGGCTCGCTGAATTTCGTGGGCATTCAGCGAGCCTCGGTTTGAGCCAGCGGGCAGCTCCGCCGCCCGGCGAGTCGTCGAAACCCGCGCTACGAAGCCGCTTCCCTCAGAGCCAGCGCCGGACTTTCGTCTTGTACTCGCGGTACGGCTCGCCGAACTTGCGCTCGAGGTAGGCCTCTTCTTTGTCGATTACCGCCCGGCGGATGACCCACACCGAGAGCGGCAGCAGGACGAGGACCCAGACCGAATCGACGAGGACCGCGGCGCCCGCCTGCGCGATCGCCATGCCGAGGTACATCGGGTTGCGCGTGAAGCGGTACGGCCCCGCGAACGCGAGCGCCGTCGTCGGCCGGAAGGGGATGGGCGTGGTGCCGACGCGCCGGAACGCGAGGTCCGCCCAGAGCGCCAGCAGCGCGCCGGCGGTCACGATGCCCGCGCCGCCGGCCCAGCGGGCGAGCCCCCAGTCGAGGGGGAAGAGGCGCAGCGGCCAGAAGCGGTGGACCAGCCAGCCGAGCCCGATCGCCAGCAGATAGACCCCGGGCGGGAAGATGCGGATCCCGGCGTGGTCCGCCGCAGCGGCGGGCGAGGTCTCGGCGCTCATGGGTCTCCTGGCGCGCGGCTCGAAGCGCGGCGCGCCGCGAAGCCTATCCCTCCGCGTAAGATCCGCGGGTGAGCGCCGCCGCCCCACCGCTCTTCTCGGTCCACGGCCTCGCCAAGCGCTACCGCCTCGGCGAGGTCGAGGTCGCCGCCCTCGCCGGGATCGACCTCGAGATCGACCACGGCGAGATGGTGCTCGTCGCCGGGCCCTCGGGCAGCGGCAAGTCGACCCTGCTCCACCTGCTCGGCACCCTCGACGAGCCCGACGGCGGCGGCGTGGCGATCGACGGGCGCGAAGTCTCGCGCCTCGGCGACCACGAGCGCACCCTGCTGCGCCGCCGCGAGCTCGGCTTCGTCTTCCAGGCCTTCCACCTCGTGCCGGTGCTCTCGGCGGCGGAAAACGTCGAGTACCCGCTGTGGATCGACGGCGTGCCGCGGCGCGAGCGCCGCGACCGCGCCCAGGAGATGCTGCGCGCCGTCGGTCTCGAGCGCCGCACCGAGCACCGCCCCGACCAGCTCTCGGGCGGCGAGCGCCAGCGGGTGGCGATCGCCCGCGCCCTGGTGCATCGGCCGAAAGCGGTGATCGCCGACGAGCCGACCGGCAACCTCGACTCGGCGACCGCCGGCCAGATCCTCGACCTGCTCTCGCGCCTGAACGCCGAGCTCGGCACGACCCTGGTCGTGGCGACCCACGACCCGGCGCTGATCGCCCGCGCGCCGCGCGCCGTCACCCTGCACGACGGCCGGATCGCCGGCGACGAGCGCCGCGCGCCGGAGCCCGGCCGATGAAATTCGCTTGGATGGCCCTGCGCAACCTGTCGCGCAACCGCCGGCGGACGGCGATCTCGCTCGCCATCGTGGCGGCCGGCGCGGCGGCGCTGATCCTCACCGCCGGCTTCGTCCGCTTCTCCTTCGATGGCCTGCGCGAGGCGCTGATCCACGGCGGCCTCGGCCACCTCGAGGTGGTGCGCGCGGAGGCGATCGCGGCGCGCGGCGCTTCCGCCCTCGACCGGCCGCTCGCCTTCGGGCTCGAGGACTGGCGCGCCCTCGCCGGCGAGGTCGAGCGCCGGCCACACGTGGTCGCCACCGGACCGACCCTGCAGATCATGGGTATGGTGTCGAGCCACGGCGGCGAGCCGGTCTCCTTCGTCGGGCTCGGCGTCGAGCCCGAGCGCGAACGGCGGATGGGCTTCGACGTCAAGCTGCGCTCGGGCACCGCGCTCGCCGACGCGGCGCCCGAGGAGGGCGCCGACGCGGTGCTCCTGGCGCAGGGCCTCGCCCGTTCGCTCGGGGTCGGCGCCGGAGACACGGTGACCCTGCTGGCGGTCGATCCGGACGGGATGTTGAACGCCCTCGACGCGCGAGTCGCGGGGATCGTCACCACCGGCGTCGCCGACCTCGACACGCGCTACCTGAAGACCCACCTCGCGACCGCGCAGCGCCTCCTGCAGACCGAGCGGACGTCGGACCTGCTGGTCGTCCTCGACTCGACCGATGCCAGCGAGGCGGTCGCCGCGGATCTCGCGCGCCAGTTCGACCGGCGCGAGCCGCAGCAACCCCGGCTGGCAGTCGTCGGCTGGCGCGAGCGGGCGGCGTTCTTCGACCAGGTGCGCAATCTCTACCTCGGGATCTTCTGGTTCCTGGGGACGATCGTCTTCGTCCTGGTGGTGCTCGCCACCTCGAACACCCTGGTGATGACCGTCCTCGAACGGATGCGGGAGCTGGGGACGCTGCGCGCCATCGGCACCGGCCGGGCGCAGCTCGCCGCCTTGCTGCTCGCCGAGGCGCTCTGGCTCGGACTGCTGGGCGGCGCGATCGGCGCGGCGGCCGGATGGCTCCTCACCTGGGCGATCAACGCCGCGCAGCTCAAGATGCCGCCGCCGCCCGGCGCCGTCTCGCCGATCGACCTGCAGCTCGCCTACGTCCCGGCGGCGTTCGGCGGCGCCATCGCGCTCATGGGCATCGTGCTTGCAATCGCGGCCATCGGACCGATCGTCAAGGCGACGCGGCTCCGCATCGTGGAGGCCCTCGGACATGTCTGATTCCCGTCGCGTCGAGCTTCGGCCGGCGCTTGCCGCTCTGGTCACCCTGCTCACCCTGGCGAGCGGCGCGCGCGCCGCGACGCCCACCGCGAAGCCGGGCGCCAAGCCGGCGGCGGCGGTCGCCGCCCCGGCGCCCGCCGCGGCGACTCCCGACGAGAAGCTCCTGGCCTCGATCGACCTGTTCGCGCGCGCGCCCAAGAGCTTCCGCGCCACGCTGGCGATCGGCGCCGCCAACGTCAAGAAGAAGGCCGAGTTCGAGATCTGGCGCGGCGCGACGGGTGAGCTGCTGGTGCGGCCGCTCGACCCCAAGGCGAAGGGAAAGTTCTTCCTGCTGCGCGGGCCCGAGGCCTGGTTCCTCGCCCCCGGCGCCAAGCAGCCGGTCCGTCTCGGTCCGGGCTACCGCCTGTCGGGCGGCGCGGCGCTCGAGGAGATCACCGGCCTGCGCCTGGTCGAGGGCTACACCATCGCCGCGCGCTCGCAAGCCAAGGAGATCGAGACCCTGGAGCTCGCGGCCAAGTCGGGCGACGCCGCCTGGGGGCGGATCCGCCTCGCCTACTGGAAGGACCGCCTGCTGCCGCTGCGCGCCGAGCTGCAGTCGAAGAGCGGCAAGACCCTGCGCCTGCTCGAATTCGACAGCTGGAAGGACGAGAAGGGGCTGATCCCGGACTCGATCACCATCAAGGACGTCGCCCGCGGCGGCGCGCCGATCCAGGTGGAGCTGCACGCCTTCGAGCCGCGCGACGTGCCGGCCGCTCTGTTCGCCCTCGACGACCCCTCCGAGCGCGCCAAGCTCGGCGGCTGACCCGGGCCGCTCCCGGGCGAGCGCCGGGTGTAGCATCATGCGCACGAAACGTACGAATCTTGTGCTCGACGAGAAGCTGCTGGCGGAGGCGACCCGGCTCTCCGCCGAGGGCACTTACTCGAAGACCGTCTGGCGCGCGAGGCGATGCTCGCCCTGCCGATCGTCGACTCGCCGCTGCCCGCCGAGCGCTTCGCCCAGGCCGTCGACCTCTATCGGGCCGCGCGGCGCTCCGGAGGCACTGTCCGTTCGGGCGTCGACTGCCTGATCGCCGCCTGCGCCCTGCGACACGGTCTCGAGGTGGTCCATCGCGACCGCGACTACTCGGCCCTCGCCCGGGTCTCGAGCCTCGCCGAGCGGAATCTCGCCCGGTGACGCTAGGTGACGCGGCGCGCTGAACCGCCGGCGCGGATCGTCGTCCTCGGCACGCCGATGACCCTCGGCCTGGCGCGCGTCGATCCCGCGCGGGTTCCCGGCGTCGCCGGACTGCCGCGGGCGTTGCGCGCCGCGGGCCTGCTCGCGGCGCTCGAGGCGATCGACCTCGGCGACCTACCGGCGCCGACCGACTACCGCCACGAACGCGATCCGCGCACCGGCATCCGCAACCTCCCGCCCGTGCTCGCGCACACCCGGCGCATCGCCGAGGCTCTCGGCGAGCCGCTCGCTCGCGGCGACGTGCCGCTGCTGCTCGGCGGCGACTGCAGCGTGCTGCTCGGCGCGCTCCTCGCGCTGCGCCGGCGGGGGCGCTGCGGGTTGCTGCACCTCGACGGACACACCGACTTCTATCCGCCGGAGCTCTCGGCCAGCGGCCAGGTGGCGGCGATGGAGCTCTGGATCGCGACCGGCGGTTCTCCCGCTGGGCAGGCGGACTTCGACGGCCTCGCGCCGCTGGTCGCGCCGCGCGACGCGGTGCTCGTCGGGCATCGCGACCACGCCGAGCGCGCGCGCTGCGGCGCCCCCGATCCGGCGGAGCATCTGTTGCTCGCCCTGCCGTGCGAACAGGTGCGGCGCGAAGGTGCGGCGGCGCTCGCCGCACGCGCGGTCGCGGCGCTCGCCGCGCGCGGGATCGACGGATTCTGGCTCCACTTCGACGCCGACGTGCTCGACGATCGCGTGCTGCCGGCGGTCGACACGCGCGAGCCGGGCGGGCTGTCGCACGCCGAGGTCGGCGCGTTCCTCTGCGCCGCGACCGCCAGCGGGCGCCTCCGCGGTCTGAGTCTGACGATCTTCGACCCCACCCTCGACCCGACCGGGTCGATGGCGCTCGATCTCGTCGCCACGCTCGCCGCCGGGTTGCGTCCGCCGGCCTGAATCTCGCGCCGCGGAGCGCCGCCGCGTCGACCCCGATTCAGGGTCGGAAGACGACTTTCGTCCAGCCGGGCTCCCGCCGGTCGAAGGCCGCATAGGCCGCCGCAGCCTGTTCGAGTGGCAGGCGGTGCGAGATCAGCTCGGCGAGCGGGAAGCGGCGCGCGGCAACGAGCGCCAGGGCGCGCGGCAGCAGGGCGCGGGCCGGGCAGCGTCCGGCGCGGTAAGTGAGGTTCTTGTCGTAGAGCCGCCCGGGCGCAATGGCGAGCGCCGGCTCGTGGTGCACGCCGACCGCCGAGATCGTCCCGCCGACGCGCACCAGATCGTAGGCGAGCCGCGAAGCCTCGGGCGATCCGACCGCCTCGACGACCACGTCGACGCCGCGTCCGGCCGTCGCCTCGCGCGCCGAAGCCGGGGCCCCCTCCGGCGTCGCGGTCCGGGCGCCGAACCGTTCGGCGAGCGCGCGGCGATCGGCCGCCGGATCGACCGCCAGCACCGTGGTCGCGCCGAGCTCGATCGCCGCCGCGACCGCCGACACCCCGACCGCGCCGCAGCCGACGACCGCCACCGAGGAGCCCGGCGCCACGCCGCCGTTCTCGGTCCCGAACCAACCGGTGGCGAGCACGTCGCCGGCGAGGAGCGCCTCCTCGGCCACCAGCCCGTCGGGCAGCGCGACCAGGGTCGAGTCGGCGAGCGGGACGCGCACGAGCTCCGCCTGACAGCCGGCGAGCCCGACGCCGCGCGAGATCCAGCCGAAGAGCTCGCCGCGCTCGCAGCGCGAGGGCAGGCTCCGCCGGCACTGGAAGCACTCGCCGCAGGCGGTCGAGAAGGGCGCGACGACCCGATCGCCGGCCCGGAAGCGCGCGACCCCCGCGCCGACCGCGACCACCTTGCCCAGAAGCTCGTGGCCCATCGGCGTGCCGGGATCGAGCCCGGGCTCGAAGCCGCGATAGACATGCAGGTCCGAGCCACAGAGACCGGCGACCTCGGTCTCGACGATCGCGTCGCCCGGCGCGGCGAGCGCCGGATCGGCGACCGTCGCCATCGCCACCCGTCCCACGTCTTCGAAGACCAGCGCGCGCATCGACACCCCCTCGGTCGCGGATGCTAGCCGCGGGCGCGAACTGCCGGTGGCCGACCGGGCCGCGGCGGCTCAGGGACGGGACGGCGGCGCGGCGCGCACGTCGACCTCGACCTCGGCGAGCGGCGCGCCGGTCTTGGCGGCGAACCAGGCGACGTCCTCCATCACCAGGTCGACTCGCAATCGGTAGCGCCCGGGCGCCGCGGGCCAGGCAATCTCGACCTCCGCCGCGACCGTGGCTCCGGGCGCGACCGAGACCGGCAGCGGAACCCGGCCCTCGAGCGCGCGACCGGCGGGGTCTTCCGGCGCCAGCTTCCAGCCGAGACGGACCGGCAGGACCGCGTCCTCCGTCCAGGCGAAGTCGCCGGTGTTGCGTAGGCGGAGCGCGATCGCCGTTCGCGCGCCGGCGACCGCTTCGGCCGGCAGGGAGAGCGACTCGACCTCGCGTCCGAAGCCGGTCGCCGGCAGGGCCGTCCGCCCGAGGTAGCGCAGGCGCGCCGTCGCCGGCGCGCCCGCCGGCGCGACCAGGGCGAGGCGCACGAGGCGCGTCGTGTAGCTCGCCGCGGGCTCGAACCAGAAGCCGTGGAAGCGCCAGGCCGGGCCCGGGTCGATCTCGACCGGTCCGCCCGGCGCCGCGAGCGCGATCTCGCGCGTCCCGCGCCACGACGAGACCCTCAGCCCGGCGCGCGGCGCGTCGGTCGCGACCAGGAAGCGCAGCGGCGAGCCCGGCCAGGTGGTGGCGATCTCGATCTCCGCCGGAGACGAGCCGGTCGCGAGGTCGAAGCTCCAGCGGTCGGCCCGCGCCCACGGGTCGGTGAAGCGCAGGAAGTCGCCCGACCAGTAGCGATCGCGCCGGCCTTCGACGTGCGACGCGGTCGAGTCGTAGGGCGCGAGGCGGAAGACGCCGGCGTAGGCGTGGTTCTGGCTTGCGCGGTCGGTCGCCGCGGCGGCGCGCGCCGAGACCAGCGCCGAGAGGGCGACGATCGCCGCCCAGATCCAGGTGCCGGCGAGCGCCCGGCGGCTCGGCAGGCGCGGGATCGCGACCAGCAGGCAGGCGGTCGCCGCGGCGATGTAGCGGTTGCCGAGGAAGGTCTCGCCGCCGTAGTAGTTGCGCGGCATCCACACCAGGTAGAAAACCGCGATGGCGGCGAAACCGGCGACGAGCAGCGCGCCCGCCCGATCGGGCCGGCCGAGGGCGACGGCGAGCAGCAGAACCGCCGCCGGGAAGTAGAAGACCATGCCGGTGTGGCGGCCGACCCAGAAGTAGAGCGCCGAGTAGAGCGAGACCCGCGGCTGCCAGTCGGGCTCGACCGCCAGCATCGAAGTGTGCGGCAGCTCGTCGAACTGCTGCGCCGTCGGCGCCGGCAGGTCGGGCTCGCCGGGGTAGCCGGTGGCGCCGGAGAACGACGCGCGGGTCGCCTTGTACGGATTCGGCGCTCCGGTCGCCCAGACCGTGGCGCCGACCACCGCCAGGTAGCCCACCGCCGCCGCGGCCAGGAGCAGCGCCGCGCGCCGCAGGCGCTCCGGCCGGCGCGGCAGGTCGGGCGCCACGAGCGCCGCCGCGGCCGGCAGGATCGCCATCACCGCGTTCGGCTCGCGCAGCGAGGCGAGAACCCCGAGCAGCAGGGCGCCGGCGACCGGCCGGGCGCGCGAGCTGCGCCAGGCGTCGAAGCGTCCGCCGACCCGGCCGCCGAAGGCGAGCACCAGACCGACGACCGCGAGCGCCACCTGCAGCGCCTCGGTCATCCGCCAGAAGCCCTCGGCGAGGACGACCGAGGCGGCGAAGAACGTGGCGGCGGTCCATTCGGCGTCGCCGCGTTCGCCCAGGCGCGCGAGGTAGGCGCGGGCGAAGAAGAAGGCGATCGCCAGCGCCAGGAGATTGAGCGCCACCATGCCGCGCTCGCCGACCGCGAGATAGAAGGGCGTCGCGAGCAACGGATAGAGGATCGGCTTCGAGTACGAGATGCCGCGCGCGGTGCGCTCGAGGATCACCGCCACCGGGGCTCCCGCCCGCGGCGAGCGCGCCCAGGCGATGTCCGCGGGTCCGAACGCGAGGTCGCCGTCGCGCGCCAGCGAGGCGGTCATGGCGACGAAGGTCCCTTCGTCGCCGCGCAGTTGTGAGAACGGTTCGCGCTCGCGGTGCATCGCCGCCAGCCAGGCGAACGCCAGGACGAGCAGCAGCCGCGCCCAGCGGGAGCCGGGCCAGCCGGCGAGCGCCGAAGCCACCCTCACGACCGTCCTCGGCGCCCGGGCATGGCGCGAGGCTACTGGATGTAGCCCAGGGCGCGCAGGCCCTTGACCGTCTCGTCGTCGAGCGCCGCCTTGCCGGTCGGCAGGGGCTTCAGGGTCCGGCGCCAACGGCGCAGATCGTCCTGCAGACCGGCGAGCGCCGGCGGGCTCTCGGCCGCGAGGTTCCGGGTCTCGCCCGGGTCGTGGACGAGATCGTAGAGCTCGGACTTCTTCTCCGCCGGAGTGACGATCAGCTTCCATTCGCGGGTGCGCACCGCGAACATGCCGTTGGCCTCGCTGGCGACGAAGTCGATCGGCGGCTTCTCGCCCCCCCGGCCGAGGAGCCAGGGCAGCAGCGACGGCGCCGAGACGCGCTCCGGGCGCGCCACCCGCGCCGCGTCGAAGAGCGTCGGCAGCAGGGAGCGGGTCTCGACCAGCTCGCGCACCGTCCCGCCGCGCTCCGCCGGCCAGGAGCTCGGCAGCTTGAAGACGAAGGGCACGTGCAGCAGCTCGTCGTAGAGCGTGTGGCCGTGCTCGATCCCGCCGCGCTCGGCGAGCTCCTCGCCGTGGTCGCCGGTGAGCACGATCAGGGTATCGTCCCAGAGACCCCGTTTCTCGAGCTCGGCGAACAGCCGGCCGATTTCGCCGTCGAGCGCCATCAGGCTCTCGCCGTAGCGCGCCGCGAGCGCCGCGCGATCGGCGTCGGTGAGCTTCACCGCCCCCGAATGGATGTCGTCGCGCAGCTTGCGCCAGTTGCCGCAGGTGTCGATCACGCCGGCGGTCGGGCCGAGCTTGCCGTAGGTCGACTCCGGCGGGCAGTAGGGCCAGTGGATGTCGAGGTAGTGCAGGTAGGCGAAGAAGGGTTGGCCTCTCTGCTCGTCGAGCCAACCGAGGAAGCGGGTGTCGATCTTCTCGCCGCCGCGGGTGTTGTTGTTGTAGAAGTCGAAACCCTGCGCCAGGCCGAAGCGCACCGAGAGCTGGCTCTGGTAGCCGACGAGCGCGGTGGCGTAGCCGGCGCTCTTCATGCCCTCGGCGAGGGTCAGCGCGTCCTCCGAGAGCACCGCACCCTGCACGCCCTTGTCGTTCTCGAGGAAGTCGGTCAGTCCGTGCTCGCTCGGGTAGAGGCCGGTCAGCAGCGACGGCACCGAGGGCCGGGTCCAGCTCGCCACCACGAAGGCGTCGGAGAAGCGGACGCCGGCCGGCGCCAGGCGGTCGAGGTTCGGGGTGTAGGGCCTCGTCGCGCCGTCCGCTCCGAGGTGGTCGAAGCGCAGGCAGTCGACGAGCAGCACGATCACGCCGTGCGGCTTCGGCGGCGGGCCGGAGGGGGCGCAGGAGACGGCGGCGAGGCCGAGGGCGATCGAGATCGCGGCGCCGAGCGCCGGCGCGGGAATCCGGGCGGTTCGCATGTCGGGGGCGGGCGGCGGCGCGAGGCGCGCCGCGCTCGCGTGAGCTTACCGCAGGCGGTCGGGCGCCTCCAACGATCGGGATAGACTCGCCGCTTCGCATGTCCCGCTCGAGCCGCCTGGTCTTTCTCTGCCTCGCCCTCTTCCTGATCCTGTGGCCGCTCGCGGTGCACAAGCCCGGGCTGCCGCAGAACCTCAAGTCCGACGAGGCCGCCTACTACCTGATGGCGCTGTCGCTGGTGCACGACCGCGACTTGAAGTGCGGCCTCGAGGACATTCACCGCCTGACCTACGAGTTCCCCTACCAGGCGGTCGAGAACCTGATCCTCGAGACCGACGACGGTTGGAAGAGCGCCTTTTTCGGCAAGCCCTACCTCTACTCGGCGCTCGGCGCGCCGTGGGTGGCGATGTTCGGCGCCGACGGACTGGTGGCCTTCAACATGGCGCTCCTCGTGGGCGCCATCGGGCTCGGGGCGCTCTACCTGCGACAGTACAACTCCGACAGTCTGGCGCTCCTCTATTCGGCCGGCTTCCACCTGCTCTCGAACGGCTTCGCCTACGTCTTCTGGATGCACACCGAGGTGCTCAACATGGCCTCGGTCGCGGCGTGCCTCTTCCTCGCCTTCACCGAGCCGCCGCGGCGCGAGGCCCCCGGCGTCGCCGGCCGCTTCGTCGCCCGCTTCTGGAACGAGTCGACGCGGCCCTGGTTCTCGGGCGCGGCGCTCGCGGTCGGAACCTACAACAAGCCGGTGCTCGCGCTGCTCGGGCTCGCGCCGCTGTGGAAGTTCGCCCGCGGGCGCGGCTGGCGCGCCGGCGCCGCCTGGGTCGGCGGCGCGGTGCTGGCGATGGCGGCGATCTGCGGCGTCTCGGTGGCGCTCACCGGCCACCCGACCGCCTACCTCGGCGTGGCGCGCGGCGGCTTCAAGATCGAGGACTTCGACCGGCTGCCGTTCACGAGCTCCGAGGTGTCGGCGGCGGCCTCCGCCGCGGCCGGCGCCGACGACGCCGCGCCGCCCAACGCCGCCGCGAGAGAGGAGAAGGTCGTCGGGGCGCAGAACGACTGGGGCTGGATCTTCAAGCTGCCGGAGATCGACCGCCGCACGCCGCGCAACCTCGCCTATTTCCTCTGGGGCCGGCACACCGGTCTCGTGCTCTACATGCCGTTCGCGGTCCTCTCGACCGCGCTCTTCCTCTTCCACGCGCGGCGATCGAAGGAGCGCTGGGCGCTCCTCGGCGGCCTGGCGGCGATCGCCTTTTTCTTCCTCTGGTTCATCCCCTTCAACTGGCACGGCGGCGGCGGCTTCATCGGCAACCGCTACTACGTCACCGCCTACCCGGCCTTTCTCTACCTCGCCACCCGCATCGCTCCCGCCTGGCTGCCGGCGCTCGGCTACGCCTGGGGCGGGCTCTACCTCGGCCAGATCTTCTTCACCCCGTTCGGCGCGCCGGTGCCGCAGCCGACGCTGCAGTCGCACGTGCGCAACGCGCCGTTCCGTCTCTTCCCCTACGAGATCGACCTCGGCCGACAGATCCCCGGCTACCGCGGCGGCGCCGCCAACGACGTCTGGTTCACCGGCCGGCGCGACGTCTTCCTGCCGCGCCGCGACGAGATGTGGGTGGAAGGGGGCTCGCCGGTCGAGATCTGGGCGCGCTCCGATCGGCCGATCGAGCGCCCCGTCTTCCTGGTCGAGTCCGAGGCGCCGACGAACCGGGTGACGATCGAGATCGGCGGCGACCGCAAGGTCGTGACCCTCGACCCGGACCACCGCGTCTCGCGGGTGACGATGGCGCCGCGGGCGCCCTCGCCCGCGACCGACTGGGACGGCGAGCGCTTCTCGCACGTCTACACCTACCGCATGCTGGTGACCGCGACCGAGAAGCAGGTCAAGTCCTACCGCCAGGCGGCGCAGCCGGAGAGCGAGGAGAGCGGCTTCTTCGTCGGCGTGATCCTCACCTACCTCGGCACCGAGGCCGAGTTGGCTCAGGACCTCTACCACGTCGCCTGGGAGTCCGGCAGCGTGCCGCCGCGGATCGCCGCCGGCGACTCGGTGACCCTCGCCGGTCGACTGCGCAATACCAGCGCCGTCGGCTGGCGGCCGCGCGGTCCGACGCGCGTCTCGCTCTCGTACCACTGGCTCGATCCGGCCGGCAAGCCGATCGTCTGGGAGGGCGCGCGCACCTTCCTCGCCGGCTGGGTGAATCCCGGCGCCACGGCCGACGTCGAGATCTCGGTGACCGCGCCCCCCGCCCCGGGCCGGTACCTGCTCGAGCTCGACCTGGTGCGCGAGCGGGTGACCTGGTTCTCCGCCAGGAACCCGGGGAGCACCTATCGGGTACCGGTCGAGATCGTCGCTCCGGCGGCGCCAGGCGCCCCGCCGCCGGCTGCCGCCGCGGGCGGAAGCGCCCGTTGAAATCCCGCGCCGCCATCGCGGAGGGCCTCCTCCACTCGACCGGCGCCGCGACCCTGGCGCAGGTCGTGCGCATCCTGGCGATCTTCGCCACCCACCTCGTCCTGCGCCGCATGGTGCCGCGCGCCGACTGGGGACTGTGGAACTGGGCCGAGCCGGTGTTCATCGCCCTCGCCGCGGTGCGCGACCTCGGGGTGCCGAGCCACGTGGTCCGCCGCCGGCCGCTGCCGCTCGGCAATTTGCTGGCGGTCGAGGGGCTCTGGGGCGGAGCGCTCGCCGGGCTGATCGCGCTCGCCGCGCCCTGGATCGCCCATCTCTTCGCCACCCCGCGCCCCGACGTCGCGCTGGTGATCCGGGTGCTCGCGATCTCGCTCTTCCTCGAGGGGATCGCCAGCGTCCCGACCACCTACTTCGAGGCCGAGCTCGCGATCCGCCGGGCGCTCGGCGCCGAGCTGGCGCGCACCGCGACCTACTGCGGCACCGCCCTGCTGCTCGGCTGGCTCGAATACGGCGTGTGGACGTTCGTCGGCGCGCAGCTGGCCTCGCAGGTCGTCTACTTCGTCTGGCTGTGGCTCCGGGCGCGGGGCACGATCCGCCTCCACTGGGCGCGCGGCGAGACCGCCGAGCTGGTGCGCGCCAGCCTGCCGCTCGGCGGCGTCTGGCTGCTCGGCTACGCCACCAGCTACGCCGACGCCTTCATCCTCGGCTGGCTGTTCACCGACACCGACCTCGGGGGCTACTGGCTCGCCTACGTCAACGCCTACCTCGTCGCCCGTTCGCTGCAGCCGCCGATCGGCCGCAGCCTCTACCCGGCCTTCGTCGCCTTCCGCGACCGGCCGGAGGAGCACTTCCGCGCCTATCGCCTGGGGACGATCCTGCTGCTCGCGATCGAGGTGCCGGCGGCGCTCTTCCTGGCGGTCAACGCCGGCCTCGCGGTGCGCGTCCTCGGCGGCGCGCAGTACCTCGACTCCGCGGGCCTGCTCGTCTGGCTGGCGTTCGTGCCGCTCGTCGACCCGCTCGGACGATTCGGCGGCGAGTACTTGATCGCCATCCATCGCGAACGGGAGCGGGTGCTCTCGATCCTCGCCAATCTCGTCGTGCTGGTGGTCGCGGGGTTCCTGCTCGCGCGGCGCTTCGGGCCGATCGGCATGGCCTGGGCGAACTTCCTGCCCGCCGGCGCGTTGGTCGTCGTCTGGACTCTGGCGCGGGTGTCGCGCTCGGGTCTGCGCCGGCTGTTCGTCGACCTCGCCTGGACCTACGCCACTCCGCTGCCGCTCTTTGCCGTCGCTTGGCTCGCCGGCCGCGAGCACGCCGGCTGGCGTCTCGGCCTGTCGATCGCCGCCGGTCTCGCGGCGCTGGCGCTCTTCTGGCGGCGCTTCGGCGGCGAGTTCCGCGACTTTTTCGCCCGCGCCTCCGCCGTCGAGGCGGTCGCGGTGCCGCCGCCGATCGCTCCTCAGTAACGCCCGACGAGCGGCGGCATCTTCGGCGGCAGACGCCGGACGGCCGCGGCGCGCAGCCGCTTCCAGAGCGCGAGCGCCGGCGAAGGCGGGCGCGCGGTCGAGGCCGGCGCGGCGGCCGCCCCGGCGCCGGAATTGGCCCCCTGCGCGGCGCTCTCGCCGGCCACCCGCGTGCCGTGGCTGGCGAAGAACTCACGGTACCAGCCCTGCATCGGGATCCGGTCGCCGGTCGCGCCGTCGACCTTGGTCGCCACCACGAAGACCGCGTACTGCCTGCGGCGCAGACCGCCGGCGCGCAGCGCGTCGAGGCAGCCCGGCGTGTAGCGATAGACGCGCCAGGGAGCCGACATCATGCGTCCGCGGACCCACCAGGCGTCGAACTCGCAGAAGTACATGGTCTCGATCCGCCAGCCGTTGGTGGCGTAGAAGTCCGCGAACAGCGTCGGCGAGAACATGAAGAAACCGATGTCGACGTGGTTCGACGACGGCGCCACGCCGTGGATGACCCGCCCGCCGGGCTTGACCAGGTCGAAGATGTTGCGCCACGCCGTGCGCTGGTCGAAGACGTGGGTGAGCGTGCCGATGTCGAAGACCGCGTCGAAGCGCCCGTGGAGCTCGGCGGGCACCGGCAGGTTGAGGTCGACCAGGAGATCGGCGCCCTCCCAGTCGGAAATGTCGCAGCTCCTCACCTCCGAGAATCCCAGGGCGCCGAAGAAGGAGCGATCGTCGACGCAGCCCTGCGCGGCGAGGTCCGGGACGTGCGACGGCGTCCAGGCGACCGGCGCGAGCGCGAACCCGTGGCGCGCCGCCCAATGCTCGATCTCGGCGCGGCCGAGGTAGACGAAGCTGCGGCCGAGCTCGAGCACCGCGCCCGCGAACGGCCGGCGCTTGCCCTCCTCCATCAGCAGGCGCGCCACGGCGCGCGGCAGACCCATGGCCGGCGGCTCCTCAGTACTCGAGATCGGGCGGCGGCAACCGGCGCGGCGCGCGCCGGACGACGATCGATCGCACGCGCTTCCAGGCGCGCAACAGCCGTTCGGCGAGCGAGCCGATCGCGACCGGCGCGCCGGCCCTCGCCGGATCCATCCGCGGCGCCGCCTCCTCGCTCCAGAAGCGCTCGTAGTAGCTCTGCTGCGGAACGACGTCGGCGGTCGCCTCCACCGTCTTCGTGGCGACGACGAAGAGTCCCACCTGGCGCCGGCCGAATCCGCCGTAGGAGTGACGATCGAGCGCCCCGGGCGTGTAGCGCCGGATGCGCCAGGGCGGCGACTCGAAACGCGAGCGGTACCAGTGGGGCTCGAACTCGAACCAGTACTCGGACTCGATCCGCCAGCGGTTGGCGGCGTAGAAGTCGTGGAACAGCGTCGGCGAGAACATGTAGAAGCCGTGGTCGACGTGGTTGTGCGACGGCGCCATGCCGTGCACCACCCGGCCTCCCGGCTTGAGCAGGGCGTGCAGGTTGGCGAGCACGTTGGGCAGGTGGAAGACGTGCTGGAGGGTGCCGGACTCGATCACCAGGTCGTAGCGACCGTGCCATTCGGCGGGGACCGGACGGTTGAGGTCCCAGACCAGCTCCGGCTTCTCCCAGTCGGAGACGTCGAGCGCCTCGACGCGCGAGAATCCGAGGCTGGTGAAGAACGTCCGGTCGTCCATGCAACCGAGGGCCGCGAGGCGCGGATCGTGCGACAGCGCCGGCTCGGCCACCGGCGCGAGCTCGAAGCGCTGCGCGGCGGCCCAGCGTGCGAGCTCGTCGCGGCGGAAGAAGATGGCCATGCGCCCGAGCTCGAGCGCCGCACCGGCGAAAGGCCGCGCGCGCCCCTCGTCGAGCAACAGCCGGGCGGTGCCGCGCGGAATGCCCACGTCAGCTGGCGCTCTCGCGCGCCAGCTCGGCGCGCACCCAGGCGATCGTCGCCTCGAGCCCCTCGGCGAGCCCGATCCGCGGCCGGAAACCGCAGGCGCGCGCCGTGGTCTCCACGTCGGCGACCGGCTCGACCTCGAGCGCTCGGTCCGAGAGCGCGCCGAACTCGGGCCGCGGCCCGCCGATCGCCGCGTGCAGGCGTTCGACGATGCGGCGTACCGAGTGGCGCTCGCCGCTGCCGAGATCGAGCGTCCGGCCCTCGATCCCCGGCGCCTCGGCGAGCGCCGCGAGGCCGCGCGCCACGTCGTCGACGTGGATCCAATCGATCTCCCGCCGGCCGCTCGCCAGTCGCGGCGCGACCCCCGCGAGCAGGGCGCGAATCGCGTACGGCACCAGCTTCGACCCGTCGAGTTGCCCGGGTCCGTAGACCATGAAGATCCGCGCCACCACCACCGGCAGCTCGTAGAGCGCGTGGAAGAGGCGCGCGTAGAGGCTCGCCGCCGCTTTCGCCGCGGCGTAAGGCGAGCTCGGCGGCAGCGAGGATTCGCTCGGCTCCTCCATCGAACCGGCGAGCACCGCCCGACGGCAGCCGCCGGTTTCGGCGAGTGCGGTCAGCAGGTGCACCGTGGTGGCGGCGTTGGCGCGAAACAGCGGCAATACGTTCTCGACTCCGCGCGCCCCGGTCACCCGGCTGGCGAGGTGGAAGACGATCTCCGGGCGCAGCCGCGCGACCAGCCGAGCGGTCGCCGCCGCGTCCTCCAGGTCGACCGCGTGCCAGGCGACGCCGGGCGAGTCGGCACGCGAGGACCGAGATACCGCCTCGACGCGCGCGCCGCTCGCCAGCAGTCGACCGACGAGCGCCGAGCCGAGGAAGCCCGACGCTCCGGTCACCAGCACGCGCCCGCTGCCGACGGTCATGAAGAACGGCACCTTAGCGAGCGCTCGCGCGGCGGGTCAAGCGAGACGCTCCAGAAACGAAAGGCGGCCGGAGACCGGCCGCCTCGTCCTGCCGCGCGCCCGTCCGTCGCTACGGGACGAATTGGACCCGGAGGTCCGAGAACCTCCAGCCGTAGGTCGTCGCTTCCGGACCGCCCTCGCCGGCGAGCCACGTTCCCTGGGCGATGAACATCCCGCTGGTCTGGATCGAGCGCAGGGGAATGCCGTAGCCGCCGTTGACCAGCGTCGTACCGCCCTGACTGATGCGGTACGAGTTGGTGCGCGAATTGGTGTCGTAGGTGTAGTTGACGTGCACCGTCTTGCCGGTCAAGTTCTCGTTCTTCACCTGCCGGTTGTCCCCGCCCACCTGGGTCTCGAGGATGATCTTGTACTGCGACGGACCGGTGGCGTTGATGTAGCCGTACATGTTCGACCAGCTCGGGCCCGACTGCAGCCAGAGCAGTTGATGCCAGCCGTCCTGATGGGTCGGATCCCAGCCCGAGACGTAGACGTCGAAGTCGACCACGATCTTGTGGAAGGTCTTGGTGGTCGGGAAATCCATGTTGAACTGCCAGTAGGCGTTGTTGTGGTTGCAGGCGAGGTAAGTCCCCGGCAGCTCGAACACCGTCGCGCCGTCCTCACCGCCGCCACCACCACCACCGCCGCCGCCACCGCCGTCGGGCGGCGCCGGGACCTCGAGGCTCGAGAAACTGACCGACGAGGCGGGAGCGAAGAACTCCGCCTCGGGAGCGTTGCGATCGTAGACCGAGGCATAGGACCAGGAAGGTTGGTCGCAGGTGATCGCGGCCTTCGCGCCGGCCTGGACCGCGCTCAGCGACAGCAACGAGAGAGCGTCGTCGAACTGCACCTGCGTCAACGCCGGGACGGTGAGCTGCACGCCCTGGACGATGAGCAGACCGTCCTTTTGCCGCAAGTCGACCGAGCAATGGGACGCGGTGTGTCCGAGATTGACGAAGCCCAGGTTGGTGACCCGGTCGTCGCCCAGTTTCTCCCAGCCCTGCAAGAAGACGGTGCGCCCGGCCGGCACCAGGTTCTCCGAGGACAGGATCGGCAGCTCGACGGTCTGCAGCGGATTGCCCTGGGCGTCGAAGCTGCGCAGGCGCGCCGAAAAATGCACCTGCGGCGCGCCGTCGAGCTCGAACATGCCGCGGGTGCCCGGCGGCACCAGGTCGGTGAGCTGCTTGGTCTCGAACGGGCCGAGGAAGCCGAGCGTCCGCTCCGCGGTTCGCACCGTGCCGTCGGCGAGCGACGGGATGAAGAAGGTGTAGAAGCCGCTCAGGTCGCTCACCGTGTTGGTGGCCCAGATCTCGGTCTTGTGCCGGATATCGCCGATCTCGTCGTCGGTCACCACCGGCACGTAGACCGGACCGGCCAGCGCCGGAACGGCGCTGCCGAGCGCCAGGGCGACGACCGCGAGATTCAGTCTGCGTAGGGTCTTCGTCAAGCTGGGACCTCCTCGATGAATGAGTGTCGCGGCACTGACGCACCGCCAGAGTCCGACTGCCGGAACTGCGGAATTGTACCAACGCCGGCGTCAATTCCGCAAGCGCATTCTCCGCCACCGGGGGCCGACGAGCCCTGTGATACCTTCGCCCGCCACCATGCGACGGGGCCAGTGGGGGCGGTGGAGCTCGCTGCCGGGGCGAGGCCGACGCGCGCTCGATCGGCTCCTACGACGACTGCGCCGGATCGAAGCGCGGGTCGTGCGGCTCCCGCCGGCGCACCGCGAAACCGCCGGCCGCGCGCTGTTCTCCTACGTGATCGACCCCTTCCTCGCCGGCGCGGAGCGCGAGATCTCCTACTCGCACACTCAGGATTGGGAGTCGTGGGCGATGGCGACCACGCTCGCCGAGCTCGGCTTCGCCGTCGACGTGGTGCACTGGACCAACCGCGACTTCGTACCGCCAGGGCGCTACGACCTGGTGATCGACGTGCGCTCGAACCTCGAGCGCTGGGCGCCGGTCGTCGGAGCGGAGGCCCTGCTTCTCGCGCATCTCGAGACGGCGCACTGGTCGGTCAACAACGACGCGCAGCGCGCGCGGCTCGCCGAGCTCGCGGCGCGCCGCGGCATCCACCTCCATCGCCTCCGGCTGGTGGAGGAGAACCGCGTCATCGAGAGCGCCGCTGCCGCCACCATCCTCGGCAACGAGTTCACCCAGGAGAGCTACCGCTTCGCCGGCAAGCCGCTCTACCGCCTGCCGATCTCGAACCCCTTCCTCTACCCGACGCCGGCCGACAAGGACTTCGCCGCCGTGCGCCGGCGGTTCGTCTACTTCGGCGGCATCGGCTTCGTGCACAAAGGGCTGGATCTCGTGCTCGAGGCCTTCGCCGGCGCACCCGAGCTCGAGCTGCTGGTCATGGCCCCGGTCGATCGCGAGCCCGACTTCGCGCGCGCTTTCGATCGCGAGCTGCGGCGCAGCCCGAACATCCGGCTCCTCGGCTGGCAGGACGTCGCCTCGCCGCGGTTCCTCGCCGCGGCGCGCTCGGCGCTGGCGACCGTCTTCCCGTCGTGCGCCGAAGGGGGCGGCGGCAGCGTGGTGACCGCGATGCACGCCGGGCTGATACCGGTCGTGACCCGTTCGGCCTCGGTCGACGTGACGCCGGCGACCGGCGTGACGCTCGCCGACCCTCGGGTGGAGACGATCCGCGCCGCGGCGCGCGAGCTCGCCGCGCGGCCGCCCGCGGACCTCGCGGCGACCGCCGAGTCGGCCTGGCGCTTCGTGCGCGCGCGCCACACTCGCGAGAGTTTCCGGCGCGAATACCGCGCCGCGCTGCACGCCATCCTCGAGCGCTTCCGCCCCACGCTCGCGCGCCGCGTGGCCGCATGAACGCCGCGCCGGTCGTCTTCCTCTCGCCGCATCTCGACGACGCCGTGCTCTCGTGCGGCGCGCGAATCGGTGCCCTCGGCGACGCGGGCCGCGCCGTCAAGGTGGTGACGCTCTTCGCCGCCGACGAGCCGGAGCGCCCGCTCTCGCCGCTCGCCGCCGATCTGCGGCGTTGGTGGAACCTGCCCGCGGGAGGTATCGCGCGCGCGCGCCGCGCCGAGGACGCCGAGGCCTGCGCCGCCCTCGGCGCCCTCGCCGAACCCTGGGACTTGCCGGAGGCTCCGAATCGCCTCGCCGCCGACGGCACGGTCCTCTACCCGACGCTGGCCGCGCTCTACGGCGAGGTCGCCGCGCCCGACCGCGCGCTCGAGGAGGAGATCGCGCGCCGGCTCGCCGAGCTCGGTCAGGTCGAGATCCTGGCGCCGCTCGGAGTCGGCGGGCACGTCGACCATCTCTTGGCGCGGCGAGCGGCCGAGCGCCTCGGGCGCGACCTCGCGTACTACGAGGAGTTCCCGTACGTCGAATGGAAGTGGCTGGCGCTCGGTCGTGCCCTCGGGCGACCGAGAGAGTGGAGATCGGACGCGCTGGCCGTGTCCGACGAACTGTTCGAGCGCAAGGTGGCGGCGATCCTCGCCTATCGCTCGCAGGTCCCGGCGATGTTCCGCGGCGAGGCGCGGCTGCGCAAGCAGCTGCGCCGCCAGTTGCGCCGCGCCGGCGGCGAGCGCATCTGGCGACGGGCGCGGAGCGCGGCGGGATGAGGGTCCTGGTGACCGGCGGCGCCGGATTCATCGGCAGTCACGTCGTGCCGCGTCTGCTCGCCGACGGCCACCAGGTGCTGGTGATCGACGATCTGTCGTCGGGGAGCGCCGAGCAGGTTCCCCCCCGCGCGCGCCTCGAGATCGCGACGCTCGCGGCGCCGGAGGCGGCGGCCGCGATGGCGGCGTTCGCTCCCGAGGTGGTGGTGCACCTGGCTGCCCCGATCGACGCCGGAGCCAGCCTCGCGGCTCCCGAAGCCGACGCCCGCGGCGGACTGCTCGACTCGCTGCGCATCCTCGAGCGCGCGCGCGCCTGTGGCAGGCCACACGTCGTGTTCGCGAGCTCGGCGGCGGTCTACGGCAGGATCGAACGGCTGCCGAGCGAGGAGGGCGATGCCGGCCGCCCTTCGACCCCCTACGGCGTCGGCAAGCTCACCGTCGAGCGCTACCTGCATTTCTACGAGCGGACGCACGCCATGACCTCCACTTCGCTGCGCTTCGCCAATGTGTACGGCGAACGCCAGACGAGCGCCGGCGAAGGGGGCGTGGTGGCGATCTTCTGCCGCGACCTGCTCGCCGGCCGCGCGCCGCGTCTGTTCGGCGGCGGCGAACAGACGCGCGACTTCGTCCACGCCGCCGACGTGGCCGAGGCCGTCGCGCGCTCGGTGGCGGCCCGGCCGGCCGGGGCCCACAACGTCGCGACCGCATGCGAGACCTCGATCCGCGAGCTGGCCGCGCGGCTGATCGCGATCCTCGCGCCGGGGTTGGCGGCGACCCAGGCCCCGGCGCGCGCCGGCGACCCGCCGCGCTCTTGCCTCTCGTACGCCGCGCTGGCGCGCGCCGTCGGTTGGCAGCCGCGCGTGAGCCTCGACGATGGACTGACGCGCACCGCGGCTTGGTTTCGCGAGCGCGCCGCGGCGACGCCCGCGTCGAGCGGAAAACCGTAGAGCGGGAGCGGGAGGATTCGAATGACCCCGGATGCGTCTAGCGGAGCCCTCCACGATCCGAGCCCGGACAGGGTCGCGAGCTCGCCTCCCATTCGGCGGATCGGCCAGCGGCTGTTGGTGGCCTTTCTCGTCGCCTTCGCCTGGGGCCTCGCCGCCTCGGCGGTGCTCGACTCCTTCGAAAACCACTCCTCGCTCGGCGATCACTGGCCCTACTCGCGTTTCGAGCCCACGATCCACTTCAAGACCGAGCGGCCCTTCATCTACCGCGTGCTCACGCCGGGGCTGGTCTGGGCGCTGTCGAGCGCCCTGCCCGACCGAGCGGCCGAGCTGCTGGCGGGCAGGGCTCCGGAGCTGCGCGAGCGCTACCACCTCCGCCGCGCCACCTCGACCGAGTACGTCGTCGCGCACGTCCTGCTGTTCCTGGCGCTCGTCGGCACTCTCGCCTACTGGCGAGCGAGCCTGCTGCGCCACGGCGGGACGGGACCGTTGTTCGCGAGCTTCGCGCCGCCGCTCGCCCTGCTGTTCTATCCGGTGACCTTCACTCAGGGCGGTTTCCTCTACGACCTGCCCGAGCTCTTCTTCGCCTCGGCGGCCCTGCACTACTTTCTCGGCCGGCGGTGGGTCGCGTTCTGCTCGGCGTTCGCGCTCGCGGTGCTCAACAAGGAGTCGAGCATCTTGCTCCTCGTCTGGTTCTTGGCGGCATTCTGGATCGACCGCGACCGCGGCGGCCTCCTGCGCCGCGGCGGCGCCGCGCTCGTCGCGGGTGGCCTGCCGTTCGTCGTCGTCCACCGCATCTTCGCCGATCGCCCGGGCCAGGAGGCGTACAACAGCTTCTCGGACAACCTCGAGTTCTTCACTTCGCCCGCGCGCTGGCTCCAGTTGCGCGACCTCTACGCCCCGGCGCTCCCGGGCCCGGCCGGTCCCCACCTGCTGCTCCTCGCCGCGATCGCCGCCGTTCTCGCGTCGGCGAGCGGCGCGACCGAGCGGCTCTTGCGCCTCATCTTCGCGTCCACCGCGCTCGTCATCTTCCCGCTCTACGTGGTCTACGGCTGGCGCGGCGAGATCCGGGTCTTCGCCGGCGCTTTTCCGGCCCTCATCTTGCTCGCCTGTCTGGTGGTGCGGCGCCTGGGCTCCGAGTCGGCGGCGGCCGAATCGGTCGCGCTAAGCTAGACCGCGCGCGCGGAGATTGGGAGATCGCATGCCCCGACGACTCACGAAGCAGGAGATGCCGGTGGTGGTCCTCTGCGGCGGCCAGGGCACGCGGCTGCGCGAAGAGACCGAGTACCGGCCGAAACCGATGGTCGAGATCGGCGAGCAACCGATCCTCTGGCACATCCTGAAGATCTACGGCAGCGCCGGCTTCCGGCGCTTCGTCCTCTGCCTCGGCTACAAGGGCTGGGTGATCAAGCAGTACTTCCTGCGTTACCACGAGATGCACCGCGACTTCACGGTGGCGATGAAGGGCGAGCCGCGCCCCGAGTTCCACAACTTCGAGGGCGAGGAGGACTGGCGCGTGACCTGCGCCGAGACCGGCGCCGACACCGGCACCGGCGGACGTCTGTTCCGCGTCCGACGCTACGTCGACGCCGGGACCTTCTGCATGACCTACGGCGACGCGGTCGGGAATCTCGATCTCGACGCGCTGCTCGACTTCCACTACGCGCAGGGGCGCATCGCCACGGTCACCGGCGTGCATCCGACATCGCGCTACGGCGAGATGAAGGTGAAGGACGGCCGGGCGGTCGAGTTCAACGAAAAGCCGACGGTGGCCGAGGGCGTGGTCTCGGGCGGCTTCTTCGTCTTCCAACGCGAGGTCTTCGACTACCTGACTCCCGAGCCCGGCCTCTTCCTCGAGCTCGAGCCGCTGCAGCGCCTGGCGCGCGACGGCCAGCTCTCGGTCTTCGTCCACGAGGGCTTCTGGCACCCGATGGACACCTACCGCGACTACCTGCACCTCAACGAGGTCTGGCGTTCGGGTCAGGCGCCGTGGAAGGCGTGGTGACCGCCCCCGTCGCCTCCCAGGCCACCAGACGTCCGCCGCGGTAGGGCTGGGCGAGGATCTCGCGGCGGCCCGCCGCGGAGCCGTCGCCGCGCCGGATTTCCGCTACCAGGACGCCGTCCGGATGCCGGCGGAAGAACGCCTCCGCGCCGGCGCTCGGCTGCACCAGGAGCGGCCGCGAGAGCCGGCCGAGGAAACCGAACTGCCCGTGGTAGGCGCCGAGGAACCCCACCGGACGGCCGGCCGCTTGCAGCTCGCCGATCCTGCGGCTGAACGGCTCGAGGTCGTAGGCCGCGGCGTACTTCCAGGCGAAGACGACGTGCAGCGCCGCGAAGAGCACCAGGCTGACGACGGCGAACGCCCCCAGGGCGCGCGCCGGCGCGCGCTCCGCGGGCGAGCCGAGACGCGCGGCGCGCGCCGCGAGCATGGCCGCCGCGGGCAGGAGCGGCAACAGGTACTGCGGCTGCTTGCCGCTCACCAGCGAAAAGCCGACGAAGGCCGGAAGCGTGGCGGCGAGGGCGAAGCGCGCGCCGCGCTCGAGCGGCCGCGCCAGGGCGCGCGCCCACCCGCGGCGCACCGCCGGCGCGAGCGCGAGCGGCAACAGGAGCAGCGGCGCGATCGGGACGTACCACCAGAACGGCCGCCGGTGGGCAAACGACTCCACCACCCGGCCGGCCGTCTGGCGGACGAAGATCGCGTCGCGGAACTGCGGCCCGCCGCGGATCGCGGCGGGGATCGCCCAGGCCAGCGCGAGCGCGGCGCCGGCGACCACCGCCAGAGCGAGCGCGGCGTACCAGCGCCCGCGGCGGCCGCGCGCCACCGCCGGGGAGCCGGCCGCCCACCAGGGAGCCGCGAGCGCCGCCGGCAGGACGAGCAGCAACGCCACCGGACCCTTCGTCAGGATTCCGAGACCCAGCCCGGCGGCGAACGTCGTCCAGCCGCGTCCGCGGCGCGCGGGATCCGTCGCGTCGACCAGGCCGTTCCAGGCGATCGACACGCACGCCGCGAGCAGCATGTCGAAGCCGGTGAAGGTGGCGACGACCAGGAACGCCAGGCTGCCGGCGAGCGCCGCCGGCACCGCCGCCGCGGTCGCCTCGTCCGCCCAGAGTCGGGCGGCGAGTCGGCGGCTCCCGGCGAGCACGGCGAGCGCGGCGAGGCCCGGTACGAGGCGCGCCCAGATCTCGCTCGGTCCGACGAGCGACCAGCCGGCGTGCATCAGCCAAAAGAGCAGCGGCGGCTTGTGGCTGTACGGTTCGCCGTTCAGGTGCGGCACCAGGGCGTCGCCGCGCGACCACATCTCCCAGGCGACCGTGAGGTAGCGGGTCTCGTCGATCGGCGTCGCCGGACGCAGGACGATGGCGAGAGCGATCGCCGCGCCCACGACCCAGAAGCCGGCTCGCTTCACGTCATCTCGGGTTGGCGCGCCCAGCGCGCGAGCCAGGTTCCCGGTCCGCCGAGAAGCGCCACCGGAACCAGGGCGACGAAGAGAATCGCCAGCCGCCACCCGGGGAGGATGCCGTCGACGAAGAACCACGACGCTCCGGAGAGGACGGGCCGACTGACCAGGGACGCCAGCTTGAGCGCCAGAACCGCCCCGGAGTGCAGGCCGACCGCTCCCCAGACCTGCCCGGTGCGCCACGCCACGGCATAGAGGAGAGCCGCCGCCGCCGCGAGCCCGAGCCAGGCCTCGCCGTAGCGGGCGATCGCGGCGGGCACCCCGGACCAGACCGACAGCCCGCTCCACTCGTCGACCCGGGCCACCCGCCCGCTGCCGCGCGCGAAGTGCGCCGTGGCGTAAAGCGCCGAAGTGGCGAGACAGGAGGCGGCGAACGCCGCGCCACGCAGGCGCCCGAAAGGATAGAGCCAGAGGCCGTGGAAGACGAGCTGCTCGACGAAGCCGATCGCCGCGGCGGCGACGATCGCTTCGAGGATCATCGCCGGGCGCAACTCGCCGATCCAACGCCGCTGGCCGCCCCAGAGCTCGAGCGCGCCCGCCGCGCCGAGCGTCGCCGCGCCGGCGAGGAAGCCGCCGAGCAGCGCGCGCCAACCCCCGGAGGCGAGGCCGAAGTCGCGCGGCGCCCGCGCGCCCACGCGGCGCGACCAGAGGACGAGGAAGACGATCGCCGCCAGCATCGCGACTCGGCGAAAGACGCGCAGGAACGGGAAGCGTCCGGGGAACATCGCCTCCACCGCGGCGAAGATCGGCGGCGCGGCGAAGCTGCTCACCACCACCGTGGCCGCCACCCAAGAGCCGAGGCCCGCGAACAGCAGCCCGGGGCGCGGAGGCTCCCGGAAGGCCGGCGGCGCGGCCGAACCGACTCTCGCAAACGACGGCATGGGCGGATCTTACGCGGCTCTTCGGCGTCGGAGGAGGGGCCGCACGTGATAGCCTCGGCGGCCGTCCGCCGGCCCTTCGACCGTGGCTGCCCCCACTCTCTCGATCATCGTCCCGTTGTACAACGAGGAGGAGAACCTCCGCCTGCTGGCGGAGGAAATCCGCGCCGCCCTCGCCCCCGGCGCGTTCGACTACGAGATCCTCTTCGTCGACGACGGCTCGACCGACGGCAGCGCCCGCGCCCTCGCGGAGCTGGCGCGCGGCGACCGCCGGATCCGCGTCCTGCGCCACCCGCGCAATCGCGGCCAATCGGCCGGGCTAGCGACCGGGTTCCGTGCCGCCCGCGGTTCTCTGGTGGCGACGCTCGACGCCGACCTGCAGAACGATCCCGCCGACCTACCGCGACTGCTCGCGGCGCTCGAGGGCTACGACGCGGTTTCCGGCGTGCGCGTCGACCGCCACGACAGCTGGGTGCGCCGAGCCTCGTCGCGCATCGCCAACGCCGTGCGCAACTGGGCGACCGACGAATCGATCTCCGACGTCGGCTGTTCGCTCAAGGTCTACCGCGCGGAGTTCCTGCGCTCGTTGCCGATGTTCACCGGCATGCACCGTTTCCTCCCCACCCTCGTGCGCTGGAACGGCGCGCGGGTCACCGAACTCGCCGTGAACCACCGCCCGCGTCGTCACGGAGTCGCGAAGTACGGCATCGGCAATCGGCTCTTCCGCGCCCTCGCCGACCTGTTCGCGGTGATGTGGATGCGCAAGCGTTGGATCGACCCCCGCGGGGTCGAGGAGATCACCCCTTGGAACGAACCACTCTCTGGCAGATCATCGGCTTCCTCGGACAAGGGCTCTTCTTCGGGCGATTCTTCGTCCAGTGGATCGCCTCCGAGCGCAACAAGCGCAGCGTAGTCCCGAACGCCTTCTGGTTCTTCAGCGTCGGCGGCGGCTTGGTGCTGCTGCTCTACGCCGTGCACCGCCGCGACCCGGTGTTCATCGTCGGCCAAGGCGCCGGCCTACTGATCTACTTCCGCAATCTCTGGCTGCTCTATCGCCCGGGCGGCGGCGCGGCGCCGGACGCCGAAGCGTGAGCTGGCGCGCGCGGCTACTGGCCGCCGCCCTCGGTCTCGCCGTCTTCCTGCCCGGCATCGCCCGTCGCGATCTGTGGAATCCCGACGAGCCGCGCTACGCCGAGGTGACGCGCGAGATGCGCGCCTCGGGCGACTGGTTCGTTCCCCACCTGAACGGCGCGATCTACGCCGAGAAGCCGCCGCTGCTCTTCTGGCTGATCGGTCTCGCCTCCTTCGTCACCGGCGGCGTGAACGAGGTCGCCGCCCGCCTGCCGTCGGCGCTCGCCGCGATCGCGGCGCTCTTCTGCCTGTTCGAGATCGGACGGCGCTGGTTCGACGAGCCGACCGCCTGGCTCGCGACCCTGGTCTACGCGAGCTCGGCGAAGATCCTCTGGCAGGGTCGGGTCGGACAGATCGACATGCTGCTCGGCGCGCTGGTAGCGCTCGCCATGCTCTTCTGGACCCGCGGGTTTCTCGAGCGTCGAACTGGTTTCTATCGCGCCTTCTTCGTCGCCACCGGCTTCGCCACCCTGGCCAAGGGACCGGTGGGACTGCTGCCGCCGCTGCTGGCGATCGTCGTCTATCTGCTGGCGACGAAGCGCCGCGACGCGATCCGCGACCTGCGCATCCCGACCGGCCTGCTGATCTGGGCCGCGATCGTCCTGCTCTGGCTGGTTCCGGCGGCGGCGAGCGCCGGGCGGGAGTACTTCGACACCATCGTCTTCCGCCAGAACGTGACCCGCTACGCCGAGCCCTGGCACCACTTCCAGCCCTTCTACTACTACCTGACCATCCTGCCGGCGGACTTCTTCCCCTGGTTCTTCTTCCTGCCGGGGGCGCTCTGGCTCGGCTGGAAACGGATCCGGGACGAGCGGCGCGCGGGTTTCCGCTTCGCGCTCAGCTGGTTCCTGGTCACCCTGGTCTTCTTCAGCCTCTCGCCCGCCAAGCGCACGGTCTACATCCTGTCGATGTACCCGGGGCTGGCGCTGCTGGTGGCCGTCGGACTGACGGAGATCGGCCGCCATCGCGACGAGCTGCGGCGCTGGGCGGGGATCCCGGCCGCGATCGCCGCCGCGATCGTCGGCGCCGCGGCGATCGCCATCCCGCCGCTCGCCCGCGGGCGCTCCGAGCTCGCGCCCCTCGGCCCGGCCTTTCCCTTCGCGGTCGGCGGTCTGCTGCTGGCGATCGCGCTCGCCTTCGCCTACGGCGCCCGGGTCGCCGCGCGCGGCCGCGTCGCCCGCATGACGATCGCCATGGCCGCCGGATTCGCCGCCGCGGTCGCGGTGGCGAGCGCCCTGCTCCTGCCGCAGTTCAACGCCCTCAAGACCGCCCGGCCGCTGGCGCAACGGCTCCTGGCGCTCGCCACCCCGAGCGAGCCCTACGCCATCTATCCGCGGATCGACCCACCGTTCCTGTTCTACACCCGACGCTTCGCCCGCCTGCCGCGCGACGAGGCCGAGCTGCAGGCCTACTGCCGCGCGACCGACCGGGTGTGGCTCTTGATTCAGCGCGACGACCTGGCGCGCCTCGCCTCGCCGCTGCCGATGTTCGAGGTCGCCCGCGATCTCGATCCGGTCGAGGGCTACGTGCTGATGACCAATCGGCTGGCCGATTCCGAGGACCTGGCGAAGAAGCTCACGCCGCACGCCTGAGCGACGGGGTGGCGCCGGAGCCACGTACGAGCGACCGGGTTCAGGAGGTGGGGGGCGCGTCGGAGGCGTCGCGCGGACGCTTCCAGGTCTGCTCGTCCTCGTCGAACGCCGGCAAGTTGAGATCCTCGCCGCGCGCCTGGCGGATGTTGTATTCCCACAGGCGGGCGTACTTCAAGAAGACGCCGAAGGACTGCAGGCTGCAGAGGATCAGGCCGTGCATGCCGTCGAGGAACCCGAGCTGCAGCACGAAGGTGCGGAAGAACCGCCACCAGGGGCGGAAAACGAGCTCGAGCAGACCCGCCTTGCGGCCGTCGCGGAAGGCCTGCGCCGCGCCCCACTCGGCGTAGTTGAGGAACTTCGGGAAGTACTGATCGAAGGTGCGGAAGGTGTAGTGCAGGAAGGAATTGGCGAGCACCGGCACCGGGCCCTCGATCTCCAGGTCGGCGTGCACGCGGCGGTTCGGGTAGCGCCCCTTGTCCTTGCGGAATAGCCGCACGACCTTGTCGGTCGACCAGCCGGAGTGGCGGATCACCTCGTCGACGAAGACGTTCTCGCGCCGGATGTAGAAGCCGTGCACCTGGGGCTGCGAGGCGAGCACGCTCAAGATCTCGCGCGCCAGCTTTTCCGGCACTCGTTCGTCGGCGTCGATGATCAGCACCCAGTCGTGCTTGACCCGGTCGATCGACCAGTTCTTCTGCGCCGCCGAGCCGAAGTACTCGCGTTGCAGGATGGTGATCGGGAAGCGCCGGGCGATCTCGACCGTGCGGTCCTTGGAGAACGAGTCGACGAGCAGGATTTCGTCCGCCCAGAGAACCGACTGCAGACACTCGGCGATGTTCTGCTCTTCGTTGAACGTGGTGACGATCACGCTCAGCGACTGGCGCCCGGGAGCGGTGCGCAGCGCGTCGAGGCTCGGAGGCGCGGATCGCGACATCACTCCTCCCCGACGGCGACCAGCCGGCGCACGATGCCGCGCGCCTTGCCGGTCGCCTCGTCCACGTCCACCACCACCGCGGCCAGACGCACGTCGCGCTTGGCCACCTCGAAGGTGGAAGGGGTCTGCAACAGGAAGCGCGGCAGGACGCGGTCGGCGCGGAAGCCGATCACGCCCTCGTAGGGACCGGTCATGCCGGCGTCGGTCAGGAAGGCGGTGCCGCCGGGCAGGATTCGCTCGTCGGCGGTGGGCACGTGGGTATGGGTGCCGACCACCGCGCTGACGCGGCCGTCGAGGTAGATCCCCATTGCCTGTTTCTCGCTCGTCGCCTCGGCGTGGAAGTCGACGAAGATCACCTTCGCCTTACCCTGGAGCTCGGCCACGATCCGGTCGGCGCAACGGAAGGGCGAGTCGACGTTGCGCATGAAGACCTGGCCTTCGAGATTCACCGTCGCCACCGCGACGCCGCCGGCGGTCTCGCCGACGTGCACCCCGACTCCCGGATTGCCCTCGGGATAGTTAGCCGGGCGCAGCAGCCGGGGCTCGCGGCGGAAAAGCTCGAGGACCTCCTTCTTGTCCCAGACGTGATTGCCGGAGGTCATGCAGTGGATCGGCAGGTCGGCGAGCTCCTCGAGCACGTCCTCGGTGACGCCGAAACCGCCGGCCGCGTTCTCGACGTTGACCACCACGTAGTCGGCGTGATGCTCGTCGACCAGACGGGGCAGCAGGAGCGCGAGCGCCTTGCGCCCCGGCTTGCCGATCACGTCGCCGACGAACAGCAGCTTCACCGCGCGTACTCCACCGCGCGGGTCTCGCGGATCACGGTGACTTTGATCTGGCCCGGATAGGTGAGCTCGGCCTCGATCTTCTTGGCGATGTCCTTCGACAGCCAGATCGCCTCCTCGTCGGCGATCTTGCCGCTGTCGACGATGATCCGCACCTCGCGCCCGGCCTGAATGGCGTAGCTCTTCTGCACCCCCTTGAAGCCGTTGGCGATCTCCTCCAGCTGCTCGAGCCGCTTGACGTAGGTCTCGAGGATCTCGCGCCGCGCGCCCGGGCGGGCGGCGGAGAGCGCGTCGGCGGCGGTGACCAGCACCGCTTCCACCGTCTGCGGGTCGTAGTCGCCGTGGTGGCAGGCCATGGCGTGCACGACCTCCTCGGTCTCGCCGTACTTGCGCAACAGCTCGATGCCGAGCTCGAGGTGCGTGCCGTCGACCTCGCGATCGATCGCCTTGCCGACGTCGTGCAGCAGGCCGGCGCGCTTGGCGACGTTGACGTTGGCGCGCAGCTCGGCGGCCATGGTGGCGGCGAGGAAGGAGACCTCCTTCGAGTGGTGGAGGACGTTCTGGCCGTAGCTGTAGCGGAAGCGCAGGCGGCCGAGGAGCTTCACCAGCTCCGGGTGCATGCCCGGGATCTTCAACTCGAGCAACGCCGCGTCGCCCTCCTGCTGGATCCGCTGCTCGAACTCGCCCTTGACCTTCTCGACGATCTCCTCGATGCGCGCCGGATGGATCCGGCCGTCGGCGATCAGGCGCTCGAGCGCGACGCGCGCGATCTCGCGCCGGAACGGGTCGAAGCCCGAGAGGATCACCGCTTCCGGCGTGTCGTCGACGATCAGGTCGACGCCGGTGGCGGTCTCGAGAGCGCGGATGTTGCGCCCTTCGCGGCCGATGATGCGCCCCTTCATTTCGTCGTTCGGCAGCGCGACGACCGAGACCGTGGTCTCCGAGACGTAGTCCGAGGCCGAGCGCTGCACGGCCATGCCGATGATCCGCTGCGCCTGACGGTTGGCGCTCTCGCGCGCTTCGTCCTCGATCCGCTTGACCAGGTGCGCGGCGTCCAGCCGGGCGTCGTTCTCGAGCGATCGGACCAGTTCCTCGCGCGCCTGGGTGGCGGTCAGGCCGGCGATCTGCTCGAGGCGCGAGCGTTGAGTGGCGAGCACCGCCGAGAGCTCCTCGTCGCGCGTCGCGACCTCTCGCTCGCGCCCCGCGAGGGTGCGCTCGCGGCCGGCGAGATCGCGGTCCTTGGCGTCGAGCTGCTCGACGCGCTTGTCGAGCGCGTCCTCCTTCTGCGTCAGTCGGCGCTCGAGCGCCTCGAGCTCCTGGCGGCGCTTGCGGGAGGCGGACTCGAACTCGGTGCGGGCCTGGAGGAGCTTCTCCTTGGCGGCCAGCTCGGCCTCGCGGATGCGCGCCTCGCCGTCACGATTCGCGGTCTCGACGAGCTTCTCGGCCTCGCGTCGCGCTTCCGCCAGCGCGCGCCGCCCGGCGCGTTGCACGCCGAGCCAGCTGGCCCCGCCGACGGCGAGCGCGAGCACCAGCGCGGCCGCGATCCAGACGATCGAAGTCATTCCACACCCCCCCGTGCGGAGGAGCGGGGCTCATCGAGAAGGCGGAGGGCGGAAGAAGTCACCCCCCGAGCGAGGAGAAGGGCGCTGCGTCTAGAACCTGAAACGCATCAGGTGGGTGCCCTCACCACGAGCCTTCAGCGTCCCGGTCCAGGCCGGGCAGGCACGGGCCACGCGGGATTTGGACTCCCGGAGTAAATGAGTTGGTTCTACTGTGCGTCGTCCCATCCCGCCTCGCTCGAGGGGTGCCAAACCCCGTTCAGTTTCCAGCTCTCCAGTGCGAAGGCTCCGGCCGGGCGCTCACGAACCGGCGAGCGCCGCGACCAGCTCCTCTGTCAACTCCGCGACCTTCGTCTCGATTTCGCCCCGTTCCCCGTCGGACTGCTCCCGGTTCCGGGACAACTCATCCGCCAGATTGAGGGCCACCAGGATCGCGAGCTTGCCGGCATCGGCGGTCGAGCCGTGCGCGGCGAGGTCCCGCATCCTGCGGTCCACCTCGGCGGCCAATGCCGTCAGATGGGCCGGATCATGCCCACCGCGAATCGCGTACGTCGCGCCGAAGATCTCCACCTCGGTCGAGGGGCCGGGAGTCACGTCGGTCATCTTGCGCTCTCCCGGATCGGCCGCATCGCACTCCGCGGGCGATCCAACGGCTTGGACTATACATCACCGGGGAGCGTCGTCGGCCGCCGTCGCGGCAGCCGAGAGCGCCGCCAGCCGGTCGACCAGCGCGCCCACCCGACGCCGGACCTCCTCGCGCTCGCGATGCCAGTGCTTCTCGTCCTCGAGCTCCGCCGCGTCGAGCTCGCGCTCGAGCTCCTCGACGCGTCGGCGCAAGTCGGCGTTGTCGCGCGCCAGCTCCCGCAGGCGTTCGGACGCCTCGCGCACCCGGTCTTCGAGCGGATCGAGAAATTCGAGTCCCATGTCGTTCACCTCCTGGCGACGCCGAACCGGCGCTCGAGCTCCGAGGTGAGCGCCGCGTGCCGGGCGTTCACCTCGTCCTGGGTGAGCGTGCGTTCGCCGCCATGGTAGTCGAAGCGGATCGTGGTCGCGACGGCCCCCGCCGGTAGGCCGGCCCCCTGGTAGCGATCCTTGAGGCGGAAGGCGCGCAGCCAGACGTCGCCGCTCGCCCGCTGGCGCACCGCCGCCGCGAGCTCCGCCCAGGCCAGCTCCTGCGCGTGGGTCAGCGTCCAATCGACGCTGATTCCCGGCAAGCGCGGCGGCGCCGCGATCGAACGCGCGACGTTCTCGGGGAGCCGGTCGAGTCGCAGCTCGGCGGCGAAGATCGGCTGTGCGATCTCGGGGTCGTCGATCTCGCCGAACCAACCGAGGATCCGGTCGCCGTCGAGCCACTCGCCGCCGGTCCCCTCGACCGTGCCCGCGAGCCGCGCCGGGCGGCTTTCGACTCCGAGACCCAGGCGGTCGATCAGCTCTTCGACAGCGCCCTTGAGCGCCAGCAGGTCCGGCTCCGCCCGGCGGTCCCAAGGCTCGCCCGTGCGGCCGCCGGCGATCACCGCCACGGCTTCGATCTCCGCATCCCGCCCACCCGGGAAGAGGTGGCCGATCTCGAATAACCGGACGCCGGTCGCTTCGCGATGGAAGTTGAATTCCGCCGCTGCCACCAGATTCGGCACCAGGGATCGGCGCAGGAGGGCGTAGCGCTCCGAGAGCGGGTTCGCGAGCCGCAGCGGCGCCGCGCCCGCGGCGACGAAGGGCTTCGGGAAGCGCTCGTCCCAGGCGGCGTCGTGGAAGGCGTAGTGCACGCTCTCGGCGTACCCGAGGGCCACGAAATGCTCGCGGATCCGCGCCCGCTCCTCGTGCTCGCGGCTCGTGCCCGGATCGATGCCGCCGATCGTCGGCAGGTGCGCCGGCATGCGCTCGAAGCCGACGTGGCGCAGCACCTCCTCGTAGAGATCTTGCGGATAAGCCTGCCCCGCCGACGGTCCCGATCGCCGGGGCTCGAAGTCGACCGCTCGCCACGAAGGGACGGTGCCCGCGAAGATCCCCGCGCCCTCCTCGCGCGGCGCGAAGCCGAGACCCGCGAGCACGCTCGCGATCTCCGAAGCGGCGATCGCGAAGCCGGCGAAGCGATCGAGCGCGCCGGCCTCGATCCGCCAGACGACCGGTTCCGGGCGGGCGGCCAGCGCGTCGACGGCCGCGGGATCGACGGTGCCGCCGGCGACCTCGGCGATCAGCGCCGCGCAGCGCCGCGAGGCGGCGTCGCAAGCCGCGAAATCGGCGCCGCGCTCGAAGCGGTGCGACGCGTCGGTGTGCATGCCGAGGGCGCGGGCGCCGGCGCGCACCCGCCGGCGATCGAAATACGCCGCCTCGAGCAGCACGTCGACGGTCGCGGCGCTCACCTCGCTCGCCGCGCCGCCCATGACGCCGCCGAGCGCCGTCGCGCCGGCGGCATCGGCGATCACCAGGATCTCCGGCGACAGGACGCGCTCGACGCCGTCGAGGGTGCGCAACCTCTCGCCGGCGCGCCCGCGGCGGACGCGAATCTCGCCGCCGCGGATCTTCGCCAGATCGAAGGCATGCAGCGGCTGGCCGAGCTCCCAGAGGACGTAGTTGGTCGCGTCGACCACGTTGTTGATCGAGCGCTGGCCGATCGCCTCGAGCCGGCGGCGAAGCCACCCGGGGCTCGGCCCCACGCGCACTCCGCGGATCGCCCGCGCGGTGTAGCGCGGGCAGCCTTCCGGGTCGTCCAGAACGACGCGGATCGGAGGCTCGCCGGTGGGCGAGGTCTCCGTCTGCGCACCTGAAAAGCTTCCGGTTGAGGAAAAAACGTCCGGCTGGAGCGGCTTGCCGAGCGCCACCGCGAGCTCCCGGGCGAGGCCGTAGTGGTTCATGCAGTCCGGGCGGTTCGAGGTCACGTCGACGTCGAGGACCAGCTGCTGCTCCGACCAATCTCCGGTCGCCGGAAACTCGTGTGGGACGATTCGATGTCCCTCCATCGCGAGACCGATGGCAGTGAGCCTTTCCCCTAGGCGCAAGCCTTGGTTGGCAGAGTCCGTGGTGAGCCTCGCCAGCCACAGGCGTCCGCCCGCGTCCCGCCGGAGGGGCAGCCGATCTGAGAGATCCACGTAGTCCGCGAGCCAGGAGAGGAGAAATTCCACGGCGTCAGTCCCGCACCTGGCGCAGCAGGCGCTCGTCGCTCTCGAACAGGGCGCGGATGTTGGGGAACTTCCAGACGTTCATCGCCACCCGGTCGAGGCCGAGCCCGAAGGCGAAGCCGCTGTAGCGGTCGGGATCGATGCCGCAGTTCTCGAGCACCCGCGGATCGACCATCCCCGAGCCGAGGATCTCCATCCAGCCCGTCCCCGAGCAGGTGGCGCAGCCCGCGCCCTGGCAGATCTGGCAGGTGATGTCGACCTCCGCCGAGGGCTCGGTGAACGGGAAGTAGCTCGGCCGCAGGCGGACGTCGGTCGAGGGATCGAAGAGGCGGCGCACGAAAGCGAGCAGCGTCCCCTTGAGGTCGGCGATCGACACGCCCTCGGCGACGCACAGGCCCTCGATCTGGTGGAACATCGGCGAGTGGCGCAGGTCATTGTCGTTGCGGTAGACGCGCCCGGGACAGATCACCCGGATCGGCGGCTGGCGCGCCAGCATGGTGCGGATCTGCACCGGCGAAGTGTGGGTGCGCAGCAGCCGGCCATCCGCGAGGAAGAAGGTGTCCTGCGCGTCGCGCGCCGGGTGGTCGGCCGGGAAGTTCAGCAGCTCGAAGTTGTAGCGGTCGTCCTCGACCTCGGGGCCCTCGGCCACGCTGTAGCCGAGAGCGCGGAAGATCCCTTCGATCCGCCGCGTGACCAGGGTCACCGGGTGGTAGGAGCCGAGGAGCGGGCGGCGGCCGGGCAGGGTGACGTCGACTCTCGCCGCGGCGAGGCGACGCTCCTCCTCGGCGCGCGCGATCGCCTCGCCGCGCGCGGCGAAGCCGTCGCGGACGAGGCCCTTGAGCTCGTTGATCCCCTTGCCGAAGAACGGCCGATCGGCGGGCAGGCAGGCCTTGAGGAGGACGAAATACCGATCGAGCCGCTCGTTCCACGCCCCCTTCTGGCGCTCCCACTCGCCGCGCGTCGCCAGGCCGGCGAGGGCCTCGGCGAGCTCGCCTTTCAGGCGGACGAGATCCTCGGGCCGCAGCGCTTCCGGCGGCTCGCTCGGGGCCGACAACTCAGGCCTTCTTGGCCGCCTCGGCCTTTTCGAGGGCGTGCTTGGCGAGGCCGACGAGCTCGGCGAAGGGCTTGCGATCCTCCGCCAGCGCCAGCTCGGCGAGAACCTTGCGATCGAGGGCGCAGCCGGCGAGCTTCAGCCCCTGGATGAACTTGTTGTAGGAGATCCCGAGCTCGCGGACCGCGGCGTTGATGCGCACGATCCACAGACTGCGGAAATCGCGCTTCTTCTGGCGCCGGCCGACGTAGGCGAACTTCCCGGCGCGGTCGGCCGCCTGCATCGCCATGCGATAGGCGTTCGACTTGGTGAGAAAGAAGCCGGAGGTCTGCTTGAGGACCTTCTTGCGCTTCTGGTTGCGCTTGCTACCCCGCTTGACGCGCGGCATGACGAACCTCGTTTTCTCGCCCGACGCAGGGGCGGAGGGAGCCCGGCGCCGCGAGGCGGTCCCGGGAGCCGTCGGGCCGGACAGGTTCGATCCGGTCCGCGACGGCGGGTGAACGTTAGCTGGTGAGCAGGGCCTTCACGCGCCGGCCCATCCGATCGGTCTGCACCACTTCCTGCTTGAGCCGCCGCTTCCGCGTCCGGCTCTTCTTGGTCAGGATGTGGCGGGCCATCGACTTCTTGCGCATCACCTTGCCGGTGCCGGTGATCTTGAACCGCTTGGCGGCACCGCGGTGGGTCTTCTTCTTCTGAGCCACGGGAGCTTCTCCTTCGAATTCGGCGCGGACCTCAGTGTCCGCTGGCGGCGGTCTCGGCGGCGGCGACGGCCACCTTCTTCGCCTGCTTCTTGCCGGGACCGAAGATCAAGTGCATGCGGTTGCCGGCCATCTCCGCCGAGCCCTCCTGCACTCCATGCTCTCCGATATCCGCGGCGAGCTTCCTCAACAGCGTGATCCCCAGTTCGGGCCGCGACATTTCCCGCCCGCGGAACTGCACGGTCGCTTTCACCTTGTCCCCCTCTTCGAGGAACCGGAGGGCGTTGCGCAGCTTCACGCCGTAGTCGTGGTCGTCGATGTTCGGCCGGAACTTGACCTCTTTGACCTGGATCGTCTTCTGCTTCTTGCGCGAATCGTGCGCTTTCTTCTTCTGCTGGTAGCGGAACTTGCCGAAGTCCATGATCCGGCAGACCGGAGGGCGCGCCTCGGCGGCCACCTCGACCAGGTCGAACCCCTGCTCGCGGGCCATTTGCAGCGCCTGCTCGGTCGCCACGATCCCGACCTGGGTGCCGTCCGCGTCGATCAGCCGGACCTCCCGGACGCGGATCGCTTCGTTGATGCGTGCCGTCTTGTCGATGCGAGGTCCCCCTCTCCCACGCTCCCCGACCTTCCGGACTTTCCCTCCGCCGCCCCGGGGAGCCACCACAGGCGACGACTCGAACTGCCGCAGGGGCGGAATGCTAGCCGATTTCGCTCCCGGCTGCCAAACGGTCGCTCCGCGTCGCGGCCTGCCGCGCCAGCCGCGCCGCCACCTCGACGACCGGCAGGGACCCCAGGTCCTCGCCGTGCCGCGGACGCACCGCCACCGAGCCGCTCTCGACCTCCTTGGCGCCGACCACCAGCATGTACGGCACCTTCTCGAGCTCGGCCTGCCGGATCTTGTAGCCGAGCTTCTCGTTCGACGCGTCGAGCTCGGCCCGCAGGCCGGCGACCGCCAGCCGCTCGACCACGCCGGCCGCGTACTCGAGGAACTTCTCCGACACCGGCAGGACCTTCGCTTGCACCGGCGCGAGCCAGAGCGGGAAGGCCCCCGCCGTGTGCTCGATGAGGATGCCGAGGAAGCGCTCGAGCGACCCGAGCATGGCGCGGTGGATCATCACCGGCGGGCGCACTGCGCCCTCGGCCGCGACGTACTCGAGCTCGAAGCGCAGCGGCAGCTGGTAGTCGAGCTGGATGGTTCCGAGCTGCCACCAGCGACCGAGGGCGTCCTTGAGCTGGAAGTCGATCTTCGGACCGTAGAAGGCGCCGTCGCCGGCGTTGAGCACCCAGCCCTCGGTTCCCAGATTGGCGACCAGCGCCGCGCGCAGCGCGCCTTCGGCGTGCGCCCACAGCTCGTCCGAGCCGATCGACTTCTCCGGCCGGGTGCCGAAGGTCACCCGGATCTCCTCGAAGCCGAAGGTGCGGTAGACCTGGAAGTAGGTCTCGATCAGCCGCCGGACCTCGTCCTCGATCTGGGCCTCGGTGCAGAAGATGTGGGCGTCGTCCTGCGAGAAGGAGCGCACCCGGGTCAGCCCCGAGGTCACGCCGCTGCGCTCGTAGCGGTGCAGGCGCCCGAAGTCGGCGTAGCGCACCGGCAGGTCGCGGTACGAGCGCAGGCGGGTCTTGAAGATCAGGCAGTGCGTCGGGCAGTTCATCGGCTTGACCGCGTACTGGCGCTCGTCGACCTCGGTGAAGAACATGTGCTCGCGATAGTTGGCGTAGTGCCCCGAGGTGTGCCAGAGCGCGACGTCGAGGATCTGCGGCGTCACCACCTCGCCGTAGCCCTGGCGGGCGTAGATCTCGCGCACGAAGTCGATCAGGCCGTTGTAGACCACCGTCCCTTTCGGGTGGAAGAACGGCGAGGCGGGCGCGAGCGGGCTGAAGCTGAATAGGTCGAGCTCCGGCCCGAGGCGGCGGTGATCGCGCGCTCGCGCCTCCTCCTGCGCCTGCTCGTAGGCCTCGAGCTCCTTGGCGGAAGTGAAGGCCGTGCCGTAGATCCGCTGCAAGCGTTCCTTGGACTCGTCGCCCCGGAAGTAGACGCCGGAGGCCTCGAGCAGACGCACGGCGCCGATCTGCCCGGCGCGCTGGACGTGCGGTCCGCGGCACAAGTCCACGAATCGTCCGTGACGGTAGAGGGTGATCTTCTCGCCCGGCGGAATGTCGCGCAGGCGGTCGATCTTCAGGTCGTTGCCCCTCTCGCGGAAGAGCTTCTCGGCCTCCTCGCGGCTCACCTCGACGCGCTCGAACGGCGCGTCCTCGGCGAGGATCTCCTTCATCTTGGTCTCGATCGCGGCGAGGTCGTCGGGCGCGAAGGCGCGCGGGAAGCGAAAGTCGTACTGGAACTTCTCGCTGTGGTCCTTGCGCCCGGCGTCGTAGAGCGCCTCCGGCCACAGCCGGGTGACGGCGTCGGCGAGCACGTGCTCGGCCGAATGGCGGACGAAATCGCCGGCTTCGGCCTGGCGGGTGGTGATGATGCGGAACGGCCCGCCCTCGTCGAGCGGCTGGCGCAGGTCGATCGACCGCCCGTCGAGCTCGGCGCCGACCGCGTCCTTGGCGAGGCGCGGACCGATCTGCGCCGCGATCTCGAGCGGCGTCGTGCCCGCCGGAGCGCGGCGCTCGGAGCCATCCGGTAGAACGAGAACGATCTCGGACTTCGACATGGGGTCCACCTATCTATCTTGGGGTGGCGGGCTGGTGAAACGGATACGACGGCTTCGCCGTGCGGGACTTCCCGGGCGTCAAGCGGCCGGGTAGCGGCGAGTTCGGGCGCAGGCGTGGTAGGCGCTCTCGGACTCGAACCGAGGACCTCTACCGTGTGAAGGTAGCGCTCTAACCAGCTGAGCTAAGCGCCTGTGCAAAGCCGTCTCCTCAGTTCCCGCGAGCGACGGAGTCTGGTAGGCCCGAGTGGACTCGAACCACCGACCTCTTCGATGTCAACGAAGCGCTCTAACCAACTGAGCTACGGGCCTGGATCCACCTCGATCCCGCTCGCGTCGGGCGGGCGAGCGTAGCAAAAGGCCTCCGCGCCGGTCAAACCGCGGCGGGTCAGCGCGCGGGGCGCAGCGACGCCGAGCGGGCGAGCCACCGCCCGGCCCGGCGCGCGGCGAGCGGCCAGGCGCGGCGGCGCTCCCGCCCCGGTTCGCGGGCGAGGCGCGGCAGGGTCTCGCCGAGCAGACGCCGCCAGGCCGCGGTCACCGCCGCGACGTCCACCTCGGGCGCCCGCCGGCGGCCGTTGTCGACCATCGCGCGATAGAGCCCGGGTTCGCTCGCCAGGCGATCGACCGCGGCCTCGGCTTCGGCGAGCGAGCCGATCTCGAGATAGTCGAGGTCGCCGCGCCGCAGCTCGCGGAACGCGTATTCGGGGCCGAGCAGCGCCGGCACGCCGGCGAGCCAGGCGTTGACGAGCTTGGTGGCCGGCTTCGAGAAGTCGGTCTTGCGCTCGCGCCGGCGAATCGCCACCAGCGCGTCGATGTCGTGGAAGTCCGACCAGGCGAGCGCCGCGCGGTCGATGGCGACGCCGGCGTAGCGCTCGGCGTCGACCACCCATTCGATGCCGCGCGCCGCCAGGAACGAGCGCCAGCGCTCGCCCGCGAAATCGGGATGGAGGTTGTCGAGGAAGCCCTTGTAGGCGAGGCGCGACAGGCGCTCGCCGCGCTCCGGATCGCGCGGTCGCAGCCCCGGCTGCGGCCAGTGCGGCACGGCGTGCCGCGACCGGCCGTCGGCGAAGCGGCCGTTCTGCAGGAGCTCGAACTCCGCCGAGAGCGACTGGCGATTGTCGGCGCGCGCGCCGACCAGCACCGGCCGGCCGCCCGGCGGCACCCCGCGCCGGACGTCGCGGTCGTGTTTGGCGTGGTAGACGACCAGGCCCGCAGCGGGCACGCGATCGACGAGCTCGCTCGCGAATCCGGCGGCGCGCAGGCGGAGGAACGTCTGCAGGATCCAGGCGCGCTCGCCGCGGCGGAACTCCGGCGCGTCGCGATCCGGGTCGAGGCCGGCGAGGCGCGCGAGATCGCTCTCGCGCGGCAGGAAGAAGGCGACGTTCATCGGCGCGGGATCGCCGGCCCCTCGACCCGGCACCACCAGCCCTTGAGGTACTCGCCCTCCGGGTGGGTGATCGCCACCGGGTGATCGGGACCGGCGGCGAGCGGGCCGAGCAGCACGACCCGCCGGCCGGCCTCGGTCGCGGCGGCGAAGAGGATCTGGCGGAAGAGCTTGCCGTCGATCGCCCCGCTGCACGAGAAGGTGAGCAGGTAGCCGTCGCGCGCCGTGCGTCGCATGGCCAATCGGTTGAGGTCCTTGTAAGCCCTCGCCGCCGAGTCGACCGCGGCCCGCCGGCGAGCGAGCGGCGGCGGATCGCAGACCACCAGGCCGTGCTCGCCCTCGGCCTGGCGCAGCCAGTCGAAGACGTCGGCCTCCTGCCAGCGCAGCCGCTCGGGATCGAGTCCGTTGGCGAGGGCCTGCTCGCGGGCGAGGGCGGCGAACCGCGGCGCCGACTCGACCGCCGTCGCCCGCGTCGCGCCGCCGCGCAGGGCGTAGAGGGCAAAAGCGCCGCTGTGGGCGAACAGGTCGAGGACCGACCGGTCAGCGGCCAGCCGCTCCGCCAGGCGCCGGTTCTCGCGCTGGTCGCAATAGAAGCCGGTCTTCTGCCCGCCCGCGAGCTCGGCGCGGAAGAGCAGACCGCGCTCGCGGAACCAAACGGCTGCCTCGGGCTCGCCGCGCACCGCCCGGTCGGCGGTCGCCAGCCCTTCCTCCCGCCGCCCCGCCGCCCCGCCGAGATGGAGAATCGCCGCCTCCGGTACTTCGGCCGCGAGCGCCTCGTAGGCGAGCTCCGCCAGGCGATCGAGGCCCGCGGCGGTGATCTCGCTCACCAGAGTCGAGCCGAAGCGGTCGACCGTCCAGCCGGGCAGATCGTCGCCCTCGGCGTTGAGCAGCCGGAAGCCGTCGGTCTCCGGCGGCAGGAGCTCGCGGCGGCGCCGGAGCGCCGCGGCGATCCGCGCGCGGAAGAAGGCGGAGTCGATCGACGTGCCGGGCGCCGCCGCGAGCCGGGCGCGGATCTGCGAGCGCGGATTGTGGAAGCCGAGGGCGAGCGGCGCGCCGTCCGCCGCCACGACCAGGGCGAGCGGCGCGTCTTCGGGTCCGTCTTCGCGCGCGACGGCGCCCGAGAAGAGCCAGGGATGTCCCTGCAGGACGGAGCGCTCGCGCCCCGGCTTGAGATGGAGCCGACGCGTGGCGAGCGGCGTCTCCGCCGACGCGCCGCTCACCGGCTAGGACCCGACTTGGACCCGCGCCGAGGCGTCCGTCTGGTTCGCCCCCTGGGCGAGGTGCAATCGGACGACGCACGGACCGGTCGCGCCGCTCCCCGCCTTGATGCCGATCCGCAGCCGGTCGAGTCCGGCGAGGCCGGTCTTGGTGCGCTCGACCAGCCGCACTTCGGATCCCGGCACCGGGCGGCCGTCTTCGGTCTCGAGCGAGCCGGAGACCTGCAGGTCCGACTGCGCCAGGTTGTAGGCGACCCAGATCGCCTGCGCCTCGGTGCCCGGAACGAGCTTCGGCATGGCGTTGGGCAGGTAGTACTCCTGGCCGACGGCGAAGGGAAAGGCCATGCCCTTGGTCTTCTCCGCCGCGTTCGAGGCCCGCACCACGACGCCGCGGGTCATCGCCTCCGGGAAGAGCGGCGGCAGCGCCGCCAGACCGCCAGCGGCGAAATCGGGCACCGTCAGAGGAATCTGGTCGAGGAAATAGTCGCCGCGCTCGCCGGCCCGCACCAGCACGCGGACCGCGTAGTCGCCCGGCGCCAGCAGCAGGTCGCCGGCGAATTTCATCCCTTCGCTCTTCAATCGCGACTCGAGCTGCGCCAGGTCGAGGGCGAGCGGCTGGGCGACGAAGTCGCGCACCGCGCCCTCGCCGTCGATGGCGTAGATGTAGACGAAGGCGTTCACCTTGTTGTCCGGCGTGCGCGCCGCGAGCAGGCTCGGGCCGTCGAGCTGCACGATCACCGGCACGTGCGCGCGTGGCCCGGCCTCGCGGAACGGCGCCAGCGTGGCCCCGCCGACGAGGTTGCCGCCGAGCTCGCCGGCGAGCAGCAGCTGCGCGGTGTCGAGCTTCTTCTCGATGCCGGCCATCTGCGCGAAACCGGTGGGGGCGTAGTAGCCCTGACGCTGCACGATCCGCGCTCCCGAAGGCGCATTCTTCAGCTTGACCTTGATCGGGTGGTACTTGCCGTCGTTCTTCAGGTTCTCGGGCTGAAAGGTGAGCACGTAGGTCACGCTGGTCGATTCGAGGACGTCGTTCATCGCCTCGGCGAGGTTGTTGAAGTTCTCGAACAGCTGGCCGCCGGTATCCTTGGCCATGGTGAACAGGGTGTCGCGGCCGTTCGCCCGCGGGCGCTGATCCGCGGCCGCCGCGAGCCCGCCGATGTCGACCGATTGGATGACGCAGTCGGCCTGGCGGAACGCGGCGACCATGTCGGAGAGTTGATTCGCCGCCTGCGTGCTGCCGAAGCGCTGTTCGGAATCGACCTTGTAGGACTCGCCGAATTCCACGTCCTGCGCGTCCTCCTGCTGCTCCTCGACCGAGGCCGAGCCGCTGAACACCGAAGCGTCGAAACCTTGCGAGAGGAAGACCACGTACTTGCGCCCGTTGACCCGGCCCATCAGCTTGCCGAGGTCGCCGAAACCGCGGGTGAAGGCCATCGCCTGCGCTTTCTGGTTCTCGCGATTGGCCTGCGCCACGACCGCCGCGTCGTCCTTCAGGTTCTCGAGAATGATGGCGTCCCGATCGCCGCGGTTGGCTCCACCCTGGCCGGCCGGCGCCGGAGCCGCGCGGTCGAGATCGGCGAGCTGCAGCGCCAGCGGGTCGGGCAACCGGTCGAACAGCTGCGGCACGCCGAGGGTGTCGATGGCGACCTGGATCTGGCGGCGATCGGTGGTGAAGCCGAGCAGCAGCTGGGGCCCCTTGTTGAGGGTGTAGGTCGCCACGCCGACCAAGTCGCTCGGATGGAGGTCTTTCTCCACGAGCTCCTGGGCTGCGGCCCGGGCGCGCACCACCGCCGCCGGATCGGAGTTGGCGAGATCGAAGAGGATCAGGAAATGACGCCGCGCCGACGGCGCCACGGCCGGCGTGGCCGCGAGCTTGGGAACCGCGGTCGACAGGTCCTGCACCTCGAAGCCGGTGATCCGCTGCGCCTTGCGGCCGTCGAGCAGCTCGAAGTCGGCGGCCGTCAGGCCGCGCACCGGCTTGCCGTCGACCAGCACTTGCACCGGTACTTCGACCGCCACCACCGTGGTCGTGTCGCTGACCTTCGGCGTCTGCGCCGCCAGGACGACCAGCGGCGCGCCCAACGCGGCGAGGCCCGCCGCCCACTTCCCGATTCTCGAACGCTTCATCTCGCTCTCCCTTCGCTCCGCGAACCGACGGTCCGGAGGATTGTCCGCCCGGTGGCGGAGGAAACTCGTTCGCCTACTCATGAGCCGACGGGCAGGCGAGCCTACCCGTCTGCGACCCGATCGCTTGGCGCATTCTCGCGCTCTTCGAGCTTGGCACGACTCCCTTCCGGATCGGGCCCACGGCGAGATCGCTACCCGCGAGGGGAGAGAGCGCCAGCCGACGATCGACGACCCGGACTCAACCCGCGATGCGCACGGCGGTCTCGCTCACCCAGGGCGCCCCGCCGCCCGCCGGGACGACCTCTACCTTCAGCCGGTAGCTCCCCGGCGGGACCTGGTCAGTCGCGAGGGTAGCGCTCCACTTGTCGAGGCCCGCGATGCCGGTCGCTGTCCGGCGCGCGTCGAGCGCTCCGATCGCCGCCTGGCGGCCATCGACGCCGACGAGCTCGGCGCGCACGTCGAGCGGCGAGTCCGGAAGGTCGTAGCCCACCAGGCAGAAGCGCAGCGGGCCGCCGCGCTCGACCGCGCCTCCCGCGGCGGGAACGTAGGGCTCGCCCTCGAGGGTAAACGGGTAGACGATCGAGCCGTTCGAGTCCACCCGCTCGCGCACCATCAGCCAGCGTCCCGGCGAATCGAAAAGGAAGGGCGGCAGGAGGCGAGGCGTGGCGGCCGACACGCTCGGCACGCTGATCGGCACCGCCGCGAGCGCCATCCGCCCGCTCGCTCCCTCGCGCACCAGCACCCGCACCAAGTAGTCGCCGGGTTCGAGCTCCAGGTGCCCGTAGTACTTGAGACCGCCGTCGGCGAGCGCCTTGCCGGCCGCCGAAGCGTCGAGCTGCAGCGTGCGAGCGAAGAAGTCGACCATCTCGCCGGCGCCGTTGGTCGCGTAGGCGTAGATCTCGACCGTGACCTTGCCGTTGGGAGCGCTCGCCAGCAGCGACTTCCCCGACGTCTCGACCACCACCGGCACGTACGCGCCGCCGGGTCCGGAGCGGAAAGGCGCCGCCAACACCGACAGGTCGAGATCCTGCCGCGGCTCGGCGGCGGCGATGACGTCGGCCGCCAGCAGATTGCGCTCGAGCGGCGCCAGCTCGTCGAAGGGGCGCGGCGCGTAGTAGCCCGAGCGGTGAGAGAGGCGCGCGCCGCGCACCCCGGAGAGCTCCACCCGCAGACTGCGAAAGGCGCCGTCGAGCTTCAGGTTCTTCGCTTGGAAGGCGAGTAGATAGGTCACCGACGTGCGCTTCATCGCCGCCGCCAGCTGCTGGTCGAGGTTGTTGGTGTCCTTGAACAGCTCGCCGCCGGTCTCGTTGGCGACGTAGAAAAGCGCCTCCTCGCCGAGACCCTTGGCTCCCGCGCGCACGTCGCCGCCGGCGCGCAGGCCGCCGATGTCGATCGCCTGCACGACGCAGTCGGCGCGCCGCAGCTCCTCGAGCATCCGTCCCGCCGCTCCCTGCAGGCCGGTGTTGCCGAACCGGCTGTCGGAGTCCACCTGCCAGATTTCGCCGAGCTCGGCGTTCAGCGACTCTTGCGCCTGATCGGCGCCGCCGAGGTCGCTGCGACCCAGCAGCAACCGGCTGTCGAAGCCTTCGGAGAACAGCACCACCTGCTTGCGACCCTGGATCGCGGCGAGCTGGCGGCCGAGCCGGCCGAGGTCACGCGTCCAGGTGTCGATCCGCGAACGGTCGTACTGCTTCTGCTCGCGCTCCACGGTGTTGGCGATCAGCTGCGCGTTCTCGGTCACCACCTCCTGGATCTCGCTACGCAGGTCGCGCGTCTCGCCCCCGACGCCCGATGCCAGCTCCGATCCGGAGGTCGGCGGGAAATCGAGCACGAAACGCAACGGGTCGGCGCTCGGGACCTCCTGGAAGTGCCGGTCGAACGTCAGGCTGTCGAGGGCGCGCGCCACCTGCGCGCGGTCGGGGGTGAAGGTGAGCAGCAGGCGGGGACCGTACTCGACCGAATAAACCGCCACCGCCGCGAGATCGCTCGGGTGCAGCCCGTGGAGCACGAACTCGCGCGCCGCGCGGCGCGCCCGGCCGATCGCCAGGGGATTGGAGAACGACAGGTCGAAGAGCAGCAGAACGTGACGCCGCGCCACCGAGTCCGAGGTCACGGCGGTCGGCGACGCCGCGGCGGATTGTTCGAGATCGACCACCTCGAAGCGCGTGACCTCCTGCTCCTGGCCCTCGTCGTAGACCCGGAACTGGTCCCGGGCGAGGCCCCGCACCGGCAGCCCGTCCCGGCCGATCACCTGCACCGGGATCTGCACCTCGACCACGTCGATCCGCGCCTCGAACTTCTCGGCCGCCCTCGGCTTGGCGGCGAGCGCGGCGACGCAGACCGAGGCGACGGCGAGGAGCCGCAGGCCGACGGCGAGGCCGCGCGCTGGCATGCGTCGCAGTCTACTCCCGCCCGCGCGACGCCAGGCCATCAGCCGCTCCTGCCCAGCAGCTGGGCGAGGCGACGCGCCTCAGGGTGGGTGGCGTCGAGCTGCAGCGCCCGTTCGACGTGGTGCTTCGCCTTGTCGAGCTCGCCCATCGCCAGGTAGACCTTGGCGAGCCCGACGTGCACCTCCGGCAGCTCGGTGTCGCGCCGGAACGCGTCGACCATGTACGCCAGCGCCTTGGGCAGATCGCCGCGCGCCAACGCCAGCTCGCCCTGGTAGATGAAGAAGAACGGGTTGCCGACGTGCAGCTGCTCGAGACGATCCAGGGTCTCTTGCGCCTCGCCGGCGAGGCCGAGCTGCTGGTAGAGGCGCACCAGATTCGAGAGCAGCGCCGGGTCGTCCGGGGTCGTGGCGAGCCCGCGGCGGTAAGCGGCGAGCGCGCCCTCGAGGTCGCCCTTGCGCGAACGCGCGACGCCGAGATTGTTGGCCGCTTTCGAGAAGTCGGGGGCGATGGCGATCGCCGTTTCGAGCAACGGCTGCGCGCGCTCGACGTCCTCGTCGAGCAGCGCCTCGGCACCGAGGTTGTTGTAGTGGTGAGCCGCCGCGGTGATGTCATCGATCGGCTGGAACCCGCGATAGGCCTTCGAGCGGTAGGGCAGGAAGTCGTAGGTGCGCAGCTCGCCGCCGACGTACATCCCGGCCACGATGTGCCCCTGGCTGACGACCATGCCGCGGCTGTGGCTCCAGCGCTGGGCGTCGGTGACCTCGACGTAGAAGGCGTTCAGGCGTTCGGCGCGCGCGATGCCGACGAACAGGTTGACGAACGACAAGCAGTTGCCGCGCCGCGCCGAGAAGGTCTCGACCGCGCTGCGGGTCGGGCGCAAGTCGTAAGCGAGACCGAGCCCGTGAAAGACGAAATCGACGATGTCGGCGGCCCGCCGCTCCTCCGAGCCCGAAGGCTTCAGTCGCTTCTCGAGATAGCCCGCCAGCTTCTCGTCGAGCTCGAAGGGGATCACCAGCCGCGCGCCACGCACCGCACCGACCCGTTCGGAGAATGCCTGGCGCAGATGGGTGACCGAGTCGAAGGCCTGGTACTCGGCGCAGGCCAGCAGGCCCGCGGCGACGGCGGCGGAGAAAGCCGATCGAGGGCGCACGAGACGTGCAAGTGTGCGGCGCCGACGCCGGTGCGCGCAAGCGCCGCGGGGCGGCCCTCGCCTCCGGAATCTTGGACCCGCCGTGCGGGAGTTTGAACGGCCCGGAGGGCGCTCTCGCGGGCCGGTTTCCGACGGAGCTGAATCGAGGACGGAAAGCTCCATTTCGGTCGCGAGACAGCCCTGGAGCGCCGTGGCATCCCCGTTGCTTGACCCGACCGCCGAGCCGTTAATAGACTGGCAGGAAACCCGAAGTCGGAAAGGGGGTGGGCGACCGGTCACGAGGACGACGGGCTCATTTGTCTCGATTTCCAGTGCAGCTCATAACCCAAGGATGGAGGTTCTCTCGATGAAGAATTGGACATTGTGGCGCCGGGCTACGCTCGTCGTCGGTCTGGCGCTTGCCGTGGCGGGTGTCGCCTTCGGCCAGTCGCAGACCGGTAACGTGTACGGCTCCGTCGTCGACGACAAGGGCCAGCCCCTGCCGGGCGTGACCCTGACGCTCTCGGGCGTCGGACCGTCGCAGGCGCAGGTCTCGGACGCCCAGGGGCAGTTCCGCTTCCCCGGCCTGCCGCCGTCGACCTACAAGCTCGAAGCGACCCTCGAGGGCTTCTCCTCGGTGGTCTTCGAGACCGTGGTCGTCAACCTGAACCGCAACACCACGATCAACGTGACCATGCAGCCGGCGATCGAGGAGACCATCACGGTCACCGCCGAGAGCCCGCTACTGGATTCGCGCAAGATCGTCACCGGCGCCACGGTCGACAAGACCGAGCTCGAGAAGATCCCGACCGCGCGTGACCCGTGGGTGATCCTGCAGACCACTCCGGGCGTGCTCGTCGACCGGGTCAACGTCGGCGGCAACGAGTCCGGTCAGCAGTCGACCTATACCGGTCCGGGCGACGACGGCTCGAACTCGACCTGGTCGGTCGACGGCGTCGAGATCACCGACGTCGGCGCGATCGGCTCCTCGTCGTCGTACTACGACTTCGACGCGTTCTCGGAGATGCAGGTGACGACCGGCGGCAGCGACGCTACTTCGCGCACCGGCGGCGTCGGCCTCAACCTGGTCACCAAGCGCGGCACGAACGAGTGGCGCGGCAGCGGCCGGTACATCTACGACAACGACAGCATGCAGTCGGATTTCGCCCCCTCTTCGGGCGACTTCGCCAAGGCCGGACCGTGGAACGACAACAACACCAAGGACGCCGCCGGCAACATCATCGCGCCGATCGGCGCCGCGCAGACCGCGTTCAAGGCCGGCAACCGGATCCAGAAGGTGCAGGACTACGGCTTCGAGCTGGGCGGCCCGGTGATCAAGGACCGGCTGTGGATCTGGGGCTCGTACGGCAAGAACCAGATCGACCTGCTGACGGTCGCGGACTTCTTCGACAAGACGACCCTCAAGACCTGGAACGCCAAGTTCAACGGCCAGATCGCGTCCAACAACTCGGCCACCCTCTTCTTCTCCGACAACGACAAGGTGAAGATCGGCCGCAATGCCTCGCCGACTCGCCCGCAGGAGACGACTTGGGACCAAGGCGGTTCGCCTTCGGATCCGACGCTGTTCAAGATGTTCAGCGACCGGCCGACGATCGCCAAGATCGAGGACACCCACATCTTCGGCGCCAATTTCTTCCTCACCGCGATGTACTCCGAGTCGGACGGCGGGTTCCACCTGACGCCCGAGGGCGGTGTCGGCTACGACCACGTGAACGCCGCGCTCGAAGCGACGACCGGGGTCTGGCACAACACCTACATCGACGTCACGCCGATCCTGCGGCCGCAGGACCAGTACAAGGCCGACGGCTCGTTCTTCTTCGCCACCGGAGGCCTCAACCACGAGCTCAAGTTCGGGGTCAACTACCGCAAGGCGGAGGTGCGGTCGCTCTCCCGCTGGCCCGGCTTCGGCCGCGACCTGACCGTGGGTGGGATCGCCTACTACACCTACCTCTACGCCGACGGCGTGCTCAACTACAACGTCAAGTACAAGAACGCCTACGTGCAGGACACGATGACCGCCGGCAACCTGACGGCCAACGTGGGCTTGCGCTACGACGTGCAGAGCGGTCAGCACTTGGCGGCCTTCGCGCCCGCCAATCCGGCGCGGCCCGACCTGATGCCGGCCTTCAGCTATTCCGGCGGTAGCCCGGGATTCGACGACTGGAAGACCCTCTCGCCGCGTCTCGGCCTCACCTATGCCCTCGGCGCCGAGAAGAAGACGCTGCTGCGGGCGAGCTACTCGCGCTTCGCGGACCAGTTGGACGGCGGCACGACCGTCGCGCAGACCTATCCGATCTACCCCTCGCCGTACGCCTACTTCTACGTCTACGATCGCAACGGCAACGGCCACGCCGAGGTGAGCGAGATCGGGCCGCTGGTCGGATTCGGCAACGGCTACAATCCGGACAATCCGACGGTCGTCACCGACTGGAATCAGGTCGACAAAGGTCTGAACGCCCCGACCACCGACGAATTGGTTCTCGGCGTCGAGCACGCGCTGATGCCGGAGTTCGTGGTCGGCTTGACCGCGACCTTCCGTCAGAAGAAGGACATCGAGGACTTCCACACCCTGGTCTTCGACGCCAACACGACCAACCCGAAGGGCCGGCTGGATACGGCGAACGACTACTACGTTTCGAAGATCCACACCGTGATCCTGCCGGACGGCAAGACCCGCCAGGTGCCGATCTACAGCTTGAAGCCGGGCATCACCTCGAACGGCGGCACCTTCCTGACCAACGGCGATGCCAAGCAGGACTACAAGGGGCTCGCTCTCACCTTCAACAAGCGCCTCAGCCACAGCTGGATGATGCGCGGGAACTTCACCTGGAGCGATTGGACCTGGAATCTGCCGTCGAGCGCGGTTCGCGACCCGCAGGAGCCTTTCGGCGGCGGCAATCGTGACGGCGACGCGGTCCTCGTCTGCTCGGGCAACGGCTCGGGCTCGAAGGCCAACGTCTGCATCAGCAGCACCTGGTCCTACAACATGAGCGGCATGTACCAGGTCGCGGCCGATCGCGCCTGGGGCTTCAACGTCAGCGCGGCCCTCAACGGTCACCAGGGCTACGCCAATCCGTACTTCATCCGCGCCCGCCGGTCGGGCTTCCCGACCAGCACCCGCAACGTCCTCGCGACCGCGCGGCCGGATGACTATCGCAACGACGACGTGCACGTCCTCGATCTGCGGATCGAGAAGGAGTTCCGTTTCGACCGCTTCGGGATGACGGTGGGCGTCGACTGCTTCAACGCCCTCAATTCGTCGACCGTACTCCAGCGCGAGCTGCGGCTCTCCTACCCGACCGCTACTTCGACGAGCGATCTGCGGACTTCGGGCGACAACGTGCGCGAGGTGCTCTCGCCGCGGATCTTCCGCGTCGGCGCGCGTTTCAGCTTCAACTAAGCAGCGCCAGGCAGGCCTCCATTCGACCGCCGGGGGGCAACCCCCGGCGGTTTTTTCTCGCCTCCGCGCGGCGGCTAGAATAGGCGGCGCACCCCGGAGCTCGCCGGGGCCGGAGGCTCGACCATGTCCATCCGCCGCCTGCAAGACCTGTCGTTGGGAGTCCTGCTCGTCTTCTTCTCGGTTGCCGCCGTCGCGCAGGACTGGAAGGGCCGTGGCCGCTTGAACGGCGAGGTCCTCGACGAATCCGGGGCCGGAATCGCCGGCGCCACCGTGACCCTCCACCCGGCCAACCGGCCCGACATCGGTCCTCCGCCGCTGACCACCGACAAGAAGGGCAAGTGGGGTCTCCTCGGGCTCTCCGGGGGCGCTTGGACGATCTCTCTCGAGGCGCCGGGTTTCGTCGGCGCCGAGGGTTCGGTCAACGTCAACGAGTTCGGCGTCGTGCCGCCGGTGCGCATCACCCTGCGCAAGGCCGACGCCGCGGCGGCGTCGGCGGCCGCCGACGCCGCTCCCAAGGGCCCCGACGCCAAATCCATCCTGATGTCGGGCAATGACCTGCTGGCGCAGGGCAAGCCCGCCGAGGCGCGCGCCGAATACGAGAAGGCGCTCGGCATGCTCGACGTGCAGTTCCAGCCGATGGTCAACCGGGCGATCGGCCAGACCTACCTGGCGGAGAAGAACTGGGGCGCGGCGATCAACGCCTTCCAGACCGCGATCACCGGCGATCCCAACGACGGCGCGAGCGCCCAGCTGCTCGCCAAGGCCTACGCCGACCAGGGCAAGAACGACCAGGCGATCGACGCCCTGAAAGTGTTCTTCGACGGTCACCCCGAGGACGTCGCGACCCTGCAGCTGCTGATCGGCCTGCTAGTGGCCGACAAGCGCGAGGCCGAGGCCGCCACCTATCAGGCCAAGCTGCCCGCCGGCGCCCAAGTCGACGTCAACACCCTGATGAACATGGGCATCAACCTCTACAACTCGAACAAACTCCCCGAGGCTTTCGCCAAGTTCGACGCGGCGGTGCAGGCGAAACCGGAGCTGCCCGACGGCTACTACTACCGTGGCCTCGTGCACCTCGCCCTCGGACACTCGAAGGAGGCGAAGGCCGACTTCCAGAAGGTCCTGGCGCTCGATCCCAACCACCCGAACGCCGCCGACTGTCGGGAGTTTCTGAAATCGCTCTGAGCCGCGGCGGGCGGGCGCGCGGCGCGCGGCTCGTCCTCGCCGGCCTGGCGCTCGCGACCGCCGCCTGCAGCGGCCCCGGCCCCGGCGTCTGGCGCGACGCGCCGGTGCTGCTGATCTCGATCGACACCCTGCGGGCCGACCGCCTGCCGGCCTACGGCTTCCACGGAGTCGACACGCCGGCGCTCGACGCTCTGCGCGCCGACGGCATCCTGGTCGAGCGGGCGTACTCGCACTACCCGCTCACCTTCCCCTCGCACGTCTCGATCCTCTCCGGCCAGCTGCCGCCCAATCACGGCGTGCGCGACAATCTCGGCTATCGCTTCGAAGTCGCCAAGCACCCCTGCTTCCCGCGCGCTCTCGCCGATCGAGGTTACGCCACGGCCGGCTTCGTGTCGGCGTTCGTCCTGCGGCGCGAGACGGGGCTCGGCGAGTGTTTCCAGACCTACGACAGCGCGATCGAGCTCGGCGAAGGCGCCGACCTCGGTAGCGCCCAGCGCCCGGGGCCCGAGACGGCGCGCCTGGCGCTCGCCTGGCTGCGAGCGCTCCGCTCGCGCAAGTTCTTCCTCTTCCTCCACCTCTACGAACCGCACGCGCCCTACGATCCGCCCGAACCCTTCCGTTCGAAGTACGCCGAGCACTATCTCGGCGAGATCGCCACCGCCGACGCCATCGTCGGCGACGTGGTCGCCGAGCTGCGCCGGCAGGGGCTCTACGACCAGACGCTGATCCTGGTCGTCTCCGATCACGGCGAGGGACTCGGCGATCACGGCGAGGCACAACACGGAGTCTTCCTCTACCAAGAGGCGACCCGCGTGCCCTGGATTCTGAAGCTCCCCGGCGAGGAGCGCCGCGGCACCTCGCTCCCCGGGCCCGCCGGCCTGGTGGACGTCGCGCCGACGCTCCTGGCGCTGACCGGCGTCGGTCCACCCGCCGGGCTCGACGGCCAGTCGGTCTTCGCCGCTCCGGAGTCCTTCGTCGACCGGCGGATCTACTCCGAGACCTGGTATCCGCGATTGCATTTCGGCTGGAGCGAGCTGCGCGCGCTTACCGACCGGCGGATGAGCTTCATCGACGCCCCCGAGCCCGAGCTCTACGACCTCGAGGCCGACCGGGGAGAGTCGCTGAACGTCGCCGCCGGCGACCGCCGCGCGGTCGCCGAGCGCCGCGCCGAGGTGCGCCGGATCGATCGCCCACTGGTTCCCCCCAACGCCGCGAGCGGCGAAGAGGCAGCCAAGCTCGCCGCCCTCGGCTACCTCTCGGGGATGGTCGAGACCGCCGGCCGCGACTTGCCCGATCCCAAATCGCAAAAGCCGATGCTGCTCAAGCTGCAGCTGGGGCTGGCGCGGGCGCAGAAGGCGGACGATGCGGAGGCCGCGAGGCTCTTCCGCGAGCTGCTGGTCGACAATCCGGCGATGACCGACGTCTGGGTCTTCCTCGCCCGTTCCGAGCAGCGCCGAGGCAACCTCGCCGGGGCGATCGAGGCCTGGAAGGAGGCTTATGCGCGCAATCACGAGCCCGCGCACGCGCTCAATATCGCGCTGCTGCTGCTGCGCGAGGGCGATTTCGACGGCGCCCGCCGGCACGCCGAGCTCGGCCTCGAGCGCGACCCGAAGCGGGCCTACGACATCCTGGTGCAAATCGCCCTGCGCCGGGGCGACCGCGCCGAGGTCGACCGGCTGGTCGCCAAGGCGAGCTCGGGCGGCGCGGTGAGCGAGGGGGTCAGCTTGTTGAAGGCGCGCGACGTCGCCGACGCCGGACGTCCGGGCGAAGCGGTGACGCTGCTCGAGCCGTTCGCCGACACCGGCGACGCGTCGACCCTAGCGGTCCTCGGCCTGGCGCTCGCCGACTCCGGGCGGATCGACGAAGGGGCGGCGCTGCTCGCGCGGGCGCGGGAGAAGGAGGCCGACAACCCCGAGGTGCTCGAGAACCTCGGCGTGACCGAGCTGCGCCGCGAGCACACCGACGCGGCGCTCGAGGCGCTCGAGCGCGCGGTCGTGGCGGCTCCCAAGGTGGCGACCGCCTGGAACTCGCTCGGCGTGGCGCGTTATCGCGCCGGCCACACGCGCGAGGCGCTCGCCGCCTGGGACCGCGCCGCCAGCCTCGATCCGCAACTGCTCGACGCGCTGTTCAACCAGGGACTGGTGGCCGCCGAGATCGGCGACCTCAGAGCGGCGCGCCGCGCCCTCGGCCGCTTCCTCGAGCGCGCGCCGGCCGAGCGCTACGGACCGGATCGCGAGCGCGCCCGCCAGGTGCTGCGCCATCTCGGGGTCGGCGGATGAGCTGGAGGCGATCCGATCGGCGGCTCGTCCGCGCCGCTTCGCCGCGGCTCTGCCTGCTCGTTGCGGCCGCCTTGCTCGTCGGCTGCGGCGGGGGCGCGGCGAGCGAGAGATTCTCGAACGCGCCGGTGGTGGTGATCTCGATCGACACCCTGCGCTCGGACCACCTGCCGATCTACGGCTACTCGCGGGTCGAGACGCCCGCGATCTCCGCTCTCGCCGCTCGCGGCGTGGTCTTCGAGCGCGCCTTCAGCCAAATCCCGCTCACCCTGCCATCGCACCTGTCGATCCTCACCGGGCAGTTACCCGGCGTGCACGGGGTGCGCGACAACCTCGGCTACCGCATCAAGACCGCGGAGCACCCCTTTCTGCCTCGGCTGTTGCACGCGGCCGGATACCAGTCGGGGGCCGCGGTGTCGGCCTTCGTGCTGCGCGCCGAGACCGGCATCTCCGAGGGCTTCGATTTCTACGAGGCGGGCGTCGAGCTGCGCGCCAACGAGTCGATCGGCCAAAGCCAGCGCTCGTGCGGCGAGACGCTCGCCGCGGCGCGGCCCTGGCTCGCGAGCGTCGCCGCGAAGCCGTTCTTCTTCCTCTACCACGTCTACGAACCGCACACGCCCTATACCGCACCGGCCGACCTGCGATCCCGCTTCGCCAACCCGTACGACGCCGAGATCGCCGCCGCCGACCGCTGCGTCGCCGACCTGCTCGCCGAGCTCTCGACCCTCGGGGTCGAGAAGCGCGCCGTGGTCGTGCTGCTCTCCGACCATGGCGAGGGGTTGGGCGAGCACGGCGAGCAGGAGCACGGGATCCTGCTCTACCGTGAGGACCTGCAGGTACCGCTCGTCGTCCGGCTGCCGGGCGACCGGCGCGCCGGCACGCGCGTCGCGACCCCGGTCGAGCTCATCGACATCTTGCCTACCGTCCTCGATCTCGTCGGGGTCGCCGCGCCGGCCGGTCTCGCCGGCCGGAGCCTCTTCGCGGGTCCGCTCGCCGCCGACCGAGCGCTCTACGCCGAGACCTTCTATCCGCGCCTGCATCTCGGTTGGAGCGAGCTGACCTCGGTGGTGCGCGGCGACCGGCACGCGATCCTCGGCCCCGATCCGGAGCTCTACGACCTGGCGCGCGATCCCGGCGAGCTCGCCAACCTGCGCGACGGCGAGCGCCGGACCTTCGCCGAGCTGCGCGACCTCGACCGTGCCGCGCGCCGGCCGCTCAACGCCCCGATGGCCGAGGACTCCGAGACGGTCGCCCAGCTGGCGGCGCTCGGCTACCTCGGCGGCGGCGCGGGTCTCGCGGTCGACCAGGCGCTGCCCGACCCGAAGGCGAAGCTTCCGACGCTCGCCGGCTACAACGACCTGCTGGGCGCGGTCGCGGCGCAGGATTTCTCCCGCGCCGTCGGCCTGGCGAAGACGCTTTGCGCCGAGAACCCGCTGATGGCCGACGCTTGGGATCTCCTCGGACTCGCGCAGGCGCGCCTCGGGAGCCACGCCGAGGCGCTCGCCGCCTACCAGAAGGCGATGGAGCTGACCGGCGGCACGCCGCATCTCGCGACCGCGATCGCCAACCTCTATGTCGAGCTCGGCAAGCTCGACGACGCCGAGAAGCACGCCCGGCTGGCGCTCGAAGGCAGCCCGGCGGCGGCGCACTCGATCCTGGCGAGCGTGGCGCTCGGTCGCAAGGACTACGCACGCGCCGAGAGCGAGGTCGAGGCGGCGCTGGCGGCGGGGGGATCGAAGGCTGGGCCGCTGATCCTCCTGGCGCAGGCGCTCTGCGACCAGGGCAAGCTCGACGCGGCGCTGGCGGCGACCGATCGCGCGATCGCGGCGCTCGGTCCCGAGCAGCCGAAGTACTCCGGGCTCTACTTGGTGCGCGGCGACATCCTCGGCCGTCTCGGCCGCTTCGCGGACGCCGGCGCGGCCTTCGAGCGCGAGATCGACCAGTTTCCCTGGGACCCCAAGGCCTACGTCAAGCTCGCGGCGCTGCTCGCCGCCGCCGAACGCGGCGACGACGCGACCTCGGTGCTCAAGGCGCTGCTGGCGCGCAACCCGTCCGCGCCCTCGGCGTTCGTCGAGGCGGTCAAGACGTTGCGCGTCCTCGGGCGCCCCGGCGACGCGGCGCAGGTGCTCGCCGAGGCGCGCCGGCGCTTCGCGGGCGCCCGCGAGCTCGCCGGGCTGTGAGCGCCGCGATGCCGAGGCGCCTGCGACCGCCGCTCGCCGCCGGGGCTCTGGCGCTCGTGGCGCTGGCCGCGGTGGCGCCCTTCGCGCTCGAGAGCGCCGAGCCGCCCGCCGCCTCGCTCCCGGCGCGACCGGACGTGGTCCTGGTCACCATCGACACGTTGCGCGCCGACACGGTCGGCTTCATGGGCAATCGCGAGGTCGAGACGCCGAACCTCGACGCGCTCGCCGCCGCAGGCCGGGTCTTCACGGGCGCCCACGCCCACAACGTGGTCACCCTGCCCTCGCACACCAACATCCTCACCGGCCTCTATCCCTTCCAGCATCGGGTGCGGGACAACTCCGGCTTCGTCCTCGGCGCCGACGTTCCGACCCTGGCGACCCTGCTGTCGCAGGCGGGCTACGCCACGGGCGCCTTCGTCGGCGCTTTCCCTCTCGACCGGCGCTTCGGCCTGGCGCGCGGGTTCGACGTCTACGACGATCACTACCCGCGCAGCGCCGATCCGGCCTCGTTCGTGATCCCCGAGCGCCGCGGCGACGAAGTGGTGCGCGCGGCGCTCGCTTGGTGGCGCGAAGCCGGCACCAAGCCGCGCTTTCTCTGGCTGCACCTCTACGATCCGCACGCCGCCTACGAGCCGCCCGAGCCCTTCGCCAGCCGCTACCGCGCGCACCCGTATCTCGGGGAGATCGCCGCGGTCGATTCCTTTCTCGCCCCCCTGCTCGGGCCGCTCGTCGCCGGTCGCGAGCGCGCGGCGCTGGTCGTCGTCACCGGCGACCACGGCGAGGCGCTCGGCGAGCACGGCGAGGCGACCCACGGACTGTTCGCCTACGAAGCGACGCTGCACGTGCCGCTGGTGGTCTGGGGCAGCGGCGTCACTCCGGGTCGCGACGGGCGCGCGGCGCGGCACATCGACCTCGCGCCGACGATCCTCGATCGTCTCGGGCTCGCCGCCCCGCGTCGCCTTCCCGGCCGATCGCTGCTGGCGCCGCCGGAGCCGGTGACGAGCTACTTCGAGTCGCTCTCGACCTGTCTCAACCGCGGCTGGGCGCCGCTGCGCGGCACGCTCTCGGGCGGCGACAAGTTCATCGACCTGCCGATCCCCGAGCTCTACGCTCTGCCGGAGGATCCCCACGAGCGCCAGAACCTCGCCGGCGCGCGGGCGGCGGCGATCCCGGAGCTCGCGCGCCAGCTGCCGGCCGAGTCGGCCTGGCCACCGGTCAAAGGCAAGACGAGCGACGAGGAAACGGCGCGCCTGCGCAGTCTCGGCTACGCCACCAGCGCCGTCGCTGCCAAGGCGAGCTACGGCGTCGAAGACGATCCCAAGCGGTTGGTGGAGCTCGATCGCCGCTTGCACACGGTGGTCGATCTCTACTCGCGCGGCAAGTTCGCGGAAGCGGTGGCGGCGGCGCGCTCGGTGGTCGCTGACCGACCCGATCTCGCCGAGGGCTACGAGCACCTGGCGCTCGCCCTGCGCCAGCTCGAGCGCCAGGACGAGGCGATCGCGGTCCTGCGCGACGGCATGCGGCGCGCGGCGGCGCGCGACGAGCTCACCCGCCAGCTCGGCATGGCGCTCGCCGAGTCGGGCCGCGCCGACGAGGCGGTCGCCGTCCTGGCGCCGCTCGCCGCCGGCGACGATCCCGACACCCTGCGCGCGCTCGGCTCGGCGCAGTCGGACGCCGGCGACCAGCCGGCCGCGGCGGCGACGCTCGAGCGCGCCCGCCGCCTCTCGCCCGAGGACCCGTCGATCCTCGAGGCGCTCGGCATGGTGGCGCTACGCCAGGACGACCCGGTACGCGCCCGCGATCTGCTGCGCGGCGCTCTCGCCGGCAACGAGCGCAGCGCCACCGCCTGGAACACGCTCGGCGTCGCCCTCTACTCGACCGACGGGCCGCGCGCCGCACTCGGCGCCTGGCAGCGCGCCATCGAGCTCGAGCCGAGGCTCTGGGACGCGCTCTACAACGTCGGCCTGGTGGCGGCGAGCCTGGGCGAGAAGGAGGTCGCGCGCCGCGCTCTCGGGCGCTTTGTCGCCGAGGCGCCGGGTGAGCGCTTCGCCGACGACCTCGCCAAAGCGCGCGCCGCGCTCGCCAGCCTGGGCGACTAGCTAGAAGCGGCCGGAACCGCCCGCCGCGGCGAGCTCGGCGAGCATGGCGCGTACCTTGGGCTGGTCCGGGTCGAGGTCGAGCGAGCGGCGCAGGAAGTCGGCCGCCGCTGCCGGGTGCTCGAGGCAGAGCTCGGCCACCCCGGCGCTGGCGTAGGCGGTCGCGTCGTCGGGAGCGAGCTCGATGGCGCGCGCGAAGTCCTCGCGCGCGCCGGCGCAGTCGCGCGTCTCGACCCGGAAGCGACCGCGGAAGAGCCACAGCTCGGGCACCGCCGCGCGCGCGGCGAGCGCCGCGTCGAGCAGTCGCACGCTGCGCGCCGCGTCCCCCGCCCGCTGATAGCCGATCGCCCTGCCGACCACGGCGTGCGCCCCGTCGGCGAGACCCGCCGCCCAGGCGCGCACCAGCAGGTCGTCCGAACGCTCGGCCTCGCCGGCGTCGTGCAGCAGGTCGGAGAGATTCCACAGCGCCGACGGCAGGTTGGGGTCGATCGCCAGTGCCTGCTCGAATGCGGCGCGCGCGCCCGCGAGATCCCCTTGCGACTTGCGGATCAGCGCCTCGTTGTTGAACGACCCGGCGGTGCGCGTCGAACCCGTGGCGCGGACCGAGTCCGGCGCCCGATCGGGTTCGCTCGCGCCGAGGTAGCCGAGTGCCCGGAGCTTCGCCAGCTCTTCGTTTCCCGGCGCCGGGGCGGCTGCCGGCGGGGGCGCCGCCGAACGCCCGGCGAGGCGGGAGAAGATCGCGGCGTAGTCGATCGACGGACCGACAGCCGGCGGCACCGGCGCGAGCGGCGGACCCTGGAGATCCTTGCCCGGCGGCAGCCCGGCGAGCGCCGCGAGGGTGGCCGCGATCTGGCGCGCGCCGCCCCGTCCCGGGGGCTTCGCGCCCAGTCCCCAGATCAGGAAGATCCCTTCCGGGCGGTGCCACTTCGCGGCGGTCGCGTTGTCGACGCTCGACAGCCGTTCCGGGCGACCCGCGAGCCAATGAAATCCGTGATCCGAGGCGAGTACCAGCACCGCGCCCCGCCGCTGGGCGAGCTCGCGGTAGGCGCCGAGCAACCCGTCCACCTCGTGGAAGTAGCGCGCCGAAACGTCCCGGTAGCGCGCGAAATCCTGCTCGGCGATCGCGGGTTGACGCGGCGCCGCGAAGGGCGCGAAGACGTGGCCGATCGAGTCCGTTCCCTGCAAGTAGAGGATCGCCAGGTCGGGCCGGTCGATCTCGAGCGCCGCCCGGAAGAGCCGGTCGTACACCCGCGTCTCGACCAGGATGCGGCGCAGCGCGGTCACCGGATGGCCGTAGGGATCGCCCGACTCGGCGCGCTCGGCGTACTCGCTCGGCGAGAGCCAGGGCAGGTAGGCGTGCAGCGCGTCGTAGCCGACCGCCGCTTCGGTCTCGGCGAGCGCCGCCTCCGCCCACGCCTGACGTGCCGCCGGGTAGACGGTTCCCGGAGCGATCCGCGACCGTGTGTCGAGAAAGCCGAACAGTCGGTCGGAGACCAGCAGCCCGTCGACCGGCTCGGCGGGGAAGGTGGCCCAGAGCCCGAAAACCGCGCTCCGTTTCCCGCCCCAGGTCGCGAGGTTCCAAATCGCCGGCGCGTGCCGGTCGCCGCTCTCGATCGGTACTCGTTGGCCCGAGCCGGGCGCGAAGCGGGAAAAATCGAGGATGCCGTGCGTCAGCGGCGAGACGCCGGTCATCATCGTCGTCCACAGCAGCGGCGACAGCGGCGGGTGCTCGGAGAGCAGGACGCCGCGCGCGCCCTCGCGCTCGAGGCGGGCCAGGTTCGGCATGGCGCCATCGGCCGCCAGCCGGTCGAGCAGCTGCCAGTCGCCGCCGTCGAGCCCAACGAAGAGCACCGGACGGCCGGCGCGGCTCGCCGCGACGACCTCTCCCACGGTGCGCGGGCGGGCGAGCTCCGTCGCCGGTCCGCGCGGCGCGGGCTGGGTCGCGGTGGCCGCGGGCGGCGACGGCTCGTGCCGGGAGCACGCGGTGGCCGCCGCGCAGGCGACGAGAATCCAGGCGGCGGATCGAGCGCGGGACGTCGGACGCGGGCTCAGAAACGGAACCTGAGGCCGAGCCGGACGCTGCGCCGCTCGGTGAAGGAGGTCCCCGCCTCGAGGAAGCTCGGGTTCGGAGCGGTGGCGCGCGGGTCGTCGAGCTGATCGACCGGACCGAGGGTCGCGGCGGCGTGCAGCAGTCCGCCGTCGCCGTTGCACTCGCCCTTCGGAATCCCGGCGCAGGCTCCTTGCGAGGGCAGGTTGTAACGCTGGTCGAGCTCGGTCGGCGCCTGGCGGTTGAGGGCGTTGAAGACGTCGACCAGCACCTCGATCTCGCGCTCGCCGAAGCGCCAGGGATAGGCCAAGTGCAGGTCGGCCTCGTAGTCCGCCGGACCGCGACCGAGCGCGCCGCGCGGCGTCAGGCTGTACTCCCAGTTCGAGTAGGCGAAGGAGAATCCGCGCGCCGTCTGCGGCGTGCCCGAGCGCCAGTAGGTCGTCAGCCCGACGTTCAGGTCGCGCAGCGGGCCGCTCGCCACCGTGTAGCTCGCGGCGAGGCTCACCGCGTGGCGGCGATCGAGCAGCAAGGGCCCGTCGGCGTTGATCTGGAAGTCGGCGTAGTCGAAGGCGGTGCTCAGGTTCGGATCGAGCTGTCCGTTGAAGGCCTGGAAGACCCCTTCGTAGTTCCCCTCGAGCTTCGACCAGAGGTAGTTGGCGTAGAGCTGCCAGCCGTTGGCGTAGCGGCGGCGGGCGTGGACCTCGAGGCCCCAGAAATCGCGCTGCGGCGTCTCGAGCGCGACGCTCGAGCCGTCCATGAAGGTCGCCTGCCGCCCGAGACCCTCGCCCGGGTTGGCGATGAAGTAGCCGCCCGACTCGAGGATCAGGAAGTCCTCGATCACCCGGCCGAGCTCGCGATGGATCACCTGCGTGCCGAGCGCGAGGTTCGGCCGCGGCTCGAACTCGTAGCCGAGCAGCGCCTCGTCGAGATACTGCCCGCCGAGCGCCGGATCCACCGGCTCGGTCGAGCCGCCGAAGAGGGTCGAGCGCGCGCCGGCCGCCGGATCGGGAGCGATGTCCTCGGCCGCGGGGCTGAAGTTGTAGCAAGCGCACTGGATCTCGCCGCCGAAAGCGCGCTGGTTGACCCCCATCGGGATGTTCTCGAAGTACCGGCCCCACGAGCCGTAGAGCTTGGCGCGACCGCGCCGCCAGGGATCCCAAGAGAATCCGAGGCGCGGCGCCCAGTTGTGCGCCAGATCGATGACCGTGACGCCGTCGCGGTCCTGGATCCGCTGGCGCTCGTAGCGCAGGCCGGCGACGAGCGAGAGCCCGGCGGTCACCCGCCAGGTCAGGCTCGCGTAGGCCGAGTTCGAGGTCGACGATGGCTGCGAGGCGAGCGGCGCCGCGAGCTTCCAGGTCGACGGGTCCGAACGGTCGAAGCCCGGCGCGCGGTCGTTCAGGTAGAAGACGTGCCGGTAGATCGTCTTGCCGCTGCGCGGATCGACGAAGCGGTCGATGCGCTGACCCCCGCCACCCGCCCAGAGCCCGACGTCCGCACGCGTCCGCTCCGCGTCGACACCGGCCTTGAGCTCGAAACCGCCGAGCAGGCGCGTGGCGTCGAACCTCGCCGCGTCGCGGGTGTAGCGCTGGTTCTCGAACAGGCCGAATCCGCCGTCGACCGCGACCGGCAGCACCGTGCGATCGACGCGTTGCGGGGTCGTAGCGCCTTCGCCGCTCGTGATCTCGCGTTCGCGGTGCCTGCCGAGGCTGCCTTCGATCACCCAGGAGGGCCCCGCGATGCCGTCGTAGCGCGCCACCAGGTCGTCGCTTCCCCAGCGCCGCGTGCCGCGCCAAGTCGACTCCGGACCCGAGATCTTGAACAGGTCGCCCTCTCCACGACTCGGATCGCCGAAGACCGAGAACGCGACCGTCTGCCCGCTGGAGATCCGCCAGGTGAGCTTGCCGGCGTAGAGCCGGCTGCGCGTGCTGCCGGGGATCTCGCTGCCCGCGGCCGGCGAGCCCGGGGTCGGCGACGCCTCGAGCACCCGCGTCTCGCGATCCTGGTCCACCTGGTTGTAGGCGAGGAAATACCAGAGTCGGTCGCGCAGCACGAAGCCGCCGAGGTCGAAGCCGAGATCGGCCTGCGCTCCCGGACGGACCTCGAGCGAGCGCGATCGTTGGTCGAGCGGCCGGCTCGCCAGCGTCCGGTCGCGCGCCGCGAGTCGGCCGCCCTCGGTGAAGGCGAAGGCGTCGCCACGCAGGTCGTTGCCTCCCGAGCGCGTGATGGCGTTGATCAGGCCGCCGGTCAGGCGGCCGTACTCTGCCGGCAGTCCGCCGGTCTTGATCTCGACCTCCTGCAGGAAGTCGAAGTTCAGCTGCTTGCCGACCGTGCCGGCGCGCACGCCGGTCGTGTCCAGCCCCTCGATCACGTAGCGGTTCTCGGCGCTGGTCGAACCGTAGAAGCCGATGCCGCGCGGGTCGCTGCTCGCTCCCGGCACCAGGCTCGCGATGGCGTAGGCGTCGCGCGCCAACGGCAGGTGATCGAAGGTCTCGCGGATATCGAACGAGATGCCGGTGGTGGCGTGCCTGACGTCGACCACCGGCGCCGCTTCCACCACCGTCAGCTCGCCGGCGAACTCGGGATTCATCACCAGCTCGAGGGTGACCGTGCGGTCGATCCCGACGCGGATGTCGCGCGTCTCGAGAGCGTTGAAACCGTCGCGCGACGCGGTGAGCAGGTAGCCGCCCGGCGGCAGGTTCAGGATGTCGAAGTCCCCGGCCGCGTCCGACTCGGCGACGACCTTGCCGGGCAGGGTGGGACCGGTCAAGGTCAGGGTTACGCCGGCGAGCGTGTCGCCGAGCGAATCGCGTACGGAGCCCGAGATCCGGCCGAGGGTCTGCGCGACCGAAGGCTCCGCCATCAGGACGAGCAGGGCCAGAATCGGGATCGTCGCGCGACCGGCGGCGTGCGGACCCGAAGGGTTCGTCGGCCGGCGTGCGACGGGAACGATCACTTCAGATACTGGAGCATTTCGCGCGCGGACGGAGCGTCCGAGTCGTCCGGCGCGAGGGAGAGGAAGGTTTCGAGCTCGGACTTCGCCTTGGCGGTGTCGCCGCCGTTGACGTAGCACAGACCGAGCATGTAGTGCGCCTTGCCGTGTTTCGGAAAGGCGGCCACGGCTTGCTCGAAGAGCGGCAGAGCCTCGGCGAGCTTGCCGGCGTTGTAGAGCTGCACTCCCTGATTGTAGAGGTTGCGCGCCGCCGATTCCGGATCCGCGGTCGCCAGAGCCGCCGAGGCCTCCTTCATCTTCTCGGTATTGCCGAGCGCCTTGTAGGCCTCGAAGCGGACGTTGAGCGAGCGCCGGTCCTGGGGGTCGATGAGCAGGGCTCTCTCGGCCGCCTCGACCGCTTTCGTCCAGTCCTTCTGGATGTAGTAGACCCCGGCGAGCGCTGAGGCCGCCGCCTCGAGGGTGGGATCGAGCGTCAACGCCTCGACGAACTTCGCCTTGGCGGTCTCGTAGTCGTTCTGCTGCGACGCCTCGGCGCCCTCGTTGTAGACCAGCACCGCCTTCTGCTGCGGCGTCGGCTCGGCCGCGGGGGCGGTCTTGGCGTTCAAGGCGAGGGCGGCCTCGCGGGTCAGGATGCGGAAATCGTGCACTTCGTTGGCGCCGATGGCGACCTTGAGCGGCGTCTCGATCGGCTGATAGCCCTCTTTCTCGAAGCGATAGGTGTAGGTGCGGGTGGCGTCGAGCAGAGTCAGGGCGTAGTAGCCCTTGGCGTCGGTCTTGGTCTCGAGCTTGAACATCGCCACCGTGGGCTCGGTCACCGTGATCTTGACGTCCGCGACCGGTTTGCCCTTCTCGTCCGTGATCGTGCCGCGGATCCTCCCCTGGGCCACGCCCCACAGGGCGGTGGCGGCGAGAGCCAGGGTCAAGAGGGCAAGGGAACGAGGGTGACGCGCGCGCATGGCGGATTCCTCCGACGATTCATCTTACGACAATGGCCCATCTCCTATAATCCGGTCACGGGGCGCTTCGCCCCGACTTCCCGGAGAGGCTCCACCCTCATGCAAATCGCGCAAGTTTCACGCTGGACTCGACTTGCCGCCGCGGGCCTGGCCCTCGCCGCGGCTCTCGCGGGGGACCCCGCTCGGGCCGCCGACAAGCCGCCGGTCCTCCTGGTGACCATCGACACCCTGCGATCCGACCGCCTGCCGGTCTACGGCTTCGACGGCGTCGAGACGCCGGCGATCGACGCGTTCGCCAAGGACTCGATCCTCTTCGAGCACGCCTACAGCCACGTCCCGCTCACACTGCCCTCGCACCTGTCGATCCTCAGCGGCCTGCTGCCGGGCGAGCACGGGGTGCGCGACAACTCGGGCTACCGCTTCGACGCCAAGCAGCACGGCTGCCTGCCGCTCGACTTGAAGCCCCTCGGCTACCGCACCGCCGCGACCGTCTCGACCTTCGTGCTGCGCAACGAGACCGGGATCGACGCCTGCTTCGACACCTACGACGGCAATCTCGATCCGGGCATGCTCGCCGGCGCGCTCGCCGCGGCGCAGCGCTCGGGCAAGGACAGCGTCGCCTCCGCCCTCGCCTGGATCGCCAAGAACGGCGACCAGCCGTTCTTCTACTTCCTCCACCTCTACGAGCCACACACGCCCTACGAGCCGATCGAACCGTTCGCCACCAAGTACGCCAAGGACAAGTACCTGGGCGAGATCGCGACCGTCGACTCCTACCTCGCCACGCTGTTTTCCGAGCTCAAGAAGATGGGGGTCTACGACCGAGCGCTGATCCTGCTGATGTCGGACCACGGCGAAGGTCTGAACGACCACGGCGAGGCCGAGCACGGCATCTTCGTCTATCGCGAGGCGATTCAGGTGCCGATGATGGTGAAGCTGCCGAACCAGCAGCGCGCCGGACAGCGGGTAGCGAACCCGGCGCAGCTGACCGACGTCTATCCGACCGTCGCCTCGTTCGTCGGCGCCAAGGTGCCGAAGGAGCTCAAAGGCGCCTCGCTGCTGACCCTCGATTCGCTGCCGCCGCGGCTCATCTACTCCGAGACCTTCTACCAGGAGATCCACTACGGCTGGAGCCCGCTGCATTCGCTGATCCAATTCCCCTTCCACCTGATTTCCGGACCCGATCCCGAGCTCTACGAAGTGGCGAAAGACCCGGCCGAGAAGAGCAACCTGCGCGACTCCGAGCGCCGGACGCTCAACACGCTGCGGCAGTCGGTCAAGACTTACGAGAAGCCACTCGCCCAGCCCTCCAAGGAGGACGCCGAGACCGCGGCCAAGCTCGCGGCGCTCGGCTACCTCGGCACGGCCCCGGCGAAGCCGGCGGGCGGCGCCCTGCCCGATCCGAAATCGCAGATGCCGCTGATCGCCGACTTCAAGGAGGCCTCGACCGCTCTCCAGGCGCAGCGCTTCGCCGACGCCGCCGTGCGCTTCGACGCCCTGACCAAGGCGGCGCCGAACATGACCGAGGCCTGGACCATGATGGCGAGCGCGCTGCAGAAGATGGGGCGCATCGACGAGGCGATCGCGGCGCTGCAGAAGGCGATGCAGCTGACCGGCGGTTCGCCGACCGTGGCGATGTCGCTCGCCGGCATCTACTCACAGCTCGGCAAGCTCGACGAGGCGCAGAAGCACGCCGAGGTCGCCCGCTCGGCCAACCCGGTGCAGGCGGCGCACCTGCTGGCGCGCATCGCCATCAGCCGCAAGGACTACACGACCGCCGAGAAGGAGGCGCGCGGCGCCATGGCGGCCGGCGGCTCGCGGGTGGCGACCCTGGTGTTGCTGACCGAGATCCTGTTGCGGCAGGAGAAGATCGACGAGGCACTCAAGGTCTCGGACGACGCCCTCCAGGAGCTCGACAAGATCGCGGTCGACGACAAGTCCTACCGCGGGATCTACATCCTGCGCGGCGAGCTGATGCGCAAGAAGGGCCGCAACAGCGAGGCGATCGAGGCCTACAAGAACGAGATCCTGGCGTTTCCCGAGGAGCCCTTCGCCTACTCGCGGCTAGCGCGGACCTACGCCGCCATCGGTCGGCGCGACGACGCCTTCCGCACCGTGCAATCGATGATCCTCGCCAACCCCGACGACCCGACCGTCTACGTCGGCGCGGTCGTCGTACTGCAGCAGGTGCGCATGTTTCCGGACGCCGATCGGCTGATGAAGGAGGCGCTGCGCAAGTTCCCGCAGGATGCGCGCATCCGCAACCTCTCCGAACGGCGCTATCTCGGCACCGAATCGAGCGAGGACGCGAACCCCTGATCGAGATCCTGGCGGTCGAGTCGGCGGCGACGGAGTCGAGCCTCAGCCCGGGGCTCGGCTTCCTGGTCGCGCTGCTGCTCATCCTGATCAACGGCTTCTTCGTCGCGGCGGAATTCGCGCTCGCCAAGGTGCGCCCGACGCAACTCGATCCGGCGGTACGCCGCGGCGACCGCCACGCGCGACTGGCCGACAAGATCGTCCGCAACCTCGAGGCCTACCTGCCGACCACCCAGCTCGGGGTGACCTTGGCCTCGATCGCCCTCGGTTGGGTCGGCGAGCCAGCGGTCGCCTGGCTGATCCGCCCCCTGGTGATCCGCATCCCGGGTGTGACCGAGACCCTCATCCACTCGATCAGCCTGACCATCGCCTTCGCGACCGTCAGCGTGCTGCACATTCTGTTCGGCGAGCTGTTGCCGAAGTCGATCGCCATTCGCTCTCCGGAAGGCACGTCGATGTGGATCGCCATGCCGCTCTACGCCTTCTCGCGCCTGGCGCTACCGATCACCTGGGTGATGCACCGCTGCGCCAACGGGCTGCTTCGCCTGCTCGGCTTCTCGCCGACCTCGGAGCGCGAGATCGCTCACAGCGAGGAGGAGCTGCGCCTGCTGCTGGCCTCGGACGAGACCGCGCGCCTGCCGGCGCAGAAGCGCGACCTGCTCGAGAACGTATTCGAGCTCTCCGAGCGGATCGCCCGCCAAGTCATGGTGCCGCGCGCCGACGTCACTTTCCTGTCGACCACCCAGACCCTCGAGGAGAACCTGGCGCGCGCCCGGGCGAGCGGCCACACCCGGTTCCCGCTCTGCCACGGCGACCTCGATCACATCGTCGGCCTGGTGCACATCAAGGACCTCTTCCGCGCGGTCCCGGCACCGACCGATCTGGCGCGCATCGCCCGCCCGGTGCGCTTCGTGCCCGAGACCCTGCGGCTCGATCGGCTCCTCGCCCGGATGAAGAGCGAGCGGGTCCACCTGATGGCGGTGCTCGACGAGTACGGCGGCGTCGCCGGCATCGTGACGCTTGAGAACGTCATCGAGGAGATCGTCGGCGAGATCCAGGACGAGTTCGACGCCGAGAAGCCGGAGCTGGTGCGTAAGGGCGAGGATCTCTACCAAGTCTCGGGCTCGATGCTGGTGGTCGATCTCGAGGACGAGCTGGGAATCGAGTTCTCGGACCGCGACGAGGACACGATCGCCGGCGTCGTGCTTTCCGAGCTCGGCCGCCGGCCGCGGGTCGGCGACCGGGTCGAGATCGGACCCATTCGGCTCGAGGTGCTGGAGGTTCAGGGCAACCGCATCCGCACCCTGCGGCTGATCGGCGCGCACGCCGCGCCCGCGCCCGCCGACTGATCTACCGGCCGCTCAGTGCGACGCGGCGCCGGGCTCTGCGAGCCCGGCGAGGAAGGCGCGCGCCTCGTCCTCCCGGCCCGACTCGCGGGCGTTGCGCAGGAAGAGCGCCACCGCTTCCGGCGGCCGGGCGCGCGTCAGCAGCTCGCGCAGCTCGCGGTCGGCGCGCTCGTGGTCGCCCGCGAGGTTGGCGGCGGCGGCGGAGAGCAGGCGCTCCGGCACGCCGTCGGCGCCCGGCAGCGCGCGCAGGCGGTCGAGCGCCCGGCGCAGGTCCTCGAGATCCCCGGTCTCCGCCGCGAGGAAGCCAGCGAGGCGCCAGCTCTCGCGCGCGTCGGGCTCGGCCGCGGTCGAGCGCCGGGCGAGCTCCCGGGCGTCGGCGAGCGCTCCTCGCGCCGCGGCCAACCGCGCGAGCCGGCGCAGATCGTCGCCACTCGCGTGCCCGCGGTCGGCGAGCGCGCGCAGCGTCGTCTCCGCCGCCTCCCGCCGGCCGGACTTCGCCTGCTCTTCGGCCGTGCGGCGCAGCGCCGGGTCGGTCAGCCGATGCGCCGGCGCGAGCTCGACCACCCTCGCCCACTCGCCGATCGCCTCGTCCGAGCGTCCGAGCGCCGCGAGCGCGATGCCCAGGTCGTAGCGCGCGTCGAGCGAGTCCGGATCGACGCGCACCGCCTCGCCGAGCTGGCGCGTCGCTTCGTCGAGCCGGCCGTCGCGCAGCGCCAGGCGCCCCAGTCCCCGCCAGCCGAGCGACGACGCCGGATCGGCGTCGCGCGCCCGCTCGTAAGCGCCGCGCGCCTCGTCGTAGCGGCCGTCGTTCTCGAGCGAGAACCCGGTGAGCGCCCACTCCTCGGCGAAGACGTGCGTCGGCGGGTGGCGCCGGATCGACGACAGGCTCCAGACCGCGATCCCGAGGGCTAGTGCGCCGAGCAACGGCCGCCACGCGCGGCGGCGGGCGAGCGTCGCCCCGCGGATGATGCCCGCGCCGGCGAGGATCGCCAGCGCGAGGACGAGCGGCATCCGGTAGCGCAGGCCCACCAGGGTCAGGACCACCGGGATCGCCAGGCAGAACGCGAAACCGACGAGCAGCCGGCGCGCGCGGCGATCGAGCGCCGGCAGTCCGATCGCGCCGAGAGCGAGGAGCAACCCCCAACCGGGCAGCCAGCGCAGCAGCGCCGAGGCCGCGCGGAAGAACTCGAAACTGTGGTTGTCGCGGATCTCCTCGCTCTCGACGAGCCACACGACTTTGCTTGCCACGACCCGGGCGAGGCCGGCGGGATCGGCCGCGGCGCGCTCGCGGGCGCGGCCGACGAAGTAGCTCTCGATCTGCCCCGGGCTGCGTGCGCCAGCGCGGAACGGTGCGTTCTCCAGCCGATCCCAGGCGCCGCCCAGGCGCGCGTTCTGCGCTCCGCCCCCCGCTGGGTCGTTGCCGATCCACAGGTTCACCGCCCCGAAGCCGCGGACGAAGACGAAGCCGCCACTCGCGGCCGAGACCGCGGCGACGACCGGCGCCACGACCGCGAGCCACCCGGAGACGAAAATCGCCGCCGCTCGGCCCGGCCGTGGCCAGCGGTCGATCCGCAGCAGCCAGGCGATGGCGAACGGCGCGAGCAGGATCACCGTCGGTCGCACCGCCGTCGCCGCGCCGAGCGCCAGCCCGCCGAGGCACGCCGCGAGCGCCGAGCGGCGCTGGGCGGCGAGCGCCAGGAGCGTCGACGCGAGCAGCGGCAGCAGGAGGACCTCCTCCCAGAGCGCCGTGTCCTCGAAGACCAGCGGACCGTAGACCGCCAGGCCGAGGCCCGCGGCGAGGCCCGAGCGCCGCCCGACGAGTCGATCGCCGGCGAGCGCCACCAGGCAGCAAGTCAGGCCGCCGATCGCCGCCTGCGCGGCGCGCGCGGCGGCGAGCGAACCCCCGAGCGCGAAGACGCCGGCGAGGAAGTAGGGATACGGAAGGCCGTGGGTCGGCCACGCCGGGATCGCGAACGGCGCCGTCAGAATGCCTTTCGCCCAGGTGACGAATTCCAGGGCGTCGAGCTGCGGCCTTTGGTAGAGGACCGTCGCCGCGAGCTCCCGCGCGACCGCGAGGCGGGCGGCAACGGCGAGCGCGAAGACGGCGAGCAGCCAGGGCCACGCCGGCCTGGGGACCGGCGGCGAGGGCTCGGGCGGGCGCGTCTCCGCCGCGAAGGGCTCGATCGCGGCGCTCAGCCGCGCTCGACCGCGACCCATTCGGCGATCCGCGCCGCGGCCTCGGCGACCGGCACCAGGACCTTCTCGCGATCGCGCCGGCGCGACAGCTCGACGTGACCGCCGGCGAGCGCCTTGCCGCCGACCACGGCGCGGATCGGGACACCCACCAGATCGGCGTCCTTGAACTTCACCCCCGGACGCTCGTCGCGGTCGTCGTGGAGCACGTCGACCCCGCGGCGCTCGAGATCGGCGGCGAGCGCCTCGGCCGCACGGCTGCCGTCGGCGTCGTTGGGATTCATGCCGATCACCAGCACTTCGAAGGGCGCCAGCGGCAACGGCCAGATGATGCCGTCGCCGTCGTGGTTCTGCTCGATCGCCGCGGCGACGGTGCGCCCGATTCCCAGGCCGTAGCAGCCCATGATCATCGGCGCGCTGTCGCCCTTCTCGTCGGTGAACAAGCACTGCATCGCCGAGGAGTACTTGGTGCCGAGCTTGAAGATGTGGCCGACCTCGATGCCGCGCGACAGGCGCAACGGCTCGCCGCAGCGCGGACAGGCGTCGCTCTCGTTGACCAGCAGTAGGTCGACGAACGTCGGGCGCGGCAGATCGCGCTCCCAGTTGACGTCCACCCAATGCACGTCGGCCTCGTTGGCGCCGCAGGCGAAGTTCAGCAGCTCGCCAACGGACGGATCGGCAACCACCCGGATCTCCCGCGGCAGCCCAACGGGGCCGGCGAAACCGACCGCCGCGCCGCTGACCTGGCGCACCTTGTCCTCGCTGGCGAGCGCGAGATGCTGCGCGTCGACGGCGTTCGCCAGTTTGACCTCGTTGATCTCGCGGTCGCCGCGCACCAGAGCCACGACGAACTCCTTGTCGGTCTCGTAGACCAGCGTCTTGACGACGCGCGACGGCGGCAGGCCGAGAAAGGTCGCGACTTCCTGGACGGAGGTCTTGCCCGGCGTCGCCACCTTGCGCGCCGGCGCCGGCGGCCCACCGGCGGGCGCGGCGAGCGCCCGAGTCTCCGCCTTCTCGACGTTGGCGCCGTAGCCGCAGGCGGCGCAGGAGACCACTGCGCTCTCGCCGGTCGCGGCGACCACCATGAATTCGTGCGACGAGGAGCCGCCGATGGTGCCGGTGTCGGCCTCGACCACCGTGTAGTCGAGTCGGCAGGCCTCGAAGATCCGGCAGTACGCCCGGCGCATCGCCTCGTAGGCCTCGTCGAGACTCTCCGGCGTGGCGTGGAACGAGTAGGCGTCCTTCATCAGGAACTCGCGGCCGCGCATCAGGCCGAAGCGCGGCCGGATCTCGTCGCGGAACTTGGTTTGGATCTGGTAGAGGTTCACCGGCAGCTGGCGGTAGCTGCGCAGGTCGCGGCGCACGATGTCGGTGATCACCTCCTCGTGCGTCGGTCCGAAGCAGAAATCGCGCTGGTGCCGATCCTGGATCCGCAGCAGCTCCTTGCCGTACTTCTGCCAGCGTCCCGACTCCACCCACAGCTCGGCGGGCTGGATCGACGGCAGCGACAGCTCGATCGCGCCGGCGGCGTTCATCTCGCGGCGCACGATCGCTTGCAGCTTCGCCAGGCTGCGCAGGCCGGAGGGCAGGTAGCTGTAGATCCCGGCGGCGAGCTTCTTGATCATCCCGGCGCGGATCATCAGCTGATGCGAGACGACCTCCGCGTCGTTCGGCACCTCGCGGGTGGTGGGCAAGTAGTAGCGGCTCCAGCGCATGGGGCTAACGGGACTCCTTCCTTCGCTTCTGGACGCGCTCGATCAGGCGCATCGAATCCTTCATGCACTCCATCATCTTCTCCTCGAGCGCGCCGACCCGCGGCCGCAGCCCGCGCGCGCGGGCGAAGGCGCTGCGCGCCTCGTCCTCGTTCCCGGCGGCGAGCAGCGCCATGCCGAGGTGGGTGAGGGTCGTGGTCGACGGACCGAGGTCGCTCGAACGCTCCAGGCAGTCGACCGCCTGCGGGAACTCCTTGCGCTTGTAGTGCACCCAGCCGAGCGCCGCGAGCGGGAACTGCTTGAGCTCGTCGGGCGCCAGATCGAGCGAGCGCTGCGCGAACTCGAGCGCCTCGTCCAAGTCCTCTTCCATCTCGGCCAGGTTGTAGGCCATCTCGTAGTAGGCGATGGTGCGCGAGAAATTCGTCTCGCCCTCGTCGAGCAGCTGCCGCCCCACCCGGTTGCCCTCGCGGTAGTTGCCCTCGCTGCGCAGCGCCGCGATCAGCGCGGCCGAGGCCGTGGCGCGCAGCATCTCGCCCGGTTCGAGCTCGAGCACCCGGCGCGCCGCCGACTCGAGCTCCTCGTGGCGGTCGAGCGACAGGCAGAGCATGGCGTACGACATGAGCAGGGTCGGATTGCGCGGTTCGATCGCCAGGGCGCGCTGGTACGCCGAGAGCGCCCGTTGACGCTCGCCCTTGCCGAGGTGCAGCTCGGCGCGACGCATGAGGTCGGCGGCGTCCGCGCCGACCTCGGGCAGCGGCGTGCCCGAGCGCCCCGACAGGTAGAGCACCAGGTCCTGGTAGCGCAGCCGGCGCGGGTTGAGCCGCTGCGCCTCGCGGAAAGCGACCAGCGCCTTCTGGTTCCAGTGGCGGTCGAGGTAGGCGAGGCCGAGCAGGTAGTAGGCCTCCTCGAACGACGGGTCGAGGCGCACCGCCTCGCGCAGGTAGCGGATCGCCTGCGTCGCCTGGCCCATCTCGTGGTGGCAGTTGCCGAGCAGGTAGAGCGCCTGCGGCACGACCTCGATGGCGATCGCCCGCTCGAGGTAGATCACCGCGCGCGACAGGTCGCCGTGCGCGGCGTAGATCGCCCCGAGGCTGAAGTGCGGCAGGAAGGCGTCGGGATACTCCGCCACCGCCCGCCGCAGGAGGTGCTCGGCGCGGGTGAAGTCGCCCTTCTCGTGGCAGATCACGCCCGAGAACACCAGTGCCTCGAAGTGGTCGTCCTTGGTCTCGAGGATGCCGGTGAAGTACTCGAGCGCGCCCTCGGCGTCGCCCTCGTTGAAGCAGGTCTCGCCCAGGAAGAGCCCGAGCTCGTAGTTCGTCCGGTCGAGCTTGAAGGCCTGCTCGAGGCTGCGCCGCGCGCGATCGACGTCGAAAGCGAAGAGCGAGTATTCGGCGTCGTCGAGGTGCTGCTGGAAGACCTTACGCCGGTCGCCCTGGTAGAGCGCCGCGATCCGGTCCTTGATGTTCATGAAGCGCTCGCGCTTCTCGAGCGCCCGCAACTGGAAGTCCATCTTCGACTCCCACAGATCGCTCCACTCCTCGCGCCCGATCAGCCGGCGGCGCTCGAGCAGCTCGCGCAGGGTGGCGAAGCCGGTCTGCGAGACGAGCAGGTTCTTCTCCTGCTTCTGCACCGCGTTGACCAGCTTGGCGACCGTCTCGGCGGTGCGCTTGACCGCCTCCTCGAGCAGCGAGATGCGCTCGAGCAGGTGCTCGTCGAGCGAGAAATTCTCGTCCTGTCCGCCGTCGCCGAAGTGCTCGCCCTCCTCGGCCGCGGCGCCCGAGATCACCATCAGCTTGGTGTGGCAGCGCGAGCAGAGCTCCTCGCCCTCGGCGTTGGCGGTGCCGCAGACCTGGCAGAGGACGTCGGGCCTAGGCGCGGGCATAGTCGTAGAAGCCGCGCCCGCTCTTGCGCCCGAGGTAGCCCGCCTCGACCATCTTCACCAGCAGCGGACAGGGGCGATACTTCGAGTCGCCGAAGCCCTCGAAGAGCACGCGCAGGATGTCGAGGCAGACGTCGAGCCCGATCAGGTCGGCGAGCGCCAGGGGGCCCATCGGGTGATTCATGCCGAGCTTCATCACCTCGTCGATTGCTTCGGCCTTGGCGACGCCCTCGTGGAGACAGAAGATCGCCTCGTTGATCATCGGCATGAGCACGCGATTGGAGACGAAACCGGGCGAATCGTGGACTTCGACCGGCACCTTGCCGAGCCGCCGCGTCGCGGCCTCGACCGCGTCGTAGGTCTCCTGCGAGGTGGTCAGGCCGCGGATGATCTCGACCAGCTGCATGACCGGCACCGGATTCATGAAGTGCATACCGATCACCTTGTCGGGCCGGCGGGTCGCAGCGGCGAGGCGGGTGATCGAGATCGAGCTGGTGTTGGTCGCCAGGATGGCCTCGGGTCCGAGCAGGCGGTCGAGGTCGGTCAGCACGCCGCGCTTGACGTCGTGCTTCTCGACCACCGCCTCGACCACCAGTCCGGCGCCGCGCAGGGCGTCGAGGGTCGAAGCGGTGCGGATGCGGGCGCGCGTCGCCTGCGCTTCCGCCGCGCCGAGCTTGCCTTTCCCGACCAAGCGCTCGAGGCTCTTCTCGATCGCGGCGACGCCCTTCTCGAGCGCCGGCGGAGCGACGTCGACCATGACGACGTCGAGCCCCGCCTGGGCGGCGACCTGGGCGATACCGTTCCCCATCGTTCCGGCGCCGACGACGCCGAACGTCGAGACTTCTTTCATCCGCGAGACCTCCGCGGGGAATCTACGGGATGGCTGAAGAGAGGGTCAAGCCGAGCGGCGCGCTCAGCCGACCGAGGAGACGGCCGCCGCGCGCGGGTCGAACCACGGTTCGCGGCGCCCGAACTTCGAGCGCAGCGCGGCGCCGATTCCCACCAGCGAGGCGATCGTCCACACCGGCAGGCCGATCCACGGCAGCAGCTTCACCGCCGAAAGCACCAGCAGACCACCGACCGCGGCGTGGAGCGCGAGCGGTCGCGTGCTGAGGAATCGCCGCGCCAGCGCGCCGCCCAGAGCGTCGAAGACCGCCACCAGACCCCAGAGCTTCAGCAGCAGAGCGGCGATCAGCACCAGCGCCAGCAGCGGCAGGCTGACGAGCGCGGGCAGGAAGGAGGAAAAGAACAGGGCGGTCAGCACCATCGCCGCCAGGCCGACCAGCCCGGTCGCCAGGCAGCGCAGGGGTTCCGCCAGCACCTCGCTCGCGGTCGCCACCAGCGTGCGGGCGTTCATCGCGTAGAGCAGCAGGGTGAGCGCCAGCCAGGCGGCAGCGAGCGCCAGCTTGGTGGCGAGGACGATCGGCGAGCTCGCCGCCAGTCCGAGGCTCGGCCCCTCGAGCAGCGTCAACCAGGCGCGCGAGAAGGTCGGGTAGGCGATGCTGCGGCCGCCGACGCGCGCCCCGGGCGCGACCTGAATGCGCCCGCCGAGCACGAAGACGTCGCCATCGATGCGCGCCGTCGGCGTCAGCCGCGCCTCGCCGCCGAGCACGGTCAGATCCCCGATGACGTGACCCGCGACGTCCGCCGAACCGTCGAGCACCGCGACGTCGGCAAGCGCCTCGCCGGCGAGCACCACGTCGCGGCCGAGGGCGACGATCTCGTCGCGGGCGACGCTCCCGGCCTCGAGTCGGAACGCGGTCGAGCTCTCCGCGGGCTCGGCGCGCGCCGGCGAGGCGACGGCGAACAGGAGGAGAGCGACGGCAGAGCGGGAGTGCACCGGACGATCAGCGCCGGGAGGCGATCCGCTCGGCCGGGAGTCGGCGGCGGGCGCCGACGACGCGAATCAGGAGGTAGTTGACGCCCACGACGAGCAACGCCGCCGCCACCCAGTTGAGCTTCGAGGCGGCGAGCCATTGGGCGACTCCCAGCCCCAGCCCCTTCCAGGAGGCGCCGAGCAGGCCCAGGCCCGCGACCAGCGAGGCTTGCAGCAGGTCGGCGAGCGCGCCGATCGCGCCGAAGAAGCGGGCGTGCGGCTCGAGCCCGGCGGCGGCGCGGCCGAGGAGCGCCGCCGAGGCGCCGCCCAGGGTCAGCAGCAGGAGCAGCGGCGCGCGCCAGGCGCGCGGCGCGCTGGCTTCCCAAGGAGCCGCGGGCAGCGAGCGCAGCACTTCGTGGGCGAATCCGTCACGCACCGGTCGACGCGCCGCGGCGAGCTGCGCGTGGACGTGGGCGAGCGCGGCGCTTTCGGCGCGACACTCCGGGCAGGATTCGAGATGCCGGGAGAGCGCCTGGCGCTCCGGATCGGCGAGGGAACCGTCGACCTCGAGGTCGAGCCACTCGCGATAGCGGTCGTGTTCCTGCGTCATGGGCCCGCTCCCGTCAGGTCGCATCGATCAGTAGTTCCTTGAGCATCTGTCGGGCGCGGAAAAGCTTGTTCTTCACCGTTCCGAGCGGCATCGCCTTCGCCGAGGCGATCTCCTCGTAGGCCAGCTCGCCGTAGTGCCGCATCACGATCAGCTCGCGGTAGTCCCAGGGCAGCGCGTCGATCGCCCGCTGGATCGCGCGGTCCCTCTCGTGGGTTTCGAGCTTGGCGAGCGCCCCTGGGTCATCGTCGGCGAGCTCCAGTTCGTGCGTCTTGTCCCCGGCCTCGTCCTCGGTCTTGCCGAGCGGCACCAGCCGGAAGCGCCGCTTGCGAATGACGTCGATCGCCGCGTTCTGCGCCACCCGGAAAAGCCAGGTCGAGAAGCGGTACTGCGGGTCGAAGCGGTCGAGCGCCTGGTACGTCCGCAGGAAAACTTCCTGCGCCAGATCGTGGGCCTCGTCGAGGTTGCGCACCAGCCGGTACAGGTAGTTGACCAGCCGCGTCTGGTAGCGCCCGACGAGCACCCCATAGACCTCTCGGTCCCCCTGCAGGACCGCCCGCACCAAGGCGTCGTCCGGTCGTTCGTCCGCCGCCTGCGGCATGGTGAGGTACGTGTCCCCGGGAGCGAAGGTTGCACCGGAGGCGCTCAGGCGCCCCCCCCGGAAACCTCGCGGATCGAGAGGATCCGATCGCCCTGCTCGATCTGCTCGAGGATCGCCGCTCCGCGGACGACCGCGCCGAACACGGTGTACCCACCGTCGAGGTGCGGCTGCGGCGAGAGGGTGAAGAAGAACTGGCTACCGCCGGTATCCGGTCCCGAGAGCGCCATGCCGACCGCCCCGCGCCGGTAGCGCTGGCGGTTGATCTCGTCGCGCAGCAGGTAGCCCGGTCCGCCCCAGCCGTCCCCTCGGGGGTCGCCCCCCTGGACCACGAAGTCGGGAACCACCCGGTGGAAGCGCAGGCCGTCGAAGTAGCCCTGGCCGGCGAGCTTCAGGAACGAGAGGCAGGTCAGCGGCGCCTCCGGGCAGGCGATCTGGATCCTCAGCGTGCCGCGCTCGGTCGCTAAGTCCACTTGGCGCGGTCGCGAGGTCTGACGGATGACATCGGCGTACCACTCGAGGTCGTGGCCGGTATCGATCGGCCCGTTCGCCGGCAGCGGCTCGCCGAGCTCGCCCAGGGCGTGGATCGCCGCCCGCCGCGCCAGATAGTCGCCCCCTTCCGCCACCCGGGTGAGGAAGTCCACTGCGTCGGACCGTTCGCCGGGAGCCCGCTGGACCCGCGCCTGGACGGCTCGGATCGCCGACAGCCGGGCGTCGTCGAGATCGTCGGTCCGGGCGGCGGCCCAGACCGCTTTCAGCCGCTCGACGGGCAGTTGGGCCTTCGCTCCCAAGGCGTCGATCGCGGTCGAGCGGACGGTGGGGTCGGGATCGGCCAGGGCGGGCATCGCGACGCCTTCGGCCAACGCCGGATCGTCGCCGGCGAGCGCCAGGGCCGCGCCGAGCGCCGCGACCCGCACCCGGGGCGAGGGATCGCGGGCCAGTCGGTCGACGAGGGCCTGGTCGCCGATCTGCGCCGCCCCCTCGGCGGCCGCCGCGCGCAGGACGTCGGAGGCCTCGAGCGCGGCCGCGGTGAGCGCCGCGGCGGCCGCGTCGGCGTGCCCCTGGGAAAGAGCGTGGAGCACCAGCTCGCGCTCGCGTTCGCCGCCCTCGTGGGCGCGGGCCGACAGGCGGACGGCGAGCTCGGGATTCGGCAGGAAGCTCCCGGAGGCCTCGATCGCCGCCGCCCGGACTCCCGGCAGGGGATCGTCGAACCGCCCGAGGATCGCCGTCCCCCACGAGGTCGGCGGCAGGGCCTTGGCCCGGCCGACGATGGCGGCGCCGGCGCGCAGCGCCTGGACGCGCACGCCGGGGTCGGTGTCGTCGACGCGCGCCAGCAAGTCCGGCAGGTCCTCGAGCGCCCCCGCTGCGGCCAGGCCGCGGGCCGCCCAGCCACGGATCGCGGCTTCGGGATCCGCCAGCGCCGAACGGAGCAGATCGGCGCTCTCGGGGCGCGGCTCGCGGCTGAGGGCGTAGACCGCCGCCGAGCGCGGAGACTCGAGCTCCGTAACCCGGGCGAGCGCCGCCCGGTCGCTGTACGGGCAGGGCGCGGCGCAGGCGAGCGCCGCGCGCGCGACGTCGACCGCCGCCGGCTCCTTGAAGCGGAAGAGGAAGGGCAGCAGCCGATCTCTCGCCGGCGCCGGATCGAGGGCCCCCAGCACCCGCCGGACGTCGGCGAGTGGCGCCCCCAGCTTGCCCAAGGCCTCGACGGCCAGGGCGCCGGTCTCCGTGTCGTCGTCGACGGCGGCGCGCAGCAACGCGGGGACACCGGCCTTGTCGTCGAGCTCCCCCAGGGCGAAGGCCGCCGCCCGCCGGACCTCGACCTCGCTGTCGACCAGGAGACCCTGCAGCATCGGACGTCCGCGAGCGTCGCCGATGCGACCGAGCGCCACGGCGAGATCTTGGCGCGCCTCGGGTTCCGCGGCGAGCAACGGCGCAAGACCGGTGGGCTCGAATTCGCGCCGGTCGGCGAGCGCCAGCAGCAGCGCGCGGCGCTCGAGCGTCGGATCGCCGGCGGGCGCCGCCGTGGCCGGCGGCGGAATCGGCGCCGGAACGGACGGGGCACCGCTCGCACAGGCCAGGACCAGAGCCGTCAGGACGAGCAGCGCGGCGCGACGGAGCATGCGCGGATGCTACCCCAGGGCACGGCACGCGCCGTGGCGGGGCCACGCTAGAGTCCGCGCGTGGAGACGCTGCTCGCCTTTCGAGATCTGCGGCGGCGGTTCGGCCGCCTGCGCGTCCTCGCCGGGGTGTCCGGCGAGGTCCAAGGCGGCGCGAGCCTGCTGGTGACCGGGCGCAACGGCAGCGGCAAGTCGACGCTGCTGCGCTGCCTCGCGGGCCTGCTGGCCGTAGACGGCGGCGCGATCGGCTATCGCGAGGATGGGCGCGACCTCGACACGCCGCAACGGCGGCGGCGCGTGGGCTACGTGGCTCCCGATCTCTCCTTCTACGACGAGCTGACCGCCGGCGAGAACTTGGCGTTCCACGCCGCGCTGCGTCGCGCTCCCAGGCAGGAGGTCGGACCGTGGCTCGAGCGCGTCGACCTGCCGGCCGAACGCGCCGGCGGGGCGCTCTCCTCTGGCATGCGCCAGCGCCTGCGCTGGGCGGCGGCGCTGCTCCACCGACCGCGGCTCCTGCTGCTCGACGAACCCTTCCAGAACCTCGATGCCGCCGGCGAGGCCATCGCCCGCCGCCTGCTCCTCGACCACCTCGCCCAAGGGGGCCTCGCGGTGATCGCGAGCCCGACCGACCTCGACCTCCCGCATGCTCCGACCCGCCTCGAGCTGGCTGGCTGAAGCCTGGGCGGTGCTGGCGAAGGACTGGCGGGCCGAGTTCCGCAGCCGCTACGCCCTTTCGACCCTGCTCCTCTTCGCGCTCACCATGCTGGTGGTGGTGACCCTGGCGCTCGGCCCGGTCGGCGCGACTCCGGCGCAGAAACTGACCGTGCCGCCGGTGGTCCTCTGGCTGATCCTCCTGTTCGCCGCCGCGAGCGGCGTGCCGCGGGCCTTCGTCCACGAGGAGGAGAGCCGCACGGCGATCGCGCTGCGCCTCGCGGCCACGCCGTCGGCGGTCTTCGTCGGCAAGTTCGCGTTCGTCGCTTCGCTCGTCGCGGCGCTCGAGATCGTGGTCACGCCGCTGTTGCTCGCGGTGCTGCAGGCGGACGTCGACCGCCCGGCGACGCTGGTGGCGGTGCTCGCCGCGGGGGGCTTCGGACTCGCCGCGGCGAGCACTCTGGTGGCCGCCCTGGTGGCGCAGGCGCGCGGCAAGGGAGCGCTGTTCGCGGTGCTCGCCTTCCCGATCCTCGTCCCCCTCGTGCTGCTCGCCGTCGAAGGCACGCGCGCCGCGCTGGGAGGGCCTCCGGCGCCGGAGGCCACGGGCCAACTGCTCTTGTATGATGGCTCGGTTACGGTCGCGAGCCTGATGCTCTTCCCGGCCGTCTGGAACCCATGAAGCGTCTCTTGCCCTGGTTCCTCTTCCTCTGGATCGCCGCCGTTCAGGTCGGCGCGTTCTACTACGCGCCGCTCGCCACGGGCTTCAAGGGCCAGTCGAGCCGCATTCTCTTCTTCCACGTGCCGATGGCCTGGGTGTCGTTCGTGGCATTTCTCGCAGCGGGAGTCTGGAGCCTGCGCTATCTCTCGTTCGGCCGCCGGCCGGCGGACGACCGGGCGGCGTTCGTCGCGGTCGAGATCGGCCTCATGTTCGGCGTCCTGGCGACCACCACCGGGGCGCTGTGGGCGAAAGTCATGTGGGGTGCCTATTGGAACTGGGACCCGCGCCAGACCTCGATCACCGTCGCGCTGCTCTTCTACGCCGCCTACCTGGCGCTGCGCGAAGCGGTCGAGGACGACGAAGCCCGGCGGCGTCTCGCCGCGGTCTACGCCGTGCTCGGCCTGGTCGTGGCGCCGTTCCTGTACTTCGTTCTCCCGCGGCTCGGCTTCACCCTGCACCCCGAACCGGTGGTCAACACCGAGGGCAAGATCGAGGTCGAGTCGCGGATGCTCCAGGTCCTGATCGCCTCGATGGCGGGTTTCACCGTGCTGTTCTTCTGGCTCCACCGTCTGCGTTGCCGCCTCCTCGCGCTCGAGGACCGGCACGAGGAGGCCGCGGCATGAACGGCGTGCAAGAGACGACCGGCGGGATCGGTTGGGTCCTGACGGTCAACCTCATCATCTGGACGGGCCTCTTTCTTTATCTTCTGCGGCTCGACCGGCGCCTGTCCAAGAGGGAGAAACAGCCATGAACAAACGCGCCCTGTACCTATTCGGAGCCCTGCTGCTGCTCGCCTTCGCCGGCTTCTCCCTGGCGTCGTTCCGCAGCAACCTCACTCCTTACGTCTCGTTCGCCGACGCCACCGCCTCGCCGCGCGCGGTGCAGGTCGCCGGCGGTCTGGTGAAGGGCAGCGGCGCCTATGACGACGTCGGCAAGGCGCTCGTCTTCACCCTCTCGGAGGCCAACGGCCCGCAAACGCTGCGGGTGCGCTTCCACGGCGTCAAGCCGGCCAACTTCGAGGACGCGATCTCGATCGTGGCGATCGGGCAGTACGACCCGACCCGGCAGGAGTTCGCCGCCTCGAAGCTGCTGGTGAAGTGCCCGAGCAAGTACCAGGGCGCCGAAGTGAAGACCTACGGCGGATGAGAAACCTCGCGAGCTACTACCTGCCCGGCGCGCTCGCCCTCTGGTGCGCGCTCGCCTTCGGGCTCGTCTCGCTCTGGGGCTACGTGCAGCTGCTGCGCGGCGACGAATCCGCCCGACCGTTCGCGCGCCGCGGCTACCGCCTCTTCGCGCTCTCGATGCTGCTCGTGGCGCTGGTGATGGTCGTCGCCCTGGCGCGCCGCGACTTCCGGCTCGACTACGTCTTCCAGTACTCCGGCATGGACCTGCCGCTGCGCTTCCAAGTGGCGGCGTTCTGGGCCGGCCAGAAGGGGAGCTTTCTCATTTGGCTGTTGTGGGGCGCCCTGCTGGGCGTGCCGCTGATCCACACCACCGGCAAGCAGGAGGGCTCGGTGATGGGGGTCTACCTCATGACCCAGCTCGGCATCCTGCTCATCCTGGTGCGCGAGAACCCCTTCCTGATGCTCGACCACGCGCCGACCGATGGCCAGGGGCTGAATCCGCTGCTGCAGGATCCGTGGATGGTGATCCACCCGCCGATCATGTTCGTCGGCTACGCCGCGAGCGCCATCCCCTTCGCCTTCGCCATGTCGGCGCTCTTCCGGCGCGACACCAGCGAGTGGGCGGCGCGCGCTTTCCCCTGGGCGCTCGGCGGCTTTCTGATCCTCGGCACGGCGATCCTGCTCGGCGGCTACTGGGCCTACAAGACGCTCGGCTGGGGCGGCTACTGGGGCTGGGATCCGGTCGAGAACGCCTCGCTCATCCCCTGGCTCTTCGGCACCGCGTTGATCCACGGCCTCTACCTCGAGCGCACGCGCGGCAGGTACCGGCGCGCGAACCTGGTGCTGGCGACGCTGGTCTACCTCTCGGTCCTCTACGGCACCTTCCTCACTCGCTCGGGCGTGCTCGCCGACTTCTCGGTGCACAGCTTCGTCGACCTCGGCATCTCGGGCTGGTTGATCGCCCTGATGGCGTTCTTCATCGCCCTCTCGAGCGGACTGCTGATCCTCCGCTTGCGCTCGGTCGAGACCGCCCCCAACGAGGACCCGCCGCTGTCGCGCGGCACGTTTCTGGTGCTGTCGACGATCTCGCTCGTGACTTGCGCGATCGTCGTGACCATCGGCACTTCGGCGCCGTTGCTGACCCGGTTCCTGCCCAATCCAGGACAGGTCGGCCCGGAGTTCTACAACCGGGTGAATTTCCCGATCGCGGTGTTGATCGCCCTCTTGCTGTCGATGGTCCCGTACCTCACTTGGAAGGGAGAGGCGAGCGCACGAGAGGTGGCGCGGAAGCTCGCGGTCGGCGCCGGCGTGGCGTTCGGGACGACCGCGCTCGCGGTCGTTCTCGGAGTTCGCCAGCCGCTCCATCTCGCCTTCATTTTCCTCGCCAGCACGGCCGCGTCGACCAATCTGCAGAAGACGATCGCCAAGGCGCGCGCCGGCGGGCTGGCGGCGGCGGGCGGCTATCTCGCGCACGTCGGCGTCGGCGTCATCCTGCTCGGCATCCTGGCCTCCTCGGCTTACGACAGCAGCGTCAAGGTCACCCTCGAGCAGGGCAAGCCGCAGCGGGTCGAGGACCTGACGCTCACCTTCCACAGCTATCTGCCGCGCACGACCACCGAGCGCGAGCGCATGGAGGTCGCGGTGGTGCGCGACGACGGCACGAGTTATCTCGCGTATCCGCAGCTGTTCGTCAACGACCGTACGCAGCAGATGATGGCCCACCCGCACATCCGCAACTTCGCCTTCGCCGATCTCTACCTGTCGCCGCTCGAGTACGATCCGGGCCGCCCCGCCGGCGGCGAGCGGCAGATCGATCTGGCGAAAGGAGAGTCGGTGACCCTCGGCGGCCGCAAGATCACTTTCCAGGGTTTCGATCTCGACGTCGAGGGCAACGCGCTCGCCAAGATGTCCTCCGGCCAACCGGTGGCGATCGGCGCCGTGCTGCAAGTGGAGAGCTCGCAGCACGGTTCGCAGGTCGAGCCGATCTACCGCTTCACCAGCGGCGGACAGGTCGAGAGCCAGCCGCTGCCGCTGCCGGGTGGCGGCGAGGTGGCGGTCGGAGCGATCCAGGCCTCGACCGGCTCGGTCTCCCTCCTGCTCTCCGGGGTGGATTCGCAGGACGGCGGCAAGCCCGCGCAGCTGGCGCTCGACGTGACGCGCAAGCCGCTCATCCGCTTGGTCTGGTGGGGGATCTACGTCGTGCTGCTGGGCGGCATCCTCGCCCTGGTGCACCGCGCCCGACAGGTCGCCCGGCTCGGCCAACTCACCGCCGGCACCTGATCAGGCGCCCACCGCCAAGCGGTCCGCCAGCACGCGCGGCAGGCCGGCCTTCAGGATTCGCTCCTGCGCGCGAGCTACCGGGTAGTCCACCCGGTGCCAGCGAACCAGCTTCTTGTCCGAGTCGTAAGTCATGTACGACGCCCGCGGATCGCGATCGCGCGGCTGGCCGATCGAGCCCGGGTTGATCAGATAGCGCGCCCCCGGTTCGAGCTGGATCGAGCCGGTCGTGCCGCGCAGCAGGGCGATCCGGATCTGCGAGCCTTGCTGCGCGAACAGCGAAGGTACGTGGGTGTGGCCGAAGAAGACGAGATCGGCGGGGTAGTTCTCGAAGATCTCGAACGCCTCGTACATCGAGAACACGTAGGTGTCCTCGTCGAGCGGCGACCCGTGACAGATGGTGAACCCTTCCGGGGTGACGATCGGACCCCGCACCAGCTCGTGCACGTAGCGCGAGTTGAGCGGCGTCAGGTGCTCCGCCGTCCAGCGCGCCGCTGCCAGGGCCGCGTGGTTGAAGTTCGCGCCGTTCTCGATCCCCGCGACCACCTTGTCGTGGTTGCCGCGCAGGAGGATCACCTCGCCCGTCAGGGCGCGAATCGCGTCGACCACCTGATTGGGACCCGCGCCGTAGCCGACCAGGTCGCCCAGGATCAAGGTGACGTCGAACTTCTTGCGTCGCACCCGGCGTAGAACCGCCGAGAGCGCCTCCCAGTTGGCGTGCGGGTCCGAGAGAATCAGGTAGCGCACGAGCGCTCCCGAAGCGCTGCGCGCACGCGCTCCGTGACCTCCGCCGGCGTCTCCTCCACACGCACGTCGATGCGCACGTCGGCGGTCCGATAGGAGGCGAGGCGGGCGCGGTAGAGGTCGAACGCCGAGGTCTCGTCGCGGAACAGCGGGCGACGGTCCTTCTCCAGTCCGCCGAGGCGACCGACGATGGTCGCGAACTCGGGATTCAACCAGACCACGAGGCCGCGCGCGCGCGCCAGCTCCAGGTTCTCCGGCCGGGTGAAGGTCCCGCCGCCCGCCGCCACCACCACCGGGTCGGGCGCCGCAACTCGGACGAGCATGTCGCGCTCGCGCTCGCGGAATCCCGCCTCTCCCTCGCGCTCGAAAATCTCGCGCACGTTCGCGCCCGCCTCGCGCTCGATCTCGTCGTCGAGATCGACGAACGGGCAGCCCAGCCGCGACGCTAGCTCCCGTCCGACCGTGGTCTTGCCGGCGCCCATGAAGCCGGTCAGGAAGATCCTCACTCCGCCCGGGCCTGGAGGTCGCGCCGGCGGCGCTCGAGGAAGCGCTCCATGAACCGGGTCGACAGCCGGCCGGCGGCGAAATCCGGCTCGCGCAGGATCTCGCGATGGAGCGGAATCGTGGTCTGGATGCCCTCGACGACGAAGAAATCGAGGGCGCGCAACATGCGCGCGATGGCCTCCTCGCGGGTCGGAGCGTGGACGATCAGCTTGGCGACCAGCGAATCGTAGTGCGGCGGGATGACGTAGTCCTCGTAGCCGTGCGTGTCGACGCGCACGCCCGGGCCGCCGGGCAGGTGAAAGGTCGTCATGCGCCCCGGCGAGGGCGTGAAGCGGACGGGGTCCTCGGCGTTGATTCGGCACTCGATCGCGTGGCCGCGCGGCGTGAGGCCGTCGGGGATGGTGAGCGGCTCGCCGGCGGCGATCCGGATCTGCAGCTTGACGAGATCGACGGCGGAAACCATCTCGGTGACCGGATGCTCCACCTGGATGCGGGTGTTCATCTCCATGAAATAGAACTTGCCGTCGCCGTCGAGCAGGAACTCGATCGTGCCCGCGTTCAGGTAGCCGACCTCGCGGCAGAGCCGGACGGCCGCCTCGCCCATGCGCCGGCGCAGGTCCGCGGTCAGCGCCGGCGACGGCGCCTCCTCGATCAGCTTCTGGTGCCGGCGCTGGATCGAGCACTCGCGCTCTCCCAGCTGGATCACCCTTCCGAACCGGTCGCCGAAGACCTGGAACTCGATGTGGCGCGGCTCGTCGAGGTACTTCTCGAGATAGACCGAGCCGTCGCCGAAGGCCTTGGCGGCCTCGCTCGCGGCGGTCGCGAACTGGGACTCGATCTCGTCGCCGGTGCGGACGATACGCATCCCCCGCCCCCCGCCTCCTGCCGCCGCCTTGAGAATGACCGGGTAGCCCACCTGCTCGGCGAAGGAGCGCGCCTCCTCAGCCGACGCCAGCGGCTCCGGGCTTCCCGGCAGGACCGGGACGCCGGCCGCCGCGGCCGTCTGGCGAGCTTTCGCCTTGTCGCCCATCAGGCGGATCGTCTGCGGCGAAGGGCCGATCCAGGCGAGCTTGCACTCCTGCAGCACTTCGGCGAAGTGCGGGTTCTCCGCCAGGAATCCGTAGCCCGGGTGGATGGCGTCGGCGCCGGTGATCTCGGCCGCCGAGATGATGCTCGACATGTTGAGGTAGCTCTGCGACGACGGCGGCGGCCCGATGCAGACTTCTTCGTCGGCGTAGGTCACGTGCAGGCTGTCGCGATCGGCGGTCGAATACACCGCCACGGTCGGAATGCCGAGCTCCCGGCAGGCCTGGATGACGCGCAGCGCGATCTCGCCGCGGTTGGCGATCAGGATCTTCTTGAACATCGGGGGCCGCGCCTCAGTCGAGGCGGATGCCGAACAGGGGCTCCCCGAATTCGACCGGCTGCGAGTTCTTGGGGAAGATCTCGACCACGACGCCGGCGACGTCCGACTCGATCTCGTTCATCAGCTTCATCGCCTCGACGATGCAGAGCACCTGGCCCTTTCGCACCCGGTCTCCGACCTGGACGAAGGCGGGAGCCTCCGGGTTCGGGGCGCCGTAGAACGTCCCCACGATCGGCGAAGTGACCACATGCACGCCCGCGAGCGCCGTCGGCGCCGCCGTCGGCGCCGCCGCCGGCTCGAGGGCGGCGGACGCGGCGGTCGGCGCGGCGACCGGCGGCGGACCGACGCTCGCCTCCCCGATCGCCGCCGCGGGGGCCTCCGATCGGCCCGCGATGCGCAGTCGGAAGCCGGCACGCTCGATCTCCACAGCTTGCAACCGGTGTGCGGCGACCAGTTGCATGAGCTCCTTGATCTGCTCGAATGTCAGCACGGTACCCTTCCTCCACCCACCGACCCGACCTGGAGACCCGGCTCCGGTCCGAGGATCAATCGAGATCGTCTTCGAACAACAGACTCGCGCGGCGCAGCTCGAATCGGGCTCGTCCGAGACTGCCGTCGGGCGACAGCACGAGCAGCAGGAAGTACCCGCGTGCCACGCTGCTCACGACGAAGGCCATTCGTTCGGCGGCAACCGAGTACTGCAGGATCTCGCCGACCGATAGCTCCTGCTGTTGGCTGGCGATCGAACGCACCTGCGTGATCAGCTCCGCGGCGACCGCCTCGAGATCGAGCGACGGCGAGGTATTGAACGACTCGACCGGGATTCCGTCGCGATCGACTAGCGACAACGCGAGCGCGCCATCGATGCGGCTGCTGATGGTGCTCAAGCGCTCAAGAAACACGGGCGCGCACCAGCCGGCGAAGTCGATCGAGGTAGCCCCGCAGGGCCAGGACCTTGCGCTGCGTCAGTCCCAGCGTCTCGGGCGCCGCCGCCGCGACGGCCGCAGGCTCGAGCGTCTGGAAGAGGCCGCGGCGAGCACTCTCCGCGCTCGGCTGCTCGGAGATCACGGCCTCGAAGTGCGAGCGCGCTTCGGCGATGTGCCCTTGCGCCAGGTAGAGCTCGCCGAGCGTCGTCGAGTGCGGTTCGGGCGTCGCCGCCTCGGGCGTCGCCGTCTCGGGCGTCGCCGTCTCGGGCTCCGCCATCTCGGGCATCGCCGTCACGGGCGTCTCCGGCGCGAGCGTCGGCAGCGGCAGAGAGATCGTCGGGACCCCGACGCCGATCCGCACCTTCTCCACCGCGCCCGCGGCGGGCGCGAACACGGTCTCTTCTCCGCTCGGCTGCGGTTCCGTGATGGGGGCGTAAGCTGCGGCGGGCGCGAGGTGGACGGGTTCCTCGACGGCCGCTTCGGCAGCTTCGGGTTCCTCGACCGTTGGCGCGGCCTCATCGCCGTAGAGCGTCTCCGGCTCGACCATCGGCTCCCAGGCGGCGAGCGCCGGCTCCGGTTCGCGTTCGATCACGACCTCGGACGCCGGCTCGAGCTCGACCGCCTCTCGCGACTCGAGGAGGCTGCTTTCGAAGGGCACCGCCGGAGCCGGCTCCACGGTCGAGGAAGAGATCCAGGCGAGCTCGTCGGCGCCGCGCACGATCTCCGAGTCCGGCTGCCAGCCGACCGCGGTGTCCTCGAAGAAGGGCTGCGATTCGATCGCCGCCGCGGCCGCCGACCCATTCTCGCCGGCCGCGAAGATCTCCTCGAGTGCGAAGCGGGCGAGGATCGCCCGGCCCGCCGCTTCCGGATCGTGAATCGTCCCGAATGGCTCGCGCATCCGCGGCGAGACCCTCACCGCCGGCGCCTCGACGGGAGCAACGGCGCGCGCCGGCGGCTCGAATTGCGCCGCCGTCGGCAGGTCGACCGGTTCCAGGTCGAAGATCGGCGCGGCGATCGGCGGCGGCGCCGGTCGGGCGGGAGTCTCGGCGATGGCCGCCGGTCGGGCGACTTCGCCGCTCAATCCGCGGATGCGCCGCTCGAGCTTCTCGATCTCCTGATCGCGATTGTTGAACAGGCGATAGAGATCCAGGCTAGCGCGCGCCTTGGCGGCTTCGCCGACCTGGAGATAGGCCTCGACCAGCAGCTTCTGCGCCACGAGCTGGGTGGGGTCCTGGCCGACCACCGCCTCGAGCACCCGGCAGGCCTGCGTGGCCTGGCCATTCTCGAGGTAGCAGCGACCCAGCGCGACCTGCGCCGACAGATAGGCGGGCTGACGGCGCAGGCCGGCCTCGAGGACGCGGATCGACTCGGGCAGGTCGCCGGCTCGGCGGTATTCCTCCGCGAGCTGCAGGAAGAGGCGCGAGGAGGGATCGCGCTCCCAACGCTGACGCAGCTGGGCGAGGCGCGTCGGCGAGATGGCGTCAGCCATGCGGCTGCCCGAGGCAGGCCGTTCCGTGGGTCCACCGCAGATCGCAGAAGCTCATGATTCGAAACAGTATACCACCCGTTCAGCGGCTCTCCGGACGGCCCGCTGCGGGAGCGAACGGTCCCGGTGAGAACTGCCGCGACCTTGCCTACTGCGTGATCTGCACCGGGTTGCTCGCCGTGTCCGAACCGATGCTGTTGCGCACCGTCAGCGTAACGATATAGGTATCCGCCGCCGCGAAGGTGTGCACCGGGTTGCGTTGCGAGCTCTTGGGCGTGCCGTCGCCGAAGTCCCAGAGCCAGGAGGTCGGGCTGCCGGTGGAGGTGTCGGTGAAGATCACCGTGAGACCGGAGCGGGTGAAGGTGAACGAGGCCTTGGGCGGCCGCTGGACGCCGATGGTCGAAGAGCGGCTGATGACGCTGCCGCCGGTCCCGCCGACCTCGGCGGTGATGTCGAAGCCGTTGTCGCCGACGCCTTGCAGGTCCGCGGCGGTGACCGTCAGGTGGTCGTGCGCCTCGCCGCCGGAGTTGGTCAGGATGAACTTGCCGCCGGACGCGAGCGTCCCGACCTCGGTGCTGAAGTTGACCGGCGAGTCGGCGAGCGGCTGGCCTTGGTCGTCGCGCACCAGCGCCAGGATCTCGATCTCGCCACCCGTCTCGGCCACCGCCGACGGCGTCGGCTGCAAGCTCATGGAGCTCGCGAGCTGGCCGACGGCGACTTCGATCGTCACCGGTTCGAGCGCGCCCGAGAACGCCGTGATCGTGGCGGTCCCCACCCGACCGTCGCCGCGCAACGTGCCGTGCGCGATTCCGGCGTCGTCGGTGGTGATCACCGGGTCGATCTGGCCGAGGTTCGAGCTCAGGCGGATCTCCGTGCCCGGGTTGACCGGATTGCCGTTGCTGCGCATCGCGGTCACCGTGAGGGCCGCCGACCCGGCCTTGGCGATCCGCGTCGGATAGACGCTCAGTCGCAGAATGGCGCCCTGGGGCGCTACCGGCGTCCCCTCCTGGCAGGCGAGGCCGAAGAGGAGGGCGGCGGGAACGAGGGCTTTCCAGGTGAACCGGGCGCGCATTCTGGGCAGTATACGAACCGCCCCGGGGGAGCGTCCAGCGGCGGGAATAGAAAAAGGCCCGGCGTCGCCGCCGGGCCTTCGCTACCGAGCGGACTCCGCGGAGGCGTCAGTCGCCCACGCAGGCCGAGCTCGTCGGGGTGTAGGTGAAGGAGTTCGCGAAATCGTCGGCACAGCCGGTGATCAGATTGGTGATCTTCACCGTCGCCGCCGTCGGGATCTTCTGGGCCCCGTTGGTGCCGTCGGCGTCGGCGTCGCAGGGCTGGGTCGTGAAGACCGAATCGGGAACCGCCGGCGACTTGACGACGACGAGCCCGGAGCTGACCGACACCACGGCGGCGTTGAAGACCGATCCGCTGATGGTGAAGGTGACTTCAACCGGCGATTCGAAATTCTGGCCGGAGATGTTGACCGTGGTATTGCCCGCCTGCGGACCGCTGTTCGGGCTCACGTTCGTGATCAGCGCCTTGGGCACGACGTAGACGAATCCGATCGAAGCCGTGGCGCCGTCGCCGGTCTCGATGTTGGTCACCCCGACGCCCGAGCAGTTGATGTTGGCGCACGAGGTCGGGATCACCCCCACGGTGCGCAGTTGAATCTCCGTCCCCGAGACCGAGAGGACCTGCTGGCCGATCCCTCCCGAGCTGCCGCAGGAGTTGAACTGCGCGGCGACCGGCTCGTCGAATCCCTGGCCGAAGATGGTCACCAGGGTTCCGCCCGTGTACGGACCGCTCCCCGGGCCCATCGCGGTAATCACGACCTTCGAGCCGTACTTGAAGGCCGCGAGCGCAATCGTAAAGCGGCCCGTGTCGAGGTTCTTGACCAGGATGTTGGACAGGCTGTTCGGCGTCGGCTCCGAGGGGTTCCCCGGCGACGACGTGGCGGGCGAACGCACCACGATGCGCGTCTGGCTCACCGAGAGGACGACCGCCTCCTGGCCATTGAAGCTGGTGTCGTTGGTTCCGGTGCCGAACTTCACCTGCACCGGGGCCTGGAAGCCGTCGCCGACGAGGGTCACCTCGGTCCCGCCCTCGTTCGGGCCGGAGGACGGGGTCACCGAGAACACGGTGGGTTGAAGGACTCCCGGGCTGCCGCCGTTGGCGTAGGTGAAGCCCGATGGCAGGGAGTCGCTCTGTTCCCCGTCCTCGTTGAGGTTGATGGTGACCGAGACCGTGACCGGATTCACTTGGCCCGCGGGAACCGGCGACGGGCTGGGGGGCGTGCGGACGCGAATCTGCGTCTCGCTGGTCGAGAGCACGGTCGCCGCGGAGCCCGAGAAGGTCACGCGGGTCGGCGGATCGAATCCGCCGCCCTGGATGGTGACCGTGTCGCCGCCCTGCGGACTGCCGACGTTCGGGCTCACCGAGCCGATGAAGAACGTCGGCGGTTGGCCCGCCTCGACGACGCGGATGCTGCCGAATCCGACTCCCGAGCTCTGGCCGCTGGTCACCGAGGCGCGGATCGAGGCCGTACCGAGGGTCGAGCCCGCGAAGAAGGGGATCGTGACCTGGCCGCCGACGAGCTCGAGGTCGACCGTCGTCGGGCCGCCCACGCTCTGCAGGTTGCCGATGTTGGTGGTGACGGTCACCGGCGACAGGTTCGGAACCGCGGCGCCCGAATCGGCGAACACCGCCGTGATCGTCAGCGTCGACGGGCTGGTGCTGTTCTGCTCGAGCTGGCCACGCGAAGCCCCGACCGTCACGTTGATCGCCGAAGCCGGCGGCGGCGGTGGAATCGGGTTCGCTGGCGGCGCCGTCGGCGACTTGCTGCTGTCGGTGGTGCACGCCAGCGCAGCCAGGGCGCCAAGCACGAGAAGGGCGAAACGGGAGTCTTTCGTGAGCTTCATGTTCCGATCTCCTGCCCGTCAGGGAACGATTTCGAGAGTGAAGTAGCCGGGCGTCGAATCCACTTCCTTGCCGGACAGTGTCTTGCCGAAGAATCGGATTCCCACCGTCAGCTTGACGACTTCACTACCCGTCTCGGTATCTCGACCGAAGTTCGCCAGGTCGCTCAGCGGCGGATTCAGAAACTGATCGGCCCGCATGAAAACGCCGTTGTTCAGCGTGAAGGTGCCGCCGGGCGAAACGTTGCCGAAGTCGGCTTCCACCAGCTTCGGCGGCGTCCGCGTTCCCGTGTCCGAGCGAGTGAACGTGACTTCATAGCTGCGGATCTCGACCGTCATCAAGTCACTCGTCGGACTGCTCGGATCGAGAATGATGCTCTGAACGGTGATCGTCCCGATTTGCGCGATGGTCGTCAATTGACCGGTCAGAGGGTCGACGGTGTTGATCCGGACCGGAAGTCCATCGAAGTCGCTGATCGAGAGCCGCACGCCGCCGCTGTCGACTTTGTCGGTGTTCTGCTGACAGCCCAGGAAGGCCAGGGCGGCAATGAGGATCGAGAGAACTTGGCTCGGGCGGTTCATGATTGTTCGACTCCTTCCCTCGGCCTTAGAGCTTCACCACGCGCGGGGTGATGAAGATCAGCAGCTCTTCATTCGCGTCGCTGCGCTTGTGATTCTTGAACAGGTGGCCGAGGATCGGCACGTTGGCCAAGCCCGGCACCCGGTCCTGGCCCTGGTTGGTGGTCACCTTGTAGATGCCGCCGATGACGCTCGTCCCGCCGTCGCGGACGATCACCCGCGTCTTGGCTTCCTTGGTGTTGATCGGCGCGTTGGCCGCGCCGGTCACCGCGAAGGCGAGCTGCGGCTCGCGCTTCTGGACCGTCAGGTCCATCAGCACGGTGCCTTCGGCGGTCACGTGCGGCGTGACCTCCAACCGGAGCGTGGCGTTGACGTACTGCACGGTCACCGTGTTGTTGGCCACCGTCTGGATCGGGATCTGCAAGCCGCTCTGGATCGAAGCCTGCTCGTTGTTGAGCACCGAGATCTTCGGGGCGGACAGGACGTTGATCAGACCTTCGGACTCGGCCGCGAGCAGCGTCGCGTCGAGCTTGAAGGTATTCAGGACGTTACCGAGGGTCAGGGACAAGAGCCCGTTGTTGCCGCCGGTCAGGAGGTTGACTCCGCCGATGGCGTCGACGTTGTTCGGGAAGACGAGACCCGTCGTGTTCCCATGGGCGGCGTCGGCCAGACCCTCGAATCCCCACCTGATCCCGAGCGTCCGATTGAAGTTCTTCGTCGTCTCGACGATCCGGGCCTCGATCATCACCTGCGGCTCGGGCACGTCGAGGGTCTCGATCACCGCGATGATGGTGTCGATGTAGGTCGGTAGCTCCTTGATGATCAGCGTGTTGGTCCGCCGATCGACGGTGATCGAGCCACGCGCCGAGAGGATCGAGTTGCCAGTTCGGCCGCCGCTCGACTGCAGGATGCGCGCGATGTCGTTGACGTCGGAGTAGCTCACCCGCTTGACGATCGTGCGCAGCGGAATCGCCTGCGCCTGTTCGGCGGCGAGCGCCCGCGCCTGCTTCGCCTCGGCCTCGAGCTTCGAGAGCCGCGCGACCCGCATGATGTTGCCGTCGAGCTCGTAGCCGAGGTCGTTGATCTTCAGGATCTGGTCGAGCGCCTGGTCCCACGGCACGCTGTCGAGCTCGACCGTGACCGTGCCGCGAACGTCCGGCTGCACGACGACGTTGAGGCCGCTGATCTTGGCGAACGAGCGCAGGACGTCTTTGATGTCGGCGTCCTTCAGCGAGAGCGAGATGGGCTCGCCCACGTACTCGCGCTTCTTGCCGCCCACCGTGGTGTTGCCGAAGGTGGACTGCAACGAGGCGGTCTTCACCGGTCCCGGCGTCGGGGCCTCGACCTGGGCGGCCTCGTAGGCCTTCAGGTCGCGCGCCGGGGCAGCGGCCGGATCGGGGACGGTCGGAGCGGGGTTTCCGAAAGCCTGGACGTCGCTGACTTCGACCTGCGCCTCCGCGGCGGCGCTCGGCTTCGCCTCGGCGATCACCGCCGGCGCGTGGATCTCGGGCATCGGCGCCGTCTGCGACGCCGGCTCGCGAACCGCGGGCGCGGTCGATGCCGGCTCGGGTTCGACCCGGGCGGTCACCACCGGCGGCGCGCTCGCCGGCGCGGCGCCGAACAGGACGTGCAGGCCGTCGCCGGAGCGCTCGATGCGCGGCACGGTGGCCTGCTTCAAGTCGAAAACGACGCGCGAAACCGGCGTCGGTTGCGGCTTGAACTGCGACACGCGCACCCGGGCGAGATCGGGACTGTCGACCGCCACCGCGCCCTGCGGGCTGGCGTTGACCACGCCCTCGAGATCGACGACGAAGCGATCCGGATTGGAGAGCTGGAAGGTCGAGTAAGTGAAGTCGCCGTTGCCGGCGATGCGCACGGTGGTGCCTCCCGAGACGCTCGCCACTTCGATCGCGCTCAGGCGGTCCGCGGTCCTGCCGGACGGCGCCACGGCAACCACCGGATGCTCCGGGGTCCCCACCGCAGGCGCGACGACGACGGTCGCTTCGGGCTTCATCGCCGGCGGAGCGGCGTCCGCCACCGCCGAGGCCGCCTCCGCGGCCACCGGCTCGACCGGAGCGACCGGCTCGGCCGAGGCGCCGCGGGAAGCGGTCGCTTCGCCGCTCGCCCCGGCTTCCGGCGTCAGTTCGACGACCAAACTGGCACCCTGAGCGGAGAGACTGTGCTCGGCTTCCTGGCGAGTCCTCACCAGCAGCCGGGTCAGCGGGCGATCCCCCTGCTCGACCGTCACCCGCACGCTCTCGACCAGACCGTCGGGGAGCGCCAGGTCGTGCACCGCGTCGTCCGGGCGGGCGTTCGGGAGCTCGACGACGAGATCGCCATCCGCGTCCCGGTAGCTCGTCCACACCAGCGGGCTCGTCGCCGCCAGCGCGATGCGCGAACCCGGAGCGCCTTCGGCGACGTCGAGTCGCTGGATCACCGCGGCGGCGGGTGCCGCGGCCGGAGCCGCGCTCGCGGTCTCAGGAGCAGCGCTCGATGTCGAGTCGACGGGCTTCGACGCCGCCGACGCGCAAGCGACCAGAACCGCCGCACAGCCCGCCAGACCGGCGGTCCACGCGGGCAGCCCCCAGGACCTCGTCTTCCTCTTCACCGCATCTCCCATAACGCTCGCCTCCATCACGTAACCTCGGTCGCCTGCCGCCGGCTACGGGCTGAGCTTCTTGACCACTTCCCGAAACGGCTTGATCACCGTCGGGTCATTCACGATCTGCTTGAAGACGACCTCGGTCTGGGAAATGCTGACCACATCACCGTCGTAGAGCTGGTCGCCTTCGCGCAGCAGGTAGCTCTTGCCCTTGTTCGATGCCCGCACTTGCGCGACGAAGCCGCGCGAGGTGTGGAAGATCCCGGTCAAGTTGATCTCGTCGATCAACAAGCCCGCCGGTCCTTCGGGGAGCGGCCCGCGGCGATCGACGCGCTCGAGCTGCGCCTCGATCAGGGACTTGAACGGATCGCGTCGATTGCCGGGATCGTAGGAGTAGGAATCGCCGGCCATCACGTCGTCCTCGCCGGCGAGGATCTGGTCGATCTGCGACATGGCGTCGGCGGGTTGCGCTCCCGTCGCCGCAGCCTGATCGCCGGGCGGCGTGGCGGGCGCCGCGGCCGGCTGCCCCTGCGCGACGACGCCGGCGGCGGCGGCGAAGAACAACGCCAAAGCGACGATCGCTGTCTTTCTCATGACGCGCTCCACCCGGATCATGGCTTCTTGGCCGGCGCCTTGCCCGCTGGCGGTTCCGGCGCTGCCGGCGCCGACTCCTTGTAGACGAAGGTCTTGGCGACGAAGTTCGCGCTGATGGTGTAGCCGCGCGGATTTCGGTTCTTGGCCGCGATCTTCAGGTTCTCGACGTTGATGATCCGCGAGAATCTGCCGATGCGATCGAAGAACAGCGCCAGATTGTGGTACGTGCCTTCGAGGTTGATGGTGATCGGCCACTCGCTGTAGAAATCGCGATCCACGAAGTTGCCGGGAGTGAAGCGCAGGAGGTTGAAATTCCCCTGCTCGGTCAACTGGCGAATCCGGCGCAGCAGGTCGGGCGTGTTGCGGCGCGCCGGCAAAATGCGCAACAGCTTGTCGAGCTCGAGCTCCAGCCGGCGGACCTCTTCGCGGAACTGGGGCAGCTTTTGCTGCGCCGCCCGGCCCTCCTGGATCTTCACCTGCAACTGCTCGAGACGCAGGTTCTCCGAATCGATCTGCTTGTACTTCTTGTCGATCGACAGGTACCAGGTGCCGAACACGACGACCGCTCCCACCAGGGCGCCGACGGCGGCGCCGAGGAACCAGGGCTTTCCTTCGAGACCGGTGTTCATGGGCTCTCTACTCCCCATCCTGGCCGGCTGACGCCTTGGCGGGAGCCGCCTTCGACGCCTTCTTGACGGGCGGCGCCTTCTTGACCGGCGTCCCCGGGGTCACCGGCGGCTGGTCCGGCCGGAACGAGTAGCCGAGGTTGATCTTGAAGTCGTACACCTGGGTGCGCAGGCTGCCCGCGGCGCGCTGGACGGCGTCGGTCAGGATCGGCTCGCTGAACTGCTCGACCTTGTCCAGGTTGTCCATGAAGCTCGCCACCGCCGACATGTTGTAGGCCGATCCCTGGATGCTGATCGTGTTGCCGATCACGTCGGTGCGGGTCAGCCAGAGCAGCTCGGGGAGCGCGCGGGAGACCTCGTCCATGATCCGCACCGGCCCGCGCTGATTCGCCTTCAGACCGTTGATGACGTCGATCTTGCGCTCGAGCTCGGCTTTCTTCGCCTTGTAGTCCTCGACTTCCTTGATGACCTGCTGGAGCTCTTCGACCTGCTTCTGCGCCGTCACGACGTCGTTTTGCACCCGCGTCAAGCGACTGTTGACGACGAACCACCAGATCCCCGCCGCGAGCACGCCGACGAGCGCCACCGCGACCAGCATGAAATTGCCGAGGTCGCGCCCGCCGCCGCCCGAGGGGGCCTTGGCGCGACGCGCCACGACCGGCCGCTTGCCTTCCGCGAGAAGGTTGATCTTGATCATCGCGGTCAGTCCCCCACCTTCCGAATCGCGAGGCCGACCGCGACCGCCAGCATCGGCGAAATGGAACGCAGCCACTCGCGGTCGAAGTCCCCTTCCCGGAAATGGATGCGCCGCAGCGGGTCCATCAGCTCGATGGGAATCCCGAACCGCTCGCGCAAGACCTGCTGCAGATTCGGAGTCAGCGCGCACCCGCCGGAGAGCACGATCTCGTCGACCGGGCCCTCCGAGGAAGTCGCGGTGAAGAAGTCGAACGTCTTCTGGATCTCGGTCGCCAAGTCCCCGGAGACGGTCTCGAGCACGCCACGCGCGTCGGCCGCGGTGTAGCGATCGACCGCCTGGCCGCGCTTCAGGCGTTCGGCTTGCTCGAACGAGAGGTTGAACTCGCGCTGCAACGCCTCGGTGAACTGGTTGCCGCCGAAGGAGATGTCGCGCCAGAACGCGGTGCCGCCGCGGGCGAGGACGTTGATGTTGGTCACGCTCGCGCCGACGTTGACCAGCGCGACGACCTTCAACGGGTCGAGATCGTAGTTCGCCTCATATGCGTTCTGGATGGCGAACGCGTCGACATCGACCAGCACCGGCGACTTGCCCGCCTGGCTGATCACCGAGACGTAGTCGTTCACCTTGTCGCGCTTGACCGCGACCAGCAGGACCTCCATGTTCTCCCGACCGGTCTCACCGGACGACAGCACTACGTAGTCGAGGCGAACGTCGTTGATGTCGAAGGGGATGTACTGCTCGGCTTCCCAGTGAATCTGCTCGGAGAGGTCCTCGGCCGGCATTGCCGGCAGCTGGATCCGCTTGATGATCACCGAGTGCCCGGAGAGCGAGGTGGCGTAACTCTGCTGCTTGACCCCGGTCGCGTCGTTCAGCTTGTGGATCGCGTCGACGACCAGCGAAGAGTCCATGATCGAGCCGTCGACGATCGCTTCCGGGGAGAGTGGCTCGACGCCCAGACGCACGAGCGAGAACTCGCCCTTGCGCTCTTTGAGCTCCACGAGCTTCATGGCCGAGCTGCCGATGTCCAGCCCTACCAATCCTTTGGCGCGCGAGAACAGCACGGTGCGTTCGACCCCCTCTCCGACCGGTTCGCAATCCTCAACGGACGTTAAAGCGTTGGATCAAGGTAGCAATAACGTGCCGTGATGTCAACTTTTTGTGCAATTCGCTGCCCAGTCCGGTGTGCAATCCGGACCCCCGGCCGGACCCCCGGAGCGCGTTCCGGAGGCCGAGACCGAGCACGCCGTCGCGGCCGCCTTGTCCGGAAGGCGACTCGCGCATACAATTAGAGGATTGCATTGGACTCGATTCTAGGAGCGCTTTATGTCGAAGCAGTGTGAGATTTGTGGCAAGGCGACCGTGACCGGCCGTCAGCTCAGCCATGCCCACAACGTGACCTCCCGCACGTGGGAGCCGAATCTGCGCGCGGTGCGCGCGGTGGTCGACGGCGAGTCGCGCCGCATCCGCGTCTGCGCGCGCTGCCTGCGCAGCGGCAAGGTCGAGAAGCCCGCGGTCCGGCGGCGAGTGCTCGCTGAAGCCGCGAAGCAGAAGCCGTAATCCCCCCTCACGAGGCCGGCCCGACGCCGCGCGGCGCGGGACCGACCATCCGCCGATCGACTTCGAGCACACCGGGTAGAGCGCGCAAGACCTGGCGGATGCGCTCGAGGTGCGCGCGGTCGCGCACGTCCAACAGCACTTCGATCTTGCCCCGGCCGGGATGGTCGGTGTCGGCGTCGATCTCGCGGATGTTCGTGTCCAGGCGAGCGATCGCCTCGGTCAGCTTGGCGAGCATCCCGGGCTGGTCCTCGGTCTCGATCAGCAACCCGACGGTGTAGACGCCCTCCGCGCGCTTCGCCCAAGCCACCTCGATCTGGCGCTCCGGGTTGTAGAGCAGGTTGCGCACGTTCGGGCAATCGACCGAGTGCACGGAGATCCCGCGCCCGCGGGTGATGTAGCCGACGATTTCCTCGCCGGGCAGGGGTTTGCAACACTTGGCGAGGACCGCCAGCAGGTCGCCGGCGCCAGAGACGACGATCGGCCCGGCGGAGGTACTCGGGAGGATTCGGTCGAGGGCGCGCCGCAGGCGGCCGGGTTCCGTAGGTTCGATCGACAGCTGCTCCTCCGACAGCACCCGCGCCAGCACCTGGCGGACGGCGAGTTTGCCGTAGCCGATGCGCGCGAACAGGTCCTCGACCCGCGCCAGACCCTCGGCGACCAGCATGTCGGCGATCGGCTTTCCGTCGTACAGGCGTTTCGGATTCAGCTTGTAGCGCCGCAGCTCCTTCTCGAGCATGCGCTGACCCAGGGCCACCGCCTGCTGCGTCTGCTGCACGTTCAACCAATGGCGGATCTTGCTCTTGGCGCGCGAGGTCGTGACCAGATTCAGCCAGTCGCGCGAGGGCTGACGCGAGGGGTTGATCAGGATCTCGACGATGTCGCCGGTGCGCAGCTCGGTGCGCAGCGGCACGAGCCGGCCGTTGATCCGCGCCCCGACGCAGTGATGCCCGAGATCGGTGTGGATGCGGTAGGCGAAATCGAGCGGCGTGGCCTCGCGGGGGAAAGCGAGGACCTCCCCTTTCGGCGTGAAGACGTAAACCTCGTCGGGGTAGAGGTCGATCTTGAGCGCGTTGAGGAAAGCGCGCGGATCGTGGATCTCCTTTTGCCACTCGAGCAGCTGGCGCAGCCAGACGATGTTGCGATCGACGGTCGCCGGCTCCGCCCGGCCCTCCTTGTAGCGCCAGTGCGCCGCGATGCCCTCCTCGGCGATCAGGTCCATCTCGCGAGTGCGAATCTGGACCTCGAACGGCTGCCCACCGGGCCCCAGCACCGTGGTGTGCAGCGACTGGTAGAGGTTCGGCTTCGCCATCGCGACGTAGTCCTTGAAACGCCCCGGGATCGGACGCCACGCCTGATGGACCACGCCGAGCGCGGCGTAGGTGTCCTTGATGCTCTCGGTCACCACCCGGAAGGCCAGGTAGTCGTAGAGCTCCGAAATGTCGATCCCCTGACGCCGCAGCTTCTGGTACATCGAGTAGTAGCGCTTGACGCGCGACCCGATGTCGGCCTCGATGCCCGCTTCGGCGAGGCTCTTGGCGAGTCGCGCGCGCAGATCCTCGATCGTGTCCCGTCCGAGCTTCAGCTTCTCCTGCACCTTGGCGTGCAGGGCGGCGAACTGCAGCGGGTAGAGGTAGTAGAACGCCAGGTCCTCGAGATCCCCTTTGACCCGCGCCATGCCCAGCCGATGGGCGATCGGTCCGTAGATCTCGAGCGTCTCCTGCGAAATCCTTCGCCGCGCCTCCGGGCTCATCGCCTCCAGCGTTTGCATGTTGTGCAGGCGGTCGGCGAGCTTCACCAGGATGACGCGGATGTCCTTGGCCGAGGCGAGCACCATCTTGCGGAAGGTCTCGGCCTGCGCCTCGTCGCGGCGCACGTAGAGATGGCGGCCGATCTTGGTCACGCCGTCGACCAGCTCGGCGATTTCCGGGCCGAATTCGGCCTCGAGCGCCTCGCGGGTGGTGAGCGTGTCCTCGAGCACGTCGTGCAAGAGTCCCACCGCGACGCTCAGCGGGTCGAATCCCAGATCCGCGAGGATCCAGGCGACGGCCATCGGGTGGGTCAGGAACGGCTCGCCGGAGCGCCGCACCTGGTTGCGGTGCATCTCCGCCGAGTACTCGTAGATGCGCTCGAGGAAGGCGCGATCGACCGGACGATTCTGCTCGGCGAGCTTGGCGAGGATCGCTTCGAGATCGGCGACGCGGGGAGCCGCGACGGGAGGGGCCGGAAGCTTCTTGAACGGGGACATGGCCGGCCGGGAACGAGGATTCTAACCCGCTTCCGCCGCGACCACCGCGCGGCCCACGGCGCTCAGGCGCGGCGCTTCGCCGGCGCCCCGACGGCGGTCGCCGGGCTCTTGGCGCCCTTGGCGTCCTCCTGCGGCCGCTGCGCCTTGCCGCTGCCGAAGTACTTCTCCCACAGCAGGGCGAAGGGGCTGGCGATGTAGATCGAGGAGTAGGTTCCGACGATCACGCCCACCGTCATGATGAAGGCGAAACCGCGGATCACGTCGCCCCCGAAGAGAAAGAGGGTGAACGAAGCGAGGAACACCGTGCCCCCGGTGAGGATCGTGCGCGACAGCGTCTGATTGATACTGCGGTTCATCACCGAGAGGAGCGGCTCCTTCGGGTTCTTGCGCAGGTTCTCGCGCACCCGGTCGAAGGTCACGACCGTGTCGTTGCATGAGTAGCCGACGAGGGTGAGGAAGGCGGCGATCGTCGTCAGGTTGAACTCGTAGCCGGCGAAGGCGTACAGACCGAGGGTCACCAGCACGTCGTGGATCGTCGCCATGGTCGCGCCGATCCCGTAGCGCAGCTCGAAACGGAACCAGATGTAGACCAGCATGCCGGCGAGCGCCCAGAACACCGCCAGCGTGCCGCGCTTGCGCAGCTCGGCGCCGACCTGCGGACCGACGTTCTCGAGCCCCAGCACCGCGAAGTTGCCGAGCACGCACTTCGCCTTGAGCTCCGCCAACGCCGCCGGCGTCATCGCCTCGGCGGCCGCCACCTGGTCCCAGGAGGTGAAGATGCTCATCGTCTTGCGCAGCGAGAACAGCTTCTCGGCGATCGCCCGGTAGTGCTCCGGCGCGGCCTCCGCTCCCACGTGATCCGGGTCGCCGCTCTGCAGCAGCTCGGCGACGGTGGCGGTGCCGACCGCATTGAGGTCGGTTCCGGCGCGCCCCGGATTGAACTTGGCGTCGATCGCCGCCACGACTCTCGCGCCGCCGCCCTCTTCGTTGCCGGCGACGACCGGGGTGCGGATCAGCACCTGATTGTCGCCCACGGCACCGAAGCGCTGCAGCTGCGCATCGCGGAAGCCCGCCGCCTCGAGCACCGAGCGCAGCTCCTCGACGTTCGGCTTCTCGCGAAACTTCAGCGTCAGCTGCGTGCCGCCGGCGAAATCGATCCCGATGTTGAGGTCGTGCAGGAAGAAGACGGCGAAAATGCCGGCGAGGATCACCAGGAAGGACACGATGACCCAGAACCGCCGGTATTTCATGAAATCGAAGTGAGTGTCGTGGAAGAGATCCATGACCCGCTCCTAGAGTTCTCTCGGGAAAGCCGTCGGCGCGCTCAGATCGAGATCCGCGTGGCGCGCTGCGCCCTGCCGTAGTAAAGATCGAAGAGCCAGCGGCTCACGAAGATGGCGGTGAACAGCGTGCCGAACACGCCGATCGACAGGGTCACCGCGAAGCCGCGCACCGGTCCGGTCCCGAACTGGAAGAGGAAGAGCGCGGAGATCAGGGTGGTCAAGTGGGTGTCGACCACCGACGACAGCGCGCGTGAGAATCCGGCCTCGATCGCGGTGCGGGCGTTCTTGCCGGCGCGCAGCTCCTCGCGGATGCGCTCGAACACCAGCACGTTGGCGTCCACGGCCATGCCGATGGTGAGCACGATGCCGCAGATTCCCGGCAGCGTCAGGGTGGCGCCGAAATAGGACAGCGAGGCGAAGATCAGCAGCAGGTTGAGGCCGAGGCTAAGCACGGCGTTCATGCCCGCGAGCTTGTACCAGACGATCATGAACAAGACGACGAGCCCCGCGCCGGCGAGACCGGCATTGAGGCCCGAGTTGATCGAGTCCTGGCCGAGCGCCGGACCGACGGTGCGGTCCTCGAGGTAGACGATGCCCGCCGGCAGCGCGCCCGAGCGCAGGGTCGTGACCAGGTCCTGCACCTCCTGCTGGGTGAAGCTGCCCTCGATGATCCCGGAATCGGTGATGCGCGAGTTGATGCGCGGCGCGGAGACCACGCGCCCGTCGAGCACGATCGCCAGACCGCGGCCGACGTTGGCGCCGGTCGCCTCGCCGAACAGCTTCGCGCCCTGCGCCGAGAGGTTGAACTGCACCACCGGCTGGCCGAACTGGCCCTCGCTAGGGTGGGCCGACTTCAGGTCGCGCCCGGTGATCACCCGCCGCTGGTCGAGGCCGTAGAAGCGTTGCCCGATGACGTGACCCTGGTCGTCGTGCACGTCCTCGGGGACGATCTCGACGTTCGACGGCACGCCGCCGCCGTAGTGCGCCACGACTTCCTCGCGGCTCGCCGGGGCGACGTTGCCGCCGGACGGAAAGTCCACCAGACGGAACTCGAGAAAAGCGGTGCTCTTGATCAGCCGCTTGACGCGGTCGGGGTCGTCGACGCCCGGCAGCTGCACTACGATCCGTTCCGCGCCCTGGCGCGCGATCATCGGCTCGGCCACGCCAAACTGGTTGATGCGATTGTCGATCGTCTGCTTCGCCTGCTCGACCGCCGAGTTGCGGATCTCCTGCTCGGTCTTCGCCTTCATGACGAACTCGAGCTTGGCGGCGCTGCGCCGCCAGTCCCAGCCGCCGCGCAGTTGGCTGTTGGCGATCTCGCCGATCGTCACGTCCTTGTCGGCCGGCACGCCGATCGCCTCGAAGCTGGTGTCCGAGGTGCGGTTGAAGTCGATCGTCGCCAGCCCCTTGTCGAGGGCTTCGCGGCGCAGCGACTCGATGTCCTTGTCGGTCTCGGCCTTGACCGCGTCCTGGGTCTGCACGCCGAGCACCAGGTGGATGCCCCCCTGCAGGTCGAGACCGAGATTCAGCTTCTCGCGCAGGGGGTAGATCGCCCACGCCGAGACGATCGCCAGGAAGCCGATCAACACGCCCCGCCAGATCAGGCTGTTCCTCATTTGATCACCTCCGGCGACTCGCCGGCCTCGAGCCCCGAGACCGCCGAGCGCAACACGCGCACCTTCACGTTGTCGGCGATCTTGAGCTGCACGAACTTCTCGTCGACTGCGGCCACCTCGCCCATCAGCCCGCCGTTGGTCACCACCCGATCGCCCTTCTTCAGGTTGGCGACCAGGGCCTCGAGGGCGCGCTGGCGCTTGCGCATCGGCGCCAGCAGCAGAAAGTAGAAGATCGCGAAAATGATGCCGATCGGCAGGAACTGGATGTACCAGGGCGCCGGTGCCGGCTCCGCCAGGGCGATCGGTACGAGAATCGAGTTCATGCGACGACTCCTTGATTCGGACGCGGCGCTCGGCGACCGCGCTCCGGCGCCGCGGCGCGCGGCGCTAAGGCTCGGACGTCTCCGGGAATTGCCCTGCCGCGGGACGATCGGCTTCCGGGGGGAGCCGATCGACAAGCCTGCGAGACGCGATAGCTTCTCTGAGATCCCCCATCAAGTCAAGAAAGTAGCGCAGGTTGTGCAGCGTCCCGTAGACCGCTCCCGAGAGCTCGCCGCTGCGTACCAGGTGGTGCAGGAAGGCCCGCGACACGCGGGCGCAGACCGGGCAGGCGCACTGCGGGTCGAGCGGCCGCGGATCGTCGCGGTGGACGGAGTTCTTGATCCGCACCAGCCCGTCGCGGGTGTACAGCAGGCCGTGCCGGCCGTTGCGCGCCGGCAGCACGCAGTCGAACAGATCGACCCCCTGCGCCACGGCGTGCACTAGGTCCTCCGGCGTACCGACGCCCATGAGATAGCGCGGCGCCGCTTCCGGCAGCAGCGGCGCGGTCCACTTGACCACCTCGCGGCGCTCGGCGAGCGGCTCGCCGACCGAGACGCCGCCGATGGCGTAGCCGTCGAAGGGCAGGGCCGCGAGCGTCCGCGCGGCGCGTTCGCGCAGGTGGCGGTACGCGCTGCCCTGGGCGATGCCGAAGAGCGCCGTCGTTCGTGGCCGTCGGCGGGCGGCGAGCGAGCGCTCCGCCCAGCCGAGCGTGCGGTCGAGCGCGCGCGCCGCCGCGGGCTCCTCGATCGGCCAGGGCGGACACTCGTCGAGCGCCATGGCGATGTCGACCCCCATGCGCTCCTGCTGTTCGACCACCGATTCCGGAGTGAAGCGCACGAGATCGCCGTCGAGGTGGCTGCGGAAAGTCACCCCCCGCTCGTCGATCTCGGCGAGCCCCGCGAGGCTCCAGACCTGGAAGCCGCCGCTGTCGGTGAGGATCGGCCCGCGCCAGCCCGAGAACGCGTGCAGACCGCCCAGGCGCTCGATGACGCCGATGCCGGGACGCAGCGCCAGGTGGTAGAGATTGGCGAGCATGACGCTCGCCCCGAGCTCCTCGAGGGTCTGCGGGAGCACGCCCTTGACCGCGCCGAGCGTGCCGACGGGCATGAAGGCCGGCGTCTCGATCACGCCGTGCGGCGTGCTCAGACGGCCGCGGCGCGCTCGGCCATCGCTCGCCAGCCGCTCGAAGGTGAGCGCCACGCGACGGCTACTGCGAAGCGGACCGGCCGCCGAGGTCGACGACCTTGATCTCGACCCCCGCGGGAAGCTCGAGCTCGAAGCGGTCCTTGGGGATGGTCACGTTCGGGCGCAGCTTGTCGAACCGGTACTCCGTCGAGTCGCCGTTGGGCTCGGCGTACTGGACGCGCACCGGCAGATAGAGCCGGCGATCGATCCACAGGGTCATGCCGGCCAGGCGCTTGGCGATGCGGGCGTAGAGCGGCTTGAGCTCCAGTCGGAAGGGCTCTTCGCCGCTTGGCAGGGTAAAGCTGACCGAGAAATAGCCCATCAGCGACTCGAGCGATCCGCTGGCGTTCAGGTAGCGGAAGACCTGCGCCGACACGCGCCCGACGCGCAGGCGCTCGGCGCGTCCGAGGTCCCGGTACCAGGTGAGCATCTCGTCGTCGTGCAGCACCAGGGTGATCGGGCGCGGGTCGGCGTATTCCCAGCGCACCCGGTCGGGGGCGAGGTATTGGAAGCTGCCCCGCGACTCCTCCGGCGCAGCCAGGAACTCGCTCTGCTTGCGTTGCACGAAGTCCGCTTCGAGCGACCGCAGGTTCTTCTGCGCCGACTTGACGCGCTCGATCAAGGCGGCCAGCCGGACGCTCGGTGACAGCCCGGGCGCCATGGGCTCGGGCGGCGGCGGAGACGCCGCGAGAGACCCGGCGGCCAGGCAGGACAGGCCGAGCGCGACCCGCGTCGCCAGGCGTCCGATGGGGGTCCGAGGGGGCATGTCCGAGAGGGTCGCCGGCGCACGGTTGGCCGGCGGCGGGCCTGGATCCTATCCGCTCGACGCGGTTGACAGTCGTTTCGACCGGGTGCTACCGTCCCGCGCTCGCCATCGAGGCGCGGAGGAGTGGGACGGATGCCCGAGCTGGGAAACAAGCACGAGTGCTTCAGTTGCGGCACCAGGTTCTACGATCTGGGCAAGTCCGAGGCGATCTGCCCGAAGTGCGGCGCCAACCAGAAGGACGCCAAGCGGCAGGAGCTCGCCGCGGAGGCGAGCGCCAAACGCCGCCGGCGCGAGGAAGCGGTCAAAGTCGTCGAAGAAGAGGAAGTCGTCGTCGTGCCCGAGCCCGACGAGGAGTTCAGCGACGACGACGAGCTGCCGGCCGGCGCGGCGGTCGAGGACGACGACGACAAAGAAGAAGAGATCGACGACGACGAGGAGTGAGCCGCCGGCGCGGACCTTCGCCTTCGCGTTGGGCAGCAACCTCGGCGACCGCGGTCGCCATCTGGCCGAAGCCATCGCCGAGCTCGATTCACTTCTCGGACCACTGCGCGTGGCTTCGATCTATCTGACCGAGCCGGTTTCGCCCGTTGCTCAGCCGGATTTCTACAACACCGTTCTCGGCGGTCTGACGAGCCGGTCCGCCGAGGAGTTGCTCGCTCTCGGAGCCGAGCTCGAGCGGCGACAGGGACGCCGCCCGGGGCCGCCGCTCGGCCCGCGCCCGCTCGACGTCGATCTGCTCTTCCTCGGCGACGAGATCCGCCACGGCCCCCGGCTGACGCTCCCCCATCCGCGACTCGCCGAGCGCCGCTTCGTGCTCGCACCGCTGGCGGAGATCTTCCCCGACCTGCCGATCCCGGGCGTCGGCCGGACGCCACGGGAGCTGCTGGCCGAGCTCCCGCCCGGACCGCGAGTCGAGCGCCTCGGCGACTCGCCGACGCCGGAGAGCGGGCCGGAGGCGGCGTGCTGACCGGCGTCGCGGCCGAGCTGGCGCTCGCGCTCGCTTTCGGGTTGCATGCCGAATCTCCCTGGCGCCTCGCGCGGGCGCCGGAGCCGTCGCGCCGTCTCTGGGCGCTGGCGGCGCTTCCCGCCCTGCTCGCCGCGACGATCCTCGCCTGGGTGCACCTGGCCTACCATCCCGATGCGGCGCTTGCCTGGGGCATCACGCCGCTGGCGACCGACTCGTCGCGTGGCACGCGAATCCTGGCGATCCTGGTCGGCGCGCTCCTGGCGCTCGACGTCACGCTGTTCTTCTCCTGGCGGAGCTGGGAGCCCGCGGCCTGGCGTTTCGCGACCCTCTTCGGCTGGGCCGCGCTCCTCGCTCTGGTCTGGATCCTCGAGCAGTTGCGCATCGGCGACGGTCCGCTCCCGCCGCTCTCCTGGATCGTGCTCTCGACCGCCGGGCGCCTGCCGCTGCCGCTCGCGGCGGCGGCGGCGGCGCGGCGGACGGCGCGCAGCTTCTGGTGGACCGCGGCTGGTCTCGGCCTGCCGCTCTCCTTCGCCTACTACCACCCGGACTTGCGCCTGGCCCTACGCCCCGACCTGCCGGCGCTCGCCGCGGCGAGCCTGCTGCTGCTCGGCGCCGCCTTCCTGCCGGCGCGCCTTCGCCGGCCGGCAGCGGCGGCGGGCGTGCTGATCGCCATCCTTTTCCTCGTCCTGGCGGCCAACGTCTCCGAGTCGCTCCCGCCCCCGCCGGCAACCGACGATCCGGCGCTCGAGAGCTTTTGATTCGCGGGAGTCCCGCTCCTCGGGAGCTCGGGAGGCGGCGGGCCATAGAGCCGACGGGCCGCTCCGCTATCATCGGTCCATGGCGGCACCGCGGGAGCAGGAGCGCGAACTGCTGGCGCTCTCTCCCCCGCCGAACCCAGTGCTCTTCCCGGCCGAACCGGTCGACCGCGGCCGAGAGCCGGTGGGGATCTTGGCCGCGCGCTACGAGGTGGTCGCGAGTTTGGCGCCCTCCCGGCGCGTCGTCACGGCCCCGGAGCTCCATTGACCCTGCTCTCGGTCCGCGATCCGATCCACGGTTTCGTGCGCGCCGACGCACTCGAGGCGGCGCTCGTCGACAGCCGCCCGCTGCAGCGGCTGCGCTCGATCCATCAGCTCGGATTCGCCTTCCTCGTCTTTCCCGGCGCCGAGCACACCCGCTTTGGCCACGTGCTCGGCGCGATGGAGCTAGCGGGCCGGCTGTTCGACGCCCTGGTCGCCAAGTCGCGCGGGCTCATCGCCGACTCCGGCCGCGACCACGATCGCCGCGTGGTGCGTGCCGCCGCGCTGCTACACGACCTCGGTCACCCGCCGTTCTCGCATTCGGCCGAGGAACGTTTCGACGCCGCGATCGACCACGAGGAGATGACCCGGCGACTGCTCGCGAGCGACGAGATCCGCGGCATCTTCGCCGCGCACGGCGAGGGTCTCGAGGTCGACGAAGTGGCGCGACTGCTCGCCGGCGAGGTGCCGCTCGAGCGCCGCTACCTGGCGCAGATCGTCTCAGGCGAGCTCGATGTCGACAAGATGGACTACCTGCTTCGCGACAGCCTCTTTTGCGGCGTGCGCTACGGCAGCTACGACCTGCCGCGCCTGCTCGACACGGTGGCGCCGATCGTCGATCCGGAGACCGGCGCGGTCGGCATCGGCGTCGAGGAGGGCGGCGTGCACGCGGTCGAAGCGCTGGTCCTGGCGCGCTACTACATGTTCACTCAGGTCTACTTCAACGTCACCGGCAAGGCGCTCGAACACCACTTCACCGAGTGGCTGCGGGAAACCGGACGGGCATGGCCCTCCGATCCCGAGCGTTTTTTGGAAGAGGACGACGTCGCCTTGCTCGCGGCGATGCGCCGCTCGCCCGACGTCCACGCGCGGGCGGTGGTCGAGCGCTCGCACTTCCCGCTCGCCTACGAGACGCGCGAGCACCTGGGCGCCGGCGAGCGGCAGGACTTCGAGTCGATCCTGCCCGAGCTCAGGGCGCGCTTCGGCGAGGGCGAGATCCTGATTTCGCGCTCGGCCAAGGACCCGCACCGCCTGGGCCCCAGCCGGGTCCTGGTCGAGCGCTTCGACGGGCGGCTCGAGCCGATGGAGCGCGCCAGCCACTTCCTGCGTCACCTGACGCGCATCGACCGCTATCGGATCTACGCCCGGCCCGCGATTCGCGACGAGGTCGCGCGCATCTTCCAGCAGCGACTTCAAGGCGCCTGAGGTGCGGCCAATTCGGCGCTCGGCGCCGCCAAATCGACGAGAAAAAAAGGCGCGGGCCGGAGGCCCGCGCCGCGAGGAGGCCGAGGGAGTGAGTGGGCTTACTTGCCGACGGCGGACGGCTGGATCGACTCGACAGTGATCGCGTCGCCCGAGACCTTTCCGGTCACCTTGACCTCGTGGCCGAGGTGTTGGCCGGCGAGGTCCTGGTTGTCGATGCTGTAGAGCTTCTTGTCGGCGCTGTTGTAGAACATGTACGGCGAGCCGCCCTTGTGGCACTTCTCGGCGCAGTCCTTGTGGTCGGCCGAGGCGCCCTTGGCGCCGCAGTGCTGCTCGGTGATCCAGCCCGTCCAGGAGTCCGACGCGAGCGCCGGACCGGCCACGAGAGCTGCGACGGCGAGAGCCGCTACCAGGAATCCGAACTTCTTCATGCCGTGACCTCCTTGGGTCGCTAGGCCCGACTCGGGCGGGCCGGTGGGTTTCGAGCTCGGAAAATCGTCAGCACGGGGCGTGCCAAGTCCAGGCGCGGCAGGACGGGGAACCCCCAGGTCATCGTAAGTTCCCGGGTCCCCGGCCCGGGTTCACGGCGTCGGGCTCTCGATCGCGTGCCCGGCCTCCCGTAGCGCGGCGAGCGCCTCCGCCCGCCGGTCGTCGGGGAAGAGTACGTAGTCGGTGTCGAAGGTGGAGGTAGCGAGAATCGAGATTCCGGCCGCCGCCAGCGGCTCGAGCGCCGCGAGCAGCACGCCGACCGCGGTGAACGGGAACGGACCGACGAGCTCCAAGAGCCGATACCCGCCCTGCGACCGCACCCCAGGGGCGACCCAGCGCTCCTCGACCACCAGCGCGAGCTCGTCGGCGGTGCGGCAGGCGAGGCGGAACCGCCCGCGCTCGGACCACTCCGGCGCCGGAGCGTCCGGGTCGAGGCGGCAGATGGCGAAGGTGCCCGGATGCAGCCGCAGTCGCAGCTCCACGGCTCAGCCTCGTTCTCTCGGAAACCAGGGGACGAAAGCGCTCGTCCGGGCGATGTAGTCGCGGTATCGGGGCTTGCTCGCGGCGAGTCCCTTCTCGAGCAGCGCGACTCCCGAGACGCGGAGCAGAAGGAAGGTCATGACGATCGGGCTGAGGATGGTCCAGGCGCCGCGCGGGACGGCGCAGGCCAGCAGGTAGAAGCCCCACCACAGCGCCGCGTCGCCGAAGTAGTTCGGATGGCGGGTGTAGCGCCAGAGGCCCCGATCCATCACCTGGCCGCGGTGGGCCGGATCGGCCTTGAATCGCGCCAGCTGCCAGTCGCCCACCGCCTCGAAGAAAAAGCCGAACCCCCAGAGCGCCGCGCCGGCGAAGTCGAGGACGCCGAGCGGCCGGTCGGCGCCGGTGGCGGTCGCCGCCACCAGCGGCGCCGAGATCCAAAGCGAGAGCGCCGCTTGGAGGAGGAAGACGGTGAACAGGCTCACGCCGGCGAAGCGAGCGCCGTGCCGTTCGCGCATCGCTCGGTAGCGGTAGTCCTCGCCGAGACCGCGATTGCGGCGGAAGATGTGCAGCGCGAGCCGCAGCGACCAGAGACCCGCCAGGGCGAGGACGAGCGCGCGGCGGGCGGGATGTCCCGCGCCGAGCCGCGCTGCCACCGCCGCCGCGAGCAGGAACCCGGGCCCCCAGAGGACGTCGACCACGCTCGCGTCGCGGCGCGCGAGCGACACGAGCCAGCCGGCGAAGAAGTAGACCGCGACCGCCGCGGCGACGGGAGCGGCGATCGACGTCAGGAAGCTCATGCGGCGAAGAGGTCCGCCAGCGCCGGCTGGAGCGCCGGAAACCGGAACCGGAACCCGAGCGTCGTCAGGCGGTCGGGTAGAGCGCGCACGCTCGCCAGGACGGCCTGCGAGAGCTCGCCGAGCGCGACCTCGAGAGCGGCGCGCGGCACGCGCAGCAGGCAGGGCCGGCGCAGGGCGCGCGCCAGCGCGCGACTCCACTGGGCGTTGGTCACCGGCTCGGGGGCGGCGAGGTTGAACGGGCCGCTCGCCGATGGATGCGCCAGCAGATAGTTCATCGCGCCGATCTGGTCTTCGAGATGGATCCACGGCATCCACGCCCGACCGTCGCCGATCGGGCCGCCGAGCCCGAAGCGGAACGGTAGGGCCATTTTCGGCAGGGCGCCCCCGCCGCGCGCGAGCACCAGGCCGGTGCGCAGCACCACGCGGCGAACGCCGAGGGCGACGATTCCCTCGGAGGCCTGCTCCCAGGCAAGCGTCGTTTCGGCGAGGAAGCCCCTTCCCGGCGCGGCGGACTCGCGGAGGATCTCCTCGCCGCGATCGCCGTAGTAGCCGACCGCCGAGGCCTGGAGCACCACGCGCGGCTTTCGCCCGACGCGCGCCAGAGCGGTGGTGATCGCGGTGGCGGCCCGGGTGCGGCTTTCGAGGATCGCGCGCTTGCGGCTCGCCGTCCAGCGACCGCCGGCGACGCTCTCCCCCGCCAGGTTGGCGAGCGCGTCGGCGCCCTCGAGCTCCTCGATCCAGGGCCCGGCGCTGCGCCCGTCCCAGATCGCCCAGCGCACCCCCGCCGGCAGGCGGTCGATGGCGCGCGCCGAGCGGCTCAAGACGACGACGTCCCAATCGGCGCGCGCCAGCCGCGTGGCGAGGGCGCTCCCGATCAGTCCCGTCCCGCCGGTGATCACGATCCGCATCGATCTCGATCCTCCTCAGACGACCGCGAGCTCCTCTTCGAGCCGCTGCAGGCGCTCGAGCTGGGCGTAGGAGCCGCCCTGGGCGAGAAGCTCCGCGTGCGTCCCCCGTTCGACGATACGCCCGCGATCGAGCACCAGGATGAGATCGGCGAGCGCCACGGTCGAGACGCGATGCGCCACCAGGAAGACGGTGCGCCCGCCGAAGGCCCGCGACAGGTTGGCGAGGATGCGCGCCTCGGTCTGCGTATCGACCGCCGAGAGACAGTCGTCGAGCAGCAGGATCCGCGGGTCGGCGAGCAGGGCGCGCGCCAGCGCGACGCGCTGCTTCTGGCCGCCCGAGAGGGTCAGCCCCCGCTCGCCGACGACGGTCTCGAGCCCGGCCGACAGGCCGTCGAGGTCGGGCTCGAGGCCCGCCGCAGCGGCCGCCGCCCGGATCTCCTCGCGCGTCGAGCCCGGTCGGCCGAAAGCGATGTTGTCGGCGATCGAGGCCGAGAACAGGAACGACTCCTGGGGCACCATAGCGACCGCGCGCCGCAGGGTCGAGAGCTCGAAGTGGCGGACATCCACGCCGTCGACGAAGAGGGTCGCGGGCGGCGGATCGACGAGCCGCGGGACGAGGGCGAGCAGGGTGCTCTTGCCCGCGCCGGTGCGCCCGACGATCGCCACCGTCCGCCCGGCCGGCAGGTCGAGGTCGATGCCGGCGAGCGCCGGCGCCGCGCCGACCTGGAAGGCGAAGTCGAGTCCGGCGAAGCGCACCGCGCCGGCGATCTGCGGCGGCGCGACGACCGGCGGCACGGCCAGGATTGCGGGCGGCCGGTCGAGGATCGCCCGCAGCCGGCCCCACGACGCCGCTCCGCGCTGCGCGAGGTTGACCACCCAGCCGATGGCGATCATCGGCCAGGCGAGCTCGGCGAGGAAGAAGTTGAAGCTCACGAACTGGCCGAGCGTCAGGTGGCCGGCGGCCACCCGCCGCCCGCCGACGTAGAGCACCGCCGCGAAGCCGAGACCGATCAGCGCCTGCAACATCGGGTGGAACGCCGAGGACCAGCGCGCGAGGCGCAGGTTCTGCCGCACGTAGGCCTGGTTCTCGCCCGCGAAGCGCGCCTCCTGGGCCGTCTCCTGGGCGTAGGCGCGCACCACCCGCACGCCGGCGAGGTTCTCCTGGGCGCGGGTCGAGAGGCGCGCGAAGTTCTCTTGCACGCGCTCGTAGAGCTCGTGGATCCGCTGCCCGAAGCGCTGGGTGGCGACCGCGATCACCGGCAGGAGCGCGAGCGAGATGGCGGTCAGCCACGGGTCGATGGCGACCATCGCCACCAGCGCGATCGAGGCGATCGCCAGCGTCTGGGTGCTGTACATGATCGCCGGGCCGCAGAGCATGCGCACCGCGCCGAGGTCGCTGGTGGCGCGCGCCATCAGGTCGCCGGTGGCGTGCTCGCGGTAGAAGGCTCCGTCCTGGAGCTCGAGGCGGGCGAAGTACTCGTTGCGCAGGTCGAACTCGATGTCGCGCGACACGGCGACCAGGATCCGGCGCTGCAGGAAGCTGAAGATCCCCTGCACCAGCGTCACCGCCACGAGCAGCGCCGCGTAGCGCATCAGCGAGCCGGTCGAGAAGCTGCGGCGTAGCGCGTCGACCGCCCGCCCGATGACCAGCGGCGCGACGAGCGAGATAGCGACCGAAACCACGATCGAAACCAGACCGATCGCCACCCGGCGCCGGTAGGGGCGGAAGTACGGCAGCAGCTGGCGCAGCGGAGCCATGGCCGAGGGCGGGTCGCAGCCGGATCTAGGCGCCGATCATCCCGGCGACGAGGGTGGACGCGGCTCCCGACACCGCGGCGAGCACCTCGCGCTCGCTGCCCGGTTGGAGCTCGGGCGGGCCCTCTCGCCGCGCCGTGAGGCGCAGGATCGGCCGCCCGGCCGCGACGTACTTGGCCTCGTAATTGGTGCGCGCTCCGTCGGGCCACGCCCCGGCGCGCGGTTCGACCGCGATCCCGGGCGCTGCCGCGAGCAGGCGGTCGACCTCCTCGCCGTAGTGGAGGAAGTCGGTGGCGAACGCGAGCACGCCTCGCGGTGCGAGCAGGCCGAGAACCAGGTCGACCGTCTCGCCGCCGAACAGGCGCCGTTTCTGGTGGCGGCTCTTCGGCCAGGGATCGGGAAAGTAGACGTGCACCGCCGAGGCGAAGCCGCGCGGCAGCACGGCGGCGAGGACGTAGAGCGCCTCGCCGTGCAGAAGGAGCAAGTTGGCGTGGCCGCGGCGGGCGAGCCGGCGCGCCGCGAGCTCGAAGTACTCGTGCGCCACCTCCACCCCGAGGAAGCGTCGCTCCGGCGACTCGGCGGCGCGGCGATCGAGGAAGCGTCCCTTGCCGAAACCGAGCTCGACCTCCCAGGCCGCGCCCCCCGGCAGGATTCGCTCGAGCGGCAAAGGCGCTCCCCAATCGGCTAGGCGCGTGCGGCCGGCAGCGGTCGCGAGCTCGAGCGCCCGGATCATCGCGCGCCGCCCCCGGCGGCCGCGATCGCCGGCTCGGCGTCGGCCGCCGGCTCGTCGGGCCAGAAGTCGTAGAAGGCGTGCCACTGCGTGGGGTGCCGGCGCACCGCGTCCTCGAGGATCGCCACCCAGCGCGCCATCGCCGTGTGAACCGCCGCGTCGCGATCGCCGCCGCGCTCCACTTCGATCGCCTCGCCGTACTCGACGACGAATCGCAGGTCCTCGGCGTAGACGATGAACGTCGGCCAGATCTTGGCGCCGGTCATCCGCGCCAGATGAAAGGGCCCGGTCGGAAAGCTCGCCGGCGCGCCGAAGAAATCGAACAGCTGCCCGCGGTCGTTGAAGTCGCGATCACCCTGCAGCGCCACCATCCGACCTTCCGAGAAGGCGCGCAACACCGGCAGGCTGGCGAGCTGGCTGTCGGGCCGGATCGGGATCTCGGTCAGGTTGCCCATGCCGCGCAGCAGGGCGCGGAACTGTTCGGCGACCTCGAATTGGTCGGGCACGTAGACGATGGCGACCGGCAGGTCCTCCTTGCCCAGGATCACTCCGCCGAGCTCCCAATTGCCGAGGTGAGCGGTCATCAGGATCAGGCGCTCGCCGCGCGCGATCGCCTGCCGTACCGGATCGAGCGCCGCGCGATCCCCGCCGACGATCAACGCCTCGGCGCGCGCCGCGGGCAGCTGCGCGAAGCGAAACAGATCGAGCCAGGAGTATGCGAAGTGGTGCAGCAAGTCGCGCACCGCGCGGCGCACGCGGCGCGAATCCGCCGGCGCGCCGAGGATGCGCGCCAAGTTGCGTGCGATCGCCCGTTTCGGCTCCGGGTGGACGAACATGACGACGAAGATCACCCAGCGCGCGCCGGCGAGCAGGAACCAGCGCGGCAGGCGGGGCGCGATCCACGCCAGCGCCGGGAAGCCGCGCCGGATACCGAAGTGGTGCAGCCATTCGGCGAAAGCCCCGGGGCGCGCGATCTTCCACTGCATCGCCGCGCGCCCTTAGAGCAGGTCCCGGCGGCCGGTCTCGACCAGCCGCTCGACGATCTTGCGCACGTCCTGCACGGCGTCGCGACGGGCCACCAACACGGCATCGCCGCTCGCCACCACGACCAGACCCTCGACTCCGAGCAGCGCCACCAGGCCCTGTTCGGCGACCACGACGTTCGACGTCGAGTCGACGGTCACCACGTCGCCGCGGGCGATGTTGCCGCGCGCGTCGGCGGCCAGCACGTCGCCGAGCGCCGACCAGGAACCGAGATCGTTCCAACCACAGTCGAGCGGCAAGGCGACGATGTCGTCGAGCTTCTCCATCACCGCGTAGTCGATCGAGATCGCGGGCAACGCGGCGTAGCGCTCGGCGGCGCGGAAGGGGTCGGCCGCCGCGGCGACCATGCCGGCCGCGAGCTCGGGCGCGTGGCGCTCGAGCGCCCGCCAGAGCACGTCACCGCGGAAGACGAAGATTCCGGCGTTCCACAAGTAGCGGCCGGAGGCGAGGAAGCGCGCGGCGGTGGCGCGATCCGGTTTCTCGGTGAAGCGGGTCACCCGCGCCGGACCGGCGGCATCGGGCGGCGACGGGCCGAGCTCGAGGTAGCCGAACCCGGATTCCGGATAGGTCGGGCGCACCCCCAGGGCCACGACGCGGTCGGCGTTCGCCGCGACCTCGACCGCCGCCGCGAGCGAGGTCCGGAAAGCCTCGCCGTCGGCGACGCGGTGATCGGCGGGGAGCACCGCGACCACCCCGCGCCGCGCTTCCTCCGGCATGGCGAGCAAGGACCAGCCGATCGCCGGCGCCGTGTTGCGCCCGGCCGGCTCGGCGAGGACCTGCGCCGCGGGGACCTCCGGGAGCTGCTCGCGGATCGCCGGCGCCAGGGCCTCGGTGGTCGAGATCCAGACGGCGGATGGCGGCACGATCGGGCGCAGGCGGTCGACGGTGGTCTGCAGCAACGAGCGCTCGCCCTCGAGCGCCAGGAGTTGCTTCGGGCGCAGTCGCCGGGACGCCGGCCAGAATCGAGTCCCCGCTCCACCCGCCAGAATCAACGCCCGAAACGACATCCATCCCAGTATACCGGGCTGCTGACCGCCGCCCCGTCGCGAGCGGCACGCTCTGCCGTAGAGTCCTCGACCGGGATGGACGCTCGGTCCCGGAATCGCCCGGACGAACCGCCCGCCGAGGCGCCCGAGGGCGCGGCGTCGCCGCGAGAGCGCCGCTTCTCCTGCGCGTCGATCCGACCTCGAGCGGCCGTCGGCCCGAGACGACGCCCACATGCCCCGACACGGGAGGCACCGATGAGCAAGAGCACCACGACCCGCTGGACCCTGGCGCTGTTAGCGGCGACCCTGGCCGCCGCCCTGGGCGGATCGGCCCAGGCCGCCCGGACGCTCGACGAAGGTCGCCTCGATGTCGCCTGGTTCGACGCCGCGGCGCAGTTCCGCGAGACCGACGAGATCGACTATCTCTGGGTACGGCCCGGGTTCTCCCTCGACGGCCGCAAGCTTCGCTTCGTCGCCTGGGCCGAGCCGGCCTTCACCGGCGAGGACGCCGACGACCGGGACGCGAAGGACCGCGACCTCGCGCGCGCGATGAACGGCGACATGCCGCGGACGTTCGCCGACGCCTTCTCGCGCGCGTTCGGCTCGCGGCTCTCGACGAGCACCACCGAAGGAGACCTGCGCGTCGAGGGTCGCATCGTCGACTGCTCGACCGGATCGACGGCCGCCAAGATCATCGTCGGCCTGGGTGCCGGCTCGGGCAACGTGACTCTGGATCTGCGCTTCGTCGACGCCGCCAGCGGGCAAGTGATGGCGGGGCTCCACCAGCGCGTGGTCTCGGGAACGACCTGGTCGACGACCGACAGCAAGTTCGCCAAATGGGTCGACAAGATGGCGCGCGAGCTGGCGGCGCGCGGCATCGAGGCCGCGTACCAGAAAGGCGATCGGGTCAGGAAGTAGCCGCGCTCAGGGGACGCGCGCCGCCCAGGCGTCGAGCCCGGCAGACTCGAAATCGTCGCGGAAGAGATCGTTCGAGGCGAGCTTGACGATCGCCAGAGTCGCCGATCGTTTCGGCAGCGCGGCGACGAACGACCCGCCGGCGAGCGGCAGGGTGCCCGCCGCGGCGAGCGCGCTCGAGTCGGTGAAGCGCCAGAGCGCGACGTTGCCGGTGAGGCCCGCGGCGACGTTGACCGTCGTGTCGCGCGGATCGTCGTCCTTGTTGAACAGCAGGACGAAGAGACGCTCGTCGTGGCCGCGCACCGCGTAAGCGCCGACCGCGTTGACGTCGGTGGTCGTCGCCCGCACGCTGTCGCCGGTGACCTTGCCGCCGGCGCCGTCGTAGTTGCGCCAGAGGCGGAACGCCTCTTCGGTCTTGCTGCCGCTGTCGGGCACGACCCAGCGCGTCGCCAGATCGACGTTCTCGCGGGCGAAGATCGCCAGCGCCTCGGCCTGCGCCAGCGCGCCGCTCGGCGAGGCGTCGGCGCCCCACTTGTACTCGGTGATCGCGATCTTGACCCCTGGGCAAGCACCGGCGATCCAGTCGCGCAGGCGCGGCACGAGATCGGGGATCGCGCCGATCCAGGACTCCGACAGATAGGTCGGGTCCCACAGCTCGCGCAGCGACCGAAAGCGCGTCGGCGCCACCCCTTCGTTCGGGATGTTGTCCGTGCCGGCGACGCCGTCGGCCTGCGGGTAGTAGTGAATGTCGAGGTAGTCGACCGGCCGCGTGCCGGTCGCCGCCTGATCGGCGCAGATCTGCTGCAGGTACCACTGCACGAACGGCGTGCCGCCGTGCGCGTCGCGGTCCGGTCCGGCGGTGCAGTCGCCCGGGGCGTCGGCGGCCGAGGTGAACAGGTCGCACCAGCCCCAGGTCACCGGGCCGGCGACGAGCGCCGTCGGGTCGTGCTGCTTGACCGCGTGCGCGATGTCGCGTCCTTTCGTCCACACCTCGTCGTAGGTCGCGGCGTCGGGGTGAACGTCGGCGTGGGTCGAGTTCCACAGCATGGCCTCGTTGTCGAGGGCGTAGAACGGCACTCCGGTGGCGACGCCGCTGCCGTAGCGACCCACCAGATGGTCGATCCAGCCGCCGATGAAGACGCCGTCCGAGGGGATCGAGGTGTCGGAGATCGCGTTGCCGGTGATCCTCCCGGAGGCCGAGCAGTGCGGGCCCGATCCGGGAGTGCACAGGCCGTTGCCGGCATCGGCGTTGCACCAGTCCGGCCACAGGTTCGGGTCGTCGCCGAAGTAGTGGCACTCGTCGAGCGTCTGCGGTCCGTAGCCGGCGACCGAGAATCCCCAGCGCCGGACCCGATCGGGACCTGGGACCCAGCCCAGGGTCGGCACGGTGATCAGCGGCAGGGCGCCGGCGCCGCGCGTGTCCTCGACGAAGTGGTCGGCGTCGGAGCCGTTCGGCAGCTGGCCGGGGTCGGCGCTCGAGGCGTAGTTGAAGTAGAACCAGTCGGAGGCGCTGTTGTGGACGTCGAGCTGCCAGTTGTAGCGCGTGGTCGAGTTGCCGCCCCAGCGATTCACCGTGTAGCCGTTGGCCGCGATCTGCGCCGGCGACGCGAAATTGACGCCGAAGATGAAGCGCGAGATCGGGTGGCGGTCGAGCGCCGGGTCGACGGCGACGGTGACCGGCGCGGGGGGCGCGGTGCTCGCCACCAGCAGGATGTCGTCGACCAGCAGGGCCGGCTGGTTGCTGCCGCTCGAATCCTGCATCACCAACATGTTGAAGCTGCCGCTGGTCCAGCCGAGGGCCACGAAGTCGACGACCTTCTGGCTCCAGGCGGTGGTGATCGAGCTCGTGAGGCTCAGCCGATGGACCTCGCTGCCGCCCGATTCGAAGATCAGGTCGACCGCGTGTTGCGCGCCGGTCGACTTGAGCCAGAGACGCAGCTCGGTGTAGTCGGAGAAATCGAACGAGGAGTCGTTGTGCATCTGGATGCCGGCCCAGTTGTCCGGCTCCCAGCGGATCGACTTCGTGCCGCCGTGGTGGTCGCCGGTGTAGCCGTAGTCGCGCGTCGCCCAGCCCCAGTCGACGAAGCCGTTCTCCAGCTGATCGTCGTAGACGATCGTGTCTTGGGCTGCCGTCGCGGGGGCCACCGGCACCGCGAGCGACGCCAGCAGCGCGAGTCGGGCCAGGCGGGCCGGCCGGGTGAAGCGGGCCGCGAGCTGGATCACGGCCCCGACGCGCTCCAGTCGAGCGTGTCGCCGACTTCGAATCCGTCGGCGAAGACGGTGTTCGGATCCGAGATGAGGCGGATCTGGCTCGCCGACTTGTCGGTCACCCAGAGCTCGCCGCGCCCGTCCTCGCCGAAGGAATTGACCGTGAAACCGAAAGATCCGAGGTTGCCGCTCGACCAGGTCGCGCCGCTGCCGTTCGACACCCAGACGGTGTCGTTGCAGTAGTCGGTGTAGACATAGGACGGTCCGTCGGTCGGCAGCAAGTCGCGCACCGCCAGGCCGCGGTAGCGATAGCCGCCGACGATGGCGCAGGCGCCGTCGCCCCCGTGGGTGCGTACCTGCACCGGCGGTACGTAGTTGTTCTGCGCCGTCGTGCAGTTGGCGAGACTGCAATCTTCCGGTCCCCATCCCGCCGGCGCGACGCTGCCGCCCGAGGTGCAGGACTTGTGGTTGCCGTTCGTCGGATCGGCGACGTTCGAGCCGAGGTTGGCCTCGCAGCAGACCCATCCCCAGTTCTGGTTCCCGGGCGTCAGCCCGCTCGTCGCGGCCAGGTAGTCGATCTCTTCGCGGTTGTCTTGGCCGACGTCGCCGATCCACAGGTCGCCGGTCAGCCGATCGAAGCTCCAGCGCCAGGGGTTGCGCAGGCCGTAGAGCCAGATCTCGGGCGCCTTGGTGCCGTCGCCGACGAACGGATTGGTCGCCGGGATGGCGTAGTTGCGGTTGGCGTCGGCCGGGAACGCGTCGGCGCCGTTCGGATCGACGCGCAGGAGCTTGCCGAGGACCGAGTCGGGCGAGATGTTCTGGGCGTGCGCTCCCGACGGCGCCGAGATGCAGGTGCCGGAGTTCGAGCCGCTGTTGTCGCAGCCGCCGCCGCCGTCGCCCGTGCCGATGTAGAGATAGCCGTCGAAGGGGCCGACCTCGAGATTGCCGCCGTTGTGGTTGCCCGCCGGGTCGCACATGATCATGACCACTTGGCGCGCGGGCGCGGTCGGCGTGCCGTCGGGATTCAGCAAGCTGGTGTTGATGCGTTCGACCTCCTCGTCGCCGTCGTTGCGGGTGTAGTAGACGTAGAGGAAGTGGTTGCTGGCGTAGTTGGCGTCGAAGGCGAAGCCCAGCAGTCCGGTCTCGTCGTCGCAACCGTTCGCCTGCACGCTGGCGTCGATGTCGAGGAAAGCGGTCGAGAGGACGGTTCCCGGATTGGCCGGATCGCGTCGCCAGACGAAGCCGCGCTTGTCGAGGATGAACAGGTCGTGCGACAACGGCGGATGACCGATCTTGTCCGGGCAGGCGCCGGCGGGAAGCGTGACCGTGGTCGAGAACGAGATCGCGGCGCGCGTCGCCGGGGCTGCGGCGAGAGCCGCCGCGGCGCTGATCGCCGCGCAGAGGGCGATGGATTTCGAATTCGGCATGAGGATCCTCGAGTGACCGTCGTCCGGATGGCGATTCGGGCGGCGCCATCGTCCCAGCCGGGCCGCCGCGCGGTCTATGGATTGAATCACACGCCGCCCGTCTCGGGCTGCGCTCAGAGCTGCAGCGACTGGTCGCCGATCAGCAGGACCGGCGTGGTCGGCAGCGGCGAGCCGCCCTTGCGCTCGAGAGTCACCGCCACCGCGGTCGTGCCGCGCGGCATGGCGCGCGCCGCGAGGCCCGCTGGAATCCCCGGCGCGACGCTGAAGACCCCGGCGCTGAACGGCTGGCTGCCGATCAGGAACCAGAGCTGGTAGTCCCGGTCGTCCGGCTCGGGAGCGAGGCCGCGGGCCTCGAAGACCCACTGTTGGTGGTCGGGCGCCACCCACAGATGGGCGCGCGCGAACGGCTGTCCGCTCGTCTCGCCGCTCGGCCGCAGCGAGTACACGGTCACCGCCGGTGAGGTGACGAAGGAGTACTGCTTGCGCAGCGCGTCGAGCTCCAGACGCGCGGCGGCGAGCTCCTTCGCCGTCGTTTGCGCGCGCTCGAGGTCGGCGCCGAGCCGGCGGATGCGCGCGTCGCGTTCGGCGACCTCCGACGAGAGGCTCGCCGACCAAAGACCCAGCCCCGCGGCGGCGAGAGCGAAGAACGCCGCCAGCACCGCGGGCCAGCGCGAGCGTCGAGTTCTCGTCGGAGCCGGGTCGCCCGCTTCGCGCGCCGGCAACGGCAGCACCTTGGCACCCTCGGCCGGCGCCGGCGCCGCTTTCCGCGCGCGCGAGGGCGCGACGGGCTCGACCTCCTGCGTCTCGTCGCCGGCGAAATGCGTCACCAGCCGCTCACGCAGCCCGGGGCTCGCGGCGCGCGGCTCGAGATCGTAGGCGACGAGCGCCAGGGCCTCGAGGTGGATGCGCTCGATCGCCGCCTCGGCGTCGTCGGGCGAGGGCTCCGGCACCGGATGCTCGGGCGTGGCCCGCGCCAGCCGGTCGAGCAGACCGAGCGCCAATCGCGCTTCGTGGTCGAAGGGTTCGCTCACAGGAGGTCTCGTATCTCTTCGCGCAGCGCCTGGCGGATCTTCTTCATTCCGAGCAGGGCGCGGGTCTTGACCGTGCCGAGCGGCGTGTCGGTCTTCAGCCCGATCTCCGACTGCGACAGGCCCTGGTAGAACGCCAGCTCCAGGACCTCGCGCTGTTCGGCCGGCAGCTCGGCGAGCACCTGCCGCACCCGTTTCCTGCGCTCCGCCACCAGTACGTTCTCCGGTCCCACCGAGGATGCATCGGGGCCCTGCGGCTCGGCCGCCGCGGCTTCGGCGAGCCGCGCCCGCGCGCCGCGGCTGCGCACCCGGTCGAGCGCCCGGCTGCGGGCGATCAACAGCAGCCAGGTCGAGACCGAGCTGCGTCCCGGGTCGTAACGCTCCGCCTGATTCCAGGCTTGCAGCAGCGTCTCTTGCAGAACCTCCTCGGCGTCGGCCGAGTTGCCGAGAATGCGGTGCGCCACGGCGAGCAGCAGTCCGCCGTAGCGATCGTACAGCTCGCCGACCGCCTGCGATTGACGAGCGACGATCCGACCGACGAGCGCCGCGTCGTCGCTCGCGCGCAGCATCGGGGCCGGGGTGTCGCGCGTCGCCATGTGACGAGAGATCGGTACGATAGCATGCGACCGATGCCCCTCCGCCGTCAGATCACCGTGGTCGGCGCCGCCGCCTGCGACGGCGCGACCGCGGCCGTGGCGCGCGCCTGCGGCGAATCGGTCGCCCGCGCCGGCGCGACGCTGATCTGCGGCGGTCGCGGCGGGGTCATGGCGGCGGCGGCCGAGGGCGCCAAGGACGCGGGCGGCCTGGTGGTCGGCGTGCTCCCCGGGCCCGACGCCGACGTCTCGCCGCCGAACGACCATCTCGACGTGGTGCTCTACTCCGGGATGTTGCAGGCGCGCAATCAGGTGCTCGTGCTGTCGGCCGATGCGGTGATCGCCATCGGCGGCGGCTGGGGGACGCTGTCGGAGATCGCCTTCGCGCTGAAGTTCCGCATCCCGGTCGTGCTGCTCGACAGCTGGCAGCTGCAGCGCCCGGACGGCCTGTCGGATCCCATGCTCTTCCACGCCCGCACGCCGGAGGACGCGGTGCGCATCGCGCTCGAAGCGCGGCGCAAGGCGCGCACCGCGACCCCCGATCCGGGGGCGCGGGATTGAGCGCGGCGACGGCGGGCGGTACCGGCGGCGGATCGAGCTACCCCGAGACCCGGGAGGCGCGCGAGGGCGGACCGGCGATCCGCGTGGTGATGATGCCGAAGGACACCAACGCCCTCGGCACGATCTTTGGCGGCGTCATCCTCTCCCATATCGACCAGGCCGGCGCGGTCGAAGCGCACCGCCACTGCCCCGGGCGGATCGTCACCGTGGCGATGCGCGAGATCGTCTTCCACGCACCGGTCTTCGTCGGCGACCTGGTGTCGTTCTACACCCGCACGCTCAAAGTCGGGAACACGTCGGTCACCGTGGCGGTCGAGGTGGTGGCCGAACGCGGCCATCCGGGCGGTCCGTCGGTGAAGGTCACCGAGGCCGAGGTGGTCTTCGTGCACGTCGGCGAGGACGGCCGGCCGCTGCCGATTCCGCGCCCCGTGGCCGGCTGACCGCGGCGATCAGTCGACGCCGAAGGGCTCGAAGCACCGCCGGCAGCGCGCCTCGTAGGACTCGACGTCGCCCACCAGCACCTGCTCGACCCCGCCCCGCAGGCGCTGGCTGTAGTGCGCCGGAGCGCCGCAGCGCACGCAGACGGCGTGCATCTTGTCGACCACCTCGGCGAGCGCCAGCAGCTGCGGCATCGGGCCGAAGGGCCGCCGCCGGTAGTCCTGGTCGAGGCCGGCGACGATCACCCGCACCCCGCGGTCGGCAAGCTCCATCGCGAGCTCGGTCAGGCCGTCGTCGAAGAACTGCGCCTCGTCGACGCCCACGACCTCGACCTGCGGCGCGAGCCGCTCTCGCAGCTCGGCCGAGGTGGCGACGGACTCGGCTGCCAGCTCGCGCAAGTCGCGCGTCACCAGGCGGTCCGGCTCGCCGCGGGTATCGGTCGCCGGCTTGAAGACCTGGATCCGCTGGCGGGCGATCTGCGCCCGCCGCAGCCGGCGCACGAGCTCCTCGCTCTTGCCGGAGAACATCCCTCCGGCGATCACCTCGATGCCTCCGGGACTGCGGTCGACGATCATTCGGTAGGCCTCCGCGCGACCGGCGACGATATCGCGCTGCGCGCCGCCGCGGGGCACGCCGGCCGCGGAGTAAACTCCCGGCGATGAGCCGACCCGATCCCCAGCGCCGCACCTTCTCCTACGACGAGGCCCTATCGACCTTCCCCTTGGTGCGCGACGTCACCGAGACCGCGGTCCGCCAGATCGAGGCCCTGGTCAACCGCCTGCAGAGCCGCGAGGAGATGCAGGCGCGCAAGGAGGAGCTCGAGGAGACCTACCGCACGATCGTCGAGCGCTGGACCGAGGAGGTCCGCGCGGTGGGCTGCGAGGTGAAGGGTCTTTGGCTGGTCGACTGGGACGCGGGCGACGGCTTCTACTGCTGGAAGTACCCCGAACCGAGCCTCGCCCATTTCCACGGCTACGACGAGGGCTTCGACGGCCGCGTGCCGATCAACTGAAGCGCCGGACGAGCTCCCCGATTTCGAGACTGGCGATCGTGGGGAGCACCGCTGCGGCTTGGCCGAGCTCCGTCGCCGGATAGCTGGTCGCGACCGCCACCGTGCCGAGACCCGCGGACCGGGCCGCCGCAAGACCCGCCGGGCTGTCCTCGACCGCTACCACCTCGTGCGGGTGGATCAGGCGCGCGGGCAGCGGCGGCTCCTCGTTCAGGCGCTCGAGGGCGACGCGGTACCCTTCCGGATCGGGCTTGCCGCGCTCCACGTCGTCGGCGGCCACGACCACCCTGAACTGCGCTCCGAGACCCGCCTGGGCGAGCGCTCCGTCGATCTCGGCCGCCAGAGCGCCGCTGACGATGCCGAGCACGAGGCCGGCGGCGCGCGCCTCGGCGACCACCCGCGCGACGCCGGGGAAGAACGGGTAGCCGTCGCGGTGCACGGCTTCTTGGTAGTAGCTCGCCTTGCGGGCGATCAGCCGGGCCAGTCCCTCGGGCGGGACCTCCCGGCCGGCCGCCGCGAGCACCGCGGCGAAGCAGCCACGGTCGTCGAGTCCGAGATAGCGCGCGTAGTAGTCGGCAAGGCTCAGCTCGACCCCTTCCTGCGCCAGGACGCGTTGGAAAAGGCGACCGTGGAGGGGCTCGTCGTCGACCAGGACCCCGTTGAAATCGAACAGAACGGCCCGCAACACGCGCGGATGATACTGCCGGGCTACCCGGCGGCTCGGGCGGCCCCCACCCGCCCCCGCGTGGACAAGCACGGCTCGTCTCCGTAGCATCCTTCGACCAGGGAAGAAATCGCCGCCGCGGCGGGTTGTCGAGCAGACGAGGAGCGAATCCCCATGGAAACCACCACCACCCCCCCCACGCCCCCCAACCCGACCGACTCCCCGGTCCTCACGCTGACCGAGAAGGCGCGCGAGATGGTCCTCCACACTCGGGATCAGGAGGGAATGGACGCCTCCTACGGTCTGCGCATCGCGGTCATGGGCGGCGGCTGCAGCGGCTTCCAGTACGCCCTCGACTTCGAGCAGGAGGCCCGGCCGACCGACGAGGTGCTGCACTACGACGGGCTCGACGTCTACGTCGACCCGGTCTCGTTGCGCTACCTCGAAGGGATCACGATCGACTACGTCTTCGGCATGAACGGCGCCGGGTTCAAGTTCCTCAACCCCAAGGCCACCGGCACCTGCGGCTGCGGCTCGTCGTTCGCCGTCTAACGCGCCGGCTCGAGCTCGCCCGACTCCCGCTGTAGCCAGCTCGGCAGTCGCACCGTCACCGACTTCTCCCAGGCGGTCAGATAGAGGCTCGCGAGGAAGGCCGCGGTCGCGCGGTAGCGCTCGCAAGCGAAATCGAGCACCGCCGGCCGGGCGATGCCCCCCGGCGCCGCGAGATCGGGTTCGAGCGCGTAGAGACGGTCGATGAGCCCGTGCGCCGCCGCGAGCTCCGCGCTCACCGCCGGCCAGATCTCGGGAAATGCCCGCGGCGCGACGCCCTCGACCGCGCTCTCGGCGTCGAAGGGCGAGCTCTCGAACAGCGGATCGACGAGGAAGTGGAAGCCGGTCGCCGGCGAGCGACCGTCGGGCTCCGCCCAGCCGTCGTGATGCACCGTCGTGTGCAGCGGCTGCTCGAGGTCGCCGGCGTAGTGCGCCAGCACGCCGGCGACCATCAGGCACTTTTCGCGGATGTAGGGATTGTCCGGCCAGCGCCGATGCTCGGCGAAGCAGAGCTCGAGGCGCTCCGTTCCCTCGACGACCGCGTAGGGCAGCGCGCCCGCCTCCCCTGGCTCGCGTCGCAGGCTCGAGAGCAGGCGCAGGTACTCGCCCCGGGTCGGCGGCAGGGCGAACCCGTCGAGCCGCTCGAGATCGATGAAGTGCTCGGGGCTCTCCCGGTCGCGCAGCGCCGGCGTCTCCCGCGCCTTCCAGAAATCCGGGTCGACCGACAGGTGCCCGACCATCGCCCCGCCGGCGCGGAAGAAGGCCGGGACCGCTTCGGGCAGCAAGCGCACCGCGGCCATCGTCACCCGGCGGTGGCCGACGGTGTACCAGGCCGCCGCCGGCGTCGCGGCGAGCGGCAGCGAGACCGCGACGGCGAGCGCCGCGGCGAGCGCCCGCGGCGCCGGCTTCGAGCTCACCGGTCGAGCACGCCGCGGTAGAGCGCCGCCGCGGCCGCGCCGCCGACGAGCGGCGCGATCAGGTAGAGCGCCATCTGGGTGAAGTCGCCGGTCGCCACCATCGGCCCGAGGGCGCGCGCCGGATTGAAGATGGCTCCGGTCAGCGGCCCGCCCACGAGGATGTTGAGCGTCAGGGTGAAGCCGATCGCCACCCCGGCGAGGTCGCCCGCCTTGCCGGAGATCGCCGCGTTCAACACCACCGTGACCAGAAAGAAGGCGAGCAGCGCCTCGAGAAACCAGCCGGCGCCGGGCGTGACGTTGGCGGCGAGCGCCCCGCGGCCGAGACCGCTCGTGGCGCCGCCCAGGACCCAGCGCAGGGCGAGCGCCGCCGCGACTCCACCCATGCACTGGAAAACGACGTAGGAGAGGGCGCGCCCGGCGGCCATCCGCCCAGCGGCCCAGACGCCTACGGTCACCGCCGGATTGACGTGCGTCCCCGACAGGTGGCCGAAGGCGTAAGCGAACGCGAGCACCGTCAGGCCGTGCGCCAGCGCCACGCCGACCAGGCCGCCGGCGCCGATCGCTCCGGCTCCCGCGCCGACGAACACGAGCGCGAACGTCCCCACGAATTCCGCCGTCAATGCCTGACTCAACGAAGGTTGCGCCATCTGCCTCCTCCTCTCTCGATACGTTCAGATCGCGCGCACGTCGGCGCGGCGAAACGGCAACGACACCACCTCGGCCCCCGCCCCTCCCGGCAGGGCGAGTCGCGTCCCCGGCGCGGCGGCACGCCTCTGCAGCAGGGCGAGGCCGAGCGCCCGGCCGAAGACCGGCGAGCGCACGACCGAGGTCGCCCGGCCCGCCGGCCGCCCCTCGGCCGCGAGCTCCACGCCGACTTCGGCCGTCGCGCTCTCGTCGAAGACCACGCCGCGCAGCTCCCGGCTCGGCTGGCCGCGGAAATGCAGCCGCGAGATGACCTCCTGCCCGAGATAGCAGCCCTTGGTGTAACTCACCGCGCTCTCGGCGCCGATCTCCTGCGGGAAATTGCCGGCGCCGTAGTCGACCCCGAAGAGCGCCTCGCCCTCCTCCACCCGCACGATCTCGCTCGCGGCGAGGCCGGCCGGCACCAGCCCGTCGGAGGCGCCGGCGGCGAGCAGCTCCTCGACCAAGGCCGGCGCGATCGAGGCCGATATCCAGAGCAAGTAGCGCGGCCGGGCGATCCGCCCGTCGCGCGCCAGCTGGAACTCGGTCGAGCCCAGCCGGGCGCGGCCGTGGGCGAACGGCGGCGGCGCTTCGAGGCCGAGGCGCGCCAGCCACGCCGGCGCGCGCCGGCCCTCGATCGCCACCAGCACGAGGTCGTCGAGCGGCCGGAACTCCACCCGGTCGGCGAGGCGGTACTTTCCGAGGTGCGCCTCGATCGCCGGCGCGCTCCCCGCCGGCAGCTCGAGCCAGATCCGGTCCTCGAGCGCCAGCACCAGCGCGTCGGCGAGGACCCGTCCCTGCGCGTCGGGGAAGAAACCGTAGGCGGCGCTCTCCGGCGCGAGCGCCTTCACGTCGCAGGTCAGATAGCCGTTGAGGAACCGCTGGCGGTCGGCACCCAGAACTTCGAGCCGCGCGCGTTGCGAGCGATCGACGAGCGCCAGACCGTCGCCGAGCGCGCGGTGCTCCGGCTCGACGCCGGCAAAGCGCAGCGGGCGCTCGAAACCGTCGCTCGCTACCATCTCGGCGGCGAGCGCGGTCCACAGCCTGCCGAGCGGCAGGCGGCGGACCGGAAGGGCGGGCGGAGTTTCCATGCGCTCGACGGCCACTCTATCGGCCCACCGCAGTCACCGACCGATCGCCTCGCCGAGCAGGTCGCCGAAGGCGGCGCGATCCTCGAGATCGCGCGCCAGCCGGTCCGCGCCCGCCGCGGCGAGCGCCGCCGCGCTGGTGCGCCCGGTCGCCACCGCCAGGCAACGGATGCCGTTCGCCCGCGCGCAAGCGATATCGAGCAGGGAATCGCCGATGATCAGGGCCTCCTCCGGCCCGACCCGCCGGCCGAGCAGCTCGCCGGCGCGCGCCAACGCCACCGGAGGCAGGGCATCGCGATCCAGTTGGTCGTCGCCGAAGCTGCCGAAGCGGAAGCGCTCGAACAGCCCGAAGCGGCCGAGCTTGATGCGCGCGCCGCGCTCCCAGTTGCCGGTCAGCAGCGCCACCACCACGTCCGGACGGGCCGCGAGCTCGGCGAGCAGCGGCTCGACCCCCGGCAGCAGACGCATCCGGTCGCGATCGAGGTGGCGGTCGAGCGCGTCGAGGTAGAGGTCGCGCACCCGGGGGGTCCGCTCGCGCACCAGAGCGGCGTCGAGGCCGGCGCCGGTCATCAGGTCGAAGACGATGCGCGGGTCGGTCTTGCCCGAGAAGTCGTAGCCGTCGATCGGTCCGATGGTGCCGAAGACCTCGGTGAGCGCGGAAGCGAAGAGGGGCTTCGATTGGCCGTTGCTGTCGACCAGGGTGCCGTCGATGTCGAAGAGCAGCAGCCGGGCCATCAGGGCGCGCGCCAGTCCGGGGTCTTCTTGCGGGCGAGGAACGTGGCGACGCCGCGTTTGCAGTCGTCCGTCTGGCGGGCGCGGGCGTTGGTCTCGGCGGCGAGGTCGAGGCGCTCGTCGAGCCGTCGGCCGAGAACGTCGAGCAGCAGGCGCTTGGTGGCGGCGATCGACTCCGACGAGGCCTTGGCGAGGATCTCGCCCGCCAGGCGCTCGGCCGCCGCAGCGAGCCCGGCGGCCGGCGCCAGACGGTTGACGAGGCCGATCGCCAGCGCGCGCGGGGCGTCGACGAACTCCGGGTCGAGCAGCAGCTCGCGCAAGTCCGAGCCGCGCACCCGCAGCGGCAGGTAGGTCGCCACCAGCGCCGCGACGAAGCCGATCCGCACTTCGCTATAGAGGAAGCGCGCGTCCTCGGCGGCCACCACGAAGTCGCAGGCGGTGGCGAGGCCGCAGCCGCCGGCGACGCACGCGCCTTGCACCTGCGCGACGGTCAGCGCCTCCTGGCGCAGGATGGCGTCGAACAGATCGCGCAGGCGCTGCGAATCGAGCCGGTTGTCGAGCGCGGTGGCGGTCTGCAGGGCCGCCAGGTTCTCGAGGTCGGCGCCGGCGCAGAAATTCCTGCCCTCGCCGGCGAGCAGGATCGCGCGCACGCCCTCGGCGCGCCAGTCGCGACGGTAGGTCTCGGTGAGGGCGCGCACCATCGCCGGCGAGAGGGCGTTGGCGCGCTCCGGGTCGGCAAGCGTGACCCGCAGCAGGTCGGCCGCGCGTTCGACACGTAACGGCGCGGGAGGTGAGCTCTTCGACATGCCCGCTTGTCCCCTTGAGTCCCCACCGGCGGTGGGCGAAGCTAGAGCATACCGAATGCGAATCCTCCGCTCGTCGCGACCGTGGCTCGTGCTGGCGTTGCTCGCCGCCGCCGGCATCGCGCTCGGGCGCGGCGCCGAGGTGCTCGACCCGGCGGCGATCCGCCATGGCGCGGGCGAGAGCGGCTGGTTCGCCTGGTCGCGCCGCCACGGCGATCTCGCGCCGGCCTTCGCCACCGCGCGCGCCCGCCTCGCCGCCGGCGACCCGGTGCTGGTCGTGGTCGAGCCCGGCGAGGACCTCGGATGGTGGCGGGTGATGGCGCTCTACTACCTGCCGCAGCAGGAGATCGTCGACGTCGTGCCGCAGGACGAGGCCCGGCGCTTCCCGCGCGACCTGGCTCGACTCTTCGTCCGCCTCGACGGCAGCGTGACCCTGGTCGAACCGCGAGCGCGCGAGCGGCGGACGGGCGAATGATCGCCGCCGCGATCGCGCTCGCCACCGCTCTCGGCTTCGCCGCGGTCGGCTGGGGTCTCGCGCCCGCGGCCGCGCGCCGACCCGAGCGCCTGGCGACCGCGTTCGCCGTCGGCGCCTTGGCGGTGCCCCCGGTCGCGCTCGTCGCCGGGACGCTCGGCATCGCTTGGACACCGCGCGTCGTCTTGCCGGCCCTCGCCCTGGTCGCCTCGCTCGCCGCGTCGCGCCGCGCCGGCGCGTCGCCGCCGCCGGCGCCGGATCGTCCGCCGGGCGCGCTCTCGGCGCTCGACCGCGCCGCGATCGCGGTCGCCGTCCTGGCGGTCGCCGTGGCGCTCGTGCGCCAGTTCGAGTCGCCGCTCTGGAGCTGGGACCACTTCGCGATCTGGGGGGTCAAGGCGCGGCGGATGGCGCCCGGCGGCACGCTCGAGCTCGCGCGCCTCGCCTCGCCGGCGCTCGGCCTCGCGCGCCCCGACCACCCGCTCGCGCTGCCGGCGCTCTGGGATTTGCTGGCGGGCGGCGGCCTGCCGAGCGAGGGCCTGGTGCGCGCGACCCACGCCGCGCTCGGCGTGGCGCTCGCCCTCGTCGTCGGCGGCGCCGCCGCGCGCGCGACAGAGAGTGTCGCGATCGGGGCGCTGGCGACCGCGGCGATCGCCCTCTCGCCGCTCCTGCGTTCGAGCAGCCTGTTGGGGCTCGCCGAGCTGCCGCTCGCCCTGGCGCTGACGCTCGCCGGAGCGGCGCTTGTCTCGGCCGGCCCGCGGGCTTCGACCCGCTTCGCGCTCGCCGCCGGAGCCTTGCCGTGGATCAAACAGGAGGGATGGCTGCTCGCGCTCCTCCTCGCGGGCGTGCTGGTCGTCGCGCCGCCGGCCCAGCCGGAGCTCGCCAGGAGCTTCCGCCGCCGCTTCCTCGCCCTCGCGGTTCCCGGCGCGCTCGCGGCGCTCGCCTTCCAGACCTGGGCTCTGCCGCGCGCCCCGGGCTTCCTCGCCGGCGACGCGGCCGGACGGCTGCGCGAGCGATGGCCGCGCGCCGTCGAGCTCGCCGGCGACGCGCTCTCGCAGCTCGCGACCCTCGACTGGCACGGACTCTGGCTCTTCGTGCCGCTCGGGCTCGCGGTCGCGATCGTCCGCCGCTGCCGCCTGGCGCTGGCGCTTCAGGCGCTCGCCCTCGTCGATCTCGTCGCGACGTTCCTCGTCGTGCTGGCGGGAAACGCCGATCCGTTCGACCAGCTGCACGCCGCCTACGCGCGCGTCGCTGCGCCGCTTGTGGTGCCGATCGTCTTTGCTTGGGTGGCGCTCGCGGCGCCGCGCGGCGGGCACCGGGAGGCGACCGACGCTCCTCCCGCCTGAGCCTCAGCGGCGCAGCAGCTCGTCGGGGACGTCGATCTCGAGCTCGAGCAGGCCCTGGCCGTGGGTCTTGCCCTGGGCGTCGGTCAGCAGCGAGGCCGTACCGCCGCCGCCGAGCGCGTCGTGGAGGAGGAAGTTGAGCGCCAGCAGGTTGGGCACCTCGAAGCGTTCGATCGGGCCGCGGGCGATCCCTGCGAAGTGCCGCGCCACTCGTTCGGGGGTTACCTCGCGGCGGATCACCTCGTAGAGCGCCGCCGAGTTGGCGATCAATCCGGCGTTCGAGGCGTCGCCCTTGTCGCCCGAGCGGGCGTGCGCGATGCGCGCCAGGCGGACTCTCATCCGACCGTCTCCACCGAGACCGCGAGCCGCGGCTCGACCTCCTGGCGCGCGAGCAGCGCCGGCCAGTAGGCGACGACCTCCTGCGCTTTCGGGCGCCCGCCGGCGAACCCGGTGACGCCGGGCGGTCCGGCGGTCACGAGCGGCGCGATCTCCTTGCCGAAGCGCTCGACCTTCGCCCGGTCGGCATCGCGCACCGCCAAGCGCAGGACGACCTCCGGCGGATCGGCGGGCGCCGGCAGGATCCCCGGCAGGCAGCCGGAGACGCCGAGGTACTCCTCGACCCGATCGCCGTCGGCGAAGCGCACCCCCGCCCTCGCCAACCGCTTCCAGACGATGTCGGCCGCCAGCTTCGCCTTCTCGAGCGCCCGCGGGCCGGAGATCGTCACCTGGCCGGCCGCCTTGTAGCCGTCGAGGTACGAGGCCGAGATCTTGAGGAACGGCGTGCGCGGCCGGCCGCGGATGCCCGCCACCGCCACCCGGTCGGGTCCCGCCGGCGCGAGACGAATCGAAGTGAAGTCGGCGACCACGTCGGGCGTGATGTAGCTCGCCGGATCGCCCATCTCGTAGACCAGTTGCTCGCTCACCGTGTCGACGGTGACCAGGCCGCCGGTGCCCGGGTGCTTGGTGACCACGAAGCTGCCGTCTTGCTGCACCTCGGCGATCGGGTACCCGACGTTCCACAGGTCGTGCACCTCCCAGAAGCGGGAGAAGTTGCCGCCGGTCGCTTGCGCGCCGCACTCGAGGACGTGGCCGACGATGGTGCCGGCGGCGAGGCGATCCCAGTCGTCTTCCGCCCAGCCGAAATGCGCCACTAGCGGTCCGAGCGCCAGCGCGGTGTCGGTCACCCGGCCGCAGAGGACGATCTGCGCCCCTTGGCGCAGCGCCTCGGCGACTGGCCGCGCGCCGATGTAGGCGTTGGCCGAGGTGACCCGCGGCAGGATCGGCGCCAGCGGCTCACCCGAGTCCATGTTGGCGAGCGCGTGCCCGCGCTCGACCAGCTCGGGCAGGCGCGCGAGCAGGTCGTCGCCCTCGACGATGCCGACCCGCAGCCCCGAGATGCCGAGCTCGCGCGCGATCTCGAACACCCGCTCGCGGCAGGCGCGGGGGTTGAGGCCGCCGGCGTTGGTCACTACCTTGACGCCCTTTTCGACCAGCAGCGGCAGGGCGCGGCGGACGAAATCGAGGAAGTCGGTGGCGTAGCCCGCCGCCGGGTTCTTCAGCTTCTGGCGCATCATGATCGACAGCGTGACCTCGGCGAGGTAGTCCATGCCGATCACGTCGACCGGGCCGCCGGAGAGGAGCTCGAGCGGCGCGTCGACGCTGTCGCCCCAGAAGCCCTGGCCGTTCGCCACCCGCAGCGCTCTCATCTCCCACGCAAAATATCACCCGGAAAATCGGGACCGGCACCAATTCCGCGATCGGCGCTTTGGGCGGCGCGCCGGCTCACCCACTCTGACTTCACCCCCCTCCCGGGGCGGTGGCATTCTGCGGGCGGGAGGGCGCTTCCGTCCTCGAATGCCCCCGCCCGAGCGGAGCGAGCCCTGCCACCGACCTCGTCCGGCGCGCATCTATCAGCTTCTTGCTTCGCAGGATGGTGAGGGGCGGGCTCGGGGATCTCGTCCGGAGGAAGCTCGAAGGCGAGCTCAGAACCAGCTGGCTCAAGTCGGGATGCGCATGCGAGCCACAGCGCAGGCGAGCGCCCACTCCGCCCGTTTCTCGACAGGCGCTCGCCGGTTCCGCAGGACGAGATCCCCGAGCCCGCCCCCGCGACATCGTCGACGCCGGTTCCGCGGGACGAGATCCCCGAGTCCGCCCGCGCGACATCGTCGACTCAGGTTCCGCAGGACGAGATCCCCGAGATCGCCCGCGCGTCAGCCTCGAGCAAGGTCCGCAGGACGAGATCCCCGAGTCCGCCCGCGCGAAGATGTCGATCAGCTTCCTGGAAATCGGTGCCTGTCCCTAATCTGCGGGGAAGCTACAATCGAGGGACCATGAATCCGGGCGAAGTGCGGGCCAAGTGGCTGCTGCTCGCGGCCGCGACCGCGGTGGCGGTCTACCTCTGCTGGCGGATGCTGCAACCGTTCCTCTCGGTGCTCCTCTGGTCGAGCGTGCTCGCGCTGCTTTTCTGGCCGGTGCAGAAGTGGCTCGTGCGCCGCACCCGCCGGCCGGCGGTGGCGGCGCTTCTGACCCTCCTGCTGGTACTCGCCACCGTGCTGGTGCCGATCGGCCTGGTGACCGGCATGCTGGTGGGCGAGATCGCCGCGGTGGTGCCGAGCGCGCAGCAGTGGGCGCAGCACGTCGCCGCCGACCTGCAGGAGGGCGGGCGGCTGCGGGCACTGCTCGAGCGCCTCCCGGACTCGCTCCAGCCCGACCGCTTCCTCTCGCCCGAGAAGATCCAGGACGCCCTCGGCTCGTTCAGCCAGATCTTCGTCGTCGGCACGCTGAACGTGGTGGGTGGTGCGCTCGGAGCGATCGTCAACCTCTTCTTCATCCTCTTCACCCTCTTCTTCCTGCTACGCGACGGCGCCGAAGTGGCGGCGAAGATCCCGGGCATCCTGCCGGTGCCGCGGCACGAGGGCGAGGCGATCCTCGCGCGCACGCGCGAGATCATCCAGGCAAGCGTCTACGGCGTGCTGGTGATCGCCGCCCTGCAGGGCTTCCTCGGCGGCGCGATGTTCGCCATCCTCGGCATCCCGTCGGCGATCTTCTGGGGCGTGGTGATGATGCTGGTCTCGACCCTGCCGGTCGCCGGGGCGTTCGTGATCTGGATCCCGGCGGCGATCTGGCTCTTCGCCGACGGGCGGATCACGGCGGCGATCGTGCTCACCGCCTGGGGCGCCCTGCTCATGGGCTCGGTCGACAACGTCCTGCGCCCGCGGCTCGTAGGCCGCAAGGCGAAGATGCACGAGCTGACGATCTTCTTCTCGGTGCTCGGCGGGCTGAAGGTCTTCGGCGTCCTCGGCCTGCTCGTCGGCCCAGTCGTCTTCGCCATCACCCTCGCCCTGCTCGACGTCTTCCGCCGCGGCGACCAGGGCGGCGAGAGCGCGCCGCCGGCTCCAGTTCCGAACGCTGCCGGCTCGAGCCCGAGCGGCACCTAGGCGCGGGGACTACGGACACGTCGCGAACGCCGACCCGTCCAGGATGGGCTGGAAGGTCGCACCCTGCGCGTTCTCGTAGATCCTGATCTCGCCGCTCGCGGTGTCTTCGACGGTCATGCGCACGAAGACGTTGGTCAACCCCGCCGAGTAGACCCAGTAGGTGCCGAACGGCACGCAGCCGTCGAGCACCTTCACGAACAGTTCGACGTTGTCCGGACCGAAGAACCAGAAGAGCCCGCTCTCCGACGCGATCGGCACGGCGTGCGCGTCACCCGAGAGCCCGACGACCGTGTCGTAGGTCGCGCTCACCCGGAAGCGGCCGTTCTGCAGGCAGAGGTGGGTCGGGTCGGCAGAACACCCGGTGGTCGAAACGGCGGTCACCGGCGGGGAGGCCGCCGATCGGGCGGTCGCCGCGGAGGTCGTCGGCAGGGCCACCGGCCGGACGATCTCGCGCGCCTGTGGGGCCACCCACGGAGTGGCCGGCGCCGAAACTCCGCAACCGCTCAACGCCAGGATGTCCCCCGCCGGAGCGAAAGGCCGCGCGAGCGGGTTGTCGAGCGCCCAGGTCTGGCCGGTCCAGGTGTCGATCACCCCGAGGCCGACCTCGACGTCAGTCAGGCCGGCGGCGTAGATCCAGAAGTGCCCGTTGCTGCCGCAGCCGTCGAGCAGCTTGACGATCAGCTCGAGGTTGGTCGGGCTGAAGAACCAGAAGCCGCCCGAAGCGTCGGTGAGCGGGATCGGCTCGGCCGAGCCGTGGTCGCCGAAGCCGGTCTTCCACCGCGCGCAGACGAGGAAGCGGCCTTCGCCGAGAGCGAGCAGCGGCGCGTCGGGCTCGCAGGTGCGCAGCATCGGCTGCGCGAAGACGCCCCAGCCGTCGCCGTCTTCGAGCCAGTTGCGCCAGATCGTGACGAAGGTCCCCGAGTCCGAGAGCTCGACCCGCGGAATCTCGTCTTCGAAGTGGAAATTGGAGATCGGGAACGGATCCGTCGCCGGACTCCCGTCCGCCCGGAAGATCCGCCCCCGGATGTCGACGTTGCCCAACCCCTCGTCCTGCCAGGTGACCACGTAGTCGCCCTTCGAGTCCGCCGACATCGACGACGAGAACTGGCTGCCGTAGGTATCGGGCGAAACGAGCCGCGGCTCCTCGAGCGGCACGCCGGCGCTCGAATACCGTCGCGTGAATACGCCGTAGTTGCCGAACGGTTGATCGGAGCCCGTCCAACTCAGGAGCCACGTGCCGTCCGGAAGGATCTCCAGTCCGCCCAGGTAGATCTCGCCATACCGGCGTGGCAGCAGCTCGATATCGCTCCCCAACGGCTGTCCAGCCGCATCGAGAATGCGCGCGTAAGCACCGAACACGAGGGGCTCCGTGTCAGGGTGTTCCTGAGAAGACCAAGCCACGACGAAACCGCCGAGCCGATCTTGCGCGACCTTCTGGTAGTAAATCAGGCCTCCATGGTCGTCATTCGCTACAAGCGCGAGTCCCTTCGGGACTCCCTCCGAGTCGATGGCCCGGAACAGGACTACCTCGGAACCGGTGGCTGAGGTCAAGTAGGCCAGCCAAACGATCACGAACCCGCCGTCTACAGTGGGAGTAAGCGTTGCTGCTTCTCCAAACTCCTCGTTCTCTCCCTTCGTCGTCTGGTCCGTTCCGAGCGGCCGACATTCCTGATCGAAGAGGCGGTACCGCACTTCGCCCCCTGCGCTCCAGCCGAGGGCGAAACGACCGCCGACAAGCTCTCGAACTCCCGCAGCACCTTGCTCCCGCGGATCGCTTCCCACGGGGAACTCCCCTGTATCCGGCAGGCCCGATCCCCAGCATCGTCCGCGGTTCAGGTAGTTCCCGGCGACGTCCGACCACGCTGCGAAGACCCCGCCGCCGGAGCGAATCGCGAGGGAGGCTGCATACTGATCGCCGCGCGTGACTTCATTGACCTGGATCGGCGGCGAAAGCGCGAGCTGCCCCAGCAAGGACACCGCAGCAAGCGACCCGAGCGCCGCCATCCAGGCCACCTTCATCACTCGCCTCCTGAGGACTGCGAGGCCGTCTCCGGCGCCCTCGCTGCGCCACTCGCCGTCAGGCTTTTCTCCCGCCAGCCGCGTGATTGCTTCGCGGCGTCGAAGGCCTCCCACTGAAAGCGCACGCCGCCGTCGGCTTCGGCCCGCACATCCATCAGCCAAAGGGAAGCTGCCGATTGATCGTTGACTCGCAATTCGCCTCGCTGCACCTTTCCCGATGCCGCGACCATCATCGCGCGGAGGTCCGTAGTACCGGCCGAAGTCTGAGCCTCCCAGCCTACCCAGCAATCGTCGCCCGTCACGCACGCTGCCCGCGGGTGGGCAAGCCTCAGCCCGTCCGTCGCGGCCAAGGTCAGAACGTCGCCACTCGCTGCGAGAGAACTCTTGAAGTACTGAGCGCGGACCGAGGTCGTACCGGAGTCCTCGGCCGCCTCGGATTCTGTCCAGACCAGGAGGAATCCTCCACTCGGAGTCGAGGCCACGAAAGGCGACTCGGGCGTCCCCTCGGCCTCCTGACCTCCCTCGAAGGCTCCTCCCGGCAGCGTCCCTTCTGCGTCGACTTCACGCAACATCACCCGCGACCCTGCCGTGTCACTTCCGCGCTCCTCCCAGGCGACGATGTAAAGGTCGTCCGCCAGCGCCGCGACACGAGGTGCGCGCACGAGGTCGGTGCCGCGCTCGCTGATTCGGAAGATCGGAGAGGGTGACTTGCTCGAAGGATCGACTAGCTGACCGAAGATTCCTGGCTCTTCGTCCACTCCTTCAATCCCAGGGGAGGCCCAGACGTTGAGCTGACTTCCGGACCGTGCGGCTGCGCCCGCGGGAGTGCGGAGAACGAGCGCGAAATCGCATTCTCCTAGACCCCCGCATATCAGCGGGTCCGTCGGCGAATGGTACGTATAGGTTCCAGACGGATTGGCGTCCATTTGAAACGCCGCGGTCTCGAAGCCGCTTCGTGTATTGAACATCCCCCGGCTCAAAGTCGGACTGACAGGAAGGCCAGAGAGGTCGAGTTCCACGGCCCCTCGATCCGGGATGTAGACCACGAAGTAGTTTGGGTCTCGCGCCGCGGTCATGTAGACGGTACTCTGTGCCGACTGCGCGGTCACGATGCGGCCCTGGTCGTTGGTGACCATTGTCGGCCACTGGAGGAGGCGGATGGCGTCGCCCATCCACCGCATTTCCTGAGTGGGCCGCCGGTGAATTGCGTCGCTCCAATTCCGGTAGCCGGTCAGCATCGGCGCGTCGGGGTTGCACTGCGCAAAGGCAGGCGACCCCTCGTCGCCGCAGAGGCCCCACTCCTGGAGGCCGCCGACTCCGATGGTGTACCCGGTCGCGCCGCTGAACCAGGAGGTGTAGCCGGCTTGCCGAGCCCGAAAGTGGTTCCAGTGATACGGGGGTGATGCAGACGGGCTGCCCCCGTGATCGTAGATCGCCTCGCCGTTGATCGCCGGCTTCCTGGTGGTATTGAAGAGTGGCACTGAGGTGAACCCTCGCAATTCCTGGGCCATCCAGAACGGCCTGCGCGTGAGCTTGAGCAGATCCCCAGCGTTGTGACCGCTCTGGTACATCTCGAAATCGAGCCAGGAGCTGGTGTGAAATACGAAGGTCGTCGCGAGGTCTCCTTGGGTCACCGAGGTATTCGTCCCCGGGTGCACCGTCACTAGATGACGGCTCGAGTCATTCGAAATCTCCGTCCCAACCTGCGAGAGCAGCGTCTGTGTGCTGCTCGACGCACCGTCGTCGAAGCCAGGCGAGAACACGACGTAGTTGCCCGCCATTCGCCCGACGAGCTGCCTGGCGAAATTCTCGGCTTCCGATTGCTCCGGTAGTGGATCATCGTGAACGGGCTTCGCCAAGCCTGCCAGAAAGATGACGAGGCCCCGTTGATTCGCGTACTGGACCATTCCATCGAGCTCGCGCCAGAACGTCGGATTCCACCGCATGCACCGATTTGGAACCGCGTTCGGCGCGCTTCCCGGGTTGCACTGCGGGTTGTGAGGATTGTCCCTGTCCTTGAAGGGACTCTCGCCGCGGATGCTGTCCGGGCCATAGGTCAAACCGGTATCAGGATCGGGATCCAAGGGCCCTCCCCAGATCGGAGCCAGTCCCAGTTGGACGACGGTGAACCGATTCTGTTGCCGATTGTCGACGTAGGCGCGCCAGTCATACCGGCAAGCCCGCATCAGCGCTCCCCAGGCGGTATCTCCATGCCAGAGAAAAGAAGTTCCATCGCCGTACTGAATTGGCGGCGTCGTCGAGCCTGAAGGCGTCGCCTTGAGAAAGCCGCGGAGATAGAGCTCGTTCGTCCCCGTATAGCGGTTGATCGTCACCGATCCCGGCGAACCAGGAGTCAGGCCGACGCCGGCGCAATCGCCGGACTCGCAGGTCATGGACCACGTGTACACGTGACTCGAGCTACCCACCGGCGGCTGCGGGAAGCTGGCGCGAATGACGAAATTGTCCCCGCCCGCCACCGAGCCATCCCAGAAAGCGTAGGTCGTCCATTTGACGACGCCGCTCTTCTTGAACGTGGCCTTGAGCTTGATTCGGTAAGGGTCGTCGACGCGACGCGTGCTCGTGAGGGTCTGCTGCCAGCATTGCCCAGCCGAGACCGCGAAACTCGACGAGCATGACGGATACGGATTCTCCGTGACACATGTCGAAAGGGCGTCAGACGTTGCCGCCGCGGTTGTCAGGAGCGCGAAGCACACTGGGGCCAAGAATTTCCTGAGTCTCATGGTTCTCCTCCGAATCCAACAGCAATCCAACTGAATAGCCTCGGCAAGTTGTTGGGGGGCGTGATCTCGCCGCCCGGGGAGGCCTTCCTCTTGCCAGCTCGATATGTCGAAGCCGGCAACCGACAAGCAACTCCGCAGCGCTTCGCAAGGTCTATGGGCGCACAGCTCCTTTCGATCCCCCTGTCCACCGGCACCCTGATCGCGAGTACCGCTCATCTCCGATCTTTGATCCGCCTGGAAGTGAGCTCGGGACGACTCCGCTGGGTTGGCGCCAATGCAGCGAAGACCTTCCCGATTTCAAGACAGCAGGGAGACCAAGAGCGTTTGACATTGATGCCAGTTAGCCTGTATCCATTGTTCGAACGCGACAGCATGAGGTCACCGCCTCGACAGGCGGGAGATCGACGCGGCTGGGTGGTGACCGACTCAGGGGGCACTGGAATGGGCCAAGCAGGCCTCGATGGGATGCCAACTCGCGCGCTGAGGATTTCCGTCGGCCCGGATTCGGTTTGCGACGGCGGATCTCCGATCCCTACATGGCCGCGTTCGCATTCAGCGGCAGGAAGTCACCTGCTCGCCGCGGTCTCCGCGAGAGCCGGCTGGTAGCCGGAGCGAGTTGCGCCCGCAGCCCTGGCGGGTGGCGGTGACCCGACCAGCTCAGGACGACGCACGCGCCGCTTCAACTTGCGACCTCGACGGGTCTTCCAGGCGCACGAGCGCGGGCGCTGGGTCCAGGTGCTGCGAATGAGGTTGCAGTGCTGAAAGGCGCCGCCCGCCGCCCCGAGTTGACAGGGGGGGCCGCGCCGCGCATCATTCGCGGGTCGGAGCCTGGGGGTGGCCGTCACGGCCTGAGATCACACCCTTCGAACCTGAACCGGTTGAGACCGGCGTAGGGAAAGGCGACAGAGACGTAGCTCCTCTCGCTGATCGAATCCCGGAGGTTCCGCTTCATCGCCGCCCGCGCGGCGGCGAGAGGTGAACCATGCAGCGCCCGTCCGCCGTGCGCCTCGCCCGCCTCCCGATCCTCCTCGCCGGAGCGCTCGCGCTCGGGCTCTGGGCCGGGAGCGGCGCGGCGCTCGCCGCCGACCTCGTCCCGGTCGCCGGCACGGTGCGCGACACCGCCGGCGCGCCGATCGCCGGCGCGCGCCTCGCCGCCCTCGGCTCCGAGCTCGCCACGCGCAGCGACGCCGACGGCCGCTACCGCCTGCTGCTCGTCGCCGGCGAATGGCGGATCGCGGTGAGCGCCCCGGGATTCCGGCCGGCCGAGGCGACGGTGGCGCTCGCCGGCGAGGCGCGCAACCTCGACTTCGCGCTCGCGCCGGCGACCACCGTCTCCGAGGAGATCGTGGTCGACGCCATCCGCGCCGATGCCAAAACGCCGGTGACCAAGCGCGACCTCGACGCGGCCGAGATCGCCCGGCGCAACTACCACCAGGAGATGCCCTTCCTGCTCGCCGGCACGCCGGCCATCACCTCCTACTCCGAGTCCGGCCTGGCGCAGGGCGGCGGCTACAGCTACTTCACCCTGCGCGGCGTCGACCAGCGACGGGTCAACATGACCTTCGACGGCGTGCCGCTCAATGATCCCGAGGAGTCGGCGGTCTACTTCGCCAACTTCGGCGACTTCACCAGCGCTCTCGGCTCGATCCAGGTGCAGCGCGGCGTCGGCACCTCGTCGGTCGGCGCGGCCTCCTACGGCGGCTCGATCAACTTCGCCAGCGTCGATCTTGCCGACCGCGCCGAAGGGACGGTCGAGGTCGGCGGCGGCTCTTTCGGCACCGGCCGCGCCAGCGCCTCCTACCAGAGCGGCCGGCTGGCCTCGGGCCTGGCGCTCTACGGCCGCGCCTCCTACCAGGACACCGACGGCTTCCGCGAACACTCGGGCGTGCGCCAGCGGACGCTCTACCTCGGCGGCACCTGGCAGGGCAGCTCGACCTTCGTCAAGTTCTTCGGCTTCTCCGGGCGCGAGAACACCGACCTCGCCTTCGCCGCCGTCGATCCCGCGGCGCTCCAGGAGAACCTGCGCTTCAACCCGCTGCAACCCGAGGAGACCGACGCCTACGGCCAGGACCTTCTCTACCTCCAGGCGTCGCATCCGGTGGGCTCGCGCTCCCTCGTCGCCGCGCAGGTCTACTACAACGGCGCGCAGGGAGCCTTCAAGCTCTGGGACGATCCGGTGGCCAAAACCGACCTGCGCAGCTACGGGCTCGACGGCGGCACGCTCGGCCTGCTCGTCACTTCGACCACCAGCGGCGACCACTGGGGGCTGACGACCGGCCTGCACTCCTACACCTTCTCGCGCGACCATTACCAGACGCTCGGCGGCGTCTCGCAGTACCGCAACACGGGCAAGAAGTGGGAGGTCGCCGGCTTCGCCAAGCTCGGCGTCGACCTGGCTCGGCGCTGGCACCTCTACGCCGACCTGCAGGTCCGCCACGCGGCCTTCCGCTACGACGGCTCGGTCGACTTGGGGCCGATCGACTGGACCTTCGTCGACCCGAAGCTCGGCCTGCGCTACGACGCCACCGACCGGCTGGCCTTCTACGTCTCGGTCGGCCGCGCCGGGCGCGAGCCGGCGAGAAACGACATGCTGGTCGGTCTCGACGACGTCGCGACGCCGATCGACCTCGGCGCCGTTCGCCCCGAGCGCGTGGTCGACTACGAGGTCGGCGCGATCTTCCGCACCGCGACCCTGTCGCTCGCCGTCGATCTCTACGCGATGGAGTTCCACGACGAGATCGCCGCCACCGGCGAGCAGTCGGCGCTCGGCTACGCCATCCGCCGCAACCTGCCGCGCAGCCACCGCCGCGGCCTCGAGGCCGATTTCGCCTGGCAGCCGCTGCCGCGACTGCGCCTGGCGACCGCGATCGCGTTGGCGCAGAACCGAATCGCGACCTGGCGCCAGGCGATCGACGTCTACGACGACGTCTACGGTTTCACCGGCGCCGAGCTGCGGACCTTCCACGACACCCAGCCCTATCTGTCGCCCGAGCGCATCCTCCACCAGTCGATCGACTGGCAGGCGGGCCGCGACCTGCTGCTCTCGGTCGCGGTGCGCCACGTCGGCCCCGCCTACCTCGACAACACCGGCCAGCGCGCCCTCACCACGCCCTCCTACACCCTGGTCGATCTCGGCGGAGCGATCGAGCTCGGTCGCTTCCTGCGCGCCGCCAAGCCGCGCCTGCGCCTGCAGGTCAACAACGTCTTCGACAACCGCGAGGCCTGGGCCTCCGGTTACAGCTACTCCTACCTGCAGCGCCACGCGAGCGGCGGCGAGGACCTGACCGGCGTGCCGTACTACTACCCGCTCGCCACGCGGCACTGGCTCGCCAACCTCGAGCTGCGCTTCTGACGATGGCGATCGATCCGCTCGAGGCGCTGAGCGCCGGTTTGAGCGCGCTCGCCGTCTGGCTGACCGTGCGCCAGCGCGTCGCCTGCTGGCCGGTGGGCGCGGTGAGCGTGGCGCTCTACGCCGTCGTCTTCTACCGTACGCGGCTCTACGCCGACGCCGGGCTGCAGATCGTCTACTTCGCCTTCTGCCTCTACGGCTGGTGGGCCTGGCAGCACGGCGGCCGCGACCGCGGACCGCTCGAGGTCAGCCGCGTCCCGGCGCGCGCCGCGGCGGCGCTCGCCGGGGCGGCGGTGGCGGCGACCGCCGGCATCGGCTGGCTGCTCGCCTCCGGCACCGACGCCTCCTTCCCGTTCCTCGACTCGAGCCTCGCCGCGGCGAGCCTCGCCGCGCAGTGGATGCAGACCCGCAAGTGGCTCGAGAACTGGGCGGTCTGGGTGGCGGTCGACGCGCTCTACGTCGGCCTTTATCTCGCCAAGGGGATGGGCCTGACCGCGTTGCTCTACGCCGGATTCCTGGCGCTCGCCGTCGCCGGTTGGATCGAGTGGCGGCGCGCGCCGGCGCAGGGCGCCCTGCCGTCGGCCCAACCGGTGACCTCGTGAGAGCGCCGCTGCGCGTGGTCGCGACCGGTTCCGAGTCGACCGGCAAGACGACGCTCGTCGAGCACCTGGCCGGGCGCTTCGCCGCGCCCTGGGTGCCGGAGTCCTCGCGCGCCTACGTCGAGGAGCACCGCCGGCCGCTCGACGCCAGCGACGTCGAGCCGATCGCCCGCCGCCACCTCGCGGCGGAGCGCGCGGCGCTCGCCGGCGCCGGCCGTCTGCTGCTGCTCGACACCGATCTCGTCTCGACCGTGGTCTACGCCCGGCACTACTACGGCTCCTGTCCGGCGTGGATCGAGGCCGCGGCGCGCGAGCAGCAGGGCGATCTCTACCTCTTGCACCACCCCGACGTGCCCTGGGTGCCCGAGCCCGGCATGCACGACCGCGGCGACCGGCGGGAGGAGATGCATGCGCTCTTCGCCGCCACTCTGAGAGAGTTGGGCGCCACGGTCGTCGACGTGCGCGGCGACTTCCCGGCGCGCCGGGCGACCGCGGCGCGGGCCGTCGCCTGGCGGCTCGGGCGCATCGAGGGGGAGAGCGCATGGCCGAGCGGCCGCGGGTCGTCATCGTCGGGGGCGGATTCGGCGGCATCCTCGCCGCCGAGGGGCTCGCGCGCGCGCCGGTCGACGTCGTCCTGATCGATCGCACCAACTACCACCTCTTCCAGCCCCTGCTCTACCAGGTCGCGACCGCCCACCTGGCGCCGGGCGACATCGCGGCGCCGATCCGCCAGATCCTCGCCCGCCAGCGCAACGCCGTCGTGCTCCTCGGCGAGGTCACCGCCGTCGATCTCGCCGCGCGCGCGCTCACCTTCGTCGCGCCGGGCCTGCCGGCGGCGCGGATGGGTTTCGATTTCCTGATCCTCGCCACCGGCATGGCGCCGAGCTATTTCGGCCACGACGAGTTCGCGGCGTACGCCCCGGGCCTGAAGTCGCTCGGCGACGCCACGGCGCTGCGCTACCGGACGCTGTCGGCCTTCGAGCGCGCCGAGGTCGAGACCGACGAGACGAAGCGCCGCGAGCTGCTGTCGTTCGTCCTCGTCGGCGCCGGGCCGACCGGGGTCGAGATGGCCGGGGCGCTCGCCGAGCTGGCGCGCGAGACGCTCGCCAAGGAGTTCCGCCACTTCGACCCGCGCTCGACGCGCATCGTGCTGCTCGAGGCCGGGCCGCGCATCCTGCCGACCTTCGACGCCGCGCTCGCCGATCGCGCCGCGGCGCGGCTGCGGAAGATGGAGGTCGAGATCCGCACCGGCCATCCGGTCGAGGCGGTCGACGAGCACGGGGTCACGGTCGCCGGATCGCGCATCGCGGCCGCCAACGTCTTCTGGACCGCCGGGGTGAAGCCGACCCCGGTCGCCGCGTCGCTCGGCGCCGCGACCGACCGTCTCGGCCGGGTGCTCGTCGGGCCCGACGGCTCGCTGCCCGGACACGCCGAGGTCTTCGTCATCGGCGACCTCGCCCACTTCGAGCAAGACGGCAAGCCGCTGCCCGGCGTGGCGCAGGTGGCGATGCAGCAGGGGGCGCACGCGGCGCGGGTGATCGCCCTGCGGCTCGCCGGTCGACCGGCGCCGCCGCCCTTCCGCTACCGCGACAAGGGCAACCTCGCGGTCGTCGGGCGCAATTTCGCTCTGCTCGAGCGCGGGCGCTGGAAGTCGAGCGGCTTTCTCGCCTGGCTGGTCTGGGCGCTGGTCCACATTCAGTTCCTCGCCCTCTTCCACAACAAGCTGCTGGTGCTCGCCCAGTGGGGCTGGACCTACCTCACCCGCCAGCGTGGCTCGCGGCTGATTCTCGGGCGACCCTGAGGCAGACGGCGTCGAGCCGGTTCCAGGGCGCGGGTTTCAAGCCCACGCCGCGGTAGCGCTCGCCGAGCGCCGGGGCGTCGCGCGGCGTGAAGGATTCCGGCTCGCGGTGGTAGTCGGCGCAGAGACCCGGGAGCTTGCGATTCATGTAGCGCTGCAGGGCGGGCGAGAGGAACGACGGGTTGAGCGCCTCGTCCCAGTAGTCGTCGACGTGGTCGGCCCAGTCGAACGAGCGCTGGAGAAACGGCTTGCCGTCGCGCCAGCCGACGATCGCCGGCTTTCCCGGCACCACGTCGTCCTCGAACAGGCTGCGGTAGAAGCGGTAGCCCTCGTAGTTGGCGACCAGGTCGGCGTTCGAATAGACCGAGGTGGTCCACTGGCCGAAGAGCCAGCGCTCGTTGAAACGCCCCCGTTCGACGATGGCGGATTCGGGCCGGCCGGCCAGGTAGTCGCCGAAGTACTTGACGCCCTGCGAGAAGAAGTGGCCCAGCTTGTCGGTGCCGACGAGCGAGCCCGCCAGATCGATCGTCCGGCCGATGCCGAAGAACCAGTTCACCCGCGTCGCCCACACCGGCGCGCCGCGAAAGATGCTCTGGTGCCGGCCCTGCGGCAGTTTCTCCACCTCGGGGCTCGCCATCGCCCAGCGCTCGATGTGGTCGACCCAGTAGACGCCGCCGAGGATCCAGTAGATCCGGCGGGCGAAGCGCCAGCGATCGAGCGGCCCGTGCCACGAGTCGACGACCCGCGCCAGAGCCCGGTTCACCTGCTCGTTGAGCGCCGGGCGCGAATCCCGGATCCGCACCAGGCGATTCGAATACTGGTCGGTCTCGTAGGCGAGTCCCGCCGTCGCCTGCAGGACGAGGACGAGGCCGGCCGCCGCGCGCAGGCGGCGGCCGCGGGTCGCGTGGACCGGAGCGGCCACGGCGAGCCGTTTCAGAAGCGGTAGGAGAGGCCGACCTCGGCGCTGCGCCGGCCGGCGATCCCGCCCTCGACTTCGAGCCGCCAGTGCTCGGTCAGCGCCGTCTCGGCGCCGATGAGAAAGTTGACCGCGGTCTTGTCGGCGAGCGTGACGTCGAAGCCGACGCGGCCGAAGGGCGCGATGGTGATCGTGCCTTTGTGCTTCTCCTCGTTCTTCTGGTACATGGCGCCGATCCAGAAGGAGCCGCGCTCGTCGTGCAGCCCGACGCGCGGCATGACCACCAGGGTCGAGACGTCGGAATCGAAGTCGCCCGACAGGTTGCTCTCGGTTTGCAGTCCGGTGAGCGAGGCGAACCAGCGCTCGCCGCCGCCGGCGAGCGTCAGGCCGACGCCGTAGACCACGCCGTCGTAGTTGATCCGCAGGCGGCCGACGGGAACCGGCAGCTGCAGGTGGGAGAAGTCCACGTCGGTCTTGCCCTCGACCGAGCCGACGATGCCGAACAGGTTCAGGAACGGCAGCAGCCAGGCGTCGAGCTTCACGTTCGCCTCGCCGATGCTGTTGTCGATGGCGATCTGCGAGGGGTCGACGGCGAGGCCCGGCAAGCTGAAAGAAAGGCGGTCGAGATCGTAGTCCTGGGTCTGGCCGTAGACGTCGACGCTGATGCCGAAGGTCATCGGCAGCTTCGAGGAATCGACGCCCCCCACCGACCAGATCGGTCCCTGGCCCGCGGGGAGCGGACCGGCGACGAGCAGCGCGAGGGCTGCGGAGGCGACGACGACGAACGACCTTCCGTGGCGCATGGTTCCCCCCTTGGTTTCATTCCCGTGACGCGAACTCTACCCTCAATCCTCGCCGGCGATCGCCGGCGCGGCGCGCGGATAGGTCCCAAGCGGGGTGAGCTGGGAGGTCAGCGGACGGATCGCCGCGAGCGCCTCGGCCACCCGGCTCGACGAGGCGTGCCCCTCGAGGTCGAGATAGAAGCGGTAGTGCCAGGGACGGTCCGGCCAAGGGCGGGATTCGAGCTTGGTCAGGTTCACCCCGCGCCGGGCGAGCTCGGCGAGGATCTCGCCGAGCGCCCCTGGCCGGTCGGCGCAGGCGAGCAGCAGCGAGGTCTTGCAGGCGGCCTCCGGCGGACAGGGCACCGGCTCGCGCGCCACCTCGACGAAGCGGGTGTAGTTCTCGCGCCGGGTCTGGATGCCGCGCGCCAGGACCACGAGCCCGAAGCGCTTCGCGGCGGCCTCGCTGGCGATCGCCGAGAGCGTCGGATCGTGGCTCTCGGCGACCTTGCGCGCCGCGCCCGCAGTGTCGAACTCCTCGCGCGCCACCAGGTGCGGGTGGCGCTGGAAGAACTCCTCGCACTGGCGTAGCGCCTGCGGGTGCGAGAGCACGGTCGAGAGCGTCGCGAGCTCGGACCCCGGCCGGGCGAGGAGGCAGTGCTCGATGGCGCGCACGACCTCGGCGTTGATCGTCACGCCGCCCTCGGCGAGCAGGTCGTAGGTCTCGTTGATGCTGCCGGCGGTCGAGTTCTCGATCGGCAGGAAGGCGACGTCCGCCTCGCCGGCGAGAACCGCCGCCGCGGCGCCGCGGAAGGTCGCGAATCCGGTTAGGTGCGCGCCCCCCGCCCTCCCGGCGTAGCGCGCCTGCGCCGCCAGGTGGCTGAAGGAGCCCTCCACCCCCTGATAGGCGACGCGCAGCGGCGTCTGGTCGAGGGTCTGCAAGTAGGCCTGCTGGCGCGCCACCGACATGTCGAGGACCACGCGGTAGAGGCGCTCGACTTCGTGCGGATCGAGGCCGAGCTCGGCGGCGAGGTGGCGGACGCGGCCGAAGACCTGCTCCTCGCGCGGCGGATCGCGGAAGGGCGAGGCGGCCGCGAGCTTGGCGCGCGCCACCTCCTCGGAGACCCCCATCCGGCGTTTGAGCAGCGCCAGCAGCTCGCGATCGAGCGCCTCGATCCGTTCGCGCAGCGCCTGGAGATCGGGCGGGGCTTCCATCGTGGAAGCCTACCGCGGCGCCTTGGCGCTTGCGCCCGGTCCACGGCCGTCGCGTCGCCCTCGCCCATCGCGCCGCGGTCCACTCGCGCCGCTCCCGGAGCCCTCTCCCACCCCCGCGAGGCGGGGGCGCGGCCGAACCGGTGCGGTATCGTTCGCGCTCGGGGAAAGGACGCAAAATGACCTCGACCGCCTCCGGCAGCCAGCACCCCAGGCTCGACGCCTGGGTGAAGGAGATGACCGATCTGTGCCAGCCCGCCCGGGTCCACTGGTGCGACGGCTCGCAGGCCGAATACGACCGCCTTTGCCGACAGATGGTCGAGGCGGGGACGTTCATCCGTTTGAACGAGAAGCTGCGCCCCAACAGCTACCTGTGCCGCTCGGACCCCTCCGACGTGGCGCGGGTCGAGGACCGCACCTTCATCTGCACCCGCAGCCGCGACGACGCCGGCCCGACCAACAACTGGGAGGACCCCGCGCAGATGAAGCGCAAGCTGCGCGGGCTGTTCGAGGGCTGCATGGCCGGGCGCACGATGTACGTCATTCCGTTCAGCATGGGACCGCTCGGCTCGCCGATCGCGCATATCGGGGTGCAGCTGACCGACTCGCCGTACGTCGCGGTCAGCATGCGGATCATGACCCGCATGGGGGCGCGGGTGCTCGAGGTGCTCGGGCAGCGCGATTTCGTCCCCTGCATGCACTCGGTCGGCGCACCGCTCGGTCCCAACGACCGTGACGTCTCCTGGCCGTGCAACAAGCACGACAAGTACATCGTCCACTTCCCCGAGACGCGCGAGATCTGGTCCTACGGCAGCGGCTACGGCGGCAACGCGCTGCTGGGCAAGAAGTGCTTCGCGCTGCGCATCGCCTCCACCATGGCGCGCGAAGAGGGTTGGATGGCCGAGCACATGCTGATCATGGGGGTCGAGAACCCGGCCGGCGAGAAGACCTACGTCGCCGCCGCTTTCCCCTCCGCCTGCGGCAAGACCAACTTCGCCATGCTGATCCCGCCCGACGCCTTCGCCGGCTGGAGAGTCTGGACGGTAGGCGACGACATCGCCTGGTTGAAGCCCGACGCCGAAGGCCAGCTGCGCGCGATCAATCCGGAAGCCGGATTCTTCGGCGTCGCGCCCGGCACCTCCTACGCCACCAACCCGAACGCCATGGAGTCGTGCCGGGCGAACGCGATCTTCACCAACGTGGCGCTGACCGACGACGGCGACGTCTGGTGGGAGGGGATGACCGAAAAGGAGCCCGCCCACCTGGTCGACTGGACGAGCCAGGAGTGGACGCCGGGCTGCGGCCGCAAGGCGGCGCACCCCAACGCCCGCTTCACCGCGCCCGCCGCGCAGTGCCCGACGATCGATCCGGCCTGGGAGGACCCGGCCGGCGTGCCGATCTCGGGCTTCATCTTCGGCGGCCGCCGCGAGACCACCATCCCGCTCGTCTACCAAGCCTTCAACTGGAGCCACGGCGTCTACATCGGCGCCACCGTCGGCTCGGAGACCACCGCGGCGGCGGCGGGCGAGGTCGGCAAGGTGCGGCGCGACCCGTTCGCCATGCTCCCCTTCTGCGGCTACAACATGGGCGACTACTTCCGCCACTGGCTGACGATGGGCAAGCGGCTCAGCGAGACGCCGCGCATCTTCCACGTCAACTGGTTCCGCAAGGACGCCAACGGCAAGTTCATCTGGCCCGGCTTCCGCGAGAACATGCGCATCCTGCAGTGGGTGGTCGACCGGGTGCGACACGGCGCTCCCGCGCGGGAGACGCCGATCGGCTGGGTGCCGCGCTACGAGGATATCGAGTGGCGCGGGCTCGACTTCTCGCGCGAGCAGTGGGCGAGCGTGATGGAGATCGACCGCAGCGCCTGGCGCCAGCAGACCCTGCAGCACCAGGAGCTCTTCCTGTCGCTCGGCGAGTACCTGCCGAAGGAGTTGATCTTCGAGCGCGAGCTGCTGATCAGCCGCTGCTGAAGCCGGGGTTCAGGCGAGGAGTTCGAAGCCGGCAGCGCCGGCGAAAGAAAAGAAGTCGCGGTCGCGGGTGATCAGTCGCGCGCCGTGATCGAGGCAGAGTTGGGCGATCAGCGCGTCGGCCAGGCGCGCCTTGCGGTTGCGCGCGAGAACGCGCGCGCGCAGCCTCCCCGCGCGGACCCAGAAGTCCGGACCCGGTTCGAGGAGCGGGATCTGCGTGAGCTCCGCCGCGACCTCGTCCGGCAGCCTCGGGTTCGACAGGAGCTCCGAGAGGACGGGCGCCGGGAGGTGGAGCCCGCCCTCGGCGAGAGCCGCATCGAGGCGCTCCACGTCCTCACCCGACGCACCCTGGAAGTACGCCACGAGGCTGCTGGTGTCGGCGGCGAGCATCCGGCGTCAGCCCCGATCGGCGCGCAGCGCTTCGTTTCTCGGCCACCGGCGGACCCGGCCGCGGCGGGCCCGCAGCGAGCGCAGCGCGCCGCTCGCGGCGACGAGCCTCAGGCCGCGTCGGACCGCCTCGGTGACGTTCCCGCCGCTGGCCTCCCGCGCTTTCGCCAACAGCTCCACCGGAACCTCGACCGTGATCTTCTGCGTCCCGCTCATGGCACCGACGGTACCATACTCGAGACTGGTGTGGCTTCTGGCCCAGGGAAAGACGACTCGGGACGGCGGCTGGTGCCTCACCCGCCACGCAGAAGAGGCCGCAGCCCGCGCACCTCGCGCCAGCGGAAGCAGTCGACCAGGTGATCGTTCACGCAGCCGACCGCCTGCAGGTAGGCGTAGACGATGGTCGAGCCGACGAACTTGAAGCCGAGCCGGGCGAGCTCCTTCGCCAGCCGGTCGGACTCTCTCGTCCGCGCCGGGACCTCCCCGGCGTGGAATCGGTTCGTCCGCGGCGTCCCGCCATAGGGCTCCCAGACCACCTCGGCGAGGGACCGACCGCTCGCGCGCAGCGCGAGGTAGGCGCGCGCGTTGCCGACCGTGGCGGCGATCTTCAGGCGGTTGCGGACGATGCCCGGGTCCGCGAGCAGCGCCGCGACCTCGCGCGCCCCGTAGCGCGCGATCCGCTCGGGATCGAAATCGTCGAACGCCCGTCGATAGTTCTCCCGCTTCTTGAGGATCGTGATCCACGACAGCCCCGCCTGTGCGCCTTCGAGGACCAGCATCTCGAACAGGTGACGCTCGTCGAAGGAGGGCACCCCCCACTCGCGATCGTGGTAGGCCTGGTAGAGCGGATCGTCGCCGGCCCACGGGCAGCGGAGCGGACGGGCTCCCGTCGGCTTCGCCCGGATCACGGCGCCGACCGCCCCAGGCGGGTCGGATCCACGAAGCTCCAGCGGTTCACGGTCTCGGGCACGAATCCTCTCGGGCAGCGGCTGGCGGTGGCCCCCCGGCGCGGTTTCCGTCGCTCTCCGGGGGAGAGGAAACGATATGCGATCGCGACCCGTCTGCGTCTTCGCTCGGCTGGCGCCTGTTTTCGCCAGCCTCCTGGCCCTCGGCGCGTGGCCCTCGAGCCTCCCCGCCTCGGTTCCGCCCGACTACGAGCTCCGACAGCTGACCCCGTCGGGCGAGCCGACCTCGCGCGTCGGGTCCGCCTGGGAGATCGACCCGAACGGCGACTGGGTCGCCTTCGTCGGCGACGTCGAGATCGCCGGCGCCGAGGCGGTCTACGCGCTGCGCCGCAACGGCGCCGAGCTCCACCGGCTCTCCGCCTACGCCCCGGCCAACGCGATCTCGAGCCTCCGATTCAGCGCCGACGGCCGCCGGGTGATCTACCGCGGCGATCTCGAGGTCGACGGCCGGAACGAGCTGTGGAGCGCCCCGCCGTGGGGCTCGGTCGCCTCCGCGGTCAAGCTCAACGTGCCGGTCGTCGGCGCCGGGGTCGCGACCTTCCGCGTCTCGCCGGTCGGCGATCGGATCGCCTACGTCGCCGAGACCGCGAGCGGCCTGCAGGTGTGGAGCGTGCCCGCCTCCGGAACGAGCGGATCGGGCGTCCATCTCGATCCCTCGCTCGGCGCGACGGAGACTCCGCAGACGGTCGTCTTCCGGCCCGACGGAGCCCAGGTGGTGATCCAGGTGGTCGACCAGGTGGCCGCTACGACCCGCCTGTTCGCCGTGCCGGCGGCGGGCCCCGCCTCCCAGGCCCTGCTGCTCGCCGACACCGACCCGGGAGGCTGTCCAGCGGCGGCTGCGGACTACACGCCCGACGGCTCGCGACTCCTCTTCGCCCGACTCTGCCTCGACGGCACCGACTACCGCTTCAACCAGCTCTGGAGCGTCCCCGCGGATGGCCCGGCCGAGGCGGCGGTCTCGCTCGCCGGCAGTTTCGCCGTCGGCGGGCAGATCCAGTCGCTCGTCCTCTCGCCCGACGGCGAGCACGTCGTCTTCGTCGCCGACAAGCTGGTCGACGAGCGCTTCGAGCTCTGGAGCGTGCCGGTCGCCGGACCGGCGGCGGCCCTCGTGCGACTCAATCCGACGTTGGTCACGAACGGCGACGTCAAGGCGAACTTCGCCATCTCGCCCGACGGTACGCGGGTCGCCTACATCGCCGACCAGGCCTCCGACGAGCGGTACTTTCCCTACTCGGTTCCCATCGACGGGCCCTCGACCGAAGCGGTCTCGCTCTACCAGGGGGTCCTGACTGTCGCCGCCGACGCGCAGGAGGTCGCCTTCACGCCCGACGGCAGCCGCGTCGTCTTCCGCTTCGACCTCGCCGTCGACGAGCGCTTCGATCTCTACTGGGCGCCGCCCGACGCCTCCGCGTCGCAGGTCCGGATCACCAACCGCGGCGTCGCTCCGGCGCGCTCGGTCGCGCCCACTTGGCGCTTCCTGCCGGACAGCGAGCGCGTGGTCTACCTGTTCGACGAGTCGACTCCGGGCGATCAGCGCGGGATCGGCGAGCAACGGATCGACGATCCCTACGCCACCGACGCGCGCTGGAACGGTCCGCCGGTCGCCGGGGGCGCCGTGACCCGCGTCGACCTGTATCCCGACGGCTACGGATTCCTGTATCGCGCCGACCAGGCGCTCGACCAGAAGTTCGAGCTCTTCACGGTCGACCTGCGACTCTTCGCCGACGGGTTCGAGAGCGCCGATTTCGGCGCCTGGTCGGACACGCCGTAGGTCCGAGCACCCCGAGAGGCCTGAGGAGCCGCGCACCACGGCCTCGGCACCGGCAGTGGCGCGGGGTCGCCCTGGGGGATCCACTCGGCCGGCCGTGCGATCTCCGCCGCCACCGGCGGGCCGAGCGCGCGCGGGAGGATCCGGCCGCCCCGTTCCCGAACCGGGAAGAGAGCGGAGCTCCCTGAATCCCTCCCCTGGCTCGCGCCCGAGCCACGCCCAGGTTGGACATTCAACCCCTCGATGGGACATCGCCGTCCGCCGCTTCGCCTTCCCACCCCGTGGAGACCGGGGCGACGTCGAGTGCATCCTCGCGACCCTTTGCGCGCTTTCCAGGGCATCAAATTGACATTCGCGGTCACGATCTCTAGTCTGGCCACGCTTGTCCAGCCGAATCGGATCGGTCCCGCTCGCGTGAAGCTCCTGGTCAAGGACGCCGCCCGCCTGTTGAACGTCTCCGAGAAGACGATTTATCGCTGGATCAAGCAGGGCTCGATCCCCGCCTACCGCTTGAGCGAGCAGTACCGGTTCAATCGCGCCGAGCTCCTGGAGTGGGCCACCGCTCGCCGCATCCCGGTCTCGCCCGACATCTTCCGCGAGACCGAGTCGGAGGCCGCCTCCTTGCCGCACCTGACGGAGGCCCTGCAGGCCGGCGGAATCCACTACCGGATCGGCGGCGAGACCAAGGCAGCGGCCCTACGCCAGGTGGTCGAGACCCTGCGCATCCCCCCCGAGGTCGATCGCGACTTCCTGTTCGAGGTCCTGCTGGCGCGCGAGACCCTGGGCTCGACGGCGATCGGCGACGGCATCGCGATCCCCCACGTGCGCAATCCCGTGATCCTCCACCTCGAGCGACCGATGATCACGGCCTGCTTTCTCGAGCGGCCGGTCGACTTCGGCGCCCTCGACGGCCGGCCGGTCCATGCGCTGTTCACCCTCATCAGCCCGACGGTTCGCGCCCATCTCCATCTGCTCTCGCGCCTCAGCTTCGCGCTGCGCGATCCGGCGTTCAAGGACGCGGTGGTACGCCAGGCGTCACGCGAGGAGATCCTGGCGGCCGCCGAGAGCTGCGAGGCGAAACTGGATCGCTCGGCGTCGCCGAAGCCATGACCTTCGAGGCCGGCGGCCCGGCGGATTCTCGTGCGCTGCTCTTGCTGGTCGGCGCGGCCGGTCTCTACGCCGCGAGCGGCCTGCCGGGGCTGCTCCTGCCGCGCGGTTCGCCCTGGGGAGAGCGGCTCGCGACCCTGATGGTGGCCGTGGCGAGCCTGGGCGGCCTCCTGGGGGGCGGCTTGGCGATCTCCGGCGAAGCGCCCGCGGGGCTCGCCTGGCGCTCGCCCATCCCCGGCTCGATCGCCGAGCTGCGCGCCGACGCCCTCAGCGGCTTCTTCTCGCTGCCGGTCTTCCTCCTCGGCGGACTCGGATCGATCTACGGCCTCGCCTACTGGCCCGCGCGGCGCCGTCCGCGCAACGGCCGGCGGTTGCGGTTCAGCTACGGCTTGCTGCTCGCGAGCCTCGTCCTGATTCTCCTGGCGCGCGACGCCGCCTCGTTTCTCATCGCCTGGGAGATCATGGCGCTGACCAACTTCCTCCTGGTCACCACCGAGGAGGCCGACGCCGGGGTCCGCGACGCCGGCTGGCTCTATCTGCTCTTCAGCCACGTCACGGTCCTCGGCCTCTTCGCCCTGTTCGTCCTCGCCGGCGGCGCGAGCGGTGACGGCGGCTTCCGCGCCCTGGCCGCCGGCGCTTCGGGTCCGACGCGCAGCGCGATCTTCGCCCTCGCCTTGCTCGCCTTCGGCATCAAGGCGGGGGCGATGCCGGTGCACTCGTGGCTGCCGGCGGCGCACGCTTCCGCGCCCAGCCACGTCTCGGCGGTCATGTCGGGCGTGGTGATCAAGATGGGGGTCTACGGCCTGGTTCGCACTTGCGGCCTGCTCGCCGATCCGCCGCTCGCTTGGGGCATGATCCTGCTTGCCCTGGGCGCTCTGTCGGCGTTTTTCGGCGTCGTCTTCGCTCTCAGCCAGCACGACATCAAGCGCCTGTTGGCCTACCACAGCATCGAAAACGTCGGGATCATGCTGCTCGGCTTGGGCCTGGCGATGGTGGGCCGATCGACCGGCCATCCGGAGTGGGTGTTGCTCGGCCTGGCCGGCTGCTTGCTGCACGTCTGGAATCACGCCCTGTTCAAGTCCCTGCTCTTCTTCGGCGCCGGAGCGCTCGTCCACGCCACCGGCACGCGCGATCTCGAGCGCACCGGCGGCCTGTTGCGCCGCATGCCGGCCACCGCCGGCCTCTTCCTGCTCGGCTCGATCGCCATCTGCGGCCTGCCGCCGCTCAACGGCTTCGTCTCCGAGTGGCTGGTCTATCTCGGCCTGGTGCGCACGAGCTTCGCACCCGGAGGCGGCTGGGCGGCGCTGCCCGCGCCGGTGCTCGCCGCCACCGGCGCTTTGGCCGTGGCCTGCTTCGTCAAGGTCTTCGGCGTCGCCTTCCTCGGTGTGCCGCGCTGCGCGGCGGCGCGCGACGCGCACGAGGCGCCGACGCTCATGCTGGCGCCGATGGTCGTCCTCGCCGTCGCCTGCCTGGCCCTCGGCCTGGCGCCGCAGCTCGCCGCGCCCGCCCTCGAGCGCGCCGTCGCCGCCTGGAGCGGACAACCGCTGCCGCCCGGCGTCACCCTCGCCGCCCTCGTGCCGCTCGGCTGGATCCCGATCCTCGCCGCCGCCCTGCTCGCGCTCGCCGCGCTCCTGGCGCTCCTCGTCCGCTCCGCCAGCCGGCGCGCCCGCGCCCGGCAGCCGGCGCTCGTCACCTGGAGCTGCGGCTTCGCCTCGACCTCGCCGCGACTCCAGTACACCGCCTCCTCGTTCGCCGATCTGGTGACCTCGCGCTTCGCCTGGGCCCTGCGCCCGCGCCTCCACGTGCCGCAGATCGATCGCCTCTTCCCCGCCGCCGCTGGCTTCCACTCCCAGGTCGAAGACTCCGTCCTCGATCGACTCCTGCTCCCGCTCTCGCGAATCGCGGTGCGCTTCACCGCCTGGATCCGGCGGCTGCCGCAGGGCCAGCTCCAGCGCTACATCGTGTACATCCTCGCCGTCCTGGTGCCGCTGCTGGTCTGGGCGCTCGCCGGGGGTCGCTGAGCGATCGCGCCGATGCGCGCCCGACGCCGAGGAGCCTCGCCTTGACCGCGATGCTGGCGCAACTCGCCGCCCTGCTCGTCCTGCCGCCGCTGCTGCTCGGCGTCGTCGCCCGGGTCAAGGCGTTCGCCGCCGGCCGGCGCGGCCCCAGCCTCTGGCAGCTCTACTTCGATCTCGCCAAGCTGGCGCGCAAGGAAGTGGCGTTGAGCGCCACCACCACCTGGATCTTCGTCGCCGGACCGGCGGTCACGCTGGCGACCGTGCTGCTCGCCGGCCTGCTCGTACCGCTCGGCTCGTTCCCGGCGCCGCTCGGTTTCAGCGGCGATTTCGTCCTCTTCGCCTATCTGTTCGCGCTCGGTCGGTTCGCCACCGCGGCGGCGGCGCTCGACACCGGGTCGCCGTTCGAAGGCATGGGCGCGGCACGCGAAGTCGGTTTCGCCTGGTTGACCGAGCCGGCGCTGTTCTTCGCTTTCCTGGCGCTCGCGCGTCTCTCGGGGTCGCTGCGCTTCGGCGACATGTTGCGCGGCACGGAGGGCGGCGTCTGGCTCGAGCAGACCGCGCCCCTCGTGCTGACCGCCGCCGGACTGCTCGTCGTTCTACTGACCGAATGCGGGCGGATTCCGGTCGACGACCCGACCACCCACCTCGAGCTGACGATGATCCACGAGGTCATGGTCCTCGACCACAGCGGACCTCTGCTGGCGTTGGTCGAGTACGCCGCCGCGACCAGGCTCTTCGTCCTCTCGGCCGTCCTGCTGCACGTCATGGCGCCGACGGCGTCGGTCACCGGCTGGGCCGGCTTCGCGCTCTTCCTCGCCGGGCTGCTGGCGATCGCCGCCGGGATCGGCGTCGTCGAGTCGACGATGGCTCGCCTCCGCCTGCTCCACGTGCCGACGCTGCTGATCGCGGCGATCCTCAGCTGCGGCTTCGCCTTTCTCCTGGTCAGCCGGATGACGACGTGAACTCCCTGCTCAGCTCCCTGGTCGCCGCTCTCCTGCTGATCAACCTGGTCGCGCTCGGCACGAGTCGCATCGGCACCGTGGTGCGCGCGGTCGCGCTGCAGGGCGTCCTGCTCGGCGGCCTGACGATCGCCGCCCACGCCGAAGTCAGCAACCGCGTGCTCGCCCTGGCGGTCGCCAGCGTCGTGCTCAAGGGCTGGCTGATCCCGCGCATCCTTTTCCGCGCCCTGCGGCAGGTGGAGATCAAGCGCGAGGTCGAGCCGTCGCTCGGCCTGCTCCCCTCCCTGCTGCTCGGCGCCGTGACCACCGTCCTGGCGGTCGGCGCCGCGGCTCTCCTGCCGCACGCCGAAACGCGGCTGGCGCCGTTGCTCATTCCGGCTTCGCTCGCGACCGTGGCCGCCGGATTCATCTTCATCACCACCCGGCGCAAGGCGATCAGCCAGGTGCTCGGCTACTTGATTCTCGAGAACGGCATCTTCATCTTCGGTCTGTTGCTGGTCGAGGCGATGCCGTTTCTGGTCGAGGCCGGCGTGCTCCTCGATCTGTTCGTCGGCATCTTCGTGCTGACGATCATCATCCATCACATCAATCGCGAGTTCGCCTCCCTCGACACGCGGCGTCTATCGTTGCTCAAGGAATAGCCGATGCCGCCGGCTCCGGTTCTCCTGCCCCTGGCGATGGCCGTGATCGTGTTCTTCACGCCGTCGAAGCGCTGGCGCCCGCGTCTGCTGGCGGGGACGGCCGCGGCGCACTTCGCGCTCAGCCTGCCGCTGATCTTCGGCCCCGCCATGCCGGCAGCGAGCGACTGGTTGCGGCTCGACGCCGCCGGACGCCTTCTGCTCGGCGTGGTCAGCCTGCTCTTCCTCGCCTGCGCCGTCTATTCGGTCGGCTACCTGCGCTATCGCGTCGAGCGCGCCAATCGCCGCTTCTGCTCCTGCATGCTGGCGGCGCTCGGCACGATGAGCCTGGTCGCCTACTCGCAACACCTCGGCCTGATGTGGATCGGCATGGAGGCGACGACGCTCGCGACCGCGCCGCTCATCTACTTCAATCGCACGGCGCGTTCGATCGAGGCGACCTGGAAATACCTGGTGATCTCCTCGGTCGGCATCGCCCTGGCGCTGCTCGGCTCGTTCTTTCTCGGTTACGCGGCGTTGCTCGGCGGCGGCGAGGCCTCGCTCCTCTTCCAGGATCTGTTGCACGCCGCGGGCGGCCTTTCGCGACCCTGGCTGCGCGCCGGCTTCACGCTGCTGCTCGTCGGCTATGGCGCGAAGCTCGGTCTGGTGCCGATGCACAGCTGGAAGCCCGACGCCTACGGCGAGGCACCCGGCGTGGTCGGCGCGATCCTCGCCGGCGGCCTGACGAGCTGCGCCTACCTCGCGCTCTTGCGACTGACGCAGATCACCTCGGCGGCCGGCGAAGGCGAATTCGCCACGCGCCTGCTGATCGCCATCGGCCTCGCCTCGATGGGGGTCGCCGGCGCGCTGATGCTCGGTCAACGCGACCTCAAACGGATGCTCGCCTACTCGAGCGTCGAACAGATGGGCATCCTCGCCCTCGCCACCGGCCTCGGCGCGGGAGCGACCTTCGCCGCCCTGCTCCACCTGGTCAACAACGCGCTCGGCAAGGCGGTGATGTTCCTCTCGGTCGGCAACATCCACCGCGCTTTCGGCGGCAAGACCACCGAGGAGGTCCAGGGCGCGCTGCGCCGGCTGCCGCTCTCGGGCACGGTCTTCCTGCTCGGGCTCTTCGCGGTCACCGGCTCGCCGCCGTTCGGACCCTTCGTCAGCGAGCTGCTGATCCTGAAGTCGATTTTCGCCGGCGATCGGTGGCTGGTCGGCTCGCTCTTCCTCGGATTCCTCCTGCTGGTCTTCGCCGGCATGGGCGCGACTTCGTTCGCGGCCCTGCAAGGCCCGCCGCCGAGGAGCGCCCGCCACTCCGACTACCGCGACCGCCCGACCACGTTCGCCCCGGCGCTCGCTCTCCTCCTGCTCGTCCTACTCTTCGGTCTCCACCTGCCGGCGCCGATCCGCAGCCTGCTCGAGAACGCCGCCGCCGACTTGGGAGTGGGCCGATGAGCGGCGGACGGTTGGCGCGGATCGCCACCGGCTCGGCGGTCGCCCGCGCCGCGCTGCCGGAGCTCGCCGCGAGCGACTTCGACGCCGCCATCCTCGACGGCGTCGCGCTCGGGCTGCGCGTCGTCGCCTACTTCGGCGCCGAGGAGGAAGGTGGAGTGCGGCGCTACGTCGCGCTGGCCGACGATTCGCGCTCCGAGCTCGCCATCGGCACGACCCGCGCCGACACCGCCGACCTCGCCGCGCTCACGCCGCGGTGTCCGCAAGTCCACCTCTTCGAGCGCGAGATCGCCGAGCAGTTCGGGCTCGAGCTGCGCGGCCATCCGTGGCCGAAGCCGGTGCGATTCCAACCCCCATTGCGCTCGCGCGGGCGCGGGGTCGTGCCGGCGGCGGCGGCGATCGGAGTGATGGACTTCTATCGAGTAGACGGCGAGGAGGTCCACGAAGTCGGCGTCGGGCCGATCCACGCCGGAGTGATCGAGCCCGGTCACTTCCGCTTCCAGTGCCATGGCGAGGAGGTCTTCCACCTCGAGATCAGCCTCGGCTACCAGCACCGGGGCATCGAGCGCGCGCTCGTCGGCGGCCCCGGGAAGCGCAGCGTGCACTATCTCGAGACCGCGGCCGGCGACACGACCGCGGGCCACGCGACCGCCTACTGCGAAATCCTCGAGACCCTGGCCGACGCCCGGCCGAGCGCCCGCGGCACCGCGCTGCGCGGCATCGCGCTCGAGCTCGAACGGCTCGCCAACCACGTCGGCGACCTGGGCGCGCTCGCCGGCGACGTCGGCTTCCTGCCGACCGCCTCGTACTGCGGCCGCCTGCGGGGCGACTACCTCAACCTGACGGCCGAGATCTGCGGCAACCGCTTCGGTCGCGGCCTCGTCCGCCCGGGCGGTGCTCGTTTCGATCTCGACTCCGCGGCGGCCGAGCGCATGCGCGAGCGGCTCGGGCGGGCGCTCGTCGACACGACCTCGGCCGTCGACTTGCTCTGGGATTCCGCCTCGGCCATGGAGCGCTTCGAAGGAACCGGCACCGTGCCGCGCGAGGTCGCGGCGACGCTCGGGCTGAAGGGACCCGCGGCCCGCGCTTCGGGGCTCGATCGCGACGCCCGGCGCGACCATCCCTCGGGGATCTATCGTTTTCACCACTTGCCGGTAGCCCTCGGGGAGTCCGGCGACGTCTTCGCCCGCGCCTACGTGCGCTGGCTCGAGATCCAACGCTCGGTGACTTTTCTGCAGGTGCAGCTCGCCGGGCTTCCCGCCGGACCCGCGCGGATCGACGTCGGAGCGCCGGCAGCGTCGCGGCTCGCCATCGCGCTCGTCGAAGGCTGGCGCGGCGAAATCTGCCACGTGGCGCTCACCGACTCGCAGGGCAGGTTCGAGCGCTACAAGATCGTCGACCCCTCGTTCCACAACTGGCCAGCGCTCGCCTACGCCCTGCGCGGGCAGCAGATCTCGGACTTCCCGCTCTGCAACAAGAGCTTCAATCTTTCCTACTGCGGTCACGACCTCTGATCGCGGGAGCCCTCGTCCATGATCCGACTGCTGCGCGCGCGCCTCGCCCAGAAACAGCGGACGATCGCCTTCCCCGCCGGTCCCGTGCCGGAGCTGCCGGCTCGCTTTCGCGGCCTCCCGGTCCTCGACGCCGCAGGTTGCGGCGCGGGCTGCGCCGATTGCGCCGCAGCCTGTCCGACCGGAGCGATCCAGGTCGAACCGGCGTTCGCCGTCGATCTCGGGCGCTGCCTCTTCTGCGGCGAGTGTTCCGCCGCCTGTCCGACGGCGGCGATGAGCTTCTCCGCCGACTACCGGTTGGCTGCCGGCCGACGCGAGGACCTCGTGGTGCGCGAGCACGAGACCGCGCGTCTGGCGAGCGAGCTCGACGAAAAGAGCCGGCGGCTCTTCGGCCGTTCGCTGAAGCTGCGGCAAGTGAGCGCCGGCGGTTGCAACGGCTGCGAATCGGAGATCAACGTGCTCGGCACCGTGGTTTGGGACATCGGTCGCTTCGGAATCCAGGTCGTCGCCTCGCCCCGCCACGCCGACGGCCTGATCGTCACCGGTCCGGTGACCGAGAACATGCGCTCGGCGCTGCAAGCGGCCTACGATGCCGTCGCCCCGCCGAAGGTCGTGATCGCGGTGGGCGCGTGCGCGATCTCCGGCGGTCCGTACGTCGATCACCCCGAAGCGCACGACGGCGCGGGCGCCGTGGTTCCGGTGGATCTCTACGTTCCCGGCTGCCCACCCCACCCGCTGACGATTCTGGACGGCCTGCTGCGATGGCTCGGCAAGCTGGAGGAGCGGGGAGACGACGGCGCGAGGCGGGCGGCGGAGGGGGCTCCGCCGACTAGGTCTGCAACACCCCGGTCTTGAACTCCGGGATCTCGGGGTTGTTGGCGCAGGCTTCCAGGGCGCGGGCGAGGACGGCGCGCGTCCGCCGCGGGTCGATGATCGCGTCGACCCAGAGGCGGGCGGCGGCGTAGCGCGGGTCCATGGTGTCGGCATAACGCTTCTGGATGTCGGCGAGGAGCTTTTTCTGCTCCTCCTCGCTCACCCCGTCGCCGCGGTTCTTCAGCTGGATGCCGAGCAGGGTCTTCGAGGCCTGCTCGCCGCCCATCACCGCGATCGCCGCCGAGGGCCAGGCGAAGAGGAACCGGGCGCCGTAGGCCTTGCCGCACATGGCGTAGTTGCCGGCGCCGTAGCTGTTGCCGACGAAGACGGTGAGCTTCGGCACCGTCGAGTTGGCGACCGCGTTGACCATCTTGGCGCCGTCCTTGATGATCCCGCCGCGCTCCGAACGCGAGCCGACCATGAAGCCGGTGACGTCCTGCAGGAAGACGAGCGGGATCTTCTTCTGGTTGCACAGCTCGACGAAGCGCGCTCCCTTGTCGGCCGAGTCGCTGTAGATCACCCCGCCGATCTGCAGCTCTTTGTCCTTCGGCTCGAGGCCGGTGCGGCGATCGACCACCGAGCGCTGGTTGGCGACGATGCCGACCGCGTGGCCCTCGATCCAGCCGGTGCCGCAGACCAGCGTCCGGCCGTAGGTCTCCTTGAACTCCTCGAATTCCGAGCCGTCGAGTAGCCGCGCCAGCAGCGCGTGCGCGTCGTAGGGGCGCGAGCGCTCGATCGGCACGATCCCCAGGATCTCCTCCGGATCGGCAAGCGGCGGCTGCGCCGCGCGGCGGGCGAACGGCGCGCGCTCGCCGCGGGCGAGCTGCTCGAACTCGGACCGTAGCTTGGCGAAGCAGGAGGCCTCGTCGGGGTGACGATGATCGACCACGCCCGAGATGTCGGCCTGCACCACCGCGCCGCCGAGCGCCTCGTTGTCGATCCGTTCGCCGATCGCCGCCGCCACCAGATGCGCGCCGGCGAGGAAGATCGAGCCGGTCCCCTCGACGATGTGCGTCTCGTCGCTCATGATCGGCAGGTAGGCGCCGCCGGCCACGCACGAGCCGACGATCGCCGCCATCTGGAAGACGCCGGCGGCGGAGAGCCGGGCGTTGTTGTAGAAGATCCGGCCGTAGTGCTCGCGGTCGGGGAAGATCTCGTCTTGCATCGGCAGGAAGACGCCGGCCGAGTCGACCAGGTAGACCACCGGCAGGCGGTTCTCGAGCGCGATCTCCTGCGCCCGCAGGACCTTCTTGATGCCGAGCGGGAACTTGGCGCCCGCCTTGACCGTGGCGTCGTCGGCGACCACGATCACGTCGCGGCCGTGGATCCGCCCGACGCCGGCGACCACTCCCGCCCCCGGCGCACCACCCCATTCGGCGTACATGCCGTGCGCCGCCCAGAGGCCGAGCTCGAGCAGCTCCGTGCCCGGGTCGCAGAGCGCCGCGATGCGCTCGCGCGCCGTCCGCTTGCCCTGCGCGCGCTGGCGCTCCTGCGCTTTCGCCCCGCCGCCTTCGCGCAGCTTCGCCTCTTCCGCCCCGAGCCGGGCGAGCTCGACCAGCCAGTGACTGCGGCGCCGCTCGTAGCCCTCGTCGCGCGCCAGATCCGATTCGAGAATCCTCAAGCCCCGCCCCCTCGCCGGCCCGCGCCGCGTCACGCGGCGCCCGGGCGATGGTAGGACGAATCCCGCGCCCCGGTCCACCCGCACGGAACGCCGTTCGTCCGGTGCTACGCTCGCGCGGTGAAGATCCGCCTTCTGGCTTTCGCCTCCGCCGCCGACTTCGTCGGCGCCGGGGAGTCCGAGCTCGAGGTGCCCGAGGGCAGCACGGTCGGCGATCTCCTCGCCGAGCTCGCGCGCCGTCACCCGGCGCTCGCGCCGCTCGCGCCGCGCCTCGCGGTGGCGCTCGACGGCGAGATCGCGCGCGGCGAGCGGACGCTGCGGCCGGGGGCCGAAGTCGCCCTCCTGCCGCCGGTCTCCGGAGGCTGAGGGTGAAGCACGGGATCGTCGACGGGGCGCTCGACCTCGAGGCGATCCGCCGCGCGGTCGCCGCGCCCGGCCGCGGCGCGGTGGTGCTCTTCCTCGGTGGCGTGCGCGACCGCCATCAGGGCGCGGTGGTCGCCGGCATCGACTACACCGCCTATCGCTCGATGGCCGAACGGGTGCTCGCGGGCATCGTCGCCGACCTCGAGCGCGAACACGCGGCGGACGACCTCGCGCTCGCCATCGTCCACCGCATCGGCGGGCTCGCTCCGGGCGAGATCTCGATCGTCATCGCCAGCGCGTCGGCGCACCGCACCGCCGCCTACGAGGCCAACCGGCGGGCGCTCGAACGGGTCAAGCGCGAGGCCCCGATCTGGAAGCGCGAGCGCTACGCCGACGGCACGGCTCGCTGGCGGCAGGAAGAGCCGCTCACGACTTGACCTTGGCGGCTGTCGCGGCGGTGAGAGTCGCGAGCTCGGCCTTCCACTTGGCGGCGCGCGCCCCGTGCCCGCGGCCGGGTTCGGCACGGTCCCACGTCTCGTAGAGGTTCGCAAGCGCCGTGAAGCACTGCTCCCGGCGATCGGCGGGCACGCCCTGCGCGGCGGCGAACGACTCCGCGGCGGCGAGCAGCTCGGGCTCGGCCTGGGCGAAGCGCCGGCGCTCGACGAGCAGGCGACCGAGGCTCATCCGCGCGTTGCCCGTCGGCCAGTAGGCTCTGCCCTGCGTCCGTTCGTAGAGCTCCGCCGCCTCGCGCAGGAGCGGCTCGGCCGGTTCGAGGTCGCCGCGCTGCTGGAGCAGGCGGGCGAGGTTGAACAGATCGGTCGCCACGCTCGCGTTGCCGGCCGGGAAGAGGCGGCGGCGCATCGCGAGCGATTCGCGGAAGAGCGCTTCGGGGGCCACCAGGTCGCCGCGCTCCTGGAGCAGCAGCGCGAGGTTGTTGAGCGCCGTCGCCACGTAAGGGTGGTCGCCGGGGAAGAGGCGCCGCCGCATCTCGAGCGTCTCGCGCGCCAGCGGCTCGGCCGCCGCGAGGTCGCCGCTGTGGCGCAGCACCACCGCCAGGTTGTTGAGGCTCCCCGCCACCCGCGGGTGGTCGCCCGGGAAGAGGCGGCGGTTCATCGCCAGCGCCTCGCGGAAGAGCGGCAGGGCCGCCGCCGTGTCGCCGCGGCCCCGGGGTCCGCCGATCAGGTTGGCGAGGTTGTTGAGGCTCTCGGCGACGTCGATGTGGTCCCCCGGGAAGAGGCGCCGCCGCATCTCGAGCGCCTGGCGGGCCAACGGCTCGGCCGCCGCGAGATCGCCGCGATCCTCGAGCAGCTGCGCCAGGTTGTTGAGATCGGTCGCCACGCGCGCGTCGTCGCCGGGGAAGAGGCGCCGGTCCATCGCCAACGCTTCGCGGTAGAGGGGCTCGGCGGCCTCGAGGTCGCCACGGTCGTCGAGCAGGTTCGCCAGGTTGGAGAGGGCCTCGGCCGTCGCCTCTCGGTCGCCGGCGCGCAGCGAGCGCGCGAGAGGCACCGCCGGCGCGAGCATCTTCTCCGCCTCGTCGTAGAGCGCCAGCTCGCTGAAGGTCGAGCCGATGGTCGAGCGCAGGCGCAGCTCGGCCTCCGGGGCGCTCGCGAGCTCGCCCTTCTCGATTCGCGCCGCGGCCGAGGCCATCATCTCGTGGAGCATCGTGGTGTCGCGCCCGCGGGCCACGCTCGGCCCGACGCCGCGCAGCATCTCGGCCATGAAGTCGGCGATCCGCTCGGCCTTGTCGCGCTGCGCGCGCGCCACCCTCGCCTGCCAGGCGATGCCGACCACCGCGACCAGCAGGGCGGCCGCCACCAGGCTCGCCGCGGTCACCGCGACGCGGTGCCGCCGGACGAATTTCTGCATCCGGTAGACCCGGCTCGGCGGCGCGGCGGTCACCGCCTCGCCGGCGAGGTAGCGCCGGATGTCCATCGCCAAGCCGTTGGCCGTCTCGTAGCGCCGCTGCCGATCCTTCTCGAGCGCCTTCATCACGATCCAGTCGAGCTCGCCGCGCAGGATCGAGCCCAGCTTCTTCGGCTCGGTGCGGCGGTGGGCGGCGACGGTGGCGAGGGTGGCGACCGACTGGCTCAAGCGGGTGCTCGGGCTCGGCGGATCGACCTCGCGGATGATGCGCAGCACCTCGACGAAGGCGGCCGAGCGCAGGCGGCGGGGATCGAAGGGCGTGCTGCCGGTCAACAACTCGTAGAGCAGGACGCCGAGGGCGTAGATGTCCGTCCGGGTGTCGATGTCGAGCGAGCCCTCGGCCTGCTCCGGGCTCATGTACTCCGGCGTACCGATCATCTGCCGGTGCTCGGTGAACAGCGTCTTCTCGGTCAGGTTGCCGGCCGCCGCCTTGGCGATACCGAAGTCGATCACCTTGGCTCGCGGCTGCCCGTCCTCGACCGCGACCAGGACGTTGGACGGCTTGAGGTCGCGGTGGATGATCCCCTTGGCGTGGGCGTGCTGCACCGCGGAGCAGATCTGCGCGAAGAGCTCGAGGCGGGCGGCGATCGGCAGGTTCTGCTTGTCGCAGTACGCGGTGATCGGCTCGCCTCGGACCAGCTCCATGACGAAGTACGGCCGGCCGGTCTCGGTGGCGCCGGCCTCCAGCACCTTGGCGATGCTCGGGTGGTCCATCATCGCCAGCGCCTGGCGCTCCTGCTCGAAGCGGGCGATCACCTGGCGGGTGTCCATGCCCTGCTTGATGACCTTGAGCGCCACGCGGCGCTTCACCGGCTCGGTCTGTTCCGCCAGGAACACCGAACCGAAGCCGCCCTCGCCCAGCAGCTGCAGCAAGCGGTAGGGCCCGACTCTCTGGCCCACCCCCTCGGTGGGTGGTCCGGAGTCGCGGCCGGGATCCCCGGGACGCGGAGCGGGCGGGCCGCCGAGTGTGGTCGCCGCGGCGATCGGATCGCGGGCCTCACGATCCAGGCCGGGGTCGGACGAACCGCCTCCCGGCCGAGCGCTGTCGTCCTCGGTCATCGCCTCTCTCCTCCCAAAACCGGAACCGCGCCGATCGTGTCGGAGATCTCACCCCGCCGCAAGGCCGGTTGCGATCGGCGGCGGAGCGCTCCCCCCCAAGCGAGCGTGCCGCTCGCGCGAGGAGTGGACGCTCCGGCGGCTCCGGCGGTAGCGTCTCGCCGTGCGTCACCTGGGGATGAGAGCGCCGTCGGGCGGGCGTCGCTGCGCACGGCCCGTCCTCGTCTGCGGGGCGCTGGCGCTCGCGTGCACGTCGTGGCGCGCGCCGAAGGTCCCCCTGCTCACGGTGGATCTGCTCCATCGCGACGGCGACCGGTGCCTGGTGGTGCTCCTGCCCGGGCGCTGGGATCGCGCGGAGAGTTTCCGCCGCGCTGGCTTCGCCGCCGCGGTCACGGCGCGCGGTCTGGCGATCGATCTCGTGGCCGCCGACGCCCACCTCGGCTACTACCGCGACCGCTCGGTAGTCGACCGTCTGCACGCCGACGTGATCGCGCCGGCGCGCGCCGCCGGCTACGAGCGGATCTGGGTGGCCGGCGTCTCGCTCGGCGGCACCGGCAGCCTGCTCTACCTGCGCGATCGTCCGGAGGAGATCGACGGCGTCCTGGCGCTCGCGCCCTACCTCGGCGACGACGAGCTGATCGCGGAGATCGAGCGCGCCGGCGGGCCGCGGTCTTGGCCCGCGCCCGAGATCACGCCGCAGTCGGGCGCCGGCCGCGAGCTATGGAGCTGGATCGCAACCTGGCGCCCGAGCCCACCGGCGATTCCGCTGCATCTCGGTTGGGGAACCACCGACGGTCTCGCGCGCGCCAACCGCCTGCTCGCCGGCCTCCTGCCGCCCGACCGCGTCTATCAGGTGAAGGGCGGCCACGATTGGCAAGCCTGGGAGAACCTCTGGGAGCAGTTTCTCGACCGCAACCCTCCCTGCGCGAGCTCCACAAAGAGATGAGGGCAAGAGAAGAAGAAGGCTCGGTTAAAAGCAGTGTGGGCGTCCTGACCTCCCTCGTGAACTGGCGAGCGGGTCGGACTCAGCCGACACAAGCTCTCGCCTAGGAGTGGGGGCGACCCTTTCGCCCTCGTACACTGGCGAGCATCCCGGACTCGCGCGGCAGGTGATGCCGCTGTCTTTTCCCTTAACCGAGCTTTTCTTCGCAGGATGGCGAGGCGTCGAACTCCGCCGACACCAGCTCTCGCCTGGGAGTGGAGGCGTCCTTTCCGCCCTCGTACACTGGCGAAAGTCCCGGACTCGCGCGGCAGGTGATGCCGCTGTCTTTTCCCCTAACCGAGCTTTTCTTCGCAGGATGGCCAGGCGTCGAACTCCGCCGACACCAGCTCTCGCCTAGGAGTGGGGGCGTCCTTACCGCCCTCGTACACTGGCGAGAGTCTCGGACTCGCGAGGCTGGTGATGCCGCTGTCTTTTCCCTTAGCCGAGCTTTTCTTCGCAGGATGGCCAGGCGTCGAACTCCGCCGACACCAGCTCTCGCCTGGGAGTGGGGGCGTCATTACCGCCCTCGTACACTGGCGAGAGTCTCGGACTCGCGCGGCAGGTGATGCAGGCGTCTTTTTCCCTTGACCGAGCCTTTTTCTTTTCTTCTCCTTTTCTTCTTCTTCTCCTCTCCTTCGTTTTCTTCAGGGATCTCGAATCGTCGGCAGGCTGGCGGCCCTTAGGGCCGCGAGGTAGCCGAGGCGCTTGGCGCGCTCGGCGGTGACCCAGGCGCGGTAGGGGGCCTCGAGCGCGGCGAGGCTCCTGCCGAGCTCGCGTTCGAGGGTCTCGGGCTCGGCGCTCTCGCCGTGCGCGACCGCTTCGAGGTACTCGCGGAATCCCCGTTCGAGCCGGGCGTCGCCGCCGTCGAGCAGGAAGCGCACGAAGAGGAACCCCTCGGCGTAGTGGATGGCGCCCTGGTCCGGTGCGACGAAGCTCTCCCAGTCCAGGCGGGCGAGCGACACGAGCGCCGGCGTGCCCGTCGTCTCGAGCGCGCGGCCGAGCGACTCGAGGGCCGCGAGGCCGCCGCGCAGCACGACGCGATCGCCCTGGCGCTCGGGAGCGCCGGAGAAGTCCCCCAGCCGCGGCAGTCCGCGCTCGTCGAGCGGCGCTTCGGCGAGATCCTCGGCGAGCCCCTCGTCGAGCCAGGGCGGCAGCGCCGGACCGATGGCGCGCCGGTTGAGCAGATGGACGAGCTCGTGGGTCAGCGTGGCGACGATCTCGTCGCCGGCGCGCTCGCCGGCGTAGAGCGCCACCAGGCCGTAGCCCGAGTGTCCCGTCGCGATCGCCAGATCGGCGAGCCGCGCCTCGCTCTGCTGGAAAGCGCGGTAGTCGGTCTCGCGCGCAAAGAGCACGATCGATTCGGCCGGCGCGCCGATCGGCGTCCGGCCGAGCCGTTCGCGGTAGCGCCCCTCGAGGCCCGCCGCGAGCGCGCGCAATCGCCCGGCGAGCGCCGCGTCGCCGAGGTCGGAGTAGCCGGTGTAGCCCGCGAGCTCCAGCCGTTCTCTACGCTCGCCGAGACTCGCGAGCGCTCGCGCCAGGCGCTCGGGGTCCGCCGGACGGGCGGCGACCGGCAGCACCGGCGCGGCGGCCTCGCCGAGCGGCGGGCGGCCGCCCAGAGCCGACCGCGGCCGCGACGGCGGCGCGACGACGTCGACCGCCGAGGCCGGCACCGGGCGGCCGGCGATCGCCGGCGGCTTGCCCGCGAGCCACGCCGCCGCGGCCGGCTCGTAGAGCCAGGCGGGCGGCGCCGCGCCGATCTCGACCGGCGGCGTCATCGCGGCGGCGGCGCGCGGCGCCCGTGCTTCCTCGCCGGCCAGCGCGCGCACCGCGGCGCCGACGATCGGCCAGCCCGCGGCCCGCTTCGCGAAGCTCGACCCTGGACTCTCGTGGATCGAGAGCGCCGCGCCCGCCAGACCGACGAGCAGCGCGACCGCGAGCGCCGCGATCACCTTTTCACGGAACACGGTGGCGCTCCTTCATCTCCTCGAGCTCGTCGAGCGAGCGCGGCCAGTCGCCGTGCAGCAGGCGCGAGAGCGCCCGATCGGCGAGCAGCCGGCCGCCGGTCTGGCATGGGGCGCAGTAGTTCGCCTCGTTCTCGGCGAAGACGATGCGCTGCACCGGCGAGCCGCAGGCCGGGCAGGGCAGCCCGAAGCGGCCGTGCACCGCCATCTCCGGCCGGAACGCGGTGACTCTCTCCGGGAAACCGTCGCCGTTCTCGGCGCGCAGGCGCGCGATCCACTCCACCAGGGTCGAGCGGATAGCCGCCACCAGACGATCCATCTCCTCGCCGTCGAGATCGGCCGAGCGCTTCGCCGGCGAGAGCGCGGCGCGAAAGAGGATCTCGTCCGAGTAGGCGTTGCCGATCCCGGCGACCAGGCGCGGATCGGTGAGCGCGCGTTTCAGCGTCCGGTTTTCGCGCCGCAGCGCGGCCGCGAGCTCGGCGGGCGAGACCGCGAGCGGCTCGACGCCGCCGGGGTCGTGCTCGGCGAGCGCCGCTTCGCCCGCGACCAGGTGGAGCGAGGCGCGCTTCTTCTTCGCCGCCTCGGTGAACCAGAGGGCGCCGTGGCCGAAGCGGAAGGCGGCGAGCGCGATCCGCCCCGGGCCCTTGGCGATCGGCCGCTTCCAGTGCAAGCGACCGCCGATGCGCAGATGGAGGACCGCGAAGAAACCGCCGGCGAAGGCGAGCACCAGCCGCTTACCGAGCCGCCGCGTCCCCGAGACCTCGCGACCGGCGAGCGCCTCGGGCCGGACCTCGACGCTGCGCAGCACGAAGGGCGAGACGATCTCCAGGCGCTCGAGCGGGCGCCCGACCGCGATTCGCGCCAGCGCCTCGCGGTAGATCTCGAGGTCGGGCAGCTCAGGCATGTTCGACCGCGGAGTCGCCGGCCGCCGGCGCCTTACCCGGAAAGAGGGCGAGGCCGACGAGCAGCGCCGAGATCGCCAGCGGATAGCAGGAGAGCGCGAGCGCCCCCGCGACCGGGCTCCACGCCTGCGCAAACGACTCGCGCAGGGCGAGCCCCGAGAGCCAGCGATAGCCATGGGTCGCGGCGAGTCCGGTGGCGAGCGCCGCCGCGCCGCGCCTGGGCAGGCTCGGAACTAGCAGGAAGAGCAGCACCGTCAGGTGATCCCAGGCGAGCGGCACCGCCAGCAGCAGTCCGGCGAGCGCCGCGCCGGCGCAGCGTTCGGCATGGCGGCGGTTGCGCCAGACGGCCCAGAGAGCGAGCCCCACGGCCGCGACCTCGGCGGAAGTCACCCAGGCGCTCGCGACCCCGTCGGGCGAGGCGAGCCAGCGCCAGGGCGGCACCAGGAATCGCGCCGTCGCCGCCGGCAGGGAGATGGCGTTGAACAGCGGCAGGACCCCGAGTCGACCGGCCTCGCGCAGCGCGCGCGCCCAGGCGAGATAGGACGTCCAGCCGACGAAGGGCAGGGTCGCGACGGCGAGCAGGGCGGCAAGCAGAGCGGCGCGCCACGCCGAGCGGCGCTCGCCGGCGAACGCCAGCGCCGCCGGAACCGCGGCGAAGAAGACCTTGAGGTGGCAGACCAGCCCCCAACCGAGCGCCGCCACCCAGGGCCTTCCGGCCTCGCGCGCGGCGAGCGCCAGCGCGAGCCCGAGGAAGAGCCACGAGGTCCAGTTGAGGAAGACCAGGGTCGCGGCGACCGCGTGGCAGGCGACGAAAGCGACGCTCACCAGAGCGCGCAGGGCGAGCGAGCCGATGCGCGCCAAGACCAAGGCCAGACCGGCGCCGAAGGCGAGCACCGAGAGCGTGAGATCGAGGCGTTCGGCGTCGCGCTCGGGCAGCCGGGCGAAAGCGACCGCCGGCGCGAGGTAGAGCGGCGAGTAGAGGAAGCCGCCGATCGCGGACTTGTTCCCGTGCCGCTCGGCGTAGTGGGCCATCAGGGCCGGGCGGTCGAAAGCCTCCGCCGCCCGACCCGCGCGCGCCATCTCGCCGGCGGCGTAGTAGGTCGAGAAGTCGCGCCCCTCGCTCCGCGGCGCGGTGAGCAGCAGATAGAGGGTCGCCGCAGCCGCCAGCAGCGCGGCGCTTCGCCAACGCGGCCTCTCCTCCGCTTCGCCGTCCGGGCGCACCGCGCCACGCTAGCGCAGGGTTCCGGGCCTCGCAAAACCGGAGCCGCGCTTACGGCGCCTGCGCTGCCAGGGTCAGCGGATCGCGCAGCGGCAAATGGGTCACCTGGCCGCCGAACAGGTCCTTCATGCTGGCGCGCCCCGCGGCGTCGCCGGGGGCGATGTCGCTCCACTTGCCGACCACCAGCATGGTGAGCCGGTCGGGATGGAGGAACTCGCGCGCCGCCGCCTGGACGTCGGCCGCGGTGACCGCGCGGATGTGGTCGCGGTACTTCGTCCAGTACTCGTGCGGCCGGCCGAGGAGCTCGTCGGAGGCGAACGTGCCGGCGATCTTGGCGGCCGATTCGAAGCCGCGCGGGAAGCTGTCGATGAACGACCCCTTGGCGATCCGCAGCTCCTCGTCCGTGACCGGCTCGGCCTGCATCTTGGCCACCTCCTCGAGCGCGATCCTGCCGGCGAGCGCCACGGTCGGGCTCTTCGAGGCGTAGCCGATGGTGAAGGTCCCGGGCCAGAAATTACCGATGCGATAGGCCGAGCCGGCGCCGTAGGCGAGACCCTCGTCCGAGCGCACCCGCTTGGTGATCCGCGAGGTGAAGCCGCCGCCGCCGAGGATGTCGTTCATCACCATCAATGCGTAGTTCTTCGGATCGTTCCAGTCGCGCCACTGGATGCCGAGATGACCCAAGGTGGCCTTGCCCTGCGGAATGTCCTTCTCGACGTGGAAGAGGCCGGGCTTGGGCTGGAACTCGGGGCCTTTCGGCGGCCAGGCCGGATTGGGCACGCCGGCTTTCCAGCCGGCGAGGCGCTGGCCGAGCTTGGCGAGGATGCTCTTGGCGTCGACGTCGCCCGACACGGAGACGATCAGGTGCTCGGGGCCGAAGGTGGCGCGGTGGAAATCGATCAGGTCCTGGCGGCGGATGCCGTCGAGGTCGGCGACCGTCATCTGGCGGCTCGAGAAGTGGGTCTCGCCGTTCATCAGCCACGACCACTCGCGCGCCTGGATGTCGCCGGCGTCGTCGTTGCGCTGCTTGAGCGCCTCGCGGATCTTGCCGCGCTGCACCTCGAGCCGCGCCTCGTCGAAGCGCGGCGTCTTGACCATGTCGAAGAGCAGACCGAGCCCCTCGTCGAGCCCGGAGCTCAACACGTCGAGCGAGGCGTTGGCCGCGGTCGGTCCGGAGCCGGCGCCGAGGTTCGCGGCGAGGAAGTCGGCGCGCTGGTCGAATTCCTCCGGCGTCATCTTCGCCGTGCCGCCCTCGCGCATCATCGAGGCCGTCAAGTCGGCGAGGCCGGTCTTGCCGGCCGGCTCGCGGAACGCTCCGGTGCGAAAAGTGAGCGCCAGCTTCACCAGCGGCAGGCTGTGGTCCTCGACCACATAGACCACCACGCCGCCGGGGAGGGTGTAGCGCAGCTTGCTGGCGTCGGGGACCTCGAACTTCAACTCGCCGAAGGTCAGCTTCTCCGGGCGCTCCGGGATCGCGGCGCTCGCGGCGGCGAGAGCCGAGGCCGCGGCGGCGAACCCGCAGAGCGCCGCCGCGAGGCGGGCGCGGGTCGGGCGCGACGGGATGCACGAGAGGGTCATGGCTTCTTCTCCTCTGCGGGGGCCGCGGTTCGCAGCTCGGCGAGCCGCGCCTGGGCGGTCTTCTCGATCAGCTCGACCATCTTCTGGAATTCCGGCGGAATGGCGGCTTTCTGCGCTTCGAACTTGGCGAGGATCTCCTCGAGCTGCCGGGGATCGGTCATGGCGCGGATCGCGGCGAGCTGGCTCTTGACCTGCTGCTGCGCCTGCGGCGGCAGGCCGGCGAGCTCCGGCGGCACGGGCTCCTCGGCGCTCCCCGCCTTGCGGCTGTAAGTCGCGACGGTGCGGTTCTCGCGCGTGAAGTATCTCTTCGCCACCCGCGTGACGTCCTCGGCGGTGACCGCGAGCGTCTTGTCCGACCAGGTGTTCAGGTACTTCCAGTCGCCCCAGCCGTCGTAGAACAGCAGCTGCAGCTCGAGGAAGAAGGGATTCTGCAGGTTGCGGAAGGCGTCGGCGGCGATCTGGTTCTTGACCTTCTGCAGCTCCTCGGCCGGCACCGGCTCGCTCTGCAGCCGTTCGATCTCGGCGGCGAGCGCCGACTCGAGCGCCGCGGGCGTCGCCTCGCCCTGGGTCTCGGCGTTCAGCTGGAACCACCCCGCCCAGCGCAGCGACTGCTGATTCGCCGAAGCGCTCGAGGCGACCTTCGACTCGAGCACCAGCTTCTTGTTGAGCCGCCCGGTCTGGCCGTTGAGCAGGCTCGCCACCACGTCGAGGGCGTAGGCGTCCCGGTGCTCGAAAGGCACGGTGTGGAAACTCACCTGCACTTGCGGCTGGCAGTCGCACTCGGCGTTCATCCGCTTCTCGGCGAGCTGCGGCTCCTCGAGGGTCACTACGTCGGGCACCGGTCTCGGGCCGCGCGGGATGCGCCCGAAGTAGCGCTCGGCGAGTCGCCGCACCTCGGCCGGGTCAAAGCTCCCCACCAGCACCGCGGTCAAGTTGTTGGGGGCGTAGAAGGTGGCGAAGAAATCGGTCGCGTCGGCGAGCGACAGGGTCTTCAGGTCGGACATCCAGCCGATGGTGTCCCACTTGTAAGGCAGCGAGGTCCAGAACATGGCGTTCAACTGCTCGTCGTAGCGCCCGGTCGGCGTCGACTCCACCCGCAGCCGGCGCTCCTCCTGCACCACGTCGCGCTCGGAGTAGAACTCGCGGAAGACGGGCTGGAAGAGGCGGTCGGACTCCAGCCAGAACCAGAGCTCGAGCTTGTTGGCCGGCACGGTGACGAAGTAGACCGTCGAGTCGGTGTTGGTCGTCGCGTTCATGCCGGTCGCGCCGGCCTCGGTGTAGATCTTGTCGAGCTCGTCCTTGACCATCAACGCGCGCTGCTCCTCGACCAGCTTGGCGAACCGGCTCTCGAGCTCCACCAGCGCCGGCGTGCGGCTCGCCGGATCGAAGGGATCGTCGATCTCGCCGCGGCGGGCGCGGACGCGCTGCTGGGCGTACTCGGCGCGGATCTCGCCTTGCAGCTTCTCCTGCTCGGCGATGATCTCGGCGTCGCGCTTCTCGTCCTTGGTGCCGATCACCCGCGTGCCCTTGAACATCATGTGCTCGAAGAAGTGGGCGACGCCGGTGATCCCCGGGCGCTCGTTGGCCGAGCCGACGTGCGCCACCCAGCCGCCGTGCACCGTCGACTGCTCCGGCCGGCGCACGAGCAGGAAGCGCATGCCGTTGTCGAGCGTGAACTCCTCGACCGGGACCTCGGCCTTCTTGGCGGCGGCGGCGAGCGCGCCGGGAAGCGCCGGAATCGCCGCCAGCGCCAGCAGAACGGCGGCCGTGGCGCCGCGCGCCGCGCGTCCGGTTCGGCTACGTTCGGTCATGCGGATCTCCTTGCCCGCGCGCCTCATCGGCCGGCCACCGCGGCGGCGTAGAACGCCGCCAGATCGGCCTTCAGCTTCTCGCGCGAGGGGCGGTGGATGTACATCATGTGGCCCGCCGGGAAGTAGCGCATCTCGACGCGCGACACCGCGTCGCCGTCCCAGGCGAGGTGATCGAGGGTGTATTCGGTGGCGGCGAACGGCGTCGCCAGGTCGTAGTAGCCGTTGGCGACGAAGACGCGCAGCGCCGGGTTCTTCTCCAGCGCCTGGCGCAGGTTCTCGGCGACGTCGACGTAGCGGTTCTCGTAGCTGCGGAAGCTCCAGGGCTGGACGCGGCCGGTCAGCACTTCGTAGGGCAGGTCCTGCTCGACCTTGAGCTCGCGCTTCAGGTAGTCGTTCAACATCGAGGAGAACGGCCCCTGGATCGCGGCGTAGCTCGGGTCGAATTCCGTCGACTCGCCGACGGCGTCGAGGTCACGGCCGCGGAAACGGGTGTCGAGGCGGCCGGTGGTGGCGCGCTCGGAGCGCAGCAGCTCCTTGGGGAAGCGGTAGTCGGCAATGCGCAGGTCGGAGTCGAGGCAGTACTGCTTGCCGAGGCCGGTCAGGCGCGCCAGCTTCTCGGCCACCGCGTCGCGCTCCGCCGCCGAGAGCCGGTTGCCGCGCGCGAGCGCCATCCAGTAGTCGCCGCGCGCGAAGCGCCGCGCCTCCTCGACCACCGTCTCGACCGGCGCGTTCTCGAGCTCGGGCGCGAGCTTGTGGTGGTACCAGGCGGTGGCGGCGTAGGTCGGCAGGAAGAGGGCGTAGGGCGCGTCGTTGCCGGGTTGGAACTCGCCGGTGCCGAAGTCGAGCACCGCCGAGATCAGCACCACGCCGGAGAAGTACATGCCGTGGCGGTCCTGCAGCCAATCGACCAGGCCGGCGGCGCGCGTCGTGCCGTAGCTCTCGCCGGCGAGGAACTTGGGCGAGGCCCAGCGGCCGTAGCGGCTGGTCCACAGGCGGACGAACTCGCCGACCGATTCGATGTCCTCGCGCACGCCGTGGAACTCGCGGTCGTCGACTCCCGGCGCGGCGCGCGAGAAGCCGGTGGTGACCGGGTCGACGAACACCAGGTCGGTCAGGTCGAGGATCGACTCGGCGTTGTCGGTCAGCTCGTAGGGCGGGCGCGGCGCCCAGCCCTCGTCCTCGAGCTTCACCCGCCGCGGCCCGAGGACTCCGAGGTGGAGCCAGACCGACGAGGAGCCCGGCCCGCCGTTGAAGCAGAAGGTCACCGGGCGCCGAGCGGGATCGCTCTCGCCCTTCTTGCTGTAGGCGGTGAAGAAGATGCTGGCGCGCGCGGTGCCGTCCTCCTGCTTCAGCACCAGGTTGCCGGCGGTGGCGGTGTAGGCGAGCGCGTGGCCGCCGACGACCACCTGGTGCTCGGTCGTCGACTGCTTCTCCTCCGGCGCTTCTTTCTCTTTTTCGGCGGCGGCGGGCGGGCTCGGCGGCGGCGGCGGCGCGGCCTCAGCCGCGAGCGGCCGCACCGCGAGCGCGACCAGCGACAGGAGCGAGAGGATGCGCATGGCGTTCACGGCGGGCTCTCCGGCGGATCGGCCCCGGTTCTTCCGGGCGAAGGGCCGGCAGCGTAGCACAGCGATCGCGGCGAGCCCGCGCTCCGGACGAGAGCGTCAGTAGCGGGCGACGGAGGCGTCGACCTCGCGGCTCCAGGCGTCGATGCCGCCGGCGAGATTCACCGCCCGAAAGCCCTTGCGCCGCAGGTACGCCGCGGCCTCGGCCGAGCGCAGACCGATGTGACAGAAGGGCACGACGAGGTGGCGCTCGGGCAGCTCCGCCAGGCGGGTCGGCAGCTCGTGCAGCGGAATCCAGACCGCGTTCGGCAGCTCGGCGGCCATGCGCTCCCAGGGCAAACGGACGTCGAGCAGCAGGAGCCGTTCGCCGGCGGCGAGCGCCTCGGCGACCTCGCGTGGCGACCAGGCATCGACGGCCTCGCGGAGCAACGGGGCTTCCATGGATCTATGCTAGCCCCGCGATGGGGAACGGCTCTATGGAGGATCGACCCAAATCCGGTGCAGCGCGCGTCCCCCCCGGCCAGTACGTGACCGCGAAGTGGCCGGTCTTGACGCACGGTCCGACGCCGACGTTCGACCCGGCGATCTGGCGTCTGCGGCTCTACGGCGCGGTGGCGGAAGAGCGCCGCTGGACGGCCGCCGAATTCGGCGCCCTGCCGCGCGTCCGAGTCACTGCCGACTTCCACTGCGTCACCCGCTTCTCGACCCTGGACAACGCCTGGGAGGGGGTCGCGACGCGCGACATCGCCCGCCAGGCGAAGCTCGCGCCCGACGCCGCGCACGTGCTCGTCCACTGCTACGGCGGCTACACCACCAACCTTCCGCTCGAGGACTTCCTCTCCGAGCGCGCCCTCTTCGCCGACACCTGGAACGGCGCGCCCCTGCCCGCCGACCACGGCGGGCCGCTGCGCCTGGTGGTGCCTCACCTCTACGCCTGGAAAAGCGCCAAATGGGTCAAGTCGGTCGAGTTCCTGACCGAGGAGAAGCGCGGCTTCTGGGAGGAAAACGGCTACCACACCTACGGCGACCCCTGGCGCGAGCAGCGCTTCAGCTTCCAGGAGACGACCGAAGCCCACCAGGTCCGCCGCCGGGCCAAGGAGCTCGGCATCGTGCCGGTCGACGACGAGAGCTGAGCGGTCGGCCCGAGCCGCGCGCCGCGCTCAGCGCGCCGGCTGCTCGGCGCCCGCCGCCAGCCGGCCCTCGACGCGCGCCAGGGGAGGCACCGGCGTCGCCGCGGCGGCGAGCAGACTCGCCTGCAGATCGGCGTAGCCGTTCGTCGGCCGGCGGGTGACCGGCCGGCCGGCCGTGCCCCGGCGCCGGCTCTTGTCGCCGTACATCTCGGCGTCGGCGAGCGCGATGGCGACCGCCAGGTCCTCGCGCGAACCGTATTCGGCGCAGCCGAAGCTCGCGGCGAGCGGCAGCAGGCGGCCGTGCGAAGGGATCTGGACCCGCGGCAGATCGGCGAGCACCGCGTCGACACGGGCGCGCGCCTCGGCGCCGCGCGCGCGGCGCAGCAGGAGCAGGAACTCGTCGCCCCCCCAGCGATAGAAACCGTCGCCCGGTCGGATGCGCCGCCGCACCTCGGTCGCGAAGCCGCGCAGCAGATCGTCGCCCGCCGCGTGACCGAAGGTGTCGTTGACGAATTTCAGGTGATCGAGATCGAAGATCACCACGGCGCCGAAGTCGCCCGCCAGCGCCTGCAGCCCCGCCCCCTCCTCGAAGGCGGCGCGGTTCAGGCAGCCGGTGAGCGGATCGGTCAGCGCCAAACGCAGCAGCTCGTCGTAGGCGATCTCGAGCTGACTGCGGGCGGCGTGCCACTCCTGGCGCTGCTCCTCGAGCAGCAGCAGCACCATGCCGAAGCCGAGGACCCCCTGCACCAGTAGGTCGAGCAGCGAATTGTGGCTGAGGGCGAAGGCGAGCAGCGGCGCGAGCGCGCCGTCGCCGTCGATGATCTCGCTGAAGGCGACGCCATACACCGTCCACAGGAGAGCGAGCAGCACGAGCGCGCCGGCCAGCAGCGCGGTCGAGCGCGTGCGGCGATCGCGCGGCAGGGTGAAAAGGAGCGTCGCGCCGGCGCCGGCCACCAGCACCACCAGCGGCGACTGCGCCCAGGCCAGGCGCTCGAGCGGCCAGCCGCCGGCTCCGGCGACCGAACCCGCGATCAGCGCCGCCCCGCCGACGACGAGCGCCCCGTCGCGCACCGGCGTGCCGCGCGCGAAGCGCAGCAGGCCGAGCAGCAGCAGCCCGAGAAAGGCCACCTTGCCGCCGGCGTAGAGGCCGTAGAGCGGCGCGACGCCGGGGGCGAGACGGGCCGCCGATTCGCCGAGGCCGACCGGAAACCGGAGGTAGCGCCAGCACAGGGCGGCGAGGGCCAGGGCGAGGGCCGCCCAGGCCCAAGCCCAGAGTTTGAAGAACGTCTGGCGCCGGCTGTAAGAGAATAGGAGCAGATCGAGCCCCACGAGCAGTACCGCTCCGGCGGTCTGCGCGACGAGACCCGCGAAGGCAAGACGGACGGCGGGATCCATGGGCACCTCGATGGCCTGGATGTCGGGAGAGGGCCGCCGGCGCGGAACGAACCCAGGGGCGACGCCCGGTCGCCCCGGCGGAGGAGTCGCCCGCACCGCCGGCCCCTTCCCGACGCTCCGACGCGGGAGACTCTCGCGCGGCCGCCGCCGGCGCCGGACCGATTCCGGAACCGGAGGCGAACGCTTCGGGAACGCTTCGGAGGGAGGAGGAGTGGAGGGATGATCGAACCCCGGCCCCCGGGCGCGGCCGAGCTCGTCGGGTACCGCATCGAGGACGGCGCGGTGGTGGACCTCGCCCGCCGCCAACTCTCGGTCGGCGGCAGCGTCGTCCCGTGCCAACCGCTGGTTTTCCGCCTACTCGTCGAGCTCGCGGGCCACGCCGGCCGGGTGCGCACCAAGGACGAGCTCTTCGCCGCCCTCTGGCCGGACCAGGTCGTGGTCTCCGACGAGAGCCTGGCGAAGCTGGTGAGCAAGCTGCGACTCGCCCTCGGACCGCTCGGCGAGCGGCTGCGCACCGCGCGCAAGACCGGCTTCCTGCTCGACGCCCGGGTGGTGCCGATCCATCTCCCGCAGGGCGGCGCCGAGGCGCAGACCGCGCGGGCGTTGCCGGTCGCCGTCGCCGGCGCACCGATCGAGGTTCCGCCGCCGATTCCGCCGCCGATCGCGCTCGAGTTTTCGGCGCTCGGCGGGCGCGAGCGCCGGCTGCGCGCCGGCCTGGGGGCGGCGCTCGTCCTGCTCGGCGTGGCGCTCGCGGCCGGCGCCGCGGGGGTCGCCTGGCGGGCGATCCGCGACGCGCAGGTGCTCGACGCGGGCTACGGCCTGACGCGCGGCGACCTCGCGGCCTCGCGCGACGAGACCGCCGAGCTCGTCGAGCGCGCCCTGTCGCTCGTCGGCCTCGGCAACCGCACCCAGGCGCTCGTCTTGCTGCGCACCGCGCACGAGTCGGATCCGGCGACCTCGATCCCGGCGACCGTCCTTGCCTTTCTCACCCTGCGCTCCGAAGGGCGCGAAGGCTCGGCGCGCTGGATCGCCGAGGCCAGGCAACGGATCGGACCGCGCACCCGCCCCTACGCCCGGCTGCTCGCCGAATACGTGCGCCTCGAGATCGAGGGCACGACCGAGCAGGCGGAGGCGGCGCTCGCCGCCCTGCTCGAGATGCGCCCCGGAGCCTGGCGCCTGCGCCTGGCGCTCGCCCACCTCCACCTCGCGCGCCCCGCCTGGCGCTCGCTGGCGCTTGCCGACCTGCGTTCGATCGAGGTCGAGGCGCTCACCTCCGGCCACCTCGCCATGGCGCTCGCCGACCGCGCCTCGCTCGGCGATGGCGACGCGGTCGAGGCGATCCTCGCGCGCGCCTCGCGCGATCCGCGCTCGCTTCCCGCCTGGATCGACTACGTGCGCGGCCGCATCGCCTTCGCCCGCGGCGACGCCGACGGGGCGATCGCCGCCTACGACCGCGCCTCGCGCGGCGACCTGACCCGCGACGGCGTCGACACCTCGATCTCGGCGCAGCTGCTGGCGGCGATCGCCGAAGTCGCCGCCGGACGGCTGGCCCAGGCGCTCGAACGCTTCGACCGCGTCGCCACCCGGGCGCCCGACCTGTCGGACACCGAGCTCGCCGGCGAAGCGTGGGGGCTCGGCGCCACCGTCGCCCACCTGCTCGGCGACGATGCCGGAGCGCGGCGCCGACTGGTCGAAGCCGACCGCATGGTCTCGCAGGTCGACTGGCCGGTGCGCGGCGTGCTGCTGCTGCGGACGCTCGAGACGGGCGTCGCGCCGCCGCGCCCGGCGGCCGCCATCCTCGCCGAGCTCGCCCCCCATCTCGCCTCCGACTGGGGGCTCGCCGAGCTGCTGGCGGCCCGCCTAGCGTTCGCGCGCGGCGACCTCGCGCTGGCGCGCGCCGAGCTCGGCGAGTCGCGCCGGCGCGGGGTCGCCGACACGCCCTTCGAGGTGCACGCGCGCCTGCTCGCCAGCGAGCTCGGCGAGCCCGCTTCCCTCTGCCGGATCGACCCGCCCTACCCGATCCCGGCCCGCCTCGGCGCCTGCTGGGAGCTCGACCGCCGCGCCCGCGCCGCGACCCCACCCGCCGCCCATCCACCGCCGCCCGCCCTGCCGTAGTAGTCGGTGGACAGGAGGCGGGCTTGCGAATCGCCGTCGTGGGCGCGGGGATCAGCGGTTTGGTGGCGGCGCGCGAGCTCGCCCGTTCGGGCGAGGCCTGGCTCTTCGACCGCGCGCCGCGCGCCGGGGGACACGCCTACACCGTCGAGGTCGACACACCCGACGCCGGCCGCGCCGCGCTCGACCTGGGCTTCCTGGTCTTCAACCGGCGCACCTATCCGGTCCTCACCCGCCTCTTGGCAGACCTCGGCGTCGCCACCGCGCCCTCGTCGATGGGTTTCGCGGTCGAGGACCCCGAGTCCGGCTTCGTCGTCTCGGGCGAGAGCCTCGGCGCGCTCCTCGCGCGCCGGCGCAACCTCGTCGACCCCCGCTTCTGGAAGATCGCCGCCGGCCAGCTGCGCTTCGCCCGCGCCGGTGGGCGCGAGCTCGCGCGCCCGAGCGGCCGGTCCCTCGGCGAATTCGCGCGCGCCGCGAACCTGCCGCGCGCCTTCGTCGAGCTCTACCTGTCGCCCATGGCGGGCGCGCTCTGGTCGATGCCGCGGGAGCGCACGCTCGATTTCCCGGCCGCTTCCCTGCTGCGCTTTTTCGCCAACCATGGCTTGCTGACGCTGCGCGACCGGCCGGCCTGGCGCACCGTCGCCGGCGGCTCGCGGCGCTACGTCGACGCGCTCCTCGCCGCGTTCCCGGGCAAGGTGCGACTGGGCGTCGACCTCGGCGGCCTGCGGCGAACCGAGACCGGCGTCGAGCTCGCCATCGACGGCGAGCGCGCGCGCTTCGATCGCGTCGTCGTCGCCGTCCACAGCGACCAGGCGCTGGCGCTCCATGCCCAGCCGACGGAGGCCGAGCGTCGGGTGCTGGGCGCGATCGGCTATCGCGCCAACGAGACCGTGCTGCACGACGACCCGCGCGTCATGCCGCGCCGCCGACGCGCCTGGACGAGCTGGAACGTCCGCCTCGGCCGGCCGGGCGAGGGGATCCCGATCACCTACTGGATCAACCGCCTGCAGCCGCTCGCCACCCGGCACGACTACTTCGTGACCCTCAACCGGAGCGCCGAGATCGACCCGGCGCGCGTGCTGCACCGGGTCGTCTTCGCCCACCCGCAGTTCGACGCCGCGGCCGTCGCCGCGCAGGCGCGCTGGGAGGAGATCGACGGCCTCGGCGGGGTGCACTACGCCGGCGCCTACTGGCGCCACGGCTTCCACGAGGACGGCGCCTGGAGCGGCGAGCGGGCGGCGCGCGCCCTGGCGCTCTCGGCCGCCCGCGCCGCGGCGTAGAGGGATCGATGGAGAGCGCGCTCTACTTCGGCCACGTCCGACACCGGCGATTCGCGCCGCGGGCGCACCGCTTCGCCTATCCGCTCTTCCAGCTCTACGCCGACCTCGACGAGCTGCCGGAGATCTTCCGCGGCAGCGCCCTCGCTTCGACCCGTCGCCCGGCGCTCGCCTGGCTGCGGCGCGCCGACTACTTCGGCGACCGGGATCGCCCCTGGGCGGAGGCGGTGCGCGCCGAAGTCGGGGCCCGGCTCGGGCGGCCGCTCGACGGTCCCGTGCGGCTCCTGACCCACCCGCGCACCCTCGGCGTGCGCATGAATCCGGTCTCGTTCTACTACTGCTTCGCCGCCGGCGGCGGGCTCGAGGCGGTCGCCGCCGAGATCACCAACACGCCGTGGCGCGAGCGCCACGTCTACGTCGTCGACGCCGCGGGCGAGCGCCGCGGCGAGAGCTTCGGCGCCCGCTTCCCGAAGCAGTTCCACGTCTCGCCCTTCCTGCCGATGGAGCTCGAGTACCGCTGGCGCTTCACTCCACCGGGAGAGCGTCTCGCGGTGCACATGGAGGACTGGCGAGGCGGCGAAAGACTGTTCGACGCCACCCTGTCGCTCGCCCGGCGCGAGCTCGCACCGGCCACGCTGCGACGGGCGCTGGTCGTCTATCCGGCACTGACCCTGAGGGTTTTCGCATGGATCTATCTGCACGCGGCCGTCTTGAAGCTCCGCGGAGTCCCGTTTCAGCCGCACCCGAAGCACCGCGCGGCGCCGCCGCGGGAGAGCTCGTCCGGCTCGACCGCGGAGCCGCCGGCGGCTTCGCCCCCCGCCTCGCGCGCCGGCTCGTCACGCGCCGCCTGAGCGCGCTCGCCCACGGGACGCTGCTCGTCCGCGAAGGCAAGACGCTGCAGCGGCTCGGCCACGAGACCGCCGACGGCCTCGCCGCGGATCTCGAGGTGCGCGACGCCTCGGCCTGGACGCGGATCCTCCTCGGCGGTTCGCTCGGCGCCGCAGCGGCCTACCTCGACGGCGCCTGGGAGAGCCGCGACCTGGTGGCGCTGGTGCGTCTCTTCGCCCGCAACCGCGCGGCGCTCGAGGGGCTCGAGGGCGGATTCGCCCATCTCGGCCTCGCGGCGGCGCGCGCTCTCCACCGCCTGCGCGACAACACCCGGCGCGGCAGTCGGCGCAACATCGCGGCGCACTACGATCTCGGCAACGACTTCTTCCGTCTCTTCCTCGACGAGACGCTCACCTATTCGTCGGCCTTCTTCGCCCGTCCGTCGATGACCCTCGAGGAGGCGCAGATCGCCAAGATCGACCGCCTCTGCCGCAAGCTCCGACTCGCGCCCGGCGATCACCTGCTCGAGATCGGCACCGGCTGGGGCTCATTCGCGATCCACGCCGCCCGGCGCTACGGCTGCCGGGTCACCACCACCACGATCTCCGCCGAGCAGCGGCGCGAGGCGCGCGCGCGCGTCGCCGCGGCCGGCCTCGCCGGGCGGATCGAAGTCCTCGACCGCGACTACCGCGACCTCGCCGGCAGCTACGACAAGATCGTCTCGGTCGAGATGATCGAGGCGGTCGGACATCGCCATCTACCGGCCTTCTTCGCGGCGCTCGACCGTCTGCTCGTTCCCGGCGGCCTCGCCGCGATCCAGTCGATCACCCTCGCCGAGCGCCACCATGCCGCGGCGCTCGCCGGCGTCGACTTCATCCAGCGCTATGTCTTTCCCGGCAGCTCGATCCCCTCGCTCACCTCGCTCTTCTCGGCGATCGCCGCCGCCTCGCGCCTGACCCCGCTCGGGGTCGAGGACCTCGGGCTGCACTACGCCCGCACCCTGGCGATGTGGAGCGCGCGCTTCGAGTCGCGCCTCGAGGCGGTGCGCGCTCTCGGCTACGACGACTCTTTCGTCCGCCTCTGGCGCTTCTACCTCGCCTACTGCGAGGGCGGCTTCCGCGAGCGGGTGATCGGCGACGCGCAGATCCTGCTCGCCGGCCCGCGCTTCCGCGGCGAGACGCTCGCCGGGAGCCTCGGGTGACGGCTCGCGGGATCGCCGTCGCGGCCGTCGACTTTCTGGTGTTCCAGGGGGTATGGCTCGCCACCGTGGCCGGGGCCGGGAGCGGCCTGCCGTGGATCGGTCCGCTGGTCGTGCCGGCCTACCTCGCGGTGCAACTGCTGCGCGCGCCGACGCCCGCCGTCGGCCGTCGCCTGGCGACGATGGGCACCCTGGCGCTCGCCGGCTGGGCGATCGATTCGACCCAGCAGGGATTGGGCCTGCTCGCCTTCGCCGGCGCGCCGGCGAGCTGGCTCGCTCCGGCCTGGATTCCGGCGCTGTGGGCCGAGCTCGCGGGCGCCGAGGGCCTGCTCCGCGCGCTCGGCCGGCCGGACCGTCGCTGGTTGGCCGCGGCGCTCGGCGCGCTCGGCGGACCGCTCTCCTTCGCCGCCGGCGCGCGCTTCGGCGCGGTGAGCTTCCCGGCCGACCCGCGGCCGAGCTACCTCGTCCTCGCCGCCGTCTGGGCGATCGCGGTGCCGCTGCTCGCGCGCCATGCCGCCGCGGCGCCGGCGTTCCCGCCGTCCGAATCCCTCCTGGAGGTCCCACGATGATCCCGCGCTCGGCCCTCGCCGGCTATTTCTTCGTCGTCCTCGCGGCGATGGTCGCGGTCACCGCCTGGGCGAGCGGCGAGAAGAACGTGCTCCTCGCCTTCGCCGACCTGTGGGCCGACCGCTGGGGAAGGGCGACTCTCTTCGACGCCTACTTCGGCTTCCTCGCCGTCTGGCTGTGGATCGTCTGGCGCGAGCGCGCCTGGGCAACACGCCTCGCCTGGCTCGCGGCGCTCCTGGCGCTCGGCAACATCGGCATCGCCGTCTACGCGGTGCGCCTCCTGGTGCGCAGCTCGGAAGCGGACGGCCTGGTGGCGCTCTTCGGCCCGCGCCCCGGTCGCGCCGAGGAGAACTCGCGATGAGCCTCGCGCTCGCCCAACGCTGGCTCGACCGCGGCCTGCTGCCCGACCCGCTCGTCCGCTTCGGCATCCGCCGCCTGCTCGCCGGCCGGCTGGCGAGCGAGCGCCGGCGCCAGGAAGCCGACCCGCTGCCGCGCTCCGAGCGCTACCGGCGCGCTTTCGCCGCCTCGCCGATCGCGCTCGTGCCGGAGGCGGCCAACCGCCAGCACTACGAGCTGCCGCCGGAGTTTTTCCGCCTCGTCCTCGGACCGCGCCTCAAGTACAGCTCCTGCCTCTTCCCCGCGGGGGTCACGACTCTCGCCGCGGCCGAGGAGGCGATGCTGGCGCTCGCGACCGAGCGGGCCGGGATCGAGGACGGGCAGTCGATCCTCGACTTGGGCTGCGGCTGGGGGTCGATGAGCTTCTGGCTCGCCGAGCGCTTCCCGAGCTCGCGCCTGCTGGCGATCTCGAACTCGCGCCCGCAGGGCGAGTACCTGCGCGCCGAGGCGCGCCGCCGCGGGCTCGCGAATCTCGAGCACCGGGTGGCCGACATCAACACGCTGGCGCTCGCGCCGCGTTTCGACCGCATCGTCTCGGTCGAAATGTTCGAGCACCTGCGCAACTACGAAGCGCTCTTCGCGCGCCTCGGCCGCTGGCTCGCGCCGGGAGGCAAGCTCTTCGTCCACGTCTTCTGCCACCGCGAGCTCGCCTATCCGTTCGAGGACCAGGGCCCCTCCGACTGGATGGCGCGCCACTTCTTCACCGGCGGCCTCATGCCCTCGGCCGACCTGCTGCCGGCCTTCCGCGGCGCCCTCGACCTCGACGCGCAGTGGGCAGTCGACGGCACCCACTACGCCAAGACCGCCGAAGCCTGGCTCGCGAATCTCGACGCGAAGAGCGAGAACGTCCTTCCCATCCTCGAAGCCGCCTACGGAGAACGAGACGCGCCGATGTGGCTCGAGCGCTGGCGAGTCTTCTTCCTCGCCTGCGCCGAGCTGTTCAACTGGAAGCAAGGCAAGGAGTGGCAAGTCGCCCACTACCGATTCTCGAAACCCTAGCGCCGCGCCAACCAGGCACGCGGTAGTGCCGCCGGCGGGCTCTCGGAGCGAAGTGGCGGGGGCCCCCGTCCTCAACCCGCTTCTTCCAATGGGTCGGGGTACCGACCGAGCGCAGAGAGACCGCCGGTGGCACGGGTCGCAAGGAATGACTCTCGAGGAAGCCGAACGCCGACCGAGCGCAGAGAGACCCACGGTGGCCCGGATCGCAAGGGCCGTTGTCCGAGGAAGCCGGGGTACCGACCGAGCGCAGAGAGACCCGCGGTGGCACGGCCCGAAGTCGAAGCGTCACAGGCCGGACGCACACTCAACGATAGGATCCCGAAACCATGCGCCCCGAGCTCCACGCCGACGACATCATCTACCCCTCCGCCACCGCCTTCGTCCTCATGCACTTCGCCTGCTTGACGGCGATCTGGACCGGGGTCTCCTGGGGCGCGGTCGCGGCGGCGTTCGCGCTCTACGTCGCGCGCATGTTCGCCATCACCGGCGGCTTCCACCGCTACTTCTCGCACCGCACCTACCGCACCAGCCGGGTCTTCCACTTCCTCATGGGCTTCCTCGCCGAGAGCTCGGGCCAGGCCGGCGTCCTCTGGTGGGCGGCGAAGCACCGCCACCACCACAAGTTCTCCGACACCGAGGACGACGTCCACTCGCCGCGCCAGAAGGGTTTCTGGTTCGCCCACTTCGGCTGGGTCTTCCACAAGCAGACCGGTCCGGCCGACTATTCGTTCGTGCCCGATCTCGAGCGCTATCCCGAGCTCGTCTGGCTCGACCGCAACAAGTTCGCGCCGATCCTGCTGCTCGGCACGGCGAGCTACCTCCTCGGCGGCTGGCGCGGGCTGGTGGTCGGCTTCTGCTGGAGCACGGTCGCGACCTACCACGGCACGTTCGCGATCAACTCGCTCGCCCACACCGCGGGACGGCAGCGCTACCTGACCGGCGACGAGTCGCGCAACAACTGGTGGCTGGCGATCGTCACTCTCGGCGAGGGCTGGCACAACAACCACCACTGGTACCAGGGCTCGACCCGCCAGGGTTTCCGCTGGTGGGAGTACGACTTCACCTACTACCTCCTCAAAGCGCTCTCCTGGGTCGGCGTGGTCTGGGAGATGAAAGAGCCGCCGCTCGAAGTCGTGCGCGGCGAGCGCCCGGCGCCGCCCTCGGCGATCGAGCGCGCCGCGCGCCTGCTCGCCGACACCTTCCACCGCGAATGGCGGCGCCCGCACCTGCCGACCCTGGCCGAGCTGCGCGCCCAGGCCGAGCGCATGTTCGCCCGCACCCAGGCCCTCGACGAAGTCGTCCGCCACGCCCTCGAAATCCTGCGCCAGAAACTCCCCAGCCTCCCGACCGCCCCGTCCCTCGGCCCCGACCCCGAGCCGAGCTAGAGCGGCGGGAAGTCCGCCGACTCGGCGGGCTCCTACTGCGGGCAGCTCCCGAAGCTCGCGAGATCCTCGATGGGTGAGAACGGAGTGCCCAGGCCACTCGGGTACGACTCGACCTGCCCGGTCCAACCCTCACACCATCTTGCCTCTCGGTCAGGCACGGCTCTTCGGATTTCGCCTAATTGCTTGGACCAGGGGTCGAAGTCGAAAGGAACTGGCGCAGAGCTGTACTGCACGTACCGAGGTCGAGATCATCAGTCGGAAAGGTCCTGAGCTGTTCTTCGGCTTCCTTGACTCCCGTCCAATGCGTTCTGTCGCCGTAGAGCTTGACAAGCTGTATGACTCGCCTTTCCTTCGGCGTCAGGTTACCTGTTGCTGAGCTTCGGAGGAGCGAAGTAGCTCCTTGAAACATCGACCCCTCAAGCAAGCCGATGGCCTCATCGTTCCTCCCAAGTCGAAATCGACTGAGGGTCTCGAGCTCATACACGACGACTCCCCTTACCTCGTCGGAGAGGCGCGCTGTCGCCCAGTGGCTAAGTCGAAACATCGCGACACCGCCACCCGAGAAGACGCCTGCGACAAACGCGATCGCAATCCACACGACAGTACCCGCACGGGAACGAGACTTTTCTCTCTCCGACACTGGAGCCTCACTTTTCATCAGATCCCCCAGCCTCGTTCGTCCCTGTCTAGTTTGCAAGTCGCGGGTGCTTCAACAACCTCGCGACGTCCGCATCCACCACAATCCGGGCCAGACCCGGGTCGATAGAGAAACCACTAGCGTCGAGGGGCTCGTTGATCTGAACTTTCAAGAACTGAAAGCGGATTCGTATCGACGTCTGGTCCGGGTCGCTGAACCATGCTTCCATATCAGTCGGAAGCGATCGACCCCCACTCGGCTCATTGCGGCTGTAGTTGTAGTCGATCGTGGCCAGGAGGGATCCAGTCGATGAGTGCAGTTCGGCGCGCAGAAGCCGCACAGTCTTGGAATCCAGCAAGACTCGAAAATAGTCTCCTTGCTGATCGTCTGCCACACCCGGCAGGGCAAGCCACACTTCATTTCCTCTCCGGGATATTACTCTTGCGCTTCCCTCCAGAAACGCTGAGTCGATCGAATGCATGGCTGACAAGGAGAGATCGCACGTCGTGCACTTCAGGTCGTGACCGAGGAGCGGCCACGCCGCCAAGAAGATCGGGTTTGGAAAGGTCCGACCCGTGCGCACCCAAGGTCGCGATTGGAGAGTCAGGACTTGCTGCGGCATGGTGAGCAGTTGATATGTCGCCCCGTCAAATGCCGCTGACATACCAGGCCCTAGGGCTGACGATCCTCCCAAGTTCAGGCGGTAGGAAAATCTCTCGGGCTCCATCTCGAGGTCAAGGGTACCCTGGTCCTCTCCCATTCCAGACGGCAGCGCGAAGGTGATCCCTATCTTTGCTCGAATCGAGGTAAGGCGGCGATAGCTCTCAGCAAGTTTCCGAATCCCGGTTTCTTCGACGTAGCTCAGATGCCCTTCCCCTTTGTTCGGGCCTAACGTTCCTCGGTCAGTCAAGCTCATCACGCTGTCGGCCGCATCTCCGTAGAGGGTATTCTGGGAATCAGGCGAGAGCACCATCTCGTTCAGCTCGGCTAGCTTCGACTCCTCATCCTGGCCAGGCCGGTTCCATTCGCAGACATCGTCCGCAAGTAGCCGCCCGCAAGGGCAAACCACGTTCCAGCACGGCTTCCAACCACAAAAGCTCCCGGCAAGCCATCCGCCAGTGTCGACCAAGTTGGGTCCATACATTCTCAGGCTGGTCGGAAAGCCGAAACAGAAACGAGCTCCGATCGCGCATTCGTCAATAAGGTCGTGACACTGGGCCGCCACATTCCCCGGAAGAAGACCGGCTTCTGCGATGAGGGCGAGTCCAACTAGATACGTCCGCCAGCTCTTGGGGCTCATCATCCTCTCCTCTCATTGGAATCACAACGCCTCGAGGCACTGTAATGCGATCGCAGCCCAGATCGTTCAGGTATTGATGGGATTTCTGGGCCGAGAACCCTCGATCTACGGTTGAATAGACTGAACAACAACAATGAGTCCATGGCAAGTCGATCATCGGTCCATTCATAGCAGCGACAGCGGCGATTGACAAGAGCTCGGCCCGTGCGAAGTTGGAGCCCCAAAGAGCCAAGGAGCCCCGGGTGGCCCTTCTGTGGCGGAGGAAAGGGGGGATGGCGCGCGGAGGGCCGACGATTCGCCTTGTGTAGACTCGCCAAGTGGCACCGCGCTCGATCGAGGAGATCTTCCGAGCCCTGCTCGACGCTCGGGTGCGCTTCGTCGTGGTGGGGGGAGTGGCGGTGGTTCTCCAGGGGTATCCGCGCCTGACCCTCGATCTCGATCTCGTGCTGGCGCTCGACCGGGAGAACGTGTTGCGCACCGTCGGCGCCCTCGAGCGATTGGGTTTCCAGCCGCGGGTTGCGGTGCGCGGCGACGATTTCGCGGATCCGGAGACCCGCCGCGCCTGGGCGCGCGATCGGGCCATGATGGTCTTCTCCTGGTGGAGCGACGCATTCCCGGGCGCCGACGTCGACCTCTTCGTCGAAGAGCCCATCCCGTTCGAGCGGCTCGAATCGACCGCCGACGAAGTCGACCTCGAGTCCTGCCGGATCCGGGTGGCTTCGATCGATCACCTGCTGGAGATGAAGCGTCGCGCCGGTCGGCCGCGGGATCTCGAGGACGTCCAGGCGCTCGTCGCCATTCAGGCAGCACGGCAAGGACGATGACCACCGCTCCCGCGTGGCCACGCGGCTGGGACGGTCATCGTCGCGACCAGGAGCGCCGCTGGCGGGAGCTGACCCCCGCCGAGCGCCTCCGAGGTCTCGAGCTGATGAGAGAGCTCTGGCTTGCCGCCGCCCGGCGCCACGGCTGGCCCCTGCACAAAGAGAGCCACCCACCGGCGTAGAATCGAGGCGTTCCGCGAAAGGTCCGCGCGCCGACGATGCCGCTTTCCCGCCTCGCCCAATACGAGCTCGAACGGCGCCTCGGCGAAGGCGGGATGGGCGTGGTCTACAAGGCGCGCGACACCCGCCTCGGACGCACGGTGGCGATCAAGTTCCTGCAGCCGGGGGTGGCCACCGACCCCTCGCGCCAGCAGCGCTTCCTGCGCGAGGCGCAGGCCGCGGCGGCGCTCAACCACCCCAACATCGCCACCGTGCACGAGATCGGCGAGGCCGAGATCGACGACGCCGAGCTGCTCGGCGCCGCCGCCGGTCACGGCCCGCGCCGCATCTTCTACCTCGTCCTCGAATACGTCGAAGGCGAGGACCTGCGCACCCGCATGACCCGCGACGAGGCGATGGCGACCCGCGACGTGGTCGACATCGGCCTGCAAGTCGCGCGCGGCCTCTCGGTCGCCCATCGCGCGGGGATCGTCCACCGCGACTTGAAGCCCTCCAACATCCGCATCCTCGCCGACGGCCGGGTCAAGATCCTCGACTTCGGCTTGGCCAAGATCCTCGAGGAGCGCGCGGTCACCGCCGACCCCGCGACCACCGAGATGGCGACCGCGGCCGGAATCGTCCTCGGCACCGCGCCCTACATCTCGCCCGAGCAAGCGCTCGGCAAGCACGTCGACGGACGGAGCGACCTGTTCGCCCTCGGCGTCGTGCTCTACCACATGGCGGCCGGCAAGCTGCCTTTCGAGGGCGACAGCTTCCTCGCCCTGATGCACGCCGTGGTGCACGAGGACGAGCCGCCGCTCGAAGAGGCGGTCGACGACATCGACCCGGACCTGGCGCGCATCGTCCATCGCTTGCTCGCCAAGGAGCCGGCGGCGCGCTACCAGACCGCGGCCGACGTGGTCTCGGAGCTCGAGAACCTGGCGGCGGCGTTCGCTTCGGCGAGCGATCTGCGGCGTTCGGGGACCCTCCACGCCGCGCGCCGCTCGCGTAGCGTGCTGCTCGCCCGGCGGCGGCGCCTGACGTTCGTCGCCGGCGCCGCCGCGCTGCTCGCGGTGGCCGCCGGCGTCTGGCTGGTACTGCGCGCACGCACGCCGTTGCCGCCGCTGCAGACCCTCGCTGTGCTCCCCTTCCGCAACAACTCCGGCGACGCCACCCTCGATCACTTCGCCGACGGCCTGGCCGCGGCGCTCGTCGGCCGGCTGGCGGAGATCCCCGGCCTCGCGGTCGCCGATCGCAACGACACCGCCGCGGCGCTGCGCAGCGGGGCCGGCGCCCGCGCCCTCGGCCGCACGCTGCGCGTCGGCTCGCTCGTCGATGGCGACCTGCAGGCGGCGGGGGACCGGCTGACGGCGCAGGTGCACCTGACCGACTCCGCCACCGGCTTCATGCTCTGGTCGCGCAGCTTCGAGGAGTCGCGCGGCGACCCGGGACGCCTGCAGAGTGCCATCGCCGCCGAGCTGGTGCGCGCCCTGTCGATCCCGCTGACCGCCGCCGACCGCTCCCGCCTGGCGGCGACCGGCGGGCGCTCGGCGCAGGCGTTCGACCTGCTGGTCCGCGCCGCCCGCGCCGCCGACGACGTCAACGATCCGGACGGCCTCGGCCAGGCGATCTCGCTCGTCGACCAGGCGCTGGTGCTCGAACGCGAGTTCGGCCCCGGACACGGCCTGCGCGCCGAGTACATGGTGCGACGATTCGACAAGGAGCGCGACCCGGCGCTGCTCGACGCGGCGGAGAAGGAGGCGCGCGCGGCGATCGCCGCCTCCTCCGGCAACGCGCTGGCGCGGTTCGCTCTGGCGCGGGTCCTGCGCCTGCGCGGCGACGCCGACGGGGCGATCGCCGAGCTCGACGCCATGGCGCGCACGGGAGTGCTTCCCGACCGGGTGGCGATCGAGCTCGCCTCCTGCCGCGAGCAGAAGGGCGACCTCGAGGGCGCCCAGAAGAGCCTGCTCGACGCGGTCGGCATGCGGCCCGATTCCTGGGTGGTTTGGAACCAGCTCGGCAGCCTGCGGCTGCGCATGGGCGACACCGCCAAGGCGCGCATCGCCTTCGAGCGCGCCATCGCCGCCGCGCCGCCCGGCGTCACCGTGCCGCACGAGAACCTCGCCTCGATGCTCGCCTACGACGGCGACGTCGCCGGCGCGCTCGCCGCCTACGAGAAGATCCCCGGCCCGATCGCCAACGACGAAACGGCCAACAACATCGGCACCCTCTACTTCTTCAGCGGCCGCATGAACGAGGCCGAGAAGTACTTCCAACTGGCCTCGAAGCTCGCGCCGCGCGATCCGCGCTACCGACGCAACCTCGGCGATCTCTACTTGAAGCTCGGTCGTCCGGACGAGGCGGTCGCGGCCTACAAGGAGGCGCTGGCGTTGGTCGATCTGGCCCTGACGACGACGCCCAAGGACAACGACCTGCGCCTGCAGCGGGCGCTCTACCTGGCGCGCGCCGGCGAGTGCCGGGCGGCGATCGACTACACCGGCGGCATCGAGCGCGAGCTGCCGGCGACGGCCGAGAACCTGCACGCGCTCGCCCGGCCCTACGCCCTGTGCGGCGCGCGCGAGCCGGCGCTCGCTCACCTGCGCAACGCCATCGCCCTCGGCTACGTCGCCGATCGGCTGCGCGACGAGGACGAGCTCGCCAACCTGGCGAACGACCCGGAGTTCCGCCGCCTGACGGCGGCCAAGCCGAGCGGCTAGGAGTTGCCGTTCTTGTGCGGCCGGCCCTCGATGATCGTCCCCGGACCCTTGCGGATGATCAGGTCGGGGTCGATCGCGCAGAGCATCGATCCACCGCGCCAGAACTCGACCCGGTAGGACCAGGTGTACCCCGCGGCCGGGGGCTCGACGAGCGCGTTGCCGCTATCGATGCCGCCCTCGGCTGCGGAGAACTGGATACTGGGGCGGAAGTAGTTGGGATCCGAACCGGTCTTCGGCCGGATGCGGACCTCGTCGGTCGACTGCACGCCGAAACCGCCCGCCGGGGCCGACAGATACCAGAACGCCTGGAGATACTCGGCCGGGTGATTCCACGGGTCGGAGTAGTAGCCGAGAATCTGTGGCGACGGCGTGACCGTGAGCTTGCAGACCGCGCCGCCGCCGGCCTTGGCGATCTCGATCCGGATCGGGGCCGGAATCCCGAAGCCTTCCGGCACGCTCAGACCCGCTCGGCAGTGCTTCGCGGACCAGCTGCAGCAGCCGCTGGCGGCCAGGACGAGTACGGCCAGCGACGCGACGGCGAGATGCGATCTCGTTCTCGGGGACACGATGCCTCTCCTTGCCGGCGGAATCGACTTCAGGCGCGCCGGCGGCTGCCGGCCGCGGAACGACGGCGCGCGGGGTGAAGGACTGGCAGTATAGACGGACCCCGGCGCGAAGTTTGCCGCCGCGCGGCCGGTCGCCGCGGGCGTAGAGTCGCCGCGTGAGGGCTCGACCCGTCCGCCTCGCCTCGGCGCTCGCCGTGATCTCCGCGGCCACCGCGCTCACCGCGCTCGGCGCGCTGGACCCGGACGCCGCGCGCGCCGCCACGGTCGCCCGCGGCCCCTACCTACAGCGCCTCGGGACCTCGTCGGTCGTCGTCCACTGGCGCACCGACGAGGCGACCGACAGCTGGGCCGGCGCCGGCGTCGGTCTCGGCGACTGGACGGCGACCGCAGTCGGAGCCACGCCCGCGGTCGAGCACGCCCTCGAGCTGACGGGCCTCTCCCCGGCGACCGACTACTTCTACGCCGTCGGCACGGCGAGCGCGGTGCTCGCCGGGGGCACGCCCGCCTTCCACTTCCGCACAGCGCCCGAGGCGGCGGCGCCGCTGCGCATCTGGGTGACCGGCGACACCGGCACCGGCGGCGCCGATGCCGGCGCGGTCCGCGACGCGTTCCGCCTCTGGACCGGCGCTCGGGAGCCCGACGCCTGGCTGATGCTGGGCGACAACGCCTACGCCGCGGGCACCGACGCCGAGTACCAGACGAAGCTCTTCGCCATCTATCCCGACGAGCTCGCGACCTGGTCGCTCTGGCCGGCGCTCGGCAACCACGACGCGGTCTCTTCCGACTCGGCGAGCCAGAGCGGCCCGTTCTTCACCGCCTTCGACCTGCCCGCCGCGGGCGAGAACGGCGGCAAGGCGAGCGGCACCGAGGCTTACTTCTCCTGGGAGTTGGGCGACGTCCATTTCGTCGAGCTCGATTCGGCGGGCACCGACCTCGGCGCGAGCTCGCCGATGCTCGACTGGCTCGCGGCCGATCTGGCGGACAACCTCAAGCCCTGGGTGGTCGCCTACTTCCACCACCCGCCCTACACCCACGGGACGCACGACAGCGACGACCCGGCGGACTCGGGCGGCCGGATGGCGGCGATGCGCGCGCTCTTCCTGCCGGTGCTCGAAGCGCTGGGCGCCGACCTGGTGCTCTGCGGCCACAGCCACGACTACGAGCGCTCGGACCTGCTCGACGGGCACTACGGCACGTCGGACACCCTCACGAGCGCCATGATCCTCGACTCGGGCGACGGCTCGCCCGCGGGCTCGGGGGTGTACCTGCGGCGCGGCTTCGCCCACGGCGGCACGGTCTACGTCGTCGCCGGCACGGGAGCGCAGACCGGCGGCGGACCGCTCGACCACCCGGCGATGCAGACCAGCCTCTCGGCGTTGGGCTCCTTCGTCCTCGACGTCGCTCCGGGGCGTCTGGAGGGGCGGTTCGTCGACGCGGCCGGCGTGGTGCGCGACCGCTTCACTCTGATCCACGAGAGTGCGGCGATCTTCGGCGACCGCTTCGAGAGCGGCGACTTCGCCGCCTGGAGCGCCGCCGCGACGCCGCCCTGAGCGCCGCCGCTCAGCGCGCTTCGCGCACCAGGCGGAAGCCGAGGCTGAATCCGGAATCCTGCGGGCGGTGGGTGGAACGCAGGGCGCAGCGGGCGCTCGCGGCGCCGTAGTACCAACTTCCGCCGCGGATCACGGCGAGCGGGTTGCCGCAGGCGGGGCGCGGATCGACCGTCACCTCGCGGCCGAGCGGATAGGGACAGAGAGGATCGGCGGTCCACTCCCAGACGTTGCCCGAGAGATCGAAAAGTCCCCAGCCGTTCGCCGGGAACGAGCCCGCCGGCGTCGGGCGGCCGCGGAAGGCCGGCGCGCTGCCGCTCGGGTCGGCGGCACGCGGGTCGTCGCGCGCGTCGATGTTGGCGGCGGCGGCGGTCAGCGTCGCGCCGGTGGCGTAGGTCGCGCCGCCGCCGGCGCGGCAGGCGAACTCCCATTCGGCCTCGCTCGGCAGGCGGAAGCGCTCGCCCGGCGCGAGCTCGGCGAGCCGGGCGAGGAATCGTTCGATGTCGAGGCGCGAGACCGACTCGACCGGACACTCGGCGCCGCAGTCGGCGAAGTGGCTGGGATTGGCGCCCATGACCCGCGTCCACTGCCCCTGCGTCACCTCGGTCGCCCCGAGCCAGAACCCGCGCGTCAGGCGGACGCGGTGGGGGATCTCTCCCGGCTCGCGCCCCGGCTCGTCGGCGGGCGAACCCATGGTGAACTCGCCCGGCGAGAGGTCGACGAACTCCATCCCGGTCACCGGCTCGCGCCAGCGGGCGGTGGGTTCGGCTGCCCTGGCGACCTCGCCGCCGCGCGCGGCTCTCCCGTCGCCGGCCACTGCGCCGAGGATCAGCGCGAGGGCCAGCGCGTAGCGCTGGAACGCCGCCGTCAACGCAGGTCGAGCTCGACGCCGCCGGTCCAGCGCGCCGCGAGATTGAAGATCGACGAGCCGATGAGCGCCCCGAGGAAACCGAAGAAAGCGTAGAGCAGGGGGAAGAAGACGATCGCTCCCACGCCGAGGAAGAGGCCGCCGAAGGGCAGCGGCGATCTCTCGGCCGCCGAGAAGAAGGCCGAGCCGGCGATGGCGAACAACGACACGCAGCCGCCGATCACCAGGCCCAACCCGCCGTAGACCACCGCCGCCGTCTTGGCCAACGAGAACGGTTCGATCCGACGCAACGTCATCATGGGATCCTCCTGCGCTGGGTTGGTGGGTCGAGGCGATGGTAGCAGCTGGCCGCGCGCCGCCGGCGCGGCCTCCCCGCCTCGGCGTCCCGCGGGTCGACATTCGCCCGGAGCGAGGCGGGCTACCCTCGCGCCCGAAGGAGCGTATCGTCTCCCCGTGGGCGCCACTCGACCGAGCGACCCCGACGGGAGCCGCCGACCCCCCGCCTCGCCAGCAATTCCGGGCGATGCTGCGGAAGCTGCGGCCGCGCTCGACGCGCGCGCCCTGCTCGCGCGCATCTCCGACGGCTTCGTCGCCCTCGATCGCGACTGGCGCTACGTCTACGTCAACGCCCGGGCCGGAGAGCTGCTCGGCCGGCGGCCCGAGGACCTGGTCGGCAAGCACATCTGGACCGAGTTCCCCGAGGGGACCGGTCAGCCGTTCCATCGGGCGTACGAACGGGCGATGGCCGAGCAACGGTCGATCGTGCTCGAGGACTACTACGCCCCTTGGGACCGCTGGTTCGAGAACCGCGTCTACCCGTCGCCCGGTGGCCTGACGATCTTCTTCACCGAGATCACCGAGCGCAAGCGCGAGGAACAGCGCCGGGGCGAGGTCGGCACGCGCCTGCGGCTGGCGCTCGAAGCGTCGAACGTCGGTCTCTGGGACTGGGACCTCGCCACCGACCGGGTCCACTACTCGCGCGAATGGAAGCGCCAGATCGGTTACCAGGACGACGAGATCTCCGACGACTTCGACGAGTGGCGCAGCCGTTGTCACCCCGACGATCTCGCCGGCGTTCTGGCGCGCATCGAGGCCTACCGCCGCGATCCGAGCGGACCCTACGAATCCGAGTTCCGTTTCCGCCACCGCGACGGCCGCTGGCTCTGGATCCTGGCCCGCGCCGAGATGATTCGCGACCCGGCGGGAAACTCCGTCCGCATGCTCGGCTGCCACGTCGACATGACCGCCCGCAAGCTCGCCGAGCAAGCGCTCGCCGCCAGCGAGGATCGCTATCGCGACCTGGTCGACCATTGTGAGGACCTGATCTGCACCCACGATCTGGAGGGGCGGATCCTGTCGATCAACCCCTGGGCGGCCCGCCTCCTGGGCCGCGAGCCGCGAGAGCTGGCGCGCACCAACGTGCGCGAGCTGCTGGCGCCCGCGGTGCGCCAGGAGTTCGCGACCTACCTGGCGACCATCCGCCGGGACGGCGTCGCCCGCGGTCTGATGCGGGTCGAGACCGCGACCGGCGAGCAGCGGATCTGGAAGTACCACAACACGCTGCGCACCGAGGGCGTGCCCGCCCCGATCGTGCGCGGCATGGCACACGACATCACCGATCGCTGGCGGGCGGAACAGGCGCTCAAGCTCAGCGAGGCGCGCTTCCGCGCCCTGTTCGACGGCGCCCCCGATGGCCTGTTCGTCACCGACCGGGAGGGCCGCTTCGTCGACGTCAATCCCGCCGGCGCGAGGATGGTCGGCTCCTCCCGCGAACGGATCTTGGGCCTCGCGATCGGCGACCTGGCGGCGGAGGAGGAGTTCGAACATGTCGGCCCGGCGTTGGAGCAGGTCGGCTCGGGCGCCGCTTACGTGCGCGAATGGAAGGTTCGGCGCTCGGACGGCTCGACCTTCGACGGCGAGGTGACCGGCACCGCGATGCCCGACGGCAGCCTGTTGGGCATCCTGCGCGACGTCACCGCCCGCAAGCAGATGGAAGAGGCGCTGCGGCGGAGCCGCGAGGTCCTGCACCTGTTCGTCGAGAACGCTCCGGCGGCCATCGCGATGTTCGACCGGGAGATGCGTTACCTGGCGACCAGCCGGCGCTACCTGCTGGACTACCAGCTCGGCGAACGCGATCTCGTCGGCCGCTCCCACTACGAGATCTTCCCGGAGATACCCGAGCGCTGGAGGCAGGTCCATCGTCGCTGCCTCGCGGGCGCCACCGAGAGCGCCGAGGACGATCCGTTCCCGCGCGCCGACGGACGCCTCGACTGGGTGCGCTGGGAGATCCGCCCTTGGCACGAGAGCGGCGGCGAGATCGGCGGCATCCTGCTGTTCTCCGAGGTGGTCACCGAGCGCAAGCGCGCCGAGGAGGCCTTGCGCGGCCTGCCGGGGCGATTGCTCGACGCTCAGGAGGAGGAGCGCCGACGGATCGCTCGCGAATTGCACGACGAGCTCGGCCAGGTCGTGACCGCCGCCAAGCTCAGCCTGGAGGCCGTCGAACGCCGAGCGACGCCGAGAGAAGCCGAGAAACTCCGGCCGGCGCTCAGCGCGCTCGAGCGCGCGCTCGCCGCCAGCCGGGACCTCGCGGTCGAGCTCCGGCCTTCGGTGCTCGACGACCTCGGCCTCGCGCCGGCGCTGCGCTGGCACGTCGACCGGTTCGTGCGCGCCACCGGCCTCGCAACCCACCTCGCGATCGAGATCGGCGAGGCGCGTCTCTCGCCCGAGATTGAAACGGTCTGTTTCCGGGTCGCCCAGGAGGCGCTGACCAATGCCGCCCGCCACGGCGCCGCGACGGAGGTCTGGCTCGCCCTCCAGCGGCAGGGCGATCGGCTGACCCTCTCGGTGCGCGACGACGGTCGCGGCTTCGACCCGGAGGCCGCTTGGGCGCGGGCCGCCCGGGGCGAGGCGCTCGGGCTCGTGGGAATGCGCGAGCGAGCGTCGCTCGTGGGCGGTGAGCTCGAGGTCCGATCGCGGCCGGGCGGCGGGAGCGAAGTTCGCGTCGTCCTGCCGGCCGCGACCGCCGCCCGGCTTTCGCCACCTTCCGGAACGGGCGCGCCGTGAGTCCGCTCGGGGTCCTGCTCGTCGACGATCACGCCCTGGTCCGCGCCGGTTTCCGCGCCCTGCTCGCGACCCTGCCCGGCGTCGAGGTCGTGGCCGAAGCGGGCGACGGCCAAGCGGCGCTGGCGCTCGTCGAGCAGCTCCGGCCACGGCTCGTCTTTCTCGATATCGCGCTGCCGGGCCTGAACGGCCTGGAAGTCGCCGCGCGCCTGAAGCAGAGTCATCCCGAGACCAAGGTCCTGGTGCTCTCGATGCACTCGAACGAGGAGTACGTGCTGAAGGCCCTGCGCGCCGGCGCCGCGGGTTATCTGCTCAAGGACGCCTCGGTCGCCGAGCTGGAGTTGGCGGTGCAGGCGGTGGCGCGCGGCGAGATCTACCTGAGCCCATCGGTGTCGCGCCAGGTGGTCGACAGCTACGTCGAGCGGGTCGGGGCCGAAACGACCATCGCCCCCGCTCTGACTCCGCGCCAGCGCGAGATCCTGCAGCTCGTCGCCGAGGGACACTCGACCAAGACCATCGCCGGGCGGCTCGGCGTGAGCGTCAAGACGGTCGAGAGCCACCGCGCCCAACTCATGGAACGGCTCGCCATCCACGATCTCGCCGGCCTCGTGCGCTACGCCATTCGCATCGGCCTGGTGCAGCCCGAGCGCTGAGCGCCCGCCCGGACCGACGACCCAGGGATCTAGGGTATTTCGGACCGCCTCCTCGGGGCGTACCCGATGGCGGCGATCCGCGCGCCTTGCCAGGCTGCCGCCGTGGAATCGGCGATTTCGCCTCGCCTGCGAGCCGTCCGCGTCCTGCTGGTCGACGACAGCGCGGAGTTTCTCGCCCAGGCGAGCGCCCTCGTCGCGGCGACCGACTCCGCCCAGTTGGTGGACACGGCCGCCTCGGGCACCGAGGCGCTCGCTTTGCTGGCCGGCACGTCCGTCGACTTGGTGCTGATGGATCTCCGACTGCCCGGCCTGGACGGGCTCGAAGCGACGAGCCGGATCAAGCGGCGCGGCGCGGCCGCTCCCAAGGTGGTGATCGTCTCGCTGTACGACGGTCCCGAGTACCGCCGGGCCGCGTATGCCGCCGGGGCGGATGGCCTGCTCGCCAAGGCGAATCTCGGCGCCGGCTTCGCCCCTCTGCTCGCGTCGTTGTTCGCGCGCGGCGGGAGCGGCCGGTGAGCTCTCCGCAGCGCGGCCTGCTGGTGGTCCACGGTCCGTTCCGCGGCGTCGAGCTCGAGCCGCGAGCGGTGGAATGGCTGCGCCGCTTCTCGCGGCTGAGCGCGGCGATCCTGGCGGCGCTAGGCATCGCCGTGGTGACCGGCTGGGCGCTCGATTTCGAGAGGCTGCGCAGCCTCGTGCCCGGCATGGCCCCGATGACGCCGAACTCCGCGCTCGCCTTCGCGCTCGCCGGCTGGGCCCTCTCCGAGGTCGCCTCGGCGCGCGCCGCCACTGGGCGGGCGCGCGCGGCGGCGGCGGCCTGGGGCATCGTCGCGATCGGCGCGTCGACCCTGATCGAGCACCTGGCTCGCCTCGACCTCGGCATCGACGCCCTCCTGATCCTCGCGCCGTCTGCCTCGCCGGAGGCGACGATCCCGCTTCGCATGACGCCGCCGACCGCCCTCGCCTTCGTCTTCCTGGGCGCGGCGCTCCTGCTGGTTGGGCGCGGCGAGGAGCGACGAGGGCATCGGGCCGGCGAAGCGTTGGCGATCCTCGCCGGCCTTCCAGGCCTGCTCGCATTCACCGGCTACGCCTATGGAGTCGACTTGCTCCCGGGCGCCTCCACGCTCCACACCATGGCGATGCCTTCGGCCATCGCCTTCGGGCTGGCGAGCATCGCGACCCTGACGGCACGCCCGGAGCGCGGGATCGCGGCGGTGGTCGCCAGCCGGGGGCCGGGGGGCGAGGCGGCACGGCGCCTGTTTCCTTTCGCTCTCCTGCTCCCGTTGATCGACGGCGCCCTGCACTTGGCTGCGGTGCGCAGCGGCCTGTTTTCTCAGGCCCACGGATTCGCGCTCGTGGCGACGGCGCTCGAGGGCGTGGCGATCGGCTTCGTCTTCTGGATCGGCGTGCGGCTCATGCGCTCCGACGCCGCGCGCCGCAAGGCCGAGGCTGCGCTGCAGGAGAGCCTGCTTCGCGCGCGCCTCGCCGAGCAGAGCGAGCGCGCGATCGTCGACAACGCCACCCTCGGCATCTACCGCTCCACCATGGATGGCCGGTTCCTGCGCGTCAACCCGGCGCTGGTGCGCCTGCTCGGCTACGACTCCGACGCGGAGCTGCTCGAGGTCGCCATTCCCTCGCTCTACTGCGATCCCGCCGCGCGCGCCGGGATCCTCGAACGATTCCTCTCCCAGGGTCTGCGCGAAGGCGTCGAGGTCGAGTGGAGGAGGCGCGACGGCAGCCCGATCGCGCTTCGACTCGCCGGTCGGGTGATCGAGGCCGCGGCGGGAGTCGCGGGGGTCTTCGAAGTCTTCGCCCAGGACGTCACGGAGCGCCGGAGGGCGGAGGCGGAGCTGCGGCGCTCGGCCGAGCGTCTTCGGCTGTTGGTCGAAGGCATGCAGACGGGCTTCTGGGATTGGGACCTCGGCACCGATCGGGTGCAGTACTCCCGCGAGTGGAAGCAGCTGCTGGGGTACGAAGAGGACGAAGTGGGCGGCGATCTGGGCGAGTGGCGGCGCCTGACCCACCCGGACGACGTCGAGGCGACGCTCGCCAAAGTCCGCGAATTCCTGGCACGGCCGGAGGGCTACTTCGAGACCGAGTTCCGGATGCGGCACAAGCGCGGCGATTACCGTTGGATCCGTTCGCGCGCCGCGGCGCAATTCGCCGCCGACGGCACGCCGAATCGCATGCTCGGGATCCACCACGACGTCACCGAACAGCGCTCGCTCGAGGAGCAGCTGCGACGCTCCCAGCGGATGGAGTCGCTCGGGCGCCTGGCGGGCGGCGTGGCGCACGACTTCAACAACTACCTCGGCGTCGTCGCCGGCTATGCCGAGCTGGTGCGGGCGCAACTCGAGCCGGCGAGCCCGCTGCGCGGCTGGGTCGACGAGATCGTCTTCGCGGCCGGCCGCGCCGCCGGGGTCACCCGGCAGCTCCTCGCCTTCGGCCGCAAACAGATCGTCAATCCGCAACCGCTCGATCTCAAGCAGGCGCTCGAAGAGAGCGGCGGACTGCTTCGCCGCCTGATCGGCGAGAACATCGAGCTCGAGTTGCGCGTGCCGGACGACGTCGGTCGCGTGGTCGCCGATCGCGTGCTCTTCGAACAGGTGGTGGTGAACCTGGCGGTCAACGCCCGCGACGCGATGCCGGAGGGCGGTCGCCTCGTGCTGGCGGCCGAGAACGTGGAGATCGTCGAGGCCTATGCCGCCCTCCACCCCGGAGTGGCGCCCGGCCGCTACGTCGCGCTCGCGGTCACCGACACCGGAACGGGAATGGATGCCGCCACCCTCGGTCAGATCTTCGAACCCTTCTTCACCACCAAGGAGCCGGGCAAGGGCACGGGCCTGGGGCTGGCGACCGTCTACGGCATCGACCGCCAGAGCGGCGGCCAGGTCACGGTCTACAGCGAGGTCGGCAGGGGCACGACCTTTCGCGTCTACCTGCCCCGTACCGAAGCCGCGGGGGCCGCCGCGTCGCCGCGGCTCGCCGCGCCGGCGGATTCTCCGGCCGCGGCGCAACGCGACGCCGAAGGCCTCCCGGGCGCGCCGGAGGCGGTGCTCCTGGTCGAGGACGACGATGCGTTGCGCCGGGTCGCGGCCATGATGCTGCGCGCCGCCGGTTTCGAGGTCCTCGACGCCGGCGATCCCGAGACGGCGCGCGCGCGCGCGGCGCAGGACGGCCACCGGCTCCGCCTGCTGGTCACCGACGTGATGCTGCGCGGCGGAAGCGGCCCCGACCTCGCGCAGGAGTTGGGGCAGATGATTCCGGATCTACGCGTTCTGTTCGTTTCGGGCTACGCCGACCACGAGCGCTTGCAAGGCCGGGGACTCTCCTCCCGTCAGGCCTTCCTCGCCAAGCCGTTCGGCGCCGCCGAGCTGAGACGCGCGGCGCGAGCGCTGCTCGACGCGCGAGGCGAGTGACTCTCCGATTCAGCGCTGCAACGGGTCGGCGACCTCCGGGTCGACTCCCAGCTCGCGGATCGCCCGGCCGGCGACGGCGCGGTCGAGATCGCCGCGTCGGGCGAGCTCGGCGAGCGCCGCGACAGCGATCGCGGCGGCGTCGACCTCGAAGAAACGGCGCAGGGCGGCGCGCGAATCGCTCCGCCCGTAGCCGTCGGTGCCGAGCGGCGCGAGCCCCTGCGGCACGAAGCGGCCGATCTGGTCGGGCACCAGCTTCATGTAGTCCGAGACCGCGACCACCGGACCGCGCGCCGCGCCGAGCGCCGCGGTGACGTAGGGCAGGCGCGGCTCGCTCTCCGGGTGCAGGCGGTTCCAGCGCTCGCAGTCGAGCGCCTCGCGCCGCAGCTCTTTGTACGAGGTGGCGCTCCAGACGTCGGCGGCGACGCCGAAGCGCTCGGCCAACAGTTCCTGCGCCGCCAACGCCTGGAGGAGGATCGGACCCGAGCCCAGCAGCTGCACCCGCGGCCGGTCGGCCGGCAGCTCCGCGGCGCGGAAGCGGTAGAGACCGCGCAGGATCCCTTCCTCGGCGCCCGCGGGCATCGGCGCCTGGACGTAGTTCTCGTTGTAGAGGGTCAGGTAGTAGAAGACGTCCTCGTTCTCGGTCGCCATCCGGCGCAGACCCTCGCGCAACACGACCGCCAGCTCGTAGGCGAAGGCCGGGTCGTAGACCGCGAGGTTCGGCACCGTCGCCGCCAAGATCGGCGAGTGGCCGTCCTCGTGCTGCAGGCCCTCGCCGTTCAGGGTCGTGCGCCCCGCCGTGCCGCCGAGCAGGAAGCCGCGCCCGCGCTGATCGCCGAAAGCCCAGATCAGGTCGCCGATCCTCTGGAAGCCGAACATCGAGTAGTAGATGAAGAACGGGATCATCGGCAGGCCGTGGGTGGCGTACGACGTGCCCGCGGCGGTGAACGAACCCATCGATCCGGCCTCGGTGATGCCTTCCTCGAGGATCTGCCCGTTCTTCATCTCGTGGTAATAGAGCAGCGTGCCGGAGTCGACCGGCTCGTAGAGCTGCCCGCCCGCGGCGTAAATGCCGTGCTGGCGGAAGAGCGACTCCATGCCGAAGGTGCGCGCCTCGTCCGGCACGATCGGCACGACGCGCGGTCCGAGCTCCGGGTGCTTCAACAGCGCGCGCAGCATCTGCACGAAAGCCATCGTGGTCGAGACTTCGCGCTCGACGCCGGAGAGGAACTCGCCGAAGAACTCGCGCGGCGGCGTCGGCAGCGAGCCGACGAAGGCGCGTCGCGCCGGCACCGCGCCGCCGAGCGCTCGGCGGCGTTCGAGCAGGTACTGGATCTCCGGACTCGACTCGGCCGGGCGGTAGAACGGCGCCTCGCCGATGTCGGCGTCCGAGACCGGGATGTCGAAGCGATCGCGGAAAGCGCGCAGCTCGACCTCGTTGAGCTTCTTCTGCTGGTGGGTGACGTTCTTGCCCTCGCCGGCGACGCCGAGGCCGTAGCCCTTGATCGTCTTGGCGAGGATGACCGTCGGCAGCCCCTGCGTCTCGGTCGCCGCCTTGTAGGCCGCGTAGACCTTCTCCGGATCGAGGCCGCCGCGCCGCAGGTAGGGCATCTCGCCGTCCGGGATGTCGGCGACCATCCTGGCGAGCTCGGGGTACTTGCCGAAGAAGTGGCGGCGGATGTAGTCGCCGCCCTCGACCGAGTACTTCTGGTACTCGCCGTCGACGGTCTCGTTCATCACCCGCACCAACCAGCCGTCGGTGTCGCGCTCGAGCAGCGGATCCCACGACGCGCCCCAAATCACCTTCAGCACGTTCCAACCGGCGCCGCGGAACGCCGCCTCGAGCTCCTGGATGATCTTGCCGTTGCCGCGCACCGGCCCGTCGAGCCGCTGCAGGTTGCAGTTGATGACGAAGATCAAGTTGTCGAGCCGCTCGCGCGAGGCCAGTGTGAGCGAGCCCAACGACTCCGGCTCGTCGGTCTCGCCGTCGCCGAGAAACGCCCAGACCTTGCGGTGCGCGGTCTTCGCCAGGCCGCGGTTCTCGAGGTACTTCATGAAGCGCGCCTGGTAGATCGCCGAGATCGGACCGAGTCCCATCGACACGGTGGGGAATTCCCAGAAGTCGGGCATCAGCCAGGGGTGCGGATACGACGCGAGACCGCCGCCGGGCGCGAGCTCGCGGCGGAAGTTCTCGAGCTGCGCGCTCGAGAGTCGCCCCTCGAGAAAGGCGCGCGAGTAGATCCCCGGCGAGGCGTGGCCCTGGAAATAGACCAGGTCGCCGTCGAAGCCGCTCGCGCCGCGGCCGCGGAAGAAATGATTGAAGCCCACCTCGTAGAGCGTGGCGGCCGATTGGTAGGTCGCGATGTGCCCGCCGATCCCCTCTTCGTGGCGGTTGGCGCGCACCACCATCGCCAACGCGTTCCAGCGCACCAATCCCTTGATGCGGCGCTCGATCGCCCGGTCGCCCGGGAAGGGCGGCTGTTCGCCGACCGGGATCGTGTTGACGTAGGGCGTCGTCGGCGCCGGCAGCGGCACCGTGCGCCGGTAGGCATGGTCCTGCAGGCGCTGCATCAGGAAGCGCGCGCGGTCCTCGCCGCGCGTCGCGATCACGTCATCGAGCGCCTCGAGCCACTCGCGGGTCTCGGCGACGTCGTCGTCTTTCGGGTCGGACATCCACTCTCCTCGGGTCGTTCCAAGCTCAGGAGTCGGCGGAGACGATGAACGGCTCGCCGGGATCGCTCTCGCTCTCGCGCGGCGCGACTTCCGCCGCCCCGGCCGGCGTCTCGCCGTCGGCGGGCGCGACCGAACCCGGGGCGCCGTTGCCCTTGCCGCGCCGCCGGCCGCGACGGCCACGGCGCCGGCGGCGTCCGCCGCGCGCCGCGCCCGCGGCGCCCTCGGGCCCCGGCGTCGCCTGGCCGTTGCCGTCGGCGACCTCGACGCTCTCCGGCTCCTCGTCGTCGCGCGCCGCCGCGGCGCCTTCGAACAGGATCAGGTTGTCGCCGCTCGCCGTCGCCGCCGGCGTCTCGCGGTCGCGATCCCGGCCGCGGTTGCGTCCGCCGCGGCGCCGGCGCTTGCCCCGCCGTCCGTCGTCGCGCGATTCCTCGCCGCTCTCGGCGCCGCGCTCGGCCGGCTGCGAGCGCGCCACGATCGCCGGATGGAGCTCGCGGCGCTCGGCCTCCTCGACGCGCGGCGAGAGGGTGATCGGCACCACCCGGTCGCGCCACTCGATCTGCTCCTCGGGCCCGTGCAGCCGCTGCGAGGCGACGATCTCGATCTCGATGCCGAATTCCTGTTCGAGCGCCGCCAGGTCCTGGCGGCGGCCGTTCTGGATCGCCTCGGCGAGCTCGGGGTGGAGCTCGATGCGCGCCTTCTGCAGGCGGCCCGAGGCGGCGCGCGCCTGGATGCGCCGCAGCAGGCCGAGCCCGAGGGCGTCGATCGACGGCACGCGGCCGGTGCCCTGGCAGGTCGGACAGGGGCGCTGCGCGCGCACCGGCAGCGATTTCTGGATCTTCTGGCGATTGATCTCGAGCAGACCGTTGGGCGAGATCCGACCGACCGTGGTGCGCGCCTTGTCGGCCTTCAACGCGTCCTTGACCGCCTTCTCCACCTGGCGTTTGTGCTTGGTCGAGCGCAGGTCGATGAAGTCGACCACCACCAGGCCGCCGAGGTCGCGCAGGCGCAACTGGCGCGCCACTTCGCTCGCCGCCTCCATGTCGGTGTCGAAGGCCATCTCCTCATGGCTCGCCCGGCCCTCGCTGCCGCGCCCGGAGTTGACGTCGATCGCGGTCAGCGCCTCGGTCGAGTCGATGACGATCGAGCCCCCGGAGGGCAGCGCCACCGAGCGCCCGAAGATGCGCTCGATCTGGCTCTCGACGGCGAACTTCGAGAACAGCGGCACGCGGTCGGTGTAGCGCTCGAGGCGGGTCTTCGAGCGCGGCATGAAGGTCTCCATGTAGACCCGCGCCTGCTCGAACGCCAGGTCGTCGTCGACCAGCACCTCCTCGACGTCGGCGTGCAGGTGATCGCGCAGGGCGCGCAGGATCAGGTCCTGGTCGCTGTAGAGCAGGCGGGCGCCCGAGCCCGCGACCGCGTCGGTCTGGATCCGCTTCCAGATGCGCAGCAGGGCCGCGAGATCGCGCTGCAGCTCGGCCTTGGACTCGCCGAGCGCGTTGGTGCGCACGATCACTCCCGAGCCCGCCGGCAGCTCGAGGCGCGCGGCGAGGTCGCGCAACTGGCCGCGGTCCTCGTCGTCCTCGACCTTGCGCGACACGCCGCGGGTCGAGTCGAAGGGAGTGAACACCAGGTAACGGCCGGCGAGCGAGAGGTTGGTGGTCAGTGCCGCGCCTTTCATCCCCTCCGGATCGCGAGTGACCTGCACCACGATCGGCCGGCCGCGTTCGAGGATCTCGTCGATCTGGGCGCGCGCCCCGGAGGCCGGCTCCTTGTAGCGCGCCTCGGGCACCACGTCCTGGATGGCGAGGAAGCCGTTCTTGGGCGCGCCGTAGTCGACGAACGCGGCGTTCAACGACGGCTGCAGGTTGGCGATCACGCCGCGGAAGATGTTGCCGCGGGTCAGTCCGCCTTCGGCGACCTCGACTTGGTAGTTCTCGAGCGTCGAGTCGGAGAGCACGGCGATCCGCAGCTCTTCACGGCTCTGGGCGTTGATCAGCATTCTCCGAGACAAGGTGACTCCGTTCGCAAATCGATGTCGGGAAGCACTTTAGGGCCGCGTGGCGGGCCCCGGGATGAGGCGCCATTCTAGCCCGGATCGAGCGCCACCCTAGCAGCACCATCCGCTCCCGGGGCGCGCCCGTAATTCCGGCCCGAAACCCCTTCCCCAGGAGGAGATCGCCGTGATGACCGCAAGGACCGAGTTGAACCCGCGCCGCGCCCTGCTCGCCGCCACCCTGGCGCTCGCCGCGACCGCCACCGCCCAGGCCCAGACCGGCGGCCACGAGTACTACGCCCTGCACCAGGAGGTGGTGATGCCCTCGCAGGTCGCCACTTACGAGGCGACGAGCCGGGAGTTCGTCGCCTTCGTCCAGGCCAACCGGACCGCGATGAAGGACTTCAGCGCCATCGCCATCCAGGGCGAGAACTTCAGCTACCTCTACGCCGTGCCGATCTCCGCCTTTGCCGGCGTCGACACGATCAACGGCGATTTCGCCGCCGTCTTCTCCGGCCCCGCCGCCCAGCAGGCCGCGGACCTCTTCGCGCGCAACAGCGCGACGCTGTCGGCGATCAACGAGTGGGTGGTCGAGCGCTACCCCGAGCTCTCCTACGCGCCGGCCACGCCGCGCCTCAAGCCCGGCGAGGCGAGCTTCGTTCACTACGACCTCTACTACCTGCAGCCCGGCGCCGAGGACCAGGCCAAGGCGATCGCCAAGGACTTCGTGGCGCTGTTCAAGAGGAACAACTGGCCCGACGGCTACAACCTGTTCATGACCGCCATGGGCCCCGACATGCCGCTGTTGGTGGTCGAAGTGCCCGACAAGACCGCCGCCGACTACTACGCCCACAACCAGGCCATGCGGACGGCGCTCGGCGCCGAGGCGCAGGCGCTCTTCGGCCGCGCCTTCGCCATCACCCGCAAGTTCGAGACCCGCAACGGCTGGCTGCGTCCGGATCTCTCGATCCCGCCGGCCAAGTAGGGCGCTTTGATACCCTCCGGCGGGTGACGACGCCCCGCGAGCCGCCGCCTTCGGACCCCGATCAGGGAATCTGGCAGGGGCGGCGCATCGCCCGCCGCTTCGTCTCGCCGGAGGGTTTCGTCGTCCTGGTGGGCAAGCAAGCCGCAGACAACGACCTGCTCTCGATCCGGCTCGCCGCGCCGGGCGACTTCTGGTTTCACGTCGCCGGCGACTCGGGCTCGCACGTCGTGGTGCGCAACCCCGACCATCTCGACCGCTTGCCGCGCGACACCGAGCGCTTCGCCGCCGCGCTCGCCGCCGGCTATTCGAAAGCCCGCCACGGCGGCAACGTCGCGGTGCACGCCGCGCGCGCCGGCGAGGTCTCGAAGCGCCGCGGCCAACCGCCGGGCGAGGTCACCCTCGGCCGCTTCACCACCCTGCTGGTCACGCCGGTGCGCGCCGAGGATCTCGTCGAGCCGACGGTCGACTGATCCCGGCCCCCTCTCTCTTGACCTCGCCTCAGAAACCGGATCAAATTGGTCCGGTATGCTGTTGAGACGACATCTCAACAAAGTCACGAAGCCCACGAGACCCGGCAGGGCGCTACCGGCTTGGCTGCGCCACCTCGGGATCCTCGGTTTTCTTTTCTTTCTGGTCAAAGGAATGCTCTGGCTCGTACTCCCGGCGCTGCTCGTCGCCTGGCAGTGGGTCAAGGGCTGACGGCTCGAGGAGGCGGCGATGAGCGAAGTCATGGAGCAGCTGCGCGACGGTACGGCCGACCTGCACCAGAGCGCCGAGCAGCAGGACTTCCAGCAGCGGATGTTCCGCGCCACGCTGCGCCGGGAGGAGTACGCCGCCTGGCTCGGCCAGATGTGGCTCGTGCATCGCGACCTCGAGGCGGCGTTGCGGCGAGTGGCTCCGGGGGACGCGCGGTTCGCCGCCGTGCTGCCCGACCACGACAAGGAGCCGCGCCTGGCGGCGGACCTCGCGGCGCTCGGCGGGCCGCTCCCCGAGCCGCTCCCGGCCACGGCGCGCATCCTGGCGCGCATCGCAGCGGTCGAGCGCGCCGAACCCTTGCGACTGCTCGGCTTCCAGTACGTGCTCGAGGGCAGCGCCAACGGCAATCGCATCCTGGCGCGGCGGCTGCTGCCGGCCCTCGGACTCGACGCGGGGCAGGCTGGTCGCTACCTCGATCCTTACGGCGAGCGGCAGCGCGAAGTCTGGGCGAAGTTCAAACAGGACATGCAGGCGGTCGGCTTCCCGCCGGCCGAGTGCGCCGTGCTGGTCGAGGCGGCGCGCGAGATGTTCGCCGCCATCGCCGACCTGTCGGGCGATCTGTCGCGCCTGCCGGCGCCCGCGCCGCGGCTCGCCTCCTGAGCGCCGCCCGGCACCCGGCGCGCGCCCTCGGCGGCCGGACCCGCACTGCGTTAGCCTCGCTGCGATGCCGGTCGAAGCCGCGGCCGCGGTGCGCAAGATCGTCCACGTCGACATGGACGCTTTCTACGCTTCGGTCGAGCAGCGCGACCGGCCGGAGCTCGCCGGCCAACCGGTGGTCGTCGCCTGGCGAGGGGCGCGCTCGGTGGTCTGCGCGGCCTCGTACGAGGCGCGCAAGTTCGGGATCCGTTCGGCGATGCCGGCGCTGCGCGCCGCGACCCTCTGTCCGCACGCGGTCTTCGTGCCGCCCGATTTCCCGCGCTACAAGCAGGTCTCGCGCGCCATCCACGAAATCTTCCGCCGCCACACCGACCTGGTGGAGCCGCTGTCGCTCGACGAGGCCTACCTCGACGTGACGCACGAGAAGACCGGCCTGCCGACCGCCACTCGCACCGCGCAGGCGATCCGGCGCGCGATCCGCGAGGAGACCGGCCTGACCGCTTCGGCCGGCGTGGCGCCGAACAAGTTCCTCGCCAAGATCGCCTCCGACTGGAGGAAGCCCGACGGGCTCTTCGTCCTCCAGCCGCACGAAGTCGAGGCCTTCCTCGCGCCGCTGCCGGTCGGCAAGCTGCCCGGCGTCGGCCGGGCGACCGGCGAGCGCCTGGCGAGCCTCGGCGTCGCGACGGTGGGCGAGCTTGCCCGGCGCGAGCTCGCCGAGCTCGCCGAGCACTTCGGGGTCTTCGGCCGGCGGCTCTACGAGCTGGCGCGCGGCATCGACGAGCGGCCGGTGGTCACCGACCGGCCGCTCCTGTCGATCTCCGCCGAGGACACCTTCGCCGTCGACCTGCCGATCGAGGAGCTGGCGCCGGCGATCGCCGAATCGGCCGCGCGCGTCTTCGCCGCCGCGACGCGCAAGCAGCGCGCCGGGCGGACGGTGACCGTGAAGCTGAAGACCGGCGACTTCCGCATCTTCACTCGCCGGGTGACTCTGCCGCGCCCGATCGGCTCGGCCGACGAGCTGAACCGGGCGGCGCTCGAGCTGCTGCCGCGCTTCGCCCTGCCCGCCGCGACGCGCTTCCGCCTGGCGGGCGTCGGACTGTCGAATTTCGCCGACGAGGACGAGCCCGGTCCGCAGCGCGACCTGTTCGCGGGCGAATCGCCATAGAATGCACGACGTGCACGAAGGCCCGCTGCCGCTCCACCCGGTCGAAGAGACGGGCCTCCCCTTCACCAGCCTGGGAATCTCGGCTCCCCTGCTGCTCGCGGTGCGCGAGCTCGGCTGGGTGCATCCGACGCCGATCCAGGCGGCCATCATCCCGCCGGCGATCACGGGCCGCGACGTCGTCGGCCTCGCCGAGACCGGCTCGGGCAAGACCGCCGCTTTCGCCATCCCGATGGTCGAGCGCCTCGAGCACGGCCAGGGGATCCGCGGCCTGATCCTCTCGCCGACGCGCGAGATCACGCTGCAGACCAAGGCCTTCCTCGACTACTTCGGCGCGCCCAAGCGGCTGCGCGCCGCCTCGATCATCGGCGGCTTGAACATCCGCCACCAGATGGACGAGCTGCACAAAGGGATGGACATCGTGGTCGCCACCCCGGGGCGGCTGCTCGACCACGTCGAACGCCGCACGATCCGGCTCGACGGCGTGCGCGAGCTGGTGCTCGACGAAGCCGACCACATGCTCGACATGGGCTTCATGCCGCAGATCCACGCCATCCTCGCGCTGCTGCCCAAGGAGCGGCACACGATGATGTTCTCGGCGACCATGCCGCCGCCGATCGCCCGCTTGACGCAGAAGTTCCTCGCCGACCCGTTGCGCATCGACATCACCCCGGTCGGCCGGACCGCGGCCGGCATCACCCACCGCATCTACCTGGTCGACGAGGACAACAAGAAGCCCTGCGTCCTCGCGCTGCTCAACCAGGAGCTCGGGGCGACGCTGGTCTTCGTCCGCCGGCGCTCGGACGCCGAGTGGCTGTGGAAGGCGCTGAAGCGCGACGGCCATCCCGTCGAGCGCCTGCACGCCGACCTGACGCAGAAGGAGCGCCTGGCGGCGCTCGCGAGCTTCCGCGAGGGGCGGCACCGCATCCTGATCGCCACCGACGTCGCGGCGCGCGGCATCGACATCCCGGCGATCCAGCACGTCATCAACTACGACCTGCCCGAGACGGTCGAGGACTACATCCACCGCGCCGGGCGCACGGCGCGCGGCAAACTGCACGGCCTGGTCTCCTCGATCGCCACCTGGAAGGACAAGGAGTACGTCGGCGAGCTCGAGCGCGCCATCGGCCAGAAGCTGCCGCGCTGCGTCGCCGCCGGGGTCGAGCCCTACCAGGAACGCACCGCCAAGCGCGCCATCCGCCGCCGGTTGCTGTAGCCGGCCGCTCGCGACGGTAAGAAACCGCCGCCGCCGGCGTAGTTTGGCGTAAGAGGGCGGGGCCGGCGTCCGTTCGCCCGATTTCCGGCGGCGCGGCGGATCTTCCCGGCATGGAACTTTCGCCCTCCCGCTGCGTAGGTTCGATGCGGAGGTCCTCGACAGAACCGTGGCCTTTTTCTCCCAGAGCTCTGACGCGCCGGAACAACCGAAGAAGGGATTCATCATGCGCAATAAGTGGCTGATTACAGGCACTTTGGCGGTATTGACCGTGGGCGGCTTCATGGTCGCCAGGGCGAGCACGTCGACGAAGCCCAAGACCGAGGAGTCGCCGTTCCGGCTCGGCAAGGCGCAGTCCGAGGACCTGCAGGTCTCGGTGCGCGAGATCGGCGTGGTCGATCCGGAGATCAAGGTCGACGTGAAATCGGCGGTCTCGGGCCGGGTGATCGGCATCGACGTCCGCGAGGGCGACCTCGTCCAGCGCGGCGACGTGCTCGCCGAGGTCGAACCCGACGTCAACCAGGCGCAGTCGCTCTCGGACGTCAAGAGCGACGTCTCGCAGGCCGACCTCAAGCTGCGCGACGCCGAGCGCGAGCTCGCGGCGCAGCAGGCGCTGTTCGACGCCGGCCTGATCGGGCGCGAGACGCTGCGCAACTTCGTCACCGCGCGCGACCTCGCCGCCGACTCCCTGGCAAGCGCCAAGGCGCGCTACACCATCGTCGAGGAGCACGGCATCCCGATCTCCGGCACCAGCCAGACGGCGCGCGTCGCCTCGCCGATGGCCGGGGTGGTGATCCACAAGGGGATCGAGCTCGGCGAGACGGTGACCTCCGGCGTCTCTTCGTTCAACGAGGGCACGGTGATGTTCACCATCGCCGACTTGAAGTCGCTGCTCATCAAGGTGAACCTGAACGAGGTCGACATCGCCAAGGTGGCCGTCGGCCAGCCGGTGCGGGTCACCCTCGACGCCTACCCGCAGAAGGTCTTCCAGGGCAAGGTCCGCTTCGTCGCCCCGGCGGCGAAGATCGTCGACAAGATCAAGGTCTTCGAGGTCGAAGTGGCGCTCGGCGACCTCGACCCGGCTTTCCGCACCGGAATGAGCGCCAACGTCGAGATCCTGGGCGACCGCCGCGACGCGGCGCTGTCGATCCCGCTCGAGGCGCTGCAGCGGCGCGAGGGCGACACCGTGGTCTACCGCCTGAAGAAGGACCTGTCGCCCAAGCTGATGGCGAAGGCCAAGGAGGGCCTCGACGGCCGCAGCAAGTTCGTCTGGCTGTCGGAGAACTGGAAGGACTACTTCGAGCCGGTCACCGTGTCGGCCGGGGTCGCGACCCTCGAGCGGGTCGAGATCCTGAAGGGCCTCGGCGACGGCGACCAGGTGGCGCTCGAGGACGTCACCCGCAAGAAGGTCGAGAAGGACGACGAGAACAACTAGCCATGGCGATCATCTCCACCCGCGCCCTGACCAAGGTCTACGGCGCCAACGGCAACGCGGTGCACGCCCTGCGCGGCATCGATCTCGAGGTCGAGCGCGGCGAGTTCGTGGCACTCATCGGACCCTCGGGCTCCGGCAAGAGCACCCTGATGGCGATCCTCGGCTGCCTCGACAAGCCCACCGCCGGCAGCTACGCGCTCGACGGCCAGCCGGTCGAGAAGCTCTCCGGACCCGATCTCGCGGCGATCCGCAACGAGAAGGTGGGCTTCGTCTTCCAGCAGTACAACCTGCTGCCCAAGGCCTCGATCCTGCGCAACGTCGCGCTGCCGATGCTCTACGCCGGCGTGCCGCGCCACGAGCGCCGCGAGCGCGCCTTCGAGCTGCTCGAGAGAGTCGGCATCCCGGAGAAGGCGAACGTCCTGCCGGGGGTACTCTCGGGCGGCCAGCGCCAACGGGTGGCGATCGCCCGCGCGCTCGCCAACCGGCCGGCGCTGCTGCTCGCCGACGAGCCGACCGGCGCGCTCGATTCGAAGACCGGCCAGGAGGTCCTGGCGCTCTTCCAGGAGCTGCACGCCCAGGGCAACACCCTGGTGCTGGTGACCCACGATCCGACCATCGCCGCCCTCGCCGGGCGCCGGGTCGAGCTGCGCGACGGCCTGGTGCACCTGCCCGAGGCGGAGGCGGCGTGAAGACCAGCGGCGCTTTCCGCGAGCGCCTGCGCGAGTCCTGGATCGAAATCCGGGAGAACCCCGGGCGCTCCTTCCTCCAGGCGCTGGGCGTGGTGCTCGGCGTCGCGTCGGTGCTCGGCGGCTTCTCGATCTCCGACAGCCAGAACCGACAGGCGCAGCGGATCTTCGCCCGCATCGGCGGCATCAACAAGCTGAACGTCCTGCCGACCGACACGATCTACGACGGCTCGCCTTCGGCCCTGCAGACCGCGAATCTCGGCCTGCGCTTCGAGGACGCGGTCGAGGGCGGCCAGGTGCCGACCGCCAAGGCGGTCAACGCCACCAGCGTCATCAAGCAGGCGCGCGCCCGGGTGCGCTCCGAGTTCGCCGACCAGGAGCGCGACATCTCGGGCGTCGGCGCCGATTACATCGCCTTGAACGGCTACGAGATCGAGCACGGGCGCGGCTTTTCGACGAAGGACCTGGCCGACGGCGCAGCGGTCGGCATCCTCGGCTCGGAAGCGGCCTCGGTCTTCTTCCCGACCGGCGACATCGTCGGCAAGGTGATCCGAGTCGGCGAGGTGCCGGTGACCATCATCGGCGTCTTCCGCGAGAAGGTCTTCCGCTTCCGCGAAGGGCAGCAGAATATCTTCCGCTGGCGCAACCGGATCGTGGCGGTACCCTCGGGCCTGGTCTCGGCGCGGATGAACGGCGACCAGTACCAGCGCCTCGATCGCATCACCTTCCGGGTGCCCGATCTGAAGGCGATGGCGGACTTCTCCAAGGAGCTGTCGGCGCTCGTCACCTCGAATCACCGCCTGCAGAAGGACTTCCGCCTCGACGACGTGGCCAAGCGCCTGCAACGACAGCTGTCGCAGGGCGACGTCTACAACGTGGTCTTCATGCTCTCGGGGGTGCTGGCGTTGCTCGGCGGCGGCATGGTCAACGTCAACATCCAGCTCGCGTCGCTCAAGGAACGGGTGCGCGAGGTCGGGGTGAAGATGGCGATCGGCGCTCCCGGGCGCGAGATCTTCAAGGCCTTCATGACCGAGGCGCTGCTGCTCACCCTGCTCGGCAGCCTGGTCGGCTTCTTCGTCGGTATCGCCTTCTCTTGGATCATCACCAAGTCGATCGGCATCCCGCTCTCGCTCGCGCCGATGAGCTTCCTGTGGGCGACCTTCCTCGCCGTGGTCTTCGGCTTCCTCTTCGCGCTCTATCCGGCCGCCAAGGCGGCGCGGCAATCGCCGATGGAGGCGCTGCGCTATGAGTGACGCGCTCGGTCTCGCCCCCGCCGCGCCCACGTCGCCGCTCGCCCCGGCCGACACCGCCCGCGCGCGCACCGCCCGCCGGCGCTCGATCGGCGCCCGTCTGGCGCTGGTCTGGGAGGTGGTCACCGGCGGCCTGCAGGAGCTCTGGTCTCACAAGCTGCGCTCGATGCTGACCCTGACGCTGTTGATGCTCGGCGTCTTCGCGCTGGTGGTCATGACCTCGGTGCTCGACGGCATCCAGGACAAGGTCGCCACCGGCTTCGCCGGCATGAGCTGGGACGGCACGATCCTGCTCGCGCCGCGCAATCCGAAGACCTTCGAGGACCAGAAGCGCTTCGCGATGAGCCCGGGTCTGCGCTACGAGGACCTGGCGCGGGTGACCGCCCCGCACCCGAAGATCCTCGGCTTTTCGCCGCGCGCCACCAAGCGCAGCGTGGTGCGCATCGCCGGCGGCTCGGAGCGCATCTTCGTCAACGGCGTGGTCGCCGACTACTCGTTCCTGATGAACCGGCCGATCTCGCTCGGCCGCGGCATCACGCCCGACGACCAGCGTCGGCGCTCGACGGTGGCGGTCGTCGGCGCGACCCTGGGCTCGAAGCTCTTCGGCGGCGGCGACCCGGTCGGCCGCGACGTGACCCTCGAGGGGGTCTCGTACCGCATCGTCGGGGTGCTCGCCGGCGGCCAGATCTTCAACGACGAGATGTACTTCGACGCCAACGGCGTGCTCATCCCGCTCGAGACCTACATGGACCGGATGGATCCGGACCACCAGCTGGCGCACGTCACGGTGAAGCTCAAGGACAAGGACGACCTCGACGAGGTCTCGGCGATCGTCCTCGGCCGGATCAAGCAGGCGCACCACGGCATCGAGGACGTCGAGATCGTCAACCTCGACGCCGAGGGCGCGCGCGCCTGGCAGGACTTCCAGAACCAGATGCACGGCTGGGCGGTGGTGCTCTTCAGCCTCGCCGGCACGGTCCTGCTGGTGGGCGGCGTCGGCGTCCTCTCGGTGATGCTGATCTCGTTCTCCGACCGGCGCTACGAGATCGGCCTGCGCAAGGCGATGGGCGCCGACGACCACCAGATCCTGGTGCAGTTCCTGCTCGAGGCCGTCGTGCTGGCGGCGATCGGCGCCACCATCGGCACCCTCGCCGGCGGGGCCGTCTGCCGCGCGCTGTCGGACAAGTTCCCCTGGGGCCTGGTGGTCAATCCGCTCGGTCTCGCGGCCGCCTGGGGGATCGCGCTCGTGCTCGCGCTCGCCTTCGGCCTCTATCCGGCGATCCGCGCCGCGCGCCTGTCGCCGATGGAAGCGATGCGCTAGCCGGCGCCCGACCTCGGCCGCCTCAAGGAAGAGAAAAGGGGACAGCGGCCGGAAGCCGGCGTCCCCTGGGGATCGATCGCTCCCGGCCGGCTCAGCCGCCGGTCGGCATGCCGCCCGAGAACATGCCGTAGAACTTCAGGCCGCCGCCGATGGCGCAGACGACCAGGCTCGCGAGCCAGCGCAGAAACGGCGTCTTGCAGGCCGCCCAGTTCTTGGCCACGTAGACGAACATCACGAACGGGATCAGGAGGCTCGCGAGCCCCCAGCCGATACTCGTTTTGAAGGCCATGATCAGGATCTGGATGCCGAAGATCAAGCAACCGATCAGGCCAGCCCAGTAGAGAATCATTCCCACGGTTCCCATCGTCGCCCTCTCCCTTCGCACGGTTCGCCGCCGCGGAGCAGCCGCAAAGCAGGGCCAAGGCCACGCGCCTCGTGCCGCGCCCCCCTCCCCGAGCGGATCGGCTTCCTTCTCTTCAGCATAGATCACGTCAAAACCGGACGCGAGGTGTCAAACGGCGGCGGGCGCGAGGACGGCGATTTCGGGCTCGAGGTCGACGCGGCTCGCGATCGAGCGCGAGATCAGGCAGACCTCGTGCGCCTTCTCGGCGATGCGCAGCGCCTTGTCACGGTCCTCGTCGCGGCGGATGCCGATCCGCGGGCGGAGGACGATGCGCGAGACCCGGAAACGGCGGTCGTCGCCCTGCTCGACGAAGCCCTCGCTCGCCGCCTCGAGCGACACGAACTCGAGCTTCGATTTGGCGGCGATGCCGGCGAAAGTGGTCATCCAGCAGGAGGCGGCGGCGGCGACGAAGAGATGCTCCGGCGACCAGCAGCCGCCGGGGCCCTGGAACTGCGGCGGCGGGCCGACGGCGATCGTCGGCAGGCCGCCGGAGGCGATCGCCAGCCCTTCGCGATCGTGGGTCCAGCGGACGGTGAGCGGATAGTTGCTGTGGAGCTCGGCCATCGCTGCTCCGATCGGCGGCTCAGGCCGCCCGTTCGAGCAGCCACTTGCGCAGCGCCGGCTTGGGCGACGCGCCGACCGCCCGGTCGACCATCTTGCCGGCCTGGAAGAGGATCATGGTCGGGATCCCCTGCACGAGGAGCCGCGAGCCGATCTCCGGCAGCTCGTCGACGTTGACCTTGGCGATGCGCACCCGGCCCTCGAGCTCGGCGGCGAGCTCCTCGAGCGCCGGGGCGATCATCCGGCAGGGGCCGCACCAGGGGGCCCAGAAATCCACCAGCACCGGCGTCTCGCCGGCGATCACGGTGGCGAAGTGCGCTTCGTCACGGACGTTCTCGATGCCCTTCATGTCATCGGACTCCCATCTCGGTCGGCGCGAACCCGCGTCAGTGGGGCCGCACGTTCGGGAAAAGGCGCGGCGCCGGGAAAACATTCCCGCCCGCCGCCGGGCGGAGCGACCTCGGCCCGCAGTTCATTCTGTCACCCGCTTGCGCGGCCCGAGGACGGTCCGCCGCGCGAGGTCGTAGCGCTCCCCCGGCAAGAGCACGTGCAGGGTCACGCCGCGGGCGCCGAGGTGCGGCTTGTCCGACTCGGCCGCGTGCGCGACCGCCGCCCGCGTGGCGTCGAAGACGAGCACCGAGCCTTCGCCCAGGATCTCGACCGTGTCGTCGGGGCGGAACCAGGCGGTGGTGACCTCGTCGATGCCGAGGCCGGGCAGCTCCGGGTGCTCGAGCACCACCGAGAGCAGGCGGTTCGAGCGTTGGCGGGTGACGAAGTGCTGGTCGACGATCGCCCGGGTGACGAATCCGAGCCCGGTCTTGGTCTCGACCGCTCCGGCGCGCACTACGGTGAAGTCCCCTTCGCCGGTGATCATCACCGCGCTCATGCACGCCGTGCCGGCCGAGGTCCCGGCGAGCACGCCGCCGCGGGCGTAGACCGAGCGCACCGCATCGAGCGCCGGCGAGCCGAGCAACGCCTCCGTGATCCGCACCTGGTCGCCGCCGGTGAAGAAGATGGCGCGCGCCGCGCGCAGGGTGGCGACGAAATCCGGACGATCGGCGTCGGCCCGGGTGCGCAGCTCGAGCCACTGCGCGTGCGTCGCGCCCCACTTCTTCGCCAGCTCCTCGACGTATTCCGACCCCGCCTCGGGACGCTCCGACGCGGTCGGTAGGACGACGATCGGCGCGTCCTTGCCGCCCGCGAGCTCGAAGAACTTGGCCCACATCGCGTCGGGCTCGCCACCGCCGCCGGTCAGCAGCAAGTGCCCGCGGCCCGGCGGCGCGCCCGCCGCGAGCGCGGCGGCGGGGAGCGCGGCGCAGCCGACCAGAACGACGAGCGCCGCGATCGCGAGTCGCGCCCGGGCCGGGCTCACGGCTTCTCCCCGGCAGCGACCGGCGTCGCGGGCACGAGGCGCGAGGTCGAGACGGTTGCGGCGGCGATCTTCGCCGCGCTCCACGGCACCGGGCGCAGCTCGCCCGCGAGGTAGAGCGGCAACTGGTCGGCGTAGTGGGGGTCGCCCGGGTGCCCCGACTCGCCGCCTGGCAGGATCGACAGGGTGGCCTCCGGATCGGCGGCGTCGGCGATCAGCCGCATCGAGGGGCCGGCAGAGACCTGGATCGAATCCTGGTGCCAGCCCCCGAAGGCGGCATTCACCGTGGTCGCCGACCCCGGACGCGCGAACGGCCCGCGGTTCCACCAGCGCCCGATCCCGGGCAGCGAGCCGAGCGGGTGGCGGAAGGTGAGGGTGTGCATGGCGCCGTAGCTCCAGAGCTCCGGTGGCGCGCCGAAGCGCGCCACGGTCTCGCGCCAGCCGCGCGCCAGCGCCCCGGCGACGATCGCGGCGCGGGCCTCGACCGCCGCGGTCGACACGTCGTCGAACCAGCCGACATCGAGCCGGCCGGCGAAGAGACCCGCGAGCTGCTCGCGCCCGCCGAAGGGCGCCAGGTGGTGCGCTCGCGCCTCGTCGTCGAAGATCGCTTGCGACATCGCGCGCTCGACGAAGGAAAAGAGCGCCGACTCGCCGTAGAGCGCCATCTCGCCGCTCCAGGCGCGCAGCGCCGCGCAGGCGCGCTCGGCGTCGCCCTCCTCCCGGTCGGCGCACCAGGCGGCGACCATCTCGAGCGCGTAGCGCGAGACGACGTCGTTCTGCAGCGCTCCGAGCTCGGCGGGCGACCAGCGGCTCCGCGCCAGCAGGCGCTCGCGGATGCGGTCGGCGCGATAGGGCGTGTCGTAGTCGGCGATCAGCCAGGCGGGCGCTGCCGCACCCGCGACGTCGGCGTTGGCGGTCACCAGCAGGCCGTCCCGCGGATCGTCGAAGCGTGGGTTGTCGGCGCGCGGCCGCAGCCCTCGCCAGCCGTAGGCCTCGACCCAGCCGGGGGAGGGAAAGCGGCCGTCGCCCACGGCGCGCTCGGGGGCGCGACCGATCGGCGTCCAGAGCAGATGTCCGGCGTCGTCGGCGGCGACCAGGTTCTGCGCCGGACAGGAGTAGCTGCCGATCGCGGCGGGGATCTCGGCCACGGTCTTGGCGCGTCCGACCGCCACCAGGGCGGCGAGCGGATCGCCCGGCTGGTAGGCGGTCCAGGCGAGAGTGCGCGCCGGCAGGCCGCGCGCCGGATCGGCCGGCAGCAGGGCGCCGCGATCGGTGGCGGCGACCTCGAAATCGATCTCCTTGCCGTCGTCGAGCCGGATGCGCTGCGTCTCGCGCTCGACCGGCGACCAGCCGAGGCCACGGCGCACGTTCCAGCCGCCGGCGTCGAGCTGCTCGAAGAGGAGATCCTGATCGTCGAGCATGACGTTGGTGAACGCCCAGGCGAGGTGGGCGTTGCGCCCGAGCACGACCCCCGGCAGCCCCGGCAGCGTCATGCCGGAGACCTCGTAGTCGGGCGAGCGCAGCAGCACCTGATACCAGACCCCCGGCAGACGGAAGGCGAGGTGCGGATCGTTGGCGACCAAGGGATGACCGCTGGCGCTGCGCTCGGCGCCGACCGCCCAGTTGTTGCTCCCCGGCGGCCCCTCGGCGCGCGGCGCCGCGAGCTCGCGACCGGAGAGCGATCGGGCGAGCTGCTCGATCTCGGGCGCGATCCAGGCGTTGGCGTCGCCCTCGAGCTCGCGCGCTCGCTCGGGGCCGAAGGCGCGCAGCCAGGCGAAGCGCTCCTCCTCCGGCCGGCCGTTCCAGAACGACAGGTCGTTCGCCATCAGGAACAAGAACCCCAGGCTGTCGGCCGGTCGCCAGGGCTCGGGGTGGATGCCGAGCAGCGCGAACTCCGGCGGCAGGCGTCCGTGCCTCGACTCGAGCCAGGCGTTGACCCCCGCGGCGTAGGCCTCGAGCCAGTCGCGCGATTCGGCCGACAGCCCGTCGATCATCCGCTCGGCCGTCTTGCGCAGGCGCAGCTCGCGGAAGCGCTCGTCGACCTCGATCGTGCGCTCGCCGAAGACTTCTGACAGTCTCCCGGCCGCCGCCCGGCGTCCCATCTCCATCTGGAAAAAGCGGTCGTCGGCGTGCAGCCAGCCGAGCGCCGCGGTGGCGTCGCGGCCCGAAGCCGCGGTGACGTACGGCGTCCCCCAGGAGTCCCAGGCGACCTCGATCGGCGCCGCGAGGCCGGGGAGCGGAAACTCCCCGCTGCGCCGCGGCAGGGCGCGGCGCGAGAGCCAGAGGAAGCCGCCGCCGGCCGCGAGGACCAGGACGGCGCCGGCGGCGAGCAGCAGGCGGAGCCAGCGAGGCAAGCGCATGGCGGGCGAGTCTACCCGCGGCCGATTCGTGGCCACCAGCCGATAGGATCGCCGCGCGAGATCCCGCCCGATGAGCTCACCTTTGCACTATCGCGTCCGCTTCCCCGAGCGCCGCCACCATTTCGTCGATCTCGAGCTGACGCTCGCTGCCGCGCCCGGCGAGCTCGAGCTCTTTCTGCCGGTCTGGACGCCGGGCTCCTACCTGGTGCGCGAATACGCCAAACACCTGCAAGACTTCACCGCCCACGACGCCCGGGGCGGCGTGCTCGCCGGGCGCAAGGCGGCCAAGAACCGCTGGCGGATCGATCTGCCCGCAGCCGGCCCGATCGTCGTCCGCTACCGCCTCTACGCGCGCACCCTCGCCGTGCAGAGCAACTTCGTCGATCGCGATTTCGCGCTCTTGAACGGCGCCGCGACTTTCCTCGTGCCGGTGGGCAGCGAGAGCCGCGAGCGGATCGTCGAGATCGAGCGCCCGCCGGAGTGGGAGCGCACGGTCTCGGCGCTCGAGCCGATGGGGGACAACCCGGACCGGCTGCGCGCGCCCGACCACGACACCCTGGTCGATTCGCCGATCTACGTCGGCGGTGGCCGCCTACACCGCTTCTCGGCCGGCGGACGCGAGCACCTCTTCCTCGATCACGGCGGCGAGGGGATCTGGGACGGCGAACGGGCCGCCGCCGAGACAGCGCGCATCGTCGCCGCCGAGCTCGCCTTCTGGGCCACGGCGCCCTATCGCCGCTTCGTCTTCCTCAACCTGGTCGCCGAGGGCTCGGGCGGCCTCGAGCATCGGGAATCGACCGTGCTGCTGACCTCGCGCTGGCGCGCCCGGACGAGGAAGGGCTGGCTCGAGTGGCTGGGCCTGGTGGCGCACGAGTTCTTCCACGCCTGGAACGTCAAGCGCCTGCGCCCGGTCGAGCTCGGTCCGTTCGACTACGAGCGCGAGGTGCCGACCGAGAGCCTGTGGATCGCCGAGGGGATCACCTCGTACTACGACGACCTGCTGGTGCGCCGCGCCGGACTGGCGAGCGAAAGCGAGTATCTCGGCCTGCTCTCCGAGCAGATCGAAAAGCTGCAGACGACCGCCGGCCGGCTGGCGCAGCCGCTCGCCGAAGCTTCCAGGGACGCCTGGATCAAGTACTACCGCCAGGACGAGAACTCGCCCAACGCGACCATCAGCTACTACGTCAAGGGCGCCGTGGTCGCCTTCTTGCTCGACGCCGAGATCCGCCGCGCGAGCGCCGGAGCGCGCAGCCTCGACGACCTGATGCGCGCCGCCTACGCGCGCTGGTCGGGCGAGCGCGGCTTCGCGGCGGCGGAGTTCGAGGCGCTGGCAAGCGAGCTCGCCGGCACGGACCTCGCGCCTTTCTTCGCCCGCGCCATCCGCTCGACCGCCGAGCTCGACTACGCTCCGGCGCTCGCCGAGCTCGGCTTGCGCTTCCGGCCCGAGTCGCCCGCGGCGGCCGACCCCGAGCGCGCGCCCAAGGGGTGGCTCGGCACGGGAATCGAGGCGCGCTGCGGACGCCTGCTGGTCGGCGAGCTGCGCCGCGGCTCGCCGGCCTGGGAGGCGGGGCTCGAGATCGACGACGAGATCCTGGCGATCGAGGGCTACCGCGTTTTTCCCGACGCCTGGGAGAAGCGCCTGGAGGCCTTCCCGCCCGGGAGCCGGGCGACCCTCCTGGTCGCCCGCCGCGAGCGCCTGATCGAGCTCGAGGCGACCTTCGGCGGCGAGCCCGAGAAGCGCTGGCGGCTCGAACCCGATCCGGCCGCCGACGAGAGCGCGCACCGGCGCCGCGCCGTCTGGCTCGCCTCCGGCGCCGATTCTCCCACCCGCTGAGGCGGGGCGCGCCCCACCCGGGCGCGACGCCCTTTCGACCGGCCCGCGCGTTCTGCCGCCGGTTCTCGGTTTGTCCCACCTGGCGTCATGAGAGACCTCCGTCGATCGCGATTCACCCGGCTCCTCGCTCTCGGCCTCGCGTCGCTCCCGGTCGCGGCGGCTTTCGCCCTCGCCACCGCCGGCGGCGCCTACACCCTCATTGGCTGGAACAACCTCGGCATGCACTGCATGGACGCGGACTTCGGGGTCTTCTCGATCCTGCCGCCGTTCAACACCATCCACGCGCAGCTGGTGGATCCGCAAGGTCACCTGGTGACCGACCCGGGGGGCATCGGCGTGACCTACGAAGCGGTCGCCGACGCCGCGGGTTCGATCAACACCACTTCGGTCGGTAAGACGAACTTCTGGGAGCACATCCAGGACTTCTTCGGCGTCACCCTGCCCCCCGACGCGGGGCTGGCGGGCCACGACTTGCCGGGCGCCGGGAATCCACCGCAGGCGATGGCCTTCGATCCCGCCTCCTCCTGGTTCGTCGCCGATGGCATTCCGATCACGCCGATCGACGACGCGCAGGGGAGGAACCCTTACCCGATGATGCGCCTGGTGGCGCGCAACGCGCAGGGCACGCTGCTCGCGCAGACGCGGATCGTCCTGCCGGTCTCCGACGAGATGGACTGCCGCGCCTGCCATGCCTCGGGCAGCGCTCCCGCGGCGCGACCGGCGGGGGGCTGGGTGAACGATCCCGATCCGCAGCGCGACTACCGGCTCAACATCCTCCGGCTGCACGACGAGCAGCAGGCGGGCGACGCGACCTGGATCGCCGCGCTCGCCACCGCCGGCTACCACCCGAGCGGGCTCGAAGCGACGGTGAACGTCAACGGGCGGGCGATCCTCTGCGCCACCTGCCACGCCTCGAACGCCCTGCCGGGGACCGGCGTCGCCGGCGTACAGCCGCTGACCCGCGCCGTACACGCCTTCCACGCCACGGTGCTCGATCCCTCGACCGGCATCGAGCTCGGTTCGTCGGCGCTGCGCGCCGCCTGCTATCGCTGTCACCCGGGCTCGACGACCCGCTGCCTGCGCGGCGCGATGGGCAAGTCGGTCGCGGCCGACGGCACGCTCGCCATGCAGTGCCAGAACTGTCACGGCAACATGGCCCGAGTCGGCGCGGCGACGCGCAACGGCTGGCTCGAGGAGCCCGCCTGCCAGAGCTGCCACACCGGCACCGCGACGCACAACAACGGCCAGGTGCGCTACACCTCGGTGTTCGATGAGTTCGGCGACGAGCGCGTGGCGGTCGACTCGACCTACGCCACCAATCCGGACGCCCCGGCGGCGGGGCTCGACCTCTACCGCTTCTCCTACGGTCACGGCGGCGTCGCCTGCGAGGCCTGCCACGGCTCGACCCACGCCGAGTTCCCGACCTCGCACGCCAACGACAACGTGCAGAGCCAGAACCTGCAAGGGCACGTCGGCGTGCTCGCCGAATGCGCCGCCTGCCACGCCTCGGTGCCGGCCGAGCTCGGCGGGCCGCACGGTCTGCACCCGATCGGCGCCTCCTGGGTCGCGGACCACGCCGACGTCGCCGAGCAGGTGGGCGTCGCGGCCTGCCGCAACTGCCACGGCGCCGACGACCGCGGCACGCCGCTCTCGGCTTCGCAGACGACCTGGACCGCCGCCACCGAGCTCGGCAGCAAGAACTTCTGGCGCGGTTTCCGCATCGGCTGCTATGCCTGTCACCTCGGGCCCGACAACGAGAATCGCAATCCGAATCGCCCGGCGCAGGCGGCCAACGCCAAGGTCGCGGCGCTCGGCGGCATTCCGCTCGTCGTGCCGCTCGCGGCGAGCGACGCCGACGGCAATCCGCTTACGCTGCGCATCGTCGACCAGCCGGCGCACGGCACGGTGGGTCTCGCCGGATCGACCGCCATCCTCTATCCGGACTCCGGCTACGTCGGCGCCGATCGGTTCACTTTCGCCGCCTGGGACGGGAGCATCGACTCGAACCTCGCCACGATCTCCGCCTCGGTCGCCGGCGGCGGACTCTTCGGCGACGGCTTCGAGACCGGCAACGCCGCGCGCTGGTCGACGACCGCTCCCTGAGCGCGACGTCGTGGGATACGTCGCCCGAAGGCCGCCGGCGCGTCGAGTAGAGTGGTTTCGATGCGCCGCGACTCGCGCTTTGCGCCGCTCCGCGGCCTCGTCGCCCTGATGGGAGCGGTCGCCTGCGCGCCCGTCCAGGGCGCGACCGGCCCGTGGTTCGATCGCCCCGAAGTGAAGCTGCGCCTCGTAACGCCGTGGCAGGTCGCGGCGCCGGCGGCGACGCTCGAGGCCGGGCTCGAAGTCGAGCTCACGCCCGGCTGGCACGCCTACTGGAGCAACAGCGGCGACGCCGGCTTCGCGCCGCGGCTCGCCCCCGCGCCGGGCGGCGCGGTCGAGCGCGTGAGGGTGGACTACCCGGCCCCCACGCGCTTCGATCTGCCGGGGGGTCTGGTGGCCTTCGGCTACGCCGAACGGGTGACCTATCCGCTGGCGCTCGAGCTCGCGCGAGTGGACGCCGCAAGCACGGCGCAGGTCGCGCTCGCGGTCGACTTCCTGGTCTGCGCCGAGGAGTGCATCCCTTACACCGCGACGCTCGCGGTCGAGCAGGCGATCGGCGCGCCGGCGTTGGCCGATCCCGGGTCCGCGGCGCGGCTCGCCACCTGGCGCGCGCGCGTCCCGCGCCCACTCGCGAGTCTCGCCGGCGTCGCCGGCACCGCCGGCGCGCCGGAAGTCGCGGCGCGCTGGCTCCCGGGCGACGATCCCTGGTCGACCCTCGAGCTCGCCTTCGCCGGCGGCGGTCTCGAGCTGCGCGCCCCGCAGCTCTTCTTCGCCAGCCATCCGCTGCTGGCGCTCGACCGGCCGTCCTTCTCCGCCGAGCAGCACCGCTTCCTCTTCCGCGTGCCGGTCCGGCCGCTCGACGAAACGAAACCGCTGCCCTCGACCCTCGAGGTCGCCTGGACGCTCACCGGCATCGCGCTCGGCGGCGAAACGCTCTCCCTGGCCGGCACGAGTCGCGTGGCGCCGCTTGCGGCGGCGCGCTCGCGCGGCCTCGTGGGCTGGGGAGCGGCGGCATTCGTCTTGCTGATTTTCGCCGTCCTGGCGCACCGGCGACATCGCCGTCGCGCCGAATCCACGATCGCTCCCTGAAGGAGAACCGCATGTCCGATCGCCGAATCCCCGCCGTGTCGCCCTGGCCCGTCCTGCTCGTCGCGCTGGTCGCGGCGTTCGCCTGCCGGCCTTCGGGCGCCGAAGTGGCCGTCGGGCAGCCGGCCCCCGACTTCGCGTTGCAGGATCTCGACGGCAAGCAGGTGAAGCTCGCGGACCTGCGCGGCAAGCTGGTGGTGCTCGAGTGGATGAACCCGAATTGCCCGTTTTCGCGCGGCCACGCCGAGAAGATGACGATGGTCTTGACGGCGGCCAAGCACCCGGACGTGGTGTGGCTCGGGATCAACAGCACCCGCGTCGGGCACGACGATTTCGTCGCGCCGGCGGACTACAAGACCTACGACGCCCAGCACGGCATCGCCTACACGGTGCTCTACGACACCTCGGGCGCGGTCGGCCACGCCTACGGCGCACGCACCACGCCGCACATGTTCGTCGTCGACCGCGAGGGCAACATCGCCTACCAGGGTGCGATCGACGACGGCCCGTCCGGCGCCACCACCAACTACGTCGACCAGGCGCTCTCCGCCCTCGAAGCCGGGAGAAGCCCCAATCCCTCGACCACCAAGCCCTACGGCTGCTCGGTCAAATACTGAGCCCCGGCCACAGAACGCGACTGGCAGCCGCTCGGACAACTCGCGCGAGAAAAAAGAAAAAGCTTTCGGTTAGGAGTGTGGGCTCTTTCAGCGCCCTCGTACACCGGCAACTGGCTCGGCTGGGCGAGGGTGTTGGTGGGGGTGTCTTTTCCCTTGAGCGAGCTTTTCTTCGCAGGATGGCGGGAGCTCGAACTCATCTGACAAAAGCTCTCGCCTAGGAGTGTCGGCTCTTTCAGCGTCCTCGTACACTGGCAACTGCTCGGCTGGGCGAGGGTGGTTGTGGGGGCGTCTTTTCCCTTAACCCGGATCCACGGATAAGGCGGGGATGTTGAAGTAGCGGAAGCGCCCCAAGCCTGATAAGACGGCGCTGTTCAAGGTCGTCGTCTTCAGGAGAGGAGCACTTCCGAGGTGAAGATCCCAAAGCGAGTCCGTGGCGTCAAGTTCCGATCGTCGGGCGCGGCGACGACCTCCTTCGCGGGCCTGCGTTTCGTGGTCGAGCTGGCGTCGAAGCTGCGAGTGATCGAGCGGCTCCGCGTCGTTTCGGTGAAGAAACGCCGTCGAGGAATTCCAGTCGAGGACTTCGTGATGAGCCTGGCGTCGAGCTTTCTGGTCGGCGGCGACAGCCTGAGCGATCTGTCTGTGCTGCGAGAAGAGACCGTGACGCGCGAGTTGTGCTTCGATCTCGAGGTGCCGGCGCCGACGACGGCGGGCGAGCGTCTGCGCAGCTTCTCGTTGGGTCACCTGCGACAGCTCGATGGAGCCCAGCGTGAGACCTGCCGCGAAATTCTCGAGCGGACGAGTGGGAGCGAAGCGCTGACGCTGGACGTGGACAGCTCGATCATCGAGGTCTACGGCGACCAGAAGCAGGGTGCGCGTTTCGGCTACAGCGGCGTGCGTGGGCTGCATCCGCTGCTGGCCTTCGCTCACGAGGAGCGGCTTCTGTTGGGGGCGCGGCTACGCGCGGGCAACCGAGCCTCGTCGGACGGCGTCGTCCCGTTTCTCGAAGACGTCCTCACGGCGATCCCGGCTCGCCGTCGGGTGCGCCTGCGGATGGACGCCGGTTTCTACGGCAAGTCGGTGGAAGGATTCGCGACCGAGCGTGCCCTGGGCTTCAGCATTTCGGCGAGGCTGACGAAGCGGCTGCGCGCCGAGATCGAAGCGCTTCCCGAAGGGGCGTGGCGCAGCTATCCGTGGGAAGAAGAGGCCGAGTACGCCGAGCTGCGTTACCGGCCCACGGGCTGGTCGAGCGACTACCGCCTCCTCGTCAAGCGGACGCCCTGGTTCGACCAGGAGCAGCGCCTGCTCGACGAGCACTTCTTCACGCCGGTCATCACCAACCTGCCGGGCGCCGCGAGCAGCCTGATTCGCTATCACCTGGCACGCGGTGGGGCCGAGAACTACATCGAGGAGTTCAAGTCCGGCATCGGCGCCTCGCATCTGCCCTCACGCTGCTTTCACGCCAACTGGGCCTGGCTGTTGATCGCCGCTCTCGCTTACAACCTCGCGCAAGCCTTCAAGCTCCTGCTGCTCCCCGCCGCCGAGCAGGCGCAGCAGATCAAGAAGCTGCGCCTGCACTGGCTGTGCGTCGCCGCCCGCTTCATCCGCACCGGCAGACGCTTCGTCCTGGCGCTCGCTCGCGGACCGGACACGGCCAACGCCTTCGAGCGCCTGCAACAACAGCTCACCACGCTCTGATTCCGCAACCAAGGGAAGCGGCATCCCGGCTGCGCGCCAGGAGTGTCTCCCGCGGACCCCTCCATCCTCCAACTCACGCTCGACCACCGCCTTCGACCGCGAACACCAGCCCTACCTGAGCCAGAAATCCGCCGCGCGGGTGGCCGCTGCAGCAATCTGAGCCCGTCCGCTCCACTTCAGCCGCCTTACCCGTGGATCCGGGCTTAAGCGAGCTTTTCTTCGCAGGATGGCGAGAGCCCGAACTCATCTGACCCAAGGCTCTCGCCTAGGGAGTCTGGGCCTCTTCAGCGCCCTCGTACACTGGCGAGCGGCTCGACTGGGCGCGGCGGGTCGTGGCGGCGTCCTTTTCCTTTGACCGAGCTTTTTTCTTCTTCTTCCTTTCTCGGTCTTCTTCCTGCGGAGCTTCGCGGCGGGGGTGGTTTCGGGGGCTAGGGCTAGAACGGGCCGCCCTGTTCGCGGATGGTGATCTTCTTCTTCGTCGCCATTCCGACGCCGTCGCCGATCGGCAGCAGGACGGTCGCGAGCTGGGGGTGGATCGTGAAGTACGGGTTGAAACGCTCGATCGCCTCGAGGTTCTCGTCGCCCGCGGGGTCGCGCAGTTTCGGATCGGCGACTCGGCCTTTCCAGAGCAGGTTGTCCACCAGGATCTGTCCGCCGACGGTGAGCATCGGGATCACCAGATCGAGCGTCCGGCGGTATTCGAGCTTGCCGGCGTCGAGGTAGGCGAGGCGGAAGGGGCCGGTGATCCGGGCGAGGCTCGCGAGCGCTTCGCCCTCGACGATCTCCACCCGCTCCAGGACCCCCGCCCGGGTCAGGAACTCGCGGGCGGTGGCGATCCGTGCGGAGTCCTGCTCGAGGGTCACGATGCGGGCGCGCGGCGCGCCGCGGGCCAGACGCAGCGTCCCGTAGCCGATCGCCGTGCCGACCTCGAGGATCGGTCCCTCGCCGGCCGCGGCGGCGGCCACCTCGAGCAGACGCCCGAGCTCGGGCACCGCGATCGGCACGCCGTCGCGCGCCGCCAGCGCCTCGATCTCGAGCAGCAGCGCATCGCGCGGCGGCGCGAGGCGCTCGAGGTAACGCGCTTGCGCCGGCCGGAGGATCGGGTTCGCAGGCGGGCTAGGGCGCTTCGCCACGGCGGCCCCAGGCGAGGATCTCGAGCGCCACCGAGACCGGTCCGCCCCCCGCAGCGCGCAGGAAGCGGAAATTCGGATCGATCGCTACCCGGCAGCTCGTCGGCTCGCCGGCGGGGATCGCGAGCTCGAAATCGTGCGGCCCGCTCCCCGCGGCGACGCTCTCGTAGCCTCCGCAGTCGGCGGTGAGCGCCACCCGCGGCGGCTCGCCGGCGGTCTCGACCTCCAGTCGGTCGCCCCCCGCCGCCGCCGGGATCTCGAGCCGGATCCAGAGCGCGCCCGGCCCGGCGAGCGGCCCGATCTCGAGCTCCCCCGGCGCCCCGCCGCCGGCGAGCCAGCGCCGCGCGAGCACCTGCCGGTCAGTCCCCGGCTCGGCCGGCAGCCAGCGATCGGAGAACCGAAAGCGTGGAAGCTCGGCACTCGGCGCTGGCACCCGGACCGTTGCGAGGCGGTACTCCTGGCGCGCGACCTCATGGCCGGCATTGAGGGTGAAGCGCTCCCCGGTGGTGTCGGCGCCAGGCGCGTAGAGGCCGGCCGTGAGCAAGTAGTCGCCCGGCGGGAGCGGCTCGGCGAGCGCCGACTGGTGGAGCCGAACCCGCAGGCGCTGCGCCTCGCCGGCGCTCCACGGGCGGTCGAGCGGCAGGTCGAAAGTGCGCACCACCGAGCCCGGTTCGTCGAGCAGGTGGACGAAGAGCAGCAGGTTGCCCGCGGTCGGGCGGGCCGCCCGCGGGGTGAGCGTCAGCTCGAAGTCGACCGTCTCCGGGTACGCAAGGTCGATCTGGGACCGATCGCTCGTGAGGTCGGCGACCGGCCGGCCGCCCGGGCCGCAGGCGAGCAGACCGACGAGCACCGCCAGGGTCGCGAGCGCGGCGACTCCGAACCGGCGGATCATCGCGCGCTCTCCGTCGGAGTCTCGGGGTAGTAGGTGGCGCTCGCGTGCGGACCCTCCCAGACGGTCACGGCGAGGATCTCGGCCTGCGGAAAACGCTCCGCCAGGCGGCCGTGGAACCAGACCGCCAGATTCTCGGTGGTCGGGTTCTCGACGTCGAAGGGCGGCACGGTGTTGATGTCGCGGTGGTCGAAACCCGAGGCGAGCTCGCCGAGCGCCCGGCGCAGGGGCAGAAAATCGACCCCGATGCCCTCGCCGTCGAGGTGGCGGGCCAGCAGGCGCACCGCGACTTTCCAGGTGTGCCCGTGGACCGGCTCGGGCGCCCCCTGGTACGACCGCAGGTGGTGGGCGGCTTCGAAGCGGGCGTTTACCTCGAGCTCGAATCGCTCCATGCCGGCATGCTAGCCGCGCGGCGGTAACCTTGTCGATCAGGCCCAGTATCCATTCATGCGAAGGGCGGGGAGGACAGGAGAGCCCCGGAGCGGCGTGAGCGAATCGAACCCGACGAGCGACGACCAACTGATGTCCGCGGCCCAGGGAGGCGACCTCGCCCGCTTGGGGGAGCTCTTCGAACGCCATCACGGCCGCTTGTTCAACTTCTTCCTCCGCTTGACCGGCGATCGGGCCGCGAGCGAAGACCTGGTGCAGGAGGTGTTCTTGAGAATCCTGAAGTACCGCCACACCTGGCGGAGCGACGGCGACTTCACCGCCTGGATGTTCACCCTGGCGAGGAACGCCTCGAGCGATCGCTTCCGCTCGCGCCCGAGGCTCGAAGTCCAGCCCGAGGAGGACGCGCCCGAGCCGCCGGCCCCCGAACCCTCGGTGCTCGCGGCGCTCGAGCGCGCCGAGGACGCGGGACGGCTGCGCCAGGCGCTCCTGCGGCTGCCGGTCGAGCGCCGCGAGGCGCTCGTCTTGGCGCGCTGGGGCGAGCTCGACTACGAGACCATCGGCGCGCTGCTCGGCTGCAGCGTCGGCGCGGTCAAGCTGCGCGTCCATCGGGCGCTCAAGCAGCTCCGTCAGATCTATCTCGGGGGGATCGAGGAGGTCTCCGCATGAGTCGCTGCCCGCACTGCCACGACCGGCTCGGCGCCTACGTCGCCGGCGCGCTCGCCGCCGAGGACGCGCGCGCCCTCGCCGCCCATCTCGAGGCCTCGCCCGAGTGCGCCCGCGAAGCCGAGGAGCTCGCCGCGCTCTGGGCCGGGCTCGGCGAGCTGCCCGCCGAAGCGCCCAGCCTCCGGCTCCGGGCGCGCTTCTACCAGACGCTCGCCGCCGAGATCGCCCGCGCGGAGGCGGCGGCCAAGGAGACCGGCCGCGTCGGCCGCTGGCTCGCCGCCCTGCTGCCCGCCGAGCCGCGCTGGCGCCTCGTCGGCGTCGCGGCGCTCGTGGCGCTCGGCGCCGCGCTCGGTTTCCTCGCGCCGCGGCCGGGCGACCAGCGCGAGATGGCCGAGCTGCGCGGCGAGGTGCGCTCGCTCAACGAGCTGGTAGCGCTGTCGCTGCTGCGCCAGGACTCGCCGAGCGAGCGCCTGCAAGGGGTGGCCTACGGCCGCTCGGTCGGCGCCGACGACCAACGCGTGCGCGCGGCGCTCTACGAGGCGCTGCTGCGCGATCCCAACGACAACGTCCGGCTGGCGGCGATCGACGCCCTGGCCGGCTTCGCCACCCTGCCGGCCGAGCGCGCCAAGCTGGTCGCGGCGGTCGGCAAGCAGACCTCGCCGGTGGTCCAGATCGCGCTGCTCGACACCCTGATCGCTCACAGCCGCTCGAACGCCGACCTCGATCCGCTGGCGCGCGACGAGCGCCTCGATCCGACCGTGCGCAGCTACCTGCGCAATCGCCTGGGAGACCATGCATGAGCGTCCTTCGCTTCGCCGCCACGGCGCTCGTCGCCGCTTGGCTCGCCGCCCCCGCCGTCGCGATCGATTTCCGCGACACCTACCGGCGCACCTTCGCTTTCGCCGCCGGCGTGCGGCCGACGCTCGAAATCGACAACGTCTTCGGCGACGTGCGGGTGCGCGCCGGCGCCGCCGGCGAGATCCGGGTCACCGTCGAGCAGACCTGGTCCGGACGGACCGAAGAGCGCCTGGCCCGCGCCCGGCGCGACGTCACGCTCGAGGTCGAGGAAAGCGCGGGCGAGCTGAAGCTGGCGATGGACGGACCCTTCCGCTGCCACGACCGCCTGGGGCGGCGCCGGGACTCGGGGCACTGCGTCGACTGGAACGACCCGGGGTACGAGGCGCGCTTCGACTTCGAGGTCGTGGTGCCGCCCGACGTCGATCTCGATCTCGCCACGGTCAACGACGGCGTGCTCGAGGTCAGCGGCACGCACGGCAAGTTCGTCTTCGGCAACGTCAACGATCGCATCCGGCTCGCCGACGTGGCGGGCGACGGGCGCATCGCCACGGTCAACGGTCCGGTCGACGCCACTTTCAGCGCCGCGCCGACGCGCGATCTCGAGGTGGTCACGGTCAACGGCGACATCGACCTCGCCTTCCCCGACGACCTCGCCGCCGATTTGAAGTACCACACCTTGAATGGCGACCTGTACACGGATTTCGAGCTCTCGAGGCTGCGCTTGCCGTCGACCGCCGAGAGGACGGTCGAGGGAGGGCGAAAGCGCTATCGCCTCGCGGGCGGTCCGTCGTTGCGCATCGGCGGCGGGGGTATCGCGCTCTCGACCACCACGGTCAACGGCGACATCCGCGTCCATCGCCGGGAAAGTTGAAAGGAGAAGCTCCATGAAGCCCATCGTGTTCGGTCTCGCCGTCCTGGTCACCGGCGCCGCGGCCGCCCTCGCCGCCGACGCCGGGAATCCCGGCGAGCAGCTGGTCGTGCCGCTCTCCGACGCGTCGCGTCCGGCGACCGTCAAGGTCTCGCTGGTGCAGGGGTCGATCACCGTCGAGAGTTACGACGGCAAGGAGATCGTGATCTCGGCTCGCAACGCGGACGAGGACGAGGACATGGACGGCGAGGAGGCGGCCGAGATCGCCCGCGCCGAGGCCGACCGCGCCCGCGCCGAGCGCCAGAAGGAACGCCACGACCGCAAGCTGCCCAAGCTCGCCGGCGAGGACGCGGCCGCCGACGAGCGCTCCGATCGCTCGCACATGCGCAAGATCCCCAACGCCTCGCTGGGCCTCGAAGCCTCCGAGGAGAACAACGTGGTCACCGTGGGCTCGAGCTCCTGGAGCCAGGCGATCGAGCTCCACCTGAAGGTGCCGCGCTCGGCGAGCCTGCAGCTGTCGACGGTCAACGGCGGCGACATCGAGGTCTCGAACGCGGTCGACGGCGAGCTCGACCTGCACAACACCAACGGCGGCATCACGGTCAAGGACGCCAAGGGCCCGATCGTCGCCGCGACGGTCAACGGTCCGGTGATCGCCGTGCTGCGCAAGGGCGCGAGCGCCGCGCCGATGGCCTTCTCGACCCTCAACGGCGACGTCGACGTGACCCTGCCCTCGGACTTCAAGGCCGACCTGCGCATGCGCTCGGACAACGGCGAGATCTACGCCGACTTCGACGTGGCGATCGAGCGCCAGCCGGCCAAGATCCAGGAGGAGCGCAAGGGCAACAAATACAAGATCTCGGTCGGCCGCGAGGTGCTCGGCAAGATCAACGGCGGGGGCCCGGAGATCCTCTTCAAGACCTTCAACGGCGACATCGTCCTGCGCGCCGCCAAGCCTTGAAGCTACACCGGTAGTGGCACCGCTGGGGTCTCGCAGCGAAGTGGCGGGGGCCCCCGTCCTCATCCGGCTTCTTCCAATGGGTCGGGGTACCGACCGAGCGCAGAGACACCGGCGGGGCCACGGCGCCGTCCAAGCGCCTGTCTCCTGAGGACTTCGCGACCGCGCCGAGCGCCCGAACCGCGATAGACTCACTCGACGTCTCCGGACCCGGGCACCGAGTGAGCGATCAGGCGAGCGGCACCATCCTCGAAGGCAAGTACGAGATCCTCGCCCGCCTCGGTGCCGGCGGGATGGGCGAGGTCTACCGCGCCCGCCACGTCCACCTCGGCGACCAGCGGGTCATCAAGATCCTGCGCCAGGACCGGATGGCCGACCCGACCGCCATCCAGCGCTTCACCCAGGAAGCGCGCATCGCCACCCAGATCAAGCACCCGAACGTCGCCATCCTCTACGACTTCTCCCGCTTGCCCGACGGCAGCTTCTTCATGGTCTGGGAGCACATCGAAGGCGAAGACGTCGGCAACTGGCTGGCGACCAAGGGGCCCTTCCCGGTGCCGCTGGCGGTCGAGCTCGGCATCCAGGCGTTGCGCGGCCTCGAGGCGGTGCACGGCGCCGGGGTGATCCACCGCGACATCGCGCCGGATAACTTCATGATCACCCGCGACCGGCGCGGGCGCTTCCTATTGAAGATCATCGACCTCGGTCTCGCCAAGGCGCTCGAAAGCTCGAGCAAGCTCGAGATCACCGAGGCCGGCATGTTCCTCGGCAAGCTCGCCTACTGCTCGCCGGAGCAGGCCGGGGCGTTGAAGGACGCGCCGCTCGATCACCGGAGCGACCTCTACTCGGTCGCCGCGGTGCTCTACGAGATGATCTGCGGCAAGCCGCCCTTCGACTCCGAGAGCCAGCACGGCTTGGTGCTCAAGCGCCTGACCGAGCCGGCGTTGCCGATGCGCGGCAGGAACCCCAAGGTGCAGGTGCCGGTCGCCCTCGAAGAGGTGATCCTGAGAGGCCTCGAGCGCGACCGCGAGCAACGCTGGCCGGACGCGGTCTCCTTCCTCCAGGCCCTGGTGAAGGTGGCCGAGGACCTGCGCAAGGTGGCGACCCAGGAGGTCCCGGTCGGCACGGTGCAGAGCGTGCTCTCGGCGCCGACCCCGCCGGCGGTGGCGCCGGCGCGCAAGCCCTCGGCGAGCGAGCTGTCGCGCGAGGAGCGCCTGGAGCTGCTGGCGCAGATCGACCGCGCGGCCAAGAAGGTGAGCGAGAGCGCCCGGCTCTCCGAGCTCGCGCGGCAGGCGCTCGCGGCCGGGAGGCTCGAGGACGCCTCGGCGCTCGCCGCCCAGCTCGAATCGGTCAATCCGCGGGCGGCGGGGCTCGCCGAGCTCAAGGCGCGTCTGGCGCCCGCCAGCGCGCCGCTGCCACCACGGCCGGGAGCGCCGGCGATGCCCTCGCGCGGCGCCGCCTACGAGACGGCGGATTTCGGCGGCCCGGTCCGACTGTCGGCGCCCGAGCCGCCGCCGCTCGAGCCCGAGCCCGCGCCGCCGCCACCGGTCGATCCGGAGCTGGTCGCCAAGCGCGCCGAAGCCGAGCACCTCCTGCAGCGTTATCTCGGGGAGCGCAAGCAGCAGCTGGCGGCTTTCGCCCTCGACACCCTGGTCGAGCTCGAGCCCGATCATCCGCGCCTCGCCGAATTCGAGAACGCGGTCGCGCGCCTGGCGACCGACGCCGACGAGCAGAAGAAGGCCGAGGCCGCCTTGCGCACGGGACGCGACGCCGCCGCGCGCGGCGACCTGTTCCTAGCCCGCGCTCAGCTCGACATGGTCGAGCGCCACCAGGGGACGGCCAACTACGCCGCCATCCTGCGCGCCGAGATCGACGCCGCCGAGCGCTCCCGCCGCGACGCCCAGGAGATCAGCAAGCGGCGCGAGCGCTTGGAATCGCTGCTCGACAACAAGCGTCTCAAGGAGGCCGAGGAGGAGCTGGCGCGCCTCTCGGAGGCCGGCCTCGCCAAGGTCTCGGTCGAGTCCTACCGCCTGCGGGTCGCCGACATCCAGGCGATGGCCGAGCGCGATTCGAAGGCGCAGGCGTTCGAGAAGCGCTACCGCGAGCTGGTGCAGTCGCACGACTGGTTCAAGGCGCGCGACCTGGTCGTCGAGTTCGAGAAGCTGGCGCCCGACAGCCCGCGGCCGGCGCAGATGTTCGGCGAGATCTCGCGGCTCGAGGAGATGCAGAGGAAGCAGCAGGGAATCGACCAGGGCGTGCAGCAGATCGAGAACTTCCTGCGCCAGCGGCGGGTCGGAGAGGCGGAGATGGCGCTGCGCATCCTGATCTCGATGAACCCCGACCACCCGCAACGTCACCAATTCGAGCAGAAGATCGCCGCCCTCAAACGCGGCGTCTAGCTCTCCGGAGGAGAATCCCATGGTCGCACCGCGTCTCGTCGCGCTCGCCTCCTGCCTGTCGCTCGCCGGCGCGCTCCTGCCGGGCACCGCTCTCGCCGCGCCGGACGGGCGCTCCGCGAATCCGACTCGCGAACGCCGCGAGGAGGCGCCGCGCGCCGAAGCGAATCGCGCGCCGCTCGATCCCGAGCTGGCGGCGGCCTGCGCCAAGCTCGACGACCCGAAGCTGGTGTCGTTGATGGACGGCCTGCTGCTGCGCCTGGCGATCCAGTGCGATCGCCAGGATCTCCTCGGACAAGTGGTGCAGGAGGCCGACGAGCCGGCTCCCGACTCCCCGCTCGCGACCGACGCGCGGGTCAACAACGTCACCGGCGAGACCGGCTCGCGCACCCAGAACGAGACCTCGCTCGCCTACAACGCCTCGACCGGCACCCTGTGCTCGAGCTTCAACGACGCCTACAGCGGCGTCGTCCTCGGCACCGACTACACCGGCTTCTCGCGCTCGATCGACGGCGGCGCCACCTGGTCCGACCGCGGCGCGGTCCACCCGACGACCGGCACCGGCTTCGGCGACCCGGCGCTCGTCTGGAGAAAGAGCGACGGCAAGTTCTACGAGGCGACGCTGCACTCGAGCGGCCTCGGCTTCTGGCGCTCCGACGACGACTGCCAGACGCTGACCTACGTCGGCCTCGCCCACTCCGGCGCGAGCGACGACAAGGAGCTGCTGGCCGTAGACAACAATCCCTCGAGCCCCTACTACGGCCGGATCTACCTGATGTGGACCGACTTCTCGGTCGGCAGCGGGCAGATCAAGAGCCGCTACACCACCGACGGCGGCGTCAACTGGACGACGCCAATCACCATCGGCACGGTCGGCGCGCCGCAAGGCGTCTGGCCGGTGGTCGCCCCCGACGGCACGGTCTACGCGACCTGGATCGACCGCGCTTCCGACAGCGTGATCACCGCCTACGTGGTCAAGTCGACCAACGGCGGCACCAGCTTCTCGACCATGACCAGCCCGGCGCAAAACGTGGTCAACCCGCGCGACTCGGCCTCGAGCAGCTTTTGCGGCCGGCCGGCGTTGAACGGCCACCTGCGCTACCTGCCCTCGCCGCAGATCGCGGTCGGACCCGACGGCGTGGTGCACGTCGTCTATTCGCGCGATCCCAACGCCCAGAACACGGGCGACGTGATCGACGTCTACTACAAGCGCTCGATCGACGGCGGCACGAGCTGGAGCAGCGAGGTCCGCTTGAACGACGACGCCACCACCAACGACCAGTTCTTCCCGGCGATCTCGATCGGCGCTTCGAACATCGTCACCGCCGGCTGGTACGACCGCCGCGAGGACGGGTCGAACCTGCGGCTCAACTACTACACCCGCACCTCTTACGACGGCGGCATCACCTGGCAGGCGAACGCCAAGGTGACCGACGTCGATTCCCCGGTGGTGCTCGACGGCGGGCTCGCGACCTGCTACCACGGCGACTACGACACCCACGTCCAGACGCCGACCCAGGTGATCTTCCAGTGGGGTGACGACCGCGACAGCTCGGGCGGCGGCAACAACGCCGACACCTACACCGACTCGACCCTCATCTCGACCGATTTCCTGGTCCAGACGACCCCGCGCCAGCAGACGGCCTGCGGCGGGAGCGATCCGAGCTTCACGGTCAACGTCCCCTCGTTCCTGTCGTTCGTCAACCCGGTGACGATGTCGGCCACCGGCCTGCCGCCCGCGACCACGGCGCTGTTCGCGCCCAATCCGGTCACTCCCGGCAACTCGACGACCTTCACCGTGCAGAACACCGGCGCCTCGTCGACCGGCAGCTACCCGATTCACTTGGACGGCAGCGCCAACGCCGGCGCTATCCACCACACCGACGACGTGATCCTCGATCTCTACGTCGGCGTGCCCGCCGCGCCGACCGCGATCTCGCCGGCCAACGGCGCGACCGGTGTGGCGCAGAACCCGACGCTCACCTGGAGCGCGCTCGGCGACGCGCAGAGCTACGTCGTCGAGGTGGCGACCGACGCCGGTTTCTCGAGCCTCGTCGACACCGGCACGCCCGCCGGGACGAGCTACACCGTGGCGACGGTGCTCTCCCCGGAAACGCTCTATTACTGGCGGGTGCGCGGCACGAACGCCTGCGGCGGCGGCGGCAACTCCTCGACCTTCTCGTTCACCGTCCGCCGCGTGCCGCCGATCCTGCTGGTCGACGACGACGACAACCTGCCCGAGGTGCGCGCGGCCTACACCACGATGCTCGATGCCCTCGGCCTGGGCTACGACACCTGGGACACCGGGCACAGCGACAACGAGCCGCTCGCCGGCCACCTCGCCAACTACCGGGCGGTGGTCTGGTTCACCGGCCACTCGCTCAATTCGGCGACCGGTCCGAGCGCCGCTTCCGAGACCGCGCTCGGCGCCTGGCTCGCTGGCGGCGGGCGCTGCTTCCTGATCTCGAGTCAGGACTACCACTACGCCCGCGGACTGACCGGCTTCATGACCGGCTCGCTCGGCGCCGCCTCGATCGTCAGCGACACGAAGCAGAATACGGCCACCGGCCACGCGGGGACGGTCTTCGCGGGCCTCGGGCCGTACGCGGTCACCGTCGCCTACGGCAACTTCACCGACTCGATGACCGCCGGCGGCGCGCCGTCCGAGGCCGCGTTCGACGGCAACCTCGGCCCGGCGATCGGCACCGACCGGACGATCGGCACCTCGCGCGGCTTCTACTTCAGCTTCCCGATGGAGTCGCTCGCCGACGAGAAGACCCGCTACGCCATCCTGCGCGCCGCGTGGATGGCGCCGAGCTGCGAGGTCGTGCTGATGAGCGACGACTTCGAGCTCGGTACCTTCAGCCGCTGGAGCGCGACCGCGCCCTGAGGACCGGGCCACTTTCGGCGCACCGTCGAGGACGTGGCGCGCGACTCGGGGGATGGCTGGCCTGGCTGCTGCGCGCCGAGCGCGGCGACCGGGGGCTCTCCGGGGAGGGGACCGGGGCTCGCAACGCCTGCGATCGCTCGTCGGGCAACGCGCCATCGTCGCCGTCGGCGTCTTGCCACGGCCCTCGCCGGCTCCGACTCGCGGACGGCGATCGCCTTTCTCAGGGACGGACAACGAGAGCACTTCCGATGCCGAGTCGCCTGAATACCGCCGTTTCCCGCGTCGTTCTGGTCCTCGCCGGTTACGTCGGGGTCGTGGGCGCGGTGCTGGTCCTGCCGACGACCTCGCGACCGGGCGCCGCGCGGGCGGATCGCGTCGCGCAAGGCGAGCGCGTCTGGCTCGAGGGCAACTGCAGCACGTGCCATGCGCTCTATGGCCTTGGGGGCCACCTCGGTCCCGACCTGACGAACATCGTCCGCGACAAGGGCGATGCCTACGTGAAGATCATGACCCTGTCCGGCCGGCCCGGGATGCCGCCGTTCCCGGCGACCGCGGACCAGCTGGAGGCGTTGACCACGTACCTCGACTACGTCGGCGAAACGGGCGCCTACCCTCCACGCCGCCGCCCGCTTCCCATGTTCGGAGACCTGCGTTGAAGGCGGCAGCGGCTCGTCTCGAGAAGTCGGCGTTCAACTACTGGCTGTTGTTGGCCCTGGCCGCGGCGTGTCTCGTCGCCTCGATCCTGACCGGCGTGGCTTCGGGAATCGTCACCGCCTTTCCGTGGCCGGCCTCGCGGTGGATGTCGCTCCGGGCCCTGCGTCCAGCGCACACGCTGTTCGCGCTCGCCTGGGTCATCTTCGGTTCGGCGGCATGCGTGGGCCTGTTCGCGGCGCGCAACGGGGTGGGGCGGCTCTGGACCTCTCGCCTCCAGATCGTCTTCTTCAACGCGTTCCTGTTCGGCAGCCTCGTCGCCGCCGCGCGGGGTTCGTACAGCGGACGGGAATACGTCACCTGGCCGCCGGCGATGAGCCTCCCGCTGATCGCCGGCTTGGTCCTCGTCCTGGCGAACATCGTCGCGGCCTGGAAACCGATCCACGGACATTCGCCCGAGGCGGCGTGGCTGCTGTCGACCGGCGCCGTCCTGCTGCCCGCGGGCCTCGTGGAGCAGTACCTCTATTTGCTGCCGCGGATCGCGGCGGATCCAGGGCGCGACCTGGTGGTGCAGTGGCACGCGCTCGATACTCTGATCGCGGCGTGGTGCCTGCTGCTCTACGGCGTCGGCGTCCTGCTCGCCCCCGCGGGAACCCGCGCGCTCCGCGGCGGCTGGCTCTTCGCTCTGGCGATGATCGGCATCCTGCTCGACTTCGGTCATCACAACTACCCGTCGCCCCAGCCGTACCTGGTCAAGTTCGTCTCCTTCACCGCCAGCATGCTCGCGGCGGTCTCGTTCCTGCGCCATGCGCGGGCCTTCCGGCGGACCACGCGGTCGAGCGACAGCCTGCCGGGCCTGCTGCGGCAGATCGAGATCTGGACGCTCTTCGCGGTCGGCAGCGGCATCCTGCTCGCCGTCCCGTACGTCAACCTGTACCTGCACGGGACGTACGCCATCGTCGGCCACACCATGGGCGCGATGATCGGCGTCAACTCCCTCCTCCTCTTCGCGGCGGGCTTCGCGTGGTCCGGCTTCGAGGCCCGGCGGCGCGCCATGCTGGTCCGCGGTACGAGCGCCTCGCTGGCGGTCTTCTGCGTCGCCCTGTTCGGATTGGGGGTCGGCCGCGGCATCCTGCGCCTCGATCGCGACTTCGCCGGCTGGCACGAGCTGCTGCGCCCGTTCTACGTACTCATCCCGATCAGCGCGATTCCTCTGTCCGTGGCGCTCCTTGGGCTCGCGGTGGACTTGCTGCGTTGCTGCCTCCGGGCCATGCGCGCGCTGACGGCGGACGATCTGTCCGACGTCGGCGCGGCGCTGCTGCCCGGCCCGAGAGCCGAGGACGCCGAGGCCGTGACCCCGCGCTGACACCGCCGACGACTTCGAGCTCGGCACCTTCAGCCGCTGGAGCGCGACCGGGTTCTGAGGCGGGCGAAGGGCCAGGCTGCCTTGCATGCCGTCACATTGCGGGACAAAATGACGGCATGGTAGTCAGGCCCTCCTACCCGCGCCTGCTCGAGCCGCCCCCCGGCTCGTTCTTCCTCTTCGGGCCGCGGGGGACGGGCAAGAGCACCTGGCTACGGGAGCGCTTCCCGCGCGCCCACCGCGTGGACCTGCTCGACGAGGCGCTCTACCAGTCGTACCTCGCTGACCGCGGGGCCTTCGCCGCCGAGCTGCGCGCGCTCCAACCCGGCTCGACGGTCGTCGTCGACGAGGTGCAGCGGATCCCGGCCCTGCTCAACGAGGTCCACCGTTCGCTCGAGGAGCACGGGCTGCGCTTCGTGCTCTGCGGCTCGAGCGCCCGGAAGCTGCGCGCGGCGGGAACGAACCTGCTCGCCGGGCGGGCGGTGCGGCGCGCGCTCCACCCGTTCGTCCCCGAGGAGCTCGGCCGGGACTTCGACCTCGAGGTCGCGCTGCGCTACGGGACGCTGCCGGTGGTCTGGGCGTCGGCGGCGCGCGACGAGACGCTCGCCGCCTACGCCCAGCTCTACCTCAAGGAGGAGGTGCAGGCCGAGGCGCTGGTGCGCAATCTCCCCGGCTTCGTCCGCTTCCTGCCGGTGGCCGCGGTGGTCCACGGCCAGGTGGTGAACACCTCCGGCATCGCGCGCGACTCGGGGGTGGCGCGGACGACGGTCGAGAGCTATGTCGAGATCCTGGAGGACACGCTGCTCGCCTTCCGGCTGCCCGCCTACGAGGCCCGGTTGCGGGTGCGCGAGCGGCGGCACCCGAAGCTCTACTGGGCCGACCCCGGCATCGTGCGCGCGATGAAGCGCCGGTCGGGCGCGCTCGCCGCCGAGGAGCGCGGCGCGCTGCTCGAGGGCTGGGTGGCCGGGCTGCTGCGCGCCTATCGCGACTACCGGGGGCTGTTCGAGGACTGGTGGTACTGGGCCCCGGGAAAGGGCTCTTCGGTCGAGGTGGATTTTCTCCTCCGGCGGGGAGAGGACTTCGTCGCGCTCGAAGTCAAGTCGAGCTCGCGCCTGGCCGAAAGCGACTTCCGCGGCCTACGCGCCGTCGCCGACCTCCCCGGCCTGCGATCGCGCGTCCTCGTCTACACCGGCACCCGCCGCCAGAAGACGCGCGACGGAATCGAAGTCCTGCCGGTTGCCTCGTTCGTGCGCAGGATCGAAGTGTTGTCGCTCTTCTCCTGACCGATCACTCCCTGACCAGCTGACAACATCAGCCGTGGCGCCCGCTCCTACTGCACCACAAAGCTCTTGAAGAACTCTGGCATCGGAAAGAGCTCGGAGACCCCGAGGAAATCCGGAAGTCGATTTGGCGGAACCCCTTCCGATCCGACTCTCGTGATCAGGTACAATTGACTTCTCCCTATCCGAATCTCGGAGCACCCGGTTCGCATAGTTTCCGCGAATACTCGGTCTTTGAGTTCTACCGTTCTCCATGAATCCACGGTGATCTCCTTCGGCTTTCCAAGCTCTCGATTCAGACGGATTACCGCAATTCCTTCGATCTCGAGGTCTACCAGCACTCCCGAATTCTTCTGAAGTAGACCTCGTGACTCTCGCTCCCAATCTTGGAATATCGCTGCTCGAATGCCGCCGGCTTCTACGACCCCGCGCCAGTACTTTAGCCGCTTTTCGAATACCTCATCCGGCTGGTCGCAACCTACGACCTTCGCTAGGACCAGCTTCCCGACCGGCACAGGGCCGCTGGAGCAGCCGTGACCTGCCACCGTCGAAAGGAGGAGCACGCATGCGAGAACAGTTCGTTGTAAGCCACACATAGCGGTTTCTTCGCTCACAAGCTCTTGCCGCGAAGAGAAACACGGATCATTTCTTCGACTTGTTGCAGCACTTTTCTCTCTCATCGCGGCACACGTTCGCTGCCTCCGCCGCAGTTTCAAAGTCCCCCGGGATGCTCACGAATTTGCCCAACTTTGCACAGTAGTAGTAGGGGCCGTTCGGAGGATCAGCGAAACCGCTATTCGCACAATCCGTGATGCAGTGCACCACCGTCTCATTGCAGGACGAGCAGAGCGCCGGATTGCACTGCGTCTGTGGCTGAAGCCAAGAGTGCTGATCGCAGCCAAACGTGTTGTAGCACGCGTCGTGATAGGCGCAACACTTCAGCACGCATGGCGAATCGAACGGGACCTCGAGCCCGGTCAGTGAGTGGATCTTTGCGCGTGCCTCTGGACCGACGTCGCAACCGGCGGTGTCCAGACCGAGAGGGTCCACAAATCGAGTCGAAGTCGACCGTGCGTAGCCGAACGGATGTCGGTCGCCCCAGCGCCCTAAGGGATCGACTCTCGTGTACCTCCCCGACTGCTGCTCGTACCAGCGGTTCAGGTTGTAGTGGAGCTGGATGCCGCTGGTGGAGATGTCCCAGATGGAATCGGTCCATTGGCCCGGCATGCGGAGGAAGACCCCCTTCGTGATCGAGTCCTGCGCGCCGCCCTTTTGCCAGTCGGTGCCGAAGGGCTCGAAGCCGCCGAACCAGTCGAGCGCGCCCGCGGAGGTCAGCGTGGCCGCCGGTGTGCCGAGATGATCCGGAATGACCCACGTCGTCGTAGGTGCGAGCAATCCGGTCTTCTTCCACTGCGCGATGGGCAGACCGGAGAAATAGAGGATATTCGTCACGTCGATCGCCCCGCCTGCGATCGGACGCCGCTGGAGCGTTCTCAAGACCCCATCCGAGTCGTAGGTCGACTGCGTCCAGACGTCGACATGCCCGTAGGGCGGGTCCTGCTTCGTGAGGTCCGCGCGAGCCATGAACCCCCTGCCGTCATACACGATGTCGAGTCCGGCTCCGTTGGTCCTCACGATCCGCTGGATGCGATCGGCGTCGTCGAAAGTGCAGTCGAGTGCATTGCTATCAGCCTTGATCGAAACCAGGTACCCGGCGGCTGTTCTCGCTGATTCCAGGTCCAGGGTAGTGCTCGCAATCGGGCCAGTTTCGGCTCGTTCACGTGAGGGATGGTAGCCCACGCGAAGCTGGCGAGCATTTCTGGCCACTGAGCGAGCCGCCCGATCTTCGGGGGGTCCCCCATTTGGGGGAGGAGTCGCTTCTTGTGCGCGCCCCCCGGATGTGGGATGGTTGCCGAAACTTCGTAAGATGGCAGTTCCACAATCTCCTGGAAGGAGTTCCCATGCCCCAAGGTCGTAACCGTTGGAACCGGTGCGTCTGGCACGGCGTCGCCACGCTGGTGGCGCTCAGCCTGACGAGCCCCTTGCTCGCCGAGACCAAGCCGGTCGTCGACATTCAGGATCCCGACCTGGCGGCGGCCTGCGCCAAGCTCAACGACCCGAAGATGCTCGAGCTGATGGACGGCCTGCTGCTGCGCTTGGCGGTCCAGTGCGGGCGCCAGGACCTGCTCGGGCAGATCCGGCAGGAAGAGAACGAGCCGGCGTTGAATTCCCCGCTCGGCACCGACGCGCGGGTCAACAACGTCACCGGCGAGACCGGCTCGCGCACCCAGAACGAGACCTCGCTCGCCTACAACGCCTCGACCGGCACCCTGTGCTCGAGCTTCAACGACGCCTACAGCGGCGTCGTCCTCGGCACCGACTACACCGGCTTCTCGCGCTCGATCGACGGCGGCGCCACCTGGTCCGACCGCGGCGCGGTCCACCCGACGACCGGCACCGGCTTCGGCGACCCGGCGCTCGTCTGGAGAAAGAGCGACGGCAAGTTCTACGAGGCGACGCTGCACTCGAGCGGCCTCGGCTTCTGGCGCTCCGACGACGACTGCCAGACGCTGACCTACGTCGGCCTCGCCCACTCCGGCGCCAATGACGACAAAGAGCTGCTCTCGGTCGACAACAATCCCTCGAGCCCCTACTACGGCCGGATCTACCTGATGTGGACCGACTTCACGGTCGGCAACGGCCAGATCAAGAGCATCTACACCGACAATGGCGGCACCTCCTGGTCTTCGCCCCTCTTGATCGGCAACGTCGGCGCGCCGCAGGGCGTCTGGCCGGTGGTCGCTCCCGACGGCAAGGTCTACGCCGCTTGGGTCGATCGCGCCTCGACCGCCGTGATCACGCTCTACGTGGTCAAGTCGACCGACGGAGGAGTGACATTCAATCCGACGACCAGCCCAGGAACCAACCTGGTCGCGCCTCAACAGGCCGCCGCCTCCTCGAGTTGCGGCCGGCCGGCGCTCAACGGCAACCTGCGCTACCTGCCCTCGCCGCAGATCGCGGTCGGGCCGGACGGCGTGGTGCACGTCGTCTACAGCCACGACCCCAACGCCCAGAACACCGGCGACGTGGTCGACGTCTACTACAAGCGCTCGGTCGACGGCGGCACGAGCTGGAGCACCGAGGTCCGCTTGAACGATGACGCCACCACCAACGATCAGTTCTTCCCCTCGATCTCGGTCGGCGTGACGAACATCGTGACCACCGGCTGGTACGACCGACGCGAGGACGGCTCGAACCTGCGGATCAACTACTACACTCGCACCTCCTTCGACGGCGGCTTGAACTGGCAGGCCAACGCCAAGGTGAGCGACGTCGATTCGCCGATGGTCCTCGACTCCGGTCTGGCCACCTGCTACCACGGCGACTACGACACCCAGGTGCCGACGTCGAGTGCCGCCGTCATCCAGTGGGGCGACGACCGCGACAGCTCGGGCGGCAGCAACAACGCCGACGTCTATGTCGACACCATTCCGCTCTCGGTCGACTTCCTCGTCCTGCCGACGCCCGCCTCGCAGGCGATCTGCGCCGGCAATGACGCGGTCTACAGCGTCAGCGTGCCGTCGTTCCAGAGCTTCGTCAGTCCGGTGACCCTCTCGGCGACGGGGAACCCGGCGCCGACGACGACCACCTTCGGCGTCAACCCGATCACTCCCGGCAACTCGACCAACTTGACGATCGGCAACACCGGCGGCGCCTCGGCGGGTTCTTACGTCATCAATGTCCAGGGCACCGCGGCCGGCCCGATCAATCACTCGCAGAGCGTCGGCCTCGACGTCTACGTCGGCACGCCGGCGACCCCGACGCTCACCGCGCCGGCCGACACCGCGATCAACGTGGTCGTCCGTCCGACCTTCACCTGGTCGGCGGCGGCGGGGGTTCAGAGCTATCTCCTCGAGGTCGACAACGACTCAGGATTCGGCAGCCCGGAGATTTCGACGACCGTCGCCGGCACGAGCTTCACTCCCGGCGCGGATCTGGCTTCCAACATGGTCTTCTACTGGCGGGTGACCGCCAGCAACCCCTGCGGCGCCGGATCGTCGTCGAGCGTCTTCAGCTTCACCACCGTCGCTCTGCCCGGCGACTGCTCGACCGGTCTGACGCAGAACCTCTTCTACGCCTACGGCTTCGAGTCCGGAGCGGGCGGCTGGACCTCGAGCGGTACCGGCAACACCTGGGCCTCCTCGGCGGCGCAGACGCACACCGGCGCCGCCTCCTGGCTCGCCATCGACCCGGCGTCGGTCACCGACCAGCGCTTGGTCTCACCCGCTTTCGTCGTTCCGGCCGGCACGGGCATCTCGCTCATCTACTGGAGCCGGCAGACGATCGAGCACAACGGCACGACCGGCTGCTACGACGGCGGCATCCTCGAGATCACCAACAACGGCGGCGGCACCTGGACGCAAGTGACCTCGGGCCTGCTGACGGACCTCTACGACGGACCGGTCTCGAGCTGCTGCTCGAACCCGCTCGCCAATCTCCAGGCCTGGTGCGGCGATCCGGCCGACTGGACCCGGTCGGTGGTGTCGCTCGATTCCTTCGCCGGACAGACCGTGCAGTTCCGGTTCCGACTCGGCACCGACAGCTCGGTTTCGCGCGAGGGCTGGTACCTCGACGACGTGATCCTGCAGCAGTGCGTCAGCGGCCTCTTCCAGGACGGCTTCGAGACCGGCAACTTCTCGCGCTGGAGCGCCACGGGCTTCTAAGCTCCGGCTGCCGCACGACGCGATCGACCCCGGCGGGGACGCCTCCCGCCGGGGTTTTTCTTTGTAGAGTGCCCGCGCCGTGAACCGCCCGGGTCGACCCCTCGTGCGACGATCGTTCGCCCTCGGGGCGGGTCTGTTCGCCCTCTCCTGGCTGGTCTTCGTCGCCAACTGCCGGGTGGTCGCGGGCGAGGACACCTTCGCGACCGCGCTGCTGCCGTTCGCGATCTGGAACGGCGACGGCCTGGCGCTCGATCGCTTCGTCGGCACGGCGGTGGCCGCCGACTCCTACGTCGTCTGGCGCGCCGGCGACGGACATTGGCGATCGAGCTATCCGGTCGGCACGGCGATCGTCGCCCTGCCGTTCTACCTGCCGGTGCTGGCGGCGATCGGCGACGACGCCCGCGATCCGGCGCTCGTCGCCGCGGTCGCGCGCCCGCTCGAGAAGTTCGCCGCCGCCACCCTCGCCGCCTTGGCTGTCGCGGCCCTGTTCGCCGCCCTCCGGCGATCGACGAGCGCCGGCCGCGCCGCCCTCCTCGCGCTGGCGTTCGGGCTCGCCTCGCCGCTCTGGGCGGTCGGCGCCCAGGCCCTCTGGCAGCACACCGCGGAGGCGCTGCTGCTCGCGGTCGCGCTGCTCGTCGTCGTCCGCGGCGGCCGCGGTTACGGCGACGGCCTCTGGCTCGGACTGCTCGCGACGGCGCTCGTCTGGGTCCGGCCGACCGGCGCTTTCTACGCCGCGGCGCTCGCCGCGATCGGACTGCGCCGCGGCGCCCGGCCTGCCGCCGGTCTGGCGCTCGTCGGCCTCGCCGGCGCGCTCGCCTTCTTCACGGTCAACCTGGCCGCCGGCAGCGGTTGGCTCGGCGCCTATCCCTGGGTCTCGGGGCGGTGGTTCCGGCTGTCGCTCGCCAACGCCGCCGGCCCGTTCCTCTCGCCGCGCGGACTGCTCTTCTTCGCCCCGTACCTGCCGCTGGTCGTCCTTCCGCCCCGCCCGCACCGCGAGCTCGGCGCGGGCGATCGGCGGTCGCTGCTGCTCGCCTGGGGCGCGCACGCGGCCCTGATCGCGACCTTCGCTCCTTGGAGCGGAGGCGAGAACTACGGCGCGCGCTACACGATCGACGGTCTGCCGATCCTCTTCGTCCTCGGCGCCCGGGCGCTCGACGCCCCGCTGGCGCGCTGGCGAGCGGCCCTGCTGGCGGCCGGAGCGCTCGCGGCCGCAGGCTTGCAGGCGATCGGGGCCAGCGGCTTTCCCGGCGGGGAGTCGGCCTTCGCCGCCAACCGCCAGCCGATCGCCTGGAGCCTCTCGCGCTCGGTCGTCCGCCTGGCGGCGAACGCCGGCGCGAGCCCACCCGAGCTCTTCCCGCTCGCGCGCCTCGGGGCGCAGGTGCCGTTGGCGCCCGAGAACCGGCGCGCTTCGATCGAGCTGCTGCGCCCGCTTCCCGAGCGGGTCGCGCGGCTCGGCCTCGTCGAGGCCCACCTCCGGCTGCGCAATGTCGGCGGCGCGAAATTCGAACCCTGGGGTGGCCCCGGGGGCCGCTTCGCGGTCCGCCTGCTCGTCGTCTGGCGGGCGGGCGATCGCGTGGCTCGCTGGTCGACCTTCGGAATCGGCGGCGCCCTGGCGCCCGGCGAGGAACGCGATCGGAGCTTGGCGCTCCTCGCGCCGCGCGGGCCCGGGATCTTCCGGGTCGAATTCCGCTGGATCGAAACGACGGACGGCGACCCCACCCTGTTCGACGAGGCTCCCTCCGGCCTCGCGACGGCCACGGTCGCGGTCGTCCGCGACGGCCCGACGGGCGAACCGCCCCGCTCGGGGAGATAGAATCCCGGCCTCGTGAGCCGCGACCGGAATCGTCTGACGCGCTACGCGTTCATGAAGCTGGCGCGCGAGTTCGACTCGCGCTTCGAGTCGATGCTGTTCACCGGCCGGATCGCCAAGTGGTACAGCGCGATCGGCAACGAGGCGATCACCGTCGCCGCCGGCCTGACGCTCGAGGCGGGCGACGTCCTCTGCTCGCTGCACCGCGACGTCGGCGCCATCCTCGCCTACTACCTCGACCCGGCGCGCACCTTCCCGGATCTGAAGCTCGGCGGCAAGGACCACCGCCGGCCGGAGCCCGAGGAGCTGCTCTACCGCCTCGCCTGCCAGGTGCTCGGCAAGGCCGACGGCTTCTCGCAGGGGATCGAGCGCTCGTACCACTACGGCTACTTCGAGCCCGAGGCCGGCCTCGCGCACGTCGGCATGATCAGCCACCTGGGGTCGATGATCCCGGTCGCCGCCGGCTGCGCCTTCGCCGCCAAGAGGAACGGCCGCGAGCGGGTGGCGATCAACTTCATCGGCGAGGGCGGCACCTCGACCGGCGATTTCCACGAGGGCCTGAACCTCGCCGCGGTCTGGAAGCTGCCGCTGGTGCTGGTGGTGGAGAACAACCGCTACGCCTTCTCGACCCCGGCGCGCAACCAGTACGCCTGCATCCAGCTCTCCGATCGCGGACCCGGCTACGGCATTCCCGGCATCACGGTCAACGGCAACGACGCCGACGAGATGGCCGAGGTGCTGGCGCGCGCCGTGGCGCGGGCGCGCGGCGGTGCCGGGCCGACGCTGATCGAGGCCATGGTCGGGCGGCTGCGCGGCCACGCCGAGGGCGATGGTTCGATGAAGGTCGTGCCGCCGGTGGAGCTCGCGATGTACCAGGCCGAGGACCCGGTGCCGACCTACGGCGGCCGGCTCGAGGCCGAGCGGGTGATCGACGCCGCCACCCACCGGCGGCTCGAAGCGCGGGTCGCCGAGCTGGTCGAGACCGCGATCGAGCGCGCCATGGCGGCGCCGCTGCCCGACGAGTCGATCGCCTTCCGCTCGGTGTTCGCGGAGCCGCCGGCGCCACCCGCGGACGAGAAGCCGGAGGACGACGAGCCGACGCTCTTCGTCGCTTCGCCCGACAGCGACGACGCGCCGACCGCGATGGCGGCCTTCATCGGCGGCGGCGCTGCGCGCGGCGAGGGCGAGACGACCTACCTCGATGCCATCCACCTGGCGCTCTCGGAAGAGATGGCGCGCAATCCGCGGGTGGTGCTCCTCGGCCAGGACATCGGCGCGTTCGAAGGCGCGTTCCGGGTGACGCGCGGCCTGTATTCGCGCTGGCCCGACCGGGTGCTCGACACGCCGATCTCCGAGAGCGGCACGCTCGGCCTCGCCGCCGGCGCGGCGATGTTCGGCTGGGTGCCGGTGGTCGAGATGCAGTTCGCCGATTTCGTCTCCTGCGGCTTCAACCAGATCGTCAACGTGATCGCCAAGCTGCACTACCGCTGGCAGCGTCCCTGTCCGGTGATCGTGCGCCTGCCGTCGGGCGGCGGCGTCGGCGCGGGACCGTTCCACTCGCAGAATCCCGAGGCCTGGTTCGCCCACGTCGCCGGCTTGAAGGTCGTCTGTCCGGCGACGGCGGCAGATGCCCGCGGGCTGATGAAGGCGGCGCTGCGCGACGGCAATCCGGTGATCTTCTGCGAGAACAAGTACCTCTATCGGCGGATCAAGGAGCGTCTCGATCCGAGCGACGGCGTGACCCCGCTCGGCAAGGCGCGCTTGGCACGAGCCGGGCGCGACCTGACCATCGTCGGCTACGGCGTGTCGACTTGGACGGCTCTCGACGCGGCGCACGAGCTGGCGAAAGACGGAATCGAGGCCGAAGTGATCGATTTGCGCACCCTGGTGCCGCTCGACGAGGAGACCGTGCTCGCCTCGGTCGCCCGGACCAGCCGGGTGGTGGTGGCGCACGAGGCGCAAGTGACCGGCGGCTTCGGCGGCGAGATCGCGGCGCGGATCGCCGCGCGCGGCTTCGCCTGGCTCGACGCGCCGGTCGAGCGCGTCGGCTGGCCCGACCGGCCCGCGCCCTATGCGCGCAACCTCGAGCACGCTCTGCTGCCCGGCAAAGACGCCGTCCTCGCCGCCGCCCGCCGCGTTCTCGCCTACTGAGAAATCAGGGACAGGCACCGATTCCACAGACAGGCGCGTTGGGCGGCGCGCCGGAAGACAGATGGCGGCGCGCCGGCGCATCAGCTCGGACTTCGCCCCCCACCCGGGGCGGTGGCATTCTGCGGGCGGGAGGGCGCTTCCGTCCTCGAATGCCCCCGCCCGAGCGGAACGAGCCCTGCCACCGACCTCGTCCGGCGCGCATCTATCAGCTTCTTGCTTCGCAGGATGGTGAGGGGCGGGCTCGGGGATCTCGTCCGGAGGAAGCTCGAAGGCGAGCTCAGAACCACTTGGCTGAAGTCGGGATGGGCATGCGAGCCACAGCGCAGGCGAGCGCCTCCTTTCGCCCGATTCTCGAATGGCGCTCGCCGGTTCCGCAGGACGAGATCCCCGAGTCCGCCCGCGCGAAGATGTCGCTCGACGCGGAAATGGGTGCCTGTCCCTGATTTCGAGAATCTGTGCCTGCCCCCGTTTTTCCTGCTGCTAGAGTCGATCGCGATGGCCAGAAAGAAGCCCGCGGCGCAACGGGAAGCGACGATCGACGGCGTCGCGCTCCACCTTGCCGCGCCGCTCGAGGAGAGCCCCGAGTGGATCGGCCAGCGCCCGGTGATGCTGCAACTGCTGGCCGCCTGGTCGCGCATCGACCCGCGCGACCTGCCGCTCCACCCGCGCCTCTTGGGCAAGCCCGGCGTCGGCAAGACCACCCTCGCTTGCGCCGCGGCGCGCCAGCTCGAGCTGCCGGTCTTCGTCATGCAGGCGACGATGGATACCCGCCCCGAGGACCTCCTGGTCTCGGCCGTCCTCGGGCCCGACGGCCGGGTGCGCTACATGGCCTCGCCGCTGGTCTCGGCGATGCTCGCCGGCGGCGCGCTGGTGCTCGACGAGGGCAACCGGATGAGCGAGAAATCCTGGGCCTCGCTGGCGCCGCTGCTCGACCACCGGCGCTACGTCGAGAGCGTCCTCGCCGGCATCCGCATCCACGCCCACCCCGAGTTCCGCTTCGTCACCACGATGAACGAGGACGCCTCGACCTATGAGCTGCCGGAGTACATCCACTCGCGCCTCATGCCGCAGATCGTCGTCGACTTCCCGGAGGAGGACGAGGAGCACGCCATCCTCTCGGCCCAGGTGCCGTTCGCCGACGACGAGGTGCTGCGTTACGTCCTCGCGTTCCTGCGCGCCGCGCACGACGCCGACCTGCGCTATTCGGTGCGCGACGGTCTGAACGTGGCGCGCTACGCCATGAAGGCGCTCGCGGCGCGCGAAGTCGACGACCCGCGCCAGGCCGTGACGCTCGCCCTGCGCCTCGCCCTGCCGGTCGAGGAGGCCGAGCTCTACTCGCCGCGGTGACCGCGCCCCTGCGCCCCACCCCGCGCTTCGCGATCCTGCCGGTGCTCCACGACCGGGTCGACTTCGCCGGCGTCGTCCGCCGTGCCTGCGACCGGCTCGACCCGGCCGCGGTGGCGGTCGAGCTGCCGCCGGCGCTCGAGACGACGATCGAGCGCGCGCTCGCTCGCCTGCCGGCGCTCTCCCTGGTGATGGCCGAGGAGCCGGGCCGCGACGCCCTCGCCTGGATCGCGGCGCCCGGCGACCCGTTCGTCGAGGGCCTGCGCTGGGCGCGCGAGCGCGACCGCCCGCGGCGCTACGTCGATCCCGACTTGCCGGTGCGCGAGAAACGCCACGATTCGCTCCCCGATCCCTATGCGCTGCTGGCGCTCGGCGACGAGGCCTATCTCGAATCGCTCGGCCGAGCGCTGCGCCGGACGCGGCCGAGCGCCGGCGACCGGGCGCGCGAGTCCGGGATGGCTTACCACCTCGAGCGCGCCGCGTTCGAGATCGCGGACGAGCGGCCGATCCTGGTCCTCGTCGGCGCGGCGCACGCCGAACGGCTGGCGGCGGAGCTCGCCGCCGGCCGCGCGCACGCCGCGCCGCTGGTGCGCCGGCGGCGGGGCGCGGCGACGATCGCGCACCTCCATCCCGAGAGCCTCTCGGCGGTGCTCCCCGACCCGCCGCTGGCGCACGCCGTCTGGGAGCGCCTGCGCGACGGCCGGGCGCCGGCCGCGGTCGATCTCGCCTCGACTTTCGCCCGGCGGGTGACGCTCGAGAAGCACGGCCTGAAGCTGCTCGCCGGCGAGCCCGTCGACGAGCGGCAGGAGCGCCGGCACGCGGTGGTCGACTGGATCGCCCGTCACGCGCGCTCCGAACCCGGCGCGGGAGGCGCGCGCCTCGACCGCTGGCGGATCGGCCGGCTGGCGTTCCGGGTCGCGACCGGCTCCTACCGCGAGACCACGAACGAGAGCGTCGCCGCCTGGCAGCGGCGCCTTTTCCTCGATTTCGCCCGCCGCTACGCGCGCGTTTCGGGCGCGCTCGTCCCCGGTCTCTACGAATGGGTGGTCGCGGCGCGCGGCGTGGCCGACGACAACTTCGCCTGGGAGATGTTCGACGTCCTGCGCACGGTGCCCTGGCAGGAGGAGTCGGCGGAGATCGAGACCGTGCGGGTGGACGGCGAGTTCCTCGAGCTCGGCACGCGCCGCGTCCGCTTCCGGCGGCGCTTCTTCCGCGTCAAGCAGCGTCCGCGGCTGGTGCCCGTGCGCCCCCGGCCCGAGCCCGCCGATCCCGCCGACTGGTTGCGGGCGTTCGACGACGACGGGCTGTGCTCGTATCCGCCCGAGGACGTGGTGATCGAGGACTACGGCCGCTTCCTCGAACAGAAAGCGGTCGCGCTGCTCTCGGCCGAGCGCCGGCGGACGCAGCCCTTCGAAGGCAGCCTGCTCGACGGCATCGATCTACGCGAGACCATCCGCCACCTCGCCGAAGGGCGCATCTACGTCCAGGAGCTGGCGCGCGCGCCGGGCGACGCCGGGGCGGTGGTGCTGATCTTCGACCGCGACCCCTCCGGCGAACGCTTCCCGTTCTGCATGACCTGGCTCGGCGAGCACGACCAGGAGTCCGACATGGCCTTCTACGCCAGCGATCCCGGCGAGGCGGTGGTCGGCCCCGGCATCCTGCGCGCGAGCTATGGCGGCCTCATGCTCACCCAGCCGCGCGGTCGGCTCTGGGACGTCTGGAACGACTCGGATTACTCCGAAGCGCGCGACAAGCCGGAAGTCCTGCTCTGGGCGGCGATCGACTACAACCTGGAGAAGCTGGTGGTGCACGTCGCCGCCGAGGCGCCCTCCGAGAGCGCCCACCGCCGCGCCGCGCGCCAGGCCAAGCGCATCGTGCACATCCCGCTCGGCGCTCTCTCGCCCACCAGCCTGCGACGCATCCGTCGCGTTCACCTGCTCGCCGGCAAGGACAAGCGGGCGATCGCCAAGCCGTACGTCTGGTGAGGCCGCGGCGGCCCGCGCTCCTCAGGGGCCGGTCAGCCGCTGAATCCGCTCCTCCAGATGGGCCAGACGGAGCGCGAGGGCCCGATTCTGCGCCGCGAGCGCCGCCATTTCGGCGTCGCGCCCCGCGAGCTCGTGGTGCAGCGCCTGGATCGCCGCCAAACTCACGCCCGCCACGTCGCCCGGCGCCAAGTGGGAGTCGTCGGCTCCGAGCCCGAAGGCGGCGCGAAAGTCCTGCGCCATCGGCCCGAGGTGGAGAGCGCCGCTCTCGTCGCTTCGATAGCGCCAGGTCGAGACCGGGAGGCTCGCGACGCGGTCGAGGACCGAGGCCGCATCGACCGGCTCGATGTCCCGCTTGACGTCGCGCGACGAGCCGGTGGTGAGCATGCCGGCGATCGTCAGATCCCCGTTGTTGGCCAGACGGAACTCGATTCCGGTCGCGTTCTGGTTGTTGATGATGAAAGTACTCGAGGCCGTGTTCGTCCAGCGCTCCGGCACCGACGTATCCTCGAAGATCAGGGCCACCTGGCCGTTGTTCTGCAGCTCGAGCAGCTCGCGCGCGGCGTTGGTCGCGCTGGTCTCCTGGATCAGGGCCTTCGTCGTCCCGGCGCTGCCGGCCACGTGGAGGTTGGTGCTCGGGCTCGCCGTTCCGATGCCCACGTTGCCGCTGGCGGAGATGTCGACGCTGCTCGTGGGCGCCCCCGGCCGGATCCGGAACGGCAGGCGCGAGCCGCCGGTCACGTCGCGAACGAAGAAGTTGGCCTCGTTGCCGGCGATGTCCCAGGTCTGGGGCGTGAAGCCGCCCGAGCCGTCCTGCTCGAAGCGGAGCGCCGGCGTGTCGCCGGTCCGTTCGTGCAGGAAGAGTACCGGAACCGTGGTGCCGAACCCGACGCGGCCCGAGCCGTCGACGAAGATCGAATCGGCCCGCGCTCCGGCGCGCACCGTGAACGGGTTCCGGCTCGCGGTCACGTCGAGGATCGAGAAGCGACTCGCGCCGCCGCTCGCCGAATCGTTCGCGGTGAGCTCCCAGTCGTTGGCCGGAAAGGTGCCGACCGAGGTGTCGTCGAACTTGATGCGCAGGTTGTTCTCCTTGAGCCGGATCGTGTCGAAGCCGAAGCTCTCGTTGTTGACGCAATCGAGCCCGACGCAGGCGCTCCCCTGGACGATCAGATCGTCGGGGATCACCTGGTCCTGCAGGTCGAGCGAGGTTCGACCCGAGCTCTGGGGCGCGGGCTTCGCGACCGGACCCGGCCTCGCTTCCTCGACCGTGGGGACGACCGCCCCGGCGAGCACCGCGAAGCTGCCGGTCGAGCTCCAGCTCGGCTCGCCGCCGCGATCCACGCCGCCGCTCGCGCGCGAAGCCGTGGCGCCGGGAAAGACCTCGATTCGCCAGGTGTATGCGCCGTCGCCTCCGTTCGCCCCGGCGAGCTCGAAGCTCGGCTTCTGGCCGCTGGTGAAGGTGCGCGCCTCCACTCGACCGTCGGGCATCGACACGGTCAGGACCGCGTGGTGGAAGGCCACATCGACCGCGAAGTCGACGCCCCCCGGGAAGCTCCGGGTCGCAAGTTGCGCGTGCGCGGCGACCCCCGTCAGAGCGAAAGCGCTCGCCAGGAGCCAGGTTCGAACTGCGTCGTGTCGGATGTTCATGTCGCCCCCTTGTCGGGCCGGCGTCGAGATTTCGAGCGGCCCGAATGAAAAGCACCGATTTCGATCATACTCGGATTTATCACGCTGTAAAGCCCAGCGCGAGAGCTCGGGACTGGGAGCGGCGCGAGGCCTGCCGGCGCTCGGCGATAGGCTCGGGCGCATGCTGCGGCGCCGGGTCTGGATGGTGGCGGCGCTCGCCACGGCGGGCGCGCTCTTCGCCGCCTACGAGGTCGCGACCTGGCCCGACGTCTCCGCCCTGGCGCGCGCCGACCCGAAGTCGACCCGCTTCATCGATCGCTATCGCGAGCGCGAGCGCGCCGCCGGCAGGAGCGGCGCAGTCGCCTGGACGCCGGTGCCGCTCTCGCGCATCTCGCCGGCGTTGCGCAAGGCGGTGATCGTCGGCGAGGACATCGATTTCTTTTCTCACCACGGCTTCGCCCTCGCCGAGATGAAGAAGGCGGTCGCGCAGGCCTGGGCCGAGAAGGAGCTGCCGCGCGGCGCCTCGACCCTCACCCAGCAGCTCGCCAAGAACCTCTGGCTCTCGCCGTCGCGCAATCCCTGGCGCAAGGTCAAAGAGGCGCTGCTGACCCGCGCTCTCGAACGCCACCTCGACAAGCGCCGGATTCTCGAGCTTTACCTGAACGTCGTCGAGCTCGGACCCGGGATCTACGGCGCCGAGGCCGCGGCGCGACGCTACTTCGGCCAGAGCGCCGCCGATCTCGGCGAGCGCGCGGCGGCCGAGATCGCGGCCGCGCTTCCCAGGCCCTCGACCTGGCACCCCGGCGCCGCGAGCCGCGTCTATCGCCGCCGGGTCGAGATCCTGCTCGCCCGCATGGCTCAGACCCCCTGGCTCGACCCGCTCGTCGGCCGCTGAGGCGGCGGGAGCGCGCCGCCGCAGGCGGCCCCCCACGGCTTCCCAGGCGCGGGACGTCGGGTTAGGATGCCCCGACTTCATGAACCCAGGGGAATCGCAGGGCACTGGATTCCGGCGCGAGCTGACCTGGCTCGACGCCACCATGCTCGTCGCCGGATCGATGATCGGCTCGGGCATCTTCATCGTCCCGGCCGACATCGCGCGCCTGACCGGCTCGCCGGGCGGCCTGCTCGGCACCTGGGCGCTGACCGGCCTGCTGACGATCGCCGCGGCGCTCGCCTACGGCGAGCTCGCGGGGATGATGCCGCACGCCGGCGGGCAGTACGTCTACCTGCGCGAAGCCTACTCGCCGCTCTGGGGATTCCTCTACGGCTGGACGCTCTTCCTGGTCATCCAGACCGGGACGGTCGCGGCAGTGGCGGTCGGCTTCGCCCGCTTCCTCGGCGTGATGGTGCCGTGGATCTCGCCGACGCGCTGGATCGTGCCGCCGATCCACCTCTCGCACGGCTACGCGCTCTCGCTCTCGACCCAGCAGGCGGTCGGCATCGCGATGATCGCCGCGCTCACCCTGATCAACACCCGCGGCATCCACCTCGGCAAGCTCATCCAGAACACCTTTACCGCCACCAAGACCCTGTCGCTCGCCCTGCTGATCGTGGTCGGCATCCTGCTCGGCCGCAATTCCGAGGCGATCGCGGGGAACTTCTCGGACCTCTGGACGCCGCGCGGCAACCTGCCGATCCACCCCGACTTCGGCTGGCTGCCGGACGTCACCGCGGCCGGCTTCTGGGGGCTGATCGTCGCTTTCGGCGTGTCGCAAGTGGGCTCGCTGTTCTCGGCCGACGCCTGGAACAACATCACCTTCGCCGCCGCCGAGGTCAAGGAGCCGAAGCGGGCGATCCCGCTCGCCCTGCTGACCGGCACGGTGCTGGTGATCGGGCTCTACGTGCTAGCCAACGTCGCCTATCTCTGCGTCCTGCCGCTCGCCGCCATCCAGCAGGCTCCGGACGACCGGGTGGCGACGGCGGCGCTGGCGCACATCTTCGGCCCGGCGGGGGCCACGGTGATGGCGGTGGCGATCGTCATCTCGACCTTCGGCTGCAACAACGGGTTGATCCTCGCCGGGGCGCGGGTCTACTGGGCGATGGCCAAGGACCGCGTCTTCTTTCGCTCGACCGGCGAGCTCAACTCGCGCGGCGTGCCGGCGACCGGTCTCCTGCTGCAAGGGCTCTGGGCTTGCGCGTTGGTGCTGCCGCGCACCCGGCTCTACGACGCCGCGGGAGCGCCGAAGCTCGACGCCGCCGGCGCGCCGCAGTACGGCAACCTGTACAGCAACTTGCTCGACTACGTCGTCTTCTCGGTGCTGATCTTCTACGTCCTGACGATCTTCGGGCTCTTCGTCCTGCGCCGCACGCGGCCGCAGGCCGAGCGCCCCTATCGTGCCTGGGGCTATCCGTGGCTCCCGGCGTTCTATCTCGTCGCGGCGACGCTGATTCTCGTGGTCCTGCTGCTCTACCGCACCTCGACCACCTGGCCGGGGCTGGCGCTCGTCCTGACGGGCGTGCCGGTCTACTGGTTCTGGCATCGGGGCGCCGCGGCGGCCGGGCCGAGCGCCAGCGGCTGAGCCGCAACATCATTCGAGTGCGCTGCCGGGCGGTTCAGGCCCGGAGGAGGGGGAAACAGAGCATGAATCTCAGACTGCCGAGCCGATTCGAGGAGTCCGACCGATGAATCTGTGGGCCACCAAGTCGATCAGCGAGCTACGCGCGCAGGCGGACGAGACGACGGAACGTTCCCTCAAGCGCCATCTCGGCCCCTGGGGGCTGACGGCGCTCGGCATCGGCGCCATCATCGGCGCCGGCATCTTCGTGCTCACCGGCCAGGCCGCCGCGCTGCACGCCGGTCCCGCGGTGCCGATCTCGATGATCCTGGTCGGCATCGCCTGCGGCTTCGCCGGCCTGTGTTACGCCGAGATGGCCGCCGCCGTGCCGATCGCCGGCAGCGCCTACACTTACTCCTACGCCACCATGGGCGAGCTCGCGGCCTGGATCATCGGCTGGGACCTGGTGCTCGAGTACGCGGCGGGCGCCGCCACGGTGGGCGTCGGCTGGGCCGGCCACTTCGTGAGCCTGCTGTCCCAGTTCGGCATCGTGCTGCCGCCGCACTTCACCAACGCCCCGACGCAGTGGTGCACCTCGGGGCAAGTCCAGGCCGCGGTCGCCGGCTGCGCCCACACCGGCCTCAACCTGACCGGCGCGGTGGTCAACTTGCCCGCGGTCTTCATCGTCGCCCTGATGTCCACGGTGCTGGTCATCGGCATCAAGGAGTCGGCGCGAGTCAACAACCTGATCGTGATGCTCAAGGTCACGATCATCCTGCTCATCGTCGGCATCGGCGTCGGGCACATCAACACCGCGAACTGGCATCCGTTCATTCCGGCGAACACCGGCGAATGGGGGACCTTCGGCTGGTCCGGCGTGCTGCGCGGCGCCGGGCTCGTCTTCTTCGCCTACATCGGTTTCGACGCCGTCTCGACCGCCGCCCAGGAGTCGCGCAACCCGCAGAAGGATCTGCCGATCGGCATCCTCGGGTCGCTCGCCATCTGCACGCTGCTCTACGTCGTGGTCTCGGCCGTGCTGACCGGCATGGTGCCGTTCACCGAGCTCAACCTCGCCGCGCCGATGGCCTACGCGATGGAGAAGATCGGCGCACCGGGCTGGATCCGGGTCTCGGTCGACATCGGCGCCGTGCTCGGGCTCGGATCGGTGATTCTGGTGATGCTGCTCGGCCAGTCGCGAGTCTTCTACTCGATGTCGCGCGACGGCCTGCTCGGCAAGTGGGCCGGGAAGGTCCACCCCAAGTTCCGCACGCCGTACCTGTCGACCATCTTCACCGGCGTCGCGGTCGGCATCGCGACCGGCGTGCTGCCGCTGCAGCTCCTCGGACAGCTGGTCAACATCGGCACTCTGCTCGCCTTCGTCCTGGTCTGCTTCGGCGTCCTGATCCTGCGCAAGTCGCGGCCGGATCTCGATCGCCCCTTCAAGACCCCGTGGGTGCCCTTCGTGCCGATCATGGGGATCCTCTGCTGTCTCGGCCTGATGGCGACCCTGCCGGCGGACACCTGGATCCGGCTCATCGTCTGGCTGGTGATCGGCTTCGCGATCTACTTCGGCTACAGCGCGAAGCACAGCGTCCTGCAGCAGCAGCGGGACGCGGCGCCTAAGAAGTGACGCCACCGCGGCGCGCGCGACGGTTCTCGAAGGCCCCGGCAGGCCGCCGGGGCCTTCGCCTTCTCTGAGCCCCCGGGGACGGTCGATGGACTTCCCGGTCGGCTGGCAGATCGGCCCGCTCCGGGTCCCGGCGCACGCCCTCTGCGAAGCGCTCGCCTATCTGGTGGGCGCGCGGATCTACTTCGCCGCCCGCCGCCGAGGCGGCGACATCCTCGACGACGGCACCCGCTGGACGATCCTCGCCGCGGCGATCGCCGGCGCGGCGCTCGGCAGCCGCCTGCTCTACCTCGCCGGCGACCCGCAGCAGACGATCGCGCGCTGGCGCGACTTCGCCTACCTCGCCGGCGGCAAGACGATCGTCGGCGGCCTGCTCGGGGGATGGATCGCGGTCGAGACGACCAAGAAGCTCGCCGGCGTGACGGTCGCGACCGGCGATCTGCTCGCCCTGCCGCTCGCGGTCGGCATCGCGATCGGACGGCTCGGCTGCCTCCTCGCCGGCACGACCGACGGCACGCACGGCTCGCCGACCGCGCTCCCCTGGGGGATCGATTTCGGCGACGGCATCCGCCGTCATCCGGCGCCGCTCTACGAGATGCTCTTCCTCGCGGCGCTCGCGGTGTCTCTCGCCCGCCGCGCCCGGCGCCGGGTGGAGAACGGCTCGCAGTTCCGGAGCTTCCTCGCGGCCTATCTCGGCTTCCGTCTGCTGATCGACCTCCTGAAGCCGGCCCCGGCGCGCTGGCTCGCGCTCTCGGCCATCCAGTGGGCCTGCCTGGCGGGCCTCCTGTACTACGCTACCCGCGCCGCATGGAGACGCGTCGATGACCGAGCCCGAGAGCGCGCCGCTCCCCCCGCCTCCGCCTGAGGCGATCGCCGGGGAACCGCCGGCGCCCCCGCCGCCGCCGAAGCGCTTCCCGACGGTTCTCCAGGGCTGCGTCATAGCCGGCGGCGGCTTGGTGCTCGCCGGCAGCTCGTGCCTCGGCGCGATCGCCAACGTGAACCTCGACGCCATGATGCCGGGGCTCGTCCTCTTCTTCGTCCTCGGCCTGCTCGCCATGGCGCTCGGCACGGTCTTCGCAATCGTCGCTCTCGTCCGCAAGAGCGCCGGAATCGAATCCGGCGGCGGCGGCAGGGTCTGGCTGCGGGCGGTCGCGATCGCCATCGGCGCCTGCTTTCTCCTGGCGGCGACGATGGCTTTCGCCGCCGGGCCGATCCCGATCGTCGCCTTCGGCGCGCTCGGCGCCCTCTTCCTCTGGATCGGCGTCCGGCGCTGATTCGATGCCCGCGCGCCAGCGGCCGTACCTCTTCTACGACGTCGCGCTGACCATCTGCTCGACTTGCTACCGCAAGCTCGAGGGCAAGATCGTCTTCGAGGAGGGCGCGGTCTACCTGCTCAAGAAGTGCCCCGAACACGGCGCCGAACGGGTCCTGATCGCCGACGACCTCGACTACTACCGCCGGTGCCGCGAGGTCTTCCTGAAGCCGCCGGAGATGCCGGCGCGCTACAACACGCCGGTGCGCTGGGGCTGCCCGTACGACTGCGGGCTGTGCACCGACCACGAGCAGCACTCCTGCCTGGCGCTGGTCGAGATCGCCGACGCCTGCAACCTCGCCTGCCCGATCTGCTACGCCGCGAGCGGCCCGCACCGGCCGCTCTTCCGGCCGCTCGCGCAGGTCGAGCGGATGCTCGACGCGGTGGTGGGCAACGAGTCCGAGCCCGACGTGGTGCAGATCTCGGGCGGCGAGCCGACGATCCATCCCGATTTCTTCGCCATTCTCGACGCCGCCAAGGCGCGCCCGATCCGCCACCTGATGGTCAACACCAACGGCATCCGGATCGCCGAGGACGCGGAGTTCGCCCGCCGCCTGGCCGGTTACTCGCCGGGCTTCGAGATCTACCTGCAGTTCGACTCGCTGCGCCGCGAGCCGCTGCTCGACCTGCGCGGCGCCGACTTGCGCGGCATCCGCCGGCGGGCGCTCGAGCGCTTGAACGAGCACGGCATCTCGACCACGCTGGTGGTCACGCTCAAGAAGGGGGTCAACGACGGCGAGATCGGCGAGATCGTGGACTTCGCGCTCGGCGAGCCCTGCGTGCGCGGCGTCACCCTGCAGCCGATCCAGGATGCCGGCCGGGTCGAGAACTACGACTCGGCCCGCGACCGGCTGACGCTCACCGAGGTGCGCCGCAAGTTGGTCGAGCAGACGAACGTATTTCGCCCCGAGGATGTGATCCCGGTCCCCTGTCATCCGGACGCCCTGGCGATGGCCTACGCGCTCAAGCTCGGCGGGCAGGTGGTGCCGCTCACCGGCCTGGTGGACCCGCGGATTCTGCTCGCGGGCGGGCGCAACACGATCGTCTTCGAGCGCGACGAGAGCCTGCGCGACGGCATCTTCCAGCTCTTCTCGACCGCGCATTCGCCCGAGTCGAGCGCCGGCTGCTTGAAGGATCTGCTCTGCTGCCTGCCGCAGGTCGACGCCCCGCAGCTCGCCTACGACAACGTCTTCCGCGTCCTCATCCTGCAGTTCCTCGACGCGCACGCGTTCGACGTGCGTTCGGTCAAGAAGAGCTGCATCCACTTCGTCCACCCGGACGACGGGCGGCTCATCCCCTTCGACACCTACAACCTGTTCTACCGCGACGAGCTCGAGCGCACCCGCCTCGCGCCGCTACGGGCCGCCCGGCAGACCTGACCGCCGGCTGGCGGCCGCGTCTCGCTCGGCGGATAAAGAAAAAGGCTCCCACGCCGTGGGAGCCCCGATCGAACCGTTCGGAGTCCGGCTCAGTTGCGCCGACGGATGGCCAGGAAGCCGGCGAGCGCCAGGAGCGCCGCGAGGCCCGCGAGGCCCGCGCCGGAGAGCGCCGGGACCTCCTGGATCGCCTGCGCGACGACATTGACGTCGAAGTCGCAGGCGGCCGTGTTGTTCGACGCGTCGGTCGCCGTGCAGGTGTCGACCGTCGTCCCGACCGGGAAGAAGTCGCCCGAGGCCGGAACGCAGACCGCGCCGACGCCCGGGCAGTTGTCCGTCGGCGCCGGCGGCGGGAAGGTCACCGGTCCACCGGCTGCTCCCGGCGGCACCACCGCGTCGACGTTCGCCGGGCAGGTGATGGCCGGCGGCTGCGTGTCGTTGACGGTCACGCTGAAGCCGCAGCTCGGTCCGCCGACCGCGGAGCAGGTGATGCTCGTCGGCGCCACCGGGAAGAAGGACCCGGACGGCGGAGTGCAGGTGATCACGCCGCAGGCCCCGGTCGTCGTCGGTGCGGGATAGTTCACCACCGCGCCGCACTGGTTCGTGTCGTTGCCGACCGTGATGTTGGCCGGGCAGGTGATCTGGCAGGGCGCGAGACAGGCGCACGGCGTGAAGCTCACCGACCAAGTGATACTCCCGCCGTCGCCCGCCGCGTCGTCGCTCACCGTGATCGTCCAAGTGCCGTTGGCCGACTCGCCGATGAACGGACCGAGGGCCTCCTCCGCGATCAGGGGCGAGGCCAAGGTCAGGTTGGCGTAGGTGTGCTCGGTGACGAAGAAGGGGTCGGCCGAGTAGGGCACTTGATTGCCTGGATCGGCATCGTCGTTCCACACCGTGCCATTGAAGACGTCGTCGTTGCCGCTGCCGTTGTCCGTGGTCAGCGTCGCGATCGTCCCCGTCGGCGACATCAGGGTGACGTCGAGGTCGCCGGCAAACGTGTGGGTGATGTTGGTCGTCACCGTCATGCCGCAGATCGGGTTGGTGACGCCGGCGACCGCGATCGTCGAGGTCACGACCGCCGGACCGGTGGGGATCGCCACCGGCGCGGGCTGCGAGAACACGGCTGCCGGATTGTTGACCGGCGCCGTCGCGAGGGTGGTCAGCTGCACGTTCCAGCTCGCGATCGACCCGCCGTCGCCCGCCGCGTCGTCGCTCACCGTCAGGGTCCAGGTGCCGTTCGGGTTCTCGCCGATGAAGGCCGACATCGCCTCCTCCGGCACGAGCGGCGACTCGACCACCAGGTTGGCGAAGGTCGAGTCGGTGATCACCCCGTCGTTCGTCGTGTACGGCACCTGGCCGCTCGGGTTCGCCGAATCGTCCCAGAGGGTGCCGTTGAAGACATCGTCGTTGCCGCCGCCGTTGTCGGTCGTCAGGGTCACGACCGTGCCGGCGGGCGATTGGATGGTGATGTCGAGGTCGCCGGCGAAGGTGTGGGTGATGAAAGTCGAGAGGTTGACGTCCCAGAGGTACGGGCCGGCACCGGCGACGATGAGCGTCGAGGTCACGACCGCCGGTCCGGTCGGGATGGCGACCGGGGTGTTCTGGGTGAAGGTGGTCGTGGTGGCGGTGCAGTTCGGGGGCGTCGCCGGTATCGGGTTGCCGCCGGGTACTCGCCCGTCGACCGGATGATCGTTGATCTGCGTCCCCGGATCGTCGCCGCCCAGGGAGGCGGAGAGCTGGCTGTACTGACTGGCGAGCGACTGATAGGTCGCGGCCGCGGCGGGGTCGGAGCCGATCTGCGGCTTCAGGCTCTCCATTTGACGCGCGATCGAGATCATCTGCGCGTACGTTTGGTCCTTGTCGATAGCCCAAGCCGGGCTCGCGGCGAGAACGATCGCGGCGACGAGCAGGCCGGCGAATACACGTTGGCCAGAAACACGAGTCATGGCAGCCCTCCTCGGCAACTTGAACCGTCAGTTTTTCAGAAGTACCGCGGCGAGGTCAACCTGGCCTCTCCTCGGGTCGGTCCCGCGCTCATCCGCGCTCGGCAGGCGGCGCCCAGGAGCCCCACCCGCTCCTCGAGCACCAGGCGCACCGGCATCGCCTTGAGCAGGGGCCGCATGCGGCCCTTGTCGCGGAAGGCGGCGAGGAAGGCGCCGGAGCGCATCCGGTCGAGGTTCTTCGGCGCGATGCCGCCGGCGACGTAGAGCCCGCCGCTCGCCATCATTTGGAGCGCCAGGTTGCCGGCCTCGGCGCCGTAGAGCTTCACGAACAGATCGAGAGCCCGGACGCAGAGCGGGCTCGTCCCGTCTGCGGCGTGGCGCGAAATCACCTCGGCCGCGTCGCCGGCGGCGACCTCGGCCGCCAGCCAGGCCGGCTCCGGCTCGCCCCGCTCGTCACGCAGGAAACGGTAGAGGTTCGCGATCCCCGGGCCCGAGAGCACCCGCTCCCAGCTGACCCGACCGTGCTCGCGGCGCAGGAAGGCGAGCAGATCCGCCTCGAGCTCGTCGCGAGGCGCGAAGTCCGCGTGTCCGCCCTCGGTCGCGAAGGGGTGGTGCTCGCGCCCGTCCCAGAACAGCCCGGCCTCGCCGAGACCCGTGCCGGCGGCGATCACCGCCCGATTGCCGCCGGCGCCCGGCGCGCCGGGGGCGAGCTCGAGCCAGTCCTCCGGGCCGAGGACGGCGATGCCGTGGGCGACCGCTTCGAGGTCGTTGAGCAGCCGGACGCGGGCGAGCCCGAGCCGCCGCGCGAGCTCGTCGCCGTCGACCACCCAGGGCAGATTCGTCGCCCGGCAGCGGTTCTCCTCGACCGGCCCGGCGACGCCGACGCAGGCCGCCTCGACCGCCGGCCGATGCCGCGCCAGGAAGTCGTCGAGGATCTCGCCGAAGCCCGCGTGCTCGCGACTGGGATAGGACACGACGAGGGCGGAGTCGCGCGCCAGATCGAGCGCGAAGGCGGCGACCGTCGTCTTGGTGCCGCCGATATCGGCCGCCAGGATCATGCCGGCGGGCTGCCCGGCGCGCCGCCCGTGACCCGGCTCGCGGCGGCGCGGTCGAGCAGCAGCAGGCTCGCCTCCGCCCGCCGCAGGACGAGGGCGAGGGGGAGCCGCGAGACCGGATCGCCGCAGGCCTCCGCGATCGCACCGGCCTTCTCCGCTCCGCAAGCCACGACCATCACCTGGCGGGCGGCGGCGATCGCGGGCAACGTCAGCGTGACGCGGCCGCGCGGTGGCTTCGGTGCGTCGTCGAGCGCCGCGACCCACCGTCGCTGCTCGCGCAGCAGCGCGTGCTCGGGGAAGAGCGAGGCGACGTGGCCGTCGGCGCCGACGCCCAGGATCACCAGATCGAATCGGGTCGCCGCGCCGAGCGTGCGCACCAGCTCGGCCTCGCCCGCGACGGCCGCGGCCTCGAGCGCCGCCGGCGTGCCGTCGACGGGGACGAGCGTATGAATCCGCTCCTCCGCCACGCCCGCCGGCGAGAGGAGGAGGTGCCGCGCCCGTCCGCTGTTCGACTCCGGGTCGTCCGGCGGAACCGCGCGCTCGTCCGTCCAGAAGAAGTCGGTGCGCTCGAGGTCGATCCGCCGGCTGGCGAAGCGCGGCAGGAGCGCCTCGGCGACCGAGCCCCCCGGCAGCGCGAGCGCGAAGCTGCCGCGACGATCGATCGCGGCCGTCGCCAGGCGCTCCAGGCGCAGCAGCGCGATGTCCGGCAGCCGGTCGCCGGCATCGACCACGATCTCGCGCGTCACGCCGACGATCCTAACTCGCGAGGCCCGGCGCGGCGGCCGAGGCGGCGGGCGCGAGGCTCGCGGTAGTGTCTGGCGCGAGGAGGAGCGCGATGCAAGTCGGCATGATCGGACTCGGTCGCATGGGAGCCGGAATGGCGCGCCGCCTGCTGCGCGCCGGCCACGCCTGCGTCGTCTTCGACCGCTCGCCGCAGGCGGTCGAGGCGCTCGTCGGCGACGGCGCGGTCGGCTGCGGGTCGCTCGCCGAGCTCGTCGAACGGCTGGCACCACCGCGTCACGTCGTCCTGATGGTCCCCGCCGCCGTCGTCGACGACGCGCTCGGCGAGCTCGAGGCCCTCTTGGCGCCGGAGGACACGGTGGTCGACGGCGGCAACTCGAACCACCAGGACGACCTCGTGCGCGCCGCGCGCCTCGGCGCCAAGCGCCTGCACCACGTGGACATGGGGACTTCGGGCGGCGTCTGGGGGCTCGAGCGCGGTTACTGCCTGATGATCGGCGGCGAGCGCGAGGTCGTCGAGCGTCTCGATCCGGTCTTCCGCGCGCTCGCGCCCGGCCGCGGCGACGTTCCGGCCACTCCCGGCCGCGAGCCCGGTCGCGGTACGGCCGAGCTCGGCTACCTGCACTGCGGCCCGAACGGCGCCGGGCACTTCGTCAAGATGATCCACAACGGCATCGAGTACGGCCTGATGGCCGCCTACGCCGAGGGCTTCAACATCCTGAAGCGCGCCGGGCTCGGTGCGACCGCCCGCGAGGCCGACGCCGAAACCACGCCGCTCGCCCACCCCGAGCACTACCGCTACGACTTCGACCTGGCCGAGATCGCCGAGCTCTGGCGCCGGGGCAGCGTCATCCCTTCCTGGCTTCTCGATCTGACCGCGCAGGCGCTGGCGGCCGATCCGGGTCTCGTCCGGTTCGGCGGCCGGGTCTCCGATTCGGGAGAGGGCCGCTGGACGCTCGCCGCCGCCAACGACCTCGGCGTGCCCGCCTTCGTGCTCACCGCGGCGCTCTTCGAGCGCTTCGCCTCGCGCGGCGAGGATCTCTTCCAGAACCAGATCCTGTCGGCGATGCGCTTCGGCTTCGGCGGCCACGTGGAGAAGCAGCCTTGAGCGCGCTCGACCGGCCGCGCTCGGATGCCCTCGTCTTCTTCGGCGCCACCGGCGATCTCGCCTACAAGAAGATCTTCCCCGCCCTGCAGGCGATGGCCCGTCGCGGGCGGCTCGATTTCCCGGTGGTCGGCGTCGCGCGCTCGGGCTGGACGCTCGACCAGCTGGTCGATCGCGCCCGCGCCAGCGTCGGCGAGCACGGCGGCTTCGACGAGGCGGCTTTCGCGACGCTCGTCGGGCGTCTGCGCTTCATCGACGGGGACTACAACGACCGGGCGACCTTCGCCAAGATCCGGGCGGCGCTCGCCGACGCGCGGCGCCCGATGCACTACCTCGCCATTCCACCCAGCCTCTTCCCGGTCGTGGTCGAGAGCCTCGGCGCCTCGGGCTGCTCGCGCGACGCGCGCGTCGTGCTCGAGAAGCCGTTCGGCCGCGACCTCGCCTCGGCGCGCGAGCTCAACCGCGTGCTGCACGTGGTCTTCCCCGAGGAGAGCATCTTCCGCATCGACCATTACCTCGGCAAGGAGGCGGTGCAGAACATCCTCTACTTCCGCTTCGCCAACGCCTTCCTCGAGCCGATCCTCAACCGTCACTACGTCGAGAGCGTGCAGATCACGATGGCCGAGGCTTTCGGGGTGACCGGGCGCGGGAAGTTCTACGAGGAGGCCGGCGTCCTGCGCGACGTGATCCAGAATCACCTCCTCCAGGTGGTGAGCTACTTGGCGATGGAGGCGCCGGCGGGCACCTACGCCGAGGCGATCCGCGACGAGCAGGCGAAGGTCCTGCGCACCGTGCGGCCGCTCGCCGCCGCCGACCTGGTCCTCGGCCAGTTCCGCGGCTACCGCGACGAGCCCGGCGTGGCCGCCGACTCGCGCGTGCCCACCTTCGCCGCGCTGCGCCTGTGGGTGGACTCGTGGCGCTGGCAGGGCGTGCCCTTCTTCGTCCGCGCCGGCAAGGCGCTGGCGGCCACCGCCACCGAGGTGACGATCGAGTTCAAGAACCCGCCGCAGGTGGTGTTCAGCGAGCCCGCGCCGGCCGCCGGAAATTACGTGCGCTTCCGTCTGAGCCCGATCGTCGCCATCGCCCTCGGCGCGCGCGCCAAGACGCCGGGCGAGGGCATGCGCGGCCACGAGGTCGAGCTGTCGGTGGTCGAGGGCTCCGAGCAGGGCAAGTCGGGGCGCATGGACGCTTACGAGCGCCTGCTCGGCGACGCGATGGCGGGCGACGCGACGCTCTTCGCGCGCCAGGACGTCGTCGAGGCCGCTTGGGCGATCGTCGACCCGGTACTGCAGGATGCCTCGCCGCCGCACGAATACTCGCCGGGCTCGAGCGGCCCGTCGCAGGCCGACGAGCTCACGGCCGCCGTCGGTGGCTGGACCGCCGCCGCCGGGCCGGTCGCGACTCTCGGCTGAGCCGGGCAAGAAGGAAAAGGCCCCGGTCCCCCGGGGCCTCGTCGTTTCCCGGCCGTCGGCGACCGCCCGTCAGTTCGCGCTGCCGATGCGCATGCGGTAGAACGAGCGCCAGACGAAGACCACCGCGATGGCGAAGAAGACGACCGACAGGCCGCGGGTGAGGCCCTGCTTGCCGGCGGCGTTCATTTCGACCGCCAGCTCCACCGCCAGCAGGCCGAACAGGGTGGTGAACTTGATCACCGGGTTCATCGCCACCGAGGAGGTGTCTTTGAACGGATCGCCCACCGTGTCGCCCACGACCGTCGCCGCGTGCAGCGGCGTGCCCTTCTCCTTGAGCTCGACCTCGACGATCTTCTTGGCGTTGTCCCAGGCGCCGCCGGCGTTGGCCATGAAGATCGCCTGGTAGAGGCCGAAGAGCGCGATCGAGATCAGGTAGCCGACGAAGAAGTACGGCTCGACGCAGGCGAAAGCGAGGGTGGAGAAGAAGACGGTGAGGAAGATGTTGAACATCCCCTTCTGCGCGTACTGGGTGCAGATCTCGACTACCTTCTTCGAGTCCGCCACCGAGGCTTTGCCCGCCCCGGCGTCGAGCTTGATGTTCTTCTTGATGAACTCGACCGCGCGGTAGGCACCGGTCGACACCGCCTGCGTCGAGGCGCCGGTGAACCAGTAGATGACCGAGCCGCCGGTCACCAGACCGAGCAGGAACTGCGGGTGGAGCAGCGAGAGCTTGTCCATGTCGACCGTCAGCCCCTTGGTCAGGAGCACGATGATCGAGAAGATCATGGTGGTCGCGCCGACCACCGCGGTGCCGATCAGCACCGGCTTCGCCGTCGCCTTGAAGGTGTTGCCGGCGCCGTCGTTCTCCTCGAGGTGGTGCTTGGCGCGGCCGAAGTCGGGCGCGAAGCCGAAGTCCTTCTTCAGCTCCGCTTCGATGCCCGGGATCGACTCGATCGTCGAAAGCTCGAAGACCGACTGCGCGTTGTCGGTCACCGGACCGTAGGAGTCGACCGCGATCGTCACCGGGCCCATGCCGAGGAAGCCGAAAGCGACGAGGCCGAAAGCGAAGATCGCCGGGGCGATCATCATCCCGGCCGGGAAGTAGGTGCTGATCCAGGCGGCGATGCCCATCAACCCGACGATCGAGATCCCCATCCAGTAGGCCGAGAAGTTGCCGGCGACGAAGCCCGAGAGGATGTTGAGCGACGGCCCGCCTTCGCGCGAGGCGGTGACGATCTCGCGCACGTGTCCGGACTGGGTGGATGTGAAGACCTTCACCAGCTCGGGGATGATCGCGCCGGCGAGCGTGCCGCAAGTGATGATCGACGACAGCTTCCACCACATCGAGGTGTCGCCGTTCAGACTGGGAATCAGCAGATTCGACACCCCGTAGGTCACCGCCACCGAGACGATCGAGGTCAGCCAGACGAGACTGGTGAGCGGTGCCTCGAAGTTCATCGCGTCGGCCGAGGCGTACTTGGCATGGGCGATCGCCTCGTTGATCCAGTAGGAAACCGCGGAGGTGGCGATCATCAAGATGCGCATGACGAAGATCCAGACCAGCAGCTGCACCTGGACGACGGGGCTGGCGACCGCGAGCAGGATGAAGGTGATCAGCGCCACGCCGGTCACGCCGTAGGTCTCGAAGCCGTCCGCCGTCGGGCCGACCGAATCGCCGGCGTTGTCGCCGGTGCAGTCGGCGATCACGCCGGGGTTGCGGACGTCGTCCTCCTTGATGTTGAAGACGATCTTCATCAGGTCGCTGCCGATGTCGGCGATCTTGGTGAAGATGCCGCCGGCGATGCGCAGCGCCGCGGCGCCGAGCGACTCGCCGATCGCGAAGCCGATGAAGCAGGGGCCGGCGTAGTCCCCGGGGACGAAGAGCAGGATGGCGAGCATGATGATCAGCTCGGTCGAGATCAGCAGCATGCCGATCGACATGCCGGCTTTGAGCGGGATGGCGTAGGTCGGGAACGGCTTGCCGCGCAGGCTGGCGAAGGCCGAGCGCGAGTTGGCGAAGGTGTTGACCCGGATGCCGAACCAGGCGACGCCGTAGCTGCCGGCGATGCCGACGAGCGAGAAGGCGATGATCAGCAGCACCTGCTGCGCGCCGAAGTGCCGTAGCCAGCCGAAGTAAGCGACGATCACCGTAGCGATGAAGGCCCAGAGGATCATGATGAACTTGCCCTGGGTCACGAGATAGGTCTTGCAGGTCTCGTAGATCAGCTCGGAAATCTCGCGCATCGACTTGTGCACGGCCATGTTCCTCAGCTGGGTGAAGATCACCATGCCGAAGGCCATGCCGAGCAGGCAGACGAAAAGACCGCCCAGCAGCAGCGTCGAGCCGTCGACGCCGAGAAACTGGACGCTCGACAGGTCCGGCAGTACGAGCTCGGCCTCCGAGGCTGCGGCCGGCGCGGCGCCGGCAAGGGCCGCGACCAGCGCCAGCCCGAGCGCCAGCGCACCGCCGGCGGTTCGCAGGGTCATCCCTCGCATAACTCCTCCATTCCCGATCGGTCCCCGAACGGGGTCCGGTTGATTCGTGAACCCGCCGGCGGCCCGATCGGGGCCCGCGGGATGAACTGACGAGAAGGTCGTTCGGATCGCTGCCGCGGCGGCGGAGCCGCCGCAGGCCTGGATTCGGGCCCCTCGCGGGCGGCCCCTGTCCGGCGAACCGGGGGATTCTATCGGAAGAGCCCCGTCCGGAGGGAAGCCGGCGCCGGCGGCCGCGCCGGCCTCCGTTTGGCGGGGCGGCGCTTCTACCCTTAGAGTGCCCGGCGATGTCGATCTCGGGGAGCCTCGAAGACGTCGCGGTCGGCGACGTCTTCCAGTTCATCCATCTCGGCCGCCGCACCGGCACGCTCGAGCTCGAACGGCTCGGCGAGCACGCCCGGTTCGGCTTCCTCGAGGGCAAGCTGATCGCGGCCCAGGCCCCCGGCGCGCCGCGGCTCGGCGAGCTGCTGCTCGAGCGCGGCCACGTCGATGCCACCGCGCTCGCGCGCGCCATGGCCGAGCAGGCGACCGGGATGGGCAAGCTCTCCCTCGGCCAGATCCTGGTCCAGCGCCGGGTGATCGCCGTCGACCTGCTCGAACGCCTGGTCACCGAGCAGCTCGAGCGCTCGGTCGCGACGGTCATGAGCTGGGGCGACGGTTCGTTCGATTTCGCCCTCGACGAGATGCGCCAGGTCGACGACATCGGCGTGCTGGCGAGCGAGCTGATCGCGCCGAGCGAGTTGTCGACCGACGTCGTGCTGCTCGAGGCGGCGCGCATCTTCGACGAGCGCGACCGGCGTGGCGCGCCGGTCGATCCGCTGCCCGAGGACACGCTCGACGAGCTGATCGGGCCGGCCGAGGAGGCGCCGGGTGCGGGCGCCGAGCCCGCCGCCCGCCGGGTGCGGGCCATCACTCCGGACCGCGATTTCGCGCGCCAGCTGCAGCTCGCCCTCGGCCCCGGGATCCGCCTGCGCCGGGTGGCCCTCGGGCGGGCCGCCGAGCCGGACCCCTCGGGCGCTCCCCCCGTCCTGCTGGTCGACGCCCGCGCCGGCGCGGTCGAGCCGGAGGCCCTCGACTTGCTGCGCCGCGCCCAGCCGGCGGCGCGCGTCGTCGCTCTGGTCGACTCGGCCGCCTCGTTGCAGGCGGCCTATCGCCACGGCGCGCTCGCCGCGGTGCCGGCCGAGATCGAGACCGTGCGCTCGTGTCTGGTCAACCTGCTCGCCGAGCCGGGGGGCGACAACGGCGAGGAGATCCACGGCGCCGAGGGCGGCATGCGCCGCTTGCAGCGAATCTTCGGCGAGCTGCGCTCGGGCCTGGTGACCGCCACCGTGGCGCTCAATCTGATGAGCCTGGTCTCGGAGTCCTTCGAGCGCGCCGTGCTGCTGCTGCTCAGGCAGGACCGGCTGGCGGCGCTCGGCGCCTTCGGCGTCGCCGCGACCGGCAAGCCGCTCGCGGAATCCGTTCGCCGGCTGGAGATCCCGGCGAGCGGCGCGATCGGCCGGGCGATCGACAGCGGCGAGGTCGAGACCTCGGCCTTCGCCGCCGCCGGTCTCGATCCCCGCCTGGCGGCGATCCTCGGCCCGCCGGCCAACGATCGCGTGGTCATCTTCCCGGTCGCCGGCTCCGAGAGAGCGATCGCCGTGGTCTATGCCGACAACGGCGCGCTCGACCGCCCGGTGCGCGACGTCGAGATCCTCGAGCTCGCCACCGCCCAGGTCGGCATCGCCTTCGAGAACGAGCTGCTGCGCCGCCAGCTCGGCATTCAGCGCTCCTGAGCCGACTCGCGGCCGCGGGCGAGCGCCGCGCGCGCCGCCGCCAGCGCCGCCGCCGGATCGGGCAGCAGCCGGCCCTCGAGCGCCGCCAGACGCCGGAAGACGCCGCGTTCGAGCCCCGCCACGACTTCGCGATACTGGCGTTCGGCGAGCGCCGCCTCGCCGAGCCGCGCCAGGCAGGCGGCCAGCCGCCAGCGCGCCTGCACCAGCTCGGGATCGAGATAGAGCGCGGCGCGGAAGGCGTCGGCGGCCTCCGACTCGCGTCCCTCGAGCTCGGCGAGCAGCCCGCCGAGGACGTGCGCCGCGGGATCCGCCGGGTCGGCCGAAAGCAACCGCTCCACCGCCTCGCCGGCGGCGGCGAGGCGGTGGGCCTCGACCAGCGAGACCGCGGCGAGCAGCAGCTCCGCCGGCGAGTCGTGCGGCGGATCCGCGGCGGCGGGAAGCGGCTCGGGGCTCTCGCCCCCGAGGGCCGCCTGCCGACCGTCGGCCGGCGCGACCGGCGCGCCGCGGGGCGCGACCGCGGCGGGAAGCGGACGCATCGCGGTGCGCGGCCGCGGCCGGTCTCCGGGTCGCGGGTGGCGATAGGCGAAGCAGTCCCCGAGGTCGATCGTCTCGAGCTCCTCGTGCAGCCGCCAGAGGGTCTCCGATGCGCCGAGGAAGAGCGTGCCGTCGGGCGCCAGGTGGCTCGCCACCGCCGCGACCACGGCGCGCTGCAGCTCGTGGCGAAAATAGATCAGCACGTTGCGCAGCAGGACGAGGTCGTAGACCGCCTCGGGCAGGCGGAACGGCGGCTTGGCGAGATTCAGCCGGCGATAGACGATCCGTTCGCGGATGCGCGCCGAGAGCTCCCACAGCGATCCGCGCCGGGTGAAGTGCGCAGCGCGCAGGGCCTCCGGCACCTGGGCGAGGGCGCGCTCGCCGTAGAGGCCGCGCTCGGCCTGCGCCAGCGCCGCGGCGTCGAGATCGGTCGCCACCACCGTCCAATCCCAGCCCGCGAGCGCCGGCGTCTCGGCGAGCACCAGAGCGAGCGTCGCGGCCTCCTCGCCGGCCGCCGCCGCCGCCGACCAAATCCGCAATCGGCGCTCGCGCGCGCGCGCCGCCACGAGCTCGGGCAGGACCGTCTCGCGCAGGCGCTCGAACTGCTGCGGGGCGCGGAAGAACGACGACTCCTTGATCGTCAACAGCGAGACCAGGACCTCCCACTCGCCGGCCGAGCGCCGGTCGGCGAGCGCCTCGACGTAGCGCACGAGGTCGCCCGCGCCGGTCGCCTCGACCCGCCGCGCGCCGATCTCGGCGAGCAGCGGCAGCCGCCCGGCCGGCACTTCGTTGCCGGTCTCGGCGCGCACCAGCGCCGCCAGGCGTTCGAGGGCGGCGTTCACCGCCGCCCCGCCGCCAGCCGGCGCGCGAGCTCGGCCGCGAGGGCGGCCGGCGGGTGCACGAGGTCGACCGCGCCGCGCTCGAGCGCCGCGCGCGGCATCCCCCAGACCGCCGAAGTCGCCTCGTCTTGAGCCAGGGTGAAGCCGCCGGCCGAGCGCAGCTCGAGCAACCCGGCGGCGCCGTCGGTGCCCATGCCGGAGAGCAGCACGCCGGCCGAGCGGCGCGGCGCGTGGCGCGCCAACGAGGCGAGCAGCTCATCGGCCGACGGCCGATGGCCGCGGCGCGGCGGGGTCGCGGCGTCGAGCTCGAGCCAGTGCTCGGCGCCGAGCCGCAGGTGAGCGCCGGGCGGGGCGATGCGCACGCTGCCGCCCGGCGGCTCCTCGCCGCCGCGCGCCACGCGCACGTCGAGCCCGAGCGCGCCCGCCAGCCATTCGGCGAGCCCCTCCTCGAAGCCGGGGGAGATGTGCTGGACGACCAGAATGCGTGCCGGCGCGATCGGCGGCAGCGCCGCCAGCAGCTCGCGCAACACCGCCGGCCCGCCGGTCGAGGCGCCGATGCCGATCCACTCGAGCGGCTCGCCGGAGACCGCGCCCCAGACGCTTGCCCCGGCCGCGCCGCTCGCCGCCGGTCGCGAGGGCCGCGACGGGCGCGCCGGCGGCGCGCCGCGGGGCACCGCCGCGGCGCGCAGGGTGCGCGGCAGGGTCTCGGCGAGCTCGCGCCAGTGCTCGGGATCCTCCGGCTTGGCGAGCACCTCGATCGCGCCCGCGCGCAGCGCCTCGAACGCCCGCCGTTGCTCGGGACGGCCGGTGCGCGCGGTGAGGATGACCGTTGGCAGCGCCGCCGCGCCGCGCAAACGGGCGAGCACCCCGAGACCATCGAGCACCGGCATCTCGAGATCGAGCAGCAGCACGTCGGGGCGCAGGCGCAGCGCGAGATCGACCGCTTCCGCGCCGTTGGCCGCCTCGCCCACCACCTCGACGTCCGCAGCGCGTGCGAGGAAACGTCGGACCACGGCGCGCACCGAGCTCGAGTCGTCGGCGATCAGCACGCGGAGCACGGTCATCGCCGCCGCTCAGCGTCCGGCCAGGCGGCGCACGGTCTCGGCGAGATCGCTCGCCGAGAGGCTCTGCTTGGTCAGGTAGGCGTCGGCGCCGGCGCGCAGGCCGCGCAGGCGTTGCTCGGGACGGTCGCGGGTCGACACGACGACGATCGGCAGGCGGGCGAAGCGCTCGCTGCGGCGCAAGCGTGCGGCGAGCTCGTAACCGTCGAGGCGCGGCATCTCGATGTCGGTCACCAGAACGTCGAACGGCTCGGCCTCGAGCCGCCGCAGCGCCTCGTCGCCGTCGTCGGCGAGCTCGACCGCGAATCCCGCGTCCTCGAGCAGGCGGCGCTCGAGCTCGCGGGTGACGCGCGAATCGTCGACCAGCAGCACGCGCGTGGCGCGCGCCGCCGCCGTCGCGTCGCGCGCCGGCGGCGGGAGCTCGGTCTCGCCGCTCGCCAGACCGGCGATCGCCACCAACGCCACGGGCTCGCCCGAGGGCAGCAAGGCGAACCCCTCGAGGTGGCGCGGCGCCCCGGCGGCAGCCGGAAACGGGCGGATGAGCAGCTCCGCCACCCCGTCGACGCGATCCACCGCCAGGGCGAATCCCCGCCCGCCGGCCGAAGCCTCGAGCAGCACCCGCTCGCTCTCCGAGCTCGCAGCCGGCGCCCAGGGCTCCTCGCCCGCCGGTCCCGCCGCGCCCACGGCGGCCGCGCCGGTGCTCGACGGCGAGAGCGCCACCAGCGGCAGCCGGCGCGCGTCGAACCGAACGAAGTCCCCGCCCTCGTCGCTTTCGATCGTCGCGGCCTTCGCCGGACGCACCGAGCGCACCGCCGCGGCCGGGATCGCTAGCCGCTCGCCCCCGGCGCGCACCAGCAGAGCGCGTTCGCCGCGGCGCTCGGCGGGCACCTCGAGCAGCACGCGGGTGCCCTCGCCGGGCCGCGACTCGAGCCGCGCCTCGCCGCCCAGCCGCGCCACCGCCGACTGCACGGCGTCGAGCCCGATCCCGCGGCCGGAGATCTGCGACACCTCCTCACGGGTCGAGAACCCGGGCAGGAACAGGAGGCGCAGCGCCTCGTCCGCGGTCGCGCAGAGGGCGGCCGCGGGCGACACCAGGCCGGTGGCCACCGCGCGCTCGAGCACCCGGGCGGCGTCGATGCCGCGGCCGTCGTCGCGGACCTCGATCTCGACCCCGCGCCCGGCGGCGCGCGCCGCCAGCCGCAACCGGGCGACCTCGCTCTTGCCGGCCGCGCGGCGCTGCGCCGCGGGCTCGCAGCCGTGGTCGACGGCGTTGCCTACCAGATGCACCATCGCCGCCTCGAGCTCGCGCGCGATGCGGCGGTCGAGCCGGGTCTCCTCGCCGGCGAGCTCGACCTCGATCTCGCGGCCGAGGCCGCGCGCGAGCTCGCGGGCATGGCGGGCGAGCGAGCGCATCCAGGGCCCGAGCGGCTGCAGCTCGAGCGCCAGCACCGCGTCGAGCTGCTCGTCGCCGTCGCGCTCGAGGCGCGCCTGGCTGGTCTCGGTCTCGGTCGCCGCGGCGCGCAGCGAGGTCGCGACGACGGCGAGGATCTGCGCCGGATTGGCGTCGCGCAGACCCTCTTCGGCCAGGTGCGCGATCTCGTGCAGGCGCGAGAGCAAGCGCCCGACCGAGCGCGCCGCTGAGCGCACCCGCGCCGCACGCTCGGCGAACTCGTCGAGCGCCGCGGCGGCGACGCGCACCTCGCCCTGCGGCCCAGCGACGGGCATCGCGGCGGCGGCCTCCGGCGCCGGCGCGTCGGGGCTCGCCGGCGCGGATCCGTGCTCCGTCCCGGCGAGTTCGGCGAGCAGATCGTGCCGCGCCCCGGGATCCTCTCCGCGTTCGACCGCGTCGGCCATCGTGGCGAGAGCGTCGAGCGCCGCGGTGAGCCGCGCGCCGAGCCGCGGCGCTCCGGCGTCGATCGCCTCCTCGGCCGCGTGGCAGAGCTCGGCGAACGGCGCGAGCTGCATCATCCGCCCGGCACCTTTCAGGGTGTGCAGCTCGCGCTTGGCCTCGATCGCCACGTCGGCCTCGGTGGCCACCACCGGCACGAGCTCGGTGAGGCGCCGCAGCCGCTCGCGCGCCTCCTCGAGAAAGACCGGGACGAGCCCCTCGAGGTCCGCGTCCACGGGGCTACCCCGCCGTCCAGCGCTCGAGGTTGATGTCGACGCCGAGCACCGCCACGAGCTCGCCGCCCGGGGCGAGGAACGGCGACGCGGCGGTCACCACGCGTTCGTTCGTCAGCAGGGAGACGAAAACCGGGGTGAGGATCGTGCGGCGCTCGGCCGCCACGGCGCGGAACCAGGGGCGCTCGGCGAAGCCGCGGCCGTCGCGCACCGCCTCCGGGATCTGCGCCCCGCCCATCATCTCGGGCCGCGCCAGCAGGACGTTGCGGCCGTCGGACGGGCGGAAGACGTAGACGCACTCGACGTCGGCGCGCCGCGCGAGCAGCTGCTCGATGCGCCCCTCGAGCGCGGCGCGATCGGCGAGCAGCGGCCGCAGGATCTCGCGCCACTCCTCGGCCAAGTGCTGCAGCGAGCTCGGCGAATCGAGGCGGAAGCCCTGCGCCAGCAAGTGCACGCCGACCGTGGTCTCGTCGAGCTCGGCCGCCGCGGCGGCGAAGGCGCGCAGGCCGTCGGCCATCTGGTGCACCACCGAGCCCGATTCGCGCAGCGTCTGCACCACTTGCGCCGAGGCGACCTTCTGCTCCTGCGTGCCGGCCGAGATCTCGCGCTCGGAGGCCGACGTCTCGGCGAGCGCGCCGCGCAACTCGGCGAGGGTGCGCGAGCTGTCGCGCACCAGGCCGAGAACCCGCGTCGCCTCGCGGCCGCCGTCGGCGGTGGCAGCGGCGGTGGCGCGAATCGCCGCCGAGAAGTCCTCGAGCAACCGGCGCACCGACCCCGCCGCGTCGCGCGACCGCCCGGCGAGACGGCGCACCTCCTCGGCGATCTCCGTGAAGCTGCGCCCCACCTCGCCGGTCTCGCCCGCCGCCTCGATCGCCGCGTTGAGCGACAGCAGATGGGTCTCGCGGGCGATGTCCTCGACCAGCGCCAGCACGCCGACGATCTCCTCCGCGCGGCGCTCGAGGGCCGTCGTCCGCCCGGCGACGCTGGCGATGCGCTCCTGCACCCGCTCGACCCCGCCGCGCGCCCGCTCGACCGCCGCCGCGCCGGCGTCGCCGCTCGCCTCGCCGCGCGCCGCGAGGTCGGCCTCGGCCGCGGCGTTGGCGGCGATTTGCGAGGCGGTTTGCGCCAGCTCCTCCATGGCGGCGGTGATCTCGACCACCGAGGCCGCCTGTTCGGAAGAGCCGGCGGCGAGCTCCGAGGAGATACGGCGCACCACGTTGGCCTCGCCGGCGGCGTCGACCGAGCTGCGCTGGATGCGGTTCGCCAGCACGTCGAGCGCCGCGAGCGCGCTCTCGAACCCCGCCGCCATTCCCCCCGGCAGCCGGCGGGCTTCGGCGGACGCGCCCACGAGGTCGCGGGCACGCAGGCTCTCGACCGTCGCGAGCAGATGGCGATCCCCGGTTTCGTCCGCGGCGGGCTCGCCGGCGCGCGGCGACCGGCCGAGGTAGGCGACGAGCGCCGTGAGCACGATAGCGACGATCCCTAGGTCGAGCTCGAAGAACCAGGAGGCGGCACCGCGGCGCTCGGCGAGCCACAGCAGGAGCAGTCCCGCGCCGCCGGCGAACGCCGGGGCCGCCAGAGCGCGCCTCATGCCGCCCCCGAGAGCGCTGCGAGATCGACCCGCCGGATGGCATGGCCGCGGACCAGGACCTGCCCGGGGTCGGGGGCGGCGCTCACCGCCGTCACCTCGAGCACTTCGTCGACCGCGAGACCGAGCCGCTCGCCGGCGCGGGCGTCCCCGAGTCTCGCCACGACCGTAAGGCCGGAGGACGCGGGGCGCGTCCGCCGCACCCCGAGCCAGTGGCCGAGGTCGACGACCGCCAGCGGCTCGCCGGCGAACTCGGCGAGCCCCACCGTGGCGGCGGCGGCCCCCGGCAGGGGCAGGATGTTCAGCCCGCGCACCACGCGCTCGATCGCCGCCGCCGGCAAGGCGACGCGCTGCGGCCCGAGGCGCACCACCAGATGCGCGCCGTTCATCGCCCGATCTCCGCCCAGTCGCGCAAATTGACGTCGAGGCCCAGCAGGCCGGCAAGCGCGCCGCCCTCTCCCGGGCGCTGGATCGCCACCGTCAGGCAGAACTCGCGCGACAGCAGCGACGGATGGGGCGGCGTGACCGTCGCCCGGCCGCTCTCGAGCGCGGCGCGGAACCAGGGACGCGCGGAGAGGTCCGCGCGCCGCAGCTCCGCCAGGCTATCGCCCGCGCGCTCGGCGAGCCCGCTCTGCAGGCGGATCGCCTCCAGCCGACCCCTCGGATCGACCAGATAGGCCGCTTCGACGAACGGCGTGCCGGCGAGCAGCTCCGCCAGCAGGTTCTCGGCGCGCTCGCCGCCCGCCGCGGCGAGTCGCTCCCGCCAGCTCTCGGCGAGCTGCTTCAACGAGCGCGGCGAGTCGATCCGGAAGCTCTGCGCCAGCATCTGCAGCGACAGGCCGATCCGGCGCAGGCGGCTGGCGGTCTCGGTGAGTTGCGCCAGATCGCGCGACATGCGCTGCACCACCTGGTGGAACTCGCGCAGCGTCGAGACGACCTCCTCCGAGGCCGCCGTCTGCTGGCGGGTGACGAGCGAGATCTGGCGCGCCACGTCGGCGCTCTCGACCAGCGTGTCGCGCACCGCCTCGAGCGCGCCCGCCGCGGCCGCGGCCTCGCCGCGCACCCGCTCGACTTCGCGCGCCGCCTCCTCGGCGGCGGTCACCGTGGCGCGGATCGCGGCGGCGAACTCCTCGACCAGGCTGCGCACCGAGGCGACGCTGTCGCGCACCCGTTCGGAGAGCCGGCGCACGTCCTCGGCGACGACCGCGAAGCGCCGGCCGCGCTCGCCCGCGGCGGCGCTCTCGAGCGCCGCGTTGATCGACAGGATGTGAGTCTCCTGGGCGATGTCGCTGATCAGCTCGAGCACCCGGAAGATGTCGCGCGAGCGGCCGCCCAGGGTCTCGGCGCCGGCGGTGATCTCGGCGATCCGGCGTTCGATCGCCGCCACGCCGGCGACCGAGTCGGCGATCGCCAGGGCCCCGGCGGCGCCTTCGGATTGCGCGCGGTCGAGCAGGTCGGACTGACGTTGCGAGTGCTCGGCGATCTCGCCGGCGGTGCGCGACAGCTCCTCCATGGCGGCCGTGATCTCGCCCGCCGAGGCCGCTTGCTCGGCCGCGCCGGCGGCGAGCCCGGCGGCCGAGCGGTCGACCCGTTCGGCCGCGCCCGCCACGCCGCGCGAGCTGTCCTGCAGGTCGTCGGCGAGCGCGTCGAGAGACGCCACCGCCGCCGCGAACCGCTCGCCGACGCCCGCCGGCAGGCGGCGCGCGAGCTCGAGACCCAGCACCAGATCGCCGGCTCCGAGCTCGCGCGAGAGCGCGAGGAGGAGCGGCGCCTGGCGCTCGACGACCTGCGCGGACGCGGCGCCGCCGCGTCCGTCGAGGGCCAGCGCCAGGGCGGCCGCCGCCAGCGCGGCGACGAAGAGCCCGATCATCGGTCGCGAGCCCGAGGCGCGCGCCGCGGCAACGACGAGCGGCGCGCCGGCGAGCGCGATCGCCGCCAACGCCCAAGCGCCCGCACGCCGAGGCCGGCCGCGCGCCGCGCGCGCGGCCCTTCCCTGCGAGTCCATTCCCGCGCTGGTCCCGGGCACGCCCCTCCCTCGTCGCGAATCGGTCCGCATCGTGGCCCAACTGGCGCGGCGAAGGCAAGGCCGCCTTTCTTGAACGGTCGCAGCCCTTCGACTACACTGCCCGACGTTCCGCGCCGTCGCGCGGAGGAGCCCGCCTTGCAGCCCGCCAAAGCCCTGGTCGTCGACGACTCCGCCCTCATGCACCGCATCTACGACGTGCTGCTGCGGGGCCTCCCGGTGCTGCACGCCGACGACGGCGCCGAGGCGCTCGAGCGCCTGGCGGAGGATCCGGAGATCGACCTCGTCCTGCTCGACATCAACATGCCGAAGCTCGACGGATTCGGGGTGCTCGAGCGGCTGCGGGCGCGCGGCGATCTCGACCGCCTGGCGGTGATCGTGGTGACCACCGAGGGCGCCGAGGCCGACGCGGCGCGCGGCCTGGCGGCGGGCGCCGCCGCTTACCTGACCAAGCCGTTCCGCGGCGAGGAGATCCGCGCCGCGATCGCCGGCATCGAGTTCTCGCCGAGGACGGCGTGAACGAACCCCCGACTCCCGGCCCGGTCGCCGCGACCGCCGGCGGCGAGCTGGTCGAGCAGTTGCGCGACGCGCTCGGCCGGGCGAGCGAGCTCGCCGCGTCGCTCTCCTCGGCGCTCGCCTCGGCGCGACGCGAATTCGAGCCCGAGCCCGAGCGGCCGCCGGCAGGCGACCTGGGCGCCCAGCTCGCGGCGGCGCGGGTCGACGTCGAGGAGCTCTCCGGCCGGCTGGTCGAGACCGAGCACCAGCTCGACTGGCTGATGAACCTCTACGTCGCCGCCTATCAGTTGCACAGCTTCCTCGAGCCGCCGCTGGTGATCTCGACCATCGCCGAGATCGCCATCAACCTGCTCGGCGCCGAGCGCTTCGCGCTGCTGCTGCGCAAGGACGGCACCGAGACCTGCGAGGTGTCGCTCGGCGAAGGGATCGACGCCGAGAGCGCCCCGCTCTACGCCGGCGAGATCTACCCCGGCGGCGACCCGCTGGTCGACGCGACGCTCGCCGACGGCGTCCTGCGCTTCGGCCCGATCGATGGCTCGTCGACGCTCGCCGTCGTGCCGCTCAAGATCCAGGACCAGGTCGTCGGCGCGCTGGCGATCCTGAAGCTGCTGCCGCACAAGCCCCGCCTGCGGCCGGAGGACCGGGACCTGCTCGACCTGCTCTCGGCGCACGCCGCCTCGGCGCTCTTCGCCGCGCGCCTGTTCGCCGCCAAGGACCGCAAGCTGCGCACCCTCGAGAGCCTGGTCCGCCTCGCGCGGCGCGAGTAGCGGCGCCGCCGGCCGGCGACCGCCGATGCCGGCCGCCGAACCCGGCTGCGCCGCCCTCCGCCTCAGAACGACAATCGGACTCCGAGCCGCAACGACGTCGGCTGCGTGCGCAGCACCGGTTTCCTGTAGTTCGGGTTGACCGGCGTCGGGGACGAGTTGTCGGACTCCTGGAAACCCCAGCGCTGGTCGAGCAGGATCGGCCGCTGGGCGTTCATCAGGTTGAAGACGTCGAGCAGCAGGTTGATCTCGACGGGACCCGCCTGGATCGGATAGCCGAGGTGCAGGTCCGCCTCGTAGCTCGAGGGCGTGCGTCCCTCGGCACCGCGCTCCGTCAGGAAGAACTCGTAGCGCCCGTAGCCGTCCGAGAAGCCGTAGCGGGTGATCGGCGTCCCGCTGCGGTAGTAGGCGGCAGCGCCGATCGAGAGCTTGAACGGCGTCAGGTAGTAGCCCGAGACCTTGAACTGGTGCCGGCGGTCGTTCGACAGCGGACCCTGGTTGGTGATCCGGTCGAAGTTGCGGCCGTCGGTGAAGAAATCGTAGTAGTCGTAGGCGGCCGAGATGTTCGGATCGGCGCCGACGTTGGTGAACGGCGCGTACTCGCCGTCGTAGTTGCCGTCGAGCTTCGACCACAGGTACGAAGCCATCAGCTGCCAGTTGTTCGAAAAGCGCTTGTTGACGTCGAGCTGCACGCCCTTGTACTTGCGCTCGGGCTTCGGCGCCGGGAAGGTGCGCGAGACGTCGTAGGTGAAGACCTCCTTCATGATGCCGTGGGTCGGGTTGCCGATGCAGTAGTCGTAGTCGGCGCTGCAGACGAAGTCCTCGATCACCCGGCCGTACTCGCGCCAGATGCCCTTGACGCCCACCGAGACGTCGGGGCGGATCTCCTGCTCGTAGCCGAGGATCGCCTCTTGCAGATACTGGCTCTTCAGGTTCGGGTCGGTCGGCTCGGTGGCCCCGCCGAGGATGCCCGAGCTGCCGTCGATGTCGACCTCGGCCGCCGGATCCGGCGTGACGGAGACCGGGTCGTAGTTGAAGATGCGCGCTTGGCGCTCTCCCGAGTAGGAGCGGATCACCAGGTCCATCGGGATCTGCTCCATGTAGTAGCCGAAGGAGCCGAAGATCTTCTGGTGCCCCTGCGCTCCCGGATCCCAGGTGAAGCCGAGGCGCGGCGCGTAATCCTTCTTCAGGTCGACGTGCTTGACCCCGAACTTGTCGAGGATCTGCTGGCGGTCCCAGCGCACGCCGAAGCTGAAGTTGAGGTTCGGTAGCGCCGCCCAGCGGTCCTGCAGGTAGAAGGTCGTGTTCTTGTGCTCCGGGTCGGTCTCGAGCTGCGAGGTCGGCGCGTTGTCGACCGAGGCGTCGAGCGTCGTCCAGTAGAAGTGGCGGTAGACCGGCAGGCCCGAGGCGCCGCGCTGGATGTCGACCCGCTGGCCGCCCGACATGCGCTTGATGACGTCGGCCTTCTCGATCTCGTACTCGAGGCCGGCCTTGAACTCGTGCGCGCCGCGGTAGCCGGTGATCGCGCCGCCGAAGAAGTCGCGCTGGAAGGTCTTGTCCTGGATCAGCCCGAAGCCGCCGGTCTGGAAACCGTCGTTGTCCGAGTCGCGATACTCGATGACGTCGCCGGCGCCGGTCGCCGGACCGATCGAGTTCTCCTCCTCGTGCCGCGCCGCCTGCGCGTTGGCGGCCCAGGAGGTGCCGAAGAGGCCGTCCCAGCGCAGGCCGTAGTCCTTGCCGCCGTACTTCTGCTCGCCGAGGTAGGTGAGCGGATCGCCGTTCAGGCGGTGGTCAGGATCGTTGATCGCGCCGGTGTCCTTGCGCGGGTCCTGGAAGAACGTGGCGACCAGCGAGTCGTCCTGGCTGAGGTTGAAGGTCAGCTTGACGGCCGCCAAGTCGCGCTTGCTCTTCGAGGTCACGGTCTGGCCGGCCTGCGGTCCGGCCGGCAGAGCGACGTCGGCCTCGTTGTCGACCTTGTCGTACGCGACGAAGTACCAGACCTTGTCCTTGACGAAGAAGCCGCCGAGGTCGAAGCCGTAGTCCTGGCGGCGGAAGCCTTTCGACACGCCGGCGGTGGTGATCGTTGGATCGGCCGTAGACTGCAACGAGTCGTCGTCGAAGTAGCCGAAGACGTCGCCGCGCAACTCGTTGCCGCCCGCCTTGGTGATCACGCTGATGATGCCGCCGGTCGACTTGCCGTACTCGGCCTCGTAGCCGCCGGCCTTGACGTCGATCGCCTGGATGAACTCGAAGTTGAGCTCCTTGCCCTGGAAGCCGTACTCGACGCCGGTGGTGTTGACGCCGTCGACGTAGAAGGTGTTTTCGGCGCCCGAGGAGCCGTAGACGGTGATCGAGCTCTGGCCGCTGTTCTCCGGGTTGGCGTCCGAGGAGACGCCCGGGGTGACCTGGGCGATCGACGAGTAGTTGCGCCCCGAGGGCAGGGTCTCGATCGCCCGGGTCTCGAGGTTGGTGCCGAGGGTCGTCGACCGGGTGTCGACCACCGGCACGTCGCCGACCACGGTGATCTCCTCGCTGGTCGCGGCGCGCAGCGCGAGGGTGATCGAGGTGTCGCGCCCGAGCGAAACGACCACCTCCTCCTGGCGGGCGGTGGCGAAGCCCGCGAGCTCGGCGGTGAGGCGATAGGTTCCCGGCGTCAACTGCGAGAAGCGGAAGGCACCCTGGCCGTCGGTGGTGGCGACCCGATTGCCCTGGAGGACGGCGCTCTCGACGGTCACCGTGACGCCGGGCAGGACGCCGCCGGCCTCGTCGGTCACCCGGCCGAGGAGACCGCCGGTCGTCTGGGCGCCGGCCGGAAGCGCTGCGAGCAGGGTCGCCGCGAGCGCCACGAGGGCGACGAGCGGCGGGGTGGAGTGACGCGGGTCTCTCATGAATCCTCCCGAGGTCAAGAGATGAAAACGGCGGGGAGTTTACAGCGGATGCGGGTTCGAGGGGCCTATCGAGCCGCCGGTCGGAGCGTGTTAAGAAACTCCCGGCCGGGCCGTACATAGAACGAGCATCCGAGGAGCCCTCCGTGACCGCCCAACCGACCCCTAGATCATCCGCCCCCGGGCGCGACCTCGCCCCCGGGCTCGAGGCGCTCTTCCTCGAGCACCGGGAGCGAGTGTATCGGGCCGCGTACCGCATCACCGGCAATCCGATGGATGCCGAGGACGTCCTGCAGACCGTTTTCGTCCGCCTCCTGCGGCGCGAGGAGTCGCTCCAGCCCGGCCCGGGCGGCGGCGCCTACGTCACCCGCGCCGCGGTCAACGCGGCGCTCGACGTGGTGCGCTCCCGGCAGCGGGCCGGCTGGGCGCCCCTCGACGAGGCGACGCTGCCGCCCGGCCCGGGCAACGACCGCCCCGACCGCGAGCACGAGCAGCGGGAGCTGGCGCGCAGCCTGCGCCAGGCCCTGTCGCGTCTCGCCCCGCGCGCCGCCGAGATGTTCGCCCTGCGCTACTTCGAGGGGCTCGGCAACCGCCAGATCGCCGAGCTGCTCGGCACCTCGCAAGGGGTCGTCGCCGTCCTGCTCCATCGCACCCGCAATCGCCTTCGCAAGCAGCTACAGACTTCGATGGGAGTCAGCCAATGAACGAAAACGACCTGCTCGACCGCGCGCTCGCCGCCGTGGATGCCGAGCTTCCCGATGCTGCCGTCACCGCCGCGGCGATGCACCGCGTGCACGCCCGGCTCGCCGCCGAATCCGCGGCGGTCGCCGAGGCCGGCGCCCCGCCGGCCGACCGGATCCGGGGTTGCGCCGACTTCCAGGCCCTGATCCCCGCCTACCTTGCCGACGCCCTGACCCCGTCGCGCCGCCTGCTGCTCGAGGACCACACCCGCGAGTGCCTCCCCTGCCGCAAGGCGCTCGCCGCCGCGCGGCGTGGCACCGAGTCCGGCGCCGCCATCGCACCGGCAGCCGCCGTACCGGCCCGCGCGCCGTGGGTGCGCTGGGCGCTCGCCGCCAGTCTCGCCGGCCTGGCGCTCGTCGCCGGCGGCCGGATGCTGTGGAACCGCGGCCTGTTCGCCCCGGCGGTGAGCGGCCGGGTGGTCGCCATCCAGGGTGAGATCCTGGCGCTCGACGGAGCGCGGGCCGAGTCGCTCGCCGCCGGATCGGCGCTCGCCGCCGGGCGCACGGTGCGCACCGGCGCCGGCTCGACCGCCGTGGTCGAGCTCGCCGACGGCACCCGGATCGAGATCGCCGAGCGCTCGGAGCTCTCGCTCGCGCGGCGCGCCGACGGCGCGGCGATCGAGCTCGCGCGCGGCAACGTCATCGTCGCGGCGGCCAAGCAGCACGGTCACCTGTACGTCGAGACCGGCGACTGCAAGGTCGCGGTCGTGGGGACGATCTTCGCGGTCAATCACGGCGCCAAGGGATCGCGCGTCTCGGTGATCGAGGGCGAGGTGAGGATCGAGCGCGGCCCGCAGCTCGCGGTGCTGCGCCCGGGCGAGCAGTTCGCGACCTCGAACCGTCTGGCGAGAGTCTCGGTGGCCTCGGAAGTGGCCTGGAGCCGCAACGCCGAGGACTATGCCCAGCGCCTCGCGGCGCTCGCCGAGGTCGGTCACGCCCTCGACGCGGCGCTCGCCGCGCCCGGCGACCGCTCTTCGACCCGGCTGCTCGACCTAGCTCCGGCCTCGACCGCGGTCTACGTCGCGCTGCCCAACGTCGCCGAGTCGCTCGCCGGCGCCTGGCAGGCGATCGAGTCGCGCCTGGCGACCGATTCTCGCCTCGCCGCCGGCTGGCGCGACGCGATGGGCGGCGACGGCGAAGCGGCGATGGCCAAGGCGATCGACGAGCTGCGCGAGATCGGTTCGCGCCTCGGACCGGAGGTGGTCGTGGCGGTCGGCCTCGACGCGGCCGGCCGGCTGGCCGAGCCGGTGCTGCTCGCCGAGGTGCCGCGGCCGAACGAGTTCCCGAGCTTCCTCGCGGCCGAAAACGCGCGCCTGGCCGCCGCCGGCCCGGGCGCCCCGGTGCTCGAGCTGGTCGCCGACCCGCACGCGGTCGCCGGCGGCGACGACCATCGCTTGCGCGTCTGGCTCTCGGGCGATCTGCTGGTCGCCTCGCCGGCGACGGCGCGAATCGCCGAGATCGCCGACGCGCTCGCCGCCGGCGCGCGGCCCTTCGCCGGCTCGCCCTTCCATCAGCGCCTCGCCTCGGTCTATCGCCAGGGCGCCGGCTGGCTGGTGGGCGCCGATCTGCAGCGCCTGCTCGCCGACTCCGCCAACGGCGGGCGGCACGACGCCGACCTCGACCGGCTCGGCCTCGACTCGGCCTCCGGCCTGATCCTCGAGAGCGAGTCGATCGACGGCGCCACCGAGAATCGCGCCGATCTCTCCTTCGCCGGCGGGCGGCACGGCATGGCGGCCTGGCTCGCGGCGCCGGCGCCGATGGGCGCGCTCGAATTCGTCTCGCCCGACGCGCAGGCGGCGGCCGGCATGTTGCTCGAGGATCCCTCGACCATGCTCGCCGACCTGCTGGCGATAGCGAGCGACCACGGTCACGGCGACGACGATCGCGCCGAGGTCGTCGCGATCGCCAACGAGCTCGCCGGCGCGCTCGGCGGCGAAGTGGTCTTCGCTCTCGACGGTCCGATGCTCCCCGAGCCTTCCTGGAAGCTGGTGCTCGAGGTGCGCGACGCGGCGCGGCTCGACACAGCGCTCGCCGATCTCGTCGAACGCTGGAATCGGGACGCCGCGGCCGATGGCCGGCCGGCGATCGCCCTCTCGCAAGAGGACGTCGGCGGCGAGCTCTACCACCGCCTGGCGACCGCCGACGGACGCATCGACCTCGACTTCGCGGTGGTCGACGGCTACCTGGTGGCCGGTCCGAATCGCGGCCTGGTGGCGCAGGCGATCGCCACCCGGCAGGCCGGCGTGACGCTCGTCTCCTCGGATCGCTTCCGCTCGCTGCTGCCGACCGACGGCGAGTCGAACTTCTCGGCTTTCGCCTACCAGAATCTGGCGAGCGGCCTGGGCACGATCGGCGAGTGGCTGGCGGGCAACGCGGCGCGCATCGCGCCCGAAGTTCGTAGCCAGATCGAGAGCGCGCTCGGCAAGAGCGGTCCGACACTGGCGCTGGTCTACGGCGGACCGGACCGGATCACGTTCGTGGCGCGCGGCGGCTCGGGTCCGTTCGGCGCCAGCTTCGAGAGCCTCTTCGCGCTCGAGGGTCTGCTCGCCAACGCCCGCGCCGGCGCCGCCCCGGCGCCCGAGGGGCACGCGGGCGCGCCGGGCGCCGCGCGCGGCGGGGAAACTGCACGCCGCTCCCTGCGTAGTTAGCGGGGATGACCGACGCCGCCCCGCCGCTGCTCGAGCTCGAGGCGCTCGAGGTTCGCCTCGCCGGACGACCGATCCTCAAGGGGCTCAGCGGTCGGTTGTCCGGCAGGGCCGTCGGCCTGCTCGGACCCAACGGCGCCGGCAAGACCACGCTGCTCAACACCATCCTCGGCTTCCACCGCCCCGCCGGCGGCGCGGCCCGCGTCCTCGGCCACGACCTGGCGGGCGACGAGGTCGCGATCCGCGCCCTGACCGGCTTCATGCCGGAAAGCGACGCCTACATCGGCCATTGGACCGCGGTGCGCTACGTGCGGGTGTTCGCCGAGCTCGCCGGACTGCCGCCCGACGCCGCGCTCGAGCGCGCGCACGAAGCGCTCTTCTACGTCGGCCTCGGCGAGGCCCGCTACCGCCGGCTCGATTCCTATTCGCTCGGCATGAAGCAGCTCGCCAAGCTGGCGCAGGCGATCGCGCACGGGCCGCAGTTGTTGCTGCTCGACGAGCCGACCAACGGGCTCGATCCCTCGGCGCGCGCCCGGATGCTGCGGCTGGTGCGCGACATCGCCGGCTCCGGCGTGCGCGTCATCCTCTCCTCGCACCTGCTGCGCGACGTCGAGAGCTGCTGCGACGAGGTGCTGGTGCTGAAGGACGGCCGAGTGGCGGCGATCGCCGATCTCGCCGCCGAGCGCAAGCAGAACCGCCGCTTCCTCGAGCTCGAGACGCGCGGCGGGGAGAACGGCCAGTTCCTCGCCGGACTCTCCGCCCTCGGCTGCGACGCCGCCGAGTTGCCCAACCGGCGGATCAAGGTGGTGCTCAAGGACGGCGTCGCGGTGCGCGACCTCTACCGCCTCGCCGGCGAACACGGCGTGCAGCTGCGGCGTCTCGCTTCGAGTCGCGATTCGCTCGAGCACCTCTTCCTGCGCGCCATGGAATCGACGGAGGGAGATCGTGCCGGTCTATGACCGCCGCTATCGCGGCTACGAGGGCGAACGCCGGCCGGCGCGGCGCGCGATCCGCAGCCTGGTGGCGCGCGGCCTCGCCGAGGTCTTCGCCTCGCGCTTGACGATCCTGCTGCTGGTGGTGGCGGCCCTGCCGACCCTCGGATTCGGCGGCGTGCTCTACGTCGCCAACAATCTCGCCGCGTTCGCCGCGGTGGGGGTCGATCCCGGGCGGGGCTTCATCGCCATCGACGCCAACTTCTTCTTCACCTTCTTGGTGGTGCAGTCGAGCTTCGCCTTCCTGGTGGCGGCGTTCGTCGGCCCGACTCTGGTGGCGCCCGACTTGGCGCACAACGGCCTGGTGCTCTACCTGTCGCGTCCCCTGTCGCGCACCGGCTACGTGATCGGCAAGGCGGCGATCCTGGTGATCCTGCTCTCGGTACTGACCTGGGTGCCCGGCGAGCTGTTGCTGCTCCTCCAATCGACGCTCGCCAGCGGCTGGGCGGCCGCCAATGCCGGTCTCTTCGGCGCGCTCTTCGGCGCCTCGGCGCTGTGGATCGCCGTGCTGACGCTTTTTGCGCTGGCGATCTCGGCCTGGGTGCGCTGGCGGCCGTTCGCCACCGCCATGCTCTTCCTGGTGTTCGTCGTCGGCAAGGGGCTCGGCCACGCGGTGATGGCGATCCTCGCCACCCGCTGGGGCCAGTTGCTGATCGTCGACGACTTGATCCGCAACCTCTGGCGCTGGCTCTTCACCCGCGAGGCCGGCGAGGGCAACCTGTCGGTCTCGGCCTCCGCGGTGGCGCTCGTCGCGTTCGGCTTGCTCGCGATCTGGATGCTGTCGAAGAAGATCCGCCCGGTCGAGGTGTCGCGGTGAGCCTCGCGCCGGAGAACGCCATCCTCTTCGAGGACGTGTCGAAGTTCTACGGCGAGGTCCTGGGGGTCAACCGCATCGACCTGACGATCGGTCCGGGGATCACCAGCTTCGTCGGACCCAACGGCTCGGGCAAGTCGACGCTGATGAACCTGATCACCGGCCTGCTGCGCCCGACCGCCGGACGGGTCGCGGTGCTCGGCGAGTCGCCGACCGCGACCGAGTCGCTCCTGCGCCGGGTCGGCTACTGCACGCAGTTCGACACCTTTCCGCGCGGCATGCGCGGCGGCGATTTCGTCGAGCTCTATCTGCGGCTCTACGGCTTCGCGCCCGCCGAAGCGCGCGCGCGCGCCGCCGCGGCGATCGCCCGCGTCGGCATGAGCGAAGCCGCGCCGCGGCGCATCGCCGCCTACAGCAAGGGAATGAAGCAGCGCATCAAGCTGGCGCAAGCGATCGCCCACGACCCGCAGGTCCTGGTGCTCGACGAGCCGCTCAACGGTCTCGATCCGTTGGCGCGCGCCGAGACTTTCGCGCTGCTCGAGGAGCAGTCGGCGCGCGGCAAGGTGGTGCTGGTCTCGAGCCACATCCTGCACGAGGTCGACGCGCTCTCGGACCGCGTCGTGCTGGTGCACGGCGGCTACATCGTCGCCGAGGGCGAGATCGAGGGCGTGCGCGAGGAGATGGCGGCCGAGCGCCCGATCCAGGTGCTCGTGCGCTGTCCGAGACCCGGAGCGCTCGCGGCGCGGGTGTTCTCCGAGGACCACGTGGTCGAGGCCAAGCTCACCGAGGATCGCGGCGGCCTGCTGGTGCGCACCGCCAACGCCGAGGCCTTCTACCTGCTGCTCAACCGTCTGGCGGCCGAAGGCTCGTGCGACATCGAGGCGGTGCTGCCGGTCGACGAGGACGTGCAGGCCGTGTACCAGTACCTGATCGGCGGCGACGACGCCGCGGCGAGCTGAGAGGACGATGAGCGCCGACTCCGTCACCCCGTCCGTTGCGACCTCCGGCTGGCCGCTCTGGCGGCGCCAGGTGACCTCGATGCTCGGCCTCGAGCTGCGCAAGACCTTCCTGCGCGGCAAGGCGATGCCGATCTGGATCGTGGCCTTCGCCCCGGCGCTGCTGCTCCTGTTGCGCGCGCTCGTCGCCAGCCGCGACCGACACGTCAATCCGATCGACGCGGTCGGGATGGCGCGCGACTTCGCCATGGTCTTCCAGGGGTTCTACCTGCGGGGCGTGGTCTATTTCGGCTGCGTGATGATCTTCACCTACCTGTTCCGCGGCGAAGTGCTCGAGAAGAGTCTGCACTTCTACTGGCTCGCGCCCATGCGACGCTCGGTCTTCTTCGTCGGCAAGTACGTCGCCGGGCTGCTCGCGGCGATCGCGGTCTTCGCCGGCGGTGTCGCGCTGCAGGTGCTGCTCGCCTTCCTGCCCGGCTCGACCGCGGGCGGCCGCGAATACCTGCTCTCGGGTCCAGGGCTCGGCCAGCTCGGCGCCTACCTGGTCACGACCGCGCTCGCCTGCGCGGCCTACGGCGCGATCTTCCTCTGCGTGTCGCTCTACCTGCGCAATCCGATGATCCCGGCGGCGTTGCTCTTCGGCTGGGAGTGGCTCAACTTTCTCCTGCCGCCGAACCTCAAGCGGCTCTCGGTCGTCCACTACCTGCAGTCGCTCTGCCCGGTGCCGGTCTCGGAAGGACCGCTCGCCCTGCCGGCCGAGCCGGTGCCCGGCTGGATCGCGGTCGTCGTGCTGCTTGGCCTTTCGGCGGCGCTCGTCGCCCTCGGCGCGCGCCGCGCCGGCCGGCTCGAAATCGCCTACGCCGGCGACTGAGACCGGAGGCCGGCGGCCGCCGGCCTACATGCGCTCGGGTTCGGGAATTCCCAGCAGGTCGCAGGCGGCGCGCAGCGACCGGGCGAAGCACTGGAAGGCCGCTTGGCGCACGGCGCGCTGCAGCGGATCGCTCTCGTGCAGCACCGGGTGGTGGTGGTAGAGGCCGTGGAATCGCTGCGCCAGCTCGACCGCGAAGCGCGCCAGCAGCGACAGCTCGAGCGAGGCGCCGGCCCTCTCGACCACCTCGGGCAGCTGCGCCGCGGCGTGCACCAGATCCCAGAGATCGTCGCTCCAGCGCTCGGCCGGGAGCGCCGCCACCGCCTCCGGCGAGATCTCGGCCGCCGCGCCCGCGGCGGCGAGCTTGCGGCCGATGTTCTTCGCCCGCACCAGCGAATACTGCAGGTAGGGCCCGGAGTCGCCCTCGAAGGCGAGCGCCTCGTCGAGGTCGAAGGCGATCACCCGCGTCGTCCCGGTCTTGACCATGAAGAAGCGCAGCGCGGCGGTCGAGATCTCGCGCGCCAGACGGTCGAGCTCGTCGGCGGGGATCTCGCGGTTGCGCTGTCCGATCTCGGCGCGCGCCTTCTCCTCCAGCCGGTCGAGCAGGTCGTCGGCCTTGACCCCGATGCCCTTGCGCCCCGACATCTCGAGCGTCTTGCCCTCGCCCTCTTCGCTCGCGAAGCCGAGCGCGCGGGCGGTCGCCGCCGACAGCGAAACCATCTCGTAGGCGAAGTGCACCGAGGCCGCCGCCGCCGCCCCGTGGCCGAGCGACTCGAGGCCGGCGCGGACGATCTTCTGCAGGTAGCTCTGGCGCGCGTCGATGACGTTGATCACCCGCGCGCCGCCGCCGAACGCGGGGTGCTCCCGCTCGCCGTCGGTCGTCGTCTGCCAGACGCCGAGCGCCCGGTCGAAGCGGTAGCCGAAATCCCGTCCGAGCAGGCCGAACTTCCACAGCTGGTAGGCGATGTCCTTGCCGACGTAGGTCACCGTGCCGTCCGAGCGCACGATCACCTTGTCCGGATCCTCGAGGCCGGCGAACTCGGGAGTCTCGGCGAGCGGCATGACCCAGCAGCCTTCGTTCCTGCCCGCGCTCTCGAGTCGCACCGCGCCCGAGGCCTTGAGCTTCTCGAAGGCGTTGGTGAAGAAGTGCAACGCCAGGATGTCGCTCTCGTGGGTGAGCAGGTCGTAGCCGACGCCGAGCCGCCGCATGGTCGCCAAGTGGCGGCCGACGACCCGGGACGCCACCAGCCGGCCGATCTCCGCCCGCGCTCCCTCCCCGGACTCGAGCTCGTGCAGGGTCCGGCGGCGTAGCGCCTGGCGCGCCGGATCCTCCTCGTACCAGCGCCCCACCCGACTGTAGAGATCCCAGCAGACGAAGTCGAACGGTTCGCCGATCGCCGCGACCTCGGCGGCCGATCGCCCCTCGAGGTCGACGAAGCCGACCACCACGTCGGCCACCTGCACGCCGGTGTCGTCGATGTAGTTCTGCACCTCGACCGGGTGGCCGAGCGCGCGCAGGCTGCGCACCAGGACGTCGCCCAACACGGCGTTGCGCAGATGGCCGATGTGCGCCGCCTTGTTGGGGTTGATGTTGGTGTGCTCGACGATGACCTTGCCCGGGCGCGAGGCGGGAGCGAGCACGGGCTCGGCGAGGAACGCGGCGGCGAACTCGGCCCGTTTCAGGAAGACGTTGAGGTATCCGGCGCCCTCGATCCGCAACTCGGCCACCTGTGAAGGCAGCGCCCAGCCGCGCGCGAGCTCCGCGGCGATCTCGCGCGGCTTGCGTTTCAGCGTCCGCGCCAGGTGCAGCGGCGCGGGGAAAGCGAGGTCGCCGAGCGAGCGCCGGGGCGGGATCTCGGCCACCGGCTCGTGGTCGAGGCCGAAGGCGTCCCGGATCCGGGCGGAAAGCGACGCGGCGAGGCGATCCCGGAGTGTGGCGAGCGTCATTCCGGAAGTCTACCGTTCCTTTGATATGCTGCCCGGCACTTCGCGCTCCGCTCCAGAGAGTGGAACGGGCGCCCTGGAGCTCTGGAAACCCCGATGGCCGAGGCCAAGACCGACAACCGCATCGTGATCACGATGAACAACACCTCCCTCGAGCTGGTGGAGGGGGACATCACCGATCTCGAGGTCGAGGCGATCGTCAATCCCGCCAACGAGAAGCTCGTCCTCGGCGGCGGGGTGGCCGGGGTGATCAAGCGCCGCGGCGGACCGTCGATCCAGGAGGAGTGCCGCCGGATCGGTTCGACCGCGACCGGCACGGCGGTGATCACCGGCGCCGGCAAGATGAAGTTCAAGCACATCATCCACGCCGTTGGGCCGCGCTGGGGGGAGGGCGACGAGGACCGCAAGCTCTCCTCGACCGTGCGCTCCTCGCTGGCGCTCGCCGACCGGCACGGCCTGAAATCGGTCGCCATGCCGGCCATCTCCACCGGGAATTTCGGCTTTCCGATGGAGCGCTGCGCGCGCATCCTGTTGACCGAGGTGCACCGCTACCTGCAGGGCGGCACCAAGATCCAACGGGTGATCGTCTGCTTGTTCGGCGAGGAGGCCTACAAGATCTTCGCCCGCGAGCTGCGGCGCGGCTTCCGCTGAAGCGCGCGCCCCCGCCTGCCCGAGCCCCTCAGCGCCGTCCGAAGACCCGGACGGTGGCCGATTTGCCCGCCAGCGACTGGCTGTCGTAGACGAACTCGACCGAGCGGATGACCCGGTCGTGTCCCGCCAAGTCGATCACCCGCGATTCGCCGCCGGCCGGGATGACCTCGCGCAGCTCGAGCTCCTGGTCGCCACCGTTGGCGAAGTGAACGGTCACTTTATGGAACTGCACGGCGTGTCCCTCGACCCGCAGGCGCAGCGCCTCGAACTCGCCGCGCCGGGCGGTTACCGGGACGAGGTCGTGGTCGAGCTTGTCGGTCACGATGCGCTCGCCGAGGAGCACCCAACGGTCGCGGTCGGCCGAGACCGATCCGGCGGCGAGCAGCGAGAGGACGAAAGCGACGGCAACGAGGAGCTTCGAATTCCGTGGGCGCATCTTGGATCTCCTTTGGGATTCCGCCGGGGCGCGAATCCGCGTCTATGCAGAAACCCGGCTCGGCGCGAGATCCTACGCCCGGGCGCCGCAGGGTCGGCGCATCACAGGCTGCGTTCGGCGAGTCGCTTGAGGCCGCGCAGGTTGGCGCGGAACATGGCGCTGGTGGCGCCGCCGAAACCGAGCAGGCGGAAGAGCGGCGAACCCGGACCCTGGAGGGTCTCGATCTGACGCACCGCGACCCCGTCCGGCCGGGCCTCGAGGTAGAAGGCATGCTGACCGGTCACCCCGAGCGAGCGGGCGACCCAGATCAGGATCCGCGGCGGCGTCGCCACGCTGACCTCGCTCTTGAAGTTGAACGTGATCCCACGCAGCGCCACCGCCAAGCGCAGCCGGCTGCCATCGCGCAGCGGCTTGCGATCGGCAGTCGAAGCGTCGACGAGGCCCGGCCACCAGAGCCTCCAGGTGCCGCAGTCGGCGAGTAGCCGCCAGACCGTCTCCGGCGCGGCACCGACGTGGATCGACTGTTCGATGGCGAACGCCATCAGGCGCCGAACTTGGCGAGCCTCCCGGCGTGCGCCAGCATCAGGGCCAGCAGATCGCGGGAGGGGAACGTCCCGAGGTGACCGCGGAGGGCCTCGCGTTCGGTGAAGCGCCGCGCGTCGTCCGCGAAGGCGATCGGCGCCGCGACCAGGACGGGCACGGGATGGAAGCTGTGCGCCTTCATCGGCGCCGGCGTCGAGTGGTCGCCGGTGACCGCCAGCACGTCGGGGGCGAGGGCGAGCAGGCGCGGTAGGGCGCGGTCGACCTCCTCGATCACCTCGCGCTTCGCCACGAGATTGCCGTCTTCGCCCGCCTGGTCGGTCTGCTTGACGTGCAGGAAGAAGAAGTCGAAATCGTCCCAGCGTGCCGCCACCACCGCGAGGATGTCGTCGATCCGCTTGCCGCAGGGCACGACCTGCATGCCGCAGGCCGACGCCACGCCGCGATAGAGCGGGTAGCCGGCGAAAGCTCCGCAGCGCATGCGGTAGAGCTGCGGCATCGCCGGCAGGTGCGGGAGCTTCGAGAAGCCGCGCAGCAGCACGCGATTCGCTTTCGGCTCGTCGGCGATCGCGTTGTCCATCGCCGCGACCGCCCGGCGAACGATCTCGGCGGTCGCCTCGGCCGCCGCGGACTCGGCCCGCGCCGCGAGCGGCGACACGCCGAGGTCCTGCGGATCGGTGTCGGCGATCTCCGGCGAGAGCCCGGCGCCGCGCACCAGGAAGACGAAACGGTGCGCCTCGCCGGCCACGACCTCGCAGCGCGCTCCGGCGACGCCGGCGAGCGCCGCGTTGAGCTTGCCGGCGATGCGCTCGCACTCCGCGGTCGGTATTCGGCCGGCGCGGCGATCGACGAGCTTGCCGCTCGCGTCGGCGGTGGCGAAGTTGCCGCGCGCCGCGACGTCGCCGGGGGCGAGCTCGAGCCCCAGCCCGAGGGCCTCGAGCACCCCGCGGCCGATGTCGTTGTCGGGCAGTGCCGGGTCGTAGCCGAAGAGGGCGAGGTGTCCCGGTCCGCTGCCGGGCGTGATGCCAGTGGCGACCGGCACGATCCGCCCGAGCGCCGAGCGGGCGGCGAGGGCGTCGAAGTTCGGCGTCGCGGCGGCTTCGAGCGCCGTCCGCGGCTGCCCGGGGCTCGCGAGGTCGCCGACGCCATCGAGCACCAGGAGCACCAGCTTGCTGGCGTTCGGGTGCGCGAGGCGGGAGAGGAAGTCGAGCGAGCTCAGGACGCCCCTCGCTTCAGGCGACGAAGTAGCCGCTGGCGCGGATCTGCAGGCGGGAGCGCGGCTCGAAGCCGCTGCCCACGAGGGCGTAGGCGCTACGACCGGCGAGGATCGGCAGCACGATCCAGCCGTCGAAGGTGTCGCCGGCGCCGTAGGGCGCGACCACCGGCTCGATCTCCGCCAGCTTGGTCCAGTGCTCTTCGTCGGGATCGAACGAACCCTGGAGCTCGACGTAGGCGCGGTCGAGGTCGATCACCTTCTGGCCCGAGGGGTGCCAGACCGAGAAGACGAAGCGGACCTCGTCGAACGCCTCGGTGTCGATCTGGCCCTCGCCGTCCACCACCAGCTGGAAGGCGAACGAACCGGCGCCGTCGGTGGCGAAGATCTCCGGCGTGGCGTCGAAGAGCAGTTGCAGGGTGCGCGGCTCCGGGGTCTCGGTCATCCGCCCCCCTCCTCGCCGCGGGCGAGCGCGAGAGCGCGCCGAATCCTGGCCCTCGACGCCTCGTCGCTCGCGGCGAGCAGCGGTGCTCCGATGCCGAAGGCGACCGCTCCGGCCCTGCGGTACGCCGGGATCTCCTCGACTCCGAAGCCGCCGCCGGCGAGCATCGGCGGCAGGTCGCCGAGCGGCTGGCGGACGACCGCGAGATAAGCCGGACCGCCCACCGGCGGCAGGGGATAGACCTTCAACAGGTCGGCCCCGAGCTCCGCCGCGCAGACGAGCTCGGTCGGCGTCAGGGCGCCGAGCACCAGGTACAGCTGGTGCTGACGGGCGAGCTCGGCGACCGCCGGCGAAGTGTTGGGCGAGACCAGGAATTCCGCCCCGGCGCGCACCGCCGCTTCGGCCCGGGAGCGCTGGGTCACGGTCCCCATGCCGATCTTCCAGGGCGCCCCGACTGGGCGCTCGGCGAGCAGCGTCTCGACTAGCCGGACCGCGTTGGGAACCGTGAAAGTGATCTCGATCAGCTCGAGGCCGGCCCCGGCGAAGAGGCGCGCCTGGCGAGCGGCTTCGCGCTCGTCCGAGTGGCGAACGACCGCGACGATCGGCGCGCGACCGAGCGACGCGGCGACTTCGGAGCGGGTGGCGGCGCTCGCGACGCTCATCGCGGCGACTTTATCATCCGCTTCCCGGCCGATGATCGGGCCGGCGGCTCTGAGTCGAGCCCGTGCGGCTGCCGCGCCCGGCGAGCGCGTGACCGACGCGGCGCAGGATGCCGCGCAGGATCGTCACCTCCCGGCGCGTGGGAGCGGCGCGCGACAGGAGCTGGCGCAGGTCGCGTTCGACGCCGGCGATCGTCGAGTCGCGGGCGAAGCGCACCCGGCGCAGCAGGGTCTCGAGCTGGCCGAAGAACCCGGCGAGCTCGTCGCCCGTGGCGCGCGATTCCGCGGCCTCGACCGCTGTGCCCGCGGACGCGGCGGCCACGCCGGCCGGATGCGCCTGGCGCGCCAGGAAGAGCTCGTAGGCCACGATCAGCACCGCCTGCGCGAGGTTGAGCGTCGGCTGCTCGGGCGCGGTCGGGACGCGCACCAGCAGGCTCGCCGAGGCGAGCTCGTCGTTGGTCAATCCGGACGATTCGGGACCGAATACCAGGGCCGTCGGCGTTCCGGGCGGGTCCTGCGCCAGGACGTCGGCGAGCTCGCGCGGCGACACCAGGCGAGAGCGCGGCCAAGCGCGGTCGCGCGCCGCGGTCGTCGCCACGACCCGACCGAAACCGGCCAGAGCGCTCGGAAGGTCGCGGTGGCGGCGGGCGTTGTCGAGGATGCTCGAGGCGTGCACGGCGAAGGCGTAGGCCGAACCCCGCAACGGTGCCGCCGGCTCGACCAGATGGAGGTCGTCGAGTCCCATGTTCGCCATCGCCCGCGCCACCGCACCGACATTGCCTTCCTCCTGCGGGCGCACGAGGACCAGAGCCGGACGCAGCGGCGAGATCAACGCGGCCTCCGAGACGCGGCGCGACCCATGACGGTCGATCATAGCCGGCGATCGCGCTTGACGAAGCGGCGCGCGCGACGGAATGATCTGCGAGCCGTCCGAGGAGACTCGACCGATGCCATTGCGCCGCGCGACTTTCGCCGCTGTCGTGTTCGCCGGCGCCGCCATCGCGCCGCTCGCCGGACTCGAGGCGCCCCCGTCGGCGGTCGACGCCGCCCTGTGGAACGCGCTCGAAAGCCGCATCGACGCCGCGATCTCGCGTCTCGACGGCGTCGCCGGGCTGTGGATCGAGGATCTGGCGAGCGGCGCCACCATCTCCCGGCGCGCCGATCAGGTCTTTCCCCAGGCCTCGGCGATCAAGCTCGCGCTGCTCTACGAGCTCGGGGCGCGGATCGACGAGGGCGACGCGGCCTGGTCCGAGCCCCTCGCCCTGGCGGCGCCGCGCGTCGGCGGGGGCGGGATTCTCGAGCACCTGTCGCCCGACCTGCGTCTCTCCTTGCGCGACCTCGCCGTGCTGATGATCGTCGACTCCGACAACGACGCCACCAACGCCCTGATCGATCGCTTGGGGCTCGACCGGGTGACGCGCCGGATGCACGACCTCGGACTGCCGTCGACCCGGCTCGCGCGGCGGATGATCGACCTCGACGCGGCGCGCGCCGGGCGCGAGAACGTCTCGACGCCGCGCGAAATGGCCGCCCTGATGAGAGCCATCCGCGACGGGCGCGGCCTCGCGCCGGCGACCGCCGCCGAGCTGCGCGCGATTCTCGCTCTTCCCAAGAGCGGCGCGATCGGCGAACGCGAGCCCTTCCTCGAACCGTTCCCCGCCGGGCCGGCGGTGCTCGAGAAGGCCGGTAGCCTCGACGGCGTGCGCACCGCGGTGGCCGCCGTCGAGCTCGCCGGCCGGCCGTATCTCGTAGCGATCTCGACCACCGCCCTCGCCCGCGACGGCGAAGGCGAGAACCTGATCGCCGAGATCTCGGCGGCGCTCTACTCCACCTTCGATCGCTTGGCGCGCGAGGGCGTCGCGGGCCGCCTGCTGCCACGCTGACGGGGCGCGGATGCGCGGCCGGTCAACGCTTCGGGACCGTGTTCCAGCCGACCGCGGAGAACACCGGCGCGCCCGAACCCGAACCCAGCAGCCAGAGCACCGCCGGACGCGGCGCGAGAGCGCCCAGCCGCAGCTGACCTTCGCGCGCGCCGAGGACGAAGAACGCGACGCCGAGGGCCTGGGCGTCGATCGCGTCCTCGGCGACGGTGAGCACGGCGAGCGGCGGCGAAGCCGGCGGCCGCGCGGTGCGCAAGTCGAGGTAGGTCGAGATCGATTCGCCGCCGACGATCCGCGGCCGGTCGTCCGACGTCAGGATGGCGAGGGCGCGATCGCGCAGGAAGATGCGGCCGAGCGGCGGATCGACGCCGGGAAACGCGGGCAGCTCGACCGGCCAGCCGCGCTGCCCGGGTCCGTCGCCGCGACCGATCTGCACGTTGCCGATCCCGGCCCAATGGTTGGCGCTCCCGGCCTCCGCCAGACGGGCGAGCGCCCGATCGAGCGCGAATCCGATCGCGATCGGAGCGAGATCGAGACCGCTCCCGGGCGCGAGGCGGATCGTCGAGCGCTCGCGGTCGATCGCCAGGCGCTCGCACTGCGCGGCGGCCGCCGCGGCCTCGGTTTCCTCGCTCGTCGGCAGGCGCGCCGCGCGGGCCGAGGCGCCGCCCCAGATCGCCGCCGCCGCTCCCCCCAACGCCGAGACCGCGCCGCGGCTCCACAGGCAGATCGACTGCGTGCGCGCCAGCAGGTCGGCGAGACCCGGCGCGACGCTCGTCGCTCCGCTCGCCGGCGCTCGCGCCGCGAGCTGCGCGACCTCGCGCTCGCTCTGCTCGACCTCGGAGAAGGCGGCGCGGATCGCCGCCTCGGCCCGCTCGGGCGGCAGGTCGCGAACCTCGATCTCGGCCGCCCAGCCGAAAGCGCGCGACGCCATGCGCAGCGGCTCGGCCGCGCCGTCGCTCGCCACCGCCGTCGCGGTCGTCGCGGCGGCGAACGCGGCGACGCGGAGCGCGTCTCGCAGTGCGCCGACGGCCCGCCTACAAGGCTCCATTGGACCCTTTCGGCCTTGACAACCCCAAGGCCTTTCTCTCATAGTCGCCACTCGCTTTTTCACCGAGGATTCCCAGAGGCTTTCGGAACCCCAGATGGAAGGCTGGCGTCGCAATTGCATCCCCGTAGGATCGAGCGCGGACGCCCGATGGCTTGAGGGAGGTCGGACAACTTCATGAACCGTCGATTCGGCACGCTCTGCGTTTCCGCCCTGCTCGTCATGGGTCTCGCGGGCTGCGAGAAGTTCCAGGCCCGAACCTACTTCAAGCAGGGCAACGCGTTCTACCTCAACGAAAACTACCGCGCGGCGATCCAGGAGTACCAGACGGGCTTGGCGCTCGATCCCTCCGCCAAGATGGTCTGGCGGTCGGTGGGGCTGGCCGCCATGGCGGTCTACCGCCCCGGCGATCCGGCCACCGACAACCTGCAGTTCGCGCGCACCGCGGTCGACGCCTTCCACAAGTATCTCGAGGCCTTCCCGAACGACGAGAAGGTCAAGGACTACCTGCTCAACATCCTGATGAACGCCGGCATGTACGACGAGGCGCTCACCGGGCTCAAGAACCAGCTCGCGGCCAACCCGAGCGACCGCACTCCGGTCAAGGGGATCGTCGCCATTCTGATCAAGGCCAAGCGGCTCGACGACGCGCTCGATTTCGTCGAGCAGCTCGGGCCGAAGGCCGACTCGGCGTCGCTCTACACCGTCGGCGTCGCCTGTTGGGACAAGTCGTACCACGATCCGATGATCGACCACGACACGCGGGCGAGAATCGTCGACCGCGGCATGTCGGCGCTCGACAAGGCCCTGAGCCTCGACTCGAACTCCTTCGAGACCATGGTCTACATCAATCTCCTCTTCCGCGAGAAGGCGAAGCTCGAGCTCGACCCCGAGAAGGCGCAGGAGTGGTACGCCAAGGCCACCGAGTGGCAGGACAAGGCGAAGAAGCTGCGCGATGAGATGCTCAAGAAGCCCAAGACCTCCTAGGCGCGAGAGAGAGGAAACCGGATGTTCGAGACCGCGCTGATCGAATCGCAGAAGAAGAAGCCCTCTCGCGTTCGCCTGTACGTCATCCCGATCGCGATCGCGATTCACGCCTTCGTCCTGGCCGGGGTGCTGATCGGGCAGTACTGGTCGATCAGTGCGGTTCCGGAACCTCCCATCCAGGTCAGCTTCTTCCAGGCTGCGGCGCCTCCGCCGCCTCCGCCGCCCCCCCCGCCGCCCCCGCCCAAGGCCGCGCCGTCGACGCCAAAGCCGGTGATCGTCGTGCCCACCACGCCGGTGCAGCCGGTCGAGATCCCCGAGGAGATCCCGAAGCCCTCGGACACGCCGGCCGTCGAGAGCTCGGGTGAAGGGGTCGAGGGCGGCGTCGAAGGCGGCGTCGAAGGCGGCGTCGCCGGCGGCGTGCCGGGAGGCGTGGTGGGCGGAGACACCGAGATCCTCCAAGTCGGCGGCGCGGTCACCAAACCGGAGAAGATCTCCGGTCCACCTCCGATCTACACCGAGATCGCCCGCCGGGCGCGGGTCGCCGGCGTGGTCATCGTGGAAGCCATCATCGACAAGACGGGCGGCGTCACCAATGTCCGCGTCCTCAAGGGTCTGCCGATGGGCCTCGATCAGGCCGCGGTCGACGCCGTCAAGCAGTGGAAGTTCAAGCCCGCGATGCTCAACGGCCGTCCGGTGAGCGTGTACTACGTTCTGACCGTCAACTTCCGGCTGCAATAGCCACGATCGGGTTCGGAAAGGAGAGAACGCATGGAATTTTCCATCGGCCACTTGTGGGAGCAGATGACGCCCATCGCCAAAGGCGTCGTCATCGTGCTCATCATCTTGTCGGTCTACTCGCTGTACGTGATGATCGAGCGCGTCATGTTCTTCCGCAAGGCGCGCAAGCAATCGATCGAATTCGCCAAGCGCGCCACGCAGGCGCTCGGCCAGGACCGGTTGCAGGACGCGGTCGACATCTCGCGCAAGCTGCCGGCGAGTCACCTCGCCCGGGTGACACGTCAGGGATTGATCGAATTCCTGCTCGACAGCTCGACCTCGCCGCTCTCCGGCGAGCAGCGCATCGAGGCCGCCAAGCGCGCCATCGAGCGCGAGACGCTGATCACCGCCTCGGACTTCAAGAAGGGCACCGGTAGCCTCGCGACGATCGCGACCACGGCGCCCTTCATCGGCCTGTTCGGCACCGTGATCGGGATCATCAACGCCTTCCGCGGCATGGCGGTCACCGGCTCGGGCGGCATCGCGGCGGTCTCCGCCGGCATCGCCGAGGCGCTGGTGACCACGGCGCTCGGACTCTTCGTGGCGATCCCGGCCGCGTGGATGTACAACTACTTCACCAACGTCATGGAGCGATTCTCGGTGGAGATGTCGAACTCCTCTTCGGAGCTGGTCGACTACTTCATCAAGAAGCACGGAGGTAGCTGATGGACATGTCCTCCGCTTCTTCGAAGCGGCCCGGCGCGATCGAGAACTCGATCCGGAGCGACATCAACGTCACCCCGCTGGTCGACGTCTGCCTGGTGCTGCTGATCATCTTCATGGTGGTCACGCCCCTGCTGCAGAACGGCATCGCGGTGGCGCTGCCGGAGACGCCGAAGCCCGAGAAGATGCCCGAGGGCGCCAAGCAGCTCACGATCGCGATCCGCGTCGACGGCTCGATCAACGTCGGCGGCGGCGAGAACTGGGTGCTGAAGGAGAACCTGATCGCGCGACTCAAGGAGATCCACACCCAGACCCCCGACAAGACGGTGGTCATCAAGGCCGATCGCAAGCTGAAGTACAAGGACGTCCGCGACGTGATGCGGATGATCAACGAGGCCGGCTTCCCGGGCCTCGGACTGGTCACGCAACGCATCGGCGGCGGCAGCGGCGGCTGAGCGCCGGACAGCAAGGAGATCCGTCATGGGAATCAGCACCGGGGCCGTCTCGGGCCCGAAGAGCGAAATCAACATCACGCCGCTGGTCGACGTGGTGTTGGTGCTGCTGATCATCTTCATGGTGATCACGCCGCTGCTCCAGATGGGCTACGACGTGGACACGCCGCCGAAGGTCGAGGGGCTGGTCGTGCCGCCCACCGTCAGCGATCAGCTCATCGTGCGCATCGACGAGAACGGGCGCTACTGGATCAACAAGCAGGAGATTCCGGCGGCGCAGTTCTCCGTCCGGCTCGCCGACGCGTTGAAGGGCCGCGAGAACAAGCTCGCCTTCTTCGCCGCCGACGGCGATCTGCCTTGGGACAAGGTGGCGCAGTTCATGGACATCTGCCGCGACGCCGGCGCCAAGAAGCTCGGCATCGTGTTCGACGACTTGAAGGGCGACTGACCCAATCCGACCCGATCGTCAGCGTTCTCTCACGGCCGGCCCCGACGGGCCGGCCGTTTTGTTTTCGGCGGATAGCAGGTACCGGCCGTACCAATCGAGCAGCCGCCGCAGCCGGTCGACCTTGTGCGACGGTTGCGACATCGAGTGCGACTCGCCCGGATAGACCACCAGCTCGGTCGACTGGCCGAGCAGCTTCAGGCGCTGGTAGAGCTCGAGCACCTGCGGCAGCGGACAGTTGTGGTCGAGCTCGTCGGCGATCAGGAAGAGCGGCGTGCGGATCGCCGCGGCGTACGTGCCGGGCGACAGCCGGCGGTAGAGGTCGGCGTTGGCGAACGGGTCGCCGAGCTCGGTCAGGTACTGCAGGAACCACTGGTCGACGCCGAAGGCCGCGAGGTAGTCGACCTCGAAGCGCTCCGGCACGCCGACCCGGAAGCGGCCGGTGTGCGCCGCCGCCCAGACCGTCTGGATCCCGCCGTAGGACCAGCCGCCGATGCCCTGGCGCTCGGGATCGAGCCATTCGTGGCCGGCGAGCGCGGCGTCGAGCGCCGCCATCAAGTCGGCGTGCTCGCGCGTGTGCCAGTCGGCGCGCACGGCGCGCGAGAACGCCTCGCCGTAGGAGGTCGAACCGCGGTAGTTGACCCGCAGGACGGCGATGCCGTGCGCCGGCAGGAGCTGGTTCTCGAGCTCCGGATCGAAGAAGTCGCCGTCGAAACCCTGCGGGCCGCCGTGGACGTAGAGCACCAGCGGATAGCGCCGCCCGGGCTCCCGATCGAGCGGCGGATAGAGCCACGACTCGACCGCCGTGCCGTCGGGCGAAGTCGAGGCGAGGACCTCCGGTGTCACCCGGCGATGCGCCGCGCTCCACGCGCTCGAGAAATGGGTCAAGTCCGGGCCCGCGTGTCCATCGGCGTCAAAGGTCCGCAGCTCGCCGGGATCGACCGGCGAAGAGGAGAGCGCCAGGAAGCGCTCGCCGCCGGGGAGCGGCCGGACGAGCGCCAGAGATCCGGCTCCAGCGCGAATCCGCCGCGGCTCCGCATCGCCCGCGCTCGCGATCCGCAGGGCGATCACTCGGCCGCGCTCCTCGAGCGGCGCCCAGATCTCGCGATCGTCCGCCGACCAGATCGGCGCCGCGAGTCCGCTGCCGTAGGCGTAGTTGTCCGCGGCGATCCAGGCGTCGAGCGCGCCGGTCAGATCGCGCGGCTCACCTAAGGCGAGGGTCGCCACCGTCAGCTGATTCGTCTGGTAGAAGTCGTTCGCTCGCCGGCTTCCGATCCACGCCAGGCGATCTCCGGCGTGCGACCAGGCGGGCCGCGCGTCGGGGCCGGGCGTCCCGGTCAAGCGGTGGAGCTCGGTGCCGTCGGGTCGCACCAGAAAGACGTCGGTGTCGTCGGTCAGATCCTCGTCGGGATGCTGGCGGGCGGAGACGAATGCGATCCACGCGCCGTCGGGCGAGAACTCCGGGTCGCTGTCCTCCCAGGGTCCGGAGGTGATCTCGCGCGCCGCTCCCCGCCCTTCGCGATCGGCGATCCACAGATGCCCGCGGCGCTCGTCGAGGAATCCGGCGCCGTCGCGCTGCGTCTGGGTCCGGCGCACGAGGATTGGCGCGTCGGGTGACGCTGTCGTGGGCTCGGCGGCGACGAACACGAAGCGGTTGCCGTCGGGAGCCCAGGCGAAGGCCTCGACCGCTTCGCCGTGCCGGGTCGCCGCGCGCGCCCGCGCGCTGCCGACGCGCAGCCAGAAGATCTGGTTGCCGTCGCCGGCATCGCCGAGAAAGGCGAGGAAGCGCCCGTCGGGAGAGAAGCGCGGCGCGCTGTCGCTGCGCTCGCCGGGGGTCAGGCGATCGAGTCGGCCGCTCGCGAGGTCGAGCAGGTAGAGCTCGCTGCGGTAGCGGTCGTCGGCGCGCTCGACGCGATCGACGGTCACCGCCGCGGTCTTGCCGTCCGGGGCGAGCGCGAGCTCGGCGATGGCCGGCAGGTCGAGCAGCGATTCGGGCTCGACCGTACCCGCAAGTGCCGCGGATTCAAGAGATAACAACGAGGCGACGAACAGGGCGGGGGCGGCGGAGGGGTGGCGCATGTCGGCGACGGATCCTATCCGCACCAGATTGCTATCTTTGTGATATCATATTGATGTCAAGGAGGAGGTCATGAAAGAACGTACCGCCGTCACGCTTCCCGGACTCCCGATGCTCGTCTTGCTGCTGGCGATCCTCGCGGGTTCGATCTGGGGGACGATCCAGGGCGCGCAGAGCCGTTCCGTCGGCGCCATCGTGCTCGCGGCGCTCGGCATCGTGGTCACGGCCATCGCCCTCGGCGGCTTGTTCATGGTGGAGCCGAACCAGGGCCGCGTGCTGACGCTCTTCGGCGCCTACCGCGGCACGGAACGCGAGCCGGGCCTGCGCCTCACCAATCCCTTCTACCAGCGCAGGCCGATCTCGCTGCGGGTGCGGAATTTCGAGACCAGCCGGCTCAAAGTCAACGACGCCGACGGCAACCCGATCGAGATCGCCGCGGTGGTCGTCTGGCGGGTGGTCGACTCGGCCGAGGCGGTCTTCCACGTCGACAACTTCGAGAACTTCGTCCTCGTGCAGAGCGAGGCGGCGTTGCGCAACCTGGCGACCCGCCACCCCTACGACAGCCACGGCGATCACGAGATGTCGCTGCGCGCCAACACGGTGGAGATCGCCGACCAGCTGCGCAAGGAGATTCACGACCGCCTGGCGCAGGCCGGCGTCGACGTTCCCGAGGCACGCATCAGCCACCTCGCCTACGCGCCGGAGATCGCCCAGGCGATGCTGCAGCGCCAGCAGGCCAGCGCGATCATCGCCGCCCGCCAGAAGATCGTCGACGGCGCGGTCGGCATGGTCGAGATGGCGCTCGAGCGGCTGACCTTGAACAACGTCTTGCAGCTCGACGAGGAACGCAAGGCCGCCATGGTCTCGAATCTCCTCGTGGTGCTGTGCAGCGAGCGCGCCGCGACCCCGGTGGTCAACGCGGGAACCCTGTACACCTGAGGCCGGGCGCGGGTGGCCGAGCGCAAACCCTTCCTGCTGCGGCTCGATCCGGCCGTGCACGCCGCCCTCGAGCGCTGGGCGGCCGACGAGCTGCGCAGCGTCAACGGACAGATCGAATTCCTGCTGCGCCGGGCGCTCGCCGACTCGGCTCGGCTCGCGCGCTCGCCCGCGGCCGGGGCGGGCGAGAAATCCACATCCAAGAAGGTGGGGTCATGAACGACTCACGCGGCGCGCACAGCGCCGGCAACGAACGCTGCGAGAGGTGCGACATCGCGATGCAGGAGGGCTTCCTGCTCGACCGCGGGCACAACCATCGCCTGGGCTTCGCGACCTGGGTCTCCGGAACCCCCGTTCGCTCCTGGATCCGCGGGCTCAGCCTGAGAGGAACCGAGCGCTACGAGGTCACGACGCTGCGCTGCCCGCGCTGCGGCCGGTTGGCCTCGTTCGCCCGTGATCGCGCCTCGTGATCTCGGCTCAGTCGGCGGCGCCCGGGGCGAGGCGGACGGTCAGCTCCCGCCAACGGGCCGCGGCGAGCTCGACACCGAGGTCGACGCCGCTCGCGTAACGGCGCGGCGGCAGGGCGCGTGCCGGGAGAGCGAAACGGGTCGTCCCGGCGAGCGGGAAGGGCGCGAGTCGCACCTCGACGGCGCTCGCCGTCGTCTCGACCTGCGCCCGGAAGCCGAGCGTTTGGACGAATCGTCCGTCGCCGAGGCAAGCCGCGAGCGACAGGTCGTCGGCGAGCTCGAGCCAACGGTCGTCGGCCAGGGCGTCCGCGATCGTTCGGCCGCTCGCCCCAAGCAACTCCGCACGCCGTTCCTCGAGCGCTGCGAGCCACTCGCCGTACTCGTCGTCCGCCCGGCGATCGGCGAGCAGGCGAAGGGCGTGGGTCGCGATCAACGCCGAGGCGTAGGGCTCCTCGTCCGCCCGGCGCTCGACGGCGCGTCGCCAGATCTCGCGCCGCAGCTCGGGCGGCGCCTCCCGGAAGTCGAGCGGCAAGCCGGTCGCAGCATCGACCCGCGGCGCTGCGTCGGCTTCCCACCAGCCGTTGTCGTGCTCGCGCACCGCGAGCAGCAGCTCGCGCCGCCGCGGGCGATCGATGAGCTCGGGCAGGCGGAACAGGGCGAGCAGATCCGCCGCGAGCCGCGCGTGGTCCGCCTGGGTCACGACCCACCAGCCCTCGTCGCTCCGCCGGCGGATCACGATCGCGCGCGGTCAAGGCGCGGGAGAGCTCCGCCGCGTCCAATCGCGTCCTTGCGCATCAAAGATCATGCTATTCGAGGAGAAGCCCCGGGGAAGCTCGCAGGCGTCCCCACCAAGCCCCCGCCACTCGCCGCGACCGGTCCGGTCCTGCTGGCGATGGTCGGCCCGGTCCATGTCTTGCAGCGGGGCGTTGAGGTGACCGACATCGTCGACAGGGCGCCGATCTGCGGGGTATATGCGCAGGGAATGACCCCTTCGGTTCCCGGCTGACGTTTTCCAGATAGCGAATCCCCCGGAGAATCCGGGCTAGAATCGGCGCCCGACAAGGAGGATGGACATGAAGCGTTGGATCGCAGTGGCAACCGTGATGGCGGTGGCGCTCGCGGCGGGCGTCGCGGTGGCCGCCGCCGCCGACTCGAAGCCGCGCATCGCCGTGCTCGCCTTCCAGAACAAGGCGGACAATCAGTGGTGGTACCACGGCGGCGCCGAGGCGGCGCAGGACGTCTTCGTCACCGAGCTCGTCAAGAGCGGCAAGTTCCGGGTCATCGACCGCGAGCAGCTCTCCCAGCTGATGCAGGAGAAAGCCCTGTCGATCAACGGCGACGTCGACCCCAAGACCGCGATCAAGGCCGGCAAGCTCCTGGGCTGCAAATACTTCTTGACCGGCGCGGTGACCGAGTACGGCGCCACCGAGACCGGCGCGCACGGCGGTTACGGCGTGTCGTTCAGTGCCGGCAAGAAGACCTTCGTGGCGGCGATGAACGCCCGCATCATCGACACCGAGACCGGCGAGATCGTCTGGGCCGACGAGGGTCGAGGCGAGGACGCCCACTTCAAGCTCTCGATCATGGGAGCCGGCGGCGGGGTGGAAAACGACGACCGGATGTTCGACAAGGTGATGAAGCCGATCATCCAGCAGCTGGTCGCGTCGATCAAAGCGGCCGATCTCTGAGACCGGTCGCCACCGATCGCGGGACGAAAAAAGGCCCTCGCGCGAGCGAGGGCCTTTTCCTTTCCGCGCGAACGCCGCGAGCCGACCGGCGTCAGCCGTTTCTACCGAGGGTGAAGGCGACCTTCAGGTCGGTCCACATTCGCACTGCGATGCCGGTCTTGGTCGGCGGCGAGAAGCCGCAGGAGCGGGCGTACTCGATCGCCGCTTCGTCCATTCCGTAGCCCGCTTTGGGCGGCACGCTCTCGACATCGACCACCCGGCCGTTCTCGTCGACCAGCACGCGCACCGTCACCACCGCCTCCTTCTTCATCCGTTGCGCGAGCGGCGGGTAGCGAAAATTTCCTTTGCGCGTCACGCGCGGTGGTACGACGCCCGCACCCATGGTGACCATGTCGCCGCGCTGCACGCTAGCCGGCGCGGCGGGAGCGGGGACAGGCTCGACTTTGGGCTCGGCGCTCTCGGGGGGGGCCGGACTCGAGACCGGCTCGGCGGGTTTCGGCACCGAGGTCGCGGGCGGCGCCGGCGCGGGCGCAGCGGAGCTCGGATTCGTGCCGGTGGTGCTGGTGGTGGTCGGCGCCGGTCTCACCGGCGGTTCGCTCGCCGTCGGCGCAGGCACCGTCGGCCGGACCGCCGCGGCGCTCGCCGGCGTCGCGGACGTCGTCTGCGTCTTCCTCGCGTCCTCGAGCTGTTTCTGCAGCGATTTGAGCTGATCCTCGTACTGCTGCGAGGACATCTTGAGCTTCTCTTCGACCATCTTCGCGATCTGTGCCTGGATCTCCTCCGGCGTCGGGCCCGCCGGCGCGGTCGGCGCGGGGTTCGGAGCGGCCGGAGCCGGGGCCGCCGAGGGACCGCCCCGACCGAAGAGTAGGTAGCCGAGAACGGCGAGCACGACCACCCCGCCCGCCGCGGCGGCGAAGATGACGTTCTTGCTCGAGGCCTTGGGTGTCTCGAGGCCGTAGCGGTCGCGCAGCACCGCGGTGTCTTCCTTCGGCGGCGCGTCCTTGGCTCCGCCGCCCATGCCGAACGTCGGCGCGGCGGCGGGTGCCGCCGCCGGTCGCCCCGCGGCCGCCGGCGCCGCTGGCGCTCCAGCGCTCGCCGCCGCGGCGATTTTGGGCAGAGGAATCTGGGTCGTCGATTCGAGCTCGAGCTCCTGCGTTTCGCGCTCGATCTCCTCGCGGAAGAGATTGTGCATGAAAAACGCGAGGTTGAAGGTCGTCGGGTTGTACTGGCCGTCGAACATCATCTTGGCGAGCGTCTTGTGCCAGGTGACGACGTCCGCGATGCGCTGGTCGCGCGCGCCGAGGCTGCGCTTGAGCAGGTTGCCGAGATCCGGGTGCAGCGCGCTGCCGTCGAACGCCAGCACCGCCTGGTCGACCACCGGTCCGAAGCCGTTCGGCGGATTCATCGGCACCTTCTGCCCGGTCAGCAGCTCGTAAAGCAGCGCCCCCATGCTGTAGACGTCGTCGGTCTTGGCGACCGGCGAGCCGGCGAGCGCCTCCGGCGACAGGTAGCGGCCGACCGACTCCTTGAGCAGCGGGTGGCCGGCGAACTCCCGCAGGCCGGCCGAGGCCTCGAACCCGACCGTCCGCAACTCGCCTTCGTTGGAGACCACCACCAGGTGCGGGGTGAGGAAACCGTGCATCACACGCTCGTCCTCGACCCGCGTCTCGTAGGCGACGGCGAGGCCGAGAGCGATGCGCTCGGTGATCAGCAGGGCGTGATCGAGCGGGATCGGCGAGCGCTTCTTGCTCGCCTGCTCGGCGAGCGCGGCGAGCGTCTTGCCGGAGATGTAGTCGTAGGCGAGAAAAGGGACGCCGCGCACCTGGCCGAGATCCACGCCGAGGCCGAGGTTGGGGCTCTTCAACGCCTGCTGCACCGCCAGGCGAGCCTGCAGACGCTGCGCCAGGCGCTCGCCATCGAGCCCCTGGCCGTTGAACACCCGCAGCAGGACGACCCGTTCGACCCCCTGCTTTCCGATCCTTCCGGCGCGGAAGGTCTCGCCGAAGGGATCCTCGGCCAGCTTCTTGAGCAGGAGGTAGTTACCGAACTGGTCCCGGGTATTCATGAGCTCCCGACCCCTTTCCGAGCTGGCGAAGAATCGCTGTCGAATACTCCACTCTGACGCCGCCCTCTGTCAATCGCGGAGACCCGCTCGCCCCCGCGCTCGGCGGCGTCGGAAGTACTGCCGCTGCCAGATGTCGACGTTGCGATTGTGCTCGGCGAGGCTCGCCGAGAAAACGTGGGTGCCGTCGTTGCGGCTGACGAAATAGAGATAGTCGACCGCCGCCGGCCGTGCCGCGGCCGCCAAGCTCGCGAGGCCGGGCGAACAGATCGGTCCGGGCGGCAGTCCCAGGATGCGGTAGGTGTTCCACGGCGAGTCCTGCTCGAGGTCGCGGCGGCGCAGGTTGCCGTCCCACCGCCCCGCGAGCTTCAAGCCGTAGATGATCGTCGGGTCGGCGTAGAGCCCCATGCCGCGGCGCAGGCGATTGGCGTAGACGGCGGCGACCAGCGGCCGCTCGGCGTCGAGGCGGGCCTCCTTCTCGACCAGGCTGGCGAGGATCAGAAGGGCGCGGGGCGTCGTTGCGTCGCCAGAAGCGATCCGCGGCCTGACGTCGCGCTCCCAGTGCCGGCGGAATTCCGCCACCAAGGCGTCGGTGACCTCGGCCTCCGAGGTGCCGCGGCGGAATCGGTAGGTGTCGGGGAAGAGGTAGCCCTCGAGATTGGCGGCCTCGCGATCGAGGTCGCGCACCCGCCGCGGATCGGCAAACTCGGCGAGGAAGCGCTCGCGGCTGCCGAGTCCGGCGGCGGCGAGAGCCTCGGCGGTCTCGGCGAAGGTCAGCCCTTCGACCACGGTGACCGGATAGGTCACCACTTCGCCGCGGCGCAGTTTCTCGAGCACCTGGTCGGCCGAGAGCGGCGGCTCGAAGCGGTACTCGCCGGCGAGTAGCGGCGGGTCCCCAAGCTCGCGCACCAGGTAGAGGCGGGTCCAGCGAGCCGAGGCGACGACGCCCGCGCTCTCCAGTCGGGAGAGGATCGAGCGCGCGCTCTCGCCCTTGGCGATGGTCACCGTCCGCGGCGCCGGAAAGCCGTGCGGCCGATGCATCCGCTCGAGCAGCCAGAGGCGACCGCCGAGCAGCGCCGCGGCGGCCAGGAGAGCGGCGAGCGCCAGGCCGAGCAGATAGCGCGCAAGGCGTCTCACCGCGACCCCGGGCGCCGCCGGTCGAGCGCCTCCTGCAGCAGGAGCTGCGCGGCGACGGCGTCGAGCCTCGGCGGCCGGCGCCCGCGACCGCCGGCCGCCGCGATGCGCTCGGCCGCGGCGTGGCTGGTGAGCGCCTCGTCGACGAACTCGACCGGCACCCCGGCCGCCGCCGCCAGTCGCCGCCCGAACCGGCGGGCGCGCTCGCCCTGCGCGGTGGCGGCGCCGTCGGCCGGTCGCCGGGGCTCGCCGACCACCAGCAGCTCGATCGACTCGGCGCGCACGAGCGCCGCGAGCTCCTCGATCGCCTGGCGATCGCTGCGCCGTTCGAGCACGGTCTTCGGCAGGGCGTAGGAGCCCTCGGGATCGCTGATCGCGACCCCGATCCGCCGTTCGCCGAAGTCGATTCCGAGAGCGCGCATGGGCCGGGTCCGGCGGAGGCCGTGTGTTACGATCCCGGCGCTTCCGAGCGGCTTTCGCGCCCGAGTCTCGCAAGCGTCGAAAGGATCCGCAACCCCCGGAGGAAACTGCATGAAGGACGTCGTCATCCTCTCCGCCGCGCGGACTCCGATCGGCGCCTTTCAGGGTGCTCTTGCCTCCCAGCCGGCCCATGCCCTGGGCGCCCGCGCCCTGGGCGCGGCGATCGAGCGCGCCGGCGTGCCGGCCGCGGCGATCGAGCAGGTCTACATGGGATGCGTCCTCACCGCCGGCCAGGGTCAGGCCCCGGCGCGCCAGGCGGCGCTCGGCGCCGGCTGCCCGGAATCGACCGGCGCGGTGACCCTGAACAAAGTCTGCGGCTCGGCGATGCGCGCCCTGATGACCGGGGTCAACGACCTCAAATCCGGCGATTTCCGCCTCGTCGCGGCGGGCGGCATGGAGAGCATGAGCCAGGCGCCCTACCTCGCCTCCGGGGTGCGCGACGGCCTGCGCCTCGGGCACGGCAAGTTCGTCGATTCGATGGTCTTCGACGGCCTCTGGGATCCCTACGGCGACAAGCACATGGGCAGTTGCGCCGAGCTCTGCGCGCGGCACTACGCGTTCTCGCGCGCGGACCAGGACGCCTTCGCGCTCGAGAGCTATCGGCGCGCCCGGGAGGCGCAGGCGAGCGGCCGGTTCGCCGTCGAAATCGTGCCGGTCGAGATCACCGGCCGCAAGGGCACGACGGTGGTCGAGCACGACGAGGAGCCGGGCAAGAGCGACCTCGCCAAGATGCCCGGGCTGAAGCCGGCATTCGACAAGGACGGTTCGGTGACCGCCGCCAACGCCTCGAAGATCAACGACGGCGCGGCGGCGCTGGTGCTTGCGACCGCCGAGGAGGCCTCGCGCCTCGGCGCCCGGCCGATCGCGCGCATCCTCGCCCAGGCCTCGCACGCGCAGGCCCCCGACTGGTTCACCACCGCGCCGGTCGCGGCCGTGCGCAAGGCGCTCGAGCGCGCCGGCCTCGCCGTCGGCGACGTCGACCTCTTCGAGATCAACGAGGCTTTCGCGGTGGTGGCCCTCGCCTGCATGAAGGAGCTCGGAATCTCCGCCGAGAAAACCAACGTGCGCGGCGGCGCGGTGGCGCTCGGGCATCCGATCGGCGCCTCGGGGGCGCGCATCGTGGTGACGCTCCTCGCCGCGCTCGCCGAGCGCGGGGCGCGCATCGGCTGCGCCGGCATCTGCATCGGCGGCGGCGAAGCCACCGCTCTCGTGGTGGAACGGCTGGTTTGATCCGCCTCCCGGCAGGCATTGCCACCCTGTGGCTCGCGGCGCTCGTCGCCGCCGGGAGCGCCGCCGGCGGCCAGGAGCCGACCCCGGCGCCACCGCCGACGCCGGACCCCGCGGCGACCCCGCCGGCAGCCTCCGCTCCCACGGTGCCCACCGCGGTCCCCGAGCCACCGACGCCCGAGCGCATCACTTTCGATCTCAAGGTCCCGGTCGAGAAGGGCGGGGGCACGATCCAGGGCGCCGCCGGCACGCTCGAATCGCTCGGCGACCAGGACGCGGTCGCCACGGGCGGCGTCGAGATCCACTACAAGGACCTGACGATCACCGCCGAGAAGCTCGTTCTGCACCGCCAGACGATGACCGTCGAGGGCGAGGGCGACGTGATCTTCGACCAGGGCACGCGCCGGATCGCGGCCGAGCGGGTGGACTTCGACCTGGTCACCCAGAACGGCACGTTCTGGAAAGCCACCGCCTTCGTCGATCCGGACTACTACTTCACCGGCGACGTGGTGTCGAAGACCGGTCCCGACCGCTTCGAGGTCCGGCACGGCTCGTTCACCAGCTGCACCGGCGACCGGACCGCCGACTGGAGTTTCCGCATGTCGACCGCGCGCGTCGACGTCGGCGACTACGCGCACGTTCGCAACGCCTCGATGTGGGTGAAGAGGCTGCCGGTCTTCTACTGGCCGTACATCCTCTGGCCGGTGCGCACCGAGCGCACCAGCGGCTTCCTGATCCCCAATATCGGCTACACCGACCGCAAGGGCGCCTATCTCGGGCTCGCCTACTTCCAGGTCCTCGGTCCGAGCTACGACGACACGATCTACCTCGACGGTTACGCGCAAGGCTTCTACGGCGGCGGCAACGAGTTCCGCTATCGCCCGACCGACGGCACGCGCGGTCAGGTGCTCGGCTACGCCATCCACGACCCGGAGGCCGACGACTGGCGGTGGAAGGTGCGGTGGACCCACGAATCGAAGGATCTGCCGCTCGGCCTGCGCGGCGTGGTCTCCTTCGAGGATTATTCCGACTTCAACTTCTTCCGCGACTTCGAGCGCCGCGAGTACGACAACACCAAGCCGTGGATCTACTCGAACGCTTTCGTCAGCGGCAACTGGGGGCCGCACTCGCTGAATCTGCTGGTCGACCGGCGCGAGACCTTCGCCGGCGAGATCAGCTCCGCCCTGCAGGAACAGCTCCCGGAGCTGCAGTACCGCCTGCGCAAGCTAAAGCTCGGCGGCACGCCGCTCTACCTCTCGCTCGACTCGACGCTCTCCTACCTCGCCTCGCGGGTGACCGACTTCTACGACGTCAGCTACGGCCGCGTCGATCTCCATCCGCAAGTGACTCTGCCGGTGCGCTCGGTGCCCTGGCTGTCCCTGTCGCTCACCGCCGGCGGCAAGGCGACCTGGTGGGGCGACAGTCTCCCCAGAACCGAGACCGATCCGACGACCCAGGCTCCGGTCCGGGTCTGCGACGACGGCCCGCTCGCGGCGGGCGGGGTCTACTGCGGCGACAGCCTGTCGCGCGCCGTCCCTGAGGGTTCGATCGACGTCGTCGGACCCTCGTTCTCGCGCATCTTTAACACCGGGCTCGGATCCTTCGCCAAGATCAAGCACGTCATCGAGCCGCGCTTCAGCTACGGCTACCTCGGGGTCTTCGACGACGAGGAGCGGGTGCCGATCTTCGACGAGATCGACGCGGTCACCGCCACCAACTCGGCCCAGGTCGCACTGGTCAATCGCTTCCTCGGCAAGCCCGAGAGCGAGGAGGACGGCGGCGCCTACGAGTTCCTGTCGCTCGAGCTGTCGCGGCTCTACAGCCTCGATTCGACGCAGCCGCTGCAGGTGTCGCGTGATCGAACCCAGACCAGCACCGCCGGACCGATCGCGGCGCGGCTGCGATTCAACCCGTCGAAGAACTATTCGATCGATGCCCGGGCGAGCTACAACACGCTCTTTTCCGGCCTCGACTCGCGCTCGCTCACCGCCAGCGCCAACCTGACCCGCGCTCGGTTCGGTCTGACCTGGTTCACCCGCTACTCGCCGGAGCTGGAGGCCAAGAACTCCGACCAGGTGCGGCTGCAGGTCGGCCTCAAGATCCTGCCCGGGCGGCTGTCGCTCGACGGCCAGATCAACTACGACTTGAAGAACTCCGAGATCCAGCAGCAGCGCTACTTCCTCAACTACAACTCGCAATGCTGGAGCGTCGATCTCGAGGCGCGCGAGCAGGTGCTGCTGAGGGAGAAGCGGCGCGACTACCGCCTGTCGCTGACCCTGAAGAACGTCGGCACATTCCTCGACCTGTCGTCCGGCCAGACGACCACGCCCTGACGCCGTGCGCACGCTGATCCTCGGCGCCCACGGCATCGTCGGCCGCGCGCTCGCCGCCGAGACGCGGCGCCGAGGCTGGGTGACCCTCGCCGTCGCCCGTGCCCAGGGAGACGTCCAGGACCGCGGTCGCCTGCTCGCCCTCGCGACCGCGTTCCGCCCGGCGCTGGTGGTCAACTGCGCCGCCTTCACTCAGGTCGACCTCTGCGAGACCCGCCGCGACCTGGCGCTGGCGATCAATGGCGTCGCCGTCGGGCACGTGGTCGCCGCCGCCGCGGCGGTCGGCGCGCGGACGATCCAGATCTCTTCCGACTACGTCTTCGACGGCCGCGCGACCCGGCCCTACCGCGAGGACGACCCGACCGGGCCGCTCTCCGCCTACGGCGAGAGCAAGCTCGCCGGCGAGGTCGCGGCGCTCGCCGACCCGCGCGCTCTCGTCGTGCGCAGCAGTTGGATTTTCGGCGCCGGCGGGGCCAGTTTTCCAGCCGCCCTGCTGGCGCGCATGGAGTCCGGCGAGCGCAGCTTTCGGGTGGTCTCGGACCAGACCGGAGCGCCGACTTACGCCCCGTTCCTGGCGCGGGCCCTAGCGGATCTGGGAGAATCGGGGGCGAGCGGACGGATCCACTACCGCAACCGGGAGCCGGCGACCTGGTATGACTTCGCCTGCGCCATCGCGCGGCGGGTCGATCCGGAGATCGAGGTCGCCCCGGTCCCGACCACCGAGTTTCCGCGCCCGGCGTCACGTCCCGCCTATTCGGTGCTCGACGTGGAGCGCTTCGAAGCGAGCGTCGGCCGCCGGGTCGAGGAGTGGGAGAGGGGCCTCGACGATTTTCTCGCCGCGCGCAGAAAGGGAGCTTTGTCATGAAGCGGGTCCTGATCACGGGCATCACCGGCTTCGCCGGTTCGCACCTCGCCGACTTCCTGCTCGACCATCATTCCGAGGTCGAGGTCTGGGGCACCTACCGCTGGCGCAGCCGGCGGGAGAACATCGAGCACCTCGAGGGCCGCCTGAAGCTCGTCGAGTGCGACCTCAACGACTTGACCGCGACCAAGCAGGCGCTCGAGCGGGCGCGGCCCGATGCGGTGTTCCATCTCGCGGCGCAGAGTTTCGTGCCCACCTCGTGGACCGCGCCGGGCGAGACCCTGCACACCAACATCGCCGGCCAGCTCAATCTGTTCGAGGGGGCGCGGGCGATCGGCCTCGACCCGGTCTTCCAGATCGCCTGCTCGAGCGAGGAATACGGCCTCGTCCTGCCGCACGAGACGCCGATCAAGGAGACCAACCCGCTGCGACCGCTCTCGCCCTACGCGGTCTCGAAAGTGGCGCAGGACTTCCTCGGCTACCAGTACTTCATGAGCTACGGCACGCAGGCGATCCGCACCCGCGGCTTCAACCACGAGGGGCCGCGGCGCGGCGAGGTGTTCGTGATGTCGAACTTCGCCCGCCAGATCGCGGCGATCGAGGCCGGATCGCAGGAGCCGGTGATCCGGGTCGGCAACCTCGACGCGGTGCGCGATTTCACCGACGTGCGCGACATGGTGCGCGCCTACTGGGCCGCGGTCAACCAGGCGACGCCGGGCGAGGTCTACAACATCGCCTCCGGGCGTGGGATCACCATCCGCGAGATGCTCGATCGCCTGGTGGCTTCCTCGCGCGTCAAAGTGAGAGTCGAGACCGATCCGGCGCGCCTGCGCCCTTCGGACGTCGAGGTGCTGATCGGCGACAGCTCGAAATTCCGCGCCGAGACCGGCTGGGAGCCGCGCATCCCCCTCGAGCAGACGCTCGCCGACTCGCTCGACTACTGGCGCTCGCGATTCGCCGCCCGGAAGACCACGGTCGGCGCCTGACCGGAGCCGCGTGCGCGTCCTCGTCACCGGCGCCAACGGCTTCATCGGCCGTCATCTCGTCGCCCGGCTGGTCGACGAGGGCGCCGACGTTTCGGCGATCGCCCTCGAGCGCGGCGTGCTCCCCGCGTCGCTGCCGTTCGCCGCGGTCGACATCCGCGACCGGGTCGCGGTCGAGCGCGCGGTGGCGAATTTCGCTCCCGCGGCGATCGTCCACCTCGCGGCCCTATCGCACGTCGGCGACTCCTGGCGGCGGATCCCGGAGTACTTCGAGGTCAACGTGGTGGGCACCGAGAACGTGCTCGCCGCCGCCGCCGGCCGGCGGGTGATCTTTTCCTCGAGCGCCGAGATCTACGGCACCGTGCCGCCGAGCGAGCAGCCGATTCGCGAGGACCGCCCGGCGGCGCCGCGCTCGCCGTACGCGCTGACCAAGGCCGCCGCCGAGCGCCTGGCGCTCGCCGCCGGGGCGACGGTCGCCCGCTGCTTCAACCTTCTCGGCCCCGGACAGGCGCCTGGATTCGCCCTGCCGTCCTTCGCCGTCCAGCTGGCGGCGATCGCGGCCGGCGGCGAGCCGCTGCTGCGGGTGGGCAATCTCGAGGCCCGGCGCGATTTCGTCGACGTGCGCGACGCGGTCGACGGCTTCCTCGTGCTCCTCGCCCGCGGCGAGCCCGGCGCGGTCTACAACATCGCCTCGGGCGAGGCGATCTCGATCCGCGAGGCGCTCGGCCACCTGTGCCGGGTGGCCGGTCTGTCGCCGCGCATCGAGCTCGACCCCGAGCGCATGCGGCCGGTCGACGTGCCCCTGCTCGCCGGCGATGCGCGCCGCCTCGCGGCGCTCGGCTGGCGGCCCGGCCGCAGCCTCGACTCGGCGCTCGCCGATCTCTGGCGCGAGGCGCTCGCGGCGTGAAGGTCTTCGTCACCGGCGCCACCGGCTTTCTCGGGCGCAGGACCGTCGCGTCGCTCGCGCGCCAGCACGCGCTGCGCCTGCTGGTGCGCCCGGGCTCGTCGCGCGCCGGCCTCCCCGCCGGCGTCGAGTTCGCCGCCGGCGACGTCACCGACCGCGAGAGCCTCGCCTCCGGCATGGCGGGGTGCGACGCCGTGGTGCACGCCGCGGCGCTGGTGAAGATCCTGGCTCCCGCGGTCGAGTTCGACCGGATCAACATCGGCGGGCTCGAGAACGTCGTCGCCACCGCCGCGGCCGCGGGCGTGCGCCGCATCCTCTACGTCTCGAGCTTCATCGCCCTCGGACCCACGGAGCGAGGGCCCAACGGCACGCTCGACGAATCGGCCGAGCCGCGGCCGCGCGTCTGGATCAACGACTACGAGCGCACCAAGGCGGCGGCCGACGCCTCGGCCCGCCAGGCCATCGCCCTCGGCGCGCCGCTCGTCGTCGTCTACCCGGGGGTCATCTACGGTCCGGGCGAGCTCACCGAGGGCAACATCGTGGTGCGCCACCTGCTCGATCTCGCGCACCGCCGCCTGCCGGCGCTCCTCGGCCGTCCCGAGCGGCGCTGGAACTACGCTTTCGTCGACGACGTGGCGCAGGGCATCGTCGCGGCGCTCGAACGCGCCCCGCTCGGCGGGCGCTACGTGCTCGGCGGTGAGAACGTCACCCAGGCCGAGTTCTATCGCCTGGTGGCCGACCTCGGGGGCATCCGCGTGCCGCAGAAACGGATGGGCGACGGTCTGGCCAGAACCGCCGGCGCGGCGATGAAGCTCTGGGCGCGTCTCACCGGAACGACGCCCCGCCTGACGCCCGACCTGGTCGAGATCTATCGCCACGACTGGGCCTACGACTCGTCGCGCGCCATTCGCGAGCTCGACTATCGCCCGCACCCGCTCGCCCGCGGTCTCGCCGCGACCTTCGCCTGGCTCAAGGGGACGCCGCAGTGGCCGGGCTGACGCGCGGCGAGCTGGCGCGCAAGCTGGTGCACGTGGCGATGGGCGGCATCGCCTTCGCCGTCCGGCCACTCGGGCCGCGGCTCTCGGTGCTCGCCGCCCTGTTCGCCATCCTGTTCAACGCCCTGCTCCTGCCCCGCCTCGGCGGCCGGCAGCTCTGGCGGAGCCACGAAAGCCAGCGCAACTTCGCCTGGGGGATCGTGCTCTATCCGACCACCGTCCTGCTGCTGCTCGTCCTCTTCTGGAGTCGCCAGGAGATCGCCGCCGCGGTGTGGGGGATCCTCGCCTTCGGCGACGGCATGGCGGCGATCGTCGGCCAGGCGGTGGGCGGCGGCAATCCGCTGCCGTGGAATCCGCGCAAGAGCTGGGCGGGGTCGCTCGCTTACGCCGTCTTCGGCGCCGCCGGCGCCTACGCCCTGCTGCAGTGGACCGCGCCCGGCCGGTACGCGGCCGGCTTCGCGCTCGCCGCGGTGGCGGCGACCGCTCTGTTCGCGGCCCTGCTCGAATCGCAGCCGCAGGGGCTCGACGACAACTTCGGCGTGCCGCTCGTGGCGGCGCTGCTGCTCGCCTGCAGCATCGAGACCCAGGGGCATTGGGCGTTCGTTGCCACGCCGCACTTCGCGCGCAAGGCCGCGATCGGCCTGGCGACCAACGTCGCGTTGGCGCTCGCCGCCTACGCCGCCAAGGGCGTCGGTCGCGCGGGCGCAGTCGTCGGAACCCTGCTCGGCACGACGATCTGGGCTTTCGCCGGCTGGCGCGGCTTCCTGGCGCTCTTCGCCTTCTTCGTCCTGGGCACCGCAGCGACCCGGATGGGCTACGCCGCGAAGGCTCGCGCCGGCATCGCGCAGGAGAAAGGCGGCCGGCGTGGACCGGGCAACGCGCTGTCGAAGACCAGCGTGCCGGCGCTGGCGGCGATCTTCTTCGCCACCACCGACCGTCCCGTGCTCTACGCCCTGGCGCTCGTCAGCGCTTTCGCCACCGCCGCCTCGGACACGGTCTCCTCCGAGATCGGCAAGGCCTTCGGCCGGCGCACGTTCCTGATCACCACCCTGCGCCCGGTGCCGCGGGGCACCGACGGCGCGGTATCGCTCGAAGGAACGCTCGCCGGCATCGCGGCGTCGCTCGTCCTCGGAGCGCTCGGCGCGGTGACGAAGCTCTATCCACCGATAGGGATCGCCTGGGTCGCGCTCGCCGCGCTCGTCGCCACGACGCTCGAGAGCTGGATCGGCGCCACGCTCGAGAAGCGTGGTCTGGTCGACAACGAGGCGGTGAATTTCCTCAACTCGCTCGCCGGTGCCGGCGTGGCTTTCGCCCTCGGCGCGCTCCCTCTCTGACCGCGCGGCGGCGCGGAGCGGATCTACACCGGGAGACCGGCGAGAAAGAGCTCGACCAGTTCGGGATCGAGGAAACTCCCCGCGCGTTCGCGCAGGATCGCCGCCGCTTCGCTCGCGGTGACCGCGGCCTGCTCGCGCAGCGTCACCCAGGTATCCGCCACCGCCAGGATGCGCGCCGCCGCGTGTGGCCGGCGGGCGGAGGCGAGCAGCGGATAGCTCGCGCTGCCGTCGAAGCGCAGGTGATGCTCGTGGGTCGCCACCACCACCGTCTCGGGTACGCCGTCGATCCCCGCGAGGCGCGCCGCGCCGCGCACCGTGTGCAGGCGCCGGCGCTCCGCCGAGGATTCCGCCGGCGGGCTCGCCTCGAGATAGCCGAGATCGTGCACCAGGCCCGCGAGGCCGAGCTCCTCGAGCGCGTCGCCCGCAAGGCCGAGAGCCCGTCCGAGGCGCAGCGTGCCGACCGAGACCGCCAGCCCGTGCAGGAAGGCGCGATCGGCTCCCTCGACCCCGGCGAGCGCCAGGGTCTCGGGTCGCGCGCCGGCCGCGACCCGTCCGAGACGCGCCACCAGTTGGCGCAGGTGGTCGAGGCGGGTCGCCGCGCCCGAGGCCGCCGCCAGCAGCTCGCCGTGGGCGCTCGCCACCCGCTCGGCCGCCACTTCCCCGGCGCGCGCCGCGCCTTCGGCCGCCGCGTCGGCGTCGTCGCCCCCGCCCCCGCCGGCGTCGAAGAAGGCCGAGCGACCGAACTGCAGGTGGCGTGTGGCCTGGGCGCCGGTGGACGAGAGGCAGCCGTCGAGGAAAGCGCCGAGCTCGCTCTCGGTCAGGCCCGCGGCGAGCGTGAGGCCCGAGAGGCGGTGGCGGGCGAGCGCCTGCACCAGGCCCCGTCGCCAGAGGGAGTCCTCGGGAAGCGGCTCGCGATCGACCAGCAGTTGGTCGTCGAGCAGGATGATCGACACTTCGTCGGCGAGCTGGCTGCGGCACCAGGCGCCGAGCGCCGCGATCGCGCGCTCGAGTGAGCGCCGCACCTGCGGGTGCTCCGACGGGTAGACCGACCGCTGCTGGAAAGCCGTTCCTACTTCGACCACCAGACGTTCGGCGAGGTAGGCGCGATCGGCGGCGGTCACGCGCCACCTTCCGCCGGGCGATCGGCGGCGCGGATCGCGGCGGAGCCCGCGGCCGCGGCGATCGACGCCACGGCTTCGCGGATCTCGCGCACCGAAGAGCGCCGCGCGCGCTCGATCCACGGGCCGCGCTCGGCGGCCGGATAGGCGCCGAGCGAGCGGAAGAAAGCCACTCGCTCCTCGAGCGCCACCGGCAGCAGGGTGAAGCGGGCGGCAAAATGCGCCAGGCGGGGCAGCACCTTCGGATCGCCGATCGCGGCCAGGGCGCGGATCGCCTTCAGGCGCACGGCGCGACGGCGGCCGAAGAGATCGAAAGCGGCGAGCAGGTCGGCGAGCGGCTCGGCGGCCTCGGCCATGCGGGTCTCGGCCGCGAGGTCGACCGCCTCGGCCGCCAGCCGCGGATCGCGCGCCGTCAGCGCCCGCTTGAGCAGCTCGCGCGGCAGCTCCTGGTCAAAGGCGAACAGGTTGCGGATCGCCTCCAGCCGCACGCGTAGATCCGCGTGATCGGCGCAGCGCCGCACCGCCGCGAGCGACCCCGGGTCGCCGACCCGGCGCAACAGCAGCAGGACGTTGCGCACCACGTACCAGCGCGAGTCGCCGAGCAGGTGGGTGGCGTCGCGCACCACCAGCGGGCCGAGACCGCCGAGCAGCTCGAGCAGCCGGTGGCGCTGGGCGCGATCGTCGGACTCGGCGAGCGCGCCGAGCAGGTGGCGGGTGGCGGTCGGTCCGAGACGCTCGACCAGACCGCGCGCCTGCGCGATCGCGCTCTCGCTCAGGTTCGGCAGGGCGCGCGCCAGCACCGCGACCGATTCGCGCGACACCAGGCGCTCGCCCGAGCGGCGGAAGGCGGCGGAGGCCTCGTCGGTCGCCCCGGCGCGTCGCTGCACGCGTTCGACGAGCTCCTGCGCCTGGACGATCCGACCGCTCTCGACCAGGGCGCGGAAGACCGCTTCGACCCGGTGCAGGATGGCCGCGCGCGCCGCGGGCGAGGTCTCCGTGCGCTCGGCGAGCTCGACCAGCAACGGGCCGGTCGTGCGGCTCACCGCCGTCGCCTGCAGCTCCTCGACGAGCGCCGCGTCGGCGGTGGCGGGCTCGAGGCCGGGCGCCGCGAGCTCGAGCAGGATCGCTCCCGCGTCGGCGCCGCGCCCCTCGTTCTCGAGCGCGTCGATGTCGAGCGCGCCGAAGGCCCGCCGCAGCCGCTCGACGCGGTCGGGGGGTTTCGCCGCCGGCGCCGCGGCGGGCGCCGGCGCGCTCGCCAGAACGCGGCGGAGCCGGTCTCCCTCCTCCTCGGGGAAGGCGGCGAAAAAGGCGGCGAGAGAGCGCTCGCCCCCGGAGCGCGCGCCGCTGGCGCGCGCGACTTCGCGCGCCAGGTGGTCGCGCTCCTCGGCCGTGAGCACCTCGGCGAGCGCCACCAGGCCTTCCGGTTCCGGATCTCCCGGCAGCTCCACGAAGCCCTCGGCCGCGGCGCGCACCGCCGCTTCGACCACTTCCCGCCGCCGGCCGCCGACGAGCGCGCCACCGCCGCCGAGCAGCGAGCGGACGAGACCGGCCGTGCTGCCGCCGCCGGCGATCCAGGAGGCGAGCCGGTCGGAGGCCACGGCGCCGGTCTCGACCAGCCGGCGCACGACGCGCTCCCAGATCGGGCCTTCGTCCTCTGCAGCCTGCAACTCGCCCTCGACCATGACCACCGCCGAGAAGTCGAGATCGGTCGCCACCACGTGCTCGAGGCCGGCCGCCTGGAGCTCGGCGGCGAGCGATCCGGCAGCGCGCGCCCGCCGTCGATCGAGAGCCAGCGCGCGCAGGAAGCGTTCGATCTCGGCGCCGGTCATGCCGGGCTCGAGCCGCACCGCGGCCGCGCCGCGTCGGCGCAACAGCTCGGCGATCCTCGCCGGCGCGATGGCGTCGAAGCGTTGCTCACCCCACAGCAGCGCGTCGCGCGTGGCGACGAGCTCGCAGGAGCCGGTCTCGGCGAGCAGCGCCTCGGACGAGACGACCGCCGCCGCCAGCCCGGCGACCACGTTCGGATGCCCGGCTGGATAGGCGGAGAGGGTCCGCCAGGCGATCGCCAGATCGCGGAAGAAGTCCGAGAACCGGTCGAGGGACGGATCGGAGATCACGGCGCGATTCTAGATCCCACGGCGCCCGCCTCGCGATCGAGCACCGACAGCCCGCGCTCCGCTAAGCTGCCCGTCGGCATGACGAGAGGCCTCTCTCCATCCGCTCCCCGGCTCGTGGCCGACCGCTGGGCGGACTTCGCGCCGGCGCTCGCCGTCCTCGCCCTCCACCTCGCCTTCGCCCGCGGCTACGGCGTCTTCCGCGACGAGATGTACTACCTCGCCTGCGGGCGCCACCTCGCCTGGGGATACGTCGACCACCCGCCGCTGGTGGCCCTGGTGGCGCGGCTCGCCTCGGCCCTCTTCGGTACCTGGCTGCCGGGCCTGCGGCTCGTGCCGGCCCTCGCCCACGCGGCGGCGTCCTGGCAGACCGCGCGCCTGGCCGGCGACCTCGGCGGTGGCCGCTTCGCGCGCCTGCTGGCCGGGACCGGCATGGCCCTCGCGCCGGTCGTCCTGTCGATCGCCTCGATCCTGTCGATGAACGCTCTCGACCTGCTCTTCTGGGTGCTGCTCTTCCGCCTCGCGACGCGGCTCCTGGCGGGCGGCGATCCGCGCTGGGCGCTCGCCTTCGGCGCCGTCGCCGGAGTCGGGCTGCTCGACAAGATCAGCGTCTTGTTCGTCGGCTTCGGCATCGTGGTGGGGCTCGCCGCGGCCCGGCGCTGGGATCTGCTGCGTTCGAAGTGGTTCTGGGCGGGAGGCGCGCTCGCGGCGCTCCTGTTCGCGCCGCATCTCGTCTGGCAGCAACTGCACGGCTGGCCGACGCTCGAGTTCATGGACCGCGCCCGGCGCCTGAAGATGCTCGAATTCTCCACCCCCGGCTTCCTGCGCGAGTCGACGATCCAGACCGGAGCCGCGGCGCTCGTCTGGATTCCGGGCCTCCTTTGGCTGCTCGTGTCGCGCGGCGCGCGTCCCTTCCGGCCGCTCGGAATCGCCTTCCTCGCCGTCCTCGCGCTGCTCGTCGGGACGCACGGCAAGCCCTACTACCTCGCGCCGGCGTTCGCCGCGCCGTTGGCCGCCGGCGGCGTCGCCTGGGAGCGCTGGACCGCGTCCCGCCCGCGGCTCGGCCGCGGCCTGGTCCTCGCGGCGGTCCTCCTCGGCAACGCGCTCCTCGCTCCGCTGGCGATGCCGATCCTCGCCGCCGACCAGCTCGTCGCCTACGCCGCCGCCCTCGGCCGCGCGCCGGGCAGCGACGAGCGCCACGCGCTCGGCCGCCTGCCGCAGTTCTTCGCCGACATGCACGGCTGGCGCGACCTGGCGCGCGACGTGTCGCAGGTCTACCAGGCGCTGCCGGAGAGCGAGCGGAAGCGGGCGTGCGTCTTCGGCCAGAACTACGGCGAGGCCGGCGCGATCGACTTCTTCCGCGGCGACTTCTTGCTGCCGCCGGCGATCTCGGCGCACAACAACTACTGGATCTGGGGTCCCGGAAGCTGTACCGGCGACATCCTGCTGGTGCTCGCCGACCGCCGCGAGCGCCTCGAGGAGCTCTTCGAGCAGGTCGAGCTCGGCGGCGTGCACGAGTGCGTCGACTGCATGCCGTACGAGAATCACCTGCCGATCTGGGTCGTCCGCCGCAGCCGGCAACCGGTCGAGCGCATCTGGCCGGCGATCAAGAGCTTCATCTGAGGCGACTCCGATAGAATGTCCCGTCGCTCATGAAGAAGCTCGATCTCTACCTTCAGCTCTCGCGCCCGTTCACCCTGCTCCCGCCGCTGCTCGGCATCATCTCGGGGTCGATCTGCGCCTTCGGATCGGTGCACAACCCGGATCCCGGCCGCCAGTTGACCCTCTCGGTCGTCCTGACCGTCGCGCTCGGCTCGCTCTGCGCGAGCTTCCTCAACGCCGCCTCGAACGCCATCAACCAGATCACCGACCTCGACATCGACCGGGTCAACAAGCCCAACCGGCCGCTGGTGACCGGGGCGCTCTCGCTGCGCCAGGGTTGGACGTTCACCTGGATCTTCTACGCCCTGGCGATCGTCCCCACCTGGGCGGTGGTGGTCTACCCGCACACCACCTGGGCGGACAAGATCACCGCGCCGCTCTCGGCGCACGAGACCTTCTTCATCTACCTCGCGGGCCTCGTCTTCACCCTGGTCTACTCGGTGCCGGCGTGGGGGCGGACCAAGGCGCTCGGCATGTGGGCCAACTGGACGATCGCGGTGCCCCGCGGCTGCCTGCTCAAGGTCGCCGGCTGGGCGATGGTGGCGCGCGTCGGCCATTGGGAGCCTTGGGCGATCGGCTCGGTCTTCATGCTCTTCCTGGTCGGCGCCGCGTCGACCAAGGACTTCGCCGACATCGAGGGCGACCGCGCCGGCGGCTGCAAGACGCTGCCGATCCTGCACGGCCCGAAGCGAGCCGCCTGGATCATCGCGCCCTTCTTCGTCTTTCCCTGGCTCCTGGTGCCGCTCTTCGCCCATCTGCCCGACCCGCAGAACCCGAACCATCCGATCCTCACCGGCAACGCCTCCGCGCTGACCGCCCTCGGCGCGCTGCTGACCGCCTGGGGGATCTACACCGTCTACCTCATCCTGCGCGACCCGGACGACCTCACCCGCACCGAGAACCACCCCTCCTGGCGCCACATGTACCTGATGATGATGGCCGCCCAGATCGGCTTCGCGGTCGCCTACCTGATTCCGCGCTAGGACTCCCATAACGACCTCGTCCTTCGAGACTTCTTCCTGTCTGAAGCTGATGCGCCCCTGGAAAGGCCGAGCGAGGACTCAGCTCTGGTACTCGATGAGCAGAGTCGCGCCGGGCTGAATCCGCCGGAGTGGACGAAGGAGGAGGTGCTGGAGTTTCCGGTGTCGGTGGAGGGGCCGTGGAAGCGGTTCGTGCACGAGCCGGACGCGCGCGGCATCGGGACGGTGCGCTGGCCGCGGACCGTGGCGAAAGACGCCGAAAGCGCCAAGAAGCTCGCCAAGCGGACCCTCACCAACCTCTACAACGAACGCCCCGCCTGGCTCGCCAACGCCCACCGCAAGCTCGACGAAGTCGTCTTCGCCGCCTACGGCTGGCCGCTCGACCTCAGCGACGAGCAGATCCTCGAGAAGCTTCTGGCGCTGAACCTGGAAAGGGCCGGGGGCTGAACAGCCGTCGATGAGCGCCTCGCTCAGGCCTACGTCCGGCCTGAAGTGCCTCGACAGGTAGGGTGTAGACTTTCCGTCTAGAGTAGCCAGAGAGGGAGACCGTGAAAAAGAGAGCAGCGAGCAAGGACAAATTGTCGTCCGACGACATGGCGACGCTCAGAGCTCTTCGAACCGCAGCGGATCAGTTGGACCTCTACGACGAGGCGGTGCGAAAGGCTCTGTTGGCTGCCTCGAACCGGGGTCAGAGATATCCCAAACCCAACCTCGACTCTCCCCTGAGGCTCGTCATCGGAAGCTCTCGTTGAGATGCCTTCTTGGAACGACCTCCTCGACGAATTCGAGGCCCAAGATGGCGATGTCGCCAAGCTCGATTGGCTGAGCAAACGCCAGCGCTCAGCGCTCGAACAGATTGGAGCCATCAGGGGAGGGCGCAACGTTCTCTCGTACTCCTCTGCCTTTCTCCAGAAGCCCTACGTACCCAGCCCTTGGATCATCCTGACTCACGAAGAAGTCAACGGCTTCATGTCGACCATCTATGGCATGGACTGGAGCCGGGGCCTCACCCTCCTGCTTCACACGCCCGGCGGCGTCACCAATGCCGCCGAAACCGTGGTTGCCTACCTGCGGAGCAAGTTCGTCGACTTGGAAGTCATCGTGCCCACGTATGCGATGTCGGCTGGGACCATGGTCAGCCTGGCAGCGGATCGAATCGTCCTAGGCCGTCAAAGCCAACTCGGCCCGATCGACCCGCAGCTTCCATTGAGCGAGGAACGGTTCGTTTCCGCCCGAGCGATCGTGGAGCAGTTTCAGATGGCGAAGCGTGAGATCTCCAAGAACCGCGACGTGGCGCTTGCCTGGGCGCCCGTCCTTCAGAGCCTCGGACCCGCGCTGCTTCAGGAGGCTCTCTACGCTCTCGCCTACGGCGAACGTATGGTGGCGCAATGGCTGGCGAAGTACATGCTCAAGGCCGACAAGTATCGGCAGAAGAAGGCGGCTCGAATCGCCAAACACTTCAACGACGCCGCAAAGCACAAGAGTCATGGACGGCGAATCGATCGCGACGAGGCGAAGGCCAAAGGACTTCGGGTGGAAGATCTCGAGGCGAGTCAGGAGCTTCAAGAGTCGGTCCTGACCGCCTACCACCTTCAAACTCTCTCGTTCGAGAAAACTCTCGCGACGAAAGCGATCACCAGCAGTACCGGGCGCCAGTGGATCAAGAGTTGGGCCCCGCAGCCTTCCAGCTAGACTCGCCTTAGGCGCTCCGGGCGGATGAAGGAAGATCTCCAGCCGGCCTCAGAAACCCATCGCGACGGCGTCGAATCTCCCGACGGGCGGCAGGGCATCCAGGACGGTGTAGGTACCGTCGAGGACCTCCGCACCGTAGTCAACCATCAGCTTCGGCCACGCAAGGCCACTCTCCAAGAGCGAGCGGAGAACGAACACCGGGCGACCGAGACGGATCCCCTCCCAGCCTTGGGTCACCGTGCCGCTGCGCTCTTGGGCCTCGATGATCACCGTGGCTTCGGACACCAGCGCCATGGTGCGGTTTCGCTGAGGGAAATTGCGGTCGATCGGCAGCGTTCCAGGTTCGAACTGGCTGAGGACGAGATGGTCTCGCGCGATCAGCTCCTGCAACTCCTGATTCGCTTTGGGCGAGCAGAGATCGATACCGTTGCCCAGTACTGCGATCGTCCGTCCTCCGGCCTGGATGGCCGCTCGGTGGGCCGCCGCGTCCACGCCCAGAGCCAACCCGCTCACCACCACCACGTCGGCCCGCGCCAGCTCCGTTGCCAGTCTGGCAGCCCGACGAAGGCCGGCTTCGCTCGCCTTGCGGGTCCCCACCACGGACACCCGCCGCTCGCGTAGGAACTCCCGATGCCCCTGGTACCAGAGGAGCTTCGGCGAATTACGGCGCTCGACGGCGTTCAGAGAGCCGAGGAGCTCTTCCGGGGTCGCAGTGAAGTACGCCATCGCTAGGTCTTGAACGAACCGAAGTCTAGCCCCCGATGGGGCCTGGCGCAACGCCATTCTCTGGCGGTGGCAGGCTCGCCCTCAGCCGGTTCCAGCCTTCCATACTCCAGCCGACCCGACCCGAGAGGACCCTCGCGGGAGTCCTGGCGTCGATCCTCAGAACAATCAGCCTGCGGTCGTGACACGGGCGTCTCTTCGATCTATATTGATCCCGGACGATCGGGGAGCATATGAAGCCAACGAAAGCCGACCTCGACTACGCGAAGATCTCCAAGGTCCTCGGCACGAAACGCCGGGGAAAAGTGCGCTCGCGCTCCGGCTACTTCGGGGCTCTGGCACTCGCCGCCGAGGTGGAGAGTCGATTCAGGACCCCCGAGACCGGCGGCCGAGCTACGGATCCCAAGTGGACCGAGCAGCGACTGCTCCGCATGGCGCCCGAAACGCTCCATCGGTTGGAAGAGGTCTCGGGCCGGCTCGTCGCCAAGCGCAAGATCCGGCTCCACCCCATGCAGGTCGCGGCGATCCTGCTCGAGAAGAGCGTCAACGAGCTGTCGGACAGCGAGCTCGAGGCGATGGTCTGACCGCCGGTCCGAGGATGCGCTACTTCACCACCGGACAGCGGGTCACGTTCGCGGTCGCTCTCGCGGCCTCGATCGGCGCCGCGTTCACCCATTCCGGCGCCGGCGTGCTCGTCGGGTTCGGCGTCTCCGCCGTCGCGCTCGCGGCGCTCGCCGCCGCGGTGGGCGTCGCCACCGAGCAGGTCGGCGAACGGCTCGGGCCCACCGGCACGGGCATGCTGCAGTCGGCGGTCGGCAACCTGCCCGAGCTCTTCGTCGGCATCTTCGCCCTGCGCGCCGGGTTGGTCGAGGTGGTGCAGGCGGCGGTCGTCGGCTCGATCCTCGCCAACAGCCTGCTGATCCTCGGCCTGGCGTTCCTGGTCGGCGGCCTGAAGCACGGCACGCAACGCTTTTCGTCCCACCAGCCGCGGCTGATCGCCACCCTGACTCTGCTCGCGGTCGCGGCGCTCGTCTTCCCGACCCTGGTGCACGAGCTGCACACCCCGGCCGAGCCGCACGCCGAGGCGCTCTCGATCGCCTGCGCCGTGCTCCTGCTCGTCGTCTTCGCCTGCAGCATCCCCTATTCAGTGCGCAGCGCGCCCGCGCAGCAGGTCGAGGCGCCGAAGATCGAGCCGGGGCATCCGACCTGGCCGCTCGGCCTGGCGATCGGCGTCCTCGCGGTCGCGGGCCTCGGCGCCGCGCTGGTCTCCGACTGGTTCGTCCAGACCCTCGAGCCGGCGATCGCCACCCTCCACTTGTCGCACATGTTCACCGGCCTGGTGGTGGTCGCGATCGCCGGCAACGCGGTCGAGAACGTGGTCGGCATCCGGCTCGCGGCACGCGACAAGCCCGACTACGCGGTGAGCATCGTGCTCAACAGCTCTCTGCAGGTGGCGCTGGGCCTGATCCCGATTCTCGTCCTGGCGAGCTTCCTGGTCAGCAGCCATCACCTGACCCTGATCATGCCGCCCCTGCTGGTCGTGGCCCTTTCGTTCTCGGTCGCCCTCGGCGCCGCGATCGTCTACGACGGCGAGTCCGTGTGGCTCGAAGGGGTGGCGCTCATCGGGCTCTACGGCATCATCGCCGCCTCTTTCTGGTGGGGGTAGCGGCTGTAACTTGCGCCGCTCCCTCCCGTAATCCCCTCCAGACGACGCGATCCGCGCGCTGCCGACGGTCTGCCCGGCGCCTCGCCGCGATCGCTCCCGCAACGGAGGGAGCCTCTCCATGAAGCGCACGCCGAATCTCCGCCGCTCTTTCGCCTTCGCGCTCGCAGCCGTGGCTACGGCCGGCGCCGCCTGGGCCTCCGAAGTCACCAAGGTCGAGCACCAGTCGATCCCGGCCTCCGGGCACGTGAAGATCGAGAACCTCGCCGGTAGCCTCGAAGTCCGCCAGGGGACCGGCGGCGCGATCGAGGTCGAGGCCAAGATCCACGCCGAGGGGCGCAGCGCCGAGGAGACCCAGAGGCTGCTCGCCGCCATGGCCTGGCGCGAGGAGCGCGGCTCGTGGGTGCTGACCTATCCGGTCGACGACTACGACGCCTTCGCGTACCCTGACGGCGGCGATTCCTGGTGGAACGACACCAATTCGCGCTACCGCGGCACTCGGGTGCGCATCTACGGCACGGCCAAGCGCGGCGTGCCGGTGCTCTTCGCCGACGTGACCGTGACCGTGCCCGCCGGGGCCGACCTCGCGCTGCGCAACGTCGTCGGCAGCGTCCGCGGCGGCGACCTCGTCGCCGACCTCGGGATCGACACCGGATCGGGCGACGCCAAGTTCGGCCGCCTGGCCGGCCAGATCGACGTCGACACCGGCTCGGGGGACGTGCTGATCGACGCCGTCGACGGCAGCCTCAAGGTCGACACCGGCTCGGGCGAAGTGAAGATCGGCGAGGTCGCGGTCGACCGGCTCGACGTCGACACCGGCTCCGGCAACGTCTGGATCGGCAAGGGGCGGGCCGACGACGCCCGCCTCGACACCGGCTCGGGCGACATCACCATCCAGGCGGTCGCGGTGGTCGACGCGGTGGCCGACACCGGTTCGGGCGACGTGCGACTCGCGGGCGACCTGTCGCGCACCCGGCGGCTGAAGGTCGACACCGGCTCGGGAGACGTCGAAATCGCGGGTGGAGAGGGCTTCGAATTCGACCTCGACACCGACCTCGGCAGCGGCGACGTGCGGGTCGACTACGACGACGCCACCCTGCGCTACGAGCGCCGCGAAGTGGTCGGCGCGACGCGCGGCAGCGGCCGGTCGCGGATCCTCGTCGACACCGGCAGCGGCGACTGCACGCTGCGGCCGTGAGCCGGCGGCCGTCCGCTCAGTAGTCGCTCTTCGGCGCCGTCTTCCAGCGCAAGGCGGCGCGGTCGGGCACGATGACCTCGAACGGCCGGGAGTTCGCGGTGCCGAAGACCACCCACTCGAGCCCGGCGGAATCCTCGTTGGCGCGGCTGCCTTCGATCTCGTAGGTCGAGCCGATCGTGAGCCCGCCCTCGGCGTTGAACTGGCGGAACTGGTCGTACGCCCACTCGAAAGTGCCGCTGTCGATCGGGACCAGCGTGTCGTTCATCCAGCGGCAGATCGCGGTCTGGAAGACCTTCGAGTCGCGCTCGCCCTTCTCGGTGACCGCGTCGAAGATGAACTTCACCCGCTTCTCGGCCTTCTTCTGGTCGCTCTCTCCGACCCAATCCTGGATCCGCTCGCAGCCGGCGAGCAGCGCCAGACACACCGCGATCGCCGTCCAACGTGCCGTCATCATGACCGCAGCCTCCCCTCGCGAAAGATGGCACCCGATCCTGCGCAGGCTCCGACCCGGAGTCAACCCCCGCGGGGCCGAATCCCCTTTCCGCGATCCGCTTTGACAGAATCGCCCCCGCGATGACGACCTCGGCTCTCGAGCTGGCGCGCGAGCTCGGCCACGAGCGCGTGGTGGTGGCGCGCGACGCCGCCGCCGGCCTGCTCGCGGTCATCGCCATCCACGATTCGACCCTCGGCACCGCGGTCGGCGGCACGCGGATGAGGCGCTACCCGGCGTTCGACGACGCGGTGGTCGACGCCCTGCGCCTGTCGCACGCCATGACCCGCAAGTGCGCCTTCGCCGGGATGCCGTACGGCGGCGCCAAAGCGGTGATCTTCGCCGACCCGCAGCGCGACAAGACCCCCAACCTGCTGGAGGCCTACGGGCGCGTGGTCGAGGAGCTCGGCGGGCGCTTCCTGACCGGCTGCGACATGGGGATCGAAATCGCCGATCTCGCCTGGATCTCGCGCGCGACCCGTCACGTCGGGCACACGCCGGCGAGCGCCGCGGTCGACGCTTCGGACCTGACGGCGATCGGGGTGGTCGCGGCGCTGCGCGCGCTCGCCGGCCGCTCGGGTCAACGGCTCGCCGAGTGGACGATCGCGTTGCAGGGGGTGGGCGAGGTCGGCCGGCGCCTGGCGCAGCGGCTGGCCTCCGAGGGCAGCCGCCTGGTGATCGCCGACACGGTCGCCGAGCGTGCGGCGGCGATCGCCGCGGCGACCGGCGCGCGGGTGGTCGCTCCGGACGCGATCTACGACGAACCGTGCGATGCCTTCTCGCCCAACGCCGCCGGCGGGACGCTCGACCGCGCGACGCTCGCCCGGCTGCGGGCGCCGGCGATCTGCGGCGCGGCCAACAATCCGCTCGCCGGCGACGAGCTGGCGGCAGAGCTCGCCCGCCGCAGCGTGATCTATGCCCCCGATTTCGTGGTCAACGCCGGCGGCGTGCTCTCCCTGCTGCTCGAGACCGGCACGCTCGACGAGGCCGCGGTCGTCGCCCGCGTCGAACGCATCGGTGACGATCTCGCCGAGCTCCTCGACCTCGCCGCCGCGCGCGGCACGACGCCGCTCGCCGAGGCCGATCGCAAGGTGGCCGATCGCCTCGCCGCGGCCCGCGCCGCGCGGCGCTGAGCCCGGCGCGCTCCGAGGTGCGGCGCGCGGCGACCAGAAGCGGCGGCATCGAGCGCGCCCTGCTGCGCCGCGCCCCCGGCGAGGATCGCTTCCTTTCGTTCTCCGCCCCCGAGCGGGCCCTGATCGCCCACGAGCCAGACGAGGTGCCGGCGCTACTGCTCGAGGTCGAGCGCGCCGCCGCCGCCGGCCGGTGGGCGGTCGGCTTCGTCGCCTACGAAGCGGCGGGCGCCTTCGATCGCGCGCTGGTGACCCACGAACCGCTGCCCGGCGTGCCGGTCGCCGCCTTTTCGATCTTCGCCGAGGCGCGCGAGGTCGCCGCGCCGGCGGCCGAGAGGCCGGCCCGGTTGTCGAGCATCGCGCCCGCGGTCGCGGCCGACGAGCACGCCGCCGCGGTCGCGGCGATCCGCGCCGCGATCGCCCGCGGCGAGACCTACCAGGTGAACTTCACGTTTCCCTGCGCCGCGACCTATCACGGCGCCCCCGAGGACCTCTTCGCCGCGCTCCTCGCTCCCGGAGAGGCCCCCTACGCCGCCTTTCTCGGCGCCGATCGCTGGACGATCGCCTCCCTCTCGCCCGAGCTGTTCTTCTCCCGCGAGCACGGCCGGTTGACCATGCGACCGATGAAGGGCACCCGCGCCCGCGGCCGCTTCCCCGCCGAGGACCGCGCGCTCGCCGCCGAGCTCGCGGGCGCCGTCAAGGATCGCGCCGAGAACCTGATGATCGTCGACATGGTGCGCAACGACCTCGCGCGCGTGGCCGCGACGGGGTCGGTGCGCGTCGAGCGACCCTTCGCCATCGAACGCTACCCGACGCTCTGGCAGATGACCTCCGGCGTGACGGCGGCCTCCGAAGCGACGCTCTCCGACCTCTTCGCCGCGCTCTTTCCCTGCGCTTCGGTGACCGGCGCGCCCAAGGTCGCGGCCATGGAGTGGATCCGCCGCCTCGAACCGGCGCCGCGCGGCGTGTACTGCGGCGCCGTCGGCTGCGTCGCGCCCGGTGGTGCGGCGCGCTTCTCGGTCGGCATCCGCACCCTGACGCTCGACCACCAGGCTGGGACGGCGACCTACGGCGTCGGCAGCGGAATCGTCTGGGAGTCGGAGGCCGGAGCGGAGTATCGCGAGTGCCTGGACAAGGCGGCGGTGCTCGCCAATCCGCCGGCCGGCGGTTTCGAGCTCTTCGAGACCCTGCTCTGGCGCTCGTGCGGCGCGGCGCGCTGGCTGGAGCACCATCTCGCGCGCCTCGTCGCCTCGGCCGACCACTGGGGTTTTCCCTGCGACGCGCCGGCGGCCCGGCGGGCGGTCGCCGAGCGCGGCGCGGCTCTGCCTCGGGCCGCGCACCGCTTGCGCCTGCGCCTCGCGCCCGACGGCGCGTTCGCGGTCGAGGTCGAGGAGTGGACGGCGCGCCCGCGAATCTGGACGGTGGCCCTCGCCCACCGTCGGGTGGACTCCGGCGACCGCTTCCTCTTCCACAAGACGACGCGACGCGCGGTCTACGACGCGGCGCTCGCCGCGGCGCCGCCCGGCATCGACGAGGTCCTGCTGGTCAACGAACGGGGAGAGCTGACCGAAGGTACGCGCACGAATCTCGTCCTCGAGATCGACGGCCGCCGCCTCACGCCGCGGCTCGAGGCAGGCCTCCTGCCGGGAGTCGCGCGCGGCCGGCTGCTCGCCGCCGGGCGGATCGCCGAGGCGACGCTCGCGCCCAGCGACCTCGCCCGCGCGACTCGGGTCTGGCTGGTGAGCTCGCTGCGCGGCATCCTCCCGGCCCGGCGACCGCAACTGCCGCTAGAATCGCCCGCGTGAGCGAATCGGCCCACCCGCATCCATCGCCCGCTCCCGCCGCCCCCGGCCGCGCGCGGCGCGCCGACGCGCGCCTCTTCGCCGCCTACGATCGCCTGCGGGCGCGGGTGGTCGACACCGCCGAGCGCCGCGCGCGACGCTACGGGCGCCCCGCCGCTGAAGTGCTGCTGCTCGCGCCCGACATCTTCGTGCTGCTCTCGCGCCTGGCGCTCGACCGCGACGTACCGAGGCCCGCCCGGACGCTGATCGGCGGCGCGCTCGCCTACTTCATCTTGCCGTTCGATCTCTTCCCCGAGGCGGTCGTCGGCGGCGTGGGCTATCTCGACGACATCGTCGTCGCGGCGGCGGTCCTGTCGCAGACCCTCGGCGGAGATCTCGAGCCTTACGCCGAGAAGTACTGGAGCGGCAAGCAAGACCTGCGCGTCGTGCTGCACGACATCGCCGACAGCGCCCGCCACCTGCTCGGCGGACGGCTGTTCGCGCGCGTCGAGCGCCTGCTGCATCGCCGCGGCGTGCGCCTGCGGCGCTGAGTCCGACGCAGGCGCTACGACGCCTGCCCGGCGCGCGCGCGCAGCGCCGCGAAGACCTCGCGGATGCTGGCGAATTCGTCGGCGGGGAAGTTGGCCGGATTGCGCCAGAACTCGGCCAGGCCGCCGGCGCCCCACCCCTGATAGACGGTGACCTTCACCATCAGCTGCAGCTTGTCGCAGGCGCGGACGAAGCGCGCTTCCGAACTCGCGCCCGCCTCGTACTCGGCGTAGATCGCCTCGGGTTCCGGCCCGGCCGGGGAGAAGATGTCGGCGAAGGCCGCGCGCTCGGCCGCGTGCTTGGTCTCCCGCGCCAGGTAGGCGCTCGAGGTCCGCGGCAGATCGCCGATTCGCAGCTCCGCCAGGTCGTGGAGCAGCGCCAGCTCGACCGCTCGGCGGCGGTCGAGACCGGGCTCCCGGCCGGCGAGCAGCCAGACCATCATCGCCAGATGGAAGGTGTGCTCGGCCACCGACTCCGCTTCGGCGACGCCGCGCAGGATGTACCCGCTGCGCGGCAGGCGATCGAGGACCTCGAGCTCGAGCAGCAGGTCGAGGAGCGTCGGATTCGGCCCGCTCACGACATCGGACCGGAAAAGCCGGGAGCGCTCAGCGGATCGCCGGCCAGGCGGCGCCGAGGCCCATCCAGCCGCGGGTCATGTAGTCCTGGATGGTGAGCGCGAAGAGCACGACGAGGAAGAGCACGCCCGAGCCGACGACGAGCGGGATGAGCCTCGTGCTGTAGCGCACGTGCATGAAGAACAGGACGACGAGCGTCGCCTTGGTGATCGCGATGGTCAGCATGACCACGTTGTTGAAGACGCCCAGATTGACGAAGGCCGCGGCGACCGTGATCGCGGTGAAGACCATGAGCGCGGTGAACACCGCGAGGTAGACGCGGACCGGAACGACGTGGGGCGCGGAAGACATGGCGATCGCTCCCGGGATCAGTGACGGCCGATGAGGTAGAGCAGCGGGAAGAGGAAGATCCAGACGATGTCGACGAAGTGCCAGTAGAGCCCGAAATTCTCGATCGGGCTGTGGTAGGCGGCGCTGAATCGGCCCTTGGCGCACAGACGCAGCAGCCAGAGGATCAGCGCGACGCCCACGACCATGTGCAGCGCGTGCATGCCGGTCATCGCGAAGTAGAGCGAGAAGAAGATCTCGGCGCGCGCGCCGACCGCGCCGGCGAAGTGGAAGTGCTCCCCGGGAATCAGGTGGTGATGCCACTTAGCGCTGTACTCGACCACCTTGATGCCGAGAAACGCGAGTCCGAGGCCCATGGTCAGCAGCAGCCAGCGGACGATCGCTCTCTGGCGGCCGAGCTGGGCGGAGTGCACGGCCATGGCCATGGTCAGGCTGCTCGAGATCAAGATGACGGTGTTGGTCAGCCCGAGAACGACGTCGAGCTCGTGGCTGCCGGCGATGAACGCCATCGGGTCGCGCCAGCGGTAGAGCAGGTAGCACATGAAGAGGCCACCGAAGAACATGACCTCCTGCACCAGGAACAGCCACATTCCGAGGGTGGACGATTCCTTCTGCTGCTCCAGACTGTCGAACTGGTGCGCCAGCGCGGGGTGCGCGGCGGCGTGGCTGTCGGACACGTCGCGACTCCTCTTCCGGCGTCAGTGCGCCCGTGCCGGGGTCACTCCCGGCGGCGTTGCGGCGTAGTTGTAGGCTGGCTCGTCGACCACCGGCAGGTGACGGAAGTTCTCGGTCGGCGGCGGCGAATCCGTCTCCCACTCGAGACCCTTCGCACCCCAGGGGTTGGGGCCGGCGAGCGGTCCCCACTTGAGCGAATAGAGCAGGTAGACCACCGGCATCAGAAAGCCGATCGCGAGCACCGAGGCGCCGGCCGAGGACAGGACGTTGAGCACCTGGAACTCCGGCGGATAGGCGTGGTAGCGCCGCGGCATGCCCATGTAGCCGAGCAGGAATTGCGGGAAGAAGGTCAAGTTGAAGCCGACGAACACCAGCATCCCGGAGATCTTCCCCCAGAAATCGCTGTACATCCGCCCGGTCATCTTCGGCCACCAAAAATGGATCCCGCCGAGGTATCCCATGATCGTGCCGCCGACCATGACGTAGTGGAAGTGCGCGACCACGAAGTACGTGTCGTGCACGTGCACGTCGAAACCCATCGTGCCGAGGAAGACCCCCGTCAGGCCGCCGACCAGGAAGAGACCGATGAAACCGAGGGCGTAGAGCATCGGCGTCTGCAGCGAGATCGAGCCCTGGTAGAGGGTCGCCGCCCAGTTGAAGACCTTCACCGCCGAGGGGATCGCCACCAGCATGGTGATCGCCGCGAAGACCGCGCCGGCGTAGACCGACTGGCTGGAGACGAACATGTGGTGCCCCCAGACCAAGAAGCCGAGCACCGCGATCGCCAGCGACGAGAAAGCGACGAAGTTGTAGCCGAAGATCCGCTTGCGGGCGAAACCGGCGATCAATTCCGAGATCACGCCCATCGACGGCAGGATCATGATGTACACCGCCGGGTGGGAGTAGAACCAGAAGAGGTGCTCGAAGAGGACGGGGTCGCCGCCCTTCGTCGGGTCGAAGATCCCGAGGTGGAAGAGCCGTTCGAGCGCCAGCAACACGACGGTGATCGCGATCACCGGCGTCGCCAACACCATGACCAGCGCGGTCGCGTAGTGCGCCCAGATGAACAGCGGCAGGCGGAACCAGGTCATCCCTGGCGCTCGCATGCGATGGATGGTCACCAGGAAGTTGAGACCGGTCAGGATCGACGAAAAACCGTTGACGAACACGCCGAGGCCGACCGCGACCACGTGGGTGGTCGAGAAATTCGTGCTGTACGGAGCGTAGAACGTCCAGCCGGTGTCGACGCCGCCGTGGACCAGGGCCCAGAGCGTCAGCGAGCCGCCGGTCATGTAGACGTACCAGGAGAGCAGGTTGAGGCGCGGAAAAGCCACGTCCTTCGTCCCGATCATGATCGGAATCAGGAAGTTGCCGAGGATCGCCGGGATCGCCGGGATGAGGAAGAAGAACACCATGATCACGCCGTGCATGGTGAACACCCGATTGTAGGCGTCCGACTGCAACAGGTCGCCCTGCGGCGTCAGCAGCTCGAGGCGGATCAGCATGGCGAAGATGCCGCCGAGGAGGAAGAAACCGCTGACCGAGAACAGGTAGAGCAGCGCGATCCGCTTGTGGTCGAGCGTCAACAGCCAGGACTTCAAGCCGTGGGAGGCGTTCAGGTAGTTGGTCGGCGCGGGAACGGCGACGGATTCGGCGATCATTGCGCGACTCCCTCGGCGACGTGGCCCGCGGTCGCCGGCGACGGCGTGCCGCCGTTCAGGCTCTTGATGTAAGCGATGAGCTGCAGAACCGATTCCTCCGAGAGCTGACCCTGGAAGCTGGGCATGATCGATTCGTAGCCTTCGACGATCTTGGCCGCGGGATTGAGGATCGACTCGCGCAGATAGGCCTCGTCGGCGATCGCGTGCCCCCCGCCGGCGAGCGCCACCGTCCGACCGTAGAGACCGGCGAGCGCCGGGCCGCGGCCGCCGTTGCGCTCGCCGTGGCAGGTCGTGCAGGAGTACTGCGCGAAGAGCTGCTCGCCGGCGGCCGCCGGAGCGAGCGCCGGAGTGCCCGCCAGCCAGGCGTCGTACTCGTCTTGCGGCTGCACGACGACCCAGCCGTTCATCCCCGAGTGCTCGGCGCCGCAGTACTCGGCGCAGAAGAGGTGGTAGCGCCCCGGCTTGGTGGGCTGGAACCAGAGACTCGTGTAGCGGCCGGGGACGACGTCGGCCTTCACCCGGAACGCCGGCACGTAGAAGCTGTGGAGCACATCCTCCGAGGCCATCACGAGCTTCACCGCCTTGCCGACCGGCACGTGCAGCTCGTTGATCTCCCGCTGCCCGGTCGGTTGCTGGGTCTTCCACATCCACTGCTTGCCGGTCGCGTAGTACTCGGCCGCGCCGCGCGGCACGCGATAGAGCTGAAAGTAGACCTTGGCGCCCCAGGCGAAGGTCACGATGACGATCAGCAGCGGGATCACCGTCCAGACGATCTCGAGCAGGTGCGAGTTGTCGAAGTGTCCGCCGACCTCGTCCGCGTGCCGGCGCCGATAGCGAATCGCCAGGACGATGACCATGAGGCCGATCACGATGGTGAAGAACGAGGCGTACCCGACCAGGAAGAGGGTCAGGTTGTCGACCTCGGACGCCAGCGAGGAGGCCTGTTCCGGCATGAAGGGAAACTGGCTGGCCATGTCTATGCGGTTCCTCCGGCGGTCGCGCCGCGCCGGTGACGCTCCCGCAGCAGCAGCATGCCGACCAGCCCGACCAGGGCCGCGAGCGTCAGGGCGGCGCCGATCTTCAGCGAGACGGTGATGGCGGGCGTGTACTTGCCGAGTGAGGCGTCGTAGTGGAAACAGAGCAGCAACAGCTGGTCCGTCAGCCCGCCGAGTCTGCCTTCCCCGGCCTCGACCAGCGCCAGGCGGATGTCCTTCGGCTCGTACTCGATGCCGAACAGATAGCGGGCGAGAACGCCTTGCGGCGTGGCGACGACGATGCCGCTGGCGTGCGCGAACTGGCGCGAGGCCTCGTCCCAGGTGTAGCGAAAGCCGGCGGTTTCCGTCAAGCGGGAGATCGCGTCTTGGTCCCCGGTCAGGAAGTGCCAGCCGGCGGCGGTCGCCGTGCTCGCGTAGCGCGCCACGGTACGGTCTCGCCGCTCGGTCGCGGCGGCCGCGGAGTCGTGCGGATCGAAAGACACGAAGACCACCTCGAAGTCCCTGCCCGGCCGCAGATTCATCCCCTTGAGGCTCGAGGCGACGCCGTTGGCGACCTGCGGACAGAGCATCGGACAGGTGTAGTAGGAGAAGACGAGCAGCACCGGACGCTCGACGAAGAAATCCCCCAGACGCACCGCCGCGCCGCTCTCGTCGCGCAGCGGCGTGGCGAGCGGCAGGCGCGCGCCCAGGTGCTGGTCGAAGCCGACCTTGGCGAGCAGCTTCTCGCTCGTCAACCGCTCGCCGATCGCCGCTCCCGCGTCGGGGATCCGTCCCCGGCCGGTCATGAACTGCGCCCGCGCCGGCGACGCCGCGAGCGCGAGCGCCGCGCAGAGCGCCAGGACGGCCAACGGGACGGAGGATCGGCGCACGGGGATTCCGCTCAGTTGACCGCCGGTGCCGCCGGCGCCGGGGGCGTGGACTGGCGCGCCAGCTCGAGCTCGAGAGCGCGCTCGATCGGCACGTGCACGTAGCCGGCGCTCTTGTCGACCCAGCCGTAGCTGTGAAGCTGCTTCTCCTCGCCGGCGCGCATGCGCTGCAGCTCCCGCTCCGGGAAGATCTGCCGGCCGCTGGGATCGAACTGCGAGCCCTGCAGCCGCGGTCCCGGCGGCGACACCACGAGGGTGGTCGCGATCGGCGACGGTTTCGGGTCGGCTTTGGACTGCACCTTGACGATGCCGACGTAGGTGAAGTACATGGCGACGAAGGAACCGACGGTCAACGCCGCGATCCACATCCCCACCTTGACGATGCCGCGGACGTCGATTTCCTCGTCGAAGCCGGGCGCCCCGCCGGCGGGGCCGTGGTCGTGCCGCTCACTCATGACCGAGAGCCTCCTGGAGAGCGGGCTCGCCGACCGGCAGCAGACCGTGCTTGCCGAGCTCGCGCAGATACGAACCGACCCACAGGCCGCCGACCGCGATCGGCGCCGCGAAATCGAGCCAGCTCATCGCGAATCCGTGCTCGTGGAAGGCGGGAGTGGCCTGCCAGACGATGTCGACGAAACGCATGCAGAAGACGAAAGCGGCGATCGCCGCCAAGCCGTTCGCCTTCTCCTTGACGTCGCGCGACAACAGGATCAGGAACGGGAAGAAGAAGTGGAACACCAGCAGGGCGACGGCCATCCACTGCCAGCCGCCCGAGAACCGGTGCTGGTACCAGAGGACCTCTTCCGGCAGGTTGCCTTGGTACATGATCACGAACTGCGAGATCGCCAAATAGGTGAAGAACATCACGAAAGCGAACAGCAGCTTGCCCCAGTCGTGGAAATTCCGCTTCTTGTAGATGTCGGCCATCGGTGCCCGGCCGCGCAGCCAGTTGGCGGTGAGGATCAGGACGGCGAGCGCGGCGATGCCCGCGCCGGCGGCGAAGATGCCGCCGTAGAGGCTCGAGTACCAGTGCGGGTCGAGCGACATGAGCCAGTCGAAGGAGAGCAGCGTCGAGAGCAGGAAGAAGATCAGCAAGCCGATCGCCGATTGGTCGTGCATGGCCTTCTTCAGGCGCGGATCGCCGGTGGCGTCGAGCGCCGCCGACTTCCTCGACAGTGACCAGGCGAAATACGAGAAGACGAGCAGGATCGCGACCGTGCGCGCCACGAAGAAGGGCTGGTTCAAGTAGGCCGTCTTCTTCAGCAGCACCGGGTCGGCGGCCACCAGCGCCGGATCGGTCCACGAGAAGATGCGGCCGAGCCCGAAGAACAGCGGCACGCCGAGGATCAGCAGCAGCGGCAGCGTGCGCGCGCCGGCCTCCATCGCCCGTCGCGACATCAAGCCCCACAGACCGCCCGAGAGGTGCTGCAGCATCAGCAGGCCGAGGCACCCGAGGCCGACCGTCAGCCAGAGCAGCCAGCCGATGAGATAAGAGTGGAAGAACTGCGGCGCGTTGACGACGAAGCCGGCGACGCAGGCCGCGGCGCCGAGCGCGCCGACGACGAAGGCGCGGGTCGAGAGCCCGCCGAGCTCGCGCGGCGGCTGCACCTGTTCGAGGCGGAGAGGCGACGTCGGGCGGGTCATGGCTGGCTCAGTGTCCCTCTCCGTGCTGTGGTTCGGCGGTCGGCGCCTCGGACGCGTCGATCTGCGCCCGCTCCTCGGGCGAGAGGCGGGTCGCCTCGACGTGCTGCGACAGCTGCAGGGCGCGGATGTAGGCCGCGATCGCCCAGCGGTCCCCGGCCGGCACCTGCGCCGCGTAGCTCGACATGACGCCGAAGCCGTTGGTCATCACGTCGAAGAAATAGCCCACCGGGACCGAGCGCAGGCGATCGTCGTGGTACGAGGGCGGCTGCTTGTAGCCGCGCCGCACCACCATCCCCCGGCCGTCCCCGAGGCGCCCGTGGCAGGGCGAACAGAAGATGTCGAAGCGCTCCTGACCGCGCACCAGCAACTGGCGGGTCACCGGCATCGGCAGCGTCGCCACCGGCATGTCGTCGGGCCCCTTACCGGTATAGAACGCCTTGTCGGCGTGCAGCTCGCCTTGCGCCACGGCGTGGGCCGGGAGCGGTCGCGACGCGCGTCCGTCGGCGAAGAAGTCGCTCTTGGCGAGCGGCTTCAGCTTCGGCTGGTCGTGCATGTCCTGACGGCAGGCGGCGAATCCCAGCAGCAGCAGTCCCGCCGCCGCCAGCCGCGCCGCGCGCGGCGGCGCCACGAGTCGGACCTCAGGCTTCAAGATCGGTCACCTCCACGGCGCCGGCGCCGATCAGGAAGTCGCGCGTCGCCGCGCGATCGAACTTGCGGTCCGCGGACTCGATGCAGAGGAAATAGCCGTCGCGCGAGGCCGCGCGGCGAAAGCGGTCGGCGTTGAACACCGGGTGGTACGGCTGCGGCAGGCCGTTGAGCGCCAGCATCCCGAGTCCGGCCGAAAAAGCGGCGAAGAGCACGGTGCACTCGAAGATCACCGGGATGAAGGCCGGCCAGCTGTTGTAGGGCTTGCCGCCGATGTTGAGCGGATAGTCGATGGTCGAGGTCCACCAGGCAAGCGCCCAACCCGAGAGCGCCCCCAGGATCCCGCCGGTGAGGCAGACGAGCGGCACTTTCGAGCGCCGGTGATCGCAAACCACTTCCGAGAGCTCCTCGATCGGAAACGGCGTGTAAGCGTCCAACGCGCGGTAGCCCGCGGAATGGGCGCCATGGGCCGCGTCGACCAGATCCTGCGGCGAACGGAACTCGGCGAGCAGGCCGTGCAGCCCGGGAGTCGGGGTCTCGGAGCTCATCCGTGCGCGCCCTCCTTGACCTTGGCTTCGGGCACCAGCGTCTTCATCTCGAACATGGCGATCGCCGGCAGGAGGCGTACGAACAGGAACATCAAGGCGAGGAACAGGCCGATCGAGCCGAAGAAGGTGGCGAAGTCCCAGCGCGTCGGGTAGTACATGCCCCACGAACCGGGCAGGAAGTCGCGATGCAGGCTGACCGGGATGATCACGAAGCGCTCGAACCACATGCCGAAGTTGACGAACATCGAGATGATCCACAAGGCGAGCGCCGAGTAGCGCACCTTGCGCAGCCACAGCGGCTGGATCGCCAGGATGTTGCACAAGATCAGGCTCATCCAGATCCACTTGTAGGGCCCGAAAATGCGGTTGAGCAGGAAGTAGCGCTCGAAGTGGTTGCCGCTGTACCACGAGGTGAACGCCTCGACCGCGTACCCGTAGCCGACGATCAGCCCGGTCACCAGCATCACCTTGCCCATGTTGTCGAGGTGCTTGTCGGTGATGAAGTCCTTGAGGCCGAAGGCCGAGCGCAGCGGAATTGCCAGCGTCAGCACCATGGCGAATCCGGCGAACACCGCGCCGGCGACGAAGTAGGGCGGAAACACCGTGGTGTGCCAGCCGGGCACCTGGCCGCTGGCGAAATCGAAGGACACCACCGAGTGGACCGAGAGCACCAGCGGCGTCGACAGGCCGGCGAGCAGCAGATAGGCCTTCTCGTAGTTGTGCCAGTGACGCGCCGAGCCGCGCCAGCCGAGCGCCATCAGGCCGTAAATCCGCTTCTGCCAGGTCTTGGTGGCCTTGTCGCGCATGGTCGCCAGATCCGGCACCAGGCCGATGAACCAGAAGAGCAGCGAGACCGAGGCGTAGGTCGAGACCGCGAAGACGTCCCAGATCAGCGGCGAGCGGAAGTTCGGCCAGATGCCCATCGAATTCGGGTACGGCAGCAGCCAGTAGACCGCGAGCCAGGGGCGCCCAGTGTGGAAGAGCGGGTAGATCAAGGCGCAGGCCACCGCGAAGAGCGTCATCGCCTCGGCGAAGCGGTTGATCGAAGTGCGCCACTGCTGGTTGAGCAACAGGAGGATCGCCGAGATCAACGTGCCGGCGTGTCCGATGCCGATCCACCAGACGAAATTGATGATGTCGAGTCCCCAGCCGACCGGCTGGTTGTTGCCCCAGATCCCGATGCCAGTGAACACCAACTTGGTCAGTGCGCCGAGGAGCATCAGGGCGCCGCCGAAGGCGATCGCCATGATCGCGTAGTAGTAGAGCGGCATCCGCCCGAAAACGACCGAGCTGATCTTGTCGGTGACCGACGCCGTCGAGTGACCCGGCGCGATGACCGGGGGATCGACGGGGGCTCCGACGCGGTAACCGCTGGGCTCTGCCACGCTCATCAGACGAGCTCCGGATGGGGGTTCTTGACCAGCGCCAGATAGGTGGTGCGCGGCCGCGTGCCGAGCTCCTCGAGCAGCGAGTAGTTGCGCGGGCTCGCCTTCCACTCGACCACCCGCTCGGCCGCGTCGTTCAGGTTGCCGAAGGCGATGGCGTTCGACGGGCAGGCCTGCTGGCAGGCGGTGACGATCTCGCCGGCTTGGATGGTGCGGCCCTCGCGCTCGGCAGCGATGCGCGCCTGGTTGATGCGCTGCACGCAGTAGGTGCACTTCTCCATCACGCCGCGGCTGCGCACCGAGACGTCCGGATTGCGCTGCAGCTTGAACTGCGGCGTGTCGAAATCCTGGTAGAGCAAGAAATTGAAGCGCCGCACCTTGTACGGGCAGTTGTTCGAGCAGTACCGCGTGCCGACGCAGCGGTTGTAGACCATGTCGTTCAGGCCTTCGCTCGAGTGGGTGGTCGCCGCGACCGGACAGACGGTCTCGCACGGCGCCTGCTCGCACTGCATGCAGGGCAGCGGCTGGAAGACCATGCCGTCGGGTCCGTCGACGTCGCCGCGGAAGTAGCGATCGACGCGGATCCACTGCATTTCGCGCCCGCGTCGCACCTGCTCCTTGCCGACCACCGGGATGTTGTTCTCGGCGACGCAAGCGACGACGCAGGCGTTGCACCCCGTGCACGCCGACAGGTCGATCGCCATGCCCCAGGAGTAGCCCTGGCTGTAGTCGTAACCCGGGGCGAAGGAGACGTTCGGATCGGCGGCGCCCGGCTCGGTCTGCTGGGCGAAGCGCGGATTCCTCTCGAACTCCGCGAACGTCGCCTCGCGCACGACGTCGCGCGTCTCGGCTTCGACCGTCTCCTCGCGCATCCACTCGAGGGCGTGGTGCCCCTGGGTGGTGGCGAGCGGCAGGGTCTCGCCGGTCGGGCGGATCTCGGCCTGAGGCAGCGCGAAGCGCGCGGCGCGAGTCGCGAGCGACTGGGCGTCGAAGCCGATCCCGGTGGCGATCTTGCCCGCGCGGCGGCGGCCGTACCCAAGGTGGATCGTCGCCACCTCGTCGGCCTGTCCGGGGAGGATCCAGACCGGCCCGGTCACCTTGCGGCCGCCGACCGCGACTTCCACCAGGTCCTCGCCGGCGACCTTCAGACGCTCCGCCGTGCGCGGCGACAGCAGCACGGCGTTATCCCAGGTGAGCTTGGTGAGCGGCTTCGGCAGCTCCTGCAGCCAGCCGTTGTTCGCGAAGCGGCCGTCGAGCACCGAGGAATCGAAGCGCAGCGCGACCTCGAGCCCGGTCGCCGCGCCGCTGGCGCCGGCGAGCGTCGCCGCCGCCGCGGCGACCGCGTCCGGCGACGGCGCCACGGTCTTCTCGCCGTACGCCGTGGCCGGCACCGCGCCGTCGTGCAACGCGGCGCGGAACGCGGCGTCGAAGTCGTCGCCCGCCAGACGGCTCTGCCAGTACTCCTGCACCAGGTCGTAGGCGAGCGCCGTTCCTCTTCCGAGCAGAGCGGCGACCATTTCGATCTCGGTCTTGCCGCCGTAGAGCGGCTCGATCAGCGGCTGCAGCACGGTCACCGTGCCGTCGAACGCGCGCGCGTCGCCCCAGCTCTCGAGGTAGTGCGCCGCCGGCACGTGCCACTCGCAGAATTCCGCGGTCTCGTCTTGATAAAGGCCGTGGTGGATCTTGAGCGTCCCCTTCGCGGCGACGAGCGCGCCGGCGAAGTCCACGTCCGCAGGCGCGTCGAATACCGGATTGCTGCCGCAGACGAGCAGTAGGTCGACCTTGCCCGCGCGCAGCGCCTCGGCGAGCTCGGCGATCGAGGCCGAATGGTCGACCGGCGCGCACTCGACCGGATCGGAGGCGATCACCGTCGCGCCGAGAGCGCCGAGCGCCGCGTTGATGCCGTGCACCAGGGTGTGGATCTCCGCCGGTAGAGTGTCGCCTGCCACCACCAGCGCCGCGCCGCGGCGGGAGGCGAGGTCGCGCGCCATGACGTCGACCGCGCGGGCGATCTCGGCCGGCAGTCCGGAGGGCGCGCTGGTCCCCGCGACGCCCAGTCGGTTGGCGAGCGCCAGGGCGACGAGCGGCATCTGCGACGGCCGGAGCGCGAACCGGTGGTCGGCGCTGGCGCCGGTCGGCGTCGGCGAGCTCTCGAAGACGTAGAGGCGGTTGATCCCTCGGACCGTCTCGCTCACCTTGCGCCGGGCGGCGAAGTCGCGCGCGTAGCGCACCGCGCCGGGTCCCGAGACCAGGAAGTCGGATTCGAGCGCCACCACCACGTCGGCCTTGGCGAGGTCGAAGCGCGTCTCGACCGGGGCGCCGAAAGCGGCGACGGCGGCGGCGCGCGCCGCGTCGCGCGCCAGCGGATCCCAGCGGTGCCACTTCGCCTGCGGAAATTCCGCCAGCAGCTGTTCGACGAGCGCGCCGAGGGTCGGCGAGCCGGTGGCGCCGGTCAGGACCCGTAGTCCGGCGCCGCCGAGCGCGCGCTGGGCGCTCATCGCCGGACCAAGAATGCCCACCAGGTCGCGCCAAGCGCGGATTTCGCCGAGATAGGTCGGCGCCTGCGAGCGGTCGGGGTCGTAAAGGCCGAGGACCGAGGCCTGGGTAACGGCGTCGGTAGCGCCGAGGCTCGCCGGGTGACCAGGGTTGCCCTCGATCTTCGTCGGCCTTCCCATCTGGCTCTCGACCAGCAGGCCGATGGCGTAGCCGGCGAGCGGCATGGCGGTCGCGAAGCTCATCGCTCGACCCGGGACGATCTCTTCCGGCTGCTTGACGTAGGGGACGATCTTCTCGATCGGCTGGCGCGTGCAGGCGGTCAGGCCCGCGAGCCCGAGCGAGGCCGCGGTCAACTGCAGGAAGTTGCGCCGCGACACGCCCTCGGGCCACTCCGAGGCGAGGCGCGGGAACTCGCGATGCAGCATCGCTTCGAACTCCGGCGTCGCGGCGAGCTCCTCGAGGCTACGCCAGTAGCGCGGCCCGCGCGACTCGGCGAGGCGCTCGCGCACCGCGGCGAGGTCGACGGGCGCCCCGCCGCAGGCGCAGGGCTTGCCCTTCTCCGCGGAGCACTTGCCGTGATCGTCCAAAGTCCCCCCCTGCGGCGCCCGAAGATCCGAGGTCATCGCGCGGCCCCTAGCGGTGACACGTCGAGCAACTCGTCTTGCTCTTGACGCTGTAGAGGGCCGCGAGCTTCTGTTGCAACTCGGGCAGATCGGCCGGCGGCTGCCAGAACACGTTGGTGACTTCCTCCCGCGGGCGCAGATTCCTCACCGGGTCGCGATGGCAGGCGAGACACCATTCCATCTGCAACGTCGCCCACTGGTACATGAGCGGCATGCGGTTGACCGGCCCGTGGCAGGTGACGCAGGCCACGCCCTTGGCCACGTGGATGCTGTGATTGAAGTAGACGAAGTCCGGCAGGTCGTTGAGCTTCGACCACTCGAGCGACTTGTTGTCGCGGAAGCTCGCGCGCACCGGCTCGAGCATCGGCGCCTGCGCCCAGATCTGGTTGTGGCAGTTCATGCAAGTGGCCGTCGGCGGGATGCCGGCCGTCGCCGACTTCTCGACCGCCGTGTGGCAGTAGCGGCAGTCGATGCCGATCTCGGCGACGTGGTGATCGTGGCTGAAAGGCACCGGTTGCTGCAGGATCTCTCCCTGGCGCGTGAGGTAGGGCGAGCGCATGAGCGAGAAAACGAGCCAACCCAACGCCACGAGGAGCAACAAGCCCACGATCAGGCTTGTCTTGGCCAAAGCATTCGCACTACGAGGAAAGATCGGCGGCATAGCTCCGGTTCGCGGAAAGTCGCGCCACGATATCGGACCCCCCCGAACGGGCGCAAGCGAAAGTGAAAACTTTCACAAGCATCGGCACGTCGTCAAGGGGCAGCGCGTCGGCGGTGCTCGCGCCGAGAGCCATCGACCCCTCTCCCAGCCGCGCGCCGTCGCCGACCGGAGCCGCGACGAGGCTCGGATATGCTTCCGCGCGCTCGAAAGGACGAGGCGAGGGACGCAGATGAAGAAGAGCCTGCAAAGGATCGCGAGCTCCGAGCTGGGGCGCGGCATCTCGCTCTGGTCGTACGGCCACTTCGGCGCGCCCCTGGTCGTCTTTCCGACCGCCGCCGGCTTCGCGCACGAGTGGGAAGCGCAGGGGATGGTCGAGACCCTGGCGCCGTGGATCGACGGCGGGCGGATCAAGCTCTACTGTCCGGAATCGAACGTCGCCGAGGCCTGGACGCGGCGCGAGAACGACCCGGCCTGGCGCATCCAGCGCCACATCGCCTACGAGCGCTGGGTGGTCGGCACGCTCGTCGCCCACATCCGCCAGGACTGCAATTCGAACGACCTGCGGATCGCCGTGACCGGCGCCTCGCTCGGCGCCTTCTACGCCGCCAACATGGCGCTGAAGTTCCCCGAGGTCTTCGACTGGGCGCTGTGCATGAGCGGCCGCTACGCCATGACCCACTTCACCAACGGCTTCGCCAACGGCGACGTCTACTTCAACAATCCGCTCGCCTACGTGCCCAACCTGGCCGGGGAGGCGCTCGATCGCATCCGCCGCAACACCCGCCTCGTGCTGGTCTGCGGCCAGGGCGCCTGGGAGGAGGGCTGCATCGACGAGACCCAGGCGCTCGCCGATCACTGCCAGCGGCTCGGCATCCCGCACGAGCGCGACATCTGGGGCAGCGAGGTGTCGCACAACTGGGTGTGGTGGAAACGCCAGGTGCAGCACCACCTCGGCCGGCGCTTCGGCGCGCCTTGATCCCCGAGCCTCAGCCGGCGGGCGACTCGGCCTGGCCGGCGATCCACTCGAAGCCGCGCTCGCGCGCCTCGCGGGCCACCGCCTGCAGGCGTTCGCGGCCGCGCGCCGCGTCGGCGCCCGCGGCCTCCAGCCGTCCGAGCGCGAGCGCGATCTCGAGCCGCAGGCCGACGAGCTCGAGCTTCTCGGCTTCGGCGAGCGTCGCCGAGAGGCGCTTCGCCGCCCCGGCGCGGTCGCCGGTCGCCGCCGCGACCCGCGCCGCCGAGAGCGCGACCCCCAGCCGCGCGGCGGGATTCTGCGAGCTCGCCACGGCGGATTCCGCCTCGGCGACCGCGGCGCGCGAGGCGGCGGGCTCGCCGCGCGCGAAGCGGGCCTCGGCCGCGAGCGCCAGGGCGCGTGCCGCGTCGTCGCGCAGGCCGTCTTTCGTCCAGCGTTCCGCCGCCGCGGCGAGCGCCGTCGTCGCCGCGTCGGGTCGGCCGGAGGCGAGCTCGAGGCGGCCGAGAGCGAAGTCGCTCTCCGCCGTCGCGCCCTCGCCCGTGGCGCGTCGCAGGACCGCCGCCTGCTCGTGCGCCGCGCGCGCCGCCGCGAGATCCCCGGCGGCGAAGGCGACTTCGCCCTGCTCGAACAGCAGCCGGGCGCTCGCCGTCTTGCTGTCGACCGCGGCGGCGAGCTTCGTCGACTCCTCGAGCGCCGCGCGCGCTCGTACGAGATCGCCGGCCTCGAGCCGAACCTGCGCCAGCGCGGTGAGGGTCACGAGGGCCGGCAGCTTCTGCCCGGTCTCGCGGCGCAGCGCCAGCGCCTCGCTGAACGACCTTTCCGCCGCGGCGAGATTGCCCAGCCGGCGCTCGACCCCTCCCAGGTTGTGCAGCGCCGAGGCGCTGCCGCTCTTGTCGCCGAGCTCGCGACGCACGCCGAGCGCCTCGGTGAAGCGCTGCTTGGCCTCGGCGAGATCGCCCTCCTCCGATCGGCTGGCGCCCAGGTTGAGCAGCGCATAGGCGGCACCGCCGCGGTCGCCGATTTCGCGGCACAAGTCGAGCGCCTCCTGGTACATCTTGCGCGCCTCGTCGCGCTCGCCCACCGCCTTGACCACCACCGCGAGATTGTTGAGCGCGCGCGCCACCGAGCCGCGATCCCCGAGCTCGCGCGAGGTGGCGAGCGATGCTTCGTAGCTCGCCCGCGCGCCGGCGAGATCGCCCTGGTCGTAGAGCGTGGCGGCGCGGGTGGCGAGCGCTCCCGCCGCGCCGCCGCGGTCGCCCAAGTCGGCGAAGAGCGTGCGCGCTTCGTCGGCGGCGGCCCGCGCCGGAGCGTACTGGCCGAGGTTGCGCAGCGCCCAGCCCTCGGCGGCGCGCGCCTGCGCCACCAGGCGCTTGGCGCCGAGAGCCCGCCCCTTCTCGGCCGCGCGCGCGGCCGCCGCGCGCTCGCGGGTGAAGTCCGACTTGGCGCCGGCCGCCGTGGCTTCGGCGAGATCGATCGCCGGATCCTCGCCCGCCGGCGGCGGCAGGGCGCGCAGCGCGGCGGTCACCGCCAGCGCCCGGTCGGGCTCGCCCGCTTCGGCGCGCAGCGCGGCCAAGCGCAGCCCGTAGTCGAGATTGTCCGGATAGGCGCGCAGCAGGGTCTCGTAGATCTCCGCCGCGCGGGTGAAGTTGCGCGACGCCTCGGCGAAGTGCCCTTCGACCACCAGCTGCTCCTCGCGCGGCAGCTTGCCGGCGAGCTCGAAGGCGCGGCGGGCCTCGTCCTCGGCTCTCTGCTCGTAGCCGAGCGCCGACCAGGCCGACGAGAGCGCCGAGTGCGCCAGCGCGTTGGACGGATCGGTCGCCACCGCCTGCTCGAGCTTCTCGCGCGCTCCTTCCGGGTCGAACTGTCGCAGGCGCGCGAGGCCCTCGGAGTAGAGTCGCGCCGCCTCGGGCGAGGCCGGCGCCCAGGCCTCCTCGGCCACCGTGGCGGTGGCGTCCATCCCCAGCGCCGCGCGCAGCCGCGCTCCGGCGCGAGTCACGAGATCGAACAGCTGCGCCTCGGTGGCGTTCTCGGCGAGCGACGAGACGGTCTCACCGCTCCTCGTGTCCTGGATGCGCAGGTCGAGTCGCAGCGGCGCGCTCTCGCCCGCGAGCGCGGTGTACGAGCCGAGGACGACGAAGTCGGAGCCGAGATTGAGGCGTAGCCGCGAGAGCGTCTCGCGCGACAGGCTGTCGGCCGCCGCCAGCTGCAGCTCGAGCCGCGAGCGCGCCACGTTCTCGCCCGGGATGACGCGCAGGTCGCCGCGCGCCGCGAGCTCGGTCGACAGCATCTCGGCGAGCGCGGTCGAGAGCCACTCGGCGTCCTCGCGCCCCGAGCGGTTGAGGAAACCGAGCACCGCGACCGAGCGCCGCATGGCGAGCGGCTCCTCGAGGTGGCGCGACGACAGCGCCCGCACGCGCACGATCGCCCAGGCGGCCACCGCGAGGAAGACCAGGCCGAGCGCCGAGGCGAGCAGGAGCTTGCGGCGCTCGGCGGGCGAGCGCCGCGGCTTCGCGGCCGGGATCGACGCCGTGATCCGCGTCGCGGGCCGCTCGAGCGGCGCGTCGCCGGCGAGCGCCGCCGCCGCCTCGGCGACCGAGGCGAAGCGGTCGCCCGGATAGCGCGCCAGGCAGCGGACGATCGTCCGCTCCCAACGCGGTTCGAGATCGGGCACCAACAGGCGCGGCGAGGGCGGCGCCTCGGTCAGCCGCTTGACCGCGGTCGAGAACGGCGTGTCGCCCTCGAACGGCAGCCGGCCGGTCAGCATCTCGTAGAGCACCACGCCGAAGGCGTACTGATCGGTCGCCGGCGTGACCTCCTGCCCTTCGAGCTGCTCGGGCGCCATGTAGGCCGGCGTGCCGACGACGCGCGGCATTCCGGTCATGGTGGCGCCGATCGGCTCGTCGCCCGCCACGCCGCGCGCCACGCCGAAGTCGGTCACCACCGCGCGCGGTCCCGACGGGCCGGGGACGAGGAAGACGTTCTCGCTCTTGAAGTCGCGGTGCACGACGCCGGCCGCGTGCGCGGCGGCGAGCGCCGCGGCCATCTGTTCGACGAGCGGCAGCGCCTGCCCGGGCGGGAGCGGACCGCCGGTGCGCAGGCGGGTGGCGAGCGTCTGGCCCTCGAGCAGCTCCATGGTGAGGAAGATCGTCGGGTCCAGCGCGCCGTCGGCGGCGTGGTAGCCGACGTCGAAAATGCGGCAGACGTTGGGATGGGTGACCCGACGCGCGAGCAGGATCTCGCGCTTGAAGCGCTCGATGGCGTCCTTGGATTCCGCCGTGCGCGGATCGATGGTCTTCAACGCCACGCGCGAGTGCAGCTCGAGGTCGAGCGCCTCGTAGACCTCGCCCATGCCGCCGCGAGCGATGAAGCGCAATACCCGGTAGCGCCCGGCGACCAGCTGGTCGGCGCCGAAGATCGGCGCCGTCGCCGCGGCGCGCGGCCCGCTGCCGGTCGCCGGAGTGGCGCGCGGCGCGGCGGGCGCGGCGCTGGTGGCGGGTCGCGCCGCCTCGTCCAACCGCCGGGTGGGAAAGTCGGGAGCCGAGACCGCGACGCTCACCGACGGAGCGCCGCCCTTGCGGCGATATTGCGCGCCGCATTGCGGGCAGGAAACCGACGCCGTGGCCTGGGTGGCGAGCTCCTCGGCGACCGGAAACGCCGTGCCGCACCGCTTGCACAGGATCTTCATGAAGATCGGGAGCCATTCTAGCCCGCGTCGAGGCTAGACTTTCGCGCGTGGCGACTCCCGTTCTGGCGCTCGTTCCGCGCCCCGGCGCGACCCCCGGACTGCCGACCATCGAACCCGGGCCGCAGCCCCTGCGCATCGGCCGCGAAGGCACTTGCGACATCCCGGTGCGCGACCTGACGGTCTCGCGTCGCCACGCGCAGGTCTCCTGGGCCGACGGCAAGCTGGTGGTCGAGGACCTCGGCTCCTCGGGCGGGACGTTCGTCAACGAGTTGCGCATCGATCGCGCCGAGCTGCGCAAGGGCGACGTGCTGCGCCTCGGCCCGCGGATCGAATGGGAGGTCGTCGACCGGTCGGGCCGCGAATCGTTCACCTCCAGCCTCTCGATCCTGCAATCGGGAACCGCCGAGGACGGCGTCCGCCAGCTGCAGACCCTGCTCGAGGTCGCCCGGGCGCTCAACGCCGCCACCGTCCTCGACGAGGTCCTGCTGGTCGTCCTGCAGGCGGTGACCAAGCTGTTCTCGGCCGACCAGGCGCAGATCGTGTTGACCAACGAGGAGAATCAGCGAGTGGCGGCGGCGGCGGTGCCCGAGAGCTTCCGGCCGGCCGCCGACTCGCTCGAAAGCTCGCTGATCAACGAGGCGATCAGCTCGCGCCGGACGGTGGCGCGCGCCGCGAGCGCCGACGCGACCGACTCGATGGAGGAGCGCGGGGTCGCCGAAGCGGTGGCGACGCCGCTGCTGGTGGCGCACCGGCCGATGGGCTCGGGGCTCGAGGCCTCGTTCGTCGCCAAGATCGAGGTCCTGGGCGCGGTCCTGGTCGAGCGCCTGAAAGCGCGCGGTGGCTTCAAGCGCTCGGAGCTCTCGGTCTTCGAGACCCTGGCCGCCGACGCCGCGGTGGCGATCGACAGCGCGCGGCTCTACCGCGAGGCGCGCGACAAGGCGAAGATCGAGCACGAGATGGCGCTGGCGCGAACGATCCAGTCGGCGCTGCTCAAGCGTCCGCCGACGATCCCGTTCGCCGAGGTCGCCTGCTTCTTCGAGCCGGCGCAGAGCGTCGGCGGCGATCTCTACTTCGGCGCCCTGCGCGACGACGGACGGCTGGCGGTGGCGGTCGGCGACGTCTCGGGCAAAGGGGTCGGCGCGGCACTCTGGATGGCCCTGTCGCAAGGCCTCCTCGGCATGCTGCAAGACCTCGGGCACGAGCTGTCGGACCTCGCGCCGCGGCTCCACCGCTCGCTGCAGAAGCACAATCCCGGCAATCGCTTCCTGACTCTGGCGCTCGCCTACCTCGACCCGACGGGCGGCTTCGAGCTGGTCAACGCCGGCCACTGCCCGGTCTGCATCCGCCGCGCGACGGGCGGGGTGGAGACCCTGCCCTCGACCGGGCCGCTGCTCGGGCTGCTGCCCCAGGGCGCCTGGTCGGTGGTTCGCGGCCGGCTGGCCCCTGGCGACGTGCTCATCTTCTACAGCGACGGCATCAGCGAATCGACCGACCCCGACGAGCAGGAGTTCGAGACCGAGGGGGTCACCGCGACGCTCGCCGCCTCGGCCGGCGGCTCGGCCGACAAGCTGGCGCTCGAGGTCCTCGATGCCGCGGCGCGACACCGCCGGGGCCACGACGCCACCGACGACGTCACCCTGGTCGCGGTGCGCTACCTCGGCGAGAGCGCGGCCTCGTCGGACGAACGCCCCTGGGACCGTCGCACCCTCGTCGGCTGAGCCCACCCTCGCGCGCAGCGCAACCCATCGGTTTGGGCGAATCGAGAAGAGGAGAAAGGAGACTCTCTCTCGGTCAAGAGCGGACACTGCCAAACTGCCCTCGTGAACTGGCGGCAGATCGAACGCATCACCCCAAAGCGAAAGTCTTCCGGCAAGGGGGGAGGCTGACTCGCCGCCCTCGTACCCTGGAAAGTTAGCCGACTGGGCGAGGGTCTTCCAGCCAGCGTCCGTTCCCTTAATCGAGCTTTTCTTCCCAGCGCGGCGGCAGCTCGAACGCGTCGCCCCTGTTCGTCGAGGGCTCGGCGTGCCCGCCGGTGGCCGGCGCGGTAGCGTTTTTCGTGGCCCGCGGGTCTAATCGACTGCCATGAGACCCGCGCTCCGCTCGCTCTTCGCCCTGCCGGTCCTCGCCCTGCCGCTCGCCTTCGCCGCCGCCGGCGGCGACGATCCGCCGAAAGGCCCCGCGCGCGCCGCGGCCGCGAATCCGTCGGCCGGCGGCGGCCGGCCGCCGGCCGCCAACTGGGGCGAGATCGACAAGCTCGTCTCCGAGCAGAAGCTCGAGGAGGCCGCGAAGCTCCTCGCCGCGCTCGAGGACTCCTCGCGCGCCCGCGGCGCCGCGGCCGACTGGGCCAGGGCCCTGGTCATGGAGACCCAGGTCCGGATCGCGCTCGGCGGCTACGAGACCGCGGTCGAGGCCCTGAAGGCCAAGCCCTGGCCGAGCGAGCCGATCGCCCACGCCGGCGTCGAGCTCTACTACGCCTATGCCCTGCTCGAGTATCTCGGCAACTACGGCTGGGAGATCGGCCAGCGCGAGAAGATCGTCACCGGCGAGACCCTCGACCTCAAGCAGTGGACGCGCGACCAGATCGCCGCCGAGGCCAACCGCGCCTTCGTCAGCGTCTGGTCGGGGCGGGCGGCGCTCGGCAGCGTCGCGGCGAAGGACTTCCCGTATCTCACCGCCAACGACTTCCCCGCCGGCATCCGCGATTCGTTGCGCGACGCGGTCACTTATCTCTACGCCCAACACCTGGCCGACACCAGCTTCTGGTCGGCCGAGCAGAACGCCACCGTCTGGCAGCTCGATCTGGCGAGTCTCATCGCCGGCGAGTCGGTCGAGCCGACGGTCGCTCGCCTGAACGACGCCGAGGTCCATCCGCTCGCCAAGCTCGCCGCGGTCCTCGGCGATCTCGAACACTGGCACCGCGGGAGGAAGCAGACCGGCGCGACTCTCGAGGCGCTGCGGACGCGCCTCGAAGGGATCCACGGCGCGATCCAGCAGGCGGCCGATCGCGAGACGGTGCGCGACGAGCTCGCCCGGCGGCTGCCCGAATTCCGCCAAGACGCCTGGTGGGGCATGGGCCAGGCCGACCTCGCCCGCTTCTGGATGGCGAGCGGCGCCGCCGACCACTTCGTCCGCGCCCGCCAGCTCGCGGTCGAGGGCGAGCGCGCCTTCCCGGGCACGCCCGGCGCGCTGTCGTGCCGGCGCGTGCGCGAGGAGATCGACCTGCCCGCCTATTCGCTCGCCGCGATGGCGGTCGACGAGGCGGGCCGGCGCTCGCTCGAGATCTCGCACAAGAATCTGGCGAAGCTCTATCTGCGCGCCTACCGCCTGCCGGCGACCCCCTTCGCGAGCGAACCGGTCCAGTACGAGCGCTGGGACGACAAGCGCATCGATCGCCTGCTCGGCGGCGCGGCCGATGCGTCGTGGACGGTCGAGCTGCCGGCGACCGCCGACTTCGAGAATCATCGGACCTTCTCGGTGCCGCCGGTCACGAAGCTCGGCCGCTACGCGCTCGTCGCCTCGGCCGATCCCGGTTTCCGCCGGGCGCGCAACTCCTTGCAGGCGATCTCCTTCGAAGTCTCGGACCTCGTCTTGCTGCGCGAGCCGACGAGCGCGCCGCGCCCCGACTGGGAGGCGATGCGCGTCGTCTCGGGCGCCACCGGCCGCCCGGTCGCCGGCGCGACGCTGACGCTCTACCGCTGGCAGTGGGAGCAGCGGCCGAGCCGGATCGCGAGCGCGAAATCCGACGCCGACGGCCTCGCCCGCTTTCCCGATCTGCCCGACCTGCGGCAGGGGGGCGGCGGCCTGACCGTCGTCGTCGGCGCCGGCGGCGACGAGACGCGCTGGAACTACGGCTGGAGCGGCTGGGTGCCGGACCAGCCCGGCGAGACGACCGGCGCCCTGGTGTTCACCGACCGCGCCATCTACCGCCCGGGGCAGAAGGTCTACTGGAAGATCCTCGCTTACGGCGGCACCTACACCAAGGGCGATTGGAAGCCGGTCGTCGGCCACGAGGTCGCGGTCGAGCTTCTCGACCCGAACGGCGAGGTCGTCGCTTCTGCCGGCGGCAGCACCAACGGCTTCGGCACCGCGGCGGGCGAGCTCGTCGTCCCCGCCGGGCGCCTGCTCGGCAACTGGACGCTGCGCACGACGGCGAACGGCCAGACCTCGATCGGGGTCGAGGAGTACAAGCGCCCGACCTTCGAAGTCACGATCGCCGAGCCCAAGAGCGAGCTGCGCCTGAATCACCTGGCGAGCCTCGCGGGCGAGGCGCGGTACTACTTCGGCCTGCCGGTCACGACCGGCAAGGTCGCCTGGCGGGTCGAGCGCCAGCCGATCTACCCGTGGTGGTGGGACTGGTACCGCTCCTGGCGACCGGAAGGCAGCCGCATCGTCGCCTCGGGCACGACGACGCTCGACGCCGACGGCAAGTTCCAGCTCGAGTTCACTCCCGCCGCCGACGAGCGCGAGAAATCCTCTGGGATCGCCTATCGCTTCACGGTGACCGCCGAGGCGACCGACGACGGCGGCGAGACGCGCGGCGGCTCGCGCGACGTGAATCTCGGCTGGGTCACCGTCGACGCGACCTTCGACCGCCCGGCGCTCTTCTTCGCCCGCGGCAGCGACGTCTCTTGGACGATCCGGCGCGCCGACCTGAACGGCGTCGCGCGACCCGGCAAGGCGAGCTGGAAGCTCGTGGCGCTCGACGAGCCGGCGACGACGCCGCTGCCGGCCGAGCTGCCGGCGACGCCCGCCGAGGATCCCGCGAAAGCGGCGTACGCGACGCCCGGCGACCGGCAGCGGCCGCGCTGGGAGACGGCGCCGCCCTACGAAGCGTACCTGGCGCTGCGCGCCGACGGGCGGGAGGTCGCGCACGGCGAGCTGGCGCACGACGAGCGCGGCGAAGCGAAGCTCGCCCTCGGCCGGCTCGCCCCCGGCGCCTACCGGCTGAAGTACGAGACGCGCGACGCTTTCGGCAGCCTGCTCGCCATCGCGCGCGAGATCGTCGTCGCCGGCGAGACGACGCGGCTCGCCGTGCCCCTCGGCCTCGCCTTCGAGAACGACACGGTCGAGCCCGGCGGCAAGGCGCGGCTCTGGATCCACTCGGGGCTCGCGGAGCAGCGCGTCTACCTCGAGATCCTGCGCGGCGCCGAGATCCTCTCGCGCCGCACCTGGATCGCCGGAGAATCGCCGGAGTGGATCGAGTTCCCGCTCGCCGCCAAGGACCGCGGCGGCTTCACCGCGCGCGCCACGTTGGTCGCCGACCACCAGATCGTCGCCCGCACCGCGGCGCTCTTCGTCCCCTGGGTCGACAAGCAGCTCGCGGTCGAGTACTCGACTTTCCGCGACCGCCTCGCGCCGGGCGGTAGGGAGACCTTCCGGGTCACGGTGAAGGACGCCAAGGGCCGGACAGTCGAGGCCGGCGCGGCCGAGATCCTGGCTTCGATGTACGACCGCAGTCTCGACTTCTTCCGCCCGCACGGCTACTCGCTGCCGCTCGGTCTCTACCCGAGCTTCACCAGCGCCGCGGAGCTGGCGTCGAACCTCGGTCAGGGCCCGATCCTGTGGACCGGCGACCGCGACTGGTACGACCTCTCCTCGCCGCCGAGCTATCGCGGCGACGTCTTCGTCGGCATCGATGGGTATGGCATCGGCGGACCGGGCGGGCGCTCCCGCCTCGCCTACTCTCTCGGAGCCATGCAGAAGATGGACCGCGCGATGCCTCTGCCGGCGCCCGCGAGCGCCGCGATGGAGCAGACGCTCACCGTCACCGGCGAGGCGCCCGCCCTGGACGCTCGGAAGATCGCGGTCGGAACGACGGTCGACCGCAGCGAGCAGGAGCGCGCACCGGCGGAAGCGAAGTCGCCCGCTGCGGCTCCAGTCCAAGTCCGCTCGGACTTCTCCGAGACCGCTTTTTGGAAGCCGCAGTTGCTGACCGGCGCCGACGGCTCGGCGGCGATCGAGTTCACGGTCCCCGACTCGGTCACCTCGTGGAAAGTCTGGGTCGCGGCGGTCACCAAGGACCTCGCCTCGGGCTCGGCCGAAAGGACGACCGAATCGGTCAAGGACCTGATGGTGCGGCCCTACCTGCCGCGCTTCCTGCGCGAGGGCGACGAGGCGCAGCTGAAAGTCGTGGTCAACAACGCCTCGAAAGAGCGTCTTTCGGGAGCGCTCGAGCTCGCGATCTACGACCCGGCGACGAACGAGAACCTGCTGCCGGCCTTCGCCGTCGCCGCCGGCGGCGAGCGCCGCGCCTTCGTGGTCGAGGGCGGTAGGAGCGCCGACCTCGTCTTCCCGATCGTCACTCCGCGTCGGCCGGGCGCCGTCGCCTTCAAGGTCGTGGCGCGCGCCGGGTCGCTCTCGGACGGCGAGCTGCGACCGCTGCCGATCCTCCCCTCGCGTCTCCACCTTGCGCAGTCGCGCTTCGTGGTGCTCGACGGCAAGTCGCACCGCGTGATGCGCTTCGCCGACCACGAGAAGAGCGACCCGACGCGCGTCGACGAGCAGCTCGTGGTCACGGTCGACGGCCAGCTCTTCTACTCGATGCTCGACTCCCTGCCCTACCTGATCGACTACCCGTACGAGTGCGCCGAGCAAACGCTCAACCGTTTCGTCTCCTCCGGCATGTTGACCCGCTTGTTCGACAGGTACCCGGCGCTCGCGCGCATGGCGGCGAAGATGGCGACGCGGGACACCCAGTACGAGCGTTTCGACGCCGCCGACCCCAACCGCAAGATGGCGCTCGAGGAGACGCCCTGGCTGCAGGAATCGCGCGGCAAGAGCAGCGCCGGTGACATCCCGCTCTTGAAGGTCCTCGACCCCAGGATCGCCGCCGCCCAGCGCGACGACGCGCTCGCCAAGCTCCAGAAGATGCAGCTCCCCTCGGGTGCCTTCCCCTGGTTTCCGGGCGGCCCGCCGTCGCCCTACATGACGGTCTACCTGCTCTACGGCTTCTCGAAGGCAACCGAGTTCGGCGTACCGATCCCGAAGGAGATGGTCGTGCGCGGCTGGAACTACGTCGCCCGCGAGCTCGAGAACGACTGGCTGCGCGAGGCGATGAAGAACGACTGCTGCTGGGAGACCCTGACTTTCGCCAACTACGTCGCTTCGTCCTACCCCGACCCGTCGTGGATGGGCGACGCGTTCCCCGAGTCGCTGCGCCAGAAGGTCCTCGACTTCTCCTTCAAGCACTGGCGCGAGCACCAGCCGATGCTGAAGCTCCAGCTCGCGATGACGCTCGAGCGGCTGAACCGGGCGCGAGACGCCCAGCTCGTTCTCGCCTCGGTGATGGACTCCGCCAAGTCCGACCCCGACCTCGGCACGTTCTGGCAGCCCGAGGACCGCGCCTGGCTCTGGTACAACGACACCATCGAGACCCACGCCTGGGCGATCCGCGCCCTGATGGAGATCGCGCCGAAGGACCAACGCCTGCCCGGCCTCGTGCAGTGGCTCTTCCTCAACAAGAAGCTGAACCACTGGAAGTCGACCCGCGCCACCGCCGAGGTCCTCTACTCGGTCGCCCGGTTCCTCGACCGCGGCGGCGCGCTCGCGGTGCGCGAGGAAGCCACGGTCGACGTCGCCGGCAGCCGGACGATCTTCGCCTTCGAGCCCGACGAGTACACCGGCAAGAAGAACCAGATCGTCGTGCCGGGCGAAAAGCTCCCGCCGACCGGCCCGCTCGAGGTCACGGTCGACAAGTCGACGCCGGGGGTGATGTTCGCCTCCTCGACCTGGCATTTCGCCACCGACGAGCTGCCGGCCGAGGCGCGCGGCGACCTCTTCTCGGTCGAGCGCAAGTACTTCAAGCGCGTCCACCAGGGCAAGGAGGTGGTCCTGGTGCCGCTCACCGAGGGGACGCGGCTCGCGATCGGCGACGAGGTCGAGGTGCAGCTCTCGCTGCGCGCCAAGGCCGCGGCCGAGTACGTCCACCTGCGCGACCCGCGGCCGGCCGGACTCGAACCCGACAAGAGCGACTCGGGTTGGCGCTGGAATCTCGGCGTCGCCTGGTACGAGGAGACCCGCGACAGCGGAGCGAACTTCTTCTTCGAGAACCTGCCGGCGGGCGAGTACCCGTTCCGCTACCGCCTGCGCGCCAACCTCGCCGGGACCTTCCGCGCCGCGCCCGCGCAAGTGCAGTCGATGTACGCCCCGGAGTTCGTCGCCTATTCGGCCGGCGGCAAGATGACCATCGCGCCGTAAGACCGCCTCTCCGGTCTCGTGGCAGGATTCCGCCTTCGCAGCGCGGCAGGACTGGAGTCTGGCGGGAGATCGCGCGGGCCGGCGCCCGCTTCCGGGAGGGAGTCATGGCTGGAGCTCTTCGTCGCATCGGCCGCTGGGTCGTCCGCGGTCTCGCCGCCCTGCTGGCCCTGGCGGTCGTCGCGGCGGCGGCGATCTGGTTCCTCTCCGACCGCTGGCTCGGCAAGCGCTACACGATCCCGACTCGACCGCTCGTGGGCTCCGCGACGCCGCCTTCGGCCGAGCGCGGCGAGCACCTGGCGCGCAGCCTCCTGGCTTGCACGCAATGCCACGGCGCCGACTTCGGCGGCGACAAGTTCATCGACTCGCCGGGCTTCGCTCAGATTCCCGCGCCCAACTTGACCCGCGGCCAGGGCGGCATCGGCGCCCGCTACGAGGTCGCCGACTGGGAGCGCGCCATCCGCCACGGCGTCGGCGCCGACGGCCGGGGGCTGCTCGTCATGCCATCGAGCACCTTCAGCTATCTGGCCGACCCCGACCTCGCCGACCTCGTCGCCTACCTCGCGAGCCTGCCGCCGATCGATCGCCAATTTCAGCCGCGGCGCATCGGACCGGTCGCCCGCCTCGCCCTGGTGATGAAGGCGAAAGAGCTGTTTTCCGCCGAGACGATCGCCCACGCCCAGGTGGGCGGCGCGATACCGGTATTCGACAGCGCTCGCGGCCGGGGCTCCTATCTTGCGCGCCCCTGCGCCGGCTGCCACGCCGAAGACTTCGCCGGCCGCGCGGAACCGATCGCTCCGGATTCGCCGCCGCCGGCCAATCTCACGCCCGATCCGAACGAAGGGCTGGGAAAGTGGGGCCGCGACGACTTCGCCCGCGCCCTGCGCACCGGCAAGCGGCCCGACGGCACCGAGATCGACGAATTCATGCCCTGGCGCGCTTACTCCGGCTTCACCGACTCGGAGGTCGACGATCTCTGGGCCTTCCTCCAGTCCCTGCCGGCGAAACCGTCGCGAAGGAAGTCCTGAGTCGCCCGGATCCGGAATTGCGGAGCGGATCGGCTCGCCGGGCCGGTCCGCCTGGGACTTCCGCCTCCGATCTGGTATGCTGCAAACCCAAGCTCCGATCGAATGGAGGATCCAAGATGCGCAGCACTTACGGCCTCGCCCTCGTGTTGCTGACGGTCCTGTTCGCGGTCCCGGCCACCGCGACTTTCCCGGGGACGGCCGCCGGGGGACACGCTCCCGCGGCCACCGGACAGCCCGGCGCGCCGGCTCCCTCGGGGCCGCAGGTCAGCGAGCAGAACACTTACCTCGGCATCACCGTCTTCACCTGCACCGACTTCACGGCGGCGGGAACCGGATCGGACATCCTCGATCGCGACAACACCGGCACCGGCCAGGAGACGGACAACATCCACGTAACCGACGGCGCCGGCACGGTGCTCTACGACTTGACCTTCACCAACGCCCTGGGAACGTACACCGGCGGCCTGATCAACACGACGCTTTACGTGACGCCGCCGCGGGTCAACCCGATCACGATGACGGTCACGAGTCTGGCGGGCAACGGTCTGCCGGAAGAGGTCGACTACGTCGCGAGCGGGGTGTGCAGCGGGCTGCCGGTGTGGCCGGCGATCCCGACCCTCTCGAGCGGCGGCATGGCGGCGCTCGCCCTGCTCCTGGGCGCCTTCGCCTTCGTCGCCCTGCGCCGCGCACGCCGCCCGGCCTGAGCGCTCCGTGTCCTGAGCGGCTGGCCTCCGGCCGCGCGGCGAGACGAAGCGACCCTCTACGAAGTCCGGCCGGCGCGTCGCCCGTGCGCCTCCTCCCGCGCGCAATTCGCGCAGGCCGGGGGGGCGGGGCGGCGGGCGCGGACGCGCGCCCGCCAGATCCAGATCGCGACGACGGCCACGGCCCCCGCCGTGACCACCCAGAACTGCGGGTCGGCGAGCGGCAGGCCCGCGATCACGCGATCCCCGCGGCGCGCAGGCCGTGGAAGGCGATCCAGGCGCCGAGGTAGGCGAGTCCGGTCATCCAGGCGAACTGCAGGATCGGCCAGCGCCACTGCCGGGTCTCGCGCTTGACCGTGGCGAGGGTCGAGAGGCACTGCATCGCGAGCACGAAAAACACCAGGAGCGAGACGCCGGAGGCGGCCGTCAGCAGCGGCGAGCCGTCGTCGCGGCGGGCCTGCTGGATCTTGGCGAGCACGCCGGCGCCCGGATCGTCCGGCGGCGCCTCGACCAGCACCGCCAGCGTCGAGACGAAGACTTCGCGTGCCGCGAAGCTGGTCAGCACTCCCATCGTGAGCTGCCAGTCGTAGCCGAGCGGCGCGAAGACCGGCTGCACGAATCGGCCCAACCGGCCGGCAAAGCTCGTCATCTGCTGGGCGCGGGCCGCGACCGCGTCGGCGCGCGTCGCCAGCTCGGCCGCCCGCTCGGGCTCGCTCGCGGCGAGGCTCGCCGATTCGCGCGCGAGCTCGCGCGCCTCGGCGGGAGGCGCCGACTTCGGATAGGCCGAGAGCCACCACATGACGAAGCAGATGGCGAGAATCACCGTGCCGGCGGTCTTCAGGAAGGCCCAGCCCTGCTCGATCGCCGCGGCGAGCGCGACGCGCAGCGACGGCATCTTGTAGGAGGGCAGCTCCAGGATCATCGGCCGCGAGCGCCCGGGGAGGATCGTCCGGCGCGCGAGCAGCGCGCTGCCGAGCGCCGCGATCGAACCGAGCAGGTAGCAGCCGGCGAAGGCCATGCCGGCGTAGAGCGGGTGGTCGCGGAAGAGGAAGCCGGTCAGCAGGACATAGACCGGCAGGCGCGCCGAACAGCTCATGAACGGCGCCACCAGGATCGTCGCCAGCCGATCGTGGCGGTCCGGGATCAGCTTGGTCGACAGGATGCCGGGGATGGCGCAGGCGTGGCTCGAGAGCAACGGCACGAAGGCGTAGCCCGGCAAGCCGAAGCGGCAGAGCAGCCGGTCCATGACGAACGCGGCGCGGGCGAGATAGCCGGTGTCCTCGAGCAGGGTGATGAGGAAGAAGAGCAGGCAGATCTGCGGCAGGAAGACGATCGTCCCCGAAACGCCGCCGATCAGGCCGCCGACCAGCAGGTCGCGGATCGCGCCCGCGGGGAGCACGGCGGTCAGCAAGCCCCCCAGGTGCGAGAAGGTCGCCTCGATCAGGTCCATCGGCACCTTGGCGAGGGCGAAGAGGGTCCAGAAGAGCGCCGCCATCACGCCGAAGAAGCAGGCGAGTCCGAGGATCGGATGGGTGAAGGTGGCGTCGAGCCGGTCGGCGAGCGAGTCGCCGGCGGCGCCGACCGCGCCTTCGCCGCCCAGGCACTCGAGCACCACGCTCTCGGCCCAGGCCTCGCGCGCCTCGGCTTCGTCGGCCGTCGCCGGCGGCCGCGCCGCGGTGCGTGTCCCCGGCGCGCGCTCGGCGAGCACCCGGCCGACCGCCATGATCAGGCGGTCGATCCCCTCGCCGCGACGGGCCGAGACCGCCACCACCGGGACTTCGAGGCGGCGCGCCAGGCGCGCCGGATCGAAGGAGAGCCCGCGACGGCGCGCGAGATCGATCATGTTGAGCGCCACGACGACCGACACGCCGGTGCGGCGCAGCTCGTCGACCAGAAGGAGGTTGCGCATCAGGTTGGTGGCGTCGGCCACCACCACCGCGGCGTCGGGCGCCGCATCGCCCTCGCCGGCGAGCACCCGGCGGGCGACGCTCGCCTCTGGTTGGTCGAGGGTGAGGCTGTAGAGGCCCGGCAGATCGACGATCTCGATCCCGCCGTTGCCCGCCGCCAGGCGGCCGACCCGCAGGTCGGTCGTGGTGCCGGGGAAGTTCGCCGTCTTGGCGCGCAGGCCGCACAGGCGATTGAAGAGGGTCGTCTTGCCGGTGTTGGGATTGCCCACCAGGGCGACGCGACGCGCGCGCGTCGTGGCTGGCCGCGGCGGCGCGGCCGAAACGCGGTCGATCACGGATCGCGCGGATCGTCGGCGGCGACCCAGACGCGCTCGGCCACCGGGCGGGAGAGGCCGATGCGGGTGGTGCGCACCTCGACGATGAACGGGTCGCCCGCCTTGCGCACCCGCAGCCGGCAGCCGGTCGACAGGCCCATGGCGGAGAGCAGGCGGCCGTCGGCGGTCGACAGCTCGCAGTGCACCAAGCGCGCCCGCGCGCCGGTCGCCAGCTCGGAGAGCCGCGAGCGCGCGCCGGCGGAGTCTGCGGCGGCGGCGCGCCCGCGGGCGGCTCGGCGCTCAGGCAAGGGCGAGCTCGCTCCGGCGCGCGCCGTCGGCGCGCGTCGCGTCGCAGTCGCGACAGAGGGAGAGGATCTGCAGCTGCTGGCCATCGGCGGCGAAGCCGTGGGCGCGGCAGATCTCGGCGGCGAGCGCCGGGATCGCGGCGCTGACGAACTCGACCAGGCGACCGCAGCGGGCGCAGGCGATGTGATGGTGACGCTGGCCGGCATGGACGTGCTCGTAGAGATAGCGGCCGCTCGCCAGACGGTGCTTGTGGACCAGCCCGCACTCGACCAACAGCTCCAGGTTGCGGTAGACCGTGGCGCGCGAGATCTTGCAACCTTGGGTGCGCATGACGCGCAAGATCTGGTCGGCGTCGATGTGGCCGTGCTGGGAGAAGATCTCCGCGAGCAGCGCCCGGCGCTCCGCCGTGACCCGCAGGCCGCGCTCGTGCAGGAAGCGGAGGAACTGGGCTTCTTCGAGATGGGCGCTCATTTGAGACGAGATCTCAACAGAACGCAGAGATTCTGGACGGATTTGGTCCTGTTTGTCAACCGCAAGCAGCGACGACGGTTGGCGGTGGAGGGTGAGGCCCGCGTCGACAGGTCGCGGTCGACGCGCTGTGTTACCTTCCCGGCGACCGTACCGACGCGGGCTTCGCCGCGTAATGGGGATCGATGAGGCTCCACCTGCCCCGCCATCTGCGCTCCCGACCCCGGCTGCGGCCCCTGCCGCTCTGGCTGCGGATCGCGGTGGGCGTCGTCGGTTGGCTCTGCATCCTGCTGGGTATCGCCGGCCTCTTCCTGCCCATCCTGCAGGGCTTCCTCTTCCTGATCCTCGGCTTCGCCCTCATCTCGCTCACCAGCCAGCGGGTGCACCTCTGGCTGCGCGGATTGATGCACCGCTGGCCGCGCGCCTGGCGCAAGCTCCTGAAGCTGCGGCGCTCGATCCACGCGCGGCTCCATCCGGCGGCGCCGAGGGAAGACGACGCGCCTCCCGGCGGCGCTTGATCTGGATGCATGATTCACCCATACTGATGCACATGCGAACGACGATCATCCTCGACCCCGAGCTGCTCGAGAAAGCTCGGCGCCTGAGCGGGCTCAAGGAGAAGACCGCCACGGTGCACGCGGGCCTCGAAGCCCTGATCGCGCGCGAGAGCGCCCGCCGCCTGGCGGCTCTCGGTGGCAGCGAGCGCGCCTTGCGTGCTCCCCGGCGCCGGCGCCCGGCCGGTCGGCCGCGGCCATGATCCTCGCCGACACCTCGATCTGGGTCGAGCACCTCCGCCACGGTAGCCCGCGGCTCGAAGCGCTCCTGCTCGAGGTCTCCGTGGCCGTCCATCCGTTCGTGATCGGCGAGATCGCGCTCGGACTCCTGCGGCGGCGGCGCGAGATCCTGGAGATGCTCGACGCGCTGCCGGTAGCCACGATCGCGGGCGACGGCGAGGTCCTGGACTTCGTCGACCGCCATCGCCTCGCCGGCAGCGGTATCGGCTGGGTGGATGCCCACCTGCTCGCCGCCGCGGCCCTCGACGGCGCCGAGCTCTGGACCCTCGATCGCCGCCTCGCCGCAGTCGCCGATCGACTCGATCTCGCGGCCGCCCCGTAGACCCGCCCGCTGGCTAGACTCTCGACGTGTCCGCCGATCCGCGCGAGGGCGCTCTGCTGCTGACCCAGGGCCGCTTCTCGACGCCCGACGCCAAGACCGCGCACGGCCTGGTGCGCGGGCCCTCCCGCTTCCGCATCGTCGGCCTGGTCGACGAGCCGGGCGCGGGGCGCGACGCGGGGGAGCTCCTCGACGGCCGGCCGCGCGGCATTCCGACCTTCGCCACCCTCGACGCCGCGCTCGCCGGGGCGGCGGAGCGACCGCGCTGGGCGATCGTCGGCATCGCCACCTCGGGCGGCGTGCTCCCGCCGGACTTCCGCGCCCTGCTCCTGGCGGCGATCGAGCGCGGCCTCGGAATCGTCAACGGCCTGCACGAGATCCTCGCCGAGGACCCGGAGTTCGCCCGCGCCGCCGCGCGCGCCGGGGTCGAGCTCGTCGATCTGCGGCGGCCGAAGCCGCGACGCGAGCTGCACTTCTGGTCGGGCGCCATCCGCTCCGTGCGCGCGCCGAGGCTCGCTGTGCTCGGCACCGACTGCGCGCTCGGCAAACGCACCACCTGCCAGGTGCTCGCCGAGACCTGCCGTCGCGCCGGGATCGACGCCGCCATCGTCGCTACCGGGCAGACCGGCTGGCTGCAGGGGATCGCGCACGGCTTCCGCCTCGACGCGACGCCCAACGACTTCGTCCCCGGCGAGCTCGAGCACGCGATCGTCGAATGCGACCGCGACCTGGCGCCCGATCTCATCCTGCTCGAGGGCCAGTCGGCGCTGCGCAATCCCGCCGGTCCGTGCGGCGCCGAGCTGCTGCTGTCAGGGGAGGCACGCGGCGTCGTGCTGCAGCACGCGCCAGCCCGCCGCTGCTTCGACGAGCAAGAGGAGCTCGGCAACGAGATTCCGCCGCTCGCCGAGGAGATCGCGCTCATCGGCTTCTACCGCGCGCGGGTGCTCGGCGTCGCGCTCAACCACGCGGGGCTCGCCGAGTCGCGACGCGAGTCGACTCGCGCGGCGATCGCCCACGAGACCGGGCTGCCGGTCGTCTACCCGCTGCTCGAGGGCGCCGACGCTCTCCTGCCGGCGATCCGCGACTACCTCGCGGCCGAGGGCCGCCGATGAAGATCGCCGCGGTCGAGACCTGGCCGGTGGCGACGCCGCTCGCGCGGCCCTACGCCATCGCCGGACACACGACCTCGGAGGTCGAGCTCTGGATGGTGCGCCTCGAGGACGAGCGCGGCGAAGTCGGGCTCGGCTGCGCCTCGCCCGAACCCACGGTCACCGGCGAGGATCTCGCGGCCTGCGGCGAATCGCTCTCCCAGCGCTCGGTCGAGTGGTTGGTGGGGCGGCACATGGACGGTCTCGGCCGACTGGTGGCCGAGGTCGCGCACCGTCACGGCGCGACCCCCGCCGCCGCCGCCGCGCTCGACACGGCGCTGCACGACCTGTGGGCGCGACGCGTCGGCCGCCCGCTCTGCGATCTGCTGGGGAGGGTGCACGAACGCCTGCCGACCTCGATCACCCTCGGCATCCGGCCGCGCGAGGAATCGGTCGACGAGGCCGAGGAAGCGGTCGGGCGCGGCTTCCGCATCCTCAAGGTGAAGGTCGGCGAGGACCTCGAGCAGGACCTCGAGCGTCTGGCGGCGATCCGCGCTCGCGTCGGGGCCGGGATCGCGATGCGGGTCGACGCCAACTGCGGCTACCGACTGGCCGAGGTCGAACGCTTCTTCACCGAGACTGCGACGCTCGACTTGGAGTTCCTCGAGCAGCCGCTGGCGCGGATCGCCGACGTCGAGCTCGCGACGCTCGCTCCCGAGTGGCGCGCGCGGCTGGCGGCCGACGAGAGCCTGCTCGGGCCGACCGACGCCCTGCGCCTGGCGGGGGGGCCGTTCGGGGTCTGGAACGTCAAGCTGATGAAGTGCGGCGGCATCCGACCGGCGCTCTCGATCGCCACCGTCGCCGCGACGGCGAAGCTCGACCTGATGTGGGGCTGCATGGATGAGAGCGTGGTCGGGATCGCCGCCGCGCTGCACGCGGCGCTCGCCTCGCCGGCGACGCGCTATCTCGATCTCGACGGCAGCTTCGATCTGGCGCGCGATCCGGCGGTGGGCGGATTCGAGCTGGTCGACGGCGAGCTCGCCCCGCTGCGCCGCCCGGGACTCGGCGTCGAGCTCGCGCCCTGAACCGGCCGCGGGGGACCCGGACTCAGCGCTGGCTGACCGGCACGAAGTCGCGCTGGCGCTCGCCGACGTAGATCTGCCGCGGCCGGTTGATCCGCGCCTCGCCGGCGCGCATCTCGCGGAAATGGGCGATCCAACCCGGCAGGCGGCCGAGGGCGAACATCACGGTGAACATGTTGGTCGGGATCGACATCGCGCGGTAGAGGATCCCGGAGTAGAAGTCGACGTTCGGGTAGAGCTTCTTCTCGACGAAATACGGGTCCTTGAGCGCGATCTCCTCGAGCCCCATGGCGATCTCGAGCAGCGGGTCGTCGACCCCGAGCTCCTTCAACACCTCGTCGGCCGCCTTCTTCAGGATCCGCGAGCGCGGATCGAAATTCTTGTAGACCCGGTGGCCGAAGCCCATGAGGCGGAAGTGCGAGCCCTTGTCCTTCGACATGTCGACGTACTTGCGGTAGTTGCCGCCGTCGGCGGCGATGTGCTCGAGCATCTCGATCACCGCCTGGTTGGCGCCGCCGTGCAGCGGGCCCCAGAGCGCGCAGATGCCGGCCGAGACCGAGGCGAAGAGATTGGCTCCCGAGGAGCCCACCATGCGCACCGTCGAGGTCGAGCAATTCTGCTCGTGGTCGGCGTGCAGGATGAGCAGCAGGTTGAGCGCTCGGTCGATCACCGGCGACACCGCGTAAGGTTCGGCGGGCACGGCGAACATCATGTGCAGGAAGTTCTCGGTGTACGACAGATGATTGAGCGGGTACATGAACGGCTGGCCGATCGACTTCTTGTACGAAAAGGCGGCGATCGTCTTCGCCTTGGCGAGCAGGCGGAAGATGTTCAGGTCGAGGTCCTGGTCGTCCGGGTAATAGGTCGACAGGCTGGCGACCATCGCCGACAGGATCGCCATCGGGTGCGCCGAAGCGGGGAAGCCCTCGAAGAACTTCTTCAGGTCCTCGTGGATGAGGCTGTGGCGGGTGAGCTTGTCGCGCCAGGCCTCGAGCTCCGACGCCGTCGGCAGGTGGCCGTAGATCAACAGGAACGCGACTTCGGTGAAGCGCGCCGCCTCGAGCTGCTCGATCGGGTAGCCGCGGTAGCGCAGGATCCCGGCCTCGCCGTCGATGAAGGTGATCGCGCTCCTGCACGAGCCGGTGTTGCCGTAGCCATCGTCGAGGGTGATGGCGCCGGTCTGGGCGCGCAGCTTCGAGACGTCGATGCCGGCCTCGTTCTCGCTGCCGACGACGATCGGCAGCTCGTACTCCTTGCCATCCAGGATCAGCTTCGCGGTGCTCATCTCGTCACGCCTCTCGTTGCCGATGAAGGTTCCCTGCCGGCTGCGCCGCACTGCGGCACATTCTACCGCCGGGCTGCGAGCGGATACCACCGCCGTCAGGGTAGGCCGCGACCGCCCGGCGGCCCACTCCTCCGACGTTACGAATTGCATACGACGGGGCGACATCCGGCGCCAGACTCCTCCCCCCTTCATGCGCGCGCCGACCTTCGCCCTCGCTCTCGCCCTCGTCGCGGCCCTCTCGCCGGCGCGGCCGGTCGCGGCGGCGATCGGCCTCGACCTGTCGTACGTCGACACGGGCTCGCCGGCTTTCCAGCGCTTCCTCGGCTTCGTCGACGATGCGGTCGCCGGCAATCCCGGCTACGGATTCTCCGCCACCGATGCCGCCACCGCCGGCCGCCTCGTGCCCGCCGACCCGGACTACTGCGCCCTCGCGGTCTCGATGGCCGACCAACAGGTCATCGACGCCGAGACCGCCTGGAGCACGAATCCTCCCGAGCGCCCGGAGATCGCCTTCGACTCCTACCTCTACTCCGGTCCGATGCTGCGCGACCTGGCGCTCGCCTACGACTGGTGCGCGGCGGCGGTCTCCGCCTCGCAGCGCTCGCGCTGGGAGAACTACGCCGAGCAGGCGGTGTTCAACATCTGGAATCCGAGCGCCGCCTCCTGGAACGGGCACTCCTTCCCCTGGTCCGGCTGGTCGATCGACAATCCGGGCAACAACTACCACTTCAGCTTCCTGGCGGCGACGATGTACTGGGGCTTCGCCAGCCAGGGCTGCGCGACTTGCGACGACTGGATCGGCTTCCTGGCCGCCGAGAAGATCCCGCCGCTGGTCGCCTACTACCAGGGGCTGCCCGGCGGCGGCAGTCGCGAAGGCACCGGCTACGGCGTGGCGCAGAAGGGTCTGTTCGAGCTCTACCGGCTCTGGCGGGACTCGACTCCCGCTCACCAGGACCTCGCCGCCGCCTCGACCCATCTGCGCGACACGATCGACTACTGGATCCACGCCACCGTCCCGACCCGCGATCGCTTCGCGCCGATCGGCGATCAGGCGCGGGTGTCGATCCCCGACCTCTACGACTACCACCGGGCGCTGGTTCTCCAGGCGCGGGCGATGACCGCCGGTTCGGAGCCGGTCAACCGCCGCGCCACCTGGTGGCTCGACCACGTCTCGGTGCCCGAGATGCAGAGCGGGTTCAACTTCCGCGACGACCTGCTGCCGGCGGGCTCGGTCGAGAACCCGCCGAGCGCGCTCTTCTACTCCGCCACCGGCGTCGGACACCACTTCGCGCGCAGCTCCTGGGCGACCGACGCCCTGTGGCTCGCGGCGGTCGCCGGGCGCTACGACGAATCGCACGCCCACCAAGACCAGGGCGGTTTCACCCTCTTCCAGGGGACCTGGCTCGCGGTCACCGAGAACATCTGGACCCACAGCGGCATCGAACAGGGCACCGAGGTGCACAACGTCGTGCGCTTCGACCAGGGGGCGTCGACGATCGCGCAACACGACGCGACCTCGCCGGTCTCGACCGCCGACGACGGCCGCTTCGTCTCGATCGCCGCCGACTTGACGAACGTCTACTCCGGCTCCGCGGTCGCCTCCTGGACGCGGACCCTGCGCTTCGACCGCCAGGGCAGCCTGCTGATCGCCGACCGGTTCGCCAAGAGCGCCGGGGTGACCGCGACCTTCCAGGTCCAAGTGCCGGTCGCGCCGGTGGTCGCCGGTCGGACGGCGACCGCGGGGGCGCTCCACCTCCGGGTTCTCCTGCCGAACGACGCCACGCTCTCGGTCCTCGACTGGCATGCGGTGGACCCGACGGAGTTCAACTCGGGCTTTCGCATCGACGCCGGCGGCAGCGGCGGCGAGTTCCTGGTCGAGCTCACGGTCGGCGCCTTTCCCGGCGACGCGCTGTTCGCCGACAACTTCGAGACCGGGGCTCCCGACGCCTGGAGCGGCCACTCGCCGTAGACGCCCGTGGCCGCCGCCCTCTTGAGCCCGCGGGGAACTTCGTGGTCGGATGCCGCCGTGCCCGACCTGGTCGCCGCAACCATCGCCACGCCGTCGTTCTGGCCGCGCGCCACGGTGCTCGCCGAGTCGCTCGCCCGCCAGCATCCGGAGATCCAGCTCTTCGCCCTGCTGCTCGGCGAGCGCGAAGACTTCCCCGAGCTCGAGCGCACACCGCTGACGCCGGTCTTCCCGCAGGAGCTGCGGCCAGCGCTGGCGCCGGCATTGCTCTTCCGCGCCGACGAGATAGCGCTCGCCGCCGCCCTCAAGCCGCGGTTGCTCGAGCACCTCGACCGACGGCGCGGAGCGCGCGCCGCGCTGTGGCTCGACGCCGATACTTGGGTGCTCGCCGCGCTCGACTCGTTCCTCGCCAAGCTCGCCTTGCGGCCGCTGGTGGCGACGCCGTTCCTCTCTCGCCCGCCGCACGAGCCGGTGGTCTCGCCGGAGAGCCTGCTGCGCCGCGCGGGCATCTTGAGCGCCGGCATGTTCGCGCTCCGTTTCGAGCTCGGGACACGCGAGTTCCTCGCCTTCTGGCGGCGCCAGCTCGAGCGCGGCTGCCGCAACGATCCCTGGCTCGGTCTGCTCTACGACCAGAACTGGTTCGACTTCGCGCTCTCGTTCGTCGACGACGCCGCGATCGCGCGCGACCCGAGTCTGCACCTCGGGTACTGGAACGTCGGCGAAGGGGTGCTGGCGCGCGGCGAGCGGGGCTGGACGCTCGACGGCTCGCCGGTGCGAGTGCTGCACGCCTCGGGATTCGACCCGTCCTCGCCGGCGCGGGTGACGCGCCATCTCGCCGAGGCCGACGTGGCGCGGGTCGCCGGCCTCGCGCCGCTGCTCGCCGAATACGCCGCGGCGGTCGCCGCCGCGCCCGCGGCCGCCGACCCGCCGTCGGAATCGCTCTCGCCGCGCCGCTTCCGCGGGCTCGAGGTCGCGATCGCCCCCTGCTTGCGGCGCTACCTGTCGGCGGTCGATCCCCTGGGCGAACGTTTCCCGGAGCCCTTCGACGGCGCCGCCGACGACGGGTTCTTCGCTTTCTTGGTCGAGCCGCTGGCGCTCGCGGGTGGCGTCCTGAATCGTGCCGCGCTGGCGCTGTGGGAGAGCCGTACCGATCTCATCCATGCCTTCCCCGATCCAGGGGGCGCCGACCTGGCGGCGTACGTCGCCTGGCTGACGCAGTCGGGCGAGGGCGAGCGCGCCGGGCTCGATCCGGTCTTCCTCGCCGGCCTGCGAGTCGGCGCCGCGACCGCCGCGGACGGCGTCGCCGCCCCGACCCGCGAGAAGCCGCGAGCGGCGCCAGCCGAGCTGCGCGATCCGGCGCGGGCGCTGCTCGCAACCTGGCGTCTCGACGACCTCGGGGGGCCGCCGCCCTGGCTGGTCGAGGCGGTCGGCGTGACGCCGCCCGGGCAGTCGCCGCTACCGCGCTGGGCGATGCTGCTGCATCGGGTCGATCCGCTCCTGCAGCGCAGCTTTCCCGATCCGGTGGGCGCCGATCGGCGGGACTTCCTCACCTGGCTCGCGGCGCACGAGCCCGCGACCGGTGCAGGGCCGCCCGCACCGGAATTCGGCTGGGCGGCGCTGCTGCGTCAATCGGGATAGAACTCGATCGCGATCTTGAGCTTCTTGGCGCGTTCGAGGCCGTAGCGCAGGGTCGAAAGCGTCACCTTGACCTGGTCATACTTCGAGTCGCTGTCGAGCCCTTCGCTGTCGTTGTAGCCGTCGATCGTCGTCCCGTCGGCGTCTTCCCAGGTGACGTGCAGCTTCGCCTTCCAGTCGGCCGAGGCCTCGTTGGAGAACTCGAGCTGGATCTGCACGTCCTGCAGGTACTCGCTGTTGCCGGGGCGCATGAACTTCGACTTGGTGAGCCCGCCCTCGCGCGCCAGCCGGATGCGGTGCAGGGTCACCGGCCCCTCCTTGGCGCCGAGATCCACCCACTTGTCGAGCTCGAAAGCCACGCTCTTCGAGGCTTCGCCGGCGTGCGCCGGGAGCGCTCCCATCGCCAGCATCGCCGCCACGAATCCCAGCGCCGCCGCCTTGCGTCCACGCATGATCACCTCGCCGTCCGGTCGTTGAGGGCGGATCTTACGCCTCCCGTAGCGCCGCGGTCACCGGCAGGCGAGCGGCGCGGATCGCCGGGAAGAGGCCGCCGATCATGCCCATGCCGATCGCGAAGATCGTGCCGGAGACCACCAGCCTCGGCGTGACGTCGAAGGCGAAAGTGACCTGGCTGAAGGTGTCCCAGTTGAGGGTCGAAGTTCGGAAGCCGTCGACTCCGAGGTAGGCGCCGAGCGCGCCGATCACGCCGCCGGCGAGCGCCAGCAGGAGCGATTCGACGAGCACCGAGACCACCACCGGCGAGGCGCCGAAGCCGAGCGCGCGCAGGGTGGCGATTTCGCGCGTGCGCGCCGCGACTGCCGAGTACATCGTGTTGAGCGCCCCGAAGACGGCGCCGATCGCCATCAGGACCGAGATGGTGAAGCCGAGACCGCGCACGATCCCGTTCAGGGTCCGCCCCTGGTTGGCGTAGTACTCGGTCTCGCGCAGCACCTGCAGGTCCAGGCGCGGGTCGGTGGTCAGGGTGTCCTTGAACTTCTCGAAAGCGGCCGGCGACTCGAGCTTGGCGAGCACCGTCTGGAACGAGTTTCCCCGCCGATAGGCCGGTTGCAGCACCGCGGCGTCGGTCCACAGCTCAGACTCCCAGACCGCCCCGCCGGCGGAGAAGGTGCCGACCACCAGCCACTCGTTCTGGCCCCAGCGCAGGTGCGTGCCGAGGTCAAGGCCGCGGAATTGGCGCAGCGCCCCTTCGCCGACCAGGACCTCGTTCTTTCCCCATTCGAACTTGCGCCCCGAGGTGATCTTGAGCCCCGGCCGGGTCGCGAACGCCGCCGGTTGCACGCCGCGCAGCGGCACGTTGGCCGGCGTGCCGGTCGACTTCTTCGGCACGTCGACGATCACGAAGAGCTCGGCCGAGGAGAGGGCGATCTGCGGCCCGCCCGGGTCGGGCGAGCCGTGGGCGATGCCGGGTGTCTGGGCGATGATGTCGGTGGCGTCGCCGAGCAGCACGCTCATCATCTCGGAGTCGCTGCCGTTGCGCAGGATCATGGCGTTGTCGGGCGAGCCCGCCGAGCGTAGGGTGCGGCGGAATCCCTCGCCGATCGACAGCACGGCGATGAACACCACGACGACTCCGGCGATGCCGAAAACGGTGGCGAGCGAAGCGCCGCGGCGTTCGGGGATCGTGCGCACCGCGGTCGCCGTAACGGCGCGGACCTGCGAGAACCAGCTCGAGAGAGATGCCATCGCTCAACCTCTGCGCAGCGCGTCGACGATGCGCAGCCGCATCGCCTGGAGCGCGGGTAGGAATCCGGTCACCAGACCGAGTAGGAAGACGAAGATCACGCCCCAGACGGCGTCTTTCGCCGGGTAGTAGAAGATCGGCAGGAAGCCGCCGGTCGGGTCGCCGGCGCCGACCGCGAGTGCCCCGATCGCCAGGCCCACGCCGCCGCCGAGCACCGCCAGCAACGTGGATTCCGCCAGCACCAGGCCGAGCACGGCGCGATTGGTGAAGCCCACGGTCTTGAGCACCGCGAGCTCGTTGGTGCGCTCGCGCACCGACTGCGCCATCGTGTTGCCGGCGACCAAGAGCAAGGTGAAGAAGACCGCCACCAGGATCCACTGGATGATCGAGCCGATGTCGCCGATCTGGTCGGCGAAGCTCTGCGCCAGCGCCTTCTCGGTGACCGTCTTGGTCTCGTAGGGCGAGTTCTCGAACAGCGAATCGATCGCTTTGCAGATCTCGGCGGTCCGCTTCGGGTCGTCGATGCGCACCACGTACCAGCCGACCAACCCCTTGCCGAACTGGCGGGCCTCGTCGAAGTAGTCGTAGTGGAACAGGAACTGGGTGGTGTCGATCCCCTTGGCGCCGTCGTAGATGCCGCGGACGTTGAACTCCCAGGTCGACGTGCCATCGCGCTTGCGCCAGATCGTCCCCTGGACCGGCACCCGGTCGCCGACCTTCCAGCCGTAGCGTTTGGCGGTCGTGCGCCCGACGAGCACCCCCTCGCGATCCTCGATCCACGCCTTGCGTTCGGCGTCCGGGACCTTGAACTCAGGGTACATCGCGAGGTAGGTCTCGGGGTCGATCGGCGCCTGGAAGACGCCCTGGAACCCCTGGTTGGCGTTCTGGTAGATGCCGCCGAACCAGCTCATGTGGGTCACCAGTTGCACGCCCGGAACGCGCCGGATCTGGTCTTCGTAAGAGAAGGGCAGCGGCTGGATGATCGAGGTCTTGTGGGTGGTGAACAGCCGGTCGGCCCCGGCCACGTCGACGCCGGCGCGGAACGCCACCTTGACCGCGGCGAGATACCCGAAGAGCACGAAGGCGATCACGATCGACAGGAAGGTGAACAGCGTGCGCGCCTTCCTGCGGCGCAGGTTCGCCCACAGGAGAGGGAAGTACTTCATGCCGCTTCGTCCCGGACGAGGACGCCCTTCTCGAGGTGCAGGGTGCGCGTGGCGCGCAGCGCCGCGTGCGGGTCGTGGGTGACCATGATGATCGTCTTGCCGTGGTCGCGGTTCAGCGCCTGCAGCAGGTCGAGGATCTCGTCGCCCGCCTTGCGGTCGAGGTCGCCGGTCGGCTCGTCGCAGAGCAAGAGCGTCGGGTCGGTGACGATCGCCCGGGCGATGCCGACTCGCTGCTCCTGACCGCCCGAGAGCTGCCGCGGATAGTGCTTCGTCCGGTCGCCGAGACCGACGAGCTCGAGCGCTGTGGCCACCTGCTGGCGCCGGCGGGCGCGGGCGAGCGAGGTCAGCAGCAGCGGCAGCTCGACGTTTCTCTCCGCGGTCAGCGCCGGCAGGAGGTTGTACATCTGGAAGACGAAGCCGACGTGACGGGCGCGCCACTCGGCGAGCCTCGACTCCGACAGCTCGTCGATGCGCACGCCGCCGACTTCGATCGCGCCGGAGGTCGGCCGGTCGAGCCCGCCGATCAGATTGAGCAGCGTCGACTTGCCCGAACCCGAGGGCCCCATGAGCGCCAGGAACTCGCCTTTGCCGACCTCGACGTTCAATCCCTGCAAGACTTCGATCCGTTCTCCGCCGCGGGTGAAGGTCTTCTTCACGTCGCGCACGCTGACCAGTACGTCCATGAGCTTCCTCTCCTTGGGTTGAGGCGGCCGTCGCCCGACTAGTTCGGCTTCCGTTCGACCACGCGGCTCTCGGCGGTGAGCGTCTCCGGCCCCTCGATCACCACCCGTTCGCCGGCGCCGAGCCCCGCCACGACCTCCGCCGGATCCGAATCGCCCGGTCCGAGGCGGATCGCCCGCCGCTCCAGGCGGTCGCCGCGGACGATCCAGACGAACTGCGCGCCGAGAGCGCCGCGTAGGGCGCTCCGCGGCACGCGCACCGCGCGCCGCGCCTCGCCGGCGGTGCCGTCGCCGAGGAAGGCCACCTTGACCCCCATGTCGGGCAGGATGCGCGGGTCGAGCTGGTCGAATCCGATCCGCACCTTGACCGTCGCCTTCTCGCGTTCGGCGGCCGGGATGGTGGTGATGACGTGCGCCGGGATCGGCGACTCCGGATAGGCGTCGAGGGTGGCCATCGCCTTCTGCCCGGAGCTGACGCGCTGGATGTAGGCCTCGTTGACGTCGACTTCGATCTCGAGCGAGGTCATGTCCACCACGGTCGAAATGCCGGTGCGCGTGAAGCCGCCGCCGGCCGAGATCGGCGAGATCATCTCGCCCGGCTGCGCGTTCTTCGAGATCGCCACGCCGGCGAACGGCGCCCGGATCACCATGTCCTCGAGGTTCTGCCGCTCGACCGCGAGCGCGCGCCGCGCCACCTCGACCTGCTGGTTCTGCGACGCCAGCCGCGCCGCGAGCGCTTCAGCCTCCGCCTCGACGGCGTCGACGTCGGCCTGCGAGGAGATTCCGCGCGCGGCGAGGTTCTGCGTCCGGTCGCGCCGCAAGCGCGCCTCGCGCAGCTGCGCCTCGGTCTCCGCCTGCGCCTTGTCGGCAGCCGCGACCTGCGCCTGGGCAAGCTCGTAGGCCAGGCGCGCCTGGCTGTCGTCGAGCCTCGCCAGCACCTGGCCGGCTTCCACCCTCATCCCCTCCTCGACCATCACTTCGATCACCTTGCCGGTCACTTTCGAGGACACGGTCGCCTCGCGGCGGGCGGTCACGTAGCCCGAGGCGTTGAGCACCGCACCGGCGCCGACCGCGCCGCCCGATTCCTCGACCACGGCGCTGCGGACCTCGATGGCCCGCGGCCGCAGCAGCCAGGCTCCCGCCGCCACCAGCAACAGCGCCGCCAGAGCGAGCCACAGCCAGAGACGGCCGCGCCCTTCCGGCGCGGGTTCGCTCGCGCGATCGATCTTGAGGGACGCGAGCGCGTCCTTGAGGTCCGGGTTGCTCATGCCTGGTCCGTCTCCTTCCCGAGCAAACTACGTGAAAACCGCCGTCGCGTCTTGGCGCGGCCGGCGAGCGGCGGTCGCCGGCCGGCGAACGTCGCGACCGCGGGGTTCAGCGGATCGCGAGGCGGAAGATCTTCGGCGGCGCGGCGTGCGCCCGGTCGAAGACCCCGGTGTTCTCGTCGAACAACCCCCACTGGCTGTTGCCGACGTAGTAGAGCAAGTCCCCGACCACCACCCCGAGCGTCGGCTCGTTCCACTCCGCGGCGTTGCGCGCCAGCAGCTTCCAGCCGGCGATCGAGCGCCCGTCGGGGGCGAGATCGAGGCGCAGGATTCGGTGCGGCTGGATGCCGTTGACGATCGCCACCAGCGCGCCGTCCGCCCAGGCGAGCCCGTCGATGCCGAGGGTGGTCAAGTCCGGCAGCGGCTGCAGGAAGCGCGCCTGCTGGCTGACGAGATCGAAGGCCACCAGCCCGATCCCGTAGTCGCTGACGTAGAGCCACCGCCGGTCGGCGGAAAGTGCCAGGCCGTTCGGCGAGTCGAGGAACCCGACCGGCGCGAGCGGCGCGAGCGCCGTGCCGCCGGCGGCGAGCACCCAGACCGCGTGACCCGACGGGTCGCTGACGAAGACCGAGCCGCCCGGGCCGATGGCGAGGTCGTTGAAACCGTGCTCGCCCTCCGGCGCGTCGAAGCGCCGTCGCGGCTCGCCGGTCGCCAGGTCGAAGGAAAAGAGGGCCGATCGCCCGTGCTTCTCCTTCGCCAGTCCGACGCGGTTGGGCAGCGCCGCCGAGGTCGCCCAGAGCAGGCCTCGCTCGCCATCGACCGCGATGCCGAGGATGCTCCAGGGGCCATCGTCGCCGCCGTGCGCGAATTCGCTTACCTTGCCGTCGGCCGCGCGGCGGACGATCTTGCCCAGCCGGACGCTCGAGACGAAGAAGGCCCGGGTCGCCGGATCGTAGGCGATCCCCTCGGGTTGGAACTCCGAATCGTCGAGGGAGAAGGCAAGCTCGCCCGGCGCCGTCGGGTCCTTCAGGCGCTCGAGGCGCTCGAGATCGGTGGTGAAGCGCGACTTGCCCACCAGCGCGGCGAAGTCGGGATCCTGGCGCGGATCGCGGTAGATGCCGACTTCGATCATGCGGCGGAAGATCTCGATCGCGGTCTCGGCGTGGCCAGTGATCGCCTGCGCGCCGGCGAGCCGGTAGTAGAGGTTCGACGGGTCGGGCAGCAGGCTCGCCACGCGGTCGATCCCCGCCAGATAGCCCGGTAAGTCGCCCGCCTTGCGCTTCTCGAGCGCCTGGCGGAAGAGCTCCTGCGGGCCCGAGGCGGAGCCCGCGGGCGTCGCGGGCTGGACCGCCGGCGGCGGGCTCGCCGGCGTAGTCGAGCTCTCCCCCTCGAGACCCACGAGCGGCGTCGCCGAGAAGGCGAGGCAGAGAGCGAGCCGGCGCATCCGCTGATTCTAGCCTGCCCTCCGCGCCCGGCCGGCGGCGACGGTCACTCGAGATCGCGCGGCAGCTTCTGGTTGCGCAGCAGGTCGCGGAAGCTCTCGCGGCTGCGGACCAGGTCGACCCGCCGGCCGCGGACGAGGATCTCCGCCGGCAGCGGGCGCGAGTTGTATTCCGAAGCCATGGAGAATCCGTACGCCCCGGCGTCGAGGAAGAGCGCCAGGTCCCCGGCCGCGGTCGCCGGCAGATCGCGCGCCTTGGCGAGGATGTCGCCCGATTCGCAAACGTTGCCGGCGACGGTGACCGTCGGTCCGGTGCCCTGCTTGCCGACGATGCGCACGCGATGGTAGGCGTCGTAGAGCAGCGGCCGGGCGAGGGTGTTGAAGCCGGCGTCGACGTTGACGAAGGTCTGGATCGGCGTCGTCTTGACCGAGTTCACCCGGGTGAGCAGGAGTCCCGCGTCGGCGACCAGGGCTCGGCCGGGCTCGATCCAGAGCTCCGGAAGCCGGCCGAGGTCGGCGCGCCGCGCGAGCAGGGGCTCGACCAGGGCGTGCGCCCAGTCGTCAGCGCTCATGACCTCCTGGCCGTCCTGGTAGGGAATGCCGAGCCCGCCGCCGAGATCGACGAACTCGAGCTCGACACCGCGCTCGCGGTGGAGCGCGACGACGAAGTCGAGCACCTCCTCGGCGGCCATCCGGTAGGGCTCGGGGCTGGTGATCTGCGAGCCGATGTGCGTGTGCAGGCCGACGAGCTTCACCTGCGGCGCGAGCTCGAGGGCGCGCGCCACGGCGCGCTCGGCGATGCCATCCGCCAGGTGCAGCCCGAACTTCGAATCGACGACCCCGGTCGCGATCCGGGCGTGGGTGTGCGGGTCGACCGCCGGATTCAGACGGAACGAGATGCGCGCCGTCTTGCCGAGCTCGCCGGCACGGCGAGCGATCTGCTCGAGCTCGTCCCGCGAATCGACGTTGAGGATCGCGCCGACCGCGAGCGCCCGATCGATCTCGGAGGAGCTCTTGCTGTTGCTGGTGAACAGAATGTCGCGGCCGGCGAAGCCCTCGTGCAGCGCGAGGTCGATCTCGCCTTCGGAGACCACTTCGGCGCCGGCTCCCTCGCGCCGGATCAGGCGCAGGATCGCGCGGTTGCTGTTCGCCTTGATCGCGTAGTGGACCCGGGTCGCCGGGTAGAGCGCGCGAAAGGCGGCGGCGATCCGGCGGTAGTTGGCGACCACGCGGTCGCCGTCATAGACGTAGAGCGGCGTGCCGAAGTCGCGCGCCCAGGCGCGGTACTGGTCCGGGGTGAATCGATCGGCGGAAGCGGTGACGCCCGCCCGCTGGGCGAGGAGCGCCGAACCGGCGGCGAAGCAGACCAGCAGCGACGGCAAGAGACGGCGCATGAGCCCTCCTTCGAGAATCGCGTGTCGCGGAGCCGTCGGGATCATAAGCGGCGCTCAGACGCCGCGCGCAGCGGGGTCCCAGAGGATCTTGTGTAACTGCAGGTTCAGCCGCACCGGGAGCCGGTCGCGCAGGATCCAGCCGGCGAGCTCCGTCGGATCGAGGCGGCCGAAGACCGGCGAGAAGTTCACCGGGCAGCGCGCGGCGAGCGCGTGGCGCGCCACGACGTCGACCGCCCAGCGGTAGTCGTCCTCGCCGGCGAGGACGAACTTCACCTCGTCGCCGGCGCGCAACAGCTCGAGGTTCTGCCAGCGGTTGTGCGCCGCTTCGCCCGAGCCCGGGCATTTGACGTCGAGGATCCGTCGCACGCGCGGATCGACCGCGCCGATGTCGAGCCCGCCGCCGGTCTCGAGCAGCACTTCGTGGCCGGCATCGGCGAGGCGCGACATCAGCGGCAAGACGGCGGGCTGCAGGAGCGGCTCGCCGCCGGTCACCTCGACCAGCGGGGCGCCGAGCCCGGCGACGCGCGCCAGGATCTCGTCGAGCGTCATCCAGCTCCCCGCGTAGAAGGCGTATTCGGTGTCGCACCAGACGCAGCGCATCTGGCAACCGGTCAGGCGCACGAAGGCGCACGGACGGCCGGCGAAAGTCGACTCGCCCTGGATCGAGAGGAAGATCTCGTGGATGCGCAGGCGGGGCGCGTCCGCCCCGGCCGCCGGCTCAGCGCTCATGTACGGCGCACGAGGTCTCGGTCTCCCAGACCTCGACCCGGCGCACGCGGCGCCCCGCGGGCAGACGGCGATCGACCTCGTCGTGGACGTACTCGGCCAGCAGCTCGGCGGTCGTGTTGCGCGCGGTGAACGGCGGGATCTCGTTGATCACCCGGTGGTCGAAGGGCCCGACGACCTGCTCGAGGATCGCCTTCAGGTCGGCGAAGTCGATCACCATGCCGAGCCCGTCGAGCGCGGCCGCCTCGACCACCACCCGCACCCGGTAGTTGTGCCCGTGCAGGTTCTGGCAGCCGCGGGTGTGGCCGCGGATGGCGTGCGCGGCGGCGAAGGTGTAGTCCTTGAAGACGGTGAACATCGGACGGCAATCGTCGCGTGCCGCTCGCCCCGCGGTCAAGGGGCCCGCGGCGGCTCGCGGGCACCGGGGCTCAGCGCGGCGTGTCCTGAACGCGGCGCGTAGGGTGCGCCGCTTCGTCGCGGCGCAGGTAGTCGAGGGTCGCCGGCAGGCCCACGTCGAGCGCGCGCGGCCGCCAGCCGAGCTCGCGGCGGGCGCGCTCGTCGGCGAACGCCCAGTGGCGAGCGATCGAGTTCAGCTGTTCGATCGGCACCGGCGGACGCCGCCCGGCAAGCTTCCAGAAAGGCGTCATGGCGCGGAACAGGAGGCGCGCCGCCGGCACCGAGAGGCGCAGCCGGGGCGGCCGCGCGCCGCCGAGGGCGTGGACCCGGCGGGCGACCTCCTCGATCGTCGCCACGTCGCCGGCGAGGATGAAGTGGCGGCCCGGCGGGGCGGCGCCGCCGAGGATGCGCACCATCGCCTCGACCAGGTCGTCGAGGAAGATCCAGCTCGTCTTCTTCTCGCCGCCGATCAGCGCCGGGAAGCGCCCGAGATCGAGCAGCCGCAAGAGCGCGTTGGCGCCCTCCTTCTTGCCCGGCGGGCCGTAGACCAGGCTCGGATAGACGGTGTTGACCGCGAGACCGCGCCGGGCGTACTCCTGCACCCGGACTTCCGCCTCGTGCTTGGTCGAGCTGTAGCGGGTCGGCAGCGGAGTGAGCGCCGGCGAGTCCTCGGTGATCTCGCTGCCGTCGTCCGGGCTGCCGCCCCACCAGGCGACGGAGGAGACCGAGAGGAAGCGGCCGACGCCCAACTTGTGGGCGAGCGCGGCGACGTTGTCGGTGCCGCCGACGTTGACCGCCTCCATCCGCGCCGGCGGCGCCGCGAGATCGAGCTCGGCGGCGGCGTGCACGACCCAGTCGGCGCCGGACATCCCTTCGCGCAGCGAGGCGCGGTCGGTGACGTCCCCGAACGTGGTCTCGACCCCGGCCTCGACGAGCGGCTCGACCCGGCTCGTGCGCCGCACCAGGGCGATGACCTGGTGCCCCTCGGCCGCCAGGCGACGGCAGAGGGCGCGCCCGATGTAGCCGCTCGCCCCGGTCACGAAGATCCGCACGGCGCCTCCCGCCCCCCGGTCCGGACCCTCGGGCCCGACCGCGCCGGGAATCCGGCAAGGGGCTTGCAACGTTTCCTACATCGTGGCGGGCACATCAGGGAGTTGAGCCCGTCCCCCGGGGAGGATCCCCGAGCCATCTCCATCAACTCCCTCTCCTCCCCCCGTGCGGGGTTCCCTCCACCGCGCGGGGACTTTTTGCGTCAGGCCTGCAAGAGCTGCCGCAGCACGTACGGCAGGATGCCGCCGTGCCGGTAGTACTCGACCTCCTGCGGCGTGTCGAGCCGCACCCGAGCGCGGAAGGCGATCTCCTTCCCGTCGCTCGGCTGGGCGCGCACCACCACCTCCCGGCCGTCGCGGAAACCGTTCGCCGCGCCGGTGGCGAGCCCGTCGATCGCCACCACTTCGCGCCCGGTCAGCCCCAGGCTGGTCGCCGATTCGCCGGCGGGGAATTCGAGCGGCACGATCCCCATGCCGATCAGGTTCGAGCGGTGGATGCGCTCGAACGATTCGGCGACGACCGCGCGCACCCCCTGTAGCGCCGGCCCTTTCGCCGCCCAGTCGCGCGACGAGCCGGAGCCGTACTCCTTGCCGGCGAAGACGACCAGCGGCACGCCGTCGTGACGGTAGGCGACCGCGGCCTCGTAGATCGACATCGCGGTCGCGTCCGGCAGGTGCTGGGTGTAGCCGCCCTCGATCTCGGGGACCAGCCGGTTGCGCAGGCGCAGGTTGGCGAACGTGCCGCGCTCCATCACCTCGTGGTTGCCGCGCCGCGAGCCGTAGGAGTTGAATTCCGCCGGGGCGACTCCGCGCTCGACGAGATAGCGCCCGGCCGGGCTGTCCTTCTTGATCGAACCCGCCGGCGAGATGTGGTCGGTGGTGATCGAGTCGCCGAAAACGGCGAGCACCCGAGCGCCGCTCAGGTCCTGGACCGGCTCGGGCACGAGCGCGAAGCCGTCGAAGTAGGGCGGCCGGCGCACGTAGGTCGAATCGGCCTCCCAGGCGTAGGTCTCGCCGGTCGGCACCTCGAGCGCGCGCCAGCGCTCGTCGCCGGCGAAGACGTCGGCGTATTCGCGCCGGAACATCTCGGCCCGCAGCGCGCTGCGTTCGGCGTTCTCGATCTCCTCCTGCGTCGGCCAGATCTCGGACAGGTAGACCGGCTGACCGTCGCTGCCGGTACCGATCGGCTCGGTGGTCAGGTCGACGTCGATCCGGCCGGCGAGCGCATAGGCGACGACGAGCGGCGGCGAGGCGAGGTAGTTGGCGCGCACGTCCGGGCTGATCCGGCCCTCGAAGTTTCGGTTGCCCGAGAGCACCGCGACCGCCACCAGGCCGTTCTCCTGGATGGCACCCGCGATCGGTTGCGGCAGCGGCCCGGAGTTGCCGATGCAGGTGGTGCAGCCGTAGCCGACGACGTGGAAGCGCAGCGCCTCGAGGAACGGCAGCAGGCCCGCCTCGCGCAGGTATTCGGTGACCACCTTCGAGCCCGGTGCGAGGCTGGTCTTCACCCAGGGCTTGACCGACAGCCCGCGCTCGACCGCCTTCTTCGCCAGCAACCCCGCGGCCAGCATCACCGTCGGATTCGAAGTGTTGGTGCAGCTGGTGATGGCGGCGATGACGATCGATCCGTGCTGCAGGGCGAAGCTGCGCGCGCCGTGCTCGGCGATGCCGGTGCGCGCCAGGATCACCGAGGTGTCGTCGAGCGCCAGCGGTCCGCCGCCGGCGATCATCAGCTTCGGCTTGGCGGCCTTGGCGAGCGACTCGACCTCGTCGAGGAAGCTCGACTTGACCGCCGAGAGCGCCACCCGGTCCTGCGGGCGGCGGGGTCCGGCAAGCGACGGCTCGACCGTCGCCAGATCGAGCTCCACCGTGTCCGAGTACTCGGCGGCCGGCGACTGCGGGCCGTGGAAGAGACCCTGCTCCTTGGTGTAGGCCTCGACCAGGGCGATCTCCTGCTCGGAGCGGCCGGTGAACGCCAAGTAGTCGAGCGCCACCGCGTCGACCGGGAAGATGCCGCAGGTGGCCCCGTACTCGGGCGCCATGTTGGCGATCGTCGCCCGGTCGGCGAGCCGCAGGCTCGCGAGACCGGGGCCGTAGAACTCGACGAACTTGCCGACCACCCCCTTCTTGCGCAGGATCTGGGTGACCGTGAGCACCAGGTCGGTCGCCGTCGCGCCCTGCCGCAGCCGCCCGACCAGGCGCATGCCGACGACCTGCGGGATGAGCATCGACACCGGCTGGCCGAGCATCGCCGCCTCGGCCTCGATGCCGCCCACGCCCCAGCCGAGCACTCCGAGGCCGTTGATCATCGTGGTATGCGAGTCGGTCCCGACCAGCGTGTCGGGGTATGCCCAGAGGACGTCGTCGACGCGTTGCGCCATTACCACCCGCGCCAGGTACTCGAGATTCACCTGGTGCACGATACCGGTCGCCGGCGGCACGACGCGGAAGTTGCGGAACGCCTGCTGGCCCCAGCGCAAGAAGAGATAGCGCTCGCGGTTGCGCTCGTACTCGCGCTGGCTGTTGAGCAGCAGCGCCGCCTCCGAGCCGTACTCGTCGACCTGCACCGAATGATCGATCACCAGCTCGACCGGCTGCAGCGGGTTGATCTTCTCCGGATCGCCGCCCATGGCCCGCATCGCGTCGCGCATCGCGGCGAGGTCGACGATCGCCGGCACGCCGGTGAAGTCCTGCAGCAGGACGCGCGCCGGCATGAAGGCGATCTCGCGCGACGGCTCGGCCCGCGCCTGCCAGCGGCACAGCGCCGTGATCTCCTCCCCGGAGACCGTCCGACCGTCCTCACGGCGCAGCAGATTCTCGAGCAGCACCTTCAGGGCGTAGGGCAAACGGGCGAGCGAGAAGCCTTGCTTCTCGAGCGCACCGAGACGGGCGATGCGATACGCGGCGCCTGCGACCGAGAGCGCGCCGTGACTGCCGAAGCTGTCGAGCATGCGAGTCCTCCGAAACCACGGCCGGCCGAAGGACGATACCGCAAAGCGCCGCGGGGGGTCGATCGCGCGCACCCGCGGCGGCCAGCGGATAGACTCGCGCCATGGCGGCCTCGGACCTCGTTCCGCCGATGTTGCTCCTCGCCATGCCGCAGGTGCTCGACCCGTTCTTCCGCAAGAGCGTGGTGCTCCTCGTGGCGCACGCGCGCGAGGGCAGCCTCGGTTTCATCGTCAACCGCGCCACCGACCTGAAGCTCGCCGAGACGCTGACCGAGATGCAGCTCGAGTGGCCCGGAGACGACGACCCGCCGGTGCTCTTCGGCGGCCCGGTGCAGCCGCAGGTCGGGACCGTGCTTTTCGGCGACGGCGAGCGCGGCGCCGCGCCGGAGGTCGGCAACGAGATCTGCCCGGGGGTGCGGATCTCGCAGCACTTCCAGGAGCTCAGCCGGCTGGTCGCCGCGCCGCCGGCGAACTTCCGCCTGCTGCTCGGCCACGCCGGTTGGGGCGCCGGACAACTGGTCGACGAGATCCTGCGCAACGATTGGCTGACCGCGCCGCCCTCGGGCGAGCTGGTCTTCGGCGAGCTCTCCGAGGCGACCTGGGAGGCCGGCCTGCGATCGGTCGGCGTCGATCCGAGCACGTTGCCGGCCTGGACGCCGGTCGAGGACGATGGGGAGGCGAATTGACCACCGCGAGCGACCCGATTCGCGAGTTTGGCGCCTGGTTCGAGCAGGCGAGCGTGCTGGCGCCCTTCGACCCCACGGCCATGGCGCTCGCCACCGCCGACGCGGCGGGGAGGCCCGCGGTGCGCTGGGTCTTGTTGCGCGGCTTCGACGAGCGCGGGTTCGTCTTCTTCACCAACTACGAGAGCCGCAAGGCCGACGAGCTTGCCGCCAATCCGCACGCGGCGCTCGCGGTCCACTGGCCCTGGATCGAGCGCCAGGTGCGCATCGAAGGGCGGGTCGAGCGCCTGGACGAGACGGCCTCGGACGACTACTTCCGCGGCCGCCCGCGCGGCCATCAGATCGGCGCTTGGGCCTCGCGCCAGAGCCGCCCGCTCGCCGATCGCGCCGAGCTCTCGCGGCGCGTCGCCGAGTTCACGGAGCGCTTCGCGCAGGCGCCGGTGCCGCGCCCGCCGTTTTGGGGCGGATTCCGGATCGCGCCCGAGGCGATCGAGCTCTGGCGCGGCCGGCCGGACCGCCTGCACGAACGCCGGCGCTTCGACTTCGTCGCCGGCAACTGGCGCGAAACCGCGCTCTACCCCTGAGCGCCGCCGTGGCCCGCTCCCGCCGCTCCTCCGCCGTCGAACGCCAGCACTCGGCCGGCGGGGTCGTGGTGCGCGGCGAGGAGGTGCTGCTGATCGCCACCCAGGGCGGGCGGCGTTGGCAGTTGCCCAAGGGCCACGTGGAAGAGGGCGAGCTGCCCGAGCAGACCGCCCTGCGCGAGGTGCAGGAGGAGACCGGCGTGCGCGGCCGGGTGCTCGAAGCGCTGCCGGGGATCGACTACACCTTCCTCGAGCCCGGGATGCGCCGGATCCAGAAGCACGTCGACTACTTCCTGCTCGCCTACGAGAGCGGCAGCGAGAAGGACTTCGATCCGAAGGAGGTGTCGGGCGCGGCCTGGTTCGCCTGGCCCGAGGCGATCGCCCGCCTCTCCTTCGCCAACGATCGGCGGGTGGCCGCGGTCGCCTGGGATCGCGTCCGTCGCGCCGCCCTCGCGGAGGCTCGGCGATGAGGCTGCTGGCGCGCATCCTGCTCAACGGCCTCGGACTCTGGCTGGTGGCCCGGCTGCTGCCCGGCGTGCACTACTCGGGTGGGCTCGCCTACCTGGCGCTCGCCGGTTTCGTCCTCGGAATGCTCAACGTGCTGGTCAAGCCGCTCCTCGTGCTGCTCGCGATCCCGGCGATCGTGATCACGCTCGGCCTGTTCTACCTGGTGGTCGACGGCCTGGTGCTCTGGCTCGCCGCCGGGCTGCTGGAGAAACTCGCGATCGACGGCTTCGGCTGGGCGATCGCCGGCGGTTTCGTGCTCGCGGTCTACAACCTGGTGATCCGCGCCGTCGTCGGGGAGGACGGATGACCGGCCGCGAGTCGGCCGCCGCGCGCCGGGAGCGCACCGCCCGGCTGCTCGCGCGCCTGCGGCGCGCCTACCCCGACACCCGCTGCGCCCTCGACCACCACGACCCGCTCCAGCTGCTGGTGGCGACCATCCTCTCGGCGCAGTGCACCGACGTGCGGGTCAACCTGGTGACGCCGGCGCTCTTCGCTCGCTGCCCGACCGCGGCCGACTACGCCGCCATCCCGACCGCCGAGCTCGAGGCGCTCATCCAGTCGACCGGCTTCTTCCGCAACAAGGCGAAGTCGCTCAAGGGCCTCGGCGCGGCGCTGGTCGCCGAGCACGGCGGGCGGGTGCCGCGCTCGATGGCGGCGCTCGTGCGCCTGCCCGGCGTCGGCCGCAAGACCGCCAACGTCGTCCTCGGCAACGCCTTCGGCGACAACGAGGGGGTGGTGGTCGACACTCACGTCGACCGGCTGGCGCACCGGCTGAAGCTCTCCGCCGGCAGGAACCCGGAGGCGGTCGAGCGCGACCTGATGGCGCTCGTGCCGCGCGCCGACTGGACGCTCTGGTCCCACTTGTTGATCGACCACGGCCGCAAGGTCTGCAACGCGCGCAAGCCGCGCTGCGCCGAGTGCGTGCTCGCCGACCTCTGCCCCTCGGCCGAGGTCCAGCGCACCGGCCGGCTGAGAACTGCCGACTAGCCGCGCCGCCCCGCCTCCTGCGAAGATGCGCGCCGTGAGGCGCACCGCCGTGGTCACCGGAGCGAGCTCGGGGTTCGGCGCCGCCGCCGCCGCCGCGCTGGCGCGCGCGGGTTTCGAGCTCGTGCTCGGCGCCCGCCGCGTCGATCGCCTGCGCGCCGTCGCCGAGCCGCTCGGCGCCCGCTGCGCCGCGCTCGACGTCACCGACCCGGCGAGCGTCGAGCGCTTCGCCGGCGCCATCGAGCGCTGCGACGTGCTGGTCAACAACGCCGGCAACGCCTTCGGCAGCGAGACGGTCGCCGAGGCCGACGAAGCGAAGTGGCGCGCCATGTTCGAGCTCAACGTGCTCGGCGTGCTGCGCATGACGCGGGCCCTGCTGCCGCGACTCCTCGCCTCCGGCGACGGCCTGGTGATCAACGTCGGCTCGATCGCCGGCTTCGAGGTCTACCCTGGCGGCGGCGGCTACACCGCCGCGAAGCACGCGTTGCGCGCCCTGACCCGCACTCTGCGCCTCGAGCTCTTGGGCCAGCCGGTGCGGGTGACCGACATCTCGCCCGGCATGGCGGAGACCGAATTCGCGCTGGTGCGCTTCGCGGGCGATCGCGAACGGGCGAAGAGCGTCTACGAGGGGATGCAGCCGCTCACCGCCGAAGACGTCGCCGAGGCGATCGCCTGGGTCGCCACCCGTCCGGCGCACGTCGACATCGACGAGATCGTGATCCGGCCGCGCGATCAAGTCTCGGCGACCGTCGTCCACCGGAGGAGGTCGCCATGATCCGGCTCGCACCGCGCTCGGCCTCGTTCTGCGGCGCGGCGGTCCTGCTCCTGCTGGTCGCGGTCGCGGCCTGCGACGCCTTCGCCGCCCGCTCGCCGGGCGAGGCGCTCTGGCGCGGCCGCTGTGCCAAGTGCCACGGGCTCGACGGGCGGGGCAACACGCCGCGCTACATGGGGACGCCCGCGGCCGACCTGCGCGACGACCTGTGGCGCGACACCACCGGCGACCCCACGGACCTCGAGCGCGTGGTGCGCGGCGGCGCGGGCGAGATGCCCGACAACTCCGACCTCTCCGACGAGCAGGTCCGCCAGGTGGTCGGCTACCTGCTCGGTCTGCGCGGGGAGAACGCGCGATGAAGTCGGCCACCGCGGCGGGGATCGCGCTCGCGGGGCTCGCGCTCGGCGCCGCCTGCGGATCCCCCACGTCCGGGGTTCCGGTCGAGCGGCTGTGGGCCGAGCACTGCGTCCGCTGCCACGGCGAGGACGGCAGGGGAGATCCGCGGCGCCTGGCGTTCGACCCGGCGGTCGACCTGCTGCGCTCACGGCTCGTCGCCGATCGCGCCCAGGGGTTGATCTTCCAGCGCATCGCACAGGGCAACGGCGGCATGCCGGCGTTCGCCTACAAGCTCGAGCGCGGCGACATCGAGATGCTGGTGCAGTACGTCCTCGAGCGATTCGGAGGGAAGTGAAACCATGGACCCGCAGCGCGTCAAGGAAGTCTACGAACGCCTGTCGCTACTCGACGACCGTCTCGGCCACAAGCTGCGCCACCGCGGCGGCGGTCCGGGACGTCTGTCGATCGACCAGCTCGAGGACCGAGTGCGCGACCTGGCGGACTACACCCTCGAGATGCGCACCCTGCTCTCGGAGCTGATCGAATCGATCGCCGCCCGCCCCGGCGGCGAGAAGGGCTAGCCCGCCCCGGTCGGACCTCGAAGTCGGCGCCAACGAAGGAATTCCGGCGCTCGAGCGTCTCAGGATCCGCAGGCTGGAACCTGCGTTCGCCGCGAAGCGAGAGAGACGTCACCAGCAGCCTGCCTTCGTCCGGCGCATGCACGACCTCGAGGGCCCGACCATGTCCGAGGAACCCGTCTCCCGCCGTCCCCGCCGCACCCGTCGCCACCACGTCGGACTCGTCGCCTGCGTCCTGCTGCTTCCCGCCGCCGCCTTGGCGCAAGACCCGCCGTTCACCAGCCAGTTCCACCGCGAAGGCTGCACCTTCTCCACCACGACCGTCGGCGGCGACCCCTTCTTCCCGCTCTGGCCGGGGTACTCGCTTCACCTCGAGGGCGAGGAGTCGGCCGGCGGCGAAACCGTGCAGCTCGAGGCCACCCACACCGTGCTCGCCGACACCGAGCTGGTCGACGGAGTGCTCTGCCGGGTCTACGAAGAGCGCGAGTCGCAGGACGGCGAGCTGGTCGAGATCTCGCGCAACTTCTTCGCGGTCTGCCGCGAGACCGGCGATGTCTGGTATTTCGGCGAGGACGTCGACATCTACGAAGGCGGCGTGGTCGTCGATCACAGCGGCGCCTGGCGCGCCGGTGTCGACGGCGCCGCGCCCGGAATCTTCATGATGGGTACGCCGATGACCGGCTCTCGCTACTTCAACGAAATCGCGCCCAACGCCCAGGATCGGGCGGAGGTGAGAAGCCTCGACGAGGCGCTCTCCGTGCCCGCGGGGAGCTTCGACTCGGTGCTCGCCGTCCACGAGACCACGGTGCTCGAACCCGGCGCCTTCAGCGACAAGTGGTTCGCGCGCGGCATCGGATTCGTCAAAGACGACGCCCTCGAACTGGTCGCGGTCACGCCACCCCCTTGCCGCCCGGATGCCACCACCCACTGCCTCAACAACGGGCGCTTCCGGGTCACCGCCACCTGGCAGGACTTCGTCGGCCAGACCGGCCCCGCCCAGGCGTTGCTCGCCGGCGGCGACAGCGGCGAGTTCTGGTTCTTCGCTCCGAGCAACACGGAGCTGCTGGTCAAGGTGCTCGACGCGTGCGATCTGCCCGGATTCCGCGACTTCTGGGTCTTCGCTGCCGGACTGACCAACGTCGGCGTGACCCTGACGGTGGAGGACACGGCGAGCGCCGGCACTTCGAGGGTCTACCGCAACCCGGTCGGCCACGACTTCGCGCCGGTTCTCGACACCTCGGCCTTCGCGACCTGTCCCTGAGCCCCGCCCGCGGCCAGGTCGCGGCGACCTCGAGCCGCGAATCCCGCCGCTGCTCGCTCGCGCCGCGACCGGCCATCTGTCGGTCGCGGCGCCCGCCCCGCCGCCGGGTCGCCCGCTCTGGGTTAGCCTTGCAGGCGCTATCGAGGGCACCGTCCTGTCCGCCGACTTCGAGGTCCTGGTCGAACGACTGCGCGCCGGAATCGAGCGCGAGGAGAGCGCCCGCCGCCTCGACCGCGCGCTGCGACCGCGGCTGATGCGCTACTTCGCGGCTTTGGGATCGCCCGCCGCCGAAGTCGAGGACCTGGTACAACAGACGCTGGTCCGGGTCTTTCGTCATGTCGGCGAGCTGCGCGCGGGCGACCGCTTCGTCCCCTGGCTGTTCACCGTCGCCCGCAACGTCGGCCGGACGGCGGCGCGGCGACGGCCGTCGCCGGCGGGCTCGGACGACGAGCTGGCGAACCTGCCCGACCCCGCCGCGCGCGGCGGGGCGCCGCAGCGGATCCGGCAGGAGGCCATGGAACGGCTGCAGTGCGTGGAGCGCGCGATGGCGAGACTTCCCGAGCAGCAGCGCCGCTGTCTGGTGCTGGTGGTGCGTGACGAGCTGAGCTACGGCGAAGTGGGCGACCTGCTGGGTTTGAGCCCGCTGACGGTGCGCAATCACCTGGCGCGCGCCCGCAGCTTTCTGCGTCAGGCCGTCGACGAGGAGGAGCGCGAGCGGTGAGCGACTTCGAGACCGGGAACGAGGCGTTCGACGCCGAGCTTCGCCGTTTGCTACGCGGCCGCGGGACGCGCGCCGACGACCCCGACTGTCCTCGCGAAGAGCGCTGGATCGCGCTCGCCGCGGGCGAGGCCGCCGCGGACGAAGCCGACCTCCTGCGCCGCCACCTCGAAGGCTGCGCCGCGTGCGCCGCGACGGCCGCGGACGCCCGCCGGTTCCTGCTCGCCATGGGCTCCACGAGGCCCGCCCCGACCTTCGCCCGGTCCGGTCGCCGGGTTCTCATCGCGCTCGCCGCCAGCCTCGCGATCGCCGGAATTGCCTGGCTGATTGGGGACCCGCGCTGGCGGCCCGCGCCGGATCCGATCGCCGAGCTCGTGGCGACGCTCGAGCTGCCTGCCGCGCCGGAGAGCGAATCGACCGCCGGCGGCGTGACCTTGCGCGGCGCGGAGATCTCCGCCGCGAGCCGCTCGCTCGCCGCGGCCCTGGTTGCCTACCGCGACCGGCGCTTCGCCGCCGCCTGCGACGGGCTCGCCGACCACGGCCGCCGCTTCCCCGCCGACCGCGAAGCACGGTTCCTCGCCGCGGTCTCCTGTCTCGAGGCGCGCGAGCTCGACCGCGCCGAGGCGCTCCTCGCCTCGCTCGCCGCCGTGGCCGGGGACCGGCGCGACGACTCGCGCCGGCTGCTCGATCGCCTCCGCGCCGCGCGACGCGACGCCGACCGATGAAGCCGCCGCGAGTCGGCGCCGTCATCGCGCTCCTCGGGGCGCACTTCGGGCTCGTCGCTCCGCCGCCGGCCCGGCCGCTCGACGCGGTCGCCGGCGCCGTCGCCGCGGCGCGCCTGGTCGAGCGGGCGGAAGACCTGCTCGCGGCCTCGGCGGGCGAGCTGACGATCGCCGCCGGCGAGGCGGCGGCCGCCGCCGCGCGCCGTGAGCGCAGCGTCCCGCTCGAGATCGCGGCGCTCGCGATCCTCGGCACGGCGAGAGCCAGTCGCGGCGATCGCGAGCTCGGCGAGGCCGATTTCGCGGCCGCCGAGCGGCTGGCCGAGACGGCCGACGTCGCGGCGGGGCGTGCTCTCGTCCTCGTCTATCGCTCGCGCGTCGCCTGGTTGAGCGCCGACTACCGCGCCGCCGCGGCCGCGGCCGAGCGGGCGCTGGTGCTCGCCGAGCACGCGGCGGATCGCGGGCTCGAGGCCGAGGCGCTGCTCGCTCTCGGCCGGATCGAGGTCAAACGCGGCGGCTACGACGCCGCCGAGGCGCGGCTCGAACGCGCCCTGGCGCTCGCCGAGCTGGCAGGCGACCCCCGCCGCGCCGCTCTCGCCCACGAGGAGCTCTCGTTCGCCAAGCTCGATCGCCGCCTGCTCGCCGAGGCGCTCGATCAGGCCTCGGCGGCGCTCGCGATCCACGATCGGCTGGCGAGCGCCGCCGGCCGCGCGCGCGCCCTCGAGCGACTGGCGGTGATCTTCCTCTTCCAGGGCGATCCCGAGGACGCCCTCGCCGCCGCCGACCGTTCGCTCGCCGCGGCCGAGGAGCCGGAGGGCAATCTCGCCGCGGTGGCCTTGGCGCTCCAGGCGCGCGCCAACGCCTTGCGCCAGCTCGGTCGGCACGAGGAGGCGGGCGCCGAGCTCGAGCGCGCCCTCGACATGCGTCGTTCGATCGGCGATCCGCGCGAAGAAGCCTGGCTGCTCGCGCGCCTCGGCCGTCTCGCCGCGGAGCTCGACCGCCCGCGCGAGGCGCTGGCGCGCTACCAGGAGGCGCTCGACCTGTGGACCCGGCTCGGGGAGTGGCGCCCGGCCGCCTGGTACCTGATCGAGGCGGCGCGCGCCAGCGAGCGCCTGGGCGAGACCGCGCGGGCGCGTGAGCTCTACCGGGCGGCGATCGAGCTCGCCGAGCGCATCGAGCTGCCCTACCGCAGCGCGGCCCTCGGCGGCCTGGCGCGCCTCGAAGCGCGCGCCGGCGAGCGCCCGGCGGCGCTGCTCGACGGCCGACGGGCGGTCGAGGCGGCGCACGCGACCGGCAACCTGGCGATGATCTGGACCGCGCTCTACGACCTGGCCGAGGTCGAGCTCGCTTTCGATCTGAACGACGCGGCGCTCGACCACCTGCGCGCCGCGCTCGCCGCGATCGAGGCCCTGCGCGCCGAGTCGGTGCCGAGCGATCGCTCGAAACGCGCCGATTCCGACGAGCGCCAGGCGGTCTTCGCCCGCGCCGTGGGCCTGCTCTTCGATCTCGACCGGCCGCAGGAGGCGCTCGAGATCGCCGAGCGCGCCAAGGCGCGGGCGTCGCTCGACCTGTTCGCCAGCGCCGCCGCGCCGGACGCTCCGGCGATCGCGGCCGAGCTCGATCGGATCGCCGCCGAAGCGGTACCGAGCCCGCGCTCGGCGAGCGTGCCGCCGATGGCGCTGCTGCTCGGCGAGGTGCGCGCGCGGGGGGTGACCGCGGTCGAGTACTTCGTCTCTGCCGACCGCCTGTTCGCCTGGGTGATCGGCGCCGACGGGAGTCTGCGCTCGAGCGCTCGCCCGCTCGCGCCGGGCGAGCTCGAGGGCCGCGTCCGCGAGGCGCGCGGCGGCGCCGATCCGCGCGCGGCGCTCGCGGCGCTCCACCGCCTGCTCATCGAGCCGATCGCCGCCTGGCTGCCGCGCGATCCGGCGCGCACGGTGGTCATGGTGCCGCACGGGCGCCTCTTCCTGGTCGCCTTCGCCGGGCTCGTCGACCCGTCCGGGCGGCCGTTCGTCGAGTCGCACGCCCTCGCCTACACGCCGTCGCTCGCCCTTCTCGCCTGGACGGGGAGGCGCTCCGAGTCGCGCGACCCCGCGGTCGGCGCACTCGTCGTCGGCAACCCGGCGACCGGCGCCGCGCGCGGCGGGGGCGCACGGCTCGCGCCTCTGCCCGAGGCCGAGGCCGAAGCGCGCGCGGTGGCCGCCCGTCTCGGCCGCTCCACACAGCTGCTGCTCGGCGCGGGCGCGACCGAGGGCGAAGTGCGGCGGCGCGCCGCCACCGCCCCGATCCTCCACCTCGCCACCCACGGCCTGTTCGACGCGACCGACCCGGCGGGAAACGGCCTGGCCCTGGCGCGCGGCGGCGCCGACGCACGGGACGACGGCGCCTGGACCGTCGCCGAGATCCAGCAGGATCGCTTGAGCGCGGACCTGGTCACCCTCTCGGGGTGCGACACGGGGCTCGGCAAGCTCTCGGATGACGGCGTGCTCGGCTTGTCGCGCGCTTTCCTGGTCGCCGGAGCGCGCAGTGTCGTGGTCAGTCTGTGGCGAGTCTCGGATGTCGCGGCGCGGTTCCAGATGGAGCACTTCTACGCCGCGCTGGCGCAGAACGGCGGCGACCGCGCGGCGGCGCTGCGCCGCGCCCAGCTCGAATCGCTCGCCGCCCTGCGCGCCGGCGAGCTGCGCTCGGCGAGCGGCGAGCCGCTGCCCGCCTCGCCCGCCTTCTGGGCCCCCTTCGTCCTGGTCGGCGAGCCGCGCTGAGCGCCGGCGCTCGCCGGGGGCGTGAGCTCCGGCGACGCGCCCGGCTTTCCGGTGCACTTGACCGACGCCGGGAGCTACCGGCTCACCGGGAATCTCGACGTCAGCCAGCAGACGAACCCCGCCGACGTGTCGGCGATCGTCGTCACCTCGAGCTTCGTCACCCTCGACTTGAACGGCTTCTCGCTCGTCGGCCCGACGCTGTGCACCGGCTCTCCGATCAGCTCCTGCGCGCCCACCGGCTCCGGCAACGGAATCGACAGCAGCTCGGCCAACATGGTCCGCATCGCCAACGGCGTCGTGCGCGGCTTCGGCCACTACGGCATCGTCGCCGCCAACGCCAGCGTCGAGCGGGTCCAGGCGTTCAACAACGCCCTGACCGGCGTCTGGCTCGCCTTCGGCGGCGCGATCAGCGACAGCGCCGCGAGCGAGAACGGCAGCGACGGCTTCGCCGGCGCGGGGGTTCTCATCTCCTCCAGTCGCGCGCTCGCCAATCGCCTGAGCGGCATCTACCTCTACCCGGGCGAGGCGCGCGATTGCGAGGCGGTGGGCAACGGCGCGATCGGCATCCACGTCGGCGCCGGCCTGGCGCACGGCAACGTCGCGCGCAACAACGTCGGTTGCGCCATCGACGCCCCGAGCGGCGGCTACGCCAGGAACGCGGTGTACGGCACCTCGACGCTCTGCGACGGCACGGAGCTCGGGCAGAACCTGTGCAACGGCTCGGACGTCTGCCCGTGAAACCGCGACGCCGCGCGCGGCATTCCGGCCAACGTGGGCATCGACGCCCTGGCGGTGTCGTCGAACGGCGACTTCCTGCTCTCCTTCGACACGACGGTCGCGCTTGCCGGCGGCATGGTCGCCGACGACGACGACGTGGTGGACGCCGACGGCGGCGGATTCGTCTTCGTCTACCAGTTCACCGGTCGGGTGGCGGGCGGCCTCGACCTCGACGGGCTCGCGAGCTCGCCCGGCGGCGACACCTGGTACCTCTCCTTCGACGGCAGCGGCGAGCTCGCCGGGGTCGGCTTCGACGACGAGGACATCCTCGCCTGGAACGGGACGAGCGCGACCCTGCTGTTCGACGGCTCGGCGGGCGCGCCGGGCTGGTCGGCCGCCGATCTCGCCGACTTCGCGATCCTCCCGAGCGCGATCTTCGCCGACGGCTTCGAGACCGGCGATGCGGCCCGCTGGTCGGCAGCGCCCTGAGGCCCGCCGCGCGCCGCACTGGTACCGCAGCGCCGCCCCGCGGTCTGGCTCAGGAGAACCAGGCGCGGCGAGCCGCGGCGACCCGTCCGCCGGTCGCGCACCGGCGTTCAGGGAAACGCCTCGCTCCAGCGCGCGAGGTCGCCGATCTCGAACGAGTCGGCGAACAGCTCGCCGACGTTCTCGAAGGCGCCACGGTCGACCGGGACGAGGATCCGGTTCGCGCCGCGGTAGTCGTCGGCCGCGCCGGCGGCGATGCCCGAGTCGATCGCCGGGCTGGCGGCTGCCAACCGATAGTCGCCGACGAACGGATCGAGAAAGAGCGGATCGGCGGCGAGATCGTCGGTGAATCCGCTCGGCGCCGGCCCGTTGCCGTGCCAGAGGTTGTGGCTGCCCGAGATCAGCGCCGGGTTGCCGGTCGGCGCGACGTAGGGCTCGCCGGGCAGTTGCGCCACGAGGTCGTCGCGCAGCCGCACGGTGAGCGCCGGCGAGCCCGGGCCGCGGCCGAATGCGCCGCGGTCGGTCGAGGCCGAGCCCGCTGCCGCGCCGCAGTCGACCAGCGTGTTGTGGAACAGATCGACCTGGCCGCTGCCGTCCGGGCCGGTGTTCGTGGCGCCGGCGACGAAAATGCCGTCGTAGTTCGCCGCCCCGTCCGGCGGATCCGGTCCGGCGCCGACGTGCAGAATGACGTTGTTCCACGCTCGCACCGCGCCTTGCGACGGATCGACGGTCGCGAAGTTGATCCCGTCGCAGACGTCACCGTCGATCCGATTGTCGAAGACGTCGAGGTGATGCTGGTTGAACCCGGTCGTGTCGTTGGCGCCGCACTGCGGGACGCAGAGCGGCGAGCTGTGGAACTGGATCGCCCGGCAGGTGAGGTTGTCGTGGATGTGGTTCCAGCCGACCGCGACCCAGTTGGTGTCGGTCGTGAAGTAGACGGCGTGATACTGCTTCGAAGGCTGCGGTCCCTGGCGCGCGATGTCGTGCACCTCGTTGCCCAGGAGGATGATGTAGCTCGCCAGCGACGCCGCGAAGCAGCCGGTTTGTCCGTCCCCCACCGGACAGGAGATGTCGTTGCCGACGATTCGCCAGCGGCTGGCGCCGTCGCCACCGATGTCGAGCGCCGAGACCTGGCCGCGCAGTCGCAGGCCGGCGAGCACCCAGTCGGTCGGCGAGATGCCGGTGTTGGGAACCCGGATGCCGAAGGTCAGCGCCGTCGAGCCGATCGTGGCCAGAGCGCCGGGATAGGCGACGATCGCCTTGGGAAGGTCGACCGCACCGCTGGTCTCGATCGACAAGGACGCCTCGAAGGCGTCCTCGTCGGTTTCGACGACGCCGTCGCGCACGTAGACGGTGTCCCCGGGGCCGATCGCTTCCTCGGCGTGAGCGACCGTCGCCCAAGGCCGGGAGAGCGTGCCCGGATCGGCGTCGCTGCCGCCCGGCGCGACGAAGTAGATGCCGCCGGCGCGCACCGTGAAGGGCGCGCCGGTGCTCGCGAGCCCGTCGACCGTGACCACGATCGGGCCGGCGGTGACGCCGGGGCCGGGCTGGACCACGATGCGATCGAGCGCGCGCGGTGCGACGTTTTCCGCCCAAGAGACGTAGCGCGCGGCTTCGACGCCGCCGAAGGTCACCGTCGACGCGCCCCGCGCGGCGCCGAAGCGCTCGCCGTACAGGGTGACGAAGACTCCCAGGTTCTGCTCGCCGCCGGTCGCCGGTCCCGACTGCAGGTCGGTGAAGAAGATACGCGGCGCCTGCACCGCCGCCGTCGGCGCACCCAGCAAGACGACCAGGAGCGCGATGGCGCCGACGTTGCCACGGACGACTCGAGCGAATGGACAGCGCATGGCCATCTTCCCCCGCTGCGACTGGGACTCGACTTGAGAGACCGCGCGAGGAGAGTGGCGTACCAGCGACCTTTCGCGCCGACTGGTACGCCGCGCTGCGCTCCCGGTCTTCCCCTTCGTCGGGACGTCGATGCCTCGTTCTCCGACTCCGGAGGGATTGGCCTTGCAAGCGTCGGTTGCCGTGCGGTTCACTTGGCTCCTGGTCACCTGGCTCGTGGCGCTCGGCGCCACGCTGGCCGTGGCCGCCGAGGTACCGTTCGCGGCGTCGGAGGCGCTCACCGGCCTACAGGCCTTCGGCCGGAGGGCGAGCGCCGACATCGACGGCGACGGCGACCTGGACGTGTTCTCCGTCGGGACTTGCTGCACCGGACTCGATGTCCTCTGGTTCGAGCGCCTGGGCGGCAGCTCACCGCCGTCGTTCGCCGAGCACGTGCTGTTCACGCTGGGCGCGAACGAATCCGCCAATCGGGTCGTCGCCGCGGACCTCGATCGGGATGGCGACGCCGACCTCGTCCTGCTGATCGACGATCTCGACGACGATACCGTCCGCGTCTCCTGGGCGGAGAACGATGGCACGCCGGCGAGCGGGGCTTGGATGCGGCGCAACATCGTGACCTGGAGCCCGCCTTTCGGCGGCTGGCTCGCGAGCGGCGGCGCCTATGGTGGCCTCGCGAGCGCCGACGTCGACGGAGACGGCGACCCGGACCTCGTCGTCTCGTATTCGGAGGCGGAGATCTTCGAGCTGGCCACCGACGGCCGCGTCGTCTGGCTGAGCTCCGACGGCACGCCGGCCAACGGCGGCTGGACGACCGAGCCGCTCGTCGATTGGCGGACGGATCGCGCCTTCTCGAGCTTGGCGGCCGCGGACCTCGACGGCGATGGCGACGACGACCTGCTCCTCTGCCTCGAGAACACCGACTCGGGTGACGTCGACGATCTCGAGTGGGCCGAAAACGACGGCACGCCGGGCGCCGGATTCTGGGTGCGGCGAACCATCGTCGACCTCGAGACGGCTTCCTTCATTCCGCCGCAAGCGGCGATCGCGGACTTCGACCGCGACGGCGATCTCGACCTGGCGGTGGGCGACGAGATCAACGGCCTGCGCTGGTTCGCGAACGACGGCACGCCCACAAACGGCGGTTGGATCGACCATGCCGTCGAGGCCGCACCCTCCACGCAGAGCCCCCTCGCCGCCGACGTCGACCGCGACGGGGACGCCGACCTGGTGCGCGGCGGGGGCTGGTTCGACAACGACGGCACCCCCACCGACGGGGGCTGGATCGAGCGGCACGTGCCCGGATGGTCGATCGACGGAAGCTTCGTCGACCTCGACCGGGACGGCGACTTCGACGCCTTTCTAGACGACGAATGGGTCGAGAACGTCGAGATCCATCGCAGCGCGCGGCTGCTCGAGGAGCGCAACGTCGGCAGCCTGATCGACGAGGCCTACGACCTGGCGACCGGAGACCTCGACGGCGATGGCGATCTCGATCTGATCTCGGTCGGCGAGGCCAACGATCACGTCGACTGGCACCGCAACGACGCGACGCCGGGAGACGACACCTCCTGGAGCCTGTCGACGCTCACCTCCGCCGTCGACGGCCCGCGCGCGGTGGCGGTCGGGGACCTCGACGGCGACCGGGACCTCGACGTGGTGGTGGCGTCCTTCAACGACGACACGGTCTCCTGGCTGGAAAACGACGGCACGCTCGCGAACTGGACGAAGCGGGTGATCTCGAATGGCGCCGGCGGAGCGATCGACGTGGCGCTGGCCGATTTCGACCGCGACGGCGACCTCGACGTCGCCTGCGCGCAGTACCTCGACGACGAGGTCACCTGGTACCGCAACAACGGCGCGAACCCGCCGGCCTTCGGCGCGTTCTTCGTCGATTCGACGCCCTACGACGGTCCGCGGGCGCTCGCGACCGGTGACTTCGAGGGCAACGGCACGACGGATCTCGCGGTGGTTTCCGAGAACGGCGACACGGTCGTCTGGTACTCGAACGACGGCTCCCCGGCGGACGGCGAGTGGCCCCGTCATCGCACCGACAACGGCGACGTCGACGCGCCGCGCGGGGTCGCCGCCGCCGACCTCGATCGCGACGGCGACCTCGACCTGCTGGTCGCCGATGCGCTCGGCGACGAGGTCGCCTGGTACGAGAACGACGGCACGCTCGCGGGCTGGACGCGGCGGGCGATCGTCGCCGCCTGTGGCGGAGCGCGCGCGGTGACCAGCGGCGACTTCGACGCCGACGGCGATCCCGACGTGCTCGCCGCCTGTTTCGACGACGACGCGCTGTGGCTGGCGCGCAGCAACGGCGCTTCGCCGCCGGGGTTCGTTTCGGACCTGGTGACCCTCGGCGCCAACGGCGTGCGCGCCGTCGTGGCGGCCGACATCGACCGCGACGGCGACCTCGACGGCGCCGCCGCAGAGGGCTTCGACGATCAGGTCGCTTGGTACGAGAATCGCGGCGGGCAGTTCCGCGTGGCGGGCACGGCGATCGCCGCCGAGCCACTGGTCAACGATACGGTCGAGGGCCTTTTCCGCGCCGCGGTGACCCATCGCGGGCGCTCCGGAGACGGGCAGATTGAGCTCTCGGCGGTGGCGGTACGGCTGGAGGAGGCGCCCGGGGATCCGCTGAACGCCTTCCAGGCGGCTTCGCTGATCGAATTCGTCGAGGTCTATGGCGACGACGGCGACGGCGTCTTCGAGCCGGAGGTCGATCCCCTGCTCGCCGCAGCGTCACCCGCCGGCATCGACGCCAACGGCACGGTATGGGTCGATCTGCCGGACGACACGGCGGGCGCCGCCATCGCGGCGCTCGGCCAGAGGACCTTCTTCGTCGCTCTCGACCTCGCCGCTCCGTTCCAGATCGCCGCGCCGCGCACCCTGGCGGTGACGCTCTTGAGCGACGGCCCGTTCGTCTGCGAGGCGCAGGACCGCGACCACGACCTGGCGCTCGACCTCGAGTGGCGGGCGAACGTCGCGACCGCGACGCTCGCCGTCCTCGACGTGATCTTCCGCGACGGATTCGAGAGCGGCAACAGCGCGGCGTGGTCGCTGGCGGCACCGTGAGCCGCTACGGACGGCCGCCGATGCGCCGCCCGCTTCTCGCCTGGGGCCTGGGTCTCGCCCTCGACCTGCCGCTCCCGCTCCCCGCCGCGATCCTCGACTTCGTCCAGGCCTTCGCGCGCGGGCCGAGCCATCTCGACGCTCCCCAGGCGGTGTCGATCTCGCCGGACGGCGCGAGACTCAGCGACTCGGGTCCGGGTATTCGATGCCGGGGAAGAGCCTGGCGGCGCAATCGGGGCAGATCCCGTGGGTGAACTCGGCTTCCGAGTGCGAGCTCAGGTACGCCTCGATCTGTTTCCAATAGCCGTGGTCGTCGCGGATCTTCTTGCACGAGGCGCAGATCGGCAGCAAGCCGCTCAGGGTCTTGACCTTCCCGAGACTGTCACGCAATTCGGCGATCAACTGCCGGTTCTCCTCCGCGGTGCGGATGCGCGCCGCCACCTCGGAGCGCAACTCGTCGTTGGCCCTTTCGACGACCAGGCGCTGCTCCCGTAGTCGCCGCTTGAGACCCGAAACGAAGCCACCGAAGAAGGCGAACCAGCTCAGGAGCAGGCCGAAGAGGGCGAACAGGAAGAACTCGTAGCCGAGTCGGAATCCAGCCCGCCCGGTAGCGTACTCGAGCCCCAGCAGGCCGGCGTAGATCGCCAGGATGATCGCCACGACGCGAAAGTAGCCGCGCCGGTCGAAACGCAGCATTCCGAAGCTGAAAGCCGGAAGGTAGAACATCAGGACGATCGGCCGCGCCTGCGGCAGCGCCCAGAGCGGCACCGTTCCCCAGAGCGCGGAGGCGACGATCTGCAGGCGGGTCAGGGAGGGATCGACGAAGCGCAGATTCGCTCCCGACGCGAACAGGACGAAGAAGGCCGCGTTGAGCAGAACCGCCAGGCCGACGAAGAGGAGCCACTGCACGGCGCTCATCGTGCCCAGGCCGAGCCTGGAGAGCAGGAGCGCGGCCAGGATCACCACGCCATAGGTCCCGAGCGCCATGCGAAAGCGCGAAATTCGCAGTCGCTGCGCTTCCTCGACTTGCGTCGGCGCCAGGATCGAAAGCAACGACTCACCTCCGGACTGAGTCCGCTGCGCCGGAGCTCGGCGCAGCCCCAGGCGTCCACCAAACTCTACTCCTGCTCCGCGCGGCGACGAGGCCTCTCGGCGCGCTTCGCCGAGCTCGCGATTTCGCGGAGGAACCGTGCTCCCAACGTCGTCCTCGATGGTACGCGGCCGCGCCGCCCGAGTCTTCTCAGGCAGCAGGGCTTACGTTCGGTCGCTTCGGCCCTGGAGAGGTGGCTCATGCAGGGATCGCCTCACGCGCGCTGGGGTTCGGCCGGCCTCCGGATCGGCGCCTTGGGCTCCGGCGCGCCGCTGCTCGCGGGCGGCGTGCCGCACGACGACCCGGTCGACCTCGGACTCTCCCCCAGCGCCCGCGGCCTGGCGGCGACGGGCATCGACGACGTGATCCTCCGCGACGGATTCGAGAGCGCCAACAGCGCGGCGTGTTCGCTGGCGGCACCGTGAGCCGCCAAGGACGGCCGCCGATGCGCCGCTCGCTTCTCGCCTGGGGCCTGGGTCTCGCCCTCGCCCTGCCGCTGCCGCTCCCCGCCGCGATCCTCGACTTCGTCCAGGCCTTCGCGCGCGGGCCGAGCCATCTCGACGCTCCCCAGGCGGTGGCGATCTCGCCGGACGGCGCCCACGCCTACTACGCGAGCGCGGCCGCCGACGCGGTGGTCGTCTTCGGCCGCGATGCGATCGCCGGCACGCTCAACTATCTGGGCGCCGCGCGCGACGGGATCGCGGGCGCCGCCGGCCTCTCCGGCGCGCGCGACGTCCTGGTCAGCCCCGACGGCGCGTTCCTCTACGTCGCCGGCGCCGGCGAGAACGCGATCGCGGTCTTCTCGCGCGACGCCGCGACCGGCGCGCTCGCTTTCGTCGAGATGGAGCAGGACGGCGTGGCAGGGGTTGACGGCCTGTCCGGGGTCGCCGCCCTCGCGCTCGCGCCCGGCGGCGCCCACCTCTACGCGGCCTCGCCCGGGGAGGACGCGGTGGCGGTCTTCGCCCGCGACGCGGTCACGGGCGAGCTCGCCTTCGTCGAGGTGGAGCGCGACGGCATCGCCGGTGTGGACGGAATCGACGGCGCGAGCGCCCTCCTGGTCAGCCCGGCGCCGGGAAACCACGTCTACGTGACGGGCGCGGTCGACGACGCGGTCGCGGTCTTCGGCCGCAACCCGGCCACCGGCGCCCTCGCCTTCCTCGAGGTGCAGCGCGACGGGGTCGGCGGCTTCGACGCCTTGAATGGCGCCGCGGACCTCGCCCTCGCCGCCACCGGCGGCCACCTCTACGTGGCGGGAGCGGCCGACGGGGCGATCGCCGAGCTCGGCCGCAATCCGGCGACCGGCCACCTCAGCTACTTGGGCGCCGTCGCCACCGGCAACGCCGTTCACGGCTTGGTCCTGCCCGTCGACGGCAACGCCCTCTACGCCGTGGGCGCGGCGGCGGCGACGATCCAGGTCTTCCAGCGCAACCTCGGCACCGGCCTGCTGACGCCGCTGCCGCCGGCCGGCGGGGAATTCTCCGGCGGACCGGGGCTCGCGGTGAGCCCGGACGGGAGCTTCGTCTACCTCGCCTCGGCGGCCGCCGACGTCGCGGCGGCCTTCCGCCGGCTGCCGCCCCAGGGTCTGCTCGCCCTCGCCGACCGCGAGGAGAACGGGGTCGGCTATGCCTCGCTGCTGCGCGCCGAAGGGGTGACGGTGAGCGCCGACGGCGAGAACGTCTACGCCACGGGGGCGGACTCCAACTCGCTGGTCGCCTTCGCGCGCGCCCCGGCCACCGGCTCGCTCACCGAGGCCGCGGTCTACGTCGACGGGATCGGCGCAGCGGACGGCCTCGCCGGGGCGGCGGGCGTGGCGACCAGCCCGGACGGGGCCCACCTCTACGTCGCCGGGAGCGACGAGGGGAGCCTCGCCGCCTACGAGCGGCTGGCCGCCGGCGGGCTCGCCCTGATCGAGGTCGAGCGCGACGGCGCGGGCGGCGTCGCCGGCCTCGCCGGCGCCCTCGGGGTCGCGATCTCCCCGGACGGCGCCCACGTCTACGCCAGTGGTCCCGGCGACGACGCGGTGGCGGTCTTCGCCCGCGACACGGAGAGCGGCGCGCTCACCTGGGTCCAGGTGCAGGTCGACGGCGTGGCCGGGGTCGACGGACTCGCGGGTGCGCTCTGGGTTGCGCTGTCGCCCGACGGCGCTCACCTCTACGTCTCCGGTCCCGCCGACAACGGCGTGGCGGTGTTCGCCCGCAACGCCACGACCGGCGCTCTGACCTTCGTCGAGGCGGAGCTCGACGGCGTCGGCGGCGTCGAGAACATGATCGGCGCCGCCGGCATCGCGGTGGCGCCGGACGGCGCCCACGTCTACGTGAGCGCCCTGCTCACCGGCGCGGTCCTGGTCTTCGCGCGCGATCCGGTGAGCGGCGCGCTCACCTACGCGAGCCAGGTGCAGGCCGACCTCGGCGGCGGCGGTCCCGGCTTCGGCCGAGCGGGCGCACTGGCGCTCTCGCCCGACGGCCGGCTCCTCTTCGTCTGCATCCCCGCCGACGACGCGGTGGTGGCCTTCCGGCGCGACGCCGCGAGCGGCGCGCTCACCTTCCTCGAGCGGGTGCGCGACGGCGACCTCGGCGCCGACGGTCTCGCCGGGGCCGTCATCCCGGCGCTCGACCCGGCGGGCCTGAACCTCTACGTCGCCGGCGCGGAGGACGACGGCCTGGCGGTCTTCGAGGTCTTCCCCGAGGGCTACCTCTTCCGCGACGACTTCGAGAGCGGCGACGACTCCGCCTGGTCGCTGAGCTCGCCCTGAGTCGAGCGGCTCCGCGCCCGGCTGGTACGAAGGGCTGCGGCGCCGGTCTTCCCGAGTGGATGGGTCCGGCGGGGCACTCCTCGGACTCCGGAGAGGTGGTCATGGCGCGGACGCGCAACGTGTCCCGGATGCGGGCTGGGTTCCTGATCGCCGCCTTGGGCTCGGGCGCGCCGCTGCTCGCGGGCGGCGTGCCGTTCGACGACCCGGTCGACCTCGGACTTTTCCCCAGCGCCCGCGGCTTGGCGGCGGCGGACATCGACGGCGACGGCGACCTCGATCTCGTCGGCTACGCCACGGGGGCGGTCGTCTGGTACCAACGCGGCGACGCTTCGTTCGGCGACTACACCTACCGGCTGGCGAACGACTACCCCGCCGACAGCACGATCTCGTCCATGCGCCTGGGCGATCTCGATCGCGACGGCGACCTCGACGTGGTCACCGCGCGGCGCAACGCGAACGGCGAATCGGTCCTCGTCGAGTGGCTCGAAAACGACACGCCCACCGCGGGCACCTGGCCGCGGCGGACGATTCGCGAGTGGACGACCGGAATCACCATCGACCTGGCGCGCGCCACTGGCCTCGCGGTCGCCGACTTCGACCGCGACGGCGACCTCGACGTCGCCGGCGGGCGCACCGAGGAGGACGTCTTCGGCGACTCCGACGGCCGCATCGAGTGGCTGGAGAGCGACGGCTCCCCGGCCGACGGCGGCTGGAGCGCCCACCTGCTCGAGGACTGGCATGACGAGGAGTCCTACGAGTCCTTCGTGGCCGCCGACCTCGACCGCGACGGCGATCTCGACCTCGCGCTCGATGCCGACGTCACCGACGGATTCTCGAGCCACCTGCTCTGGTACGAGAACGACGGCTCGCCCGCGGTCGGCGAGTGGACCCGGCACACGGTCGCCGCCTCGATCGGCCTCGTCGGCCTCGACGGCTGCGCGGCGGGCGACCTCGACGGCGACGGCGATGCCGACCTCGCGGTCAGCTCCGACCAGCTCTACTACTACGAGAACGACGGCACGCCCGGCAACGGCGGCTGGGTGCGGCGCACGGTCGCCGACCCGACCTCGTCGAACGCGCTCGACATCGCCGATTTCGACCGCGACGGGCGGCTCGACCTGGTCGTCGACCGGACCTGGTACGAGAACGACGGCAGCCCCGGCAACGGACCCTGGATCGAGCACACCCTGACCGCCAGCTTCAACTACCATCGCGTCCTCGCCGACCTCGACGGCGACGGCGATCCGGACCTCGCCGACGCCACCCTCGCCGACAGCCTGGAGGTGGTCGAGGACCTCGAGATCCATCGCAGCGCCCGCTTCCCCAACGCCGAGGTCGTCGACTCGGCGGTCAACGAGGCCTTCGACGTCGTCGCCGTCGATCTCGACCGCGACGGGGACCTCGATCTGGTCTCGGCCTCCGAAGCCGACGACCGGATCGTCTTCCATCGCAACGACGGCACGCCGGCCGACGGCGGCTGGACGAACGTCTCGGCCGCCGTCGGGGTGGACGGCGCGCGGGCGGTGGCCGCCGGGGACCTCGACGGCGACGGCGACATCGACCTCGTGTCGGCCGCCTACAACGAGGCGACGGTCGCCTGGTACGAGAGCGACGGCACCCCGGCCAACGGCGGCTGGACGACGCACGCGATCTCGAACGGCGCCGGCGGCGCGAGCGACGTCGCGCTCGCCGACTTCGACGGCGACGGCGACCTCGACGTCGCCTGCGCGCAGTACCTCGACGACGAGATCACCTGGTATCGCAACAACGGCGGCAGCCCGCCCACCTTCTCGAGCTTCTTCGTCGAGAGCGCCGCGTTCCTCTCGCCGCGCGCCCTCGCGGTGGCCGACTTCGACGGCGATGGCGACTCCGACCTCGCGGTCACCTCCGAGGGCTCCTGGCTCGCCTGGTACGAGAACGACGGCACGCCGGCCGACGGCGAGTGGGGAGCGGTCGCCTTCGGCTTCGGCCATGGCGGCAAGGACGTCGCCGCGGCGGACCTCGACCGCGACGGCGACTTCGACGTCGTGGGCACCGACTCCGCGGACGATCGCGTCTACTGGTTCGAGAACAGCGGCTTCGGCTCCAACTGGGAGTTCCACTCGCTGCTCGCGGGCTGCGACGGCGCGCGCTCGGTCACCGTCGGCGACCTCGACCGCGACGGCGATCCCGACGTCGTCGCGAGCTGCTTCGACGGCGACTCGCTCTGGCGGCTCGACAATGACGGGACGGGAGCCGCCGGATTCGCCGCCCTGCCGCTCGCCAGCGCGATCAACGGCCCCCGCTCGGTGGTCGCCGCCGATCTCGACCGCGACGGCGACCTCGACGTGGCGGCGGTCGCCGGCGGCTCGGACGAGGTCGTCTGGTACCCGAACGGCGGCGGACAGGTCGCGTTCGACGCCACCGTGACCGCGCCGGCGCTGCTGTGGAACGACGCCGAGGAGGACCTCTTCCGGATCACGGTGCGCCACCGCGGGCGCGCCGGCGACGGCGACCTGTCGCTCGTCGCCCTCCGGCTCTACTTCGAGGAGGGTGCCGGCGATCCGCTCAGCGAGGCCCAGTTCGATGCGCTGGTCTTCGGCTTCGAGGTCTACCGCGACGACGGCGACCTGGTGTTCGAGCCGCAGCAGGACCTCTTCGTCGGCGCGGAGGTCCTGCCGGACCTCGACGGACCCGGGCGCTACACGTTCTTCTTCCTCGACGGCGCCGCTCTGGCGCGGGTGGCCTACGGGACTCCGAGCACCTACTTCTTCACCCTCCTGCCGCGCCAGCCGTTGGGCGACGCGGCGCCCGAGAGCTTCGCCGCCGAGCTCGTCACCCAGGGAGCCCCGGACGTCATCTGTCGCGCCGAGGACCGGGACTTCGACCTCCTGCTCGACCCCGAGTGGGTGCCGATCCCGTTGAGCGCGCCGATCTCCCCGGTCGACGTCGTCTTCCGCGACGGCTTCGAGAGCGGCGACGACGGCGAGTGGTCGGCGAGCGCGCCATGAGACTCCCACCATGAGCGCCGCGAGCCGTCGCCTGTCGAGCCCGGCGGTGGTCCTGCTCCTGGCGCTCGCCGGCTCCGGCCCTGGGCGCGGCGCCGACGCGCCCTTCGCCCCGCCCGAGAATCTGCAGATCTCGACCCTCCTCGGGTGGATCTTCGGCGCGGCCGACCTCGACCGGGACGGCGACCTCGACCTGGTCGGGCTCGGCAACGAGGAGGTGGGCTGGCTCGAGCGGGGTCCGCTCGGCACCTACTCGCTCTGGCACTGCTACTCCTTCCCTTCCGGGAGCTACGTCAACGAGGCGACGCTCGCCGACCTCGACGGCGACGGCGACCAGGACATCGTGGTCTACCGGGTCAACGACGAGGAGGACGTCTACGTCGACTGGCTCGAGAACGACGGCACCCCCGCCGTCGGCTCCTGGACCCGCCGCAACGTCGGCTGGCGGGGACTGCCCTTGTTCCGGGACTACCAGTGGGCCTACGGCATGGTCGTGGCCGACATCGACGGCGACGGGGATCTCGACGTGGCGGCCGGGCTGACCGAAGTCAACTCCGGCGTCGACAAGAACGGTCGGATCCTCTGGTACGAAAACGACGGCGCCGCCGTGCCGGGGTTCTCCGAGCACACGATCCAGGACTGGTGGGACGAGCGCCCGGTGCGAGCCCTCGCCGCGGGCGATCTCGACGGCGACGGCGACCTCGACCTGGCGGCCTCGATCCCGCGTTGCGACACCGGCGGAACCGGCTACATCTACTGGTACGTGAACGACGGCAGCCCGGGCAACGGCGCGTGGAGCCGGCACGAAATCGATCCCGGCCTGTGCGGGCCGGCGCTCGACAGCCTCGACCTCGGCGATTTCGATCGCGACGGCGACCTCGACCTGCTGGGAATGGAAGGCTATTCGCACCTCATGTTGTTCGAGAACGACGGCACGCCGGTGGGCGCCTGGGCGAGCGAATGGCTCTTCCCGAACGACGGCTACGGCGCGCGCTTCGGCGACCTGAACGACGACGGTTGGCTCGATCTCGTCATCGGCGGGAGCTCGTGCGGCTGGTTCGACAACGAACGCGACGCTTTCACCCACCGCACCTGCCCGGGCGAGGACACCGGGTGGCTCGCGGACCTCGACCGCGACGGCGACACCGACCACGTCTACGCCGACTGGGACGACGTCCGCTGGGTGGAGAACCTGACGATCCACCGGAGCGGGCGCCTGCTCGCCGCGACGGTCGTCGACGGCGCGGTCGACGAGGCCTTCGACGCGGCGGCCGTCGACCTCGACCGCGACGGCGATCTCGACCTCGTGTCGGTCTCGGAGGCCGACGACCGGATCGTCCTGCACCGCAACGACGGCACGCCGGGCGACGGCGGATGGAGCAACGTCTCGGCGGCGCTGGCGGTCGACGGCGCGCGCGCGGTGGCCGCCGGCGACCTCGACGGCGACGGCGACCCCGACCTGGTCGCGGCGGCCTACAACGAGAACGGCGTCTTCTGGTACGAAAGCGACGGCACGCCCTTCAACGGCGGCTGGACGGAGCGCTCGATCTCGTTGGGCGCCGGGGGCGCCGACGACGTCCTGCTCGCCGATCTCGACGGCGACGGCGACCTCGACGTCGCCTGCGCGCAGTACCTCGACGACGAAATCTCCTGGTACCGCAACAACGGCGGCTCGCCGCCGAGCTTCGCCTCCTTCTTCGTCGACGGCGACGCCTACGACGGCCCGCGCGCCGTGGCCGCCGGCGACCTCGACGGCGACGGCGACCTCGACCTTGCCGCGGTCTCGGAGACCGCGGACGCGGTGGTCTGGTACACCAACGACGGCACGCCCGACGTGGGCGAGTGGGCGCGCCACCGCACCGACAACGGCGACAGCGACGGGCCGAAGGACGTCGCGCTCGCCGACCTCGACCGCGACGGCGACCTCGACACTCTGGTCGCCAACTACGCCGGCGACGACGTTCTCTGGTACGAGAACGACGGCACTCTCGCGGGTTGGACGGCGCGCGAGATCGCCGCCTGCGGCGGCGCCCGCGGGATCGCGAGCGGCGACTTCGATCGCGACGGCGACCTGGACGTCCTCCTCGGCTGCTTCGACGACGACACGGTCAAGCTCCAACGCAGCAACGGCGGCTCGCCGCCGGACCTGACGCCCACGATTTCGACGCTCACCGGCGTCCACGGCGCGCGCAGCGTGCTCGCCGCCGATCTCGATCGCGACGGCGACCTCGACGCCGTCGCGGTCGAAGGCGGCGCCGACACGGTCGCCTGGTTCGAGAACCGGGGCGGTCAATTCCGGGTGACCGGCGTCGCCGCCGGCGCCGAGCCGCTCTACAACGACGAGCTCGAGGCCGTCCTGCGCGCCACCGCCGTTCACCGCGGCCGCGCCGGCGACGGCGCGCTCGAGCTGACCGCGATTCCGGTTCGTCTCGAGCAGGCCGCCGGCGATCCGCTCAACGCCTTTCAGGCGGCTTCGCTCATCGACACCGTGCGCGTCTACGGCGACGACGGCGACGCGATCTTCGAGCCGGCGACCGATCCGCTCGTCGGCTCGGTGTCGCCGGCGGCGATCGACGCGACCGGGGTCGTCTGGGTCGACCTGCTCCGCGGCCAGGCGGCGACGCGGGTCGGCGCCCTCGAACAGAGGACCTTCCACGTCGTGTTCGACCTGGCGCAACCTTTCGGCTTGTTCGCCGGCGGCACGCGGACGATCCGCGCCACCCTGCTCACCGGGGCGAACCCGGCGTGCGAAGCCGTCGACGCCGACCACGACCTGCCGCTCGACGTCGAGTGGAGCGCCGATGCCGCCACGCCCACCCGGACGCTCGTCGATGTCGTGTTCCGCGACGGCTTCGAGACCGGCAACGCCGCGCGCTGGTCGGCGAGCGCGCCCTAACCGCCGGAGGCGCGGCGGGAGATCGCCTTGCCGGCCGCCGCCTGCCGGCCTCCCGCCCGGCCGGGCGCCCGGATTCCGGTCCGTTTCTCGATCTCTCCTCCAAGGCCGCATATCGCGGCCGGAGGAGAGCTCCCATGGTCGTCGCCCCGAAGTCGCCGCTCCCGCAGCGCCGAGTCGTTCTTGCCCGGATCTGGATTCTCGCCCTGGGAGCGTTCGCGCTGCCCGCGATGGCGCTCGCGCAACACCTCACGGTCGGTGGCGTGGTCGAGCTCTACGAGCCCGCCGACCAGCCGCCGCCGCTCGGCGACCCCACCTCGGGGCAGTTCTTCGGCGGTGCCCTAGCGGTCGGCGACTTCAACGACGACCTCTACCAGGACCTCGCCATCGGCATTCCCGAGGACACCGGCGGCCCGATCCTCGACCGGCGCGGCAAGGCCGGGACCGTGGCGGTGATCTACGGCTCGGCCGCGGGGCTCAGCATGGCCAACGCCTGGTACATCAGCCAGCCCTGGAACGGAACCGACCCGGCGGTGCAGGAGGCCGGGGACCACTTCGGCTGCGCGCTCGCCGCCGGCGACTTCGACGACGACGGCGCCGACGATCTGGCGGTCGGCGTCTGCAACGAGACCGTCGGCGGCGCGGCCGAAGCCGGCGCGGTCGATGTCTTCTATGGCATCGCGGGCGGGCACCTCGGCAATCCCGACTTGATCCTGACCGAGCCGTCGCCGGTCGCCGGCCGCCACTTCGGCCGGTCGCTCGCCGCCGGTGACATCGACGGCGACGGCTCGGACGAGCTCGTCGCGGCGCAGGCGACGGGCGGGTTCTACTTCTTCTACGGCAGCCTCGGCGGGCTCGCGGCCACCGGTTCGTTCCTTTTCGACGGCGGCGGCACCACGATCGCGATCGGCGACTTCAACGGCGACTCGTTCGCCGACGTCGTCCTCGGCGGACCGTTCGCCGGCTGGACCGCCGGCGACGCGTTCGTTTACGAAGGAACGGCGCTGGGGCTCAACCTCACGGCGGCCGACTGGCTGCGGCAGGACTTCATGGTCAACGACGCCGACGACGGCGGCAACGAAGCCGACGACCGGTTCGGCGAAGCGATGCTCGCCGCCGATCTCGACGGCGACGGCTACGACGACCTGGTGATCGGCGCGCCGGGAGAGGACGTGGGCGAGGAGGGCGACGAGGCCGAGGACGGCGGCGCGGTCTACGTGGTGCGCGGATCGAGCTCCGGCCTCGATCTCGCCAACGCCGCCTACTGGACCGAATGGAGCCTGGTGACCCAGTTCAACCCCTTCCCCGGCGACGGCTTCGGTACCGCGCTCGCCGCCGGCGATTCCGACCACGACGGCTACCTCGAGCTCGCGGTCGGCTGCCCGTATCGGAACACGGGACAGCTCCAGGCGGGCCAGGTGATCCTCCTCGCGGGCTCGGCGACCGGCCCGACCGACATCGGCGTCGCCCGGGCCTGGGAGCAAGGTTCGCCGGCGGTGCCGGACGACTCCGAGCCGTCGGATCACTTCGGTCGGGTGCTGGCGTTCGGTGACTTCGATCGCGACCTCGAGGCCGACCTCGCGATCGCGGCTCCGGACGAGGACGACGGCGTCGGCCACGTCGATCTCGGCGCCGTCACCGTGCTGCGCGGTTGCCTGTTCTGCGACGGCTTCGAAGCGGGGGGATTCGGCGTGCCGTCGCCGGTCGCCTGGTCGGCTCTGGCTCCTTGAGCGGGCCCGCGGTGCCTTGCCGAGCGCGAGCGGAGCGGCTAGCGTCGGGCTCGTGCCCACCGAGCCGCTCGAGTCGTTGCTGGAGCGCGCGCGCGGCGGCGACGCGCGGGCTTTCGACGAGGCGTACGCGGCGGTCTACCAGGAGATCCGCAGGGTCGCCCGCTGGCAGCGCCGGCAACGCAACGCCGGCGAGACGCTCTCCACCACCGCTCTCGTCCACGAGGCCTACGTGAAGCTCGCCGGCCCGGTCCGCCTCGGTCTCCAGAACCACCACCACCTGATCGCCCTGGCGGCGCGCGCCATGCGGCAGATCCTGGTCGACGCGGCGCGCGCCCGCCTCGCCGCCAAGCGCGGCGGCGGCGCGGCGGCGGTCGAGCTCGAAGAGGAGGCGTTCGCGACTCCGGCGCTCGCCGAGGAGCTGGTGGCCCTCGACCGCGCCCTCGAACGGCTCGCGGCGCGCGACGAGCGCCTGGCGCGGCTAGTCGAGTGGCGCTATTTCGGCGGCATGACCGACGGCGAGCTGGCGCGCGCGCTCGAACGCGACGAACGCACCATCCGCCGTGACTGGCAGAAGGCGCGCGCCTTCCTCATCCGCGAGCTCGGCGGCGAGGTCGCGGGGCTCGCGTGAGCGGCGCGCCCGACGATCGCGGAGCCGGCTGGGAGAGACTCTCCGCGCTGCTCGACGAGGCGCTCGACCTCGCGCGCCCGCAGGAGCGCGCCGACTGGTTCGCCGACCTCGCCGGGCGGGAGCCGGAGACCGCGCGTGAGATCGCCGCGTTGCTCGCCGCCGCCGCCAGCGACGACGCGGCGATCGACGATCCCTCGGGCGGCGGGCGCTACGTCGGGCTCGTCGAGCCGGGGGCGGAGGAGTCGCCGACGCGCGTCGGGGAGGAGATCGGCGGCTGGAAGCTCCTGCGCTGGATCGGGCGCGGCGGCATGGGCGAGGTCTATCTCGCCGAGCGCTCCGGAGCCGACTTTCGCCAGCGCGCCGCGGTCAAGCTGCTGGCGCCCGGTGCGCTCCATCCGGAGCTGCGCTCGCGCTTCGCCCGCGAACGCCGGATCCTGGCCGCGCTGGCGCACGACGGGATCGCCCGTTTCCTCGACGGCGGCGTCGCCGCCGACGGCACGCCGTACCTGGCGCTCGAGTTCGTCGAGGGCGAACCGCTGCTCGCCTGGTGCCGGAACCGGCGCGCTTCCGTTGCCGCGCGCCTGCGCATCTTCGTCGACGTCTGCGCCGCGGTCGAGCACGCGCACTTCAACCTGGTCGTCCATCGCGACCTGAAGCCCTCGAACGTCCTCGTCGACGGCGAGGGGAGGGTCAAGCTGCTCGATTTCGGCATCGCCAAGATCGTCGAGCCCGGGGGCGACGGCACCGACGGCGGCGCGGCGCCGGCCGAGCGCACGCAGTTGCGCGTCATGACGCCGCGCTACGCCGCCCCCGAGCAACTCGCGGGCGACCTGGTCACCCCGGCGACCGACGTATACGCGCTCGGGCTCTTGCTCTTCGAGCTCCTCGCCGGGCGGCCGCCGGTCGAGGCATCCGGCGCGGATCCGTTCGCGGTCGCGCGCGCCCTGGCCGAGCGCGGCGCGCCGCGACTGGCCTCGGTCGCCGAGGTCGACGCGTCGCGGCCCGAAGGGCGGCGACTCCGGCGGGCGCTCTCGACCGACCTCGACCGGATCGTGGCGCGCGCCACCGCGTCCGAGCCCGCGGCGCGCTACCGCTCGGCGGGAGCCCTGGGCGAGGACCTCGAGCGGTTCCTCGCCGGCCGGCCGGTCGCGGCGCGCGGCGACGACCGGTTCGATCGCGCGCGGAAGTTCCTGCGCCGACATCGGGTCGGCGCGGCGGCGACCGCCGCCGTCCTGGTCGCGGCGGCGCTCGGCGTAGCGTCGACCGTCCACCAGGCGCGCCTCGCCCGGCGCTCCGCCGCCACCGCCGCCGCCGAGGCGGCGAGCTCGGCCGCGGCCCTCGACTTCCTGCTCAAGCTCTTCGCGCGCTCCGACCCGGCGGAGTCGAAAGGCCGGGTCTACACCGACGACGAGCTGCTCGACCTCGCCGCGGTGGAGCTCGAGCGCACGCTCGCCGGGCGGGTCGAGCTGCAGTTGCCGATCTACGAGCATCTGGCCGCCATCCGGCTCCAACGCTCGCAGTACACGCAGGGTCTCGAGCTCGCCCGGCGGGCGCTCGAGCTGCGCCGGCGGCACGACGGACCGGCGGCGGCGGCGACGGCGAGAACCCGGAAGCTGGTCGGCAGCCTGCTCGCGCTCCTCGATCGCCCGCGCGAGGCCCGCGCCTACGACCGAGCGGCGATCGCGGCGCTCGCCGCCGCCGGCGAGACCTCCTCGACCGACTACGTCGAAGCCGTCACCGGGCTCGCCGGCGTCGAGAGCGAGCTCGGCGATTTCGCCGCCGCCGAACGCACCGCCCGCGCCGCGCTCGCGCTGGCGGAGTCGACCTCCGGCCCGGAGTCGGCGCCGAGCTTCGCCGCCGTGCGCACCCTCGCCAAGATTCTGAGCCGCGGCGGCCGTAGCGCCGAGGCTCTGCGCTACTCCGAGCGCGCAGCCGGGCTCGGTCGCCGGCTCTTCGGCATCGAGGCGCCCGATACCCTGGTCGCCTACGGCAATCTCGCGATCCTGGCGAGCAACGAGGGCGAGAACCGACGCTTGCGCGAGATCCTCGATGAGATCGAGCCGATCGAGCGCCGGGTCTTCGGACCGCGGCGCACCGACACCCTGGCGCTCGCCCGGTTGCGCGCCAACCTCGAGGAGCGCGAGGGCCATTTCGCCGCCGCCAACGCCGCGATCGAGGGCGTCATCGCGATCCTGCGCGCGGCCGGGGCCGACGCCGGCACCGCGCTCGGCTGGACCCTGCACCACGCCGCGACGCTGCGCCTCGCCGCCGGCGATCTGCCGGGCGCCGAAGTCCGGGAGCGCGAGGCGGTGGCGTTCCAGCGCCGGACGACCGGCGCCGACGAGCCCGCGATGCTGACCGGGCTCGCCTGCGTCCTGCTCGAACGCGGGCAGCTCGCGGAGGCGCGCTCGACGCTGGCACGGGCGGATCGGATCGAAGTCGAACGCGGCGAGCTCGACGGCGCCTGGCGCGCCGAGACCCTGCTGCAGCTCGGTCGGTCGGCGGCGCGCGCCGGCGCGCGCGCCGAAGCCCGGGAACACCTCACGTCGGCCATCGAGCTGTCGTCGCGCGCGGTCTCGGGGGGGAGCCGGTCCACCGCCCGCGCGCTGGTCGAGCTGGTCCAGGTGCTCGACGAGCCCGAACGCCAGCAGCGTTGCCCCGAGCTGCTCGACCGGGCGGTGGCGATCGGCGCGCGCTTCCTCGCGCCCGACCATCCCGAGCGGCGCCGGTGGGAAGTCGCGCGCGCCGCTTGTCCCGCGCCGCCCGCGCGGTTCGGCGCCTAGGGTCTGCGGCGCGGTCGCTCGATCCCGAGCAGCTTGGCGATCCGCGGCGCGACCTCGGCCGCGTCGACCGTGCCGGTCTCGCGCGGCTTGAAGTCCGGACCCAGGGCGAGGAAGACGCCGCGCATCGCCCGCTCGCTCGCGCGGTAGCCGTGTCCGCCGAGATCCTCCGTGCGGTCGGTCACCGCCTGGTGGAACTGGGCGTCCGGCCCGAGCTCGAAGCCGGGGCGCGCGAAGAGCAGCAGATCGCCGACCGAAGGATGGTCGAGGCCGAGGCGGCCGGCCTCCTTGCGAGTACGGATTTCGGCGAAGACCCGTTCGCCGTCGACGGTGGCCTGCGCGAGGACCTTCCGCATCGCCGCGAGCAACGCGCCCGCCTCCTTCGCCGGCACCGGCCCGTCCGGGTCGCGTCCGGCGATCGAGAGGTAGACAAAGGCCATGCCGTCGTTGTCGGTGACTGTCCAGGGCAAGCGCCCCCGCGGTCCGCGCAGCTTCGCCGCCGACGGCAGCTCCGCCGACTGGCGCAGCAGCTCCGAGACGTCGACCCGGTGGTGGACCGGCGCGATCCCGTGGTCCGACACCAGCACCACGTCGGTCGTCGCCGGGTCGACGCCCGCCAGCAGCCGCGCGAGCTGGCGGTCGACCTCCTGCCAGACCGACAGGCGCAGGCGCTCGGCCGCCGCGGCCGACGTCGCCGAGTAGCCGCGCTGCGCCGGCTCGGCGAGCAACAGCTGGTGCTCGGCCTCGTCGATCGACGGCAAGTAGACGAGGGCGAGGTCCCAGGGCTCGGTCGCCAGTCCCGTGAGCGCCGCGTCGACGGTGAACGCGGCCACCCGCCGGCACTGCTCGGCGAAGCCCTCGCCGTCGAGACCCCGGTCGCCGTAGCGCGCGGCGCGAAAGGAGGCGGCATCGGCCGGACCCGGGAACGGCTGCTTGGCGACCGAGAGGGCGCGGGTGTAGGAGGCCGGATAGGCCTTGGTCGGGAAAGTCCCGCCCTGATAGAGCGCCACCGTCGACAGGTCGGGCGCCATCGACTGCAGCTTGACCCAGATCGCCGGCGGCGTCTGGCGCGCGCCCGCGGTCGAGCCGGCGCCGAGTCGCAGCAGGATCCAGCCGCCGGGCTCGAGCACGCCGGCGAAGCCGAGCAGCGGATTGTGGCTCGCGCTCACCACCAGCCCGTCGTAGTTCGCGATTCCGTCGTCGCTGCGATCGATGGCGACGAAGTCGAACTCCGGCGCCTCGTCGGGCCGCTCCTGCGGGCGGACGAAGGGGATCGACGTCGTCCGCGGCGGCGAGTAAGACACGATCCCCTTGGGCAGGGCGAGCCGCCGCTTCGGGTCGCTGCCGTGGCCGTAAGTGTCGGTGCGGAACGAGTCCGGAGTGAAGACGAAGCTGCGCGCGCCGAAGTCGGGCGGGAACTGCACCCAGACGTAGCCCCAGTCGCCGGCGCGCCGCGCGCTCTGCTGGTCGGCGTTCGGCCAGCCGAGGATGCCGACCCGCTTGCCCTGGCGCATCGCCGCTTCCCAGATCGTCTCGGTCGCGATCGGCGTGGCAAAACCGTCGACGCGCGCCTCGAGGCTCGCGCCCGGGGCGCGGAATTCGTTGCCGAGGACGCCGGTCGCCGCGGGCGGGAAGCCGGTCGCGAGCGTGGCGTGGTTGGGCGCGGTCATCGTCGGGTCGACCGGCACCAGCCCCTCGGCGACCTCGCCGCGGTCGAAGAAGGGGCGAAAGCCTCCCGCGCCGAGCTCGCCGCGTGCGAAGCGCGCCGCGAGCTCGTCGGCTCCGGCGCCGTCGAGGCTCACTACCAGCACCCGCCGCGGCGCCGCGGTCGCCTCCGACCGCGCGCCCACCGGGCCGACCAGGGCGAGACCGATCGCCGCCGCCCAGCCGCACTTCACGACCTTCGCCGGCATTCGCATCTCCTTGTCAGCGGCCGGTCGAGCCGAAGCCGCCCTCGCCGCGGGGCGTCGAGTCGACGTCGGCCGCGAGGTCGAACCGCGCGCCGAGCACCGGCGCCAGGACGAGCTGCGCGATGCGCTCGCCGCGGCGTACGACGAAAGCCTCGGATCCCAGGTTCGCGACCAGCACCTGCACCTCGCCGCGGTAGTCGCTGTCGATCGTCCCCGGCGAGTTGAGCAGCGCGATGCCGTGGCGCAGCGCCAAGCCGCTGCGCGGCCGGATCTGACCCTCGAATCCCTCCGGGATCGCGAGCACCAGGCCGGTGGGCACCAACCGGCGCTCGCCGGGCGCGATCACCAGCTCGTCGGCGACCGCGGCGCGTAGGTCGTAGCCGGCGCTACCCGCCGAGGCGCGCTCGGGCAACGGCAGACCCTCGCCGTGCGGCAGGCGCCGCGCTGCGATCCGCACCTCGGCGCTCATGGCTTGCCCGGACCGCCGGACCCCGGACGCGGCTTGCCCCCGCCGGTCCCCACCGGCGGCGGTTTGAGGCCGCCGCCGCCGGTGCCGACCGGCGGCATCGGCCCGACCCCGCGGCCGCCTCCCGGTCCGCCCGGCGACTGGTAGCGGAACGGCCGGCCGATGTTGAGCGCGGTCCAGCGCGGCAACGGTCCGCCCGGCACGGCCGCGAGCTTGGTCACCGTCTCGATGCGGAACTCCCACTCGTTGTAGTGGGTGCGACCGAAGAGGACGTGGATCGCTTCCTTCGTCGATTTGCTCTTGACGCCGCGGATCGGTCCCGGCAGCGCCGGCGGCGGATCACCGGGCTTGGGCGCAGGCAGCGGCGCCGGCGGCTCGGTGCCGGCGCCGCCGGGCGGCAGCTCGGGCGGGAAGGTGATCGTTCCCTGCGGCGTGTCGACCAGCACCGCCCACGAGCCGTCTTCGGTCATCGGGTCCTTCCACAGCTGGCGGATCGAGCGCGGCTCGATCTCGGTCAGCTCCTCGAGACGCGCCGGCAGGCGCCCGAACCGGCGCTGGAAGACGCGGATCGCCTCGGCGTACTGGAAGCCGCGCGCGATCAGCTCCTCCTCCTTCTCGCGCCGGATCGCCTGGCTCCAGAGCGGCAGCGCGGCGGCGATGGCGATGTTGAGCACCGCGATGATCATCACCAGCAGGACGAGGTTGAACCCCGCCTGGCGCGGCTCACCACTCCGCATAGGGCACGCCGTTCAACCCGACGAGCGGCGACCCGGAATGGATGTCCATGATCCCCGGCTCGCCGCCCTCCGGCTGGTCGGTCTCGGGCGGCGCCTCCTCGGCGTCCTCCTCCTCGAAGACCGCCACCCAGGTGGTGTTGCTCTTGGTGATCGGATCGCCCGGGATCTGGCGCAGGTAGCCCTCGTCGGCGAGCGCTCCGATCGTCGTCGGGTAGTGGCCCTTGTCGCCGTAGTACTGATCGATCACGTCGCGCAGGGTGTGCAGGTTGGCGCGCAACACCGCCTCCTGCGCGCGCCGCGGCATGTCCTTCAACGCCGGCATGGCGATCGAGGCGAGCACGCCGATGATCGCCACCACGATGATCAACTCGAGGAGCGTGAAGCCGCGTTCCCGCCTGCTTCGCCGCGCGAGACGTCCGTCCGGGGTCGCCGTCATGCTCGCTCTCACCACTTGGAGTAGGCAATCTTGTTGAGACCGACGCCGGCGGAGAGCGAGTAGACGTCGAAGACGTCTTCGCCCCCCCAGCTCGTCGAGTCGATGTCGTCCTGGTAGCTGCGCAGCCCCCACTTGTCCTCGCCGGTCATCGGGTCGACCGGGATGCGGCGCAGGAACTTCGCCTTCTTGTCCACCTGACCGATGACGTCGACCCCTTCGACCAGGGTCTCGAGGTCGGGCGGGTAGCCGTCCGAGCCGAGCTCGACCGGCAGCAGACCGGCGTCGCTGTAGCGCTTGTACTCGTCGATCGCCGCGCGCATCTCGCGCAGGTCCTGCCGCAGCTCCGATTCCTTGGCGCGACGCTGGGTGTACTTGACCGCCGGATAGGCGACCCCGGCGAGGATCGTCAGCACCGCGCAGGCCACCACCAGCTCGGTGAGCGTCGTGCCGCGCTCACCGCCGCCGCGGCTCATCGCGAGGATCCCTGTCCGGGCGGCGGGCTCGCGGCGGCGTGGACCTCCACCGTGCTCGCCACCGTGCGCACGCCACCGACCGACTCGAGGTCCGGATCGAGCACGCGCTCGGCGCCGAACGTGACGTCGGTCACGCCGCTCGCCAGGGCGCGCAGGATGATGCGCACCAGCGTGCCGCTGCCGGCCACCGCCGCCGTGCCGGCGCGGCGGCTGGCGCCGATGACGATCTCGCCCGGCCGCGAGGTGTCGGCGACCACCTGCGCGGCGTCGGCCCGGCCGAGGAAGTCGCCGGCCGTGACCGCCACCACCTCGACCACCGCCGGATCGTAGGCGAGGGTCATCGGCAGGTGCGCCACCGGGGTGCGGGCGTCGACTTCGACGGTCATCGCGAACGTCTCGCCGACCGCGAGCGACGCCGCCCGCGGCGAGAGCGACAGGCGCACCGACGGCGCGTCGTCGCGGACCGAGGCGACGCTGCCGACCGAGGGCAGCGTGTCGAGCGGCTCGCCGGCGGGCGCCAGCGCCGCCGCCGACGGCGGCGGCTCCTCCTCCTCCGGCGGCTCGGGCTTCTGCTCGCCCTTGGGCTGCTCGGCCGGACCGAAGGGGTTCGACGGCATGCCGCCCGGCGCGAGGTTGATGCCGCTCGGCGGCTGCGCCGCCGGGGGCACGCCGCCCACCGCCGGGCGCGCTCCTTCGCCCTCGCGCAAGCCGCGCGGCAGGCGCTGCACCTGCTCGCGGATCTTCTGCTCGGTCGCCTCCGGTCCCCCGCCCTCGTCGAACGGCCCTTCGGCGTCGGATTCGACGCGCGGGCTGCCGGCGCGGAAGGAGATGTTGGCCTCGGTCCCCACCCAGATCGGCAGCAGGTCGTCCTCGCTGATGTCCGGCGTGCGGATGATGTGCGGCGTCAGGGTCAGCATGACGTCGGTGCGCTGCACGTTCTGCGTCGTGTTGCCGAAGATGCGGCCCAGGAGCGGGATCTCCGACAGGCCGGGGATGCCGCTCTCGCCGTTGGTCTCGTCGGTGCGGATCAGGCCGGCGAGGAAATTCGTCTCGCCGTCCTTGAGGCGGATGGTCGACTCGATCGTCCGCGTGCCGATGATCGGCTGCTTCTGGCCGCCGCCGGCGTCCTGGAAGCCGGAGATCTGCGAGACCTCGATTTGCAGCTTGAGCGTGACCTCCTTGTTGTGGTGCACGCGCGGCTCGATGTCGATCTTGATGCCCACGTCCTGGTACTGGAACGAGGTCACCGGGATGATGTTGCCGCCCGCCGTCTGCGCGGTGTTGAACGAGGTCACCGGAATCGGCACGCGATCGCCGATGTGGACCTTGCCCTTCTCGCCCTCGCTGATGCGCAACTGCGGCTTGGCGAGCAGCTGCGCGTCGGTGTTCGACTTGAGGAAGTTGTAGCTGATGCTCGGCAGGGTGAACGCCCAGCTGTTCTGGTTGAGGAACTTCAGGTCGCGCAAGCGGATCGGCGCCGAGGTGCTGGTGCCGCCGGTGCCGCTCGTCGAGCCGCCGAGGTCGAGCTGCTGACCGATCGAATAGTTCGACAGGTTCATGCCGAAATCGCGCAGCTTCGAGGTGTTGACCTGGATCAGCTCGACGTCGACCACCACCTCGGACTTTGCCTTGTCGATCGCCTCGATGATGCGCTGCGCCACCTTGACCTTGTCGGCGGTGTCGCGGATGGTGACCGCGTTCAACTGCTCGTTGGTCGCCAGGTTCTTGGCGCCGATCAGGCTGCGCAACAGGGTGAGAACTTCCTTGATCTCGGCGTTCGAGAGGAAGAAGGTCTGGATGACCAGGTCCTCGTAGGTCTTGCGGTTCTGCTGGTTGTCGGCGGCGATCAGGATCGAGTGTTCGTCGATCACTTTGTAGAAGTGCCCGGCCGAGCGCATCAGGGTCTCGAGCGCGGTCTGCGCGGTGACGTCGCGCAGCTCGATGGCGAGATCCTGGTCCTTCAGGTTGGGGTCGAAGAGCACGTTGATGCCGAAGGCCTTGCCGAGCGCGCGGTAGATATCGAAAATCGATACCGGCTTGGGGAAGTCGAGCGAGATGGGCTCCTTCGAGCGCGGGTTGAGCGCCGGCGGCTGGGCGCCGACGTCGCGCGTCTTCTTCTTCAGCTCGTCCAAGGTCGGCGAGCCGCCGGGGCCGTTGGCCTGTTCGGCGGCGATCTCGAGGCGCACCTTGTCGAGCTCGACCTGCGCGTACTGGTTGGTCGGATCGAGCTGGGTCGCCTGCTGGTACTCGACCAGCGCGCGATCGAGGACGCCGGCCTCGTGGAAGCGCCGGCCGCGGGTGAAGTGCTCCTGCGAGGCGTTGAGGCGGGCGCGCAGCAGCGCCGACTTGTAGCGCAGGCTCCCCGGCTGCTGTTCGGTCAGGTCGATGTAGTGCAGCACCGCCTGGTCCCACTCGCCACGCTCCTCGGCGAGCTGCGCCGCGCGCAGCGAGCGGTAACTCGAACATCCTCCGGCCGCGAGGAGCACGAGGGTGGCGAGCGCCAGTCCACGGTGCCAGTCTCGAATCGCTCTCAGCATGCTCTCTCCCGTCAGCTCGGTCCGCCGCCGATCGCCAGCCGCCGGGCCGGGGTCTCGGGGAAACCGACGAACTTCAGATCCACCGACTCGAAGCCGATGCGATCGACGATGAACTTGCCCTCGAGGACCTCGCCTTCGCGGGCGTTGAACAGATTCTCGCCGTCCTCGTCCGCGAAGACCGCGATTCGCCGCGCCGGCGAGCCGAAACTGCCGAGGTACTTGAACGTCACTTCGGGCGGTCGCGGGATGGCCGCCAGCCGGCGCTCCTCCTCCAGCCGGCGCAAGCGCTCCTCTTCCTCCCGCCGCCGGCGCTCGAGCTCCTCTTTCGTGGGCGGCGGCGGCGGCGGGGGCGGCGGCGGGGGCGCGAAGCGAAACAGATCGCGGCCGACGGCGAAATCCCGCGGTTGGACCTCGAGCGCCCCGAGCTCGAGCTCGGCGACCGTCGTCGGCCGCGCCCGCGTCTTGCCCCGCGCGCGCCGCGTTCCCGCGCCGGGCGTATCGGAATCCTCGTCGATCCGCGCCCGCGCTCCGATCGCCGGCGTCGCCGGCGCGCTCGCGAGCCCCACCAGGTAGCGCCCGGCGGCCAGCGCGCCCAGGATTCCCAGGGTCACGAGCAGCTTGCGCTCGCGGTCGGAGATCTTCATGTCTTGCCCTTGCCCGCCGTCGAGCGCTGCGCTTCGCCGGAATGGAACAGGGTCGAGATCCGCAAGTCGATGGACACCTGGTTGCGACCGCGCGCCTCGCGCGCCCGGATCTGGTCGACGGTCAGGAACGACGGCGAGAGCTCGACGAAGTGCAGGAAGCGGCGCAGGCTCGCGTACGAGCCCTCGACGGAGAAGACGAAGGAACGCCGGGTGAGCCCGTAGTCCTCGATCTTGTCCTCGGGGTACGAGATCTGCTTCGGGTCGAGACCGGCGCGACTCGACAGCTCCTTGACTTCGCGGATGACCCGGGTCAGCCGGCCGCGTTCGGTCGAGAACTGGTCGGAGTAGAGCGCCGCGATGGCTTCGCGATTGGCCGACGCCCGGTCGGCGAGCTTCTGCAGCTCCTTGGCGCGGGCGGCGCTGCGGTTCTGCTCCTCGCCCGCCTTGGCGAGACGGGCATCGAGATCGAACAGTCGGCCACGCTGGCCGCTCTGCGAGATGCCGAAGATCGCCAGGTTGGCGACCACCAGCACGGCGGGCGGCAACCAGAGCCAGAGGCGCTTTTTCCACACCAGGCCGGGCTCGTTCATCGCCGGTGATCTCCGGAGGCGGTACGGCCGAGGGGCACGGGGACGAACATCGGCGCCACTTGGGCGCCGCCGGCGCGCGGATTCGGCCCGAGACCGCGCCGCGCCCCGGCGCGCTCGTCGGCCGGCGTCACGATCTCGGACTCGCCGCCGACGCCTCCCCCGGTCGCCTCCTCGAAGGCCCGCTGGCGGGCCTCGATCGCCGCCGAGAGCCGGTCGCGCGCCGCGCTCGCCGGCGCTGGCGCCGGGAGCGATCCGGCCGTTACGGACGCGCCGCCCGGCGCCGCCGTCGGCTTCGCCGCGTCGGGGGTCGCCTCGGCGGTGGGGGCGCCGGCAATCGGCTCGGCGCCGGTCGCGGCCGTCTCCTCGCCGGCCGGCGCCGAGGGTGCGGCGACGCTCGCCCGCGTGCTTCCCGGACTCGCGAGGCGCGGACCCACGGGCGCCTCGGGCAGGTAGTCGACCCGCAGCTCGAAATCGGTCGTCCCCTGCTGGGTGTCGTGCTCGCGCAGGAGATTCGGTTCCTCGAAGGCCGGGTGCGCGAACAGGGCATCGACGAACTGCAGCAGCTGCTCGCCGTCCTCGGCGCTGCCCGAGATGCGCAGCTCGACTCGTCGCGCCGCCGGCGCGATCGCCTCGCGATTCGCCAGGGTGCTCGGATTCCGGTCGCCGGTCGCGGGTACCAGGCTGATCAGGCGCACGCCGTCGGGCAGCGTTTCGACCACCCGGTCGATCAACAGGTTCCACGAGAACGTCCGCTCGGCGATGCGGTCGTTGAGGAATCGGACCTCGTCGTTCTCCGCCGCCAGGTCGAGCGCCGCCAGCTCCTGCTCGAGCGCCGCGCTTCTCGCCTTCGCTTCGCTGATCGAGGTCAGCCGGAGCTCGAGCTCGTGCTGTTTCTCGATCGAGCCGCTGGTGTAGCGCAGGTAGACCCAGAAGTTCGCGGTCGCCAAGCCGAGCGCCAGGACCCAGAGGATCGCCGACAAGCGGCCTACCGGTCGGGTGTTGAGGAACGGCGCGCGCGCCAGGTTGGGCTGCGGCCGACTCACGCGACCTCCCGGCAGGCGGCGCCGACGAGCGGCGCGACGTCGACGATCGGCAGCGCGACGCCCTCGGCCGCCATCGGCAGGTGCTCGGCGCGCAACGCCACCACCGGCCGCTCGAGGCCCTCGGCGAGCACCGATGTCCAGAAGGGCTCGACGTCGCGCGGCGCGGCGACGAACAGCGGTCCGCCGTCGGCCTCGCCGAAGGCGTCGACCAGGAACGAGCGCGTCAGGCGCAGCTCGCGGGTGAGCAGCGTCGCCCGGTCGGCGTCCGAGATCCCCTCGGTGAAGGCCTTCTGCCGCCAGAGCACCGGCTCGCCGTCGCGCACGAAGACGAGGGTGAAGCCCTCCGGTTGCACCATCGCGGCGGCGAAGCGTCCCGCCAGGCGGTGGCGATAGTCGAGGCCAGCGGCGAGCGACAGGCAGGAATTCGACAGGTGGCCGACGCGGATGCCCTCGCCGGCGAAGGCGGTCTCGAGCGCCGCGACCACCGATTCGCTGGCGAAGACGGTGAGCGCGCGCACCACTTCGCCCTGGCCGGGTGGGTCGCCGCCCTCCATCGCCCCCACCCGCAGCTCCTCCACCCGAAAGGGGAGGAGCTTGCGCAGCCGGAAGCGGATCACCTCGGCGCGCGCCTCCGGCGCTCGCGGCAGAACGCCGTAGTCGACCAGCAGGGCGCGCACCCAGGCGTCGGGCAGCACCAGCGACGCCTGGCGCACCTTGCCCGAGATGCGGCCGAGCAGCGAGCGCAGGGCGCCGGCGAACAGCGCCGGGTCGCCCATCGGCGCGCCGAGGGCTCCGCCGCCGAACGTCCCCTCGGGCAGCGGCACGGCGTGGAACTCGCGGAAGACCATCGCCCCCGCCGCCCGGTCGGCGTCGAACGCCCCGTAGCGCAGCTCGCGCCGCGCCACCGCGAAGACGTGCGGGGGCACGGCGAGCGGCGTGGCGCCGAGCGCCCGCCTAATCCACGAAGGTGAAGCGATTGATCTCACGCAGGGTCGTCCGTCCTTGGAGCGCCTTCTCGAGCGCCGATTCGCGCAGGAAACGCATGCCTTCCTCTTTCGCCGCGCGCTTGATCTCCGAGCCCGGGCGGCGCTCGAGGATCAGCTCGCGGATCCGGTCCGACAGGTCCAGCAGCTCGGAGACTGCCAGTCGGCCGAGGAAGCCGGTGCCGTTGCACTCGAGGCAACCGGCGCCCTCGTAGAAGACGTGGTCGCCGTAGACCGCCGCCGACAGACCCGACTCCTCGAGCAGCTGGGTCGTGATCCTCGCCGCGCGCCGGCAGTGCGGGCAGATGCGCCGCACCAGGCGCTGCGCCAGGATGCAGTTGAGCGCCGACACGAAGTTGTACAGGTCGACTTTCATGTTGAGGAAGCGACCGAGCACGTCGACCACGTTGTTGGCGTGCACGGTGGTGAAGACCAGGTGGCCGGTCAACGCCGACTGGATGGCGATCGACGCCGTCTCCTCGTCGCGGATCTCGCCCACCATGATCTTGTCCGGGTCGTGGCGCAGAATGGAGCGCAGGCCGCGGGCGAAGGTCAGCCCCTTCTTCTCGTTGACCGGGATCTGGGTGATCCCTTTCAACTGATACTCGACCGGGTCCTCGATGGTGATGATCTTGTCCTCGGGCGACTGGATCTCGGCGAGGCAGGCGTAGAGCGTGGTCGTCTTGCCCGATCCGGTCGGTCCGGTCACCAGCACCATGCCGTAGGGCTCGCGGATCGCCTTGCGCAGTTTGCGCATGGTGTCGTCGTCGAAGCCCAGGATGTCGAGGCGCAAGTTCTTGAACTCGGTCGACATCGACTCCTTGTCGAGAATGCGGATGACGCAGTCCTCGCCGTGCACCGACGGCATGATCGAGACGCGGAAGTCGATCGTCCGGCCCTTCAGCCGCAGCTTGAATCGTCCGTCCTGCGGCACGCGCTTCTCGGCGATGTCGAGCTCGGACATCACCTTGATGCGACTGATGATCGTCTGGTGGTGGCGCTTGTCGATCGGCTCCATCGCCTGGTAGAGGACGCCATCGATGCGGTACTTGATGACCACCTCGGCGTCGCGGGTCTCGATGTGGATGTCGGAGGCGCGGCGCTGGATGGCGTTGAAGATCGTCGAGTCGACGAGTTTGATGATCGGCGAGGCGTCGGCGGTGATGCTGTCGATCGACAGCACCTCCTCGCCCTGCTCGTCTTCCTGCACCAGCTGGATGCGGAATTCCTCGGTCGCCTCGTCGAGCACCCGCTGGGTCGACTCGGACTTCTGCAGGATCTCCTCGACCAGCGCCGGGGCGCCGACCCGCACCTCGACCGGCTGGCCGAGCAGCAGCTCGATCTCGTCGAGCTTGGCGACGTCGGTCGGGTCCTTCATCACGATCGCCAGGCGCCCGGCGAGCTGCTGTTGCGGCACGAAACCGTAGCGCAGCATCAGGTCGAAGGGGATCGAGTGAAACAGGTCGGTGTCGATGCGGAACGCGTCGAGGTCGACGTAGTCGAGCCCGTGGCGCGCGGCCACCTGCCGCGCCGCGTCGCGCTCGTCGGCCAGCCGCCGCGGATCCGCCGGCGCCGCCGCTCCCGTCTTGCCGCCCACCGTCACCATGACTCGCTCGTTCCCCCCGAACCCGCGATCCTATCGGCTCCGCGGCCCGCGCCGCCTCACTGGATGTTCCCCAGCACCGAGAACAGCGGCATGTACACCGCGATCAGCAACAGCGCCACGACGACCCCCATGAACACCAGCATCAGCGGCTCGATCAGCGCCAGGATCCGCTGCATGCGGGTCTCGACCTCCTCGTCGAAGAAATCGGAGATCGAATTGAGCATCTGGTCGAGCGCCCCGGTCGCCTCGCCGACCTTGACCATGTCGATCGCCAGATCGGGCACCACGCCGGTGGTCTCGAGCGCGGCGTGGAAAGCCTTGCCCTCGCGCACCATCTGGATGCTGGGCTCGATCTTGCGGCGCACGTAGGCGTTCGACACCGCCTTGTTGGAGATCTCGAGCGACGGCACGAGCGGCATGCCGCCGGCGAGCAGAGTCGACAGCGAGCGGCAGTATTCCGAAAGCGCGAAGCGGTGCAGCACGTCGCCGAGGAACGGGACGCGCAGGCGCCAGCGGTCGACGGTGACCGCGCCGGCCTCGGTCCGGCGCCAGCGCCGGAAGAGCACCACGCCCACGATCAGGCCGAGGACGATCCAGACGATGTTGCCGCGTAGGAAGAGCGACAGGCCGAGGATCATCCGCGTCGGCAGCGGCAGCGCCACGTCGAGGGCGTCGTAGAACACCCGGAAGCGCGGCACGACGAAGAGCACCATCATGAAGATCAGGCCGACCGCCAGGCCGACCAGCACGGTCGGGTAGACGAGCGCCGAGACCACGCGCTTGCGCGCCTCGAGCACCAGCCGCAGGTAGCGCACGAAGCGCCGCACCACCTGCTCGAGCTCGCCAGTGCGCTCGCCCGCTTTCAGCGTCGCGGCGTAGAGCGGCGGGAACTGGTCGGAGAACGAGGCGAAGGCGTCCGAGAGCTCGACCCCCTGGGTCACCTTGTCGCGCACCTCGGTCAACACCTCGCGGAAGACCGGCTCCTTCAGGCGCTCGAGCATCAGGTTGAGCGACTGCAGGAGCGGCAGGCCCGCCTTGAGCAGCGCCGCGAGCTCCTGGTTGAAGATCAGCAGCGTCTGTAGCGGGATCCGCTTGCGGCCGCCGAAGAGCGAGCCCGAGAACAGCTTGCCGAGCGAGGCCCGGCGTTCGAGCGAGAAGACGTGCAGACCGCGGCGCTCGAGCTCGCCGCGCAGGCTGCGCTCGTCGCGCGCTTCGTGCACTTCCTGCACCACCTGACCGTCGGGCGTCCCGACTCGGCAGACGAATTCCATCGCCTCAGGGGTTCCCCGCCGTCGACTGGTAGGTGACGACCACCAGCAGGGCGTTCGGGCTCGCCTCGTCGCGGGTCAGCCCGAGCACCAGCGGCTGGTCGAGCCAGAGGTTGACCGAGGTGTGCAGCAGCTCGCGCTCGGGCTTCTCGCGCCGCGCTTCGATCACGCGGAAGCCGAAGAGCCGCACCCGCTTGTCGAGCATCACCGTGCCCAGCCGGAACTCGAGCCGATAGCCGCCGCCGAGGTCGTAGGTGACCTGGTCGCCCTCGCGCGGCGCCAGGTGGGCGCGGGCGATCAGCGAGTAGTCCTGGAAGCGCAGCAGGCGCTTCAGGCGCTCGGCGAGCGCCGGATCGACCGGCTGCGGCGCCGCCTTGGGCAACGGCGAGAGCGGCGTCAGACCGGCGCGCACCACCTGCACGTCGAGCTGCACCGGCGCCGAGGGGTGGTCGTAGGCGCGCAGCAGCGAGACCACCCGCGCCACGGCGGTCGCCGTGTCGCGCACCACCAGGGTGTTGGTCCCCGCTTGCAGCTCCACCGTACCGCGTGGCGACAGCAGCGGGCGCACGAGCGCCAGCGCGTCGCTCGCCGACTGGTGCTCGAGGGTCACCGCGTGCAGCCGCAGCTCCTCGCTCGCCGCCGGCGTCGGCGCGGCGATGGGCGCGGCGGGCGCCCCACGGCCGAGGACGGCGGCGACGACGGCGCAGGCGAGCGCGCGGATCGCGCGTCGCCCGGACTGACGGTGACGGGGGCGCGGAACCAAGGGCGGCTCAGAGATCGAGCGAGGAGTCGACGATCATGACCACCGCGAGCCCTTCGGCGGGCAGCTCGTAGACCCGCGCCTGCGGGCGATCGAGATCCTCGACCAGCGGCTGCGATGCGAGCTCGGCGGTGATCGCGTCGGTGGCCTCGCGGGCGTCGAGCGGCGCGAGGCCGGCGGTCCGTGCCGGGTTCGCGCCCGGCCGCTGCGCGGGAGCGCCGGCGAGCAGCGCCAGGGTGGCGATCGCCGCCGCGGCGGCCGCCCGGCCGATCCACGGAGCGCGACGCGGAGCGCGGCGCCCGATCTCGGAGGCGCGCGCCAGCGTCGCGACCGCGCGACCCAGGTCGGCGATCTCGGAGTCCTCGATCTCGACTGGCGGCAGGAACTGGAAGAGCAGGGTCGGATCGGCCGCGAGCGCCGCCTCGCGGCAGGCGCGGCATTCGGCGAGATGGGTCCGCGCTTCCGGCCAGAGCGCGGGATCGACCGCCGGATCGGCGGCGCGCTCGCCGACGATCGCCCGGCATTCGCGGCAAGCGATCATGCCGGGGCTCCCGGCGCGCGACGCCCGCGCGCGTATTCCGGATACTTGGCGAGCAGCCGGGCGCGCAGCACCTTGCGGGCGTTGAACAGGTGGTTGCGCACCGTCGACTCCTCGCACCCGGCCACTTCGGCGACCTCCTGCGACGACAGACCCTGCAGCTCGCGCAGCACGAAGACCAGGCGCTGCTTCTCGGTCAGGTCGGCGGCGAGCTCGCGGAAGATCGCCGCGACCTCGCTACCCTCGAGCTCGGCGAGCTCGTCCTCGCAGGCGGCGTCGGCGCGCGCCAGCAGGTGGAAGCGCACCGGTTCGGAGGCTCTCTCGCGGCTCTTCTTCGAGCGCCAGTGATCGATCGCGAGGTTGGTGGCGATGCGGTAGATCCAGGTATTCGGGCTCCAGCGATCGTCGAACCGGTCGCGGTGCTCCCACAATCGCAGGAAGGTCATCTGCACCACGTCGCGCGCCTCCTCCTCGTCGCCGAGAATGCGTGCGGCGACCTGGAGGAGCGGACGGGTCTTCCTCTGCACCAGCTCGGCGAGCGCCGCCTCGTCGCCGCGCGCCAGCACCGCGAGCAGCTCGCGGTCCGAAACCTCGCGCAGGGTGGCGCGGTGGCGGACGGCGGAATAGGCGAGCTCGGGCAAGGTCGTTCCTCGTCCGTTCATACGGAGTTCGCCGTCGTCTCGTCCAAGATCTGGAGGTTCTCGATCGCCGCTCACCGGGCACGTCCTAAGCGCTTGATTATACTGGCCGTGCTCGCTCATGTGGGGCCTCTATCAGATCGCCTTCGGGCTCGCCCTGGCACTCGCCGGCCCGTGGCTTGTGCTGGCGCGGGGAAAACACTACCTGCCGACCCTCGCCGGGCGCCTCGGACGGGGCTCCGCGACCTCGCCCGCCGGGGCCCTCTGGCTGCACGCGGTGTCGGTCGGCGAGGTCGGCGTCGCGGCGACCCTGGCGGGAGCGCTCCCGGCCGACGCTCCCCTGTTGGTCACGACGATCACGCCGACCGGGCAGGATCGCGCGCGCCGCCTGCTTGCCCGGCGCGGCGCGGTCGACTACCTGCCCTTCGACCTCGGATTCGCTCTGGCGCGCTTCTTCCGCCGCCACGACCCGCGCGGCCTGGTGCTGGTCGAGGGCGACTACTGGCCGCTCGTCCTGCGCGCAGCGGGACGGCGGGGGATGCCGATCGCGGTCGCCAACGGCCGGGTCTCGGATCGCGCCTATCCGCGCCTGCGCCGGGCGCGGTCGATCGTCCGCCGGCTGCTCTTCGACCGGGTCGAGCGCTTCGCCGTCCAATCGCCGATCGACCGCGAGCGCCTGATCGCTCTCGGGGTCGCGCCGGAGAAGGTCGCGGTGACCGGCAATCTCAAGTTCGAGACCGCGGAGCCGGCGCTGGCCGCGGATCTGGACCGCTATCTCGAGACCGCCGCGGCCGGCCGGCCGGTGGTTCTCGCCGGTTCGACCATGCCGGGCGAGGAGGAGGTGCTCCTCGCCGCCTTCGCCGCCGCCGGCGGACCGCAGCGCGCCCTGCTCGTCCTGGCGCCGCGCCACCCGGAGCGCTTCGCCGAGGCGCAGGCGATCGCCGAACGGCGCTTCCCCCGGGTCGCGCGGCGCAGCGCCGGCGCGCCCGCCTCGCCGCCCGACGTCCTCCTGCTCGACACCCTGGGCGAGCTCGCGGCGCTCTACCGCCGGGCGACGGTCGCCTTTGTCGGCGGAACCCTCGCGCCGACCGGCGGCCACAATCCGATCGAAGCGGCGCGCTTCGGGGTTCCCGTCCTCGTCGGGCCGTCGATGGAGAACTTCCGCGAGATCGCCGAGCTGTTCGACGCCGCCGGCGCCTGGCTGCGGGTCGCCGACGCCGCGGGGCTCGGCCGCGCGCTCGACCGCCTGCTCGCCGACGAGGGCGCGCGGCGGGCGCTCGGCGAGCGCGCCGCGACGCTGGTCGAGAGCCACCGCGGGGCGCTCGCCCGGACGGTCGCCTGGCTCGCGCCGTGGTTCGCGCCGAGCGCCGGGCGAGGCGACGCCGAGGCCGGCGGGTGATCTCTCTCCCGCCGCCGCCGGCGCCCGCGCGCTCACCCTGGCAGCGCTTCTACGCCGCCGCGCTCGCGCGCCGCGCCCGCCGGCTCGCGCAGCGCGCCGAGCGCCTGCCGCGGCCGGTGATCTCGATCGGCAACCTGCACTGGGGCGGCGCCGGCAAGACGCCGTCGGTGATCGCGCTCGCCGAGCACCTGCGCGACCGCGGCCGGCGGGTGGCGGTGCTGTCGCGCGGCTACGGCCGCCGCTCGCGCGGCGTGGTCGTGGTGTCGCGCGGAGGGGGTCCGCTCGTCGATCTCGCCACCGCCGGCGACGAGCCGTACCTGCTCGCCGAGCGCCTGGCCGGCGTCGCGGTGGTGGTCGGCGCGCGCCGCGCCGAGGCCGGGCGCCGCGCGCTGGAGGAGCTCTCTGCGCTCCCCGATCTGTTTCTGCTCGACGACGGCTTCTCGCACGTCGCTCTGGCGCGCGACCTCGACCTGCTGCTCTTCCCCGCCGCCGACCCCTGGGCGGGCGGGCGCCTGGCGCCGAGCGGCCGGCTGCGCGAGCCGCTCGCCGCCGCCGCGCGCGCCGACGCCGTGGTCCTGACCGGGGCGCCGCCGACCCCAGGCCTCGGCGCGGCGCTCGCCGCGGCGCTGCGTCCCGGCGGCTTCGCCGGCGCCGGCTTCGCCAGCGCCACCGAGACCGGCGTGCCGCGCTTCGTCGACGGGCGGCTGGTCGCCCCCGGCAGCCGGATCTTCGCCGTCGCCGCGATCGCCCGGCCGGAGGCTTTCTTCGCCGCTCTCGAACGCCTCGGGCTGGCGGTCGCCGGGCGCCTGGCGCTGGCCGATCACGCGCCCTACGACGCGCGGGCGCTCGCGGCGCTCGAACGTGCCGCCGCGGCCGCCGGCGCGACGGCGATCGTCGCCACCGAGAAGGATCGCGCCAAGCTCGTCGGCCGTCTCGCCCTGCCGCTTGCCACGCTGCCGATCTCGGCCCGTCCGGAGCCGGCGTTCTGGAGTTTCCTCGACCGCCGGCTGGCGGAGCTCGAGAAATGAAGAACGCCCCGCTGCGCCACGCGCTCGAGTACGGCGCCTACTCGGTCCTGCGCGGCGTGCTGCGCGCCCTGCCGCACACCGCGAGCCGGGCGCTCGGCGCCGACCTCGGCGGCCTCGCCTTCCACCTCGACCGCCGGCGGCGGGCGATCGCCGACGAGAACCTCGCCGCCGCCTATCCGCAACTCGACGCCCGGGCGCGGCGGGCGATCGTCCGCAGCTGTTTCCGGCACTTCGGCGCCTCGTTCGCCGACGCGCTCTCGGCGCTGCGCTTCGATCCGGTCGGGCTCTGCGAGCGGGTGACCCTCGATGGGTGGCACCACTTCGAGGAGGGCGAGCGGGCGGGACATGGACTCCTGGTCATGGGTGCGCACCTCGGCAACTGGGAGATCGTGCCGCCGGCGATCGCCACCTGGCGCGGACCGATGGCCGCGGTCGGACGGGCGGCCGACAATCCGCACTTCAACCGCGAGATCCAGCGCTTGCGCACCCGCTTCGGCAATCGCTCGCTCGACAAGCGCGGCTCGGTGCGCGAGATGTACCGCGTCCTGCAGGAGGGCGGCCGGCTCGGCCTGCTGATCGACCAGCGGGTGCGCGCCAACGAGGCGATCGACGTGCCGTTCTTCGGCCGCCCGGCGCTCACCAGCCCGATCCTGGCGCGCCTGTCGCTGAAGACCGGCGCGCCGGTGGTGGCGGCCTTCGGCTGGCACCTGCCCGGCGGTCGCTACCGGATCGAGGTCCGGCCGCCGATCTTCCCCGAGGGCCGCGGCGACGAAGCCGTGCTGGCGTTGACCCGCCGTTACCTCGCGCTGGTCGAGAACGCCGTCGCGCCGGCCCCCGAGCAGTGGCTCTGGTTGCACCGCCGGTGGAAGCACTGAGCGTGCGCACCCTCGTCCTGGCACCCAACTGGGTGGGCGACGCGCTGATGGCCGAGCCGGTCCTGCGCGCCCTCGCCGCTTCGGGACGCGAGCTGGTCGTCGTCGGAAAGCGCGGCCTCGCGCCGCTGCTCGAACTGCTGCCGGGCGTGGTCGAGATCGTCGAACGGGCCGGCGACGACGGTGAGACCGTCGACCGGCTGCGCTCCGCCGGCTGCGACGAGGCGGTGGTGCTGCCGAACTCCTTCCGTTCGGCCTGGTGGGTGGCGCGGGCGGGGATCGAGCGCCGATTCGGCTATCGCGGCGACGGTCGCGGGCTGCTGCTCGATCCGGCGATCGCCCGGCCGCGCGGCCGCCGGCGGCAGATCGAGGACTACGCCGAGCTGCTGGCGGCGATGGGGGTCGCGCCGCCCGGGTCGTGGGTGCCGCGCCTGGCGCTGCCCGACGAGCTGCGCGAGCGCGGGCGCGAGCGGCTCGCCCGCGGCCACATCGACCTCGCGGCCGGGCCGGTGGTCGGCCTCTTCCCCGGCGCCGAATGGGGGCCGTCGAAACGTTGGCCCTGGCGGCGCTTCGCCGAGCTGGCGGTCGAGCTGCGCCGGCGCCATCCCGGCGCGCAGCCGGTGATCGTCGCCGGGCCGAAGGAGCTCTGGCTGTCGGTGCGAGTGCACGAGGAGAGCGGCAAGCTGCACCCGGTCGTCGGCCCCGACCTCGACCTCGCCGGGCTCGCCGGCGTGGTCGCGCACTTCGATCTCCTGGTCACCAACGACTCGGGGCCGATGCACCTGGCGGCCGCGCTCGGCGTGCCGACCGTGGCGCTCTTCGGGCCGACCGATCCGCGCCGCACCGCACCGGCGGGCGAGGGCCACCGCGTGCTGGCGCGCGACCTGTGGTGCTCGCCCTGCTTCCGGCGCCATTGCCCGCTGCTCCATCACCGCTGTCTGCGCGGGATCTCCGTCGACCAAGTCGCGACCGCCGCGCTCGAGCGGCTCGCGGCCCGATCGGCCGCAAGCGGCGAGCGAGACTAAGGACGCGGCGTCGCGGGCACGGCGGCCGGCGCCGGCGGCGCGGGGGCGGGCGGCGGCAGGACGATCACCACGTCGTTCGGATGCACCAGGCCGAGCTGCTCGCGGGCGGTGCGCTCGAGGGTCGCGGGGTCGTCTTGCAGGCGCTGGATACGGCGGCGCAGGGCGGCGATGCGGGCTTCGGTCGCGGCGACGTCGGCGGCGATCGCGCGTTCGTGGGCGCGCACCGCCGCCAGGTCGCGTCCGCCTTTGAGTGCCGCGGTGGCGAGGACCAGGACGAGGAAGACGAGCACCGCCGAGACCAGCGAGCGCAGCGGGCGCGTCGCGTGGCCGCGCTTTCCGACCTCCTCGCCCGCGCCGGCCGGCTCCGGGTCCGGGGACGCGACCGCGGGGTCGAGATCGTCGAAATCGCTCACGTCCGAAAGCGCGGGAAGGCGCCGGCGCCGGGGTACTCGGCGACGCCCTCGAGCTCCTCTTCGATCGCCAGCAGGCGGTTGTACTTGGCGACCCGGTCGCTCCGGCACGGGGCGCCGGTCTTGATCTGGCCCGAGCGCACGGCGACCGCGAGGTCGGCGATCGTCGTGTCCTCGGTCTCGCCCGAGCGGTGGCTGAGGATGTTGGCGTAAGCGTTGCGCTTGGCGAGATCGACCGCGGCGAGGGTTTCCGACAGGGTGCCGATCTGGTTGACCTTGACCAGCAGGGCGTTGGCGACGCGCGCCGCGATGCCCTGGGCGAGGATCTGCGGATTGGTGACGAAGACGTCGTCGCCGACGAGCTGCACCTTGGCGCCGAGCGCCCGCGTCAGGTGCGCCCAGCCGTCCCAGTCGTCCTCGGCAAGGCCGTCCTCGATCGACACCAGCGGGTAGCGGCCGACCCAGTCCTCGTAGAGCGCGATCAGGTCGTCGGCGGTCAGGCCCTTCTTGCCCTCGCCGGCGAGGGCGTACTCGGCGGCCTTCTTCTCGCCCCGCCCTCCGAGCTCCGACGCCGCGACATCGAGCGCCAGGCCCACCTGCTCGCCCGGGCGGTAGCCGGCCTTCTCGATCGCCGCCATCAGCAGGTCGAGCGCCTCGCGGTTGCTCGCCAGGTGCGGCGCGAATCCGCCCTCGTCGCCGACCGCGGTCGCCAGGTTCTTCTCTTTCAGCACCTTCTTCAGCGTGTGGTAGATCTCCACTCCGGCCCGCAGCGCCTCGCGGAAGCTCGGGAAACCCATCGGCACGAGCATGAACTCCTGGATGTCGACCGCATTGTCGGCGTGCGCGCCGCCGTTCAGGACGTTCAGCATCGGCACCGGCAGCAGGGTCGCGGCCGGCCCGCCGAGGTAGGTGTAGAGCGGCAGGCCGGCGGTCGCGGCCGCGGCCTTGGCGACTGCGAGCGAGACCCCGAGGAGGGCGTTGGCGCCCAGCCGCCCCTTGTTCGGCGTGCCGTCGAGATCGAGCAGCGTCCGGTCGACCAGCGCCTGGTCGCGCGCGTCCATGCCCTCGAGCTCGGGCGCGATCTCGTCGATCACGTGCTCGACAGCCTGCGTCACCCCTTTGCCCTGGTAACGCGAGCCGCCGTCGCGCAACTCGAGCGCCTCGCGGCTGCCGGTCGAGGCTCCGGAAGGCACCGCGGCCGTGCCGGTCGCGCCACTCTCGAGCGTGCAGTCGACCTCGACCGTGGGGTTGCCGCGCGAATCGAGAATCTCGCGGGCGGTCAGATCCTCGATGGCGAACATTCCCCCTCCTCCGCTGCGCGGTGACATCGCAAGGGTAGCCGGAAGAGGGCGCGAGTTCAAGCGCGACGGCGACCGACTCCCGGGCACGCAGCGCTTCGCCCGCGTGTCGATTGCCCTCAGAATCGCGGTCGTGACGCCCGCCCTCGGACTCTCCTCGACGATCCTCGCGGCCGCCGGTGGCGCGCCGCTCGGCGCGCGTCTGCCGCTGTGGACGGTCGTCCCGTTCGCGCTGCTCCTGACGACGATCGCTCTCGCCTCGGTGGTGGCGCCTAGGATCTGGGCGCGGCTCGGTGCGCAGGCGGCCGTGTCGGCGGCGCTCGGCCTGCCGCTCGCGTTCTACCTCGTCGCGACCGGCGGCGCCGAGGGCCGCGCCGCGCTCCGTGACGCGGCGTCCGACTACCTCTCCTTCGTCGTCCTGCTCGGCGCGCTCTTCGTCATCTCCGGCGGCATCCACCTGCGCGGCTCGCTCGCCGGCACGCCGCTCGCGAACACCTGCCTCCTCGGCCTCGGGGCCGTGCTCGCCAATCTCGTCGGCACCACCGGCGCGGCGATGCTCCTCGTCCGGCCGTTGCTGGCCGCCAACCGCGAGCGCCGCCAGAAGGCGCACCTGCTGGTCTTCTTCATCTTCGTGGTCGCCAACTGCGGCGGGTTGCTGACCCCGCTCGGCGATCCGCCGCTCTACCTCGGCTTCCTGCAGGGAGTGCCGTTCCTCTGGACGCTGCGCCTCGTCGGTCCCTGGCTGTTCGTCAACGGCGCGCTGCTCGCGGTCTTCCACCTGCTCGACCGGCGCTTCCTGGCGCGCGACCGGCGGCAGGTGCCCGAAGAGCCGCTGCTCGAGGAGCTGCTCGAGCACGAACCGCTGCGCCTCGAAGGGGCGCACAACCTCCTCTCGCTCGCCGCGGTGGTCGGCGTGACTCTGGCGCAGGGCGTCGCTTGGGGGACGGCCCCCGCGCCCTGGCGTTTCGGGATCGCCGAGCTCCTGCTCGCCGGGATCGCGGCCGCCGCCTACGGGACGACCGCAGCCGCGACCCGGCGGCGGAACCACTTTCACTTCCGGCCGATGGTCGAGGTGGCGGTGCTCTTCGCCGGCATTTTCGCCACCCTCACCGCGCCGCTCGCGATCCTGAACGCCCGTGGCGGCGAGCTTGGCCTGACGCATCCCGCGGGTTACTTCTGGGCGAGCGGCATGCTCTCGGCGGTGCTCGACAGCGCGCCGAGCTACCTGGCGTTCGCGGTCGCGGCCGCGGGCCAGGCCGGAGTGGCGATCGGCGCGCCGAGCTACCTGGCGGAATTCCTGGCGCGCGGACCCGAAGCCGCGCGGATCGTGGCCGCGATCTCCTGCGGCACGGTCTTCTTCGGCGCCGTCACCTACCTCGGCAACGGCCCGAACCTGATGGTGAAGGCGATCGCCGAGCATCGCGGGGTGCGCATGCCGTCGTTCTTCGGCTTCGTCGGCTGGGCGGCGATCGTCCTGCTGCCGATCCTCGCCGCCGCGAGCTGGCTCTTCTTCGGTTGAGTCGGCCGCGCCCTCAGGCGCCCGCGCCCCCGGCGCGCGCGACCAGGTGGGCGATCGAGTTGGCGTAGTAGGCGAGCACCGGCAGATCGGCGGGCGAGGCGGCGAGCAGCCCGCCCTCCTCGCGCACCAGGTGGCGCAGGGTCAGCATGCGCACTCCGACCTCGACGGCGTATTCCTGATCGTGGCGCGGCACGTAGAGTCGCGCGCCGCTCGCGGCCAGGCGCCGCCACAGGTCGAGCACCGCGCTCTTGACCTCGAAGCGCGACCAGCGGCGTTCGGGCTCGCCGACGAACACCGTCGCCACCAGCGCCACCGGCAGCACCGGCACCACCGAGGCGACCCGCGCCATCATCTCCTCGGCGAGCGCCGCCACGTGCGCTGCCCGGGCCTCCCGCGCCAGCGGGCGCGGGTCGTCGACCGCCCGCCGGGCGAGGAACTCGCGCAGCGACAGGGGCTCGCCGAAGTTGACGCAGGCGTAGCCGAAACGGCGCCACTCCTGGCGCAAGAGCAGCGCGAGGTTGCGGCCGAGGAAGGCGAGCGTGCCGCCGAGCGGATTGCGGCGCGCCGGCTGCGCCTCGCCCGGCGTCGCGTCGAGCAGCAGGGTCCGGTCCTCGAGCACCCGGTCGTAGTTGACCGCCACCGGCACGAAGACCACGTCGCGCTCGCCGCGCGGGTCGAAGGCGCGCACCATGTAGTCGAAGATCCCGAGCTTGGGCGGCCGCAGCTTGCCGTCGCGCGACAGACCGCCCTCCGGAAAGACCGCCTGCGTCACCCCTTCGGCGGTGGCGATCGCCACGTAGCGCTCGAGCACCCGCCGGTAGAGCTCGTTGCCCGAGCCGCGGCGGACGAAGTAGGCGCCCATGGCGCGGATCAGGGTCTCGAGCGGGAAGATCCGCGCCCACTCGCCGACCGCGTAGGAGAGCGCCGCGCGTTCGGCCACCATGTGCGCCACCAGCAGGTAGTCCATGTTGCTGCGGTGGTTGATGACGAACACCACCGCGGCGCGCGGGTCGACGCGCGCCAGGGCGGCCTCGTCGGAGCTGCCGAGCCGCACGCGGTAGAGCGCCCGCGCCACGCGCCGGGCGAGCGCGTAGCCGAAGCGGAAGTAGACGTAGGCGTTGAAGGCCGGGACGATCTCGTCGGCATAGCGCCGCACTTCGCGCATCACCGCGGCGAGCGGCAGCGATCGCCGGCGCGCCTCCTCCTCGGCCGCCTCGACCACCCGCGAGTCATAGGCCAGACGGTCGACCAGGCCCTGCCGGCGCGCGAGCTTGAACGGCCGCAGGCGCAGCGTCAACCGCGGCTCGACCTCGTCGAGGACTCGGCGCACGCGGCGGCGCAGGATGGCGCGCACGAGCGGCAGCACCGCGAGGTCGAGCGCCCCCCAGAACGCCAGCAGCGCCACGAGCGCCGCCAGCCAGCGGGATACCGTGATCGTCGAGGACACGAGAGCGCCAAGGATAACCTCGCGGCCCCGGATCGCCCGCGCGGCGCGAACGCGCCAGAATGCCGGGCGATGCATCCGCGCCGAGGCCTGCCCCTCCCCCTGCTCCTCGTCGCCGCCATGCTCACGATCGCGTGCGGGATCGAGATCGTGCTCTACCGGAGCCTCGACTGGCTCCCGAAGCTGCCGCTCGCTCTCGCCCTCGCGCTCGCCGGGTGGGGGCCGGGCCGGAGGGCGCCGGGATGACGGTCCGCCCGCTCCACCTCTTCCTCGAGCTCGCGACGCTCGCGGCCTTCCTCGCGGCGGCGGTGATAGCCGCGCGCCGGCGCGGGACCGAAGGCGTCTGGCTCTACGCCACGGTGACCGCGCTCGGCGCGCTGCGCGAGAACTTCGTCGTCCTGGCGCAGGCGCTCTACGGCTTCGCCGATCTCGCCTTCGCCGTCGGCCGCGCGCCGCTGCTCTCGGCGGTGATCTGGGGGCTGTCGATCGACGCCGCGGTCGGCTTCGCCGAGCGGGTGACTCCCGACCGCCTCGCACCGGGTCGCCTCCCGGCGCGCTTCCAGGCCGCCGTCGCGGTCTTCATGCTGGCGCTCGCGGGGTTCTACGAGCCGTTCCTGAAGCTCGTGGACCTCGCGCGCTGGGAGCCGGGCACCCGGCGAGTGCTCGGAGTGCCGCAGATCGCCCTCGTCGGCTACCCGACGCTCGCGCTGCTCTTCCTCGCTCTCTTCGCTTTCGTGATGGCGCGTTGGCCGAGGCCGGGACAGAGGTTCGTCGCCTTCGCCCTCGCGATTCCCGCCCTCGCTTTCGCCCACGCCGCGGCGCTCACCGCGCTCAAGCGGGCGCTTGCCTGGTGAGGCCGCCGCCTTGACGCCGCGGGGCGGCAAGTGAGATCCTTGGAGGTCCCGGCGGGCTCGCTCGCCGGGCGGTGACGCGGGGTGGAGCAGTCAGGTAGCTCGTTGGGCTCATAACCCAAAGGTCGCAGGTTCAAATCCTGCCCCCGCAACCATGCGAGTACGCGTCGGGCCGGGTCGCGAGACCCGGCCCGAACTTTTTTCGGTCGACTCTGGCGACCGCGCCTACTGCCCCGCGCGGATCTCCTGGGCGAGGTTCCGGGCGGGGTAGAAGTCGGTCAGGGTGGTGAGGATCGCCCGGGCGTCGACCGAGATGGCGCGCGCTTTCTCCTCGCTGTAGCGGAAGCGGTTCGGCAGGTTGTGGAGGTTGCCGTCGAAGACGATGCCGACGAAATCCCCGGCGCGATCGACCACCGGGCTGCCCGAGTTCCCGCCGATGATGTCGTGGGTGCTGACGAAGTCGACCGGCGCTTCGAGATTCAGGTCGAGGTGGGCGCGGGTCGCCCCCAGCCCCGCCGGCAGGTCGTAGGGCGGCCGGCCGCGGAACTGCGCCGAGCGCAGTAGCAGGCCGGAGAACCGGGTGAAGAAAGGCACGCTCTCGCCGTCCTCCTCGTACCCGCGCACGACGCCGTAGGTGATTCGCGGAGTGAAGGTCGCGTCGGGATAGGTCTCTCGGCCGCGCACGGCGAAATAGGCCTCGGCGACCCGCGCCCCCGAGAGCCATTCGACCCCTTCGACCTGCCGGTCGCTGATGTCCCGCAGCTCGCGCGCCAACGGCTCGAAGATCGCCATCAGGTCGATCAGCGGGTCGCGCGCCGCGTCGATCGCCGCCTGCCCGCCGGCGGCGAGCGCCTTGCGCACCGCCGGGTCGGCGAGCTTCGTCCCGGCGACGGCCTGCTCGGCTACCTGCTCCGGCGTCGACTTGCCGAGCGCGCGGCGCACCAGCGGATGCACCGGCCCGAGCTGCACCGCGAGCGTGCGCAGCGCGGCGCCGAGGCGAAAGGCATCGAAGTCGGGATAGACCGCGCCGCTGGCCTCGATCTTCTGCGTCAGCGCCGGCATCGCGGTCTCGCGGAACTCGCGCAGGCGTTCGCCGTTCGGCTTCGGCCGCTCCGTCGCCAGGCGCAGCAGGAGCCGGGCGTAGCCGCCGAGGTCGCTGGCGTAGGCCAGGCCGTCGATCGCCGTCTGGCGCGGATAGATCGTGCGGTGGACCTGCTCGGCGCGCTCGATCTCGCCCCAGGGATCGCCCACCCGCGCCGCGAGCTGCGCGTCCGCGGCCACCGCGCGCCGCAACTCGGCCTCGCTCGCCCGCTTCTCGGCCAAGAGCCGCGGGTCGAGCAGGCCCGACTGGTAGCCCGAGATCGCCTTGATCGCGTTCTCGACCGAGTCGGTCTCGTCCTTGGCGATGCGCTCGGCTTCGGCGCCGCGCTGCGCGTAGTCGACCAGCAGACGGCGTTCGGCCTCGAGCGCCGCCAGCCGCGTCGGATAGGCGCAGTCGCGCAGCCATTCGAGCTGCGCCACGGTCAGCAGGCGGGCGGTCGAACCCGGATTGCCGATCATGAAGGTCACGTCGCCCTCGCGCACGCCGCCGCGACTCCAGGAGAGGAAGTGCGGAGTCGACGCCGGCCGGCCGTTCTCGTAGGCGCGAAGCAGGGCGACGTCGATGGCGTAGCGTGGGTACTCGAAGTTGTCCGCGTCGCCGCCGAACTGCGCCAGGCGGGCCTCGGGCGCGAAGGCGAGGCGCACGTCGGTGTAGCGCTGGTAGCGGTAGAGATCGTACTCGCCGCCGGCGTAGAGAGTGACGACGTCGCAGCGGTCGCCGGTCGCGTCGGCGCACTCCTTCTCGACCGCCGCCAGCACCTCCCGCCGGGCGTCGGCGGCCGCTCCGGCGTCGCCCGCTGCGCCGGCCTCGGCGGCGCGCACCCGCGGCGTGACGCGTTCGATGCTCTTCAGGACGTCGAGCTCGAGAGCGGGGCAGGCGAGCTCCTCGGCGCGGGTGCGCGCGACGAAACCGTGCTTGAGCAGGTCGCGTTCGCCGGTCGACAGATCCTGGAGGCAGTCGGACGCCAGATGGAAATTGGTGATCAGCAACCCGGAGCTCGACACGAACGCGCCGCTGCCGCCGGAGGAGAGCCGGCCGGTCGACAGGCGGAGATGGTCGAGGAAATCCTGCGTCGGCCGGAAGCGATGGGCGCGTTCGAAGCGCGCGAACGGGAAGTCGTTCACGAGCCACATCCCCTCGTCGCCCCGTGCGCCGCCCGCCACGCTCGCCAGCGCGACGCCGAGCATCGCGATCGCCCCCACCGGCCGCATGCGCTCACCTCCGCTCGCTGCCGGAGGCGGTCGTCGCCCCGGAGCGAGAGCCGACACTACGAAATGAGACCCCGGCGGTCCAAGGGAACGTGACCGACGGATCGCGGCCGGGGGGGGACCGGTTGCAGGCGCCTCAGACGAGATTGTGGAAGACCTTCTGCACGTCGTCGTCCTGCTCGAGCGAGTCGACCAAGCGCAGGACCTCGGTCACCTGTTTCTCGGGCAGCTCGACGACCGTCGTCGGGATGTACTCCGACTCGGCCGAGATCGGCGCGATGCCGCGGTCCTCGAGCGCCTTCTGCAGCTTGCCGAAATCGGCGAAGGCGCAACGGACCACGATCACCGGCTCGCCCTTCTCGCCGGACGACTCGCCCATCTCTTCGAGGCCGAAGTCGATCAGGTCGAGCTCGAGCTCGTCCTGCTGGATCCCCTTCGGGTCGAGCCGGAAGACCCCCATGTGCTTGAACTGGAAGGCGACCGCGCCGTTGCCCGCGAGGTTGCCGCCGCCCTTGTTGAAGTGGGTCCGCATGCTCGACACGGTGCGCACCGGGTTGTCGGTCGCGGTCTGGATGAGGATAGCGACGCCGTGCGGTGCGTAGCCCTCGTAGAGGATCTCCTCGTAGGCGGCGGCGTCCTGACCCGAGGCCTTCTTGATCGCCGCCTCGACCTTGTCTTTCGGCATGTTGACCGCGCGCGCGTTCTGGATCGCGCGACGCAGCGCCGGGTTGGCGTCGGGGTTCGGGCCGCCGCCCTTGACGGCCATGGTGATTTCCTTGCCGATGCGCCCGAACTGCTTGGCCATCTTGTCCCAGCGCGCGAACATCGTGTGCTTGCGAGTTTCGAAGATGCGTCCCATGGTCGTCCGAAGGAGAGTGCGGTCGTGAACCTGAAGATCCCGTCGCGGCGGGGTTCCGCGGCGCGCGACGAGGGGAAATGGCCGTTCCGGCGGGCTCCAATCTAGCCCGACCGGACCCCTCCCGTAAAGCGATCCCATGCTAGTTTTCGCGCTCGTGTTCGTCGGCCACTTCGGTCTCGGATTCGCGGGCAAGCGGGCGGCGCCGGCGGTGTCGCTCGGCACGTTGTTTCTCGCGGTCGAGTTCCTCGACCTGCTCTGGCCGACGTTCCTGCTACTCGGCTTCGAGCGGGTACGCATCGCGCCCGGGACGACCGTGGTCACGCCCTTCGATTTCGTCTCCTACCCTTACAGCCACAGCTTGCTCGGGAGCCTCGGCTGGTCGATCCTCGTCGGCGGGCTGGCGTGGCTCGCGAGCCGGCGAGGGCCGGCGGGCCTGCTCGTCGGGGCGCTCGTCTTCAGCCACTGGGTGCTCGACTTCGTCACCCACCGGCCGGATCTGCCGCTCGCCTGGTGGCCGTCGCCCAAGGTCGGTCTCGAGCTCTGGGCCTCGCGCCCCGCGACCCTGGCGGTCGAGCTCGCCCTGTTCGCGCTCGGCGTCCGGATCTACGCCCGTTCGACCGTCGCCCGCGATCGCGCCGGCCGCTGGGGGTTCGTCGCCCTGGTCGCCTTCCTCTTCCTCGCCTACCTCGGCGCCATCTTCGGGCCGCCGCCCGGGAACCTGACCGCGATCGCCTGGGGCGGCCAGTCGGTGTGGCTCCTGGTCGCCTGGGGCTACTGGCTCGACCGACACCGCGCTTCGGTCGAATCAGGGGCGCCGCCCGCTCTCTCGCCTCCCGCTAGGGCCTGACAGATCGCATGGACCGACGCATCGCGATCGATCGAGCCGAGCAGATCCCGGCCGCCTACCGCGCCTCGCCGATCGGCGACCTCGTGCGCTTCCACAACCTCGGCGATCCGGGTCCGACCTACAGCCGCGCCGAGTTGCTGATCGGCATGTGCATGGATCACCGCAAGCACCTGCGCATCCCGGAGAACTTCGCCTACATCCTGCGCACCGGCGGCGGCAACCTGCGCGCGAGCGAATTCAAGGTCTCCTACGCGATCGCGATCGGCGGCGTGCGGGCGATCGCGCTGCTCGCCCACCGCGAGTGCGGCATGGTGAACCTCGCCGCGCGGCGCGCGCAGTTCGTCGCCGGTCTCGTCGAGGGCGCCGGCTGGGACCGCGAGACCGCCGAGGAGCACTTCGACCGCTTCGCGCCGCGGTTCGAGATCGGTAACGAAATCGACTTCGTGCTCGCCGAAGCCAAGCGCCTGCGGCTGCGCTACCCGCGCATCACGGTGGCGCCGCTGTTCTACGAGATCGGGGACGGCCGGCTCTACGGGCTGGTCGAATCGCCCGCCGCGGTCGCCTGAACCGGCATCAGCTGCGGGCGCTCGCCGGCGCCGGAGTGGGGGACGGGACTTCGAGCGTCCGCGGTCTCGGGGGCGGCTGCAGACCGAGGGCGAACCCGAGGGTGCCGAGCGCCAGGCCAGCCGAGATCCAGAAAGGCGCTCCCACTCCCAGCTTCTCGAACGAAGCGCCGGCCCACATCGGACCGATCAGCCGCGACATCCCTCCGTAGGCCTGCTGCACGCCCATCGTCGCGCCGAGCTCGTGCGGCTCGGCGTAGCGCGAGACGAGCGAGGTCGTCGCCGGGAACAGCAGCGCGGTGCCGACGGGAATCAGGACGATCGCGGCGGCGAAAGTCGGGATCGTCGGCGCCAGCGCCTGCAGGGCGAATCCGGCGGCCAGGCCTGCGAGGCCGAGGCGCATCACGCCGCGCTCGCCGAACTTGCGCACGCAGGGCCCGAGGACCAGGCTGCGCATGACGAGCGAGATCACCCCGACGAAGGTGTACACCCAGCCGAAGGTCTTCTCGGTGAATCCGAAGCGCGCCTGGAGGAAGAGGGCGAGGATGCTGTTCATCGCCATGAACGCCATCATGCCGATCGCGTAGACCCAGATGAGGCGCGCCACCGGCCGGCGCGGGTGGCGCAGGACCTCCACCATCCGGCGCGAGAGGGCGCTTCCGGGCTCGCGGCCCGCGCGCTGCTGCGACTCGGCGCTCGTCGACTCCGGCAGCCAGCCGCGGACGAATCCGAGATTGACGATGCAGAGCGCGACCGCGAGCAGCCCCGGAATCGCCGGCCCGCCGAGCGCGGCGAGCGAGCCGAGCGCCGGACCGATCACCACGCCGGCCGAGGTCGCCGCCGTGATCCAGCCGAGTGCCTTGGCGCGCTCCTCGGCGACGATCGCGTCGCCGACATAGGCCTGCACCACGCCCGTCGTCGCGCCTCCCGCCCCTTGGACGAAGCGCGAGAGGAAGAAGAGCGCGATCAACTGCTCGCTGCCGAAATGGTGCATCGCCCAATCCGAACAGGCGAGGGCGAACAGCGCGTAGGCGAAGGTCGCGATGGTGATCCCGGCCATCAGCGCGGGCCGCCTGCCCCGCCGGTCCGACATCCGTCCCCAGTAGGGCGAGATGGCGAGCTGGGCGACGGCGAAGATCGAGACCATGAGGCCGATGAGGAAGGGAGAGGCGCCGAGCCGCTTGGCGTAGAAGGGCAGGAGGGGGATCACCATGAGCAGGCCGACCATGTCGACGAACACGGTCAGCATCAGCGCCCAGAGGCGTCCGAGAGAGACCGGCGCGGCGCTCATGCGCGCCTCTCGCGTCCCCAAATCAGGAAGGCCGCGGCCGAGAGCGCGGTCAACACCACGCCGTAGGCCGCCGCTCGCCCGGTCTCCTGCAGGCGGAGATTCGACAGGATCTCGATGGCGATCGGCCGCGTGGTGTAGGTGTAGAGCACGATCGACAGGACGAAGTCTCCGAACGAGTTGAGGAAGGCGAGGCTCGCTCCGGCGGCGAGCGCCGGACGGAGCGACGGCAAGGATACGCGCCAGAGCCGCCGGAGTTTTCCCGCGCCGAGCGACGCCGCGGCCTCTTCGAGCCCGGGGTCGAGTTGCGCGAGACCGCTCGCCGCCGCCCGCCCGGTGGTCGGCAGGGCGCGGATGCCGTAGCCGAGCGGCAGGATCGCCGCCGTGCCGACGAGCACGAAGCGCAGCGCGAGCGGCTGGCGGACGCTGAAGGTGGTGGCGAGCGCCACCGCGAACGCCGTCGCCGGCACCGCCCAGGGCAGCGCCACCAGCAGCTCGAGCGCCCGGCCGAGGGCCCCGCCGGCGCGCGCCGCGCGGGCGAGCGCGAGACCGAGCCCGAGCGCCGCGGCGGTCGCGACGAGCGCCATCCAGAGCGAGTTGCCGATCGGCCGCAGGGCTTCGGCGCTGGCGACGAGCGCCCGCCAGTTGCCGAGCCCGAGCACCGGCGGCAACGCCTCGGTCGTCCAGGTGGCGGGCGGCACGAAGGAGAGCAGCAGGAGCGCCAGGTGCGGCAGCAAGAGGAGCGCCGCCGCCGTCCAGCCGGCGAGGGTCACCAGCGTCGCCGTCCCGCCGCCCGGCCGCCGCGGCGCGAGCGGACGCGCGGCGCGCCCGGCGGTCGCCACCCGCGCCACGCCCTCGAGGCGGCGCGCGGCGACGAGGGCGACGATCGAGATCGCCGCCAGCACGATGGTCTCGACCTCGGCGAGATCGACGTCGCCGTTCTGCTTCGCGGCGAGGATCTGGGTGGTCATCACCCGGTAGCTGCCGCCGAACAGGTAGGGCGCCGAGAACGAGCCGAGCGCGGTCAGGAAGGTCAGCATCGCGGCGCCGGCGAGCGCCGGCTTGAGCAGCGGCAGCTCGACGCGCAGGAGGCGCCGCCAGCGCCCGGCGCCGAGCGCCGCCGCGGCTTCGAGCAGCGCGCCGTCGAAGCGCGCCAGCGCCGCGCGGGTGAACAGGTAGAAGTAGACGTACATCGAATAGGCGTGGACGAAGAGGATCGCCCCCTGCCCCACCATCCGCCAGGGCGGCGTCGTGCGACCGAGCAGCGCGCCGACGGCCCGGGTGGCGATGCCGCTCTCGCCGTAGAGGTAGGCGAAGGCGATCACGCCGACGAGCGGCGGCAGCGCCACCGGCAGCGCCACCAGCTCGGCGAGGATCCGCCGGCCGCGGAATTCGCAGCGCGCAAAGAGGAAGGCGAGCGGCACGCCGATCGCCGCCGCGAGAGCGACCGAGGCGACCGAGATCCAGAGGCTGCGCGCCACGGCCAGGCTCTCGCCCGGATGGCGCAGGAAGGCGGCGACCGGGCTGCCGAGGGCGCCGCCGCCTTGCGGCTCGAGCGCCGCCCAGAGGGTGACCAGGAGCGGATAGCCGACGAGCCAGGCGGTGACGACGAGCAGCACCCAACGGCCCCAGGCACGGCGAGAGGCGATCGCGCTCACGTGCTCTCCGGCGCGGCGGCGAGAGGAAAGAGCCGCGCCTCCGCGCCCTCGGCCGGCGTGAGCGCCGCGCGTTCGCCGGCGCGCCACGACTCGCTCGTCGCCACTTCGAGCTCGCGCCCGGAGGCGGTGCGCACCGCGACATAGCGCAGCGCACCCGCGAAGCGCGAGGCGACGACCTCGACGCCCGCGCCGGCGGCGCTCTCGCGCCGCGACAGGCGAAGGTCCTCGGGACGGAGCATCGCTTCGACCCGATCGCCGAGGACCGGCGCGGCCGAGCCGTCGAGCGCCCGGGAGGCTCTCGCCGCGAGCTCGGCGCCCCCGAGATCGAGCGCCCGGCAGCGCCAGATCTCGCCCTCCCGCCGCGCGAGCTCGACGGCGAGGAAGTTCGCCCGGCCGATGAAGCGGGCGGTGAAGCGCGTCGCCGGCTCGCGGTAGAGCTCCTCGGCGGTGCCCATCTGGTCGAGCCGCCCGTCGTGCAGGAGCGCGATCCGGTCGCCGAGATCGAACGCCTCCTCCTGCTCGTGGGTCACCAGGATCGAGCTGATCCCGACCGCGCGCAGTAGCGCCGCGAGCTCGCGCCGCGTCCGCTCGCGCAGCGACGGATCGAGGTTCGACAGCGGCTCGTCGAGCAGCAGCACGCGCGGCTCGGGGGCGAGCGCCCGCGCCAGCGCCACGCGCTGCTGCTGGCCGCCCGAGAGCTGGTGCACGGCACGCGCTTCGAATCCGGCGAGATCGACGCGGGCGAGCGCCGAGGCCACCCGCGCGCGCACGACGTCGCGCGCCAGCTTGCGGGAGTCGAGCCCGAAGGCGACGTTCTCGCCTACCGTCAGGTGCGGGAAGAGGGCGTAGTGCTGGAAGACCATGCCGAGCCCGCGGCGCTCGGGGGGCAGGCGGGTCAGGTCCTCGCCGCCGATGCGAATGGTGCCCGCGTCCGGGATCTCGAAGCCCGCCAGACAGCGCAGCAGCGTCGTCTTGCCGCTCCCCGACGGCCCGAGGAGAGCCACGATCTCGCCCGGCTCGACCGCGAGCGAGACGCCGTCGAGGACCCGCGCGCCGGCGAAGCGCTTGACCAGCGATTCGATCTCGAGCCGGGAGCTCACCCGTGCCCCCCGCGGCCGCGCACGGTCGCGTCCCAGCGCGACATCCAGCCCTGGATCTCGCGCGCCACGAGGTCGTGGTCGAAGTCCGCCGGGCGCATGCGGGCGAGGGCGTCGCGCGCCCACTCGGGCAGGCGCTCGACCGCCAAATCGGTGCGCGCCGGGATGCGGAAGGCGCGCTCGGCCGCGAGCAGTTGCGCCTCGGCGCCGCCGGCGTACTCGAGGAACTCGACCGCCGCGGCGCGGTGCGGCGCCCCGGCGACCAGACCGATCGAGTCGTCGATCACCGGCGTGCCGCTGGCGGCGAAGCCGTAGCCGAAGGGCACGCCTTTCTGCCGTTCGAGCAGGGTGTCGGTCAGCTCCCACATCGTCGCTTCGCCCTCGCCGCGCATCAGCTTCTCGTGCAGCAGCGCCGGGTTGGCGACGATCTCCTTGGTGGCGCCGTCGAGGCGCAGCAGCCAGGCGAAGCCGTCGTCGGCGGACCCGGTCGCGGCGACCGAGCGCGCGAGCACCATGCCGAAGACGGTGCGCATGACGCCGGAGGCCATCGGGTCGCGCAGCAGGAGCTTGCCGGCGAAGCGCGCCGAGAGCAGGTCGTCCCAGTCGCGCGGCGCGTCGGCGTCGGCGACCAGCCTCTGGTTCCAGACCAGGACCGGCAGGGTGCGGTAGACGCCGAAATAGAGGTCGCCCGGCGCGCGGCTCGCCGCGGGCACCGACTCGGCCCAGCTCGGGCGGTAGGGGGCGAGCAGCCCCTCGGCGGCGGCGCGGCGGAAGATCGTCTCCGGTCCGCCGAACCAGAGATCGCACTGCGGGTTGGCCCGCTCCGAGCGCAGCCGGTCGTAGACCTCCTGCGACCCCATGTCGAGCCAGCGCACGTCGATCCCCGGGTTCTTCGCCTCGAACGACGTCTCCAGCAACTCGAGCAGATCCCGCCCGTGCGGCGAATACACCACCACCGGCGTCCGCCCGTCCGAGCAGGCGACGAGCGCGCATCCCAGTGAGCAGAGAATCCATCCCGTCTTTCGAACTCGAGTTCTCATCCCGCGACTGCCCTCCAGCGGCACTCGGCGCCGAGCTTCTTCACTACCCACTCGGCGCAGTGGGCGAGGCGAGACACTAGGTCACGAGGGCCTGTCTCGCAAGCGCACGGCATGGCGGGCGCGTCGCTGAACAGGCTCCGAGCACCGAGACGACTAAGGCGCTCGAGCCGGTTTCTCCAGATCCCTGCAGACGAGCTCTCCAGAAAAGCCTTCTCGAGTCGACGGCGAAAGAACCAATACCCCGGGCGGACGAGGCTACGAGAGGTCCGATTCGTCACTCGCAGGCCGGATCTGGTGAGCTCGCACATTGTATCGGTCTGAGAATTGGTGTATCACTCGATTGTCGCGACGTATCGCAACGGGTCGACCATTTGGAGGTGCCATCATGTCGAGACCCAGCCGCCACCTAGTTGCCGTATACCTCAGTCTTACAGCTCTCGGATCAACTCATCTTCTCGCTGCTCCGCAAAGAATCGCTCCGGGGCGATTGGTCCTTCGAGCGGAGGAACCCTCGACCGCGAGCGCACAACGAGGCCCCGACTACACGATGGCATCGGACGGAATCACGATTCTCACGGTGGTGTGGCTTGACTGCTTCAACCTCTACGGGCCGGGGAACTTCAAGCTCACGATGACGAGCGGACCCGTGAGCGCGGACGGCGGCGTGGCGGCGGCGCCGGACGATCCGCGCCTCCTCACGGTGCAGACTTCGGCGGCGTTCGTCGACTCGTGCTGGACCGCGTCCCTTTACTACCGGGTCCCCGATGAATTCAACCGAGGCTCCGACGGCGCCATCGCCAGTCGTGGCGTCGATTTCGAAGCGAGGTTCGTTCCCAACACCGGCGGGCCGGCCTTCATCACTCTTTTCGTGGATCTCGTCCGGCCACCCATCGTGCTCGTCCACGGGCTTTGGTCTAGCGGTAAGACTTGGACCTTCTCCCTAGCGTCAGACTCACGCTTTCCGATCCGAGAGTTCGTCGACTACAGCGCGAAAGCCGATGCGCCGTTTGCCATCAACCGTCTCGAGGTGCAGGAACACATCAGCGCAGCACTGGCTCGGTGCGGAAAGCTCGGCATCCTGTGTTCACAAGTGGATCTCGTCGGGCACAGCATGGGCGGGCTTCTTTCGAGAATTCACACCACGCTTCCAGTCTCTGCAACCCCTCTGAACCGCAATCATGGGAACGTTCGGAAGCTCATCACTCTCGATTCGCCGCACTACGGCTCCCCGCTCGCAACGATCCTCTCCGGAATCGCCCTGGACTCGACGACGAAAGGACAAGCCATGCGCGACGTGTTTCAAGAACTGAAAATGCGCATTGACCAGGGCGCGATCTATGATCTCGCGACGGGAAGCACCGCACTTCAGTCGCTGAACGCGTGTCCCGTTCCCGGGCACGCTCTCGTGGGGATTGGCGGACCCGATGCGCTTGCAACGATCCTGCCTCCGATGGGGCCCATGTTTCTCAGCCTGTATCTGATTCAGGTATTCACTGCGCCATCGTCTTCGGCGAAGCTCACGATGGGATCGTCGGCCAATCGAGCCAGGAAGGCGGCTTGCCTATGAGTGCGACAACGTCTTTCGATGCTCCCGATGGGATTCATCTCTTCGTCCCGGGCGTGAGTCCCGGCAATACCGGCAGCGAAGCCTATGCATCCCGCGTGAGGGACCTGCTGGACACACCCCTGTCGAGCAGTAGTTGGGCCTTCTTCCCGGCGGGTAGCGCCGTCTCGGAAGGAACAGGTACCCCGCAGAAGTCAGCGGCTCCAGCACTGGCAAGCTCGCTGCGTAGCCGCGGAGCGCTTGGCGGTCTCACCATCACTTCACCCGCGGGAGGCCTCACTGTTGCTCCAGGGGACACGATCACCGTGGAAGTTACACCTGACATCGGCATTTCTGTGGACCAAGTCCTCGTTGTGGGCGCAGATGGCGCTGCGCTGGATGACAGCGCGCCCTTCAGTCTCGCCTTTGTCATCCCGGCCGAAGCCGTCGGTGCTTACACGATCAGGGCATTCGGCAAGAACGCCACCACCAACGAGTACTTTGAATCAGAGCCCGTCTCGCTCTCCATCCAGCCGACCGCAACCCTGAACTCCATTGCGCTATTTCCTTCGGATGTCGTGCTGCTGGGGGCGGGAGCATCGCAAGAGCTCTCGGTTCTGGGGCAGTACTCCGACGGCGTTCCGAGACGCATCCCGGGAACATCTGTGACGTTCACGCCCACCAACCCAGCGATCGTGACCGTCACGTCTGCGGGGGTCATCGAGGCCCACTCACAGGGCGATTCCTCCGTTCAGGCCAGCTACCTCGGACACACGGCCGACGCGGCGGTGTTCGTGGCCCCTCCGCCCCCGCTGATCTTCGTCGACAACTTCGAATCGGCGGATCTCTCCTGGTGGACCTCCGTTCAGAACTAGCCCGACCCGCGACCGCGCGCACACGGCGCATCCAGCGCGCCGCCGCCCTGGCGGCGGCCCTCTGGAGCGCCGGCGTGACGTCGGGCTGCGTGAGCGGCGGAGGCTCGAGCCTGGCCGGGGAAGATCTTCCAATCCCTGGGTCGTCGTCCAGGGAGTGGGTCTTCGACTTCTCGATCTCGCCGAGGGGCGAAGATCTACTGGTGGGAACCTATGCTCCCAACCGGCGAGGTTTCCGCCTATTTCGCCTCGGGCTGGCCGATCTGCGCACCGTCGAATTGAGTCCGGACTCCGAGGCGCAGGGCCAGATGTGGATCGAGAGCGAGCCGGCGATCGGCGCGGCGGTCTGGAGCGCCGACGGCGCCGAAGCGCTCTTCCCGACGTTCTCGATTCGCCATGGCTTCGAGAGCGTCTCGCCCTCGACGACGGGACAGCTCCATCAGTTCCAGCCCAGCGTCCCGGCCCGGACCGCCTGGTACCGGGTCTCGCTGCGCAGCGCCGGGGGCGGCACCGTCGAGATCCTGGACCCGAGGAGCGACCGCCAGCCGCCGATCGACGTCCCCCCGCGGGTGGACCCGGCGCTGCGCTTCCGGCAGACGACGCGCGGAGGCTTCGACCTGCTGGACCACGAGCGCGGCGACCGGAAGATTCGAAGCTTCGGCGGCTGGCTGCTCGGGATCGACCCCGATACCGCCACCGTCTCGCCCACGGGCGAGTGGATCGGCCTGACGATCTCGACCGAGAACTTCGGCAACAAGGGCACGCACGCCTACCTCGTCCGCCGGGACGGAGGGGCCTCGTACTACCTGTCTCGCGACGTCTCGGGGCTCCTCCAGTTCCATCCGCGCCGAGCCGAGGTCTTCGGCGTCGCCCAGGACATCCGGCGCGCGGATTGGGTCCTCCGGCGCTGGCGCTTCGAGGGTCGGTAGCAAGGTGCCCACGTGACGCACCGATGCGACTGCGCCTCGGTGTCGAGATGAGCGACTCGAGGGATCGTGACCGCGGCGCCCGGCCTCGTCTTTTCGCGGCTGCACTCGCGCTGCCGTCTCTCGCTCTCTGGTCGGGCTGCCTGAGCGGCGGCGGCTCGACGTTGACGGGAGAAGTGATTCCGATCCCGGCTACGTCTTCGCGGAGCAACGTGTTCGAGTTCTCCCTCTCGCCGAGCGGGAGCCTCGCGCTCGTCGGGACGCTCGATCTCGACGTGGCAGGGTTCCACCTCTACCGGGTCGATCTCGACCGGCTGCGTGTCGTCGAGCTCCGGCCCGATCTCGAGGCAACGGCCCAGATGACCCGCGAACGCGAGCCGGTGATCAGCGCCGCGGACTGGGACCCGAGCGAAGAGAAAGCGAGCTTTCCCACGTTCTCCATTCGCCATGGAGCGAGCGCGGCGCGACCTCCGACTACGGGACAGCTCCACGAGGAACGACCCTTCCAGCCGCAGTCGACGTCGTGGTACGAGGCGACGTGGAGCGCCGATGGGAGCGGGGAGGTGTCGCTCCTCGAATCGGAAGCCGATCGGCACCGGCCGTACCGTCTCGTCGAGTGGGTGGATCCGCGACTGCGCTTCCGCCAGACGTCCCGCGGCGGCTTCGAGCTCCTGGATCACGAGCGATCCGATCGCACGATCCGAAGCTTCGGCGGCTGGTTCCTCCTGATCGATCCCGCGACCGCGGTGGTTTCTCCCGACGGTGAGTGGATCGGGCTCACGGTCTCGACCGAGAACTTCGGATCCATGGGCATCCATGCGTACCTCGTGCGGCGAAACGGGAAGGTCGCACGCTTCCTGGCGAGCAGCGTCACCGGGACGCTGCGCTTCCGCTCGCTCCATCCGGAAGTTTTCGGGATATCCCAGCAGGGAAGGTCCGCGAGCTGGGTCCTGACGCGCTGGAGCTACGGATGAGGACCGCGGCGAGACACGAGGTCACGGGAGCGCACCTCGCAAGCGCGCGACCCATCGTCGCGGTCGACCCCTCCGCGGCCGCCCCGATCCCAGGAGTCGAGAGCACTCTGAGCGTCCCAACGCCGGCGACTCTCCTTCGTCGTTGGACGCGGCCGGCCAGGGAATGGACCCCGCTACGCCCGTGGCCTCAAGCGCGCGAGCGGAAGGGGTTCTCGACCCGCACGCCGTCGTAGTCGCGACCGTGGGCGAGGCCCTCGGAGAGCACGACGTCGCAGCCGAGCGCGCGGGCCTGTTCGAGGATCGCCGCGTCCCAGTAGGAGAGGCGGTGTCGAGCGCAGGTCGCGATTGCCGCGCGCGCTACGGCGACGGTCGTCTCCTGCGCCGGGAAACGCAGGAAAGCCTCGACCAGCCCCGCCGCCTGGGCGTGCGTCAGGCGATCCGGCCGCGAGGCGCGGGTCGCCTGGACGAAGAACTCCTGCAACACCTGGAGCGAGAGCGCGAGGTCCGTCGCGTCGAGCAGAGCCCGCGCCACGCGACGCTTCCGCGCCTCGCCCGGCGCGCTGCTCACGGCGTAGAGCAGGACGTTGGTGTCAACGAAGCGCACGGCGCTCGTGGATCTCGTCGCGCCGGAGGCGCTCGCCGGCGGTGAAGCGCTCGACCGTGGCGAGCACCTCGTCCTGCAGGCGGCGACGACGCTCGAAGTCCGACTCCCGCCCGCCGACCTCGGCGAGGAAGTCGCGCACCATCGCGCTCACCGAGGTGTCGAGCTCCGCCGCCCGCAGCCGCGCCCGCCGGTAGACATCGTCCGGGACCGAGACTGTGATATTGCGCATGCACTCACAGTGTCACAGCGCCACGGCCGGCCTTCGGCTGTCGCCATGGGCCTCACTCCCGGCGCATCCGCTCCGCCACCGCTTCGGCTTCGCGCCAGACGCGCAACAGGTTGCCGCCCAGGACTTTGCGGATGTCGTCGTCGCCGTAGCCGCGTTCGAGGAGCTTGGCGACCAGGTTGGGGTACTTCGCGACGTCCTCGAGTCCGGCGGGCAGGGTCGGGCCGACGCCGTCGAAGTCAGAACCGAGGCCGACGGCGTCGATGCCGGCGATTCTCGCCACGTGGTCGATGTGGTCGGCGACGTCGTCGACCGTGGCGCGCGGCAGCGGGTGCGCCTTCAGGTAGGCGTCGCGGAATCCCTCCGACTCGGGCGAGCCATCGGCCACGCCGGTGCGCTCGCGGAACTCCTTGGCCGCCGCTTGCCAGGCGACCGTCCAGGCGTTGGCCTCGGCGGTCAGGAAGCCCGAGCCGAAGTTGATCTGGATCACCCCGCCGCGCGCCGCCAGGCGCCGGATGCGCGCGTCGTCGAGATTGCGCTCGAAGCCCGGGGTGAAGAACCGGCAGGAGGAGTGCGAGGCGATCGGCGGCGCGGCCGAGAGCTCGATCACCTGGTCGAACGTGTCGTCCGAGACGTGCGAGATGTCGACCAGGATGCCGAGCCGGTTCATCTCGCGCACCACCTGGCGGCCGAAGGGCGACAGGCCGTGCCACGTGCGGTGATCCTTCGGCGCGTAGGACGAGTCGCAGATCTGGTTGTCCTCGCCGTGGGTGAGGGTGATGTAGCGGATGCCGCGATCGAAGAAGTACCCGACGTTCGCCAGATCGCTCTCGACCGGCGCGCCGTTCTCCATGCCGAGCGGCAGGGCGATCTTGCCGGCGCGCGCGGCGGCCTCGACCTCGGCCGGCGAGCGGGCGATGGCGAAGAGCTGCGGATGCCGGGCCTCGATCCCCTCGACGAGATCGATCAGGTCGTCGGCCGCCTTCTTGGCGCCGCCGGTCTTCTGGTACGACGCGGCGACGTAGATCGACATGAATGCCGCGTCGAGGCCGCCCTCCGCGGCGCGCACCGCGTCGAAGTCGCCGGTCGCGAGGCGCACGCCGACGTCATCCGGGTGGTCGCCCTGCTCGGTCAGGCGGTAGGGCACGTCGATGTGAGTGTCGACGACCAGGAACTTGCGGGTGAGCTCGCGCGCCCGGCGCGCCAGCTCGGCGCGGCGCTCGGCCGCCGACGGGATCGACCCGCCGCCCCAAGTCGCCAGAGCGAAGAGGGCCGTGAGTCCCGAGATCGCGAGCGCGAGACTCCGCGGCTTCATGGTTTCTCCCCTCCGGCATTCGGGTGCGCGAGCGCGAGCAGGTTGGCGAACAGGCGGTAGGCCCCCGGCACCCCCGCCGGCAGCTCGCGGAAGAAGGCGATGCCGGTGTAGACGTAGGTCCCCTTGCCGAGCGGCGCGACGAGCAGCGCCCCTTGCTGCTCGGGCTGGTCGGGGTCGGTCATCGCCAGCAGCGGCGAGTATCCCGGATCCCAGCTGTGCGGCAGGTAGAGGGCGCGCTCCTGCACCCAGCCCTCCCAGTCGGCCGCCTCGATCCGGTTGGGCCGCAGGAAGACCGGGTGCGCCGGCGCCAGGATGCGCACCGGGGCGGTCTCGTCGGTGATCCGGTCGTGGGGCCGGGCGATCTCCATCGGCAGCGGCGCGAACTTGCCCTCGATGAATGGATACTGCTGGTACTGCACGAGGAGCAGGCCCCCCGACCGCACCCAGTCGAGCAGTCGCGGCTGGGCGCGTGGGAGCGCCGGCTCGCTCTCGTAGGCGCGGCTGCCGACCACAATGGCATCGAAGCGCGCGAAATCGCCGCTCTCGAGCGCCGCCGCCGAGAGCCGCTCGAGCGGCACGCCGATCGACTCGAGCGCCGCCGGGACCCGATCGGCCGCTCCCACGACGTAGCCGACCCGATCCAGACGCGGCCAGCGGATGTCGGCGCGGACGACCGTGGTCGTCGCTTCGTGCGGCCAGACCTGCGGCCGGATGTGCGGATAGTCGACGAGCGGCAGAGCGCCGTCGCTCCTCCGGCCGTCGGCGAGCGTGGCGCGCCCCGCGACGGCGAACCGGCCGGGGCGGTTTCCCGAGCAGTCGGGGGCCGCGGTCGACAGGCGCGCTTCGCCGCGCGGCTCGGCGACCCGGAACGGCATCTCGCGCGCCGCGACGCAGCCCTCGCCCGCGAGCACGATCTTGCCCTCGACCGGGGCGGCGAGATTCGACTGGATCTCGAGCTCGAGCGCCGGCGCGCTGCGGCCGAGCGGCCAGACCAGGGTCTCGGGCGCGAGCTTCACCTCGACCGGCGGCACGACGCGCAGCGGCCGGCGGATCTCGCCCTTCACCTGATCGGCGGTGCGGGCCACGATCTCGCGCCGGACGACGAAGGTCGCCGCGCCGCGCTGCAGCTCGACCGCCACGCCGAACGGCGGCGGCTCGAAAGGCTCGCCGCGCCACAGCGGCGGCGCGGCGCTCCAATCGTAGAGATCGCCGACCATCGGCCGAGTGAGGAAGTAGGGACGGCTCAACCGAGCGTCATCGGGAACGGCGGCCTTCGTCTCCCATTTTCCGAGCTCGCCGGGCGCGAGCGACCTGCCGGCCTCGATCGGCAGCGCCGTCCCGGGCGCCACCTCGCCTTCGATCCAGGCGCGACGGACCGCGATCGGCGCTCCGCCGGTATTCCAGAGGGTCAGCGTCACCGCCAGCGCGTCGCCCGGCGGCAGCGCTTCGCGATCGCTCGCGGCGTCGATCGCCAAGCCGCACGCGAGGGCCAGCGCGCTCTCGGCGACGACCGTCTTCTCGGTCAGCAGCTCGGCGGTCGCCCGGCAGCTCGCGGCGGCGCAAGCTTCCGTGGCGAGGCTCGCGGAGCGCAGGTCGGCGAGCGCCGCGGCCACCTCGTCGGCCACTCGCTCGCGCTCGGCGCCGGCGGGCGCGACCATCGCCGATCGGGCCGCCGTCGCGTGCGCGCCGGCGCTCGCGAGCAGCGGGCGGATCGCCGCGGCGAGCGCGGGGGGGGCGCTCGCGGCGAGACCGGCGAGCGAAGTGTCGATCCCCGACCAGAAGTCCTTGCCGTCGGTCCCCGGCGCGCCTTCGACGAAGATCCAGCCGCCCTCCCGCGGCCCGAGCTCGAGCAGGCGACCCATGTCCTGCGAACGGTGCTGCCCGCGGGAGGACATCGCGAGCTGGAGCAACGAATGGCCGGAGAAGGGCTCGAGCGCCCCCATCTGGATCTTCGCGGTGGCGGCGTCGGGGTTGAACCACGAGGTGCGCCAGAGCGCCGCCGGGCTCCAGGGCGCGAGGTTCTCGTCCGCGAGCGCCGGGATCGCGCCCGCCTCGCCGGCGAGATGGAAAGCCTCGTAGGCGACGTGCCCGGCAGCCTGGTGCTGGCCGTGGCCGCCCGAGGCGTCGTTGGCGAAGACCGAAACCAGGACTTGGGGCTTGAAGCGCCGGAGGATGCGCACCACGTCCTCGAGCAGCGTCTCCTTCGGCCAGAAGCGCAGCGTCTCGTCGAGCGAGCGGGTGTAGCCGAAATCAAAGGCACGGCTGAAGTACTGGCGCGCGCCGTCGACCCGCCGCGCAGCCAGGAGCTCCTGAGATCGGACGAGGCCGAGGCCCACCCCGAGCTCGGGACCGATCAGGTTCTGCCCGCCCTCGCCGCGCGACAGCGCGAGGTAGGCCGCCTCGCCCCCCTGCCCGAGCGAGATCGCGGCGAGCAGCGCCGTGTCCTCGTCGTCCGGATGCGCGCCGACGACGAGCAGGCGCTTGCTGGTCGCGAGCTTCGCCAGCGCCCGGTCGAGCGCCGCCGTGCCGCCCGTGCCGGCGGGCTCCAGCACCGAGGGCAACACCTGCGGCCCGGTCCCGCGCGCCGCGGGCGAAGCGACGAAGAGCGCGGTCAGGGTCGCCGCGCCGAGGGTGCCGAGAAGGCCGATTCGCTGTCCGGGGATCGTCACGTCGGCGGATTCTACGGTGGGCCGACTCCCCGACCGGAAAACAGGGACAGGCACGGATTTCCAGATGCCGCGCGCCGGACAAGGTCCGTGGAAGGGCTCGCTCCGTTCGGGCGGGGGGATCCGAGGACGGAAGCGCCCTCCCGCCCGCAGGATCCCACCGCCCCGGGAGGGGGGGCGAAGTCAGAGTCGACGCGCCGGCGCGCTGCGACCCGCGCGCTATGATTTCGCCCCCATGTCGACCGCCGCCTCCACCGGGCAGGGCCGGGAGATCCTCGAGGCCTTCCGCCGCTGGGGATACCTCGAAGCCGATCTCGATCCGATGGGGCGCCTCAAGCCGGCGGCGCACCCCGAGCTCGCGATCGGCGGCGACGAAGCGGCGCGGTCGCGATCGATCTACTGCGGCACGATCGGCCTCGAGTTCGCCCACATCCCGGAGCCCGAGCGCCGCGCCTGGCTCGCCGAACGCATGGAGGGCCCCGCGCCGGCGATCGATCGCCGCGCCACCTTCGAGTTGCTGGTGCGCACCGAGCTGCTCGAGCAGACCCTGCAGGCACGCTACCCGGGGAGCAAGCGCTTCTCGATCGAAGGGGTCGCGGCGCTCGTCCCTCTCCTTCGCCGGGCGCTCGACGAAGGGGCGGCGCGCGGCCTCGAGCAGGCGGTGCTCGCCATGAGCCATCGCGGGAGGCTCTCGGTGATGGCGCACGTCGTCGGCCGCTCGCCGCTCGAGATCTTCGCCGGCTTCGAGGACGTCGACCCGCGATCGGTTCTGGGCTCGGGCGACGTCAAGTACCACCTCGGTGCCACCGGCGTGCACCGCGACCCGGAGGGCCGTCCAGTCCGCCTGCACCTGGTGTCGAATCCGAGCCATCTCGAAGCCGTCTGCCCGGTCGCGACCGGGCGGGTGCGCGCCAAGCTGGTGCGTCGCGGCGACGCGCGCGGCACGACCGCGCTGCCGATCCTCATGCACGGCGACTCGGCCTTCGCCGGCCAGGGGATCGCCGCCGAGACGCTCAACTTCGCTCACCTCGACGGCTTCTCGGTCGGCGGCACGCTGCACGTCGTGGTCGACAACTGGATCGGCTTCACCACCGAACCGCACGCCTACAGCTCGACCCGTTACGCGACCGACGTCGCCAAGCGCCTGCCGATCCCGATCCTGCACGTCAACGGCGAGGACCCGGAAGCCGTCCTGCGCGCCGCCGAGATCGCGATGGCCTACCGCTACGCCTTCGCGAGCGACGTGGTCGTCGACCTGATCGGCTTCCGGCGCTACGGCCACAGCGAGGTCGACGACCCGACCGTCACCCAGCCGCTGCTCTACCGCCGGATCAAGGAGACGCCGCCGCTGTGGAAGTCCTACGCGGCGCGCATCGGCATCGACGCCGCCGAGGCCGACGCTTTCGCGGCCCGAGTCCGCGAGGAGCTCGTCGCCGCGCAGCGCGACGCCGGCCAGCTCACCAAGACACCGGTGCTGCGCACCCTGCCCGCGTACTGGGACCGCTTCCGCGGCGGACGCTACGACCCGGCGCTCGAGATCGCGACCGGGATCGATCCCGGCGAGATCGCGCGCCTCGCCGCCGGGATCACCGCCCTGCCGCCGGGCTTCCACGTCCATCCCAAGGTCGAGAAGCTGCTCGAGGAGCGCCGCAAAATGGGCGCCGGCGAGAAGCCGATCGACTACGGCATGGCCGAGGCGCTCGCCTTCGCTTCGCTGGTCGAAGGCGGCGTGCCGGTGCGCCTGGCGGGCCAGGACAGCCGGCGCGGCACCTTCAACCACCGCCACGCGGTGCTGATCGACGTCGAGAACGAGGCCGAATGGCTGCCGATCGCGGCGCTCGCGCCCTCGGGCTCGTTCTTCGAGGTCCACGACTCCATGCTCTCCGAGGCCGCGGCGATGGGCTTCGAGTACGGCTTCTCGCGCGACTATCCGGAGGCACTGGTCCTCTGGGAGGCGCAGTTCGGCGACTTCGCCAACGGCGCGCAGATCATCGTCGACCAGTTTCTCGCCGCCGCCGAGGACAAATGGCAACTGCTCTCGGGCCTCGTCCTGCTGCTGCCGCACGGCTACGAGGGCCAGGGCCCCGAGCACTCCTCGGCGCGCATCGAGCGCTACCTGCAGCTCGCCGGCGAGGACAACCTGCAGGTCTGTCAGCCGTCGAACGCCGCGCAGTACTTCCACCTCCTGCGCCGCCAGGCGTTGCGCGTCTGGAGGAAGCCGCTCGTCGTCTTCACCCCGAAGTCGATGCTGCGCCACGCCGACGCCGCGTCGCCGCTCGCCGACTTCGCCCGCGAGCGCTTCCTGCCGGTGCTCCCGGACGGCGAGGCGGTCGACGCGCGACGGATCGTGGTGGCGTCGGGTAAGGTCCTGCACGAGCTCGCGGCCGAGCGCCGGCGGCGCGGAGCAACCGACGTGGCTCTAATCGGCCTCGAACAGTTCTATCCCTTCCCCGAGGACGAGCTCACCGCCGAGCTCGAGCGCCACGCGCGGGCGCGCGAGATCGTCTGGCTGCAAGAGGAGCCCGGCAACATGGGCGCCTTCGCCTTCGTCGATCCGTTCCTCGAGCGGCACGCGGGCGGGCGGGCGGTGCGGGCGATCAAGCGCTCGGCCTCGGCCTCGCCGGCAACCGGCTCGGCCAAGGCCCACGCGCTCGAACAGAAGACGCTGCTCAGTCTCGCCTTCGCCTGAGGCGGCGGTCGCTCTACTTCTTCGCCGGCGGCGGCGGCGGAGCGATCACCGGCTCCGGCACCGGGTTGCGGATCGCCGGGATCGTCTGCAGGAAGGCGAAGATCGCCCGCAGGTCCTCGTCGGTCAGCTTGGCCATCGACGGCCATGGCATCGGCGGCAGGATCTCGCGCCCGGCGCCCTTGTGCTTGCCGGTGCGGATGGCGCGCACGAAAGTGTCGGCGTCCCAGCTGCCGAGACCGGTCTCGGGATCGGGAGTCAGATTCGCGCTGTAGCTCACGCCCCAGGGCCCGGCGAAGGCGGTGTTGCTCGCCGCCCCGAACCAGATCCAGGGCCCTTCGGGCTTGGGCGGCGGCGGCAGGACCAGGTCGTGCGGATGCCCCGAGAGCATCCGGGTCATGTCCGGCTCGGGCCCGTGCGCGCCCATCTTGAACGGCGTGTGGCAATCGTTGCAGCCGCCGGCGAAGATCAGGTAGCCGCCGCGTTCGGCCGGCGAGCCGTTACCGCTCGGCGCGGCGAGCGCCGGGCTCACGACCGCGAGCGCCGCGACGAGGACGGCGCCGAGGATCCACGCTCCATTTCGCTTCGTCTGCTGTACCGACATCTCTCTCCTCCTGGTTGGGCAGACCTGCAGATTTCGACCGGTCTACGACGGCGACCGCGGAATGGTTTCGCGGAAGACACGCTCGCGCACCGTGGCGCCCTTCTCGCGCAGGGTCCGGGTCACGGTCACCGTCAATCCGCCGGCGCCGCCGGCGAATTCGATGCGCGTCTCGAGCTCGAGCCGGCGCTCGCCGGCGGCGATCCGGGTGAGCTCCTGCGCCTCGAGTCCCGCCGCGCGGGGATCGGCGTCGGAGACGCTCCAGGCGATGTGCTCTAGGGTGTGGATCGTGCGCGCCGGCAGCGCGCCTACGCCGTCGATCTCGACGCCGGAGCCCTCCTCCCAGGTGACCCGAGTCACCCCCGCCGCGAGGTCGCGCGTCGCTTCGTAGACGCTCCCGTCGCCGCCCTCGTCGGTGAGCGCGCGCGCGTCCGGCCGCGCGAGCCGCGGCTCCGGGGCGGGCAGAGCGGCTTCCGGATAGGCCGAGAGGTTGGCGATCGGCAGCTCGAGCCAGCTCGCCTCGCCGGTGGCGAGGACGGTCGTCGTGGCGGTCGCGCTCGGCCAGAGCATCGGGAACTGCTCGGCGGAGACCGCCAGCCGCACCCGGTGGCCGGGCTGGAAGGTCCAGGTGGTGAAGTGGAGGGCGAAGTCGAGCGCCGTCGGCCGTCCGGGGACGAGCGGCTCGGGGTCGAGCCGCGACAGCCGCTGCTCACCGTCGATCGCCGCCGCGGTCACCAGCGCCACGCGGCCGTCGGGCGAGACGTCCTCGAGCCGCGCCACCCAGTGTCCGCCCGGCGCCTCCGGCGTGACGGTGAGACGGACGCCCGGGAAGCCGGCGATCTCGAGCGGCGTCGACAGCGGCGCGGTGTCGAAGGTGAGCGCGCCCGCGTCGTCCGGGCGCAGATCGCCGGTCGGGTCCCCCCACCAGAGTCCCGACGCCCAGCCGCTGCCCGGGCTCGGCGCGAGGCGCGCGACGCCCTCCGCCTCGGGCGGTTGGCCGAGGCCGTTGCCCGCCGTCGGGTGGAGGCGCAGCGGGCGGGTCGCGAACCGCCCGTCGGCCACCGCGCGGAAGCTGCCCGAGGCGGTCGCGAGATCGCGCGCCGGCGGGTCGCCGCCACGCAGGAAGATCGTCAGCTTCGGATCGCCCTCGATGCCGGTCGCCTCGCCTCGCAGCCACCGTCCCCAGAAACGCAGCAGATCGCGGCGCCACTCGTAGTGCGGCCCGGGAACGCCGTCGTCCGGCCAGTCGTGGCTCCAGGGGCCGAGCACCGCTTTCACCGGCGCCGGCCAGCGCTCGACCAGTCGCGGCACGGTGTCGCGGTAGCCGTCGAGCAGGCCGCCGATCAGGTAGAGCGGAACCCGCGGCAGCTCGGCGGCGAATCGCAGCGAGTCGCGCCGCCAGAACTCGCCGTCGCGCGCCTGGCGCAGATAGGTCAGCAGCCACGGCTCGCGGTCGAAGCGGTCGCGGAAGTAGGCCTCGTCGAGCGCGTAGTCGGGCGAGCGAGGGAGGGCGTTTTCGTGGTTGATCTCGAGGTGGTAGGGATCGAAGTGCAGGATGCCGTCGAGATAGTGCACGTCGTCGTGGAAGAGGTCGTCCGAGGCGTCGAGCGCGACGATCGCCGCCAGCGCCGGCGGCTTGCGCGCCGCGGTCATCAGGGCGTTGAAGCCGCCCCACGAGATCCCCCACATGCCGACCCGGCCGTTCGAATCCGGCGCGGCGGCGAGCTGGCGGACGATCTCGACCGCGTCGGCGAGCTCGGCCGACGAGTATTCGCGATCGGGAAGCGTTCCGGCCGACGACCCGGTGCCGCGCACGTCGACTTTCGCCGACAGGTAGCCGTGCGCCGCGAAGTACATGTGGAGCGGATAGTCGCGCCGGTAGAACGAGTCGTCCTTGCGATAAGGCAGCAGCTCGAGCAGCGCCGGGAACTTCTCTCCCGCCTGCTTCGCCACCGGCCGGAAGCGGGTGATCGCGAGCTGGACGCCGTCCGGCATCGCGAGCTCGCCGCGTTCGATCTGGACCTTCCAGATCGACTCTCCGGGCGGTGTGCCGGCGGGCGCCGCCGGTTCCGCCGCGAGCGCCGCGCCGATCGGCGCACCGGCCGCCAGGGCGGCGAGCGCGAAACCCAGCGAGCGGAGGAGCGGCGAGCGCGGCATCGAGCGGGAGCGGCGAAGCTACCACGCCGGGATCGGCGCCGGAGCGCCGTGTTAGCGTCGATCGAGCGGCTCGATCCACCCTTCGCCGCGCCTCAGGAGGAGCCCATGCGCCCCGTCCCGCGTCCCCCCGTCGCCCTCGTCGCCCTCGTCGTCTGCGGTGTCCTCGCCGCCAGCCTCGCGCCGGTCGCGCTCGCCAAGGAGCCGGCGGGCAACGTCGCCCTGGTCGACGCCTACATGGGCGCCTGGAACGCCCACGATGCCGGAAGAGCGGCGGCGTTCTTCGCCGAGAACGGGACCTATTTCGACGCCTCGGTCGGCACGCCGCAGGTGGGGCGCGCGAACGCGCAGAAGAACGTCATCGAGGCCTTCCTGAAGGCGGTGCCCGACTGCAAGTGGGTGCGCGACGGCGAGCCGATCGTCGACGCGCACGGCATCGCCTTCCAGTGGACCTTCACCGGCACCAACACCGGCGACTGGGCCGACGGCACGAAGGCGACCGGCAAGCCGTTCACCCTCAAGGGCGTCTCCTTCGTGCGCGTCGAGAACGGCAAGATCGTCTACCAGGGCGACTTCTACGACGCCCTCGGCTTCTACAAACAGCTCGGGATGATGTAACGCCGGCTACTCGTAGTCGATCGCCTCGCGCACCGGCCGACGGGCGGCGACGCGCGCCGGCAGCCAGCTCGCGAGCGCACCCACCGCGACGCTCGCGGCGAGCCAGATGGCGATCGCCCGGGGCTCGAAGGCGAAGACGAAGCTGCCGCGGAAGAGAGCTCGCGTGAGCAGCGTACCGAGGCCGAGACCGACCGGCCAGGCGGCGGCCACGGCGAGCGCCCAGGCGGCGACGCCGATCGCCACCCCCTCGAGCACCAGCAGCCCCGCCACCCGCGCCGGGGTCGCGCCCAGGGCGCGCATCACCCCCATCTCGCGCCGGCGCTCGAGAACCCCGAGGCTGGTGGTCGTCGCCATGCCGAGACCGCCGACCGCGAGCACGATGCCGGCCACCACGAGCAGGAAGACGTAGATCATCACCACGTGCTCGTCGTAGGCGTGGCGCAGTGCGGCCTGGCTGCGGGTGGCGAGCGGTCGCAGGCCCGCGCCCTCGAGGACCGCGCCGAGCGCGCCCTCGAGCGCCGCCACCCCCGACGGCGACCGGTCGCGCGCCGCGAGCCGCAAGCTGTTGGTCTGGCCTTGGTACTCGGCGAAGGCGTCGATCGACGAGCGCGGGATGTAGATCGTCGGTCCGGTGAGCGCCTCGCGCACTTCGCCGACGACGCGCAGGGCGAGCGTGTGGTCGAACATCTGCACCGGCACCTCGCCTCCGACGGCGAAGCGCCCGTCGCTCGCGACCAGCGCCTCGTTGGCGACCAGGACGGGGCCGTCGCCCGGCGCGAGCAGCCGCCCGGCGACGAGCTGCGGCCGGAGCATCGACGAGCCGTCGGGCAGCGCCAGGACGCGGATCGTCCGCTCGCGCTCGCCCGCCGGCGCGCTCGTCGCTCCGGCCGCTGGCGCGACCGTCGCCCGCGTCTGTAGCCAGGCCTCCCAGCGCTCGAGTCCGGGCGCCGAGGCGAGCGCGCGCTCGACGCTCGCCATCGGCGCCGGCTCGGGCAGGACGACGGTGACATCGAAGAGTTGGCGCTCGAACAGGCGGTCGATCGTGCGCGCGAGCGACAGGCGCACGTTGGCGGCGGTCAGGAAGACGACCCCGCCGAGGGCGAAGGCGGCGACGGTGAGGCCGGTGCGCGCCCGCCGCCGGAGCGGATTGCGCAGCGCGAGCAGGAGCCAGCGTGGACCGCCGCCGGTGCCCGCCAGCCGGCGCTCGAGCGCGCTCGTGCCGAAAGTCGTGCCACGTAGGCCGAAGTCGGCGATCGCCTGGCGCACCGGCAGCGAGACGCCCCGCGCCACCGGCAGCGCCGCGGCCGCGAGCGGCACGACGAGACCGGCGGCGGCCACCGTCAGCCAGACCCACGCCGGGGCCGCGAAGCTCACGATGTCGAAGTTGAGGAAGATCGCCATCGCCCGGCAGAGGGCGCGCTCGCCGGCAAGAGCGAGCGGCACGGCGATCGCGAGCGCCGCGACCCCGAGCGCGAGCGCCTCGCCGAGATAGATGCGCGCGATCTGGCCGCTGCCACCGCCGACCGCCTTCATCACCCCGATCTGGCGGACCTCGCCCGCCAGGCGCGCGGTCATCAGGTTGACGACCAGGACGCCGGAGAGCACGAGCGCGAACAGGCCGAAGCTCGCCTGGGCGAGGAGCAGCGTCCCCATCAACGCCGCGTGCGGATGCTCGCCGGGAACCGGGACCTCCGTCCGCGAGACCGGGTGTCCGAGCTCCGCGAGGCGCCGCTCGACCGTTTCCGTGACCTGGCGCGCGCGCTCGCGGTCGAGCTTCTCGCCCGCGACCGCGAGCTTGATCTGATCGAAGACCGGGCGCTCGCCGAGGCTGGCGAGCGTCGCCAGCGTCACATAGCCGTAGACCGAGACCTCCATGCGCGCCTGCGCCTGGCCGACGTCGTGCACGGTTCCGGCGAGGCGCAGCGGGCGCGGTTCGGCGCTCCCGAGCCGCACCGTGACCGGGTCGCCGATCTTCGCTCGCGCCACCTGCATCGCGTCGCGCTCGATCAGGATCTCGCCCGTCGCCGGCGGCCAGGCGCCGCGCTCCGGCACCAGCCGACTGATCCGGATGTCGGCGAAGTCGCGCACCACGAAGAGCGTCAGGTCGCGCCACTCGCCCGGCCCGACGCGCATCCGGCCGCGCAACTCCCGGCGCGCCTCGACATCGGCGACCCCGGGGACGGCGCGCAGCGCCGCGAGCAGCGGATCGTCGACCTCGTCGGTCCAGATCGTCGCCGCCGCCGGGTGGGTCGCGAGGTAGCCGCGGGTGAGCTCGCGGGTCAGCACCGCGTAGGCCGCGAGCAGCGAGGCGAACGCCGCGATCCCGAGGGCGATCGCCAGCGCCACGACGAGGCTGCGCCCGCGGCCGTGCCAGAAATCGGCGAGCGCCTTGCGCGCCAGGACGCTCACCCGGCGGGCTCCGCCCCGAGCCGTCCGTCGACGAGACCGACGACGCGGTCGGCCCAGCGCGCGATGTCGCGCTCGTGGGTGGCGACGACGACCGTGGTGCCGGCGCGGGCGAGCGCGGCCAGGAGATCGAACACCGCGCCGGAGGTCGTCGAGTCGAGGTTGCCCGTCGGCTCGTCGGCGACCAGCAGCGGCGGATCGTTGGCGAGCGCTCGGGCGATCGCGGCCCGCTGCTGCTGGCCGCCCGAGAGCGCCGCCGGGAGCTTGCCGGCCTGGTCGGCGATCCCGACCGAGTCGAGCAACTCGAGGGCGCGAGCGCGCCGCTGGCGCGCCGGGCGCGCGCCGAGAAAGTCCATCGGCAGCAGGACGTTCTCGAGCGTCGTCAGGGTGGGCAGGAGCTGGAAGAACTGGAACACCACGCCGACCGTGCGGCCGCGCCAGCGCGCCAGCGGGCTCTCCGCCAGGCGCTCGATCGCCGTTCCGGCCACCACCACCGCGCCGCGACTCGGGCGGTCGAGGCCGCCGATCAGGTGCAACAGGGTCGACTTGCCGCTCCCCGACCTACCGACCACGGCGACGAACTGCCCGGAATCGATCTCGAGGTCGACGCTCGTCAGAGCCGGATGCTCGCCCGCCGGGGTCGGGTAGCGCTTGTCGACCGCCGCGAGCGCCACGATCGGCTTCCCACCCGCGGCGCGGCGCTTGGAGAGCGGCTCGGCTTCGATCATCATCGGCTCCGTTCGGTTTGCGGTCGCCGAAGAGTACGACGAGCGCCGGGGTTGGTTCGGCGCGCGGCGCGGAAAACGAACGGAGAGGGCGTCGATGTCCCAGAACTCGGACGAATCGAGGGAAGGAATGGATCCGCGCGTCCGGCGGACGCGCGACCGGCTGGGCGACGCGCTCTGGGAGTTGATGCAGGAGCGGTCGCTCGAATCGATCACCGTGCAGCAGGTGCTCGACCGCGCCGCGGTCGGGCGATCGACTTTCTACGCCCACTTCCGCGACAAGGACGACCTCTTCCTCTCCGACGTCGACGAGTTCCTGGTGTTGATGTCGACCCTGCTCGCGCAGCGCGGCGACAGCTCGGAGCGGGTGGTCGCGGCGGCGGAGCTCTTCGCCCACATCGGCGAGTCGCCGCAGTACTTCCGCGCTCTGGTCGCCTCCGGACGGCTCGCCGACTTCCGTGACCTCGCCCAGGAGCACTACGCGCGCGGCATCGAGCACCGACTGGCGACGCTGCCGCGCGCCGCGCACCTGCCGGCCGAGCGTCGGGTGGCGCTCTCGCACGCCTTCGCCGGCGCGTTCCTGTCGCTGCTCTTCTGGTGGATCGACCACGGCACGCCGGGCACGCCGCTCGAGATGGACCGCCTCTTCCACCGCATGGTGTGGAGCGGCGTCGACCCGCCGCGCGAGCCTCAGCCCTGAAGCCCGAAGCGCGCCGCGAGCTCGCGCCGCATCATCCCGCGCTGCGGCGGCCATCTCGTCGGCTACTTCCTGCCGCACGAGGGGACCAACGACGTCGCCTGGGGCCTGATCGCCTTCGATAGTCTGGCAGCTTACGAGGCCTATCGCGCCCGCCTGAAGTCGGATCCGGAGGCGCGCGAGAACTTCGCCCTGGCCGCGACGAAGCGGTTGATCCTGCGCGAGGAGCGCAACTTCGTCGAGGTCGTCGACGGCACTTTCGGCGTTCCCGCGCGCGCCGCGGCAAGCGCCGGATGAGGAGTGACGCATGTCGAGCCCAGCCGAGAGGGGAGCCGCGTTTCGCGCGCTCCACCAGCGCGACCGCGCTTTCCTGATCCCCAACCCGTGGGACGTCGGCACGGCGCGCCTGCTCGCCCGCTTGGGCTTCGAAGCCCTGGCGACCACCAGCGCCGGCTACGCCTTCTCGCTCGGCCGGCGCGACAACCGAGTGGCGCGCGACGAGATGCTGGCGCACGCCGCGGCGATCGTCGCGGCGACCGACCTGCCGGTGTCGGCCGATCTCGAGAACGGCTTCGCCGACGCCCCCGAGGCGGCCGCCGAAACGTACCGCCGTGCCGCGGCGCTGGGCCTCGCCGGCGCCTCGATCGAGGACATGACGAGCGATCCGGAGCGGCCGCTCTACGAGCTCGCTCTGGCGACCGACCGGGTGCGCGCGGCGGCCGAGGCGGTCCACGCCCTGCCGCTCCCCTTCATCCTCACGGCGCGCTGCGAGAACCACCTCGTCGGCCGGAACGATCTCGCCGACACGATCCGGCGTCTCCAGGCCTACCAGGAGGCCGGCGCCGACGTGCTTTACGCCCCGGGCCTCGCGAGCCGCGACGAGATCGCCGCGGTCGTCGCCGCGGTCGACCGGCCGGTCAACGTGGTCATGGGAGCGCGGGGCCTCCGACTGTCGCTCGCCGAGCTCTCGGCGCTCGGGGTGCGCCGGGTGAGCGTCGGCAGCGCGCTGGCGCGCGCGGCGCTCGGCGCTTTCCTGCGTGGCGCGCGCGAAATGCTCGAGCGCGGCACGTTCGAGTTCGCCGACGAAGCGGTGCCTTACGCCGAGGTCAGCGCGATGTTCGAGGGCTGAAGGCCGAGGGTCAGGAGTGGTTGGGACGCAGGGACTCGAACCCCGATTCTGCGGTCCAGAGCCGCATGTCCTACCATTGAACGACGTCCCAAACGCGCCAAAACGCTATCGAATGCCGGCCCCGCGGGTCAACCGCCCGGCTGCTTCTGGAGCTTCGCCCAGGTGTCGCGCAGAGTCACGGTGCGGTTGAAGACCGGCCGGTCGGGAGCGTGGTCGAGCGCGTCGGCGACGAAGTAGCCGACGCGCTCGAACTGGAAGATCTCTCCCGGACGCGCCGCGGCGAGCGCCGGCTCGAGCTTGGCGCCGGTGTCGACGACCAGGGACTCCCGGTTGACGGTGGTGATCCAGTCGACCCCTTCCGGCACGTCGTTCGGATCGGGACGGACGAACAGGTGGTCGTAGAGCCGGATCTCGGCGCCGACCGCGTGCGCCGCCGAGACCCAGTGGATCGTCCCCTGCACCTTGCGCCCGTCCGCCGCGCCGCCGCCGCGCGAGGCCGGGTCGTGCGTGCAGCGCAGCTCGACGACCTCGCCCGCCGCGTCCTTGACCACTTCCTCGCAGCGCACGATGTAGCCCCAACGCAGCCGCACCTCGCGCCCCGGCGCCAGGCGGAAGAACTTCTTCGGCGGATCCTCGAGGAAGTCGTCGCGCTCGATCCACAGCTCGCGCCCGAACGGCACCTTGCGCGTGCCGGCCGCGGCGTCCTCCGGATTGTTGACCGCGTCGAGCTCCTCCACCCGCTCGGCCGGCCAGTCGGTGAGCACCAGCTTCAACGGCCGCAGGACCGCGAGACGGCGCAGCGCCGTCCGGTTCAGCTCCTCGCGCACGCAGTATTCGAGCAGCGAATGTTCGACCACCGATTCCTGCTTGGTCACTCCGATGCGCTCGGCGAAGTCGCGCAGCGCCGCCGGCGGATATCCGCGGCGGCGGATGCCGGCGAGCGTCGGCATGCGCGGATCGTCCCAGCCCGAGACGACGCCGTCCTCGACCAGCCGCAGGAGCTTGCGCTTCGAGAGCACGGTGTGGGTGACGTTCAAGCGCGCGAACTCGATCTGCCGCGGCGGATAGATGCCGAGCTCGGCGACGAACCAGTCGTAGAGCGGGCGGTGGTCCTCGAACTCCAAAGTGCAGATCGAATGGGTGATGCGCTCGATCGAATCCGACTGGCCGTGAGCCCAGTCGTACATCGGGTAGATGCACCAGGCGTCGCCGGTGCGGTGATGGGTCGCGTGCAGGATGCGGTACATCACCGGGTCGCGCAGGTTGATGTTCCCCGAGCTCATGTCGATCTTGGCGCGCAGCACGCGGGCGCCGTCCGGGTACTCGCCGGCGCGCATGCGGCGGAACAGGTCGAGGTTCTCCTCCACCGGGCGGTCGCGGAACGGGCTCTCGCGGCCCGGCTCGTTCCACGGCCCGCGGTACTCGCGCACCTCCTCCGAGGAGAGATCGTCGACGTAGGCCTTGCCGGCGCGGATCAACTGCTCGGCCCAGAGGTAGAGCTGCTCGAAGTAGTCCGAGGCGTAGTACTCGCGCTCCTGCCAGTCGAAGCCCAGCCAGCGCACGTCGCGCTGGATCGCGGCGACGTACTCGGCCTCCTCGGTCGTCGGATTGGTGTCGTCGAAGCGCAGGTTGCACTGACCGCCGTACCTCGCCGCCAGGCCGAAATTGAGGCAGATCGACTTGGCGTGCCCGAGGTGGAGATAACCGTTGGGCTCGGGCGGAAACCGGGTGCGGATCGTCGCGTGCTTGCCGCTCGCGAGATCCGCTTCGATCAGCTCGGTGATGAAGTGGCTGGTCATGGCGCTCATCCCGGCGCGAGTCGGTCGAGAGCGCGCGCGATGCGCGTCCGGACCCGGTCGCGGCCGAGGATCGACAGGATATCGAACAGGCCGAAGCCCACCGCCTTGCCGGAGACCGCCAGCCGCGCGGCGTGCACGATCGCGCCGAGCCCGAGGCCGCGCGCGGCGACGAACTCGGCGCACAGGCGCTCGAGCGCCGCGGCCTCGAAGCTCGGCGCGGCGTCGAACGCCGCCGAGAGCTCGGCGAGCAGGCCCGCCGCGCCGGGCGCGTTGCGGATCCGCTTGTCGAAGGCTCGCTCGTCGTAAGCGAGGTCGGCGTCGGCGACGAAGAACTCGTCGTAGTCGAGCACGTCGCCGGCGATCTTCAGGCGCTCGTTCGCCGCCGCGACGATCGCGCGCGCGCTCGCGAGCTCGGCGGGCGAGGGCGGCGAGGCGACCCAGCCGACGCGCTCGAGGTAGGGCAGCGCCAGCGCCAGGCGCTCGTCGATCGACAGCTCTTGGAAGTAGCGCTCCTGGAACGAGAGGAGCTTGCGCGGGTCGAACGACGCTGCCGAGCGGTTGACGCCTTCGAGGGTGAAGGCCGCGACGCGCTCCTCGCGGGCGAGGATCTCGGTCTTGTCGTCGAGCGACCAGCCGAGCAGCATCAGGTAGTTGAGCAGCGCGTCGGGGAGGAATCCGGCGACGCGGTAGAAGTCGACCACCACCGGATTGAAAGTCTCGGTCGTGACCGCCAGGCCGAGCTTGTCGGCGATCCGCCGCCCGCGCTCGTAGAGCTCGGCGAATTCCGGGTTCTTCAGGTACTTGTCGAGCTTGCGCTTCGACAGCTTGACTTTCGAGCCCGGCTCGGCCACCACCGGCAGGTGGGCGAAGACCGGCAGCTCGGCGCCGAGCCCCTGGAAGATGAAGATCTGGCGCGGGGTGTTCGACAGGTGTTCCTCGGCGCGGATGACGTGCGAGATGCGCATCTCGACGTCGTCGACCACGCTCGCCAGATGGTAGAGGCAGGTGCCGTCGGCGCGCTGGATGACGTGGTCGGCCTCGGTCGCCCAGGCGCTCTCGACCGTGCCGCGCACCACGTCGTCGATCCGGCAGACCCCGTCGCGCGGCACCTTCAGGCGCACCACCGCGGTGCGGCCCTCGCTCGCGAACCGCCGTTCGTCGTCCTCGCTCTCGGCCGCCCAACGGCGGCTCGCGAGATAGGGGCGCCCGGCGCTCTCGGCCGCCCCGCGCTCGGCCTGGATCTCCTCCGGGCGCGCGAAGTCGCGGTAGGCGAAGCCGCGCGCCAGCAGGCGCTCGACCGCCGCCCGGTATATCGCTAGGCGCTGCGACTGGTAGTAGGGCGCGCAGGGCCCGTCGACCCCCGGACCCTCGTTCCAGTCGATGCCGAGCCAGCGGAAGCCGGCGAGGATCGGGTCGAGCGCCTCGGCGATGTTGCGCTGGGTGTCGGTGTCGTCGACCCGCAGGATGAAGGCGCCGCCGTGGCGGCGGGCGAAGAGCCAGTTGAAGAGCGCCGTGCGCACGCCGCCGATGTGCAGGTAGCCGGTGGGCGAGGGCGCGAATCGGACGCGCACCGGGCGCGCGAGGGGCGGCGACGTCATGGACCGGCGATCCTACCGGCAGGTCGCGACGGCGTCGAACCGCGCCGCGGCGACGGGCTAGGATTCCGGCGTTCCACGGCTCTTCCGGAGGTCGCCTTGCGTCGATCGCTCGCCGTCGCTCTCACGCTCGCCCTCGCCCTGTCCGCCGCGCCGCTCGCGGCCAAGCAGAAGCCGACCGATCCGGTCGCCGCCTTCGACGCGCTCGCCGCGCGCCTGCGCGGCGAGTGGCAGGTCCCGGGTCTCGCCGTGGCGCTGGTGCGCGACGGCAAAGTAGCGCTCGCCAAGGGCTACGGCCTGCGCGAGACCGGCAAGAGCGACCCGGTCGACGGCGACACGCTCTTCGCCGTCGGCTCGACGACCAAGGCGATGACCGTCGCCGCGCTCGGCATGCTGGTCGACGAAGGCAAGGTCGCCTGGGACGACCCGGTGCGCAAGTTCCTCCCCGAGCTCGAGTTGAAGGACGGCGAGCTGGCGAGCGAGCTGACGGTGCGCGACCTGCTCACCCACCGCAGCGGCATGCCCGCCACCGACTACCTCTGGTACTCGGGCGAGCTGTCGTGGAAGGAGATCGTGGCGCACCTGGCGCGCGTCGACCGCGCCAGCCCGCCGCGCACCCGCTTCGAGTACCAGAACGTCATGTACGGCTTGGCGGGCGAGGTGGTGGCGCGCGCCAGCGGCCAGTCGTGGGCGGACTTCGTGCGCGCCCGGATCTTCGCGCCGCTCGGCATGACCCGCACCGTGGCGCTCGGCGCGGACCTCGCGGCGCGCGACGACGTCGCGACCCCGCACTCGCGCGAGGACGGACCCCTGCCGGCGCGCTTCACCTGGGCGCTGGTCGATCCGATCCCATCGGCCGGCGCGGTCTGGTCGAGCGCCAACGACATGGCGCGCTGGATCTCCTTCCTGCTCGCGCCCGGGAGCGTCCAGACCCCGTCCGGCGCGCCGCTGCTCGCGCCTGCCACCTTGGCCGAGATCTTCCGCCCGCAGTTCGTCATCCAGCCCGACGGCTTCTACCCGACCGCCGCCAAGACGCGGCCGCACTGGACGACCTATGGGCTCGGCTGGTTTCAGCAGGACTACCGCGGACACGAGGTCGACTTCCACACCGGCTCGATCGACGGCATGTCGGCGATCGTCGGCCTGGCGCGCGAGGAGAAGTGCGGCGTCGTGGTGCTCGCCAATCTCGACCACGCGGAGCTGCGCCACGTCCTGCTCTGGTCGGCGATGGATCTCGCCTTCGGCGGGCCGGCGCGGGATTGGGACGCCGAGTTGAAGCCGATCTACGACGAGCAGCGCCAGAAGGCCGCCGAGGCGCGCGACCGGCTCCACCGCCAGCGCGTCGCCGGCACGCGGCCGAGCCTGGCGCTCGCCGCCTACGCCGGGACCTACGCCGATCCGCTCTACGGCTCGCTAGCCGTCGCGGTCGAGGGCGACGGACTGCGGGTGACTTCGGGGACGGTGCTCGACGGCAAGGCCGAGGCCTGGCACTTCGACACCTTCCGCGTCACCTGGGCGTTGCAGCTCCAAGGTGAGTCGTTCGCGACCTTCGCGATCGGTCCCGAGGGCAAGGTGACGTCGGTCGATCTCGACGGGACGCGCTTCGCCCGCCAGGAGACGGCCAAGAGCGACGGCGACTGAGGGCGCGGATTCGGGAGGAGATTGGCGGAGAGGGAGGGATTCGAACCCTCGATACAGGGTTTAGCCCCGTATGACGGTTTAGCAAACCGTTGCCTTCAGCCACTCGGCCACCTCTCCGCGCGCGGCTGACGAAACCGGCGCATTGTATCTCGATCCGGACCGCGCATCTTCGGTTGTAGACTGCGCGCCGCCGTGACCTCCTCCTCCTCCGCAACGCGCGCGATCGACCGGGTGGCGATCGACGCGTTGCGGTTTCTCGCGGTCGACATGGTGGAGGCGGCGAAATCCGGGCACCCCGGCGCGCCGCTCGGCCAGGCGCCGCTCGCCTACCTGCTGTGGAGCCGCTTCCTGCGCTACGCGCCCGCCGAGCCGCGGTGGCCGAACCGGGACCGCTTCGTGCTCTCCTGCGGGCACGCTTCGGCGCTGCTCTACTCGCTGCTCCACTTGGCGGGCTTCGACCTGCCGGAGTCCGAGCTGCGGCGCTTCCGGCAACTGGGCTCGCGCACTCCGGGCCACCCGGAGTTCCAGCACACGGCCGGCGTCGAGACCACCACCGGTCCGCTCGGTCAGGGGCTCGCCAACGCCGTCGGCATGGCGCTGGCCGAGCGCGCGCTCGCGGCGCGCTTCAACCGGCCAGGCTTCGACCTGTTCGACCACGACGTCTGGGTGGTGGCGTCGGACGGCGACCTGATGGAGGGCGTCGCCTCCGAGGCCTCGTCGTTCGCCGGTCATCAGCGCCTCGGCCGGTTGAAGGTGATCTACGACTCGAATCACATCACCATCGACGGCTCGACCGATCTCGCCTTCAGCGAGGACGTGGCGGCGCGCTACGCGGCCTACGGCTGGGCGGTCGCGCGCGTCGACGACGGCAACGACCTCGACGCGCTCGAAGCGGCCCTGGCGCGCCTCGACGCGCAGCGCGAGCGGCCGTCCCTCCTGCTGGTGCGCACCGTCATCGGTTTCGGCAGCCCGCGCAAGGCGGGGAGCGCCGAGGCGCACGGCGCGCCGCTCGGCGCCGAGGAGACCCGCGCCACCAAGCGCGCTCTCGGGTGGCCCGAGGAGCCCGCGTTCCGGGTTCCCGACGAGGCGCGCGCCGCGTTCGCCCCGGCGCGCGAGCGCGGCGAGCGCGCCGCCGCCGCGTGGCGCGCTCTGCTCTCGGACTACGAGCGCGCGCACCCGGAGCTCGCCGCCGAGCTCGAGCGCCGCCGCGTGGGTCATCTTCCGGCCGGCTGGGACGACGAGCTGCCGCGCTTCTCGCCCGCCGACAAGCCCATCGCAACCCGCGCCGCTTCGGGCCAGGTCTTGAACGCCGCCGCCCGGCGCCTGCCCGAGCTCCTGGGCGGCTCGGCGGACCTGTCGGAGTCGAACAACACTCCCCTTGCCGGCGAGGCGAACCTCTCGGCCGCCGAGCCCGCCGGGCGCTACGTCCACTTCGGCGTGCGCGAGCACGCGATGGGGGCGATCTTGAACGGCCTCGCGCTCTCGGGAACGGTGCGCCCTTTCGGCGGCACGTTCCTCATCTTCGCCGACTACATGCGGCCGGCGATCCGCCTCGCGGCGCTGATGCGGCTGCCGGTCACCTACGTCTTCACCCACGACTCGATCTTTCTCGGCGAGGACGGACCGACCCATCAGCCGGTCGACCAGCTGCCCTCGCTGCGGGCGATTCCGGGCCTCGTCGTCCTGCGTCCGGCCGACGCCTGCGAGACCGCCGAGGCCTGGCGGGTCGCCCTGGGTCGACGCGACGGCCCGACGGCCCTGGTCCTGACCCGCCAGAAGCTGCCGATCCTCGCCGAGACCGCCGATCGCGCGCGGGAGGGGGTGGAGCGGGGAGCCTACGTACTGCGAGAGCCCGAGGGGGGGGGGCCGCCCGAGCTGATCCTGATCGCCACCGGCTCCGAGGTCGAGCTCGCGCTTCGGGGAGCGAGGCGCCTTTCTGCTGCAGGAATGGCGGTCCGAGTGGTCTCGATGCCATCGTGGGAGCTGTTTTCCGCGCAACCAGTGGAGTATCGGGACGAAATCCTCCCACCGAGCGCACCGCTGCGCTTGGCGATCGAGGCCGGGAGCCCCCTGGGGTGGCACCGCTGGGTTGGCTCCCGCGGGGAGACCCTCTGCCAGAACAGCTTCGGAGCCTCGGCCCCGGCCGAAGATCTGGCGCACCATTTCGGCTTCACGGAAGAGGAAGTGGAACGCCGGGCGGCGGCGCTTTTCGCCACCCACGCGAACGCCCTGCGCTGAGCCCGGTGGCGGCTCGGCGGGCCTCTATGCTAAGCTCCGATCGTCCGCAGCAAGCGAGGCGCGCGCGTCGAGCGCGAGCCGGTCGCCCAGAGCGCAAGAATCTTCGACTCTGCAAACGCTTTGAAAGTCCAGATCGACCCCTGTCAGGAGGGAAAGGAGACCATGCGTAACCAGAAGCTTGCATTGGGTGTCATCGCACTGTTGTTGGTCGTCGCGACCGGCTGCGCCAAGCCGCCGCAGCAGGAGATCGATGCCGCCAAGGCCGCCGTTTCGGCCGCCGAGAGCGCCGAGGCTCCGAAGTACGCCGCCGACGCCTGGAACAAGGCGCAGCAGGCGATGAACGCCGTCAACGCGGAGATCGAGGCGCAGGCCAACAAGTTCGCCCTCTTCCGCTCCTACACCAAGGCGAAGGAGCTCGTCGCCGCCGCCAGTCAGGCCGCCAACGAGGCCAAGGACGCCGCGGTCGCCGGCAAGGAAGCCGCCAAGAACGCCGCCAACGAGGCGCTCGCCGCCGCCAAGGCCTCGCTCGACGGCGCCAACGCCGTGATGGGCGATCTCGCCAAGTGCAAGCGCCAGCCGAAGGACTTCAAGAAGGACATGGAGGCGATGAAGGGTCAGTTCGACGGTCTCTCGGCGCAGGTCGCGGGGATCGAGAGCGCCATCGCCAGCGAGGACTTCTTCGGCGCCAAGGCCCAGGCCGACTCCCTGAAGTCTTCGGCGGACACGCTGAAGGCCGACTTGGAGGCTGGCAAGGCCAAGATTAAGTGCTGATCAGTTTTTTCGGCAGATACCTCCGACCGGCGACGGGCTTCCGTCGCCGGTCGTTTCTTTTCGGCGGAGTGGTGGCCGGACTCGCCATTCTGCTCGCCGCGAATCCCGCTTCACGCAGCACGGCGCCGGACTTCCGGCCCGAGCCGGCACGAGCGGCCGCCGGCCGGGCGCTCGGCAAGATCCGCCCGGCGCTGCCGGCGGCGGCGCGGCACATCGACCGGCTGATCGCCGACGCCGAGATCGCCACCGCGTCGGAGGCCTCGGCTCCCTTCTGGCAGAAGAGCCCAGGCCGCGCCGAGGTCGCCTGGACTCGGGTGCTGGTCACCGCGCGCGAATCGCTGGTGCAGATCCACTCGAGCCGCGCCACCTGGTCGGACCGCTGGATCTCGCTCTCGGCCGAGCTCGAGCGCGAGATCGACCGGGCGCGCGCCGAATCGGACGAGGCCGGCGTCGGACGGCGCGAGATCGCCGCCGCACAGCGCGCCTCCGTGCAGTGGGACGTGGCGCAGCGGCTGGCCGCCGCCGGGCGATTCGACCGTGCGGTCGCGGCGGGCGAAGTGGCGCGCTCGCTCGTCGGCGTGGTGCACGAGAGCTGGAACGCGCTGCACTCCCGATTCTCGGATCCGCGCAACCTGCGCAAGTGGCGCGCGATGGTGGCCGAGGCGATCGCCCAATCGCGGGCCTCGGGCCAGACGGCCTTCGTGGTCGACAAGCTGAAGCGCAAGCTCTACGTCTACCGGGCGGGCGAGCGCGTCGGCGCCTACGAGGCCGAGCTCGGCGCCAAGGGCCTGCGCCAGAAGATCCACGCCGGCGACCAGGCGACGCCCGAGGGGCGCTACCGCATCACCCAGGTCAAGGCGCCGAATCAGACCAAGTACTACAAGGCGCTGCTGCTCGACTATCCCAACGGCGAGGACCGGGCGCGCTTCGCTTTCGCGCGCCAGACCGGCCAGGTGCCGCTGCGGGTCGGGATCGGCAGCCTGATCGAGATCCACGGCGAGGGCGGTCAGGGGCGCGATTGGACCGACGGCTGCGTGGCGCTGTCGAACACCGACATGGATCGCGTCTTCGCCCAGGCGCGGGTCGGCACGCCGGTCACCATCGTCGGGACCTTCTAGGTAGAATCCGCCCGTGACGCTCCTGCAGGGCCCGCCACCCCCTCCACCGCCGGTCGAGATCACGGTCCCCCAGAGGAGCCGCGCGCGCGAGGTGGCGAAGCTGGTCGCGATCTTCCTCGCCTCGGCGGCGGTCGTCGGAGCGGCCGCCGCCACGGCCCTCGCCCGCTACGGCGGCGCCTATCGCGCGCGGGCCTATCAGGCGGAGCTCGAGCTGCCCGATCCGGCGACCATCAAGGGCGATCCGGCCGAGCGCGCGGCGCGCCTCGAAGCCAAGCTCGCCGCGCTCGCGCCGGCCAACGAGGTCTACGTCACGGTCGACTCGCACGCCAACCGCCTGCGCATCTGGAAGGGCAAGCAGGTGCTGCGCGAGGCCGTCTGCTCGACCGGCAGCGGCGTGCTGCTGAAGGACCCGCGCAACCAGAAGACCTGGGTCTTCGACACCCCGATGGGCGAGCTGAAAGTCCTGCGCAAGCAGAAGAACCCGATCTGGATGAAGCCCGATTGGGCCTTCATCGAGGAGGGCTATCTGCCGCCGAAGGACGCCTCGGAGCGGGTCGACGATTTCTCGCTCGGCGACTACGGCTTGTACATGAAAGACGGCTACATCATCCACGGCACGATCTTCAAGACGCTGCTCGGCAAGCGGGTCACGCACGGCTGCATTCGACTGGGCGACGACGACCTCAAGTTCGCGTATGAAACCGTTCCGGTCGGCGCTCGCGTCTTCCTTTACTAGTCTGGCGCTCGTCGCGGCGAGCGTCGCCGCCGCTGACCCGCGCCTCGCGCTGCGCATGGTCGAGCTCGAGTCGCAGCTCGCCAAGGACCCGGGCGTCTATCTCTACTTCGACCCCGCGGCGCCGGCGGTCGAGGTCCGGGTGCGCGGCCTGACGCTCGAGACCGTGAAGGCGCAGGCGGTGACCCTGCTCGACTTCCAGCCGCTTTTTGGCGGCGAGGGGTCGCCGAAGCTCGCGGCGCCGGGGATCTGGAAGGTGGCGCAGGGCCCCGGCGACACCGACCGCGAGACGATCGCGCCGACGACGCTCAAGCCGTACTCCGAGGACGAGGAGAAGGAGGATCCGGCGAAGCCCGGGACCCCCGGCGCCCCGGCCCCGACGCCGCCGAAGAAGGACGAGTTCCAGAAGCCCTCGACCTACCGCGTGCAGCTCGACAACGGCTGGCAGCTCTTCGTCACCAACGAGCCGCCGAAGCGCGACCTCTTCCACCGCTACCTCGACGCGGTGCGCGACGGCTGGCAGCGCCTGCGCGGCGAGGAGCCGAAGCACCCGCCGCTGCTGACCCTGGTCCTCGCCCCCGCCGACGCCCAGCGCCTGCACCACCTCTTCCGCACCGGCACCCAGATCCTCGTCGCCCCGCTCGCCGCGGGGAGCTGACGTCCGCTACCATCTCGCCATGGATCTCGCGGCGTTGCCCGGGGGAGAGCTGGTGGCGAAGGGTCTGGCGGACTTCGCCGCCGGGCGCGAGAGCGCCGAGACCTTCCTGTTGCAGGTCGCCGGCCCGAAGCTGCGGCGTCTGGGTTTCGATATCCCCGCCGCCCTCGCGGGCGAACCCGTCGAGCACCGCCTCTACCTCTGGCTCGCCGAACGCGACCCGCGCCGGGCGCATTCGCGCTACAACTCCCTCCTGCGCCGCATCGTCAGCTTCGAACGCGCCGCCCGGCGATGCGCCGCCTAGTCGACTATTTCGTCGGGAGAATGAGGTCCGTAACGACTCCCAGCTTGGGTTCGGCGTGCACGATCTTTCCCGCAGCAGTGCGCTCCCGAGAGCCCCAGCGATCCGACGAGCTCCTAGTCGATCTCGAGCTGCTTGCGGATCAAGCGGCAGAGGGAGTCCTTGACTTCGGGATGGCGGGGAACCGGAGCCTTGCGGCCGTTGCGGGGATTCCGAAAGAGGTCGTGACGGCCTCCGTGGCGGTGGAGCACGCAGCCTTTTTGCGCCAGCTCCCGCAGGAAGGCCGTGCGTTTCACGCCGGGACTTCGATCGGCTTGGTCAACGCTCCCGGGTGAGACTCCTCCTTGGCATCCGCGACGACGAGCTCGTAGGCGTCGCGGACGTTCTCTTCGAGCTCGTCGAGGGTCTCCCCTTGGCTGAAGACCCCCGGCACTTCGCGTAGTCGCCCGACGAATCCGGTTTCGTCAGGCCAGTATTCGAGCGTCAGACGCATCGCCGCACCTCCGTGCCCGGCGCCATTGTAGCCGCAGGCGATCTCGGTCGGGCGCCAGGCGCCTTCGCGCGACATTTCCCTCCTCGGCCGCATCGTCAGCTTCGAGCGCGCCGCCCGGCGATGGGCGACCTAGGCCGCTTCTCCGAAGGGGCTTGCACTACTCGTTGCAGTTCTGGAGAGCGGCCATTGCACCTTCCCCAAGGGTCTGAACCGTGGCAGATCTCGGGATCACTACGCTCTCTTTCTTGAACAGCCACGTGCCCCGAGCCTTGCCCTTGCGGCTCGGATGAATGCGATACTCCTCCGGGTACTCAAGCACCTCGCACAGGAGACCTTCCTTCCAGACCTGGGTTCGACTTGTTGCGCCACTCGCGACGAGAAGAGGGTCGCGACTCCTTGTCCGGGAAGTCCGCGAGCCGCTCAAGTGCACTTCGCGAAACGACGATAGACCCTCTTGGAGGGCGTGCCCCAGCTCACCAGAGTCGGCTTCATGGTCTACCACGATGATCGGCTCGGCATCCTGCGCTGGCCCTGCCAAGCTCACAATCTGAGGCACGATGAAGTACCTTGAGTTCCAGCTGATGAGAGTGACCGATCTTAGAGCGTTCATTGAATAACGACCACTCGAATTGTCACGCCGAATGCCTGTGCCTTCTGTGCCGCCTCTGCGATCGCCTTTGCCGAGCTAGTCGTCAAGTCACCGCCCCTCACCACGATCTCGAGGACCCGTCGCTGAACATCGTTGCTCCGCACTACTTCGCCTCCGCCCCTAGCACCGGCGAATTCTGCCAGGCTCTTGATGTAGCTTCCGAGCCTCGATGCGAGCGCACGGGCCCGCTGATAGGTCTTGGATGCCAGATCTATGGTCTTCATGCTGATCGCAGAACCGTTGGAGCGAACGAATCGATCGATGGTCGGGAAATTCTTCGCCAATGCATCGCCGAGTTTCGCGCCCAGCGTTTCATGAAGCTCCATTCCCCGCTGGAGTGCGGGCTTCAGGTAAGCCTCGGCTAGCCCGGCAACCTCGGCGACCTCGATCTCCGCAGCTTCCAGCGCCTCTTGGCCGGCAGGGTTTTCTAGTGCCGCGATGCCTGCGGTTATCGCGGCTCCTTCGCCGATACAGAGGTCTTCGATGCACCTGCCGCTGGGGTCAGTGAATCGAATCGGATTGCCTGCAACATAGGTGTAACGATTCCAGAGTTGCGGTCGCTGCCTGGCTGCGGAGCTCAGCCGCGCCGGATCAGCGGATAAGAATCTCCCCAGCCCCGGCGCTTCGAACCTCGCGTGCATCCAGTCGAGGTCGTCGGTGTTGGTCATCGGGCTGTAGGTGTCGCGCTCGTGGCCGGTGAAGCGGAGGCGGGGTTCGCCGGCGGCGGTCGGCGAGGCGTCTTCGCCGTAGGGGAAGTACTTCCACCTCTTCACCACGTTGCCCGTCTCGTCCGTCTCGAGCCGCGTCGTGCCGAGGTGGTCGAGGCTGAAGTGCATCGTCTGCGGGTCCTCCTCCGTCACGTCCACCATCGCCGTCAGCTGGTCGCCGCGGTAGATCCACTCCTGCTGGATCGTGTCGAGCAGCACCCCGGGCTTCGACAGGAAGTCCCGCAGCACCTTGCCGCCGAAGTCCCGCAGCGACCAGCGAAACTCGTCGACCGCCGGGTCGGGATTGTCCACCAGCGTCAGGACCCGCTCGTCGTCGGCCGTGGGCGGCGCGGAAATCATCCGGGCGCTATTCTTGCTCCAACTTGGTCCGGTTCTCCAACGGGCGCAGCGCTCCTTGCCGATGCGCCGCATTCGTCGCGGTGGTTTCCCTCGTCGGGTCCGCCGGTTGCCGCCCTGGCGAGTCGCCCCCGCGCAACCTCGTGCTCGTCGTCGGCGACACGCTGCGCTGGGACCACACCTCGCTCGGCGGGTATGGACGCAACACGACGCCGCAGCTCGCGGCGCGGGCGAAACGCGGCGTCGTCCTGCCGCGGGCCTACTCGCAGTTCTCGGTCACCTGGCCGACGCTCGCGAGCCTCTTCACCGGCCGACCCTTCGGGCGACTCCACCGTGCGGGCGAGTTCGTGCTCCTCGGCGAAGCGACGAAGGAGCGTGCGGCGGGCCTGCAAGCGGGGGTCACCACCCTCGCCGAGCGGCTCGCGGCGAGCGGCGTCTCGACGATCGCGGTGGTCGGCAATCCGCTCCTGCGCCGCGGCGGGGGGTTCGATCAGGGCTTCGCCACCTACCTCGGCACCCGCGAGCTCGCGGGCACGGAAGAGGAAGCACTCAAGGTCGATGGCCTCCTCGTCTCGCGCGCGGCGCTCGAGGCGATCCGCGGGGCGCGCGAGCGCGCGCGCGATCGACCGTTTTTCGCCTGGGTGCACTACTTCGATCCCCATCGCCCGTACCTGCCGCCGGCCGAGGATCTCGCGGCGCTCGGGCTGCCGGCGACCAGCCCGGCCGCGGCGATCCGCGACGGCATGGCGCGCGATCGATCGGGCGCTCTGGCCGAATTCGCCTTCCCCGAGGAGAGCGGCTGGCTCGACGGCACGGCGCGCGCGCGGCTGGTGGCGCTCTACGATGCCGAAGTCCGCCACTTCGATCGCGCCCTCGAGGCGCTGCTCGCCGGGCTCGAACGCGAAGGGCTGCTCGAGACGACCGACGTCGTCGTCACCGGCGATCACGGCGAGGCGTTCTACGAAGAGGGCTTCTGGGGCCACGGCATGCTCTCGAAAGAGCCCGAGGAGCGCGTGCCGCTGGTCCTGCTGCCCGCGGGCGGACAGCGGCCGAAGATCGCCGACCCCGAAGCTCCGGTCTCGACGACCGACGTCTACTTCTCGACCCTGGCGCGCTTCGCCGTCCACGCGGCGCCCGACCCCCTCGCGCTCCCCTGGACGCTCGACCTCTTCAGCGGCCGGCGCTTCGCGACCCGGGTCTTCTCGGAGGGCCAGAACGTGCAGGTGATCCGCGACGTCCGCCACGCGCTCTACCGCTACGAGGGGATCGCGCGCCACCACGCGGCGGTCGCCGCGCGTGGGCTTCTGCCCGCCGCCGACGGGCTGGCGCTCTACGACCTCGCGGTCGACCCCGGCGAGCGGCGCGACCTCTTCGCCGCCGAGCCGGATCGGGCGCGCGAGATCGCCCGCGACCTGATGGCGCCGCCACTGCGCGCGTTCTTCCTCGAATCGCCGGAAGGGAGCGTCGTCGGCGACGCGAAGTCGCTCGACCCCGAGCTCGAGCGCGAGCTGCGCGCTCTCGGGTACCTGCACTAGGGCGTCACGAATCGCGCCGGCGCTGATTCAGCGGCCGGGCGGCCCGAGGGCCTTCTCGATCTGATCGTGGAGGTCCGGCGGGGCGCCGTAGACGATCTGGGTCGCCTTGCCCGTGGCGTCGAAGAGGAAGAGCGTCGGCACCGCCGTGATGCCGCCGAACGCCGCCGCGGTCGGACCGTCGGCGATCGCGACCCTGAGGCCGCGGTAGAGCTTCGCCGCCGTCTTGCGGATCCCGTCCTCCGGCGACTCGACCGCGAGCGCCAGGACCTCCAGGCGATCGCCGTACTTGCGCTTGAGCGAGCCGAGCCACTCGAGCGTCGACTGGCAGGGCGGGCACCAGGTCGCCCAGAACTCGACCAGAACCGCCTTGCCGCGCAGCGTCTCCGAGCTGAGCTTGCCCCCGGCGAGGTCGGAGAGGCCGAAGTCCGGAAGCGCCGCGATCTCGTCGGCGACCGTCGAGGCGGCGGGGGCCGAGCTCGCGAGCTCGCCGAGCTTGCCGGCGAGCGCGAGCTCGACCATGCGCGTCAGATCCGACTTGAAGCGCGCCTGGTTGTCGGCGTTCCTCCACGGCGCGTAGCGGCCGGTCGACTCGCCCTCGCCGACGAAACCGAAATCGCGTGGCCGGGCGACCAGCACGTCGCCGACGAAGACCGCCGGATAGCGGGTGACGCCGAAGCGCTCGGCGAGCTTCGAGGCGCCGAAGTTCTCGCTCACGAACCGGACCCGTCCGCCGTACTTCGCCACCACCTCTTGAACCAGCAAACTTGCTGGGTCGCTCAGGTTTCAGGTGTAGGGCCATCGGACCAGGGTGACCGAGAGACTCTCGGCCACCTTGGGCTGGTCCGCAGGCGCCTTTTCGAGGAATGCGAGATACGCGGGCAGGACGTGCTCGACGAGCGCCGCGACGCTCTTCCACAGGTCGCCGCCGGGGGCCTTCCCGTCGGGCCCCGGGGAGAGCGCGGTCTCGGCGCGCTCGAGGAAGAGGCGCGCGATCGAGTCATCGCGCCCGGAGGCGGCGAAGCGTGACTTCCAGGTGTCGAGCGCCGCGCGGATCGCGGCCTGACGGCCGGCGTCGGGCTCCGGCGCGTCGATCGCGGCGAAGATCGCGAGCGAATTGAGCACCTGGTAGAGCGCACCGGTGGACAGACCGGCGTTGGCGAGCTCCCCCGCCAGTTTCAGCGTCGAATTGAGGCGGATGAAGTCGGGGTGGCGGTCGATCGAGCGCGGCGGCTGGAAAGCCGCGAGGACCTGCGCCTGCAGGGCGTCGAGCTCGGGGCGCGGCGAGCGGATCGTAAGCGCGCTCCCTTCGGCGACCGCGCCGAGCTTCTCGGCGAAGTCGGCGAAGGCTTCGACGCCGCGCGATTCGCCGAGGTAGTAGAAGCCGGCGGCGGCGCTCGTCACCTCGCCGTAGGCCCGGCTGGCGTCGAAGAGCGGCCCGGCTTTGCCGCGCGCCGTCTCGGCCAGGGCGCGCACGGCCGCCGGCATCGCGCTTGCGCCTGTCGCCGCCGAGGTCGGATTCGCCCGCCGCCGGTCGCGCGCGGCGCGCTCCTTCTTCCAGGCCGACTCGAGCTCCGCGAGACCCTCGCCGCCCTGCTGGCTCTTGCCCTTCGAGGCCTCTATGCCTCCCAACTGGTCCTCGGCGCGCAGGATCAGGTCGAGCGTCGAGAGCGTCCGGCCGGCCGCGAGCGCCGTCGCGGCGCGGAAGACGGAATCGTCGACTCCGCTCCCGCCCATGTCCGCCCAGGCGGGATTCGACTTCGCCTGCTCCGCCGCCCGGGCGCGCAGGCTCTCGACCTCGGCGCGCAGCCGGTCGGCCGAGACCTCGCTCGCGCCCGCGGCGATTGCGAGTCCTCCGGCCGCGAGGACGATCGCGGCGCGAACGATCCAGCCGCGTGCAGGTCGGCGTCGGAGCGAGACGAACATGATCCGGGTACTGTACGAGACGATCGGCGCGCGGTTGCGCGTCCCGCGACACCGCGCGCCCGGTTGGCAACATTCCCGCGATTCCGCCGCGAGCCGCGGGCGGACGCGCGCGGCGATCTGGCGGAGAGGGTGGGATTCGAACCCACGGGACCCTTGCGGGCCCAGCGGTTTTCAAGACCGCCGCGATCGACCACTCCGCCACCTCTCCGCCGGCAAGGATACCGGTCCGGACCGCCGCCGGGCGACCGCGGCCGTTGGTCAGGTCGGTCGCCGGCGCTAGCCCCGCGGCGTGATGCGGTCGAGGCCGTGCAGGTAGGGGCGCAGGGCCTCGGGCACGGTCACCGTGCCGTCGGTCTGCTGGTAGTTCTCGAGCACCGCGATCAGCGTCCGGCCGACCGCCAGCCCCGAGCCGTTCAGGGTGTGCAGCAGGCGCGGCTTCTCGCCCTCGCGGCGGCAGCGCAGGTTGGCGCGGCGCGCCTGGAAGTCGGTGCAGTTCGAGCACGAGGAGATCTCGCGGTAGCGGCTCTGTCCCGGCAGCCAGACCTCGAGATCGTAGGTCTTGGCGGCGGAGAACCCCATGTCGCCGGTCGACAGGCAGACCACGCGGTACGGCAGGCCGAGAAGCTCGAGCACCCGGCCGGCGTTGGCGGTCATGGTCTCGAGCTCGTCGTAGCTCGACTCAGGGGTCGCCAGGTGCACCAGTTCGACCTTGTTGAACTGGTGCTGGCGGACGAGGCCGCGCACGTCCTTGCCGTAGGAGCCCGCTTCGCTGCGGAAACAGGCGGTATAGGCCGCGTAGCGCACCGGCAGGCGCGCCTCGTCGAGGATCTCCTCGCGGTGCAGGTTGGTCAGCGGCACCTCGGCGGTCGGCACCAGGTAGTACTCGAGACCCTCGAGCTTGAACAGGTCGGCGGCGAATTTCGGCAGCTGTCCGGTGCCGACCAGCGATTCGCGATTGACGATGAACGGCGGCAGGACCTCGGTGTAGCCGTGCTCGCGGGTGTGCAGGTCGAGCATGAACGAGATCAGCGCCCGCTCCATCGCCGCGCCGACGCCGAAGTAGGCGGTGAAGCGCGCCCCGGTGACCTTGGCGCCGCGCTCGAAGTCGAGGATCCCGAGCGCCGGGCCGAGGTCCCAATGCGACTTGGGCTCGAAGTCGAACTTGCGCGGCTCGCCGACGATCCGCTCCACCCGGTTGGCGCTTTCGTCGGCGCCGCGCGGCACCGAGGCGTCGGGCAGGTTCGGCAGGCGCAGCTCGACCTTGGCGAGCGCCTCGTCGTGCTCGGCGACCTGAGCATCGAGGCTCTCGATCCGCGACTTGAGCGCCCCGACCTCGGCGATCGGCCCGGCGGCGTCGCCCCCGGCCGCTTTCAACCGGCCGATCTTCTTCGAGGCCGCGTTGCGCCGGCGCTTGAGCTCCTCGACCTCGCCGACCGCCTCACGGCGCGCGCGGTCGAGCGCCAACCAGGAGTCGAAGGCCGCGAGCGCCTGGCCGCGCTCGGAGAGCGCCTGGCGGACCCGCTCCGGGTCGTTGCGTAGGACGTCGCGCGACAACATGGCGCGGTCAGTATATGGCCCCGACGCGCGCGCTCGCCCCCGCGTAGACTTCCGCGGATGCACTCGAATCCGCCCGTCCCCTCCGGACGGTCACGACTCGCCGGGGCGCTGCTCGCCCTCGGCGCGGGCGCCGCCGGCCTGGCGCTCGCCGGCGCGCAAGGCGGCGAGCTCGCGGCCGCCGAGACGGCGTTCCTCGCCCTCGCGACTCTGGCGACGCTCGCGCCGCTCGCGATCCTCGCCGCTCCCGGGTCGGGCGCGATCGCCGCCCTCGGCCTGCTCACGGTGGCGGCGACCTGGGCGCTGCCGCACGGCGGCGGCATGCGTTCGGCGGTGATCTTCGCGCTCCTGCTCGTGGCCCTGGCCGCGGCCGCCTGGCGCTGGTTCCGCGCCGCGCCCGAGGGCTCCTTCGCTCCGGCGCTCGGCCTGGCGTTCGCCGTCCAGGTCCTGGCGCGCGGCGCCGAGCTCCACGGCCGGGCTTTCGGCGCGCGCCCCGCGGTGGTCTTCCTCCTCTTGCCGATCGCCGCCGCGCTGGCGCTCGCGACGCTCGACCGCACCGCCGGCCGGGTGCGCGCCGCGGTCGTCGGCGCGCTCGTCCTCACCCTGGGTCCCGGCTGGACGGCGGTCGGCACGACGGCCTTGGTCGCGCTCGCAGCGGCCGAGTGGACGAGCGCCCGCGGCTCCTCGCCGCTCCTGCGCTGGGGGTCGGTCCTCGCCCCCGCCGCGGCGCTCGCCGCGTTCGACCCCTGGGCGGGAGCGCTGGTGGCGGCGAGCGGGCTGGTGCGCGCCGCGAGCGGTCGCGCCACCGCGGCCGCGGTCGCTCTCGCCGCGGTCGCGGCGCTCGCGGCGGTGGTCGCCGCGCCGATCGCCGGCTCGACCTCCGAGCTCGCGCGTCTGCTCGCTCCGGCCGTTCTCCTGCCGGCGCTCGTCGGCGGCGCGAGCGCGCCGCGAGAGGGGCGAACGCTTGCCGCGGCGCTGGCGCTCGCCCTCGCCGCGAGCTGGATCGCGCCCTTCGCACCGCTGACGATCGCGCCCCTCGCGGCCCTGGCGCTCGCCGCCCCGCGCTCCGGGATCGCCGCCACGGGCCAGGCGACCTGGAGCGGCGGCCTCGCGCTCGCGACCCTGGCCGCGGGCGCCCCGCCCTGGCTGCGCGGGGCGCCGCTCGCTTCCGCCGCCGCCGCCGCCGCGCCCCGTCCCTTGGCGACGCTCGCGTTGGCGCTGCTGGCGCTCTTCGGCTGGGCGCGCCTGGCGGATCGCCGGGGGTGGCTCGAAGCGCGAGCGCGCGCCTGGGCGCCAGTCGCTCTGGCGGCGATCGTCGTCGCGGCGATCGTTCTCGGGGGCGAGCAAGTCGTCGAGCAGCCGCTGCTCAAGTTCGCCGCGGTCGCCGACCGCGATCGACCGCGCCTCGTGTGGGAGCTGTCCGGGGCGGCGATCTCGGGCGTGGTGATCGACTCCTACCTGACGAACTCGACCGCGCTCGCCGCCGGCACGCCGGTCGCGACCCTCGTGCTTTCGACCGCGCAGGGCGAGCGGCGCTGGCAGCTCCGGGTCGGACGCGACAGCGCCGAATGGGCGATCGATCGGCCGGATGTCCGCCGGGCGCTCGCCGCGGCGCCACCCGAGCCCTGGCTCGGGTGGTTCCCGGCAAGCGGCGATTTCTACGGTCACACCTTCCGCAGCGAACAGCGCCTCGAAGCGCGCGTCGCCGCCACGCGGCTGGTGCTCGAGCGGTCGGCGACGCTGCCCGACTCGGTCGAGCTCGCTCTTTTCCAGGTGGCGACCCGGCGATGAGCCGGCGTCTCCTCGCGCCCCTCGCGGCGGTCGGCGTGGCGGTCGCGGCGGCGGCCGGCCTGTCGACCGGCGGCGGCGACGCGCTCGCGGCCAGCGTGGCCACGGTGGCGCTGGCGCTCGCGGTCACCTCGACGCTCGCGGGGAGCGCCGGCGCGTCGGCGCCCGCTCCGGGCGAGGCGACGCTCGCCGTCACCGTCTTCGGCCTCGCCTTCTGCCAGCGGTGGCTCGGACTGCCGCTCGGCGACGAGCTCGCGGCCGCGGCGCTCTTCGCTCTGCTCGGCGTCGGCGCGTGGCGCGCCGCCCTGGCGTTGCGCCGCCGGGTCACGGCGCCGCGCTTCCCCTGGGAGCTCGCCGTGCTGCCGTTCGTCGTCTACCTCGCCGTGCTGCCCTGGGCCGAGGCGCACCGCCCGCCGGACGGCGACGAGCCCTACAACCTCCTGCTCGTCCGGAGTCTCGCCGCCGACTTCGACACCGACCTCGCCAATCAATACGCCGAGGGCGCGTGGCGCGGCTTCTCGCCGCGTCCGATCGAGCCCCAGCCGGGCGACCCGCGCGGCGCGCACGGCGAGATCTACTCGCGCCACAACGCTCTCTTGCCGCTGCTGCTCGTTCCGGCCTGGAAGCTCGGCGGTCTCGCCGGCGTCGAGATCGAGATGGCCGCGATGGCGGCGCTGCTCGCCGGCTTCGTCGCCTCGCTCCTGCGCCGGCATTTTCCCGACCGGCCCGACGCGGTCTTCCGCACCTGGGCGCTCGTGGCCTTCGCGCCGCCGCTGCTGCTCTACAGCGCCCAGATTTGGATCGAGGTCCCGGCGGCGCTCGCCGCGACGGTGGCCCTCGATCGGCTGGCGGCGCTCGAGCGCCGAGCGAGCCGGCGCGACCTCGCGATCCTCGCCCTGGCGCTGGTGGCGCTGCCGCTGCTCAAGCTACGCCTCGGTCTGATCGCGATCGCCATCGCGGCGCTCGCGGCGCGCCCTGGGCGCCTGCCGCGGCGGACGGTCGTCGGCCTCGGCGCGGCCCTCGCCTTGGCGCTCGGGGCGCTCGCCGCCTGGAACTTCGCGCGCTTCGGCAACCCGTTGAGGATCTACGGCGCGGGCGAGCTGTCGATCGTGCGGCAGTCGCCGGCGGGATTCGGTCTCGCGTTCCTCGGCCTCTTCTTCGATTCGGCTTTCGGCCTCGTGGCCGCTTCGCCGATCTGGCTGCTGCTCGTGCCGGCGGTCGGGCGTGCGTTCGCCGATCCGCGCGCGCCGCGCTGGACGCTCGCCGCCGGGCTGCCGTACCTCACCATGGTCCTGTCGCGCCATGAGTGGTACGGCGGCTGGTCGCCGCCGTTCCGCTACGGCGTGGTGCTCCTGCCCTTCCTCGCCTTGGCGATCGCGACCCTGCTCGCCGACCGACGGCGGCGCGCCGGCGCCGCGCAGCGCTTCCTGGTCGCCGGGCTCGCGGCGGCGACCGCGCTGCTGGCGCTCGTCTGGCTGGTCGCGCCGGGCTGGACTTACAACCTCGCCGACGGCTCGAGCTGGTGGCTCGACCTGATCTCCGAACGCGCCGGCGCCGACGTCGGCCGTTTCGCTCCGAGCTCGGTGCGGCCGCGGCTCGCCACCGCGATCGCGCCGCTCGCGAGCGCCGCCCTGGCGATCGCGCTCTGGTTCGCGCCCCGGCTGCGGCCGCGCGGCGGCACGCGCGCGGCGGCGGTCGCCGCGCTCTGCGGCGGCGTCGCCCTCTTTACCTGGGCGGCGCGCACCCTGCCGACGCGAATCGTCGAGTTCGAGGACGGCTGGGTGGCCAAGAGCGGCGGCACGCTCTTCCCCGACCGCTGGACGGTCGATCGAACGCGATTCCGCGGCGGCTGGCTGCTTTACGAGGGCAGCTCGCTTTCCTTCCGTCCGGTCTCGGGCGGACGGCAGGCCCGGCTGCGAATCGCCAGCCAGTACGTGCGCAACAACGACTCGCCGCTCGCGCTCGCGGTGCGCGTCGGCGACGCCGAGGTCGCCCGCCTCCCGGCCGAGCGCCCGGGGGCCTGGAGCGAGATCGAGCTCGGTCCGCTCTCGATCCCGCCCGGTGCGACGATCACCCTCGCCGCGGTCGGTCCGCCGGGGGCGCCGCCCGCCAACGGCTTGATCCTCGATCGCGCGGAGCTCCGCTGGCCGTGAGCGGCTCGATCGCCGTCGTCGTGCCGTCGCTCGGCGCGAGTCCACTGCAGGAAGAAGCGCTCGCCGCGCTGCGCGCCGCGGCGACGGTCCGGCCGTTCGCGCTCTTCTGGGTGCACCAGGGAGATCGCGAACCGCCGCGCCTGGCGGCCGGGGAGATCCTGGTCCGTCTTCCCGCGGCGGTCGGCTTTTCCCGCGCCGCCAACGCCGGATTCGCCGCCGCCGGCGAGGTCGACTACCTCGGAGTCGTCAACGACGACGCGGTGGTCGAGCGCGATTGGCTCGCGATCCTCGCCGCGGCGCTCGACACCGAGCCCGCTCTTGGCGCCGTGCAGGGAGTCAATCTCCTCGCCGACTCGCCCGCGCTCGCCGATGGCTGCGGCATCGGCTGGAACCGCGGCTGGCAGGCGATCCAGCTCGGACACGGCGAACCGGCGCCGCCGCCCGACCGCGAGCCGTTCGAGATCTTCGGCGTCTCGGCGACCGCGGCGCTCTACCGGCGCGCGGCGCTCGAGGCGGTGCGGCTCGGCGCCGGCACGGTCTTCGACCCGCACCTCGACGCCTACTACGAGGACGTCGATCTGGCGGTGCGCCTGCGCGGGCGCGGCGCCACGGCGCGCTGTCTGCCGGGGGCCCGCGCGGCGCACGCCGGCGGGGCGACCGCCGGTCGCGAGCCGCTGCGCCGCGCGGCGCGGATCCGCGGCAATCGCTTCCTCGTCCTGGCGCGTCTGGCGGGCGGCGCCTGGCCACGCTTGCTCGCGCGCGCCGCGGCGCGCGAGCTCGCCGACGCCGTGCGCGCCGCGCTGCGGTTCGACTTGCCGGCCCTCGCCGGCCAAATCGCCGGCGGGGGGCGGGCGCTCCGCCTCCTGCCCCGCTACCTGCGGCGCGGCGCGCCGCTCGTGCCGCTCCCCGAGCTCGCCCGCTTCCGGGTAGGCTCGCGCGGATGAGCTCTCCCGCGCTCTCGGCGATCGTCGTCCACTGGCGCGGAGAGGAGGACCTGGCGCGCCTGCTCGCCGCCTGGCCGGACGATCCGAGCTTCGAGCTGGTGGTGGTCAACAACGGTCCAGCGGCGCTCGGCGACCGTCCCCCGGCGCGGATCCTCGAAGCCGGCGGCAACCTCGGTTTCGCGGGCGGCTCGAATCGCGGCGCGGCGGCGGCGCGCGGCGACCTGCTGCTGCTGCTCAATCCGGACGCCCTGCCGCGCGCCGGAGCGCTCGCCGCCCTGGTCGACGGATTCGCGGCGCTGCCCGACGCCGCCGGCCTCGCTCCGCGCCTGGTCTCTCCCGAGGGCGCGCCGCAGTTCCGCTGGCAGCTGCGGCCGCTACCGAGGCTCGGCGAGCTGCTGGCGCAGGCGTTCTTCCTCGATCTCGTCCGCGGTCCCGAGCGCGAGCCCGCGGCCGGCGATCCCGTCGCCCAACCGGCCGCGGCCGCGCTCGCACTGCGCCGCGCGGCCTTCGACGCCGTCGGGGGTTTCGACCCGCGGTTCCACCCGGCGTGGTTCGAGGACGTCGATCTCGCCCGTCGCCTGGCCGACCGCCGGCTCGTGGTGCGCTACTGGCCGGCGGCGGAGCTCGTCCATCGCGGCGGCAGCTCGGTCGCGACTCTCGGATACGGCGCCTTCCTCAGCGCCTACACCGCCAATCTCGCGCGCTACATCGCCAAGCACCACGGCCGGGGGTGGGCTCTGCTGCTGCGCGCGCTCGTGCCGGCCGGCGCGCTGGCGCGCCTGGTGGCCCTGCCGCTGCGCCGCCCGCGGCGGGCCGCGAGCCGTGGCGAGGCCGCGCGCGGCCTCGTAGCGCTCGCCGGCGCGGCGCTCTCCGGCTGGCCCGCCGCCGGAAGGGCGGGCGGGAACGCGGCGTGAGCCCGCTCGAAGTCGCGGTCGCGATCGTCCTGCACGACGACGCGCCCGACGTCCCGGACTGCCTGGCGGCAGTCGCCGCGCAAACCGGCGTCGATTTCGAGCTGGTGGTCGTCGACTGCGCCAGTCGCGACGGCGGCCCCGAGGTCGCGCGGCGTCACGCCTCCCCGGCGCGGCCGACGCGGGTGCTCGAGCTGGGCGAGAACCGCGGCTTCGCCGGCGGCATGAACGCGGCGTTCGCGGCCTCGGCGGCGCCCTGGATGCTGACCCTGAACGCCGACGCTCGCCCGGCGCCCGACTACCTCGAGCGCCTCCTCGCGACTGCCGCGACCTGCCACGCTCGTGGGCTCGCCGTCGGCGCGGCGACCGGCCGGCTGCGACGCGAGGGCGAGCCGCCGACGCTCGACGCCTGCGGCATGTACCTCGCGCCCGCCTGGCGCCACCTCGACCGCGGCTCCTCCGAGCCCGACCGCGGGCAGTACGATCGCCCGGCGCGCGTCTTCGGCGGCACCGGGGCGGCGACGCTGTGGTCACGCACCGCGATCGACGACGTGGCGCTCGCGCCGGGCGAGATGTTCGACCCGCGCTTTCACACCTACCGCGAGGACGCCGAGCTCTGTTTCCGGCTGCGGGAGCGCGGCTGGGAGGTGATCTACGAGCCGAGCGCGCGCGCCGTGCATCGCCGCCGGGTGCTCCCCGAGCGCCGGCGGAATCTGCCCGAGCTCGCCAACGCCAATTCGCTGCGCAATCGCTACCTGCTGCGCCTCTACCACCAGACCGCGGGCAACTTCTGGCGCACCCTGCCGGCGACCCTGGCGCGCGATCTCGCGGCGTTCGCCTACGTCGCGCTCGTCGAGCGTAGCTCGCTGCCGGCTTACGGTTGGCTGCTGCGCCACCGCCGCGAGCTTCTCGCCCGGCGGCGCGCGATCCAGGCGCGGCGCACCCGACCCGCATCCGAGCTCGACGACTGGTTCCGCCGCCGCGAGGCGCCGCTGCCGGAGGCCAGATGACTGGCCTCTCGGTCGCCCTGATCGGCAGCCGGGGGGTGCCGGCGCGCTACGGCGGCTACGAGACGCTGTTCGCCGAGCTCGCGCCGCGCCTGGTCGAGCGCGGCTTCGAAGTCACCGTCTACGGCCGCGCGCATTACGCCCGCGGCCCGCGGCGGCGGTTCCGCGGCGCCCGGCTGATCGTGCTGCCCTCGATCCGCAGCAAGCACCTCGACACGCCGGTGCACACGCTTCTCTCCTGCCTCGACGCCGGTGGCCGGCGCTTCGACGCCGCCCTGGTGGTCAACTCGGCCAACGCGATCTTCCTACCCATCCTCTCGGCAGCCGGCGTGCCGACGGTGCTCAACGTCGACGGGATCGAGAAGCGGCGCGCCAAGTGGGGGGCTTTCGGCCGCAGCGTCTACGCGCTCTCCGAGCGCCTCGCCTGCGTGCTGCCGACCGCTCTGGTGACGGACGCGGAAGTGATCCGTAGACACTACGAGGAACGCTACGGAGCCGATTCGCACGTGATCACCTACGGTGTCGATCCGCGCCCGCCGGCCGGGCGCCGGCTGCTCGCCAAGCTCGGCGTCGAATCGCGACGTTTCTTCCTCTACGTGGCGCGCTTCGAGCCCGAGAACAATCCGCACCGGGTGGTCGAGGCCTACGCCCAGGTCGGCGGCGACGTGCCCCTGTTGATGGTCGGCGGCGCGCCCTACGCCAGCGAGTTCATCGCCTCCTTCACCCGCGGCGCCGACCCGCGCGTCCACTTTCCGGGTCCGATCTACGGCCGCGGCTACCGGGAGCTGCTGTCGCACGCGCTCGCCACCATCCACGCCACCGAGGTCGGCGGCACGCATCCGGCGCTGGTCGAGGCGATGGGCTACGGCAACTGCGTCCTGGTGCACGACACGCCGGAGAATCGCGAGGTTACCGGCGACGCCGGGCTCTATTTCCGCGCCGACGACCCGCCGTCGCTCGCGCGCCTGTGCGCCCGCGTCCTCGCTCGGCCGGAGGAGGCCGCGGCACTGCGCCGCGCCGCCGCCGAGCGCGCCGCGGCGCTCTACTCCTGGGACCACGTCGCGGAGCGCTACGCTCATCTGCTGCGCCAAGTGAGCTACAATCACGCCGGTTCTTGAGCCGTTCGCGACGGACCTGAGCTGATCGCCGCCTCATGCTCAAGCAACAAGCCCGCCTCATCGCCGGCACCGTCTTCGCGCTCGATCTGGCGCTCGTGACCGCGGCGTTCTTCGCCGCCTGGTGGGTGCGCAGCCGCCTGCTACCGGCGCTCGACCTCGGCTGGCCGGACCGGCCGCTCTACCCGTTCGAGGCCTATCTGCCGCTGCTGCCGCTGGCGTTGGCGATCTGGACGATCCTCCTCTGGTCCTCCGGGCGCTACCGCTCTCACCGCACCGTGCCGCTACTGGACGAGGCGCTCGCCATCACCCGCGTCGCCTTCTCGGCGGCGATCGCCTTCACCCTGGCGATCTACGTCTTCCGCCTCGACGACGCGCTGCTCGGCAAGGACAAGATCAGCCGCATCTGGATCCTGCTGTTCACCGCCCTGTGCTGGGTCGCGGTGCTGGGCGAGAAGCTGGCGCTGCGCGTCACCTCGCGCTGGGTGCGCTCCCGCGGCTTGAACTTCCGCACCGTGCTGGTGGTGGGCACCTCGCCCGCCGCGCGCGCCATCGCCGACTCGTTGCTGGCGCACCGCTTCTGGGGCTACCGGGTGCTCGGCTTCGTGGCGGTCGACGACGGCCCGGCAGGCGAGCCGGGACGCTTTCCGGTCGTCGGCCGGATCGACGACCTGGTGGCGATCGTCGAGCGCGAAGTGGTCGACGAGGTCATCTTCTCGATCAGCCGCCGCGACCTCGACCGGCTCGAGGATCTCTTCCTGGCGCTGCAGGAGCAGGGGATCGTCACCCGCTTCGCGCTCAACTTCTTCCCCCATACCCCCGCCAAGGTGCAGCTCGAGGAGCTCGACGGCGTGCCGCTGGTAACCGTCTCGACCAGCCCGACCGGGCCGCTGCTGCTCGCCTCGAAGCGCCTGCTCGACGTGGCGCTGTCGCTGCTGCTGCTGGCGCTCGGCCTGCCGATCATCGTCGCCATCGCCCTCGCGATCAAGGTGACCTCGGGCGGCGCGGTGCTCTTCCACCAGCGGCGCTGCGGGCTCAACGGCCGCGTCTTCACGCTCTACAAGTTCCGCACCATGGTGGCCGACGCCGAGTCGCGGCGGCACGAGGTCGAGCACCTCAACGAGATGGACGGCCCGGTGTTCAAGATGAAGAACGACCCGCGGATCACCGGTCTCGGGCGGATCCTGCGCAAGTTCTCGCTCGACGAGCTGCCGCAGTTTTGGAACGTGCTGCGCGGCGACATGAGTCTCGTCGGACCGCGGCCGCCGATCCCCGAGGAGGTCGCACAGTACGAGCGCTGGCAGCGCCGGCGCCTGGCGATGAAGCCGGGGCTGACCTGCCTCTGGCAGATCTCGGGCCGCAACGAGCTCGACTTCGACCAGTGGATGAAGCTCGACCTCGAGTACATCGACTCCTGGAGTCCCTGGCTCGACCTGAAGATCCTCGCCCGCACGATCCCCGTGGTGCTCTCGGGAAAGGGAGCTTCGTAGAACGGAATTGTGGAGAAACCCAACAATTATATTAAATTTGGGGAGATTTAAAGTAGCATGGTCGACAATTGAGCTTGAGCGCTTGATTTTACAATTAACTTCGTAGTATCTCTCCCTCCCAACTCCAGGGAGGGACGATGACCCCGCTGCCCTTGGCATTCGCCGCCGCCGAACCGCCGGTCCCCGTCGCCGCCGACACCGCCTGGATGCTGGTCGCCACCGCCCTGGTGCTCCTGATGACGCCCGGGTTGGCCTTCTTCTACGGCGGCCTGGTGCGCGCCAAGAACGCGCTCAACACCATGATGATGAGCCTCGGCGCGATAGCCGCCGCGGGGCTCGCCTGGGCGCTCGCCGGCTACAGTCTGGCCTTCGCCGACGGCAGCTCCGGCCTGGGCGGCCTCGGCTTCACGCTCCTGCAGAGCGTCGGCCTCGAGGCGCGGGGCTCGATCCCGCACCTGCTCTTCTTCGCCTTCCAGGGGACCTTCGCGGTGATCACCGTCGCCTTGGTCTCGGGCGCGGTCGCCGAGCGGATGCGCTTCGGCCCCTGGCTCGCGTTCTGCGCCCTGTGGACGCTGGTCGTCTACGCCCCGGTCTGCCACTGGGTCTGGGGCGGCGGCTGGCTGGCGAGGCTCGGCGCCCTCGACTACGCCGGCGGCACGGTGGTGCACGTCAACGCCGGCGTCGCGGCGCTGATCGCGGCGACGATGCTCGGACCGCGGCGCGACTGGGGGCGTCAGGCGATCCTGCCGCACAGCGTGCCGCTGGTGCTGCTCGGCGCGGGTCTGCTCTGGTTCGGCTGGTTCGGCTTCAATGCCGGCTCGGCGCTCGCCGCCGATCGGGCCGCCGCGCTCGCCTTCGCCAACACCCTGCTGGCGCCGATCGCCACCCTCGCGGTCTGGATGGCGCTCGACCTCGCGCGCTCGCGGCGGGCGACCGCGGTCGGCGCCGCCACCGGCATCGTGGTCGGCCTGGTGGCGATCACCCCGGCGGCGGGTTTCGTCTCGCCGCGCGGCGCGCTCGCGATCGGCGCGCTCGCCGCGCTGCCGAGCTACTTCGGCCTCTTCTTTCGGGCGCGGACCCGCCTCGACGATTCGCTCGACGTGGTCGCGGCGCACGGCCTGGGCGGTGTGACCGGAGCGCTCTTGACCGGCGTCTTCGCGAGCGCGGCGTGGGGCGGAACGGCCGGCCTGCTCGAGGGCAACCCGGCGCAGGTCGGTCGGCAAGCGGTGGCGGTCACCGCCACCGTTCTTTGGTCGGGACTCGCGACCTTCGGGCTGCTGAAGCTGATCGCCGCCGTCTCGCCGCTCGCGGTCGACGAGCGCCGGCAGGCGCGCGGGCTCGACGTCGAGCTGCACGGCGAGGAGGCCTACGGCAGCGGCGAGGGGGCGATCCTGGTGCTGCCCGAGACGACGCCCGCCGCGACGCTCGGGGCGGCGACGGCGCAGGCGCCCGCCGTCGCCGCGGGGCGGGGGTGAGGCGATGAAGATGATCGTCGCCATCGTCCGCCCCGAGCAGTTGAACGGCGTGCTCGAAGCCCTCTTCCGCGCCGAGGTCACCGGGCTGACGATCTCGCGCGTCCACGGCCACGGCGGCGAGACCGAATCGGTCGAGACCTACCGCGGCACCACGGTGAAGATGGAGCTGGTCGAGAAAGTCCGGCTCGAGATCGGCGTCTCGGACCCCTTCGTCGAGGTCACGGTCGACGCCATTCGCCGCGCGGCGGCGACCGGCGAGGTCGGCGACGGCAAGATCTTCGTCCTGCCGGTGGAATCGGTGGTGCGCATCCGCACCGGCGAGCGCGACGTCGACGCCGTCACCCCGGTCGCCGTGGCCCCGGTCTGAGGCTCGCCGGCGGCGTCAGTCTCGCCGGCGGCGGTCGCGGCGCAGGAGGCGCAGCGTCGTGTCGAGCACCGCGAGCAGCGGTTTCTCGTCGGCGAGCCCCTGCCCGGCGATGTGGAAGGCCGTGCCGTGGTCGACCGAAGTGCGCAGGAAGGGCAGGCCGAGCGTCCAGTTGGTGGCGTGCCCGAAGCTCGCGGTCTTGACCGCAACCAGCCCCTGGTCGTGGTAGAGCGCCAGCACCCAATCGAACTCGCCGCGGCGGGCACGGGCGAAGAGCGAATCGGGGCTCTCCGGGCCGTAGGCGTCGATCTTCATTTCGCGCGCCCGGCGCACCGCCGGAACCAGCAGCCGCAGGTCCTCGTCGCCGATCAACCCGCCTTCGCCGGCGTGCGGATTCAGACCCGCGACCGCGAAGCGCCCTGAGACGTGGCGGGCGAGGCAGGCGAGCGCCTCGACCACGCCCTCGGTGGTGACGCCGGCGACGGCGCGCGCCAGCGGCTCGTGCACCGAGAGCAGCGCCACCTGCAGGTCCGGCGAGAGGAAGGCCATCAGGTAGTCGCGGCCGTAGCGCTCGAGACCGCAGCGGGCTGCGAGATAGTCGGTGTGGCCGACGAAGCCCGGCAGCGCGTGGCGGGCGATCGAGATCTTGGCGACCGGCGCGGTCACCAGGGCGTCGACCGCGCCGCTCCGCGCGAGCTCGATGCCGAGGTCGAGCGCCGCCATCGCGCCGCGCGCGTCGGCGGGGCCCGACTGGCCGAGCTCGATCGCCCGCTCGGCGCCGACCGGATCGATCACCGGGATGCGCGGCGCCAGACCGAGGAGCGTCTCGCGCGACGGCGGCCGCGAGAAGAACACCAGGCGCTGCCAGATGCTCTCCGGGGCGAGGTGGCGCACCGCGGCGAGGCCGGCGCGTTCGGCGAGCAGGACCGGCCGGGCTTCGCCCTCGGCCGACATCGCCGCCATCGACTTCAAGAGGATCTCCGGCCCGATGCCGGCGGGGTCGCCCTGCGTCAGGGCGAGCAGGCGGTTCATCACGGGGCGGTGTCGTCACTCCGGCGCCCGGACTCCGGCGCCGACTCGATCGGGGTGGGGGCCGCCGCCGGACGCCGTCGTCCGCGGCGCAGCTCCTCTTCCTTGTACAGGTAGCGGATGTTGTGCTTGGGGATCAGCAGGTTCGGTCCCGTCGTGCGGTTGAGCTTGATCGCGCCCTTGTCGTACCACTCGATCCAGCCGAAGAGCTCCTCGTCGTTGGTGAGCACGACCACCATCGGGGTGCGCGAGGCCATCTGCTTCAGGTAGTAGAACTCCTCGGCGTTGGTCTGCTCAGGAGGGGCCTGTTTGCGCCGCACGGCGCGCGCCGCGCCGTCCCGAGATTTGTCCCCGACGTCGGGGCGAATCAGCTTGCGGTTGCTCATGACGCTTCCGCCACCTCCGGGCTGGTCGGCGGTCGCTTCGCCGTCTTGTAGTTCTCGTCTTCGTAGGCCAGGCAGCAGAGCAGCCTGCCGCACTGGCCGGAGATCTTCGAGGGATTGAGCGACAGGTTCTGGCGCTTGGCCATCTGGATCGAAATCGGCTGGAATTGCTTGAGCCAGGTCGAACAGCACAGCGTCCGCCCGCAGACGCCGACGCCGCCGAGCACCCCGGCTTCGTCGCGCGCTCCGAGCTGCACCATGTGGACGCGGGTGGCGAACCGCTGCGAGATGTCGCGCACCAGCTGGCGGAAATCGACCCGCTGCTCGGCGGTGAAGTACACCGTGGCTTTGCGCCCCGAGAGCGCGAAGTCGACGCGCGACAGCTTGAGCTCGAGGGTGAGCGAACGCGCGCGCTCCTGCACGAAGAGCTTCGCCGCCTGCTCGCGCTCGCGCTGGCGTTCGTGGGCCTTGAGGTCGTCGTCGGTCGCGCCGCGCAGCACCTTCTTGGCGCTCGACTTCTGACAGGGCTTGAACACCGGCATCGGCGAGGCGTCCACCCGGCCGCAGGCGGGCTCGCCCTCGACGTCGACGATGACCCGCGCGCCGCGGGCGAAGATCTCGCCCTCGACCGCGCAGAGCGTCAGGTTCGTCTCCTCGCCGAAGCGCACGCCGACGAACGCGTTCTCGACCGCGGTCGACATGCCCTTGAATTCGCACCCGCCGCAACCCATGGCTCGTACTCTCCGCTCGTCGCCGCTGAGCGCCCCCGGTTGCAGGATCGGTACCAGTCCCGGCGCGCGAAGCGCAAGTGCAAGAATGCCCGGACTTTGCGGCCGACTTCCGGCACTGCCTGAGGCGCGAGCCTGCTCGTCATTATGGCCGGGCGCTCGAAAGCGAGTCAAACGGGGCGCGGCCGCCGTCGGCGCGCGCGGCCGCGCTCACGCGGCGCCACGCTCAGGGCCGGAGGGCGCGGAAGATGCCGGACTCGGGGGAGCTGCCGCGCTCGACGACGCGGCGGCCGATGTCCTTGCGGTAGATCATCGATGGCCAGTGGATCTCCTGCACGCCGGCGTACGCGGTGCGCAGCGCCTCGGCGAGCGTCGCGCCGGTGGCGCCGACGTTGAGCACCCGGCCGCCGATCGCCACCACCTGGCCTTCGACCTCGGTCGTGCCGGCGTGGAAGATCTCCACTCCCGGGACCGCCGCCGCCGCCGCGAGGCCCTCGATCGGATCTCCGCGGCGCGGCTTCTCCGGATAACCCTCGCTCGCCAGCACCACGACCGCCGCAGCTTCCTTGCGGAAGTGCAGGCGCGGCACGCTGAAGCCACCGGCAGCGCCGGCGGCGAGCACCGGCAGCAAGTCGGTCTCGAGGCGCAGCAGGATCGCCTGCGCCTCCGGGTCGCCGAAGCGCACGTTGAACTCGAGCACCTGGGGTCCGTGCGCGGTCAACATCAGCCCAGCGTAGAGCACACCAACGAACGGGCGGCCCTCGCGCTCCATGCCCTCGACCGCCGGACGCATCACCTGGTCGAGGATCACCGAGGCGGCTTCGCCCGACAGGTAGCCCGACGGACTGTGGGCACCCATGCCGCCGGTGTTCGGGCCCTCGTCGCGCTCCCTCAGGCGCTTGTAGTCGCGCGCCGTCGCCAGCGGCAACAGGCGCGAGCCGTCCGAGAGGGCGAGGAACGAGACCTCCTCGCCGATGAGGTAGCGCTCGACCACCACTCGGTCGCCGGCCGCGCCGAACCGCCGGTCGTCGAAAAACGCCGTCAGCGCCTGGTCGAGCTCGTCGTAGTCGTTGGGCAACAGCACGCCCTTGCCGGCCGCGAGCCCGTCGGCCTTGAGCACCACCGGATAGCCGAAGCGCTCCGCCGCCCGCTCGGCCTCGCGTCGCCCCATGACCACCTCGAAGTCGGCGGTCGGGATGGCGTGGCGGGCGAGGAACTCCTTGGCGAAGACCTTCGAGGCCTCGAGCTCGGAGGCGGCTTTCGAAGGTCCGAAGATCCGCAGCCCCCGCTTCTGGAACTCGTCGACCACGCCCAGGGTGAGCGAGATCTCCGGGCCGACCACGGTCAGGTCGATGCCGGCTTCGGCGGCGAAGCTCGCCAGCTCGTGGATCTCCTCGGGCTGCCGGGGGACGAGATCGGCGACCGCCGCGATTCCGGGGTTGCCCGGCGCGCAGAAGAGCTCCGACAGCTCGGGGCTCTGGCGCAGCTTCCAGCAGAGCGCGTGCTCGCGACCGCCGCTTCCGATCACCAGGACTCTCAAACGTTCTTCCTCCGCCCCGTCACGGCGGCGACCAGCGCGACGTCGACGATGTCGTCGACCGAGGCGCCGCGCGACAGGTCGTGCACCGGTTGGGCCAGGCCCTGGAGCAGGGGACCGATCGCCCGCGCCCCCGCGAGCCGTTCCGTGAGCTTGTAGGCAATGTTACCCGAGTCGAGATCGGGAAAGACGAGCACGTTGGCCCGCCCGGCGACCTGGCTACCCGGGGCCTTGCGCTCGGCGATCGCCGGGACGAGCGCGGCGTCGACCTGGAGCTCGCCGTCGAACGCGAAGTCGACGCCGCGCGCGGCGAGCAGGTCGGTCGCCCGCCTCACCTTCTCGACCCGCGGGTGACGCGCGCTGCCGTGGGTCGAGAACGAGAGCAGCGCCACCCGCGGCTCGGCGCCGAGCAGCTCGCGGCAGCTTCCCGCCGCGGCGACGGCGATCTCGACCAGGTCCTCGGCGCTCGGGTCGGGGACCACGCCGCAGTCGCTCCAGATCCACTCCCGGCCGTCGGGGTGGATCATCCAGAAGCAGGAGGAGACCAGGCGCCCGCCAGGCGCCGTGCCGACCACGGCGAGCGCGGCGCGCAGCGTCTCGGCCGTCGTCGCCACCGCACCGAGCACCGCCCCGTCCGCCTCGCCCAGCGCCACCAAGGCGCAGGCGAGGTGGAGCGGATCGCGCCCGCGACGCTCCCGCTCCCCGGGGTCGAGATTCCGGGCAGCGAGGATCTGGCGCAACCTGGCTCGCGCGGCCGCGAGCGTGTCCGATTCGAGATCGAGGATGGTCCGCGGCCGCGTCACGCCCAGGGCCAGGGCGCGCGCCTCGACCTGTTCCGGCGCTCCGAGGAGGATCGGCCGCGCGAGACCCTCCGCCGCGAGGCGCGCGGCGGCGAGCAGGATCCGGTCGTCGTCGCTCTCGGCGAAGACGACGCGCGCCGGCGAGCTGCGCGCCGCGGCCACGAGACGCGCGAGCGGATCGCGCATCGCGCGGTTCAAGTCGCCGCGGTCGCGGCGCGGGATTCGGCGAGGCGCGCGAGCGCCGCCTCGACCTCGTCGATGACGTAGTCGGGAGTCGAAGCGCCGGCGGTCAGGCCCACCGTGCCGACGCCCTCGAGCCACTCGGGGCGAATGTCGCCTGCGCCGTGGACCAGATGGCTCGGCTTGTCGCGGGCGCAGATCTCCCACAGGTGCCGGGTGTTGGCGCTATGCACGCCGCCGATCACCAGGATGAGGTCCACTTCCGGATCGCGGCCGAGCGCGTGCGCCGCCTCCTGGTTCTCCTTGGTGGCGTAGCAGATGGTGTCGGCCCGCCGGGTCGCCGGCACACGTGCCTCGACCGCCCGCGCCACGTCCTCGAATTCCTCGGCGTTCAGCGTGGTCTGGTAGAAGATCTTCACCGATCCGTAGCGCGTCCAGTCGATCGCCTCGACGTCGGCGACGGTCATCACCACGTGGAAGGTGTCGGGCTCGAGGTCGTTCGTGTAGCCGACCACTTCGCGGTGCTTGGGGTCGCCGATGAAGACCAGGTGGGCGTTCTCGGCCAAAGCGACTTTCGCCTCGTCGTGGATGTCGTAGACGAACGGGCAAGTGGTGTCGAGCACCGCGAGGCCGCGGGCGCGGGCGCGTTCGTGGAACGACGGCGGCACGCCGTGGGCCGAGAAGACGATCGTGCCGGTTTCGACGTCGTCCAGACGATCGACGGTGTGCACCCCGAGGTCCTCCATCTCCTGGACCACGCGCTCGTTGTGCACCACCTGGCCGAGGATGTTGCCGCGCCCGCCCTCGCGGGCGAACTTCTTGACCTTCTTGTCGGCGATCCGGACACCGGCGCAAAAGCCGTATTTCGCGGCGCGTTTGATCTTCATCGGCGCTCGGAATTCTAGCAGCCGGCGCCAGCCCGGGCCCCAGGCGGGACGACCGCGGAAATGGTGACCGGCACCCATTCCCGGGCCGCGACCTCGGTGCAACTCGAGATTCGTGCCTGTCCCTATTTTCCTGTCCCTATTTTCCGGTCGCTCCGGGGCGGATCATCCGCGGGTGAAGAGGCGCTGCAGGACGCCACGCCAACCGCGGAATTCGACCGGGCCGGCGAGACGGAAGAGGATCCAGCAGTCCTGGCCCTCGAGGGTGTCGGGACCGTGCTCGGAGCCCGGCTCGTAGACCGCGAAATCGCCCGCCTCGAAATCCCCGCGTTCATCGGCGTAGCCGCCCGAGAGCACGACGGCGTGCTCGAAATCGGTATGCAGGTGGCGCGGGAAGACCTTGCCGCCGGGCATCCGGCCGAGCCCGAGCCAGGATTTCGAGCCCTCGTCCTCGAACAGGAGCGACATCTTCGCGCCGCGCAGGAAGAGCCGCACCCAACGCGGCGGCTGGCGCAAGTCGAGCTCGGCGCGCGCCCCGGCGGGAAGGGGCACCTCGGCGGGCAGCAGATCGGGCGGCGGTGGGCTCGCCAAGCGGCGCTCGAGCGCCTCCCACACGGCCGCCGAGGGCTTCTCTTCCGGAGTCTGCGCGAGCAGCCAGCCGCCCGGCGCGGCGAGCTCGGCGAAGGCGGCGCGACAGTCGGCGCACAGATCGAGGTGCGCCTCGAGCAACACGCGCATCGCCGGATCGCTCTCGCCGCTCGCGTGCGCCAGCAGGAGGTCCTCCGGTGGATGGGTGCGGGGAGCGGGGACAGTGGTCACGATTCCAACCCTCGAATCTCGAGGAGCGAGGAGCGCATCGCCGCCAGGCCGGCGCGAATCCTCGACTTGAGCGTACCGAGCGGCAGCTTCAGGCGGCTCGCCGTCTCCTCGTAGGTCAGTCCTCCAAAATAGGCCAGCTCGACCGCCTCGCGCTGCTCGCGCTTGAGCCCGCTCAGCGCCTTGCGCACCGAGAGGCTGACGACGTGCGCCTCGGCGCCGGGATCATCGGCCAGCAGCGTGCCGAGGTCGAAGCTCTCGTCCTCGACCGCTCGACCTCTGCGTCGCCAGAGATCGACCAGCTTGTTGCGGGTCACGGTATAAAGCCACCCCGGGATGTCGCCGCGCTCCACGCGGTAGCTCGCCGCCTTGCGCCACACGGTCAGGAAGACCTCCTGCACCACGTCCTCGGCGATGTCGCGCTCGCGCGACAGGAGCCGCACATACGCGAGCACGCGCCCGCCATAGCGTTGGTAGAACGCCTGGAAAGCGTCGCGCTCACCCGCCGCGATGCGCTGCAGAAGGACCGCGTCGTCGGTCTCGAGCATTCGAGCACGGCTATCTCCACGAGCGGCCGTCGCGGGCCGGGAGGATTCCGTGCTCTGGCAGTCTAGCCTTCGCGAGGCGATCAGCGGCTCCTCCTCGCGCGCCGGGCCCTTCCGACGCGTCAATCGGAGCTACGGGCGGCGCCAGCGGGCGGATGAGTCGCCGGCGCCGGTCCCACCCGGGGGCGAGGCCTCGGGGCGAGCCTGCGCTGCCAACTCGGCGACGCGCAGCCGGCCGCCCTGGCCACCCTTCCCGGGATCAACCCAGACGGCCAGCAACCGTTCGCCCCACGCGACGACCTGCGGGTAGCCGGTGGCGCGGCTCGCCGCCGCGGCCCCGAGCTCGACGACGGCGTCCGCGCGGCCGTCGGAGGCGACCCGCGCCCAACGGACGGTGGCGCCCTCGCCGGCACGAGCCATCCACACGACGCGCACCGCGCCGTCGGCGCCGATCGCCGCCGAAACCCGACCCAGGGGCCGATCGCCGTCGAGCACGACCGGCGGCGCGAAGCTCTTGCCGGCGTCGTGCGACAGGGCGACTTCGACCCGCGGCCGCTCGTCGGCAGCGCTGTACCAAGCGACCGCAGTGAAGGCGCCGCGCGCCGCGAGCGCCGGACCGTTGACCGGACAGCCCGCGATTCGCCACCCGCCCGCCACGACCGGCACCGGCGCCGACCAGGACGGAGCCAGCCAGCGCACGACCGACGGCTCGCGCACCTCTTGCTCGCCGCGATCGCGATAGACGACCAGCGGCCCGTTCATTCCCAGCGCCGCTCCAGTCTGGCAGCAGTCGCAGACGCGCGCATCGAGGACCTCCGCGAGCCCGACCGTTTCTCGCACGACCGCGCTGCGCAAGGCGGTGGCTCCGCCGCGCGGCGTCTCTCGGCCGTCGAGCCAGAACGCCCGCACGCCGTCCCGTTCGGCGACCAGCGAGACGAAGCCATGCTCGGCCGCCGCGGCGTCGTCGTGCAACCGGCCGAGGCGGGTCCAGGTCTCGCCGCCGTCGATCGAGCGCGCGACCTCGACCGCCGAAGCTTCGCCGCCGCCGGCGAGCGCCACGCTCCAGGTGGCGACCAGGGCTCCGTCGCCGCCCTGGGCGATCGCCGGCCCGTCGGCGCCATTGGCGAGCATCCCGTCGCCGGCGGCGACGGTCCGCGCCGCGCTCCAGACGGCGGCTGCCAGGCGCGCGAAGCGCAACCGCCAGGCGCCCGGAGGGCCGGCGGAGTCCGGTTCGAGCCAGGCAAGGAGCGCCTCGCCGCGCGTTCCGGCTGCGAGCCGCGGCGCCCGGGAGCCGGCGGAGGCCGGCGGATCGGGGAGCGGCGCGCCCGCAGCGCCTCCGGATCGGGCCGTCGCGAGCGCGGCGACGGCGAGGGCGAGCAGGGCGCGGCGCGCGATCCGTCGTCGGAGCAAGGGCTGGATCTCCTAGGGCAGGGCGCGCAGGGTGGGCAAGGTCACGAGCTCCAGGCGCACCCGGGCGGCCGAGCGCTCGACCTGGATCTGGACCGGGGTCGCGGCCGGGTCCTCGCCCAGCCAGAGCTCGAGACTCCCCTTCCAGAATCGCCGTCCCGGGCGCTCGACGCCGCGAATCGCGAGATGCCGGGCGGTCACTTTGCGGCCCGCGATCTTCAGCTCCTCGCGCCCGATCGGCACGACGAGCACCGGATAGGTCTTGCCGTCCGACCAGATCTCGAGCGGGCTCGGCTTGTCGGGCGGCGCTTGGCGCAGGCGGTAGATCGCCGAGGCGATGCTCATCACGTCGCCGGTCTCGAGCTTCGATTCGCGGCTCTTGCTCTCGCCCCGCCAGCGGTAGCTCGACCAGGCGCGCAGGGTCGCGTCGCCCAAGGCATCGAGCTCCGCCCCGTAGCGGAAGTACTCGCCGTCGTCCGACTGCGGCGAGGTGATCAGCAGCTCGCTCTCGAGGTTGCCGCTCGGCAGACGGACGAGCGACAAGCTGCCCTCGCCGCCGGTGGGCATGAACAGGCTGGCGAGGAGACCCACGAAGCCCTGGAGTCTCCAGCGGTAGGCGAGGTGCTCGTCGGCCGCGACCGCCCGCGAACCGGCCGCCAAGGCCAGGGCCAGGGCCAGGGCCAGGGTCCGTCCGGGGGCGAGCGCGCGACGCGGCATCCAAGGAGAATACGGCAACCGGGCCTCCGGCGTCGTGCGCCGGGGGACGTCGCCCTGCGCCCGGGCATGGGAGAATCGGGGTCCGTCGCGATGTCCGAACCCGCTCCCGAGCTCCGAGTCGCCGCCCCACCGCGTCCGGCCACCGCTTTTCCGGACGACTTGGCGCTCCTGCTCGCCGTCCTGCCGGCCGAACTGCGCGCCCGGGTCGCCTCGCTGCCGGAGATGAGCGAGCTGCTCGAGATCGTGCTCGATCTCGGGCGGGTTCCCGAGGCGCGCTTTCCGCACCGCGCGGTCGACCTCGGCGACCGGGCGCTCGATCGCGCCGACCTCGGTCACATCGTCGAGCGGATCGGCCGCTTCGGCAAGGACAACCGCGCCGGCATCGAACGGACGCTGCACCGCATCTCGGCGATCCGCAACCGCGAGGGCGAGATCGTCGGCTTGACCTGTCGCGTCGGGCGCGCGGTCATCGGCACGGTGGAGGTGGTGCGCGACATGATCGAGACCGGGCGCTCGATCCTGCTGCTCGGCCGCCCCGGCGTCGGCAAGACGACCCTGCTGCGCGAGGCGGCGCGCGTGCTTGCCGACCAGGTCGGCAAGCGGGTGGTGGTGGTCGACACCTCGAACGAGATCGCCGGCGACGGCGACATCCCTCACCCGGGTATCGGCCGCGCTCGCCGCATGCAGGTGCCGTCGCCGGATTTCCAGCACGCGGTGATGATCGAGGCGGTCGAGAACCACATGCCCGAGGTGATCGTCATCGACGAGATCGGCACGCAGGCCGAAGCGCTCGCGGCGCGCACCATCGCCGAGCGCGGCGTGCAGCTGGTGGCGACGGCGCACGGCAACACGCTCGAGAACCTGCTCGCCAATCCGACGCTCTGCGACCTGGTGGGCGGCATCCAGGCGGTCACCCTGTCGGACGACGAAGCGCGCCGGCGCGGGACGCAGAAGACGGTGCTCGAACGCCGCGCTCCGCCAACCTTCGACGTGCTGGTCGAGATCCAGTCGAAAGAGCGCTTCGCGGTGCACGCCGACGTCGGCGCGGTGGTCGACGCCACGCTGCGCGGCGCGCCGCCCCGGCCCGAGATCCGGCGCCGCGACGACAGCGGGCGGGTGGAGATCGAGACGGTGTCCGCGCCCGTCGCCGCGGCGGGCGATCTGCGCCCCGCCGACGACTACGAGCGCACGCTGCGGCGCCGCAAGCGACTGCTGCGCATCTTTCCGTACGCGGTCTCGTCGCCCCGGCTCGAGCGCGCGATCCGCGAGCTGCGGGTCCCGGCGGTAGTCGTCGATCGCTCCTCCGACGCCGATCTCGTCTTGACCCTGAAGTCCCAGGAACGCCGCCTGCCCAAGGCGCTGCGCGAAGCGGCCGAGCGCGGCCGGCCGGTGCACATCCTCAAGAACGGCACGGTCGGCCAGATCGAGAGCTTCCTGCGCGGCGCCTTCGAAGTATCGGACGTGCTCGACGAGCAGGCCTCGGCGCTCGCCGAGGTGGAGTCCGCGGTGCGCACGGTGCTCGACGGCGGGCGGCCGGTCGAGCTCGCGCCGCAGAGCTCTTTCATCCGCCGCCTGCAGCACGAATTCGTCGAGACTCAGGGCCTAGGCTCCGCCAGTCGCGGCCAAGAGCCCTACCGCCGCGTGGTGATCTTCCCGCAATAGGCGCCTCGCCGCGGGCGGCGGGGTCCGGCCGGCTGCGCCGTTTCAGGGTCGGGCGCCCGACTCGATGCCCCGTCGCTGCGCCAGGCGATGCAGAATTCCGGCCGCGGCGCCGGCGAGCGGCGGCTCGCGCTCGTCGATGCGGCGGATGCCGCTCGTCGGCTCGGGAACCGGCAGCTCGCGCGGCAGGAGCAGCAGCCAGGGCAGGTCGGCGAGCTCGCGCTCGGACTGGAGCTCGCGCGCCAGCTCCCAGGCGGCGGCGCGCGGGTCGAGCACCGCAGCCCGCACGCCGGATTCGCGGGCGAGCGCCACCGCCTCCTCGGCGTTGCGTGGAATGAGCGGCTCGCTGTCGACCGCTCGCCAAGCGATCCCGAGCAGGCCCGAACCAGCGCTCGCCAGGACGAACAGCGAGCGCGGCACCGGGAGGGACGGGCTGACGAGGGCGGCGAGCGCTTCGGCGAGGGCGTCGGCCGACGTCGGCGAGGCGAGAGCGCGATCGAAGCCGAGCGCCCAACCGCGGTCGGGCGCGGTGGCGATCTGCAAGGCGATCGGGATGCCGAGCTGCGGCAGGGTCAGGGCGAGCGCTCCGAGATCGATCGCGCCGCGACTGCGCCCCCCGTCGACGCGCAACAGGAGGGCGAACGGACGGATCTCCCGCAGCATCCGGTCGGCCTCGACGGAATCGGCGGCGCGCACGGCGAGGAAACCCTCGCGTTCGAGCTCCTCGGCGAGCGCGGCGAAGCGGCGGCGGTCGGGCTCGACGACGACGACGCGCAGCGTGTCGTGCCGGCCGTCGGCGGCGCCGCTCGGCGCCGTGAACCCGGCGGCGGGACGCGCCAGCGGATCGACCGGCAGGACGACGCGGAAGGTGGAGCCGGCACCGACCTCCGACTCGAGCTCGATCGTGCCGCCGAGCAGGATGGCGAATTGGCGGGCGATCGGCAGTCCGAGCCCGGTCCCCGCGACCGAGCTCGCGCCGCCCGTCGACTGGCGGAAGGGCTCGAAGATCCGCTCGCGCTCGGCCGGCGGAACTCCTGGTCCGGCATCGCGTACCGAGACCGAGAAGCTCGCGACGCCGAGCGGCGAGAGCGCCGCCGCCTGGGTCTCGGCGCGCACCTCCACCTTGGACCCGGGCGGCGAGAACTTGATGGCGTTCGACAGCAGGTTGGTCAGGATCTGTCGCAGCTTGGCGAGATCCGAGGCGATGGTGGGCAGATCCGCGGCGAGGTGGGCGTCGATCTCCACCTGGCGCTGCAAAGCGTAGCCCTCCATCAATGCCGCGACGCTCTCGACCACCGATTCGAGAGCCACCGGCTCGAGGTGCAGGTCCATTCTCCCGGCGTCGAGCTTGGCCTGATCGAGGAAGTTGTTGACCAGGCGCAGGAGCTGTTGCCCGCCTTCCCGCAGGTTCACCAGGTAACGGCGCTCGCGGTCGCCGAACGGCTTCGCGCCCCGTTCCTCGAGCAGCTCGGAGAAACCGAGAATGGCGGTCAGCGGGGCGCGGATCTCGTGCGAGAGCTTGGCGAAAAGCTCGCGCCGCGCCTCGTCGGCGGTGCGTATGCGGTCGTTGGCGCGATCGAGCGCCAGCAGGTGCTCGGCGAGCGCCCGAGCGTAGCGGGCGAGATCGTCGGTGCGCTCGGCGACCTGGCCTTCGAGCTGGCGCGCCCGCAGCGCAATCCGGCGCGTGCGCGCGGTCGCTGCCGCGAGGACCAGTCCCGCGGCCGCGAGGGCGGCGAGCAGGCGCACGAACGAGTCCTGCCACCAGGCGGGACGGACGGTGAAGGGCTGCTCGAGCGGCGGGCCGAAGGGTCCGTCGCCGGCCGCGGCGCGCACTCGCAGCACGTAACTTCCGGGATCGAGATTGGTGTACTCCCGGAACGCCTCGGGCTTGGCCTCCGACCAGGCGCGGTCGACCCCCTCGAGCCGGAACTGGTAGCGCAGGCCGCCGCGCGTCCGGTAGGCGAGCGCGCGCACTTCGGCGCGCAGGTTGCGGTCCGGCCAGACGAGCTCGGGCGGCTCGACGCCGAGCCAGCCGCCGGCGGCGCTGACGGTGGTGAACGGCGCGCGGAATACCCTGCCCTCGCCGGTCGTCAGGCGCTCGAAGAGCAACGGCGGCGGCGGTTCAGGGACCGAGGTGATGTCGCGCGGGAACCCGGTCATGCCGCCCTTGAAGCCGAACCAGAACCGGCCGCTGGCGTCGCGTGCGAACGCCGCGCTGTGCGAGACCTCGGTGGCGATCGCGCCGGTGACCGGGCTGAAGCGCGCCACGATGCCGCCGCGACCGAGGCGCGCTTCGCGGTCGAAGACCAGGACGCCGCGGTTGGTGCCGGCGAGCACCCGGCCCTGATCGTCGAAGCCGAGCGCGATGACCAGCGCGCTGCCGAACCCGGCGTCGGCGCCGTAGGCGGTGAACCGCGGCGGATCGGTCCCGGCCACCAGGCGCGCGAGATAGCCGTAGCCGCCGATCCAGACCGCGCCGTCGCCGGCGAGCCCGACGACGCGCACCGAATCGATCGGCATTTCGGGGCTCGGCTCGACCGAGTGGAAGCGCTCGCCGTCGCCCACCGACAGCCCCTCGCCGTGCGCCACCCAGAGCCGTCCGGCGCCGTCCTCGACCAGCGAGTAGGCGCGATCGGCCGCCAGCCCGTCGGCGATCCCGAAGTTGCGCACCTCGGCACGCCCGTCCGAGTCGAGGTGGACGCGCGCGAGACCCGCGGTCGTGCCCGCCCACAGGTCGCCACGGTGATCCTCGGCGATGGCGTAAACGTAGCCTGAACCCAGGCCGTCGCGCGCCGCGAGCACGTCGAATCCGCCGCCATCGCGCATCCGGCAGAGCCCCTCCTCGGTCCCCACCCAGACCCGCCCGGCGCGATCGCGCAACACCGACCAGACCCACTCGGTCGGCAGACCGTCAGCGTGGTGCCAGTGGTCGAACTTCGGCTCGCCGTGCGCGCCGGGTCGAAAGTGCGAAAGCCCGCCGGTCGTGCCGACCCAGAGGCCGCCCGCGCCGTCGTTGGCGAGCGAATAGACGTGGTCGCTCGGTAGGCCGTCGCGCGCGCCGTAGCTCCACAGATCCTCGCGCACCAGTTGGCCGAGACCGCCCTCGGTGCCGATCCAGAGCGACCCCTCACGATCCTCGAACAGCGAGTAGACGCTGTCGTCGGGGAGATCGTTGGCCTCGTTCCAGGTGCGGCAGGGCGCGACCGCCGGCAGCTCGCAAATCGACAGACCGGCGGTCGAGCTGCCGACGACCAGCTCGCCGCGGCGATTGAGCAGCAGGGCGTAGGCATCGTCGCCGGCGAGTCCGTCGGCGGAACGCAAAGTGCGAAATCTTCCGTCGGCGAAGACCGACAAGCCGCCGCTGCGGGTGGCGAGGTAAATCGCGCCGCGCGCGTCGGCGACGATCGAGCGCACGACGTCGCTGCCGAGGCCGTCGGCCGTGGTGTAGGTCCGGCAGTCGGCGAGCCCGCCCTCGCCGGTGACCCGGCAGCGGGTGGCGCCGCGGCCGCGCGAGCCCACCCAGAGCTCGTCACCGCCGGTCGCCGCCAGCGCGTAAACGTAGTCGTCGGCGAGCCCCGAAGCGCGGTCGAAGGCGCGGAAGGCGCGACCGTCCCACGACACCAGTCCGTGCTCGGTGCCGAACCAGAGTCGCCCCGTGGGATCGATGGCGCTCGCCCAGACGGTGGCGCGCGGCAGACCGGGAGCTTCGCGGAACGCGGTGATCTCGTGGCCGTCGTAGCGCGCCAAGCCATCGTTGGTGCCGATCCAGAGATTGCCTTCGCGGTCCTCGACCAGCGTCCGCGCGTTGGGGCTCGGCAGCCCCTCGGGAATCGAGAAGGTCGAGAAGCCCTCGCCGTCGTAGCGACACAGGCCCCAGGTCGTGGCCACCCAGAGGTAACCGCGGCGATCCTGGTAGATCGCCCACACCTGGCTGCCGGCGAGACCGTGGTCGGCGGAGAAGCGGGCGAAGGGAAGTCGCTGCGGGGAGCCCGCGCGCGGCAGGATGGAGGCGAAGGCGAGCGCCAGCACGGCGCCGCGGATCCACCGTGAGCGCGCCGCTCTACGGCTCGGGCCGTCCGGTGCAACCGACATGCGGCCGTCCCCCTACGCTTCGATCGCTTCGCCGGCGAATGTAGCACGCCGCGGCTGCGCCGTCGTTCATTCGGTGCTGATCGGCGCGCCGCTCGCGGAGCCCGCGGCGAGCGCCGCGGCGAGCGCATGCCAGGCGAGCGTGGCGCACTTGACCCGCATGGGGAACTCCTTGACGCCGGCGAGCGCCACCAGCTTGCCGAGGCGCTCGGCGTCGGGGACGGCGGCCTCGCCGGTGACCGCGGCGCGGAACGCGGCGAAGAGCTCCCCGGCCTCCTGGCGCGTTCGTCCGCGGACCGCTTCGGTCATCATCGACGCCGAAGCGGTCGAGATGGCGCAGCCGCTGCCCTCGAACGCGACCGCGCGCAGGCGCTCGCCGTCGAGGTCGACGAAGATCTTCACCCGATCGCCGCAGAGCGGATTGAATCCCTCGGCCGAGCGCGGCGCCCCCGGCAGGGCGCCGAAGTTGCGCGGCTTGCGATAGTGATCGAGCAGGATCTGCTGGTAGAGGTCGGTGAGCTCGTCCACGTTCGCCAATCTACACGAGGCCGATACCGAAGAGCCGCCGCGCCTCTTCGACCGCCGCCAGCAGCCGGTCGACTTCGGCGGGCTCGTTGTAGGCGGCGAAGGAAGCGCGCACCGTCGCCGGCACCGCGAAGCGGCGCATCACCGGCTGCGCGCAGTGGTGCCCCGCGCGCACCGCGATGCCGTGGTGATCGAGGGCCGTGCCGAGGTCGTGGGCGTGGATGCCCTCCAGCACGAAGGAGACCACCGGGCCGCGCTCGCGCGCCTCGCCGATCAGCCGCACGCCGGGGATCGCGGCGAGACCGCGGCGAGCGCGCTCGGCGAGCGCGGTCTCCCAGGCGCCGACCGCGGCGCGTCCGAGCCCGTCGATCCAGTCGAGCGCCGCCGCCAGTCCGATCGCCTCCGCCACCGCGGGGGTGCCGGCCTCGAAGCGCCGCGGCGGATCGTCGTAGGTCGTGCGCTCGAACTCGACGTTGCGGATCATGCCGCCGCCGCCCTGCCACGGGGGCATTCCCGCGAGCAGCTCGCGCCGCCCCCAGAGCACGCCGATTCCGGTCGGACCGTAGACCTTGTGCCCCGAGAAGGCGAAGAAGTCGCAACCGAGCGCCGCGACATCGACCGGCTGGTGCGGCGCCGACTGCGCGCCGTCGACCAGGATCGGCACTCCGGCCGCGTGCGCTCGGCGGGCGAGCTCGCCGACCGGGAGCACCGTGCCGAGGGCGTTCGACACGTGCGCCACCGCCGCCATGCGGGTGCGCGGACCGAGGCGGCGCGAGAACTCGTCGGGGTCGACCTCGCCGCGCTCCGAGATCGGCACCGGCACCAGGCGCGCCCCGGCCGCCTCGCAGGCGAGCTGCCAGGGGACGAGGTTCGAATGGTGCTCGAGCTCGGTGACCAGGATCTCGTCGCCCGGCGCGAGGCGCGGCCGGGCGAAGCTCGCCGCGACCAGGTTGATCGCCTCCGTCGTGCCGCGTACGAAGACGATCTCGCCCGCCTCGCCCGCCCCGAGGAATCGCGCCGCCCGCGCCCGCGCCGCCTCGTAGGCGCCGGTCGCCTCGGCCGAGAGGCGATGGACGCCGCGCGCCACCGGCCCGTAGAGCTCGCGATAGAAGCGCTCCATGGCCGCGAGCACCGCCTCGGGCTTCTGGGTCGTGGCGGCGTTGTCGAGGTAGGCGAGCGCCGGCCGATCGCGCCGGGCGCCCGACGCCGCGAGCAGCGGGAACTGGCCGCGCACGCCGGCGACGTCGTACGCCACCGCGCTCGCTGCTGCTCCTTGGGTCGTCGGGATCGGCGGCATCATTCGCCTCCGGGTCGCGCGCGCGCGCCGTCCATCGGCCGCGGCCGAGCGTCAGACCGCGTGTCGGACGACTTCGCCCTGCGGAATCCAGGCGAAGAGGAACTCCTGCAGCTCGCGCTGCAGGGAGTCGACCTTCACCCGATTGACCAGGTCGCTGGCGAAGGCGTAGGTCAGCAGCGACTTGGCCGCCTCGGCGCCGATGCCGCGCGAGCGCAGGTAGAAAACCGCCTCGGCGTCGAGCTGCCCCACCGTCGAGCCGTGGGTGCACTTGACGTCGTCGGCGAAGATCTCGAGCTGGGGGTTGGTGTTCACCAGCGCGTCGTCCGAGAGCAGCAGGTTGCGGTTGGTCTGCTTGGCGTCGGTTTTCTGCGCCCCCGGGTGCACGTGAATGCGGCCGTTGAACACCGCGCGCGATTTGCCCTCGAGGATCCCCTTGTAGAGCTCGTGGCTGGCGCAGCGCGGCGCCACGTGGTCGATGCGCATGTGGGTGTCGACCAGCTGCCGGCCGTCGACCAGGTAGAGGCCGTTGAACGTCGCCTCGCCCCCCTCGCCGGCGAGCACGCCGCGGATGTCGTGGCGCGCGATCGCGCCGCCGAGCGAGAAGGAGTGCGTCGCGACGGTCGCGGCGCGCCCGGTCTCGACGTGCAGGGTGGCGAAATGGAAGGCCTCGCGACTCTCGCGCTGGAACTCGTAGTGCTCGAGGCGCGCCGCCGGCGCCGCCACGATCTCGGTCGCCGCGGACGCGAGATAGACCGCGCCCGGCGCCCCGCAGTGGCTCTCGACCACCGTCGCCTCGCTGTTCTCGCCGGCGAGGATCACCAGGCGCGGGAAGCTCGCGCTGGCGCTCGCCGCGGCGGTCGAGTGGAAGATCACGTGCAACGGCTCGGCGACCGTGGCCCCGGACGCGATCTCGATGCCGAGACCGTCCTCGAACAGCGCCGTCGACAGGGCGAGGAAGGGCTGGTCGACGAAGCCCGCCTTGCGCCCCAGCACCGCGGCGAAGGCGCCGAGGTCGCCCTGCGCGGCGAGGGCGGCGAAGCTCGCGATCCGCATTCCGGCGGGCGGCTCGGCGCTCGACAGCTCGGGCGCGAAGCGGCCGTCGACGAAGACGATCTCGCGCGTCCCTTCGAGACGGAAGGGTGCCACCTCGAGCGCGCGGCGGCGCGGGTCGGCGGCCGGGGCCGGGCGCTCGAAGTTGGTGCGCGCCACCGGGGCGACGTTGGTGAAGCGCCATTCCTCTTCGCGCGGCGAGGGGTATCCGAGCTCGCGGAAGCGGGCGTAGGCCGAGGCGCGCAGGCGACGCAGCGCCTCGGGCTGCGGCAGCGCCGCGACCGCCGCCGCTTCGGCAGCGAAGGGCCCGCCGTCGAGGGCCGCGCCCGCGAGCTGCGTCTCGACCGGGTTCACGCCGGCGCTCCCGCCGGGGCCGCCTCGCGCTCGAACGAGGCGTAACCCTTCTCCTCGAGCTCGAGGGCCACGCGCTTGTCGCCCGAGCGGACGATCCGCCCGTCGACCAGGACGTGGACGAAGTCGGGCACGATGTAGTTGAGCAGCCGCTGGTAGTGGGTGATCACCAAGAAGGAGCGGTCGGCGGCGCGCAGGCGGTTGACGCCGTCGGCGACCGTGCGTAGCGCGTCGATGTCGAGCCCGGAATCGGTCTCGTCGAGCACGCCCAGACGCGGCTCGAGCACCGCCATGTGGAAGATCTCGTTGCGCTTCTTCTCGCCGCCGGAGAACCCCTCGTTGACCGGTCGCTGCAGCAGCGTCTCGTCGAGCCCGACGAGCTTGACCTTCTCGCGCACCAGCTTCAAGAAGTCGAGCGCGTCGATCTCCGGCAGTCCGCGGTGCTTGCGCACGGCGTTCAAGGCCGCCTTGAGGAAGTAGGTGTTCGAGACTCCCGGGATCTCGACCGGGTACTGGAAGGCGAGGAAGACGCCCTCGCGGGCGCGCTCCTCGGGCGCCATCGCGAGCAGGTCGCGCCCGTCGAGGAGCACCTTGCCGGCGGTGATCTCGTAGTCCTCCTTGCCGGCGAGGATCTGGGCGAGGGTCGACTTGCCGGAGCCGTTGGGTCCCATGATGGCGTGGACCTCGCCCGGGCGGATCGTCAGATCGATGCCGCGCAGGATCTCGCGGCCGTCGATCGCGGCGTGCAGGTTCTGGATTTCGAGCAACATCTCGACCTTCCTATGCGATGAAAGAAAGCTCGGTCACGGAAGAAAGCCCCCCGCCCTGCCTACCCCACGCTGCCCTCGAGCGACACGGCGAGCAGCTTCTGCGCCTCGACCGCGAATTCCATCGGCAGCTCGCGGAAGACCTCTTTGCAGAAGCCGTTGACGATCATGTTGACCGCGTCCTCGGTCTCGAGGCCGCGGCTGTTGCAGTAGAAGATCTGGTCCTCGCCGATCTTCGAGGTCGAGGCCTCGTGTTCCATCTGCGCGGTCGGGTTCTGGACGTCGATGTAGGGGAAGGTGTGCGCGCCGCAGTCGCTGCCGATCAGCATCGAGTCGCACTGCGAGAAGTTGCGCGCCCGGTCGGCGCCCTTGAGGATCTTGACCTGGCCGCGGTAGGTGTTCTGGCCGTGGCCGGCCGAGATGCCCTTGGAGACGATCGTCGAGCGCGTGTTCCGGCCGATGTGGATCATCTTCGTGCCGGTGTCGGCCTGCTGGTGGTTGTTGGTCACCGCGACCGAATAGAACTCGCCCACCGAATCGTCGCCCTTGAGCAGCACGCTCGGGTACTTCCAGGTGATCGCCGAGCCGGTCTCGACCTGCGTCCAGGAGATCTTCGAGCGCCGCCCCTCGCACTTGCCGCGCTTGGTGACGAAGTTGTAGATGCCGCCCTTGCCGTCCTTGTCGCCGGGGTACCAGTTCTGCACCGTCGAGTACTTGATCGCGGCGTCGTCGAGCGCCACGAGCTCGACCACCGCCGCGTGAAGCTGGTTCTCGTCGCGCATCGGCGCGGTGCAACCCTCGAGATAGGAGACCGAGGCCCCGGCCTCGGCGACGATCAAGGTGCGCTCGAACTGGCCCGAGTTGCGGGCGTTGATGCGGAAGTAGGTCGACAGCTCCATCGGGCACTTGACGCCCGCGGGCACGAAGACGAACGAGCCGTCCGAGAAGACCGCCGAGTTGAGCGTGGCGAAGAAGTTGTCGGAGTAGGGCACGACCGAACCGAGGTAGCGACGCACCAGCTCCGGGTGCTCGCGGATCGCCTCCGACATCGAGCAGAAGAGGATCCCCATCTCGTTCAGCTTGCCCTTGAAGGTGGTGGCGACCGACACCGAATCGAACACCGCGTCGACCGCCACGCCAGCGAGCAGCTCCCGTTCGCGCAGCGGGATGCCGAGCTTGTCGTAGGTCTTGAGCAGCTCCGGGTCGACGTCGGCCAGGCTCTTGGGCGCGTTCTTCATCGACTTCGGCGCCGCGTAGTAGGAGATCGCCTGGTAGTCGATCGGCGGGTAGTGGACGTTGGCCCAGGTGGGCTCCCGCATCGTCAGCCAGTGGCGAAACGACTTCAGGCGCCACTCGAGCATCCACTCCGGCTCGCCCTTGAGCGCCGAGATGCGGCACACGGTCTGCTCGTCGAGTCCGGGGGGAAAGGTGTCCTGCTCGATGTCGGTGACGAAGCCGAACTTGTACTCGCGGTTGGCGAGCTGTTCGATGGTCTGGGTGTCGGTGGTGGTCATTCGAGGCTCCGATGTCCGGCGTGCCCGGCTCCCGGCGCGCGCCGCGATCCGATCCCGAGCTGCACCAGCGCCTCGGCGGTCGCCGACGCGTGCTCGGCGAGGTCGGCGAGGGTGATGCCGGCGAGCGCTTGGTCGACCGCCCGGTTGATCCGATGCCAATGGCCGCGCACGGCGCAGTAAGGCTCGCGATCGCACTCGCCGGGGGTGCCGTCGATGCACACGGTGAGCGCCACCGGGCCCTCGAGCGCCCGCAAGATCTCGGCTGCGGTGATGCTCTCCGGCCGCCGGGCGAGCGCGTAGCCGCCCTTGACGCCGCGCTGCGAGACCAGCAGGTCGGCTCGCGCCAGGACCTTGAGGATCTTGCTCACCATCGGCACCGGCAGCCGGGTCTCGGCCGCCAGGTCGGGAGCGTTGGCGACCCGCTCCGGATCGACCGCGAGGTGCGACAGGAGCACGAAGCCGTAGTCGGTCTGTTTGGTCATCCGGATCATGGCGCGCTCCGGCTGAAATCGTACAATTTTGGTCCTGATTTCTCAAGCCCCCCGCGGAGCGGGCGCCGCAGCCCGCCACCGGCGGATCAGGAATCGAGCAGCTCGCGGACTTTGCGCGCCAGGGCATCGGGCGAGAAGGGCTTCTGGAGGAAGCCGGCGCCGTCCTGCAGGAGGCCGAAGCGGAAGACCAGGCTGTCGCTGTAGCCCGACATGTAGAGGATTTTGGTTCCCGGCGAGCGGCGCAGCACCCGTTGCGCGAGGTCGGCGCCGCTGGTGCCGGGCATCACCACGTCGGTCAGCAGCAGGTGCACGGTGCGCTCGCCGCGGTCGAGAACCTCGATCGCCTCGCTCGCCTGTCCCGCCTCGAGCACCTCGTAGCCGCGCTCGGCGAGGATCTGGCTGGCGAGCGAGCGGATGAGCTCCTCGTCCTCGACCAGCAGGATGGTCTCGCGCGAGACCTCGGCGTTGGGCGACTCGACCGGCTGCGCGGTCAGGACCTCTCCCGGCGCCGCCGGCAGATAGACGTGGAAGACGCTCCCCTGGCCCGGCCGGCTGTTGACGAAGATAAAGCCGCCCAGCTGTTTCGCCATGCCGTAGACGGTCGACAGCCCGAGACCGGTTCCCTTGCCGAGCTCGCGGGTGGTGAAGAAGGGCTCGAACAACCGTGCCACGGTCGCATCGTCGAGACCCGGGCCGGTGTCGCGGATCGACAGGCGCACGTAGGCGGGCTCGGCTACGTAGACTTCGGCGTGGCGGCGGATCTCGCCGGGGTCGGCCATGCCGGTCGAGATTTCGACCCGCCCGCCGTCGGGCATCGCGTCGCGCGCGTTGACCACCAGACTGACCAGGATCTGTTCGACCAGCGACGGGTCGGCACGCACCTTGGCGAGCCGGCCCTCGGCGAGGTTGACGATCTCCACCTCGTTGCCGACGATACGCGCCAGGACGCTCACCAGTTGGCGAACCAGCTCGTTGACGTCGAGGCGCTTGGGCACCATGACCTGCTGGCGGCTGAAGGCCATCAGCTCGCGCGTCAGGTCGGCGGCACGCTCGCCGGCGCGCAGGATCTCCGAGATCTCGGAGCGCAGCGGGTCGGTCGGCGGCAGGCGCCCGAGGATGCGCTCGCTGTAGCCGTTGATCGCCGTCAGCAGGTTGTTGAAGTCGTGCGCGACGCCGCCGGCGAGGCGCCCGACCGCCTCCATCTTCTGCGCCATGCGCAACTGCGCCTCGAGCTGCCGCCGTTCGCCGATGTCGCGCGCCGTGCCCTGGATGCCCACCGGACGGCCGTGGCGCAGGATCAGGCGCGAGCTGATCTCGGCCGGCACCGGCGTGCCGTCCTTCTTGCGCAGCTCGACCTCGTAGGTGGTGCGCACCCGTCGCCCCTCGAGCTTGTCGGCGATCATCCGCCGGACGTTCTCGCGGTGGTCGGGATCGACGATGACCTTCTCCCATGGCATGCCGAGGAACTCCTCCGCCGAATAGCCGAGCAGCGCCGACATGGCGCGGTTGGTCGAGACGAAGCGGCCCTCGGAATCGATCGCCCAGGCGAGATCGCTCGAGTTCTCGAACAGTTCGCGGTACTTCGCCTCGCTCGACCGCAGTCGATCCTCGGCTTCGCGGCGCTCGATCGCCGCGGCGAGGATCGACGCCGCCAGGCGCAGCGCGCCCTCCTCGGCGCTCGACCAGCGGCGCGCGGCGGCGCAGTCGTCGAATCCCAGGTAGCCCCAGAGCTCGCCGTCGACGATCACCGGTGCGATCAGCAGGCTCTCGATCTGCTGCTCGGCGAGCACGGCGCGGAAGGCCGGCGGCAGGCTCGAGGTGGGTCCCGAGATGGTGTCGCCCGCCGCCAGGCGTTCGCGCAGCCAGAGGTTGTCGGTGCGCTCGTAGGACCATCCCTGGAGCTGCGGATTGGCGAGCTGCGACGTGCAGCCCTCGGCCACCCACTCCTGTCGCTGATCGCAGACCAGGTCGCCGTCCTCGGCGACGCGGTTCTCGAACAGGTAGACCCGACTGACCCCCGCCGCCCGACCGAGCCGGGCGAGCATCTCGTCGACCGCCTGGGGGTCGAAGGCGCGGCGCAAGAAATGCTCGGCGGCGAACAGCACCGCGTCGACGACGAACGCCTCGCTCATGACGGCTCGGGTCCCGCCGTGGCCGGTTCGGCGGTCGCCGGCACGATCTCCTCCCGCCGCTCGGCGTCGAGCAACGCGGCGATCCAGCGGTACTGCGGACTGCTCGAGAGCAGGATCTTGACCGACATCGTCAGCGGGACCGACAGAAACATCCCCACCGGGCCCCAGAGCCAGCCCCAAAAGACCAGCGAGAGGAAGACGATGAGCGGCGACATCCCGAGGCGGCGCCCCATCAGGGCCGGCTCGGCGAGATTGCCGAGCGCCACGCCGATGACGAGATACCCGATGCCGACGATGAGCGCCTTCGGCAGGTCGTACTGGACGAAGGCGCAGAGCATGGCCGGAGCGGCGGCGAGCGCCGCGCCGACGTTCGGGATGAAGTGGCAGGAGAACGCCACCAGGCCGAGGAGCACCGCGAAGTCGACGCCGAGGAACGCCACCCACAGCCCGGCCGCCAGGCCGACGGCGAGGCTGATCGCGGTCTTGATCAGCAGGTAGCGTTGCAGCTCGGACGAGACGTCGGCGAAGAACCGCATGCGCTCGCGCACCGCGCCCGGCGCCGCGGCGAGCTTGCCCGGAAAGGCGGCGAATTCGACCAGCAGGAAAACCAGCGCCAGCAGCGTGATCGCGCCGGCCGAAAGAAAGTGCAGGACGCCGCGCAGAGTGCCCGAGGCCAGGGTGACGATCGTCTTCGGGTCCCGCCACTGGTCGGGCAGGTAGTCGAGCAGCGCGATCCCCTTACCCTCCCACCACTCGAGCGTGTAGCGCGCCCGTTCGTTCAACACCGCCCAGTAGTGCGGACCGACTTCGCGAAATTCGCCGAGCGCGCCGAGCAGCAGGAGGAGAAAGATCGTGAGCACGCCGGCGATCGACAGCATCGCGGCGGCGACCGCCAGCGGCACCGCCAGACCGCGGGCGCGCAGCCAACGGAACAGCGGCAGCGCGAGCACCCCGAGGAAGATCGCGAAGGCCACCGGCTCGAGGATCGGGGCGGCGGCGCGCAACCCGGCGGCGACGACGACGAGGCTCGCCAGGCCGACCAGGACGCGCTGCCCGCTCTCGTAGGCGCGGGGAGCGGATTCCATTGCGAAAGTGTACCTCTCCCGCCGCGCCCGCTGGACAAGCGCATCGATTTCAGGCACCCTTTCGCCACCGCCACGATGCGCCATCTGGTCAAGACTCTGCTCTCGCTCGCGGCCGTGGTCGCCGCCTGGCTGCTGCTGACCAGCTACGGACCTCCGTCCTGGATCGCCACCTGGGCTCCCTGCCCGCGCAACTGGGCTTGGCTTCCGGCGTGGCTGCCGCGCAAGAGCCCGCTCGACGCGCTCGCTTTCCGCCTCGACGACACGCACGTCAAGGTCTGCTACGGGCGGCCGTCGCTGCGCGGGCGCAAGGTGATCGGCGGCGACGTCGTGCCGTTCGGCAGGCTCTGGCGCACCGGTGCCAACGAGCCCACCACGATCCACGTCGACGGACCGATCCGGCTGGGAGGCCTCGCCCTTTTGCCCGGCAGCTACTCGCTCTACACGATTCCGCAGCCCGGAGCCTGGACGGTGATCGTCAATCGCTCGATCCATCAATGGGGGCTCGAGTCGGAGTACACCGACGCCGTCCAGCAGCGCGAGGTCGGCCGCTTCACGGTGCGTGCCGAGCCGCTCGACGCGCCGCTCGAGACCCTGGCCTTCAGGGCCGTCCCCTCGGGCGACGACGGCAGCGACCTGTTGATCGAGTGGGAGTCGGTGCGCATCCGCATCTCGGTCCAGCCCGGTCTCGGCGATCTGCCGGACACCGCCGGCGACTCGACACCCTAGCCGTCGGCCGCGGCAGGCGCCTCGCCCTCCGAGCTCAGCCGAGGCGCTCGCGCAGCCGCGCGTGCCCGGCGCGCGACACCGGCAGCCGCGTGCCGTCGACCAGGCGGGCCACCCAGCTGTCCTTGGCGTAGAGCTCGAGTCCGGCGAGTCGGTCGAGATTGAGCAGGTAGGAGCGGTGGATGCGCACGAAGCGCTGCGGGTCGAGCTGAGTCTCGAGCTCGCCGAGCGTTTGTTGCTTCTGGAATCGCCGGCCGGCGCTCGCGAACGAGAGATAGTCGTCGCGCGCCTCGATGAAGTCGACCCGCTCGACCGGCAGCACGTGCACCTTGCCCGCCTCGCGCACCAGGATGCGTTCGAGCGGCCGGCCGGGCGGGCGCGCGGTGGCGGCGAGCGCCGCCGGCCGCGGCCCCGGCGTCCGCGCCGCCAAGCGCTCGCGCGCCCGTCCGAGCGCCTCGCGCAAGCGATCCGGTTCGACCGGCTTCAGAACGTAGTCGACCGCGTGCACCTCGAAGGCGCGCAACGCGTGCTCGTCGTGCGCGGTGACGAAAATGGCGAGTGGCGCCTCGTCCCCGAGCAGTTCGAGGGTCTCGAACCCGTCGAGCTTCGGCATGCGAATGTCGAGCAGGACGAGATCGGGGCGCAGCCTCTCGACCGCCTGCACGGCCTCGAAACCGTTCGCCGCCTGGCCGACGATCTCGACGTCGCCCTCGCCGGAGAGCAGCTCGACGAGCAGGGCGCGGGCGAGGCTCTCGTCGTCGACGATCAGGACGCGCATCGCCGCCTATCTTGGCCGATTCAGGTCGCGTCGGTCGATGCCCGGGCGGGCAACACCAGGCGCACGCTGTAGGTCTCGGGGCCGCTGTCGACCTCGAGCCGGGCGGCGCCGTCGAACAGGGTCGCGAGCCGGCCGCGGACGTTGGCGAGCCCGACGCCCGCCCCTTTCGAGGCCGGTCGCTCGGCGTCGCAGGGGTTGTCGACCACGACCTCGAGGTGGCCGTCGAGGCGCCGCGCGCGGATGCGCACCTCGCCGCCCGCGATGCAGTGCGCGATGCCGTGGTGCACCGCGTTCTCGACCAGCGGCTGCAGGACGAGCGGCGGCACCGCCAGGGTCAGGCACTCCTCGGCGATCTCGGAGGAGACCCGCAGGCGCTCGCCGAATCGCACCTGCTCGATGGCGAGGTAGGTCTCGGCGAGGAAGAGCTCCTCGGCGAGCGAGATCCAGGCCCGCGCGCCGAGCCCGAGGCTCTTGCGGAAGAACCCGGCGAGCAGCAGGCACATGCGACGGGCGGCGACCGGATCCGAGCCGACGAGCGCCGAGACCGAGTTGAGACTGTTGAACAGAAAGTGGGGATCGAGCTGCGCCTTGAGCGAACGCAGCTCCGCTTCGCGCGCCAGCACCTGGAGCTCGAGCGCCCGGCGCTCGGCGGCGCGCGACCGCGCCACGGCCTCGAGCGTCAGGTGGCCGAGCGTCGCCAGCGCGAAGACGAAGATGCCGAGGGCCGAGAACCAGGAGACCGCCGCGCGGTAGCGCTCGACGGCATCGGCCATCTCGGTCGTCGCCACCAGGAAGCGCGCCCAGCCGAAGCCGAGCGCCACCCAGGCCGCGGCGGCGGCGAGCGAGGCGAGGACGACCAGCAGCACCATCTGCGGCGCGCCGCCGCGCCCGCCGGGCAGCGCGCGCACCGGGTACCAGACGGTCAGGCAGGCGAAGCCGTAGACGATCGCCAGCGGCACCGCGATCGCCGCGGCGCCGGCGAAGCCGCTCGCCGGAGACGGCGCGACGACGTCGACCAGGACGCCGAGCAGCAGACCGAAGACGCCGGCCACGGCGACGTACGCCGCCAGCCGCGCCGGCCGGGCGAGGATCGGATGCATGGCGGCTAGTTTCGGACCTCGACCCCGCCCATGACCACCAGGCCGCGGATCACCAGGCGCTTGCCGGTCTCGGCCGGCGGTCGGGTCTTGTCCTCGTAGGCCCCGAGCACCGGCGCCACCTTGCCGACCACCGTCCACTCCGGCGGCACGCGGATCTCGATCCCGCCCCACACCGCGACGACGTCGATCGTGGCCTCCTCGCCGGCGAGCTTGGAGCCCGCGAGGTCGAGCTTCACCGCCCCCATGAAGGCCATCAAGTCGCCGCCGCGGAACGTCCCGGTGCCGGTGCGGCGCTCGTTGCCGGCGAGCACCGCGAAGGCGCGCACCACGTCGGCGTCGGCGCTCGCCGGTCGCTCGCCGTCGGCGCTCGGCCGCCGCTCGCCGTCGGCGCGCGGCAGGCGAAAGGCGCCGAACACCACCCGCAGCCCGACGACGAGCAGCAGAAGGGGGAAGAACAGATCCCAGAAGCGATAGTGGATCCACCCGAGCTCGTAGCCGAGCAGCCAGCTCCCGGCGACGATCCAGGCCCAGCTCCACAACCAGCCCGGCTGCCCGAAACGGTCGACGAGGAGGACGAAGCCGACGGCGAGGAAGGCGATGGGCCAGAAGTAGTGCAGCGTCTCGCGCCCGTCGATCCAGCCGAGGTTCGAGGCCAGGAAAACCACGCCGAGGCAGAAAATGATCGCGCCTGCGAGCAGGCGCGAGGTCGAGGGCAGGCAGCGGTCACGCGCCATGGTCACCTCGCGGGTCCCGGTCGGTCCGCCCGCCGAGCCCCTCGAAGGCGATCAGCGCGCCGACCGCGATCAGGAAGATCGGCCAGCTCGAGCCCCAGTCGAGGCCGAAGAGCCGGAACTCGTTGATCCAGCCGTAAAGCCCGACGACGATCAGCCAGTAGCCGCCCCGGCGGTCGGAGCGCTTGGCCGGCCAGGCGAGCTTGGCGGCGCCCAGGCCGAGAAGCAGGAACGGCCAGTAGTGCCAGACGCCTCGCGGCACGTCGAGCCCGAGGTTGCCGGCGAGCAATACGCCGCCGACCACCAGGATCACCAAGCCGAAGACCAGCCGCGAAGGTGTGAACTTCGACGATCCGCTCATGTTCACTCCCTTTCTCCGGCGATCGGCCGGGATCGAGGAGAGACTACGGGTCGCGGGAGCGCCCGTCATCGGACTGGCGGCGAACGGCGGCTGGCGACCGGCGAATGCCGCTGCGGGCCGCCGGCTTCGCGGCCGGGGCGCTTTCGCGAGATGCTTGGCGCGCGCCCGACGCATCCGCCCCATGAGCTTCGCCGCCCGCGAGATCCTCCGCCGCCGCTTCGGCTACCCCGAGTTCCGGGGAGAGCAGGAGGCGGTGATCGACCGGCTGGTCGGCGGCGGCGACGCCGTGGTGCTCTTCCCGACCGGCGGCGGCAAGTCGATCTGCTACCAGATTCCGGCGATCCTGCGAGCGGGGACCGGCATCGTCGTCTCGCCGCTCATCTCCCTCATGCAGGACCAGGTCGCCGCGCTCGCCGAGCTCGGGATCGCCGCCGAGTTCCTCAACTCGAGCCTCGCTCCCGACGCCGCGCGCGCGGTCGAGCGCCGCTTCCTCGAAGGCGAGCTCGACTTGCTCTACGTCGCCCCCGAGCGCCTGTTGACCGAGCGCTTCCTTGCCGATCTCGGAAGGGTGCCGCTGGCGCTCTTCGCCATCGACGAGGCGCACTGCGTGTCGCAGTGGGGGCACGATTTCCGGCCGGAGTACCTAGGCCTCGCGGTGCTCGGCGAGCGCTTTCCGGGCGTACCGCGGGTGGCCCTGACCGCCACCGCCGATCCACCGACCCGGCGGGAGATCGTCGAGCGCCTGGCGCTGCCCGCGGCGCGGCTCTTCGTCGCCAGCTTCGACCGCCCGAATCTCTACTACCGGGTGATCGACAAGCACGAGGGCGGTCGCCGCCAGCTGCTCGATTTCCTGCACAGCCGGCACACCGGGCACGCCGGCATCGTCTACCGGTTCTCGCGCGCCAAGGTCGAGCAGACCGCGGCCTTCCTCGTCGAGCAGGGCATTCCGGCTCTCGCCTACCACGCCGGGCTCGATGCCAGCGATCGCCGGCGGACGCTCGACCGCTTCCGGCGCGAGGACGGGATCGTGGTGGTGGCGACGGTGGCCTTCGGCATGGGAATCGACAAACCCGACGTCCGATTCGTCGCCCACCTCGATCTGCCCAAGAGCCTCGAGGCTTACCATCAGGAGACCGGCCGCGCCGGACGCGACGGCGAGCCGGCCGACGCCTGGATGGCCTACGGGCTCGGGGATCTGGTCCAGCAGCGCGCGCTGGTCGACGCCGGCGAGGCGACCCCGGAGCGCAAGCTCGTCGAACGGCGCAAGCTCGACGCTCTGGCCGCCTACTGCGACACCACCGCCTGCCGGCGCCAGGTCCTGCTGCGCTACTTCGGCGAGCAGCTCGCGGCCCCCTGCGGCGCCTGTGACACCTGCCGCGAGCCGATCCCGACCTGGGACGCGACGGTCGCGGCGCAGAAGGCGCTCTCGGCGGTGGCGCGCACCGGCGAGCGCTTCGGCGCCGAGCACCTGATCGCCCTGCTGCTCGGCGAGCGCACCGAGAAGATCGCGCGCTTCCGCCACGATCGGCTCCCCACCTTCGGCGTCGGCCAGGAGCTCGACGCGCGCGGCTGGCGCGGGGTCTTCCGCCAGTTGGTGGCGCGCGGCTTGCTCGAGTCGGACGCCGACGGCTGGAATACTTTCCGGCTCACCGAGCGCGCCCGCCCGGTGCTGCGCGGCGACGAAAGGCTCGAGCTGCGGCGGGAACGCGACGGTGGCCGGGGCCGCGCCCGCAAGGCCGCCGCCCCCGCCGCGCTCGCGCCCGCTTCGGGCGACGAGCGTCTTTTCGAGCGCCTGCGCGCCGCGCGCGCCGAGCTCGCGCGCGCCCAAGGCGTGCCGCCCTACGTCGTCTTCCACGATTCCACGCTGCGCGCCGTGGCCGCCGCGCGACCGCGCAGCCTCGCCGAGCTCGCCGCCCTGCCGGGCGTCGGCGAGAAGAAGCTGGAGCGTTACGGCGAGACGATTCTCGCTCTGACCCGCGAGGAAGCATTGACTCCGAGGTGAGCGCGCGCACATTTCTCGAAAAATGTTGCGCGCGCCTCTTGCACTTCGGCGCGAAATGTTGACAATAGCTCCACGACAACTTCTCTTCCGTAGCATCCTCGCCGACCGCGACGGCGGCGCGAGCGCATTCCGAAGCGGAAGAGGGCGATCTCTCTGAGGTCGCTTGACCGAAGGAGGAACCGGATGGCCGCGAAGAAGAAGGCAGCGAAGAAGAAGGCCTCGAAGCGCGCGAAGAAGGCGCCCAAGAAGGCGAAGAAGGCCGCTCGCAGGAAGGCGCCCAAGAAGGCAGCCCGCAAGAAGGCCGCCAGGAAGCCGGCGAAGAAGGCCGCCAAGAAGCCGGCCAAGAAAGCGGCTCGTCGCAAGCCGGCGAAGAAGGCTGCTCCGCCGCCGCCCGCGCCTCCGCCGCCGCCGCCGGTGATGCCGGCCCCGATGTAGAACGCTGCCTTATCGCGTGCCGTACACGGCCTCGGCGTCTCGCGACTCCGGGGCCGTGTTGTCAGGGCAAAATGGACCGCGCCGGGGGCCTACCAGCCGCCGCCGCCGCCACCGCCCGAGGAACCGCCGCCGCCGCCCCCACCCCCGCTCGACGAGCTCGCCGCGGCGACGCCCGCCGACATCGAGGTCGCGGCGAGCGCCCAGGTCGAGCTCGCCCCCGCGCCGCCGAACTGGCCGCCGCCGCCGCTCCAGCCGCCGCCCGACGACGAGCCGCCGCCGCTGAATCCGCCCCCCGCGCCGGTCGTGGCCATGCGCCCCGCCGCCTCCCCGAAAGCGCGGAACCAGCGGTCCATCGCCGGGGCGAGACCGAAGGCGATCAGGTACGGCACCCAGGCGTCGTCGAGCGCCGGCGCGGGCCGGCCGAGCTCGGCCGAGAACCAGGCGCGCGCCGCGGCGAGGCGGCGCCGCACGGCGATCGCCTCGGCCCCTTCGCGACTCTGCATGGCGGTCGACACCGCCCGGGCGAGACCGAGGAAGAGCAACACGCCGGCCGCGAGCGCGATCAGGGAGGCGCCGGGCAGGAGCAGCAGTCCCGCCATCGCCACCAGCCCCGCCACGAGTCCGAGGGTCATCCACGCCGCGGGCCCGGCGAAACCCACGACCCGCCCGCGCAGCACCACCGCGGCGATCAAGGCCGGCAGAGTGGAGACGACGAGCGCGACGCCGAGGAAGATCGGCACGACCGGATTGGCCGGGGCGAGCAGCGCCGCGACGACCAGCAGCGCGCAACCGGCGAGCCCCAGCACGACGCTCGGCCGGCGCGGCGGACGAGGACGGGCGGCGCCGAGGCCCGGCTTGCGCGCGAGGCTCGCCTGGATCGCCGCCTTGATGCGCCCGGCCGGATCGAAGCCGCTCGACCGGTAGTGCCGGCGCAGCAGCTCGGTGTCGGTCGCGTCGCCCGACGGAAAGAGACCGTCGACCAGCTTGCGCTCCGCTTCCGGCAGGCGGTCGCGGTCGACTCGCAGATTGAGGCAGAGGATCGGCCGCTTCACCAGCAGGCCGCGCGACTCGACCCGCGAATCGAGCTTCCCCTCGAGCTGCATCCGGGCCAGCATCGACGCCACCTCGGCCGAGCCGATCGAGCGGTCCCAGGCGGCACCGACCTCCTCCGGGGCGAGGCAGAAGACGTGGCGATCGAGCCAGTCGCGGTCGATGGCCTCCGAAGGCAGCGGCGCGAACCTCCCGAGCGGGCGCTCGCGGGCGATCGCGCCGCGCAAAAAGTAGCCGGCTCCGAGCGCCGCGATCCCGAGGCCGAGACCGACCGCGGCCGGCGGCAGGCGCGCCGGCGCAGCTCGGCCGGGAGGGACCGCGCCCGCAAAGCCGAGCTCGGCGTGCACGACATAGCCCTCACCCGGCGGCAGCGGTCCGGCTTCCCAGTGTCTGGCGAAGCCCTCGGCCGGCCGCCACTCGGGGGCCAGGGCGAGATCGACGGTGAAGCGCTCGATCGCGCCGTCGCGGTCCGGGAAGGCGAAATCGTGGTCGAGGACCCAGGTCTCGTCCGCGCGCCGCAGGATGCCGCTCAGGCGGTAGTCGAGCCGGTAGACGATCTCGGTGCCGGCGAACGGCGGGTCGCCGGGCAGGCGGCTGCGCCAGCGCACGCTCGAGCCGCCCTTCCAATCCCAGTGGTCGACCTGGTCGAGCGCGCCGCGGGAGAGCGCCGTCGCGGAGCCGGTGGCCGGGTCGAGCCGCGCCATGCCGTCGAAATCGAGCTGCTGGCCGAGCCGCAGGCGGAAGCGGCGCTCGCCGCCGTTCCAGTCGCCGGTGAAGACCATCGCCTGGCGCTCGGAGACCACGAGGGTGCCGTCGGCTTCGAGGCGCGCCGTGACCGCGATCTCCCGCCAGTGGAGCTCGCGCTGGGCGGCGAGCGGCGCCGCCGCGAGGGCGATCGCAGCCGCCGCGAGCAGGGCGGCGAGCGGTGGGCGCGCAGGCCGGGACACGTTGCGCGGATGGTACCGTATCCGCCAGAATTCGCCGTCACCGCGCTCAAGGAGACGCCCGTGAATCGACTCACCGCCGTCGGACTCGCCCTCGCGCTCGCCCTGCCGGGAGCGCTCGTCGCCGCCAAGAACCCGGCCCACCCGATCGTCTTGCTGGTCGCCGGCGAGCAGGGCGAGAAGCTCGAGGGCGTACAAGTGAAGCTGACCGCGAGCGGCGAGAAGCCGTTCGAGACCGGCGGCGTGACCGACGCCAAGGGGGAGTTCCACGGCGAGCTCGCGGATTTCACCAGCGCCTACAAGCTGACCCTCGACAAGAAGGGTTTCCTGCACTACGAGCAGACGCTCGACTTCGGCGCCGCGCAGCTGAAGGAGGGCATGGTGGCGCAGGTCAACGTCAAACTGACGGTCGATCGCGGCCCGGACCCGGTGGCGCTCTACAACGAGGGGGTCAAGGCGATCGGCGCCAACGATTTCCCCGGCGCGATCGCCAAGTTCGAGGCGGCGGTCGCCGGCAAGGCCGACCTGTGGCAGGCGTGGAGCGTGCTCGCGATGCTCTACACCGACGCCAAGCGCTACGACGACGCGATCGGCGCCGCCGACAAGGCGCTCGCCGTGACCCCCGACGACAGCCGCTCGCTGCGCGCCAAGTACGACGCCCTCGCCGCCAAGAAGGACCCGGGCGCCGACGCCGCGCTCGAGGCGCTCGCCGCGGCCGCCCCGTCGTCCGATACGGCGACGCTGATGTTCAACGCCGGGGTCAGCGCGATGACCGCCACCAACTATGAGCTCGCCGAGAAGCGCTTCCGCGGCGCGGTCACCATGGACCCGAAGCTCTCGATGGGCCACGTGGCGCTCGCCGAGCTGCGCATCCGCGACAAGAAGTACGAGGAGGCGGTCACCGAGCTCGACGCCGCCATCGCCGCCTCGCCGCGCAACTTCAAGGCCTACGAGCGCAAGATCGACGTGCTCAAGGCGATCAACGATCCCAAGCGCATCAAGGCCGCGGAAGAGGCCCTCGCCGCCGCCAAGGGCGCGCCGTAAACGGCGGCGCGCGCCCGCGCGAGTAGGATTCGCGCCGTGCGCCCGCTCACCCGCCTCGTTCTTGGGCTCGCCGCGGCGGTCGCCGTGGTGCTCGTGGCCTCGGCGGTCCGGCCGTACGACCGGACGACCTGGTGGCTCGAGGTCTTCCCGATCTTGCTCGCCGCGCCGCTGCTCGCGGCCACCTACCGCCGCTTTCCGCTCACCCCGCTGCTCTACGTCCTGATCGCCCTCCACGCGACCATCCTGGCGGTCGGCGGGCACTACACCTACGCCCGCGTGCCGCTCGGCTTCTGGATCCAGGACCTCTTCGGCTTGGCGCGCAATCACTACGATCGCCTCGGCCACCTGGCGCAGGGTTTCGTGCCCGCGATCGCGGCGCGCGAGATCCTGATCCGCCTCGATGTCGTGCGCCGGCGCGGCTGGCGGTTCTTCCTGGTGCTGACGATCTGTCTGGCGATCTCGGTCTTCTACGAGTTCATCGAGTGGTGGACAGCGCTCGTCGCCGGCGGCGGCGCGACCGAGTTCCTCGGCACCCAGGGCGACCCCTGGGACACGCAGTGGGACATGTTCCTCGCCGGCCTCGGCGCGATCGCGGCGCAGCTCGCGCTCGGGCGCGCGCACGACCGGCAGCTCGCGCGGCTGGCGAGCGGGGGGCCCGAGGCCGAGTGAGGATCAAGATCGCGGTCTGGGCGCTGCTCGCCGTTGTCGCGATCCTCTACTGGCGCGCCGGCCGGCCGCAGGGGGTCGCCGACCGCGAGCCGATCGACTGGTCGCGCGAGCCGATCCAGACGCCGACCGAGATCGCGCCCTTCACGATCGAGACCCGCCGCGGCACGGTGCGGCTGCGGCCGCGCGCCGCCTATGACGTGGCGGCGGTGGTCGAGAGTCGCGAGCGCTACTGGGCCGACGACACCGCCTTCCTCTCGCCGCTCGATCTTGCCCTCGCCTGGGGCGAGGTGCCGACCGCGGCGTACCGCTCGAAGCTCGAAATGGGGCAGAGTTGGCGCATGTTCTGGTGGCGCCCGAAGGACCCGACGGTCGACCTCGACTACGTCATCCGCCACACCGCCAACACCCACCTCCTGCCGGCCGGCCCCAACCTGCGAAAGGCCCTGCTGGCGATCGAGCGCGGCGACGCGATCCGCCTGCGCGGACTGCTGGTCGACGTCGAGACCGAGGGCTGGAGCTGGACGACCTCGCTGTCGCGCAGCGACCACGGCGACATCGGCTGCGAGGTCCTATGGGTGCAGTCGGTCCAAGACGGCGACCGTCTCTACGAGTGAAGGAGCCCGCGATGCACAGCCGACTGCTCGGCTTCGTCGACCACTATCTTGCCGAGTACCAGTCGAAGATCGAGCGCGCGACCTCGTCGCTCGGCGAGGAGGACTTCTGGTTCCGCCCCGAACCACGCAGCAACAGCATCGCCAACCTGCTGCTGCACCTCCAAGGAAACCTGTCGCTCTGGGTCCTCGAAGCGCTCTGCGGCATCCCGGCGCATCGCCAGCGCAGCGCCGAGTTCGCCGCCCGGCCCGGCGTCGGGCTCGCCGCCGGCAAGACCGGCCCCGAGCTGGTCGCCGATCTCGGCCGCACGGTCGAGCGCTGCCGCCAAGAGGCGCTACGGCTCGAGCCCGGCGATCTCACGCCGCGCCGGACCATCCAGACCTACGAGGTCGATGGCTTCCAGGTGCTCTTCCACGCCGTCGAGCACATGAGCTACCACACCGGCCAGATCGTCCTGCTCGCCAAGCTGCGTCTGCCCGCGGGCGAGAGCCTCGAGTTCTACCCGCAGCATCGCGGCGAGTGATGCGCGCGGCCGCCGCGCTCCTGGTCGCGGCGCTTTCTCTCGGCGGCCCCTCCCGCCCGGCGATCGCCCAGGGTCCGAGCGCCCCGTGGCGGACGATCGAGCAGGGCCGCTTCCGGGTCCACTTTCCCGCGCCCTTCGCGGACTTCGCCGCGCGCCTCATCTCCCGCCTCGATGCCGACGCCGAACGGGTCGCAGGGGCGGTCGGCTACTTCCCGGCGGGCGCGATCGACCTGGTGGTCGAGGATCCGCTCGCCTCGCCCAACGGCTCGGCCTGGCCCTGGCTCGGCGCCGCCAAGGTGGTGATCTGGGCGACGCCGCCCGCCGCGTCCTCGCTGCTCGGTCATTTCACCGATCCCTCCGAGCTCGTGGCGCTGCACGAGCTGGCGCACATCGCGCACCTGTCGCGGCCCTCGCGCAATCCCTGGGAGAACCGCATCCTCGCCCGCCTGCTGCCGCTCGGTCCCCTCGAGCGCCACAGCCCGCGCTGGGTCGCGGAGGGCTATGCCACCCTGCTCGAAGGAGAGCTGACCGGTTCCGGGCGCCCGAATTCCGATCTGCGCGCGGCGATCCTCGACCGCTTCGCGGCCGCCGGCCGGCTGCCCTCCTATCGCGGCCTCGACTCGACCGACGACCGCTTCCTCGCCGGCTCGATGGCCTACCTCGCCGGTTCGGCTTACCTCGAGTGGCTGATCGCGCGCGAGCCGCCCGGAGCCCTCGATCGGCTCTGGCGGCGGATGTCGGCGCGCGAGCGCCGCGACTTCCCTTCCGCCTTCCGCGGCGTCTTCGGCGACGACCCCGACCGCCTCTACGCCCGCTTCGCGGCCGAGCGGACGCGAGAGGCGCTCGAGCGCGAGGCGACGCTCGCCGCCCTGCGCCGCGAAGGCGAGCGGTTCCTCGACCTGCCGGGCGCGACCGGTGCGCCGGCGGTCTCGCCGGACGGCCGGCGAATCGCGCTCGTCGTGCGGCGGCCGAAACTGCCGGATCGGCTCGTCGTCTTCTCGACCGCATCCGACGCCGAAGCCGAGGCGCGCACTCGCCGGGCGCGCGAGCGCTTGTTGGCGCGCGATCCCGAGGACGTCGCCGGGCGCGAAACCGGACCGCCCGCGCGGCGCGAGGTGGCGTCGCTCGAGGCTCCCGCCGGCGGGCGCTTCGCGGGCGGCCGCTGGCTCGCCGACGGCTCGCACGTCCTCTTCTCGAGCTTGGAGACCGCTCCGGACGGGGTGCGCCATGCCGATCTCTGGCTCTGGACTCCCGGCGGCGCCGCGCACCGAGTGAGCCGCTTCGCCGACCTGGCCGACGCCGACCCCGCGCCCGACGGGCGCACGGCGGTGGCGCTGCGCGTGCGGCACGGGTTCTCGGAGATCGTCGCGGTCGATCTGGCGACCGCGGCGATCACGCCGCTCGCGCCGGCGACGCTCGACCGGGTCTACGATTCGCCCCGCCTGTCGCCCGACGGTGGCGTGCTCGCCTGGCTCGAGCATCGCGACGGGCGCTGGCGGGTGCGAGTCCGCGCGCTGCCCGACGGAGCGCCACGCGAGCTGCCCACGGCGGGCGGCGGCGAGCCGCTCGACCTCGCCTGGGGCGACGGCGGACGGCTGCTCTACGCCGCCGTCGGTCGCGGCGGCGAGATCGCGATCGAGGCGTTGGCGGTGGCGCCGGACGCGATCTCCCACCAGGTCAGCCGCGCCCTCGGCGCGGCCTTCGCTCCGGCCCCGTCGCCCGACGGACGGACGCTCTTCTACCTGGCGCTCGACCCCGAAGGCTTCGGCGTGCGGCGTCTGGCGCTCGACGCGGCGACGATCCAGGGGAGCCCGGCCCCGCCGGCTTCGCCGGCGACCGAGGCCGTCGCGCCGCCGGCGGCGCGTGGCCTCGCGGCAACGCACCCTTACGGGTTCGGGCGTCTCGAATGGCAGCCGCTCGCCGGCGGCACGGCGGCGCAGGGCGGCGGCGCGTTCCTGCTCGGCGCGCGGGGCGGCGACCTCGTGGGACGCAGCGAGCTGCTCGTCGCCCTGGCGACGGGCGGCGGCGAACGGGGCGGCGCTCTCGCACTCGCCTACCGAGGATGGCCGGTCGAGCTCGCTCTCGATGCGGTCGACTCCCGCGAAGGCGAGCGACGGACGCGCGTTCTGGCGCTCAGCGCGCAGGAGACGTGGCGATCGACCCGCGGTCACGCCGGCGTGGCGCTGACGTTTGCCGGCGGCGCGCTCGCGGCGAGCGACGGTCCCCGCTGCTCGCGCCGCTTCGCCACTCTCTCGGGCGAGGCCGGAGCGAGCCTGGCGCGCGGCCGATTCCGCCTGACGCCCTCGGTCGCGGCGAGCTTCGTCGCCGCGCTCGATCCGGACTCGCCCGACTACGCGAGCTTCGCCCTCGACGCCCGGCCGCAGCTCGGCGAACTGGCGCTCGATCTGCGCATCGAGCATCGCCGCACGAGCGGCGGCCGAAGCGGCCGGGAGCGCTTGCTCGCCGGCGGCCCGCCGTCAGTGCTGCTCCCGCCCGACCTCGTTCCCGAGCGCATCTTCCTGCCCGAGCTCGCCGCCGGCGAGCTCGCCGGCGAGCGCTTCGATCGCCTCCGGGTCGAGCTCTCGCGCTCGACCTCGCCGGTGGCGCTCTTCTACGAGCGGTTGCGGATGCGGGGCGACGCGGTTGCGGAGGGCTGGCTGGCGGTCGCCGGCATCGAAGGGCGCGCGAGCTTGGCGGCGATCCCGCTCGCCCGCTGGCCGGCGACCGAGATCCGCGTCGGCGCGGCGCGCATCCTCGACGAGCTGCCCGGGCGGCGGACCCGGGTCTGGGCAAGCCTGCGCTTCAAGGTGCGCTGAAGCGACGCGCGAGCTCGGCCGGATCGAGGCCGAAGCTCGCCGCCGCAGCCGCGAGCAGATCGGCGAAGCGCACCGGGTCCAAGGTCACGAACAGACCCCGCGCCTCGGCGAAGAGCTCGCCGCGCTCGTCGACCAGGCGCGCCGTCGCGTTCACCTTCCGCCCCTCGATCTCGCCCACGCGCGCTTCGAGATGCGCGTCCGTACCGAGCGGCACCAGGCGGCGGAAGTCGGTCTCGAGCCGCACCGCGACGACGCAGTGCCCTTCCGTCCAGGCGACCGCGCCCATCGCCTCGTCGAGCACGGCGGCGATCGCCCCACCGTGGGCGTGACCCGGGGGACCGGCGGCGCCGCGCCCGAACCACGCCCGGCCGGCGAGACCCGGCGCCCCGGGGCGGCGGAAGTATCGCACCCGCAGCCGGCCGCTGGCGTCGCCCCCCGAGACGAAGGACCCCTCTCCGCCCTCGAGCCGGGGCGGCTCGAGGGCGACCCACCCCGCGGGTACGACGAGCTGCGGCGGGCGGTCGACGGGATCGCCGATCATGCCGCGATCCTACTGCGCGCCGCGCGCCGATCGCGTACACTCGCGAGGCTTGTCCGAAGCCAAGCCGGGCGCCCCGCTGGAGCACGTGGTGCCGCTCCCCTCGTCGAACGACGAGAGCGGACGGCCGATCCCGAGGCTCGCGATCGAGGACTTCGACCGCAGCTCGGAGTGGCTGCGGACCTTCGCCGATAGCACCCCGACCGCCATCTTCGTCTACACGCCGGAGCGCTTCCTCTGGGTCAATGAGGCCTTCGAGCGCCTTGCCGGCCGTTCGCGCGCCGAGCTCTTCGCGGGCCTCACGGTGTTCGACCTCGTCGACCCGGAGGCGCGTCCGTTCCTGCGCGAGCGCTGGGAGGAGCGGGTGAGCGGTGGCAACGCCGCGCCGCGCCGCTACGAGGTCCGGCTGCGTTCCGGGGATGGCGGCGAGAAATGGGCGGACGTCTCCTTCACCGCCGTCCAGTTCCGCGGCGAGGTCGTCGGCCTGGGCTCGGCGATCGACGTCACCGAACGGCGGCGCGCCGAGCGCGCCTTGGCACTCTCCGAGGAACGCCTGGTCCTGGCGCAGCGCGCCGCTGAGATCCTCGCCTGGGACTGGAATCTCGCCGACGACTCGCTCTACTTCTCGAGCCCCGCCGAGAGCGTCCTCGGCCTCGACACCCCCGGCGTGACCACCTCCAAGCAGTTCTTCGACCGCGTGCACCCACAGGACCTGGCGAGGGTCCAGGTGGCGATCCGGCGGGCGCTCGAGGACGGCGAGGACTATTTCGCGGAGCACCGGTTGCTGCTGCCGGGCGGCCAGACCCGCTGGCTCGCGCAGCGCGGCCAGGTGATGCGCGACGCCGACGGCCGGCCGCATCGGGTGATCGGCGTGTCGCTCGACATCACCAATCGCAAGCTGGCCGAAGAGGCGCTCTTCCAGGAGAAGGAGCGCGCCCAGGTGACGCTGGCGTCGATCGGCGACGGCGTGATCCGCACCGACAGCCGGGCGATGATCGACTACATGAACCCGGCCGCCGAACGGCTGACCGGCTGGCGCCTGCACGAGGCCTACGGCCGGCACCTGCGCGAGGTCTTCCAGGTGGTCGACCCGGCGACCCACACGTTGCTCCTCGATCCGGTGACCCGCTGCCTCGCCGAGGGTCGCTACGTCGAGTTCCCGGGCGAGCGCATGCTCCAGCCGCGCAACGGCGGCCCGCTGCCGGTGCGCGATTCGGCCTCGCCGATCCTCAATCGCAATGGACGGGCGACCGGCGCGGTGCTCGCCTTCAAGGACATCTCCGAGCTGCGCTCGATCGAACAGGAGCGAAGTTTCTTCTCCAAGCACGACCCGCTCACCGGCTTGCTCAACCGCCAGGCTTTCGAGGACGAAGTCGAATCCGCGGTCGCCTCGGCCAAGCAGTCGGACCTGGTGCACGTCGTCGGCTACCTCGATCTCGATCAGTTCCGCCTGATCAACGACACCTGCGGCCACTTCGTCGGCGACGAGCTGCTGAAGCAGGTCGTGCAGCGGCTGGCGGCGCGCCTCGGCGAGGACGACCTGCTCGCCCGACTGGGCGGCGACGAATTCGGCTTCCTCTTCCGCGCCACGTCGCTGCCCGGGGCGCTGCTGAAGGCGCAGGAGCTGCGCCGCGCGCTACAGGAGTCGCGCTTCTCCTGGCAGGACCGGGTATTCGAGATCCTCGCTTCGGTGGGTCTCGTGCCGGTGACCGAGGAGTCGCGCGACGGCGCCGCCGTGCTCGCCGCGGCCGACGCCGCCTGCGCGGTCGCCAAGGAGCGCGGCGGCAACCGGGTGCACGAGTACCGCCCGAGCGACCACGCGATCGCCAAGCGGGTCGGCGAGATGCAGTGGATCCAGCAGATCCACCAGGCGTTCGAGGCCGAGCGCTTCGAGCTCCACGCACAGCGCATCGTGCCGCTCTCGGCCGAGGCGCAGCCGGAGCCGTTGGCCGAGATCTTCATCCGCATGACGACCGAGCGCGGCGAGTCGGTGCCCACCGCCGCCTTCATCGCCGCCGCCGAGCGCTACCACCTGATCTCGACCATGGACCGCTGGGTGATCCGCGAGAGCTTCGGCTTGCTGGGAGGACGGGGGCCGCGGCGCCCGCTGTTCGACGCCACCTACACTCTCAACCTCTCCGGCCAGTCGCTCGGCGAGGAGGCGCTGCTCGAGCACGTGCTGAGGGAGATCGAGAGGAGCGGCGTCGACCCGCGCCGGGTCTGCTTCGAGATCACCGAGACGGCGGCGATCGCCAACCTGACGAGCGCGCTGCGCTTCATCTCGGCCCTGAAGAGCCTCGGCTGCCGCTTCGTGCTCGACGACTTCGGCAGCGGCTTCTCGTCTTTCGCCTACCTGAAGAACCTGCCGGTCGATTTCCTCAAGATCGACGCCTCGTTCACCCGCCAGCTGCCCAACGACCGCATCCAGCGGGCGCTGGTCGAGTCGATGCAGCAGATCGGCCGGGTACTGGGGATGAAGACGATCGCCGAAGGGGTCGAGGACGAAGCGACGATCGGCATCCTGCGCGAGCTGGGGGTCGACTACGCCCAGGGCTTCGCTCTCCATCGCCCCGAACCGTTGGTCGCCGAGAGCTAGTCGCCGGCGGGGCGCGGCTCCCGCCGACCGCAAACGAAAACGGGGGCCCAGCTCCGGGCCCCCGTCGCTCGTCGAGCGAGCTACGGCGCCTACGCCCGGCTCGACCGCCGTCGCACCAGCAGCAGACCACCGCCCGCCAAGAACAAGGCGAGCAGCGCCAAGCCCCAACGACCCAGAGTCGGGATTTCCTGCACAGCGCCTTCGACCAGCGTTACGTCGAAGCTGCAGTTGACCGGATTGCCCGCCGCGTCGGTACCATCGCAACTGACCGTCGTCAGACCGACCGGGAAAGCGTCGCCCGAGGCCGGCACGCAACTCGAGGTCGCTCCCGGGCAGTTGTCCGAGATGACCGGGGTCGGGTAGTCGACCGGGTAGGACTGCGTACCGGGCGGCACGGTCACGGTGAAGTCCGGCGGGCATTGGTTGAAAGTGGGCGCCTCGGTGTCGTTCACCGTGACGCTGCCCGGGTCGCTCGTCGTGTTGCCTGCCGCGTCGCCGGCGGTGCAGTTGATGCCGGTCGTGCCCACCGGGAAGGTGGAACCCGAGGGCGGCACACACGCCAGGGTAGTGACCGCGCAGTTGTCGGCGGCGACCGGCGCGAGCGGGACCACTGCCGAGCAGAGGCCCGGATCGTTCGGCACCGTCAAGTCCGGAGCGGTGACCGTCGGCGCCTGCACGTCGTTGACCGTGACCGTGAAGGCGTCGGTGGCGCCGTTCTGGGCGCTCGAACAGTTGACCGTCGTCGGTCCGACCGGGAAGGCCGAGCCCGAGGGCGGGGCGCAGGTGATGGCGCCGCAAGTGCCGAACGACGCCGGAGTGAAGTTCACCACCGCGCTGCACAGGTTCGCGTCGTTGGCCTGCACCAGATCGTTGGCCGGCACGATCGAGCAGGCGGCGCAGCACTGGAAGCCGGCGAAGAGGTTCGTGGCGCTGATCGAGTCGATCCACCAGCCGGTGGCGCCGCCGGTGCTGTCCGATCCGAAGCGCCACCGTAGGACCACGTTCTGGCCGGCCGCCGCCGCCGGGAGATTGACCGTCGTGGTGAAGAAGGCGGGCGATCCGGTGGAGGTGTTCACCCAGGCGGCCCGGGTCGGGAAGGGGTGCGCGTTGCCGGTGTAGTTGGCGATCGTGCCGTTGTAGTTGCCGGCGGTGAAGCTGCCGCCCGCCGCCACGATGTCGCGGAACGGACCGCCGCCGATCGAGATCTCGAGCACTCCGCCGTCGAACCCTCCGGCCTCGAAGATGAAGCGATGGCGGAAGGTCAACGTGGCTCCGGCCGCGGCGAGCAGCGGCGGCGAGTCGAGGAGCTTGTCGGAGGTGTCGTTGGCCACCGGCGCCAGATCGTCGATGAAGATCGATTGTGCGCCGCTGTCGGCGGAGGTGTTGACCGCGGTGAACTTGTTGGTGTTGTTGTAGTCCATCAGGTTGAGCGCGCTCCACCCGGTCGGCAGTGTGCCGAGGGCGATGGCGTCGAAGTTCTCGGCGAAAGTGACCGTCTGGCTGCCGAACTTGAAGTTGAAGGCCTGGGTGCCGAGGTTCGTGGCGCCGTCCTGGAGTTGGAGCGTGGCGACCAGGTTGCCGCCGCAGGCACCGTCGGCGATGAAGGAGAAGCTCCTGCACACCGGACCGCCCCCGGCCGGGATGGCGCCGTAGTTCTGCGCCGCGGCCGGGAGAACGAACGCCACGCCGCCGCCGGTCTGCAAGGTCCCGACCAGACTCGTGGTCGCCGCCGCGCCGGGGTTGTTGAGGCAGAGGCTCACCGTGACCGTCTCGCCGGGGTCGATGAAGTTGTTCGGCGTTTGTGGCGAGCCGCATCCGCTGTCGGAGACCAGGGCGTTGGAGGCGGCGCGCGGGGTCGCGATCGGCTGCAGGCAGAGACTCGCGGGGGTCGTGCCGCCGTTGGTGACGGTTGCACTCGTCGCCGCCGGAGCGAATCCGGCGAGCGACGCGCCGACCGCGTAGGAGGCGGGCGCGAGCGCCCCGAACGCGGCGAGGCCGGCGCCGTTCGTCAGCCGCACGAACGTGGTGTTCGCGGAGACCGTCGCGCCCGCGAGGGCGGCGCCTCCGACGCAATTGGTGACCGTGACGTTGAGCGCCCCGACTTGCGCGTTGGCGCAGCCGGCGAAGCGGAAGGATCCGATCCGCGTGTTCCACAGAAAGGGCGGAAAGGTCGTCGTCCCGTTGTTGGCGGCGTCGCGGTATTCCGTCGTGAACCAGAAATCGCAGTCGTTGACCGGATCGACCGTCATGGCGCTGTAGTCGCCCCAGCGCGGCAGGTCGCGCGCCGACGGCGTGATGCGGTCGCGCTGCACGCCGGTGCCGGCGAACATCGTGGCCTCGCCCTGGGCGAGCGTCCCCGGGGCATCGCCCGCCAGCCGGCCGGCCCAGACGATCGAGGGGAACTGGGTCGCCCCGAGCCCGGAGGTCGAGAAGCCGACCGCGATGTCGCCCAGCCGATCCTGCGCCACCGATCCCATCCAGCGGTTGAGATCCGTCCCCCCCGTCACGCCGGGAGCGTGCGTACCTTGGTCGTTGATGGTGATCGTCCCGCCGGTGCGCCGCAGCTCCGTCCATCGCGGCGCGGCGGTGTACAGCGCCCGGGTCGTCGGATTGACGCCGCTCGCGTTGACCGACCAGTTCATCACGTAGGAGTTGGTCGGCGAGCCGGTCGAGCCGAGGTTGCGGTAGGCGACGCGGAACATCAGACGGTCGGCGATCGCATCGAGCGCGTCGGTCGCGACCGCCGGCGGAACCGGCTGCTCGACGTCGTTGCGACCGGAGGGATTGCGCGCATCGAAGGCGGCGGTGTTGACCTGCGTCAGTTGGGCGAACGTCGACGCGCCCGGGTTGGCGAAGTTGGGCACGAACTGGTAGGCGCGCAGGGCGTCGGCCGGATCGCCGAACTCGTCGGCGCGGAATTCGAACATCAACTGCGAGAGCCCGGCGGGCGGCGCCACCAAGCCGTCGAAGTCGGTCGGCAGCATGCCGCCGGAGCTCGGATCGATCTGATAGACGTCGAAGTAGATGTACTTGGCGGTCGGGCTGCCGGCGAGCATCGCGGCGCGGTCGAAAGCGAAAGCGCCCGCACCGGCGAACAGCGCCGGGTCGAACTGGTTGTCGGTCATGTAGTAAGCGTCCGGCCAGACGCCGAAGTGCGGGTAGTCGTCGAACTTGTAGTTCGGCATCACGAAATCCCAGACGTAGTACGACCCGGTCGGATCGCCGGTCTGCGAGATCGCGATCAGCTCGTGCGGATAAGGGTTGAACTGGACGCAGAACTGCGACAGGAGCCAGCGGTCGGCGAGCGGATCGTAGAGCACGATCGGATCGCCGTCGTTGCGGCCGGCGCACGGCGCGCCCACGGTCGACCACAGCGAAGAGAGCAGGGCCGGCGCGGTCAGCGGATTGCCCGCCTTGTCGAACACGCGGAACGCGAAGTTGGTCATCTGCACGTAGTGGTTCGGTCCCACGTCGCCGTTCGTGTCGGGCGGCATCACGGTCGAGGCGCCGCCGGTCAGGTTGAGGTTGTCCTGGCTCGAGAGGCCCTCGAAGCTGAGCGCCGGCCCGGGGATCCGCGGCGCCACGGGCGCTCGACCGAGCGCCAGCAGCGGGTCGGCCGGCAGCCCGTCGGTGCGCACGATCGGCTTGATGATCTCGGTGTTGAGCTCGTTGAGCTCTTGGTCCATGTCCGGGACGGTGAAGGTCCCCGGTGCCGGCGCGCGCAAGTCGGAGACGCGCGGCGAGACGCCGAAAGCGACCGCTTCGCTCCATTGCGGAGCGACCTGGGCGAACAGAGAGCCGGCCGACAACAAGGCCGAGAGACCGAGCACACCGAGACCCTGCTTCATGGGATCCTCCAGCACGTCGAGAGATTGACTTCCAGGGCGCATTCTCCGGCACCCCCCGATGGGTGTCAACGCCCGACGGAGGGGCAGTTTCGCCCCGGAACCTAAGGCTTGAGGATCACGCCGCGACCGCGCCGGCCGTCGATTTTCACCGTCACCGGCGAGACGAGCCGCAGGTGGCGCACGTGCGTGCGTTCCGAGACCGCCGGCTGCGCGTCGAGCCAGGGCCAGTCGATCGTTCCGCGCCCGCCGGAGGGATCGATCGTGAAGTAGCCGACGTTGAAGGAAGTCAGGTTCTGGAAGAAGTGCGTCCCCTGCGACGGCGTGACCGGCAGGTCGCGCAAGCCCGCCTCGACGATCACCGACGCGCCGCAGACCTGGTCCCAGCCGACGGGAATCCCGAGCCAGGGGTCGCGCGATCCCCAGCGGCCCACGCCGATCAACAGGTAGGGCGTCCCCTGCGCCAGCAGGAGGGCGTTCAGGCGTCCGACCTCGGCCGCGGCTTCGACGCTCTGCGAGCGCTCGAAGCGTCCGAAGTCGACCACCACCAGGTCGCGCAGACCGGAGACGATCCCGTTGCCGAGCACCTGCTCGCTCGCCGCCAGCACCGTGGCCGGGTCGATCTCCCCGAGCTCGAGGACTTCGCCCTCGCGCTGCATGGCGAGGGGGCGCAACTGCAGGAAGCCGAATTCGGACGCGCCACCGGAGACTTCCGCCAGGCGGACCGCGAACTCGATCTCGACCGGCGCGCCCACCGCGCGGCTGCCCACCTCGGCGAGCGCCACCAGGACCTCGGCGAGCGGAAACCGCCCGAGCTTCAGGACCGGGGCGAAAGTCACCACCCGCACGCCCGCCCGCGACACGCCGTCCGAGAGCGCGTCGTTCTCGCGCGAGTAGGTCGAGGCGACCGCGGCGAGCGCGCCGTCGCGCTCGGCAGTCTCGAGCCCGTACCAGGCCTCCGACATCCGGCCGTCGTCGCCGCCGGCGGCGAGCGGCAGCGCCCAGAAACCGCGTTGCGTCGAATCGAGCAGCTTGGCGGGGCTCGCTGCGAGCGCCGAGCGTTGGGGATAGCGCGGACAGAAGCGCCAGCAGGCGCCGCCCTCGGCCACTTGCCGGCCCATGCCGAGCGCCACCGCCGCCACGCCGTCCTCGGCCCGCGTGCCGGGCTCGGGGTAGAAATTGTGCGAGCGCACGACGCCGGCGAAGTCGGGATAGAACCGCCCGCCGCGCGCCGTGCCCACGATGCGCTGCAGGAGGACCGCCATCTTCTCCTCCTCGAGGCGATACGACGTGGCCCGCAGGTACGCCTTCGTCGCCTGGCGGAAGACCGAGGCGTAGACGCGCTTGATCGCCACCTCGGCGTTGGCCACACGCTCGGCCACGCTCCAGCCGTCGTTGGCCAGCATGCGCGTGTCGTAGACGCCGGCGAAGGGCTGGTGCTGGGAGTCCTCGAGCAGCGACGAGGAGCGCACCGCCAGCGGGTCGCGCTCGCGCTCGAGAAAGACGGCGAGGTCGCGCTCGCTCTCCTCGGGGAAGCGCGCCGCCAGGAAGCGGCGCTCGATCTCCTCGTCGTCCTCGCACTCGATGGCGAAGGACCGCAGGTCGTTGTCGTCGAGGAAGCGATCGAAGACGTTGGTCGCCACGACCACCGCCGGCGGCACCGCGATCTCCACCCCCGGGAAGCGGTGGCGCAGCCCGCCCTCGGCGATCAGCCGGCGGACGAAGGCGAGACCCCGCGCCTTGCCGCCGAGCGACCCGCCGCCCAGGCGATAGAAGTCGCTCGCGAACTCGAAGGTCTCGCGTTCGAAATCGGCCACCGCCACTTGCGCCTGGGCTCGCCGGTACTCGGCCACGGCATCGATCAGACCCCGCCGCAGCGCCTCGACGTCGGGGTAGTCCTCCGGCCGCCGCGGGCGCAGGTCGTGGGCGAGGGCGAACTCGGTGCGTGCCTTCAGCCAGCGCGAGAAGTGGTTGCGCGAGGCGTGGCGGACGAGCACGTCGTCGGGCACGTCGGCGAGCACCCGCTCGAGCGAGCGCAGGTCCGAGGCCCGACCGACCTCGACGCCGTCGGCGCCGCGCAGGACGAAATCGCCGAAGGCGAAGTCCTCGAGCATCACCCGGCGCAGTTGCTGCAGCACGACGGCCGATCCCTTGAGCAGGAAAGCGGCGCCGACGCTGGCGGCGAGCGCCGCGTTCTCGGGATGCGACGAGTGCAAGATGATCGGGATGTCGGGGTGCGCCTCGCGCACCCGGCGCGCGAACTGGGCGCCGGCGTCCGGATGCTTCTGCCCGCCGCGCGGGAACTCGACGTCGGAGACGATGCCGAGGACGTCGTCGTGGAACTCGGCGAAGGCCGCCTCGGCCTCTTCGTAGTCGGTCGCCAGCAAGATCTTGGGACGCGCCCGCATGCGTAGGATCTTCTGCGACAGGTTGACGCCCTCGCCGATGACCCGCCGCGAGTGCTGGAACAGCTCCGAGTAGATGACCGGCAGGAAGGAGGAGTAGTTGCGGACGCTGTCCTCGATCAGCAGGATGACCTGCACGCCGACCGCTCCCACGTCGTGGCCGACGTTGCGCCGGTCCTCGACCAGTTTGACGATCGCCACCAGGATGCGCGCGTCGCCCAGCCAGAGGAACGATCCCTCGACGGCCGACATGTCGTAGCGCGCGGCGAGGCCCTTGATCTCGGCGCTGTCCCAGGCGAGCAGGACGACCGGCGCCTCGATACCCTGCTCGCGCGCCCGCAGCGCGAGCTCCGCGCCGTTCATGTCCGCCAGCCGCGGGGTAGTGACGATCAGGCTGAAGCGGCGCGGATCGCGAGCCATCTCGAGCGCCTCGCCGCCGGTGGTCACGGCGGTCAGGCCCGGGGCGTAGTGCAGATCGAGGTTGCGGAATTCGCCGAGCAACCGCTCGCCGAGCTCGCCCGCCTCCTCGAGAACGAAGGCGTCGTACGGGCTCGCCACCAGCAGGATGTCGGTGATCCGATGCCGCATCAGATCCTGAAAGTCGTGGAAGCGGCGTCGGGTCGGAGCCGGGAGGATCATGGCGCGCCCCGGAGGATACGGCAGCCGAAAAACGGGAGGGGCGACCCCGTCCGGAGCCGCCCCTCGATCGATCCGCGGACCGGGACCGGGTTCAGACGATGCCCTGGTCCATCATCGCGTCGGCGACCTTGAGGAAGCCGGCGATGTTGGCGCCGTTGACGTAGTTGCCCGGGGTGCCGAAGCGCTCCGAGGTCTCGACGCACGCCTTGTGGATGCTCTTCATGATCAGGTGCAGCCGGTGATCGACCTCGTCGCGCGTCCAGCTGTAGCGCATCGAGTTCTGCGCCATCTCGAGGCCGGAGGTCGCGACGCCGCCGGCGTTGGCCGCTTTGCCCGGACCGTAGAGGATCCCGGCCTCGACGAACTGCGTGACCGCTTCGATGGTCGAAGGCATGTTGGCGCCCTCGGCCACCAGGTAGACGCCGTTCTTCAGCAAGTTGGCGGCGTCCTTGCCGTTGATCTCGTTCTGGGTCGCCGACGGGAAGGCGCAGTCGGCCTTGTGGTTCCACAGCGGGTTGTGGTCGAGGTTGGCGACCGCCGGCGTGTAGACCGCGGTGCGGTACTTCTCGACGTACTCCTGAATCCGTCCGCGGCGGACGTTCTTCAGGTCCATGACGAAGGCCAGCTTCTCGCGGTTGATGCCGGCCGCGTCGTAGATGTAGCCGTTCGAGTCGGAGAGGGTGACCGGCTTGGCGCCGAGCTCGAGCAGCTTCTCGACCGTGTACTGCGAGACGTTGCCGGAGCCGGAGACCAGGCACTCCTTGCCGGCGAGCGTCTGCTTGCGGGTGGCGAGCATCTCGGCGGCGAAGTAGACGCAGCCGTAGCCGGTCGCCTCGGGCCGGATCAGCGAGCCGCCCCAGTTCAGGCCCTTGCCGGTCAGCACGCCGGTGAACTCGTTGCGCAGCTTCTTGTAGTAGCCGAACAGATAGCCGATCTCGCGCCCGCCGACGCCGATGTCACCCGCCGGCACGTCGGTGTCGGGCCCGATGTGCCGGGACAGCTCGGCCATGAAGGCCTGGCAGAAGCGCATCACCTCCATGTCGCTCTTGCCCTTGGGGTCGAAGTCCGAACCGCCCTTGCCGCCGCCCATGGGCAGGGTCGTCAGAGCGTTCTTGAACACCTGCTCGAAAGCGAGGAACTTGAGGATGCCGAGGTTGACCGAGGGATGGAAGCGCAGGCCGCCCTTGTAGGGGCCGATGGCGCTGTTCATCTCGATGCGGAAGCCGCGATTGATCTGGATCTTGCCCTGGTCGTCGACCCACGGTACGCGGAACATCAGGACCCGCTCGGGCTCGATGATGCGTTCGAGGACGCGGGCATGCCGGTACTCGGGATGCCGCTCGAGCACCAGCGAGAGCGACTCCGCGACTTCGTAAACCGCTTGGTGGAACTCGGGCTCGGCCGGATTCTTGGCCTTCAAGTCGGCCATCAGATCCGCGACGTATCCAGTCATCCGGGTCTCCTTGATCTTGGCCTGGACAGGGGGTTCCAGGGTGGCTACATGATCGCTCATTCCGTTCTCCTTAGGATCGCGCTCAGGGAACCCAAGAGAGAGAGCGGGTCCCTGACCGGTTCATGATCGCGCCTTGGCGCGCGCCGCGGCCTCTCCGCCGGGGTGGGCGATGAGCGGCCGGCGGGCGGGTCGGGCTCGCGGTTGCGAGCCCGACGCCCGAATCGTGCGCCCGCTCCGTCGGCGAAGCCTCGCGCGGTCAGCCGAGCTCGCCTGGCAGCTCGAAGAAGCGCGCACGGCGAGCGGCACGCACACCCGGCGCTCTTGCGTGATCCGGCGCGCCATGCCACGATCCTGGTAGCGAGTCCGCAGCAACTCGCCCCCCGCCGGAGTGGGGGCGGCTCCCGGGTGCAATGGCGCCCCCGGGTCGATCCCCACGAGCGGCCCATGTCCTCTGAGCTCAGCTTTTTCGACCAGGTCAACGCCAACTTCGACCGCGCCGCGGCCTACCTATCCCATCCCAAGGGCCTGCTCGAGCAGATCAAAGTCTGCAACAGCGTTTATCACATGGCGTTCCCGATCGAGAAAGACGACGGCTCGATCGAAGTCATCCACGCCTGGCGCGCCGAGCATTCGCAGCACAAGCTGCCGACCAAGGGCGGCATCCGCTACGACCATCGGGTGAGCGAGGACGAGGTGATGGCGCTCTCGGCGCTGATGACCTACAAGTGTGCGATGGTGGAAGTTCCCTTCGGCGGCGCCAAGGGCGGCATCCGCATCGATCGCCGCAACTACTCGGAGGGAGAGCTCGAGCGGATCACCCGGCGCTACACCTACGAGCTGTTCCGCAAGGGCTTCATCGGACCGGCGGTCGACGTGCCGGCCCCCGACTACGGCACCGGGCCCAAGGAGATGTCGTGGATCGCCGACACCTACCTGGCGCTCAACAACAACGACCTGAACGCTCTCGGCTGCGTCACCGGCAAACCGGTGCGCCAGGGCGGCGTGCGCGGGCGTACCGAGGCGACGGGACGCGGCGTCTACTTCGGCATCCGCGAGGCCTGCGCCGACGCGGCCGACATGCGCAAGCTCGGCTTGACCGCCGGTCTCGAAGGCAAGACCGCGGTGGTTCAGGGTCTGGGCAACGTCGGCTACTTCGCGGCCAAGTTCCTGGTCGAGGCCGGGGCCAAGCTCGTCGGTCTCGCCGAGCGCGAAGGCTCGATTTCCGACCCGCGCGGACTCGATCTCGAGGCGGTGATGGCGCATCGCGCGGAGACCAAGTCGATCCTCGACTTCCCCGGCGCGCAAAACCTGAAGGACCGCACCGCGGCGCTCGAGCTGCCGTGCGACCTGCTGGTTCCGGCGGCGCTCGAGAGCCAAATCACCGCCGAGAACTGCGACCGGATCCAGGCCAAGATCATCGCCGAAGGGGCCAACGGTCCGGTCACCGCCGAAGCGAGCGACCGTCTCTACCGCCGCGGGGTGATGATCATCCCCGACATGTACCTGAACGCCGGCGGCGTGACGGTTTCCTACTTCGAGTGGCTCAAGAACCTCTCGCACGTGCGCTTCGGGCGGATGGAGAAGCGTCTCGAGGAGCGTACCAACCGGAGCCTGCTCGAGGTGGTGCAGAAGCTGACCGGCAAGGGGCTCAGCGAGGACGAGATCCGCGACTACTCGAGCGGCCCGTCGGAAGAGGACCTGGTCGTCTCCGGTCTCGAGGAGACCATGGTGACCTCGTACCAGAAGATCCGCCAGATGCGTCGCGCGCACCGCGACGAACCCGACCTGCGCACCGCGGCCTTCATCGTCGCCATCGAGATGATCTGCGGTACCTACGGCGACATGGGGATCTTCCCCTAGCGCCCGCCGCCGTCGGCCTACCTGGTGCGGGGCGACGGCGACGTCGCCCCTTTTTCTTGACAGGGCTCGCCGGTCGAGCGCAAACTCCCCGCGTCTTTCGTGCGGCCATCCGGGCTCGCACGGCGGCGCCGGGGAGCTCGGGCGGCTCTCCGGGCCGGGCGGGGTTGGGTCCCGCCGGGTTCGCCCAGAGAGGAGGTGGTCCAGTGAATTCGAGTAGCAAACCTGGCTTCGTGGAGGCGGCGTCCTCCTAGAACACACCTCCTGGGGCGTAGTACGCGCCGAAGGAGGCCTCTCCCAGGGAGGGGCACCCAACGCCGCCGACACGAACACCCCGAGGCCCCGGATCGGAAACGGTCCGGGGCCTCTTGTTTTCTCGCCGGTAAGCGGGCGCCGCGGACTCAGGCCGCGGCGAGGATCGCGCGCGCCGCGCGCAGCGCCGCGGCATCGATCGTGTGGCCGAGGCCGGGCACCAGTCGCAGCTCGACCGCCGCCCCGGCGGCGGTGAACCATTCGGCGGTCTCGCGCACCCGGCGCTCGGGGATGTGCGGGTCGGGAACGCCGCAGGAGAGCAGGGTCGGGGTCGCGGCAAAGTCGCCCTCGGCCGGCGCGAGCTCTCCGCCGAGCGGCCCGATCCGCCCGCCGGCGAAGCCGAGCAGCGCGGCGTAGCGGCGCGGCGCGCGCGCCGCGAACTCGAGCGCCAGGCAGGCGCCTTGCGAGAACCCCGCGAGCGCGATGGCGCCGGGCGCGATCCCCCGCGCGGTCAGCCATCCGAGACAGGCGCCCGCCACGGCGAGCGCCGAGGAGAGCCAGGGCTCGTTGTCGGCGAGCGGCGCGAGGAATCGATTCGGATACCAGGTGTCGCCTGCCGCCTGCGGCGCGAGGAGCGTCCAGTCCTCGGGCGCGATCGCCTCGCCGAGCCCGAGGATGTCCGTGGCGCGGGCGCCGCGGCCGTGGAAGAGCACGAGCGCACGTCGCGCGCCGCCGAGCGGCGCTCCAGCGTGGAGCACCGAGGCACCGGCGTGCGGTCCGGGGACCTCGGCGCGTAGCGCGGGAGCGGTCACCCGGTCAGAGCCGCGCGTCGGCCTTGGCGGCGAGCACGAAATCCGACTCGGTCAGGCCGTCGATCTTGTGGGTCCAGATCGTGATTCGCACTCTTCCCCAGGCGAGGTAGAGATCGGGGTGGTGCCCTTGCTCCTCGGCGAGCTCGCCGACGCGGTCGACGAAAGCGAGCGCGGCGCGGAAATCGGGGAAGCGGTACTCCTTCTCGAGGTGATGGCCGTCGACGACCCGCCAGCCGTTCGGACCGAGGAGCGCGAGCAGGCGCTCGAGCTCGGCGCCGGCGAGCGGCGGGTGGCCGCCCTTGCAAGCGACGCACTGCTGTGCGGCGAGCGGCGACGTGGTCACGGCGACCCTCCCTCTTCCGGCCGGGCCGGAAGCTCAGCTCTTCTTCTTCAGGCGATCGACCAGCGCGCGCATCGTGCGCTGCGTTTCGTCGCCGAACCAGTCGTCGGCGAAGCGCTCCTGGGTGGCGCTCTGCTGGCGGGCGAAGGACTCGACGAGATCCCGTCGCGCGAGCTCGCGGGTGCGCGCCATCGCCCGCGGCGGCAGGGCGAGGAAATCGCGCGCCCGCTCGAGCGCGCGCTCGACCACCCCCTCGAGCGGCACGAGCTCGTCGACCAGGCCGATCGTGTGCGCCTCGGCGGCGGGGATCATCGGCCCGCGCACCGCCAGGCGCTCGGCCTGCCGGACGCCGACGACGCGCACCAGCGCGGCGTGGATCACCGGCGGCAGGGAGAGGCCCACCTGCACCTCGTTCAACCCGATCTTGAAATCGCCTTCGGCCATCACGCGGTGATCGCAGAAGATCGAGAGCACCGCACCGCCGGCCGGCGAATGGCCGGTGATCGCCGCGACGACCGGCAGCGGCGAAGCCGCGAGGTCGCAGAGCAGACCGAAGAAATCCACCAGGAACGTCCGCATCGCCGCGCGATCGAGCGCCAGCAGCGCCGGCACGTCGAGTCCGGCCGAGTACATTCCCGGCCGGCCGGCGAGGACGATCGCCGCGGCGCCCTGGCGCGGCGCCGCGGCGAGGGCGGCGCGCAGCGCCGCCACCAGGCCGGGATCGAGCGCGTTGACCGGCGGCCGCGCCATGCGGATCTCGCGCACGGCGGCGTGATCGGTGATCTCGAGCATGGCGCCGATGCTAGCTCAGCGCGGCGGGGGGCGCAGACGACTCAAGCCCCGCGCGGGGGCTCGAGGAAGATCGGGAAAGGATGGCTCCTGGGGAGGGACTCGAACCCCCGACCAATCGGTTAACAGCCGATCGCTCTACCACTGAGCTACCCAGGAAGGGGCTCGGCCTCGCGGCGCGAGGCGGTCGATCCTACGACAAGCGCCGCTCGAGGCACAAATTCGGCCTCTCAGTTGGTGGTGTCGAGGAAAGGCTTCAGCTTCGCCGCCCGCGACGGGTGGCGGAGCTTGCGCAGCGCCTTCGACTCGATCTGCCGGATCCGCTCGCGGGTGACACTGTGGATGCGGCCGACCTCCTCGAGCGTGTGCTCGTTGCCGTCCGAGAGGCCGAAGCGCTTCGACAGCACCTCCTCCTCGCGCGGCGTCAGGGTCTTCATCACCCGGCGCACTTCGTCCCGCCGCGAGGTGGCGATCACCGAGTCGATCGGCGAGGTCGCCGTCTTGTCCTCGATGAAGTCCCCGAGATGCGAATCCTCTTCCTCGCCGATCGGCGTCTCGAGCGAGATCGGTTCCTGCGCGATCTTCATGATCTTGCGCACCTTGTTGGCCGGAAGATCCATGCGCTCGCCGATCTCCTCGGCGGTGGGCTCGCGCCCGAGCTCCTGGACCAGCGAGCGGCTGGTGCGCGTCAGCTTGTTGATCGTCTCGATCATGTGCACCGGAATGCGGATGGTGCGCGCCTGGTCGGCGATGGCGCGGGTGATCGCCTGGCGGATCCACCAGGTGGCGTAGGTCGAGAACTTGTAGCCGCGCCGGTACTCGAACTTCTCGACCGCCTTCATCAGGCCGATGTTGCCCTCCTGGATGAGATCGAGAAACTGCAGGCCGCGGTTGGTGTACTTCTTGGCGATCGACACCACCAGGCGCAGGTTGGCGACGATCAGCTCCTCCTTGGCCTTCTCGCACATCCCCTCGCCTTCGCGGATGCGCCGGATGGTGGTCGTCACCTGCGGATGCGAGGCGCCGTAGCGCTCCTCGAGCTCGACCAGCTTGGCGCGGTACTTCTCGATCCGCCGCTTCTGCAGATCGCGCAGCTCCTTGTTGGTCTCGCGCTCGAACGCGGTCTTCGCCCGCCGGATGTCCTGCTCGAGGGCCGAGAACTGGCGGTCGAGGTTCTTCAGGTAGTCGACCAGGCGGTTGCGCGTCTGGAGGGAGAAATCGACCGAGCGGATCTCCTGCGAGATCTTGCCCAGCAGGCGGTCGATCTCGCGCTCGTACTCCTGGTACTTGGCGCCGCCGAGCTTGTAACCCGACTGCTTCTTGCGCAGCTTGGCGATCTCGGCGTCGAGCTTGCCGATCTGATCGAAGATGCGCAGGTTGCGGCGGATGCGGTCGGCGGCCTTGGGATCGAGCGGCTCGTCGGGATCGTTGCCGGCCACCAGCTCGCGCAGCACGCGGCGGTCCTTCTGCGCCAGCTCGTTCAGACGCAGCAGCTCCTTGAGCACGACCGGGTTCTCGCACAGCGCTTCGTAGACCATCCACTCGCCCTGCTCGATACGCTGCGCGATCTCGACCTCGCCCTCGCGATCGAGCAGCGGCACGGTGCCCATCTCGCGCAGGTACATGCGCACGGGATCCGAGGTCTTCTCGTGGTCGTCGAGGGTGAACTCGATGGTGTCCTCACCCTCCTTCTTGTCGAAGTCGCCGACCGGGGTCGCCTCGACCTCCTCGCGGTTCATGTAGCGCTCGGGGCGGTCGAGGACGCTGATTTTCAGTTCGTCCAAACGCAGGTAGATGTCGTCGACCTCGTCGGGAAGACTCATCACCTCGTCGGGCAGGACCTCGTAGATCTCGTCGTAGAGCAGGTACTTCTTCTGCCGGCCGAGCTCGATGAGCTGCTTGACGGACGTGTACTTGTCTTCGATGCGTGCGATCTTCGCAGGGCTCAACGCTTTGGCTCCTTGACGCTCGGCCGGCGCGACGAGACGCGCGGCTCCGGGGGCGAGTCGTGGGGTCCTAGGACGCGGCGCGTTCGCCGCCGAGCGCGTGCAACTCGCGCGTCAGCCGCTCACGCTCGACCAGGAGCTCGCCGACCCGCGCGGCGTCGCCCCGGCGCTCGGCCTGCTCGAGCTCGGCCGCGACCGCCCGACGCCGTTCCTTCAACCACCGGCGGCGCAGGCCCGCAAAGGCGACCGAGAGCCGAGCCGGCCCCCCCGACAAACCTTCGAATTCTAGCAAAAGACGGCTGGCCCTCGCCGCGGCTTCCGGGACGTCCCCCAGCCGGGCGAGCAGCTCGCGGGTCGAGGGCGCCCGTCGCGCCGACTCCGCGGAATAGAGAACGAGAAAGGTCTCGAAAAATTTCCGCAGCACGGGATCGAGGAAGACCTCGGCGAGCGGCATCTCCTCCGGTCCCGGAAGCTCGTCGCCGGCGTCGGCCGCGGCGAGCAGCAGCCGCAGCGCCTCCTCCTCGGCCCGCACTCCCGGCGTGGTCTCGCCCGCGGCCACCGGCGCCGGCGCGACGAGACTGCGCTCCCCGACCCCCAGGCGGCCGAGCAGCAGGGGCGCCGGGATTCCCAGCCGGTCCGCCGCGAGCTTGCCGTAGCTGTAGCGCAGGACCGCGTCCGGGATCGGTCCCAGGAGCGCGACCACCGCCTTGGCGGCGCCGGCGCGCAGGTGTGGGCTGCGATGCACCTCGGCGGGTATCGCGCTCTCGATCTCCCCCAGGACCAGATCGTCGGCGCGTTCGAGCGTCGCGGCGAGCGCCGGCGCGCCTTCGGCCAAGCGCAGCGAATCCGGGTCGTGCCCGGCGGCGAAGCGCGCCCGGCGCACCGCGAGGCGCTCGGCAAGCAGCAGCGGCAGCGCGCGGCGCGCCGCGGCCTCGCCCGCCGGGTCGCCGTCGTAGGCGACGACGACCTCCTCGCCGTAGCGCGCCAGGAGCTTGGCCTGGTCGGGAGTCAGCGCGGTGCCCATGCTGGCGACGACCCCCTCGACCCCGGCCTCCACCACCGCCAGCAGGTCGAAATAGCCCTCGACCAGCACCGCGCGGCCGCCTTCGCGGATCGTGCGCCGCGCCTCGTCGAGCCCGTAGAGCATCGTGCCCTTGTGGAAGCGCTCGGTCTCGGCGGTGTTGATGTACTTGGCACGGTCGTCGCCGAGGGTGCGTCCACCGAAGCCCACCAAGCGGCCCGAAGCGTTGCGGATCGGAAACATCAGCCGGTGGCGGAAGCGATCGTAGGGCTCGCCACCCCCCTCGGGGCGCGCCGCCAGGCCCGCCGCCAGCAGGTCGCCCATCGCAATGCGCGGATGGAGCGCCTGCACGAGGTCGCGCCAGCCGGCGGGCGCGTAGCCGAGGGAGAAGCGCTCGGCGAGCGCCGGCGGGATCCGCCGCTCGCGCAAGTAGGAGCTCGCCGCGGCGTCGCGCGCCAGGCGGTCGCGGAAGAACTCGGCCGCCGCTTCGAGCACCGTCTCGAGGTCGCGCTCCTCCTCGCGCCCCCGGCCGGAGCGCGCCGCCGGCGTCGGCAGGGGAACGCCGAAGCGCTTGGCGAGCGCCTCCATCGCCGCCGGGAAGTCGTCGCCGGTCAGCGCCATGTGGAGTTTGATGGCGTCGCCGCCCTGGCCGCAGCCGAAACAGTAGAAGAGCCCGCGCCCGGGGTCGACCGAGAACGACGGCGACTTCTCCTTGTGCAGCGGGCAGAGGCCGGACCAGTTGCGGCCGCTCTTCTTCAGCCGGGTCGCCTGCGAGGCGACCTCGATGATGTCGACCGCGTCGCGCACCGCCTGCACGAATTGGGGGGTGAGCTGGACGTTGGCGAGCGGCATCGCGGTTCCTCTTCGATGCTACGTCAGGAACCCGGGCCGAGCGCCGTCATCGCCCCTCGAGCTCGACCACGGTGGCGCCGTTGCCCCCTTCGCCCTTCTCCCCCGGCCGCAGCGAAGCGACCGCGGGATGGCGGCGCAGGTGGTCGCGGATCGCCTCTCGCAGCCGACCCGTCCCGTGTCCGTGGACGACGCGCACCGAGGAGCGGCCGCCCCGCAGCGCCCGGTCGAGGAATTCGTCGAGCGCCGCGAGACCGTCCTCGACCCGCGCGCCGAGCAGTTGGAGCTCGGCCGGGGCTTGGGGCGCGGCGTCGCTCTCGACCACCGACCGGCGCCGGTGCGGCCCGACGTCGGCGGGCGCGCCCGGCGCGACCCGCACGAGCTCGCCCACGGCGCAGGTCAGACGCTTGCCCCCGACCCGGACCTCCGCCCGCTGTCCCTCCCGTCGATCGAGATGGCCGAGCCAACCGAGCGCGCGATGGCGGACCCGGTCGCCGACCTGCGGCTCGCCGTCCGCCCCGGAGTCGGGCGCGATCGCGGCCTGCGGCGCCTCGGCGAAGAGCCGCTTCGCCGCTTCGCCGACCAGGTTGCGCCGCCGGCCGGCCTCGAGCTCGCCGCGCAGGCGCTCGAGCTCGCCCGCGAGCTGGCGTTGGACACGTTCGCGAAACTCCTGGACCTCGCGCCCCTGGCGCGCCGCCACCGAGCGACGCTCGGCCTCGAGCGCGGCGCGCTCGCGCTCGAGCCCCTCGGCGCGGCCGCGGGCCTCTACTGCGGCGGCGCTCGCCTCCGCGGCAGCCCGGGCCAGGTCGACCCGGCTGGCCTCCACTTCCGCCAGCAAGCGGCGCAGGTCGCGATGCTCGGAGCCGAGCAGCGCCTCGGCGCGATCGACGAACGGCGCCGGCAGACCGAGGCGGCGGGCGAGCGCCACGGCTTCGCTGCCTCCCGGCGCTCCCGGACGCAGGCGATAGGTCGGCTGGCCGCTCGCGGGATCGAACTCCATCGCCGCGCAACCGGCGCCCGGCAGCTCGAGCGCCGCCGCGGCGAGGCCCACGAGGTGGGTGGTGATCAGCGCCAGACCGCCGTGCACGGCAAGGCGCTCGACGAGGGCGCGCGCGATCGCCGTGCCCTCCTCGGGGTCGGTGCCCGAGCCGAGCTCGTCGACCAGCACCAGAGTGTCCGCCCCCGATCCCGACCAGGCTTCGCCGAGACGCAACAGGCGGCCGCTGAAAGTCGAGCGATCGCGCAGCAGGTCCTGATCGTCGCCGACCGCGGCGACCACGCGTCGGAAGAACGGGATCGAAGTTCCGGACGCGGCGGTGACCGGCGCGCCGCACTGGGCGATGAGCGAAACGAGACCGACGGTCTTCAGGGCCACCGTCTTGCCGCCGGCGTTCGGCCCGGTGACCACCATGGCGCGCCGTTCGCCACCCAACGCCAAGTCGAGGGGCACGATCGCGCCGCGATGGCCGCCCTCGCCGAGCGCCCGCTCGCGCAGGTCGGCGAGCCGCGGCTCGAGCAGCGGATGGCGCGCGCCCACCAAGCGCAGCTCGCGCTCGCCGACCCGCGCCAACCGAGCGTCGGCCAGCCGAGCAAAGGCGAGCAGCGCTTCGAGGCGATCGAGCTCGGCGACGAACGCGGCGTGCGCCTCGACCAGCGGCAGCTCGGCACGAAACGCGGACACCAGCTCGGCGAGCAGACGCTGGCGCTCGGCCTCGTCCTCGGCGCTCGCCTGCTCGAGAGAGTTGTTCCATTCGACCGCTTCGAGCGGCTCGAAGTACAGGCTCCGGCCGGTGGCGGAGCGCCCGTGCACCAGACCGGCGACCTTGCCGCGCGCGCCGGCCTCGAGCAGCAGCAGCACCCGGCCGCCGCGCAGCGGCGAGCTCTCCTCCTCGAACCACTCGCGGTGCCGCCCGCGCACCGCCTCGAGCTCGCGATAGACGACCTCGCGCGAGCGCTGAATTTCGCGTCGCAGCTCGACGAGCTTCGGGCTTGCGTCGTCGCGCACTCGGCCCTTGCGGTCGAGCACCCGGCCGGCGGCGCGCACCAGCGGCGCCGGATCGGCGAGCGGGGCGGCGAACGCGGCGAGCGCCGGGCAGGCCGGTTGCGCGGCGCGGATGCGCTCCGCCGCGGCGCGGCCCGTTTCGAGCAGGCGAACGACGCGCAACAGGTCGGCTCCACCGAGCGGCGGATGGACGCCCGCCAAGCGCGCCAGTAGCTGCGCTAGCCCGTCGCCGAGCGGTGGCGCGAGCGCGCCTTCGAGACGCAGTCGCTCGGCTTCCAAGTAACGCTCGCGGCGCGACTCGAGCTGCGTCGGATCGGTCGCCGGCAGGAGCGTCAGCGCGGCGCGCGAGCCGAGATCGCTACCGGCGAGCGCGGCGATCATCGCCCGCCAGCCGGCGAACTCGAGCGCCGCCAGCGTGGCCTCGGAAGCGAGCGTGGAAGAGGTCAAGACGGTGGGCTCCAAGAGGAGAAAAACGAAACGGGGCGCCGGTCGTCAGCGACCGCGCCCCGCCCGATCCAACCCTGCGCCTGCGGTCAACTCAATCCGAGGCGGCGCTCCTCCATGACCTTGCGCATCATCTTCTTGCGCGCCTGGATCGCCTTCCGCTTGCGCTTCACGGAGGGTTTTTCGAAGTGCTGGCGCTTCTTGAGCTCGGTCAGCACGCCGGCCTTCTCGCACTTGCGCTTGAACCGGCGCAGCGCGTTCTCGAAACTCTCTTCTTCCCGCACGTGCACGATCGGCATCGACGAATCACCTCGTTTCGGCCCGGTTTCCGGGCACCCCGCCGCTATCGGGCGGAGAACGGTCGCAAAGTATAGCAGGACGCGCGTCGATTCGTCGCACGCTGCGCGCCAGGATTCGACCCGAGACCGAGCGGGCGACGACGCGAGCGATCTAAATCGTTGCCTGAACGTAACTTGGGGCTCGGCTCCCGCTTGACAGGTACCGTGCTCGCCAAGATAATCAGAGGTTCGCGGCGGGATGACATGGCCCCACGCAGGGGGAAGGAGTTCCGGATGAGCGGGCCTGATCGTTGGGAGGACTTCGAGCGGCGTCTCGCGGATCGCTTCGCGGACGCTCTCGCGCAGTTCCGCGGCAGCGTCCGCGAGCGGCTCGCGACCTCGAACGCCGCCTTGCTCGCGGCGCTCGACGACCTGGAGCCACCCTCCCATCCGACCTTCTCGCCCGCGGAGCTCGCCGAGCTCGCGCCCGCCGCCGCTCCGCCCCCGATCGCCGATCCGTTCGCCGATCTGCTGCGCGGTTTCGCGGCGCTCGATCGTGCGACCTCGCAGGCCGAGATCCTGGAGGCCCTGCTCGCCGCCGCGCTGGGATTCGCCTCGCGCGCCGCGGTCTTCCTGACCCGCGCCGACGGCGCGCAGGGCTGGGGCTCGTCCGGGTTTCCCGCCGGCGATCCGATCTCCGGCCGCCAGATGAGCTACGAGAAGGGCGGTCCCTGGAGCCAGGTGGCCGAGGGCGACGGCGTCGTGGCGCTCGACTCCGCCGCAACCGCCGAAGTCGCCGTGCACCTCGAGATCCCCGCCGGCGCCGAGGCGGTGCTCATCCCCCTGGTGCTGCGCGATCGCATCGCCGCCGCGCTCTACGCCGACCGACTGTCGTCGGATCCGGCGCTCGAGGTCGCGGCGCTGCAATTGCTGACCCTCGAGGCCGCACAGTGCCTGGAGCTGCTGGCCCTGCGCTCGCGACGCGAGACGCCGACCCTGCATCGCGCCGCGGCCGAAGGCGCGCCCGCCGAGCGGCTGGCGCTGTGGGAGCCCGCGACGGTCGCCGCGAGCGCCCCGAAAGAAGTCGCCGCGCCGGTGCACGAGGAGCTCGCCCAGGAGTTCGAATTCGCCGAGGAGCCGGCGGCGATCGAGATCCTCGAACCGGACGCGGTCGCGGCCGCCCCCGACCTCTCCCCTTTCGCGCCCTCGAGCGCCGAGCGGATCGCGCCCGTCGGCGGGATGGCGGTCGAGGCCTTCAGCGAGGACTGGGAGATCGCCGAGCCGACGCCGATCGGCGCTCCCGCGGCCGAGCCAGCCTTGTTCGAGGAATCGCCGGTCGCCGAGCCCGCAGCGCTCGAAGCGAGCGCCCACGGGTTCGAGCTTGCGGTGGGCGAGCAGGAGCCGGCGAGCGCTTCCGTGGCGCCGACCGTCGAAACGACCACGGCGCCGTTCTGGACCAGCCCGGCCGAGCCGACGCCGGCCGAGATCTCGGTCGCGCCGCCGCCGGTGGCCGCACCGGAACCCTCGCCGCTCGCCACGCAGGCGTGGAGCTGGCAGGCGCCGGCAGCGCCGGCGCCCGCCGCGTCGCCCGCCGCCACGATCGCCACGCCGGCCGCGCCGCAGATCGCGATTCCCGCCGTCGCCGACGACGCCACGGTGATGGTGCAGCGCGTCGAGCCCACGCCCCCGCCCATCGTTCCGCCCCCGCCGCCCACCGACACCCACGACTCGACCGAGCCCGGCTTCAGCCCGCCGCGCGCCGAGGAGCGCGAGGACGCGATGGACCGGACCTCCTCCGGCCGACGCACGACGGAAGTGCTGCCGCCTCCCGACCTGATGGGACCGGGGCTCGCCTTCACCCAGCGCCAGGGCGCCCCACGCCCGACGGGCGAAAACGCGCTGCACGATGAAGCCCGCCGGCTCGCTCGACTGCTCGTCTCCGAGATCAAGCTCTACAACGAGGAGCAGGTCGACGAAGGACGGCGCAATCGCGACATCTACCACCGATTGAAGGAGGACATCGATCGCTCCCGGCAGATCTACGAGGAGCGCATCCACGAGAGCATTCGCGGCACCACCGACTACTTCCACCAGGAGCTGGTGCGGAGCCTGGGCGGCGGCGATCCGCGCGCGCTCGGAATTTGAACGGAGGGCGCGATGAGCCGGGGCGGTAGGGCAAGGGGGCGCGGAAACCTCTCGGCCCCGGCGTTGCTCGCGCTGGCGCTCGCCCTGCCGGCCGCTTCGCGCTGGCCGCCGCCGGCCGCGGCCGAGACGACGACTCCCGCCGTCGCCACCGCGAGCTGGGAATCGCTCTTTGCCGCCGGCGAAGCGGCGCGCCGCGGCGGCCTGCCCGCGGCGCGTGCCGCCCTCTCCTCCCTGCTCGCCTCGGGCGACGAGCTCGCGGCAGCGCGGGCGCGGACGCTTCTCGGGCTGATCGCCCAGGTGCGCGGCGAATCGCGCGAAGCGCTGCCGCTGCTGTCCGGGCCGGGCCTGCCCGAGCTCGAGGACTGGCGCCTGTTCGCCCTCGCCGAAGCGGCGGCCGCCGACGGCAAGATCGCCGCCGCCGAGGAGGCGCTCGGCACGCTGCTCGCCGCGACGCCGGATTCGCCGCTCCGAGCGCCGGTCACCGCGCGCCTCGCCGAGCTCGCCTGGCAGCGCCGCGACGCCGCCGCCGCTCTCGCGCGCATCGCCGAGGCGCGGCGCGAGGCCTATCCGCTCGAGGTGCAGGTGCGCTGCGAGCGGCTCGCCTGGCAGATCGGCCGCGCCACCGCGAATCGCGACGCCGCCCGCTCCGCCGCCCGCCGTCTCCTGGTGCTGGCACCCCTCGAGGCAGCGAAACTCGGGGTGGCCGAGGCTCTCCGGCCGGCTTCGGGAGCTTTCGACTGGGCGGCGAACTTCTCGTCGGCCGAGCTCGAGCAACGCGCGACGGCGCTGCTCGCCGCGGATCTCGCCGACAACGCGCTCGGGGCGCTCGCCGCGGTCCCACCGGCGGCGCGCGACTTCGCCTGGAGCTTGCTCGAGGCGCGCGCGCTGACCGCCGCCGGACACGGGGTCCAAGCGCTCGCCAACCTGACGACGGTCAGCGCTGCCGACGCGCTGGGCGAGGCGCGGCTCGCTTGGACGCGCGCCATGGCCGCCGTCGACGCGGGCACGGCGCGGCGCGGCCAGGGCTCGCTGGGCGCCAACGCGCGCGCCTACTTTCGCAGCGTGGCGCGCGGCGAGCTCGAACGCGTCGTGGCCGCCGGCGCGGATCGCGATCTCGCGCGCGACGCGCTGCGGCTGCTGTTCGTCGACCTGCTCGCGGACGACCGCTTCGACGAAGCGCTCGCCCGGCTCACCCAGCTGCGGGCGCTCGACCCCGCCGACCGCAGCGGATCGCGACCGCTGTGGGAGAAGGGCTGGGAGGAGTACCGCGCCGCCAACTTCTCGGGCGCGATCGGCGTCTGGTCGGAGCTGTTCGCCCTCGATCCGGCGAGCAACTTCGGCCGCAGCGCCCGCTACTGGACGGCGCGCGCCTACGAGAAACTCCACGAGACCGAGCGCGCCGACGAGATCTACCGCGAGCTCGCCGCGGCGGACACGACCGACTTCTACGCCGACCAGGCCGCGTTGCGCCGCGCCGGCGGCGCCGCGATCGGCGAGCGCGCCGCGGTCGAGCGCGAGGCCTGGCCCGAGAGTCGCGAGATCCGGCGCTCGCGGCTACTTACCGACCTCGGGCTCGACGCTTTCGCCGCCACCGAGCTCGCCTTGGTGCGCGATCGCGCCGACGGGCGCGCCGCCACCGCCCTCGACGGCTTGATCCTCGCCCGCCAGGGCGACCGGCGCGAGAGCCTGCGCCTGCTGCGCAAGGCCTTCCCGGATCTCGCCACGGCGCACCAGGCGGCCGTACCCGCCGAGGCCCTGGCCCTCTTCTACCCGCTCGACTTCCGCGAGCCGGTAGCGCGCTATGCCGTCGCGGCTCGGTTGCCCGTACCGCTGGTCTTCGGGATGATCCACCAGGAGAGCGCTTTCGACGCCAGCGCCAAGAGCCGGTCGGGGGCGCGCGGACTGATGCAGCTGATGCCGGCGACCGGCCGCGAGCTCGCGCGCCGCCTGGGAATGCCCTTCAGCCTGGCGCGCCTGAACGACCCGGACTACAGCGTGCGGCTCGGAACGACCTACTTCCGCCAAGTGCTCGACGCGTTCCACGGCAACGTCGAGCTCGCGCTGGCGGCCTACAACGGCGGTCCGGGACGGATACGCCGGCTCTGGCAGGCCTCGGGAGGCGATTCGGAAATCGATCGGTTCGTCGAGCAATTGGGCGTCGAGGAATCGCGCAACTACGTGAAGCGGATCCTGGTCCTTGCCAACAGCTATCGAAAGCTTTACCCCGACCTCGGTTGAGCCGCTGCGGCGGCCGGCCGATTCGCTAGACTGCATTCGCAGCCGTTCGTCGGACGGCTCACCATCCGGGTCCATAGCTCAGCGGTTAGAGCGACCGGCTCATAACCGGCAGGTCCCTGGTTCGAACCCAGGTGGACCCACAGCCCGGCGCGCCTCCGGTTCCTGGCGACGCGCCCGAACCCACCGAGGATCGCCCACCCGATGACTCCGTCTCTCGATGTGCTGATCGCCCTCGAGCGCGCGACGCAGAAGCTACGCCGCGCCTCCGAGCTGCTTCAAGGCGTGCCGGATCACATGCGTGCGCTGCACGACGAATACACCGCGGCCAAGACCGAGCTCGAGGGCCTGGCGCTCGCTGCGGACGAGGCCGGCAAGGAGCGCCGTGCCTTCGAGCGCTCGGTCGCCGACTCGCAGGAGAAGCTGAAGAAGTACCAACAGCAGGTCAGCCGGGTACGCAACCAGCGAGAGTACGGCGCGTTGCTGGCCGAGATCGATACCGCCAAGGTCGAGCTGCGCGCTTTCGAAGAGAAGGCCCTGGCCGCGATGGAGCGCGGCGAGGAGGCGCAACGCTCCGCCGAGGCCAAGCAGTCGACCTTCTCCGATCTCGAGTCGCGCTACCAGGCCGGTCTCGCCGCCTGGGAGAGCGAGAAGCCCAGGGTGGCCGCCGACGTGCGCGAGATCGAACGCGAGGTCGCCGAACTGCGCGGCAGCCTGCCCAAGCCGCTCGTCGCCCAGTTCGACCGGATCTTCGACCGCTACCGTGGCGCGACCCTGGCGCCGGTGCGGCGCACCGAACGCGCCGGCGCCCCCGTGCTCTGGCATTGTGGGGTCTGCAATTTCCAGGTGCGCTCGCAAGTGGCGCTCGAGATCCGCGGGCAGGGCCGGATCGTGCAGTGCGAGGGTTGCAAGCGCTTCCTGTTCACCGAGGAGACCCCCTGACCGACCCGGACACGATCGCCGCGCGTTGCGCGGCGGTCGAGGCACGCATCGCGGCGGCCTGCGCCCGCGCCGGCCGGGGGCGCAGCGACGTCCTGCTGGTCGGCGCGAGCAAGCAACAGCCGATCGCCGCGCTCGCCGAGGCCTACGCCGCCGGCGTGCGGACCTTCGGCGAGAACCGCGTGCAGGAGGGGCTCGCCAAGGCGCCCTCGTTGCCGGCGGACGTCGAGTGGCATCTGCTCGGCCCCCTGCAATCGAACAAGGTGCGCGGCGCGATCGGCCGATTCCGTTTCTTCCACGCCGTGGATCGTTCTCGGATCGCCCAGGCGCTCGATGCGGAAGCCGCGCGCGCCGGCCTCTCGTTAGCCGGGCTGGTGGAGGTCAATCTCGGCGGCGAAGAGTCGAAGCACGGCTTTTCGCCCGACGGACTCGTCGCCGCGCTGCGGCCGCTCGCCGAGTTGCGCCACTTGCGCATCGACGGCCTGATGGCGATCCCGCCCCCCGGCGAGTCTCCCGAGGCTTCGCGTCCCTGGTTCCGGCGCCTGCGCGAGCTGCGCGACGAGCTGCTCGCCCAGGCGGAGTGGTCCGGATCGCGCGGCCATCTTTCGATGGGAATGAGCGACGATTTCGAGGTCGCGATCGAGGAGGGCGCGACGCTGGTGCGCGTCGGAACGGCGCTCTTCGGCCCTCGGCGTGCTACCCTCTCCGACCCGTGAACTTCGCCCGCGGCTTCGGCTTCAGCCTCCTCAATCTGTTGTTGGGGGCACTCGACTTGTACAGCTGGGTGATCATCATCCGCGCCTTGATTTCGTGGGTGAGCCCCGACCCCTACAATCCGATCGTGCAGATCCTGGTCAAGCTCACCGAGCCGGTGCTGCGACCGCTGCGCAAGCTCGTGCCGCCGCGCAAGCTCGGCGGCATCGACTTGTCGCCGCTGCTGGCGCTGCTCGTCATCCAATTCGTCAAGAACTTCCTGCTCTACTCCCTGGGCTTCGGCCCGCGGTTGCTCTACTAGGAGATCCGACCATGAGCCTTCAACCGCTCGAGATCCAGAAGACCCGATTCGACCGCAAGCTCCGGGGCTACGACCCGCAGGAGGTCGAGAACTTCCTCTCGCTGGTGGCCGAGGACCTGACCCAGCGGGTCGCCGAGATCGACCGGCTGGAAAAGGAGAACCAGCGACTGCGCGAGCGCTTCGCGATCGTCGAGGAGCGCGAGCGCCAGCTGCAGGAAGCCATCCTGCGCGGCAAGAAGGTCTCCGACGAGATCATCGCCACCTCGCAGCGCGAGGCGCAGCTGCTGGTCAAGGAAGCCGAGATGACCGCCGACAAGATCGTCACCCAGGCGATGGAGCGCGCCGGCGACGTCGAAGCCCGCATCCAGGAGCTGCGCGCCCGGCGCAAGGAGCTGCAGATCAAGATGCGCGGCACGCTCGAGCTGTTCGGCCAGATCCTCGAGGCGGACTTCGACGACGAGCGCACCGCCGCCACCGTCCACACCCTGGCGCCGCGCCGCACGACCAGTTGAACCCGATCCCCGCGCGCACCCTGCGCCTCTTCGCGGGCTACGACCCGCAGGAGCTCGCCTCCCCGGCCGCCCGCGCCTTCCTGATCGGGCGCCTGCTCGAAGACGGCGACCGCGACGACCTCGTCTGGCTGGCGCGTGCCGTGGGCGAGAGCGAGATGGCCGCCTGGTTCGCGCGCTCGGGCGGACGCCGGCTCTCGGCCCGCAGCCGCCGATTCTGGAGCGTGGCGCTCGACCTGCCCGCCGGCGAGCGCTCGCCGGTCGCCGAGGCTCTGTGGCCCCTCGCCTGACCCCGGAGCGGACGGACTCCCTGACCGCCGCGGCGGCCGGCGAGCTCGAGCGCCTCGCGACGCAGGCGTGGAGCGCGGATTTCTATCTCGCCGGCAGCGCCGCGCTGGCGCTCTACCTCGGACACCGCGCGGTCGGCGACCTCGACCTGATGAGCGGTACCAATCGCCTGGCGCCGCAGGCGCGGCGCGATCTGCTCGCCGACCTGGTGGCGAGGGATCCCGATCTCTCGGTCGAGACGGCGCGCGACGGTTATCTCTTCGCCCGCGCCGGCTCGGGCGGGGCGCTGCGTTTCTTCTACTACCCCTATCCGCTCGTCGACCCGGAGGCGCACCAGGCGATCGCCGTCGCCTCGCCGGTCGACCTCGGATTGATGAAGCTCGGCGCGATCATCAGCCGCGCCAGCCGGCGCGACTTCCTCGACCTCTATCTGCTCGCGCGCCACGTCGCGGTCGGCGAGCTCCTGGCGCGCGCCGAGGAGAAGTTCGGCCACGTCGGCGACTTCGCTCTGCAGGCGGTCAAGGCGCTCGCCGATCTCGACTCGGTCGAGAGCGAGCCGCTGCCGCGCCTGAACGAAGAGGTCGCCTGGTCGCGGATCGAGGCCTGGGCGAAAGAACAGGCCGCCCAGCTCGGCCGGCCGCTGGTGGGGATCGGATGAGCTCGCTGCTGATCACCGGGATCGCCGAGGTGGCGACGCCGGTGGGTCGCTCGGCCGCCGCCGGCGCGGCGCAAGGGCGGGTGGAGCGTACGGCCGCGGCCGAGATCCTCTGCCGCGACGGATTGCTCGCCTTCGTCGGACCGTCGGCCGAGCGCCAACGGCGCTTCGGGGCGCTCGCCGACGTGCCGCGACTCGACGCCGGCGGCGGCACGGTGATTCCCGGCTTCGTCGATGCGCACACGCACCTGCCCTGGGCCGGGTCGCGCGAGCAGGAGTTCCTCGAGCGCCTGGCGGGTCGCAGCTACCAGGAGATCGCCGCCGCCGGCGGCGGCATCCTCTCCTCGGTCACCGCCACCCGCGCCGCGACTCGCGAGGCGCTCGCCACGGCGACCCGCGAGCGGCTCGATTGGATGCTCGCCTGCGGCACGACGACCGCCGAGGCCAAGAGCGGCTACGGTCTGTCGCTCGCCGCCGAAGTCAAGCAGCTCGAGGCCCTCGCCGCCGCCGCCGCGACCCATCCGGTCGAGCTCGTACCGACGCTGCTCGCCGCGCACGAAGTTCCGCCGGAATACCGCGACCGGCGCGAGCGCTACGTGGACCTGGTCTGTCGCGAGATCGTCCCGGCGGTGGCCTCGGCACGGCTGGCGCGTTTCTGCGACGTCTTCTGCGAGCGCGGGGTTTTCTCGGTCGAGGAGTCGCGCCGCATCCTCGCCGCCGGCCGCGCGCACGGCCTCGCGGCTCGCTTGCACGCCGACGAGTTCGTCGATTCGGGCGGCGCCGAGCTCGCGGCCGAAGTGGGAGCATTTTCGGCCGACCACCTGATGGCAGTATCCGAGCGCGGCATCGAGGCCCTCGCCGCCAGCCGCGCGGTCGCGGTGCTCTTGCCGGGCACGAGCTTCTTCCTGCGCTCGCAGCTCCGGGCGCCGGCTCGCCGCCTGATCGCCGCCGGCGTGCCGGTCGCGCTCGCCACCGACTGCAATCCGGGCTCGTCTTACAGCGAGTCGATGCCGACGGTGGTGATGCTCGCCGTCTTCGAGCTCGGGTTGTCCGTCGAGGAGGCGCTGGTCGCCGCGACCCTCAACGGCGCGGCGAGCCTCGGTCTCGCCGCCGAGATCGGCTCGCTCGAGGAGGGCAAGCGCGCCGACCTGGTCGTCCTCCAGGCACCGAATCTGCTTCACCTCGCATACCATTACGGTGTACCGCTCGTCCGTTCGGTGATCAAGAGCGGAAGCGAGGTCTACCGGCGCGTCCATCCGGCCGCGGGCGAGAGCCCACGGGCGCAAAACCAGTAACCAAGGAGATCTGTTCATGGGTATGTGGAAATGGCCACGCCGCTCGCTGGTGGTGGCGCTCGTGGTCGGTCTGGGGTCCGCCGCGCTGGCGCTCGCGGCCGCCGCGACCGAGGACAAGAAACCGTCGTCGAAGGAGCCCCCCATGGTCGAGAGCCCCACCGGCTTGGTGTACCAGGATCTCGTCGTCGGTACCGGCGCCGAAGCCAAGAACGGCGATCGGGTTCGAGTGCACTACACCGGCTGGCTCGCCGACGGCACGAAGTTCGACTCCAGCCTCGACCGCGGCACGCCTTTCCAGTTCCGCCTCGGCGCCGGCATGGTGATCGCGGGCTGGGACGAGGGCGTGGCGGGCATGAAGGTCGGCGGTAAGCGGCGGCTGGTGATTCCGCCGGGTCTCGCCTACAAGGACCGCGGAGCGGGCGGCGTGATTCCGCCCAACGCGACGCTCACCTTCGAAGTCGAGCTGCTCGACGCGCAGTCGGGGAAGTGAGATCCGATCCGCAGCGCCGGCGACGCGAGTTTCGTCGCCGCCGGCGCTCGGCGATCCGCTAGGGAACGCGAGCTTGCCCGCGCAGCCTCCCGACCGGCGACGGCGAATCGGCCGCCGACGGCGAGCCTCGCCGCCGGGATCGATCCGACCGGGCTCGCCGCCCACCGATGGCGCGCGCCTGCGACTGCTGACGCTCAACGTGGCGCACGCCCGCCGGGAGGCGAGCCACCAGGCGCTGCTCAAGCGACCGACGCTGGTCGAGAACCTCGAGCACATCGCGCGGGTGCTCGAGCGCGAGCGACCCGACGTCGTCGCGCTGCAGGAGGCCGACGGGCCCTCGGCCTGGAGCGGTCGCTTCGATCACGTCGCGGTGCTCGCCGAGCTCGCCGGCTTCGAGCACACCTACCGCGGCGAGCACAATCCGTTCTCGCGCCCGCCGCTCGATCTGTCGTACGGCACGGCGTTGCTCTCGCGCCTGCCGCTCGTCGACCCGATCTCCCAGGCGTTCCAGGAGAACTGGCGCGACACGAAGGGCTTCGTCACCGCTTCGGTGCCGCTGCCCGGGTCGACGGGCGGGACGCTCGACGTGGTCTCGATTCACCTCGACTTCCTCAACGGCGACGTCCGCCGCCGCCAGGTCGAGCAGCTGATCGATCGCTTCCGCGACCGCCGCCGTCCGCTGGTGGTGATGGGGGACTTCAATTGCGAGTTCGGTGAGCGACGCCGCTGTTTCTCGCGCCTCGCGGCCGAGCTCGCGGTGCGTCCCGCGCGCCAGACCGGCTCGCCCACCTATCCATCCTGGCGGCCGCTGGTGCGCCTCGACTGGATCCTGGCGAGCGAGGACCTGGCGTTCGTGCGCTACGAGACCCTGGACGACCGGGTCTCCGACCACCTCGGCGTGATGGCCGAGATCACCGCCGCGCCGGCCCGCGGGCGCTCGCCGCGCCGGCACTGACCCGGTCAGTGCGTCGGCCGCGGCCCGAGCGGATCGGCGGCTTCGCTCACCGTGCCGAAAGCCTCCTCGTAGCGCGCCAGGTTGGCGGCAAGCGCCTGCAGGATGCGCTTTAGGTGACCCGGGCTGGTGACGATGCGCGCGCTGACGATCCCCTGCGGCGGCACCAGATTGATGAAATCGAGGAAAAACTCGTCGCGCGTGTGGGTGATGCGCAGCAGATTCGAGTAGCGACCCTTCAACTCCTCGTCCGCGATCTTGATGTTGATGCCTGCCGGCTCCTGCTCGGACATCGACTCCTCCTTGCCGACGGCAGAATACGTCAGGGCCGCCCGCGCCCGGGAGGTTCCCAGTCGACGCCGCCTTCGGCCTCCCAGCGGTGGCGCGGAAAGTAGATGCCGACACCGCTCTCGCGCGCGGTGACCGAGAACGCCAGCAGCTTGCGGCGGTAGTCGTAGGGCGCCCCGTCCTCGGAGTGCACGGCGACGTCCAACAGATACTCGCCCGGCGCCAGCCGCAGCTCCGGGCAGACGACGACGACGCGTCCCTCGCCCGCGAAGCGGCGCGCGACGAACCCGGCGAGGTCGGTGTTGGTGCCCCAGACCTCGACCCCGCGCGGCGTCGAGAGGGCGACGCCGAAGACGAAGTCCGCGAGCGGCTCGCTCGCCGCGGCGTGGATCTCGATGCGCACCTCCTCGCCGCTGGTGAAGTGGTAGCGCTCGACGCCCGCGGCGTCGAGCAGCCGCACGCCGCGGATCTCGGCCGCGCCCGATCCCCAGCGCAAGACCTCGCCTCCCGCCTCCGGCGCCGCGGGCTCCCCGGACGCGCCTGCCTCCTCGCGCTCGCGCACCTGCTTGGCCTCCTGGTGCGCGCGCCCTTCCGCCTCGGCCACCGCCTGCCGATAGGCGTCGACCACCCGCCGCGGCTCGCCCACCAGGCGCACCTTGCCGTGATCGAGCCACAGCACGCGCGAGCACAGGTCCTCGACCAGGGCAAGCGAGTGCGAGACGAAGAGCACCGTCCTGCCGGCGGAGAGGAGCTCCTCGATGCGCCGCAGGCACTGGTGCGCGAACGCCTCGTCGCCGACCGCCAGCACCTCGTCGACCAGCAGCACGTCGGGGTCGGTGTGGATCGCCACCGCGAAGCCGAGCCGGACGTACATCCCCGAGGAATAGTTCTTGACCGGCTCCTCCATGAAGTCGCCGAGGCCCGAGAACTCGACGATCGAGTCGTAGCGCGCCTCGATGTCGCGACGCGAGAGGCCGAGCACCGCGCCGTTGATGAAGACGTTCTCGCGCCCCGAGATCTCCGGGTGGAAGCCCGCTCCGAGCTCGATCAGCGCCGAAACCCGCCCCGCCGTCGTCACCCGTCCGGAGCTCGGCTTCAGGATGCCCGCGATCAGCTTCAGCAGGGTCGACTTGCCCGAGCCGTTGCCGCCGACCACGCCGAACGCCTCGCCGCGAGCGACCTCGAACGAGACGTCGTCGACCGCGGTGATCGAATCCTCCGCGCTCACCCCGGCGACGAGCGAGCGCGAGACGAGAGCGCTCTTCAGCGTGCGCAGCCGGTGGCCGGGAGCGAAGCGCCGGTAGCGCTTCGAGACCTGGTCGAGGAGCACCGCCGGCGGCGCGCTCAGACCGCCTCCACCAAGGTGTCCTTGAGGCGCGCGAAGACGAGCGCGCCGGCGACCCAGCCCACCAGCGCGACCGCCACCATCTCGAGCCAGAGCTTGCCCTCCGGCCAGCGGCCGTCGAACAGCGCTTGCTGGATGGCGAGGGTGAAGGGCGTCGCGGGATTCATCTTCACCAGCCGCGCGAGCGCCGGTGTGGTCACCGAGGAGAGCGGATAGAGGACCGGGGTGAGGAAGAACAGCAGCGTCAGGGCGTTGGTGAGGATGTCGCGCACGTCCTTGAAGTGCGCGTGCAGCGCCGCGAGACCGAGCGCGCAGCCGCCGATGAAGAAGATCTCGAGCGCCAGGATCGCCGGCAGGGCGAGGGCTCCCCAGCCGCCGACCGCGTGGCCGTGGGCGTTCGCCCAGGCGACGCCGAGCCCGACGACCGGCAGGGCGAGCGCCAGGTGCACCAGATTGGCGAACACCGGCACCACCGGCAGCAGCTCGGCCGGGAAGACCGCGCGGCGGATCAGGCCGGCGTTGGCGACCAGCGAGACGGTCGCCTCCTGCAGCGAGGTCGAGAGCCAGATCCAGGGAAACAGGCCGCAGACCAGGAAGACGGCGTAGGGCTCGGCGCCGCCGGCGCGCGGACGGAAGACGACGCCGAAGACGAAGGAGTAGACGGCGAGCAGGAGCAGCGGCTGCACCAGCGACCAGAGGAAGCCGAGCACCGAGCCGCGATAGCGTGCCTTCAACTCGCGACCGACGAGGGCCGCGAGCAGACCACGATGGCGAAAAAGCTGTTGGAAGCTGGCGAGCAAACCGCTCAGACGGCGGGCGCGGGCGCCGATTGGCCGTGCGCCGGCTCGCTCTTGCCGCCGTGCACGACGAACGCCCGCGGCAGGTCGCGGATGTCGCCCTTGTCGTCGAACTGGATGTGCCCGGTGACCCCGGGATACTCCGGAATCGACTTGAGCTTCTCGAGGAAGCGCTTCGAGCTCCAGCCGCCCTGGCGGACGACGTCGAGCACGTAGCGCATGGCGTCGTAGCCGTGCGCGGCGTAGATGTCCGGCTCGCCGCCGTACTTCTTGCGGTAGCCGTCGAGGAAGGCGCGCACCTGCGGCAGCGTGTCGGCCTGGATCGCCGGCGCGGTGAAGTACACGCCCTCGGCGATGGCGCCGGCGTTGGCGATCGTGTCGCCGCCCGAGAAGGCCGACGTGGTCAGGATCTTGCCCGCGAACTTGCGCTTCGCCAGCTCCTGGATGATGTCGCGCTCTTCCTCGGCGTAGCCGGCGACGTAGACCGCTTGTGGCGCCCGTGCCACCACCTGCGCCGCCAGGTCGCCGAAGTTGGCGATCATCGGGCGGAACTCGAGGACCTCGAGCACCTTGGCGCCCGACCGCTCGCACTCCTGCTTGAAGATCTGCTGAATGCCGGTCGCGTAGACCTCCTGCTTGGCGAGAATGACGAAATTCGACAGCTTCAGATCGTGCACCGCGAAGCGCGCCATCGCTTCGCCCTCGTGCAAGTCCGACGGAAAGACGCGGAAGAAGTAGGGCGAAGCACCCGAGAGCTGCGGGCTCGAGGCCGAGGGAGAGATGAGCGGCTGCTTGAGCTCGTCGAGCACCGGCACGATCTCGATCGCCTCGGCGCTGGTCACACCGCCGAGCACCAGGGTGGTGCCGTTCAGGTAGAGGCTGCGCACCTGGTCCTTGGCCTGCTCGGGCTTGCTCGAGGAATCGACGACGGCGAAGGAAAGATCGGCGTTGGGGACGTCCGGCTTGCCCATTTCGAACGCCAGCGTCATGCCGTGCTCGATCGACTGACCGTAGAGCGTCGCGTTGCCGGTCATCGGCAGCACGGCGCCGATTCGAACGATGTGCTTTTCGTTGCAGGAGAGCAGGGCAAGGGGAAGCCAGGCGATCAGCGCGAAGCGACCGACACGCCGCATGGAACACCTCCTCGGAAACGATCCGAAGTCATTCTTGTCCCCCGGCCGAGGGGTGTCAAGCGCCCGCGGCGAGGGGCTACAATGCGGGCGTGGCCGACACCCGCAAGCTGACGGTGCGCTGTCCGGAGTGCCAGTCCGACCTGGTGGTCGACGGCGCGACCGGGGAGGTGCTCTCGCACCGCCGGCCGAAGGAGGTCCCCGGCGGCGGCAAGAGCTTCGAGGGGCTGCTCGCCGGCCTCGACGATCAGAAGAACCGCGCCGACGAGGTCTTCGCGCGCGAGGTGTCGGCGATGAAGGACCGCGACCGGCTGCTCGAGGAGAAGTTCCGCGAGGCGATGAAGCGTGCCGAGGAAGAGCCGGATGCCGCTCCCCCCCGACGGCCGTTCGACTTCGACTGACCCGACGCTCGCCTTCCATGCCCCTCGCCCCGGGTAGCCGACTCGGCCCGTACGAAATCGTGGCCACGCTCGGCGCCGGGGGCATGGGGGAGGTCTACCGCGCGCGCGACACCCGTCTCGACCGGGTGGTGGCGATCAAGGTGCTCCCGGATCGGCGCTCCGCGAACCCCGACCTGCGGGCACGCTTCGAGCGCGAGGCCCGGGCGATCTCGTCGCTCGCCCACCCGAACATCTGCGCGGTCTTCGACGTCGGGCAGTTCGAGGGCGGCGCCTTCCTGGTGATGGAGCACCTCGAGGGCGAGTCGCTCGCCGATCGCGTCCTGCGCGGACCGCTGCCGCTCGACCAGGTCTTCCGCGTCGGACGCGAGATCGCCTCGGCGCTCGATCGCGCGCACCGTCAGGGCATCGTCCATCGCGACCTGAAGCCCGGCAACGTGATGCTCACCAGGAGCGGGGCGAAGCTGCTCGACTTCGGCGTCGCCAAGCTCGCGCAGCCCGATCCGCCGAGCGCCGCCACGCTGCAAGGGGGCGAATCCACGGTCACGCCGCTCACCGGCCAAGGGATGATCCTCGGCACGCCGCAGTACATGGCGCCCGAACAGCTCGAAGGCCAGCCGATCGACGCGCGAGCCGACATCTTCGGCCTCGGCGCCCTGCTCTACGAGATGGCGACCGGCCGCCGCGCCTTCGACGGCGCCTCGCAGGCGAGCATCATCGCGGCGGTGCTCGGCAAGGACCCGCCGCCGGTCTCGACCCTGCAACCGATGACCCCGCCAGCGTTCGACCGCCTGGTGCGTACCTGCCTCGCCAAGGACCCGGACGAGCGCTGGCAGAGCGCGCATGACGTCGCCGCGCAGCTCGCCTGGATCTCCGAAGGGGGCTCGCAGGCGGGCGTGGCGCCGCCGGTCGCCGCCCGCCGGCGGATCCGCGAACGCTGGTCCTGGGTGGCGCTGGCGGTGGCCACGGGAGCGGTCGCGCTGCTCGCCGCGGCGCTCATCGCCCGCCGCGCCGCGCCGCCCGCGCCGGCGGTGGTGCGCGCGCGCGTCGAGCTGGCGCCCGAGACGCCGCTCGACTCGGGGATCGGCGATCGCATCGCTCTCGCCCCCGACGGCCGCCGGATCGTCTTCGTAGGTCGCACGGGAGGCACGACCCGGCTCTTCCTACGCGCTCTCGACCAGCTCTCCTCGACGCCGCTACCCGGCTCCGACGGCGCGCAGCAGCCGTTCTTCTCCCCCGACGGCCAGTGGATCGGCTTCTTCGCCGACGGCCGCCTGAAGAAAGCGGCGCTCGCCGGCGGCAGCCCGGTGGTCACGCTTTGCGAATCGGGATCGGATCCGCGCGGCGGAACCTGGAACGCGCACGGCGACATCGTCTTCGCCGGCGTGCAGAGCGGCGGGCTGCGCCGCGTGCCGGCCGCCGGCGGCGCGCCGGTGGCGCTGACCGAGCTCGATCCGAAGCGCAACGAGCGCTCGCACCGCTGGCCGAAATTCGCCCCCGACGGCCGCTCGCTGGTCTTCACCGTGCAGAGCGGTTCGCAGAGCTTCGACGACGGCATCCTCGAGCGGCTCGATCTCGCGAGCGGCGAGCGCACGCGCCTGTGGGAGGGCGGCTCGGCCGGCGCGATGGTCACCCCGGGTCGCCTCGCCTTCGTCCGCGCCGGCAGCCTCTACGTCGTCGAGCCCGGCGCGCGCGCCGGGCCGCTGCTGATCGCGCAAGGGGTGGGCTACGACCCGCGCAACGGCGGCGCTCAGTTCAGCGCCGCCCCCGACGGTACGCTCGCCTACCTCGAGGGCCATGCGAGCGCCTTCGAGGGCCCGCTCGGTCTGGTCGACCGCGCCGGCAAGTCCGTGCCGCTCGTCGAGCGCAGGGCGCGCTATCTGTCGCCGCGCTTCTCGCCCAACGGCCGCCAGCTCGCGCTGCAAATCGGCGAGCCCGGACACGAAGATCTGTGGATCTTCGATTTCGGCCGCGGCTCGCTGTCGCGCTCGACGTTCGGCGACGAGCCCGAGGTCGGACCGGTCTGGAGCCCCGACGGCCGACGAATCGCGTTCTCCGCCCGGCGCTCCGGGCGCTGGGGTCTGTACTGGAAGCGCGCCGACGGCGCCGGCGACGAGGAACGCCTGCTCGAGCTGCCCGCCGAGGCCGGCATGCCGCTCGCCAACAGCTTCACGCCCGATGGCCGGGCGCTCGCGTTCCAGCGCCTCGGCGCCGGCACGCGCTCGGACCTCTGGCTGCTCGACCTCGCGGCCCGGCAGGCGGCGCCGCTCGTCGCGTCGCCCTCCTCCGAGGTGCAGGCGATGTTCTCGCCCGACGGTCGCTGGTTCGCCTACGTCTCGGACGAGTCCGGGGTGTACGAGGTCCTGGTGCGCTCCTACCCCGATCGCGGCGGCCGCTGGCAGGTGTCGATCGACGGCGGCGATCAGCCGCGCTGGTCGGGCGACGGACGCGAGCTCTTCTACCGCGAGTTCGCCACCCCGCGCGACCAGTGGTTCGCGGTAAAGGTCGAGAGCGCCGGCGCCACCTGGGCCTCCGGATCGCCCCGCCGATTGTTCGACACCTGGTTTCGCGGCGATCCGAACTTCGACACCTACGACGTCGACGCGCGCGGCGAACGCTTCGCCATGCCGCTCGGCGAAGCGCCGCCGACGCCGACTCAGGTGGTCTTCGTCTTCCACTGGGATCGCGAGCTCGCCGCGCTTGCGACCGGCGGCGCGCGCTAGCGCCGCGCTCGCGCCTCAGCGCCAGAGACCGAAGATCAATCCGTAGAGGGTGAAGGCCAGGGTGTGGTACCCGGCGTTGATCGCCCACAACGGCAACCGACGGCGCTCGAACAGGTCGTTGATCGCGAACGCCGCGCCCACCCAGCCGAGCCCGGCCGAGACCCCGGCACCGAGACCGAGAGCGAGCGCGGGCCGTGGGCCGAGAAACATGGCGAAGATCCACGCCTGGGCGAACGCCAGAACGAAGGAGACCCCGAAGAGCCGGGCCGGGTGGCGGGCGCGCAGCGCTTCGTCGGACAGGCCGGCGAGGCGCTGCCAGGCCTTGCCGAAGAGCGGGCCGTACCAGAGGCCGCCGAGGACGAAGCTCGAGACGGCGGCGACCAAGACGTGCAGCAGCGAGGGCGAGAAGGTGGCGGATTCCATGTCGTTCTCCGGAGGTTGGGTCGGAGGCGGACTCTGCGATCGCGACCCACGGCGCGGATTGGAGGAATTTGACCTCGCTCGACGATCTCCACTTTCTCCAATTCCGAAGACCGGCGGGCGCGAGATGATGCTGCCAGCCGGAACCGGACCCCGAGGAGACCCGCCATGCGACTTCGCCCTCTGCTCGCCCTCGCGGCGCTCGCCGCTTCGACCGCGGTCGCCGCCGATCCGGCGCCCCCCGCCGCCCCGCCCGCCTCTGCCACCGCGCCGCTCGCGCCGTTCCAGTGGCTCGCTGGCTCGTGCTGGAACGGGAGCTTCTCCGACGGCAGGACGCGCGATCTCGTCTGCTACGAGTGGATGCTCGGCGGCCGCTTCCTGCGCAGTCGCCACCGGATCCTCGGCGGCGAGCGCGCCTATTCGGGCGAGACGGTCTACGGGCGCGACGCGGCGGGCGGCGGTCTCGCCTTCACCTACTTCAACTCCGACGGCGAGACCCTGCGCGGAGCGATCGTGCCGACGGCGGAGGGCTTCTCCTTTCCCGAGGAGAGCGTCGACGCGGGCGGCAAGTCCCTGCGCCTGCGCAGTGTCTGGCGGCGCTCCGGGCCCGACCGTTATCTCGCGGTCACCGAGCGGCTGGACGGCGATCTCTGGCGGCCGATGATGACCGTCGATTTCGTGCGCGGCGGCCCGGCCTCCGACTGGCGAGAGGCGGACTGACCCGCCGGGCGTGCCGGCTCACTCGCGCCGAAGCAGCTCCTCCTCGTCCAGCAATCCGATGCCGTCGGGGGCGCGGCGGCGCAAGATTTCGGTGGGAGTCGTGCCGGCGAGCTCGCCGAAGTCGCGGATCAGGTGGGCCTGATCGAAGTAGCCGCAGTCGAGCGCGAACTCGGCCCAGCGCACCCGCGACAGCGACTGCAGGCGCGAGAAGGCGGTCTCGAAGCGGGCGATGCGCGCGAAGGCCTTCGGCCCGAGCCCGATGGCGTAGCGAAAGCGGCTGGCGAAATGGCGGTGACTCCAGCCGGAGTCGGCGACCAGCGCCGCGATCGCCACCGTGCCGCCGCTGCGGCGCAGCTCGGCGAGCGCCCGGCGGATCGCCGCCGGCAGCTCGCCCGCCGCGCCGAGGTGGCGTTCGACGGCGGCAGCGAGCCGCAGCACCCGCTGCCGCAGGTCGCGGACCGCGGCGAGCTCGTCGCGCAGCGACTCGACGCCGGAGCCGAGCAGGGCGTCGAGGTCGATCACCGCGCCGGCGATCGCCGACGGCGAATCGCGCAGGAAGGCGGCGGCCCCCGCCGGCCGCAGTCGGATGCCGGCCATCTCGGAGTCGGGCGGCGACTCGACCGCGAGCGGCGTCATGTGCAGCCCCGACACGAAGGCGCGGGTGTAGGCGCGATCGCGCGCCGGGTCGGACGGATCGCGCAGCCAGTGGGTCTCGCCGAGCGCGAAGAGCACTTCGGTCGGGGTCCGCGGCAGGATCGACTCCTGGGTGAAGACGCCCTCGCCGCGCGAGGTCCACACCGCCTCGACCCAGCGATCGAGGGGCGCCGGCGGGCAGGCAAGCACCATCGTCCAGCGGCCGAGCGGCGAGGCGTGACGCTGCTCGACCAGGGACCAGGGGGCGGCCGGAGGACCGGAGACAGGACGCACGCGCCGATCCTAACCGCGAGCGCGAGAGAGCGTGGACGAGGGCGGCGCGACCCGAACCGGGTCGGGGATCAGAGCGCCGCGGCGGGATCCGAACGGCGGCGATAGATGACGTATCGCCCGTCGGCCTCCGCGCGGCGATAGCCGAGCAGATGGAAGACCTCGCGCATCAGCCAGCGCGCCAGGCGACGATCCACCATGAAGGAGTCGGCGAGCACCGGATGGCGGCGGATACCGGGGAGCCAGGGGAGGATCCGATCGGCGCGCAGCCGCCGCATGGTCGCCGAGAGCTCGAACCAGAAACGCTGCACCGGCACGGCGAGGAAGAACCCGTCGTCGCCCTGCGGCTGGTAGAGCGGCATGAGGATCAACCCGCGGCGCGGCGAGGTGACCCCGCCGCGCGCGTCCTCGGCGAGGATCTGACCGGCGCCGACACGCTGGAAGCTGGCGAAGCCCGGCCGCATGCGGAACTGCTCGGTGGGCGTGATGCGGTGGCGGTAGAGCACCTCGACCAGATGCGGCACCTCGCCGCGGCTGGCGCGCAGGCGCCGGCGTGCCTCCTCGGCGCGCGACTTGAGCGCTTTCGGCAGGACCCCCGCCGCCTCGAGCGCCAGCCAGACCGCCGCCTCGCAGCGATCGACCGACTCGGGATCGCGGTGCTGGCCACCCTCGAAGGCGACGCAGGTCACGCCGCGGGCCGTCAGGTGGAAGACCAGCGTGCCGCCGAGCTCCTCTTCGAGGCCGAGCACCAGCGGCACCGGGAAGTGGAGAGCGAAGCGGCGGTTGGGCAGCGCGTCGTCGAGCACCGCGAACGGCGCGCCGCCGCCCGAGGTGGTATGCAGGTCGAGGAAGAAGACCCGGCCGCGAGCGGCGTCGAGCGCCGATCCGAGCTCGCGATCGAGCTCGGCGAGCTCGCGCTCCTCGCGGTCGCGCGGAGTCGCTCCGGCGCGCAGCTCGCCGAGCCGCGGCTCGCGCCAGGCGCGATTCAGGTCGCGGTCGAGGTAGCGGCGTCCGGCGGCGAGCGCCGCCCGGTTGCCGGCGAGCGCGACGAACGCGCCCGCCAGCGGCTCGGCGGTCGCATCGAGGGTCGCGAGGACGCGGCGGATCGCCTCGACCCCCGCCGGTTCGTTGCCGTGCAGGCCGGCGACGCAGACGAGCCAGGGACCAGCGGGGTCGTCGGCGCGCCGGCCGAGGACCCGGTCGGGCGCGCCGTCGAGCTCGGCGCCGGTCCAGCCGGCGACCCGGGCCTCGGCCGTGGGAGCGGGCGCGGCGATGGCGGGCGCGGACTTCAACGGCGCTCCTGCGCGACGGCGGTGGTCGGGTGCGGGATGTGGCGGCTCCTCATCGGTCGGTTGTCGATCGGCGAATTCTAGTCAAGTCCCGGGAGAATTCGACATGCGCGGGGCCTTCGCCGCCGGGTGGGGCCCGGCCACCCCCCGGACGGGGGAGATTAGGCGGTGACCGCGTCCGCGAGCGTGCGCAGGCGCTGCCAAGCGGCGCGCACGTGGCGCGCCTCGGTCTTGGCCTGGCCGACGCAGAAGCGCAGGACGTAGCGCCCGGCGAGCTTGGTGTGCGTCAGGTAGAGGTCGCCGGTCGCGTTGGCGCTCTCGAGCAGGCGCCGATTCGCCTCGTCGCTCGCGCGCAGCCGGAAGCAGACGAGGTTGAGCGCCGGCGGCGCCGCGATCTCGAACCGGGCGTCGGCTTCGATCGCGCGCGCGAGCTCGCCGGCGAGCGCCACGTGGCGGCGCACCAGCGCGCGCAGCGCCTCGGCACCGAAGGTGCGCAACACGAACCAGAGCTTGAGCGCGCGGAACCGGCGTCCGAGCTGGATCTGCCAGTCGCGGTAGTCGAAGACCTCGCCCGACGCGGTCGCCGAATTCTTTAGGTACTCGGGGAGGATGCCGAGGGCGCCGACGAGGGCGGCGCGGTCCGCGACCCAGAACGCCGTGCAGTCGAAGGTGGTCAGCATCCACTTGTGCGGATTGGTCACGTAGCTCGAGGCGAGCTCGAGCCCGTCATGGATCGAGCGCAGCTCGGGGCACAGCGCCGCGGTCCCGGCCATCGCCGCGTCGACGTGCAGCCAGAGATCCTCGCGGGCGCAGATCTCGCCGATCGGCCGCAGCGGGTCGAACGCCAGCGACGAGGTCGTGCCGACGGTGGCGCAGACGAAGCAGGGCACCAGGCCGCGCTCGCGATCGGCGGCGATCGCCGCCGCGAGCGCCGCCGGCCGCAGCGCCAGGGCGTCGTCGACCTCGATCGCGCGCAGCCGGTCGCTGCCGAGCCCGGCGATGCGCACCGCCTTCTCGATCGAGGAGTGCGCCTGGCTCGAGGCGTAGGCGACGAGGCGTCCGTCGCCGCCGGAGCGATTGGCGGCGCCCGCGGTCGCTCGCTCGCGCGCGGCCAGGAGCGCCGAGAGCGTCGCGGTGCTCGCCGTGTCCTGGATGACCCCGCCGCCGGTCGAGGTCGAGCTGAATTTCGGCGGCAGCGCCAGCAAGTCGGCGAGCTGATCGAGGACGTGGGTCTCGAGCTCGGTCGCCGCCGGGCTCGTGGCCCAGAGCATGCCCTGGATGCCGAGGCCCGCCGAGAGGAGCTCGCCGAGGATCGCCGGCGCGGAGCCGTTCGACGGGAAGTAGGCGAAGAAGTTCGGCGACTGCCAGTGGACGAGCCCCGGCACGAGCCAGCGCTCGACGTCGGCGAAGACGGTCGAGAAGTCCTCGCCGTTCTCCGGGATCGAACGCGGCAGCCGCGCGCGGATCTCGCCCGGCGCGACCCGCGGCACGACCGGCCGCTCCTCGATCGTCGCGTGGTAGTTCGCGATCCAGTCGATCATCCGGTGCCCGTGCTCCCGGAACTCCTCCGCCGTCATGCCGAAATTCGACCGCTCGAGCATCGGGAACCTCCGCGACGAAACCCGGAGCCTAACCTCACCCGCTTCCGAGCCGGCTTCGAGCCCCGTATCTGCCGACAAGAAGGAAGAAGATCACTTGGGAAAAAGGATGCTTCCCGAGCCGTGCTCGCGCAGCCGAGCGTGCTGCCAGAGTTCGAGGGCGATCAAGGGCCCACACTCCCTCGTCGAACGCCTGGGTCCGATGGGTTCGAGCTGTCGCCTGTCGCCACTCTGCAAAGAAAAGCTCGGCTGAGGGAAAGGACCCTGGGCCGGCGGCGTCGCGCAGCCGAGCCGGCTGCCAGAGTTCGAGGGCGATCAAGACGCCCACACTCCCTCGTCGAACGCCTGGGTCCGATGGGTTCGAGCTGTCGCCTGTCGCCACTCTGCAAAGAAAAGCTCGGCTGAGGGAAAGGACCCTGGGCCGGCGGCGTCGCGCAGCCGAGCGTGCTGCCAGTGTACGAGGGCGCAGAAAGGGCCCACACTCCCTCGTCGAACGCTTGGGTCCAATGGGTTCGAGCTTTCGCCACCCTGCAAGGAAAAGCTCGACGAGGAAAAAAGGCCTTGACCAACTGCCTCGGATTTGGTGCCGAAATTGGTGCCTGTCCCTATTTCTTCGCGGGGCGGGGCGGGGTCGGGCGCGGGCTAGACTCGCGGGCTGGGTTCGCTCGATGACTTCGCCTCGGCCGGTCGCTTCGCCGTTCGCTTTCTGGCGCGAGCTCGCGCCGGGGGCGCGGCGCGCGCTCGTCGCCGCTTTCGCCGGCTGGGGGCTCGACGCCGCGGACTTCACCTTCTTTCTCCTCGCCCTGCCTCTGCTGCGCGCCGAATTCGCCCTCTCGCCGCGCGACGCCGGGCTGGTGACCACCGTCGCCCTGCTCTCCTCCGCCGCCGGCGGTGTCCTCGCCGGCGGGCTCGCCGACCGCTTTGGCCGCGTCCGCGTCCTCGCCTGGACGATCCTCTTCTACTCGCTGGCCTCGGCCGGCTCGGCGAGCGCGACGAGCGTCGGCCAGCTCGTCGCCTGGCGCGCGCTGCTCGGTCTCGGGCTCGGCGGCGAGTGGGCCGCCGGCGCCGTGCTGGTCGCCGAGAGCGTCCCCGCCGCGGTGCGCGGCAAGGCGCTCGGCCTGATGCAGTCGGGCTGGGCGATCGGCTATCTCGCCGCCGCGGCGGCCGCGGCGCTCGTCCTGCCGACCCTCGGCTGGCGGGCGCTCTTCCTGCTCGGGTCGCTGCCGGCGCTGGCGGTCTTCTGGATCCGCCGCCGGGTCGAGGAGAGCGCGAATTGGCGCGCGGTCGCGCCAGGGCGCCGCGCGCCCTTCGATCTCGCCGCGTTCGCCCACCCGCCGGTGCCTGTCCGGTTAGCGGCGGCCCTCGGGCTCTCGAGCGTGGTGATGTTCGCCTACTGGGGCCTCGCGAGCTGGATGCCCTCGTTTCTCGCCGCGCCGGTCGCCGAAGGCGGCGCCGGTCTCGGGCTGGTGCGCTCCGCGCTCTGGATCGTGCCGATGCAGGCCGGCGCTTTCCTCGGCTACGTCGCGACCGGCCTCGCCGCCGATCGCTTCGGCCGGCGGCCGGCCGCCGCCGTCGTGCTGGTGGGCGCGGCGGCGATCGTGCCGATCTACGGTCTCGCGGCCCGCACGCCGCTCGCCCTGTTGCTGCTCGCGCCGCTCGTCGGCTTCCTCGCCCACGGCTACTTCAGCGTTTTCGGAGCGCTGCTCGCCGAGCTCTTCCCGACCGCGATCCGCGCCACCGCGCAGGGCCTCGCCTACAACGGCGGCCGCGCGGTCTCGGCCTTCGCGCCGGCGGTGATCGGCGCGCTCGCCGGCAGCCGCGGCTTCGGCGCCGCGCTGGCGACGACCTCGGCCTTCTTCCTCGCCGGCGCGCTGCTGCTCTACGCTCTGCCCGAGACCCGCGGCGCGCGTCTCGAGGATTGACCTGGCTGCTAGGCTCGTGGAGGAGACCGTGGGAGACCCTTCCACGGGCTAACTGCTGAGCGCGATCCAGCTCCCGACGGGCGGCGCGGCGCCTCGGATCGGCCAGCTGCACCGCCCGGGATCCGCACCCTCGCTCGGATCGAGCTCGAGAAAATCCACGGCCCTGCGGTGTACTCGGCTGGTGCCGCCAATCGAACCAAGCGGGGTGAAGCTTCTTTCCTGCATTGCTTCGCAGAGCATAATGCCTCGGGCCCACGGAGGCCTTCAGTCGGCTTCCTGGCCTACTCGCCTGGCGGAGCCTCCACGATCCCCTTCTCGGGTTGGCGTGTGGGTCCCTGATCACCGTTTTCGCCGAGTCCTTTGAACTTCTCGAGAAACCTTGACACGGCTTTTGACCCTTCTGCGCTCGTCGGCTCCGATTCCTCGATCTCCGCTGCATCTAGCTGAGAGACGCCAGGAATCCGGCTGCCCGTCGAAAAGCGAACCAGCTCCGCCACGAGAGCAACGCCCTTCGAGAGAATCGTCCACTGTTTGCGCTCTTGGCCAGTGTTCAGCCAGTTGAGAAACCTAAGGTCATCGAGAACCGAGGCCGGGACTGCGATCGTTCCGGAAAGTGACGAGTCGCTCTCCACCAGCTCCTGGCGCAACGCGACCGCGACATCGCCCTGGGGCAAGGGTCTCGACTTCGACTCTACGAAGCTCACTTTCAAGCCGTCACTGGTCGAGACCTGATGGAGAACCTCCAGGTCTGCTCTCTGGGCAAGGGCGACGATTCCGCCGGGGTCGTTTGGTGCAGGAAACGCTTCTAGCCCCTTCGATCGAAAGCACCATCTATGGTCCGCGAACCAGCCGGTTCGCTCATCTCGAAACCGATCGCGGTAGCAGCCAGACTCACGCTCATACATGGTCGAAACGATCGACAGATTCCCGCCCGGCGTTTCGACGAACAGCGTGTCCTCTGAGTGATTTTCTCCAGCATCGCTGCGAAACACCGCTTGCGCCAGCACCAGACCCTCTGGCGAACGGACCGCGAGCGCAAGCAACGTGGACGAAGTTGGGCCCTGCCGGTCGACGGCTCCCACCGGCCCGAGGACGATGAGAATTTGCGCCGCGAACGCGATTGTTCGTATCTTCGCGATCATTGGAGTCGGAGAGTCGGGTTGTTGCAGCCGTCTCCTTCGTAGGCTCCCACGCAGTTGCTCCGACAAGTATTCTGCGCATGCTGAGCTGCCAGAGAGCATGCGTGACCTGGAGATCCAGGAATGGACTGACAGGTGCAGTTGTCCGTCGCGTCGTATCGGCCGTTACAGCACGCGTAGCAGCCGTCGCAGTTCTTCTGACCCGATTCGGCCCTGTCGCAGCCGGTCGTTGCGGGAACCTGATTGAAGTGCGGATTTTCATCAGAATAACAGTCCGTGGTGCTGAAGCCGTGGGAATTGTGGTAGACGTCGCCCCCACAAGTTCCGCTGGGGTGGCCTCCTCTTGAACTTGAGGTCAGAGTGAGGAAGAACACGAGGAAGAAGAACTAACGGGTCTGCGCATGACCTGCCCCTTTCTCAGCAGAAGATGTTAGAGTATATCGTCGACGTCTTCTGCTGTCTAGGAGACTCGCTTCAGTTCGACTCTCCGATCATGCCCAGGCCCCCCCCCAGGAGGCTGATCCGACGGCAGATCGGGAGGGTCCAGTTCGCGCCGGTGCGCACTGTGGCCTTCACTCATCCTTCCGCGCCACCTATCACTTCTCCATCGCAGTCTCGGCTCGCAGCAGGCGACGTTCGAGCGAGGACCAGATCGCTCGCTGGGCCGCGGTCGGAGGACCATCGGCCGATTCGAGGTCGGCGAGGATCGAGGTCATGGCGCTCGAGAGTTTCTCGAGCTCGCCGCGCGCCGCGGTGATCCCCTGCCGCCGCTCGGCTTCGGCTTTCTTCGGCTTCTCGCCCGGGGTCGCCGCCGGCGCGGCCGGCAGCCGCTCGTGCGCCGCAACCACGCGCACCAGGGCGGCGGCGATCTCGCGGTAGAACGCAGACTGGGCCGCGAGGTCGGCGGTGACGACCGGCAGGCGGGGATCCGCCCGCACTTCGAAGTCGCGCGTCGAGCTCGCAGCCCCCACCGTCAGCCGCGCCCGGTAGCGCCCGGGCGGCACGAGCAAGCCCTGGGGCACGATCGACGTGCCGGCGAAAGGCGTGGCGGCGATCGAGAAATCGTAGTCGAGCGACGTCGGTCGCGGCCCGCGCAGATCCCAAAGGAAGCGCTGCAGCCCGGCCCCGGCGCCCGGTCGCGCCTCGCGCGGCAGCCAGAGGGCGGTGAAGTACTGGCGCGCTTCGAGCGCCTCGGGCGCGGCTCGGCTCGAGAAGGCGCGCACCAGGGTCCCACTCGCGTCGAGGATCTCGAGCTTCACTTCGTCGCCCGCCGCCGCCGGCAGGTAGTAGTCGAGGATCGCCCCGGCCGGCGGATTGGCGGCCATCGGCTCCTCCTGTGGAATCGGCGTGTCGCGATTCTCGTTCGGCCGCAAGCGGTAGGCCGGCTCGGGAGCGAAAAGCGCCGGCTTCGCCGCCGAAATCGCGGTCGGTAGCTCGCGTAGCGCGGCGTAGTCGTCGAGCACCCAGATGCCGCGCCCCTGCGTCGCGAGCACCAGGTCGGAAGCGTGGATCGTCGCGTCGGTCACGTCGGTCGTCGGCAGGTTCCCCTGCAGGCTTCGCCAGGAGGCGGCGCCGTCGAACGACACGAAGACCCCGACATGGGTCGCGGCGAAAACCAGCCGCGGCTCGACCGGGTCCTCGCGCACCGCGTAGACGAAGGCGGTCTCCGGCAGGCCGGCGACCGACTCGGTCCAGGTCGCGCCGAAATCGCGCGTGACGTAGATGTGCGGTCGGCGGTCGTCCAGGCGATGGCGATCGACCGCCGCCCAGGCGGTCGCCGGATCGCTCGGCGACGCCTCGAGCATCGAGACCTTGCTCCAGGCGGGGAGGGCGGGGGGCGTGACGTCTTTCCAGTTTGCTCCGCCATCGCGCGTCAGGTGGACGAGCCCGCTGTCCGACCCGGCCCAAATCAGCTGCGCGTCGAGCGTCGACGGCGCGATCGAGAACACCACGCCGTAGCCGCAGTCGCGCGCCTTCGCGAAGGGAACCGGTCGCGGGCAGAGCTGCTCGTCCCGCGGATCGAGCGTCTGGCCGGTCAGATCGGGCGAGACCGCGCGCCAGTGGTCGCCCCCGTCCTCCGTCTTCCAGATCTTCTGCGAGCCGAGGTAGAGGGTGCGCGCGGCGTGCGGCGCGCGCACCAGCGGCCAGTACCAGGTGTAGCGCCACTCGGCGTCGTACGGCGGCCGGGCGTAGGTCGACAGCGGCCAGGGAGCGACGTTCTCGGCCCGCCCGGTGCGCTCGTCGTAGCGCGACACCCGCCCGCCGAGGCCGCCGGTGTAGGCGATGCGCGGGTCGCCGCTCTCGGGCACCACGTAGCCGCGCTCGTCGCCGCCCGCCGGGTGCCAGTCGCGAAAGGTGAGCTCGCCGTAGTCGCTGCGACTGGCGAGCGCCGCGGTGCCCGAATCCTGCTGCCCACTGTAGATCCAGTATGGAAACCGGTCGTCAGTTTCGACGTGGTAGAACTGCCCGGTCGGCTGGTTGTACCAGCTGCTCCAGCTCGCGCCGCCGTTGACCGAGACGATCGTCCCCTGGTCCGAGGCCGCCACCCGGCGCGCCGGATCCAGCGGGTTGATCCACAGGAAGTGGAAATCGTCGCCGCCGGGGGCGCCGCGGTAGAACTCGAGCGTCTTGCCGCCGTCGGTCGAGCGCCGGATCGACTGCCCGGTGACGTAGACGGTTTCCGGCTGGTGGGGCTCGACGGTGAGGCGCGCGAAGTAGTACCCGCCGAGCCCCGGATCGTGGTTGACCCACTGCCAGGTCGCGCCGCCGTCGTCGCTGCGGTAGAGGCCGCCCTGCTGGCCGGCGTCGACGAGGGCGTAGACGCGGCGCGCCCCCGTGCCGTCGGCGACCGCGAGACCGATGCGGCCGAGATCCTGCCGCGGCAGGCCGGCGCCCGCGACCCGCATCCAACTCCGGCCGCCGTCGGTCGACTTGTAGATCCCGCTCCCTGGCCCGGTCGCCGGCATGTAGTAGTCCTGCCAGGGGTGACGGCGCACCTGCCAGAGCGAAGCGTAGAGCGTGTCGGGCAGCGCCGGGTCGGCGGCGAGGTCGACCGCGCCGGTCGATTCGTCGACCGCGAGCGCCTGCGTCCAGCTCGCGCCGCCGTCCTCCGAGCGATAGATCCCGCGTTCCGGGTTGGGTCCGAAGAAATGCCCCTGCGCGGCCACCACGACGGTCCCGGCGTCGCGCGGATCGACCCAGATGGCGCCGATGTGCTGCGTCGCGGCGAGACCCACGTGCCGCCAGGTCGTGCCGCCGTCGTCCGAGCGGTAGACCCCGTCGCCCGAGGCGAGGTCGTAGCGCGGCTCGACCTGGCCGGTGCCGGCGTAGATCACCTCCGGATTCGACGGCGCGACCGCGAGCGCCCCGATCGAGCCGCTCCCCTGGTGGTCGAAGAGCGGTCGCCAGGTGCGCCCGGAGTCGTCACTGCGCCAGACGCCGCCGCCCGCGGCGCCGAAGTAGTAAGTGTCCGGGCGCTCGGGGACGCCGAGGGCGCAGGTCGACCAACCAGCGCGGAACGGCCCGACGAGGCGCCAGGAGAGCGCGTCGAAGACCGGTGGATCGAGCGCGAGTGCGACCGAGCTCGCGAGCAGCGACAGCGTCAGAGCGGCAATGGACGAGCGACGGCAAGCCGGCAGCGAGAAGGTCACGGGGCCTCCGCAGGAACGGCGATCGATCGAGTTCGGCGACGGATCAGTTGCTGCCGCCCGGCTGGCGGCTCCACGGCGGAACCACGCCGTTGCTGCGCGCGTAGGCGATCGCCTGGCCGAGATGCTCGTGCAGGTGCGACACCGAGGTCATGAAGACGCCGAGGCCGTTGGTCTCGCGCCACGGGAGCTTGGCCGCCTTGTCGAGATCCTCGGGCTTCGCTTGCGCGATCTTGCGTCGCGCCCAATCGAGGGCGGTCTTCAGCTGTTCGACGACCGCCGCCTTGTCGGTGATCTTCTCGAGGTCCTTGGGCGTCCCCTTGGGCGCCTCGATGCCGACGAAGCCGAGCAGGAAGTACTGCCCGCCGGCCACGTGCATGAAGACCTCGGAGACCGAGCGCACGCCGTTGCCCGGACGCCAGCCGTACTTGTCGGCCGGCATGGCGCGCGCGAGCTGATTCAACTTGTCGGCGGCGGCGTCGTACTGGGCGAGCAGCTCGGCTTTGACGTCGGCGCGCGCCGCGGGCGGCGCGGCGAACGCGAGTCCGGCGGCGAGGGCGAGTACGGCGGCCAGCGGACGGACGGCGGCGATCGGCTTCATGACCTCCTCCTTCTCCCGGTCGGGAGGGTCGCGCGAGGGAACGAGCCCCGATCGTAGCAGGGGCGGGGAGGATCGGATCGCCCGCGCGGTCTAGAGCGCGAAGCCGAGGTGATAGGCGTAGCGTCCGCGCTGGACGACGAGCAGCAGGCCGCCGCGGTCGAGGCCGCGCAGGACCTCGCGGCCGAGCGCCTCGACGTCGGCGAGCGACTGACCGTTGGCCGCCAGGATGACGTCGCCCGGCTCGAGACCCTTGCTGTCGGCCGCGGAACGCGGCGCGACCTGCGACACCACGATCCGCCCGCGCTCGCTGCCGACCTCGAGGCCGACCGCGCGCGACAGAACCCGCAACCCGAGCCCGGTCGGCGGGCGAATGGCCGAGAGCGCGACGGTCATCGCCGACTCGCCGCGCCGCACGTCGAGGGTGAGCGGCGTCGACGGCGCGACGTTGTAGAAGGCGGTCGCGACGTCCTCGCGCGCCGCGATCGACTTGCCCGAGATCGCCACCAGCAGATCGCCGTCCTTCAAGCCCGCCCGGTCGGCGGGCGAGTCCTCGTAGACCCGCTCGACGAACGCGCCGCGCGCCGCCGCGAGGCCCTCGCGCCGTGCCAGCTCGGGGTCGACCGTCACCAGACGCAAGCCCGTCCACAGCGGCTGCAGGCTGCCGTAGCGCAGCAGGTCGTCGACCACCCGCTGGGCGCGGTCGGCCGGGATGGCGAAGCCGATCGAGTTGGCCCCCTGGATGATCGCGGTGTTGATCCCGATCACCTGACCGGCCAGATTGACCAGCGGCCCGCCGGAGTTGCCGGGGTTGATCGAGGCGTCGGTCTGCAGGAAGTCGGTGAACAGCGCCTCGCCGCTCTGCGCCGCCACCGCGCGGCCACGTCCCGACAGGACGCCGGTGGTGACCGTGTGGTCGAGGCCGAAGGGGTTGCCGATGGCGACCACCGTCTCGCCCATCAGCAGGTCGGTGCTCTTGCCGAGCGCCGTCGCCGGCAGGCCCTTGCCGGCGATCTTCAGCACCGCGAGATCGGCGTCGCGATCCGAGCCGAGGACGTCGGCCTCGAGCTCCTGGCCGGCGAAGGTGGTCACCACGATGCGCGAAGCGCCCTCGATGACGTGGGCGTTGGTCAGCACGAGGCCGGTCGGGTCGATGATCAGACCCGAGCCGAGCGCCTGGGTCCGCCGCGCCCGGCCGCCGAAGAAGGAGCCGAAGAAGGGATCGACCTCGCGTTGCACCGATTCGGCGGCGATGTTGACCACCGCCGGCGAGACCCGTTCGACCACCGCCACCACCGGCGTGCGGCGCACGGCGTCCGATTGCGCGGCAAGGGGACCTGCAGCTCCCATTACCAAAGCGCATGCCACAAGGCTGCGCGAAACACCTTTGATTCTCATGCCCGCTCTCTGCCCGTCCGTCCGGAGACTCTAGCGTCAGCCCGGCGCACACATCTCGCAGGGCAATCCACGTGCCAGACCTTGGACTTGCCCACGGTGCTAGAGCGTGGAAACGTGCCTCGGAGAAAGGGCGCTACGGATGAAAACCCTAGCGATGCGCGCAGCCATTCCCCGGCCTTCACCCCTGGGCGCTAGGTCCGAGCCTACAATCGCCATCCGATCCGAGTTTACGAAGCTGTGGCGGTGCGTCCGCTTCAAGCCGTGGTCTGTTGTGGCACTTGGCCAACTGAGTTCATACCGGGAGTCCGTCGAGGATCGAACCAGTTCGCACGCCGGTAAGGCGCGCGTGCAGCACCAGCGCTTCAGCGTCAGTGAAGCTACTGATCGTATCGGCCACGATTCTCGCCAAGCCAGGCCGTCTCATCTGCCGTCTGAGGTTTTCTCTGCAGCGCTCCGGAAGGAGCGACATGGAACGCACCGAGCGAAAGTCGTACTTGGTGGCTGCTTCGAGGATGATGTTGAAGAGCTGTTCGATCACCTTCGCCTTGCCATACTGCTGCGTTGAGAGCGCTGGGTTCTCGATCACATAGTAGCGCGTGAGGTACTGGAGGAGCTTGATCTCCAAGCGAGCGTTCGCTTCGATCGAGACGAAACGCGGGTCCTTGGTATTCGGCCTACGAAGCTCGATTTTCTGAATGAAGCGGTCAAGCAGACCGCTCGACATTCGCCGGATGTTTATGCGGTCTTCGGAACTTCCACTGTAGGGACGCGCCAGTACTATCTTCAGAAGATCGGAAGCGAGCTTCGCCATTCGCTTCGCCTCCTGAGCGTCATTCCCAAGAGTCGCGTCGATGGCTGCCCTCACGAAATTGGCCTGCTCTGTCTCAGAGGCTCGAAGCCAAGCTACAGGAATCAATCGCGCCCGAATGAAGTCTTCGAGGTCGCCGACAGCGTATGTGATGTCGTCCGCGAAGTTCATTAGCTCAGCTTCGGCAGAGCGCGTCCCGTCGGCTCCAATGAGCTCACGAGCAAAGGCAAAATCCTTGGCCTCGTGGGGCTTGTAGGCTCCGAATTTCGTCCAACGATCGAAGCCCTTCGGCGCTCTCTTTGACCTCATCCATGGGTACTTCAGGACAGCACACAACGTTGCTCGCGTCAGATTGAGGCCCGGCGAGGATTCGTCTCGGGCGGAGAGCGCCGAAACGACGCGGAACGACTGGGCATTTCCCTCGAAACCATCCTTGACTCCAGCCCCAAGACACAGCTCGTCGAGCTTGGTCTCGGCAACGTGGCCGAACGGTGGGTGCCCGAGATCATGGATCAAGCAGGCTGCTTCAACTACCTCTGGGTCTACGCCGCCAATCTCCTCTGCAATTGTGGCCTGGTCTCTCAGGACCCTCTGAGCAAGGCGTCGCCCAACCTGAGCGACCTTTATCGTGTGTGTAAGTCGATTGTGAAAGACATAGCCTTCGGACGGATCAACGACCTGAGTTACCCCACCAAGCCGGCGGAAGGCGGAACTGTAGAGGACACGATCACGGTCACGCTCGAAGTTGGTACGGGAGTCGTCGTCCAGCTTGCCTCCGTAGCGACGATCAGATCGCGCAGGAGTTGCCGCAGCGGGCAAATGCTCGTTCGATTTCAAAGCTGAGCAGCCCTGCCGGGAAGACTAGGAGCCGATCGGGTAGAACTTCAGTGACGGAGAGAGACGATCCAGTCTCGATCGATCGAGACTCTTCGCTCGTCGACGAGTCGCCAAAGCGCAGCCGCGGCGGCGTCGGCGTCGATTGCCCCAAGCGTGAGCGCAGCTTCGCTGACAAGATCAGAAAGAGACTTGCGACCCTTCTGCAGCGTGGCCAAGTACTGCTCTGCGACGTCCTCGATCGACGCGGGCATCGGCACGGCAGCGAGAGCAGCAGAAGTCATCGCGGTCCCCTTCACTCGAGCGAGACAATGAAAAGTCGGCATAGTTTAGGCCCCTTCTTGCGGCGGCACAAGGCGCCGGCGGCCGCCTATGTCGGACTCTGCAAATCAAGAGCCATCGGGGCCAGGATGGGCTTCCCGGGCGCGGGACGCAGCGGCGTCTGCGGCACCCGGACTGAGGACTATTCCCAGCGGGACGCTTCATACCTGGCGCCACCTGTTCCTACGAACGGTGGCGCCAAGGCGCTTGGAAGGACCCCCCAAGAGCCGCTACTGGGCCGAATCCACAGAAGATACCGAGGGCTCGTCGTCGGCACTTCGAAGGCCGTCGAAGGACAAAGGGGTCGCGGCTATTCTCGCGCGAGGGGCTCAAAACGGAGGTTTCAGCAGTTGAAACGAGTCCGCGCAGCGCTGTAATCCGAGCCGTAGTTCCCCAAGTGGAAAGGGCTTCTTCTCCGTGCGTGACAGAAACGCCAGCCCTCAACGGGCTGGCGGCTACTTCTTCCTGACCACGCCGCTCGAGACGATGAACATGCGGCCGGAGTGGTTGCCGTGGATGGCGCTCCAGGCCGAGGTGAGCAGGAAGTCGACCGTGCCGTCGCCGTCGACGTCCCCCATGCCGACCGCGTCGAAGCCGAGCGTGTCGCCCGGGACGCGGCTGGTGAAGGTCTTGACCAGGCGGCCGTCCTTGCCCGAATAGAGGTAACAGCGCCCGCCCGACATCGCCGCGCCGCCGTACTGCCACGCGCCGACGATCAGGTCGGCGTAGCCGTCGCCGTCGACGTCGCCGGCGGGCGACGGGCTGGTGCCAAAGCCGTCGCCCGGACCCTCGCCAGTCAGGGTGAGGAAACGGCGACCGTCCTTGCCCGAATGGACGTAGACGCGGCCGGTCGACGGCCCCTTGGCGCGGTTCGACCAGTCCGAGGCGTAGAGATCGGGCACGCCGTCGCCGTCCATGTCGCCGGGCACCGAGAGGAACATCTGGCCGAGCGCCGCGCCGGTCTCGTCGGCCTCGAAGACGAACTGGGGGCTCGCCGCGAGGCCGCCGTAGACGTAGACCCGTCCGTGGTGCGTCGGCCCGGCGCCCGGCGCGCCGACCATCAGGAAGCTGCGCGCGGTGTCGGAGTAACCGGCGACCGTCGAGCCGAAGGCGTCGCCGGCGCGTTCCCCGGTCAGGGTCAGGAGCACCTTGCCGTCCTTGCCCGAATAGACGTAGGCGCGGCCGGCCCCCTCGCCGCCGGCGTTGTTGCCGGGCGCGCCCACCAACACGTCGCCGAAACCGTCGTGGTCCAGGTCCCCGACGCCGCAGGTGTGACGCCCGAGCTGATCGTTCGCGCTCTCGGCGACGAACGAGCGCAGCACCTTGCCGTCCCGGCCCGAGTAGACGAACGCCTTGCCACCGTTGGGCGCGCCGGCGATGACGTCCGGCACTCCGTCGGCGTTGGTGTCGCCCGCCCCTTCGACGCCGGTGCCGAGCTGGTCGCCGGGCTGGCCGTCGGCGGTCCACAGGAGCTTTCCCGACTTGGTCGAGTAGACGTAGATCCGCCCGGCGTTCTCGCCGCCGACGTTGCGCGTCGGCGCCGAAGTGACGACGTCCGGGATGCCGTCGCCGTCGACGTCGCCGAGATTGCGCGCGATCCAGCCGAACTGGTCGCCCGCGCTCTCGCCGTCCCATTCGCGCAGGACGGTGACCGGCTCGACGAAGGGGCGCTCGAAGTCGGCGGGCTGCGGCAGCACCGCGGCGAAGCGCGGATCGGCGCGCAGGAAGGCGAACTCCGGATCGACCTCGGCCTGCGACAGGTCGAGCTTGCCGCTCGCTTTCGCCTTGCCGAGCCACTCGAGCGTCCGCTCCTTGTCGTTGCGCGCCGCGTGGACCTTGGCGATCAAGTAGAGCGGCGTCGGGATCGCCGGCTCGACCGCGAGCGACCGCTCGAGGGCGGCGATCGCGCCGTCGGAGTCCCGCAGCTGCGTCCGCGCCACGGCGAGGTTGCGCCAGGCGCGGCCGTTCTGCGGCTCCTTCGCGGTCACCGCCTCGAGCATTCTCGCCGCCCCCGCGGCGTCACCCGATTGCAGCAGGCTCATCGCGGCGCCGAGCGATGGTGCGGGCGCCGCGGCCGGCGAAGCCGGGGTCGAGGCCGGCGGCAAGCTCGCCTGGCCGGCGAGGTCCCGGGAGCCGGCGGCGAGCACGAGCACGGCGGCGAGCGCGAGCGCGGAGGTCTTCATGCCCCGATTCCACCACCCCGCGCGCCGCGAGGCTTCCAGGATCTTGCACTCGGTCCCGTTCCCGGGCCGGGGGGCGCCCCTGGGCCTTCGCCGTGGTCGCGGCAGGGGCGCGGCCTCAGCAGCCGCGGCGGCGAAGCGCGGCGATCCTCGCCGCCGTGTCTCCGGAGGTCGCCGGCGGCGCGGGCGTACCCGCCATCGGCGTGTCGATGCGCCGCGGGACGCCGCCGAAGTAACGACTGAGCGCCGCGACGCGCTCGAACTCGGCGACCGCCGCCGGTGGGGCGTCGCGCGCCAGGGTCGGGTTCATGACCTCGTCGAGCCATGCGGCGAGGCCGCCGCGCAGGAAGAAGACCGAGCTCTGGCCGCGCGCCGCGAGCAGCACCCAGGCCTGCGCGGCGTGCGCGCCGCCGCCCGAATAGAGGACCAGCGTCTCGTCGCCGGTAAAGCGCTCGCGCACCAGCGCCGGCAGCTCGAGGTTCTCCGCTGTCGGCAGGTGGTAGGCGGCGAACTCGCCCGCCGGGCGCACATCGATCACCCGCAGCCCCGGCTTGCGATCGTGGATCCACTGCGCGAGCTCGACCGCGCTGACGTGGTCCCGCTCGTCCGCGACCATCGCCGCCAACCGTTCGACGTCGAGCCGGCCGTGCGCCGCGAGGTAGGGCGAGCCGGCGAGCGGCGCGAGGGCTCCCGCGACGAGCGCCACGATCCGCAGGCCGCGGCGGAGCGCCGGAGCGCTGGCCGGGCTCACCGCGCCCGGCGCTCGAATCGTTCGGCCACGGCAAATCCGGCGAGCGCCATCGCCACGACTCCGGCCACCACCACGCCGTAAGGCACGCCGAGCGCCGCGGGCAGCGTCCAGGCGCCGCGTGCGCCGCTGGCGTAGAACGCGGCGAACGGCGCGAGCAGCAGACCGGTCGCGAGCACGCCGGCGAACATCCCGCCGACCACCGCCAGGCCGTCGCCGCGGCCGCTCGCCGCCGCGACGCACGAGGTGCCGGGGCACAGCCCCGCGACCGCGAAACCGACGCCGAAGACGAGGCCGCCCGCGAGCTGCGGCCCGAGAAAGGTCTCGGGGACGTAGACCGCCGCCAAATCGAGGACACCCAGCCGGCCGAGCCAGAAGGCGCCGAGCATCGCGGTCACCAGGGCCGAGAACATCACCTTGAAGACCGTCCAATCGGCCGCCCGGAATTGACCCATCAGCTTCCTGGCGCTGCCGAGCCCGGCGCGCTCGAGCGCGAAGCCGAAGGCGACGCCGATGCCGAGGGCGGCGGCGAGCGCGCCGCCCTCGCCGATCCCGCCGCCATCGACGAACGGCGCGCTCATCGCCAGCTCCGGCGCAGCAGGGGAGCGATGGCGAACGCGGCGGCGAAGGCGGCGGCGAGGAAGATCCAGCTGCCGACCGCGAGCAGCGCACCGCCGGTCAGCGCCTGGCCGCTGGTGCAGCCGCGGGCGAGGACCGCCCCGGCGCCCATGATCGCGCCGCCCGCTGCCGCCATCGCCAGTCGCCCGCCGCGCGACACGCCCGCGCCGCGTTCGACCTCACGCCGCAGACGGCCGGCGACGAGCGCCGAGAGGAATCCGCCGATCGCCACTCCGGCGATCTCGAACAGCAGCCATTCGCGCCACGGTCCGCCGGCGCCGAGGTAGCGAGAGAAAAGCGGGCTCGCCTCGGCCGCCGGTCGGTCGAGGGCCGCCACCAGCCCGGCGGCCGAGCTCGCGAAGGCGCCCGAGGCCCCCAGGCCCCGCCCGACGACGACGTAGGAGGCGAGCAGCACCGAGCCGAGCCCGACGCCGGCGAGGTAGGGGTCGGCGTAGGGCCGGGCCGCGCGCGCCGGACTCACGACTTCGCCTTGGCGGCGGGATTGTCGACCGGCAGCTCGGGGCGCCGCGACCAGTCCTCGAAAGAGCCGTCGTAGAGCAGCACCGGGTGGCCGAGCGAGCGCGCGGCGAAGAGCATCGCGGTCGCGTACTGGCCGATGTGGCAGTAGCCGATCACCGTGTCGCCGGGGGCGACCCCGGCCTTGGCGAACAGCGCCTCGAGCTCGGCTGCCGGCTTCACCTTGAGGTCCGCGTCGACGACCTCGCCCACCGGAAAGCTGCCGGCGCCGGCGACGTGTCCGGTGCGCTCGACGCCGTCGTGCGATTCCCCGGATTCGACGCCGTCGTAGAACATCGCCTCGCGCGCGTCGACCACCGCGAATCCCTTCTCGCCGAGGTGCGCCCGCACGAACTCGGCGTCGACCACCTCGGGACGCAGCTCGAGCGGCGAGAGCTTGCCCGCCGCGGCCGCCGGCACCTCGGCGGTCACCGCGTGGCCGGCGCGCGTCCAGGCGCTCTGGCCGCCGTCGAGCAGCGAGACGTTGGCTCCGAGTCCCGCGTAGTCGAGGGTGAACACCGCCCGCGTCGCCGCCGACACCCAGTCCTTGGCGAAGTAGACGATCACCCGCGAGCGGTCCGAGATGCCGAGCCCCTCGAGGGCGGCGCGCAGCTTGTCGGCCGCGGGCATCTCGAGCATCAGGCCGCGCCCGCTGGGCTCGGAGACCGAGATCGCGCCGAGCTTCAGGAGCCGCGCGCCGGGCAGGTGCGCCGCGGCGTATTCGTCGGCGTCGCCGACGTGCAGCAGGACGAGGTCGGGATCGCGCAGGTGCTGGGCGAGCCAGGCGGGCGAGACGAGCAGCGCATCGCGCGCCGAGGCGGCATACGCCGGCGCCGGGACGAGCGCCGGAAACGCCAGCAGAGCGGCGAGGGAGAGCAGCGACGGGACGGACGGGAGCTTCATGAACCACCTCCGGCGGGACACCGTACGCCCGTAGAGCCCGTGTCCGCAAGGACACCGATCCGACGATTCGGGACCTCGGTATGGATCGTCTCCCGCTTGCTTTCGACGGTCGATCGGCGAGAGCATCGCCGGCCATGACGCCGCGGCGCATCGCCTTCCTCGGCTACGACGGCGTGAGCGCCCTCGACCTCGTCGGGCCGAGCGAGGCCTTCGCCTCGGCGCGGATCGAGATGGACGGCCGGCCGGCGCCGGCCTACCGGGTGACGATCCTCGGAGCGACCGGCGAGAGCTTCCGAGCCGAGTCGGGCATCGTCTTCCGCGCCCACCGCGGCCTCGCCGGACGCCCGGCGATCGACACCCTGATCGTCCCGGGGGGCCGCGGCCTGCGCGTCCCAGCGGTCAACGCGCGGGTCGCCGCCTGGCTGCGCGAGCGCGCGCCGGGCATCCGGCGGATCGCCTCGGTCTGCACCGGGATCTACGGCCTCGCCGCGAGCGGCCTGCTCGACGGCCGCCGGGTGACGACGCACTGGCGTTTCGCGCGCGACGTGGCGCGGCGCTTCCCGGCGATGCACGTCGACCCGAACGCGCTCTTCGTCCAGGACGACCGCTTCTACACCTCGGCGGGCGTCACCGCCGGAATCGATCTCGCGCTGGCGCTGATCGAGGAGGACCTCGGGCGCGAAGCGGCCCTCGCGGTCGCCCGCGAGCTGGTGGTCTACCTGAAGCGCTCGGGGGGCCAGGAGCAGTACTCCGAGCCGCTGCGCTTCCAGGTGGAATCGGCCGATCCGGTCGCCGAGCTCGACGCCTGGATCCGCGGCCACTTGCGCTGCGATCTGTCGCTCGAGGCGCTGGCGGCGCGGGTGCACCTGTGCCCGCGGCAGCTCAGCCGGCGCTTCGTCCGCGTCTTCTCGCGCACGCCTGCGGCCTACGTCGAGGACCTGCGCCTCGGCGAGGCCCGGCGGCGGCTGGCGACCAAGGGGGCGACGATCGAGACGGTCGCCGCCTCGGTGGGCTTCCGTAGCGCCGACGCCTTCCGCCGCGCTTTCGAGCGCCGCTTCGGTCTGGCGCCCTCGGCCTACCGGCGAGGGTTTTCAGTCGATCGCGCGTCGCGCTGCTGACCAAGGTCAGGTCCTCGACCCTCACTCTCCTCACTGTCGCGGCCGACGCCGGCGCGGCACACTGCGCTCGACATCACCACCGAGTTCGCAAGGAGACACGCGATGAACCTCTCCGTCCTCCACCGCTCGACCGCGCCGCAGGCCGCCGCGCCGGCGCGTCTGCTCGCCGACTTCCCGAGCGCTTCGCTCGCCGCCACCGGGGGCGTCCTCTCGGGGCGCATCCTCGACGCCGCCGGCGAACCGGTCGCCGCCTTCTCGCTCGGGCTCGATCCCGACCGCCTGATTGCCTTCGCCGACCCCGACGGGCGCTTCCGAGTGCCGGCGGCGGCGGGGGTGCGTCATTCGCTCTATTTCCGCGCCGCCGTCGCGGCCCCGGCGGTCTTGGGGCCGGTGGCGGTCGACGCCGGCGACACCGCGGCCGATCTCGTGCTGACGGTCGAGCGCGGCCGCACGATCTCGGGCCGCGTTCTCGGCGAGCGCGGCGAGGCGATCGCCGGCGCGCAGGTCGTCGCCGCGGTGGCGCTGCGCGGCGACGGCCGGCGCCTGACCGCCAACTGGGCGGCGCAGTGCGCGGTGACCGACGAGCAGGGGCGCTTCCGCCTGCGCGGCGTGCCGAATGCCGCGGTCGGCCTGGTGGCCGACCATCCGCGCGGCCGCTCGCCGCTGTTGGCGATCGCCGAGGGCGGGCGCGACGAGACGGTGGACCTGCCGATCGACAAGACCGCGGCCCTCGCCGGCCGTCTACTCGAGCGCGGCCGGCCGGTCGCCGGTCGAGTCGTGGCGCGGGTGCCGGCCCGGCGCGGCGCGACGATCGCGCTCGCCGTGCCGACCCTGCCCGACGGCTCGTTCCGTTTCGAACGCCTCGCCGCCGGCGCCTGGGAGTTGCTGGGGTATCCGCAGTCGATGGGCGGACGCTCGCCCGAGGGCGCGGCCGCGGCGATCGCCCGTCTCGCCCCGGGTCGCACGGCGAAGGTCGATCTCGAGATCAGCTGACCGCGGGCGCTGCGGCCCGGCGCCGCCTCAGCTCTTGCGCACGATGCCGCGCTCGAGGGCGAAGAGCACCGCCTGGGTGCGATCGTCGACCCCGAGCTTGTCGAACAGGTGGGTCAGGTAGCCCTTGACCGTCCCCTCGGTCAGCCCGAGCCGGTTGGCGATCTGGCGGTTGCTGCGTCCCTGCGCCAGCAGCTCGAGCACCGAGCGCTCGCGCGGGGTCAGGTCTTCGAGCGGCGCGCCGCGCGCGTTCTTCGGCCCCTGGGCGAGGACGCGCGCCGCTTCCGGATGCAGCGTCGCGCGGCTGGCGGCGGCGTCGCGCACCGCGCGGGCGAGATCGGCGGGCGAGACGTCCTTCAGCAGGTAGCCGGTCGCGCCGGCCGACATCGCCTCGCGCACCGCCGCGTGATCGGCGAGCGAGGTGAGCATCACCACCCGCGCCGCCGGAGCGCGCTCGCGGATCCGCCGCAGCGCCTCGATTCCCGAGCCGCCGGGCATCAGGATGTCGAGCAGCACGACGTCGGGCTGGAGGCGCACCGCCGCCTCGACCGCGTCGGCGGCGTCGGCGGCCTCGCCCACCACCGTCATGCCCGCCTGGTCCGAGAGCAGCATGCGCAGGCCTTCGCGCACGATGGCATGGTCGTCGGCGATCAGGACTCGGATCTCGCGCTCCATCTCGGGCCTCAGAAGGATCAGCGCGGCAGCGCAGCTTCGACCGTCGTTCCGGCTCCGGGCGCGCTGACGACGCGGAACGTTCCGTGCAGGGCGCGGATTCTGTCACGCATCGAAGCGAGGCCGAGACCGCTGCCGTCGGCCGACCGGCTGCGGGCGCGCTCGAGCGCCTCCTGCGCGTCGAAGCCCTGCCCGTCGTCCTCGATGCGCAGCAGCACCTCGCCCTCGCGGCAGGCGATGACCACCTCGACGTTGCCCGCCCGCGAGTGGCGCGCGACGTTGGCGAGCGCCTCCTGCGCGATGCGCAGCAGCACCTCCTCGCGCTCGCGCGATTGGCGCTCGTAGGCGTCGGCCGACAGGCGTGCCGCGATCCCCTGCTTGTCGAGGGCGCGCACCTCGCGCGAGAGCACCGCCGCCAGCCCTTCGCGGTAGAGCAGGGCCACGGCGGGCGGCGGGAACTCGCGCGACGAGAAGCTGCCGGAATCGCGCCGCGGAGCGAGCTCGCGCAGCAGGGCGCGCATCTCGGAGAGCGCCTGGCGGGCGAGCTCGCGCAGGCGCTCGAGCCGGCGCTTGGACTCCTGCGCGTCGCGCTCGAGGGTCGAGAGCGCGCCGTCGGCGAGCAGGGTCACCGAGAAGATCATCTGGGTGATCGAGTCGTGCAGCTCGCGCGCCAGGCGCTGGCGCTCCTCGAGCACCGCCAGATCGCGCCCCTGCTCGTCCAGCCGGGCGTTGGTGACCGCCACCCCGAGGTGGTCGGCCACCATCTCGAGGATCTGCACGTCGAGCTCGCCGAAAGGCTCGCCGCCCTCGACGTTGACCACCCCGAGGACTTGACCGGCGTGCAGGATCGGCACCGCGAGCTCGGCGCGCACCGGGAAACCCGACGGCGGCTGGACGTAGCGCGGGTCGCGGGCGACGTCGTCGACGCGCTGCGTTCGGCGTTCGCGCACCGCGGCGCCCATCACGCCGCGGTCGATCGGCATCCGATCGACGTGAGTGATGCGCTCCTTGTAGGCGCCGCCGCGCGCCTCGATCCGCAGGGTCAGCGGATCGCGCGGGTCGAGGAGCGGCAGATCGACGTTGGCGTAGCCGAGCAGCTCGTGGATGGCGTCGGCGGTGCGCTGCAGGACCTCGCCGAGCTCGCGCCCCGAGGCGATGATCCGCCCTACCCGCACCAGCAACAGCAGGCGCTCGGCGGTGGGGACTTCGGGGTCGCTCGCGTCCTCGGCCATGGCTCAGTCCTCGCGCGCGAGCTCGATCCAGAGCGGCGACGGTCCGAGCTCGAGCGGGCCGCCGCCCGGCGCCGCGGCGCGCGGCTCGCCGTCGCGACCGGCGAGCGCGAGCGGCGGGCGCGGCGGCCGCCAGCTCGCGCGCCCGGCCGGGCGCCAGAGCGCCCACAGCTCGCGATCTCCGGGCGGCAGGAAACGATACGCGTAGTTGCCCTCTCCCGCCGCGACCCGGCCCGCCGAGCGCGTGCCCGGCGGCAGCCGGCGGGCGAGGGCGGCGAACGCCCGGAAGGCCGGCCGCTCGCGCAGCGCGCCGTCGGGCGCAACGTCGACCAGGCCGTAGCCCTTGGCGACGAGCTGCCACCAGTAACAGCGCTCGACCTGCCCGGTCGCGAGCGCCAGGACGTAGTAGCGCACCAGGTAGTCCGCGGCCTCCTCCTCCGTGACCGCGACGCTCTTGCCCGCCGGCGAGTGCGGCCCCTCGGCGAGCGGCCAGTTCACCTCGGTGATCCAGACGCGCGACGAGCGCGCGAGGCGGGCCGTGCCGGCGATCGCCGCGAGCAGCCGCACTTTGGCCGGCAGGTCGAAGCCGAGCTGCGGGTTCTCGGGCGCGCCGCGGCGATCGACGTAGAGCAGCGCCGAGACGGCGTCGAAGGCGAGCGTCGGGTGGCGCAGATTCAACACCGCGGCGGTCGCCTGGTACTCGAAGTCGATCACTGCCGGTCCGAGGAGACAGACGTCGCCGCGCCGGCGCAGGATCTCGGCCGCCGCGCCGGCGAGCTCGAGGTACTCGCCCCAGTTCCACACCCCCCACTTGCTGCGATTGATCGCTTGGCCGATCTGGAAGGTGCGCCCGTAAGGCAGGAAGCGCGCGCCGAGCTCCTCGATCGCCGCGCGCCAGCGCGCCGGGTCGCGCACCAGGTCGCGGTTCTGCGGCAGGGCGAAGGCGAGCTCGAAGCCGCGCCCGGCGAGCTCGCGGACGAGCGCCTCCTCGTCGTCGTGGCGCGCCTGCCAGGGGTGGAGGCGCACGAGCGCCTGCCGGGTCCCCAACCGTTCGAGCAGCGCCAGCAGCGCCTGCGGATCGCGCGCCCAGGGGCGCAGCGCGACCCCCACCCCCGGCCAGACGCTGTCGATCGCCTCGCCGCGGCGCGCGAGCTCGCGATACCGGGTCCAGGCGCCCGGCGCCGCGCCGGCGAGGGCGGCGAACGATCGCGCGTGCAGCGGCAGGTCGGCGAGCCGCTCGCGCAGCCGCTCGCCGCGGCTCGCGTGCTGGTGCGGCTGATCGGAGAGCGCATCCCAGACCACCTTGTCGCGCGCCCCGGCGCGCTCGGGGGCCGGCGGAATGTGGACGTGCGCGCCGCGCGGCACCAGCCAGCCGCGCAGCTTCGCGAACGGCCGGCGCAAGGCGCTCTTGGTCCGCTGGCGGGCGAGGAAGGCGCGCCGCAGCGATTCGTAGACCGCGCGCTCGGCGGCGCTCGGCCGGCGTTCGAAGTACTCGGCGAGCAGCCGCGCGCGATCGCTCGCGCGCGCGAGCGGCAGTCGGCTGAGGTCGGCCATCCGCCGGCGCAGGCCGAGGTGAGAGACCCGGCGGCAGCGGTTCAGATCGACGAGCCAGATCGCGGGTGGCGCGGCCGGCGTCTCGCCCGGGCGCACGAGCAGGTTGCCGACCGAAAAGTCGCGGAAGAAGAAGCTCGCCGCGTGCAGGTCGCGGGCGAGCCGGGCGATCGCCGCAAGCAGCGCCGGCGCCGAGACGCGCGGGAACTCCTCGGCCTCGCGGCCGGCGTTGCGAGCGCGCAGAAAGTAGCGCGCCTCGAAGACCTCCTCGACCAGGCGGCTGACGAAGATCGCCGGTCCGGCGAGGTCGTCCGATTCGGCGACCAGCAGCGGCTCGGGCGTGCGGATCCCCGCCGCGGCGAGCTCGCCGCCCATGTCCCAGCTCAGGCGTGCCTTGCTGCCGATCTGCCGGCGGCGCCAGCGCGCGCGCGGCTTGTCGTGGCGGAACTGCTTGACCACCGCGTCGATCGGCCCGCCGGGAGTCGCGATTCGCGCCCGGTAGAGGTAGTTGCGCCCCCAGTGCACGGTCTCGACGGCGCAGGTCGGATCGAGGAGCCGGCGCGCCTCGGCGGCCGCGTCGACGCCGGCGAGCGCCGGCCCGGCCTCGCCATGGAAGCCCGGGAAGGCGAACGGCTCGGGGGTCACGCTTCGAGGATATCGAAGCTCGCGTGGTGGAGCTTGGCGTCGCCCTGCAGGATGACGGCGACACCGAGGGTACGCTCGATCTCCTCGACGATCGCGCGCTCCTCGCGGTCGAGGGCGCGGGCGACCTCGGGGTGGACGCGCAACAGCAGCTCGCGGGCGTGCACCCGGCCCGCGAGGCGCAGCACCGCGCGGCGCAGCGACAGGCAGATCGTCTGGATCGACTTGATCCGTCCGCTGCCCTCGCAGTACGGGCAGGTCTGGGTCAACAGGCGCTCGAGGTTCGAGCGGCTGCGCTTGCGGGTGATCTCGACCAGGCCGAACTCGGAGATCGACAGCACTTTGTACTTGGCGCGGTCCTTCTTCAGCTCGTGCTCGAGGGCGGCAAAGACCCGGGCGCGGTTCTCCGGCTCGACCATGTCGATCAGATCGAGGACGATGATCCCGCCGAGATCGCGCAGCCGGATCTGGCGCACGACCTCCTCGATCGCCTCGAGGTTGGTCGACAGCGCGGTCTCCTCGAGGTTGTGGCGGCCGACGAAGCGCCCGGTGTTGACGTCGATCGCCACCAGTGCCTCGGTCGGGTTGATCACCAGGTAGCCGCCCGACTTGAGCCAGACCTTCGGCGCCAGCGCCGCCTCGATGTCGCGGTCGATGCCGAAGCGCTCGAAGAGCGCCACCGCCTGCTGGTCGAGCTTGACGCGCGAGACGAGCTGCGGCTGCACCTGGTCGAGGAACTCGACGATGCGGGTGTAGGTCTCCTCACCGTCGACCCAGAGCACGGAGAATTCGGGCGAGAAGACGTCGCGCACCACGCGCAGCGCGAGGTCCAGGTCCTGGTGCACGAGGGTCGGGGCGCCCGCGCGCTCGCTGCGCTGGCGCAGCCGCTCCCACAGCGCCACCAGGTAGTCGCGATCCGCCGCCAGCTCGGCTCGCCCGCGGCCCTCGGCGGCGGTGCGTACGATCAGCCCGCCGCGGCCGGTCGGCAGCTCCTCGAGCAGCTCGCGCAGCCGCTGGCGCTCCTCTTCGTCGTCGATCCGCCGCGAGACGCCGCGATGCTCGACCCCGGGCAGGAACACCAGGTAGCGCCCGGGCAGGGTCACCTGGGTCGTCACCCGCGCCCCTTTGTTGGGCAGCGGATCCTTGGTCACCTGGACCAGGAGCTCCTGGCCCTGCTTCAAGAGGGAATCGATCGGCGGAAAGCCGTTGGCGTCCTGCTCGTCGACCTCCTCGGCCAGCGCCGCCGCCGCGGCCGCGCCCTCGAGCTCGTCTTCGGCGCCCGTGCCCTCGACCACGTCCGAGACGTAGAGGAAAGCGTCGCGCTCGAGACCCAGGTCGACGAAGGCGGCCTGCATCCCCGGCAGGACGCGCGTGACCCGGCCCTTGTAGACGTTACCCACCACCCCGCGATGGGCGCGGCGCTCGACGTGGATCTCGGTCAGGCGGTCCTCTTCGAGCACCGCGATGCGGGTCTCGTACGGATCGCTCTCGACCAGCATCTTGCTCGTCACGCCGGTCATCCTACCGGTTCACGAAGCGGCGAAAGTCGACGCCGAGGACGAGCCCGACGGTGACGAAGTTGACGAGCGTGAACGAGCCGCCGTAGGAGAGGAAGGGCAGCGGGATACCGGTCATCGGCACCAGGCCGATGATCATCGCCGAGTTGTAGAGCACGTGGAAGGCGGTCACCGCCGCGAGCCCCACCACCAGCAGGATGCCGGCGCGGTCGCGGGCGCGCATGGCGACCATCGCCGCGTTGCCGAGCAGCAGCGCGTAGAGCGCGAACACCGCGGCGACGCCGACGAAGCCCCACTCCTCGGCGAGCACCGCGAGGATGAAATCGGTGTGCCGCGCCGGCAGGAAGCGCAGCTGGCTCTGCGTCCCCTGCATGTAGCCCTTGCCCGCGAGCTCTCCCGAACCGACGGCGATCTTCGACTGGCGCACCTGGTAGCCGGCGCCGAGCGGATCGCGCGCCGGCGAGAGGAAGGTGAGCACCCGTTCGCGCTGGTACTCCTTCATGGCGAAATTCCAGCCGAGACCGCCGAGGACGAGGGCGATCGCGGTCGCGGCGACCAGCACGCGGAGGCGCACCCCGGCGACCAGCAACAGGCCGGCGACCATCGGCCCGAACATCGCCGCGCCGCCGAGGTCGGGCTGCGCGGCGACGAGCAGGATCGGCGCGCCGGCGATCGCCAGCACGGTCGCGATTTGCGGCAGGGCGAGCTCGCGCTGGTTCAGACCCGCGAGATAGCGCGTGAGCACCAGGGTCGTCGCGAGCTTGGCGAACTCCGAGGGCTGGAGGCCGACCGAGCCCAGGCGGAACCAGCCCTGCGAGCCGCCGGCCTGGTGCCCGAAGGCGAGCACCAGCGCCAGCGCCGCGAGCGAGAATCCGTAGAGCGGCCAGGCGAAGGCGAGCAGGCGGTGGTAGTTGAAGCCGAAACTGACCACCATGCCCACCAGCCCGACGCCGATCCACAGCAGTTGGCGCGAGAAGTAGTCGGCCGGCAGCTCGGCCGAGGCGCTGCGGATGGTCGCGAGTCCGATCGCCGCCAGCGCCAACGCCGCCGCCAGCAGCCACCAGCGGACCTCCGCCAGGTGCGCCAGGCGCGGCGTGTCGTCAGGAAGCGGGAGTGCCGCCGTGATCCGCGACGAAGTACTTCTCATAGATCTGCTTGGCGACCGGCGCCGCGACCCGCGACCCCTGCCCGCCGTGCTCGATGAACACCACGATCACCAACTCGGGGTGAGCCGCCGGGGCGTAGGAGGCGAACCAGGCGTGGTTGCGCAGCTCCCACGGCGCGTCGCTGGTGTCGGCGAAAGCGGCGTGCGAGGCCACCTGCACGGTGCCGGTCTTGCCGGCGATCTCGACCCCGACGACGCGCGCCGAGGCCCCCGTCCCCTGGTCGTTGACCACCCGCCAGAGACCGCGCCGCACCGGCTCGAGCGCCTGCGCGTCGAGGCCGAGCGACTCGGGCGGCGGCACGACGGCATCGGCCACCAGGTGCGGGGTGACGCGATAGCCGCCGTTGGCGACCGCGGCGATCATCGTCGCCACCTGCAGCGGAGTGACGAGCAGCGCCCCCTGGCCGATGGCGACCGAAATCGTCTCTCCCGGGTACCAGGCGTGGCGGCGGATCCTCTGGCTCCAGTCGGCGTCGGGCACCAGACCCGACTTCTCGCCGTCGAGGTCGATGCCGGTCGAGCGCCCGAGGTCGAAGCGCCGCGCCCAGCGCGCCAGGCGCTCGATGCCGAGACCCTGCCCCAGCTTGTAGAAGTAGACGTCACAGGAGTTCTTGATCGCCGTCTCGAGCGACATCCAGCCGTGCCCGCCCTGCTTCCAGCAGTGAAACGGCCGGCCGTAGTACATCGCCGTACCGTTGCAGAAGACGCCTTTCGCGGTGTCGACCACCCCCTCGGCGAGCGCCGCGGTGGCCACCACGATCTTGAACACCGAGCCCGGCGAGTACGTCGACTGCAGAGCGCGGTTCTGTAGCGGGTGGTGCGAATCCGAAATCAGCTGTCGCCACTCCTCGACCGCCAGGCGCCGGGTGAACAGGTTGGGGTCGAAGGCCGGCGCCGAGACCAGGGCGCGGATCTCGCCGTTTCTCGGATCGAGCGCCACCACTGCGCCGACTTTCCCCTCGAGCGCGCGCTCGGCCTCTTCCTGCAGGCTGGCGTCGAGCGTCAGGTGAAGGCTGCCGCCGGCCTTGCCGACCTCGCGTGCCGACTCCTCGACCGGTTGGCCGCGCGAGTCGACGACCACCACCCGCTCGCCGTCGCTGCCGCGCAGCCGGCGGTCGTAGATGCGCTCGAGGCCGTGTCGGCCGACGAGGTCGCCGGCACCGTACGGCGTGTCGGGCTCTTCGAGCTCCTCGACGCTCACCTCGCCCAAGTAGCCGAGGGCGTGCGCGGCATAGGTGCCGAGGCGGTAGAGCCGACGGTGCGAGACCTCGACCGAGAACTCCGGGTGCTCGAGGCGGGCGACTTCGAAGCGCGCCACCTGCGGCAGGGTGAGGTCCTCGGCAAGCAGCACCGGCGCGAAGGCGGGCACGTCGGCGTAGCGCGCCGCGACCGCGGCGAGCGCCGCCGCCGGCTTGCCAAGCGCCCCGGCGGCGAAGGCGAGCGCGCCCGGCACGCTCTTGGACTGGCTGCGGTCGAGCAGCAGGTTGTAGGACGGGATGTTCTCGACCAGGGCGCGACCGTTGCGGTCGTAGATCGTGCCGCGCGGCGCCTTGATGGCGATCTTGCGCAGGCGGTTGTTGTCGGCGAGGTCGCGGTAGTAGGTGCCGCGCACCACCTGCACGAACCAGAAGCTGCCGCAGATCGCCGCCAGCAACACCCCGGCGACCCGCGACAGGACCTTCACCCGCGCCACCAGCGCGTCTCTGTGCTCCCCCACCTGCATGGCGCCAAGTCTTTTACCGCCAAACGGTTCGAGAAGCAAGCAGGGGTCCGGAGAACGCTCCACGCCAGGACGCGCCGACTTCCCGGAACAGGACGCCGTGCGTACGATCAGGATCTCGAAGACCCCGAGATCGTCCGCCGTGGAGCTTCGCGACGGGAGCAGTCCGACGTAGGGGGCTGCGACTCGTCGGTCGGCCGCCCCGTCGGTCTCGCCGTTCCGCGGTACCCAGGTCAGCCCTCGCTCGACCGCGCTGAGGGCTCTCTCGAGCTCCGCGGTCTTCATTCCGCGACCCGCACGCCCTGTCATAGCGTGGCGGGGGATGGCAGTTCTCCTCTACCTTCTCTTCTGCTCGTCCGTCCTTTTCCTCGCGGCGAAGCGAGGTGACAGGGGCCCGAGATGGGCTGTTTTTCTACTCATCCTCATCCCCCTCCTGCTAGCTGCGAGTCCGCTGGCGCACGGGCGCGTCCTGGCTCCGGCTGACATTCAGTTCTCCTACCTGCCACACCGTGCGGCTTGGTCGGATTTCGAGATCTCCTCGATTGCTGCTCCGAACTTCTCCGACGTGGCAGTCATGCTGATTCCGTGGCAGGCGGCTGTTCGAAACGCTCTCGCCAATCATGAATTCCCCTTGTGGAACCCCTTCATGAGTGGAGGAGACCCGCTTCTCGCATCGATGCAGCCGGCGCCCGGCTTTTTTCCTGTCTTGGTCAGCTTGTTGCTGCCTCTTGAGGAGGCGGCCGGCTTTGTCCTCCTCGTCACGTTTCTGGTCGCCGGGTTGGGCTTCTACCTCCTGCTACGCGACCTCCAAGTCCGACAAGAGGCTGCGGTGGTCGGCGCGGTCGCTCTCGAGCTTTCCAAGTACTTGGTCTTCTGGTCCCACTGGAATGTCGGCTATGCGACCTCGGTCGCGCCTTGGGTCCTGCTGGCGGCCCGAAAGCTGGCGCGACAGCCATCCGTTCGAAGCGTGATCGTGTCGGTGCTCTCGGCGTCCATGCTGGTCGTCGCCGGCCACCCTGAGACCGTACTGGTACTGACGATCCCGGTAGTTCTCTGCTTCCTCTTCAGCTTGCGCGACCGCATGCCTCGCAAGGCGGCCCGATCGATCGGAGCTGCCGGAATTGCGAGCCTCCTGGCACTCGGATTGACAGCTCCACTCTCCTTCCCTTTCCTCGAGGCCCTTCCGCAATCCTTCGAGGAGGGATTTCGCAAGACCGCGCTCTACCGCTCGGTCGTCGGGGCCTTGCCGGTTTCCGACGCGATGGATCGGATCGGCGCGAGCTTTTTGCCCTTCACGCGCGGTGTGCTCGGAGAGGAAATCCCAAGGAAGGCGCAGGGCGGCTTCTCGGGTGATGAAGCCACGGGCTACTGCGGCACGGTGGCCTTCGGCCTGGTCGCGCTGGGCATAGGGAGGCGTCGGCGCGGGGTGAAGATCCTGATTACTTCAATTTCTCTGACAGGACTCCTTCTCGCCTGCCGGGTGCCGTGGACCGTCACCGCGATGCAGCGCCTGCCGCTCTTCGATCAGCTGGTATTCGACTACTTCTATGTCTGGCCGGCCCTCGGATTCAGCGCACTTGCCGCTCTTGGGTTCGACGACTGGCTCGAGCGCGCGCCGGCCACCGCGCTGGGCCGAATTGGCTCTACTACCTTGCTCTATTGCGTTGCGGCCGCGGCGGTCTACCCGGGCCTGCGGCAGGAAGGGCTCTCTCGCGGATTCCTGGTGAGCCAGTCGCTCGTTGCCATTCTTCCGCTGGCAGCACTGATGCTGCTCGATCGCCTGCGATCCCGCGCGCTGGCAGCGCTCGCCCTGGTACTGGCTCTGCTCGTAGGGCAAAGGCTCCTCGAGTCTGAACATCAATTCCCCAGCGTGGCGAGGAGACAGTTCTACCCCGTGGTGGCGCCGGTCGACATCGCAATGAAACTCGCTGGAGAAGCTCGAGTGACGGCCCTGGATGACATCTTGGTGCCCAACACGCCCACCATGTATGGCCTTCGCGACGTGCGGGGATATAACGCGATTTCTCTTCGGCGCCTGCGGGAGACGTTTCCTCTCTGGGTCAAGCCGGGCTCGGTCATCTTCAATCGCCTCGCCGCGTTGGACACTCCGTTTCTGACTTTTCTTCACGTCGCCTACGTGTTCGCACCCAGTGGAACGACGCTCCCCCGCGGCTGGAAGGTAGTCGCCGAAGCCAACGGGACGCAGCTCCTCGAGAACCCGCGAGCCGGAGCGAACGCATACCTTCCGGAACTGATTCACCTGGGAGGGACGGCTGCGAACCGAATCGACGCCATGGCCAAGTCCACCAGTCTCGAGGACGAAGCGTGGATCGACCCCGGCGACGGGGTCGAACAGGAGCTTCGCGACGAGCCCAACGGCCCGGGTGAAGTCACTTGCCGTTTCGAGGGATCCGGCTATCGAATCCAGAGCCGACTCGAAAGAGACGCCTGGATCGTCGTGCCGACGACCCATTGGAAGGGCTGGCGAGCGTACGTTGGAGAACGAGAGCTCGAAGTCGCCTACGCGAATCACGCCTTCGTGGCGATCCACGCCCCAGCCGGCGAGCATGAGATTCGCCTCATCTATCTGCCCAGTTCTTGGCTTCTTGGCCTCCGGATCGCAGGAGGGAGCCTCGCTGTGAGTCTGATCGGAGCCTTAGCCGCATGGCGGAAGGGGCCACAGACGGCTGCGCCCTCATGATCGCCTTCACCGCATACACGCTTGTCGCCGTGCTGGCCCTCGGCGCTGCCTCGAAATGGATTCGACGTCTCCGCTTCGCCGAGGTCGTCGCTCTGTGGGCCCTTCCCCTCATCGTCACGGGTCCGGCGTTGCTGCGCGGACGCGTGTTCGCACCGATCGATCAGTACAGCTATTTCTCGCCCTCTCAGGACCTGGGCGACCGAGTAACCGGCGCGCGGCCGAAGAACTACCAATTCGACGTCTTTACCAAGTTCATCCCGTGGCGGACCGCGGCACGCGAGCAGATTGCCCAAGGCTCGCTACCGCTTTGGAACCCCCACATGCAGTGCGGTGACCCCTTGCTTGGGGCCTCGGAGCCCGCCCTCCTGCACCCGGTGATACTAATTTCGCTCCTGCTCCCAATTGCCGCGGGGTTGAGTTTCGTTCCGACCGTGACCCTGCTCTTGGCAGCTGTTTCGGCATACATGCTCTTTCGCACCGTAGCGCGGCGCCGCGAGGCGGCCTATCTCGCCGCGGCGGCGTGGATGCTCTCGAGCTACGGACTCTTCTGGCTCCAATACCCGGTAGGCCTCACGTCCGCGACGTTGCCGCTGACGGCACTTGCGTATCTTCGGCTGGCAAGGCGCCCGTCCGGGCGACGCTTCGGGCTTGCCATTGCGGCCACCGCGCTTCACCTTCTCGGCGGGCACCCGGAAAGCGCGCTTTACTGCATTTCGGCGGCCGGGCTTGTCGCTCTGCTTCGGGTCCGAACGCCACTTCTGCGAGAACTTCTCAACTTCGCTCTTCGCCTCGTCTTGGTTGGCCTCGCTGCCGTCGCACTTTCCGCGGCGGCCCTCCTGCCGGCGATCGATACCGCGCGCCAGTCGGAGGAGCATGCCTTCCGAGCCGGGGCCTACGCTCACGAGCGCCGGTCCGTCGACTCGCGGACGGCCTGGCGCCGGTGGGCGCCGAATCTCGTGCCCTTCGTCTACGGCACCCAAGGTGTGGAGGAGCGGGCCGACAAGCCGGCCTTTGTTCCCCCCGCCAGTGCCTACTGCGGTTCCTTGTGCTTGATGCTCTCAGCGATCGGCGCATTCGGTCGACGATTTCGCGGCCTTCGGTTCGCCGCTATCGGCTTGGTGATTCTCGGGACGGCGATCGCCGCGAAGGCCCCGGTCGTCACGGACTGGGTCGCTCGGCTGCCTCTATTCGATATCTCGATCCCGGAATACTTCACGGTCTGGGGCAGCTTCGGGCTCTGCATTCTCCTGGCGGTAGCAGGTACCGGGTTGAGTCCACGCCGAGCCTGGGCGGGCGGCGTATCAGCGGCCGCCTTGGGGGTTCAAATCCTTGCGCTGGCGATGGCAGTGGGTGGAATGAAGAGCGGCGGTCTGAGCGTTGGCTTCATCGAATCCTCATCCCTGGCATTTCTCGTTCCCGCCTTCATCGGGCTCGTCGTCGTCACGAGTCACCTGAAATCAGTTTGGCGCATTCGAGCCCTGATCACATTGCTGGTGGTCCAGAGACTCTGGGAGGTCGGGCCGCTGAGCGCGAGCTTCCCCCCCGAGGCTCTCTCGAAGTTCAGCGACGAGGTCGCAGCCCTGAAGGCTGACCAAGTGCCGGGCCGCATCGTGGGTACCGGCGATCGGCTGATGCCCAACGCCATCACGTTGGCTGGTCTAGAAGACCCTCGGGGCTACTCAGCCCTGACTCTGAGGGAGTACGCCGAGACGTTCCCTCTCTGGTCGCAGGGTGGCTACCCGATTCGAAATCGCATCGAAGCGTTGCGCTCTCCATTTCTCTCGATGATGAACGTTCGCCTCGCGGTGGTGGGCAGAAATGACCCGGTGCCTCCAGGTTGGATTGCGCGAGAACCGCTGGGGGAGAACCGACTCCAAGAGAACCCCGGGGCCCTGCCTCGTGCATTCGCTCCGAGGCGTGTTCTGCTCTGCGGTGATCGGAAGGAGCTGCTAGCGAGACTGGCGGCCGAGGCGGATTTCGCAGAGCGCGCCTACCTAGAGACCAGAGATCCAGTCAGTCCCGTCGATTGTCGCGAGGTCGGCAACAGCAGCGGTTCGGTCTCGGCTCACGTTGTCGCTGGAGGACTCGACATCGATTCGAATCTCTCGGCGCCCGGCTGGATCTTCGTCAGCCAGACCGCCTGGGATGGCTGGAAGGCGATCGCCGATGGAGCCGCGCTCGTCGTCGTCAGAGCGAATGGGGCCTTCCTGGCCATCTACGCTCCCGAAGGACCAGAAAGGATCTCTCTCCGGTTCCGGCCTGAATCGGCCGCCATTGGGAGCGCGATCTCGCTCGCCACACTGTTCGCAGCTGCGATCGTGACCTGGATTCGCAGGGCCCGGGTGCGCCCTGAAGTCACAGCCTGATCCGCCGTGGCCCAGAACTTTGGGCTGCCTCGAGGAAGCGACTTTGGACCCCGTCGGAGGGCCGATTCCGAGAATCAAGGAGCCTCCAATCGCAGCCGCCAGGTGGCGCTGCCTCTGGCCTGGGGACCAGCTCGACTTCCCGCCATGGACCCTCGAGAAGTTTCAGAAGCGATAGAATTCCGCTTGTGCAATCCGACCGCGACCCTGAGCTGGAAAAGCGCGTCGCGTTGACGCTCGACCTGTTCGCGGCGGCCGAGGAGATGATGCGGCAGAACCTGCGCCGGGAGTTCCCCGCCGCGAGCGCGCGCGAGATCGAACGGCGCTTGCGGGACTGGTATCTCGACGACCGCGGTCGCCGGCCTCCCGCTCCCGAGTTCCGGGAAATCCCTCCTCCTTCGACATGACCCGCCTCGAGCGGGCGCTCTCTTCCCTGCGGGAGGTCTTCGCGCTCCTCGAAGTTGAACGGGCGCAAGAAGGATCTCCGCCGCGAGCTCCAGGCATCGCTCTCGGCGGTCCAAGAGCTTCGAAACGGCCCGATCCAATGACCGTAGCGCCCCTCGCCACCCCACCGGAGCATCGATGAAAAGACTCGGCAGGAGACTCTCGGCGCGCGCGCTCGGCGGGCTTTTCTCCTTGACGCTCGCCGCCTGCTCGGGCTCGGGGGGAGGCTCGCCGACCGCGCCGCCTCCCGACGAGTCGCCGGCGATCGCGGCCGAGGGCTTGAGCGCCGCCGCCTCGACCACCGCGATCGCCGTGCCGAGGAAGACGCTGGCGATCGCGCCGTCGGTCGCCGCGCTCGGCACGTACGACCCGACGACCGGCACCTGGACGGTGTCGATCAACCTCGACACCGGCGCCACCGCCGAGCTGCGCATCCAGTTCCGCACCGCCACGGGCGGCCGGCAGCAGTTCTATAACCCGGTGACGACGGCGTCGATCCACGTCGCCGGGAGCGCCAACGGTCCGAGCGGCACGGTGACCTTCGACTTCACCCTCGAAGGCACGCAGGCCGCCGTCGGCGCGCTGGTCGTCAACGGCAACGGCACCGCGTCGGGCGCGAACGGCACCGCGAGCTACACGGTCACCAACCTCGTGCTGCCGAAGAGCCTCGCCTACCCGACGAGCGGCACGATCGTCGTCGTCGCGGGCGCGATCACCGTCACCGTCCGCTTCGACGGCACCCACCTCGCGCAGGGGACCTACACCTTCCTCGCGGTCTCGAAGCACTTCACCATCGACCTCGACACCGGCCAGGTCACGCGCGGCTGAGGCGGGAAGCAGGCCGGGCCATCGATATACTTGACGACGTATATCGCGATTGCTACCGTCGCCTCGCCGTGCGGCGCACTCTCTGTCTCCTCGTCGCGATCTTCCTCTCCGTGTCCGGCGCCGCCCGCGCCGCCGAGCTCCTCGTCTGCGCCGCCGCGAGTCTCACCGACGTCTTCGCGGTGCTCGGCGCGGAGTTCGAGCGCGCGGGCGGCGACAAGCCGACCTTCAACTTCGCCGCCTCGAGCGTCCTCGCGCGCCAGATCGAGGCCGGCGGCCCGTGCGACGTCTTCGTCTCGGCCGACGAGGAGAAGATGGACGAGCTCGAACGCCGCAAACTGGTCGTCCCCGGAACGCGCCGCGACCTACTCGGCAACGAGCTCGTGGTCGTGGTGGCGACGGCTAGTACGCTCGCGCTTCGCTCCGCTACCGACCTCGCCACGCCCGCGGTGCGCCTCGTGGCGCTCGCCGATCCGCAGTCGGTGCCGGCCGGGATCTACGCCAAGCAGTGGCTGATGACGGCTGGCCTCTGGTCGAAGGTGATCGACCGCGTCGTGCCGACCGAGAACGTGCGCGCCGCGCTCGCCGCGGTCGAGGCGGGCAATGCCGACGCGGGGATCGTCTACCGCACCGACGCGCTCGGCACGAAGAGGGTGCGTATCGCCTACGCCGTGCCGGCCGGCGAGAGTCCGAAGATCGTCTACCCGGCGGCGGTCCTGTCGACCGGGAAGAACGCCGCGGGGGCGAAGCGGTTCCTCGAGCTCCTGGTCTCGCCCACCGGGCGCCAGGCGTTCGAGAGGTTCGGGTTCCGGGCGCTGTTCTAGAAAGTCGAACGGCGCGTGGGGCAGTACGCCGGTGTAGAAAAGCGCGTTGGGCGGCGCGCCGACGCACCGACTCGGACTTCGCCCGCCCACCCGGGGCGGTGGCATTCTGCGGGCGGGAGGGCGCTTCCGTCCTCGAATGCCCCCGCCCGAGCGGAGCGATCCCTGCCACCGACCTCGTCCGGCGCGCATCGATCAGCTTCTTGCTTCGCAGGATGGTGAGGGGCGGGCTCGGGGATCTCGTCCGGAGGAAGCTCGAAGGCGAGCATGGAAGCGCTCAGCTGAAGTCGAGCTGGCCCTGCGAGCCACAGCGCAGGCGAGCGCCTCCCATCGCCCGTTTCTCGCATGGCGCTCGCTGGTTCCGGAGGACGAGATCCCCGAGACCGCCCCCGCGACATCGTCGACGCCGGTTCCGCAGGACGAGATCCCCGAGCCCGCCCCCGCGACATCGTCGACGCCGGTTCCGCAGGACGAGATCCCCGAGTCCGCCCGCGCGAAGATGTCGATCCGCATCCTGAAACTCGTGCCTGTCCCTGATTCTCGAAACGAGAACCCCGGGGCCGCTGGCGCGAGAGGGTGGCGACCCCGGGGTTCCCGACCAAGCGATGGCGTCACTCCTCGGGCACGCGCCCGGAGCCGGGCTCGGCCGGCGCCAGGCGCGCCGCGCGGCGGGCGAAGTCGGCGAGATCGTCGACCTCGCGCCCGAAGTCGCCCGAGCGCGCGAGCGCCGCGGCCTCGCGGGCGACCTCGTCGAGCGAGACCTGCTTCGACCAGTAGGTCCCCTTCAGGATCTCGCCGAGCTCGGCGACCGTGGCGGCGAGGTGGAAGTTGGGCGAGGCGGCGCGGTAGCTCGACTCGAAGTCGCCGCCCTTCACCTCCCAGCCGGTCTCGATCACCCTCCCGCTGCCGGCCGACTTGTAGCGCAGCCGTACCGTCGCGACCGGGTCGCGCCGGCCAAGGTCGGAGGCGCCGCGCGCGAGCTTCAACTCGTAGAGCGCGGTGACCTCGTGCCCGGCGCCGATCTCGCCGGCGTCCACCCGGTCGTTGCGGAAGTCGCGGTCGGCGACGTCGCGGTTCTCGTAGCCGACCAGGCGGTAGCGCTCGACGGTGCGCGGATCGAACTCGACCTGGATCTTGGCGTCGCGGGCGATCGTCTGCAGGGTCGCGTTCAGGTTCTCGACGAACACCCGCCGCGCCTCGTCGAGCGTGTCGACGTAGGCGTAGTGGCCGTCGCCCTGGTCGGCGAGCTGCTCCATCAGCACGTCGTTGTAGTTGCCCATACCGAAGCCGACCGTCTCGAGCTCGATGCCCCGCCGCGCCGCCTTGCCGATGCGCGCGAGGATCGACTCGGGACCGGTGGCGCCGACGTTGGCGACCCCGTCCGAGCACAGGATCAAGCGGTGGATGGCGCGCTCGCGGAAGCTGCGGTCGGCCAGGTCGTAGGCCGCCTCGAGCCCCTCCTCGGTGTTGGTCGAGCCTTCGGGCACCAGCCGGCCGATGGCGCGCCGAATGGCTTCGAGGTCGCGCGTCGGCTCGAGCAGCACGCGGGCGTTCGAACCGAAGGTCACCAGACCCACCCGGTCGCCCTCGCCGAGCTCGCCCAAGAGCAGCGTGAGGGCGCGCTTGACCAGCTCCAGCCGGTCCTCGCGCGCCATCGAGCCCGAGACGTCGATGACGAAGATCAGGTCGGCGTCGCGGCGGTCGCGGGCATCGATCTGCTTGGCTTGCAGGTGGAGGCGCAACAGGCGATAGCGGTCGTTCTGCACGAAGGGCGTCGGCGCGCCTTCGACGTGCAGGGTGAAATCGGCGCCCGAGGTCCGGCGCTCGGGGTAGGGGAAGTAGTTGACGAACTCCTCGACCCGGATCGCCTCGGCGGGCGGCAGCGCCCCACGCTCGAGATAGCCGCGGGCGAGGGTGAAAGAGCCCGTGTCGACGTCGAGACCGAAGGTCGACAAGCGGTCGTCGTCGGTGTCGATGAACGGATTCGTCCCCGTGGCGCGGAAGAACATGTCGCCCACCGGCTGGTCGTTCGGCTCCTCGGTGCCGCCGGTCGAGGGCGCGGCGGCGGTCGCCGGCACCTCCTTCGCGCGCTCGTTCTCCACGTAGCGACCGCTCCCCGCCCAGCGGCGGTCGCGATCGTCGGCGCGCTTCTCGTCCTGGAGCTGCGCCTGGCGTCCGCCCAGATAGCCGAGCGCCTTCAGCTTCTGCGCCGACTCGCTGCCGCTTGCCGGCGAGGCGGGCTTGGCGGCCGGGGGCTCACTCGACGTCATGTGCGCGACGTGCGTCGCCGGCGCTTCGCCGGTCACGGTGATCGATTCCTGGACCGCGGCAGCCTCGGGCGCGGTCGACGAGGCGACGCCTCCGACGACACTCCCCGGCACGCCGCCGGCGACGGCGCCCGCGACTCCGCCTTCGATGCCTCCGTCGGCCGAGCCGCGCGGCTGCGCCGCGGCGAGCTCGGCGGGCGGCGCGGGCGGCGGCGCGATCTGCCGGGCTCCCGCGGCCCCGGTCTGGCTCCGCTCGGCGTCGATCTCGACGCGCGGCGAGGCGGCGCGGAGGCTCGGCGCCTCGCCCGCGGCCGGAGCCTCGTGGCGGTAGACCGGCGCGGCGGGAGCCGGACCGTCCTTCTGGCCCTGCGCCGCTTCGCCGCCCGCGACCTTCGCCGGCACGCCGAGGTCGCGCGGCCGCGAAGCCAGCCCGTCCCCGCGCCAGACGACGAGCGCGAACGTCGAGCCGATCGCCAGGATCGCGAGCGAGGCCGCGAGCTGCCAGCGCCGCTTCGGATCGCGGAAGGGGCGGTAGACGAGGATGGGCGCGGCGGCGGCGCTCTGCGGCCCGGAAAGGTGCGCGGCGAGATCGTTCTTCAGACGCTCCCCGAGATCGGCCGGCGGCGCCGGCGCGGGCTCGGAAGCGAGCAGCGTCTCGATGTCGAAGTTCTTCAAGGGAGTATTCACGAGTGGCTCTCCTCGAGCGCGGCGTGCAGGCGGACATTGGCGCGCGCCAGGCGCTTCCTGACCGCGACCGGTGTGATGCCTTCGAGCGTCGCGATCTCGGCGACCGGGAGCTCGGCCCAGTAACGGGCGGTGACGGTGAAACGCAGGTCGTCGTCGAGCGCCAGGACGGCGGCCCTCAGCCGGCGACGCAGCTCGCGCTCGGCCGCGGCGATCTCGCCGTCGGGCGCCGGATCGACCGGCGGCGCGGCGTCATCGATCGGCACTGTCCGCCGCGGGCGGCGGATCTGATTGAGGAACGTGGTGTAGCCGATGCGATAGAGCCAGGTCGAGAACGCCGCGCCGCCGCGGAAGCTCGCCAGGTTCTGCCAGGCCTTGCGATAGGTCTCCTGCGTCAGGTCCGCGGCGAGGTCGGCGTCGCCGCCCGCCAGGCGCGCCAGCGAGGCGAAGAGCTGGCGATAGGTCGACTCGACCAGCCGCTCGCCGGCCTCGCGGTCCCCCGCGGCGGCCGCCGCCAGGAGCGCGGATTCCGATTCATCGCTCATCGTTCTCGCTCCGGGCGCCCGGTCCCGCATCGCGCTCGCTCCACTCATGTCTCCTTCGACACCGGCGGTAGCGAAAAGGAAACCCGGGGCGCGGGTCAGGTCGTGAGGCCGCGTTTGCGGGTCTTGCGCCAGCTGAGCCAGCGGCCGGCCAGGCGCTCGACGCCGGTGGTCCAGGCGATGCCGAGTAGCGCGGTCGTCGCCACCTTGGCGAACATCCACTCGGGCGCCGGCAGCTCGCCGGTGCGCGCCAAGACGAGCGCCAGCCCGGCGAGAATCGCCTGCTGCGCGGCGGCGCCGGTGGCGAAGATGAAGGCGAGCGACGAGGTGCGCTGGATGACGAGCTGCTGCGCGGCGCGCGCGATCAGGAAGCCGACCGCCGTGTCGGCGAAACCCTGGAAACCGTAGATGCCGCCCGAGAGCGCGTCGGCGACCCCGCCGGCGGCGAGTCCCGCCAGCATCCCGGCGACCGGTTGCCCGCGGCGCGCCTCGAGCACCGTCACCAGCAGGAAGACGTCGACCCCCTGCGGGAAGCCGGGCACGAGGGTCACTGCCGCGAAGTGGACCAGGGCCGCGACCACGAGCGCCGCGAGGAAGGCGAGGGCGCGGGTCACGGCTTGCCGCCTAGGCTCGCGGGCGGCAGATCGCCGTCGAGCAGGTAGACGAAATCGAGCCGGGCGAAGTCGACCGCCGGCACGACCGTGATGTGGTGGAAGATCTCGCTGCCCGGCGAGACGCTCTCGACCGTGCCCACCGGCAAGCCCGCGGGAAAGACGCCGTCGATTCCCGCCGTCGTCACCCGGTCGCCCGGCGCGACGTCGACCTGCAGGGGCACGAGATCGATCTCGAGTCGGCCGGCGTTCGAACCGCGCAGGATCCCTTGGCGGTGGGCGCGCTCGAGCTCGATGCCGACCGAGGCCGCGCGGTCGGTCACCAGCTGCACCTTGGCGTAGCCGCCGGCGACCTCGATCACCCGGCCGACGATGCCGTCGTCGGCCACGACCGCCTGATTGTGGCGCGCCGGCGGCGCGCCGGTCCAGACGATCAGGGTGCGCAGCCAGCTGCCGTAGTCGGCGTAGACGATCTCGGTGGGCCGCAGCTTGGCTCCCGTCCGGCGCGAGTAGGCGAGGGCGCCCGCGAGCGCGTTGGCTTCGCCCTCGAGCGCGCCGACGCGCAGCTCGAGTCGCCGCAGCAGGGCAAGCTCGCTCTTCAGGCGGCGATTCTCGGCCGCGAGCGCCGAGCGGGTGCGCAGGCCCTCGCCGAGCGACCGGCCTCCCGCCGCCAGCCGCTCGACGCCGCGCGCCAAGGGACCCAGGGCACGCAACACCAGACTCTCGAGCACGCTTCGCTCGCCGCCGCGCTCCTGGGTCTGCGAGGCCACCAGGAAGAGTTGCCCGACCAGCAGGACGGCGAGCAGCAGGCGCGTCCGGCGGGGGGTCAAGGGTGCGCTCGCGGGCCGCGGCTCGACCGCGTCAGCGGATCGAGACCTTGCGCAGCAGGTTGATGTCCTCGAGCACTCGGCCGGTGCCGAGCACCACGCAGGCGAGCGGATCCTCGGCCTGCACCACCGGCAGGCCGGTCTCGTGCCGCAGGCGTTCGTCGAGGCCGCGCAGCAGCGCGCCGCCGCCCGAGAGCACGATGCCTTTGTCCATGATGTCGGCCGAGAGCTCGGGCGGAGTCTTTTCGAGCGCCATGCGCACCGCTTCGACGATCGCGGTCACCGTCTCCGACAGCGCCTCGCGGATCTCCTCGTCGGTGATCGTGCGCTCCTTCGGAATGCCCTCGATCAGGTCGCGGCCCTTGATGGTCATCGACAGCGACTGCTTCAGCGTCCAGGCCGAGCCGATCTCCCACTTGATGATCTCGGCGGTGCGCTCGCCGATCAGCAGGTTGTACTTGCGCTTGAGGTAGTTGATCACCGCTTCGTCCATCTCGTTGCCGGCCACCCGCACCGAGCGCGAGTAGACGATGCCGGAAAGCGAGATCACCGCGACATCGGTCGTGCCGCCGCCGATGTCGACGATCATGTTGCCCGAGGGCTCGGTGATCGGCAGCCCAGCGCCGATCGCCGCCATCATCGCCTGCTCGACCAGAAAGACCTCGGTGGCGCCCGCCTTCTGCGCCGAGTCGCGCACCGCGCGCTTCTCGACCTGGGTGATCTCGCCCGGCACGCCGATGACGATGCGCGGATGGACGTACATCTTGCGCCCGTGCGCCTTCTTGATGAAGTAGTTGAGCATCTGCTCGGTGACTTCGAAATCGGCGATCACGCCGTCCTTCATCGGGCGGATGGACTCGATGTTGCCGGGGGTCCGGCCGAGCATCTCTTTGGCCTCGAGGCCGACCGCCTCGATCTTGCCGGTGAGCTTGTTGATCACCACGATCGAGGGTTCGCGCACCACGATGCCGCGGTTGCGGGCGTAGACCAGTGTGTTGGCGGTGCCGAGATCGATCGCGAGATCGTTCGAGAAGTAGCGGAACATGGAACCGAAGGGCATGCGATTTCCTGACGGGATGCGTGGGTTCGCGCGGCTCTACAGCGTCTCGACGAAGACGCGTCGCCGCACGGTGGATTCGTTGCCGGAAGGGTCGATCGCGCGGAGCTCGATGAAACTCCAGCCTTCCTTGGTGAGCTGCACCGTCTTGGTGAACGTGCCGTTGGCGGCGACCGCGACCTGCTCGCCGTTGATCTGGAGCACCGCTCCCGGCTCGGTGTGGCCGGTGACGATGAACAGACTGCCGTAGGACTGGACATCGTCGAGATCGATCGGCGGCGGCGTCTTGTCGCCGCGGTCGCCGGTACGCTCGGGAGCGACGACCCGGAACGAGCGCGGCGCGCTCCACGGTCCGTAGAGACCGTCGCGGCTCACCGCGGCCACCCGCCACTCGAAGTTTCCCTCGCCTTTGAGGCCCAAGGTCGCCGCCGTCTTGGTGCGCGAGTCGACGTCGATCAGGTTGTCGACGAACAGGCGATTGCGCGACACCTGCAAGGCGTAGCGCGCCGCTCCCGGGACCGCTTCCCAGGCGAGCTCGAGGCGGGGAGCAACTTTGCGGTCCGGCCCGAGCGTCGCCTCGAAGTTGTCGGCCGGGCGGGTCTGCGCCGGCGGACCGGGCAGCGCTTTCGGCTCCGAGAGCAGATCGCCGGCCTGGGTGACCTGCTGCAGCGCGCCGACCTGGCGGGTGAGACCGCCCTTGGCGATCACTTCGAGCGCGCCGCGAAAGGCCGAGAAGCGCCCGGCGCCGGAGCTCTTCTCGAAGCTCACCACCGCCTCCGACTCGCGCGCCACGTGCGCCTCGGCGCGCGGCGTGGTCACGCGCCCGCCGCGCTGCGCGGTGTTGAGGTTGACCCAGCCGTACTCGAGCGCCACCGCCTGTTCTGACGGTCCGCCGGTGGTCGAGCGCGTGCGGGTGACGACGAACAGGGTGTTGGGACGCACGGTGTAGAGCGTGCCGTCGAGGAAGACGATTTCGGCGGAGCCGTTCGAGGAGGTCTTGACGTAGTCGCCCGACTGCAGGACGACGCGGCTCCTCGCCTCGTCCCATTCGCCACGGTCGCCGCGCCGGAACTCGACCCCGCCCTCGACGGCGATGAACTGTGCCTCGCCCTGGCGGGTCTGCTCCTTGCCGGCGTCGAGGATGGCGAGCAGCAGGGCGCGCGCCCGGCGAGCGTTGTCGAGCGCGCCCGAGAACTCGCGCGCGGCGAACCGCGTCTTGGCGTCGGCGAGATTCGACTGCGCGTTGGCGTACTCCTCGGCGAAGGAGGCGAGCGAGCCGCTCGCCTCGGCCTGACCGATCAGGCCCTCGACTTCAGCGATCAGGTCGGCCGCCTCGCGCTCGAGCGCCCGTCCCTCCCAGATTCGATAGAGGTAGAACCCGCCCGCGGCGAGCGCCGCGAAGACGATCGCGATCGACAGATTGCGCAGGGTGTCGACCGAGACGGTGTACCACCCACGCGCGCGTTTCTTTTTTCTCGACGGCTCCACCCCAAGCCTTCCAGGAACGGGACAATATAGCACCAACCTCCAGCCGCAGCGGGACTTACGCCCCGCGCTCGCCGCCCGAACGGGCCTTCGGGCGGTTGCCGGTGCCGGGGGGCCTTGATAGCATGCCGCGTTCTCGCGCCGCCATCCGGTGGCAAGGGGCTCCCGATGCTGAAGATTCTCCGCGACAACCTGAAGTACCTCAGCTGGATTCTGTGGGGCGTGATCCTCATCTTCGTCGCCTTCGTCTTCGTCGATTTCGGCGGCGGCCTATCGGGCGGCCGGAAGGGGCGCGCAGCGGCGGCCACGGTCGGCGACAGCCAGGTCTCCTACGCCGAGTTCGAGCGCGAGTACCGGCGGCTCGAGAACCAGTACCGCCAGGCGTTCGGCGACCAGTTCAACGAGGAGACCGCCAAGCAGCTCCACCTGCCCCTGCAGGCGCTCGAGCACCTGGTCGACTCGAAGCTGATGCTCGCCGAGGCCAAGCGCCTGGGGATCTCGGCGACCGACGGCGAGGTGCAGCAGGCGATCCTCGACATCCCGGGCCTCAAGGACGACCAGGGCAACTTCGTCGGCGAGGCGATCTACACCCGCTTCCTGCGCGCCAACAGCATGTCGGCGCGCGAGTTCGAGCGCTCGGTGCGCGAACAGCTGGTGATCGCCAAGGTGAACTCGCTGCTCGCCGCCTCGGTCCAGATCCCGGACGCCGACGTCGAGAAGGCCTACCGCGACCAGTCCGAACGGGCGCAGATCAAGTACCTCCTGCTCCAGGGCACCCGCTTCGCCGCCCAGGTACAGGCCACGCCGGCCGAGCTCCAGGACTACTTCGCCGCCCACAAGGACGACTTCCGGCTGCCGGTGCAGCGCGTCATCTCCTATCTGCTGGTCGACTCGGTGCGCCTGCGCGCCAAGATGCAGGTCGAGCCCGCCGAGGTCGAGCGCTACTTCAACGAGCACGCCGCCGAGTACGCCCGCGAGGAGCAGGTGCACGCCCGCCACATCCTGGTCAAGGTGGGCGGCGAGAAGACCGCCGAGCAGGCGAAAGCGGCGCTCGAGGGCGCCCGCCGGCGGATCGCCGGCGGCGAGGACTTCGCCAAGGTGGCGGCCGAGCTCTCGGACGACCCGGGCAGCAAGACCCGCGGCGGCGACCTCGGCTTCTTCGGCCGCGGGCGGATGATCAAGGAGTTCGAGGAGGCCGCCTTCTCGGCGCAACCCAATGAGCTCGTCGGACCGATCCAGACCTCCTTCGGCTTCCACCTGATCCAGGTGCTCGAGCACCGCGCCGGCGGCCAGCGGCCGCTCGCCGAGGTCGAGGCCCAAGTCAAGTCGCGCCTGGCCGGCGAGCGCGCCGACCAGGCGGCCGAGGCCAAGGCCAAGGAGCTCTCCGAGCGCATCGTCAAGGAGAAGATCGTCTCCGAGGCCGAGCTGCAGAAGCTCGCCGACAACGATTCGATCAACTTCCTCACCACCCCGGCGTTCGGCAAGGACGACTCGGTCGCCGGCGTCGGCCGCAACACGCCGTTCTCGGGCGCCGCTTTCTCGCTCAAGCTCGGCGAAGTCTCGCCGCCGGTGAAGATCCCGCGCGGCTGGGCGCTGCTCGCGTTGAAGCAGGAGTCGCCGGCGCGGGTCCCGGAGCTCGCGGACGTCGAAGCCAAGGTCCGCGTGGCGGTCAACCGCGAGAAGATGAACCAGCTCGCCGCCGCCGGCCTCGCTTCGGCGCGCGCCGCGCTTTCGGCCGGGACGCCGATCGACGCGGTCGCCAAGACCCTCGACTTGCAGGTCCAGGACTCCGGCGACTTCGGCCGCACGGGGGGCATCCAGGGGCTCGGCGCGGCCCCGGCGGTCGCCGAAGCCGCGCTCACCCTGCCGGTCGGCGGCATCGGCGGACCGATCCCGGTCCCGGCCGGCGCCGTGGTCTTCCAGGTCACCTCGCGCAAGACCTTCGATCCGGCGACCTTCGCCAAGGAGAAGGACGCGACCCGCGCCAGCCTTGAGCGCAACGAGGTCAACCGCCTCGTGGGCTCGATCCTCGACCAGAGGAAGCGCGAGCTGCGGGTCGAGTACGACCGGCCGCTGCTCAAGAGCCTCGGCATCCTGGGCGACGACAAGGCCGGGAAGGGCTGAGGCGGGGCGCGCCGTGCGCTTCGAGACCCTCGCGGTCCACGCCGGCGGGGAGTCCGACGAGGCGACCGGCGCCGTTGCCGCGCCGCTCCACCTCGCGACCACCTTCGTCCACGGCCCCGAGTCCGAGCCGCTTCATGGACGGCTCTACATCCGCGAAGGCAACCCGACCGAGGCGCGTCTCGAAGCGGCGCTCGCCGCCATCGAGGGCGGCGAGACCGCGCTCGTCTTCGCCTCCGGCATGGCGGCTGCGACCGCGTTCTTCTCGGCCCTGCCCGCCGGATCGCACGTCGTCTTCCACCGCGACATCTACAACGGCATCCGCCTGCTGGGCCGCGACTTCTTCCCGCGCTGGGGCCTCACCGCGAGCGTCGCCGATCTCGGCGACCTCGCCGCGGCGCAGGCCGCGATCCGGCCCGAGACGGCGCTCGTCTGGTGCGAGACGCCGACCAACCCGTTGATCGAGATCCTCGACTTGGCGGCGGTCGCCGGGCTCGCGCGCGCCGCCGGGGCGCTGCTCGTGGTCGACGGAACGTTCGCCACTCCGGCGCTGCAGCAGCCGCTCGCGCTCGGCGCCGACGTCGTCCTGCACTCGACCACCAAGTACCTGGGCGGCCACAGCGACGTGCAAGGCGGCGCGCTGGTCTTCGGCGCCCGGGCGCTCGAGCTCGCGGCGCGCGCCCGCCAGTTGCGCCACGATCTCGGCTCGGTCGCCTCGCCGTTCAACAGCTGGCTGGTGCTGCGCGGCCTGCGTACCCTCGCCTGCCGGATGGAGCGCCACTCGGCCAACGCGCTCGCGATCGCCCGCCGTCTCGCCGGCCACCCGGCGTTCTCGGCGGTGCTCTACCCGGGACTGCCGGACCATCCGGGGCAGGCGATCGCGGCGCGCCAGATGCGCGCCTTCGGCGGCATGCTCTCGCTGCGCCTCGCCGGCGGCCGCGCCGCGGCGGTGGCGCTCGCCGCGCGCGTGCGCCTGTTCACCAACGCCACCAGCCTCGGCGGCGTCGAGAGCCTGATCGAGCACCGCGCCTCGTCGGAAGGCGCCGCCTCGACCTCGCCCGACGATCTGCTGCGCCTCTCGATCGGCCTCGAGCACCCGGACGACCTCGCCGCCGACCTCGAGCAGGCGCTCGCCGGCCACTGATCCGCGCGCGCCGCGGATAGACTGCGGCGCGTGATCGGCCACCTGCGCGGCAAGCTGCTGTCGGCGAAGCCGGACCGCGTCGTGGTCGAGACCGGCGGCGTCGGCTACGAGCTCGCGGTGTCGCTCGGCACCTTCGCCGAGATGGAGCGGTTGGGGCTCGGCGCCGACGTCGCGCTCCACGTCCACACCCACGTGCGCGAGGACCAGCTCGCCCTGTTCGGTTTCGCCACCGCCAACGAAAAGCGACTTTTCGAGCGCCTGATCACCGTCTCCGGCATCGGTCCGCGCCTGGCGCAGGTGGTGCTGTCCGGCATGGCGCCCGACGACCTGGTCGCGGCGCTCGCGGCGGGCGACGTGGCGCGCCTGGTGCGCATCCCGGGCGTCGGCAAGAAGACCGCCGAGCGCATGGTCGTCGAGCTGCGCGACCAGGTCGCCGGCCTCGCCGCCGAGCTGCCGGCGGCAGGCCCCGGCGCCGCCTCGGATGACGACCTGGTGCTGGCGCTCGTCCACCTCGGCTACAAGCCGGCGCCGGCCGCCAACGCGGTCGGCGAAGCGCGACGCGAAGTTCCCGCCGCCGCGTTCCCCGAGCTGCTCAAGCTCGCCCTGCGCCGTCTGTCGCGGGTCTAGAATGATCCGGCCATGAGCTCCGATCGCGTCCTCTCCGGCGTGCGCGAAGAGGAAGAGGAGGGCCTCGAGCGCACGCTGCGGCCGCGGGTGCTCGAGGAATACGTCGGCCAGGAGCGGATCGTCGACAATCTGCGCGTCTTCATCCAGGCGGCGCGCGAGCGCGGCGAGGCGCTCGACCACGCCCTCTTCTTCGGCCCGCCGGGTCTCGGCAAGACGACGCTGGCGCACATCCTGGCGCGCGAGATGGGCGCGCCGCTGCGCACCACGGCGGGCCCGGTGCTCGAGCGCGCCGGCGATCTCGCCGCCATCCTCACCAACCTGCAGCCGGGCGACGTGCTGTTCATCGACGAGATCCACCGCCTCGGTCCGACGGTCGAGGAGGTGCTCTACCCGGCGCTCGAGGACTTCAAGCTCGACCTGGTGATCGGCCAGGGACCGGCGGCGCGCACGGTGCGCATCGACCTGCCGCGCTTCACCCTCGTCGGCGCCACCACCCGCGCCGGGCTGATCTCGGCGCCGCTGCGCTCGCGCTTCGGCATCGTCCACCGCCTCGACTTCTACCCGCCGCACGAGCTGGCGCGCATCCTCGCCCGCTCGGCCGCGCTGCTCGACTACGTCGCCGAGGGCGAGGGCCTGTCGGAGATCGCCCGCCGCAGCCGCGGCACGCCGCGGATCGCCAACCGGCTCCTGCGCCGGGTGCGCGACTTCGCCCAGGTCGAGGCGCGCTCGGCGATCGACCTCGAGCTGGCGCGCAAGGCGCTGGCGCTGCTCGAGGTCGACGAGTTCGGCTTCGACGAGCTCGACCGGCGCTTCCTCACCGTGTTGATCGAGATCTACGGCGGCGGGCCGGCGGGAATCCAGGCGATCGCCGCCGCGGTCGGCGAGGATCGCGGCACGCTCGAGGATCTCTACGAGCCCTACCTGCTGCAGGAGGGCTTCCTGCAGCGCACGCCGCGCGGCCGGGTCGCCACCCGCCGCGCCTACGAGCACCTCGGCGTGCCGCCGCCCTCGGGCAGCGGCGCGGGCACGCTCTTCCCCTGATGCCGCGCGCCGTCCTGCTGTTCAACCCGCGCGCCGGGCGGCGCCGCGGCGGCCGCTCCCTGGCGGCGATCGGGGCCGAGCTCGGCGCTGCCTACGAGCTCGCCGCCCTGCCGACACGCGGCCCCGACCACTGCCGCGAGCTCGCGCGCCGGGCGGTCGCCGATCGCCTCGATGCCGTTTTCGCGCTCGGCGGCGACGGCACGCTGCGGGTGATCGCCGGCGTGCTCGCCGGCACCGCGGTCGCCTTGGGACCGCTGCCGGGCGGCACGACCAACGTGGTCGCCGGCGCCCTCGGCCTGCCGGCCGACCCGATCGCCGCGGCGCGGGCCCTCGCCGGCGGCGAGGCGCGAGAGATGGACGTCGGTCGCTGCGGCACCAGCGCTTTCCTGATGCAGGTCTCGGGCGGGCTCGACGCCCAGGTCATGGCGCACGTCGACCCACGGTGGAAGAGGCGTCTCGGCAAGCTCGCGGTCGCCTTCGCCGGGCTGCGCGAATGGCAGCGCTACCGATTCCCCCCGTTCCGGCTCGAGGTCGACGGGCGCCAGACCGAAGCGACCGGCTTCGTGGTCGCCAACCTCGCCGAGTACGCGGGCTCCTACGCCATCGTCCCGGGGGCGCGGGCCGACGACCGTCAGCTCGAGCTACTGCTCTTTCGCGGCCGGCGGCGGCGCGACGCTCTCGCTTTCGCCATCGCCCTGGCGCGCGGCCGGCACGTGCTGCGCGCCGACGTCGAGATCGCGCGTTTCGCCACCCTGCGCGTGCTGGCGCCCGAGCGGCTCGAGCTCCAAGGCGACGGCGACCCGTTCGTCGCCGCGCCGCCGCTCGCGATCGCGCTCGCCGCCGAGCGCCTGCGCGTCCTCGCCCCGCGCCGCGCCGGACCCGATCGCGCGGCTTGACAGCGCGCGTCGGCGCGCGCAGGATTTTGGAACGGCTGTTCTCTTGCGCCGGCGACGAATGTCTCCCCCAACCCCTCCGCGCGCGCCACTCCGGTCCCTCGCCGCGACGTTGGCGCTCGCCGCGGCGCTCGCGCGCGGCGGCGCGGCGGCGACGATCGCGGTCAACTCGACCTCGACCGTGGTCTCGCCGACCGACGGCCTGTGCACCCTGCGCGAGGCGATCGTCGCCGCCAACCTCGACGCGCCCTCGGGCGGAGTCACGGGCGAGTGTCCGGCCGGCAGCGGCGCCGACACGATCGAGCTCGCGGTGGGCGCGACCTACACCCTCACCGCGGCGGACAACTTCCTCTACGGAGCGAACGGCCTGCCGCCGGTCACGAGCGCGATCACCCTCGCCGGCCACGGCGCGTCGATCGTGCGCACCTCGAGTGGGACGCCGCCGGCGTTCCGGCTGTTCTACGTCGCCTGGAGCCAGAACGGTCTCGGCGCCGGCGACTTGACGCTCACCGATCTCACCCTCGGCAACGGTCTCGCGCGCGGCGGCTCCTCCGGCTACGGCGGCGGCGGCGCGGGACTGGGCGGTGCGATCTTCAACCAGGGGACGCTGAAGCTCACCGGGGTCACGATCGCCAACTGCACCGCGCAGGGCGGCGCCGCGACCTCGGGCTCGGGCGTCAAGGGCGGCGGCGGGCTGGGCGCCAACGGCGGCGCCACCGCCGGCGGCGGCTTCGGCGGCGGCGCGGCAGGAGCGACGGGCGGCGCGGGGGGCACGACCTCGGGCGTCGGCGGTGCCGGCGGCGGCGGCTTCCGCTCGAGCGATCCCGGGGCGGCCGGCGGCGGCAGCGGCGGCGCCGGAGGGGGCAGCGCTCTGCTCGGCGGCGCGGGCGGCGGCGCCTCGGGTAGCTCGGCCGGAGCCGCGGGAGACGGCGGCGGGGGCGGCGGCGGGGTCGGAGCCCCGGGGGGCGCGGGTGGAGCGTTCGGCGCTGGCGGCAGCGGCGGAGCGATGGGGGCCGGCGGCGGCGGCGGTGGAGTCGGCGGGGGCGGCGGCTCGTCGGGCGGGGTCGGCGCCGGCGGTGGCGGCGGTGGCTTCGGCGGCGGCGGCGGGTACGGCGACACATCGCTCGGCGGCCCCGGCGGCCAGGGCGGATTCGGTGGTGGCGGCGCGGCCGGAACCGGCGCCGGCACGGGAGGCTTCGGCGGCGGCAACGGCGGCGGCTCGCTCTCCTCGGCGGGCGGCGGCGGCGCCGGACTGGGCGGCGCGGTCTTCAACCACACCGGGAGCGTGACGATCGAGAACTCGACCCTTTCGGGCAACACCGCCAAGGGCGGCAACGCGGGCACCAACGGCCAGGGTGGGACGGGCTTCGGCGGCGGAGTGTTCAATCTCAACGGCGCGCTCGTCCTGCGCCACGCGACGATCGCCGGCAACACCGTGCAGGCGGGCACCGGCGGCACGCCGACGGCCGCCGACGCGCGGGCGGTCTACTCGCTCGCCTACGGCAAGGACCTGGCGACCGCGGGCGCGGTCATCGCGACGGTCGACCTCGCCAACTCGATCCTCTCGGACGCGACCGCGACCTTGAACGATGTCGTCGTCGCCCATCCCGCCGGCGGCCCCAACCACCCGTCGAACGCCTCGACCGCGAACGCCTCGGGTCCGAATCTCGTGCGCGCCGTTTCGATCGCGCCCGCGGATTTCTCCGGTACGGCCTTCACCGCCGGCGATCCGCTCCTCGCCGCGCTCGCCGCGAACGGCGGGCCCACCATGACGCGCGCGATCGGCGCCGCCTCCCCGGCGCTCAACGCCGGCGCGGCCTCGGCGGCGACGACCGACCAGCGCGGCCGGGCGCGCGCCGTCGCAGCGCCCGATCTCGGCGCCTTCGAGCTCCAGCGCGCGATCGCCGCGACCTCCGGCACGCCGCAGTCGGCCGGGCTCGGCGCGCCGTTCGCCAATCCGCTCGTCGCCACGGTGAGCGACGAGTTCGGCAACTCGGTCGCGGCGCTCGTCGCCGGCGTCGCGGTGACCTTCACGCCCCCCGGCGCAGGCGCGAGCGCGACGCTCTCGCCCGCCAACCCGGTGCTGACCGACGGCGCCGGCGTGGCTTCGGTCGACGCCACCGCCAATGCCACTGCCGGCAGCTACGCGGTCACCGCCGACGTCGCGCCCGCCGCGGCGACGCCGGCGAGCTTCGCGCTCACCAACCTCGGACCGACGACCGACCTCGGCGTGACCCTCTCGGACGGCGGCGCCTTCCCGCACTGGGGCGACCCGATCGTCTACACCCTGGTCGCCGCGCACGTTGCCGGCGCCGCCGCGACCGGCGCGACGGTCAGCGACGACCTGCCCGCGAGCCTCACGGCCGTGACCTGGAGCTGCGCTCCAGCGGGCGGAGCGCTGTGCACCGCGAACGGCGCCGGGGATCTCTCGGACACGGTGAATCTGCCGGCGGGCGGCAGCGTCACCTACACGATCCAGGCGACCGTCGTCGCGGGCACGCTCGGCTCGATCGCCGATACCGCAACCGTCGCTCCACCGGCGGGCCTCGGCGACACCAACCCGGCGAACGACTCCTCTTCGACCTCGACCCCAGTCGCCGACCTCTTCCGCGACGGTTTCGAGGGCGGCACGCTCTGCGCCTGGGACGTTCAGTCGCCGCCCGCCGGCTGCCCCTGATCTCTCCTCCCCGCTCGAGCAACCCTTGCCGCCTCTGCGATCACTCACGATCGAGGAGGAGCCGCCGATGATCTGCCGCCGCGTCGTTCCGTCCGTCGTTGCGTCCGTCGCCGGATTCGCCCTCGCCGCCGCCACCGCGGCAAGCGAGGTCCCGCCCTTTCCCTCGCCACGCCCGGCCGAGCTCGAGGCCGCGCTCTCGGCGGCGCCGGCGGCGCTGCGCGCGGAAGCGACGCTCTGGGCGACCGGGCCGCGGGGCTTCGAGCGCGTGCGCGAGGGCAGCAACGGCGTCACCTGCCTGGTCGAGCACGAGCCGGGCGGCGGCTGGGCGCCGATCTGCTGGGACCGCGAGGGGAGCGAGAAGATCCTGCCGGTGGCGCTCGAGCGCGAGCGCCTGCGCGTCGCCGGCAAGGCCGACGCGGCGATCGACGCCGAGATCGCGGCCGGCTTCGCCGACGGACGGTTCCGGGCGCCCGAACGGACCGGCATCTCCTGGATGCTCTCGGACTCGAACTGGGTCTTCGACGGCGAACGCGTCATCCACTTCCATCCCCACCTGATGATCTACGCTCCCTACGTGACCAACGCCGAGGTCGCCGGCGACCCGCGCGATCCCGCCCGCCCCTGGGTGCTCGCGGAGGGGAGCCCGCACGCCTACCTGATCGTCGCTCCGGCCACGCCGGCTTCCGCCGCCGGCGAGAGCCACGCCGGGCACCGTTGACCGACGGCGACCCGCTCGCGCCGCTGCTCGCGCGCTTCCGTCGCGGACGGGGCGAGGCCGAGTTCCGCGCCCTCTATCGCGCCGCGACGCCTCGCCTCTGGCGCTTCGCGCTGCGGCGCGCGCAGGGCGACGCCGCGACCGCCGAGGAGCTGGTGCAGGAGACCTGGGTGCGTTTCGTCGGCGAGCTCGAGCGCTTCCGTGGCGCTTCGACGCTCGCCACCTGGCTGGCGGGCATTCTGCTGCACTGCGACCACGAGCGCTCGCGCAGCGAAGCGCGCCGGGGCGAGGGTCTCGACGACCTCGACGAGCTGGCGGTCGAGGGCGGACTGAGTCCCGAGGCGAGCCTGGCGCTCGCGCGCGCCCTCGACGATCTGCCGCGCGGGCGGCGCGCGGTGCTCGAGCTACACGACGTCGGCGGTCTGACGCACGACGAGATCGCGCACCGGCTCGGCATCGCCCCCGGCACCTCCAAGAGTCAGCTCCACCGCGCCCGCGCCCGACTGCGGGCCTTGCTTTCCGGCAAGGAGAGACCGTGAATTCCACCGATACGCCGCCGCCCGAGCTCGAAGACCGGGTCGTCGCCGCGCTCGCCGAGCGCGGCTGGCTGCGCCGCGAGCACCGACCGCCGACGTCGCCGCGACGCTGGGCACCGCTCGCGGCCGTCCTCGCCACCGCGGCGCTCGCCTTCTGGCTCGGCCGCGCGTCCGCGCCGGCTCGTCCAGCCGCGGCGCCGGTCGCCGCTCGCTTCCTGCTCCTCCTCTGGGAGGGCCCCGGCTTCCCGCACCGCGAGGGTGCCGACGCGGCGCTCGTCGCCGAGTACTCGCGCTGGGCGCGGCAGGAGACCGCCGCCGGCCGGCTCGAGAGCGGCGAGAAGCTCGGCGACGCGAGTGCCATCGCGGGACCGGCGCCCGCGCGCGGGGACCGGGTCGCGGGTTTCTTCCTCGTCCGCGCCGCCGATCTCGCCGCCGCGGCCGAGGTGGCGCGGCGTTCGCCGCACGTCGCCCACGGCGGCAGCGTCGAGGTGCGCCCGATCGTCGAGACACCCTGAGCGCGCAGCCCAAGGAGGTTGCGCGCGGTCGCCGCCTCAGCTCACCGTCTTCTTGAACGCCCGGCTCGAGGCGAGCACCAGCACCGCCGAGATCGCGGCGAGCGCCGCCACGTGTTCCCACAGGTCCTCGAAGCTCGCGGCGCGCAGGACGATGCCGCGGGTGATGGCGATGAAGTGGGTCGCCGGCAGAACCTGCGACAGGACGCGGATCGGCGCCGGCAGCGACGAGAGCGGAAAGATGTAGCCCGAGAGCAGGACCGAGGGCAACATGACGCTCATCGCCAGCTGGATCGCCTCGGCCTGGGTCTTGGCGCGCGAGGAGACCAGCATGCCGAGCGACAACAACGCCAGCAAGTAGACGAACGACAGGCCGAGCAGCAGGGTCAAGCTGCCGTGGATCGGCACCTTGAAGGCGGTGGTCATCAGGAAGAGGATCAGCCCGAGCTGGACGTAGGCGAGGATCAGGTAGGGGATGAGCTTGCCCACCACCACGCCGAGCGGGGAGACCGGAGTGACCATCAGCTGCTCGAGCGTGCCGCGCTCGCGCTCGCGGACGATGGCGAAGGCCGCGAGAATCGTCCCCGAGAAGGTCAGCAGGATCGCCACCAGCCCCGGTACGAGCAGGTTGGCGCTGCGTGAGTCGGGGTTGAAGAGCATCACCGGATGCGGCAGCAGGGGCGGGCCCGCGAGTCGGGCGCGGGCGATCGCCTCCTCGAGCGACCGCGACAGCGCCACGCCGGTCGCCGCCGACAGGGCCTGCGAGGCGACGGAGTTGTCCGAGCCGTCGATCAGCACCAGGAAGTCGGCGCTCGCGCCGGCAAGCCGGCGGCGGGCGAAGTCCGGCGGAATCTCGATCCCGACCTGTGCCTGCCCGGCGACGATCTCCCGCCGCAGCGCCGCGTGCGAGCCGACGTAGGCGCGCACCGCGAAGAGGCTGGTGTTGGCGAGCTCGTCGAGAAGCGCCCGGCTCTCCTGGCTGCGCGACTGGTCGAAGACCGCGGTCGGCACGTGGCGGATGGTGGTGTCGATGACGCCGAAAAGGACGAGCTCGAAGACCGGCACCAGGAGGGCGAAGACGAGCGTGGCGCGATCGCGCACCATCTGCAGAATCTCCTTGCGCAGGACGGCCGCGAAACCCCTCATTTCCCGACTCCGTTGCCGGCGGCGGCGAGATTCTGCTGTTGGCGGGTGAGGCGGACGAAGACATCCTCGAGCGAAGCCGCGATGGCGCGAATCTCGACCGGCGTGGCGCTCGCCCGCTCGAGGTCGCGCGCCACCGCCCGATCGTCGACCGCGTCGCGGATCAACAGATGGAGGGCGTTGCCGAAGATGGTGACGTCCTCGACGTAGGGTAGGCCGCGCGCGGTGCTCATCACCGCCGCGGCGCCGCCGGCACAGGCCGCCTCGACCCGGCGCGTTCCCGCGGGCGTCACTTCCGGCAGGTCGAGCAGATCGTCGGGGCGCCCCGAGACCAGGAGCTTCGAGAGGTAGAGGTAGGCGACCGTGCCGCAGCGCTCGGCCTCGTCCATGTAATGGGTCGTGACCAGGAGCGTCACCCCTTCGGCGGCGAGCGAGAAGAGCAGGTTCCAGAGCTCGCGCCGCGCGACCGGGTCGATGCCGGCCGTCGGCTCGTCGAGGAAGATCACCCGCGGCTCGTGCATCAGCGCCGCGGCGAGCGACAGGCGCTGCTTCCAACCGCCCGACAGTTGCCCCGCGAGCCGCCGGCGGTAGGGCTCGAGCGCCGTCAGCCGGATCGCCCACTCGCGGCGCTCCTCGAGGCGCGCCCCTTTCAGCCCGTAGACCGCGGCGAAGAAGTTCAGGTTCTCGAGCACCGAGAGATCCTCGTAGAGCGAGAAGCGCTGCGGCACGTAGCCGATCCGGCGGCGGATCTCCTCGGAGTCGCGCACCACGTCGAGGCCGTCGACCGAGCCGCTGCCCGAAGTCGGCGCGAGCAAGCCGCAGAGGATGCGGATCAGGGTCGACTTTCCCGAGCCGTTCGGGCCCAGCAGACCGAAGATCTCGCCGCGCGGCACGGCGAGCGAAACGCGGTCGAGGGCGCGCACGCCGCCGGCGAAGTCGCGCGTGACCTCGCGCGCTTCGATGCCGAGGTCGGGAGCGTTCACCTCGCCTCTCCCGTGCTCACGAGGTGGACCGAGGCCGCCATGCCCGGCTTCAACTCCGGCGCCGCGTCCGGCTCGACCCGGACGCCGAACACCTGATCGGCCCGCTGGTCGAGGGTCTGGACGTTGCGCGGCAGGTACTCGGCCTGGTGCCGGATCTCGACCACCTTGCCGGCGAAAGCCCGGTCGGGGAAGCCGTCGACGCGGATCTCGGCGCGTTGGCCGATCGCGACCTGGCCGAGCTCGGTCTCGGGGACGAAGACGCGAATCCACAGCTGCGCCGGTTCGAGCAGCGTTGCGACCGGCTGGTTGGCGGCGACCAGGTCCCCCGGGCGCAGGTCGAAGGCCTCGACCCGTCCGGCGATCGGCGAACGGACGACCATCTCCTCCCGTTGACGCACGAGGTAGGCGAGCTGCGCCCGCTCGCGATCGACGGCGGCGGCGGCGGTCTCGATCTCCTCGCTCCGGCTGCCGCGATCGGCCTCCTCCCAGGTCTTCCTCGCCACCGCTTCGCGCACGATCGCCGCGTCCTCGTCGGCCTTGCCGACCACCCCGTCGCGATAGAGGCTCTCGATCCGGCCGAGGTCGGTCTTGGCGGCCTCCCACTGCACCCGGGCGCGGTCGCGCGCTTCGCTCCTCGGACCCTTGCGAGCCAGGGCGAGCTGCGCCTCGGCGGCGGCGGCGACCGCGCGCTGGCGGTCGATCTGCGGATCGAGCAGCGTCGGGTCGAGCTCGACCAGCACGTCGCCAACGGCGACCTTTGCCCCCTCGTCGATCCGCACCGCGCTCACCCGTCCGCCGACGAGTGAGCCGACCTCCACGGTGCGGGTCTCGATCGTGCCGGCGAAGGTGAGCGGTTGCGGATCGCCGCCGTTGCAGCCGGCGAGGGCGAGTCCGAGTCCGGCGACGAGCGAGAGCGCGGCGGCGAGGCCGGCGGAGCGGGGGGTCATGGCTTCTCCTTCGCAGGGGCGCAGCGCAGGCCGGCCCCCCAGATGTCGACGAGCTGGTCGAGGTAGCGCGCCAGCGGCAGCGGTGGATCGAAGACCCGCGCGATGCGGTGCAGCAGGACGTAGGCGTGCAGGGCGCCGAGGAAGCCGAGCGCCGCGGCGCGCGGATCGCGGACCTTCAGCCGGCGCGCGCGCGTCGCGCGGCGCAGGTAGTTCTCGAGCAGGACGACGGCGCGCTGCGGCGGCGTCGGGCGGCGCTCGCGGTCGAAGAGCAGCGGCAGCTTGTCGGGCGGCGTCGCCGCGGCGAGGACGTTCTGCCGCATCCAGAGGGCCATCGTCCGTCCCAACACCTGCTCGAGGAAGGGGACGAAGACCTCGCCCACCCGGCGCAGCACCGCCGCCGGTTCGCTCTTCGCCGCGTCGATCTCGGCGAGGAACTCGATCGGCGGCGCGACCTCGTCCTCCGCCGGCGCCATCGCCGCTTCGAAGAGCTCCTGTTTGCTGCGCGCGTGGCGCAGCAGCGCCGCCGGCGAGACACCGACCCGGGCGGCGATCGCGGCGAGGGTCGCGCCGTCGAATCCGCGCTCGGCGAAGACGAAGCGCGCCGCGGCGAGCACCTGGGTGCGTTCCACCTTGGGTCGTCGGCCCATAAGTAAATTATTGACTAGCTATTTTTCAACAGTCAAGCAGGGAAAGCCCCCCGCCCTCCCGTCACGCTACAATCGCGCCTCATCGAACTCCGGGCCCGGTGGGCCGACGAAGGAGGGTCTGTGCCGGCGCTTTCCGATCCCGCTCAGTTGGCGGAGTTTCCGCTCTTCAAGGGGCTGCCCCCGGAGCGACTCAAGCGGCTGAACGACGTGATGCACAAAAAGACCGTCCCGGCCGGGACGAACATGATCACCGCCGAGCAGCCGGGCGAGGTCGTCTACGTCATCGTCGAGGGGACGGTGAAGATCCTGGTCGAGCAGATGGACGGCCGCGAGGTCATCCTCGCCTTCCTCGGCGCCGGCGACACGGTGGGCGAGATGAGCCTGGTCGACTCGGCCGGCCGCTCGGCCAACGTCATGACGATGGAGAAGTGCACTTTCCTGTGGATGGACCGGGTGACCTTCCAGGACTGCCTGCGCAACGTCCCCGAGTTCACCCAGAATCTCGTCCGCCTGCTCACCAGCCGCCTGCGGATGGCGAACGAGCAGATCCAGTCGCTCTCCTCGCTCGACGTCGCCGGGCGGCTCGCGCGCCAGATCCTCGCCTTCGTCGAGCGCTACGGCAAGCCGGAACCGGAGAACGGGGGCACCCGCGTGCAGCTGCGGCTGACCCAGACCGACCTCGCCGAGCTCGTCGGCGCCTCGCGCGAACGGGTCAACCAGGTGATGGTCGAGTTCCGCCAGCGCGGCTACCTCGCGGTCGACACCAACCACCACATCCTCGTCCACAAGACCGATCAACTCGCGGCTCTGTGCCGCTGAAGCCAGTCCGGCGCCTGGCGAGCGATCGAACCCTTGGCATGAGGAGGCCGCGGAGATGAGCACGATCTGGGTGACCGCTGCCCACTACGAGAGCGCCTATCGGCTGCGCGTCGCCTTCAACGACGGACTGGAAGCGACGATCGACCTCGAACCGACGCTCGCCGCGGATTCACGGCGGGTCTTTCGGGACACTCTCGATCCGACCGCGTTCGGGAAGTTCCGCGTCGATCTCGACACGATCGTGTGGGACACGGGCCTCGATCTGGCTCCCGAGTTTCTCCACGACCTGGCCGTCGCTGCCTCGGCCGCATGAACCCGCGCCTCCGTTCTATTTCAACTCGACCTTTTTCTTGGAGCAGGAATCGCCCATGAGAGTGAGACTCGTCGCCCTTGGACTCCTGATGCTCGGGCTCGCGCCCGCGGTCTTCGCCGACGACGCGCCGTGGCAGGCGAAGATCCACCCCCGGCTGGCGGCGGCGCTCGCCAAGGCGCCCGCAGCGAAGACCGAATTCCTGGTGGTGCTCGCCGACCAGGCCGATCTCTCGGCGGCGCGGCGGATCGAGGGCAAGCGCGCCAAGGGCGACTTCGTCTTCCGCACCCTCACGGCCAAGGCCGAAGCGACCCAGGCGCCGATCCGCGCACTGCTCGCCGCGCGCGGCGTCGAGTCGCAGAGCTTCTGGGTGGCGAACTTCCTCTGGGTCAAGGGCGACGCCGCCCTCGCCGACACCCTCGCAGAGCGCGCCGACGTCGCCCGCCTCGAGCCGAATCCGCGGGTGCGCATGACGCCGCCGCTCCTCGAGAGCGGCCCCGGCGCGCCGCCGGCGCGCACTCCCGCGGCGATCGAGTGGAACATCACGAAGGTCAACGCCGACGATCTCTGGACCCTCGGCTTCACCGGCCAGGGCGCGGTCGTCGGCGGGCAGGATACCGGTTACCAGTGGGACCACCCGGCGATCAAGGGCAAGTACCGCGGCTGGAACGGCTCGACCGCCGACCACAACTACAACTGGCACGACTCGATTCACACCGCTCCCGGCAATCCCTGCGGCGCCAACGTCACCGCGCCCTGCGACGACCACGGCCACGGCACGCACACCATGGGCACCATGGTGGGCGACGACGGCGCCGGCAACCAGGTCGGCATGGCCCCGGGCGCCAAGTGGATCGGCTGCCGCAACATGGACGAGGGCAACGGCACGCCGGCGACTTACAGCGAGTGCTTCCAGTGGTTCATCGCCCCCACCGATCTGGCCGGCGCGAACCCCGACCCCACGAAGTCGCCCGACGTGATCAACAACTCCTGGGGCTGCCCGGCCTCCGAGGGCTGCAGCGCGCTCACCCTGCAGACGGTGGTCGAGAATACCCGCGCGGCGGGGATTTTCGTCGCCGTCTCGGCGGGCAACTCGGGATCGAGCTGCTCGACGGTCGAGGACCCGGCGGCGATCTACGACGCCTCGTTCTCGGTCGCCTCGACGACTTCGTCCGACGACATCTCGAGCTTCTCGAGCCGCGGCCCGGTCACCGCCGACGGCAGCAACCGGCGCAAGCCCGACATCGCGGCGCCCGGCTCGAGCGTGCGCTCGAGCTACCCGACGAACACCTACGCCACGCTCTCGGGCACCTCGATGGCCGGGCCGCATGTCGCTGGCTTGGTGGCGCTCCTGGTCTCCGTCCGTCCGACGCTCGCCGGCGAGGTCGACGCGCTCGAGGAGATCCTGCGCGAGAGCGCCGCGCACGTCACCTGCAGCTTCGGCGGCTGCCAGACCTGCGGCGCCATCGCGGTGACCAGCTGGCCGAACAACACCTTCGGCTTCGGCCGCATCGACGCTCTGGCCGCCAAGAACTGGATCGACGCCGGCAACATCTTCAAGGACGGCTTCGAAACCGGCATCGTCGACGGCTGGTCAGGCAGCGGGAACTAGCGGAGCGCGGAGACTGAGGTCGCGATCCGGGGATCGGGCCGGTCGCGCTAGCCAGAGGTGCCAGCCGATTTTCAGGGGCACAGCGACGGCTGGCCTGAATAGGTGGAACGACCAGGGAGCAAGTCGCTCTCACGCCTCCAAGAGACTCCGTGAATCGCCGTTGAGGGGAGACTCAGCGGCCATCGCGCCGCGGTGCGTCGACCTCGTGGCGCACCGCGGCCATCGAACCCATGCCTCTGCACTCGCTCTGCCCGCACTTCCCGGCTGCGGCGGCGAGGGCGCCTAGGTGCGACTCGCGATGGCGCCAGCGATGAAAGGACCGGGTGGCGGGAACGAACCGGCGGGGAACAGGTCGAAGGCGGCGACGACGCGCGGCTGGAGCCGGAGCGCGACCGACGCCCGTCGAAAAGCGCCGGCGAAGAGCCGATAGGCGTCCTTCAACGATTCCCGCACCGCTCTCGACGCCGCGTGGACCAGTGGCGCGGGGCTCCTACGGACACGGGGCGGTGCGGAGTGGGGATCCTGGAGCTCGAGCCGCGCCCTGCCCACCGGCGCCCGGCCCGTGTCCTCGCGGCGTCGATCGAAGTCTCGCTCGATCGCCCGCACCAGGTCGGAGATCCGTTCACGATAGGCCTCGCAGCGCAGGTGCGACCAGCAAGGAAGCGGCATCAACTCGAGACGCTCGCGGCTGGAAAAGTCGCCAGAATCCAAGCGCTCGCCCCTGCGACTCGCACGGCTCAGACCCGTTCGGTCGATCCAACCTCCGACGACCGGCGCTCCCGTTCTCAGGCTCTCGACCGCGTTGGCACCCGGCCAATCCGCCGGGCTGCGCACGAGGTTCTCCTTCGAGCCGTGCCGGAGCAGGTAGACGAGCCGTTCGACCTGCGCCGCCTCCTCGCCCGAAACCAGGATCGCTTGATAGCGCCGGCCCCAGAACTTCTCTCGCCAATCGACCACGCGACCGATTTCGCGCGCGAGATTCGAATTGAGGTAGTTCATGAACGCGGCGAGTCGTTGCGCGCTCGCCGCAGTGAGCAGCAGGTGATAGTGATTGCCGAGGAACGCGAAAGCGTGAATCCGGACGGGATAAAGCCGCGCCGCGCGCGCCAAAACGCCGCGGCAGAGATCGGCCACGCGCCCGGTCGGCTGCAGCAGCAGGCGCCCCTGGACGGTTCGGCAGGTCACTTCGACCAGGGAGTCTGGGGGGTGAAATCGGATTCTCCGGCTCACGATGCCAGAAGACGGAATCCGGACGCCTCATCTTGCAGAAATCGGCTGGCACCCCGTCTTGGAGACCCGTCTTGGAGACCGGCGAAACGAGAAGAGCCCCGGCGCCTTGCCGGGGCTCTCGGTGGTCTCGCGCGTGCTTCTCGGCTTCCTACTTCGACCCGACCAGGCTCCACCGGCTCGGGTCGCCGACCTCGAAGCCGTCGGCGAACAGGTTGGCCTTGAGCCCTCCCGGAGTGAGCGTCGGGGCGTCGGGTGCGAGCGTCGTTCCGGCCTCGTAGCTACCGACGAAGACGTTGCCCCCTGCGGGCGCTGCCGTCGCGTCGAAGCGGATCGTGAGCAGCGTCCCCCAGTCGATCGCGTCGGCCGCCGGATCGACGGCCCGAAAGACCACCGCGCCCGGGCTGATCTCGGACTGCCACTCCGAGCCGAGCGCCAGATCGCGGTTCTCCTTGTGCGAGTGCATTCCCGGATTCGTGACCACCGTGCCGGGCGGCAGCGCCAGCGCCAACGTCGCCACCTGGCGATCGTAGTCGTAGTTGAGCAGGGCGTATTCGTAGTGGGTTACGCCTCCGCCCGCGTCGCTCGTCTTGACCGCGAAGGAGAGGTGACCCTCGACGTGCCCGGCCTCGTCGGCCGCCACCAGGCGGTTGTGCAGCGCGCCCGGAGGCGGCGTCGTGCGCGACACCCAGTCGTCGACCACCGAACCGTTCGCCAGGCCGCCAACGGTCGGAAAAGTCCACGACGTACCGAGCGTCGGCGTGACCTCCCGCCAGCCCATCGTGTTGTAGATGTCGATGTCGTCGCGCACCACGTACCAGCCCTCGAAGTAGTAGGTCGCGCCGGCGGTCTGCAGGTCGGTCTCGACCACCGCCATGCGCCGATCGAAAGTCGAGGTGCGCGGGGTCGAGTTCTGCACCCCGTTGCAGTCCGGGTCGAAGAACGAGCACAGGCTCTTCCAGACTCCGGTGTGCGACTCGAGCTCGCCGCGCGGGCCGATGTCGCCCGAGCTGTCGTTGTTGCCCGTGCCGTAGGTGTCCTCGCAGCCGACCGACGGGTGGTCGGCGCCGCCGAGCGGGGCCCAGAGGATGTGCCCGCTGCCGCACCCGCAGACCGAGTTGACGGTGAGGAAGGCGTGCTTCAAGGGCGACTGACCGATCTGCTCGATCGTGCCGCCGCCCGACGAGATCCGGAACATCCCCCACGACAGGTACGGGTGCTGGTCGTTGTTGTAGGGCGGCGAGGGAGCGGTGAACTTGGTGTACCAGGCGACGTCCGCCGTCCCCACGTTGCGCAGCGAGGCCGAGAAGGTCACCCCCACCAGGCCGCTCTCGCGCGCCACCTGCTGGATGCTGTTGACGCCGGTGATCAGCACGTCGGCGAGATGGGTCGAGCCGTCCGGCCACTGGGCGTTCGAGCAGGCGAGCGGTGCCTCGCCGATTGCCTGTCCGGGCGCCATCTCGACCGCCAGATCGATCTCGAGCCGCGCCAGGGCGAGGTTCGCCAGATCGGGCGCCCCGAGCCGGAAAGCCGCTTCGGGCGTCAGGCGCAGGTCGAGGTTGTACATCTTCAGCAGCTGGCGGTCGGGGAAGAAGTCGAAGTGCATGTGGTCGGCGAGGAAGACCGGCCGGCCTTGGGCGTCGCGCAGCTCGAGGGTGCGCGGCTCGACCCCGGGGCGGACCTCGAAACCGACAAGTGCCAGCCGATTTCCACCACGGACGAGGTCGAAGCCGCCCTGCGCCACGAGCCGGCCCCCGGCGAGGTTCTCGAAGTCGTCGCCCCAGGCGCGGAAGCTGAAGCCCGAGGGCTTGGGCGCCACGAATGCCAGCGGCTCGGGTCCGTTCTCGATCCGCAGATCGATCGACCGCAGCAGGTCGGCGTGGAAGAGGAAGCGCAGGTGGGCGTCCCCCGCCGACCAGGTGGGCGCGAGCTCCTGCGCGCCCGCCGCGCCCGCGGCGAGCGTCAGGCCGGCGAAGGCATACGTCGACAACCGGGTGCTGCGACGGCGGTTCATCTCGGGTGACCTCCAGCGAAGTAAGTCCCAAGCGTAGCGCGTTTCCTCAGAATCCGGTGGCGCTCCAACGGGTGAAGTTGCCGGTCTCGAAGCCGTCGCCGAACAGGTTGGCGCCGAGCGCGCTCGGCGTCATGGTCTGGGCGTCGATCAGCAGCGTCGTGCCGCTTTCGTAGCTGCCCAGGCCGGCCACGCCGTTGCCCGCCACGACGTTGGCGTCGAACCGGAAGGTGAACAGAGTTCCCCAATCCTGCGACAGGGTCGCCGGGTCGGCGGCCCGGAACACGACCGCAGTCGGCGTCACCTCGACTGTCCAGTCGGTGGTGAAGGCCACGTCCTGGTCCTCGTGCGTCGAGGCATTCGTCCGCCGGCCGTGGAATCCGGGGTTGGTGATCGCGGTCCCCAGCGGGATGGGAATCGCGAAGCTCCGGATCCGGCGGTCGTAGTCGTGGTTGAAGAGGGCGTACTCGTAGTGGGTGATGCCGCCGCCGGCGTCGGTCGTCTTGACCGCGAGCGAGAGGTGCCCCTCCACCTTGCCGGTCTCGTCCTGCGCCACCAGGCGGACGTGCTTCGCGCCGGCGGGCGGCGCGCTGCGCGACACCCAGGCGTCGAGCACCGAGCCGTTGGCGAGCGCGGTCGCGGTCGGGAAGGTCCAGCTGCTGCCGCCGAAAGTCGGCGTCACCCGCCGCCAGCCCATGGTGTTGAAGAGATCGACGTCGTCGCGCACGATGTACCAGCCGTCGAAGTAGTAGGTCGCGCCGGCGACTTGCAGGTCGGTCTCGACGACTCCCATCCGCCGATCGAAGGTCGTCGAGCGCGGCGTCGCATCCTCGGCGCCGTCGCAGTTCGGATCGAAGAACGAGCAGGTCGAGGTGAACCTCCCCGAGTGCGCCTCGAGCTCCTCGCGCGGTCCAAGGTCCTGCTCCGAGTCGTTGTTGCCGGTGCCGTAGGTGTCCTGACAGCCGTTCGTCGACGGGTGGCCGGAGACGGACAAGCAGCTCTCGGCCATGCCGACGTTCTTCGCCCACAGGATTTCGCCCGAGAACCAGCAGGAGCCGCAGCCGGCGTTGGTGGCGAAGAAGGCGTGTTTCAACGGCGAGGCGCCGATCTGCTCGATCGTCCCGCCGCCCGAGGTGATGCGGTACATCCCCCAGGCGAGATAGGGGTGCTGGTCGGTGTTGTAGGGCGGCAGCGTGGTCGCGTCGGGGTAGAACTTGTAGTACCAAGGCACGTCGGCGCAGCCGACGTTCTGCAGCGTGGCGTCGAACGCCACCGCCACCCGTCCGCCGCTGCGCGCAACCTGCGAGATGCCGGAGACGTCGATGATCGCGACATCGGTCGGCCGCCCCGTGGTCGGCGCCCACTGCGGATTCGAGCACACGAGCGGCGCCTCGGAGATCGTGCCGCCGGGCGTCGGTTCGAGTTGGCTCTCGATCTCGAGCCGCGCGAGCATCTGACCGGCAAGGTGCGCGTCCCCGAGCCGCTCGGCGAGCGTCGCGGCGATGCGTAGGTCGAGATTGAACAGGCGCAGGCGCTGTGCCCGGGGATCGAACTTATAGTGCAGGAAGTCGGCGGTCGCGAGCAGCGCGCCGTCGGCTCCCACCAGATCGAAGGCGTAGCCGTCGCCGGCCGGCCGCAGGTCGAAGTCGGCGAGCGCGGCCTCGTGGCCGCCGTGGGCCAACACGAACCCGCCGGGAAAGTGCAGGCTGCCGCCGGAGACGCCGAGGAATGTCCGGCCGTCGCCTGCGAGCTCGAGCCCCGAGGGCGCGGTCGAATCGAGCCGGTCGCCCTCCGGCCGCTGCCGCACCGCGACGTCGAGTCCGGCAAGAGCGTCCGGCAGCCAGGTGACGTGCGCCGAGGCCGAGCCCGCGGTCCAGCTCGGAGGCTCCGTGCCGGCGAGCGCCAAACAGGGCAGCAGGAGCAGTCCGAGAGCGATCGCGGCGCGGCGCACCCGTGTCGCTCGAAGGGTTCGGGGTTTCTCGAATCGCATGCGGTCTCCTTGCGGTCAGTCGTTCGGAAAGCGGAATGGGTTCAGCGCAGCGGCGCTCCGCCGGCGCCGCTCGGCGAGCCGCGCCACAGCCAGAGCGGCGACGAGGCCGGCGAAGAGCGCCAGGGCGCCGGGCGTAAGAGTCGGGATCTCGAGCAGGGTGGTGCCCGAGACCGGCACGGTCACCGTCTCGCGGTGGACCTCGATCTCGATCGGCTCGCCGTGCGCCGACTGGGTCCAGCCCTTGGTGACCTGGAGGGCGCGGAAGGCGCGGCGGTAGAGCAGACGCGCTTCGACGGTGACCACCGTGCCTGGGGCGAGGCCGGGCGGCAGGCGGAACTCGATGACGCTCGTGTCGAGATCGCCCGAGGCGATGGTGCGCTCGTAGGCGACCCCTTCGGCGTCGATGAAGAGCACCGGTGAGACCGTGGGGCCGTGACCGTCGATCCGCCCTTGGAGCAGCTTGGCGTAACCCTGGCCGGGATAGCCGGCCCAGTCGCCGTCCTGCTCGCCGGGCACGTCGTCGGAGCCGAAATCGGGCACTCGCGGCCCCGAGAGCTGCTCGAGCCGCTGGCCCGCGACGGTCGCGGTCACCAGCAGGATCGCGTTGCGGATCGAGATGCCGGTCGGGAAGGAGTGCCCGGCGCCGAAGTTGTCGACCGTCGCCGTAGCGAGCAGCTTGGCGCCCGGCTCCTCCGACGCCGAGAGCGTCAGCGCGAGGTTCGCCGCCAGCGTCTCCTCGTTCGAGCCGACGAAGCTGTGCTCGTGCACTTGGGTCGGGTCGCGCACCGGTCCAAAGACGCAGTTCTCGGAGACCTTCACGTCCGGCGGCATGTGGCAGTCCTGGCAGGAGCGCAAGCCCGGGCCGGGCACGGCGTAGGGCGACTCCTCCCACTCGGTGTAGGTGTGCTGGCCGGGGGCGCCGGTCGCCGGATTGTCGTACTCGTGGCAGGCGGCGCAGAAGAGCGACTTCGTGTGCAACGTCGAGTGCGAAGGCCGCATGCCGGTGAAGGTCACGTCGCCCATCGGCCCCCAGACGTAGATCTGGGTGAGCGCCTGTTGCGACAGCGGAAAGCGGTAGGTCGACTTGCCGAGCAGGTGGAGCGCGCGCAGGTGGTTCTCGTCGACCCAGGCGAGCTGATGGCAGGTGACGCAGTTGACCCCTTCGAGCGCCGCCTCGTCGGTGACCTCGTCGAGGTAGACGTGGCCGGGGTCGAGGACATCGGCCATCGCGGTGTGGCAGGTGGCGCAGAAGCCGGTCTCGCCCGCGCCGTGCGTGGCGCGATAGACGTAGCCCGCCCCGCCCCCCGGAGTGCCGGACCCCGAATAGAGGTCGAGCACCCAGGCGTTGATCCCCGCTCCGGCGTGGTGCGACGTCGACCAGTCGTCGAACTTCTCCGGGTGGCAGCTGGCGCAGGCGAAGACCGAAGCCGGCGTGTAGTCGGGGTTGTCGGCCGTGGGCAGGACCTCGAGCCGGATCTCGACGTTGGTGTCGCCGTCGGCGGCCGGACTGCTGCCGAGGATGTAGTTCGCCGGACGGGTCGGATCGTAGGGCAGCGCGGCCGCGATCCGCGTCGTGCCGGCGAGGCCTCCCGAGAGCAGGAAAGTGCCGTCAGCGGCGGCGATCGCAGTCGGCGCGGCGAGATTCGCCGGAACTCGCACCACGGCGCCAGGGACCGGCGTCCCGGGGTTGCCGCTCCCGGCGACCAGGACCCGGCCCGAGATGTCGCCCCGCGCCGCACCCGCGATCGACGCCAGCGCGGCGACCACCGCCACCAGGCGCCAGCCGATTCCCGGCGCTCCCGGGAGGTGCCAGCCGATTGGCGAGTCTCCGGGCACCGGCGCACGACGTCGGGTCGCGGAATGCGTCATCGAGGGGTCTGGGTTGGGGTCCGGATTCCGCTCAGCGCCGCCGACAATAGCGCGACTGGGCGGCCGCGCCAGTGGAGCCGATCACCCCCGCGCCGGAGCGGGCGATCCACCCGAACGCGGCACGATCAGGCCGAGCGCCAGGCGTAGCGCCCCCGGCGAGACCAGCTCGCGGCTCGCCCCGTCGCAGCCGAGCGCGCCCAAGAGGCGCGCGAAGAAGGCCGGGTCGCGCGCCAAGGCGGCCACCAGCCGCCGGCGCAGCCGTGGCCGCGCCGCGGCGATCAGCATGAAACGGGTGAGCCGGTTGGCCAGCCCGCCGAGGCGGCGGTGGGCCCGCGCGTAAGCGCCGAGATCTGCCGCCGCGAGCGCCGCAGCGAGCGCTTCGGCCTGGGAGAAGCCGAGCGAGAGGCCCTCGCCGGTGAGCGCATCGATGTAGCCCGCGGCATCGCCCACCAGGGCGACCCGACCGGCAACCGCGGCGCGCACGCTCTGGCGCAGAGGCCCGGCACCGCGATGGCGAGAGAGCTCGGGGACCCCGGTGAGCCGCTCCCCGAGCTCGGCCGGGAAGCGCTCGGCCAGCAGCTGGTCGAAACTCGAAGCGCCGCCACTCCACAGCAACGCCACGCCGACCTCGCGCTCGCCGACCGGCGTGACGTAGGCCTCGGCGCCGCGGCCGAAGGTGACCTCGACCCGCTCGCTCCAGGGCGGGTGCGCGAAGTGCCGCCGAACTCCGAAGCGCGACCGTGTGCTCGCCACCGGTGCCGGCCGCGCGAAACCCACCCACGAACGGACCTTCGAGTGCAGGCCGTCGGCGCCGACGACGAAGCGCGCCGCCACCCGACCGGCCGCGCTCTCGACGCCGTCGCTCGCGAGCGCCAAGACCCGTTCGTTCCAGCGCAGCTCGACGCCGGCGGCCTCGGCCGCCCGGACGAGGGCGGCGTGGAGCTCGGTCCGGCGCACGCCCCGGCCACGCGCGCCGTGCGGGAAGTCGGCCTCGGCGACGACGCCGTCCGAGACATAGCGGATGCCGGTGAACGGCCGCCCGGCCTCGAGCTCGACCCCGAGGCGCGTGAGCGCCGCGAGCCCCGAGGGCATCAGCCCCTCGCCGCACGCCTTGTCGATCGGCGGCCGTTGCGCTTCGACCACCGTCGTCGCGAGCCCACGCCGCGCGGCGGCGATCGCCGCCGCGAGCCCCACCGGCCCGCCGCCCACGATCACCACGTCGCGATGCGAGGTCACGCGCGCGAGCCTAGCGCGGCGGCCGCGACCGCCACCCCCCGCCCTCGCGGGTGGCGACAGCCCGGGGAGGGGGGACGAGACTGAATTCGTGGGCCGCTGGCCCGCGGAGGTACGCCATGTTGACGATCCGCAAGGTCCTCTTCCCCACCGACTTCTCGCAGACCAGCAGACAGGCGCTCGATCACGCCCTGGCGCTCGCCGATGTCTTCGGCGCCGAGCTTCACCTCGTCCATGTCCTGGTCTTCGACGCCGCCGATCCGCTCTCGCCCGAGCACCAACTGCCCAATCCCGACGAGCTCTACGCCCGGCTCGCGGGCCTGGCGGCCTCGGAAATGTCGGCGCTGCTCTCGCCTTTCCGCGAGCGCCCGCTGTCGCTCATCGAGCGCACCGTGCGCGCCACCTCGCCGGCCGACGCGATCGTCGACTACGCGAGCCGCGAAGAGATCGATCTGATCGTCATGGGGACCCACGGCCGGCGGGGCGCCAAGCGTCTGTGGATGGGCAGCGTCGCGACCGAGGTCCTGCGCCATGCGCCCTGCTCGGTCGTCACCCTGCGCGACCTGCCGGGCGGCCGTGGACGACCGATCGTGCGCCGGATCGTCGCTCCGGTCGACTTCTCCGAGGCCTCGCGCCACGCGCTCACCGTGGCGCGCGAATTGGCGCGCGCCACGGGCGCCGAGCTCGAGGTGCTGCACGTCGTCGAGCCGCCGCCGCCGCCGACCGTCTACGGACCGTTCCCCATGGGTTGGGGCGAGGCCGAGATCCAACGCTTCGAGGAGCAGGCCGAGGAGGCGCTCGCGCGGCTGACGCGCGAAGTGATCGGAGAGGCGGTGCCGCACCAGGACGTCGTGCGCTCGGGCTCCCCCGCGGCGACCATCGCCGAGCGCGCCGCGCCCTCCGACTGGATCGTCGAGGCGACCCACGGCCGCCACGGGATCGAACGCTGGGTGCTCGGCAGCGTCGCCGAAGCGGTGGCGCGCTCGGCCGCCGGCCCGGTCTGGACCCTGCGCCAGGGCGCGCGCGAGATCGTTGCCGCGTAGGCCGCGGCGCGGAGGTGTCGCGTGCTATGGTGCGCGCGAACTTCGCGACCCTCCCGTGACCGAGCAGGATTCCCGCGCCGGAACTCTCTTCGATCGCCGCTATCGCATCCTGTCGCGCCTCGGCGCGGGGGGCGCCGGCGCCGTCTACCTCGCGCGCCACGAGGAGATGGACCGCCGAGTGGCGGTGAAGATCCTACTCGCCGAGCTCTTCCCGAATCCCAACGCCTTCGCCCGCTTCCGCCGCGAGGCGCGCGCCGCCGGCGCGCTGTCGCACCCGAGCGTCGTCACCGTGCACGACTTCGGGCGCACCGACGAGGGCGAAGCCTTCCTGATCATGGAGTACTGCGAGGGCGGCAGCCTCGCCGACCGGCTCGGCGCGAACGGCGTACTGCCGATCGCCGAAGTGGTCGAGACTCTCGCCCGGGTGGCCTCGGCGGTCGACGCCGCGCACGCGATGGGCATCGTTCACCGCGACCTCAAACCGGGCAACATCCTCTTCTCGGGCGACCTGGTGAAGGTCGCCGACTTCGGCTTGGCGCGCATGCTCGCCCCCGACGACCCGACGCTGACCGGCGGCAACGCCATCGGCTCGCCGTTCTACATGAGCCCCGAGCAGTGCCAGGGGATCCCCGCCGGTCCGGCCTCGGACGTCTACTCGCTCGGCGTGGTCGCCTACGAGGCGCTCGCCGGCTCGCCGCCGTTCGCCGACCGGACGGTGCAGGGAATCCTGCTCGCCCACCTGACCGCCGAGCCGAAGCCGCTCGACCAGCTCGATCCGGCCTGTCCGCGGCCGCTCGCGGCGGCCGTCTCGCGGGCGCTGGCGAAGGTCCCCGAAGAGCGCTACAAGAGCGCCGGCGACTTCGCTGCCGCGCTCGCCGAGGCGCTCGCCGCGGCCGACGCCGACGCGTTGCGCTCGCGCACCCTGCTGCGCGTGCCGCTTCCCACGCCGACCGCCTTGCCGTCGCGCTCGCGCAGCCGCTCGGGCAGCGCCGCGCCGCAGCCGATCGGCCGCGAGCGCGAGCTCGACCGGCTGCTCGAGCTGTTCGCGGCGGCGGCCGGCGGCGGCGGTCGCTTCGTCACCCTCGCCGGCGAGCCGGGGACCGGCAAGTCGACCCTCGCGGCGGCCTTCCTGTCGCGCGTCGGCGAGCGCGCGCCCGGCGCCCTGGTGGCGCGCGGCCGCACGCCGGAACACTTCGGTCCGGCCGAGGCGCACTCGCCCTTCCTCGACGCCCTCGCCGAGCTGCTCGACGGGCCCGATCGCGCCCGCGTGGTGGCGGCGCTCGCCGCCGAAGCGCCGACCTGGGCGGCGCACTTCCCGGCCCTCGCCTCGGGCGATCTCGGCTCGGACCGGCTCGAGGCGCTCGCCGCGATGCGCTCGCGCGACCGCATGCCGCGCGAGTTCGCGGCGCTGCTCGAGCGGCTGGCGACCGACCACCCGGTGGTCCTGGTGCTCGAGGACCTGCACTGGGCCGATCCGGCGAGCGTCGATCTGGTCTCCTACCTCGTGCCGCGGCTCGACGGCCTGGCGCTGCTGATGGTCGGCACCTACCGGCCGGCCGACATCGAGGTCACCGGCCACCCGCTGCGTGCCGCGCTCGGCAGCTTCGCCCAGGGCAATCTGCCGTGGACCGAGATCGTGCCGCCGCTTTTCGCCCGCGACGAGGTCGACCAGCTGGTGCGCCGCGAGCTCGGCGTCGAGCCGCCGCGCGAGCTGGTGGACTTCGTCCTGCGGCGCACCGAGGGCAATCCGCTCTTCCTCCTGAACGTCCTCAACCACCTGCTGTCGACCGGCGCCATCGCGCGCGAGGAGGGCCGGATCGTCTTCCGGCGTTCGCTCGACTCGATCGAGGCGATGGTCCCCGAGGGGATCGGCGCCGTCCTGCGCCAGAAGGTCGAGCGCCTCGACGAGAGCGAGCGCCGGCTGCTCGAGGCGGCGAGCGTCGAGGGCCAGGCGTTCTCCGGCCTGGTGGTGGCGCGCCTCGTGGGCGAGGACGAGCTCGCGGTCGAGGAGCGCCTGCGCGCTCTCGCCCGCCGCCATCGCCTGATCGAGCCACTCGACGAGATCGACTATCCGAGCGGCGCGCTGGCGCAGCGTTTCCGCTTCGTCCACTCGCTCTACCAGCACGCGGTCTACGACACGCTCGCCGCCAGCCGGCGCGCCCTCTGGCACCGGCGGGCGGCCGAGGAGCTGGCGCTCCTGCACGCCGGCCGCCTCGACCCGGTGCGGGTGGCGCTCGCCGTTCACTGCGAGCGCGGGCGCGACTTCCTCGCCGCCATCGAGCACCGTCTGGCCGCCGCCGAGGTCGCCGCGCTGCGCAATCCCAAGGACGCGCGGCCGCACCTGGCGCGCGCCCTCGAGCTCGCCGACCGCTTGCCGAACGGCGAACGCGCGGCGCAGCGCGCCGCGCTCCTCGTGCGCCTCGGCCGGCACGACGCCGAGACCGCCGAGTTCGCCGGCGACGTCTCGCTGTACGAACGCGCCGAGGCCTCGATCTCCGAGGCGTTGCGTCTCGAGCCCGGCTCGGTCGAGGCGCGCACCATCCTCGGCCTGATCCACCTCGAGCGCGGCGAGAACGAGCGCGCTTTCCTCGATTTCGCCCGCGCGCTCGAACGGCGCCCGGACCACGCCCCGGCTTGGGACGGCCTGTCGTACCTGTTCAAGAACACGGGACTGTGGGAGGCCTCGCTCGCCGCCCAGCAGCGCGCCGCGTCGATCGACCCGCGCTTCGCGCACTCGATCCGCCGGCTCTCGGTGCTGATCTACCAGGAGCGGCTCGAGGAGGCGCGCCAGGAGGCCGCGGCGCTGGTCGAGCGTCGGCCGAAGTTCGCGCATTACAACTACTGGCGCGGGATCACCGAGTTCTACGCCGGTGACCGCGCCGGGGCGCGGCAGTGGATCGAGCAGGGCCACGCGCTCGACCCCGAGGACCCGATCGCCCAAGGGGTGCTCGCCTTCGTCTGCGCCGCCGGCGGCGAGAACGAGCGCGCCCGAGAGCTGCTGCCCGGCGCCGAGCGCGGCGCGGCGGCCGACGGCACCTTCACCTTCTGGGTCGCCAAGGTGCACGCGCTCCTGGGCGACCGCGCGGCAGCGATCGACTGGATCCGCCGCGCCGCGCGCCTCGGCTGGTGGGACGCCCCGTGGCTGCGCCGCGACCCGGTGCTCGCACCGCTCGCCGGCGACCCCGAGTTCGAGCTCGCCGCCGCCGACCTCGACGCCCGCCATGCCGCCATGGTCCGCTTCGCCCGCAGCGAAGCCCCCCCCGCCGTCGCCGAAGCCCTCGGCTGGAGCGCCTGACCGCTCATCGGCGGATTGGAAAATAGGGACAGGCGCCCTTTTTCCACGCGGCGGAGATTCGGGAAATTCGTGCCTGTCCGTATTTTCTCTCGCCTGGAGCGACGGAGGGCGCGGTGGTATTTTCGCGCCACAACTTCGTCGCGCGATTCGCCGTTCCTCTCTCCCCTCGGAGGCTCGCATGCGTCGTGCCCTGCTCCTCTCGTCGATCCTCCTCGTGGCGCTCGGCGCCGCGCCGCTCCTCGCCATCGTCCCGACCGCGGTCGAGCTCTCGAGCGTCGACCTCGAAGCGGTCGACGCGGTCCGCCTGCCGGCACTCGATCTGGTGGCGGTCGCCGCCGAGGACGCCCGGCGGGCCGAGGAGGATCGGCCGCACCGCTTCGCGATCCCGCACCCGGTCGCGATCTCGGCGGCCGAGCGCGGCACCTGGGAGGATCTCGGCGACGGACGACTTCTCTGGCGGCTGCGCATCCAGGCGGCGGAGGCGACCTCGATCAATCTCGCGTTCCGGCCCTTCCACCTGCCGGAGGGCGCGCAGTTGCTGCTCTACTCGGCCGACCTCGCCGAGATCGTCCGGCCGTTCACCGCGCTCGACAACCGTCCCGAGCGCGAGCTCTGGTCGCCGCTCGTCGCCACCGACGACCTGGTGGTGGAGCTGACCCTGCCACGCTCGCGGCGCGGCGAGGTCGAGCTCGGCGTCGCCAGCATCAACCAGGGCTACGCCGACCTCGCCCAGGCGCGCACTCCCGAGTCGGGCTCCTGCGAGATGGACGTCGCCTGCCTCGACGGCGCCGATCCCTGGCGCGACAACGTGCGCTCGGTCGGTGCGATCACCCTCGGCGGCTCGGACGACTGCTCGGGCTCGCTGGTCAACAACACCGCGGCCGACCACAAGATGTACTTCATGACCGCGAACCACTGCGGCATCAATAGCGGCAACGCCAACACCGTGGTCGTCTACTGGAACTACCAGAACTCGACCTGCCGCACGCCAGGCTCGGCCGCGAGCGGCCAGGCCGGCGACGGCCAGCGCAACCAGTTCGCCAGCGGCTGGACCTTCCGTGCCGCGCGCTCGCAGTCGGACTTCACCCTCATCGAGTACTTGGGCGCCGTCGATTCGGCCTGGAATCTCTTCTGGGCCGGCTGGGATCACACCGCCGGCGACGCCGACTGCTCGGGCACGCCCTGCTTCCAGTGCAGCTCGTCGAACCTGTGCGCCTGCATCCACCACCCGAACGTCGAGTCGAAGCGCATCACCTTCTCGCAGGACGCAATGACCCACTCGGTCTACGGCGGCGGCACGGTACCGCCGCCCGGCAACGACGACTCGCACCTGTGGGTCAAGTGGGATCCGGATCCGGTCTTCCCGCCGAGCCCGGGCACGGGGATTCCGCCGCAGGCGACCGAACCGGGCTCCTCGGGCTCGCCGCTCTACAACTCGGCGCGGCGCTACGTCGGCCAGCTCCACGGCGGCCCGTCGGCCTGCGGCGCGACGGGCAACAATCTCTCGGACTACTACGGTCTTTTCCACATGAGCTGGGACGCCGGCGGCAGCGCGGCGACCGAAGCCAAGGACTGGCTCGATCCGTCGGCTTCCGGGGCGACCACCCTGGACGGCATCAACGCCTGCACCGCGCTCGCGGTGCCGGGCGGCCTCACCGCGACGCCGAACGGCGCGAACCGGATCGATCTCTCCTGGACGGCAGTTCCGGGCGCCGAGCACTACCGCATCTACCGCGGCGGCAGCACCTGCCCGGGGACCGGCGTGACCTTGCTCGCCGAAGTGGCGACGAATTCGTACTCCGACCTCGCGGTCTCCGGCGGCTCGACCTACAGCTACCAGGTGAGCTCGATCGACGACGACGCCCAGAGCTGCGAATCGGCCAGGGGCGCTTGCGACGACGCGGCGGCGACCGGCAACTGCACCCTCGCGCCGGCCTTCACCGGCCTCGCCACCGCCGCCTCGATCGGCTCGAGCTTCTGCGGCGTCGATCTCGACTGGTCGACGGGCAGCTCCTCCTGCGGCGGCGGCGTGGTCTACAACGTCTACCGCTCGACGAATCCGACCTTCACCCCCGGACCGTCGAATCTCGTCGCCTCCTGTCTCGCCGCGACGCGCTACCAGGACGGCGAGGCGGCCTACGGCACGACCTACTACTACGCCGTGCGCGCCGAGGATCAGACCGGTTTCGGCACCGGCAATTGCGCCGCCGGTAACGAGGACGGCAACCTCCAGCGGCGCTCGGCCTCGCCGGCGGGCGCCGACGTCGATCAGTTCCTCGACGCGATTGAGGGCGGCGCCGGCAACTGGACGGTGGCGGGGAGCGGCGCGGGCTCGAACTTCGCGATCTCGACCGCGCAGAGCCACTCGGCGACCCACGCCTGGTTCGTCTCCGATCCGAGCAGCTCCTCGGACCGCCAGCTGCAGATCACCGCGGCGCAGGCGCTGCCCGCCGCGCCGGCGTCGAAGCTCGAGTTCTGGCACCGCTACGCGAGCGAGTCGCCCTGGGACGGCGGGGTGCTCGAGACCTCGACCAATGGCACCGTTTGGTCGGACGTGCTCGCCGGCAACCCCGGCCGCTTCCTCGCCGGCGGCTACGTCGGCACGCTCAACAGCGGCACGGCGAATCCGCTCACCGGCCGCGCCGCCTGGTTCGGCGACAGCGGCGTGTTCGTCAAGACGACGGTCGATCTGGCGGATTTCGCCGGCCAGTCGCTCTACTTCCGCTGGCGCTTCGGCAGCGACGGCTCGGTCGCCGCGACCGGCTGGTACGTCGACGACGTCCGCCTCTTCCATGGCGCTGCGTGCGCCGCCGGCCTGCTCTTTAGCGACGACTACGAGCTCGGCTCGATCGAACGCTGGAGCTCGGTCTCGCCGTAGCCCCCGGACGAGGTCCGCACTTCGACCGCTCCGGATTCGGGCCCCTGGTATGGTGGTATGGTGTCGGTATGGCACCGCTCAAGATGACGTTCCACCTCGACGACGAGACGGCGGCGCGGCTCGAGCGGACGGCGGCGCGGCTGAAGACCTCGAAAAGCGCCGTGGTCCGCGAGGCGGTCGCCGAGTATGCGGCGCGCACCGGGCGGCTCTCCGAGAGCGAGCGGCGCGAGGCGTTGCGCACCTTCGACGATTTCGTCGGGAGGATTCCCAAGACCGCCGCCGCGGCGGTCGACGAGGAGCTCGCGGCGCTCGCGCGGGCGCGCCGCCAGGGCGGGCGGCGCGGCGGCTCCCGACGGTGATCGTCGTCGACACCTCGGCGCTCGTCGACAGCCTCGCCGGGCCCCGGCGATCCGCGGCGCGGATGCGGGCGCTGCTCGCGGAGGGCGAACGGCTCGTCGTGCCCGCTCTCGTGCTCTACGAATGGTGGCGCGGTCCGCGCCGCGAGAGCGAGCTCGCGGCGCAGGAAGCGCTCTTCCCGCGCGACGTCGCGCTCGCCTTCGGCCCCGCCGAGGCGGCGGTGGCGGCGCGGCTCTACGGCGCCGTGGCGCGCCCGCGCGGCCGCGAGCTCGACCTGGCGATCGCCGCCCACGCGATGGTCCTCGATGCCGTGCTCTGGACGCTCAACCCGAAGGATTTCGTCGACCTGCCGGACCTCCGGCTCGCCGGCTGAGGCGGACGAGAAGCGGCCCTCCACCTCGACCGGCGGAGGGCCTCCGAACGAGCGGCGGACGGCCGCCCGTTCTGCTTCAGTGGCAGGTGAGCGGCGAGTCGGTGTCCTGGATCGGTTGGGCTTCGGTCAGGTCGGGGTTGGCGTAGACCGCCTGGTGGCCGAGCGCGGTGTCGACCAGGCCGAGGGTGAAGCCGACGTTGGTGCCCGCCGAGGCGTAGACCCAGAAGTCGTCGTTGATGCCGCAGGCGTTGAGCGCCTTGACCAGCAGCTCCGGGTTGCCGGCGTCGAAGAACCAGAACAGACCGCCGTGGCCGACACCGAGCGTCGCGAGGTCGATCGCCTGGCCGACGCCCGCGCGGCCGCCGCCCTGCGCGGTCGAGAACTTGACCGCGGTGCGGAAGCGCCGGTCGCCCGCCTGGTCGTCGATGCAGAGGATGCTGTCGTGCGCCACGCAGGGCGCCGTCAGGTCGGCGACCGGCTCGGCGTAGACGAAGTCGTCGGTCACCGCGAGATCGTGCCCGGAGCCGGCGTTGTCGGCGCCGTTCGCGGTCACCGTGCCGTGCTCGAAGTCGAATACCTGGGCATCGCCGGGGACGATCTCGATCTCGGTCGCCACCGCGTCGTCGAGCAACACGCCGACGAACGACGGCTGGCCGTTGCCCCCCACCGGCGCGAAGACCTTGGCCAGGCTCTCCTCGCCGCGCAGCAGCTCGAGACTGGCGGAGTTCGAATCCTCGACGTCGACGAACACCACGCCGAACGCTTTCGTCGCCGCCGGGGTCAACGAGTCGCCCGGCAAGTTCATCGCCAGCTCGATCGACGGCTCATTGAACATGGCGAAGGTGTTGGCGGTGCTGAAACTCGGGAACTGCCCGGCAATCGCCGGATTGACGCTGGCGAAGCCGTCGCCCGCGACCGCGTAGACCTCGGCGAAGGTCACGCCGCGGGCGTCGAAGCGGTTCACCGGGATGCCGACCACGGCGCCCGGCACGATGACCGTGGTGTTGCCGGCGAAGTCGCTGCCGTCGAGCTTGACGCCGTCCCAGTTGATGACCCGGAACCCGGAGGCCGCGGGCGGACCGCCGCCGTTGTTGGCGCCGCCGATGGCGGCCTCGAAAGCAGCGAGCGCGGCGCTGACGCCCGCCGTGCCCGAGCCGGTGAAGACCTGTTGCGCGGCTTGGGCGCGCGCGGCCGCGAGCGCGGCGAGCGCGAAGAGCGCGAAGAGCGTGTGAACGAGACGGGAAGACGATGACGCGGACTTCATGAGCGGAACCTCCGTGGTTGAGCGCGCCCGGCGGTGCGACGATGTGCGATCGGGAAATCAGGTCGTGCGAGGCGCGCGTTCGACGACGGGGAGATGCTGCCGCCGCGGATGCATCGGCGCCACCGACTTAGGTGGGTGGAATCGACCGGACATTGGCCGGGTGTCGGGAGTTCACTCCGTCGCGGAGGAGTGGGCGCGCAATTCGCCGGCGAGCGCGCGACGCAGCGTCTCCTGGCGGCGGATCTTCCCCGACGAGGTGCGCGGCAGAGCGCCCGGCGGCAGCGCCACGACCCGATCGACCGCGAGACCGGTGGTCGCGAGGACCGCGGCGGCGATCGCCGCGGCGACCTCCTCGCCGGCAGCTGCCGCCGCGTCGCGCTCGAGCTCCGCCCAGACCAGGAGGCGCTCCGTGGCGCTCTCGTCGAAACGGTGGGTGGCCGCGGCGACCGCGCCCGCCCGCACCCCGGCGACTGAACCCGCCGCGAGCTCGACCTCGACCGGCGAGTGCTTGCGGCCGCGAACGATCAGCACGTCCTTGACCCGGCCGGTGACGTAGAGCTCGCCCTGGTCGACGAAGCCGAGGTCACCGGTGTCGAAGAAACCGTCGACGAGCGCGGTGGCGGTCGCCTCCGGCTGGCCGAGGTACTCGCGGAACAGCGAGGGTCCGGAGATCCACACCCGGCCGATCCGGCGCTCGGGGAGCGCGCGCGCGTCTTCGTCGCGGATCTCGAGCGTGAAGCCGGGCAGCGGCGAGCCTAGGGCCGCGAGCTCGACGCTCGCGCTCGCCGGCGCGGCGGCGGCGGCGGCGAGCGCTTCGCCGGCCGCCAGGCGCGAGCGCGCGAAGCGCCGGGCGAGCGGCGCGCGTCCGAGGGGCGGGAAAGTGACCGCGAGCGCGGCCTCCGCCAATCCGTAGACCGGCGTCAGCGCCTCGGCGCGGAAGCCGTGGGGCGCGAAGCGCGCGGCGAAGCGGCGCAGGACCTCGGGCACCACCGTCTCGGCGCCGCACAGCGCGATGCGCCAGCTCCCGAGGTCGAGACCCTCGAGATCGGCGTCGGCGATCCGTTCAGCGGCGTGGGCGTAAGCGAAATTGGGCGCCGCCGAGATCGTCGCCCGGTGGCGGGCGATGGCCCGCAGCCAGAGCGCCGGGCGGGCGACGAAGGTCTCCGGAGCGAGCAGCGTCAGGTTGCCCGGCCGCTCGAGCGCCGGCAGCAAGCAGCCGACGAGCCCCATGTCGTGGTAGAGCGGCAGCCAGGAGACGCCGGCGTGACGCAGGCCGGGCGCGTCGGGCCAGAGGGCGTTCAGCGCCTCGATCTGCGCCACCAGCGCGCGGTGGGTGAGCGCCACCGGCTTCGGATCGACCGTCGTGCCGGAGGAGAACTGCACCAGGGCGAGGTCGTCGTCCGACGCTCTCGCCGCCGCGAGAGGGGAATCCTCGCCGGTGGGCAGATCGTCGAGCGCGCGCACTCCGAGCCAGCGCGCTCCCGGGGTCGGCGCGAGGTTGGCGAGCACCGGCGCGATCGCCGGCTGGGTCAGCACCGCCACCGCGCCCGCCGCCGCCGCGAGCGCCGCCGTCCGGCGCTCGTACTCCGCGCGCCGCGCCAGACGCGCCGGCGGGTAGAGCGGCGCCGGCACCGCGCCGGCGGCGAGCGCGCCGAAGAAGGCCGCCATGAAGTCGGCTCCCGTCGGCAGGACGATTGCGATCACCTGCCCGCCTGAGACCCCGAGCGCCGCCAGTCCGGCGGCGACCCGGCGTGCGCGCTCGGCCACCTCGCGCCAGGAGACGAAGCTCTCGCGCTCGGCGCGATCGACGAAGCGCAGGCCGACGTCGTCGCGGCCCGCGGCGCGCGCGAGCCAGTCGAGCAGCGTCGTCGCCGGGCTCACGCTCCGCCCCGCGCCGCGAGCTTGCGCGCCACCACCGCCACCAGGTCGCCGACGGTCGCGATCGCCGCCTCGTCGGCCGGCTCGAGCACGACGCGGAATCGGTTCTCGACCTCGGCTGCCAGGGTCACCAGTCGCAGGGAGTCGAGCGCTAGGTCCTCGACCAGGCGAGTCTCCAAGGTGAGCTCGCCCGCGAATCCGAGGTGCTCGCGCGCCACCGCCCGCACGCCCGCGAGGATCTCGGCCGCGCTCACGTCGGGCTCCGGGGCAGGAAGCGCGGCCGGTCGCCGAGGCGTTCGGCGTAGGCGCCGTGGCGCTCGAGCGCCCGCTCCTCGTGCCGGATGCGAGCCACGAGGAGCGCGGCATTGGCGAGCGTCGCGCCGATCGCCGTCCACCAGGCACCGTGAACGAGCGGCAGCGCCGCGACCTCGAGGATCACCGCGACGTAATTCGGGTGGCGCACGAAGCGGTACGGCCCGACGGTCACCACCGGCAGGCCGGGAACCACCACCACGCGGGTCGACCAGCGCGGTCCGAGGGTCGCGATCGCCCAATAACGCAGCGTCATCGTCGCCGCGACCAGGGCGAGCATCGGCAACCCCAGAGCCGGACGGAACGGGCGGGCGAGGAAGACGACCTCGGCGGCGGCGGCGGCCAGGATCGAGGCATGGGTCGCGACCATCAGGGCGTAGAACGCGCTCGATTCGGCGATCTCGCCACCGCGCTCGGCCGCCCAGCGCGCGTTGCGCCGGGTGAGCAGCACCTCGAGGAAGCGTTCGCCGGCGACCGCGAGCAGCAGGACGAAGTAAGCCGCGACCGAGGGCGGCAGGGCGGCGAGCCGGCTCACGTCACCACTCGAGCAGCACCAGCTCCGAGCAGAAGCCGGGGCCGAGGGCGAGGAGCATCGCCTTCTCACCCGGCGCCGGGCGCTCCTCGGCGAGCGTCTCCTCGAGCACCAGGAGGACCGAGGTCGAGGAGAGATTGCCGACCTCGGCGAGGCTGCGCCAGGTGCGCTCGAGCGCGGCGTGCGGCAGCTCGAGCGCCGCCTCCATCGCCTCGAGTACCTTGGGTCCCCCCGGGTGGCAGATCCAGTGCGCGATGTCGCGCCGGGCGAGACCGCGCTCGGCGAGGAAGGCGTCGACGTCGGCGCGCAGGTGCTCCTCGACCACCCGCGGCACGTCGGCCGAGAGCACGATCTGGAAGCCGCGCTCGGAGATGTCCCAGCCCATCACCCGCTCCGAATCGCGGTAGAAGACCGAGCGCGTCGCGACCACCCGCGGCCCGGGCTCGCGGCGCTCGGCGCCCACCACCACGGCCGCCGCCGCCCCGTCGCCGAACAGACCCGAGGCGATCAGGTTGGGGATCGACAGGTCCTCGCGCTGCAGGGTGAGCGAGCAGAGCTCGACCGAGAGCAGCACCGCGACCTCGCCGGGGAAGGCGTGCACGTAGTCGGCGGCGCGGGCGATGCCGGCCGCGCCGGCCACGCAGCCGAGGCCGAAGATCGGCACGCGCTTGATCGCCGGCGAGAGCGCCAGGCGGTTGATCAACCGGGCGTCGATCGACGGCGTCGCGACCCCGGTCACGGTGACGAAGAAGAAGGCGCCGACGTCGGCGGGCTCGACCCCGGCGCGCTCGAGCGCCGCGCGCAGCGCGCGTTCGCCGACCTGCTGCGCCACCTCGATCCAGGCGTCGTTGGCGCGGCCGAAGGTCTCGAGGGTCGGATAGCGCTCGAGCGGCACCGCGAGGTGGCGGCCGCCGACGAGCACGTTGCGGTGCAGCCGCTCGATCCGGTCGACGTTGAAGTAGCGCGTCTGCCAGTAGGCGCGTAGCGCCGCCAGCAGCGTCTCCTGATCGTAGAAGTGCTCGGGCAGGGCATGCGCGACGGCGGCGATCCTCATCGCGGCGTCCAACCCGTCCGCCGGCCGAGCGCCGCGGCGAGCAGCCCCGCGAGCGGGTAGACGACCAGCCAGAGCTTCGCCTGACTCCAGAAGATCTCGGTCGGCAGGCGGGTCCAGGTGGCGATCGTCACCACCACCAGCGGGCCGCGGAAGAGCCAGGCGAGCAGCCCGGTCGCCAGGCCGTCGAGCCACCAGGCGCCGGTGCGCCCGGCGACCACCGAGTAGAAGGCGAGCAGGGCGAGGGACTCGAAGGCGAGCGCCGCGACCATCACCGCGCGCGGTAGCGCGACGTTGCGCGCCACGCCGAGTCGCGCGAGCGCCGAGTGGTCCGGTTCGAGCCCGAGCTGGGTCGCGGCGAAGGTCGCGAAGGCCAGCAACAGGAGCAGCGCCGGCACCGCCAGAGCGAGGAATCGCAGCACGCCGCGGCATGATACATGGGCTAGACTCTCGCCCCGTTGATCGACGATCTGCTGCGCTGGCTCGAGTCGCCCGAGGTCCGCCCGATCGCGGTGCCGGTCTTCGCGATCACCGCGCTCGAGCTGTTCTACCTCTTCTTCTATCGCCGCGCCTATCCGCGCCTGCTCGACCGCCTGCGCTATCAGGTCTGGATGGCGTCCTGCGCGGCAGCCGCCTTCGTCGCCTTCTCGCCGTTCGGCGGCGACTGGCCGAACTTCGCCGCCTGGGTGGTGGCGATCACCATCGTCCTCTCGGCCGACGTCGTCTACCGTCTGGTCGACGTGGCGATTCTCGAGCGCATCCAGGACCGCCGCGGGCGGCCGGCGATCCCGCGCTTGGTGCGCGACGTCCTGACCTGGGTGGTCATCGCGGTGGCGATCGTCGTCGCCTCGAAGACCGCGTTCGGCTCCGACCTGAAGTGGCTCGGCATCCAGGGCGCGGCGCTGACCGCGGTGCTCGGCTTCGCGCTCCAGGACGTGCTGAAGAACGTCTTCGCCGGCATGTCGATCCAGGCCGAGGAGAGCTTCGAGGCCGGCGACTGGATCAACTACGGCGGCGCGCCGGCGCAGATCCTCGACATGACCTGGCGCACCACCCGCCTGCGCGACAGCCTCGGCGTGCTGCACGTGGTGCCGAACGCCAACCTCGGCAACGACCAGATCGTCTCCTACGGTTCGGGGATCGAGCCGGTCGCCTTCTCGATCTTCGTCGGCGTGCAGTACTCGGCGCCGCCGAAGCTCGTCAAGCAGTCGCTCGAGCGCGCGGCGCTCAACACCCCGGGCGCCGTGCCGATTCCGTCGCCCGCGGCGCTGGTCAACTCGTTCGGCGACTCGGCGGTGGTCTACGAAGTGCGCGTCTGGACGCGCGACGTGCACCAGATCACGCGCTTCAAGGACGCGGTCCACACCCGCATCTGGTACCAGCTCCACCGCGACGGCTTCGGGATCCCGTTTCCGATCCGCACGGTCGAGATGTTCGACATGCGCGAGGTCGCGACGCAGCGCAGCGCCGACCAGGCGCAGCGCTTCGTGCGCGAGCTCGGCCGCCTCGACCTCTTCCGGCCGCTCTCCGAGGAGGCCCGTCTCGAGCTCGCCACGGCGGCGCGGGTGCAGCACTTCGACGCCGGCGAGCGCGTGGTCGAGGAGGGCCAGAAAGGCGACTCGCTCCTCCTGCTGCTGCGCGGCTCGGTCGCGGTCACCAAGTCCGGAGCCGACATCGGGGCCACCACCGTGTCGCTCGCCACGCTGCGCGAAGGGGCGGTCTTCGGCGAGATGTCGCTGCTGACCGGCGCGCCGAGGAGCGCTTCGGTCACCGCTGAGGGCCCGGTCGAAGCGATGGTGATCGACCGGGCGGCGATCGCGCCGCTGCTCGAGCGCGATCCGGAGCTCGCCGAGACCCTGTCGAAGATCCTCGCCGAGCGCGTCGCCGCCACCGCGGCACGCTTCGAGGACAAGAAGGACGCCATGCGCAAGCTCGAAGAGACCGACCAGCACACCCTCCTCAAGCGCATCCGCGACTTCTTCAAGCTGGGGTAGGGAGGGCGGGGGGCCATTCAGCCCCGGCGGCCGGGGAGCTTGACAACACTTCCATAATTATTGAACAATAGAACTATGAAGACGGACGCCGCGGTCGACCGCCTCGCCGCCCTGGCGCACGCCTCGCGCCTCGCGGTCTTCCGCCGGCTGGTCAAGCGCGGCCCGACCGGCATGGCCGCGGGCGAGATCGCCGCGGCGCTCGACTTGCCGGCGCCGACGCTGTCGTTCCACCTCGCGCACCTGTCGCGCGCCGGGCTCGTCCAGTCCCGGCGCGACGGGCGCTCGATCGTCTACTCGGCCGACTACGGCGCCATCGGCGAGTTGGTCGGCTATCTCTACCAACACTGTTGCGGCGACGAAGACTCGGCCGGCGCTTCGGCGCTGGTCGAGATCGGCGCGCGCACGAAGTCCACGAGGAGCACGTCATGAACGCCCCCAGCCTCCCCTCCGAACAGCTGGTCGAGAAGGTCCGCGAGCGCTACGGCAAGATCGCCGACGGCGAGATCTCGGGCTGCGGTTGCAGTTGCGGCTGCGGCGAGGCGGCCGGCGCCGAAGCCGCGGTGTCGATCGGCCTCGGCTACGACGCCCGGGAGCTCTCCGAGCTGCCCGAAGAGGCGAACCTCGGCCTCGGCTGCGGCGCGCCGCTCGCCCATCTGGCGCTCGTCGCCGGCGAGACGGTGCTCGATCTCGGCTCGGGCGCCGGCATCGACGCCTTCCTCGCCGCCCGACGGGTCGGCCCCAGCGGCCGCGTGATCGGGGTCGACATGACGCCCTCGATGCTCGAGCGGGCGCGCTCCGCGGCGGCCCGGCACGGCTTCGCCAACGTCGAGTTTCGCGAGGGCCGGCTCGAAGCGCTGCCGGTCGCCGACGGCTCGATCGACGCCGTGACCTCGAACTGCGTGATCAACCTGGTGCCCGACAAGCGCGCGGTCTTCCGCGAGGTGGCGCGGGTGCTCAGACCCGGCGGCCGGCTGGTGGTCTCCGACATCGTCCTCGACGGCGCGCTGCCCGAGAGCGTCGCCAACGACCTGCTCGGTTACGTCGGCTGCATCTCGGGCGCGGCGCGCCGCGAGGACTACCTCGCCGACCTGACCCGGGCCGGACTCGGCGACCTCGAGGTGCTGCGCGACGTCGACTTCCTCGAAGTCGTCCTGGCGACCGTGCCGGGCGAAGTCGACGCGCTCCTCGAGCGCACCGGCGCCACCCTCGAGCAGGTGCGCGGCGTCGTCCGCTCCCTGACCTTCCGCGCCCGCAAGGCCGCCTGAGAAACTGGAAAAGGAGGGACCGGCAGCGATTCCCGGATTCGCAGGCTCTATTTCAGGGAATTGGTGCCTGTCCCTCCTTTTCTCACCGCCGTAGGATCGGCGCATGGCCCGCATCGATCCCGGTAAGAAAGCCCCCGCCTTCGCCCTGCCCGACCAGACCGGCGCGCTCCGCCGCCTTTCCGATTACGCCGGCAAACAGGTGGTTCTCTTCTTCTACCCCAAGGACGACACTCCCGGCTGTACCGCGGAGGCCTGCTCGTTGCGCGATCACGCGGCCGAGCTGGCGCGCGAGAAAGCGGTCGTCCTCGGCATTTCGATCCTCGACGCCGAGAGCAAGGCGAAGTTCGCCAAGAAGTTCGACCTTTCCTACCCGCTGCTCGCCGACGAGGACCACGCGGTGGCGGAGAAGTACGGCGTCTGGGTCGAGAAATCGATGTACGGCCGGAAGTACTGGGGCGTCGCCCGGGTCACCTACGTGATCGGCCCGCAGGGCAAGGTGGTTCACCGCTTCGACGAGGTCGACACGGCCCGCCACGCCGAGGAGGTCCTCGCGGTCCTCGCCCGCGCCTAGAGCGGGCGCTCGCGCCCCCCGCTGTCCCCGCGCCGGCCGTGGCGGCGCTTCTCTGGAGGGAACCCTTCCGGAGACTCGCCATGCGCCCGCTCCCGCCGTCGCTCTTCCTGATCGCCGCCCTCGCGGCCGCCGGCCCTTCGACCGTGATCGCGACCGACGGCGACGTCGACCTCACGTACCAGTCCGCCGGCCAGGGATTCGCGATCTTCGGCGCGCCGGGCGACGCTTCGCCGGCGCGCCTGCTCGCGGCGCCCGACGGCAACCTCGTCGTCCTTTACCACTGGACGGATCAGAACGGAACGCCACGCCAGGACCGGTGGCGCCAGGTTTTCGCGACCGGGTACGGGCCTCCCTGTTCGCTCGTCCAGGGCTCCGTCACGGAGATGTCGGTCCGCGGCGCGGCCTTCGACTCGCTCGGCCGGCTGATCGTCGTCGGCACCGAGTACGCCGGCACGCAGAGAATCGTGGTCGAGCGCTTCCTCTATCCCGATTGCACGCTCGACCCGGACTTCGACGGCAACGGCCTCGCCGCCTACCTCGCGGGCGAGGGTCCGTACGGGGTCGCCATCGTGCCCCGGCGGGTCGGGCTCTTCCCGCTCACGCGCCAGGTCTACGACCTCGTCGGCACGCTGGTTCCCGGCGCGACGCACCTCGTCGTCTTGCGGCTCGACGACGACGGCGCGCTCGACACGACCTGGGGCGGCGGCGACGGCCGGGTCGAGATCTCGCTTTCCGGCGCCCACCTCTACGCCGAGGACGCCGCGCTCGACCCGCAAGGCCGGATCGTCGTCGCCTCCCAATGTCAGTTCGACGCCTCGCTCAACTGGGCCTTCGCAGTCACCCGAGTGCTCTCGGACGGCACCCCCGACCCGGGCTTCAGCGGCGTCGGCACGCGCATCGTCGACTTCGACCTGCTCGAGAACGGCACCGACAGCGCTTTTGCGGTTGCGCTCGCGAACGACGGCCGGATCGCGGTCGTCGGCAGCGCCGAGAGTGTCGGCGACGACGTGATGGCGCTCGCCGTGCTGTTGCCGAACGGGAATCTCGACGGCACGTTCTCGGGCGACGGGCGCCTCACCTACGGCGGTCCGCTCGACGTGCAGACTTCGGGCCGATTCGTCGTCTTCCAGAGCGACGGCCGGCTCCTCGTGGGCGGTTCGACCTATCGGCTCGCCGGGTCCGCAGTCTTCACCCCGGCGCTCGAGGTGGGCTTCGTCGAGCGCTATCGGCCCGACGGCAGCCCCGACCCGGCTTTCGGCGACGCCGGTCTCGCCGAGCCCACGCTCGCGACGTATCCCGATCTCGGCTCGTCGGCGACCGCGATCGCGGCCGGAGCCGACGGCCGGCCGCTGCTTGCCGGCGGCCTCGAGCGCGACGGCACCGCGCTCCACGACGGCTGGATCGCCCGGCTCGACAACGCGCTCATCTTCGCCGACGGCTTCGAGAGCGGTACGACGGGGGCCTGGTGAGCGCGCCGCACGGCAGATTCGCACCGCTCGCCGCCGCTCTCCTCGTCGCGGCGCTCGCGCCCTTCGGCGGGCTGGCGGCCGCGCTCGCGGCGGCCGACGGCAACCTCGACCCGACGTTCCAGAGCGCCACGGGCGGCGTGCTGCGCTTCGGGGCTCCGGGCGACGCCGCCGCCGAGATCCTCGTGCCGGCGCCCGACGGGGCGTTCGTGGCGATCGCCGGCTTCACCACCTCGGGCGGCACGCCGAATCAGGATCTCTGGAAACGGGTAACGTCGAGCGGCGCCGGCGCGAGCTGCTCGCTCACCTTCCCGGGGGTCGCCTCGTTCGAGGCCGCCGGAGCGATGTTCGACTTCGAGGGCCGGCTGGTCGTCGTCGGCACCGCCTACGACGGGTCGCAGCGCCTGATCGCCGAGCGCTTCCTCTATCCCGCTTGCGACCTCGACGAGAGCTTCGACGGCGACGGGGTCGCCACCTGGCTCGCGGGCGAGACGCCGCGCGCCGCCGCCGTCGCCTGGCTGCGAACCGGGATCCCGCCCTTCGTCGAGGAGCACTACTACCTGCTCGCCACGGTCGCCGGCGGCGGTCACATCGAGCTCGTGCGCCTCGACACCGACGGCGGCCTCGACACCACCTGGGCGGGCGGCGATGGCCGGGCTGCGGCCTCGGTCAGCGGCGCCTCGGTCTTCGCCCGGGCGATGGTCCTCGACGCGCACGGGCGCTTCATGGTCGCGGCGGGGCTCTCCTACACCGCGACCGGCAACATCGACTTCGGCGCCTTCCGCTTCACCTCGAGCGGCGCGCTCGACGTGAGCTTCGACGGCAACGGTCGCAAGGGGATTCCGTTCGACATGGTCGCCGACGGGGCCGACGTCGTCCAGGGGCTCGCGGTCTCGAGCGCCGACCGGATCGCATTCGTCGGCTACGCGACCACCGCGACCGGCTCGCTGCTGGCGGTCGCCGTGCTGCGCGACGACGGCGCCTTCGACACCGGCTTCGGGGGCGGCGACGGCAAGGTGCTGGTCGACCTCTCGGATGCCGCCTCCCCGATCTCCGTCGGCCACGCGGCGCTCTACCAGGGCGACGGCAAGCTGCTGCTCGCCGGTCTCGCCAAGAGCGCGGCCAACCTCGACACCGCGTACGTGGCGCGCCTGACCGGCGCCGGGTCGCTCGACGCGACCTTCGACGGCAACGGCGTCTACGTCCCGTCGGGCGCGGGCTTCGACGGCTTCGGCCACTCGGCCAGCGGCCTGGCGCTCGACGCCGGCCGGCCCCTGGTCGGCGGCCTGGTGGATCGCGCCGCGCGCGCCGTCAGTCACTACGACGCCTACCTGTTGCGCCTCGAGAACGGCCTCGTCTTCGCCGACGGCTTCGAGAGCGGGACTTTCGCCTTCTGGTGAGCGGGCGGGCGCCGGAGCGCTGTCCCCCGACGGACGGCTCCGGCGCTTCTCCACTCGGAAGCCCTCGGGAGAACTCCATGCCTCGTCCTCTTCGCCTGCGTTCGACGTCTCGCCTCGGTCTCGTCCTGCTCGTCCTCTTCGGCGCCGCCGACCGCGCCTTGGCGGCTGCTGACGGATTCCTCGACACCAGCTTCCACACCACCGGGATGTTCCATGAAGGATCGCCCGGGACGCTGCGCGGCGAGGGCGCTCTCGCGGCGCCCGACGGCGCCCTGGTGCTCTTCGGCAGTTACCAGTCGAGCGGCGCGATCGACTACGCCCACTGGCGGCGGGTCACGGACGCCGGCCAGGACGCCGGCTGCAACACCAAGCCCTCGACGCAGGCGGCTTTCGAGATCCTCGACGGAACGTTCGATCTGCAGGGACGGCTGCTGCTCGTCGGCCAGCTCGCGGGCGACCCGGTGGCGTTGATGGTGGCGCGCTACCTCTATCCGGCCTGTACGCCCGACACCAGCTTCAACGGCGACGGCTTCATCTCGCTGCAGCTCGACCGCGACCTGCGCGCTTTCGGTGTCGGCGTGCAGGCGTCGGGCAAGATCGTGGTGGCGGCGAACTACTTCGCCAATCCCGCCAACGGCATTTTGCTCGCGCGCTTTTCGGACACCGGCATCCTCGACGGCGCCTTCGGTGACGGCGGCTACGCGATCTACGATCCGGTGGGCACCTACGAATACGGCTACGCCATGAAGCTCGACGGGCTCGACCGGCCGGTCGTCGCCGGCGGGACCAAGACCAACGTCGACACCGACGACGATTCGATGCTCGGCCTGCGCTTCACCGCCGACGGCGATCCCGACAGTTCCTTCGCCCACGACGGCAGCACGGTGGTGGCGATCCATCTGATCATCGAGGGCTCGGCCAACGCCTACGGGGTGGCGATCGCGCCGGACAACCGGGTGGCGCTCGTCGGCTATGCCGAAGCCGCCGGCGGCTGGTCGCCCGCGGTCGTGCTGCTGACCGCGGCCGGGACTCCCGATCCGGCCTTCGACGGCGACGGCGTCGGCAGCTACTGGGCGGCGGGCGCATCGCAGCAGATCTTCCTCACCGACGGCGTCTTCCAGGGCGATGGCCGGCTCGTCGTCTCGGGCTCCTGGAGCCAACCGGCCGGCGACGCGAAGTCGGCGATGGTCCTGCGCCTCAAGGCCGACGGCGCCATGGACGGCACCTTCGGCTTCTTCGCCACCGCGCTCTACGATTTCGATCTCGGCGGCGGCGACAACGACATCGCCCAGGGCCTGGCGCTCGAGAACGGTCGCGTGGTGCTCGCCGGCACGACCAACCGCGACGCCTCGAACGACGACGGCTTCCTGATCCGCCTGGCCAACGGCTACATCTTCGCCGACGGCGCCGAGGGCGGGAGCTTCCGCGCCTGGTCGGTCCATCCCTGAACCGGCGCTGCGGTCGCGGGCCGATCTCAGCCGGCGGGACCCGGCGGCCCCGCCAGCCGTTTCGCGGTGGCCTCGAAGAGCTGGCGGCGCCAGTTGCCGGGATCCTTGGCGACCAGCACCGCCACCGCGCGCGCCGCGAGGCGCGCCGCCTCGGCGCGCTGCGCTTCGCCGCCGGCCGCGAGATCCAGGGCGAGCGAGTGCATGGCGAGCGCGGTCGAGGGGTGGAGCTCGCCGAGCACCCGGGTCGCGAGCGCCAGGGCGCGACGATGGGTCGCCTCGGCCTCGGCGAGCCGCTTGCCGCGCCGCAGCGTGTCGCCGAGCGCGTCCCAGGCGCGCAGCAGGTATTCGCTCTCGGGGCCGCCCGTGGCCGCGATGCGTTCGACGGTGCGCGCGAGCTCGTTCTCGGCCTCGGCGAGCCGGCCCTGGTCGGCCAGCGCGTTGCCGACGCCGACGCGCGCCACCCAGGGGAACGGGTGCTGCGGCCCGAGGGCCTCCTCGAAGCGCCGCGCGACCTCGCGGTAGGCGGTCTCGGCCTCTCGCGCCCGCCCGCGCCGCAGCAGCGCGATCGCCAGGTCGTTCATCGCCTTGGTGGCCTCGAAGTGGCGCGGATCGATGGCGGCGAAGATGCGGATCGCCTCGCGCGCGTGCGACTCGCCCTCGTCGAGCTCGTTGCGCGCCACCAGGAAGCGGCCGAGGTTCGACTGCGACAGGCCGGTCTCCGGGTGGTCCGGCCCGAGCGCCTTCAGCCGGATCGCGAGCGACTCGCGATAGAGCCGACCGGCCTCGGCATAGTCGCCGCGCTGCTCGCAGACCGCGGCGAGGCAGAGATCGCTGTTGGCGACGCTCGGGTGCTCGGGTCCCATCGCCGCGAGGAAGACCGCGCGCGCCCGGCTCTCGGCGGCGAACGCTTCGTCGATCCGACCGAGCTCCGACAGCACGATGCCGCGGTTGAGCAGCTGCTCGGCGACCTCGGCGCTCTGCGCGCCGAACTTCTCGACGTAGGCCGGGCGCGCCGACTCGAGCAGCTCGACCGCGCGTTCGGGCCGCCCGCGCAGGTACTCGACGTTGGAGAGGTCGACCATCGCGCGCGCCCTGTCGAAGGCGAGCGCCGGGCCGGCACCCCGGCCCATCCCGGCGATCGCCCGCTCGAGGTCCTTTTCCGCCGACTCGAGCTTGCCCTGCTGCAGCTCGAGCAGGCCGAGCACCGCGAGGCTGCGACTCTCGCCGCCACCACCCGCCCCGGCGGCCCGTCGTTTGGCGAGCGCGGCGCGCACGTGGCTCTCGGCGGCGTCGTAGAGACCGAGGCTGATCTCGATCCGCGCCACCGTGTCGAGCAGCTCGCTCTGCACCCCGGGCTCGGCCGCGAGCTCGCTCTCGATGCGCGTCGCGCCGCGCGCCAGCAGCTCGCGCGCCGTCGTCTGCCCGGCCTGGGCACCGTGGGGATCGGCGCCTTCGAAGAGTCGCACGAGGAAGTCCTGGATGCGCTCGGCGCGCTGGGCCTCGAGCGCGGCGCGCCCGGCCGCCAGCCGCGAGCGCTCGGCCGCCGCGGCGGCGCGGCGTGCCTGGGAGAGGGCGCCCGCCAACCCGAGGACCGCCGACAGCGAGATCAGGGCCGCCGCGGCCACGCCATAGCGGTGGCGGACGAGGAACTTGCGCGAACGGTACGCGAGGCTGTCGGAGCGCGCGCGGATCGGCCGGCCGTCGAGGCAGCGCTCGAGGTCCTCGGCGAAGGCCGCGATCGAGGCGTAGCGGCGCTCGGGCTCGCGCCGCAGCGCCACCAGCAGCACGGTGTCGAGATCCCCGCGCAGCGCCCGCGCCCGCCGCTTGCGGTCGCGCGCGTCGACGACGGCGGCCTCGGGCGTCGGGCTCACCTGCCGGCCGACCGCGGTCGACGGCCGCTCGACGACCTCGGTCGAGACCAGCGAGGCGAGCTCGGCGGCCGAGCGCGCGGCGGCGCGGCGCTCGTGCGGCAGCCGTCCGGTCAGCAGCTCGTAGAGCACGGTGGCGATGCCGTAGACGTCGGTCGCGGTGGTCACCGGCTCGCCCAGGATCTGCTCGGGCGCGGCGTAGGCGGGGGTCAGGACGCGCACCTCGGTGCGCGTCCGCGCCGCGTTCTCGGGTCCGTCGGCGAGCAGCTTGGCGATCCCGAAGTCGAGCAGCTTGGGCTCGCCGTCGGCGGTCACCAGGATGTTCGACGGCTTCAGGTCGCGGTGCACGACCAGCCGCCGGTGGGCCGCCGCGATCGCGTCGCAGCAGGCGACGACCAGCCGGATCCGTTCGCCGATCGCCAAGTCGCGCCGTTCGGCGTAGTCGGTGATCGGCTCGCCGTCGATCTTCTCGAGCACGAAGTAGGGCCGGCCGTCGGCCGCGAGTCCGCCGTCGTAGAGCCGGGCGATGCCCGGGTGGTCGAGGCGGGCGAGGATCTGCCGTTCGGTGAGGAAGCGGGCCAGGATCTCCTCGGAGTCCATGCCGCGCTTGAGGATCTTGATCGCCGCGCGCTGCTCGAACTGCCCGTCGGCGCGTTCGGCCTCCCAGACCTCGGCCATGCCGCCCTTGCCGAGCGGCGCCACCACGCGCCAGTCGTCGAAGAGATCGCCGGGGGCGATCGGCGGCGGCCCCGTCGGCTCGGCGCCGATCTCGGCCACCATCGCCTCGGCGCGCGCCGCGGCGCCATCGGAAAGGAAGGTCGAGCCGGCGGCGTCTTCGGCCTCGAGCAGCGAGCGGACCTCGCGCGCCAGATCCGCGTCCTGCCGCTCGAGCGCCAGCAGGCGCTCGCGCTGCGCGGCGGGCGGCAGGTCGACCCAGGCCTCGAACAGCTCGCGCACCCGCGACCAGCGCGAGGCGCCGCCGGAGAGCGGGGACTCGCTCATCCGGGCGGGGGGCTCTCGCCGCCGCCGAGCTCGCGGTAGAGGAAGGCGCGCGCCACCCGCCAGTCGCGCTTGATCGTGCGCTCGGAGACCCCGGTCTCCTTGGCGATCTCCTCGAGCGTCCAACCGGCGAAGAAGCGCCATTCGACCAGTCGGACGAGATCGGCGTCGACCGCGCCCAGTCGCTCGAGCGCCTCGTCGAGCGCCAGGATCTCCTCGGCCTGCTCGTGGACCGGGATCTCGATCGCGTCGAGGTCGAGATCCTGCTGTTTGCCGCCACGCTTCTTGCGCGTCCGCCGCCGGGCATGGTCGACCAGGATCTGGCGCATGGCGCGCGCGGCGAGGGCGAAGAAGTGGACCCGGTCGTTGCCCGACCAGCGCGCGTCGCCCGAGAGCTTCAGGTAGGCCTCGTGCACGAGCGCCGTGGTGTTCATCGTCGCGCGGGCGCCGAAGGAACGGATCTGGCGCGCCGCCAGGCGCCGCAGCTCGTCGTAGACCCGGGTGAAGACGCGGTCGTAAGCGTCGCGGTCGCCGCCGCGCGCCGCGGCGAGCCAACGGGTGATGTCGGTCGGCTCGCGACCGGGGCTCGATTCGGGACCTTCCGGGGGCACGGCGGGCAATCTAGCAAAGGAAAGCGAGGACCGATCCGCGCCGCCGGCTTGATACGCTTTTCGCGTGCCGAGCGAGGAATACGTCGTCCTGGTCGACGAGGCCGACCGGGTGCTGGGCGAGGCGCCGAAGCGCTCGGTGCACGACGGCGAAACGCCGCTCCACCGCGGCTTCTCGCTCTTCCTGTTCGACCGCGAGGGCCGCACCCTGCTGCAGCGCCGGGCGGCGACGAAGGCGACCTGGCCCGGGGTCTGGTCGAACGGCTGCTGCGGACACCCGGCGCTCGGCGAGTCGCCGCTCGACGCGGCGCGCCGCCGCGCCGCCGACGAGCTCGGCGTCGCGGTCGACGACCTCTGGGTGGCTCTGCCCGCCTACCGCTACCGCGCTGAGCTCGCCGGGGTGGTCGAGAACGAGCTCTGCCCGGTGATGGTCGGCCGCCTCGCCGCGCCACCGCGGCCAAATCCCGCCGAGGTCGGAGCGATCGAGTGGCGCGACTGGGACGCCTTCCTCGCCGCGCTCGAGCGCGAGCCGAGCCCCTACTCGCCCTGGTGCCGCGAGGAGGCCCGCCTGCTCGAGCGCCTGCCGGAATTCCGCGCCTGGCGGTCGAGCGCGCGATGAGCCAGAACCCGAATCTCTTCGGCCGACTCGCGGTGCACTACAAGCTGGTCACGCCGGACCAGCTCGCCGAGGCGACCCGCCGTCAGGCCGTGGCGGCCGTCCATCAACCGCTGGGCGTGATTCTCGCCGAGATGGGGCTGCTGACGCCCGCGCAACAGGAGCAACTCCTCGCGGTGCAACGCCAACTCGCCGAGAAGCAGGCCGCGGCGGCCATCGCCCCCCCGCCGGTCCCCGCCGCGGGCATCACCCCGACTCCGGTCGCGGCGTCGACTCCGCCCGCCTCCGGCCGGCGGATCGACCGACTGCTCGAGTTCGCGGTCCGCCAGGGCGCGAGCGACTTCCACTTGGCGAGCGGCGAGCCGGTGCGGCTGCGGGTGCGCGGCGAGCTGCTGACGGCCGGCGAGCGCAAGCTGAGCCGGGCCGAAGTCGAGCCGCTGATCCGCGAGATCCTCGACGGCGCGCAGCAAGAGGAGCTCCTCCGGCGCGGCCAGGTGGACTTCGCGATTTCCATCGCCGGCGTCGCCCGCTTCCGTGGCAACGCCTTCCGCCACCAGACCGGGCTGTCGGTGGCGCTGCGCGCGATTCCGCTCGAGGTGCCCTCGCTCGCCGACCTCGGCCTGCCCACCACGCTCGCGCGCCTCACCAACTACCACCAGGGGCTGGTGCTGCTGACCGGGCCGGCCGGCTGCGGCAAGTCCTCGACCCTCGCCGCGCTGCTGCGGATCATCAACGAGGAGCGCCGCGACCACATCATCACCATCGAGGATCCGATCGAGTTCGTCCATTCGCCGATCCGCTGCGTGGTCAACCAGCGCCAGGTGGGGCGCGACACCGGCACTTTCGCCCGCGCCCTGCGCGCCGCCCTGCGCGAGGATCCGGACGTCATCGCCATCGGCGAATTGCGCGACCTCGAGACGATCTCGCTCGCCCTGACCGCCGCCGAGACCGGTCACCTGGTGCTCGCGACGCTGCATACCGGCAGCGCTATCCGCACGCTCGACCGGATCGTCGGCGCCTATCCGCCCGACCAGCAGGCGCAGATCCGCACCATGCTGTCCGAGTCGCTGCGCGCCGTCGTCTCGCAGCGCCTGCTGCGGCGAAGCGACGCGTTGGCGCGGGTGCCGGCGCTCGAGGTCCTCTTCGGCACCCGCGCGGTCGCCAACCTGGTGCGCGAAAACAAGACTTTCCAGATCCGCTCGATCCTGCAGACCGGCGGCGCGCAGGGGATGACCCTGCTCGATGCCTCGCTGGCGCGGGCGGTCAAGGAGCGCCTGGTGACTCGCGAGGAGGCCTTGCAGCACGCTGAGGATCCCAAGGCGATCCCGGCCTGACCCTCGAACGCCCATGCCCAGGCTCTTCGATCTGCTGCGCACCACCCGCGCCTCGGGCGGCTCGGATCTCCACCTCGCCTCGGGCATGGAGCCGCGCATGCGCTTGCACGGCTCGCTGCAGGCGATCCCCGGCTGGCCGGTGCTCGACACCGGGGCGCTCGAGCAACTCCTGGCCGAGATCGTCTCGCCCGAGCAGTGGGCCGAGTTCCTGGGGAGCGGCGATCTCGATTTCGCCGTCCCGGTGCCGGGGGTGGCCCGCTTCCGCGCCAATTTCCTGCGCCAGGAGCGCGGTCCGGCCGCCGTCTTCCGCACCATCCCGGAGACGATCGCGAGCCTCGAGGAGCTCGGCCTGCCGCCGGTGCTCGCCAAGCTCGCCGACCTCACGAGCGGCCTGGTGTTGGTGACCGGCCCGACCGGCTCGGGCAAGTCGACGACTCTCGCCGCGATCCTCGACCGGATCAACCGCACTTACGCCCGCCACATCGTGACCATCGAGGAGCCGGTCGAGTTCGTCCACCACACCCAGCGCTCGGTCTTCTCGCAGCGCGAGGTGGGGACCGACACCGAGAGCTTCGCCGCCGCGCTGCGCGCCGCGATCCGCGAGGACGCCGACGTGGTGCTGGTGGGCGAGATGCGCGACCTCGAGACCATCGCCCTCGCCCTGCGCGCGGCGGAGATGGGCCTGCTGGTCTTCGGCACCCTGCACACCAACAGCGCCGCCAAGACGATCGACCGGCTGATCGACGTCTTTCCGGCGAGCGAGCAGGCGCAGGTGCGCATCTCGCTCTCCGAGTCGCTCGCGGCGATCGTCGCCCAGCTCCTACTGCCGCGCGCCGAGGGCGGCGGGCGAATCGCCGCGGTCGAGATCCTGCTCAAGACCCCGGCGCTGCCCAACCTGGTGCGCGAGGGCAACCTGCCGATGCTCGCGACCGTCATCCAGAGCGGCAAGCACCAGGGGATGCAGATGATGGACGACGTGCTGATGGACTACGTCGAGAAGAAGATCGTCACCCCCAAAGAGGCCTACATGAAGGCCTCCGACAAGACCCGGTTCGAGGCCCTGCTGCCGAAGGAATAGGCCGTCGTCCCAGGAGCCACGCCCTCGCTTTGCGGTTGGGTTAGTCTCGGGTCACTTTCTTGGGAGGGAACCTATGAATTGGACGCGCGTCGTGGTGGGCGGCGTGGTCGCCGGCATCGTCACCAACCTGGTGGACTTCCTGATGCACGGAGTGATCCTCGCCAACACCTACAAGAAGTACACCGTCGCCTTCACCCAGACCCAGGCCAATCCGCTCTTCTTCCTCGCGGTCTCGGTGGCGATCTCCTTCTTCGCCGCGTTGCTCTTTGCCAAGACCCGCGGCAGCTGGGGCGACGGCTGGGCCGGCGGCGCCGCTTTCGGCTTCTTCCTCGGCCTCACCTTCTTCTTCCGCAACTTCATCAACCCGCTGGTGATCAACGGCTTCCCCTACTACCTCGGCTGGTGCTGGGGCGGCATCGACACCATCACCTGCACCGTCGGCGGCACGGTGCTCGGGACGATCATCAAGCGCTAGGCCTCATCTGCCTCCGCCTTCGCGCGACGAGGGCGAGGGCGATGCCGCCGAGGACCAGGGCGCCGGAGGCGAGGAGGCGGGCGGTCGGGCGTTCGCCGAGCATCGCCGCGCCGCCGGCCGCGGCGAGGACCGGGACGGCGAGCTGCACCAGGCCGGCCTGGAGGGGCGCGAGACCCGGCAGCGCCGCGTACCAGAGGACGTAGCCGACGCCCGAGGTGAGCGCGCCCGAGATCGCGGCGAGCCCGATTCCGCGCAGGGTGGCGTGCGGCGCGATCTGCGGCGCGGCGAGCGCGCCCACGGCCGCGATCGCCGCCCAGGTCACGACGGCGATCGGCGCCGCGCGCGCGAAGTTCCCCGCCGTCGCTGCGAGTGGCGCCCCGCCGGCGCGGCCGCGCAGGCTGTAGATCCCCCAGGCGACGCCGGCCGCCAGCATCCCCGCGGCCGCCGCTGGCGGCGGAGCGCTCGCTCCCGGCAGGCCGAGGAGCGCCAGGCCGGCGAGCGCCACCGCCATGCCGACCGCCTCGCCGACCGCCGGCCGGTGCCCGGCGGCGAGACCGCCGACGAGCATCGTCAGCTGCACCGCGCCGAAGAGCAGCAGCGCGCCCATCCCGGCGTCGAGCGCCAGGTAGGCGAGCGAGAAGGCGATCGCGTAGGCAACGAGCGCCACGGCCGAGGACCAGCTGCCGCCCGCGGCCGGCCGCGCGCCGCCGCGACCCCGGGCGAGCAGCGCGAGCGCCAGCGCGCCGGCGGCGAGGCGCAGAGCGGTGAAGCTCGCAGGATCGGTCGCCGCCGAGCGCAGCGCCGCGCGGCAGAGCCACGAGTTCGCGGCGAAGGCGACGAGCGCGGTCGCCGTCAACACGGCGGTCCGGGTTCGCGAGCGGGGCGCGGCGGCGTGCATCGGCGCGCTCAGTCCTTGTAGGGATCGAACTCATCGGCGCCGGCCATGACCACCGCGAGCGGCCGCAGGCGCCGCCGGATCTCGATCCCGGGCTGGAGGGCGAGCACCGCGGCCAGCCGGCGGTAGACGAATGGGCTCTCGTCCGGACCGCCGCCGCGCAGCACCACGCCGGCCGCGTCGACCGCCTCGCGCAGCATGGCGTCGCTGATCCGCCCGGCGCGCAGCGGCCGGCCGGCCGCGTCGAGGATCAGCTGGCCCGCCTTGGGGCCGAAGCGGTGGCGCTTGCCGGCGGCCTCCGAGCGCGACATCACCCGCCCGGCGCCGTGCACGGTCGAAAAGAGCGCCTGGCGCTGCGCGTCGGCCTCGCCGGCCTTAGCGCTCGCGTCGACGCCGGAGAGGATCACCGAGCCGTCGGTCATCGAGCCGCCGACGAAGCCGGCCTGGCCGGGAAAGGCCGGCGTCGCGCCCTTCCGCACCACGATCAGCTCCTCGCCGAAGTGCTTCTCGCGCCAGGCGAAATTGTGGTGGTTGTGGACCAGCTCGGTCTCCCCTGCGCCGAGGATCTCGAGCGCCACCTTGCGGCAGACCCATTCGCGACCGGCGTAGGCGTAACGCCCGGCGAGCTCCATCAGGCGCCAGTAGCGCTCTCCCGGGTCGCTCGCGAGCTCGAAGAGCGCCTCGCTCTCCGGGACGCGCTCGCCCCAGCGCTTGCCGGCGGCGATCGCCATGAAGCCCGAGGCGATCGTGTGCCCGAGACCGCGCGAGCCGAAGTGCACCCCGACCCAGATCCGCTCCTGCTCGTCCGCCAGCAGGTCGACGTAGTGGTTGCCCGACCCGACCGTGCCGAGCTGCGCACGCGCCAGCGCGCGCAGCTTCTCGCGTTCGGCCGGCGGCGCCGGCACCGCCGACCAGGCCTCGTCGTCGAAGAGCGGGTGGTCGAGCGGCGCGTCGTCGGCGCGGTTCGTCCGGCCGACGCCGAAGGAGACGGTCGAGCGGATGCGCTCGGCGAGCTGCTCGAGCCGCGCGCGCGGCAAGTCGCGCGCCAGAAGGTCGGTGCGCAGCGCGCAGTTGCCGCAGGCGATGTCGAAGCCGACGCCGGCGACGCTCACGCGCTCACGGTAGGCGGCCACGCCGCCGACCGGCATGATGTAGCCGAGGTGGCCGTCGGCCATCAGCGCCACCCGTTCGGCGCGGCGGGCGACGTCGGCCAGCTGGTCGAGGGTGTTTCTTTCGTGCTCGCCGAAGACGATGCCCGTCGAATCCATGATTCCGTCTACAATGACAGAGCTCGTAGCCACTTCCGGGAGGCTCTCGATGCATCGCGCGTCGCGCCGGCTCGCCCTTCTCTGCGCCCTCTCGCTCGGCGCGACCCTCACGACCCGTCCCGCGGTCGCCGACTGGCTGGTCTATCTCGGCGGCGGAGTGCAGGAGACCCGCGGCGGCTGGGAAGTGCGCGGCCCGCTGGTGCGCTTCAACGGTCCGGCCGGCACCCTCTTCTCGGTGCGCTCGGACGAAGTCGACCTCGCGGCGAGCGCCTTCCTCTCCTGGCAGGTCGGGGACCGCCGGGCGATCGGCACGGCCCACCTGCCCGCCGGCGCCGAGCTCCACCGCGGCGCAGATCCGGCGCACCCCGCCCATCCCGCAGCTTGCGTCCCCGCGCGCGTCGTCCAGGTGCTCGCCGCCGAGACGCTCGAAATCGAGATCGGCGGGCGCAGCGAGACCGTGCACCTGGCCGGCATCGACGCCCCCGAGACCCAGCACCGCTACGCGGAGCTCGCCTGGTTCGGGCGCGAGGCGGCGGCCGAGGTCGAGGCCGAGATTCCCCGCCTGACGCGCGCCGTCTGCGTCGCCGATGAGGCGCCGCCGCTCGTCGACCGCGCCGGCCATCGCATCGTCTACGTCTCGCTGCCCAACGGCGGCGACCTCGGCGAGGACCTGCTGCTGCGCGGCCTGGCGCTCGCCAGGAGCGGCGACGCCTCGCGCCACGATCACTATCTCGAGGTCGAGCGTATCGCCCTCGCAAGCGAGGTCGGCCTGTGGGGCGACACCGGACACGACCACTCGACGGCGATCGTCGCCCAGGCCTCGGCCTTCGGCGCCAGCCCGGCCGCGCGCCCGGCCGGGCGAAGATCTTGAGGGCGCTGACGGAAGCCCGGGCGGCTTCCGGATCCCTATCGCTTCAGATGTAGCCGAGCGCGCGCAGCGTCCGCTCGAGCTCGGGATCGACGGTGGTCGATTCGCTCGCCCCGGTCGCGAGGTACCTGCGTAGCGCCGTGCGCAGCTCGCCATCGAGCCAGAGACGGCGCAGCGGCCGTTCGCGGGCGAGGTTCGTCCGTTCGGCCGGATCGGTGCCGAGCGCGAACAGCTCCGCCGCCGGCCGGCCGAGCGGCGGCAGCCAGGCGCCGTCGAAGCGGATGAGCTTCCAACCGGCGCGCGCCGCCGAGCGCCAGGCGAGATTGGGGCGCTCGAGCCAAGCGAGCGAGGCGTGTTGCGGGGTCTCGCCGGCGAGCGCGCCGAGGGCGCTCCTGCCGGGAAGCTCCGGCGGCAGCGGCAGCCCGGCGAGCTCGAGCAGCGTCGGCGCGACGTCGACCTGATCGACCGGCGAATCGACCGCGCGCCCGGCCTCGGCCCCGCCCGGCAGCCGGAGGACGAACGGGATGCGCAGCATCTCCTCGTAGAGCGTCCAGCCGTGCTTCCAGCCGCCGTGATCGAGGAACTCCTCGCCGTGGTCGGCGAGCAGCAGGACAGCGGTCGAGGCCGAGAGTCCGCGGCGCTCGAGGTCGGCGAGCAGCGTCCCGAAGCTCGCGTCGTTCTCGGCGATCTCGGCGTCGTAGAGCGCCATCGCCGCGTCGCGGTGGCGCACGAGCTCCGCCTCCGGGAGCCCGGCGAGCTTCTTACCGCCGAGACAGCAATCGCGCTTCGCGTCGACCCCCGGGGCGAGGCGCTCGCGGAACGACACCTCCGGCAGGTAGGGATCGTGCGGATCCATCGTGTGCACGACGAGGAAGAACGGCTTGCCCGAGTCGCGATGCCCGAGCCAGTCGAGCACGTGTTCGTTCATCTCCGCCGAGCTCAGGTGCTGGCGCACCCGCGGCCCGGGCTTCGACAGGTACTGGTAGGTCGCCCAGCCCTGGTCGAAGCCGAAGCGCGGCGCGAGGTTGGCGTTGGTGGTGAAGAGCGCCGATTCGTAGCCGGCGGCGGTCAGCCGTTCAGCCAGGGTCTCGACTGCCTCGGGGATCCGCTGATACTTCTGCTCCGCCGCGTGGGTGATCGGGTAGAGACCGGTCAGGATCGTCGCCACCGCCGGCCGCGTCCACGAGGCCTGCGCCCGCCCCTCGCGGAAGAGCACCGCCGACCGCGCGAAACGGTCGATCTCGGGCGAGGTCGGGCGGGGGTAGCCGTAGCAGCCGAGGTGATCGGCGCGCAGGGTGTCGATCAGGTAGACGACGAGGTTCGGCCGGCGCGGTGCCGCTCCTGCGTTCGCGGACGCAGCGCCGGCGACCGGCGTGGCGGACGGTGGCCGCGCCCCTCCCGTCCGCAGCTCGACACCGCCGAGGCGCACCGCGCCCGCGCGGCCAGCGGAGGAGAGCGCGAAGCGAACCAACTGCGGTCGGGCGGCGTCCGCTTCGACGAGCTCGAGCCGCCCGGCGCCCGAGATCGCGCGCTCCGCGGTGCCCTCGCCCTCGCGCTCGCGCCCGGCCGCGGCGCGGGCGCCGCCCGCGCTCGTGAGCGCGCTCCAGACAAGCCAGCTATCGGGCGGCAGCTCGAGCGTCCACTCGACCGCCGTGCCGGCGGGCAGAGTCACGCTGCTCGCCGCGCCGTCGATCGTCGGCGGGGCCGGCGGCGTTCCCTCGGCGAGGCGGAAGTAGTCCCAGGCCGCCGCCCAGGGCGAAGCGTCGGCGGTCTCGTCGAAGCGCTCGTAGGCGAGCTCGAGGAGGTTCTCGCCCGAGCGCACGCGTTCGCGATCGACGGCGAGCGCGATCTCGCGCGGCTCGCGGGCGAGCTCGCGGCGCCCGAGCTCTTCACCGTTCCAGCGCAGGCGCACCCGCTGCGGCGGGCCGGAGGGGAAGGGGAACGACCAACCACGCAAGACGAGCTCGAGATCCCGCGGTTCGACGATCTCGACCGTGACCGTCGACGAAGCGCCGCCGCCCCAAGCGAACGAGGTCTCGGGCGAGCGCTCGTCCGGACCCCAGCCGGTGCCGAGCGCGGCGCGCGCCTCGGGCTCGCCGACATCGACCACGCGGGTCTCGACCGCGAGCCGCGCCGCGCCGGCAAGAGCGGCGAGCGGCACTCGCCCCGCCGGCAGCGACCGCTCCGGCGCGGGCGCGCAGCCGAGTGCCAGAGCGAAGGCGAGGAAGGAGCGGAGCGACGCGGCGGCGCGGTTCATGGCCAAGGGTGGAGCGCGCCCGATCGTACCAACGCCGCCGGAGCGGGCGGCGCGCGCGGCGCGGTGCGCGAGTCGGCGCTCGAGATCCAGGGCGACCACCGCGATCGCCTGCGGACCCTGCTCGGCGGCAAGGGTTGGAAGGTGGGGGGCGGAGAGGGTGCTGGGCCGGCGCGCCGCGCCGCCGGTCGCGCCTAGCAGCTCTCGCCCAGGATTTCGATCCGGTCCTCGCGGTTGGGCACCACGCAGAGGAACTCGAAGGGCGCCTCGATCACCTGGTAGGAGTGCGGCAAGCCGGCCGGGATGTAGAGCGAGGTTCCGGCGTCGACCTCGTGCGCCTGGTCGCCGACGGTCACCATCGCCCGGCCGCGGAGGACGAACTGCTCGTGTTCGACGAGGTTGGTGTGCCGCGGCATGCCGCCGCCCGGGCCCATCACGAAGCGGCGCAGGGCGAAATTCGGCGCGCCGTCGCCCGGTCCGACGAGCACCTGCACCTCGGTCGCCTTGCCGGCCGCCACCGGCTTGCCGGCGACCGTTCCGGCGGGTTTGACGGCGGCGGCGGCGGTTCGCGTCTCGGACATGGCTCGTACCTCCCGGCTCGCCCGATGCTACGCGATCCACCGCCCGCAAGCGCCGGCGGCGGGCAGGCTCAGGGGAGGCGCAGCGCCGACGCCGGGTCGACCCGCGTGGCTTCGCGCGCCGGCAGCAAGCAAGCGGCGAAGGCGACCAGCGCCAGGAGCGCCGCCGCCGCCACGACGTGCCCGACGTCGAGCGGCTCGATCTCGAAGAGCTGAGCGGCGAGCGCCCGGCCGGCCAGAAGGGCTCCGCCGGCACCCAGGACGAGGCCCGGCAGGATCCACCGCGCGCCGCGGGCCAGGACTTCGAGGAGCACGCGCGAGGGCCGCGCGCCGAGCGCCATGCGCACCCCGATCTCGCGCCGCCCGAGCGAGATCCAGTGCGCGATCACGCCGTAGATCCCCAGCAGGCAGAGGCCGAGCGCGAGCGCCGCGAAGCCCGAGAAGAGACCGGTCGACAGTCGCCGGCGGCCGTTGGCCGCGGCGAGGATCGACGACATCGTGGCGACCTCGGGGAGCGGCTCGCCCGGGTCGAGCTCGCGCACCGCGCCGCGCAGCGCTTCGGCCATCGCGGCCGGCGCGAGAGGCGAGCGCACGACGAGGTGGAAGAAGTTCGGCGGGAACAGCTCGGGCCCCGCCTGCGGCTGTGAGAGGAAGACGAGCGGCTCGCGCCCCGCCTCGACCGGATCCTGCTGCAGGTCCTCGACCACGCCGACGATCTCGACCGGCGCCGCGCCGCCGCGCAGCACCAGCCGGGCGCCGAGCGGCTCGTGTCCGGACAACACGCGCGCCACGAAAGCGCGGGTGACGATCGCGGTCGGCGGCGCGTCGGCGGCGGCGCGCGGATCGAAATCGCGACCGGCGACGAAGCGCACTCCGAGGGTCGGAAGGTAGCCGGGGCTCGCGAGCAGCCGCGAGACCAGCGGTCGCTCGTCCGGCGCGACCGGCACGCCTTCGACCTCGACCGTCGTGTGCGGCGCGCCGACCGTCGGCGGATACTCGACCAGGCCGGCGCTCTCGACGCCGGGCAGGGCGCGCACCCGCTCGACGAGCGCGGCGAAGAACCGGCGGCGCGTGGCGAGATCCGGGTACTTCGCCTCCGGCAAGGTGACTTGCACGACCGCGAGATCGGCGCTCGCGAAGCCGAGATCGAAGCGCTCGACCCGCTGCCAGCTGCGCACCAGGAGCCCCGCCGCCGAGACGAGCGCGAGAGCGAGCGCCACTTGCGCGGTAACCAGGAGACCCTGCGCCCAGCGCGTGCCGCCGCCGGCGGTGCTGCCGCGGTCGCCGTCGACGAGGAAGACGCGCGGATCGGTGCGCAGCGTCTGCCCAGCGGGCGCCAGGCCGGCGAGCAGCCCCGCGAGCGCCGTCGCGGCGAGGGCGAAGAGGAGCGCCCGGCCCGAGAGGCCCGCCTCGGCCAAGCGCGGCAGATCCGCGGGGCTCGTCGCCACCAGGAGTCGCAGGCTGGCGAAGGCGATCGCCACCCCGAGCGCGCCGCCGAGCCCCGAGAGCAGCAGGCTCTGCAGGGCCTCGTCGGCGAGGATCCGCCGTCGGCCGGCGCCGAGCGCGATCCGTGCCGCGATCTCGCGCCGGCGCGCGAGCCCATCGGCGAGCTGCAGGTTGGCGACGTCGGCGCAGGCGACGAGCAACACGACCCCGACCGCGGCGAGCAGGACGAAGAGGCTCGCGCGGGTCGAACCGACGAGGAACTCGGTCATCGGCACCATCGCCAGGCGATAGCGGGTGTCGAGGTGATCGGGGAAGTCGCGCGCGTAGCGCCCGGCGAGCCGATCGATCTCGGCAGCGGCGCGCGCGCGCGTCACCCCGGGCCGCAGGCGCGCCGCGACGTCGAGGTAGCCCGCGCCGAGGTCGAGGATGCGACGGGGCAGGAAGCTCGCCTCGTCGGGCCGCGGCAGCCAGATCTCGACGTCGCCGAAGGGGAAGCGCAGGGTGTCGGGCAGGACGCCCACCACCGTGGTCGGCACGCCCTCGAGGTCGAGCGTCCGGCCGAGGATCGAGCGCTCGCCGCCGAAGCGCTGGCGCCAGAGACCGTACGAGAGCAGCGCGACCGGCGCTCCGCCCGGCTGTTGTTCCGCGGGCGAGAAACCCCGGCCGAGGAGCGGCTCGACCCCCCAGACCTCGAGGAACCGCTCGCTCACCCGCGCGCCGGTGAGCACCTCGGGCCCCTGCCGATCGGTGAGCGCGAAGGATCCCCGGTAGTAGGCCGCGAGCGCCGCCGTCGATCGGCTGCCGGCGACGAGCGCCTGGAACTTCGGCCACGAGGTCTCTTGCAGCTCGGCCTGGCCGTCGACCGCGGCGCCGAGGCGCACCAGGCGCTCGGGTTCCGGGTAGGCGAGCGGGCGCAGCGCGACCGCGTCGAGCAGGCTGAAGATGGCGGTCGCGAGGCCGATCGCCAGGCCGAGCACGACGATCGAGGTGCCGGCGAGCGCCGGGCGTCGGCGCAGGCGGCGGACGGCCTGGGTGAGAGTCGAAGCCATGGTCGCCGGAGCCTACACAGGCGGCGCGCCGCGTGGGCCGATCGCGCGCCAACGAGGTTCGCAATCGGTCCTCTCGTGGGTTGGGTCGCGGGCGAGGCGCCGCGCGGCCCGGCGACGCGCGCCGCGGCGACGGCGATAGTCTTGCCCGCGCGCCGGGCTCGACGGGGAGCCGGCGCTGGCCCTTCGCGGGAGACCGAGCCCTGCCCCACGACAAGATCGCGGTCGTCGACTTCGGCGGCCAGTACGCCCACCTGATCGCCACCAAGGTCCGCCGCCTGCGGGTGCTCGCCGAGATCCGCCAGCCCGAGGACCCGATCGAAGCCTTCGCGGAATACCGCGGCATCATCCTCTCCGGCAGCCCGTCGCTCTCGGCCTTCGGCGAGGACTCGACCTACACGAAGGAGATCTTCGACCTCGCGACGCCGATCCTCGGCTTCTGCTTCGGACATCAGGAGATCGCCAAGCACTACGGCGGCGAGGTGGTGCACGGCGGGCGCGAGTGGGGGCCAGCGGACCTGCACCTCGTGCGCGAGCACCCGCTCTTTGCCGGCCTCGCGAACGTCGAGCGGGTGTGGATGAGCCACTTCGACTCGGTGGTCGCGGTGGGGCCCGATTTCGAGGAGCTCGGCCAGACGCGGCTCGCCTCCGGTGCGCCGGCGCACCGCTACGCCGCCATCGGCTCGGATCGGCTGCGGCGCTACGGCCTGCAGTTCCACCCCGAGGTCGACGACACCGTGCACGGCGACGAGATGATCGCCAACTTCGTCCTCGGCATCTGCGGCTGCGAGCCCTCGTGGACGGTCGAACGCTTCGTCGAGGAGGAGGTCGAGAAGATCCGCGCCCGGGTCGGCGGCGGCTCGGTCTTCCTGCTCGCCTCGGGCGGCGTCGACTCGACCGTGGCGGCAAAGCTCCTGGCGCTGGCGCTCGGGCCCGACCGGGTGAACTTGCTGCACGTCGACAACGGGTTGATGCGGAAGGACGAGAGCCGGCAAGTGGTCGAGAGGCTCGCGTGCCTGGGGCTCGCTTCGCGGCTCGAGTGGGTCGACGCGAGCGACGATTTCCTCGCGGCGCTCGCCGGGATCGTCGAGCCGGAGAAGAAGCGACGCGCGATCGGCGACGCCTTCGTCGCCGTCTTCGAGCGCGAGGCACGGCGGTTGGGCATCGAGAGCCATCTGCTCGCCCAGGGGACGATCTATCCCGACACCATCGAGACCGGCGGCACGAAGCGCGCCGACACGATCAAGACCCACCACAACCGGGTGCCGGTGATCGAGGCGATGATCGCCGCCGGGCGCGTGGTCGAGCCGCTCGCCGAGCTCTACAAGGTCGAGGTGCGCGAGCTCGGCGAGCGCCTCGGCGTGCCGCCGGAGATGGTCCGCCGCCATCCGTTCCCCGGGCCGGGGCTCGGCGTGCGCCTCCTGTGCTCGACCGGCGAGCCCGACCGCGCCCGCTTCGACGAGCTCGAGCCGGCGCTCGCCGCGTTCGCGCTCCCGTTCGGGCTGCGGGCGCGGGCGCTGCCGATCCGCTCGGTGGGCGTCAAGGCGGACCTGCGCGCCTACGAGCACCCGGTGCTGCTCGAAGGCGAGGCCGACTGGGAGACCCTGCTGCGCGTCGCCGCGGCGCTCTACAAGGACGTGCCGCACGTCAACCGCTGCCTGTGGTGGCTGGGGAGCGCGGGGGCTTGCGAGTTCCGACCTCTCGCCGCCACCGTCTCGCGCCAGCGGCTCGACCTGCTGCGCGAAGCCGACGCGATCGTCATGCAGGCTCTCGAGCGCCACGGCCTCTACGACGCGATCTGGCAGTGCCCGACGGTCGCCGTGCCGATGGTGATCGACGGCCAGGGCGAGGAGCTGGTGATCCTCCGGCCGGTGCACTCCGAGCGCGCCATGACCGCCACCCCGGCGCGCCTGCCGGCCGGGCTCCTCCACGAGCTGCGCCGCGATCTGCTGGCGCTGCCGGGCGTCAGCGGACTCGCCTACGACCTGACCACCAAACCGCCGGGGACGATCGAATGGGAGTGAAGCGACGAGCGAATCGACGAAGCGCCCACCCGCGACCGAGTGCCGCTCGGGAGACGAGCGCCGATCGGACGATTCAGCGCCGAATAGCTAGACGGACGGATCGGCCCCGGATTCGGTGACTTCGTCGGGAAAGGGCTGGTTCAACCGTACGACGCGCGCTACACGTCGCGCGCTACCAGTTGCCTCGGGGGGGAGCTTGCCGACGAAGGCATAGGCCTCCTCGCTCATCTGGAAGACCCGCAGGAAGCGCTCGACCGGCGACACGCCCTGCCAGAAGAGCCGGTCGCGCGCGCTGTCGTCGGCGTTGGCGAGCGTGGTCTTGCGAACCTGGACGATGCGTCGCATCTCGACCTCGAATTCTACCCTGCTCGCCGCCCGTCGCGCGGCTTCAGTCCTCGACTTTCAGCACCGCCAGGAAGGCCTCTTGCGGGATCTCGACGTTGCCGACCGACTTCATCCGCTTCTTGCCTTCCTTCTGCTTCTCGAGCAGCTTCCTCTTGCGGCTGATGTCGCCGCCGTAGCACTTGGCGAGCACGTCCTTGCGCAGCGGCTTGACGGTCGAGCGGGCGATGATCTTCGAGCCGATCGCCGCCTGCAGGATGACCTCGAAGAGCTGGCGCGGGATGAGCTCCTTCATCTTGTCGACCAGCGCCTTGCCCTTCGGGTAGGCCTTCTCGCGGTGGACCATGATCGACAGCGCGTCGAGCGCGTCGCCGTTGACCAGCACGTCGAGCTTGACCACCTCGCCCTGCCGGTAGTCGGCGAGCTCGTAGTCGAACGAGGCGTAGCCGCGCGACACCGACTTCAGCTTGTCGTAGAAGTCGTGGATCACCTCGGCCAATGGGAAGTCGTACTCGATCAGCACCCGGTCGGTCGACACGTACTGCAGGCTCTTCTGGATGCCGCGGCGGTCCTGCGCCAGCGCCAGGATGCCGCCGACGTACTCGTCGCGGGTGACGATCGTCGAGTGGATGTAGGGCTCCTCGATCGAGTCGACCTTCGACAGGTCGGGCAGCTGCGCCGGCGAGCTGATCTCGATCTGGCGGCCGTCCGACAGATTCACCCGGTAGCGCACGCCGGGCGCGGTGGTGATCAGGCTCAAGTTGAACTCGCGCTCCAGCCGCTCCTGGATGATCTCCATGTGCAGCAGGCCGAGGAAGCCGCAGCGGAAGCCGAAGCCGAGCGCCACCGAGGACTCGGGCTCGAAGGTGAACGAGGCGTCGTTCAGGCGCAGCTTGTCGACCGCGTCGCGCAGGTCCTCGTAGTCCTCCGAAACCACCGGGAAGAGGCCGGCGAAGACCATCGGCTTGACTTCCTTGAAGCCCGGAAGCGGCGAGGTCGTCGGCCGGTCGAGATGGGTGACGGTGTCGCCGATCTTGGCCTGGATCAGGTCCTTGATGTTGGCGTAGACGTAGCCGACCTCGCCCGGGCCGAGCGCCTCGGCCTCGCGCGGCTTCGGGTGGTAGGTGCCGAGCTCCTCGACCGTGTAGACCCGGCCGGTGGCGACGAACTGGATCTTGTCGCCGCGGCGCAGCACCCCGTCGACCACGCGCACGAAACAGGCGACGCCCCGGTAGACGTCGTACCAGGAGTCGAAGAGCAGCGCCTTCAACGGCGCTTCCGCGTCGCCCTTGGGCGGCGGAATGTCGCTGACGATCCGTTCGAGGAGCTCCTCGACGCCGAGCCCGGTCTTGGCCGAGACCAGCACCGCGTGGGTGGCGTCGATGCCCACCACCTGCTCGATCTGCTCCTGGGCACGCACCGCGTCGGCCGAGGGCAGGTCGATCTTGTTGACGACCGGCAGCAGCTCGAGACCGCCGTGCACCGCGAGATAGGCGTTGGCGAGCGTCTGCGCCTCCACCCCCTGCGTGGCGTCGACCACCAGCAGCGCGCCCTCACAGGCGGCGAGCGAGCGCGAGACCTCGTAGCTGAAGTCGACGTGGCCGGGGGTGTCGATGAGGTTGAAGACGTAGTCCTGGCCGTCCCGCGCCCGGTAGTCGAGGCGCACGGCGCGCGCCTTGATGGTGATGCCGCGCTCGCGCTCGAGGTCCATGTCGTCGAGCACCTGGGCGTGCATCTCGCGCTGCGAGACCGCGTGGGTGAGCTCGAGGATGCGATCGGCGAGCGTCGACTTGCCGTGGTCGATGTGGGCGATGATCGAGAAGTTGCGGATGCGCGCGGTCGGATGCATGGGTCGCTCAGGCCGGCAGGCGGCGGATTCCCGGGATGAGGTCGAAACCGCGGTCGAAGGAGAGGATCTCGCGCACCCCGTGACGCTCCATCACCGCCAGGTGCAGGGCATCGCGGGAGGAGAGGCGGCGGTGGGAGTAGACGAGCTCCTTGGCGCGCTCGAGCGCCAGCGCCGACTCCGCCTTGTGCGGGTGCGCGGCGCCGACCAGGTACATCGGGACGTTCGAGTCGACGAAGATCAGAGCTCGACCCCGGAGAGCGCCCTACGCGCGGTCGGGTCGAGGATCGCCTCGATCTCGCCGCTCGGGAGCTCGTGCGCCACCGCCGAGCGCAGCGCCGCGAGCTTGCGCCCCGGGTCGCCCACCGCCGCGGCGCGCCGGCCGTCGCGCAGGCAGCGCCGGACCCACTCCGAGACGGTCACGCCCTCCTGCCGCGCCAGGCGCCGCAGGTCGCGCATCTCCTTCTCGTCGAGGATCACCTGCAGCCGCTCACTCATGCCATGAGGATATCGTGAGCCCCCGCGCAGCAAGCCCGCCGGCCCGGCCGGGCGCCCGTCCCGGCCGCAGTCGGACGGTGGAGGCGGGACTTGCGTAGACTCGCGCCTTCCTGCCCACGGGGGTCTCCATGTCCAAGTGCCTCGCCGCCGCCGCCGTCGTCGCTCTCCTCGCCTCGCCGCTCGCCCGGCCGGCTTCGGCCGCCGAGACTGCGACGGCAAAAGCTCCGGCGGTCACCGCGGTCAAGGCGGCGCGCCTCTTCGACGGCCGGAGCGACGGCGAGATCCGCGACGCGGTGGTGCTGGTCGCCGACGGAAAGATCTCGGCGGTGGGTTCGCGACTCGCGATCCCCGCCGGGGCGCAGGTGATCGACCTCGGTGACGCGACGCTGCTGCCCGGCTTCATCGACGCCCACGTCCACCTGACCGGCGAGATGGGCGACAACTTCCTGGTCGATTTCTTCTCGGGCCTGCGCCGCAACGTGGCCGAGGATGCGATCCGCTCGACCGTCTTCGCCCGCCGGACGCTCGAGGCCGGCTTCACGACGGTGCGCAACGTCGGCGCCGAGGACGGCGTCGACGTCGGCCTGCGCAACGCCATCCGCGACGGCGTCGTCCCCGGGCCGCGCATGCTGGTGGCGACCGAGGCGCTCGGCGCGCGCGGCGGCCACTGCGACCAGACCGGCTTCCCGCCCGGCCGTTTCGGCAAGGAGAGCGGCGTCGAGGACGGCATCGCCGCCGGCGCCGACCAGTTCCGCGACGCGGTGCGCTACCGGGTCAAGTACGGCGCCGACGTGATCAAGGTCTGCGGCTCGGGCGGCGTGCTGTCGCTCGGCGACGCGGTCGACACGCCGCAGGTGACCCAGGCCGAGATGGACGCGATCGTCGACGAGGCGCACCGGCTCGGCAAGCGCGTGGCGGTGCACGCCCACGGCGCCGAGGCGGCGAAAGTGGCGATCCGCGCCGGCGCCGACTCGATCGAGCACGGCTCGTTCCTCGACGACGAGGCGCTGCGGATGATGAAGGAGAAGGGGACCTGGCTGGTGCCGACGGTGCTCGCCGGGGTGACCACGACCTCGCCCGACCGCAAGCTCGATCCGGCGGTCGCCGCCAAGGCGCAGGCGGCGGTCAAAGCGCACGACTCGATGATGAAGAAGGCGATCGCGATGGGGATCAAGATTGCCTTCGGCACCGACTCCGGCGTCTCGCACCACGGCGACAACGCGCGCGAGTTCGTCCTGATGGTCGAGGCGGGAATGACGCCGGCCGGGGCGCTGCGCGCCGGCACGGCGTCGGCGGCCGAGCTCCTCGGCCTCGCCGCCGAGGCCGGCACGCTCGAGGCCGGCAAGGCGGCCGACCTGGTAGCCGTGCCCGGCGATCCGCTCGCCGACATCCGCGCGACCGAGCACGTCCGCTTCGTGATGAAGCAAGGCAAGGTGTTCCGGCGTGACTGAGCGCTCGCCACGCGATCCGTTCCGGCGGTTCGATGCTCGCCAGGCGAAAGGGACCTGACGGAATGCCCCCCGCCCTCCCGGCCCTCTCCTGCCGCGGCGTCGTCAAGCGCTACGGCGAGGTCGTAGCCCTCGACGGTCTCGATCTCGAGGTCGCGGTCGGCGAGTGCTTCGGCCTGCTCGGCCCGAACGGCGCCGGCAAGACGACGACGGTCGAAATCCTCGAGGGTCTGCTCGCTCCCGACGCGGGAGAAGTCGTGGTGCTCGGCGAGCGCTGGAGAGGCGAGGGGCTCGCGCTGCGCCGCCGCCTCGGCGTCCAGCTCCAGGAGACGGTCTTCCCCAACAAGCTGCGGGTCGAGGAGGTGGTGCGCCTCTTCGCCAGCTTCTACCCCGGCGGACCCGGCGCCGAGGAGGCGATCGCCGCCGTCGAGCTCGGCGACAAGCGGCGCGCTTTCGTGCGCGAGCTCTCGGGCGGGCAGAAGCAGCGCCTGTCGCTCGCCTGCGCCCTCGTCGGCGACCCTGAAGTCGTCTTCCTCGACGAGCCGACGACCGGGCTCGATCCGCTCTCCCGCCGCCAGATCTGGGAAATCGTCGCGGCGCTGAAGGCTCGCGGGCGGACGGTGCTGCTGACGACCCATTACATGGAGGAAGCCGAGCGCCTCTGCGACCGGGTGGCGATCGTCGACCGCGGCAAGGTGGTGGCGCTCGACACGCCGCGGGCGCTCGTCGCCTCGCTCGGCGCCGAGCACGTGGTCGAGTTCGAGCTTGCGGCCGGAGTGGACGAGAACCTGCTCGCGGTCCTTCCGGGAGTCGAGCGTGTGGCCCGCGACGGCGAGACCTGGCGCCTTACGGTCGGCGAGGTGCACCGCGCGGTCGCGGCGCTGCTCGCGGCGCTCGCCGCGCGCGGGCTCGAGCCGACCCGACTCGCCACCCACCACGCGACGCTCGAGGACGTCTTCCTCGCCCGTACCGGCCGGCGGCTGCTCGACGATTAGGTCGCGAGCGCCACGGCCTCGAGCCGGTCGAGGATCCGCGCGTCGACTCCCCGGTCGAACTTGCGCGCGAAGTGGTAGCGGCCCGAAGTGATCTCGTCGAAGTCGGCCGCGGTCAGGGTGCGCGGCCGGCCGTCGCGGCTGCCGCGCACGTCGACGTAGCGCAGGTTGTCGTCGACCAGACGGAAGCGGCCGCTGCCGACGAGGATCGTCTGCACCAGCGATTCGTCGGAGCAGATCGTGCGCTCGTACCAGGCGACGAGCTCGCGCTCGGCGCGCAGCCGCTCGCGCAGCCACTCGACGGCCGCGCGGCGGAGCGTCGACCACTGCGATCCGGCGTAGCAGATCCGCCCGTCGTCGAACGGCGTGCGCCGCGCGCGCAGCCCGACGTTCGCTCCATAGGTCAACTGCACGTGCACGAGACTCTGGAGGCCGTTGACTCCCCGCAGCAGGCGCAGCAGCGGCGCCGTCCACGCCGGCGCGCGCCGGTACTGGTAGCGGTAGCGCAGGATCCCCTGCCGCCGCCGCCCCCAGGGATTGACCGGCTCGAACGCGTTCCACCAGGTCAGGTAGCCGTCGGCCGGCGAAGCGGCGAGCATTGCTTCCGCGCGCGCCAGCGCCAGGGTCGGGAAGTCCTGACCCGAGAGATAGACCAGCCAGTCGTAGTCGATCGCTCGTTCGCGCAGGCGGTCGATCGCCTGCCAGAGGGGCGAGAGGAGCGACAGGTGACCGCGCTCGATCGGCGGCGGCGGATAGAAGACCTCGATCGCCGGCGAGTCCGGCAGGTCGGCGCGCGGCAGGTCGCAGAGCCGCGCGTCGTGTCCCACGAGCACGAACGCCGCCGGACTCGCCGTGTGCAGCGTGCGCACCAGGCGGGCGATCTGCTCCGGGTCGCGGTGGCTCTGGATGAAGTAGCAGACGCGCACGATCGGGCTCGGCGCGAGTCAGTATAGTCGGCGCATGCGCGCGCGCCGCCATCCGATCGTCGAGCTGACGCTCGCCCGGGTGCGCGAGTTTCTGCGCGAGCCGGAAGCCACCTTCTGGGTCTTCGCCTTCCCGATCCTGCTCGCCGGCGCGCTCGGGCTCGCCTTCCGCTCGCAGGCTCCCGAGGCGCTGCCGGTGGCGGTCGAGGCAGGATCCGCGGCCGAGGCGCGGCGCGCCGCGCTCGCCGGCGACCCGGGGCTCGCGCCGTCGATCGTCTCGACCGCCGAGGCGCGCTCGAAGCTGCGCACCGGGAGGTTCGCCCTGGTGGTGCGCGCCACCGACCCGCCGACCTACTTTCTCGATCCGACCCGGCCGGAGAGCCGCGCCGCGCGGCTGGCGGTCGACGCGGCCCTCGAGCGCGCCGCCGGGCGCGCGGATCGCTTCACGCCGGCGGTCGAGGAGCTGACCGAGACCGGCTCGCGCTACATCGACTTCCTGGTGCCGGGCCTGCTGGGGATGAACCTGATGGGCACCGGGATGTGGTCGATCGGCTTCTCGCTCGTCCAGGCGCGCTCGGGCAAGCTCCTCAAACGCTACATCGCGGCGCCGATGCGGCGCTGGCACTACCTCGCGGCGCAGATTCTCTCGCGCCTGGTCTTCCTGGCGCTCGAGGTCGGTACGCTGCTCGCCTTCGCCCGCTTCGCGCTCGGCGTGCCGGTCCTCGGGTCGCTCGCGCTGCTCTCGGCGGTGACCCTGGTGGGTGCGATGACCTTCGTCGGCCTGGGGCTCCTGGTGGCCGCCCGGCCGCGCACCATCGAGGGGGTCTCGGGGCTGATGAATCTGGTGATGGTGCCGATGTGGATCGGCTCCGGGATCTTCTTCTCGACCGAGCGCTTCCCGGCCGTGGTCCAGCCCTTCGTTCAGGCCCTGCCCTTGACCGCGCTCAACAACGCGCTGCGCGCCGTGATGCTCGACGGCTCGGGGGTCGCCGCGCTCGCCCTGCCGCTCGCCATCCTCGCCGCCTGGTCGGCGGTCGGATTCCTCGGCGCATTGAAGCTCTTCCGCTGGCAGTAGCGGCGGCGAGCGTCGCGGCCTAACCGGCGCCCAAGCGCCGGCGGACGACCTCGAGCAGGGTCTGCATCGAGTACGGCTTGGGGAGGAACCCGTCGCCCGCCGGGAACGAGCCGGAGTGGTCGAGGAACTCCGCCGCGTAGCCCGAGACGAAGAGCACCCGCAGCTCGGACCGGAAGCGCTGCAGGTGCTCGGCGAGGCCGCGGCCGTTGCCGTCCGGCAGCACGACGTCGGTCAGCAGCAGGTCGATCGGCGCCGGGTGGTCGGCGGCGATCGCCATCGCCTCCGAGATCGAGCCCGCGGCGAGGACGTGGAAGCCGACGGCCTCGAGCCAGCGACGCTCGACGCTGCGCAGCGACGGTTCGTCCTCGACCAGCAGGATGGTGACATCGGCGGCCGAGAAGGGGCGCGGCTCGGCCGTCGAGGACCCGGCGCCCGCCGCCGCCACGCTCTCCTGAATCGGCAGATAGATCGAGAAGGTCGTGCCGTGACCGACCTGACTGCGGCAGCGGATGTGGCCGCGCGCCTGCTGCACGATGCCGTACACCGTCGCCAGCCCGAGGCCCGTCCCCTTGCCGAGCGGCTTGGTGGTGAAGAAGGGCTCGAACATTCGCCGCTGGGTGTCGGGGTCCATCCCCATGCCGTTGTCGGTCACCGTCAGCCGCGCCCAGTGCCCCGCCGGCAGGTCGGACTCGACCGTGATTCGCGGGTCGGTCTCGACCACCGTCATCTCCTCGACCGCCAGCTCGAGCCGTCCGCCCTCGGGCATCGCGTCGCGCGCGTTGACCGCCAGGTTGAGCACCACTTGCTCGATCTGCGCCGGATCGACGAAGACGCTGCCCATCTCGCCTCTCGTCTCGAGGACCACGGTGACGTCCTCGCCCATCAGGCGCGCCAGGAGCTTGCGCAGATCGGAGAGCAGGGCGGCGAGCTGGATCGACTGCGGCTCGCCCACTTCCTTGCGGCTGAAGGCCAGCAGTCGTCGGGTCACCGCCGCACCGCGGTCGGCGGCGCGCTCGATCTCCGCCAGGTCCTGGCGGTTCGGGTGCTCGGCCGGCAGCCCCTCGCGCACCAGTTGCGAGTAGCCCTGGATCACCCCCAGCAGATTGTTGAAATCGTGCGCTACGCCGCCCGCCAGGCGCCCGACCGCCTCCATCTTCTGCGCCTGGAGGAACTGCTCTTGCAACGAGCTGAGCGCGATCTCGGTCGCCTTGCGCTCGCTGATGTCGCGCGCCACCAGTACGGCGGCGCGATGGCCCTCGAGCTCCGGACCGATGCGCGCGGCGCGGGTCTCGAGCCAGACCGTCCGCCCGTCGATCTCCACCTGGAACTCCAACAGGTCCGTTTCGCCGGCGGCGAGCGCGCCCGTCGCCAGGTTGCGGAAGTGCGCCGCGAGCGGCGCCGGCAGCGCCTCCTCGAGCAGCCGACCGAGCGCCGTCGGCGGCAACTTCGGCGGCGCCTCCGAAGAGCCGCTCCAGATCTCGAGGATCCGCCCGCCGTCGTCGACCACGAAGATCCGATCCGGCAGGGCGCTCGCCACGGCGCGCAGCCGCGCCTCGCTGTCGCGCACATGTTCCTCGCCGCGCGCGCGCTCGAGCTCGGCGCCGGCGCGCACGGCGAACTGGCTCAAGACCGTCTCGACCAGCGCCGGGTCGTCGAACGGCGTTTGGGACATGACCACCAGCAATCCGAGCGCCACGCCGTCGGTCGCGCGCAGATCGGTGCCGGCGTAGCCCTCGATCTCGAGCTCGGCGAGGTAGGGGTCGGCCGGAAAGCGGTCGCGGACTCCGCGCGGGAAGGCGATGAGCCCGCAGCCCAGGACCTCGTCGCAGGGGGTTCCCGCGAGGTCGTAGTCGAACGGCGCGATCGGCTGGCCACGGTGCGAGAGCGCCAGCATGTGCACGATCCCCGGGCGGTCCGGCCGGCGGGCGCCGATGAAGGCGTAGTCGGCGCGCAGGACCTGGCAGAGCTGCGAGAGCATGCCGGTGAAGAAGTTCTCGCCGGTCAGCGCCCCGAGCGCGCGGTCGACCGCGCCGAGCGCCGCGGCGGTCGTCTCGCGGCCGCGCAGGTCGCGCACCACGGAGGCGATCCTGCCGTCGGCCAGACGCCGGCTGTGGATCTCGACCAACACCGGCGCTCCGTCGCGCCGCAGGAACAGGCGCTCGGAGAGCACGTCGCGCCCCTCGGCAAGCGCCTGCCATTGGATCGGGCGGCGCACGACGTCCTCGGGCACCAGCAGTTCCTGGACCGGACGGCCGCAGAGCTCGGTGCGCGGCCGGCCGATCATCGCCTCGGCGGCCTGGTTCAGGTCGAGGAGGATTCCCTGCGCGTCGAGGACCAGGATTCCGTCCCCGGCGCCCTCGAACAGCACGCGGTAGGAGTCGTCGTTCGAGCTCAATCCGATCCGACCTTTCGCCGTGCGCGGGCGGGAGAAAACGGCGCGATCGTATCGGAAAAAGGCTCCCTCAGGCGGCGAAGTCGGCGAGCCGAACCGGCCGGCGGCGCCCGCCCCAGACCCCGGCCTGGGGCTCGAAATGGCCGGCGATCTCTCCCCCGCAGGCGGTGCAGCGACCCGCCGCATCGAGCCTCCACGAAGTGATCTCGTAGCCGTTGCGGCCGATGACCCGCTCGCCGCAAGTCGGGCAGTAGGTCGAGCCTCCGGCCTCGTCGCGCACGTTGCCGGTGTAGACGTAGCGCAGGCCGTGGGAGCGGGCGATGTCGCGCGCCCGGCTGAGGGTCGCGGGCGGGGTCGGCGGGATGTCGCGCATCTTCCAGTCCGGATGGAAAGCGGTGAAGTGGAGCGGCACGTCGAGCCCGAGCTCGCTCGCGACCCACGACGACAGCGCCTCGATCTCGCCGTTCGAGTCGTTCTCCCCCGGGATCAGCAGGGTGGTGATCTCGAACCAGACGCTCGTCTCGCGCTTCAGGTAGACGAGCGTCTCCTTCACCGGCTCGAGATGCCCGCCGCAGATCTTGCGGTAGAACCCCTCGCTGAAGGCCTTCAGGTCGACGTTGGCGGCGTCGATGTGGGCGTAGAAGTCGCGCCGCGGCTCGGGCGTGATGTAGCCGGCGGTCACCGCGACCGCGGCGATGCCCACCGCGCGGCAGGCGTCGGCCACGTCGGCGGCGTACTCGAGGAAGATCGTCGGATCGTTGTAGGTGAAAGCGACGCTGCGGCAGCCGAGCTCGCGCGCCGCGCGCGCGATGGTCTCCGGCGAGGCCTGGTCGGTCAGCCGGTCCCAGTCGCGCGACTTCGAGATGTCCCAGTTCTGGCAGAACTGGCAGGCGAGGTTGCACCCCGCGGTGCCGAAGGAGAGCACCGGCGTTCCGGGAAGGAAGTGGTTCAACGGCTTCTTCTCGATCGGATCGATGCAGAAGCCCGACGAGCGGCCGTAAGTGGTCAGGACGACCTCGCCGTCGCGGTTGGCGCGCACGAAGCAGAGGCCGCGCTGTCCCGCACGCAGCTTGCAGAAGCGCGGGCAGACGTCGCACTGTACCCGGCCGTCCTCGAGCGCATGCCAGAAGCGCGTGGGTACCGCACCGGCGAACGACTCGACGATCTCGGACATGCTGGAATCCTCGACCCGGCCTCCCCTGTTACTCTGAGTAACGGTCGCCGCACCTAGCTCCATTCCCGGATCGGGCCACGTGGCGACCCCCGGGCGAAGCTGATCCTTCATGCGCTCCCACGTCGGCCAACCTGCGAAGATTCGCCCGCCGGCGGTTGCCGGCAAGTTCTACCCCGCCGACCGCGAGACGCTCCGCGCCGAGGTCGACGCCCTGCTCGCGGCCGAGCCCGCCGGAGCAGACGGATCGACCCTGCGCGGTCTGGTCGCTCCCCATGCCGGCTATGTCTACTCCGGCCCGGTCGCCGCTTCGGCCTTCCGCCTCTTGCCGCCGATCGCCGCGCGCTTCCGCCGGGTCGTCCTCCTCGGACCCTCGCACCAAGTGGCGTTCGCCGGCATCGCCCTCTCGTCGGCCAGCCACTTCGCCACCCCGCTCGGCAACGTGCCGCTCGACGAGGGCGCCGCCGCGACGATCGCCGACCAGCCCTGGGTCTTCGTCCTCGACCGGGCGCACGCCGCCGAGCACGCGCTCGAGGTCGAGCTGCCCTTCCTGCAGCGCACGCTCGGCGACTTCGCCCTGGTGCCGCTCGTGGTCGGCGAGGCCGCGGCCGCCGAGGTCGCCGCGACGATCGAAGCGTTGGCGAGCGACCCGGCGACCCTGGTCGTCGTCTCGACCGACCTGTCGCACTACCTCGACTACGAGAGCGCTCGCCGAGCCGACCGCGCGACGTCGCAGGCGATCCTGGCGCGCGATGGCGCGGCGCTCGGCGAGCGCGACGCCTGCGGCGTGCGACCGCTGCGCGGCCTGCTCGCCTGGGCCCGAGAGCGGGACCTCGCGGTGAGCCGCCTCGACCTGCGCAACTCGGGCGACACCGCGGGGGGACGCGACCGCGTGGTGGGATACGGCGCCTATGCCGTCGGCTGAGACCCAGCGGCTGACCGACGAGGAGCGCCGCGCCCTGCTCGCGATCGCCCGCCGGTCGCTCGCCGCGGCGGTCGGGCGGAGCGCTGTCGCGGTCGATTTCGCCCACTTGCCGCGGCGGCTCGCCGAGCCCGGAGCGAGCTTCGTGACCCTCGAAGCGGGAGGCGAGCTGCGCGGCTGCATCGGCAGCCTCGAGCGCCGCGCGCCGCTCGCCCAAGACGTGGCGGCCAATGCCGCGGCGGCCGCCCTGCGCGATCCGCGCTTTCCGCCGGTCGAGGAGCGGGAGCTGCCGGGGATCGTGATCCATCTCTCCGTGCTCTCGCCGCTCGAGCCGCTCGCGGCGGCAAGCGAAGAGGAGCTGGTCGAGAAGCTGCGCCCCGGGGTCGACGGCCTGGTGGTCGAGGCCGGCAGGCGACGCGCCACGTTCCTGCCAGCGGTCTGGCGCCAGCTGCCCGAGCGGCGCGACTTCCTCGCCCACCTCTATCGCAAGGCCGGAATCCCGACCGGCACCTGGTCGGAGGTCTTCCGCTTCTCCCGCTACACGGTCGAGGAGCTCTCTTGAGCGCCGAGCCGAGGCCTCAGCGCGACGGCGGGGGCGGAGTGGGTTGCGGCGCGGCCGGCGCCGCCGGCGGGGTCGGGTTCGTGCTCAGTCGCTCGGCGAGCGCCTGCGTCTCGGCAAGCGGCGGCACGTTCCATTCGGCGCGCTCGGCGTCGGTGACTTTCGGGTCGACCGGGTAGACCTCCCAGCGACCGTCTCGCCACTCGAGTTGGGTGCCGTACTTCTGCGGCTTCTGGGTCAGCATCAGGGCGCGATCGGTGGCGTAGGCCGCCAGCCGCCGGGCGTAGATCAGGTCCGGGTCGAGCTCGTCCGCCTTGAGCGCCAGGGCGCGCGCCCGTTCGATGTCGGCGGCGATGTCGGAGTGCACCAACACCGAGGCGGCGTGAAAGTAGTCGGCGCCGAGCTTCGCTCCACCCCGTTCGAGCACCTTGCGCACGGTAGCGAAACGCGTTCGGTCGTCGATCTCGAGCTTGGAATCCGCGAGCTTGCCCGAGCCCGGCGGATGCGCCGCGAGATGGGCCTCGTAGGCCGCCAGCAATTCGCGGTTGACCGTGCCGCGCCAGGCGGCGTCGGCCGCCTCGACCTGGCGCTCGAGCGCCACCCAGCGCACGTCGCCGCGCAGTGAGGAGAGGCGCGGATCCTCGTGCAGGCGGGTGAGGTCGTGGAAACCGCGGCTCACCGCGAAGCCCAGGAACGAGAAGGCCGCATCGAGATCGGCGAGGTAGGCCGAGCAGACCGCCGCGCCGTAGGCGGCGCGCGCCGAGAGCCCGGAGCGCGAGGCGCTGAAACGGGCGCGATCGAACTGATCGCGGCACAAACGCCAGTCGCCCTTGCCGAACGATTCGACTGCGGCGGCGAAATCGGCCGGCAGCTTCTCGGCCGGCGCCGCCGGCGCGGCGGCGAGCAGGAGCGCCACCGCCGGTGCGGCGAAGCGGCGCTTCCGACTCTGGCGCCGGTCGCCGGGGAAGCCCTCGCGGCGGGACCCGGCGGTGGAGGCATCGAGTGCGTGGCGTTGCGGGTCGGCGATCGTCATCGGGAGCTCTCCTGGTCTCGGCGGTTCGTCGCGGCGGCGAGCCCGCGGGCGATCCTACGGTGCTCCCGCGGCGAGCTCGAGCAGCAGGGCACGCACCCGGCTCTCGGTCTCGCGCGCCAACCCGGCGCGGTCGGCGGCCGTCAAGCCGACCGTTGCAAGCGGCTCGCCGACCGCGACCCGGATGCGACCGGGACGGACCGCGAAGCCTTGCGGCGGCAACACCCGCCCCGCCCCGGCGATCGCCACCGGCACCACCGGCACCTGGGCCTCGATCGGCGCCGCGAAGCCGGCGGTCTTGAAGCCGCGCATGGCGCCGTCGCGCGAGCGCGTTCCCTCCGGGAACGAGACCAGCGCCGCGCCCGCGGCCAGCAGCTCGGTCGCCCGATCGACGCTCGCGAGCGCCCGCTTGCGGTCGGCGCGATCGACGAAGACCATCCCCATCGCGCCGATGTACCAGCCGAGGAAGGGCACCCGGGCGAGCTCCTGCTTGGCGACGAAGCGCAGCGGCAGCGGCAGGGCGGCGAAGAGCGCCGGGATGTCGATCCACGAGGAGTGGTTGGCGACCACCAGGAAGCCGTCGAGCCCGGCGAGGTGATCCCTCCCCGAGACCGCGAGCCGCGCGCCAGCGCCGGCCAGCAGCCCTGGCGCCCAGACCCGGCGGGCGAGCCAGAGCGAGGCGCGCGGCGAGCGGCTGAGGAGCGACACCGCGAGCGCGATCGAGATCCAGAGCGCGCTCCACAGAGCGGTGTAGATGCCCTGCACGAAGTTGACCGGCCGCCAGAGCCAGGCGCTCATCCGCCGCCTCCGGCCGCTGGCGCCTCGGCGCCGATCGGCGCCCGGCTCGCGGCGCCGACCGAGAGCGGATCGTCGCCCGCCACGCCGGCGCCAGCGCGGCGCAGCGCCGCGTGGGCGATCATCGCCGCGTTGTCGCCCGAGAAAGCGAGCGGCACGAGCGCCAGCGCGACGCCGCGCTCGGCCGCCCAGACGGCGACCGCGCGCCGCAGCTCGCGATTGGCGGCCACCCCGCCCGAGACCGCGAGGTGCGCGAAGGGCTCGCGGCGGTGGAGCCGCGTCAGCCGATCCATCAGCTGGCCGACCGCGGCGGCGCGGAAACCGGCGAGCAGGTCGAGCACCTCGGGCGCGAAGGGCGGGTCCCGCTCCGGCCGGTAGGCGAGGTCGACGCCGCCCGCGGCGAGCGCTGCGGCGGCGGTCGCCGCCTGGGTCTTCAACCCCGAGTACGAGAAGAAGAGCTCTCCGGCAGGCTGCGCGACGCGCGGCAGGGGCGAGCGCGCGGCCTCGCCGAGCTCGGCCAGCCGATCGACGATCGGCCCTTGCGGAAACGGCAGCCCGAGGCGCTTGCCGACCTTGTCGAAGGCCTCGCCGATGGCGTCGTCGCGGGTCTCGGCGAGGGTCGCGATGCCGCCGCCGTCGACCGCGTAGAGGCAGGTGTGCCCGCCCGAGACGACGAGGCCGACGAAGCGCTCGGGAACCGGCGCCGCCGGCTCGCCGGTCGGCGCGAGGAAGGGCGAGTAGAGGTGCCCCTCGAGATGGTGGACGGCGAAGAAAGGCCTGCCGAGCGCCCAGGCGACCGACTTGCCGAGCGCCAGGCCCACCAGGAGCGAGCCGACGAGCCCCGGACCGCGGGTCGCCGCCACCAGGTCGACCTCGGCGAGCGTCACGCCGGCGGCCGCGAAGGCCGCGACGCTGACCGCGCTCCAGTTGGCCAGGTGCTCGCGCGAGGCGATCTCCGGCACCACCCCGCCGTAGGGCTGGTGGACCGCGAGCTGGGACGAGACGACCGACGAGAGCACCCGGCCCGCGCCGTCGACCAGCGCGCAGGCGGTGTCGTCGCAGGAGGTCTCGATGCCGAGGGCGAGCGGGCGCTCGAAGTCGCGCATGGCGGCGCGAGCTTACCGGCGGCGAGGGTGGAATGCTCCATCCGCGACCCGGCCGCAGTGCGCTACGATCCGCGCTTCGATTCCCCAGGAGATCCCCGGATGCCCGCATCGACTCCGGCGCACCGTCGCCCCGCTCGCCTCGCCTACCGCGTGCCGTTCGCCCTGGCCGCGCTCGCGGCGCTCGCTCTGCCGCTGGGAGCGATTCCGCCGCCCGCCGACCTGCCGGGCGGGCAGGACATCGTTCCGGTGCCCGAGGAGCGGGTCCCCGAACATCTGACTCCCTGCGTCGGCGGCTTCGCCGGGCCCTATCCGTGCAACAGAGTCGACCTGCTCGAATCGCTGCCTCTGTCGACCTTCGGCGCCGGCGCGGCCAACAGCCTCTGGGGTTGGACCGACCCGGTGACCGGGCACGAGATCGCCCTCCTCGGTCTCGACAACGGCACGGCGTTCGTCGACATCGCCGACCCCGAGAATGCCGTCTACCTCGGCAAGCTGCCGACCTCGACCGGCACCTCGATCTGGCGCGACGTGCGCACCTACGGCCACTACGCCTACATCGTCGCCGACCAGAACGGCGCGCACGGCATGCAGGTCTTCGACCTCGACCAGTTGCGCAGCGTCGTGTCGCCGCCGGTGACCTTCAGCGAGACCGCGCACTACAGCCAGATCAACAACACCCACACGATCTGGATCAACGAGGAGACCGGCTTCGCCTATCTCGTCGGCACCAACACCTGCGGCACCGGCATGCACATGGTGAACCTCGCCAACCCGACCGCGCCGACTTTCGCCGGGTGCGGATACTCCGCCGGCTACGTCCACGAAAATCAGTGCGTCGTCTACCACGGCCCCGACACGACGTACACCGGCCACGAGATCTGTTTTCCGTGCCTCGGGAGCACCCACAAGATCGCGATCCTCGACGTCACCAACAAGTCCGCGCCGGTCCTCCTCAAGAGCCTGCAGTACAACAACTCCGGCTACAGCCACCAGGGGACGCTGACCGACGACCAGCGGTACTACATCCTCGACGACGAGCTCGACGAGGAGAACGTCGGCAACCCGACCCGCACCTACGTCTTCGACGTTTCGGACCTCGACAACCCGGTCCTCGTCGGCTTCCACGACGCCGCCACGCTGGTCATCGACCACAATCAGTACGTGCACGGCGAATACGTCTACCAGTCGAACTACCAGGCCGGCTTCCGCATCCTGCACCTCGACGATCTCTCGACCGCCGCGATGAGCGAGGTCGCCTTCTTCGACATTTACCCGGCGGCGAACGATCCCGCATTCAACGGCAACTGGAACAACTACAAGTTCCCCGGCAGCGGCAACGTCATCCTCTCGGGGATCGAGCAGGGCCTCTTCGTCCTGCGGCCGATCCTGTGCACCGCGCCGCCGGCGCCGACCGCCCTCGACGCGGTGGGCAACGGCGACTTCCGCATCGACACCACCTGGACCGGCACCGGCACGGTCGGCAACACCTTCCGCCTCGAGCGCGCTCTCGGCGGCTGCGGCGGCAGCTTCGGCGGCGTGGCGGCGAACCTGGTCTCGCCCTTCTACGCCGACACCGCGGTCTCGGGCACCGCTCCCTACGGCTACCGGGTGCGCGAGGTCGACCCCTCGGGTCTCTGCCCCTCGGCGCCCTCGGCCTGCGACGCGGCGTCGACCACCGGCGCCTGCACCACCGGTCCGGCCTTCGCCGGGGTCGCGACCGCGACCAACCCGGCCGGCGCCACCTGCTCGGTCGAGCTCTCCTGGAGCGCGGCGACGAACTTCTGCGGCGGCCCGGCGACCTACTCGGTCTACCGCGGCACGGCGCCCGGCTTCGTGCCGGGGGCGGCGAACCGGATCGCGAGCGGCATCGCCGGCACGAGCTTCACCGACTTCGGGGTCGACGCCTTCGGCACCTACTACTACGTCGTCCGCGCCACCGATTCGGGCAACGGCGCCGAGGAGGGCAACGGCGTCGAGCTCTCGGTGAAGCCGACCGGGCCGGTCGCCGACGGCACCTTTGCCACCGGCGCCGAGGTCGGCGATCCGCCGCTCGACAGCTCCGCCTCGCGCTCGGTCGAGCACGTCGGCTGGCACATCTCGACCGCGCGGGCGCACACGGGCCTGCGCAGCTTCTACTCGACCTCGTCCGACAACCTCTGCGTCTCGCTGGTGACCCCGCCGCTCGTGCTTACTGCCGGCCAGAGCTCGAACGCCAGCTTCTGGACCGGTTGGGATCTCGAGAATCGCTTCGATGGCGGCGTGGTCGAGGTGTCGAACAACGGCGGCTCGAGCTGGACGATGCTGACCCCCTCCGGCGGCTACCCGAACACCTTCACCGTCAGCTCCGACGCCTGCGGCTACGCGACCAACACCGGCTGCTTCACCGGCCTGAACCAGCTCACCTTCCAGCAGAAATCGGTCTCGCTCGCCGCCTACAGCGGGCAGAGCGTGATGCTGCGCTTCAACTTCTCGACCGACCAGGCGTCGCTCGGCGAGGGCTGGTACGTCGACGACCTGGCGATCACGCACGCCCAGGTGCCGGGCACCTGCGTCGGCACGACCCTCTTCCGCGACGGATTCGAGGTCGGGAGCTTCTCGGCCTGGAGCGGGCACACGCCGTAGCCCGCTGGCGCCGCGGCACCGCGGGTTTCTCTGCGCTCGGTCGGTACCCCGGACCATTGGAGAAAACGGGATAAGGACGGGGACCCCCCGCCACTTCGCTCCGTGAATCCCGCGCCGCCGCTTCCGTTCTCGGCAGCGCGGGCACTTCGATCGGTCGTCTACTTGGGCTTCGCCACCAAGTGGACGAGGACGTGGAAGCGGTCTTCGTTCTTGACCGCGCCGAGGAAGGCCGAGAAGGGCGAGATGCCGAACTCGGTGTAGGTGTACTCGCCCGCCGCTTCGCCGGTCAGGGTGCCGTCGGCGGCCACGTCGATCGAGGCCGGGACATCGCGCACGATCGTCTTGCCGTGCAACGCAAGCTCGAGATGGAGCTTCCAGGGGAGCTTCTCCGGCGCGCCGGCGGCGGGCGGCGTGAGGCCGGCGACGCGCGCCACGATCTTCGGATGGCGCGCCGCGTCGAGCTGCCCGGCCGAGAGCATGTCGCGGCGGATCTTCTGTCGGTCGGAGTCGCCCGGGTGGGTGAAGGGCTGCTGCAGGATGTCGAGCGCCAGCACCCGCTCCTGCCAGCGGTCCTGATCGGCCCGGCGATCGACCTCGAGCCCCGTCGCCGCGATCGTCACCTCGAAGCGCGCCGCGATCGGCGCGCCGGGGTCGAACTCGAAGGCCGTGACCGCGATCTCGTCGGCGACCACCAGGTGGTTGTGCGCCAAGCCGGAAGCGAAGCCCGCCTTGTGGGTCACCACCGCGAAGAGCGAGGCGGCGCGATCGACTTCGTAGGTCGCCGCGCGGGCAGGAGACGCGGCGGCGAGGCCGAGAAAAAGAAGCGCCGCCCCGAGGAGCGACGCTGGGTAGCGGCAGGGATCTGAAGCGGGCATCGGGATCTCCATCGTCGAGCCGGGTCGCATGGCGCAACCCTAGCCGAGATGGGTGCCGGGGCGCAGGCGCGGAGTTCACCTGATTCAAGGCCTGCGCCCGCCGCTGCACCGGCGGTCCCGCGCGGTATGTCTCTCTCGACCACGGTAGCGGCGCCGGGGGGCTCTCGGAGCGAAGTGGCGGGGGGTCCCCGTCCTCATCCTGCTTCTTCCAATGGTCTGGGGTACCGACCGAGCGCAGAGAGACCCCCGGTGCCGCGGCGGAGGCGCAGGGATTCAGCTATTGCTGGTCCGAGTCCTCCTCGCCCCCGAGCTGGATGACCAGCGCGTGCCCCGGATCGACGGCATCGAGCGGCTCGGCTTCGAGCTCGCGCAGGGCCTCGAGCACCTTGGCGCGCGCGGCGGCGTCGAGCTCCTGGAACTTCGCCGACTTCTCGAGTCGGCGGGCGACGTCGTCGATCGGCGCCAGCATCGGCAGCTTGCCGTCGCCGATCCGGTAGGCGAAGGCGCTCTCGTCGGTCGAGCCGTCCTTGGCCACCTGGCGCAGGACCATCACTTTGCGCGGCTCGTCGCCGCCCACCCAGACGACGTTGCCGTGGCCCCCCGCGTCGGCGATCTTGACCTTCGCCGGCAGATCGGAGTCGAAAGCCGTCGTGCCGACCTCGATCGTCTTGCCGTTGATCTCGATGCGCAATCCGCTCTGCGTCTTCTCGATGTCGATCGGCTTGCCGCCGGCGGTCTCGAGGTGGCGCCGCTCGCCGACCGCCATCGAGTCGTAGTCGGCGAGGTCGAGCCGGTCGCTGGAAAGGTCCGGATCGGCGACCACGATCTTCATCTTGCGGTCGATCTTGCCTAAGTCGCTCGCGCCGTCGGCGAGCGCCACGGCGGCGAAAGCGGCGAGACAGCCGATCGCGGCACAGAGCGTCGCGCCGGCGGTGAGGCGGTTGCGGGAGAGCATCGTCATCGGGAGTTCCTTTCTCCTGGCCCCGCCGGAAATCGGCCGGGCGATAGAGCGGCGCAGACTCCCTAGCGCAAGGGGAGTGCCATGAAAAACCGCCCGCTTCCCGGGGGGTCCTCTCCCCAATTGGGGAAACCGCGCCTGGAATCGGGGCTCAGCCGACGGAGGCGATGTTGTGGTTCGCGGTGCCCGGCGGGACGAGCTCGTACTTCTCGAGCCGGTAGAGGAACGCCTTGTACGGCAGATCGAGCAGGCGCGCGGCGCGCGCCCGGTTGCCGGCGGCGAGCGCCAGTGCCTGGCGCAGACACTCGCGCTCGTGGTCCTCCCACGACATGCCGGTCGGCGGCAGGGCGAAGCCCCCCGCCCCGCTGCCGCGGCCGGCGAGCTCGTCGGGCAGATCCTCGAGTCGCACCCGGCCGTCCTCGGCCAGGAGGATCAAGCGCTCGACCACGTTGGCGAGCTCGCGCACGTTGCCCGGCCAGGGATAGTCGATCAGCCGCTTCAAGACCGAGGGCGCGAACTCGGGCGGCGCGAGGCCGTGACGGCGCGCGGTGCGCTGCGCGAAGTGCTCGACCAGCAGCGGCACGTCCTCTCTCCGGTCGCGCAGCGGCGGCAGCGTCAGCACGACGACCTTGAGGCGATAGAAGAGATCCTGGCGGAAGCGCCCGGCCGTGACTTCGGCCGCGAGATCGCGATTCGTCGCCGTGATCCAGCGCACGTCGAAGGGGACCTCGACCCGGCCGCCGAGGCGCGGCGCGCGGCCCTCCTGCAGGGCGCGCAGCAGCTTCGGCTGCAGGGCGAGCGGCAGCTCGCCGATCTCGTCGAGAAAGACCGTGCCGCCCTTGGCCTGCTCGAACTTGCCCGGCCGGGTGCGGTCGGCGCCGGTGTAGGCGCCGCGCTCGGCGCCGAAGAACTCGCTCTCGAGCAGCCCCTCGGGCACCGCGGCGCAGTTGACCGCGACGAAGGGCGCCGCGCGCCGGGTCGAGAGCTGGTGGAGCGCCCGCGCCGCGAGCTCCTTGCCCGTGCCGCTCTCGCCGGTGAGCAGGATCGTCGCCTGGGTCGGCGCCAGGCGCGCCACCTGCTTGTAGATCTTCTGCATCGCCGCCGAGCGGCCGATCAGATCGACCAGGCGATCGCGCTCGGCGACCTCCTCGGCCAGGCGCTCGTTCTCGCGCGCCAGCCGCCGGGCGCGCAGGGTGCGGGCGATCGCCAGCAGCAGCGCCTGGCGCTCGAAGGGCTTGGGCAGATAGTCGTCGGCGCCGGCGCGGATCGCCTCGACCGCGCGCGCGATCGTGCCGTAGGCGGTGATCATCACGAAACCGGTCTCGGCGAAGCGCGTCTTGACCAACGCCAGGAGCGCCGAGCCGTCCTTGCCGCCGGCGAGCTTCCAGTCCGAGAGCACGAGGTCGACTGGCGCGCGCTCGAGCTCGGCGGCGGCCTCGTCGTAGTTGCGCGCCGAAGCGATGGCGAAGCCCTCGCCGCGCAGGATCTCGACCACCAACTGCCGCTGGTCGGCCTCGTCTTCGACCACCAGCAGGCGTTCATCCGCCATGGCTTGTCTCCAATGGGTCCGTCTCCAATGGGCGCGTCTCGCGTGGACCCGTCTCCGGTTGCCCGGCTTGCGATGGACCTGCCGCCGCGGGCGCGGACGCCGATTCGCGATCGCCGAGCGTCAGCCGCGCGAGCGTGCCGCCGTCCGGGCGCGGCTCGAGGGCGAGGCTGCCGCCATAGCGTCCGGCGGCGATCCGGTGGGCGAGGAAGAGCCCCATGCCCGAGCCGTGCGACTTGGTGGTGGTGTGCGGCTGGAAGAGGCGCTCGCGGACCTCGGGAGGGAGTCCCGGTCCGCGGTCGGCGATCGTGATCTCGACCCGCGCGGTCGCAGACGCTTCCGCGCTCGCAGGGTCCGCTGGGTTGGATTCTGCTGGGGGAAGCCGGCGGACGGTCACCTGTACCCGCCCCCCCTCCCCGCTCGCCTCGACCGCGTTGACCACCAGCGCCTGCAGCACGGCGCGCAGCTCGGGCGCGACACCCGAGACCCGCGCCTCCTCGCCCGCCTCCGCCTCGACCGCGATCCCCACCCGGCCGCCGCCGTCCTGGAGCGCTTCGAGCGCCACTTCGCGCGCCAGCTGCGCGATCTCGACCGGCTCGGCCGGCGCGCTCCCGTTCGAGGCCAGCGCCAGGAAGGAGCGCAGCGCCCGGTCCATCCGCCGCACCTGACGGCGGGCCGACTCGACCATCGACTCGCGCCGCGCGAGAGCGCGCTCGCCCGCGGTCGCTTCGCTCGCGCCACCGGGCCCCGCGGCGAGCTGCTCGACCGTCAGGCCGAGGGCGTTCAGCGGATTGCGCAGCGTGTGCGCGAGACCGCGCGCCACCTCGCCCAGCTCCGACAGGTGCTGCCCCTCGGCGAGCGAGCGGTTGCGCCGATCGAGCGCCGCGAGCTCGCGCGACATGCGGTTGAAGGCCAGGATGGCGGCGCCGACGTCGCTCTCGCCGCCGCGCCCGCGGGTGTCGACCTGGGCTCCGAGGCGGCCCCGCCCGACCTCGCGCGCCGCGGCCGCGAGCTCGCCGAGCGGCGTCGCCACGCGGTGGGCGACGAGCGCCGCGCCGAGCAGGCCGACGCCCAGCAGGGCCAGCGAGCCGACGAGCAGGCGGCGTTGGAAGCCGGCGATGGTGGCCGCGACTTCGGTCTGCGGGATGGGAATCTGCTTCTGGAAGGTCGGGCCGTGGAGGACGAGGACGTTGCCCGATTCGTCGCCGGGGAGGGCCTGGATCTTGCGCCGCAGCTCTTCCGGCAGCGGCAGCGGCGGCAGACTCGCCGCCGCCGGCGTGGCGCCCTGGCCCTCGGGGGGGCGATCGGTCGAGCGTACGACCGTCTGCTCTTCGATCCAGATCCGGCGCGGCTCGCCGGCCGACCCGATGGGCGCCGGCTCTTCGATCACCCGGCGGACCACGGTGCCGGCGGCCGGGGTCGTCGTGCCACCGTCGACCGCAATCTCCTCGGCGTCGGGAGAGTGCACGGTGACCGTCCGGTCGGCGCTTCCCGGCTCGCCGTTCTGGTGGACGGCAAGAAAGCTCACCGTCATCTGCTGCGGCTCGCCCGGCTCCCCCGGTCCCGCCTCGTCGTGGGTGACGAAGGAGAAGCCCGACACCACCTGCTGGCCGACGCGGTAGGCAACCGTGCGCACGTCGCTCGACAGGCTCGCCCCAAGGTCGCGCACCAGCCAGGCCTGGGCCGCGAGCACCACCGCCACGAGGCCGCCGACGAGGAGGAACAGACGCCACCGGAGACTCACGGAGTCCCCGAGGTAGCAAGGGATGTGCCTCTTTTCGCGCCCCCCGACCGGCCACCCTGGCGCGAGGCGCCGGCAGACGGCCGCCCGCTAGGCGGCAGCGCGGCGGTCGCCCGGCTAGGGCCCGACCGCGGTCCAGCGGCTGAAGTTGCCGCTCTCGAAGTTGTCCCAGCCGAGAAGGAGCTGATTCGAGAAGCAGTAGAGGTGGTGCGCGAGGTCGCAGGTCCGGAGCAACGCGGAGCTCCACTGCACCGCGCGCCAGGTCTTGCCGGTGTCGGCTCCTTGACCCGAATCCTCGCTCGACCAGGCGACGCAGTCGTCGCCGCTCCACGTACCGCCGTCGCTCGTGCCGGTGTACGCCATGTCCTCTCCCACCCGACCGCCGTTCTCGTCGACGTCGATCTCGGCGCGCAGGTTGCCGTTCGTCAGCTCCGTCTTCGTCGCCGCGAGCGGCACGCCGTCGATCCGCTCCCAGGGTCCGTCGATCGTCAGCCGCGCGCTCGCGTTGTCGCCCGAGACCGAGACCCAGGCCTCGAACGAGGCCGGGAAGGGGAGCTTCGCCGCGGTCGCCGCCGTCCGGCAGACCCCGGTCGCCCCGGCGACGCCGTCGTGGCTGCTCGATCCCGGCCAGGTCGAGAGCTTGCCGCTGCCGGTCGCCGCGGTCACGAAGGCGAGGGCTCCCGGCAGGCTCGGGTAGACCAGCGGATCGCCGCCGCCCACCTCGAGGCAGAGCAGGCGCTGCGGCGCGTTGCAACCGACCGAAGCGCCGGAGGCGAAATCGGACGAGGTCGAGTCGGTGTTGCCCCCGTCGACTTGGCTTCCCGCCGTGCCGTCGGTCCAGTTGGTGCAGTTGTTGGCGCTCACGGCGCCGAAAGTCGTCGTGCCGGTGTGGAAGTTCTGCAGGCCCAGGTGCGCGAGCGATTCGGTGATGCTCGCCGGCGTCAGCGGACGGCTGCCGGCGACGCCCGCGAGGCTCGAGAACGGCACCCCGTCGAGGCGCATCCAGGGGCCGCCGGCCGGCAGCGGATCCTGCCCGCAGGGCGGTACGTCCGCCAGGTGGCCCGCCAGGCCGAGGACGTTGCAGAAGGCGTCGGCCGTCGAGTCGGAGATCCAGGCGCGGAACGGCTCGCCGCCCGGGCTCAAGCCCGCCGCCACGGCCGCGGCCTGGCAGAGGTTGTTGCCGGCCGTGACCCCGGTGTCGCCGATCTCGGCGCTGCACGCTCCGAGGTCGCCGTTGCAGCTCCCGTCGGTGACGAACATCCGCCGGGTCACCGCTCCGACGGGCGGCGCGAGAGCGAGCGCGCCGAGGAGCGCGAGCGCAGCGACGAGAGCGAACGCGCCGAGTGAGCCGGGCGAAGCGAGGGGACGTCGAGTCATGGCGACCTCTTGGGGGGCGGGATCCGCGAGCGACCGGGCTCGCGCGATTCTGCCAGCCCCGCCCCCCACCGCCAAGGCCGCCGCCCGGCGGCTCGCCTCGCCGCCGGGCGCGCTCAGTTCACGGCGGCGAAGGGGTTCTCGTCCGCCGTGCGGCCGTAGACGACCGGCACCGGGACGTCGAGCAGGCGCAGGTAGACGAGCAGTTGACCCCTGTGGTGGTACCAGTGGTTCATGCCGATCGAGCGCATCATGCCGATGCGCGGCAGCGAGAAGACCTCGCGCTTGCCGGCGGTCATCCGCCAGGGGGCGAGCGCGCGCTCGGCGGTCAGCTCCGCGAGGAAGCTTTTCGCTCCCGCGAGCGCGGCCTCGAGCGTCGGCAGGAGCGACGCGGCCGAGGGCGCGGGCTCGGGCATGAACTTGGCCTGCGAAGCGTCCATGCCGTCGAGCGCCCCGAGGCGGGCGATCGCGCCGGGGATCGTCGCCACGTGCTGCGCGAGTTGGGCGAGGCTCATCGACTTCGGGTGCGGGCGGAAGTCGAGGTGCTCCTCCGGCACGCGGGCGAGGACGCGGCGGGTGGCGGGGGCCTCCTGCTCGAGCTCGGCGATCAGCACTTCGGCGGCGGGGATCATCGGCGGTCTCCTCTCACAGTCACTTGCGGTTTGAAAGCCACTCGGACTCTAGCCCGGTGACTTGCGAAAAGCAAGCAACCCCGCTACCCTGGTGGGTGAGATGGCGACGCACGGGAAGGCGAAGAAGAAAAGGACCGGGAAAAGCCTCCCACCTTCCTACCTCCGCTCCCCCTGTCCGATCGCCTCGACGCTCGATCTCGTGGGCGACAGGTGGACGCTGCTGGTGATCCGCGATCTGCTCTTGACCGAGAAGCGGCGCTTCGCCGAGCTCCTGGCTTCTCCCGAGCGCATCTCGACCAACCTCTTGGCCGAGCGGCTCGAGCGCCTCGAAGCGGCCGGTCTCGTCGAGCGCCGGCTCTACCAGAAGCACCCGCCGCGCTACGAGGTCCACTTGACCGAGAAGGGCCGCGACCTCGCCCCGGTGCTGCGCGAGCTCGGCCTCTGGGGCAATCGCCACCTGCCCGGCACCTTCCGCCCGACGCCGGCGATGGAGGAGAAGCTGCGGGGTTCGAAGCAAGGGACGTCGTAGCGGACGCCCAGAGCCCAGAGCCTGCCCTCGTCTTCTCCGCTCCTTCAAGACTTCCGTCGCAGCGAACGGTCAGATTCCGAGCCGAGGCTACGTCTCTAGCTGGCGGTGAAGAGGGGCCGCGGGAGTTCTCAGGGACGGATGAGCTTGTTTCGCGAGGTCCGCATCCGGCGCTATGACCGCAGTGCGGGGAATCGCCTATACTCCATTCCGAACTCGAAATTACCCCCCCGCTCCTCCGGGTTCGCTCGGATGGCGGGTCATCACCCCCCCGGCATCTGGCAACGGATGCCGGGTTTCTCGTCTCGGGATGCACCCACGCTTCGCCGCCGCGCTCGAAGCCGGCTGCACGCGAGTGTGGAGCGAGGACCTGCAGCACGACCAGCGCATCGAACGCCTGACGATCCGCAATCCCTTCCGCGAGTAAGTCCCGCGCGCGTCCCATGTTTCGCGGAGTTGCGCGAGAATTGGGAGCGAGCCCGGCGCCACCAGGATCCGCTGCCGATCGCTCCGTTGGACGAGGAGGCCTGACATGTGGAAGGTCATCAAGGTCCGGGCGCTCCCCGATTTCCGCCTCGAGGTGGAATTCGCGGACGGGGTCCACGGCATCGTGGACTGCAAGCCGACGCTCTGGGGCCCGGTGTTCGAGCCGTTGCGCGACCCGGAGCGCTTCGCCGAAGTCGGAATCGACGAGTTCGGCGCGGTCTGTTGGCCGAATGGTGCCGACCTGGCGCCCGACGCCATGTACGACGACCTGAAAGCCGCCGGCTCGCTCACCCGCTGAGGGGACCTGCGCTCTCCGCCCACCCCTCCTTCCGCAACTTCTGGTAGCTTCCGACCGCTCGGAAGCTTGCGATGACGAACGGCGACCCCCGCGTGCCCCCGGCGGTCCGCGCGCGCCACGAGGCGATCTACTCGCGCGGCCTGGTGCCGGACTTCGTCCACTGGAAAGTCACCCCGCGCCTCTTCGCCGGCAGGAATCCGCTCTCCGAGCAGGACGTGCTCGAGCTCGCCGCGCTCGGCGTCACCCACGTGCTCGACCTGCGCCAGGAGGAGGAGTGGAGCGGCCCGGCGCACGAGCGCCCGGGGTCGGTCCACGGCAAGGACGCGGTCGAGGCGATGGCGCGCCACGGCCTCGAGAGGAAGAGCGTCCCGATCCCCGACTTCGCCCCGCCGACACTCGCCGATTTCGCCGCCGCGGTCGGCTGGCTCGAGGAGGTCTTGGCGCGCGGCCGGACGCATGTCTACGTCCACTGCCGCGCCGGCATCGAGCGGAGCGGCACCATCCTCGCGGCCTGGCTAGCCTGGCAGGAGGGCCTCGACGTCGACCGCGCGGTCGTCCACCTGCGCAAGCACGGCTGGCCGGCGGCGCCGCTACGAGAGCAGCGCCACGCCGCCGCGACCTACCTCGAGGAACGCCGCCTGGCGACCGCGGGAACGCCGACCGGCCGCCTCCCCCCGGCGCCCGAGAAGACCCCCGCCGACCTCTGGCGCGAGATCCAACCCCAACTGCGAAGGCAGAAAGCGTGGAAAGAACGAGGCGGCCAGACCGCCGACGAGGCGAAAGCCAGACTCGCCGCAACCGCGAAGCCCTGCCCGACGTGCGGCGCGAGAGCCGAGGACCTGCACTGGTTCTGGCACACGAGCGCGCCGGATACGTTCACGCGACTCGAAGGCAAAGCCGGGTGGGCCACGGCGTGTCGGGGGTGTCGAGCCGTGGTCGAGGTGTTCGAGGCGGCGGCTGGAAGCGGAGCCAAGACTTGAGAAGCGATCTCCTCGTCAAAGAACCTATGCATGTGCGCTGAGATATGCATGTTTTCCGTCAGTTCTCTATACATGTTGGTAGGGGACTGTTCCAACAGCGGACTTCGAGCGCTTCGTCAACGACAACGCGGGCCTGCTCGCGACCCCGGTGCTCTACATGAGCCGCTACATCGTCGAGAGGAAGCCCGACTACTACCGCCTGCTGCAGGCGGTGCGCGACGACGGGGCCTGGGAGGAGTGGACGATCTACCTGCTCACCGCGGTCGAGGAGACGGCGCGCGAGGGCGTGACCCAGGTGGAACGGATCAAGGCGCTGATGCTCGATGTGAAGCACCGGATCCGGGCGAAATACCGCTTCTACAGCCAGGACCTGATCCACAATCTCTTCTATCACCCGTACACCAAGATCGGCTTCGTCGAGCGCGACCTCGAGGTCTCGCGCCTGACCGCCACGCGCTACCTCGAAGAGCTGACCGCGGGCGGCTTCGTCGCGAAGCGCAAAGTTGGACGGACGAACTTCTACATCAACCTCCCCCTCTGCCGCATCCTCGCCGGCGACGAGATCGAGGGGGGCGAGGGGTAGGCATGGCGTGCGAGCACGGAATGCCGAATGCGGCGAGTCAGGTCGAGCTCGAAGAGCATGGTGTGGCTTCGCGACAGAACATTCCGGTGGCGGAGTATGCGTCGCGAACGGCGGAGAGAGCGGCGAGACCGCGAAGGAGGCGAACGTGAGACTCGCCCTGGGCGACAAGGCCTGCCGAGTTTGCATCTTGAGGCCCGACGAGCTCCACTGGTTCTGGCACACGAGCGCGCCGGATACGTTCGCGAGACTCGAAGGCAAGGCCGTGTGGGCTACGGCGTGTCGGGGGTGTAAGGCGCTGGTGGAGGTCTTTGAAATGGCTGCAGATGCGAGGTAGGAGCTTTCACTAGTTTGTCGATAGGTTTCATTCCTATGGGCTTCGGGGCTTGAAGGACAAGTGACAGAGCAGGCACTGTCGCGGTGAGTCGTTGACACCGAGGCAGCCGCTGAATAGGAATTGCTAAAGCATGGACCACGCTACCCTCAACACGATCTTCAAGTTCATCTGGGGAATGCCCGACGGCGCCTTCGCCATCGAAAGAGAGGGCGAGGTGCTGCATGGTGCTGTGCTCTAGGGCTCTGCACGATGAAAGCTACCGAAGCCAACGTAGGCAGGCTCCTGCAAGGGTCGCTGTGCATCAGTCCGATCTATCAGCGCCCTTCTTCCCTGATCTCGATCCAATAACGCCCGGGCTTCAGCTCGAAGCTCTAGCGCAAGCTTGACTTACGCCTAACTTACGCCTAGAGTAAGGGTACCCACATGGAGCAATCGGTGCCGACTTTAGACCTCGTGCTCGAAACCAGGTTTGGCTCGCTATTTCACGGCGACTGCGTGACGTTTCTACAATCACTCCAGAGCAGCAGCGTCGACTTACTGTTCGCAGATCCTCCATTCAACTTGGGAAAGGACTACGGCAAAGGCGTTTCAGACTCGCTTGCTTCCGATAGATATCTTGCATGGTGTAGGAGTTGGCTAGAGGAGTCGGTCCGAGCACTGAAAGAAGGCGGCGCGTGTTTTGTCTTCAACCTTCCAAAATGGAATCTTGAACTGGGCCACCATCTTCGCGAGCTAGGCATGGAATTCCGCCATTGGATCGCGATCGATATCAAGTACTCTCTTCCGATCCCGGGTCGTCTATATCCGTCGCATTACAGCCTCATCTACTTCACCAAGGGAAAGCCCAGGACGTTCTCGAGGCCTAGGATTCCAATTCCAACCTGCAGGCATTGCGGCGGGGACATCAAAGACTACGGAGGCCACAGAAAGAAGCTTCATCCGGATGGACTGAATCTAGCCGACGTGTGGACGGACATTCCTCCCGTACGACATGCGTCAACAAAACGCCGTGCCGCGAACGAGCTTTCTGTTCGCCTTCTGCATCGAGTTCTGTCGATCGCGTCGCTGGAAGGCGACTTGATCGTTGATCCATTCGGCGGAAGCGGGACGACCTACTTCGTGGCTGAACAGATGAAGAGGAAGTGGCTAGGCTGCGAATTGGGCGACTGCGAGCCCATTGTCCGCCGACTCAGGGGAGAAGAGGCATTGGTGGCTCGAAAGAACCGCGGCGACGCAGGAAAGGGACTTTCTGGTCGGGGAAAGAAATCCTTGAAGTTGGAGAATACTCTTCCCTTGTTTAGCGCGCCGCACGACCATCTGTAGCCTTGCCGATTCTGAGCACCTTATGGCTAATCTCGTCGTGTTCGACAGCCATGATACCCAAGTAGCCTTGCTCTATCGGCAGAGCCTTCCACATCGGGAAGTAGGGCTCCAGTTCTTCGAAATTCCCTATTCGATCAGTGAGGTACCGATAGAGAGCCCTCGTGGGAAGAACAAGTAAGCCACCAACTAGATGCCCCTGGAGCAATCCGAGCGCCATCTTGTTGACTGCTCGATGACTAGAGGAGATGTTCCCTGTCTCCCACTCGACAACAAAGGGCGGTAGCCCCTGCTCCTCCAGACTAAGAAGCACATCAAATTTTCCGGGGCTGCTGACAGCACCTTTCTTGCCGCTCACTGGAAAGCCTTGCTCTGCAGCCCAACCCTCCTCCACCAGGCTTTTCACGAACTCCATCTTGATTGGCCTAACGCCGTTTCCTTCATTTCTCTTCTTCCCAGACTCTGGGAAGATCACGAACGCCCGCCCGCCAGGGGGCCACCGAACCGCAGCAACAGCTGCCCGCACGTCGCCGAGCACGCGGTCCTTGCAGCGGCGCCAAGAATCAGGCTTCTGACAGTCAACCAACGTCACTTCTCGTACTAGCTTCACTACTGTCAGTGTAGCAGCCGCCGAATCCTCCCCTTCTTCTTGAGTCCCGGAGGGAAGCCGCTGACGCGCGACCGAATGCGACGAGTGAATAGCTTATGGGCCTCAGAGCGCACGCCCCGAGTCGTGCCCAGGCGGAATGTGAAGCCAGTTTCGTAGCTGCAATTCGAATCCGGATCGACCTCCAGGACTGGGGCAGTGGCGCAACCTAGGTATCGTGGGATTGAAGTGGGAGGAGGAATGGACTACGCGAAGCCGCAACGGATCTGGCTCAGGGAGCATTCCGAAATCAACGAGAAATGGCTCCAGGATCGAATCGCGGAAGACCCTTCGATCCTGGGGCTCGGCGATCTGATTCTCAAGGATCGCGAGCGCCTCCAGCCACGCGCCGGGCGACTCGACCTCTTGCTTCAGGATCCGGAATCAACTCGCCGGTACGAGGTCGAGATTCAGCTCGGGAAGACCGACGAGTCCCACATTATCCGCACCATCGAATACTGGGACATCGAGAGAAAGCGCTATCCGCAGTACGACCATGTCGCGGTCATCGTGGCCGAAGACATCACGAGTCGGTTCCTGAACGTCATCAGTCTGTTCAACGGGTTCATTCCCCTGGTCGCGATTCAGATTGCTGCCGTTGCGGTTGGCAAGACTGTTTCGATCTTCTCCACCACGGTTCTCGATCAACTGCAGCTCGGCCTGGTGGAAGAAGATGAGGAGAGCGCCGAAGTCACGGACCGTGCATATTGGGAGAGTCGGGCCAGCAAGGGCACGGTTGCACTGGCCGACTCAGTACTCGAGATGATCCACGACTTCGATCCTGGCCTCCACCTTAAGTTCAACAAGTTCTACATCGGCCTCGCGAAGGACGGGCAGCCACAGAACTTCGTGATCTTTCGCCCGAAGAAGGACTATCTGCGCGTCGAGCCAAGGTTGGATCGCTCCGACGACCTGGAAAAGAAGCTGGAACTCGCCGGCCTGGAGCTGATGGACTATGACGTTCGATGGAAGCGCTATCGGATTCGATTTACAAAGGAGCAGCTAAGGGCGCACGAGGATGTCCTCCGGGGACTGCTCAAGACAGCCTGGCAGGCAGCCAACGACTGACGGTCGATGGGAAGGCGAAGCTGGCGCGCGTGCTAGGACAGACCACCATGCCGAAAACCAGGACCCACCGCTGGGACGCCGTCGCGAAGCTCGGAAGCCACACTGCGATGGTCGACTACCTCGAGGCGGCGCTCACCGACGGCGATCCGGCGGTGGTCGCGGCGGCGCTCGGCGACATCGCCCGAGCGCAGGGGATGACCGGCGTCGCGGCGCGCGCCGGGCTCGGTCGCGAGAGCCTCTACAAGGCGCTCTCGCCCGACGGCAATCCGGAACTCGCCACCGTCCTGCGGGTGGTCGCGGCGCTCGGGCTCGAGCTGCACGCGACGGCCAGCGGGTCGTAGGCGCGAAGGAGGGCGGGTACGTCGCTCGATCCCTGGGCGAGTCGATCTTCGCCGAGGCCGAGACCTGGACCGCGCTCGAGAATGAAATCCGCGACGCGGTCGAGTGCCACTTCGACCCGGGCGAGCGACCCGAGCTCGTGCGCCTGCACTTCGTCCGCGCCCAAGTCCTGGCCCAGTCGATCGCGACGACCTCTTGACGTGTCTCTTCGGCTAGGCTGACTCCCTGCACTCGAAGTGGAAAGAGACCGCATGCTCCCCGACCGCCGCATCCCGACTCATCCGGGCGAGATCCTGAGCGAAGACTTCCTGAAGCCGCTCGGCATCACCCAGGTGGCGCTCGCGGCCCACTTGGGCGTTCCCGTGCAGCGGGTCAACGAGCTCGTGCGCGGCAAGCGCGGCATCACGCCGGATACGGCTTGGAAGCTCGCCCAGGCCTTCGAGACCAGCCCGGCCTTCTGGATCAACCTGCAGACGAATCACGACCTGGCGAAGAACCGTCCGGGCGGCAAGGTCAAGAGCCTGCTGGCGCGCGCGGGCTGACGGGCCCGGGAGCGCGCGGGCTCCCGTGATCCGATCCGAGGCCCTCTACCGCAACTGCCCCACCCGCACCCCGAGCGCCTTGGCGAGCCGGGCGAGAGTCGCGTGGCGGGGGCGGGCACGGGGGGATTCGAGCTGCGAGAGGGCGGGCTGGGTGATGCCCATGCGGCGCGCGACCTCGGCCTGGGTCAGACCCAGGTACTCCCGCCAAGCGCGGCGGAGCGACAGGCCGTCGGCTACGTGGAGACGGACGACGTCGTGTGGCACCGCCTCGCCGCCGGGCACGCGCGGCGCCGACTCCAGGAGCCGAAGGTACGTGGCGTAGGGAACCACCGCGAAAGCGGGCTTGCCGCGGTGAAAGATCGTCTGGATGTCAGTAGGTTCGCTCATTGCGTTTCCGGATTTCGTGGATCGCGACGCAGCGGTGTTCCGTGTCGACATGAACGAGCACCCGGTACGAGCCCACACGCAAGCGGTGGGAAAAGCGGTGGTTCCGCAGCGCCTCGAGCCCCGGCACCTGCGGGAAGCTCGCGAGATCCCCCACCGCTTCGAGGAGCCGGAGCTGTGCGACTCGATCCCCGAGCTTGGCGAGCTGCTTGCGCGCTCGTGGCATCCAGTCGATCGCGAACATAAGTCTAGATAAGGTGCCATTGGGAAAGCAAGGCCGCTCCACGGCGAGCTCTCCACCCCGTAGAGACGCGAAAGAAGCTGGCTACCTGCCGCTACAATAGGCGCATGCCGCGGGTCGTCGAGGTCAGGACGCTCGAGCCATTCAAGGTCTGGTTGCGCTTCTCGGATCGGGCCGAGGGGGTCGTCGACCTCGGCGAGGTCTTCGCTCGCGGGGGCGTGTTCGAGCCGCTGCGCGACCCGCGGGAATTTGCCAAGGTTCGCCTGGCGCGCGGCTTCGGCACGATCGAATGGCCGGGAGGCGTCGACCTCGACCCGGACGCGCTCTACGCCCGGCTGACCGGACTGCCGATCGACGAGGTCCCGCGGCGCGACTAGGAGTCGCTTCCCGCCCTAGTTGACCGCGCCGGGGACGGCCAGGGTGAAGGGGGCGATCGCGGCCTCGAAGCGGGCGCCCGAGGCGACGAGCTCCATGACGTAGTGGCCCTGCATCACGCCGACGGGGGTCGGCAGGGGGCAGAAGCTGGTGTACTCGAAGGCCTCGCCCGGAGCGAGCACCGGGGTCTCGCCGACCACGCCCGGGCCTTCGACCCGCGTCACCTTGCCGCGATCGTCGGTGATGATCCACAGCCGCGAGAGCAGCTGCGCGGTCTCCGAGCCCAAGTTCTCGATCCGCACCCGGTAGGAGAAGAAGTAGTCGCCGTGCTCCGGCGCGCTACGCAGCGGCTCGTAAGTGGCGCGGGCCACGATGCGGATGCCGCGCGTCGTCGTCTCGTTCAAGGTCGCTCCAGTTCCGGGGCGCCGGGGTGCGGGGGAGATCGCGCCGAGGATAGCCCGCGGCGGCGGCGAGCGCGAGCCCGCCGGGGCCGGCCGGCTACTGGAAGATGTGGATCCCCGAGGCGCCGAGGAGCCAGTAGAAGAACAGGAAGAGCAGCAGGCCGAAACAGCCGCACCCGCCGAGCTTCTTGGCCCCCCAGCCGGCCACCAGACCGCGCAGCAACTTGCTCATTCGCTTCTCCTTGGGCCGCCGGCCTCAGGGCCGCGGCGGCGCGTCCCAGCCGCGCGCGACGACGAACGGCGGCGACTTCGCCGCGACGGGCGGCGAGATCACCACCGCTAGCCGGCCGTCGGGGAACGGGTCGAAGTCGAAGATCGGGCCGTCGAGCTTCGCCAGCCGGCGCGGGCGTTCGACCGTCGGCTCGGCGCCGAGGGCGACCTTGGCGGCGAAGATCTCGTCGTAGGGCGCTCCGCCGACGAAGAGGATCTCGCTCCCATCGGGGCTCCATCGCGGATCGTTGCCGCCGGCGGTCGAGATGCGGAGCTTGCGGCCCGGCCCGGGGAGCGGCTGCAGGTAGACCTCCTCCTCCCCTGACTCGTCGGAGGAGAAGACGAGCCAGCGGCCGTCGCGCGAGTAGCCGCCGCGCAGCTCGTCGTAGCGCGAGGTCACGAGCGCGCGCGCCGCGCCGGCGCCGCGCGCCAGCGGCAGCTCCCAGAGATCGTTCTGCGCGCCGTCCGAGCGCGTCACCAGCAGGCGGTCGCCGTCGGGCGACACCGCGAGCGGCTGGACGGCGAACTCGCTGTCGAAGACCGGGGTGGGCGGCGAGCCGTCGAGCCGCTGCGCGAAGACGCCGAACCGGCCGCCGCGGCCCGAGAAGTAGTAGATCGTCTGGCCGTCGCGGCTCCAGGTGGGTAGGTTGTTGCTCCAGCTGTGGGTCAGGCGGACCCGCGTGCCGCGCTCGCGTTCGATCAGCCAGAGCTGCGCCCCGGCGGCGTCGATGTCGACCGCCACCGTCTTGCCGTCGGGCGAGACCGAGATGCGCTGGTAGGGGTCGCTCTCCGTCGCGATCGGCCGCGTCGCCCCGTCGCGCCCGAGCTCGACCAGCCTTCGCGCGAGCACGCCGACGCCGCCCGGGACATAGGCGAGCGTGCCGTCGGCGGCGAGCGCTAGGTCGGCGAGACCCGAGAGCGCGTCGTCGCCGACGCCGTCCTGCACCAGGCGCGGCTCGCCGACAAGCGCGAGGCGGGCGAGGTCGAGCCGCGCCGCGAAGAGGCCCCCGGAACGGACGAAGAACAGCCGGTCCGGAGCGAGGAAGATCGGGTAGGTCGCGTCCTCGACCACCACCGTGCGGCGTTTCGTGCGCGTCGAGTAGGCCTCGATCCGCGCCTCGGTGAAGCTCTCTAGGTCGGCGGTCGCGACCGTGAACAGCACGACCTCGCCTCCCGGCAGCAGGGTCGGCCAGCGGAAGCTGCGCTCGCCGGCCGCGCCGTCGGGCAGGACGATCGGCGCCGGGTCGCGGCCATCGCGGCCGACGCGCAAGATCCCGGACTCGGTCGAGGGCGAGTACCAGAGCGCGCCGTCGGCGGCGAGCGCCGCGCCGCGGAAGACGGTGAGCCGCGCCTGGCGCGCCGGCGCGCCGCCGCGCAGCGCCAGCCACTCGATCGACTGCAGGCGCACGATGGCGACGCTCTCGCCGTCCGGCGCGACAGCGGCGATGCCCTCCACTGCCTCGCTGCCGGCGACCTCCTGCGCCGCGAGCTCGGCGAGCCGGCGGGTGGCGAGGATCGTCCGGCCCTGCTTCTGGCCGACCCAAAAGAGCCGCTTGCCGTCGGGCGAGATCGCCAGCCGCGGGCTGTTGTTCTGCTCGGCGAGGGGTGGATCGGCGATCGTGAAGCGCACGGCAGGGTCGGCGGTCGCCGGCGCGGGAGCCGGGCGGCCGAGCGTCCAGGCGAGCGCGCCGAGCGCGAGGAGCGCCACCGCCAGGGCAGCCGCGGCGAGGGTCCAGGGGAGGCGCGATCGCGCGGCGGGCGCCGGCGCCGCGCTGCCGCTCGCGATGGCAGAGGGTGAGGTCTCGGCGACCGCCGCGTCGTCGAGCTCGAGGCGGGCGTCGGCGAGATCGCGCAGGCGCTTGCCCGGGTCGCGCTCGAGGCAGTGGTGGAGCAGGCGGCGCAGCGCCGGCGGCGTACCCGGCGGCAGCTCGCTCCACACGGGCTCGGCGCGCAGCACCGCGGCAAGGGTGTCCGAGACCGTCTCGCCGGCGAAGAGCGTGTGGCCGGTCAACATCTCCCACAGAACGCATCCGAAGGCCCACACGTCGGCGCGCCGGTCGACCGGGCGGCCGCGCGCCTGCTCGGGGCTCATGTAGCCGGCGGTGCCGAGGATCATGCCGTCGACCGTGGCGCCGAAGTGGCTCAAGGTCGGCGAGTGCCCGAGGTCGCTCGCGCTGGTCTCGATCCCCTTGGCCAGTCCAAAATCGAGCACCTTCACCCGGCCCTCGGCGGTGACCTGCACGTTGGCCGGCTTCAGGTCGCGATGGACGACCCCCTGGTCGTGCGCCGCGGCGAGCGCCTCGGCGATCTGGCGCGCGACGGCGATCGCCTCGTCGACCGGCAGCGCTCCGCGGCGCAGGCGATCGGCGAGCGTCTCGCCGGGCACGAGCTCCAAGGCGAGGAAGCGTGTGCCGCCCTGCTCGTGCAGGCCGTAGACCGCGGCGATGTTCGGGTGGTTGAGCGAGGCGAGCAGGCGCGCTTCGCGCTCGAGGCGCGCCAGCCGCTCCGGATCGGCGCTCCATCCCGCCGGCAGGACCTTGATCGCGACCTCGCGCCCGAGGGTGGTGTCCTGGGCGCGATAGACCTCGCCCATGCCGCCGGCGCCGAGCGGCGCGACGACGCGGTAGTGCAGCAGCGAGCTTCCGTTCGCGAGCGCGAAGGCCATGGCGCGGGTCCGCGCCGAGTCTAGCCCGCGGCGGCGCCGGACGGGGTTCCGGCCGGGAATCGCCGGCGCGGAAGCGCCGCCCTCGCGGCGAAGGAGCGGCGAGAGCGGGTCAGCGGGTCGTGCGGTTCAGCCCGCCCTCATCTTCCAGCGCACCAGGGCGAGGTTCAAGTTGGTCAGCGTGTTGTCGTTCCTCGCCGCGTCGGCGAGCTCCTTGGCCTTGCCGGCCTCGCCCTTGCCGGCGTAAGCCTGCGACAGGCGGTAGCGGTTGTAGGGGTCGAGCAGGTTGGCGGCGCCGAGCTCGGAGATCGCCGCGTCCCACTGCTTCTCGGCGAGCGCCACGCGGCCGGCGACTTCGTGCACCAGGCGCCGCTGGAACGGATTGCCCGCCGCACCGACGGCGGCGGCGAGCGCCGCGGACTCCTGCCGGGCCGCCGCGAGGTCGCCCTTTCCGAGCGCGACCTTGGCGCGGTTGTAGATCGCGAAGCGGCGCTGGTTCTCCTTGTTGGCGTCGGCCACGTTGGGCGCCGCCAGCACGCCGTCGATCGCGCGCTGGTAGTACTTCTCGGCCGCCGCGGCGTCGCCGGCGGCGATCGCGATATCGCCCATCGCCGTGAGGTCGCCCGCCATGCCGAGCGCGTCGTGGATCTTCTCGGCGAGCGCGAGCTGCTTGCCCATCTCGCCCTGGGCGGCGGCGAAGTTGCCTTCGAAGGCGTAGGAGACCGTCTTGGCGAACATCCCGGCGCGCCGCTGGCCGTCGTCCTCGGCCTTGGCGAGCATGCCGTCGATCTCCTGGCGCGCCGCGGCGCCCTTGCCTTGGAGGTCGAGGCAGGTGGCGATGCCGAAGACCGAGTTGAAGAAGTCGGAGCGCACGGCGAGCGCCTTGCGGTACATGGCGATCGCCTCGTCGAAGCGCCCGAGCTTGAGCAGCAGCTCGGCGTAGGAGTCGAACGGATTCGGATCGTCGGGCAGCACTTCGGTGTACTTCTTGAACGCCGCTTCGGACTTCGCCATCTCGCCGAGGAAGCGGTAGCTGTAACCGAGTTGGTTGTAGATCTGCGAGAAGTCGGGCGCGACCTTGGCGGCGCGCTCGTAGAGGGCGATCGCCTCGGGGTAGCGCTGGGCGCCGAAGTGGACGTTGGCGAGCACGAGCAGCGCGCGCTCGTCCTGGGGGAACTTCTGCACCAGCTCCTCGTAGAGCTTGACCTGGGTGGCGGTGTCGCCGTGCGCGCCGGCGTCGGCGCCGCGGATCTGTAGGCCCTCGCCCTCCGAGGCCTGGTCGGCGAGCGCGACCGCCTGGGCCAGCTTCTCGAAGAACTCCTTGGCGCTCGGCTGGGTGTTGGCGAGGCCGAGCCAGGCGACGGCGAAGCTCGGGTCGGCGGCGACCGCCTTCTCGAAGAAGGGGCGCGCCTCCTGGTTGCGCAGGCGTTCGGTGAGGTCGCGTCCCCGCAGGTAGGCCGCGCGGGCGTCGGCCGAGGCGGTGGTGATCGGCACCTTGCCGGCAACTCCGGCGGCCCGGGCGGGCGGCGCGGCCGCGGCGAGGGCGAGCGTCGAGCCGAGAACGAGAGCTGCGAGGGAGTGGCGTCGGGTCATGGAAACTCCTTTTCCGGCGGGTGGCCGCGTCCGAGCGGCGTGGCGGGGCGGTACCGGGTTATGGGATCACGGAGCCGGTCCCCAGCGCACGCCTTTGGGCAGGGTACGCAGCCGCGCCGATCGAGTTCGCCCGCCGACGGCGCGGCGGTGCCGGCCGGCCCCGTGGCGCCGCCGGCGGCGCTACGACGGTTTGCGCGGCCGGCGAGTCCGGCGCCCGGCGGTGCGATGGGTGCCCGGCGGCGCCGCACCGTAAGGGGCCTCCGGCTCGCGTACCAGGCTGGCGAGCGCACCCGGGGTCGCGTCGCGCCGCAGCTCGCGCTCGACCCGCTCGGCGAGAAAGACCTTGAGCAGCGACTGGTAGGGCACGTCGAGCCGGTTGGCGAGGATCTTCAAGTCGGCGAGCAGGCTCGCCGGCAGGCGCAGCGAGATCGTCTCGGAGGAGGGTCGGAGGTTGGGGAAGACCGTCGGCCGGGCGCTCTGCCAATCGAGGTAGGCGCTCGAATCGTGGCTCGCCCAGAACTCCTGTTCCTCCGCCTCGCTAGCGAACTTCGGGATCGACTTGCGCTGGCGCTGCCTGGTCATGGATCCTCCGTTCCCGCCGGCTCATGTCGCGTGCCGAGATCACCCGCAGGCGCTCGCCGCGAACCGTGAACGCAACGAAGAGCCGCCGCCCGGTGCGGGTCTTTCCGAGGGCGAAGTGCCGCGACTCGGAGCGCGAATGACCGGGATCGTCGAGCATGAGCAGCGGACGCCCGAAGAAGACCTCTTCGCACTCGTGACCGCGCACGCCGTGACGCTCCCAGCTCTTCTCGGCGTTTCCCGCGTCCCAGTCGAATCGCAGCGGCTCGGGGACCCGGCGCGGGGAGTCGTTCACCGACGTGAGTATATGACATCCATATACGGCGCGGCGCTCGGGCGGCGCAAGGGATCGCGTAGCGCCGGCCCTCCGCCGGGTGGCGCCGGCTGGGCGATGGCTTCGAGAGCGGCACGGTCGGCTTCCGGTCGACCCGCGCCGGCGCGTTCGCAGGATCCTGGCTCTCGAGCGTCGATCAGCGAACGATCAGGGAACGATCAGGACTCCGGGGTCACCGAGAGGGGAGTCTCGGCGCCATGACCTCCGGAGGGATCCCCATGGCCCCGAAGCTCCCGCCCCGCAGCCGCGCCGCGCGTCCGATCCTCGACCCTGGGCCCGACCGGAGACGGCGCGGTCGGGCGCTGCTCGCCGCGCTCGCGCTCTTCGCGCTCGCCAGCGAGGCCGGCGCGCAGTCGGCGGTCTTCGACCACGTGGCGACCGCCGCCAACACCTCGGGCCGGCGCACCTACATCTCGCATCCGCTGATCGACGGCCGGCCGGAGGCGGTCTTCTTCGTCACCCACCACTGGAACCCTCCCGGCCAGGCGGGGGTCTACAACGACCATTCGATCGGCGTGGTCTATGTCGGCCTCTCCGGGCAGCGCTGGGCGATCACCAACCGCGACGGCGCGGCGATGCCGATCGGCGCCGCCTTCACCGTCTGGATTCCGCGCGCCGGGACGACCGGCAGCTTCTCGTTCCGCCACACCACCACCGCCGCGAACACCTTCGCCAATCGGACGCGCATCGACCACCCGGCGATGAACGGCAATCCGGGGCTCTACGTCAACGTGACACCAGTGTTCGAGAGCGAGGAGCCCGACGCCGAATTCGGCACCTGGTACGAGGGCTCGGGAGCGGATCGCTGGACGATCTTCCGCCAGTCGAGCCTGGCGACGATGCCGCTCGGCCTCGAGTTCAACGTCTGCGTCGGCAGCTGCGGTCTCGACGGGATGACCTGGTACACGGCGAATGTCACCTGTCCGGCGAACCCCGACGGCTCGAACGTCTGCACCGTCCTCGATTTCCCCGCCCTGTCGCACGAGGACCGGCTGATCCTCTCGGGCGGCTGGGACGGGGTCTACCTCGACGACCCGTCGGGGATCTACTGGTCTTCGTCGCCGGCCGGCTGGGGGATCTTCCTCGAGAACACGGCGAGCGCCATGCCGGAAGGGGCGATGTTCACCATCAAAGCCACCACCGGGATCTACACCAACGGCTTCGAGCACGGCGACTTCTTCGGCTGGACCCTGCCCTAGATCCGCGGCAGGTGCCAGCCGACTTCCCGCGACAAGTGCCAGCCGATCTCCCGTAAGAGGTGCCGCAAAAGGTGCCAGCCGATTCCCGCGCCTCGCCGCTCGGCCCCATCCTCCCGGCTCAGCTCCCGGGCGCGAGCAGGGGCTCGATCGCGGCGGCGAGCGCGCTCTCGGTCAGCCGCGTCGGGGCGTAGAGGCGGACGATGCCGTCGCGGTCGACGAGCACGAAAGTCGGGGTGGACGAGGCGCCGTAGCGGACGAAAGTCTCGGTGTCGATCGCCACCGGTAGGTTCGGCAGCGCGGCGTAGCTCTCCGAGAGGACGCGGGCGATCTCGGCGCGCTCGGCCTCGGGGGTCAGCACCGTGTCCTCGCTGCCCGAACCGAAGAGGCGCGTCGGCGCGACGAGCTCGAGGCCGCGCGCCGCGAAGCGCTCGCGGATGCGCGCCAGGGTCGGCGCCGAGGCGCGGCAGTCACCGCAGCCGTGAGCCCAGAAGAAGAGCAGCACCGGGTGCCCGCGGCGCGCCGCGAGACTCGGCGGCGGGCCGCCCGCGAGCGCCGTGCCGGCGAGTTCCGGCGCCTGCTTGCCGACGAGCTCGAGACGATTGACGTTCTTCCACATCCGGGCGCGGAAGGCCGGATCGGGCGAGCGCTCGGCGGCGTCGCGGAAGAAGAGCACGCCGGCGGCCGCGCCCTCGCGCTGGGCGCGGATGCGGCCTTCGACTTCGAGCGCCGCGCCGAGCGGGATCAGCAGATCGCTCGTCGGCGCGGGGATCGCGGCGCGCACCTCGGCCGCCACCGCCAGCGCCCGGTCGTACTCGCCCATCAGCCAGGCGCCGCGCGCCACCCAGCCGCGAGCGTCGAGGTAGGTCGGGTCGACGCCGCGGTCGCGCTTCCAGTCCTCGGTCCAGGCCTCGGCGCTCGCCAGGTCCCCGGCCGCGATCTTGCCGCGCACGATGCGCACCAGATCGGGCGGCGCAGGGGCCGCCGGCGCGGCGGGCGCTGCGGCTGGAATCGGCGGCGGTGGAGTCGCGACCGCGAGGTCGAGCCCCGGCACGGTAGCGCATGCAACGGCAGCGAAGGCGAGGCAACGACGAAGGGCGGAGCGTCGAATCGGCATGCGATCCTCCTCGCCCGCCCCGCGAGGCAAGAAGCGCGCCGGGAGGGTCAGACCGGGCCGGGGATCCTCGACCAGAACGCCTCGAGGTCGAGCTCGAGACCGGCGAGCGCCGCGGAGCGGTAGAGCCCGGCCTCCGGCAGCCGGACGAGAAACGCCCCGTCGCGCGCCTCCAGGAACTCGAGCGTGCGCGCTTGCGGGTCGACGATCCAGTACTCGGCGACGCCGCTTTCGACGTAGAGCCGGAGCTTCTCGCCGAGATCGCGGCGGGCGGTCGCGGGCGAGAGCACTTCGACCACCAGGTCGGGCGCGCCGTCGACGCGGTCGCCCAGGATCGACAGGCGCTCGCGCGAGACCAAGAGCAGGTCGGGCTGAACCACCGAGTGCGCCGCCAGACGCACGTCGACCGGCGCGATGAGCGCCGCGCCCTGGTGCGTATCGGCCCAGTCGAGAAACAGGCGCCCCAGGCGAACGACGACCTGCTGGTGCAGCACGAGCGGCGAGGGGGTCACGAGCAGCCGCCCGTAGACGAGCTCGCAGCGCGGCGTCTCGGGCAGAACCCAGTAGTCGGACTCGCGGTACGGCCCGAGCCCCGACCTCGGGGCGACCGGCGAGTCGGGCTCGTAGACGATCGCCATGCCCGGATTGTACATAGCCCGACCTCCGCGCTCTTCTCCACCACGCCAAAAAGAAACGGATTTGCGCGAGGCGATCGGTCGCGACGCGCGGTCGCTCCCTTGCACCTCACCTCGATCTTGGGAACGACTTCCGCTCGCGCTCCGACCCCGACCGCCCGGCCGCCCGGCAGGAGATCCGCAGGCCGTGATCGACCGCTCGCCTCCCCGGAACGCTCGTGCTCGTCGCGCTTGCGCAGCGGCTCGCCAAGCTCGCGACGGCGTGGGCGGTCGTCGCAGCGACCGCCGCGGACGAGGTCAGCGGTTCGGCGGCGTCTTGTCTTTCGGCGGGTTGATCATGATGTGCGCGCCGGCCGTGCCGGGGAACATCAGCCACGGCGCCCCCGGAGCCACCGGGCGCAGCGCGAGACCGGTCGACTCGGGGGTCGCGTAGGGGATGTAGACCACGTAGCGCAAGTAGGGCTCGACCACTCTGCCGGCCGCCGCGTCGAAGCCCTTGCCCGAGAGGACATAGAGCGTCGCCGGACCTTTCGGCAGGGCGAGCTTGCCCTCGTCGGCCTCTTTCCAACGGCGCTCGGTCACCTGGTCGTCGCCGAGACCCTCGGCGCGCAGCTCGCGCCCGCGGCGCATGAAGGGCTCGAGCGACTTCGGATAGCAGGCGACGCTCCAGCCCTGTTCCGCCGGCGCGTCGGCGAGGCACACGAAGTCGTTCGCGCCGGCGCGCAGGACGACGAGCTTGCCGCTCGCGTCGTAGCCGAGGACCTGCGCCGCGGCGCGCCACTCTTCGGGAGCGGCGAGCACCGCGGCGGCGATCTGCTCGGCGGCGGGCGGCACCGGCACGGCAGCCGGCGACGCGGCGAGCGCGGGGACCGCCAGAGTGACGAACGCCACGATCGCGGACGCGGCGACCGCGGCGAGCGGCGCGAGCGCCGCCGAGAGCGCGAGCGCCCGCCCGGGTCTCGCGGCGGCGCGCGACCCGCCGCGCTGCCGTGCTCCGCCGTGCGCCGTCACGCTCAAGGATCGCCCTACTTCACCGGCAACATCAGGTGCTCGTACGGCGTGTCGGGCCACATGACGTAGGGGGCCGAGGTGTCCGGATCGGCGTTGCGCGGATAGCCCTGCATCATGTCCTTGGCGCCGACCACCATGACGTGCGGGCCGGTCTGGATCCAGTGGTTGGTCGCCGAAGGCGCGGTGGCATAGGGATCGGTGTTGCTCGCGTCGGTGCCGCCTTCGAGCATGTACATGAAGCCGACCTTGCCGGCGGCCGGCGTCTGGTGAGCGATCCAGGCGTTGGCCCACTCCATCGCGTTGGCGTCGCCACACATCGGATCGGGGCCCGGGGTCGCCGGATTGTCGGCCATGCAGGTGAAGCCGTTGCTGCCCGGACGCACGACGCGCATCTTGCCGTCGGCGCCCATGGCGACGATCGTCGCCGACTTGGCGACCGCCGGCGGCGCGGCCTTCATGGCGCTGGCGACGATCTGCTCGTCGCTCATCGCCGCCGCCTGGTGATCCGCTCGCAGCACCGTGCCGACACCGAGCAGGGCGAACAGCAGGGAGAAGGACACCCACACGCGGACGTTGCGCATCTCTGATCCTCCTGGCGAGGAATGAAGGTGGTGAAAATCAACGTAGCACAACTGCGCCGCGCCGGCGACCCGTTTACGGAAGGGCCGGCGCCGCGCTAGGGCCCGGCGACGCCGCGGTCGAGCCAGGCACCGAACCGGCCGGAGAGCGCACCCCCGGCGAGATAGGTGACCGCGACCAGCGGAAAAGGGTCGTAGAGATAGTAGGTCCCGATCGGCGGGAAGTACGGCGCCAGGAAGGCGAATGCCGCGAGCGCCGAGAGCAGCATGCCGAGCAGCGCCGGCCAGCCCTTGCGACGCGACGCGGCCCCAGCCGCTCCGGCCGCAAGGCCGGGCAGGAAAGCGGTGACCGAGAAAAGCTGGTGGGTGAAGGTCCGCTTCCAGCCGGAGTTCGCGTTCAGGCCGAGGTCGATCCGGAAGTTCTCCGGGACACTGTAGATCACGGCGGCGAAGGGATCGTCGTGCGGTACCTTGCCGACGATCCAGAAGACCAGGACGAAGAGGGCGAGGAAGCCGAGACCGCCACCTGCCGCGGCGAGGAGGAGCCGGCCGCGCGGTTGGGCGAGGGCCGGGAAGCGGCGCCCCGCGCGCGCGAGCCCGGAGGCAAGAAGGCTCGGTCTAGCAGGGGGTGGGGAGAGCCGCGAAGCGGCCGCGCCGGCCGAGGGCGAGCGCTCGCCGGCGCGTGGCGGACTCGCCTCGCTCCGCGGCGCGGTGCCCCCGGCGCCGTGCGGCTCTGCGCCGAGGATCACCGTCGGGGCGACGCCCGAGACCTCGGTCGCTCCGGCTCCGGCCCCGCTTCCGGTCGACCCTCGGAAGCGCCGGTCGAGCTCGGCCTGCAGCGTCGGGTGCACCGGGCGATCGGCGCGCCCGGCGGCGTCGCGCGCGCCGAGCGCCGTCGCCGCGGCGCGCACCCGCTCGGCGAGCTCCGAGGGGCCGCTTTCGCCCGCCGCGAGCGCGAGCTCGATCGCCAATCGGTCGGGCGAGACGATGCGCCGCGCCGGGTCTTTGGCAAGCAGGCGCAGGATCGTCGAGCGCAGCGCCTCGGGCACGCGCCCCGCCGGATCGCTCTGCGCGAAGGGAATCGGCGCCCCGTCGAGATGTGCCGCGAGCAGCGAGGCGAGATTGGTGTAACGGTAGGGGAAGACCCCGGTCGCGAGCTCGTAGAGCATCGCTCCCAAGGAGTAGAAGTCGCTCGCCGCCGTCAGCTCCTCGGTGCGGATCTGCTCGGGCGAGGCGTAGAGCGGCTTGCCGAGGAAGGCGTCGCCGCGCGTGCCGGCGATCTCGGCCGAAGGGCGCAGCGCCTTGGCGATGCCGAGGTCGATGAGCTTGATGCCCGCCGCGCCGCGCCCGTCGAGGTAGGCCATGACGTTGTCCGGCGAGACGTCGCGGTGGAGGAAGCCGGCGGCGTGCAGGTGCTGCAACGCCTCGGTCACCTCGAGGCCGAGCTCGGCGACCGCGGCGGCGGGAATCGGCCCGGCGCCCGGCAGCGCACGCAGCTCGGCGAGCGAGTAGCCCGGGACGTACTCGAGAACGAGGAACGCGGAGCCGTCCTCGGCGACCTCGAAGTCGTGCAAGCGGGCGATGCGCGGGTGCTCGATGCGGCTGGCGATCCGCGCTTCGCGCAGGAAGCGCTCGCGCAGCTCGGCGTCGCCCGTCAGCTCGGGCCGCATCACCTTGACCACCCGCGCCTGCTCGAGATGGCGGTGGCGGACGAGGAAAGTCTCGCCCATCCCGCCGCCGCCGAGGCGCGCCAGCACTTCGTACTTTCCCCCGAGCGTGGCCGCTCCTCTCCAGAGATCGATCGACGATCAGGAGTGTACGGCGATTTGCCCTCGCCGCCGCGTCGGTTGTGCGCCGGCGCCGATCGCGGCAGACTCGGCGACCGGATCACCGCCGAGGAGAGGAGCCCCATGTCGACCGATCGCCGGACCCGCGTCACGCGCCTCGCGCTCGCCCCGCCTTTCGACGCGACCGCGGCCTCGCTCGCCCGGGTACCGCGGGCACCGGCAGGCGACCCGGCGATCGCCCTTGACGGCGGCGGCGTGGCGACGGTTTCCACGTAGGATCGCGACCGTGCCGCACTTCTCACGTCTCTTCGGCAGCGTCGAGCTCGCGGCGCGCATCGAGCGCGCCGAGGCCGGACTGGTGGCCGAGGCGGTCGCGGCGGCGAAGCGCCGGCAACCGCGCGGCGGCGCCTTCGCGACCCCGATCGCCGGCGGCGTCGCCGCGTTCGTCGACTCGGGATCGCCGGTCAACAAGCTCGCCGGCCTCGGCTTCGCCGGTTTGCCGGACGACGGCGAGCTCGCCGCGATCGAGGCCGACTACGCCGCTCGCCGGGAGCCCGTGCGCGTCGAGCTCGCGAACCTCGCCGAGCCGAGTCTGGCGCAGCGCCTGACCCGCCGCGGCTACGGGCTCTCCGGCTTCGAGAACGTCCTCGGGATTCAGCTCCAACGCCAGAGCGTCACCGACACCGCGCGACTGGCAATCGGCGTCGCGATCGCCGAGAGCCCGATCGAGGAGCTCGACCTCTGGGTGGACGTCGTGGTCGACGGCTTCGCGCAGCCCGACGCGCAGGGCGTGGCCTCGCCGGACGACTTCCCGCGCGAGATCGTCGCGCGCGCGATGCGCGACTTCGCCGAGACGTCGGGCTTCGAGCGCTTCCTCGCGCGGCGCGAGGGCCAGCCGGCCGGCGGCGCGAGCTTCCGCTTGGCCGACGGCATCGCCCAACTGTGCGGCGCGGCGACGCTGCCGGCGCACCGGCGGCGGGGAATCCAGAGCTCGCTCCTGGCCCATCGCCTGGCGCGCGCCGCCGCCGCCGGCTGCGACGTCGCCGTCGCGACCACGCTGCCGGGATCGAAGTCGCAGGAGAACATGGAGCGCCACGGCTTCCGGCTGCTCTACACCCGCGCGGTGCTCGTCCGCGAGCCTCCGATCGCGGGCGCCTGACCTCCGGCCTGCTTCTCCGCGCCGACGTCGAGCGGTCCCTGACGTTCCTGCGGACCGGCGGCAGGGGGGCCGCGCCCTCACTCGGAGCGGCGGCGCGCGCGGACTCGTCGATCGGCTTTCTCCTGGAACTTGCGGAGCACTCCGCCCCAGTGACGGTGGAGGTAGAGCTGCAGCTCGAACAGGCCCTCGGGGCGGGCGCGGTAGAGGCGTCGCGTGCCTTCGCGCCGCTGCTCGACGAGTCCGGCGCCCTCGAGCACCCGCAGGTGCTGCGAGACCGCCGGGCGGCTGATCGGCAGCTCGTCGGCGAGCTCGCCGACCGCACTCTCCTCGTCCGAGAGACGCTCGAGGATGTCGCGCCGGGTCGGGTCGGAGAGCGCCGCGAGGACCGCTTCGTAAGTCTTCACTTACGTAACCCTACGCTTACCGAGATCCGGACGCAAGCCCCCCCGGGCGGCGCGGCTGGCGGCCGCCGCCGCCCTCACCAGCGAGCGAGGATGCGCTCGAGCTCGGCGACCGCGTGGGTGTATTCGTCGATCTTGGCGCGCAACGGCAGGCGCTCGGGCACCGCCTTGTCGGCGATCGGCGCGAAGGAGACCGCGAGGGTCTCGAGCCGCGTCCGGGCGCGGGCCAGAGCGCGCGTCGCGGTCGACTTCGCCTCCGGTCCGGCGAGCTCGAGCTCGTCGAGCTCGCCCACGAGTCCGACCGCGAAGCCGATCGAGTCGTCGTCGGCGCGCTCGAGCCCCTCGAGGATCGCCGGCAGGAGCTCGGCGCGCAGCCTGCCCGGCGCGCAGTAGGGCGCGCGCGCGTCGCCCGGGTCGCGGCTCGCCGGACCCAGCCAGAGCTCGCAGGCGATGGCGATCTCGCGCGCCGCCCGCGCGCGCTCGGCGCCCGTGCTCCGCGCCAGGCGCTCGTAGCTCGCGCCGAGATCGGGCGCTCCGGCGCGCGGCGGCGCGGCGGCGGGTGGCGCGGCGTGGTGGCCGGCGACGGAGTTGGCGACCACCGCGTCCTGCTCGGCCACGAACTGCGGCCCGGCGTACTTCTGGTAGAGCGCGCTGTACTGCTGCACCAGGGCGAAGGTGGTGTCCTCCTTCATCGCTTTCCCCCACGCTTCGTTGACCCGCTGCCAGTGCGCCGCGTCGCGCACGCCGTGGCGCGCCAGCACTCTTGCGAGGTCGGCGCCCGGCAGGCGGGTGAGCTCGACCGCGATGCGGGCGTAGGTGTCGAGCGTCACCCCTTCGCGCGTCTCCTGCCGCCGGTCGGCGGCGTCGCCGTAGTTGAGCAACTGCACCTGCTCGCCGTTGATGCGCAGGAAGCGCGCCTCGAGCTGACCGGTCGGATCGGCGCGGAAGCGCTCCCACCAGGCGGCGTAGGCGGCTTCGTAGCCCGTGCTGGTCAACCCCTCGCCCGCGAGCCAGCGCTCGAATTCGGTCTTGCCCCGCGCCTCGCCGTACTGGGTGCGCAGGGTGGTGAATCGGGCGAGCGCTTCGGCCAGCCGGTCGAGGGTGAAGCCCGAGTAGCTCTCGCCGCCGCGTGGCGCCTCGGCGGCGGCGGGCGGCGCGCCGAGCGCCCCCGTGAACTCGAGAGCGGCGAGCGCCACGAGCGCCAGGACGGCGAGTCGCGGAAGTCCTCGCGAACGGATCATCGTGCCTCCCGGTGGGGAAACGCCGAGCCTCTGCCGGACGGCTCAAGTGTAGCCGCGACGCGGGCGAGGTTGGCAGAATGGGCGCGTGCGACCGCCGAGCGAGATCCCCGCGGTCCCCTCCCGGGGACGGCGCTTCCTGCCGGCGATCGCGCTCGTCGCCGTGGCCCTCGGCCTGCGCTGGCTCTACCTGCACGAGCTCGCGCGGTCGGACCTCGGCTCGGTCCTGCTCGGCGACGGCATCGCCTACGACGCCTGGGCGAGGCGGATCGCCGCCGGCGACTGGCGGGGCCACGAGGTCTTCTACCAGGCGCCGCTCTACCCGTACTTCCTCGGCCTGCTCTATTCGCTCTTCGGTCCCGATCCCTGGGTGGCGCGCATCGCGCAGACGCTGCTCGGCGCCGCCGGCTGCCTGCTCGCGGCGCGCGCTGGCGAACGTCTCTTCGGCCGCCGCGCTGGCTGGATCGCGGGGGGAGTCCTCGCCGTCTACGCGCCGGCGATCTTTTTCGACGGCGAGATCCAGAAAGCCTCGTTGTCGCTCTTCCTCGCCACCCTGTTGTTGCGCCTGATCGTCGAGCTGCAGGTCGCCCCGCGCGCCGAGCGCGGCGGCGAGGCGCGCTCCGGGCCGAGCCCCGTCCTGGCGCTCGCCGCGGGCGCGGTCACCGGACTCTTCGCGCTCAACCGCGAGAACGCGCTCCTCCTCCTGCCGGTCCTCGCCCTCTGGCTCGCATTCGCCGGTCGGGCGGCCGCACGGCGCCGCCTGGCCGCGGCCGCGCTGCTGCTCGCCGGGGCGTTCGCCGTGCTGCTGCCGGTGGCACTACGCAATCGCGCCCTCGGCGGCGAGCTGCTGCCGACGACCTCGCAGCTCGGACCCAACTTCTACATCGGCAACCACGCCGGGGCCGACGGGCGCTACCACCCGCTGCGCCCGGGGCGAGGCTCGGCGCGCTTCGAGCGCGCGGATGCGACCGCGATCGCGGTGGCGGCGGCCGGGCGCGCGCTCTCGCCGGCCGAAGTGTCGCGCTTCTGGCTCGACCGCGCGCTCGGCTTCGTGCGCGCCGAGCCCGGACGCTGGCTGCGGCTGCTCGGGCGCAAGCTCTGGCTCACCTGGAACGCGCGCGAGATCGTCGACACCACCAGCCTCGAGGCGGCGGCGGATTCCTCGCGCCTGCTCGCGGCGCTCTCACCCTGGGCCAACTTCGGCCTCCTCTGCCCGCTCGCCGCCGCCGGATTCTGGATCGAGCGCCGGCGCTGGCGCGCGCTCGCGATCCTGTGGATCGTGCTCGCCGCGTGGACGGCGGCGGTGGCGGCCTTCTTCGTCTTCGCCCGCTACCGCCTGCCGCTGGTGCCGATCCTCGCGCTCTTCGCCGGCGCGGGCGCGGCCGGCGGGCGCGCAGCGCTCCGCGGCCGGAACTGGCGGGGCCTCGCCCCGGCCGCCGCGCTGGCGCTCGCGGTCGCGCTGCTCGTCAACTGGCCGGCCGACGCGCGCGATCCGCGCGCGGTGACCTACGCCAGTCTCGGCTCGGCGCTCGTCGACGCCGGCCGCACCGAGGCGGGCCTCGGCTGGCTCGAGCGCGCCGTCGAGCTCTCGCCGGACTTCGCCGAAGCGCACCTCTCGCTCGCCATGTCGCGCCTGGCGGCGGGCGACCTCGACCGCGCCGAGGCGGGCTTGCGCCGCGTGCTCGATCTCGATCCCGGCTCGGCCGAGGCGTGGAACGACCTCGGGGTGATCGCCGCCCGCCGCGATCGCGCCGCCGAGGCCGAGAGCGACTTCGCTCGCGCCGTCACGGCCGACGGCGATTCGCCGAAGGCGCGCTTCAATCTCGGTCGGGCGCTCGCCGCGCGCGGCGAGGTCGCGGCGGCGCGGGCGCAGTTCGAGCGCCTGGTCGAGCTCTCGCCCGGGGACGCCGAGGCGCATCACCAGCTCGCCGGCCTGCTCGCGTTCGGCGGCGATTTCGCCGGCGCCCGGACGCACTACGAACGCGAGCTCGAGCTCACGCCGGGTCGCGCCGACGCCGAGTTCAAGTTGGCCCTGGCGCTCGATCGCCTGGGAGAGGGCGCGCTCGCCGCCGCGCGGCTACGCGCCGCGCTCGCGACGACGCCGGCCTACTCCGATCGCCTGTTGGCTGAAGCCGAACGCGCCGCCGCGGCCGGGCGCGCCGGGGACGCGGTCCGCCTCGCGCGGCTGCTGCTCGCCGCCGCGCCCGGCCACTCCGGAGCGCTCGCCCTTCTCGCCCGTCTCGAGCCGCGCGGCACGGCGCGCTGAATCGCGGCGCGCTTCAGGGGATCGCCGACGGCGCGGCGCTCGCGAGAGCGCGCGCGGGCTGGCTCGCGAGCCAGCCCGGCAGCTCGGTCACGACTTCCAGGCAGGCAAGGGGGGCGTGCAGCTCGAGCCGCTCCCGCGGCTGGGCGCCTGAGAGCACGCCGACCGAGGCGCAGCCGGCGTTCGCCGCCATTTCGAGATCGAACGAGGTGTCGCCGATCATCAGCGCTTCCCCGGGCGCCACGCCGAGCTCGTCGAAGAGCGCCAGCAGCATGCCGGGGTGCGGTTTCGAAGGCGCCTCGTCGATGGTCTTCGCGGCGTGGAAGTGGGCGCCGAGGCCGGAACGATCGAAATCGCGCACCAGGCCGCGGCGGCTCTTGGCGGTCGCCACCGCGAGCAGGTATCCCGCCTCGCCGAGCCCGCTCAACATCTCTTCGACGCCGGGGAACGGGTGGAAGACGTCCTTGAAAACCGTCAGCCACTGCTCGCGGTAGGCGTCGAGGACGCGGTGATGCAGCTCGGGCCCGCCGTCGGGGAAGAACTGGTCCATCGTCTCGACCAGCCCCATGCCGATCGAATGCCGGACTTGCTCGCGCGGCGGCGGCTCGAGACCGTCGATGGTCGCGAGCGCCGCGAAGGTGCACTCGACGATCGCCGAAATCGAGTCCATGACGGTACCGTCCCAGTCGAAGACCAGGAGACGAAAGGAGCCGGGGGGAGGAGGAATCAAGCGTCGCTCGTCGGGGAGCCGCGCACCGAGGATCGGTGGCCGCGGGCGGGATTCTATGCCGGCAGCGCCTCTTCGTCGCGGCGCTTGGCTTCGCTCTGCTGCCGGCGCTCTTTGTCCCACCACGCGTCGGGGCTCTCTCCCGGGTGGGTCTTCTTCATCATCGCGCTCGCCCAGGCCGGCGGGCGCTCGGGGAGCTCTTTCTCCTCGCCGCGGTTCCACGCCATGGCGAGGTCCGACAGGAGCTTCAGGCCGGCGAAGAGGTAGAAGAAGAAGTTGAGGCTCTCGGTGAAGACCGCGATGCCGCCCCCGACGATGATCACCAGCTGGAGGAGCACCACCCGGCCGAGGCTGTACTGCGCGCGCCGGCGGATCCAGGAGAAGGGCCGCTCGGCGATCCCGGGTAGATCGGCCACGAAGGCGACGAGCTCGAAGCCGGCGAGGGTCGCGATCCCGAGACCGATCGCGCGTCCGTCGATCGCGGTGTGGAAGACGCCGAGCAGGATCAGGGCCAGGAAGAGCCCGTGCGCGCCGGAGAAGACGAACGCTCCGACCGCGTACTCGGCGAGGAAGGTCTTGAGCGGGCGGCCGCTGTCGCCCGGTCGCCCGCCGCCACCGACGCGCACGCCGAGCTGCGCGCGGTAGTGGCCGCGCTTGCGGGTGCGCGCGCGATGGATGGCGATACGCGCCAGATTGAACAGGGCTCCGATCAGGCTCTCGGCCCAGTAGAGGACGAGCGCGGCCGGCGTGGTCCAGCTCTCGGCCAGCACGCCCGCGACCGGCACGGCGTTGCGGCCGAGGGCCGAGAGCAGTTGGGCGAGCAGATTCATCGTGGCGCGGGCCTCTAGCCGAGAGAACGTCATTCTCCGGGATTCGGGCTCGGGCGCGAAAGCGGTTGGTAGGATCCCGAGCCATGGCGATCCCCTTCGCGATCAACGGTCTCGGCCGGATCGGTCGGGCGCTGGCGCGCATCGCCGCCGGCCGGTCGGATCTCGAGCTCGTCGCCGCCAACGATTCGGCGCCTCCCGAATCGATCGCCCGGTTGCTGCGCCACGACACGGTGCACGGCGCTTTCCCGGTCTCGGTCGCCGCCACGGGCGACGCCCTGCGGTTGGGCGACCGCCGTGTACCGCTCTTCCACGGCGCGCGGCCGGCCGAGATCCCGTGGGAGTCGACCGCGGCGCGCATCGTCATCGAGTCGACCGGCCGGTTCCGTGCCCGCCCCGCGGCCGCCGGTCACCTGCGCGGACCGGTCGAGCGGGTCATCGTCTCGGCAGTCGCCGACGGGGTCGACGCGACCTTCTGCTACGGCATCAACCACCGCGACTTCGACCCGAGCCGCCACCGCGTGGTCTCGAACGCCTCCTGCACCACGAACTGTCTGGCCGCCATGGCGCTGGTGCTCGAGCGCTCCTTCGGCGTCGAGCGGGCGCTGATGAACACGGTGCACTGCGTGACCAACAGCCAGAATCTCGTCGACATGGCGCATCCCGATCCGCGCCGCGCGCGTGCCGCTTTCGCCAACATCATCCCCACTACCTCGGACGCCATCCCGTCGATCGGCCTCGTCCTGCCGGCGCTCGCCGGCCGGATCGAGGGCCTGGCGATGCGCGTGCCGGTCACCGCCGGATCGCTCGTCGACCTGACCGTCAGCTTGGCGCGTACGGTCGAGCGCTCGGCGGTCGTCGCCGCGTTCCGCGAGGCCGCGGCGGACGATCTCGCCGGCATCCTCGGGGTGGTCGACGAGGAGCTGGTCTCCTCCGACTTCATCGGCGACCCGCATTCGGCGGTGATCGATCTGCCGCTGGTGCAGCAAGTCGACTCGCGGCTCTTCCGGATCGTCGCCTGGTACGACAACGAGTGGGGCTACTCGAACCGGCTGGCGGACCTGGTGGCCTTCCTCGCCGCCTGAGGCGCGGACGAAAAAATCCCCGCGCTCGCGGACGAGCGCGGGGAGCGGGTCCCTCCCGAAACGGAAAAGGAGAGCTGCAGCCGAGAGCCAAATCGGGCCAGGAGACGCGCGCCCTCGTTCGTCGACGGCGGGCCCTCTCCCGGCGGGCGGTTCGCGGATTCGCGGTTCGGCGTATCTTGCCAGCAGCCGGGGACGGGTTTCAATCCGGGCGCTGTTGGCGCTCTCCCCGGCCCGGTAGAATCGTCCGCCTCGCGGCTCACGGAGGTTTGGCATGCGCCTGTGGACCCTCGAAGACCTGGGACTCGACCGCCTGCGCGGCGTGACGGTGCTAGTGCGGGTCGATTTCAACGTGCCCTTGAAAGACGGCCAGGTGCTCGACGACACTCGGCTCGTCGAGGCGCTGCCGACGATCCGCGAGCTCTCCGGCGCCGGCGCCCGCCTCCTGCTCTGCTCGCACTGCGGCCGGCCGAAGGGCGCGGTCAACCTCAAGTACAGCCTCGCGCCCGCGGCCGCGCGGCTGGCGCAGCTGCTCGGCCGGCCGGTCGCCTTCGCGAGCGACTGCATCGGCGAGCCGGCGGCACGCATCGCGGCCGGCCTCGGCGACGGCGACGTCGGCTTGCTCGAGAACCTGCGCTTCCACGCCGAGGAGGAGAAGAACGATCCGGAGTTCGCCCGCGCGCTCGCCGCGCCGGCCGCGGCTTACGTCGACGACGCGTTCGGCAGCGCGCACCGTGCCCACGCCTCGGTCACCGGCGTCGTGCCCTTCCTCGCCCGCAAGGCCGCCGGCCGGCTGATGGTGCGCGAGGTCGAAGCCCTCACCCGCCTGCTCGGCCGGCCCGAGCGCCCGTTCGCCGCGATCCTCGGCGGGGCGAAGATCGAGGGCAAGATCGACACGCTCGAGAACCTCCTCCCGCGCCTCGACTGCCTGATGGTCGGCGGCGGCATGGCGAACACCTTCCTCGCCGCGCAGGGCCTCGATCTCCAGAGGTCTCTGGTCGAGAGCGATCGCCTCGATCTCGCGCGCACGATCCTGGCGCGCGCCGCCGAGCGCGGAACCAAAGTGCTCCTGCCGATTGACCTGGTGGTCGCCGACGACTTCGACAAGCCGGAACGGATCGAGACGGTCGCCGCCGGCGCCGTTCCGGAGGGTTTTCTCGCTCTCGACGTCGGACCCGCCACTCGCCGGGCGTTCGCCGGCGCGGTGGCCTCCGCCAAGACCCTGTTCTGGAACGGACCGCTCGGGGTGTTCGAGAAGCCGCCGTTCGACGCCGGCACCCGCGCGGTGGCCGAGGCGCTCGCCACCTGCTCCGGCTTCACCCTGATCGGCGGCGGCGAGACCGTGGCCGCCGCCCACCAGGCCGGGGTCACCGAGCGGATCGGCCACGTGTCGACCGGCGGCGGAGCGTCGCTCGAGTTCCTCGCCGGGCGCGAGCTGCCCGGCGTGGCCGCGCTCGCGAGGCCCTGAGACATGGCGAGGCGCCTGCGGCCGCCGCTCGTGGCGGCCAACTGGAAGATGCATTTCGTGGCCCGCGAAGCCGAGGGCTTCTGCGCCGCCCTGCTAGCCGGCGGGAGGGCGGCGCGCTCGGGAGTCGAAGTCGCAATCTTTCCGTCGTTCCCTCTCCTGCCGGCAGTGGCCCGGGCGCTCGCCGGCAGTGATGTCTCCTGGGGAGGACAGGACCTCTCGCCGGAGGAGCGCGGGGCTTTCACGGGAGAGGTTTCGGCCACTCAGCTAGCCGATTCGGGGTGTCTTTGGGTACTCGCGGGCCACTCGGAGCGCCGGCAGCGGCACGGCGAGAGCGACGCTCTGGTGGCGCTCAAGGCCGCGGCGGCCCTGCGCCACGGACTCTCGCCGCTCGTCTGCGTCGGCGAGACCGGCAAGGAGCGGCGGTCGGGGAAGACCTTCGAGGTGCTGGCCCGCCAGATCGCGGAGCTGCCCAAGTCCGCCGACCTCGCCCTCGCCTACGAACCGGTCTGGGCGATCGGCACGGGGGAGACCGCCACCCCGGCGCTCGCCGCCGAGGCGCACGCCTTCCTGAGAGCCCGGCTCGCGGAGCGCTTCGACCCGGGCTTCGCTGCCGCTTGCCGCATCCTCTACGGTGGCTCGGTAACTCCCGACAACGCAGGGGCTTTGGCAGACGAACCGGAAATCGACGGCTTCCTCGTCGGGGGCGCCAGCCTTGACCCGGCCAAATTCCTCGCTATCATTGCGCCTTTCGCCGGCTCCGGCCGGCCGAGTGGAGTGTCGCCGTGATCTACGTTCTCTACACTATCCACGTGGTGATCTGCATCTTCTTGATCCTCGTGGTGCTGCTCCAGCAGGGAAAAGGGGCCGACCTGTCGGTCTTCGGCGGCGGCAGCTCGATGGCCGCCTTCGGCGCCCGGGGGGCGACCACTCTGCTCCATCGCCTGACCGTAGGCGCCTTCGTGGCGTTCGTGCTGACCACGATCGGCATCGCCTATCTCAAGGCGCACGAAGGCTCGACGGTGATGAAGCGGGTCAAGACGAAGGCTCCGGCGAGCGCCCCGGCGACGCCGGCCGGCGCTCCGGCCGCTCCCGCGAGCGCCCCCGCGCCGGCGGCTCCGGCCTCCACCCCGCCCCCGGCCGCTCCGGCGCCGGCTCCGAACTGAGTCGGGCGGTTCCCAGCTTGATCTCCTTGCCGAAGTGGCGGAATTGGTAGACGCGCACGTTTGAGGGGCGTGTGGGGTAACCCGTGCCGGTTCGAGTCCGGCCTTCGGCACCAACCCTCCCAGCCGCAAGTCAGCCGCAAAGAAAACGCCCTGCCGAGCAGCTCCGGCAGGGCGTTTTGCTTCCGGGTCCCGCCCGCGGATCAGGGGACGACGGAGGCCTTCTGCAGCACCACGGCCTCGGCCGGCACGTCCGAGTAGGGGCCCTTCTGGGTCGTCTTCACCTTGCCGATCGCGTCGACCACGTCCATTCCCTCGACCACCTTGCCGAAGACCGCGTAGCCGTAGCCGGCCGGCGTGTTGTCCTTGTGGTTGAGGAAAGAGTTGTCGACCGAGTTGATGAAGAACTGCGCCTTGGCGCTGCCCGGATCGTTGGTGCGCGCCATGGCGACCGTGCCGCGGTGGTTGGCGACGCCGTTGCCGGCTTCGTTGGGAATCGGGTCGCCGGTCGGCTTCTGATTCATGCTGGCGTCGAAGCCGCCGCCCTGGATCATGAAACCAGGGATGACGCGATGGAAGATCGTGCCGTCGTAATGACCGGACTTGACGTAGGCGAGGAAGTTCTCGACCGTCTTCGGCGCCTTGTCGGCGAACAGCTCGAGGACGATCTTCCCCTTGGTGGTCTCGAGCGCGACGCGCGGATTCGCTTTCGGCGTCGCGGCCGCGCCTCCGGACTCGCCGAGCAGCGTAGCGGCGAGGAGCAGCAGGGCAGGGCTCATGCGGTCAGGTCTCCTTGAGGTCGGGAGCGCGACTCGGACATCGAATCGCGGGCGGAATGCTAACAGAGCCTAGGGCGGCGGGGCCGGTGCCGCGCCGCCGCACTGCGAGCAGGGGCACAGGTCGCGCAGGAAGTCGAAGCGGTAGATCCCGGTCGCGTGGCCGTCGCTCCAAGCGAAAGAGAGCGCGTAGTTGCCGACCACGTCGATCCTCCCGAGGTCGACCGGCCGGCGGGCGGGGTGGAAGGCGATCGTCACCGTGCCGTGCCCCTGACAGCCGGCGCACGGACACCACCCGCGCAGGTAGTCGTAGGCGTATTCGCTCGCGTGGCCGTCGCTCCAGGCGATGCGCAGGCGGGCGTGTTCCGGGACGCGGCGCACCTCGCGCGGTCGGACTTCCATGCGGCCCATTCTAGGCCGCGACCCCCTGGTACCCATCTTGCTACTCTCCTCGCGGAACTCAATCCCCGCGCCCGGCGCGGGATTCGCGAAGGAGACGGAACCCCATGAGACGCCTCGGCCTGGTCCTCGCACTCGCGACGGCGCTGGCGCTGCCCGCCGCCGTCCACGCCCAGAATTCGCCGTACCGTTTCGAGCTCACGCCCACCCTGTCGTATCGCTGGGGTGGCACGCTCTACGGCTCGGACAGCTCCATTTTCGATACCGACCTCAAGGTCGACGACAGCGAAGCGGCGGGGGTGACGTTCGACATCCCGCTCTCCTCGTTCCTGCAGCTCGAGCTGCTGGCCAACCGGCAGTCGAGCAATCTGCGCTTCGACACCGGCCTGTTCGGGGGCGACTCCGACGTCGCCGATATCGACGTGTCCTATTACCACGTCGGCCTCCTCGGACAATGGGGCGACCGCCGCGTCAGCCCGTTCTTCGTCGCCAGCCTCGGCGTGACCGAGCTGAATCCCGATGTCGCCGGCGCCGCGAGCGAGAACCGCTTCTCGGTCTCGCTCGGCGGCGGGGTGAAGGTCTTCTTCAACGATCACGTCGGCATGCGCTTCGAGGGACGCGGTTTCGTGACCGCGATCGACAGCGGCTCGTCGAACAACTACTGCTACCGCTCGGATCGCAACGACTACTGCTACGACAACGAGTTCGTGCAGGGACAGGCGTCGGTCGGACTGATCCTCGCCTGGTGAGCGCCGCGGCGGCTCAGGCGACCCTCTGGGGCGTGGCCGCCTCGACGCGGTTGCGCCCCTTCTTCTTGGCGAGGTAGAGCGCCTCGTCGGCGGCGGCGATCAGCGCCCGGCCGCGCGCGCCGGTGTCCTCGCCGACGTCGCCGCGACTCGCCAGGCCGATCGACAACGTGACCTGGGCGACCTCGCCGCTGTCCATCGGCACCGAGAGCCCTTCGATCAGCTGGCGCAGCTTCTCGGCCACCCCCATCGCGCCCGAGATCTCGGTCTCCGGCAGCACCAGCATGAACTCCTCGCCGCCGTAGCGGCCGATCGAATCCGCCTCGCGCAATTGGGCGCGTAGCGCGCTCGCGATCCGCTGCAGGACCAAGTCGCCCGCCAGGTGCCCGTGGCGGTCGTTGACCGCCTTGAAGTGATCGAGGTCGGCGAGCGCCAGGGTGAGCGGCCGGTCGTAGCGAATGGAACGGCTCCATTCGCGGTCGAGGATCTCGAGGATCGCCTCGCGCCGGAACAGACCGGTGAGGCTCTCGTAGGTCGCCGACTCGAACAGGCGAGCGTTCTCGAACACCGTGGCGACGTGATTGGCGAGCAGCGCCAGCAGCTCCATCTCCTCGGCCGTGTAGCGCTCCTGGTTGCTCTTCGGGCCGAGCGCCAGCACGCCGATCAACTGGTCTTGCGAGACCAATGGCACGGCGAGGTCGGCCTGGCTCTCGCGCAGCCGCTGCGCCAGACCGGGGCTCGCGGCGGCCGGATGGCGCGCCAGGATAGGTCGCCGGGTGCGCGCCAGGAACTGCAGACCCGGGTCCTCGGGAGCGAGGAAAACCGTGCGCTCGACGTCGGTGCCCTCGGTGCGGGTCGTGGCGAGGGTCATCAGATGGCCGGTCGGCGGCGCGGTGATCCACAGGGTCATCGGCTCGGCGTGGAAGATCTCGGCGAGGCTGCGCACCAGGTGCTCTCCCATGCGCGGCAGCTTGCCGAGCGCCGGCAGCTCCGAGGTCAGGGCGACGACGCGCCTCCTGAAGGTGGTGCGCTCGGGGAAGAATCGCTTGTCGATCGCCGCCTCGAGGCGCTGGCGCAGCGGGTTGAACAGCAGGCCGAGGACGAGCGTCGTCCCGGCGATCAGCCAGATCGACCGGCGGTCGCCCGCGAAGTAGTCGGCGTAGAGCGCGCCGCCGGCGGCGAGACTGGCGGTGAACGCCACCAGCAGGAGAGCGGTGAGGATGCCGAACACCAGCCCCTTGCGCATCACGAACTCGATGTCGAACAAGTGGTAGCGGAAGATGGCGAAGAAGACCGCGACCGGATAGGCGAGGAGCACGAACGGCCAGAGGGCCTCCGGAACGTCGAACGACGGCAGGCCGCTCGCGTCGACCAGCGTGACCCAGAAGACCAGCAGAATCCAGGGCGCCAGACCGAGCAGCACGATGCCGACCTGCGCCCGCGCCCGCGGCTCGCGGGCGCGCACGAATCGCGCGCCGAGGATCGTGCCGTCGAGCGCCGCCCAGACCGGCAGACCCCAGTCGAGCAGCAGCCGGCTCGATCCCTCCGCGCTCCACGGCAGCTGGCTGTCGCCCAGCCGCTCCGCGAGGTCGGCGGTCGCCGCCGCGAGCCCGATCCCGATGCCCACCACGTAGAGCATCGGGACGATCCAGCGCTGCCGATCGAGCACCGCCGGGCGGTTCGGGATCAGGCAGAGCAGATGGACGTCGAAGCCGAACTGCGCCCCCGAGACCAGGAGGAAAGCGGCGTAGAGCAGGATCTCGGTCGGTCTCGTCCCGGTGCGACCCGGCAACGCCATCTCGATCGCCAGCAGGAGAGAGTAGGCCCACAGCAGGCGCGCTCGCAGGTCGGCGACCGCGTAGGGCAGGACGAGCAGGGCAAGACCGGTGTAGGCCGCCGCGGCGACGAGGTAGAGCAGGAAGGTGGATCCGGCAAAGGGTACACCGGGCGACACCGCGATCTCGAGATGTCGGCCGCCGCGCTCGACGAGGAAGATCACCGGCTCGCCGCGCCGGAACTTCGCCGCCGCGCGGTCGTAGTCGCGATGGGTCGCGACCGACTGCCCGGCGATGGCTTCGATCCGATCGCCGACCTGCACTCCGGCGAGCGCCGCGGGCTGATCGGGCGACTCGCTGGCAATGGTGAGCGCGGGCGGCTCGTCGGCGAAGGTCACGCCGATGCGCCGCCCGGCCTGGCCGAGTCCGAGATAGAGCGTGGTGGCGGCGAGCAGCAGAATGCCCAGCGCCGGAACGACGCCCAGCGAGAACTGCCGCTTCGATAGGTCGGTCCAACTCACGCGCGGAATCGCCTGGACTTTCGGCAAGTGTACGCCATCCGGCCAGGCGCTCCCGCTCAGGGTGGATCGAGGGCGCCGGCCGGCGTCCACGGGCCGCAACGCGCGATGCGCGCCAGCGCGCGCGCCGATCCGACGAGCGCGCCATCCCGCCGGATCACCGCTTCGGCGTAGTGACTGCACGTTGGCTGGAAGCGGCAACGAGCGCCCCAAGCGGCGAGGCGCGGCGAGACCAGGCCCTGATAGAGGTGGATCCCGGCGAGCAGCGCGCGGGCCGACCGCTGCTCTGCCGGCGGCCGCGACAGGTCCCAGCCGAGCGGCAGGGCCAGCAGGCCGATCCACGCCAGACGGCGCAGGCGGCGGCGGGCGTCAGGCGCGAGCTTCACGACGGCAGGATCCCGAGCGCCCAGCGCACCAACCAGAGCAAGACGAGCCCTCCCGCGGTCGCCAGCAGAACCACCGTCGAGCTTCCCGCGAAGCGACGCCGGCCGGTCAGCAACCGCTCGCCCCAGAGCAGCCACGCGATCCCGACCTCGGCGGCGACGACCAGGAGGGCCGGATGCAGCCGGAACGACGCAGCGAATTCGCCGCGCGCCAGGGCCGCCGCGGCGCGCGTCAGCCCGCAGGCCGGGCAGGCGACGCCCGTCGCGCGATGGAAGAGACAGAGGTCGGGACCGGGGTGGGCCGCGGCGTCCCAGAAGCCGAGAGCGACGAAAAAGGCGACGAGCAGGATGCCCGCCGCCCCCCAGAGAACGAGCTCGCGCCGGGGGCGCGGCCCGTGTCGCGGATCAGTGTCCGGAAGCCTGGCCAAGAGCCGACAGAATCGCCATGCCCCCGAAGAAGACGATCCAGACGATGCCTAGGATCAGGAAGATCGTGCCGATGATGCCGAGGATCATGCCGGCCATCGCCAGACCCTGTCCGGCGACCGGGCTCGTGCCCGCCTTGATCGCCTTCACCTCCTGATTGCCGAAGTACCAAGCGAACGGCGCGCAGAGCTGGCAGCAGAGGAAGCCGAGGATGCCGAGGATCAGCGCGGTCGTCGCGCGACTCGACGATCCGGAGCCGGCGGGCGGAGCGGGCGGCGGCGGCGGAGAAGTCAGCGGTTCGCTCATCGAGGTCTCAGAACTTGTCGGCGAAATCGGAGATCACCGGGAGCTTGAAGCGCTGTCCGTTGGTGGCCTTGACGATGCACATGATCGTCACCGCGAGCCACCCCAACCCGACGAAGGGGTAGAGGATCGCGAAGACGCATCCGAGGCCGGTCGAGGTGACGACGCCGAGCACGGCGAAGACGATGACGAAGAAGAAGAACAGCACCAATCCGTGCTTGGCGTGCCACTGCACTTCCTTGTCGTCCTTCTCGACCAGCAGCGGCACCAGGGCGAGCAGACCGAGGTAGGCGAGCACCAGCATCAGGGTGCGGTTGCTCGAGCCACCGGCGGGGGCGGACGGCGGGGGCGGCGGGACGACGGGCTCGCTCATCGCGAAGGTCTCCTCCTCGAAGTACTGAAGAATTCGCTGGCGATAATTTACACCAGCCCCCGCGGGCGAACAATGGAATGACCGGCGCGCCGCGCCCGCGGCGCGAGCGCGAGATCGGCGAGCGCCGAGACGACCGCCGCCTCTTCGGCGATCGCCACGGCGAGCGTCACCTCGACCGCCTCGCCGTAGCGCTCGGCCACCAGCTCCACCCGCCCGGGCGAGATCAGGCGGCGCACCGCGCCGACTTTCTCGTAGGCCAGGACGAGATCGAGCTCCACCCGCTCGACGACCTCCCGGGTCGCGACCTCGGCGACCGCCCGCCGGACGGCCTCGGCGTAGGCGCGCGCCAGGCCGCCGCGTCCGAGCTTCGTGCCGCCGAAGTAGCGCACCACGACCGCCAGGACGTCGGTCAGCCCGGCGCCGCGCAGCACCGCGAGCATCGGCGCGCCCGCCGTGCCCGCGGGCTCGCCGGCGTCCGAACCGCGTTCGACCGGCGGCGCGCCGAGACGCCAGGCGAAACAGTGGTGCGTGGCGTCCGGGAACGCGGCGCGCAGGCGGGCGACCTCCGCCTGCGCCGCCTCGACCGAGTCGACGGGGAGGAGGTGGGCGAAGAAGCGCGACCCCTGGTCGCGTACCTCGGCACGCGCCAGCACGGTCGGCGCGCGCAGCGCCGGGCTCACCCGGGCCGGGCGGCGAGCTTCGCCGCGCTGCGCTCGTAGAGGGCGCGATAGCGGCCGACGATTTCGCGCTGCGAGAAGCGCTCGACCGCTCGCCGGCGAGCGGCGAGCGCGAAGGCCCGGTGGCGCGCGGGGTCGCTCAGCAGGCCGAACGCCGCCTCGGACATGGCCGAGACGTCGCCGACCGGCAGTAGGTAGCCGGTCACCCCGTCGTCGACCACCTCCGGGATGCCGCCGGCGCGCGAGGCGATGACCGGAACCTCGCAGGCCATGGCCTCGAGCGCCGCCAGACCGAAGGACTCGTGGTCCGAGGGCAGCAGGAAAAGGTCCGCCCCGACCAGGATCTCCTCGACCGCCTGCAGGTTGCCGAGGAAGGTCACCTCGCCGGCGCAGCCGAGCTCGCGACAGCGGCTCTCGATCCGCGCCCGGTCGGGGCCGTCGCCGACCAGCAGCAGGCGCACCGGCAACCGCCCGCGCAGGGCGAGGAAGATGTCGAGCACGTCCATCACCCGCTTGACCGGACGGAAGTTCGAGATGTGGATCAGGATCCGCTCGCCCGGCTTCGCCCAGCGCCGGGCGCCGGGCTGGTGACTCACCGCCGCGAAGCGCGCCGGGTCGATGAAGTTCGGGATCACCTCGATCGCCTTGTCCTCGATACACAGCTGCTCGAGCGTCGCCTGGCGCAACGACTCGGAGACCGCGGTGACCGCGTCCGAGCTGCGCACCGCCCAGCGCGTGGTCTCGAGGTAGCTCGGATCGTTGCCGATCAGGGTGACGTCGGTGCCGTGCAGCGTGGTCACGACCGCGAGCGGCAACGGGGCGAGGATCTGCTTGGCGAGCATCGCCGAGACGGCGTTCGGCACCGCGTAGTGCACGTGCAGGACGTCGAGCTTCTGGAAGCGCGCCACCTCGACCATCTTCGAGGCCAGAGCGAGCGAGTACGGCGGGTACTCGAAGAGCGGATAGTGCGGCACGACGACTTCGTGGAAGAACAGCGGCGGAGCGAGCAGGGCGAGGCGCGACGGCACGTCGTAGCTGATGACGTGCACCTCGTCGCCGCCGTCGGCGAGAGCCATGGCGAGCTCGGTCGCGACCACCCCCGACCCGCCGAAGGTCGGATAGCAGCTGATGCCGATGCGCATGGGGCTACTAACGCAAACCGCCCGGCAGAAGTTCCCAGGGCGAGCCGACGGCGAGCGGCAGGCGGCTCCAGAAGGGCTCGCCGAACTCGCCCCCTGCGAGCTGTCCGAAGTGCCGCGCCCGGCCCTCGATCGCCAGCCGGAAGCCGCGCGAGGCGACGAGGGTCGCCGGTTCGCGGCGCGCCGCGCCCCCTTCGCGGTGGATCTGGCTCTCGTAGGCGTCGAGGGCCGCCATCTTCGCCGGCCAGGTCGCCGTGACGTCGACGACGAACGAGGGTGCGAACGGATCGTGCTGCATGTAGGCGAAGACCGCCGCCGGACGGTGCGGCGTGCCCGCGCCGCGGCGGGCGAGGCCGGCATAGAAACAGGCGTCGGCGACCAGCCGGTGGGCGCGGCCGTGGTCCGGGTGGCGATCGGCGGGGGTCGGGCCGAGGACGAGCTCGGGGCGCAGGCGGCGCAACACTTCGATCAGTTCGTCCTCCTCGTCGGGACCGCTGCGCAGGGCGCCGTCGCCCAGGGCGAGGAACTCCAGGGTGGCGACGCCGAGGGCCTCGGCGGCCCGCTCGGCCTCGCGCCGGCGTTCCTCGACCGTGCCGCGGGTGCCGGCCTCGCCGGCGGTCAGGTGCAGGATCCCCACCCGGCGCCCGGCGCGCGCGAGCTTGGCGAGCGTCGCTCCGCAGCCGAGCTCGACGTCGTCCGGGTGCGAGCCGATCGCCAGCACGTCGAGGGTCGCGGCCATGGGCGGACTCTAGATCGATTCGTTCAGGGAACGATCACCGCCAGCCGCCGCGGGTCGAGATCGAGACCGTCGGCGAGCGCGCCGGCGAAACCCTCGCCGAACTTGCCGGCGAACCAGGCGGTGGCGAGCTGGCGCTCTTGGAGCGTGCCCGCGGGCAGGACCAGGTGGCGCAGCTGCTCGAGGCGCCGCTCCCCGTCGCCCGCGCGCCGCGCCGCCGCCTGCGCCACCTTGGCGGCGAAAGCGTCGAGCGCCGAGAGCACCGAGTCGCGCGTCCTCGCAAAGGGCTTACCGAGGTTCGCATCGAGCGCCACGGCCGCCGGCTCGAGGGCGGCGAGGCGCTCGGCCACCTCGGCGCGCAGCGGCGCGACGAAATCCCCGCCGGCGCGCTCGCCCAGGCGGCGGGTGGCGGCGTCGGGATCGGCGAGCAGCTCGGCGAGCGACAGGTTCAGTCCCGCCAGGTGCTCGCGGCTCTTGGCGTCGAGGACCATCGCCTGCGGCCGCAGGGCGATCCACGGCGGCTCGATCCCGAGCGCCTCGTAGGCCGGGATCACCTGCGGCAGGTAGGCGAGCTCGCTCGGTCCGAGCAGCAGCAGCGCCGTGCCGAGCACCGCGTCCTGGATCGCCGGCCGCGCCAGGACGCCGGGCGAGACCACCGCCGGGTTGTCGGCGATCGCCGCGAGCAGCGCCGCGATCGGGCGCGCATCGGCCGCCTCGCCGCGCACCGCGAACTCGTCGGCGCCGCGCCATTCGACCTTGCGCCGCGCGCCGTCGCGCAGCAAGAAGAGCGGGCTCGCGCCCGGTTGCGACGGCACCTGCAGGGAGAAGCCGTGGGCGGCGACCCGCTGCTCGGCCCTCGCGACCGCTTCGGCGTGCTCCCGGCGGCGCTCGACCAAACGCGCGAGATGCGGGAGTTCCGCCGCTTTCAGCTCGGGCAACAGCGCGTCGAGGTAGAGCGGCGCGCGGGCGCCGAGCAGCGCCACGTGGGTGCGAGCGAAGGCCTCGCCGAACCGGGCCTCCGGCCGCCAGAAGCGCGCCAGGGTCTCGAGATGGGCGCGGAACCACTCCGTCGGGAAGAGCGTCGCGAGCTCGGCGAGCAGCGGCTCGACTGTCGGGCCCACGGTGCGCAGGCCGATCGGTGCCAGGGGCTGCGGATCGTCGCCGAGGCGCAAGGCGCGCGGTCCGTCGGGGGCGAGGAAGGTCGCCGTGCTCGCCTCGTTCCAGTCGTGGTCCTCGGTCGCCATCCAGAAGACGGCGACCGCCGAGGTTCCGGCCGCCTCGAGCGCCTCGGCCCAGCGCGTCGCCGCTGCCGCCTTGGTGAGCGCCAGGAGCGGACCGCCGAAGAGCCCGGTCTGCTGGCCGGTCGCGATCACCCGCGTCGCCGGATCGGCGAGCTTGGCCGCGAGCTCCCGGGCGCGCGGATGACCGTAGGCCGCGTTGGCGATCCCCAGGCCGCGGGCGACGCCCGCGCGCTCGACCGGCCGCGTCGTGCCGGCGGGCATCGCCCCGGGAACGAGGAAGCGCGCCGGAGCGAGGAGCTCGGCCGCTTCGCCGGCGAGCAGCGCACGCGCGAAGGCGGGCAGGCGCCCGAGCTCCACCAGGTCCAGGCTAGCGGGGGCGGCCGGCGACGACGATGAGGCGTGTGCTCGTGGGTCCAAACGGAGCTCCCGTGAAATCGCCGAAGACGGCGCGCGGCACGAGCCCGGCCCAGGCGAGAGCGTTCTCGACCTCCTCGCGCGAGTAGGCCCGCACGCTCTCGAGGAACGTGCGTGGCGGCCGTCCGGGATCCGCGACCCGAATCCGCTTGTGGATTCGGCGGCTCGCGGCATCGTACCAGCGCTCGAGCCGCACCTCGCGGCCGTCGACCGCGATCGTCTCCTGCCCGACCAGGTGCGCCAGCGCCTGCTCCGGATTGAGCAGGTCGAGGAGCAGCTCGCCGCCCGGGGCGAGCACGCGGCGGATCTGCTCGAGCACGCGGAAGTTCTCGCGCTCGGCTTCGAAGTAGCCGAACGAGGTGAAGAAATTGAGCGCCCAGTCGAAGGTCGCGTCGGCGAACGGCAGGGTGCGCATGTCGGCGCGCACGCGGGCGAGCGCGCAGCCCTTGGCGAGCAGGGTCAGAGACAGGTCGACGCCGACCGCGCGCACGCCCCGGTGGCCGAGCGCCGCGGTGTGCCGCCCGGTCCCGCAGGCGAGGTCGAGCACTCGGCGCGGGTTCGCGGGCCGCAGGTGCGCCGCGGCAAACTCGAGGTTGCTCTCGGCCTCGCCCGCGTCGCGGTAAGCGTAGAGCTCCAAGTACTCCTCGCCGAACCACTCGCGGTACCAGGCCACAGAGCGATGTTAGCCGTTGGGCTAGGCTGTCGCCCCGATGCGCGATTTCTTCCGCCACGGACCGGTGCGCGCCAGCGCCACCGCCGGGCTCGCTCTCCACACCGTCGCGGTCGCCTGGGCCTGGTGGCGGTGGGGGATCGCCATCCGCAGCGTCTTGCTCCTGTGGATGGACTTCCCGCTCTCGCTGGTCTACGCCGGGCTGAGCGGCCGCGCGGTGCTCCTCGCCAGCCTGGTCCTGGGAGGCGCGCTCTGGGCGGGGGTTGGGGCCCTGCTCGCCGCCCTCGTGGGCCGCGCCGCCCGCGAGCGGTAAAATGCGCGGTCCGATGTTGCGCTACGGCCCCCATCCGATCGACCCGCCGCTCGTCCTCGCCCCGATGGCCGGGGTGACCGATCGCGACTTCCGCCTGATCGTCCGGCGCATCGGCGGCGTCGGCCTGGTGACGATGGAATTCATCGCCTCGCGCGCCCTGGTGCGCGGCGTCCAGAAGACCCTCGACCTGATGCACTTCGTCGACGAGGAGCGGCCGATCTCGATCCAGATCTACGGCTCCGATCCCGAGGTCATGGCGGAGGCAGCGCGTCAGGTCGAGGCGATGGGCGCCGACGTCTGCGACATCAACATGGGTTGTCCGGCCAACAAGGTACTGAGGGGCTGCTCGGGCTGCGCCCTGATGGGCGATCTCGACCTCGCGCGCCGGATCGTCGCCGCTTCGCGGCGCGCGATCCGCATCCCGCTCACGGTCAAGTTCCGCCTCGGGCTCGACCACGAGTGCGCCAACTTCCTCGAGCTCGGACGGATCTGCGAGGGCGAGGGGGCCGACGGAGTCGCCCTCCACACCCGCACCGCGCGCCAGATGTTCTCGGGGGAGGCGCGGGAGGCTTGGGGCGAGATCGCGCGCCTGAAGGAGGCGCTGGCGATCCCGGTGGTCGGCAACGGCGACGTCAGGACGCCGGAGGACGCGCGCGCCATGCTCGCCTCGACCGGCTGCGACGGGGTGATGATCGGCCGCGCGGCCACCAAGAACCCCTGGATCTTCCGCCAGACGGCGGACCTGCTGGCCGGTCGCCAGAGCGAATCGGCGCCGCTCGCCGCGCGCCGCGAGTTGATCCTCTCGCACTTCCGCCTGGTCGCCGAGCGCGACGCGGCGAACTGGGCGCTCCACAAGCTGCGCAAGTTCACCGGCTGGTACACCCACGGCATCCCGCACGGCCGCGAGCTGCGGCAGCGAATCAACGAGCTCGCCGACGTGCCCTCCTTCCTCGCCGCGGTCGAGGAGTTCTTCTCCCGGCTCGACGAACCGGCGGCGGCCTGACGTTGGCCGCTCCGCTCGCGCTGCTCGACGGCCGGGTGCTGCCGCTCGCCGAAGCGCGCATCTCGCCGCTCGATCGCGGCTTCCTGTTCGGCGACGGCATCTACGAGGTCGTCAAGCTCGTCGGCGGACAGGCGCTGTTCTTCGACCGCCACCTGGCGCGGTTGTCGCGCAATCTCGCCGCGGCGCGGATTCCCGAGCCGCCCGATCTGCTCTCCGGCCTCGACGAGCTGCTCGATCGCCAGGGCGCGGTCGACGGCGCGCTCTACTTCCAGATCACCCGCGGCGTCGAGGAGCGCCGCAGCCACAAGCCCCCGGCCGCGCCCCGTCCGACGGTCTTCGCTTTCGTGCAAGAGATCGAATTCCCGTCGGCGATCGACGCGCTGCCCGGCCTCGCGGCCATCACGGTGCGCGACGAGCGCTGGGCGCGCTGCAACCTGAAGACCACCTCGGCCATGGCGACGGTGCTCGCCAAGCTCGCCATGTCCGACGCCGGCGCCGACGAGGTGCTTTTCGTCGGTCCGGACGGCGAAGTGCGCGAGGGCGGTAACACCAGCTTCTTCGCCCGCGACGCCAAGGGCTGGCACGTCCACCCCTCCGGGTCCAATCTGCTGCCGGGGATCACCCACCAGGTCCTCGCCGGCGCTGCGGCCGAGACCGGCCTGGCGCTCGTCGAACGGCCGCCACTCCTGACCGCGCGCTCGGCCTGGAGCGAGGCGTTGCTCTGCGGCACGACGACCGGTGTGCGCGGCGTCGCGACCCTCGACGGCGCGGCGATCGGCGATGGCCGGGTGGGCGCCGAGACCCGGCGTTGGGCGGCGCTGCTCGCGCAGCTCGAGCGCCGCGAGCGCTCGCGATGATGCCGCGCGCGGCCGAAGTCGCCGCCGATCCGGCCGCGACCCTCGCCGCGGTGGCACGCGCGGCGCGCGGCTGGGGCGCCGAGTGGCAGGGCGAGCGCGACGGCGGACGACTCGCCCTGCCGGTGGTTCTCGGACTGCGTCGCGGACTGCTGGTGGGGCGGCTCTCGGTCGTGGCAACCGGCGAGGCGAGCTCCCGCCTCGTCTGGACACTCGAGGAGAGCCGCCTCGAGGTGCAGAGCGCGGCGGTCGCGGTCCTCTCCTTCGCCGCCGTGCCGCTCGTCGCCACCGTCGCCTGGCCCTTCTATCCGCCGCTCGCCAAGCTCCTGCCGGTCGCCATGGTGCTCGGCTTCGCCGCCTGGTGGCTGGTGATCGCGCGCCTGCGCTCGAGCGGCCCGGAGGAGTTCCTCCACCTCGTCGGCGAGGAGGTCGCCTCGCCCTCGCCCGAAGAGGCGCCGGACCCGGGGACGCCGGCCGCGCCGGGGGAGCCCATCTCCTAGAACAAGTGGGTGCGCTCGGCGGTCCAGTAGAGCGCCAGGGCGGCGATCGCCAGCGAACCCGGCAGCACCACCCAGCGGCGATAGCTCGCGTGGCGCCGCAGCCAACCGACCGCCGCGACGGCGATCGCCAGCACCGCGAGCTGCCCGAGCTCGACGCCGACGTTGAAGGCCACGAGCGCGGTCGCGAAGCGCTCGCGCGGCAGACCGAGCTCCGAGAGCACGCCGGCGAAGCCCAGTCCGTGCAGCAGGCCGAAGGTGAAGACCAGCGCCGGACGCCAGCGCGTCAGGTCGCGGGTGAAGAGGTTCTCGATCCCGACGTAGGCGATCGACACGGCGATCATCGGCTCGACGATCGACGACGGCAGCTGGACCACGCCGTACATCGAGAGGGCGAGGGTCAACGTGTGGGCCACGGTGAAGCAGGTCACCTGCACCAGCAGCGGCCGCAGACGCAAGGCGAGCAGGAAGAGGCCGAGGACGAAGCAGATGTGGTCGAAGCCGTAGGGCAGGATGTGGGTGAAGCCGAGACCGAGATACTGGCGCACCACGTCGCGGCGCGTCGGTACCGGGGCGAGGCCCGAGACGTCGACCCGCGCCACCTCGTTCTCGTCCCCGACCCACTGCTCGACGAGCGGCGACTCTCCGGCGCGGCGGGCGGCGAAGTAGTACGGACCGACGTTGAAGCGGTAGCGCCACGAGAGCTCGCGCGCGCCGGGCGGCAGCTTCCCCTCGAGCCCCACTTCGACCGTGCGCGCGTCCTGGCGCACGCCGAGCATCCGCAGGGCGAGCGGCCGCGCGTCGACCGCGAGGTCGACCTGGTCGGCGAGCGCGCTGCCCAACCGCTCGAGGTCGGACGGCGACAACGGTTCCTTGCGCGTCGGATCGAGATCGATCGGCAGGGTCGCCATGTGGTCGAGCGACAGCGCCAGGCTGGCGCGCACCGTGCCGCCAGGGGAGAGCTCGAGTTGCACCTGGAGGGCGCCGAGGTCGTGGGCGGGGAGGGTGGGGGAGAGGAAAAAAGCTCCGGTTAGGAAGAAGAAGATGGCGACCCAGGCCACCTGTGGCGCGCGTGGCGGCGTCGAATCACCGGCCCTGCCGCCGAGCTCTCGCGCGCCTTGGCTCGGAGAGCGTCCGGCGCGTTTCACTTTCGCAGCTCGAAGACGACCGAGGCCCAGAAGCTGCGCCAGTGTTCGCGCACCCCCGCCGGCGCTTCGACCATGTGCACCGCTTTGACCAGCCAGAGCCCGGGCTCATCGAAGCGCAGGGTGAGGCGTCCGGCGCGGTCGCTCCTCGCCTCGAGTCGGTGCTCGGGATCCTCTTTGCGGAAGGCGACGACCAGCGCGCCGGCGAGCGGCTGGCCGTGGAAGGCGAGGCTGAAGGGGACGCGCTCTCGCGCTCGCGCGCCGCACAGGTCGGCGCCCGGGACGAGCTCGATCGCGGTGCCGATCGCTCGCGGCGGCGCCGGCGCGCCCTTGCCGCCGACGCAGACGATCGCCTTGGCGCTGCGCGCGAAGCCCTCGAGCGCCGGCTCGCCGGCCTCGCCGCGCGCCTGGCGCAAGGCGAGGATCGCGTCGAGCCCCTCCTCGTGCAGGTAGCTCGCGAACTTGTCGGGCGCCAGGGTGACCGGCGAGAAGTGGCTCTGGTAGACGATCCAGGCGGCGCCCGGCGCGCCGGCGGCGATCGCCCCGGCGGGGCTCGCGTCCTCCTCCCCGGGGATCGGCCGTTCGTTCCGGGCGTCGATCCAGGCGAAGCGCTCGATCAGGAAGGGCCGGCGCTCGAGCGGCTCGCCGGCGAACTTCTGCCCGACCTCGAGGACGACCGAAACCGTTTCGCCGGGGGCCGGGTGGAGGTTCGAGGGCTCGAGCCAGAAGTCGTGCGCCGGCAGGGCCGGGGGAACCCCAAGCTTCGCCAGGAGGACTCCGCCGATCGCCAGGGCTCGAACCGCGTGCGGCTTGCGCATCCGTGAACCTTACGCCCGTCGGCGGCGGGTGGATTCCCGGCGCGGGAGGGCGGAATTCGCGCTTGCGATGCTATGTTCTTTCCTTCGCCGGGCTCCTGGCCCGGCCGGTTCTTCGACAACTTGGGGGCGTACCGGGTTCGACGGGAAACAATTGCGGTTCGTGGGTGGCGCGCCGGGTTCACCACTCGTTACCACGGCAAACACAGCTGCCAACGACAACTTCGCTCTCGCGGCTTAATTGACCGCGACGTCTCTTCTCCTACGCGATCCACCGCGGGGGTCGAGGCGACGCTAATGTGGATCGAACGGCGAGGTTGGCTCCGTACCTCGCCCGGATCGTCAAACGGAGCTGGCGCCGGCGTAGGAGGCCTTCTTCCACACCGCCGGCGCGAGAGCTGAAACGAAGGCTACGCGCGTAGAAGCCTGCGGGACGCGTTTTCCGGACGTGGGTTCAATTCCCACCGCCTCCACCATCTCTTCCTCCGACAGATTTCCTCTCGATCACGGCGCGCCCGTCGACTTCGCGCGCGGTCGATCGCGTCTAGACTCGCGCGATGAACGGGTGGGTCGGGCTCTTCTTGCCGCTCGTCCTGGCGATGGCGGCGCTCGCGGGGCTGCTGGCGCTCGCCGCGCGGCGGCTGGGGTGCGGGCGGCGCGAGGCCCGCCGCGCGCTCCTCTGCGGGGCGCTCGCAACCGCGGCGGCGCTCGCGCCCTACCTCGCCGGCGCGCGCTTCTTGCCGCCGACGGGCCGGCTCGGCGCATCGCCGCCCGGCGCTCCCGCGAGCGCGTCGGCGGTCGATCCGTACGACGATCAGCTCAACGACGCGATCCTCCAGTTCCTGCCCTGGGAGATCGAGATCCGCCGCGCGCTCGCCGCGGGCCACCTGCCGTTCTGGAGCGAGCGGCTCGACGGCGGCTCTTCGCCCTGGGCGAACCCGCAGGCGCAGGCGCTCTCGCCTTTTGCTCTCCTCGCCCGCGCGGCGCCGCTGCCCCACTTCCTGTTGGTCGTCCTGGCGCTGCGGCTGCTCGCGGCATTCTCCGGTACCGCGCTGCTCGCCCGGCGTCTCGGCGTCGGCAAGCACTTGGCGCTCGCCGCCGCCGCGAGCTACGCCCTCGGCGGCGCGCTCGTGGGCTTCGCGGTCTTCCCGCACGGCGGGCCGGCGGCGCTCGCCCCCTGGTCGACCCTGGCGCTGGTCCACCTCGCGCGCGGCGGCAGGACCGGCGCGACGACCGCGGCGTTTCTCGTGGCGGCAACGCTTCTTGCCGGGCACCCGGTGACCGCCGCCGGCGCGCTCGCCCTGGCGCTCGTCGTCGTCGCCGCGGCGCGGCGCCGCCGCGCTCTCGTCGCGCGCTCGTTCGCGCCGGTGCTGCTCGCTCTCGCTCTCGGCACGCTCCTCGCCGCACCGCAGCTCGCGCCGTTCGCCCGCCAGTTCGCCGAGAGCGTCAAGCCGGGAGAAGTCGACGCGCGGGCGGTCCTCGCGCCGGGCGACGCGCCGATTTTCTCGCCGGCGGCCGGCGCGGTCGCCGCCGCGGCGCTCAATTGGCAGGCGCGGCTCGCGCCGGCGCCGCCCGCGACCACGAGCCGGGCTTGGCTGCCGGCGGTCTCGATCTACGGCGGTCTCTGGCTCGTCCCCTTCGCGGCCCTCGCCCTCTTGCTGCCGGGCGCGCGTCGTCTTGCCCGGCCGCTCGTCGCCTTCGCCCTCGTGGTGCTCGCCGGAGCGCTCGGCTTCGCGCCGCTCGTGGCGGCGAAGCGGGCCCTGCCGCTCGTCGCGACGCTCCAGCTGCCGCGCCTCGTGCCCGCGGCGCTGCTCGCCCTGGCGCTCGCCGCCGGCCTCGCGGCGCGGCACGCGCGGCGCGCGCCCCGGCTCGGCCCCGCTCTCCTCTTCGCTTCCGCCGCGACCTCCCTAGCTCTGGCGCCGCGCGGCTTCGTTGCCGCGACCTGGCTCGAGCTCGCTCTCGCGCTCTTCGTCCTACAGCGACGGCCCAGGCTCGGCCGGGCGGTCGTCGCGCTCGTCGTGGCGCTCGATCTCGTGAGCTTCGACGCCGTCGTGCTGCCGCGCGGCGATCCGGGCCAGCTCTACGCCCCCTCGCCGCTCGTCGAGCGTCTCGTCGCGCTCGCCGCCGCCCCGGGCGGACCCTGGCGCGCGACCGGCGCGGCGTACCTCGTCTATCCGTCGACGCTGCCCGCCTATGGCCTCGCCGAGCCGCGGCCGAACGATCCGCCGCTCGTGCCGCGCGGACAGGCGCTCGCCCTCGAGGCGACGCTCGGCTTCGTGCCCGTGTCGCGCGCCTACTTCAGCCCGCTCACGCACCCGGAGCATCCGTTTCTCGACTTCCTCGCGGTGCGCGCGCTCCTCGCTCCCGACTCGCTCCCGGTGCCGCAGCGCATGCGTCGCGTCGACTCCGGCGAGTGGCCGGGACTCGCCATCTGGGAGAACCCGGCGGCGCTGCCGCTCGCTTTCCTGCCGCGGACGATCGCGCGCGTGCCGCGCGGCGATCTGCCGGCCTGGCTCGCCTCGCTCGACGACCCGCGGCGGGTCGCCGTCGGCGATGCGAAGGACCCGTTGATCGAATCGCTGGCGACTTCGAACGGCGCGAGCTCGTCGGGCGTCGGCACCGAGCGTCTCGGAACCAACGGCTACCGGCTGACCGTGCTCGGGCTGGGCACGAGGCTGGTGGCGACCTCGCTGCCGGCGCTGCCCGGTTGGTCGGCCACGGCCGACGGGCGGGCGCTCGAGCGGGTGACGATCGACGCCGGGTACCTGGGCATCGTGGTGCCCGCGGGCAGCGGGGTCGTCGAGCTCGCCTTCCTTCCGGCGGGAGTCGCCGCCGGTACGGCCGCCGCCGCGCTCGCCTCGACGGTGCTCGCCTGGCGCTGGCTGCGGCGCCGCTACGCCGGGCTGGGGCGGCGGCGCGGCTAGACGATCTCCCACTTGCGCGCCAGCCGGCGGGCGAGGGCGAAGAAGACGACCGCGGTCGCGAGCAGCACGAGGACCTCGGGCCAGATCGAGGCGAGCCCCTGCTCGCGCCAGAAGATCTTCTGGAAGCCCTCGATCGCCCAGGAGTTGAAGGCGACGAGGCTCGCCTTCTGCAAGCCCTCGGGCATCAGGAAGCGCGGGAACATGCTGCCGCCGAGGGCCGAGATCGGCAGCACCACGAGGTTGGTGATCGCCGCGAGCTGGGAGCGCGTGCGGCACAGAGCGGCGAGCACCAGGCCGAAGGACGACGTCGCGAGAGCGGTGGGGATCGCCATGGCGAAGAAGCCGGCGAGGTGCGGCAGGAGCTCGAGCTGGAAGACCGCCGCGCCCCAGAGAAACATGACGAGGAGTTGGGAAAATCCGAGCGTCGTCAGATACGTCAGCTTGCCGCCGAGCAGCTGTCCCATCGACAGGCGGGTCGACAGCAGGCGGTCGAGGGTGCCGTTCTCGCGCTCCTCGATCAGCGCGCCGCCGGCCCCCGAGGCGGTGAAGAGCAGGAACATCACCCCGAGCGCCGCGGCGTAGAAGGCGACGATGGGGTTCTTCTTGCCCGCGCCGAGGAGATCCCGGGTCTCGACCGCGAGCGGCATGCCGGCGTCCAAGTGCGCGGCGCCCACGCCGGCGCTCGTCGTCGATCCTGCGCCGGGCGCGCGGCCGATCATCTCGACCAGTCCCGCGAGCTTCTCGCGCTGCGTCGCGTCGAAGCCGGCCACTTCGTCGAGCGCCTCGATACCGCCGGCGAGGAACGTATCGGGCAGCGCCGTGAAGGCGACTTTCTGCAGCATCCCCTGGACGATCTGCGGCGCCACCGGGTCGGCGCCGTCGGCGAGCAGCAGCAGGTGGGTCGACGCCGTGGTCGCGCGCGAACCGAAGGCCAGTTTCGCTTCGGCGAAGCCGCGCTCGATCACCAGCGCCACCGGCGCCTCGCCTTGCTTGACTGCCGCTTCGGCCGACGCGCGGTCGTAGGCGGCGACCGCGCTCTGCCCGGCCTTGGCCTCGGGCGCGCGCCGGACGCGCAGCGCGGTCTCGCTCTCGAGCCCGGCGGCGAGCCGGCGTGAGCGCTGCGAGCCGTCCTCGTCGACCACCAGGAGGGTGACCTTGTTGGTCGTCGAGCGACGCTGCGCGCCGAAGATGGCGGCGAAAATGGAGAAGAAGACGATCGGCACGACGAAAGAGAGCGCGAGCGCCGGCCGGTCGCGCTTCAACTGCATCCAGCTCGAGCGCAACACCGAGAGGATCATTCGCGCAACTCCCGTCCGGTCAAGTGGAGGAAGACCTGTTCGAGCGACGGCACGGCGAGGCGCAGGTCGCGCGCCGTGACCCCGGCGCTCTCGAGCATCGCCAGCAGGCGCGGCACGTCGGCGGTCGGGTCGACCGAGACGCGCGCGATCCGCGCGCCGTCGATGCGCGCCCCGGCGACGGCGAGCTCGGCGCGCAGCGCCGGCGGCAGCTCGCCCTGGGTCTCGACCGTGAGCTCGCGGCCCTCGCCGATCGTCCGGCGGACGAGCTCCGCCTGCGTACCGAGCGCGATCACCCGCCCGTGGTCGATCACCGCCACCCGATCGCAGAGGCGCTCGGCCTCCTCCATGTAGTGGGTGGCGTAGAGCACCGTCGCGCCGCTCGCGCGCAGCTCCTCGACCATCGCGTAGAGCCGCTCGCGCGACTGCGGATCGACGCCCACCGTCGGCTCGTCGAGCAGCACGAGCCGCGGCGAATTGAGAATGCCGACGGCGAAGTTGAGCCGGCGCTTCATGCCGCCCGAGAAGTCGCGCGTCGGCTCGGAGGCGCGATCGGCGAGGTTGGCGAATTCCAGGCCGCGTTCGACGCCCTTCGCGAGCGCCGCCCCGTCGAGCCCGAGATAGCGCCCGAAGACCGCCAGGTTCTCGCGCGCCGAGAGCAGGGCGTAGAGGGCGATCTCCTGCGGCACGTAGCCGACGAGGGCGCGCGCCCCGGGCGAGTCGGCGGGACGGTCGAAGATCCGGATCTCGCCCTCGTCGGGGCGAACGCGTCCGATCAGAGCGCGTACTAGCGTGGACTTGCCGGCGCCGTTCGGTCCCAGCAGACCGAGCACCTCGCCCTCGCCGACCTCGAGGTCGACGCCGGCAAGGGCCGCGTTGGCGCCGAAGCGCTTGATCAGACCGCGAATCGACACCGCGTTCATTGCCGCGAGGATACGTCGCGCGCGCCCGCGGGTTGCGGCCCGCGCGCCCTCGACCGGCGAACGGCGGCTAGCGGCCGGCGAGCGCCCGGGCGATCGACTCGCGGTAGGGCGGGCGCAGCACGCCGACCTCGGTGACGATGCCGGCGACCAGTTCGGCCGGGGTGACGTCGAAGGCCGGGTTGAAGGATTCGCTGCCCGGCGGAGCGATCGCCACGCCGGCGAGCGTGGTGATCTCTGCCGCCGCACGTTCCTCGATCGGGATTTCGCCCCCAGCGGCGAGGCGTAGGTCGAAGGTCGAGCGCGGCGCCGCGACGTAGAAGGGCACGCCGTGGCGCTCGGCGAGCGCGGCGACGGTGTAGGTGCCGATCTTGTTGGCGAAATCGCCGTTGGCGGCGATGCGGTCGGCGCCGACGACCACCCGATCGACCAGGCCGCGCGCCATCAGCGTGCCGACCATCGAGTCGGTGACCAGGCGGTGCGGCACGCGGGCGCGGTCGAGCTCCCAGGCGGTCAGGCGCGCGCCCTGGAGGAGCGGCCGCGTCTCGTCGACCCAGACCGAGGCGAGCCGGCCGGTGGCGTGCGCCCGCACCAGGACCCCCACCGCCGTGCCGATGCCGCCGGTGGCGAGCGCGCCGGCGTTGCAGTGGGTCAGCGCCCGATCGCCGGGCGAGAAGAGCCGGGCGCCGTGCTCGGCCATGCGGCGATTGCGCTCGCGGTCGTCGGCGTGCAGCGCGCGCGCCCAGGCGAGCATCGCCGCGATCGTCGGCTCGCGATCGCAGCGCGCGCCGGCCTCGATCGCCGCGAAGGCGCGCGCCCCTTCTTCGAGCGCCCAGCGCAGGTTGACCGCCGTCGGGCGGGTGGCGCCGAGTCGCGTCGCGGCGCTCGAGACCCGGCGCTCGAGATCGCTCTCCGGATCGCTCGCGTCGGCGAGCGCCACGACCAGTCCGTAGGCGGCGGCGATGCCGATCGCCGGCGCGCCGCGCACCGCCAAAGTGCAGATCGCCTCGGCGACCTGCTCGACCGTGCGGCAGACGAGCCAGCGCTCCTCGGCCGGCAGGAGGCGCTGGTCGAGCAGCTCGAGCGTCTCCCGCCAGAGGATCGGCGAGAACTCGGGGGCGCCCGCGGGCGAGGCCGACATGCGGCGATCCTATGCCCGGATCCCGGCACAGAAGGCGCGCGAGCGGCTGCTAGACTCGCACCTTGCTCGCCGCTGTCCGGCGCGCGTCCCCGGGAGAGCGAACGTGAAAGGCGACACCAAGCACCGCGGTTTCTCGACCCGCGCGATCCACGCCGGGCAGCATCCGGACCCGACGACCGGGGCAGTGGTGGTGCCGATCTACGCCACCTCGACCTACGTCCAGGACGAGCTCGGCCGGCACAAGGGCTTCGAGTACGCCCGAGTCCAGAACCCGACCCGCTTCGCGCTCGAGGCCAACCTGGCGGCGCTCGAGGGCGGCGCCTCGGGGCACGCTTTCGCCTCCGGCATGTCGGCGATCTCGGCTCTGATGACCCTCGTCAAGGCGGGCGAGCACGTCGTCCTGTCGCGCAACGTCTACGGCGGCACCTTCCGCTTCATGACCCAGATCCTGGCGCGCTACGGCGTCGAGGCGACCTGGGTCGACTCGACCGATCTCGCCGCGGTGCGCGCCGCGCTGCGGCCGTCGACTCGAATGCTCTACGTCGAGACACCCACCAACCCGATGATGGAGGTGACGGATCTCGCCGCCGCGGCGGTGATCGCGCACGACCACGGCGCGCTCTTCGCGGTCGACAACACCTTCATGTCGCCCTACTTCCAGCGCCCGATCGAGCTCGGCGCCGACGTTGTCGTGCATTCGACGACCAAGTTCCTGAACGGGCACTCGGATTCGATCGGCGGCGCGCTCGTCGCCAAACACAAGGAGCACGGCGACTGGTTCGACTTCGTGCAGAAGTCGGTGGGGGCGATCCTGTCGCCCTTCGACAGCTTCCTGGTGCTGCGCGGCACGAAGACGCTCGCGGTGCGCATGGCGCGCCACGAGGCCAACGGCCGCGCGCTCGCGGCTTACCTCGCCGGTCACCCGAAGGTGCGCGCGGTGCTCTACCCCGGCCTGCCGGATCACCCCGGGCACGCGGTGCAGAAACGCCAAGCGAGCGGATTCGGCGCGCTGCTGACCTTCGATCTCGGCTCCTACGACGCCAGCAAGCGCTTCCTCGACCGGGTCGAAGTCATGTCGCTCGCCGAGAGCCTGGGCGGCGTCGAGACCCTGACGTCGCACCCGGCCTCGATGACCCACGCCTCGGTGCCGCCGGCCGAGCGCGCCAAGCTCGGCATCAGCGACGGCCTGGTGCGCATCTCGGCCGGGATCGAGGACGAGGCCGACCTGCTCGCCGATTGCGAGCAGGCGCTCGCCGCGGTCTGACGATGTCCTTCCCTCGCGCGGCGCTCTGGCTCGGCCTGGCGCTCGCCGCCGCGGCGAACGGAGCTGGAGCGACCGGGCCCGAGCGCGCGCTCATCGGTCGGGTCTGCGACGACGCGAACGGCGACGGCCGCTGCGACTCGCGCGAGGCAGGCGTCGCGCTCGCCGTGCTCTCGGACCAGCACGGAGTCGTGAAGAGCGCGGCCGACGGAACCTTCCGGCTGGCGATCGCCGAGGACGCGGAGGTACTTTCGGTGCGCGCTCCGGCGGGATGGACGACCCGCGGCCCCTTCTGGCGCGCGATCGCGAAGTCCTCCGCCGACGGCTTCGACTTCCCTCTCGTCCGCCGGGCGGAGAAGAGCGAGTTCACCTTCCTGCACGCCTCCGACACGCACTGGTCGTCGGCGAGCGCCGAGCGCACCGCGCGCCTGCGCGAGCTGGTCGCCGAGCTCCAGCCCGACTTCGTCCTGCTGACCGGCGACCTGGTGCGTGACGCGCTGCGCGTTCCGGAGGCCGAGGCGCGGGGCTACTACGAGGGGATCGCGGGCGAGCTGGCGCGGATTCCGGTGCCGGTCTTCACCGTCCCGGGCAACCACGAGCTGTTCGGCATCGAGCGCCACCAGTCGCTCGTCCCGAAGGACCATCCGCTCTACGGCGAGAAGATGTACCGCCACTATTTCGGTCCGAACTACTACGCCTTCGACTTCGGCGGCGTGCGCTTCGTCGGCCTCGACTCGGTCGACTACGACGACCTGTGGTACTTCGGCCACTACACCGCCGAGGAGCTCGCCTGGCTCGGGCGCGATCTCGTGGACCTGCCGCCGGACGCGCCGGTCGTCACCTTCCAGCACATCCCGCTCGCGACCTCGATCGACATGCTCTCGGGCTACACCGAGGATCCGCCGGCGCCGACGCTGATCCGCATCGCCGGCAAGCCGCAGTACCGCCACGTGGTCGCGAACGCCGCGGAGCTGCTCGCCGTGGTGGCGCCCCGGCGCTACGAGATCGCGCTCGGCGGGCACATGCACGCCGCCGAGTCGTTGACCCTCCAGACGTCCGATGGACCGCTGCGGATCCATCAGACCGCCGCGGTCGTCGGCCCGAACGAAGGCGGCGGTGTCCACTTCCCCTCCGGGGTCACCCTCTACCGGGTCCGGGACGGCCGGGTCGACGAGGGCACCTTCGTCCCCCTCGACCCGGTCGGCGCGCAGCCGCCGGCACGCTAGCCGGCGCCGCCGTCAGCGGCGGCTCGTCTTGCCGATGAACTCGGCGACGTCGCGCTTCATGCGCTCGAGCGAGGGCTGGTGCAGGTACATCATGTGCCCGGCCTCGTAGTACTTCATCTCGATCCGCGCCACTTGGTCCTTCGACAGACCGAGATGGTCGAACATGAACTCGCTGGCGAGAAACGGCGTCGCGAGGTCGTAGTAGCCGTTCAAGACGAGCACCCTCAAGCTCGGATTGAGCCCCATCGCGTGCGCCAGGTCGGGGCCGGTGTTGGCCATCGGCAGGGGGACGAAGAACCCCGGGATCCGGTGCTTGAAGTCCCAATCGCGGAAGACGTTGCCCGACACGTGGTAGGTCTTGTCCCGGCCGAACTTCAACTCGCGGTGGTAGTAGTCGAGAAAAGCGGCGGTGAAGGCCGAGGAGACCGCTTCCGACTGCGGGTCGTACTCGGCGGTCTCCGAGAGCTGGTCGAAGGTGAAGCCGGTGAAGCGCGAGTCGAGCCGCCCGACCGTCGCGCGCCGGTCGGCGAGCAGCTCGTGGGTGAACTGCGACTCCTGGATGCGCAGGTTCGCCTTGCGGATGTAGTCCTCGGAGAGGCCGGTGTAGCGATGGAGCTTGGCGACCACCTGGTCGCGCTCCGCGGCGCCGAGCCGGTCGCCCTTGGCGAGCGCGGCGGCGTAGGGACCCATCGCCCAGTCGCGCACCTCGGTCAGGAACGGCTCGAGCGTCGCCGGCGGATCGGGCAGCGCCTTGTGGTACCAGGCCGTGGCGGCGAAGGTCGGGACGAACATCGGGTAGGGGCGCTCGTTGCCCGGCCACTCGAAGATCGCCTCGAGGTCGAGCGCCACCGAGACCAGGATGACGCCGTTGATCGCCAGGTTCTTCTCGTTCCACAGGTAGTCGACGACGCCGGCCGAGCGCGTCGTGCCGTAGCTCTCGCCGAGCAGGAACTTGGGCGAATTCCAGCGCCCGTTGTCGGAGACGTACTGGAAGATGAACTGGCTGACCGAGGCGATGTCGGGGTCCGTTCCCCAGAATTCCTTGTTCTCGTGCTTGCCGATCGCGTGGCTGTAGCCGGTGCCGATCGGATCGATCATCACCAGGTCGGTCACGTCGAGGATGCTCTCGGCGTTGTCGACGACCTTGTAGGGCGGCGGCGGGGTGAAGTCGGCGTCGGAGGTCACGATCCGCCGCGGCCCGAGGACGCCCATGTGCAACCAGATCGACGAGGAGCCCGGGCCGCCGTTGTAGGCGAAGGTGACCGGTCGCGCGCTCGGGTCGGCGGCCGCCTTCTTGACGTAGGCGGTGTAGCCGAACTGCGCCGTCGGCTCGTCCTTGTCGTCGCGCAGCACCAGGGTGCCGGCGGTCGCGGTGTAGGCGACCGTCTGCCCGCCGGCGACGATCGCGTGCTCGGTGGTCGAGATCTCCGGTTTGGGGGTCTCGGCCGCCGCGGCCGGCTTGGCCTTGTCCGCGTCCGGTGCGGCGGCTGGCGCTTGCGCGCCGGCGAGTGCGGCGCAGAAAGGCAGGGCAACAGCGGCAACGGCGGACGCGAGATGTCTCATGCGGGAACCCCCTGGAAAGGAACTCGACCGGCGGCGGAGCCGCTCGTCGGCCGGCGGCTCTAGAAGCGGCTCTCGTCGAGCAGATCGTCGGAGTCGTCGTCGTCGTCGACCGGCGCGTCCTTGTCGAGGCTCGAGTCGATCCAGGCGAGAAACCGCTTCTCGCCTTTCTTCACCTTGAAGGCGAGGATCTCGGGCAGGTCGTAGCTGTGCAGCTCGAGGATCGCCGCTTCCACCCGCGGGTACTCCGCCTCGCTGGTCTTGACGACCAGCATGAACTCGGTGTCCTGGCAGACCTTGCCCTGCCAGCGGTAGACCGAGCGCAGCCCGGGAACGATGTTGACGCAGGCGGCGTGACGCCGCGCGACCAACTCCGAAGCGATGAGGATCGCCTGTTCTTCGGTTCCGACCGTGGTGACGACGACGAGTCCCGACACGGAGCCGGACGGTAGCCGAGAGGCGACGCGGAGTCAAACTCGGGCCTCCGGCGGAAGCGCGCCGCCGCGCTCTACTGCCAGACCTCGCTCGCGACGTCGTAGCGGATGCGGCGGATCCGGCCGGACTCGTTGAGCACCCGCACGGCGGACAGGTGCACCGAGCCGTCGGTGACATAGACCGACCCCGGGGTCGATCCGCCGAGATGACTGAAGGACGCGATGTCGGAGGAGTTGAAGCGGATCGGGTCGTCGAGCCGGGTGAGCCGGCGGCGGGGGTTGGCGGGATCGCGCGGCGCCCGACCGGGCGGGAAGCCGAAGCGGATCTCGCGACCGAAATGGGCGAGCCGTTGGAGGGGCATCACCTGCGGATCGACCCCGGAGCGAATGTCGTCGGTGCGCACGCCGTCGCCGTCGCCGTCGCGGTAGAGGGCGTAGCTCGCGGCGCCGTCGCGCGCGGTCCAGAATTTCAGCCCGACGTGCGTCGCGTGCCGGACGGCGTAAGCGCGCGCGACGCGCATCGCGCCGGAGACCTCCTGCGCCGCCATCTCCACCCGCTGGGCGTTCGTCCAGCGCAGGATCGGCGGCACGCCGAGGATGGACAACAGACCGAGCACGGCGAGATAGACGACGGCTTCGATCAACTGGAATCCGGCGGTGCGTGGGTGCATGGAGAGTTCTCCTCGGGAGGCGCAGGGCGGAGCGGAGGCACGCGCCTCCGCCCCGCCGCGCGGGAATCAGCCGTTGCCCTTGGCCGGCGTCTCGCCCTTCTTCGTCCGCGGCGAGGCGACCTTGTCGGTGAGGGTGGTCGAGCCCGAAAGCGCCACGTAGGGCTGGATCAGCTCGAACGTCTTCTCGCCGATGCCGCGCACCAGCATCAGGTCCTCGGCCTTCTTGAAGTTGCCGTTCTTCTCGCGGTACTCGAGGATGCGCGCCGCCACCGACGGGCCGACTCGCGGCAGGCGGGCGAGCTCGGCGGCCGACGCCGAGTTGATGTTGACCACCTTGGCGGCCGCGTCGGCGGCGAAGGTCGGGACGGCGGCGAGCGCCAGGACGGCGACGAGAACGGCGGCGACCAAACGGACGGAGCTCTTCATGGGATTCCTCCTTCGAGATGCATGGGTTGGTTGCTGCGATCGCGACCGGCGACGCGCCGGCCGCGCACTGCCTGCATTTCCTCCACGCGCTGCGTGGTCCTGCTGCCGAAGTCGGGGTGAGCCGTGGGTCCGACCGCCGTGCGTTCACCTCCCTCCCGTGGTTGGCTCGGACCGTCAGCGATCCGGCGCGGGAGGGAATAGGAAGGAACGCGCCAACTCGCGCCGCTCATGCAACTGTCGAAGAAAAAAAGGGTTGCCCGCTTCGGTCGGCGGCTCGCCGGGCCCCGCGATGGCCAGCGATCTTTCCGCGCCGGCGGTGGCCGCGGCGCGCGGCGCGCGAATCACCTACGCTCGCGCGGCGATCGACGGCTGTCCAGTCATCTGGACGGGCGCAAGATCGCTGGTCAATCGCGGTGATACGCTCCCGCGGCCATGACGGAGGCTCCTCGTTCGACGGCGCGTGAGTACCTCGAGGCGCTGCTGATCGCGGCTCTCTTCCTCGGCTTCTCGAACACCTTCGTCATCAAGACTTTCTTCATCCCGTCGGGCTCGATGGAAGACACCCTGCTCGTCGGCGACCACCTGTTCGTCAACCGCCTGATCTTCGGCGCCACCGGGAGCGCGCTCGAGCGCCAGGTCTTGCCGATGCGCTCGGTGCGCCGGGGCGACATCGTGATCTTCCGCTCGCCCGAACACCCGACCGTCGACCTGGTCAAGCGCCTGATCGGCATGCCGGGCGACTCGATCCAGGTGATCAACAAGCAGCTCTACGTCAATGGCCAGAAGATCCCCGACGACGGCTTCGTCAAGCACGGGGATCCGAAGGTCTATCCGAATCGCCCGTACTATCCGGAGCAGGTGCGCCTGCGCGACAACTTCGGCCCCTTCCTCGTGCCGCCCGGCCAGTACTTCTGCATGGGCGACAACCGGGACTTCTCCTACGACTCGCGTTTCTGGGGGACCGTGCCGGCGCACTACCTGAAGGGCCGGGCCTTCCTCATCTACTGGTCGTTCGGTGGCGGAACCTCGGACGGCACTTGGCGGGGACTCGGCCCGAAGATCCGCGAGCTCGCCAACACCATCGCCGGCTTCGTCACCAAGACGCGGTGGACGCGAACGCTCCACCTACCGCACTAGCCCGGCGCGCGCTCGCTGCCGGTCTGGTGGCTCTCCTTCTCGCGCTCTTCGTCCGCACTTTCGTTCTGCAGCTCGTGGTGGTGGCGAGCGGCTCGATGGAGCCGACGCTGTTCGCCGGCGACCTGGTGCTGGTCGATCGCCTGGCTCACGTGGCGCGCGCTGGACTCCTCGTCGCGGGTCGCGCGCCGCGGCGCGGGGACATCCTGCTCTTCCGCCACTCCGGAGCGGCGGTCGAACGCTGGATCAAACGCTGCGTGGCGATCGCCGGCGACGAAGTGGAGGTCGACGGCGACCGGATTTGGCTCGGCGGCCGGCTGGTGCCGGCGATCGCTGGCGAGCCCGGATCGGACGTCGCCGGCGCGAGCCGCACTTGGCGCCTGCCGCCCGACTCGCTCTTCCTCGTCGGCGACCATCGGGCGGCGTCGACCGATTCTCGATCCTTCGGTCCGGTGCCGGTCGCGAGCGTGCTCGGCCGCGTGGTGATCGTCCTCTGGTCGCGCGCGCCGGACGACGGAATCCGCTGGCGCCGCATCGCTCGCCCGGTCCACTGACGCGCGGCGTTCCGGCTGCGTGGTTGCGCACCGGTATGGCCCCGCCGTGACGTTCGATCTGGGCTACAATCCGGCCTCGCGTCGTCCACAGGAGGAGACCTCGATGTCGCGGAGACGTTCCGAAGCCGGGGATGGCAAGCTCGGATGCATCATCTGGCTGTTGTTGGTCGCCATCGGCATCATGATCGGTTGGAAAGCGATCCCGGTGAAAATCGCGAGCTCGGAGCTCTACGACTTCATGGTCGAGCAGGCGAAGTGGGCCGGCGGCGCCACCACCGACGCGATCGCCAAGTCGATCGTGGTCAAGGCGAAGGAGCTCGAGCTGCCGGTCGATCCGAAGGACGTCAAGGTGGAGAAGAACGGCGACCGCATCATCATGCACGTGGTCTACACCGTGCCGCTCGATTTCCCCGGCTACACCTACGAGTGGAGATTCGACCACCGGGTGGACCGCAACATCTACCTCTGGTAGCTCGACTTCAGGCGGCGCCGAGCTCCGCCGTGAGCGCCGCGAGCGCGGCTTCCGGATCCTCGGCCTGGGTCAGCGGCCGGCCGATGACCAGCAGGTCGGCGCCGGCCGCGAGCGCGGCGGCTGGAGTCGCGACCCGTTTCTGATCCCCCGCCGCCGCGCCGGCCGGACGGATTCCAGGCGTCACCAGCAGGAAGGGCGGCGCGAGCTCGGGGCGCAGGCGCGTGAGCTCGAGCGGCGAACAGACGACACCGGCCGCCCCGGCGTCGCGCGCCAGCCGTGCCCATCTCGCAGCCCGCTCCGCCGCGCTCCCCGGCAGGTCGAGCCGCGCCAGCGCCGGAGCGTCGAGATGGGTGAGCACGGTGACCGCGAGGATGCCGAGCCGCCCCGTCGCCGCCTCGCAGGCTGCGGCGACCATCGCTTCGCCACCGCCGGCGTGGATCGTCAGCAGGTCGGCCCCGAGGTCGCGCGCCGAAGCGACCGCGCCGGCCACCGTGTTCGGGATGTCGTGCAGCTTGAGATCGAGGAACAGCCGGCGGGCATGGCGGCGGGCGGTCTCGACGGCACGCGGGCCGAAGCGCACGAACGCCTCGAGCCCCACCTTCAGCGTGCCGACCCGCGGGCCGAACAGCGCGCACCAGCGCTCGAAGGTCCGCCAGTCGGCGGTATCGAGCGCCACCGCGATCGGCGCGAGCGCGCCGTCCGGGGTCATCGCCCCTCCGCTCCGAGCTCGACCGCGCCCACCAGGTCCGCGACCCGCGCGACCTTCATCTCGGCCAGGCGCCCGGCGAGGCCGTCGACCAGCTTCTCGGCGGCGCGCGGATCGCGGAACAGCGCCGTTCCGACCTGCACCGCCGAGGCCCCGGCGAGCAGGAACTCCACCACGTCGTCGACGGTCTCGATCCCGCCGATGCCGACGACCGGCAGGCCCACCCGGCGCGCGACGTCGAAGACGATGCGCACCGCGATCGGCTTGATCGCCGGGCCGGAGAGACCGCCGCGCTGGGTTGCCAGCCGCGGGCGGCGCGTCCAGGGATCGATCGCCATGCCGAGCACGGTGTTGATCGCCGAGAGGACGTCCGCCCCGCCGGCTTTCGCCGCCTCGCCGAGCGCCACGGGCGAGGTCGAGTTCGGCGACAGCTTGACCAGGATCGGCTTGCCGGTCGCGCCGCGCACCGCGCGCACCAGGCGCTCGAGTACCTCGGGATCGTGCCCGAACTCGATCCCGCCCTTCTTGACGTTCGGACAGGAGACGTTGAGCTCGACCGCGGCCACGCCGGCGTGCGGCTCCACCCGTTCGGCCAGGCGCGCGTAGTCGTCGAATTCGTAGCCGAAGAGATTGACCACGATCTTGGCCGGGAAGCGCGCGAGCCCCGGCAGAACATCGTTCAGGAAACGCTCGACGCCGATGTTCTGGAGACCGATCGAGTTCAGCATGCCACCGCGGGTCTCGGCGATCCGCGGCGGCGGGTTCCCCGGCAACGGCGCGAGCGAGAGTCCCTTGGTCACCAACCCGCCGAGCCGCTCGAGGCGCGCCAGGTGCGCGAACTCGAGGCCGTAGCCGAAAGTGCCGCTCGCGGTGAGGATCGGATTGGCGAGCGCCAGCGGGCCCAGGCGCACCGCGAGGTCGACCGTCGCGCTCACCAGCGCACCGCGTCGAGGGAGAAGACCGGGCCGTCCTTACAGCAGAGCGCGAATCGGCCGGCGACGAGCGGCACCGCGCAACCGAGGCAGGCGCCGTAGCCGCACCCCATCGGCGTCTCGAGCGCGCCCTCGGCCGGCACGCCGTGCTCGCCGGCGAGCGCCGCGAGCCGCGCGAGCAATCCCATCGGCCCGCAGGCGAGGATCCGCTCGACCTCGCCGCGCTCGAGAGCCTGGGCGAGCGGCTCGGAGATCAGGCCACGGCGGCCCGCGCTGCCGTCCTCGGTCGTCGCCACGAAGCGCCCTCCGGAGGCCTGCGCGAGCTCGGCAAAGTCGCCCTGACGCGCCAGGTCGACCGCGCCCCGACCGCCGTAGTAGAAATCGAATCGCACGCCTGCGGCGAGCAGCTCACGTCCGAGCAGCAGCAAGGGCGCCGAGCCGACGCCGCCCGCGACCAGGGCGACGTGCGTGCCGGCGGGCGGCAAAGAGAAGGGTTGGCCGAGCGGTCCGAGGACCGCGACCGTCTCTCCCGGCCGCAGCCCGGCGAGCGAGCGCGTCCCCGGCCCGACGACCTTCGCCAGCAGCTCGATGCGGAGCCCGTCGGAGCGTCTGCTAGCATCGTGCAGCGAGAAAGCGCGGCGCAGGTAGGGTTCGAGGGTCTGCGGAGTGCGCACCATGACGAACTGTCCGGCGCGCGGCGCGTCCCATCCGTCGGGGACATCCAGAGTCAGCGTGTAGTACGGCAGCGGCAGAGGACGAACGCCCACCACGCGCGCTTCGATGTCGGACGCCACCATCTCGGGGCGCGAACTCTAACAGACGCGTGCCCTCCTCTCTCCCCCAAGCGCCCGCGCGCTCCGCCCTCGAGATCGCCGCCGCGGCGGGTCCGGCGGTGCTCGCGAGCTTCTTCCTCTGCGGGCTCGCGCTCTTCCTCAATCCCGAGCTGCCGTTGTCGGCCGGCGTGCTGGCGCGCGGCACGGGCTGGGTCGCGGCGGCGCTCGTCCCGCTGTCGGTCGCGTTCCACGCTCTGCTCGCCCGATTCAGCGGCGTCGCGCCGCGGCGCATCGTTCCCTGGACGCTGTTCTGCGTGCTGGCGACCTTCGCGGCGACGGCCTGGTACGACGCGGCGCACTACGGGTTCTTCCTGCCGCCGGGGATCGACTCGCAGCTGGTCAAGACCGCGCTCTGGCTGTCGCTCGGCGCCCTGCTCGTCTTCTACACCGCGCTGCTGCACTCGGTGCATCGCCGGCGCTACGGGCGCCGCAGTCAGGCGCTCTTCCTGGCGGTCGCGATCGGCACGATGTTCGCTCTCTTCGATCGGCGGGCCAACTACCGTCCGCCGCCACCCGGTCCGCCGCGCCTGCCGGGGATCGAGAACGTCGCCTCGCCGCAGTTGCTGGTGGTTGGGATCGACACCGCGACGCTCGACGTCATCCTGCCACTCGCCGACCAGGGAAAGCTCCCCTTCTTCTCTCGCCTGCTCAACGAGGGCGCCGCCGCACGGCTGGTGTCGCTCGCTCCGGCGCGGGAACTGCCGCTCTGGGCGACGCTCGCGACCGGGAAGTTGCCGTATCGCCACGGACTGATCGGCGACGAGCTGTACTTCGTGCCCTGGATCGGCGGCGAGCGGCCGCTGCGCCTGCTTCCCTGGTCGTCGGTCCTCGGGCCGCTCGCTCGGCGCGCCTTCGGGTCGCGCGCCGCGACGGCGGACGACTCGGAGGCGCTGCCGGTGTGGGAGATCCTGGCGCGACTCGAACGCCGGGTCGGCGCGGTGGGTTTCGCGGCGGCGCTGTCTCCGAGCCGGGGCCTGCCGCTCGAGATCTCCCAGGAATTCTTCACCGGCGATGGCGGTCGCGTCGCGCCGGCGGAGCTGCGCGCGCGCGGACAGAGGTTCCGCGTGGAACCGGCCGGGCTCGACGCTGCGCGCCGGCGAGCGTTTGCCGACGCTCAGCAACCCGAGCTCGCGGCGGCGCTCGCCGGGGATCGCTGGCGCTCCTCGCTGGTCAGCTTCCTGCTCGGCGGCGAGGATCGCCCCGAGGCTCTCTTCCTGCGTCTGCCCGGACTGGCGTCGGCTTCGCGCGCGACTTTCGGCGGATTCCAGGCAGCGACCTTCGAGGGCGCGCGGGCCGGCGCCGCGCAGCGAGCCGCCGCGGCGCTCGCCGCCTACTACGTCGATCTCGATCAGCAGCTGGCGAGTCTGTGGGCGACGCTCCCGGCACCGAGACTGCTCGCGGTAGTCTCCGAGGTGGGCGTCGAGCCGCCCTCGCTCGCCGGCCGCCTGCTGGCGGCCCTCGGCCGGCGTAGCGCTCTCTCCGGCGATTGGCGCGAGGCTCCGGACGGCCTGCTCCTGCTGGCGGGAAACGGCATCCGCGCCGGAACGCGCCTGGTCGAGGCGGACTTAAGCGACCTGGTGCCGACGCTGCTTTACGCTCTCGGTCTGCCGATCGCGCGCGACTTCGACGGCAGGGTGCTGACCGGCGCCTTCGATCCAGCGTTCCTGCAGCAGAACCCGCTCACCTTCGTCGCCTCGTATGAAGGACTTCCTACAGCTGTGGAAGAGCCGGTAGAACAGAAATAGACGGTGTGGTGGGGCTCAGGCCTTGGATGCCGGGATCCGGCCGACGACCTTGGCGCCGGATTCGCTCTTCTCGACGGTCGGCGTCGCCGCTGCCTGAGGCATGGTGCACGAGCCCTGGAAGATCGAGCCCTCCTCGAGGATCACCGTGGACGCTTCGAGGTCGCCCAGCAGTCGCCCCCCGGCGCTGACCTCAAGCCGGCGGGTCGCGAAGACCTTGCCGCGCACCAGTCCGCAGACGTAGAGACGACCGACTCTTACCTCGCCGTCGATCTCGCCCTTCTCGCCGACGACGAGGTCGCCCTCGGAGATCACCTTGCCGGTGACCTTGCCGTCGACGCGGAAGGTCTGCTCGAACTGCAGCTCGCCGGTCAGGTGACTGCCGGCGTCGAGGAAACCGTTGAGCTCGCCCGAAGTCGAACGGGATCGCAGACTCATGAGGAGGACCCTCCCTTGGCCACGAGCAGATCGTAGAGTCGGATCAGCTCGTCTTCGGAGTGAAAGTGGATCTTGATCGCGCCGCCGCGGCCGCGGCGCTCGATGTCGACCCGCGTTTGTAGGCGCTGCGTGAGCTTCTCCGCCGCCGCGGCCGCATTCGGCTCCGGCGGGCGCGGGCTCTTCTTCTTGCGGCCCGGCTGCGCGGCGGCCAGCTGTTCGAGGCTGCGCGCCGTCAGACCCTCCCCCGCCGCCCGCTCCGCGAATCGCCGTTGCTGGTCGGGATCCTCGATCGCGAGCAGCGGCCGCGCCTGCCCCGCCGTCAGTCGACCGGAGCGCAAGAGCTCCTGGATCGAAGTCGGTAGCTTCAGCAGGCGCAGCGAATTCGAGATCGCCGGCCGGGCGCGGCCGACGCGCAAGGCGATCTCCTCTTGCGACAGGCCGAAGTTCTCTTGCAGCAACCGGAACGCCTCGGCCTCTTCGATCGGGTTGAGGTCCGCGCGCTGGAGGTTCTCGACCAGCGCCAGCTCGAGCAGGTGGCGATCGTCGCGCACCTGGCGGACGACGACCGGGACGATCGCCAGGCCGGCTTTCTGCGCGGCGCGGTAACGGCGTTCGCCCGCCACGATGGTGTAGGTACCGTCGCCGTTCGGCGAGACGATCAACGGCTGGACGATCCCCTGTTGGCGAATCGAGTCGGCGAGCTCGTCGAGGCCGGCCTCGTCGAAGGCCGTTCGCGGCTGCACCCGACTCGCTCGCAGCTGCGCCAGGGGGAGAGACCGCAGGCCCTCCTCGATCGGCAGCAAGGCGGCCAGGCCTCGGCCGAGACCGCGTTTCTTGTCCATCATGGTTGGAGCCTCATCAGCTCGCGCGCCAGCGCAAGGTAGGCCTCGGCGCCGCGGCTCTTGATGTCGTAGGCAAGGATTGTACGCCCGTGGCTCGGCGCTTCGGCCAGGCGCACGTTGCGCGGGACGACGGTCGCGAAGACCTTGCCGGCAAGGTGCGTGCGGACCTCGTTCTCGACGTCCCGGGTGAGGTTCATCCGTTCGTCGCGCATGGTGAGGAGAATGCCAGCCAGATCGAGGTCGGGATTCCATTGCCCAGCCACGCGGCGGATGTTGGCGAGCAGCTCCGCGAGCCCCTCGAGCGCGTAGTACTCGCACTGGAGAGGCACTAGCACCGCGTCGGCCGCCACCAGCGCCAACACCGTCAGGTGCCCGAGCGAGGGTGGACAGTCGACGAGGACGTAGTCGTAGCGCTCGCGGACCGGCGCCAGGGCCTCGCGCAGGCGGGATTGCCAGCCCTCGAGGCCGACGAACTCGACTTCGACTCCGACCAACTCCCGATCGGCCGGGAGCAGATCCAGAAAGGGAAAGCCTGAGGAGCGGATCGCGGCGTCGGCGGGCGCCAGGCCGACGAGCACCTGGTACAGGCTCGGCGGGTCGGCGGCCTGACCGAGGCCCCGGGTCGCATTGCCCTGAGGATCGCAGTCAACGACCAGGACCGGCTTCTCGTAGGCGGCGAGGGCGGCCCCGAGATTGATCGCGGTGGTGGTCTTTCCCACGCCGCCCTTCTGGTTGGCGATCGCCAGGGTCCGGGTCATCGGCGTCGCGCCTCGCGCAGAAATCGGTTCTCGCTTCCCGGGAGAAGCAGGCTGCGGCCGGGTTCGAAGCTCCCGCTGAGCGCCGGCTCCTCGCTCCCCGACCAGGTGAGCAATCGCGCGCCCAGCGGCATCCTGCCGGCGAGAGCGTCGAGAACCGGCCGGGAAAGGCGCAGGGCGCGCAGAGTGATCACGTCGATGGTGTCGGGCAGGCCTGGAGGCAGAGGAACGTCCACCCTAGCATTGAGGCATCGGCACGACAAACCAGCTCGTCGCCTCGCCGCTTCGAGGAAGGCCCAGCGTCGCTGGCGCGGTTCCACCAGCGTCGTCCGGAGATCCGGTCGGGCGGCTGCTAGGACAAACCCGGGGAAACCAGCACCGGAGCCGACGTCGACCAGCGACGACCCGGCATCGGGGAGCCAATCGAGCGCCAGGAGAGCCTCCGCGTAGTGGCGTTCGATGCCGTCGATCGCCGCCGATGGGCCGACGAGATCGATCCGTTCGGCCCAGCGCACAAGTTCTTGGTAGTGCGCCCAGAGGGCATCTACCATCGCGGGGGAGAAGCTCGACCCCGGGACCGCGCTCCGGAGTCTCCGACCGAAGTCCTCCAGCGTCAGCTCCGGCAGATGAGTCACCGGGTGATGCTATCTTGCGGCGTGCGAGTTTCACGGGAAACCCAACGGTGAAACAAGTCCCTGCGTTCCACGAGAAACCCAACGGTGAAACGCCGCCACCCCCCACCGACTTCGATCGCGGTCTCTTGGTGGGAATCCTGATCGGAGAAGGTCATTTTGGAGGCGACGGCAAGCAAGCCCACGTCACTCTCCGCATGCACACCGACCACGAGGCCCTCTTCCGCTGGATCGAACGGGTCTTCCCGGGGGGCCGGCTCTACGGCCCCTACCACCACGCCGGTCGATCGTATTTTCAGTGGATGGCGCGCGGCGAATACCTCCGCCGTGTCCTCGTTCCGCTCCTCGACCGCTGGCTCACCGCCGAGCTCGACCGGCGCGCCTTCGACCGCTACGCGGTCATGAAGCAGCGCTACGCGATTCCGAGCTCCGACGGCGCGAGCTGAGCGCGAGCGCAGAACGACGGGAGCCACGCCGCTTCGGACAGCCCGCGGGTCGTTCGTTCAGGGGTGATCCGAGCGCCGCGGCCGGACCACGAGGTGTCGCCGCGAGCCCGCGCCAACGCTCTCGGTCTGGACTTCCGGGTGGAGCGCAAGCTCCATGTGGACAGCCCGTCGTTCGGCGGCGGTCATGCCGGGAAGCTCTTCGGCCGCGCCGGTCGCCGCGACCCGGGCCGCCGTCTCGCGTGCCCGGCGCAGGAGCTCTTCCTGGCGATGGGCGCGCAATCCGTCCCCTTCCGTCCGGGTGCGCACCGAGCGCCCGGAGAGCGTCCGGATCGCCTTTGGCAGCAGGGTGTCGAAGTCCTCGAGCAGAGCCAACCCTCCCGCGGCGACCAGGCTGCCGCTGTCCTGGCTCGCCAGATCGACATCGATCCGGTCTTCGCCGAGCGTGACCTGCGGCTCGAGATCCAGGCCCGCCAGGCGCAGAAGGGCCCGCATCGCCGCGACGGCGGCGACGGCAGAGTCCTCGTTCGGCGCCTCCCAGGCCTCCTCCGGCGGGCGCGCCGGCCGCGGCCGGTCGGCAGCCGCACGCCGTCTCGCCGGCACCGCCTCGGGCCTCGCGCTGCGCTCGCGGGCGGGCGGCGTCGCCCGCGGGTGAGCCGGCCGCGGCGGGCTGGGCCGAGCGTCCGGCAGTGGGACTTCGAGGACCGATCCGCCGCCGTCCGGCGCCGCCTCCCGGCGTGGATGTCCGGGGTCGACCTCGATCACCACGGTTCGCGGGTGCTTGACGAATCCGTGGCGCTTCTGGTGAATCCTGAAGTCGAGCCAGGTCGGGTCGACGCCGTGGTGGCGCGCCGCCGACATGATCGCCTGCGGCAGCGAGTTTCCCCAGAAGAAGCGTCTCGCCGTCTTCATTCCGCGTTCCGCCGCTTGCCGCGCGCCGTGACTGCGACCGCGCCGCCGCTCGCCGCGCCGGCCACTTTGTTGTACACTTGCTGTTGTATGATCGAAACGATGTTGTTCGTCAGCCAGTAGAGCACCAGCCCGCTCTGGAAGCCGAGCGAGAAGACGGTGAAGACGACCGGCAGCAACTGCATCAGCCGCTTCTGGAAGGGATCGGGCGGCGGCGGCGTCATGCGTTGCTGCACGAGTTGCGACAAGCCCATCACGATCGGCAGGACGTAGTAGGGATCGTGCGCCGACAGGTCGTGCACCCAGCCGAGCCAGGGCGCCTTCCACAGCTCGACCGCGTTCTTCAACAGGTTGTAGAAGCCGATGAAAATCGGCAGCTGCACCAGCATCGGCAGACAGCCGCCGGCGGGGTTGACCCCCTCGGCGCGGTAGAGGCCCATGACCTCTTCGTTCATCTGCCGCTGCGCCTCGGCGTTGAACCGCCCCTGCTTGTCGCGCAGCTTCGGCCGCCACTTCTCGCGGATCGCCTGCATGCGCGGGTTGAGCGCCTGCATCTTGCGCATCGAGCGGAACGCCGCGACCGAGAGCGGCGAGAGCAGGATCTTGAGCGCGATGGTGAGCAGGATGATCGACCAACCGTAGTTAGCGATGACGTGGGCGTGGATCCACTGCAGGCTGGCGAGCAGCGGCCGCGCCACGATGCCGAGCGATCCCCAGCGCACGGTCTTCTCCAGGCCATACGGCAGCGCTGCCAGCCGGTCGTACTGCTTGGCGCCGAAATAGCCGAAGACCGTCAAGCGCTCGCCCGCGGCGCCGAGCGCGACGCGAAAGTCCCGCGGCATCGCCTTCTGCTCCTCGCTCAACTCGCCGTCGGCGGGAAAGTCGACCGCCGTGAAGCTCCTCGGGTCGTCCAAGACGGGCGCGAGCAGCACGGGCTCGATCCTCACCTTTCCCAGCGGTTCTCGCGGAATCAGCGCGGTCAGGAAATACGTGTCGTCGAGTCCCACCCAGGCGAGGCCCCCGGCGGGAACCTCTACCGCTTCCTTGGTGCGGGTCGGGTCGAGGGTCTGGACCGAGCTCGAGTCCTTCCAGACGGCGAACCGGGGATTCAGGCGGTCGGCGAGCTCCTCGCGCGTCCGCACCCGCAGACCCGGTCCGATCAGCATGCCGAAGCCCGCGGGCTTGGCTTCGACCTCGATCCCGAGCAGACCGTTCGGCAGCAGCTCGACGCTCTTGCGCGCCTCGCCGAGCGGCCCGCGGTAGGTGAAGGTGGCCTTGGTGGGACTGCTCTGGTCGACCACGAAGAGCGCCTCCTCGAGCAGCTGCGGCGCTCCGGAGGGCAGGGTCAGGGAGAGCGGATAGGGACCCGCGGGTCGGCGCTCGACGAGCTCGAGCGCCGTGCCCGCCGAATCGCGCGAGCCCTTGAGGGACAGAGAGACGAGGACCGCGCCGCGATTGCGGATTTCGGCACGCAGAGAATCCGACTCGAGGATGGCACTGGTCTCGGTAGTGGCAACGATCTCGGGCAGTCCTGCGGGGGCGGCGCTCGGCGGCGTGACCGCCGCCGGCGCGGCGGCCGTCGCCGCCGGGCCCGCGGCCGGGACCGGTTGCGCGGTCGCGGCTGCCGGCGGCGGCTCGGGAGCCTTCGGCTTGGGCGGCGGGAAGAGGATCTGCCATCCGAACAGCACCGCCATCGAGAGGATGGCCGCGAGAAACAGTCGCCGATTGTCCACTAGCTAGACCTCGCCTTCGACATGGGGCCCGACTACGGCAGATCGATCCCGCCGGGGTGAAACGGCTGACAGCGGGCGATCCTCGCCAGGCCGCGCGCGGTACCCGACAGGGCGCCGTACTTGAGGACGGCGACGCGAAAGTACTCCGAACAGGTCGGGGAGAAGCGGCAGGCGGGGGGCAGCAACGGGGAGAGCCACCGCTTGTAGCAGTCGAGCAGCGCCACCAGGATTGCCCTCACCCGCGACTCCGCGTCAGCAGCGATGTCCACTGCCGTTCGAGCTCGCCACGGAACTCCTCGTAGCTTGCCGCCGCTGCCGAGGCCCGCAGGTGCACCACCAAGTCGATCGCCGGAAAGTCCCCGCGTCGTGGAGATCGACGATAAGTTTCGCGAATCCAACGCTTTAGTCGATGGCGCACGACCGAGCCACCCACCTTGCGGCTGGCGGTCACCCCCAGCCGCAAGTGGCCTTCCGGATTGGCGATCAGGTGCAAGGTGGCGTAACGCCCGCTGATCCGTCGGCCGCGCTCGTAGCAGTGGACGAAATCCGTCCGCCGGCGCAGCGTCGACTCCCGGTCGAGACCCTCCGGGCGCGGTGCCCGAGACACCGGCGCTCCGGTCAAACCGTGAGCCGCTTGCGCCCCTTGCGACGACGGCGCGAGATGACCGCCCGTCCGTCCTGGGTGCTCATGCGCTTGCGGAAGCCGTGGGTCTTCTTGCGACGTCGATTGTTGGGTTGAAACGTTCGCTTCACGTCCGACCGCCTTTCCTGGCCCGAGCTGAATTCATGGCGGAGAGGGTGGGATTCGAACCCACGGTACCCTTGCAGGTACAACGGTTTTCGAGACCGTCCCGATCGACCACTCTGGCACCTCTCCTGGTAAGTCCTGGCGGAGAGGGTGGGATTCGAACCCACGATAGAGTTTCCCCTATACACGCTTTCCAGGCGTGCCCCTTCGGCCGCTCGGGCACCTCTCCGCGCTTCACTTCCGGATCCGTCTCAAAGAACGTCGTCCGGCTTGGCGCCGCGCCGCAGAGCCCCGAAGAACTCGCGCAACAGCCTCCCTGCCCGCTCTTCGCCGACCCCCGCCGTCACCGCCAGGCGATGGTTGAGGCGCGGATCGCGAACCAGGTCGCCCAGACTGCCGCAGAACCCGGCCTTCGGGTCCCGCGCTCCGAACACCAGGCGTCCGATCCGGCTCGCCACCAGGGCTCCAGCGCACATCGCGCAGGGCTCCAGCGTGACGAAGATCGTCGAGCCCTCGAGCCGCCAGCTGCCGAGCTGCCGCGCCGCGGCGCGAATCGCGAGCAACTCGGCGTGCGCCAGCGGGTCCTCGTCGACTTCGCGACGATTGTGACCGCGGCCGAGAACCCGCCCGTCGCCCACGATGACCGCGCCGACCGGAACATCGTGGTGGGCGAGCGCCTGTTCCGCCTCCGCGAGCGCCTCCCGCATCCAGTCCTCGTCGGTCGGGAGCGGAGCGTTCGCCAAAGGACCCGCGATTCTAACCCAAGCTCGGCGGATTTGCCCCGGTCCGCTTTACAGGGCGCAAACGCGGCAGTACGATCCGGCCGACTCGGGGCGCGAGGAAGGGTTCCGGTCCTGTGCACCGGCCGATTCCGAACCTCGTCAGGCCCGGAAGGGAGCAGCGATAAGGTCCTCGTTCCGGGTGCCGCAGGCGCTCCGGAATCCTTCCTCGCGCCTCGAGCTCGCTCATGACCTATCTGGTACTGGCACGCAAGTGGCGGCCGCAGGACTTCGAGTCGCTGGTCGGCCAACGGCCGGTCGTAACCTCGCTGCGCAACGCCCTGCGCGAGGGACGAATCGCCCAGGCCTACCTGTTCTCCGGCATCCGCGGAGTCGGCAAGACCACCGCCGCCCGGGTCTTCGCCAAGGCGCTCAACTGCGAGCGCGGCGCCGAGAGCGGACCGTGCAACCAGTGCACCACCTGCCGTGACATCACCGCCGGCTCGGATCTCGACGTGCTCGAGATCGATGCCGCCACCTATTCCAAGGTCGAGCAAGTCCGCGAGCTGACCGAGAGCCTGAAATACGGCCCGACCCGCGACCGATTCAAGGTCGTGGTGCTCGACGAGGTCCATCGCCTCTCGCGCCAGGCCTTCGACGCCCTGCTGAAGATCGTCGAGGAGCCGCCGCCGCGGCTGGTCTTCATCTTCGCCACCACCGAGATCGACGCCGTGCCGGCGACGATCCTCTCCCGTTGCCAGGAGTACCACTTCCGCCGCGTGCCGGTCGCCGAGGTCGCCGCCCATCTCGCCGCGATCGCCACCGCCGAGGGAATCTCGGCGAGCGATGCGGCCCTCGCCCTGGTCGCGCGGGCCGGTGAAGGCAGCGTGCGGGATTCCGTCGCCCTACTCGACCAGCTGGCGACTTTCGGCGGCGGCCGCATCGCCGAAGACGAAGCGGCGCGACTGTTGGGGGGCCTCGACCTCGCCCTCTTCCAGCACCTGCTCGAGGCCATCCTGGGAGGCGATTCCGGGCGCATCGTCCAGCTGGCGCGCGAAGTCGAAGAGAACGGCTGGGATCCGCGCCAAGTGGCGGCCCACTTCCTCGCCTACTGCCGCGATGCGCTCCACCTGGCGCTCGCGCCGCCCGACGGCCACCTGGCGTTGCCGCAGGAAGAGGCCGCGGCGCTCGCCCAAATCGCGCGCGGCGCCGGCTACGAGAACCTCCTGCGCTTGCTCCACCAGCTGCTGGCGAGCGAACCGGCGGTGCGCCGAAGCGAGTCGGCCTCGCTGGCGCTCGAGATCGCCTGGCTGCGGGCCGCCGAGCTGCCCAAGCTGACCCGGATCGAGCACCTGCTCGCCGCTGGCGAGGCGCAGGCCGTGCCCTCCCCGGCCGCCGCCGTCGCCGTGCGCCCGGCGACCGGCTCACCGGCTCCGATGGTCGAGCGCCGAAGCCCGCCTCCGAGCGCGCCCCGCCTCGAGCCCGCCCCGCCCGAACCCCTGGCACCGGCGCCCGCCGCGGCGACCGGTGACGTGTCGGGTTTTCTCGACGAGGTGGGGCGACGCCGTCAGCTGGTGGCGGCACAGCTCGACGGCGCCTCGTCGATCCGCCGCGACGGCGACCGGCTGGTGATCACGCTCGCGGCCGACGCCGAGCTCGCCGCCACCCAGCTCGCGCGCGAGTCCAACCGCAAGGTGCTCGAGGAGGCCGCGCGCGCCGCTTTCGGGCCGGCGGCGCGGGTCGAGGTGGAGCGCGCCAGGGGCGCCCCCGTCGCGGCGCGCGCCGCGGTGCCGCCTGCCGCCGCCGAGCCGCGCGCCGCCGAACTTGCCGCCCATCCGGTGGTGCAGACGATGCTCGACATCTTCGGCGGATCGGTGGCGCGGGTCGAACCGCCGCGGCCAGCCGATCCGGCGGCTCCAGTCGATCCGCTCGGGGAGGACTGAATGAACGTCCAGAAGCTCATGAAGCAGGCCCAGCAGATGCAGGAGCGGATGCAGCGCGAGCTCGCCGAGCTGGTGGTCGAGGCCTCGGTCGGCGGCGGCACGGTGGCGGTCAAGATGAGCGGCCACAAGCAACTGCTCGCGGTCACCATCGATCCGGAGGTCCTCGACCCGAAGGACCCCGAGATGCTCCAGGATCTGGTGCTCGCGGCGGTCAACGAAGCCGCCCGCCAAGTCGACGAGACCATGCAGCGCAAGCTCGGCGGCCTCGCGGGCGGCATGCCCGGAATGTTCTAGGAACCGGGCAGCCGATGGCCGATCCGCTCGCTCGCCTGGTCACCGAGCTCGCGCGCCTGCCCGGGATCGGCCCGCGCACCGCCACCCGCCTGGCGCACCACCTCCTGCGCGTCGCGCCCGAACAGGCCCGCTCGCTTGCCGAGGCGATCGTCGACGTCAAGGAGAAGCTCTTCCACTGCTCGCTCTGCAACGCCATCACGGCGCGCGATCCGTGCGACATCTGCGCCGATCCGCGCCGCGATCGCACGCGCATCTGCGTCGTCGAGGAGCCATTCAACATCCAGCCCCTCGAGCGCACCGGCGAGTATCAGGGGCTCTACCATGTGCTCTTGGGCGCGCTCGCGCCGCAGCGCGGGATCGGCCCCGAGGCGCTGCGGATCGACTCGCTGCTCGCGCGCCTCGCCGGCGTGACCGAGGTCGTGCTCGCCACCAATCCCAACGTCGAGGGCGAGGCGACCGCGCTCTACCTCGCCCGGTTGCTGCGCGGCCGGGTGCCGCACGTGACGCGGCTCGCCTTCGGCATGCCGGTCGGCGGCGATATCGAGTACACGGACGAGGTCACCCTCGGCCGCTCGCTGTCCGGGCGGCGCGAGATCGCATGACCCTCGCGCGGGGGGATCTCGCGCCCGCGATCGCCGTCGCACCCCCTGGACCGGCCAGTCGTGCGCTTGCCCGCCGCTTGGCCTCGAGCGAAGCGCCGGGGATCAACACCGTCGGGCCCGACGGCGAAGCCGCGATCGCCTGGAGCGAGGCGCTCGGCGCCAACGTGCTCGACGTCGACGGCAACCTCTACGTCGACCTGACCTCGGGCTTCGGCGCCGCGGCGGTCGGCCATCGCCACCCGCAGGTGGTCGCCGCGGTCGCCGAGCAGGCGGCCCGTCTCGTCCACGGCCTGGGGGACGTCCATCCGCACCCGCCGCGGGTGGCGCTCGCCGAGCGCCTGGTGGCGCTCGCGCCGGTCGACGATCCAACCGTCCACTTCGCGATCTCGGGCGCCGACGCGGTCGAGATCGCGATCGAGACCGCGCTGCTCGCGACCGGCAACGCCACGCTGCTCGCGTTCGATCCGGCCTACCACGGCACCACGCTCGGCGCGCTCGCCGCCTCCTCGCGCGCGGAGTTCCGGCGCCCCTTCGCCGCGCATCTCTCGCCGCGCGTGATTCGAGCTCCCTTCGCGGCGCCGATCGGCGAAATCGAGCGTCACCTCGCGGGTTCTCCGGCGCCCGGCGCGGTCCTGGTCGAGCCGATCGTCGGCCGCGAGGGAACGATCTTGCCGCCCGACGGCTGGCTCGCAGAGCTCGCCCGCTGGGCGCGGCGGCGCGGCGCCCTCTTGATCGCCGACGAGATCTTCACCGGCTTCGCTCGGACGGGGCGGCGCTTCGCCGTCGATCACGACGGCGTGCGGCCCGACCTCGTCTGTTGCGGCAAGGCGCTCGGCGGCGGCCTGCCGATCGCCGCGCTCGTCGGCCGGCGGGAGCTCCTCGCCCGCTGGGCGACGTCCGGCGAGGCGCTGCACACCGCGACCTTCGTCGCCCATCCGCTCGCCTGCGCGGCGGCGCTCGCGAGCCTGGCGGTGCTCGAGGGCGAGGATCTCGCCGGTCGCGCCCGGCGTCTCGAAACCGAAGTGGGCGAGCGGCTCGCGCCCCTCGCCGCACGCGGCGCGGTGCGCGCGGTACGCGGCCGCGGCTTGCTCTGGGGCATCGAGCTCGTCGATCGCGCCGCCGCCCGCGCGCTCGTCGCCCGCTGCCTGGCGCGGGGCGTTCTGGTGCTCTCGGGCGGTCCGCGCGGCGACGTCGTACAGATCGCGCCGCCGCTCGTGATCGACGCGCGCCAGCTCGCCGAGGCGCTCGAGATCGTCGTCGCCGAGGCGCGGGACGTCGGCGCATGAACCGACCGGGGGCGCTGAAGATCGCCTTCATCGGCAGCCACGGCGTCGGCAAGACGACCTTGTGCTACGGCCTCGCGGCCCGCCTGAAGCGCCGCGACGTGGCGCTCGAGGTCGTGCACGAGGTCGCACGGCGGTCGCCGCTGCCGATCAACGAGGCGACGAGCGTCGACGCCCAGCGCTGGATCCTCTTCCAGCAGATCGCCGAGGAGATCGTCGCCGCGAGCCGCTTTCCGGTCGTGCTCTGCGATCGCAGCGTGCTCGACAACTACGTCTACCTGCTGCTCGCCGCCGGCGTCGATCCGTTGGTCGAGCCGCTGGTCGAGCGCTGGCTGCCGACCTACAACCTGCTCATCTACGTGCCGATCCTCGCGGCGCCGTCCCCTGACGGGATTCGCGCCGCCGATCCGCAGTTCCAGGCGGCGGTCGACTCGCGCCTGCGGCGCGAGGTCGCCCTCCGCGCTCTGCCGGTCCTCGAGCTCTCGGCGCGCGCGAGCGACACCTGGGTCGACACCGTGGCGCGCGAGGCCGAGCACCGGCTCGCGCCGCCGCAGCTCGACCTGCTCTAGACCGGCAGCGGCGTGACCGCGGCTTCGGCCGAGAGTGGCGGGATCGGCCGCTCGCCTTCGTAGACCACGCGCTCGAGAAACAGGCCCGATGGCGGTGCGGTCGCCGCCGCCGGCGCGAAGCCGACGGTCTGCTCGCTCTCGCCGGCGAGCAGGCGGTCGAGCCCGTCGGGCGCGAGATCTCCGGCGGCGATCTCGACCAGTGTGCCGACGATTCGCCGCACCATCTTCCACAGGAAATGCGAAGCGACGATCCGCACCAGGATGAGGTCGCCCGCGGCCAGAGCTTCGCAGCGCTCGACGACCACCAGGGTCGAGGCCGCCTCCTCGCGGCGCTCGCAGAAGGCGCCGAAGTCGTGCCGGCCCGCGAGCCGGCCCGCCGCCGCGGCGAGCGCCTCGGCGTCGAGCGGCCGCTTGACCCACCAGACGAAGCGCTTGGCGAGCGCGGTGCGGCGGCGGGCGATCTGGTAGAGGTAACTGCGTGCCTGGGCGTGGTGGCGGGCGTGGAAGCGCTCGGGCGCTTTGCGGCATTCGAGGACGTGGATGTCGGGCGGCAGCCGATCGTTCACCTCGACCACGAAACGGCGCGGCAGCTCGCGTTCGACCTTCAGGTGGGCCACCTGACCGCGCGCGTGCACGCCCGCGTCGGTGCGCCCGGCGCCGCCCAGATCGACCCGCGACCCGAGGCCGGTCTCGATCGCGGTGCGCAGCTCGCCCGCCACCGTGCGCGCGTTCTTCTGCTCCTGAAAACCGCGGTAGCGCGTGCCTTCGTACTCCATCGTCAGCCGGTAGGTCGTCGCCATCGCGCGCTACAATAGCGGGACTTTGAAGATCGCCGAGAGCCTCGGGCGGATGCCGCTGCTGGCGCACGTGCCGCCCGAGCAATTGCACCTGCTCGCGACCTGCGTGTCGCGCAACCGCTTTCCGCCCGGCGCCACGATCCTGCGCCAGGGCGACCCGACGCTCGACGCCTATTTCGTCGAGTCCGGCGAGGTGCGCATCCTGCGCCAGACGCCGTACGGCTTGTTCACGCTGGCGCTGCTCGGCAAGGGCGACCTGTTCGGGGAGGCGAGCTTCATCGACGCCTCGGTGCGCTCGGGCGAGGCGGTCGCCGAGAGCGACGCGCTGCTGCTCGCTCTGCACGCGGTCGCCGTCGAAGCCGCGGTGGCGCGCGATCCGCGCCTCGGTATGGCGCTCTACTGGGTGATCTGGAAGAGCCTCTCGGCCAAGCTGCGCGCCACCAACGAGAAGCTCACCCAGTTCTTCGCCCACGGCGGCGGCGCGGCGGTGCACCGCCCGAGCCCGCGGCGCTCGACGACCGGCGAGTTCCGCGTCGACCTGCACACCAAGCGCGACCTGTTCGCCGAGCAGCGACTGTCGTCGCTCGAGATCAACTTCCTCACTTCGCTGTCGCGCGAGCGCAAGCTGAAACCCGACGAGGTGCTGTTCCGCGAAGGCGAGGCGGGCGACGCGATGTACGTCGTCCTCGAAGGGCGGATCCGGATCAGCAAGTACATCCCGGGCGCGGGCGAGGAGGCGCTCGCCTTCGTCGAGCGCGGCGACTACTTCGGCGAGATGGCGCTGATCGACAATCAGCCGCGCTCGGCCGAGGCGCGCGCGCACGACGACGGCGCGGTCGTGCTCGCCATCCCCAAGAACGTGGTCGAGGGGCTGCTCGACATGCGCAAGGTCGCCTCCCTGCGACTGTTGCGCATCCTCTGCTCGCTGGTCGCCAAGCGGCTGCGGGAGATCGACGACAAGCTGGTCGGCTGGTTCATTCTCGCCGGCGGCGCACCGACCTGACCGGCTCGGCCGTGGCCGGAGGCGGCGCGAGACGCTCGAGGATCTTGCGCGCCAGACCGGTCAGCGCCGCGCCGCGCGCCTCGTCGGGGCGGCGGAACGCGGCTTCCGGCCCCTCCGCTAGGCAATCCGCCGACTGCCACTTTCCGCGCGCCACGCGTACCAAGAAACGGTCGGCGGCGATCCCGTGGCGCAGCTCGAGGCTCGGCGGTTCGAGACGGAACTCGCCGCCGAAACGGGTCGCGAGCGCCGCTTCGGCGGCGTAGCGCCCGCGGGCGGTCACCAGGGGAAGCTCCCAGAGCCCGGCCATGCGCCGCTCCCCGGCGGCGCGGCGCACGAGCAACAGCGCGCCGTCCTGCTCGATCCAGGCGGCCCACTGCGCGATCTCGGCGGCCGGTCGCTGCCGCGCGGCGGCGAGTGGGAAGCGGGCGGGGTCGCCGCTTTCCCGCCCGCGGCACCCCGCGGCGAGCGGGCACGCTTCGCAGCGCGGCGCCTGCGGGGTGCACAGCGTCGCGCCGAGCTCCATCAGGGCCTGATTGCTGTCGCCCGGACGCCGGGGATCGAGCAGCCCGGCCGCCGCCGCCAGCAGCTCGCGGCGGGCCGCGGCGCGCGCCGGGTCGGCCTCGAGACCGAGGCGACGGGCGAGCACGCGCTCGACGTTGCCATCGAGCACCGGGACGACCTCGTCGAAGGCGATGCTGGCGATCGCGGCTGCGGTGTACGGTCCGACCCCCGGCAGCTCGTCGAGCTCGGCGGCGGATCGGGGGATCGCCGCCGTCCGATGGAGCCGGCGCGCCGCCGAATGGAGCTGGCGCGCGCGGCGGTAGTAGCCGAGGCCACTCCAGAGCTCGAGAACCTCGCTCTCCTCGGCGGCGGCCAGCGATTCCAGATTCGGGAATTTATCCAGGAACCGTACGAAAAAGGGGACGACCGTCTCGACCCGCGTCTGCTGCAGCATGATCTCGGAGACCCAGATCGACCAGGGATCGCGGCTCCCCCGCCAGGGAAGGTCTCGGCGATGGCGCTCGTACCAGGCGAGAAGACGGGCGGTGGGGACCTCGCCGGTGGTCATTTCAGCGAGTCTAACCGTTTACATTGGCCAGTTTGGCCGCCGAGCCGGCCGAACAGGCAGACAAAAGCCCGCCGGGGTTACCGGCGGGCTTCGCTGTTCCCTTCGCCTTCTTGAGAAGGAACCGTACGCGGGGGGTTCCAAGGTGGGCTGGGTTTCGAGTGGCTCTACCCCTGTTTTCTAGGGGATCTCGGAGTGGTTTCGAGAGGTGTGAGACCGTTTCCGATCTCGAAATCTGGAGGGAAAATCAGTGGGTGTGTGGAACCTCCGCGCACGCAGCAATCATTTCTGGCTCTCGTAACAAGCAATCCATGTGCCACTATTCCCAGGGGGGGCGCGCCGCGCTCGCCGCCCGGTCGCCTGGTGACCTGCGCCGAACCGAGCTATCGTCGCCCGACAAGGCTCCGCGATGAAACGTCTGCTCGTCATTTTCGCCGTCCTGCTGGGCTTGGGATTCATCCTGACCGTGGCCGGATTCACCCTCGCCCATCGCGCCGGCGCCCCGCTACCCCTCGGCAAGCGGGTCCTCGCCTGGCGCCTTTCGGGCGAGCTGCCCGACTTACGCCTCGAGGCCGAACTGCCCTTCGTCGACCACCGCCGCGAGCCCTCGGTTGCCGGGGTCTGGCGGGCGCTGTCGAGCGCCCGCGGCGATGCCTCGGTCGTCGGCGTGGCGCTCGCCATCGACGACGTCTCCTTCGGCCTCGCCAAGGCGCAGGAGCTGCGCCGCGAGCTCGCCTCGCTCCGGGCGGCGGGGAAGTTCGCCCGCTGCTATCTCGAGACCGCCGGCGAAGGGACGAACGGCACGCTCGAGTACTACCTGGCGAGCGCCTGCGACTCGATCGCACTCGCGCCGACCGGCGAGGTCAACCTGCTCGGGCTCTACGCCGACAGCCTCTTCCTGCGCGGCTCGTTCGACAAGCTGAAGATCGAGCCGAGCTTCCTCCACATCGGCGCCTTCAAGAGCTACTCGGAGACTTTCACCGAGCGCGGTCACTCGCCGGCGGCGCGCGCGGCGCTCGACGCGGTGCTCGACAGCTACTACGGTCAGATCGTCGGCGACATCGGCGCGGCGCGCGACCTCGAGCCCGACGAAGTAAGGTCGGCGATCGACGCCGCGCCGCTCTCGGCCAAGGAAGCCCTCGACCGCGGGCTGGTCGACAGCCTCGCCTATCCCGACGAGTTCCGCGCCGCGGTCGAGCACGACGCCCCCGCCGGCGCCGCCTGGCTCGATCTCGAGGACTACGACGCCGGCAGCGGCTTCCATCTCGACGGCCGACGGATCGCCATGGTCTTCGCCCAGGGCACCATCCTGCGCGGCGAGGGCGGCCTCGAGCCGTGGACCGGCGAGGTCTCGCTCGGCGCGCGCGATCTCGGCCGCGAGCTACGCGATCTCGCCGACGACGACGACGTGCTCGCGGTCGTACTGCGCATCGACAGCCCCGGCGGCTCGGCGCTCGCCTCCGATCTCATCCTGCGCGAGGTGACGCGGCTCGCCGAGAAGAAGCCGGTGATCGTGTCGATGTCGGACGTCGCGGCCTCGGGCGGCTACTACATAGCCGCTCGCGCGACGCGCATCGTCGCCGAGGAGGGGACGCTGACCGGATCGATCGGCGTGGTCTCGGGCAAGATCGCCACCGGGAAGTTCCAGCAGGAGCTCCTGGGGGCGACGCACGACGCGCTCCAGCGCGGCGCCAATGCCGGGATCTACTCCTCGCTTGCGCCCTTCGACGACGCCGAGCGCGCCAAGCTCGAAGCGCGCATGCTCGACATCTACAACACTTTCGTCGGCCAGGTCTCGACCGGCCGCAAGTTGACGCGAGAAGCCGTCGAGGCGGTGGCGCAGGGGCGGGTGTGGACCGGCAAGGACGCCCAGCAACGCGGCCTGGTCGACGACCTCGGTGGTCTCGACCGCGCGCTCGCGGCGGCGCGCGACGCGGCGCACGTCGGAAAGGGCGACAAGATCCCGGTGGCTTTCTATCCCGAGCCGCCGAGTTTCTGGGATTGGCTGTCGGCGAAGCGCAAGTCCGGCCTCGCCGCCGCAGATCTCGCCCGGGCGCTCGACCGTCTGACCGCGCCGCGCGCGCCGCAGTCGCTCGAGCTGCCGCTCGAATTCCAGCGCCTCGCGCGCCCGTTCTGAGCCCGCGCCCGCGCGCGGCGCGCGTGCTATAGTCATCGACCCCGCCGAGGCGCAGCGTAGAATCGGAACCGCGCAGCTCTTCCTGCGCTCCGACGCGGCAGCGAAAAGCCCAGGATTCCGATTCGTGACCACGACGAGTTGTTGGCCCCGGTTGCAGGAGCGCCTGCGCGCCACCTTGGAACCGGAGGAGTTCGCCACCTGGTTCGCCCCGCTACGCGTCAAACAGGAAAGCGACCTCGAGCTCATCCTCGAGGCCCCCAACGAGCGCTTCGTCCACACTCTCGAGGAGAGCTACCGCCGGCTGATCGACCGCGAGGCCTCGACGCTGCGTGACGAGGTCTTCCAGGTCTTCATCACCTCGCAGGGAACCGGCGCCCGCGCCGCCGCCTTCGACACGCCGCCCGAGTCGCGCCTCAATCCGAAGTACCTGTTCGACACCTTCGTCGTCGGCTCCTCGAACCAGTTCGCCCACGCCGCCGCGCGCGCGGTGGCCGAGAGCCCGTCGCACAGCTACAACCCGCTCTTCATCTACGGCGGCGTCGGGCTCGGCAAGACCCATCTCCTGCACGCTATCGGGCACCACGTGCAGCGTCGTCACGCGCAACTGAAAGTGCTCTACCTGACCGCCGAACAGTTCGTCAATCAGTTGATCAACTCCTTGCGCTTCAAGTCGATGCACGACTTCCGCGAGCGCTACCGCTCGATCGACGTGTTGCTCGTCGACGATGTCCAGTTTCTCGCCAACAAGGAACGCACCCAGGAAGAGTTCTTCCACACCTTCAACACCCTCTACACCAGCCAGAAGCAGATCATCGTCACTTCCGACTCCTCGCCGCGCAACATCCCGTCGATCGAGGAGCGGCTGCGCTCGCGATTCGAGTGGGGCCTGATCGCCGACATCCAGCCGCCCGATCTGGAGACCAAGGTCGCGATCCTGCGTAAGAAGTCCGATTCCGAGCAGGTCCGCTTGCCGGACGACGTTGCCTTGTTCATCGCCGACCAGGTGAAGTTGAACGTGCGCGAGCTCGAGGGCCTGCTGAATCGCGTCGTCGCCTTCTCTTCGCTGACCGCGAGGCCGCTGTCGCTCGAACTTGCCAAAGAGACGCTGCGCGACATCCTCCCGGAGACCGGACGGCGGGCGACCGCCGCCGAGATCATCAAGTTCGTCGCTCGTCACTATGGTCTGAAGGTGGCCGAGATCAAGAGTAAGAACAACTCGAAGCAGATCTCCTTTCCCCGCCAGGTGGCGATGTACCTCTGCAAGCAGATGACCGACCTGTCGTTCCCCGACATCGGCCGCCAGTTCAACGACAAGCACCATTCGACGGTGATGTACTCGGTCGAGAAAATCGCCCAGTTGCGCGCCGTCGATCCGGACCTCGACCGAACGCTCGAGGGCCTCGCCAAACACCTGACCTAGGACCCGCCGGCCACCGGCGAAAAACCTGCGGACGGGCTGTGGACGGGCTGCGGAGGAGGTCGTCCCCCGGGCGGGGGAACACAACTTCTCCGGCTGCTTTCCACAGCTCTTTTCCGCACCGCGGCAGCGCTCCGGCGCGCGCCCGGGCGCCGGAGCACGGCCCCTCTCCGCAGCTTCCGCAGCCAACGATTACCGACTACGGCTATGTTATGTTCTGTAACTGCTTCATCTTCGGAGACAGGCATGGAAATTCGCGTGAAACGTGACGAGTTCCTGGCCGAGTTGCTGCCCATGCAGGGGATCGTCGAGCGTCGGACGACCATTCCGGTCCTGTCGCACCTCCTGCTCTCTGCCAAGGGAAATCGCGTCGAAGTCGCGGCGACGGACCTCGACGTATCTCTACGCTCGTCGGTTCCGGCAGAGGTCGGACGCGAGGGGTCGCTCGCGGTGCAGGCGAAGAAGTTCATCGAGATCGTGCGTGCGATGGTCGCCGAAGAGCTGAAGATCACGATCGAGGAGGAGCGCGGGCTGGTGGTCTCCGGAGGCAAGGCGCGCTTCCGCATCCACGGCCTGCCGGCTGCCGATTTCCCGAGTCTGCCGACGGTCGAGGCGCGGCCGGAGATCGAGATTCCCTTCTCGCTCTTCCGCCGGTTGACGAGCAAAGTGCTGTTCGCGGTCTCGAGCGAGGAATCGCGCTTCCAACTCTCGGGCGCGCTGCTGAAGATGAACGCCAAGAAAATCGAGCTGGTGGCGACCGACGGTCACCGTTTGGCGGTGATCGAGGCACCGCTATCCGAGTCGGCCGGCGACGAGACGGTGCTCGTGCCGCGCAAGGCGCTGCAAGAGTTGGTGCGCATGGAGGGTGAAGGCAACCTGCGCTTCCGCCGCGGTGAGCACCACCTGCACTTCGCCCTCGGCACGCGCGAGATGACGAGCCGCATTCTCGACGGCACCTTCCCGGACTACGAACGGGTAGTGGCGCGCAACAACGACAAGAAAGTGGTGTGCAACCGCAAGGCGCTCGCCGACGCCGTGCAGCGGGTGTCGCTGATGACCGGCGACCGCAACCGCGGCATCCGTCTCGATTTCACCGCCGGCGAGATCGGCATCGCCGCCGCCAACCCGGACTTGGGCGACGCTTCCGAGGCGGTCGCCTGCGAGTACGACGGTCCAGCGATCAAGATCGGGCTCAACCCCGACTACGTCGTGCAGTTCCTGTCGGCGGTCGAGACCGACACGGTGTTGCTCGAGCTGAAGGACGAGAACAGCCAATGCGTGGGCCACCCGGTCGACGCGAAGGAAAACGAGCGGTACCTCTGCGTGATCATGCCGATGCGGATCTGAGAGCCGGGCCGGACGCGGTCGAGCGGCGCCTGCTGCTCGACCGCCTGGCGCTCGCCGACTTCCGCAACTTCTCGCATCTCGTCTTCGAGCCCTCGGGCGGCTGGGACCTCCTCTTGGGCGCCAACGGCGCCGGCAAGACCTCGATCCTCGAGGCGCTCTATCTCGTCGCGACGACGCGCAGCTTCCGCACCGCCGAGCTCGGCGACTGCGTGCGCCGGGGCAGCGGCGGCGCGTCGATCGCCGCGAGCTGCTCCGGGCCGCCGCGGCGCGACCTGCGGCTGGCGCTCGCCGAGGGGCGCAAACGGCGCAGCGTCGACGGCAAGACGACGACCCTCGCCGAGCACGTCGCGGTGCTGCCGATCCTCGCCTGGACGCACGCCGAGCACGAGTTGGTGCTCGGGCCGCCGGCGCTACGCCGCCGGTTCCTCGACCGCGCCCTGGTGCACGCGCGGCGCGGGGCGCTCGCCGATCTGGCGCGCTACGAACGCGCGCTCTCGAGCAAGCGCGCTCTACTCTCGGGCCTCGCGAGCGGTCCGCTCGCGCCCTGGAACGAGCTGCTGGCCGAGCACGGCGCTCGCTTGGCGACTGCGCGCCGCGAGCTGGTGCGGCGACTGGCGCTCGAGCTCGAGCAGGTGCGCGCCGGCCTCGCCATCGCCCTACCGCCGCTCGCGGCGCGCTACCGGCCGTCGCTCGCCGAGAGCCTCGCGGGCCCGGAGGCCCTGCTCGACCGCCTGGCGGCCGCCGAGAACGAGGAGCGCCGGCGCGGCCGCCCGATCTACGGCGTACACCGCGACGATCTCGAGCTCGAGTGGGACGGCTCGCCGGCGCGCGCCACGGCCTCGGTCGGCGAGCGCAAGGCCTTCGGCCTGCTGCTCCTCGCCGCGCTGGCGCGGGTGGCGCGCTCGGCCGCCGGCCAGGCGCCGCTCGTCGTTCTCGACGACGTCGACGCGGAGCTCGATCGCGACCGTCTCGAGGGCCTCCTGGGGGCCTTCGCGGGCCTGCCGCAGGGCTTTCTGACCTCGAGCCGCAAGGAGCTCTGGCGGCCCCGTCCGGGGCTCGCGGCATGGTCCGTCGCCGACTCCCGAGTTGAGGCTGTAAATCTCTGAAATTCCAAGACTTATATCGGGACTTGACCCCCCCGCCTGTGATATCTTTTCGAGGTTTGAACCGTGGTTGGGGGAGCCCGATTTGAGCCCGAGCGTGCCGAAGACCGAAGTCGCGAGCTACACCGCCGAAGACATCAAGGTCCTCAAGGGTCTCGAGGCCGTACGCAAGCGCCCCGGGATGTACATCGGGGACACCGACGACGGCTCGGGACTGCACCACATGGTCTTCGAGGTGGTCGACAACTCCGTCGACGAGGCGCAAGCGGGCTTCGCCTCGGTGATCGACGTCGCGGTGCACTCGGACAACTCGGTGACCGTCGAGGACGACGGGCGCGGCATTCCGGTGGATCTGCACAAGGGCGAGGGACGCTCGGCCGCCGAAGTCATCATGACCGAGCTGCATTCGGGCGGGAAGTTCGACAACAACGTCTACAAGGTCTCCGGCGGCCTGCACGGCGTCGGCGTCTCGGTGGTCAACGCGCTCTCGGAGCTGCTCGAGCTCGAGATCAAGCGCGACGGCCAGGTCTGGTTCATGAGCTTCCGGCGCGGCAAGCCCGACGCGCCGATCGCGGCGATCGGCAAGAGCAAGAAGACCGGCACCAAGGTCCGCTTCGTCCCCGACCGCGAGATCTTCACCCACATCGAGTTCTCCTACGACGTGCTGGCGCAGCGCATGCGCGAGCAGGCGTTCCTGAACCGCGGCATCAAGATCCGGCTGCGCGACGAACGCACCGACAAGTCGGCCGAGTTCTCCTACGCCGGCGGCATCTCCTCGTTCGTCGAGCACCTGAACCGCAACAAGAACGCGCTCAACTCGAAGCCCATCTTCTTCGAGGACCGCAAGGTCGCCGAGAGCGCCGAGGAGCGCTGCGAGATCGCCCTGCAGTGGAACGACGGCTACGCCGAGCAGATCTTCTCGTTCACCAACACGATCAACAACCGCGACGGCGGCACGCACCTCGAGGGCTTCAAGGCCGGCCTGACGCGCACCATCAACGCCTACGCCCAGTCCTCCGGCCTCGCCAAGCAGCTGAAGGAGCTGACGCTGTCGGGCGACGACGTGCGCGAAGGGTTGACGGCGGTGGTCTCGGTGCGCGTCCATGACCCGAAGTTCTCCTCGCAGACCAAGGACCGTCTGGTCTCCTCCGAGGTCAAGGGCTGGGTGCAGCAGGTGGTCAACGAGAAGCTCGGCAACTACTTCGAGGAGAACCCGTCGATTGCCCGGCGGGTGATCGAGAAGTGCGTCGAGGCGGCGCGGGCGCGCGAGGCGGCGAGGAAGGCGCGCGAGCTCACCCGCCGCAAGGGCGCGCTCGACGGCGGGTCGCTGCCCGGCAAGCTCGCCGACTGCTCGGAGAAGAACCCGGAGTTCTCCGAGCTCTTCCTGGTCGAGGGCGATTCGGCCGGCGGCACGGCCAAGCAGGGGCGCGACCGCAAGTTCCAGGCGATCCTGCCGCTGCGCGGCAAGATCCTCAACACCGAGAAGGCGCGCTTCGACAAGATGCTCTCCTCGGAGGAGATCAAGACGATGATCACCGCCCTCGGCACCGGCATCGGTCGCCAGGAGGGGGACTTCGACATCGCCAAGCTGCGCTACCACAAGCTGATCATCATGTGCGACGCCGACGTCGATGGCTCGCACATCCGCACCCTGATCCTCACCTTCTTCTACCGCCACATGCAGGAGCTGATCAAGCGCGGCTATCTCTACATCGCGCAGCCACCGCTCTACAAGGTGGCCGAGGGCAAGCGCGAGACCTACCTGAAGGACGACCGCGAGTACCAGGCCTTCCTGGTGGAGCGCATCCAGGCCAACTGGGAGGTCGCGGTCGACGGCGGGCGCCCGCTGCGCGCCGGCAAGCTCGCGACCTTCATCGAGAAGGTCGAGACTTTCCGCGAGAACCTGAGAAAGCTGGTCTCGCGCGGCTACCCCGAGGACGCGCTCAAGGTCGTGCTCCTCGGCGGGCTGACCGACAAGAGGGCGCTCTCGGACGGCGAGCGAGTGCGCGCCGTGGCGCAGATCCTCGAGGCCTCGGGCTTCCACCAGGTCGAGACCGGCTTCGAGGAGGAGCACGGCATCGGCTTCCTCTCTTTCCGCTCGCGCCGCGACGGCGTCGACCGCGAGGTGAAGATCGACTGGGGACTGTTGACCTCGGTCGAGTACCGCGCGCTCGCCGCGAACGGCGTCGGGCTCGAGGCGATCGCGGCCAAGCGTTTCGACTTGCGGCGCAACGAGGACGAGGCGCCGGAGGGCGAGGCGTCGGCGAGGAAGTCGAGAGCCAAGATCGAGCCGGTCACGGTCGAGTCGCTCGACGAGGCGATGGAGACGCTCTACGGCGGGGCGAAGAAGGGGCTCTCGATCCAGCGCTACAAGGGACTCGGCGAGATGAACGCCGAGCAGCTCTGGCAGACGACGATGGACCCCCAGAAGCGCCGCCTGCTGCAGGTCAAGATCGAGGACGACGTCGAGGCCGACGCCATCTTCACCATCCTGATGGGCGACCTCGTCGAACCCCGCCGCGACTTCATCGAACAGAACGCCCTGAACGTCAGAAACCTCGACGTCTAGCGGCTCGAATTCCCGAGGGAAACCCGCCGACATGAGCGATCAGGACACTCTTCTGCCCATCGAGCGGCCGCATCCGGTCGACATCGAAGACGAGATGAAGCGCAGTTATCTCGATTACGCGATGAGCGTGATCATCGGCCGCGCGCTGCCCGACGTGCGCGACGGGCTGAAGCCGGTGCACCGGCGGGTGCTCTACGGCATGTGGGAGGCGGGCAACACGTCGGGCAAGCCGTACAAGAAGTCGGCGCGCATCGTCGGCGACGTGATGGGCAAGTACCACCCGCACGGCGACACGGCGATCTACGACACCGTGGTGCGCATGGCGCAGCCCTTCTCGATGCGCTACACCCTGGTCGACGGCCAGGGCAACTTCGGCTCGATCGACGGCGACAACGCCGCGGCCATGCGTTACACCGAGGTGCGGCTGACGCGGCTCGCCGAGGCGATGCTCGAGGGCGACATCGACAAGGAGACGGTCGAGTGGGTGCCCAACTACGACGGCCAGGAGCTCGAGCCCGCGGTGCTCCCGGCCAAGGTCCCCAACCTGCTGGTCAACGGCTCGGGCGGCATCGCGGTCGGCATGGCGACCAACATCCCGCCGCACAATCTGGGCGAGGTGATCGACGCCCTCGACCTACTGATCGACGACCGCGCGACGCCGATCGAGCGCCTGATGCGGGCGATCCCTGGACCCGACTTCCCGACCGCGGGCTTCATCCACGGCCTCGAGGGGATCCGCCAGGCGTACACCACCGGCCGCGGCATCATCCAGATGCGCGCCCGGGCGTCGATCGAGACCCAGCGCCGGGGCGAGAAGCAGGCGATCGTGGTCACCGAGATCCCCTACCAGGTCAACAAGGCGCGGCTGATCGAGAAGATCGCCGAGCTGGTGCGCGAGAAGAAGATCGAGGGCATCTCCGACCTGCGCGACGAGAGCGACCGCGAGGGCATCCGCATCGTCATCGAGGTCAAGCGCGGCGAAGTGCCCGAGGTGCTGCTCAACCAGCTCTACAAGCTCACCCAAATGCAGGCGACCTTCGGCATCATCCTGCTGGCGATCGTCGACAACCAGCCGAAGATCCTGACCCTCAAAGATCTGCTCATCCACTTCCTCGACCACCGCAAGGTCGTCGTCATCCGCCGCACGCGCTTCGATCTGCGCAAGGCCGAGGAGCGGGCCCACATCCTCGAGGGCCTGTTGAAGGCGCTCGACCATCTCGACGAGGTGATCACCACCATCCGCCAGAGCGCCACGCCGCCCGAGGCACGCGACCGGCTGATGGCGAACTTCGGCTTCACCCAGGTGCAGGCCGAGGCGATCCTCGAGATGCGCCTGCAGCGCCTGACCGGGCTCGAGCGCCAGAAGATCGTCGACGAGTTCAAGGAGCTGCTGCAGACGATCGACCGCCTGCGCTCGATCCTCGGCTCGGAAAAACTCCTGCTCGAGGAGATCCGCGCCGAGCTCGCCGAGCTGAAGGAGAAGTTCGCCGACCCGCGGCGCACCGAGATCGTCCCCGAGACGCACGACATCACGATCGAGGACATGATCGCCGACGAGGACATGGTGATCACCGTCTCCTCCTCCGGCTACGTCAAGCGCTCGCCCCTGTCGCTGTATCGCGCCCAAGGGCGCGGCGGCAAAGGGCGCACCGGCATGTCGACCAAGGAGGGCGACTTCGTCCAGCACCTCTTCGTCGCCTCGGCGCACAGCTACATGCTGGTGTTCACCGAATCGGGCCGCGTCTACTGGGTGAAAGTGCACGAGATCCCGCAGGCCGGTCCCGCCGCCAAGGGCAAGGCGATCGTCAACCTGCTGAACCTCGATGCCGCCGAGCGGGTGGCGACCACGCTCGCGGTGCGCGACTTCAGCGAGGAACGCTTCCTGGTCTTCGCTACCGAGCGCGGGACGATCAAGAAGACGGCGCTCGCCGAATACGGCAATCCGCGCGCCGGCGGCATCATCGCCATCCAGATCGAGGAGGGCGACCGGCTGCTCAACGTCCAGGTCACCGCCGGCGACAAGGACCTCTTCCTCGCCACCGCCGACGGCATGTCGATCCGCTTTCCGCAGTCCGACGTGCGGCCGATGGGGCGCTCGACCTACGGCGTGCGCGGCATCTCCCTACGCGCGGGCGACCGGGTGATCGGTCTCGAAGTGCTCGAGAAGGAGGGCGCCATCCTGACCGTCGCCGAGAAGGGACTCGGCAAGCGGACCAACATCGCCGAGTACCGCCAGCAGGGGCGCGGCGGGCTCGGCCTGATCAATCTCAAGGTCACCGAACGCACCGGCAAGGTGGTCGGGGTGGCGCAGGTCCTTCCCGACGACGGGGTGATCCTGATCACCCACGGCGGCATGATCATTCGCACCACGGTCGAGGACATCCGCGAGATCGGCCGCTCGACCCAGGGGGTCAAGCTGATCGACCTCGACGCCGACGACCGCCTGGTGGCGATCGCCAAGGTGGTCGAGCGCGAGGGCGACGAGCCGCCGGACGAGCCGCAGAACACCATCAACTGATCGAAGGAGCGTGCGATGTCGAGCTGGAAACCCGCCGTGCCGCCCGCAGGAGAACCGATCCGCCTGGTCGCCGGCGTGCTCGCGGTGCCCGATCGTCCGATCGTCCCGTTCATCGAGGGCGACGGCACCGGGCGCGACATCTGGCGGGCGAGCGTGCGGGTGCTCGACGCCGCGGTCGAGCGCGCCTATGGCGGGCGGCGCCGCATCGCCTGGATGGAGGTGCTGGCGGGCGAGAAGGCCTACGAGGCGACCGGCGACTGGCTGCCCGAGGCGACGGTGACCGCCTTCCGCGATTACCTGGTGGGCATCAAAGGGCCGCTCACCACGCCGATCGGCGGCGGCATCCGCTCGCTCAACGTCGCCTTGCGCCAGATGCTCGACCTCTACGTCTGCCTGCGGCCGGTGCGTTGGTTCAAAGGAGTGCCCTCGCCCGTGCGCCACCCGGAGAAGGTGGACATGGTGATCTTCCGCGAGAACACCGAGGACATTTACGCCGGCATCGAGTTCGAGGCCGGGTCGCCCGAAGTCCGGCAGGTGCTCGAGTTCATGCGCGCCACCTTTCCCAAGCTCTACACCAAGATCCGCTTCCCGGACTCGACCGCGATCGGCATCAAGCCGGTGTCGCGCGAGGGCAGCGAGCGGCTGGCGCGGGCGGCGATCGAGTACGCCGTTCGCTTCCGCCGCCGCAGCGTCACCTTCGTGCACAAGGGCAACATCATGAAGTTCACCGAGGGCGCCTTCCGCAACTGGGGCTACGAGCTCGCCGAGCGCGAGTTCGGCGACCGGGTCTACACCTGGAGCGAGTGGGAGCGCACCAAGGAGGCACAGGGCGAGGCGGCGGCCAACGCCCAGCAGAAAGCGGCGCTCGCCGCCGGCCGGATCCTGGTCAAGGACGCGATCGCCGACATCACCCTGCAGCAGGTGTTGACCCGCCCGGATGAGTTCGACGTCATCACCACCCTGAACCTGAACGGCGACTACCTCTCCGACGCGCTCGCGGCGCAGGTCGGCGGCATCGGCATCGCCCCGGGCGGCAACATCAACTACGTCAGCGGACACGCGATCTTCGAGGCGACCCACGGCACGGCGCCCAAATACGCCGACCTCGACAAGGTGAATCCGGGGTCGGTCGTGCTCTCGGGCGAGATGATGCTGCGCCACATGGGCTGGACCGAGGCCGCCGACGCGGTGGTGCGCGGCATGGACGGGGCGATCGGCGCCAAGCGGGTGACCTACGATTTCGCCCGCCAGATGGAGGGGGCGACCGAGGTCAAGACGAGCGAGTTCGGCGACGCCGTGATCGCCCACATGGGGTGAGCGCCTCCTTCTATCGCACCGCCTGGATCGTCTACCTCGCGCTCGCGGTCGCCGGCCTCGTCGGCCTCGGCATCGAGCACGGCGCGATCGGCCGCGAGCTCTTCCTCTCGACCGAGACCTGGTGGATCGACCTCGCTCTCGGCGCCGGCGCCGCCTTCCTGCTGCTCGCGATCTGGACCGCGGCGCGCCGCTTCCTGCCCGAATGCCGCGAGCTCGAGAGCCGGATCGCGGCGCGGCTCGGCCCCGTGCGGCTCGACGAAGCGCTGGCGCTGGCGCTGATCTCGGGCCTCGCCGAGGAGGTCTTCTTCCGCGGCGCGCTGCAGGGCGCGATCGGGCCGGTCGCCGCCACCGTCGTCTTCGCGGCGCTGCACCTCGGTCCGGGCCGCGCCTTCCGTTTCTGGTCGGCCTTCGCCCTGGCCGCGGGCGCGCTGTTCGCCGCCCTGGCGCTCGAGCGCGGCAACCTGCTCGCGCCGATCGTCGCCCACGGGACGATCAACGCCCTGCAGCTCGGCCGGTTGGCGCGCGCCGCCGGCGGCCCCGAGAACAGCGAGCCGCGCGAACCGAGCGACCCGCGCTCGAGCTGAGGAACGGCGATTTTCGCGCCGTATTCGTCTGCTAGACTCGCGGGCTCCGCCCGCGAGACGGGCGCGTTCGTAGAAAAGAAAGAGCCATGACCGCGAACAGCCAAGACCTCTTCGCCCGCATCGAGCGCGAGCGCGGCCGCTACCTCGACGAGCTGAAGGAGTATCTGCGCATCCCCTCGGTGTCGACCGATCCGGCGCACGCCGGAGACGTGGCGCGCGCCGCCGACTGGCTGCTGGCGAAGCTCGGCGAGGCGGGCCTCGCCTCCGAGAAGATCGTCGTCCCCGGGCACCACGCGCTCGTCTACGCCGAATGGCTCGGCGCCGGCGCCGAAAAGCCGACGGTGCTCTTCTACGGCCACTACGACGTGCAGCCGCCCGATCCGCTCGCCGAGTGGCGCCATCCGCCCTTCGAGCCGACCGAGGAGGGCGAGCAGCTGGTCGCCCGCGGGGCGACCGACGACAAGGGCCAGAGCTACTGCCATGTGAAGGGTGTCGCTGCGCATCTGGCCGAACGCGGCAGACTCCCGGTCAACGTGAAGTTCATCGTCGAAGGCGAAGAGGAATCGGGCGGCGAGGCGATCGAGGCCTTCGTGCGCCGGGACGCCGGCCGCAAGCTCGCCTGCGATTGCGTGGTGGTCTCCGACTCTTCGATGTTCGCCCCCGGCGTGCCGGCGCTGACCTACGGCCTCAAGGGGCTCGCCTACTTCGAGATCCGGGTCCACGGCCCGAACCGCGACCTGCATTCGGGCGTCTACGGCGGCGGGGTCGCCAACCCGGTCAACGCCCTGTGCGAGATCGTCGCCTCGCTGCGCGACTCGCGCACCGGCCGGGTGCGGATCCCCGGCTTCTACGACGACGTGCGCCCGCTCGCCGAGTGGGAGCGCAGGGAGTTCGCCGCCCTGGGCTTCGACGAGGCGGCCAACCGCGCCGATCTCGGAGTCGAGGTGACGCCGGGCGAGGAGGGTTACAGCTACCTCGAGCGCACCTGGGCGCGGCCGACCTGCGACGTCAACGGCATCTTCGGCGGCTACGAGGGCAAGGGCGCCAAGACCGTGCTGCCGGCCTGGGCGGGGGTGAAAGTCTCGTTCCGCCTGGTGGCCGACCAGAGCCCCGCGAAAGTCGCCGCGCGGCTCGAGCGCCACGTCGCCGCGGTCGCTCCCGCCGGCGTTCGCTGCGAGGTCCAGTACCTGCACGGCGCCGAAGCGGTGACCGTCGACGCGACCGGCCCGCTCGCCGAGGCGGCGCTCGCCGCGATGGAAGACGTCTGGGGTCGCCGGCCCGTACGTATTCGCACCGGCGGCTCGATCCCCATCGTGGGGACCTTCGGCCAGGTGTTGCAGGTCCCGGTCCTTCTGCTCGGCTTCGGGCTCGAGGAGGACCGCTTGCATTCGCCGAACGAGAAGTTCGACATCCCGAACTTCTACCAGGGGATCCGCTCGGTGGCGCGGCTCCTCGACCGACTGGGGGATTCGAAGCAGTGACCGTCAAACGGGACAAGCCACTGATCGAACGCGAGCTGAAGTTCGCCGGCGTCGATCTCGACACGCTGCGCCAGCGCCTGCTCGAGCTCGAGGCCGAACGCATCGCGCCGCCGGCCGAGGAGAACAACTGGCTGCTCGACCGCGACGGCGAGCTCGCCGAGCGCGGCGCCATCCTGCGGGTACGCGACGACGGCCGCGGCGCGCTCGTCACCTTCAAGGGTCCGGCGAGCTTCGAGGGCACGACCAAGCTGCGGGTCGAGCACGAGTTCCGCATGGACAACGCCGAGTCGGCGATGGCGCTCTTCGAGGCGCTCGGTTACCGCACCGGGCGGCGCTACCAGAAGATCCGCGAGGAGTGGCGCCTGGGCGGCGAGATCATCGCCCTCGATCGCACGCCGATCGGCGACTTCGTCGAGTTCGAGGGCGATCGCGCCGAGGCGATCGCCAAGCGCTGCGGCTACGACCCCAAGATCGCCGTGCGCTCCTCGTATCTGATGCTCTACCAGGAGTACCTCCGCGACCATCCGGAGGCGCCGCGCGACATGATCTTCCCGACGTGAGACTGCGGGCGCTTCTGCTCGCCGCCGGGCGGGGCGAGCGCCTGCGCCCGCTGTCGCTCGAAATCCCCAAGCCCCTGCTGCCGGTCGCCGGCCGCACGGTCGCCGAGAGAAGCCTCGCGGCGCTCGCCGACGCGGGCTGCCGGGCGATCGCGGTCAACCTCCATCACCTGGGCGGCGCGATCCGCGCCCGGCTCGGCGATTCCTTCCGCGGCGTGCCGATCACCTATTCCCACGAGACCGAGCTGCAGGGCACGCGCGGCGCGCTCGCACCGCTGCGCGAATTCTTCGCTGGCGCCGACCTCGCGCTGGTGGTCAACGGCGACTCGCTCTGCGCCTGGCCGCTCGTCGACCTGGTGCGCGCCCACCTCGCCGCCCGGCGCGGCGGCCGGGGCCCGGCCGCGACCCTGCTCGTGCAACGCACCGCCGACCCGCGGCCCTTCGGTGGCGGCGTGGCGATCGAGCGCGGCGAGATCGTCGCTTTCCGTCGCGAGGACCTCGCCTGGGTCGGGGCGGCCGAGCATCGCGTCTTCGCCGGAGCGCAGGTCGTCGAGCCGCGACTCCTGGCGGCGATCCCTGACGGACCTGGAGAGCTGATCGCGGGTTTCTACGAGCCGCTGCTCGAGGCGGGCGAGCGCCTCGCCACGTTCGCCACCGCGCGCCCCTGGCACGACCTCGGCACCCCGGCGCGCTACCTCACCGGGGCGCTCGACCTCGGCCGGCGGGGTCTGCCCGCGGGCACGAGCCGGGTGGTCGCCGGCGCCGAGGTGGCGGGGGGAGCGCGCCTCGCCCGATCGCTGGTCGAGGCCGGGGCGAAGATCGGCACGCGCGCGCGCCTCGCGGAGAGCCTGGTGCTGCCGGGAGCTGTGGTGGGCGAGCGGGCGCGCCTCGCGCGGGTGATCGTCGGACCGGGAGTCGAGCTCGCCGCGGGCGCCGAGTACAGCGACGTGCTCCTCACCCGCGGCGTGGGCGACGGCCTGGTCGCGACGCAGCTTTTCTAGTTCAAGTACTTCTGCAGGAAGGCGACCGTCCGCTGCCAGGCCTCCTGGGCGGCGGCCTCGTTGTAACGCCCGCCGGAGGGGTTGGCGAAGGCGTGATCGGCGCCTGGGTAGAGGTAGATCGTCGCGTTCTTGCCGAGCTTCTGGAGTTGGGTCTCCATCGCCCGCACGTCGGGGATCTTGAAGGCCTGGTCGAGCTCGCCGAAGTGGCCGAGCAGCGGCGCCTTCAGCTTTCCGAGCTCCTTCGGGTCGGCGATCGGCTGGCCGTAGTAGACCACCGCGGCGTCGATTCGGTCGGGCAGCGCGAGCGCCGTGCGCAACGACCAGCCGCCGCCGTAGCACCAGCCGATCACCCCGACTTTCGCCGGGTGGAACTGGCCGTCGAGCCAGGCGCGCGCCTGCCGCAGGTTGTCGATCAACCGGTCGGGGTCCTTGAGGCTCGCCTGCATCAGAGCGGTCGCGTGTGCGGGGTCCGCGGCCGTCTGGCCTTCGTAGAGATCCACGGCGAGCGCCGAATAGCCTTCGCCCGCCAGGCGGCGCACCATGCTCTGGATGTTGTCGTTGACCCCCCACCACTCGTGGATCACCAGGATGGCCGCCTTCGGGGGTTCGGGTCCGAGGGCGGCGGCGGCGTAGCCCATCACCGGCTTGCCCTCCTTGCCGAGCTTGGCGTAGGCGAAGCCCTCCATGATCGAGACCCCGCGCCGCGGCGCCGCCTGCGCCGCGGGCGAGGGGGTCGGCGCGTCGTGCCGGTGCTCGCGGGCGACCGCCTCGATCTGGCGCGAGGCCGATGCGGACGAGGTCGCGACCGGCACCTCGACCGGGTGGTGGTGCTCGGCCGGCGGCTCGTCGCCGCGGGCGAGGGCGGCACGGCCCGGCAGAGCGGCGACGGCGAGGGCGAAGACGACGGCGAGCGTGCGGCGCATGGCGGCCTCCGGCGAGCGGGTGAAGCGAACGCCAGACTAACACCGCCGTGGCGGTCGGTGCGATCGGCCTCCCGCCGCGGGTTCCACCCCAACTCCTAAGGTCTTCGTTGACAGAGCCGCGGCGCCGGGCTAGACTCCGAACCTCTTCGGAGGACGACCCGCGTGGCTGCCAACCTCACTCCGCTCGAGCTCGAGATCATGAAGGTCCTGTGGCGCGACGGCGCCTCGAACGTGCAGGCGGTGCGCGACCGCCTGGCGGGCGAGGGGCGCGATCTCGCCTACAACAGCGTGCAGACGATGTTGATCGTCCTGCTGCGCAAGGGGCGGGTGCGCCGGAAGCGCGTCGGTCGCGCCTTCGAGTACGCGCCGCGTGTCGGCCGGGCGCAGGCCGCTCGGCAGGCGATCGCGGATCTCGTCGAGCGCATGTTCGACGGCTCCTCGGAGAGCCTGGTGCTGTCGCTGATTGACGCCAAGCGGATGACGCCGTCGCGCCTGGCGGCGATCGCCTCCGAGCTCGAGGAGCATCGCGCGGGCGAGCCCTGACCGTCCTCGGGGCCGCGCCTCAGGCGAGCCAGAGCCGGTCGAGCGCGGTGGCGGCGAAGAGCCAGACCGCCAGCAGGCCGTTCGACTGGAAGAAGGCCGCGTCGAGCCGCGACAGGTCGCCCGGCCGGACGATCGCGTGCTGGCGCGCGACCAAGAGCGCGCAGCCGGCGACCCCGACCCAGTAAGCCGCTCCGAGCCCCGGCGGATAGACCCGGGGCAGCCAGGCGAGCAGGGCGAGCATGGCGACGTGCAGCAGCGCCGAGGCGGCGAGCGCGCCGCGCACGCCGAGGGCCGCGGGGATCGAGAACAGGCCGCGCCGGCGGTCGAATTCGAGATCCTGCAGGGCGTAGAGGACGTCAAATCCCGCCACCCAGAGGAGGACCGCCGCCGCGAGGACGAACGGCGTCGGGGCGACGCGCCCGGCGACCGCGATCCAGGCGCCGAGCGGCGCGCCGGCCAGAGCCAGGCCGAGAACGAGGTGGGCCGCGGCGGTGAAGCGTTTGGTGAAGCTGTAGCCGAGCAGCACCAGGAGCGCCAGCGGCGAGAGCGCCAAGCAGAGCGGATTCAACTGCCAAGCCGCGACCACCAGCAGGGCCGCGGCGATCACGACGAAACCGCCGACGAAGGCCGGCGTGAGCTTGCCCGCCGGCAGGGCGCGGGTCGCCGTGCGCGGGTTCTCGGCGTCGATCCTCCGGTCGGCGAGGCGATTGAACGCCATCGCCGCCGAGCGCGCCCCGACCATCGCTACCACGATCCAGGCCACCGTGCGCGCCGGCGGCCAACCGTCCGCGGCGAGCAGCATCCCCATCAGCGCGAACGGCAGGGCGAAGATCGTGTGCTCGAACTTGATCATCTCGAGCACCGTCGCGAGGCGGTGAGCGGGCTGGGCGAGGGTCATGGGCGCGGGCGGGGCAAGTCTAGCCGAGCGCCGATCAGCCCTTGGGCGGCGGCAGGTCGTGGGCCTCGACCTGGGAGTCGAAGCCGACCCGGTTGTGGCTGCCGTCGCAGAAGGGCTTGTTCTGCGAGTGGCCGCAGCGGCACAGCTGAATCGCTCTTCGCCCCGCGAGGCCGAAGGCGTTGCCGTCGTGGTCGACGATGGTCATCGAGTCCCGCTCGCCCTCGAGCTCGAGGCGGATGGGGCCGTGCGGTCGGATGGTGATCTTCATGGCGGACGCTCCTCCCGCCGCCGATGGTAGACCAGCGGAGCGCTTGGGCTAGCATCGGCCATCGACCGATCCGGTCGCGATGAGGGAATTCGAGATGACCGAGCCTCGCGAACTGTCGCTCCGCGCCCGCGCCGCGCACCTGACCGTGGCCGCGGCCGTCATCGCCGCCGTGCCGCTCGGCGCCCAGCCGCCCCGGGTCATGTTCGTCACCTCGTCGACCGGCAGCGGCAACTTCAGCAGCTGGAGCGAGGCCGGCGGCCAGACCGGGCTCGCGGCGGCCGACAAGGTCTGCCGCGCGCGGGCGACCGCGGCCGGTCTCGCCAACGCCTCGACCTTCGTCGCTTGGGCCTCGGACTCGAGCGATGACGCCTACTGCCGCGTGACGGGCTTCGCCGGCACCAAGGAAACGAACTGCGGGCAGGGATCGCTGCCCGACGGCGGGCCCTGGGTGCGCACCGACGGCAGGCCTTTCGCGCGCAGTCTCGCGGACCTTACCGCCGCGAACCGGCTGCTCTATCCGGCGACGCGCGGCGAATCCGGTCAGGTGGTGACGGGCTGGATCTGGGACGCGACGCGCGAGAGCGGGGTGCTGTTGAAGAGCGGCAACACGCCGATCGACTGTCTCGAGTGGACGAGCGGGAGCTCGGGCGACTTCGGCGGCGAGGGGGTGACCGGCAACGGCACCGGCTGGTGGAGCTATTTCAACACCACCAACTGCAGCGACCCGAATCACCTGCTCTGCTTCGAGCCGGGAACCGGAGGCGCGCTCGCGCCGTTCGCCGAGCCGGGAGCGCTCGCCTTCGTGACCTCGGTCGACAATGTCGGCAATCTCCACGACTGGCCGCAGGCCGGCGGCGCCTCCGGGCTCGCCGCCGGCGACGCGATCTGCGCCAACCTGGCGACGGCCGCCGGCTTGCCGTTCCCCAGCCTCTTCCGCGCCTGGCTCTCGACCGCCGCGGTGGCCGCCAAGGACCGCCTGACGATCGACGGCCCGTGGAAACGGCGCGACGGGGTCGAGATCGCGGCCACCAAGACGCAGCTGACGAGCGCGCTGACCCCGGCGGACTACGCCCTCACGGCGCCGCTCGACGTCTCCGAGACCGGCAGCTATCGCGCGAGCCCGACCGAGGCCTGGACCGGCACGCGCTTCGACGGCACGAGCGCGGTCTCCCACTGCGCCTCCTGGACGGACGGGACCGCCGGCAGCAACGGATTCGGCGGCCGATTCCTGGATTCACGCGGCGCCTGGAGCGAGGGGACCCAGTGGACTTGCGACGCGACTCTGCCGCTCTACTGCCTGGCGAACATCGTGACGCTCTTCTGGGACGGCTTCGAATCGTCGGATCTCGGCGCCTGGTCGACGCACTCCCCCTGAGGCGGCGCGCCGGGGCACCAGGTCGGACTTCGCCCCCCGCCCGAGCGGAGCGAGCCCTTCCACCGACCTCGTCCGGCGCGCAGCCTCTGGCTTCTCGCTTCGCAGGATGGTGAGGGGCGGGCTCGGGGATCTCGTCCGGAGGAAGCTCGAAGGCGAGCCCAGAACCAACTGGTTGAAGTCGAGATGGTCCTGCGAGCCACAGCGCAGGCGAGCGCCTCCTCTCACCCGTTTCTCGAATGGCGCTCGCCGGTTCCGGAGGTCGAGATCCCCGAGACCGTCCGCGCGAGCTTGTCGAAGAGGCGCTTCGAGAATCGGTGCCTGTCCCTGGCTTGCTACTCGCCGAGGATCTTGACCAGAACGCGCTTCCTGCGGCCGCCGTCGAACTCGCCGTAGAAGATCTGCTCCCAGGGGCCGAAGTCGAGCGCGCCGGCGGTGACCGCGACGACGACTTCGCGGCCCATGACCTGGCGCTTCAAGTGCGCGTCGGCGTTGTCCTCGCCGGTTCGGTTGTGCAGGTAGCCGCCGCGCTCGGGCTCGCTGCCGTCGCTGAACGGCGCCAACTGCTCGAGCCAGCGTTCGTAGTCGGCATGCAGCCCGCTCTCGGCGTCGTTGACGAAGACCGACGCCGTGATGTGCATGGCGTTGACCAGGCAGAGACCCTCGCGGATGCCCGACTCGGCGAGCGCCCGCTCGACCTGCGGGGTGAGGTTGACGAATCCCCGCCGCCCGGGCAGGTTCATCCACAGCTCCTTGCGGAAGCTCTTCATCCGCCGATCTCGACCTCGGCGCGCTGGCCGAGCTTCAGGGGCGTCGGCTCCTCGAGCCGGATCTTGACCAGCAGCACGCGGGTATCTTGCGGCTTGCCCGGGTCCTGCGGCTTCAGCTTGCGCCCCGAGACCGCCACGGGGATCTCCTCGACCGTGCCGCGCCAGCGCTCACCGTCGAAGCCCTCGGCGGTCACGACGACCGGCGCGCCGACCGCGATCCGCCCGGCGTCGAACTCGTCGATCTCGGCCTCGATGCGGGTGCGGGTGAGGTCGGCGAGGGTCACGAGCGGCGCCTCGGCGGCGACCGTCTCGCCGGCGTCGGCGTGGCGCACGACGACCGTGCCGTCGATCGGCGCCAGGATCCGGTACTTGGCGAGCTTCGCGGCCAGGCGCGCGACCTCGGCCTCGGCGGTCGCGACCCGCGCCGCGGCGACCTCTTGGTCGCGCCGCGTCCGGTCGACCCGGCTCTGGGTGTCGACCGCCGAGGCGAGCAGCTGCTCGGCGCGCCGCACCTCGATCTCCGAGAGGCGGCGCTCGGCGTCGGCCTCCGCCACCTTGGCGCGCGCTTCGGCGAGCTCGGCCGCGAGATCGTCGGCGGCGATCTCGGCGACCAGAGCCCCGCGCTTGACCTGCTGCTTCTCTTGCAGATCGAGGCGCGCGATCCGGCCGGCGACGTCGGTGCCGACCACGACCTCGCCGCCCGGATAGGTCGTCAGCCGGCCCTCGGCGAGCACCCGCGAGTGCGCCGCCGGAACGCTCGTCGGGTCGGCAGTCGAGGCCGCGGAATCCGCGTCCACCGACGAGGCGCCGACGCCGCCGACTTCGAAGATCAGCGCCGCGATCAGGGCAAGACCGGTCGCCGGCAGGAAGAGGAAACGGAAGAGCTTCTGCGTTCGGGACATAGGCGATCTCCTGGCCGGATCAGGCGGCGATGCGACCGTCGCGGATGCCGACCACGCGGTCGACGATCGAGCGGACTTTGGGGTCGTGGGTGACGATCAACAGGGCGCGGTTCTCGCGCTTGGCGAGATCGCGGAAGAGGGTGAGGATCTGGCCGCCGACGTGGGTGTCGAGGTTCGCCGTCGGCTCGTCGGCGAGCAGGATCGGCGGCTTGCCGGCGAGCGCGCGGGCGATGGCCACCCGCTGCTTCTGGCCGCCCGACAGATCGCGCGGCAGGAAGTCCGCCCGGTCGCCGAGCCCGACGTCGTCGAGCGCCTGCTCGGCGCGCCACCGCGCCTCGCGACCGCGCACCCCTTTGATCTCGAGCGCGTACTCGACGTTCTCGCGCGCCGAGAGCGCCGGGAAGAGGTTGAACTGCTGGAAGACGAAGCCGATCGAGCGCTTGCGGATCGCCGGCAAGCGCTCCGGGCGCTGGCGGTCGACCGGCTCGCCGTCGACCGTGACCTCGCCCGCGGTCGGGGTCAGGATGCAGCCGAGGATCGAGAGCAGCGTCGTCTTGCCCGACCCCGACGGCCCCTCGAGGGCGAGGATCTCGCCCGGGGCGAGCGCGAGGTCGACGCCGCGCAGCACCTCGACCTCCTGGCGGCCTTCGCGGAAGGTCTTGACGAGCGCGCCGGCGGTGAGCACCGGACGCGACGCTCCCGGCGCTTCGAGCGCCGGTCGCGAGGGGGGACGGACGGAATAGCCGAGAGGCATGACGATCTCCGATTCTGCTCAGGCGCGGAAGACGAGCGCCGGGTCGATCCGCGCCACCTTGCGGAACGAGACGATGGCCGAGACCAGGCAGAGGACGATCGTCCCGGCGAAGACCGCGGCGGCGAGCGTCCCGGGCACGATCAGTTTGAGGTGGATCTTCGCCATCGCCGGCGCGAGCGCGGCCGCCATGCCGGCGCCGGCGGCGAAGCCGACGATGGCGGCGATCGTCGCCTGGGAGGCGAGGATGCGGTAGATGTCCGAGTTCGAGCCGCCGATTGCCTTGACGGTGCCGAACTCCTTCAAGTGCTCCATGGTCGAGGTGTAGAGCGTCTGCGCCACCACGACCACGCCGACCAGGCAGCCGAGGAAGACGGTCAGGTACATGTTGAGCCCGATGCCGGTCGAGGCGATCCAGTAGTTGCGCGAGCGCGCCGCCCACTCCGGCCGGGTGTAGACGTCGTTGTAGGGCAGGCGGCGGGCGATCTCGGCTTTCACCGTCGCGAGGTCGGCGCCCGGAGCGAGGCGGACCAGGACGTAGTTCGTCCGCCCGGCCATCCGCTCGCCGGCCAGCCGCTGCACCCGGCGATAATCGATGAAGGCGAGCGGCGAGGTGGTGAACGACAGCGCCTCGCGGCTCTTGCCGAGGATCTTCATCCGGTAGCCGAGGACCTCGCGATACTCGCCGACCGCGAACTTTCCGAAGCGGCGCTCGGCCGACTCGTCGAGGAAGAAGTAGTCGCCGCGCCGCAGGTCGGTCAGGTCGCCTTCGCTCACGCGCCAGGGGATCCCCCAGCGGCGGAAGTCCTCGAGCCCGTAGGCGAGCATCCCCTCCTCGGCGCCCGAGGGCAGGGCGATGTTCAGGAACTGCACCAGCAAGTTGTCGGCGTGCTCGACGCCGGGCACCGAGCGCACGCGGTCGACCAGGGTCTCGGGGAAGCCGTGGGCGAAGTCGACGTTCGGCGTGGCGCGCGAGGTGACCCAGAGGTCGGCCTGGATCTTCTCGATGGTGATCGAGGCGTTGTCGAGCAGACCGAGGAACAGGCCGACCTGCACGAAGACCAGGGTCACCGCGAAAGCGACGCCGGCGACGGTCATCAGCGAGCGCAGCCGGTCGTGCCAGAGGTTCTTGAGAGCGAGATTGGGCACGGGCGATCTCCTAGCGCTTCTTGCCGGACCGGGCGGGCGCGAGCAGGCCGTGGAGGAGGACGTCGATCATCGTCTCAACGCTCTTTCTCTCCGCGCGCCACTCGACCCAGGGGTCGTTGCACTTGGCGATGCGCAGCGAGACGACGCCGTGGACGCCCGACCAGATGACCTGCGACAGCAGCTCGAGGTCGGCAAGCTCGGAGCGGAAGCGGCCGGCGGCGACCGCTTCCGAGACGGTCCACTTGAGGAACGCGTAGGCGTCCTGCTCGGGGTTGCCGCGCTCGAGCTCGGTCGAGTCGGGCGCGATCGGCGGGTGCGGGGTCATGAACATCAGGCGGTAGTGATTCGGGTGCTGGAAGGCGAACTCGGCGTAGGCCTTGCCGGTGGCGGCCAGGCGCTCGACCGGGTCGGCGATCTTGGCGATGCGCTGGAATTTCGCCGCCAGGGCGCCGAAGTCCTCCTGGCAGCAGGCGCGCAGCACGTCGAGCTTGTCGGCGAAGTGCAGGTAGATGGCGGTCGGCGAGTACTCGATCGCCTCGGCGATGCGGCGCATGGTGACCGCCTCGTAGCCGTCGGCGGCGAACAGCTCGCGCGCCGCGGCGAGGATCTTGTCCCGGAGCTCTTCTTTTTCCCGGCTGCGGCGTTCCTGGATTCCCATAACGGAGGTTCCTTACTTAACGGCGTTAAGTATAGGAACGCGGTTTCCAGGATGTCAAGCCCCGGAAATCAGGGACAGGCACCGATTTCGAAGGATGCGCGTCGGACGAGGTCGGTGGCAGGGATCGTTCCGCTCGGGCGGGGGCATTCGAGGACGGAAGCGCCCTCCCGCCCGCAGAATGCCACCGCCCCGGGAGGGGGGCGAAGTCAGAGTCCGTGCGCCGGCGCGCCGCCCAAAGCGCTCTTCAGCGCCCCCTAAATCCTGCCTGTCACCATTTTCTCACCGCACCCCGAGCCTCTCGAACGGCAGGTCGAGGATCGGATAGAGCCTCCAGTCCTTGAAGTCGAAGTGCCACCACTCGAACTCGTAGACCGCGAAGCCCTCGGCCTCCATCGCCGCGCGCAGCAGGTCGCGCCGGGCGCGCGCCGCGGGGTCGCCGCCCGCGTAGTCGGGGTGCGCGGTGTCGGTCATCGAGTCGTAGGGCGAGGGCATCGCGACCTCGGCCCCGGTCGCCAGGTCGTAGAGCGACAGGTCGACCGCGCAGCCGCGATTGTGGCGCGAGCCCTGCTTCGGGTCGGCGACGTAGTCGTGCTTGTCGGGCGGCGTGACGTCCCAGAAGAGCTTGGTGACCTGCCAGGGCCGGTAGCCGTCGAAAACCAGCAGGCCGTAGCCCTGCGCCCGCAGCCGCGCGCTCACCCGCACGAGGGCCTCGGCCGCCGGCCGTTGGAGAAACGCCCTTGCCTGCCGGTAGAGCGGCCGGCCGACGAAGTTGTTGGCGGTGGCGTAGCGGATGTCGAGGTGGATCGTCGAGTCGACGGTCACGAGCTCGACCAAGTCGGGCGCGCGGAAGGGTCCTTTTTCGCGCGGCGGGTGGGCCGAGCAGCCAGCCGCCGCGACCCCGGCGATCACGGCGAGCGTGACGCTCGCGACGAGGACGGCACGGGCGATTGTCGGGCGGTGGCGAGTCGCGGCAGGCAGCGAGGACGGCGGCGGCGTGGAGCGGGCGGTCGGAGGGTTCACCCGCGGAGCTTAGTGCGACTCGCCTACGGCGCGGTCGCGCTCCAGCGGGAGGTGTTGCCGGAGTCGAAGCCGTCCTCGAAGAGGAGGGCGAAAGCGGCGTCGGGCAGGGCCCAGAGCTCGAAGCCGCGGGAGTTGTCGTTGGCGACGAAGTAGAGCCTGGGTCCGACCTGGGTGAAGTGGAAGGGGCTCGAGGAGAGGGCTCCCGGTGCGAGGTCGGCGACGAGGGTGGGCGGGGAGTTGAGCGACGGCCCGAGCGGATCGAACTTCCAGGCCTCGCGCCCGGTGGCGGGGGTCCAGGCGGAGAAGTAGAGCTTGCCGGCTTGCGCGGAGAGCTCGAGCGGAACGGAGGAGAACGCTCCCGGGGCGAGATCGGCGAGCACGTGCGTGCCGGCGGCGGTGCCGTCGGTCGCCCAGACCTCTTGCCCCAACGTCGGATGCTCGGCGACGAAATAGACGCGATTGCCGAGGGGCGTCAGGAGCTTGGGCGAGGAGGGGTAAGCGCCGGGGAAGAGATCGGCGACCATCGCCGTACCGGCGGCGGTGCCGTCGGTGGCCCAGAGCTCGAGGCCGTGGACCCCGTCGTCGCCGGCGAAAAGAGCGCGCGAACCGAGGGGGACGAGGAGCGGATGCGAGGTCGAGACGAAGACTCCCGGAACGCCCGAGGCCGGCCCGTTGTCGAGATCGAGCAGGACCTGCGTTCCCTCGGGCGTGCCATCGGTCTGCCAAAGCTCGTCCCCGGTCTCCGCCTGGTGACCCACGAAGAGAATCGTCGAGCCGACCCGCAGCAGCGACGTCGGGCTGAGAGCTTCCTGATCGAACGAGCCCTCGACGACGGGTTGCCAGCTCTCCTCGACCCCGTCCCAGAGGTCGAGCCAGCCGGTCGCGACGAGGAGATGGTCGTCGTCGAGCGCCAGGCTCTCGAGCCAGCCGTCCACCTGAGCGCCCGTCGTCAGGGTCTGCGTTCCCGAGATCGTTCCATCGCTAAGAAAGACCGTGCCGCTGCCGAAGGACGCGAACTCACTTGCGCCGACGAGACGACCCGCGAAGGGTGTCGACGAAAAGCGCGCCGTGGACTCGAGGAGCGGCACGGTTCCACCCTCGGTGCCGTCGGTACGGTAAACGTGCTGGTAGCTCGGTGTCTGGTCCTCGGCCGAGAAGAGGAGGGTCCCAGGCGCGGGGGAGGCGCAGAGTCTGGAGAAGGAGGGTCGATTGCCGGCGATCAGATCGGCTACCCGCGCCGTCGAGCGCTCGTCGCCATCGGTTCGCCACAGCTCGAGGCCGCCGCCGGCGTCATCGGCGGTGAAGAAGAGCGATGTGCCGTCGCCGACGAAGCAGAGGTCGCGAAAGATCGAATTCAGGAAAGACCGCTGCGGATAGTGGAAGGCGTCCGACGTGGGGCTCAAGTCGGCGAGGATCTCGGTGCCAGCCACCGCTCCGTCGCTGATCGCCAAGCGCTCCGCGTGATCCGGTCCTCGGTATCGCAGGAGGGCGCCGCCCGGGAGCGTGATGGGCTGAAAGAACCCGGCGTGCACGCTGAGAGTCAGGCCCTGGGACCCCGGCACGAGATCGGGAAGCTGTTGGGTGCCGGCCGTTGTTCCATCGGTCGACCAGAGCTCGAGGCCGTGGACGCCGTCGTCCGCGAGAAAGACCGCGCGCTCGCCCGTGGTCGCCATGAGCCGATTGTCGTTCGGGATCGACAGCGCGAATCCGGAGTCGGCGCCGGGCCGGATGTCGAGCAGCTGAGAGGTCGTCGAGCCGTCGGTCACCCAGAGCTCCGCCCCCGCCGCCTGGGTGAAGCCTTGAAACACCAGCTTCGCGCCCGCGATGGCCGCGCCGCCATAGATCGTCATCTCGGGATTGAGCTCCGAGGGTTGGAGAATCTGAAGGGTCCCGGCTTCCGTGCCGTCGGTCCGCCAGAGGACGTCGTGGTGGAGCGTTGCGTCATCCGCTTCGAAGACGATGCCGGCGCCGAGGGGGTGAAAGCCTCTCGGGTAGTTCACGCTGGCACCCGAACCCGCGGCGTGCAGCGGATGCGTTCCCCCCGCCGTGCCGTCGCAGACCCACAGCTCGGTCGAGCCGGCGAAGCTCCCCGAAAACACCAGGAGCCCGTTCGGGAGAAATCGAATCGGTGCGCCGACGGACCAGGACGAATAGCCGATCTGCAGGCCCGCGACGAGTCGCACGGTTCCGCCGACGGTTCCGTCGCTGATCCAGAAGCCCGCTTGGGCGTCCGGTGAGGAGACGTCGAAGAAGAGCTCGGTGGAGTTGCCGAGGAGCGCCTGTGAATTGATGCCGGCGAGAAGAAGCTGCGTCCCAGCGGCGGTACCGTCGGTGCGCCAGAAGTCGAGCCTGCCGGCGTTCTCCGCTCCGCGAAAGAAGAAGACGAGCGATCCCGCGGACGCGAACTGCTGGAGATGTGAAGAAGCGCCTCCGGGCGCGAGGTCCGCGATCATGTGGGTGCCGGCGCTCGTGCCGTCGGTCCACCAGAGCTCGAGCCCGTGCACGCCGTCGTTAGCTGCGAAGACGGCGGACGAGCCGATGGTGGCGATCGCGAGCCCCGCGGGAGACCAAGAGTCGGCGCCGCAAGCTCCGGGGCAGACGTCACGCACGAGATGCGTGCCCCCCGCCGTCCCGTCCGTCCGCCAGAGCTCCCGGCCGTGCACGCCATCGTCCTGGAAGAAGTAGGCCACTCCGTCGCCGGCGGCGAAGAAATCGGGCGAATAGAGGTAATCGATGTCAGAAACCTGCCACGACTCGTCGCCGATGTCGCGCACGAGGTACGGCGGGGGCTGGAACGCGGCAAAGGCGCCGGCCGCGACGAGCGTGAAGATCAGAGAGGCGGCAAGAGGATAGGTGCGTTTCATGGCGAGTCTCGAGGCCCGCTCAGGGCGCGGTCGCGCTCCAGCGGGAGGTGTTGCCGGAGTCGAAGCCGTCCTCGAAGAGGAGGGCGAAAGCGGCGTCGGGCAGGGCCCAGAGCTCGAAGCCGCGGGAGTTGTCGTTGGCGACGAAGTAGAGCCTGGGTCCGACCTGGGTGAAGTGGAAGGGGCTCGAGGAGAGGGCTCCCGGTGCGAGGTCGGCGACGAGGGTGGGCGGGGAGTTGAGCGACGGCCCGAGCGGATCGAACTTCCAGGCCTCGCGCCCGGTGGCGGGGGTCCAGGCGGAGAAGTAGAGCTTGCCGGCTTGCGCGGAGAGCTCGAGCGGAACGGAGGAGAACGCTCCCGGGGCGAGATCGGCGAGCACGTGCGTGCCGGCGGCGGTGCCGTCGGTCGCCCAGACCTCTTGCCCCAACGTCGGATGCTCGGCGACGAAATAGACGCGATTGCCGAGGGGCGTCAGGAGCTTGGGCGAGGAGGGGTAAGCGCCGGGGAAGAGATCGGCGACCATCGCCGTACCGGCGGCGGTGCCGTCGGTGGCCCAGAGCTCGAGACCGTGGACCCCGTCGTCGCCGGCAAAAACGGCGCGCGGGCCGAGGGGGACGATCAGGCGCGCAGAGTCTGCTTCCCAAGGAAAGGGAATCGCCGAATCCGGTCCCGGCCTGAGGTCGACGAGAACATGAGTCCCTTCCGTGGTTCCATCGGTCGACCAGACTTCATACCCCGTGGACACCTGAGAGCCGATGAACACCGCGACATCACCCGCCTTGGTGAGCGAAGTGACCAATACGACATCGTCAAGAGACGCAAGTCCAGCAATGTGGTCCAGATTTCCCTCGGTGCCATCGGACCGGTAGAGCGCCCCGATGCCCACGAGGAAACCGCCCTCCCAGGGGATTGATTCCGGATACCCGCTAAAAGGCAGGTTCTCGCCGAGAAAGCGGGTTCCCGCGACGGTGCCGTCGCTGAGAAAGATCGCAGGAGCGCCCGTACCAGACCAAGTTTCGCCCAGTACCTCCCCATTGGCGCGGTCGCGAGCAAAATACGAAAAGCCGGAGAACAGAGTCTCGGTTCCTGCGGCGGATCCGTCGGTTCGATACGTGGTCCCGTTGGCCAGGAGATCTTGCCAGACCGTGACCAGCAGGTCGTCGTCACCGGGCGAGACGCAAGACTGGGGGAAGGAGCTCGGTGGACCAGGCAAGAAGTCAGAGACCATGCGAGTCGAGGAGGAATCCCCGGCGCTGGTCCAGAGCTCCACACCACTCTCGGAGTTTCCTGCCGTGAAGTAGAGGCGTTTCTCGGATGCTGCCAAGCAGGCGAACTTGGCGATGCCGTAGTAGCGCAGCGCGGGATAGTAGAAGCCGCTGGGCGCAGAATTCACGGCGGCAAGCTCGCGCGTTCCCTGAGGCGTTCCGTCGCTGGCGAGAAGCCTCTCGGTTCCGAATTCGTCACGAAAGCGAAGCAGAGCGCCGTTTGCGAGGATCGTCGGCTGTATGAAAGTCGCGTAGAACGGCCGTTGAATCCCAAGGGGGCCAGGAACCACCTCGGGGAGGGGAAAGGTCCCCGCGACGGTTCCATCGGTCGACCAGAGCTCCGAGCCGTGAAGCCCGTCGTCCGCCAGCAAGACGACACGGTCGCCCAGGCTCGCGAACCAGCGAGTGTCCGCGGAGGCGAAGATCGAGGGGATTCCAGACTCCGGTCCCGGGCGAATGTCGGCCAGCATCTCGACGCCCGAGTCGTCCGCTGCCCAGAGCTCCGAGCCACTCTCCGCGCTGATCCCGGCCACGATGAGTTTGTTGCCGTTGATCGCAGCCGCCCCCCAGGACCCCAGGTCTGGAAAGAAGCCGTCGGGCAGCGGAATGAGGTGCGTCCCCGGGTCCGTCCCGTCGGTTCTCCAGAAACACATCGCAGGGAGACCGGAACAGTTTCCGCGAAAGAAGATCTCGGAGCCCACCCGATAGAAACCGCCGGGACTCGTCACCACCGATCCCGAGATCGAGTCCCGCACGGAATGGGTACCCACAGCGGATCCGTCGCTGACCCACAACTCGGCGTCCTGCGAACCGGTTGGAGCGGCGGAGAAAAGCAACCTCCCGTCGGGCAGGAACCGAAACGCGCTCCCGTTCGGCCAGGCGCTCTGCACGAGTTGGACTCCGGTCACAACCGGTACCGTGCCCGCGATCGTCCCATCGCTCTTCCACAGGCCGCCTTGATTGCCGAAGAAGAGCTCTGTGCCATTCGAAGCCAACGCCGAGAAGTCGGCGGCGGGAGCCACGGGATACGTACCTTGGCCCGTGCCATCGGTTCGCCAGATGGCCAGCGGTTCGCCGCTCCTCCCGCTCCGTTGGAAGAAGACCAGAGATCCGGACGAGACGAAATTCGCGAGATCCGAAGACTGCCCGCCGGGCGCGAGATCGGCGATCATGCGGGTCCCTGCTTCGGTACCGTCGGTCCACCAAGGCTCGAGACCATGCACTCCGTCATTCGCCGCGAACACGGCGCCGGTGGCGATCGCCGCGAGGGCATTCGTCGCCGGGATGTAGTTGTCCTCTCCGCAGGCTCCAGGGCAGATGTCGCGCACGAGACGAGTCCCGAGCGCGGTTCCATCGCTGCGCCACAGCTCCTCACCGTGCACGCCGTCGTCTTGAAAGAAGAATCCGAGGAAGCCTGAGCCTGCGAACTCGGGTGGAGTGACCAGGTAAGCGAGATCCGGCGGCAGGACTCGGTCGCCGATGTCGCGCACCAGGTAGACCGGCGGCACGTAGGCCGCGGTTGCGGCGCTCGGAGCGAAGAGAGCGAGACAGAGGAGAGAAGCAGGAGCGACACGGACCATGAAGAGGCCTCGGTCCTAAGCTTACGCCTGTTTCGCTAGAACCTCAACCCCACCGCAACCCGGGCCCGTCGGGGCCGAGGCCCAAGTGGTCGAGGAGGCGCTGGCTGTAGGCGTCGAGAAAGCGGGGCATCTCCTCGCTGCCGATGTGCAAGGCGAGCATCGGCGGGCCGAGAAGGACGCCGCCCAGGGTGAGCAGCCGCTGGTTTTCCAAGTGGACCAGAGCGAGGGGGTCTTTGCGGAATCCCGGCAGGAGCGGCCAGCGCTCCTTCAGCGCACGGCGCCGGCGCCGACGGAGACGCGGACGTACGGGTACCAGGGCTGGCAGTACTACGTGGCGAGCGGCGCGGGTCCATGGTCGGGTAGCCCGCTGTCGTGGACGTACGACAAGATCGGCAACCGGATGAGCGAGACGCGGGGCGGCTTGACGGACGGCTACGTGTACACCGACAACTCGGGGTCGACGGGGGACACGGCGCTCTTGGACGTGGTGAACCTCGGGGTGGGCGGGACGCGGGACTACACGTTCGACGGGGGCGGTTACCTGGGTCAGATCAGCGCGGGAGCGAACGTCCTCGCCTACACGTTCGACGCGGCGGGGGAGCTCGCGAGCGTGGTGCGGGGCGCAGAGAGCCTGACGAACACCTACGACGGCCGAGGATTCCTGTCGCAAGCGAGCGACGGCACGAGCGGCGGGTACGTGAAGCCGACGTACTCGAGCGCGGGGCTGTTGCTGTCGCAGGAGCGTCTGCCGACGACGGGCGGGACGACGGAGCGGATCGACGTGCTGTACTTCGCCGGGAGACCGGCGGCGATCTGGAAGAAGGTGGGGACATCGGCGGCGACGACGACGTACGTGACGACGGACCCACTCGGCGCGCCGATGTTCGCGCTGAACCCAGCGGGCACGGAGCTCTGGAAGGGCGGCTTCGAGCCCTTCGGTCGCGACTGGCAAGAAGGCACGGGCAACGACGCGCTGACCAAGGGAATCTTCCTGCGGCTTCCGGGCCAATGGGACGACACGCTCTTCGGCACCGCGACCCTGGGGGCCGATAGCTATTACAACCTCGCGCGCTGGTATAAACAACAGACGGGGAGGTACACGAGACCAGATCCTGCGGCTGCGGATGTTGGCTCCCTCTCCGACATACACCGGCGCGTGTCTGCCTTCAGCGGCGCTGAGTTTCCTGCCCACTTGGGCGACATTTTGCGAGACGATGGATTTGCGTATTCAAGGAGCTCACCGCTTCGCCATGTCGACCCGGACGGCCGCACGACAACTCAGCCGAACGATCTCGTTACCTGTTCACTGCTGAAGAGCGAGTTCGAGACGGCGGATCTGGCGACAGACGCGCAGGGAAGGGATCTGTGTGGCTGTCCGATGCGCGGCGCATGCTCTGGGGTCCGCGGCACCTATCTCGTCAGAACCGTGATTCCGCGAGCCTACGGAACGAGATGCCCCGGGGCGTGTTTCACGATCGGGACCGTCCATCAAGTGACTGAGCCCGGACACCCTTGGGTGTGTCTGGGTCTCGCGCCGAGGAAGTAGCTTGACGATCGCCCAGCGAGCATTCGATCGCCTGGCAGCGGACATTGAGCCGGCAGCGGGTGTGGCCGCTGCGGTCGCCTTTGATGGCCAATCTGGCCTTCCGATCTGGGGCTTCGCTCACCCGGATCTTGAGCTCTCGATCGAGCGTCCTGCGGTGGAGGTCGTTTCGATCGGCGAGGCTGCTCGCTCGGAGACACGAAACGCTCTAGCTGGCCTTCTGTCTCAGGTCGCTCCTGCTAGCGGAGGCAGTGAGCGGAAGATCGTTATCTCGGCGATTCGACTCGGCGAGACCCCGAAGGGATTCAGGACCGTACTTGCAGCAATGGACTCCGCGTTTGCGCCAGGGAGGGACGTGGTACTTCTGGTCGTAGGTGACGAGCCAGTCTTCTTGAGAATGGCCCTCTGACCGCGGCTCTTCAACCCGATCAGCCGATTGAGGGCGAGTTCCTTGCGGTTTGGCCGAACTCGTTGTTTGTGCGGGCGACCTGCCGTGGGTGCCGTATCTGGAGACGAGCCCGTCGGTAGGTTCGAGGACAGCTATTCAGGCGCGATGCGGGCGCTTCTCGACGCGCCGGCGCTCGCGCAGGTGCCGCTGATTCTCGTAAGCCTTGCTGGGCGTGACGAGCTTTCGGCCGAGGAGCTGATCGGCGAAGAGGCCGAGTGCGCCAGCGAGGGTGGCGAGCGGGTGCGGCGGCCGGTGGCCGGTTGGGACGACACGCTCTTCGGCAACGCGACCTTGGGGGCGGATAGCAATTACAACGTGCACCGCTGGTACGAGCAGCCGACCGGTCGATACGCCAGCACGGATCCACTCGGACTTGCGGCCGACGTGAGTCTCTATCGCTATTCGTTTCAGCGCCCGCTCAAGTTCGCGGACCCGCTGGGCCTCTACGGAACAAACGATTGCCCGTACTACGACAAGCGCGGCGACGAGTGCGGCGGTAACTACTATTGCGTGCCTGCTCCTACGGCCTGCAATTCGTTCCCGAAGTATGACGACCCTAATCCGAACCTCGACGATGACTTCGAGGGTTGGGCGCGCTGTACAAGAAAGTGCCTTCAGGACTGTGATCGAGATGCATTCGACGACCGCAAGAAATGCAACCCGACGCCCTGTGCCGGAATGGGCCCGGCCAACCCCGATCCGGAGACGGACGAGGTCTGGGATGAGGCACCGTCCTTCTGCCACAAGAAGTGTTACGTTGTCTGTCACGTTTGGGGGACCTGGGGAGAGGGCGAACCGATTCCTGGCATTGGAAAGCACTAGGCGCCATGCTCGGCTCTTCTCCGAAATACAGCTGGCTCGCAGGGATCCTGATCCTGGTGGTCGCGCTTCTCGCTGAATTGCTCCCAATCGTTGCCGGCACAGGTCAGGATGCGAGATTCGATTGGTCGTTCCCGTACGTGACGCTTCATTTCGTTGTCTTGCCCCTCGCAGCAGCTTTACATCTGACTTGGAATGCTGGAGCTCTCTTCGTGAACAGGGCACGACCTCTGCCGCTCAGGCTCAGAGACCTTGCCTCTGCGTCGATTTCAGTTGGCTATCTACTCTTGCTTCTTGCGCGCCCCGTTTTTCCGCTGTGGGGCGGAGTGCTCTAGGAACGAGTCAGGCAGGGGAACTAACTGGTCAGAGGGGTCAATGAACGAGCCCGGCGCAGATTCGGACCTGGCCGTGACCGTCACGCTCCTCGGCGAATGGGAACCGGGGTTGTTGATGACGCTGAGCCGTTCTGGACTCTACGACCAGATCGGAAGCCGAACACGAGAAACGCGATCGGGAAGCCCTGTAGAGGATTACTCCTACGAGCCCAACTCCGAGGGAACCGGGAGCACTGCAAGGCTCTCGAATCTCCGAAATCCGTTCAATCCGCCGTTCCGGGTCTACAGCTGGGACGGGGGCGGTTACCTGGGTCAGATCAGCGCGGGAGCGAACGTCCTCGCCTACACGTTCGACGCGGCGGGGGAGCTCGCGAGCGTGGTGCGGGGTGCAGAGAGCCTGACGAACACCTACGATGGCCGGGGATTCTTGAGCCAGGCAAGCGATGCGACATCGGGCGGGTACGTGAAGCCGACGTACTCGAGCCAGGGGCTGTTGCTTTCGCAGGAGCGTCTGCCGGCGACGGGCGGGACGACGGAGCGGATCGACGTGCTGTACTTCGCGGGGAGACCGGCGGCGATCTGGAAGAAAGTAGGCGCGGCGGCAGCGACGACGACCTACCTGACGACGGATCAGCTCGGCGCGCCGATGTTCGCGCTGAACCCAGCGGGCACGGAGCTCTGGAAGGGCGGCTTCGAGCCCTTCGGTCGCGACTGGCAGGAAGGCACGGGCAACGACGCGCTGACCAAGGGAATCTTCCTCAGGCTTCCGGGCCAATGGGACGACACGCTCTTCGGCAACGCGACTTTGGGGGCGGATAGCTACTACAACGTGCACCGCTGGTACGAGCAGCCAACAGGACGCTACCAGGCGTCTGATCCAATCGGCCTTCGAGGCGGGCTGAATCTCTACAACTATGCGAATGGCCAACCGACCATCAACTTCGACCTCGACGGGCGCTGGGTTCGGTTCTATTGCGCACTTGCGCACGGCGGAGTGTGGTCGGTCTATTGGAAGTTCTTCACGCCAACTGGAGGGGACAAATACATTCACTGCCTGGCATCCTGCGATATTTCCCACTCTTGCGGCCCCGACCTCGCGGCGGCCGCTGGGCTGGGAAAGGAGATCTGGGACGTGCTGTGGTGTGCGATGGGCAACAACTCGAACTGCCACAGCAGGTTTGAACCCGGTGACCTTTCGGCCGACATCCAGGGTCTATCGTGTCCAATCTGGCGCCCCTGTGAGGATCGCTGCGAACAGCTCAAGCGACCTTGAGAGAGGCAAGACGACCTGTGCGCTGGAGACGGCGGTGACCACGAGACGTACTGCTCGTCGCGGCCGAACGGTGGTGCTTCTCGCAGCGCTCCTCCTCGGCGCGACGACCCTGGTTGGCTGTTCCTCGAAGGAGTCCGACGGGAAGCCGCGGCCGACCGTGCGCGAGCGCGCTTCCTCCCGAGTGCAGCGATTGCTCGCATCCGGGGACATCGTGGAAGCTCGACGACTCTTGACGGAGGACTTGCGAGCTGGACAGGCTGGCCGTTCGGAGACCGCTCTGCTGTGCGAAGTGCTAGTTCGACTCGGGCGCTATCTCGAAGCCGCTAGAACTTGTGCAGACGTGCCCGCGCCATTGCTAGTAGCCCAGCCGACGTTGGCGAACTCCCTTCGATTTCATCGCCTGCTCGAGGTTCTTGCATGGGACCCCTCCCACGAAGTCGCGGCGACCATGACACCCAGCGACGAAGCCGCAGCTCTGGACCCGAGAGATTTCCAAGAGATCGCAGGAGCCAGTTCTTGGATGGGGGAGCAGGGCCAGTCGACGAACGCGAGCGGGCCCCGTCATCTTGTGAAGACAGGACCGTTCTCGCTCGCGCGTCATGAAGTAACGGTGGCGCAGTTTCGCCGCTTCCTGATGGTCGCTAACTGGAAGTTCGAGAATGCGGCCCACCTCGGGAGCAAAGGCGATCGGCCCGCGACGTTCGTGAGCTGGTACGACGCGGAAGCATTCGCGGTCTGGAGTTCCCTCAGGCAAGGCCGGAGCTTTCGGCTTCCGACGGAGGCGGAGTGGGAGCTCGCGGCGCGAGGTACCGAAGGGCGTACCTACCCGTGGGGCAACAGCCCCGGGCTCGCGGGCCGCGAAGGCGATTGGAACGCACCCTTCTGGGCGGGGCTGACCATTCCGCCCGGCGTAGGCAGGGTGGGTAGCCACCCACTGGGTGCCACGCCGCTCGGGATCCAGGATCTCGGCGGAGGTGTCGCGGAATGGTGTCTCGATGTCTACGACGAGGACTTCTACTCGCGCACGCCTCTCTCCTCGCCGCAAGGGCCGTGGGACGACACCGGAAAGAGGAGCATGCGGGGCGGGAGCTTCAGGGACATTCGGTCGATCCCATCAGCGCAAAGATCAGGCTACGATCCTGCCGAAGCGCTGAGCGGCTTTGGCTTCCGGCTTGTCCTTGAGGACCCTGGAGAGTGATGCTCCTGGCGCAGCGTTGGCTTCTCCTGTGGCAAGGACTTGCAGCCCTAGCCTTGGTGACCGGCGGAGCCGGCGAGATCGACTCGAAGCCGAAGGCGAATCTGGAAGCGCAGCTCTCGTGCGAAGAGGGCCCGGTCTGTCACTTCCAGATCATCAACCATCGAGCGAAGAGTCACTTGGTGTTCCTTCCCGGCCTCCTTCCGCCTCGCGCCTTGGGAACCTATCCCGCGATTCTGGAGATCGAAGTCGTCGACCGAGATGGGAAGCGAATCGAGAATCAGGGCATTAACGATGAATGCTACGTGGGCGTTGGTGGCTTCCGGCCCGCGGATCTTCAACTTCTGGACGTCGGCCGATCGATCGGCTGGGAGATCGAGCTTCTGACCGGTCAGCTCTGGCGTTTTCAGCTCTCTAGTGGGCACTACCGAGTCAGAGGCAGGGCGACGATACGTCTGGCTTCTGCGCTCGCCGCGAACGAGTCGTTGCGCAAGAGCGCGCAGGAGCGCTTGGGGCCGAACTTCAAGGACGCGGACGTGCTACTGGTGGACGGCATCTTCGAGACCGATTGGGTAGACATATCGATACCTTGAGCGGCTCGCTGCCGTCAGCATCACCTCCAGATGAAGCAACGAGGCGATCTGGCAGCAGCGTCCCGTCGAGCTAGGCAGGCCATCGAAGGCGCGAAGCCGGCGGACGGTCGACGCGGCGGGCCGGGTGGGCCGGGTCGACTATCCGGGGACGAGTCTCGACGTGACGTACACCCACTCGAGCGCTACCTTACGGGGAAGGCATGGAAGACGCTCACTTCCCGCATGTGACTTGGCGCCGCGCACTACTGCTTGCGTTGGCTGGGAGTCTCGTGGGATGTGCGCCCCGGCCGAACTACGTCAGCTCCCTTCGGAGCCTTCCAGTGCCGGAATCACGGTTCCACTGACTATGAGATGCGGTGTTCCCGTGCGCGCAGTCGTTGCGCTTGTCGCCTTCGCGCTGTTTGTCTGCGGCGACTCGAAGGCACTCGAGATCGAGGTGCAGCCAATCAGGGCTCAAATGGTACTCGGCCAGCCGATCGAGCTCGCGATCCGGGTTCTGAACAACGGCGCAATGCCCGCGATCTTTCTTCGGCCGAGATCCATCGGAAGGGACTCCATCTCGATTCATGCATCTTCGCGCGGTTGCGAGTATGACGCTCGACCCATTCGACTGACGAGCGAAGCTGGCGACGATCGATTCTTCTCCATTCCCCTCTTTCCAAGGGACGAATTCTCGTTTCGACTCCTTCCGATCAATGAAGTCGAGAGTGAGAGCGTGGTATGGATTCCGAGGCTTCGGGCCGGTAGCTATGTGTTCGTCATCGAATTGGCCGGTAGCGAAATGGACGCAGCGCCCGGAAATGGACCCGGTTCTATCAAGCCGACCGTCACAAAGCCAGTAACCGTTAGGCTCTTGAATCCGCCTTCGAGAGAAGTCGAGATCGAGCGAGAGCGACTCGCGGCCTGCCTTGCCGAGCCGACCTGCGTATTCGATCAGAGCGTCGAGTACTTTCGAGTCGTTCCCGCGTCGAACGTCGTTCCGTCCCTCGTTCGATTGCTGGAGAGAGATCCAAACGATATACGGCTGGCGGAGGCAGTATTCGCACAAGGCCAACAGGGTGACGAAGAGAGCCTTCTCAGGGTCGCCAAAGATCCGCGGACCATTCGGGAGCACCGTGAGTACTACGTGGAGCTCGCAGGCCTCCTTGTTTCCGCACTGAAGAGGAACTGTCGCTGAGCCCTTCGCCAGAGGTGGCACACGTTGCCATGACGAGAGACACGCGGGTAGCGGACCTCACCTCACCTCAGCCAGGCCCGTCGGAGTCGAGGCCGAGCGATCGAGGTGGCGGTGGAGGTCGGCGTGGACGTACGACAAGATCGGCAACCGGATGAGTGTTCACGTTTCGTAATTCCCCGACAGTCGGCCTCGGGGCCTTCGGCTAAGCAGCGTTTTGCTGTTCTGTGGTCAGCTCCGGTTTTTCTGGGAGGGTGGGTCAATTCTCAACGCCTGCTACTGGGTCAATTTCTCACGCCTGTTTTCAGCACCAAGGTGCACGAAGGCTCTCACGCGGAACTCTGCAAGAGGTTCGGCCCGGTTACGATGTCTAGCCTGGGTGACCTTGACGAGGCTCTTGCCTACGAAAGCGAGGCGCTGTGCCTGCTAAAGGTGGCGAGGAATCGCGACGTCGACCCAGACACCGATATTCCTGAGCTGGTTCCGCTTCCTGAGCCATGACTGGGACCAGAATTCAGGCACTGCTCATGGTCGGTCTGGCACTCGCCATGGCCACGTGTCAGGGTCGCTCGGCCGACAAGCCCAAAGGGTCGGGAGTCGACGAAGCCACGCTGGAAGCGCAGCGAGAGGCCCTTCGACAGAGAATCGAGCGCGAGGCTCGAACGACCTCAATTCCGGCGCAAGCTCCTCAGGTGGAGCTCCTACATCCAGGTAAGCCCGACTACCGGACGCTTCTCGACCTGTGTCGGGCAGCGGTTTCCAATCGCTTGGTTGGAGTGGATCTCAGAATTGACGAGGAAGGTCGAGCGCACGACCTCGCGATCGCGGTTTCCAGCGGCTCAGCAACCTGTGATGAGGCAGCACTGGCCGTCCTGGGAGCGGCTACATGGAAGCCCTGCAAGTCAAGTGAAGTGAAGTGCCGCGACCGATACGAATTGGCGCTTCCAACGCCCGGCCATCAACCGCTCCGCTAGTGTCCTTAGAATCGCTCGCGAGCGGCGCGGGCCTGTCGGCATGCCTGCCGACGTCGACCTGGTTCCTGGAAAAGCGCAGTGAACGAGCCGAATCTGCTTCGATTCCGAGGGCCTCACTGGATCAAGAGCCGGGGAGAGAATCCCCTCTCGGGTCTCTCGAGCTCGGGAGGCGGCACTGGGGGTGGATTCTGAGTACGACCGGGAGTCGGCACCGCCGCTGGATCACAATCCTGCTGGTGAATTGCTGCTGCCTGACGCAGGGCTGCGAAGGGCCAGTTGCAGGAGACTTGCGGGCGCTCGCGGACCTCCGACTGAAATACGGGCAGATCTACGATTTCTCGATCGTGGACGAGGTCTACCTACTGGCGCAAAGGAAGAGTCGCGATTGCCCGCAGCGCTCCGAGGCGGACGCGGTCGTCCTTCTGGCCCAGTTCGAGGGCGGCGACGTGTCGCGCCTTCGAGTGGGCCTGAAGATCGGACCCGTCAACTTCGAATCATCGAAGGGAAGATTCTGCTATCAACTCTACTGGGATCCGCAGAAGGGCAGCATTCGACAAGACAGCGTCGAATTCTACTGACGGCGTTCGATGCCCAGTCTTCGGAAAGGAGCTAGCGATCAACTCTTCGGCAACCGCGGATGATCAGCAGCGGCCAGAATGGGGAGTCGGCGTCACAGCCTGCAGGATTGCCGGCGGCGTGAGAATCGTCTTTGACGACTTGAGGCGGCGCGACCCAACGTGGCCCCCGGAGTGGGAGATGTGGGCGTTCATCACCAATGCTGAGCTCCCGTTGGAGGGCTTCCCGCGAGAACTGACCGAAAGGCAGCTCGCAGCGATTGGAAGAGTCGTCGTTTCAAGACTCTGGGCGCAATGGAAGCCCGAGTGACGCTTCTTCCCGACCCACGACGATGGACCACGGGGAACCAGGGAGCTCTGTAATGCGCGCAAGTCGACGCCGGTGCCGGCGCGGAAGTGCCGAGTGGTCGAAGATCTGGTGTCGAGTTCCAGCGATCGAAGACGAAGCCGAGGTGGCGTGAATATCGTCAGGCGAGGAGCGAAGTCGGCTTTGGCCCTTCTGACCCTCGTCGGCTGCTCGGCCGCTCTTCAAGGAAATTCGGATGCGCTGAAGGACCTGACGCGAGACTTTGGAACCCGGTGCGAGTTCTCGATCGTGGATCGTTCGTATCTGCTCGCCAAGCGTAAGGACGACACGTGCCCGGGCCGCCAGGAGGCGGTCGCGATCTTGATGGTGGCCCGATTCGAGAACGGCCAGGAAGCGAGCCCGAGAGCGAGCTCTCGAATCGGACCCGTGAACTTCGAAGACTCATCAGGGGCGTTCTGTTTCCAGCTTGCCTGGGACTCCGAGGCGAGGAAGGTCCTCACCGGTTCGGTCGAGTACTACTGACGATTCTCTGGCGACCCGCCCCGGCTCTTCAGCCGCTGGCGGGATCCAATGACAAGGGCGCCGGCGCCCCCCGTCACCCCCACCGCAACCCGGGCCCCTCGGGGCCGAGGCCCAAGTGGTCGAGGAGGCGCTGGCTGTAGGCGTCGAGGAATCGGGTCATCTCCTCGCCGCCGATGTAGAAGGCGGGGATGGGGGGGACGACGAGGACGCCGCCCAGGGTGAGCAGCCGCAGGTTTTCCAAGTGGACCAGAGCGAGGGGGTCTTTGCGGAATCCCGGCAGGAGCGGCCAGCACTCCTTCAGCGCACGGCGCCGGCGCCGACGGAGACGCGGACGTACGGGTACCAGGGCTGGCAGTACTACCTGGCGAGCGGCGCGGGTCCGTGGTCGGGTAGCCCGTTGTCGTGGACGTACGACAAGATCGGCAATCGGATGAGCGAGACGCGGGGCGGCTTGACGGACGGCTACGTGTACACCGACAACTCGGGTTCGACGGGGGACACGGCGCTCTTGGACGTGGTGAACCTCGGGGTGGGCGGGACGCGGGACTACACGTTCGACGGGGGCGGTTTCCTGGGTCAGATTAGCGCGGGAGCGAACGTCCTCGCCTACACGTTCGACGCGGCGGGGGAGCTCGCGAGCGTGGTGCGGGGTGCAGAGAGCCTGACGAACACCTACGACGGCCGGGGATTCTTGAGCCAGGCAAGCGATGCGACGTCGGGCGGGTACGTGAAGCCGACGTACTCGAGCGCGGGGCTGTTGCTGTCGCAGGAGCGTCTGCCGACGACGGGCGGGACGACGGAGCGGATCGACGTGCTGTACTTCGCCGGGAGACCGGCGGCGATCTGGAAGAAGGTGGGGACATCGGCGGCGACGACGACGTACGTGACGACGGACCCACTCGGCGCGCCGATGTTCGCGCTGAACCCAGCGGGCACGGAGCTCTGGAAGGGCGGCTTCGAGCCCTTCGGTCGCGACTGGCAAGAAGGCACGGCCAACGACGCGCTGACCAAGGGAATCTTCCTCAGGCTTCCGGGCCAGTGGGACGACACGCTCTTCGGCAACGCGACGCTAGGAGCGGACAGCTACTACAACGTGCACCGCTGGTATGAGCAGCAACTCGGAAGGTACTCGAGCCCGGATCCTGAGTGGCTCGAATCGCTGATGCTCGACCAGGGGACTCCGATAGCGTTGGGCAAGTTCCTGTATGCGAACGGGCGCCCTCTTCGAGAAGTTGATCTGCTCGGGCTGCTTTCCTTCGACTACGGTAGGAGCTGTCGGGGCCTCTCAGAGGGCCAACGGAAGTCTCTCGAGGATGCCGCGAACGACGCCGGGCAGGATGCCCCTCTTACGCCAGCGTGCAAGACCCGACCGCGCGAGAAGCTGAAGGTCAAGTGCGGTAGCTGCGGCGGCAACTGCGGCCGCCAGTTCGGCGGAACGATCTGCGTCAACCTTGGAATGAATGACGGTGGCGAGTGCGGAGTCGGGCCGAAGTGCTTGGCGTCGACGATCCTGCACGAGATCGTCCACAGCTGCGGCGGCAATGACCGTCAGTCCTACGCCTGCGAGAAGCGCTTCTACGGCGATACGTGTCGATTCAAAGTCCCGAAGGAGCATCAACCTACACCGGAGTGTCCCGAGCCGTGCGGCTAACGGTGGCGTTGTTCTCGCTCGCCCTCGTCGCCAGCGAAAAAGGCTTCGCGAAGTGCCCCTTCGCGAAGTACGCCGTCGCTGGGCGTATCTCCGTGCCTTCGGGTGTCGACCCGGGCAAGGTGCACGTGCTGCTCTTCCTCGATGGCACAGAGCGCGCGAGTGACTACCCCCCCGAGCTTTCCGAGGGACAGGATTTCGCCGTCGCAAGCTCCGACGGCTCCTTTCTCGTAGAAGCGTGGCTCTCCACTGATTCCTCGACGTCGACTCGATTCCGGGACGAATGCAACCGCGTCGTGACAGAAGGGGAGATCATCCTCATAGGCGATGCGGTCTACGCAAAACGCGTCCGCGTTTCGTTCGATCAGTCCCGGAAGGAGATTCGCCGGGAGCTTCGCGCCAGCGCTAGGGTGCATCCGATCACTCTTGAGGCGCTACCGAGCGCTCGCCCAGTAACCGCTCCCCGCGGCAGCTGATCGAGCCCGCCGTCAGGATCACAATCACGCAGAGCGCTCGACTATCCGGGGACGATTCTCGACGTGACGTACACCTACGGCACGACGCCGGCGAACTTCGACGTTGGGCGCCTGACCGGGGTGACGCGCAATGGCTCGACGGTCGGCTACGCCTACGACCGGTTCGGGCGTACGCTCGCGGACGGGAGCTTGACCTACACCTACGACAACAACGGCAATCCGTTGACGATCGCCTACCCCGGGACGCTGCAGGCGATCTACACCTACGACAAGATGAACCGGCCGATCTCGCTGCAGTCGAAGGAGGGAGCGGCGGCGGCGGTGTACGTGGTGAAGAACTCGCCGGCGCCGACGTACAAGGCCTACGGCCCGCTGAATACCCTGGTGTTCAACACGACGACGAACCGCACGGAGACGCGCAACTTCGACTTCCGCTACCAGCCGACGGGGGTGACGCTGTCGGGCTCGATCCTCACCTGGACGATCGCGGTGGACGCGGCGGGCAACGTGACGCAGCAGCAGCGCACGGCGCCGGCGCCGACGGAGACGCGGACGTACGGGTACCAGGGCTGGCAGTACTACCTGGCGAGCGGCGCGGGTCCATGGTCGGGTAGCCCGCTGTCGTGGACGTACGACAAGATCGGCAACCGGATGAGCGAGACGCGGGGCGGCTTGACGGACGGCTACGTGTACACCGACAACTCGGGGTCGACGGGGGACACGGCGCTCTTGGACGTGGTGAACCTCGGGGTGGGCGGGACGCGGGACTACACGTTCGACGGGGGCGGTTACCTGGGTCAGATCAGCGCGGGAGCGAACGTCCTCGCCTACACCTTCGACGCGGCGGGGGAGCTCGCGAGCGTGGTGCGGGGTGCGCAGAGCCTGACGAACACCTACGATGGCCGGGGCTTCTTGAGCCAGGCAAGCGATGCGACGTCGGGCGGGTACGTGAAGCCGACGTACTCGAGCCAGGGGCTGTTGCTGTCGCAAGAGCGACTGCCGACGACGGGCGGGACGACGGAGCGGATCGACGTGCTGTACTTCGCCGGGAGACCGGCGGCGATCTGGAAGAAAGTGGGCACGGCGGCGGCGACGACGACCTACCTGACGACGGACCAGCTCGGCGCGCCGATGTTCGCGCTGAACCCAGCGGGCACGGAGCTCTGGAAGGGCGGCTTCGAGCCCTTCGGTCGCGACTGGCAAGAAGGCACGGCCAACGACGCGCTGACCAAGGGAATCTTCCTCAGGCTTCCGGGCCAATGGGACGACACGCTCTTCGGCAACGCGACGCTAGGAGCGGACAGCTACTACAACGTGCGAAGGTGGTATGAGACGCAGGTAGGCCGGTTCGAAAGTGCCGATCCACTGCTCAGAATCCGGTTGTCGCGAGGTGCCGAGCCGATTTCAGGCTTGGACCTACAGCAGGACTTCACGTACGCCAAGAGCCGCCCCCTCTTGCTCGTGGATCCACTGGGTCTGGCAGCGACGAGCTCAGCAAAGTGCATTGCATCGAAGGTCCTGGGGGGCTTCCTGGCCGGGCTTGCAGCAGGCGGCACGTTCTGCGGCGAAGGCGGATGGATTCTGGGCCCGGGCGGTGCGGTGATTGCAGGAAGCACCTGTGCTGTCGGTGGTGGCATCGCTGGCGCCGTAGGAGGACTCCTGGGTGGCGCTTCGACGTGCGAGGCTGCCTGCTCTGACGACCCCGATGAGTCGAAGAGCCTTCGAGAGCATTGCGTCAATTCCTACGTTTGGTGTCAGGACTACAAGCCTGCTCATCGGTTCAAGCCCGGATGGACATGCGGCACTTGCTTCAAATTCTGTCAGGGCCAAGGCTATTGGCCCCAGGACAAGTGCAGTCTCTTCGTGGAACCGGTATCGATCTGATGCGCGAAGAGATTCTCGAGCTGCGCCGGCGCGCCAAGATCGCGATGGACGGGATTATTCGAAATGCCGCCTCCCCGGGCCATCGCGGCGAAGAGAGACGGCTCGAGGAACTCCTCGTCATCGCAAGGGAGGCCAGGGCTCTTCCGAGGAGCCCTCTTTCAAGTGAGCTAGTAGCCGAGGTTGTTGGAAGCATTGCGGCCTTCGCCAACAGTAGGGGCCTCTATCAGCTCACCGTCGACGAGACGGCGGGACTGGAATGGAACCGGACGGAACGAAGCACTGAGGTTCAGGTCGGAGTATTGTTGCGAATCTCAGCCCTGCACGAGCTTGGACTCCACCAGGAAGAACTCTCGGAATTTGTGCGCTCCGCGCAGACAGGCATTTTGGACTCAGAGTTCGTAAGCTTGATCGCTGCAAGGATCTCAAGCCGTGACCCGAATTCCCACGAGACGCTCTTCCAGTTCGTTCGTGAATTTGCGGAGTTCAACTCAAGCCTCGCGGCACGGGAAGGTTACCCTGAGAGTCCTCCGCCTACGCATTGGAGAGAGCTAGGGGCGTACTTAGAGAGAATCGAGGCACGGCGCCGAGAGGCTGGGGAAAGGCCGCGCAGGAGGTAAGGCGGGGCTGAGGTTGACCACAGATGCGAGCGGTCTACGAGAGCTGGAGAGTGAAGCTGCTGCGTGCGCTAGGGCTTCGGCGGCCCTCTCCGCCCCCCGAGGTGCGCTTGAGACCCGAGCTGTCTTTGCATGCGATCTTCGACCTCCACTACAAGGACCTTGGAATCCCCTTCGAAGACTTCCTAGGCATCTGGCAGGACATCGCGAGAGCCTTTCAGTCCTCTCCCGGTCAGATGCGACCGACCGACCGCTTTGGATTTGAACTTCCATACTGCCGAAGATTCGGCATGACAGACGAAGACATCGACCTCAGCTTTGCGCTCGCGCGCTGGCGCAAGAGCGGCTGGACTGAGAAGGAAGATCTGAGAGTCGGTACGGTAGACGACTTTGTTCGGCTGGCAGCCGCAAAGGACAGACTGCCCAAGCCGCGCTCAAGCGAGCCAACGGGCTGAAGGCGGTAGGACGCCGTTCGTAGCAACCGTCGACGGCAGTCGGGCACGTGACGCAGCAGCAGCGCACGGCGCCGGCGCCGACGGAGACGCGGACGTACGGCTACCAGGACTGGGAGTACTACCTGGCGAGCGGCGCGGGTCCGTGGTCGGGTAGCCCGCTGTCGTGGACGTACGACAAGATCGGCAACCGGATGAGCGAGACGCGCGGCGGGCTGTCGGACGGCTACGTGTTCGAACCCTGCGACCAGCGCTGCAAACCGCTCAAGGGAGTCCCCGATGTCGCGCGCGTGACCGAGCCCGACGCTACGGGCGGCCAGACCTTCTGGATCGGGCGCTATGAAGTAACCGGTAGCCAATTCGAGAGATTCGAGACAAAGAGGCCCCTTATCTCGGTGCGGTCAAGCCGTTGGCGCTACATCGAGTGGACCTGCTACGGCTACAGATCGCTTTTGGTGGACACGAACTGATGCTCTCGGGCAGATCGACCAGAATTCCATTCCCGACGACTGCGCTATTGGCGCCCACTGCCCTCGTATGGGCGAGTACCTGGGCTGCCCGAGCGCTCGCACAGGCTTGGTTTCCACCCTCCAAAGGGTGGCCCCTCCTCCAATTTGTCGCAGCGGTCCCGTGGCAGGCCAGCGGAGATTTTTTTTCGGAGACAACGCAGCTGTTCAGTGCGCTTGCGCTCGGTGCGGCTGGGGTCCTCCTGGTCGAGCTGCTGAAGATTGCCTTCCTGCGAGGCGGTTCGTGGGCACCGGTCCTCGCAGCAACGCTATTTCAGGCTGCGTTCGCATTCGACACCCTGGCCTGCGGCGCGCCAGACTGGTGCGCTCACTTTCTCTCGCTCCTTGCCTTTCGAGGCACTCGCGAAGTGCACCTTGGAGGACTTCCGCAGTGGCCGTGGCTCAGCTTGATCGCCTACTCGCTTCTCGTCGGCAGCGTCTTGAAACCGCGAAAGATTGCGGGGAGGGCCTCGCTATCTACGTGACCTGAGCGCCTCCTAACTTCCACTTCCTCCGTTCGGCTTCCTCCACGCCCCCCGTCACCCCCACCGCAACCCCGGCCCGTCGGGGCCGAGGCCCAAGTGGTCGAGGAGGCGCTGGCTGTAGGCGTCGAGGAAGCGGGGCATCTCTTCGCCGCCGATGTAGAAGGCGGGGATCGGGGGGACGACGAGGGCGCCGCCCAGGGTGAGCAGCCGCAGGTTGTCCAAGTGGACCAGGGCGAGGGGGGTTTCGCGGAAGCCGAGGAGCAGCGGCCAGCGCTCTTTCAGAGCCACGGCGCCGGCGCGGTGGATCAGGGTGTCGGAGACCCCGGTCGCGAGCGCCCCGACCGTGCCGCCGCTCGCCGGGAGGATCACCGTGCCCGCCAGCCGGTAGGAGCCCGAGGCGATCGGCGCGTCGAGCTCGTTGTCGCGGTGGATCGCGACCTTGGCGCGCTCTCCGGCCCCGAGCTTCGCCGCCTCGACGATCGACTCGGCGCCCGTCCGGTCGTGGCCCAACTCGTGGAAGAGCACCTGGCTCGCGCCCTTCGAGACCACGAGGTGGATCCGCTCGACGCGCTCCTGGCCGGCGAGCACGGCGAGGAAGTGCACCGGCAGGAGCATTCCCGAGGCCCCGGAGACGAGCAGCGCGACGCGGGCGACCATGCGCGCGATCCTACGCCGGGAAGCCGGGCCTTTCGTCCCGGCCCGCGCTCCCGTAGGCTCCGCTGCGCAGCGCTCTTCGACCGCCCCTCCGCCATGCTCGGCCGCACCGTCTCCCACTATCGAATCGTCGAACGCCTCGGAGAAGGCGGCATGGGGGAGGTCTTCCTCGCCCAGGACCTCGACCTCGAGCGGCCGGTGGCGCTCAAGATGCTCCGCCCCTGCGCCGACGGCGAGGAAGACAGCCACGCGACCCTGCTCGCCGAAGCGCGCATCGCCTCGGCGCTCAACCACCCGGCGATCGCCGTGGTCTACGAGGTCGACGAGGTCGAGATCGACGGCACTCCGGTCGGCCTGCTGGCGATGGAGTACGTGGCGGGCGAGCCGATCGACCTCTACGCCCAGCGCCACACCCTCGACCTCGACGGCATCCTGACCCTCGTCCGCCAGGCGGCCGAGGGACTCGCCGCGGCGCACGAGCGCGGCATCGTGCACCGCGACGTCAAGCCCTCGAACCTCTTCGTCACCCACGACGGACGGGTCAAGATCCTCGACTTCGGCCTGGCCGAGCGCACCCCCGAGCCGCTCGACGAGGCCTCGACCTGGTCCGACGTGTCGGTGGGCGAGACGGTCGCCGGCACCGTCGCCTACATGGCTCCCGAGCAGGCCCTCGGGCGCGACGTCGATCCGCGCGCCGACCTGTTCGCCCTCGGCGTCGTCTTCTACGAGCTCGTGGCCGGGCGCTCGCCCTTCCGCGGCGCGACCTCGTTCGAGACCGCCGGGGCGATCCTCTTCCGCCAGCCCGCGCCGCTCGGGCTCGCGGCCATCGACCCGCGCGGCGGCGCGGTCGAGCGCCTGGTCTTCCGGCTGCTCGAGCGCGAGCGCGAGGCGCGCCCGGCCTCGGCGGCCGAAGTCGCGGCGGAGATCGACGCCCTCCTGCGCCAGGGCCGGCGCGCGCTGCCCTCGACGCTCGCCGCGGGGGTGGTCGTCGCCGGCTTCGAGAACCTGACCGGCGACGCCGAGGACGACTGGATCGGCGCCGGGCTGGCCGAGACGATCGTCTCCGACCTGGCGCGTCTCGAGGGCCTGCGGGTCGTCGCCCAGGACCGGGTCGCCGAGGCGCGCCGGCGGCTCGAGCAGGCGGCGGGCGGGCCGATCGCCCCGGCGCGGCTCGAGATGCAGCTCGGCCGGACGCTCGACGCCCGTTGGGTGATCTCGGGCGCCGTGCAGCGCTTGGGCGAGACCGTGCGTTCGACGATCCGGCTGACCGACGCCGCCTCGGGCGAGGCGGTCGACTCCTGGAAGCTCGACGGCACGACCGAGCGGATCTTCGACCTCCAGGACCGGGCGGTCGCGGCGCTGGCGCGGCGGCTCGCCGTGCAGGCGCCGGCGCGCGCCCTGCCCGGCGCCGAGACCGCGGTGGTCGCGGCCTACGAGGCGCTGTCGAAGGGGCTCCTGAACCTGCGCACCGAGACGTTCGAAGGCATGGCGCGCTCGACGATCTTCTTCGAGCGCGCGGTGGCGCTCGATCCGGCCTACGCCCGCGCCCACCTCGAGCTCGGCGTCACGCTGACCGACCAGGCCGACTACCTGGCGATGCCCGAGCTCTACGAGCGCGCGCTCGCGGCGCTGTCGAACGCCATTCGCCTGGCGCCCGAGTGGGCGCGCACCCACCGCGAGCTCGGCGCGGTCCTGGTGGCGCTCGGGCGGGTGGACGAGGGCGTGGCGCAGCTCGAGCGCGCTCTCGAGCTCGCGCCCGACGAGGCGAGCGTGCTCGCCGGCCTCGGCCGGGCGAACTTCCTCGGCCGCGGCGACTTTGCCACCGCGGCGACCTACTACGAGCGCGCGGTGGCGGCCAATCCGCACGCCGGCTGGTACTGGCTGCAGCTCGCCCACGTGCGCACCCTGCGGCGCGACCTCGGCGGCGCGCGCGAGGCGGCGCTGCGCGCCATCGAGCTGCAGGAGAAATTCCTCTCCGGTCGTGAGGGGGCGCAGATCGTCGGCGCCCACATGCGGCTCGGGCACGTGGCGGCGATCGAGAAGAATCCGCAGGAGGCGGCGCACCACTTCCAGGAGGAGCTGGGGTTCCTCGCCCGGGTCGACCACGCGCTGCGCAGCCGGATCGTGGTCGAGCTCCACATGCGCCTCGGGGGCGCGCGCCTGGCGCTCGCCAAGGCGGACGAGGCGCGGGCCAACTTCGCCGCCGGGCTCGCGGCCTACGAACGGCGCCTGGCGCTCGGCGCCGACGAGCCCTTCACTCGCTACTACGCGGCGGCGATCCACGCCCTGGCGGGCGAAGACGAGCGCGCGATCTCGGAGCTCGAACGCGCCGCGGCGGTGCGACCGCGGTTCACCATCGAACGGGCGCGGATCGAACCCGAATTCGAGCGCCTGGCCGACCACCCGCGCTTCCGCGCCCTGGTCGCCGGCTGAGCGGCGAGCAAGGCGCCGGAAGTCGGTCGGCGCCTACTCGAGCTCTTTCCTCGAGTTGCGGTAGAGCAGCATGCACAGACCGGCGAAGACCACGCCGCAGAGCACTCCGCCGGCGATCGGCCCGTTCTTGATCCCGCCGTAGAGCAGCGAGCCGAAATCGAGCTTCTCGAGCAGGGTCGGGCTCTCCATGTGCAGGCCGAAGTCGCCGATGAAGGCGACGAGCGCGATCAGCACGCCGCCGACCGAGCCGCCCGCCACGAGACCGGTGGCGTAGAGCATGCCCGAGGAGAGCTCGCTTTCCTCCTTGCGCTTCGCGAGCTTGTCGGAGATCGCCTTGACCATGCCGCCGATCCAGATCGGGAAGGTGGTCGACAGCGGCAGGTAGGCGCCGACCGCCCAGGAGAGGGCGTGCGCGCCCATCATCTGCGCCATGAAGGCCATCGCCGCGCCGATCAACACCGGGGCCCAGGGCAGGTTCTGGGCGAGCAGCCCCTTGATGATCGTCGCCATCAGCGTCGCCTGCGGAGCCGGCATCTTGGCGCCGCCGATGCCGTGCAGTTCTCCGGGCTCGGCGTAGGTGTGGTCGAGCAGGAAGAGCGTGCCGCCGATGACCAGCGTCGAGACCAGGACGCCGATGATGAAGCCGACTTGCTGGCGCCGCGGCGTGGCGCCGATCAGGAACCCGGTCTTCAGGTCCTGCGACGTGGCGCCGGCGTTGGCCGCCGCGACGCAGACGAGTGCGCCGACGCAGAGGGCGACCGGCTGGTAGATCTCGCCCGTGCGGCCGATCAGGACGAAGATCACCGAGGTCGCCATCACGGTCGCGATCGTCATGCCCGAGATCGGATTCGACGAGGTGCCGATGATGCCGACGATGCGCGACGAGACGGTGACGAAGAAGAAGCCGAAGACGACGACCAGCAGGCCGGTCAGCAGGCTCCCGGGAAGCGGACCATGGGGAAAGCCCGGCAGCACCGCGATCAACAGCACGAGTGCGAGCGAGCCGAAGATCACGACTCCCATCCCGAGGTCGCGTTCGGTTCGCCGCGGGGCCGCGGCGCCCTCCCCGCCGCGGAAGGACTTCATCGATTCGCGGAACGCCGAGACGATGGTCGGCAGGGTCTTGATCAGGGTCATCACCCCGGCGCAGGCGACCGCCCCGGCGCCGATGTAGCGGATGTAGGCGCGGTAGATCCACTCCGCGTGATCGTGGCTGGCGCGCCAGGCGTCGGAGAACCCCAACCGGGCGAGGTCCTCGATCAGCCGCTGGTCCGGCACCAGCCACGAGATCAGCGGGATGAGCGCCAGCCAGGCGAGGACGCCGCCGGCGGCGAGCTCGCCGGCGATCCGCGGGCCGATGATGTAGCCGAGGCCGAGGTACTCCGGCGTGACGTCGCAGCGCAACGTCGCGTCCGGAATGACCGATCCCTGCTTGGTGCGGAACCAGGTGGCGGTCTCGTTCCACAGGCCGAGGATGCCGTAGAGGAACTTGTAGAACAGCGAGACGCCGACGCCGGCGAAGACCATCTTCGCCAGGTTCCCGCCCCGTTCCCCGGCGATCAGCACGTCGGCGCACGCGGTGCCTTCCGGGTAGCGCAGGTTGCCGTGCTCCTTGACGATCAGCGCCCGGCGCAGCGGGATCATGAACAGGACGCCGAGCGTGCCGCCGACCGCGGCGAGGACGAAGATCGTCGCGTAGCGGAAGTACTCGGCCCCGGTCGACAGGAAGATCATCGCCGGCACGGTGAAGACGACGCCGGCGGCGACCGACTCGCCGGCCGAGCCGATCGTCTGCACGATGTTGTTCTCGAGAATCGTCGCCTTGCCGAAGCGCTTGAAGACGGCGATCGCCAGCACCGCGATCGGCACCGAGGCCGAGACCGTCAGGCCGGCGCGCAGGGCGAGGTACACCGTCGCGGCGCCGAAGATGATGCCGAAAACCGCCCCGAGGATGATCGCCTTGGGCGTGAATTCCGCCATGTCGGTCGCGTCGGGTACGAACGGCTGGAACTCCTTCTCCTGCCTCTCCGCCATGGCGATGCCCCCGAAAAGAAAGAAGTTGTCGGTTGCGAGAACCCGCCGGATGGTACGACGAGTCCCCCCCCCAGGCAAGCCGCGTGCCGCGGGGCGGTGCTAGACTGCCGGCAACGCGTGACGCCGTCCACCCCGCCTCCGTCGCCCGCAACGGGCTCGCACGGAGCGCTTCGCAGGACCTAAGGAGAAGCCTGACAAATGAGCAAGACGAACGAACCCCGCAAGGTGCGCGGATGAGCCCCTGGTGGCTGCGTCCCCCCGAGGAGAGCCCGGAGCCCCGACCCGCGACCGCCACCGGCGGTCCGGCGGCCGAGGCCGAGACCTCCACACCGATGTACCGCTCCGAACCCGAGCCGCCGAGCTCGATCGCCGATCTCGTGCGCCTGTCGCCCGAGCCCGCGGTCGACCGGATCGAAGCCGCCGAGCCCGACCCCGCCGCCGATAGCGGCGCGGACGACGGCGAGGAGACGGGCGAGCCGGCCGCCAACCGCAGCGAGGAGGGCGAGCGCCCCGGCCGCCGCCGCCGCCGCGGGGGCCGCCGCCGCCGCCGCGCCGGTGCGCCGGCCGACAGCGAGACGCGCGTCGAAGCGCCGCGCACCAACGGCGGCCGCGAGTGGGAAGAGGACGAAGAGGACGACGAGGCCAACGACGACTACGAGAACCTGGCGCGCGAGATCCTGGGATCGCTCGCCGCCACCAACGCGCCCACCGCGGCCGCGGCCGCGGTGGCCGCCGCCGAGCGCAAGATCGCCATGTTCTGCGATCTCGAGAACATCGCCCTCGGGGTGCGCGACAGCGAGGTGCGGCGCTTCGATATCAATCTCGTCCTCGAGCGCCTGCTCGAGAAGGGCAAGATCATCGTCAAGCGCGCCTACGCCGATTGGGAGCGCTACAGCGACTACAAGAAGGCCTTCCACGAGGCGGCGATCGAGCTGATCGACATCCCCCAGCGCCACTACTCGGGCAAGAACTCGGCCGACATCAAGATGGTGGTCGACGCGATGGACCTGTGCTACGCCAAGGAACACCTCGACACCTTCGTCGTGCTCTCGGGCGACAGCGACTTCTCGCCCCTGGTCTCGAAGCTCAAGGAGAACAACAAGTACGTCATCGGCATCGGGGTCAAGAACTCCTCCTCGAACCTGCTGATCGACAACTGCGACGAGTTCCTTTACTACGAGGACGTCTGGCGCGACCGCGAGAAGGGCCCGGAGCTCGAGGGCCTGACCAAGAAGAAGGCCGAGGCCTTCACCCTGTTGATCGACTCGGTCCTCGCTCTCCAGCGCGAGAACAAGGACGTCCTCTGGGGCTCGCTCATCAAGCAGACGATGCAGCGGAAGAAGCCCTCGTTCAACGAGGGCTACTACGGCTACTCGACCTTCACCGAGCTGCTGCAGGACGCGCAGAAGAGCCACATCATCAACCTGCGCAAGGACGATCGCGCCGGCACCTGGGTGGTGACCGGCTTCGCCAAGCGCCGCTAGCCGCCGCGACCGTTGTCGGATCTCCGGGGGGATCGGGCTCGCGCCCGGTCCCCTCGCGTCTTTCCGCCGGGCCCGACGGCGGCGATACACTCGCGCGCTCTGCCGCGGGTGCCGTTCTACAAGGCCTACGTGATCCACCTCGAGGACGAGGGCTGGTGCTGGTACCTGTCGACGCTCTCGGGCGCGCCCGACATCCCGCGCCTCAGGCCGCGCGACGGCCGCTTCTACCCCTACCGGGGCTGAGCCGGCCCTAGATCACCCGCTCGTTGCCGCCGTCGACCGGGATCTGCGCCCCGGTGGTGCGCGAGAACAGGTCGCCCGCGAGCGCCGCGACGAGCGCCCCGACGTCGGCGGCGCGGACTTCGCGTCCCAGCAGGTTGCGCCGGCGGTACTGCTCGACCGAGAGGCCGTAGCGCTCGGCGCGCGCGGCGAGCATCGCCGGCGTCCAGACGCCGGTGTCGAAGACCGCGTCCGGATGGACGACGTTGACCCGGATGCCGTCGGCGGCGAGCTCGAGCGCCGCCACCCGCGCGAGCTGGGTGAGCGCCGCTTTCGAAGCCGAGTAGGCGGCGGCCCCCGGACCCGGCGCGGCGACGTTCTTCGAGCCGACGACCAGGATCGCGCCGCCGGCCGGCGCGGCGCGCAGCAGCGGGATCGCCTCGCGCCACAGCGTCAGGTGCGAATCGACGTTGACCGCCTGGGTGCGCCGCCAGTCGGAATCGGCGAGCCGGGAGATCGTCGGGCCGGCGAAGAAGACGCCGACGTTCGAGACCAGGATGTCGAGGCCGCCGAAGCGCCGGGCGGCGAGCTCGACCGCGCGCCGCACGAGGCGCGCATCGGTCGCGTCGCCGGTCACCGCGAGCGCGTCGCCCGGCAGCTCCATCGGCGCCAGATCGAGCCCGACGACCGCCGCGCCGGCCGCGGCGAGCGCGGCCGCGGCGGCGCGGCCGATACCGCTCGCGGCGCCGGTCACCAGAGCCACCCGGCCGGCGAGCGCGCGCGGCGCGCCGGCGCGGGCGAGCTTGGCCTGCTCGAGCTCCCAGTACTCGACCTCGAAGAGCGCCGCCGGCGCGAGCGGCCGGAAGCCGCCCAGGGCCTCGGCGCGCGCGATCGCCCAGGCGGTGTGGGCGTAGATCTCGGCGGCGGTCGAGGCCTCGCGCGCCGTGCGCCCGACGCCGAAGATCCCGGTTCCGGGTACCAGGACGACGCGCGGCGCCGGATCGAGCATGGCGAGCGGGCGATCTTTCGCCAAGCGCGTGAACTCGCGCCGGTAGGAGTCGGCATAGCGCTCGACCGCGCGCGCGATCGCCGCGGCGGTCGGCGACCGCCGCAGGAGCATCGGCAGCCGCTTGGTGCGCAGCACGTGGTCGGGGGTGAGCGTGCCGCGGCGGGCGATCGCGCCGAGGTCGTCGCGCTCGAGAAAAGCGAGCGCCGCGCGCCGGTCGTCGAGCGTGAGGATCATCGGCCGTCCCGCGGCGCGCGAGACCGCGGCGCGCAGGTGAGCGATCGCCGGCGCGGCGAGCGGCGCGCGCCGGACGCGCGGCGCCGCCGCCGGCCGCGGCAGGGCGCGGCGCGCGCGCTCGACCAGCTCGAGGAGCGTCTCGTAGGCGCGGCGCGGATCGTCGTCGAAGGCGAAGAGGCCGTGGCGCAGGAGGATCATGCCGCGCGGCGCCGCGCCGGCCTCGGCCGCGCGCGCGAGAGCCCGCCGGCAGGCGAGCGCCAGATCGAAGCCCGGCTTGACGTAGGGCACGAGCAGGCAGTCGGCGCCGAAGAGCGCCGCGGCGCGGCGGTCGCCGTCGGCGGTCGAGATCGCGGCGAGCAGCGCGTCGGGGTGGGCGTGCAGGACGTAGCGCTGCGGCAGGAAAGCGTGCAGCAGGGCCTCGACCGAGGGCGGCGGGGCTTCCGGATCGAGGCGCCAGCGCAGCAGCTCGCGCATCATGTCGCGGTCCGAGAGGCGCGGCACGTCGAGCAGGCGCAGGGTCGGCGCGAGCGCCAGCGCGGTGAAATCGCGCGCCGTGGCGCTCGCGAGATCCGAGCCGCTCCCCTTGACGAAGAGCGTCTCGACCGGCTCGCCGTGGAGATCGAGCACCGTCGCCTTGGCCGAAGTGTTGCCGCCGCCGGCGAGCACCAGGGTCGAGTCCGCGCCGAGGAGGCGCGAGACGTAGACCAGCAGCCCGAGCTCGCTCGGCGCCGTGTCGCGGGCGGCGCGGCGCGCGTCGCTCGCGTTCCAGCCGGTCGCGGAGGGAGGCACGAGGGTGGGCGGGGGTCAGCGGCTGGCGGTGGCGACGCCGGCGACGCCGGCGGCGCGCGCGAGCGCCTGCTCGAGACGCGGCAGCGCCTGGGTGATGTCGTCGACCGACACCGCGCCCACCGAGAGGCGGAACCAGCCGCTTTCCTCGCGCAGGCCGAATGCCTGGAAGGGCACCACGGCGAAGGCGGCGTCGGCGAGCAGGTGGCGGCGGATCGCCTCGTTCGAGCCCAGCCGGTCGACGAGGTCGAAGCGCGCCGACAGGTAGAGCGCCCCGGCCGGCGGCAGCGAGGAGACGGGCAGTCCGGCGAGTCGCAGGCGCTCGAGACCGTCGTGCAGCGCGCCGAGCCGGACGTTGATCGCGTCGCGCACCACCGAGGCTAGGCGCAGCGCGAGCTCGGGGCTCCCCAGCAACTCGGCGGTCGCCACCTGCTCCGGCCGCGGCGCCCAGGCGCCGATGTGGCCGAGCAGGTCGCGCATGCGGGCGACCAGGAAGGGCGGCGCCGCCGTCCAGCCGACGCGCAGGCCGGTGGCGGCGAACGCCTTGCTGATGCCGTCGACGAAGACGGTGTACGGCGCGACCTCGGGCACGAGAGCGACCGGCGTGTGGTGCGGCGCGCTCTCGGCCGCCACCATCCAGTAGATCTGGTCGTAGAGCAGGAAGAGCGGTTTGGCGCCGGGTGCGCGGCGCCGGTTCTCGGCCACCACGGCGGCGGCGATCTCGGCGAGCTGCTCGCGCTGGAAGGCGCTGCCGGCCGGGTTGAGCGGGCTGCTGAGCACCAGCAGAGCGGCGCCCGCCAGGTGCGGCGCGAGCTCGTCGGCGGTCGGCAGGAAGCCGTGGGCGGCGGAGGCCGGCACGGCCACCGCGCGCGCGCCGCACAGGTGAGCGTAGTGATTGTTGTTCCACGACGGCACCGGGAAGACCACCGTGTCGCCGGGATCGAGGATGGCGCGGTAGGCCGAGTAGATGATCGGCCGCGCGCCGCCGGCGATCAGGATCCCCTCGAGCGGATAGGCGAGCCCGAGAGCGGCCTCGTAGAAGCCGGCGACCGCGCGCCGGAGCTCGGCGACGCCGTCGGAGGGCGGGTAGTTGGTCTGGCCGGCGGCGAGCGCGCGGGCGATCCCCTCCTCGAGCGGCGCCGGGATGCGGAACTCGCGCGGCGCGAAATCGCCGACGGTGAGATTGCACACCCGTTGCCCGGCCGCGACCAGACTTCGCACCTCGCCGGCGATCTTCAGGATCTCCGAGCCGATCAGCGTCGAGGCCATCTCGCCCAACCCCTGGCGTGGGGCCGCGGGCGGGGCGAGCGAGAGCGTGGGCAGCGTGGTCGTCGTCATCGGCGGTGTCCCCGGTCGGGTCGAACCGCGCCAAGGATATCCGATCGCTGCGCCGGCGCGGGCGGTGCGCGACGCAGAGCGTCGCTCGCGCGGCGAACTTTCAGGATCGCGAGAACCTGTTCGGACGGCGAACAAGCCCCTTGCGTCCGCCGGGGTGCGAGCGTACGTTGGCAAGTGAGCGAACGGAGGATGGATGGACACGCCACCGGACGAGCAAGAGCCCTCGCAGGACGCGCCGAACGGCGCGACTTGCGAGGGCGAACCGGCACTCCGGCGAGCGACCGAACTTGTCGACTTCGGCGTGCGCAATCACCGCTGAAGCACGGGCCCTAGAGGCCCCCATCGAATATCGCGACACCGGAAGTCCCACCTGCGGGGAGGCATCAGTCCTCCCCGCATTCCATTTGCTCTCCAAGTCACGGGTGCTGCCAGCCGAACGAGCGAATCGCGCCCTCCCGGTCGAGAACGACGCGCAGGAGAACGCGGGCTTGGGCGTGTTCGGCGAGGTAGAGATGGCGCGGCCCGGCGGACGACTTCTCGAATCCGAGGTAGCGCAGGTTGCCGAGCTCGCCCCACAGTGGAGCGCGCAAGGCGAAGTTGGTGGCGCCGTCGAAAGCCGCCGCGCGCAGCTCGGGCGCGAAGCGCTCGAGCGGCGCCTCGCCGGCGAGCAGTCCGGTCCACGCCGCGCGGACCGTCGCCGCCCGCGCCGGATCCGGATCCGCGATCCCGGGACGCTCGGCGAGCGCCAGCGCCGGGCGCAGGATCCCGAGGACCGAGTAAGCGATGCCGATCGGATCGCTGCCGGCCGGGTGCTCGAGATTGGTGAACACGGCGACCGCCAGGTGGTCGTCGGGTAGCAGGACGAAGCCGACCCCGCTGTGCCCCGAGTGGGTGACGACCCGGTGACCGTCGAGCTCGTCGAGGCCGAAGCCGAGCCCGTAGCGCTGCCACTGCCAGACCTCCTGATGGGCGGCGCCGCCGGCGAGCCGAAAGGGGGTCCACAGCGCTTCGCGACTCGCGGCGGCGAGCGGCCGTTCGCCGCCGTCGAGCGCCGCGAGCCAGCGGCCGAAGTCGCCGATGGTCAGGCCGAGATCGTTGTAGAGCGGTCCGTAGTCGATGTCGAGCCGCCCGTCGCGCCGCAGCCGTCCCTGGGCGTCCACCGTGTAGGCCGTGACCCGTCCGGGGCGCAGCTCGCGCGGGTCCATGAAGGTCGCGCCGCTCATTCCGGCGGGCGCGAAGACCTCGCGGCGGATGAAATCGCGCCAGGGCTCGCCCGCGACCTTTTCGGTCGCCAGCTGCGCCAGGAAGAGATTGGCGTCGGAATAGAGATACTGCGTTCCCGGCGGTCCGACGAGCGCGAGGCCGCGGATGTTGGCGAGCTCGTCCTCGGTCGTGTAGTCGGTGAACGAGCGCCCGCCGACGAGCGCCGCGACCGAGTCGGGCAGTCCCGAGGTGTGAGAGAGCAGGTGGCGGATCTCGATCCGCGGCCAGGGGCCCGCGACGTAGCGGCGCAGCTCGTCGTCGAGCCGCAGACGTCCGAGCTCGACCAGACGCATCACCCCGGCGGCGGTCAGCCCCTTGTCGAGCGAGGCGATGGCGAAGACCGAGCGCTCGGAGACCGGAACCTGGTTCTCGACGTCGGCGAGACCGTAGGTCGAGACCCGGGTGAGCTGGCCCCTTTCGACCACGGCGATCGCGGCGCCGGGGATCGAACGCCGCGCCATCTCGCGGGTGAGATAGTCGTCGATGGCGTCGGCGGCCGCGGCCGACGCGACGAACGGCGGGGCGCAGAGGGCGAAAGCGACGGCCCAGCGGCGAGCGGGGCGCAGGCTCGGCATGCGGGATCTCCTCGAGAGATTGGAATCCTAGCCCGCCCCCGGCGGTTGTGGTTCCTCGCGCTCTCGCCGCGCGGCAGGGGGAGGCTCGATGGAATCGGTCACCGGACTGCACCACGTCACCGCCATCGCCGGACCGGCGCAGGAGAACCTGGACTTCTACGCCGGCGTGCTCGGCATGCGCCTGGTCAAGAAGAGCGTCAACCAGGACGACCCGGGCACCTACCATCTCTTCTATGCCGACGCCGAGGGGCGCCCCGGCACCGACCTGACCTTCTTCCCCTGGAGTCACCTGGCGGCGCCGCGCGCCGGGCACGGTCTGGCGACCGAGGTGGCGCTCGCCGTACCGCCCGGGAGCCTCGAAGCGTGGGGCGAGCGCCTGACGGGCTACGGCACGCGCACCGGAGCGATCGCCCAGCGCTTCGGCGAGCGCGTCCTGCCCTTCGTCGATCCGCACGGCCTCGCGGTGGCTCTGGTCGAGAGCGCGAGCGCGCTCGCGCGCCCGTTCACCCCCTGGGAAGAGTCGCCGGTCGAGCCCGCGCGTCAGATCCGCGGGCTCGAAGGGGCGCGGCTGCGCCTGGCGGCGACGGACCCGACGGCCGCATTCCTGGTCGAGACGCTCGGCTTCGCGCCCGAAGCCGAGGATGGCGGCTGGCGGCGGTTCGCCGTCGCCGGCGGCGGCTCGGGGCGTTGGCTCGACCTCGAGCAGGCGCCCGCCGACCGGCGCGGAGCCTGGGGCGTCGGGGCGATCCACCACCTCGCCTGGCGGGTCGACGACGACCGCCACCAGCTCGCGGTGCGCGCGCGCGTCGAGCAGGCCGAGCGCCACCCGACGCCGGTCATCGACCGCTTCTGGTTCCACTCGGTCTACTTCAAGGAGCCGGGCGGAGTGCTCTTCGAGCTGGCGACCGACGGACCGGGTTTCGCGGTCGACGAGGCGCCGGCGCACCTCGGCGAGCAGCTCGTCCTGCCCCCCTGGCTCGAGCCCAGCCGCGGCGAGATCGAAGCCGTGCTGCCAGCGCTCTCGGCCCCGGCGCCGCGCGCGGCCGCACGCTGAGCCGCGGCGGCGGCCGGAAAGGGCGACGGAGGCTGCTAGGATTCCGCGCGCCATGCGCTCCGCGATCGATCCCGCGACCTTCCCCGAGCCGCTGCGGGCGCTCGCCGCCAAGGTGCGCGACCGGGTGCGGCTCGACGAGGCCGACGCGCTCCACGCCCTGACGACGCCGCACGTGCTTCATCTCGGGCGCCTTGCCGACGCCGTGCGGCGCGAGCTCCACGGCGACGTGGCGTACTACAACCGCAACCGGCACATCAACCCGACCAACGTCTGCGTCTACACCTACAACTGCAAGTTCTGCAGCTTCGCCGCCCTCAAGGACGAGCCGCACGCCTGGCAGATGTCGCACGAGGAGGTCTACCGCCACGCCGCCGAGCAGGGCGGCGACCAGGCGACCGAGTTCCACATCGTCGGCGGCTTGCATCCCGACCTGTCGCTGGCCTGGTACGAGGAGATGCTGCGCGGGCTGCGCGAGCGCTTCCCGAAGGCCCACCTGAAAGCCTTCACCGCGATCGAGATCGGCTGGTTCGCCAAGCGCGAGAAGCTGTCGATCGCCGAGGTTCTGCGGCGCCTGACGGCGGCCGGCCTGGGGAGTCTCCCGGGCGGCGGCGCCGAGATCTTCCACCCCGAGGTGCGCCAGGTCATCTGCGACGGCAAGCTCGACGCCGAGGAGTGGATCGAGGTGCACCGCGTGGCGCACGGCATGGGTGTGAAGAGCAACTGCACCATGCTCTACGGCCACGTCGAGCAGCCGGTGCACAAGGTCGACCACTGGATGCGCCTGCGCCGCCTGCAGGACGAGACCGGCGGCTTCAACGCCTTCATCCCGCTCGCCTATCACCCGGAGAACAACTACCTCGGCCTCGAGTACCAAACCACCGGGCTCGACGACTTGCGCCACCTGGCGGCCTCGCGCCTGGTGCTCGACAACATCCCGCACCTGAAGGCCTACTGGGTGATGGTCACGCCCAAGCTGGCGCAGGTCGCGCTCTCCTTCGGCGCCGACGATCTCGACGGCACGGTGGTCGAAGAGACGATCTACCACATGGCGGGCGCCGAGACCGCGCAGCTCATGCCGCGCAGCGAGCTCGAGCGCATCATCCGCGAAGCGGGCTTCCGTCCGGTCGAGCGCGACACGCTCTACAACCCGATCTCGCGCGCCGCGTAGTCGCGCTCCTCTGTGCTAGCCTCGCCGCGCCCTTCGTAGACGAGCGAGAGCGTTCTTGGCGGATGCGCTTCCATTCCGGTACCTGGCGGTCGACGGCCCGATCGGGGTCGGCAAGACCGTCTTGGTCGACATGCTGGTGCGCCGCTTCGAGGCGGTGCGGGTGCTCGAGGACGTCGAGAACCCCTTCCTGCCCGATTTCTACCAGGACCGGCCGGGCGCCGCGTTCCAGACCCAGCTCTACTTCCTGCTCTCGCGCTACAAGCAGCAGCAGGACGTGGTGCAGCAGGAGCTGTTCCACCGCCTGATCGTCTCCGACTACACCTTCCAGAAGGATCGCATCTTCGCCTACCTCACGCTCTCGGACGACGAGCTGGCGCTCTACGACAAGCTCTACACCACGCTCGAGCCGCAGGTCGCGGTGCCCGATCTGGTGCTCTATCTGACCGCCGACGTCGACACCTGCATGGCGCGCATCAAGCGGCGCGGTCGCGGCATCGAGCGCGAGATCTCGGAGGAGTACCTCTCCGAGCTGATCGACGCTTACAACCACTACTTCCACTACTACAACCGCTCGCCTCTGCTGGTCGTCGACACCCGGACGCTCAACTTCCCGCAGAGCCGCCGCGACTTCGACGAGCTCGTGGCCCAGCTGCAACGCCCCATCCGCGGCACGGAGTACTACGTGCCCGCTCGTTCGCGCTGAACGCACACCCCAGCGGGTGGTAACCCGGCGCGCGGTCGACCGCGCGTGCGACGGCGGTCCATCGTCGCAGGCGCCCGACGTTCTGCCGGAGGGGCCGCGGCGGTGCGCGATCTCACCTGGCACGGGCATTGCCCTATACGCCCCCCGAGACCGAAAAGGGGGCCGCCACCATGAGAAGCCAGAACATGATCAAGAACTTCGTCACCGCCGCCGGTTTGCTCAGCCTCGCCACCGCCGCCGCCGCCACGACCTGGAACGTCGACGCCTCGGCTTGCGACGACACGACCGGCACGCCCGCCTTCTGCACCATCGGCGCGGCGATCGCCACCGCCGCCGCCGGCGACACGATTCAGATCGTGGCCGCCGACTACGCGGAGAACCTGTTCATCGACAAGAGCTTGACGCTCCTCGGCGCGAACGCCGGCAACTGCGCGCGGGACGGCGAGTTCCCCTGGCAGAGGAGCTCCGGCCGCAGCGACGAGACGAACCTGCTGCCGACGGCCGACGCGGCGATCCGCATCGCTCCGGGCACCGACCACGTGACCATCGACGGCTTCACCATTCAAGCGGCCGGCGTGATGGGCATCGCGATCAACTCCGAGACCGATGCCACGGTCGCCGATGTCCAGATCCTGAACAACGTATTCCAGAACTCGGACGAGACCCTCGTCCGCGGCCAGGGCGTCCACCTCGTCGGCTGGGAGATCGCCTGCAACTTCGCCGACGCCTGGAACGGCGTGCAGAAGGCGGCGGTCGAAGTGCGCAACGGTGAGATGCGCGACAGCCGCCTCCACGACAACACGATCCAGGGCACGTTCTCCTCCATGTCGGCGGGCTTCGACTTCGACCGCGTGAACCGGACCGAGATCCGCGGCAACTGGATCGGCTACTTGAGCGGCTCCGCGATCCACGCCGCGGGCGGCTCGGGCGCCCTCTGGGTCGAAGGCAACAAGCTCTACTACGCCGGCTACGGCCTGCTGCTCGAGACCGGCTCCTGGGATGCCGCCCACGTCGATATCGGCGGCGTGGTGTTCGAGAACAACCTGATCTCCGAGATGAGCGAGCACGGCCTCGAGCTCGCGCCGACCGCCAGCGCCTCCTTTGCCGGCCGCGCGACTTCCGGCCTCTACGTCGCCAACAACGACTACACCGAGAACTACGGCCTGATCGCCTACGACGGCAGCCTGGTGAAGCTGACCTTCGACACCCAGGGCGGCGCGCCGGGACCGCTCCACGTCTATCGCAACCAGGTGCAGATCACCGGCACCCTCGGCGGCGAGAGCCCGCGCACCGTCGGCGCGGTGGGCGGCGGGCACGCGCTCGCCATCGGCGGCTACGCTCCGGCCGACATCCAGCTGCACAACAACACCCTGATCGGCATCGACGCCGAGCAGCTGCAGGGCATGGCCCAGCCGACGGCGGTGATGATGATCACCGACTCGGCGACCGTGGGCCGGATCACCGGCAACTCCCTGATCTCGGCGCAGTGCAACGACCTCGACGGCTTCGGCGACGGCATCTCCGCCCGCGACGAGGTCACCGGCGAAGTCAGCGGCCTGCCGGCCGGCATCGACGTCGTGCTGGTCAACAACTGCGTCGACCACCAGTACAACCTGGGGGTCAACTACGGCGACGAGGCCTCCTTCGCGACCATCCAGGCCGCGCACAACTGGTGGGGTTGCGCCGAAGGGCCGGGCCACCCGGGCTGCGCCGACGTGGCCGGTCTGGTCGATGTCTCCGAGCCGCTCGCCGCCGAACCGGTCAACTGCGACGCCGCGCCGCTGTTCGAGGACGGCTTCGAGATCGGCTCGACGGCGCGCTGGAGCGCGACCGAAAGCGCCAACTGACGCGGCGAGACGACCACCGGCGAGCGAACGCGAGGATAAGACCATGTACATCGCCTACGACATCGCCCCGGCAGGGCCCGCCGCCTCGCCTCGCCAAGCCGCCTGCGTGGCGCCCGAGCTGCGAGTGCTGACCATCGACGACGACCCGGCGCTCAGCCGATTCCTCTGCCAGGCGCTCGATCTGCGCGGCCACCGCGTGACCACCTCGAGCGAGCCCGCCGAGGCGTTGGCGCTGCTCGAGAACCGGCCGTTCGACGTGTTGTGCGCCGACCTGAACTTGTCGCGTCTCGGCCGGCTCGAGGGCCTCGACCTGATCGAACGCGCGCGCTACCTGCGCCCCCGCCTCCGGATCGTCGTGCTCACCGGAGCCGACGATCCGGAGGTTCTCTCCGCCTGCCGCGAAAAGGGCGCCGACCGGATCGTGATCAAGGGCGGCCCCTGGCGGGCGCTGTTCGAAGAGATCGAGTCGGAGAACTAGGAGAACGGCCATGACCCAGTCGCTGATGGATCACGTGATCGCCCCCGGCGCTCTGACCACGGTCTTCCAGCCGATCTTCGACATCGCCAGCGAGCCGCCGCGCATCGCCGGCTTCGAGTGCCTGACCCGCGGCCCCAAGGGCACGACCCTCGAGACGCCCGACGTGCTCTTCGCGTATGCCCGGCGTCGCCACGAGGAGGCGATCGTCGACCGCGCCGCGATCGCCACGGCGCTCGAGGCGGCGCTGTTCGTTCCCGACGACATCCGCCTGCACTTCAACGTGCACGCCTCGACCCTCGGCCGCGACTCGCACTTCCCGCGCTTCCTCGAGTCCTCGAGCCGGCGCGCCGGCGTGCCGCTCGCCGGGCTGACGATCGAGGTGCTCGAACACTCGGACTTCATCGACGAGTCGGTCTACCTCGAGACCCTCGAGGAGTTGCGCCGGATGGGGGTGGAGATCGCGCTCGACGACTTGGGCGTCGGGCGGACCAACTTCCGTCTCATCCTGCTGACCAAGCCGACGGTGATCAAGGTGGACCGGTACCTCGTGCAGCGGGTCGACGAGGATCCGTATCGGCAGGTCCTCTTGTCGTCGCTCCTGTCGCTCGCCGACCGCCTCGGGATGCGCCTGGTCGCCGAAGGGGTCGAGCGCGAAGAGGAGCTCGCGCTGCTGCGCGGGGTCGGCTTCCAGCAGGCGCAAGGCTTCCTGCTCGGCAGGCCGGCGCCGCTCGCGAGCTGGCTCGGCGACGACATGCACCCCTGGCTCGCTCACCTGCCGCCGCAGAGCGCCCTGGCGCCCAGCCTCGCCGCCGGCGGCTGAGTCGAAGGCCTCCGGACGGAGCCGCTCGACCGCTCCGTCCGGCGGCGGCTCCGCCTCGCGTCCCCCCGCCCGCCGGCGCGCTCTCGGACGTCGTCTCTCGAAGCTCAGCCGGTCCGACGCGGCAGCAGGAGAGTGCGCGACCAGCCGGCCGGCTGCGCAGTCTCGAGCAGAGTCCCGGCGAGCAGGATCGCGCCGAACCGGCAGAGCAGGCGATTGGTCTCGCTCGGCGTCGGCGGGGCGCCGGCGCGCAAGACGAGCTCGACCCGGGCGTTGCCCGGGAGCGCGGGGTCGGCGCCGACGACGAGCTGCCAGGTCGCGGGATCGAGTCCGGCGGCGGGCGCGAGGAACGCCTCGAGGAGGCGGTCGAGGAAAGCCGGCGAAGCGGCGACCAGCAGATCCTCTTCGTCGCCGCCGAGCTCGATTCTGTGCGGCGAAGCGGCCGGGCGCGCGGCAAGGCGCGCGGCGACGAGGCCACGCAGCTCGGCCCACTCTCGTTCGCCGCCGGTCTCGCGCGCCGAACGGATGGTCTCCGAGGCGGCCGCCAGCATCGCCAGGGCGCGATCGGCGCTGCCGAGCGCCTCCTGGATCCAGACCGGATCGTAGCCCGGCGTTCCGGGCCCGAAAGTCGCCAGCAACTCGAGGAATCCGCGCGTGCCGGTGAGCGTCGAACGCAGGTCGTGCACCAGCGTCCGCACCAGAGCGAGCGCCGGGCCGCGCGGGTCCGCGCCGCCGTCCTGCGGCGCCGGGCTCACGCGCCCTGCCGGTAGCGCGCCGGCGTGAGGCCGAAGGTGCGGATCATCTGGTAGAGCGTGCTGCGCGGGACGCCGAGCCGCTTGGCGGCGCGCTCGACGTTGCCGCGCTCGAGCTCGAGCATGCGATCGACGTGACGGCGCTCGACCTCGGCGAGGGTCAGATTCTCCTCTTCGGCCGCGGCGCGGGCCGCCCGCGCCTCCGGCCGCTCGCCGGGCAGACCGAGGCTCGCCGCGGTGAGCGTGGCGTTGCTGTCGACCAGCATGGCGCGCTCGAGGACGTTGCGCAGCTCGCGCAGGTTCCCCGGCCAGGAGTAGCGCGCCATGGCCTCGACCGCCTCGGGCGCGAGGCGCGCCCGCCGGCCGGTCCAAGAACTGAGGCGTTCGAGCAGGTGTTCGCTCAAGAGCCGCAGGTCCTCCGTGCGCTCGCGCAGCGGCGGCACGCGCAGCGTGAAGGTGTTGACGCGATAGAACAGGTCGGCGCGGAACGAGCCGGCGCCGACCGCCTGGGCGAGGTCGAGATTGGTCGCGGCGAGCAGGCGCACGTCGACCTTGCGCTCTTGCACCTCGCCGACCCGGCGGAAGGTCTGATCCTCGAGCACTTTCAAGAGCCGCGGCTGCATGCCGACATCGAGCTCGCCGATTTCGTCGAGGAAGAGCGTGCCGCGATCGGCGACCTCGAGCAGGCCGGTCTTCGCCTGCATCGCCGAGGTGAACGCCCCCTTGGCGTGGCCGAAGAGCTCGCTCTCGAGCAGCTCGCGCGACAGCCCGGCGCAGTTCAGGTCGACGAAAGCATCGTTGGCGCGCGGCGACTGGCCGTGCAGCCAGCGCGCGAGCACGCCCTTGCCGCTGCCGGTCTCGCCGAGAATGAGAACCGGGCTCGCCGACTGCGCCGCGACCTTGGCCCCTTCGGCGAGCCGGCGCACCGCCGGCGACGTGCCGAGGAACGGGTCGAAATCGGAGCGCTGGCGCAGGGTCGTGGAGGCCCGGTCCTTGCGCCAGCTGCGCCGCCGCTCGAGGGCGCGCTCGACCACCGCGCGCAGCGAGGCGAAGTCGGCCGGCTTGGTGAGGAACTGCTCGGCGCCCGCCTTGATGCACTCGACGGCGAGGTCGATCTCGGCGTGGCCGGTGAGCACGACGACCGGGACCGCGAGAGCCCGGTCGCGCAGGGAAGGGATGAGATGGAGCGCCGTGCCGTCGGGCAGCGCGTAGTCGAGCACCGCCACGTCGGGCTCGAACTGGCCTAAGGCGGCGTTCGCCGCGGTGACGCTGCCCACGGTGCGTACCTCGTAGCCCAGGCGCTCGAAATACTGCGCCAGCGCGTTGGCGGCTCCCGAATCGTCCTCGACCAGCAGCAGGCGGCCCTGGGTCATTTCGCCAGGATTATGTCAGTCGAATGGCCGTTTCGCAGCCGGCGGGGATCGCGGTGCTAACATCGGCCGAGCCGCCTGGATCCCGCGTCGCGGGACCGGGACGGAGGCACGACGATCGCGAGCGTCGGCCGCGGGTCGAGAAGCGCGGGTTCGATCCCTCCCGGGACGGACACCGCCAGCCGGCAGACCCACGGACCGCCCGGCGCCCCCGCGCGAGTGGAGCCCTTCCGTCCCCCAGGCGGAGGGGTTTTTCGCTTCCAGGAGGTCGTGCGATGTCGAAAGCGCCGAAGAAGATCACCGTCCCGTGGATCCGCGAAGCGCCCTCGCGCGGCGAGCGCCTGGTCATGTTGACCGCCTACGATTACCCGCAGGCGAAGCTCGTCGACTCGGCGGGCGCCGACATCGCTCTGGTGGGCGATTCGCTCGCCATGGTGGTACTCGGCCACGACGACACCCTGTCGGTCACCATGGACGAGATGTTGCATCACGTGCGCGCCGTGCGACGCGGGCTCGAGCGGGCGCTGCTCGTCGCCGACATGCCGTTCGGTTCCTTTCACCTCGGACCCGAGCAGGCGGTCGCCAACGCCCTGCGTTTCGTCAAGGAGGGTGGCGCGGCGGCGGTGAAGATCGAAGGCGCCCGCATCGAGGTGATCGCGGCGCTGGTCGAAGCCGAGGTGCCGGTGATGGCCCACCTCGGCCTCACTCCGCAGTCGGTGCACAAGTTCGGCGGCTTCAAGGTGCAGGGGCGGGGACTGGCGGCGCGCGAGGCGCTGCTCGCGGCCTCCGAGGCGGTCGAGGCGGCGGGCGCCTTCGCGCTGGTGCTCGAGTGCATCCCCTCGGAGCTGGCGCGCGAGGTCTCGGAGCGTCTGGCGATCCCGACGATCGGCATCGGCGCCGGGCCGGCCTGCGACGGCCAGGTGCTGGTCTTCCACGATCTGCTGGGGCTCGAGGAGCGGATCGCGCCGCGCTTCGTGCGCCGCTACGCCGAGCTCGCCCACGCGGCGCGCGAGGCGCTGGCGCGCTTCGCCGCCGACGTGCGCTCGGGGGAGTTCCCGAACGCCTCCGAGAGCTTCGAGGATCCGAGCGTTCCCCCGGCACCCGAAGTCGGGCGGCTCTACGGCTGAAGTCCGGATGGAGATCGTCCGTACGGTCGAGGAGCTGCGCGCCGCGGTCTCCTCCTGGCGGCGCCGCGGCGAGCGGATCGGCTTCGTGCCGACGATGGGCGCGTTGCACGCCGGCCACCTGTCGCTCGTCGCGCTCGCGCGCCGCCATGCCGAGCGCGTCGTGGCGTCGGTGTTCGTCAACCCCACCCAGTTCGGACCGGGGGAGGACTTCGCGCGCTACCCGCGGACGCCCGAGAGCGACGCCCGGGAGCTCGCCGCCGCCGGCTGCGACCTGCTCTTCCTGCCCGAGGTCGAGACGATCTACCCGCCGGGCAACTCGACCCGGGTGCGGGTCGAGGGCGCGTCGCGCGGCTTCGAGGGCGACTTCCGGCCCGGGCACTTCGAGGGCGTGGCGACGGTCGTCACCCAGTTGCTCCTGCTGGTGATGCCCGACGTCGCCGTCTTCGGCGAGAAGGACGCGCAGCAGCTGGCGGTGGTGCGCCGCTTGGCGGCCGACCTGCACCTGCCGGTCGAGCTCGTCCCCGGACCGATCGTACGCGAGGCCGACGGGCTCGCGATGTCGTCGCGCAACCGCTACCTCTCGCCCGAGGAGCGGCGCGCCGCGACCGCGATCCCGCGCGCGCTCGCCGCGGCCGGGGCCGCGATCGCCGCCGGCGAGCGCGATCCGGCGGCGGTCGCCGCGCTCGTGCGCTCGCGGCTCGCGGGCGAGCCGCGGCTCGAGCTGCAGTACGTCGGGGTGGTCGATCCCGAGACCTTCGCGCCGCGCGCGCGCGTCGAGGGCGAAGTGGTGATCCCGGTCGCCGTCCGCGTCGGCTCGACCCGTCTGCTCGACAACCTCCGTCTGACCGTGGACTGAAGGAGATCCGCATGCGCCGCACGCTGATGAAATCGAAGATCCACCGCGCGACGGTCACCGATGCGAACCTGCACTACCAGGGCTCGGTCACCATCGACCCGCTGCTGATGGACGCGGCCGACATCCTGCCCAACGAGCGGGTCGAGATCTACGACGTGACGAACGGCAACCGGCTCGCGACCTACGCCATTGCCGGGGCTCCCGGGCGCGGCGAGATCTGCTTGAACGGCGCCGCGGCGCACTTGGTCGCCCGCGGCGACCTGGTCATCCTCGCCACCTACGCCGAGTACGAGGAGGCCGAGGCCCGCCGCCACGAGCCGCGGGTGGTGTTCGTCGACGCGGAGAACCGGGCGACCGCGAAACCGGCCCCCGCGGCGGCGCTCGCCGGGAGCTGAGGCTTACCGTGCGCATCCGCGAGGCCGGCGAGTTCGTCGAGTACTTCGAGGGCATCCGCGCCCGCACCCGGCGGGTGATCGAGTGCATTCCTCCGGAGCGCTTCGACTGGGCGCCGGCCGGCGACCGCTGGAGCTTCGCCGATCTGGTGCGTCATCTGGCGGCGACCGAGCGCTTCATGTTCGCCGAGAACGCCGCCGGGCGGCCGAGCGCCTATCCGGGCTGCGGGCGCGAGCTCGCCGACGGCCGGGAGGCGGTCGTCGCCTGGTTCGAGGCGATGCACGCGGAGGCGGTCGGGATCTTCGCCGCGCTTTCCCCGGCCGATCTCGAGCGCAAGTGCGAGACTCCGGGCGGGGTGCAGATCACCACCTGGAAGTGGCTGCGCGCCATGGTCGAGCACGAGGTGCACCATCGCGGCCAGCTCTACTACATGTTGGGGCTGCTGGGCGTCGTCACCCCGCCGCTCTACGGTCTCACCTCGGAGCAGGTGCGCGAGCGCTCGCGCCCGCTGCCCGCGGCAACCGAGCGCGGCCCGCGCGCGACCTGACGCGGTTGCGGCCCCGGCGGGCCTTTCGATAAAATCCCCGCCCTGCGCAGTCCCTGGCAGCCATAGCTCAACTGGATAGAGCATCAGACTACGGATCTGAGGGTTGGGGGTTCGACTCCTCCTGGCTGCACCACTTCTTCTCAAGACGACAGAAGGTCGCGGTCCCGGTCTCGAGATCCGGGAGCTGTGCGGTCGCGACGCCAGCGCTTCGGTCTTTTTCCGTGTTACGGAATCGGCGCGCACTGAGCCGTGGAGCCCCAGCCGATATCCGCCAGCACGGCTCGCGCGATCTGTAGACCAGGAAACCCCGAAACATAGTAAGGCTCCTGCACCTGGTCCGGCGTGAGCGTCGGGTCGAAGTGGACGATCGAAGTGAGCGGCATCAAGGCTGAGGGCGCGAACATCTCGACGTCCCCGGCGGGCGTACTCCCGGCGGTCAGGAGAGTGCTGTCCGCTGCGACGGCCGGGCCGGTCCAGTAGACGAGCCCGGACCGAACGGCCGCAGCTCGCTGGGCGTCAGTCATGAGTGCGAGCGGTTCGGCGCTGCTCTGGATCTTCTGGAGGTGGAGCAGGTAGCTGTCGTCTTTACCTTGGAACTTGGCTCCTGACGATAGGTTGATGAACGTCGTGAAACCAAGACCGTGTGCGAGCTCGTGCAGCGCGATGTCGAGAAACCAGACGTCGCCAGTGGCAGGGTCGTCGGTCAGTCCGTAGTAGAAGCCGTTGCTTCCCAAGACCTGCGGGCCATCGACGTCCGAGCTGAACTGCAGCCGGATATCGAGCTCGCCCGGCGCGAGGTCTTGTCCAGCCAACTTGTCGGCCAGAGGAGCGGGATACCAGGTGTTGGGGATCGGCGCCCCTGCGAAGTCGCGGAAGACATCCGTAGGGCCTCCCAGGCCCAAGTCCGCGGATTGAGCGCTGCCGCCCAGGGGATCGAAGCTCACGCCGACTTGGATCGTGACGTCGCTCTCGAGCTGATCCGCCCAAACGGACATGGCGTATTGAACCGCGTTGAGTCGGGCGCCACCGAGGGTCGTCGCAGGATTCGTGGCGGTTGGAAGACAGGGTGCGGGGTCATTCAGCCCCTCGCCCGGCCCGTCCATGTTGACCAAGGCCATCGAGGCCGCGGCAAGGGCCTGGGAAGACGCCGCCAACAGCGAGGTCAGGCAGAGGATCGCTATCCCCGCGACTTTCCGACGCGGCATCACGGCCGATCCCCAGGAGAGTCTGCGGCCTGCTCATCATCTGCGAAGGACGCTTCGCCAAGGAGGCACGCGGCAGATACCCCGGAGGCTCCCTTCGTCCCTCGGATCGCGCTGACGAAGGCTGAACCGAGGCGTACTCGGAATCCTCCCGCTGGAGCCACGACTTGCTCTTCGACGAGTGCTTCTCGGCTCTGACCGAAGGTATCGAGTTGAAGTCGAGGCTGCAGCGCAATCTCCTTCAGCTGGGCGGCCGACGGGTCCCCGAATCTCAGGGTGATCGGATCGCGAAACGCGCGCATCCGCCCTGCGGAATCGCGCATCGCCGACGGCGTGGAGAGTGTTGGTAGAAGAGGCGTGGTCGAGGTTGGCGCCGCGGGTCCGAGAGACAACCAGAGCGTCAACAAGAGGTGGTACATCGGGAATGACCGGCCGGGAGGATAGGTAACAGTCTAGACCGGCAGGATGGGTAACAGTTTTCAGGCCTAGGCATGCAGCTTCCGGTCGCGCTCGTCGAAGCGGGCGAGTAGGACGTCGTAGAAGTACACCGCCCACACGCCATCGTCGATTTCCTCGAGGCCGATCCAATCCTGCTTCAGAGCAGCGCTGATGAAGAGCTGCCGGCACTGGAAGCGGAAGGTGCCGGCGGTGCTGACGAATCGGACTTGGTAGTGGCCGGGGTACTCGGGCGCCTGGAGTCGGCTGGGGTACGCCCGTGAGGGCGGACTCCAGACGGTTCCAGGCGCCCGGCCGCCGAGCGCGTCATGGGGCCGCTCGTCGTTGTACTCGGAGCGGAAGCGATCGAAGCTTCGTTGCTGGGCTCGGCGGTTGGTGGCCGGAGGACGCGTGGTCTCGGCTTTGAGAGTCCGGTGCATGCGCTCGTGGGCGCCGTTCTGCTCGGGGTGGCTCGGCTGAGTGCGCTGATGCGCAATGCCCAGACGGATCCACCACACGTTGAGCGCACACAGGCCGTGAATTCCGGTCGAAGCGAACGGTACGCCGTTGTCGGTGCGCAGCGCACGAGGCAAGCCGAGCTCGCGGAAGAGCCGCTCCATCACGGGCCGGGTTTCCCGGGTTCGTGTCGAGCTGAGGGCCTGGCAGCGCAACAGGTAACGCGAGGCTTGGTCGGCGATGGTCAGGGGATAGCAGTACACCCCGTCCCGGGTTCGAAACTGCCCCTTGAAGTCGGCCGTCCAGAGATCGTTCGGTCCGTAGCTCTCGCGGGCTGGCGGTCCCGGGTGGCGCCAGCGCCGACGACGACGCCCTCGCACGCTCAAGCCTTCTCGGCGCAGGAGCTCACCCGCCGTGCTCGGCACGGGCAGATCCAGCTCCGGGTGGCGCGGGCGAAGCCAGTCGAGCAGCTTCCGTGGTCCCCAGTGTGGGTGCTTCTTGCGCGCCGCGACGATCGCCACTGCCACGCGCTGCTCGAGCTTGTGCGGGCAGCTGTGCGGCGCGTGGGAGCGATCGTCGAGCCCCGAGACGCCGAGCTCGTGGTAGCGCTCCAGCCACTTGTAGCCCGTCTTGCGGCTGATCCCGTAGCGCTCGCACAGCTCGCTCGTGGTGTACAGTCCCGCGCGAGACTCCTCGATGAATTTCAGGCGCTCGTTCATGGGCTCCGTCTCCCGCCAGGGCATCGCGCACCTCCGCGCGCTCAACCCTAGCTGTGTCACCCATCCTCCCGGTCTGAAATGTCACCCATCAACCCGGTCTGTACCGAATCCTCCGCTAACCGTGAGACGAAGCGATTCGCAGTTCCTCGTTCCTCGCGGGCTAGACGTCGAAAATTCTTGTGAGAGAATGACAGACGTTCGGTCAACTTTGCAAGAGCGCCAGCGCTCGAATAGGCGGTCACGGCGCCGAGCGCCAGCGAGTCCTGCGAGAGGAAACTGGTATGCGGAAGGCCTCCTGCGGTGGAACCGCCGTCCTCGTAGCCTCACTCGGAATCGCCGGAGCGCAGGAGCCGCAGTCACCGCCAGGCGACGGGCGCCTCTGGATCGCCAGCTCGCGGGGCCTGATCGAAGCGAGTCTGGATACCGCGACGACGCTTCGGATCGACCCAGGCGCATCGTCGATCCGACGGCTTGTTGCCGACCCTCGTCGGGGGTCGCTCTGGCTGGTGGACGCCCGGGGAGCTTTGTGGCTCGAGAAGTTCGACGATGAGATGCCCCCCGAGCTCGTCGAGGATTCCGCGCCGGAGGAATCGTCCAGCTCCACCAACCTGGCTCTCGCCGAGAATTCTGGCACCGTAGCTCTCGCCACATCCCAGAAGACGTCCTTCTACTCCGAGAAGGGAGCCCAACTCCACGTCCGAGAGCCGTCGATTCTCTCGAAGGGCCTATCGGCCGGAGGCCGCGAGATTCTAGCGATTCGCGAGGGGGCGATCGGCCGACTCTCGCAAGACGGGACCGAAATCTCGACCGTTGCGGCGGCGCCGAGGGGTCTGGAGCTTCTCTCCGCTTGCGAGAGTCCGGTCTCGGAGGAAATCTGGATCGGCACCTCGGATGGAGTCTGGCGTAGCGAGGGCGGCCAAGGGGAGCTTCATCAGGTGCTCGCAGGCGAGGAGGTTCCGCGAGTGCTCTGCGAACCTCAGGGCGTCTGGGCTCTGACCCACACCGAGCTCGACTGGATGGACTTTCAGGGCACCGTTCGAGGGTCGCACCTCCTGAGCGCCGAGGACGGACCGCCGATCGACTTGGGAGTTGATCCGCGCGACGGCTCTGGCTTGTTGCTTTCCCGATCGTCGCTGGTGCGAGTGAATCACGAGGGAGTCTCCGTTCTTCTTCGGACCGCGGAGCCGGATGAGGAGTACTTCGCCGTCGCGGCATCCGTGGATCCTGGAGTGGCGCCGCGGCTCGCGACCAGGCCGGCACTCGGTTCGAAGCTCGAGGCGGTACACGGTGGCATCGTCTCGAGGCAGCTCGGTCCGAACGAGCTGGCGGTTCAGGGTGTCGCGCGCTTCGTGGACGATCGTCCGGTCGCCGGCGCCACGGTGAAGGTCTTCGGGGACACCACGGTCCAGACCACGACCGCATCTGACGGCACGTTCGTTTCGCCGGGCTTCACGCTCACAGGCTCAGCCACTGCGTTGATCGTGGTCTCCAAGGCCACCTCGGCGGGAAACGCGGTGGGCTACTACACCTACGCCGCGGCCCCAGGTCAGACCTACGATCTCGGAGCCTTCTACCTCTACTTGCCATGCGACGCGGATTTTGCGAGCGGCGAGTTCCCCACAAATGCCCTCAACGGCGACGTCCGGGCGATGACGCTCTTCAATGACGGAACGGGAACGGCTCTCTACGTCGGCGGGACCTTCACGACCGCCGGGGGCGTGACCGTCAATCGCGTCGCGAAGTGGAACGGTACGAGTTGGTCGGCGTTGGGCTCGGGACTGGGTGGCGGAACCACTCCCTCCGTCGATGCCCTGGTCGTCTTCGACGACGGCACGGGCGCCAAGCTCTACGCCGGTGGGAAGTTCACTACCTCGGGAGCCACGTCGGTCAAGTACGTCGGCAAGTGGACGGGCTCGGCCTGGAGTCAGGTCGGCTTGGGTCTCGCCAGCCAAGTCCTTGCCTTGGCGGTTTACAACTCGGGCTCGGGAAACCAGCTCTACGCGGCGGGAAGCTTCACTACGGCGAACAGCGTCACCTACAACCGGCTCGCGAAGTGGTCGGGCTCGGCCTGGCAGGCGGTCTCGAGCGGCGCGAACAACACCATCCGGGCCCTCGCATCGTGGAATGACGGCAGCGGCGCGAAGCTCTTCGTGGGCGGAGATTTCACTCAGGTCGGTGGCAGTCTCGCCGTGAATCGGATCGCGAAGTGGAACGGCACGGCCTGGTCGACTGTCGGAACCGGGGTCACGGGCGGATCGACGATCAAGGTCACGTCCATGCTCCCTTGGGACGACGGTTCCGGAACCAAGCTCTTCGTTGGCGGCCGTTTCACCACGGCGGGCTCGGTCACGGCGAACCACGTCGCGAGGTGGAATGGCTCGGCATGGTCGACGCTCGCCACGGGGCTGAACACGGAGGTCGACGCTCTCGGTACCTTCGACGACGGGACGGGGCCGTCGCTCTATGCCCTCGGGACGTTCACCACGGCCGCCGGCACGACCTTCAATCGAGTGGCTCGGTGGAACACCATCGCCTGGCAGGCCGCGGGCGACGGCTTCAACAGCACGGCCCTCGCCGCAGCCGCGGGAACCGTCGGAGCGAAGGAGCCGTCCTTCTATTCCGGGGGCTCGTTCACCACGGCAAACGGCATCGCCTCGTCGCACACGGCGCGCTTACGGCGGCCGTCGACGTGCACGGACTACACCTACCCGGAGCTCGTCTTCCAACAGCCATTGGACGGTTCGTTGATCGCGTCGTCCACGCCGACGCTGATCCTCGCTTTCGCTGACATCGGAACTGGAGTCAACACGGCCACTTTGGTTATCAAGGCCGGGACGACGACGATTCCTGCAAGTTGCTCGTTCACCTCGGACACGGCGACCTGCACTCCGACTCAGTCGCTGGGCGGTGGGCCCGTCACGCTGACCGCGATGATCCAGGATTTCGGCGGCAACCCGGCGCAGGCGACGCGGAGCTTCACGATCCAGGATGTCACCCCGCCGACGCTTGCGTTCACGGCGCCAGGCGAGGGCGCTACGGTCACCACGGCGCGGCCGCCTTTCTCGCTCTCGTATAGCGATTCCGGGTCCGGCGTCGATCCCACTACATTCGCCTTCACTGTCGACGGAGCAAGTGCTGCATTCGAATGTCAAGGAACCAGTACGTCAGGATCCTGCGTGCCGACGAGCGATCTAGCGAGCGGCGTGCGAACCATCGTTGCGTCCGTTCGGGACTATCAAGGGAATACCTCCAGCCCGGCGACGCTGCACATTACAGTCGCGCCCGCGACGCCGTACTCGGTTTCGTTCCACGGGACGGCGCAGTGGCAGGACGGATCTCCAGCATCCGGGGCGCGTGTAGCGCTCACCGGAAATCCGTCCATCTGGACTACCGCGGCCACGGACGGGCAGTTCACGGTGGGTGCGCTGATCACGACGACCTTGAACCCCGTCGAGGTCTCGGCACGGCTCACACTGAATGGCCTCACGGGCGTTGGCTTTCTCACGACGGCGCAGCCCACCGGGACTGGGACGCTCGAAATCGGGACGCTGACGATCAGGCCTGCCTGCGACCAGTACGTTGCGCAGACCCCGTGGGTTTCGTCGGAAGCGCAGCTCATCGGTTCGGTCAAGGCGGCGATCGCGTTCGATGACGGTTCGGGCCCAGCGCTCTATGTCGGCGGAATGATCGACACGACGAGCCAAGGAACCGTACACCAACTCGTTCGCTGGACCGGTGCGGGTTGGGAGGACGTCGGCGGCGGCGTGAACAACGATGCGCCTCCCTCGATCAACGGACTGACGACTTTCGACGACGGAAGCGGAGAAGCGCTCTACGCTGGCGGAGACTTCACGTCCGCCGGAGGTCACCCAGCTTCGAACTTCGCGCGATGGAATGGCCTGGAGTGGCGCGAGGTGGGTCATGGGGCCAATGGACCCATTCACGCGCTCGCGTCTTTCGACGATGGCAGCGGCGCAGCGCTCTGGGTCGCAGGCACGTTCTCCGCGGTCCAATCCTCGGCGGATTGGACGGGAGCGAGTCACCCGGTGACGGCAAATCGAATCGCGCGCTGGAACGGGCAGGCGTGGGTCGATGTCTCCGCCGGCTTCGTCGATTCCAGTCCAACCGCCGACGCCTATTCCCTTGCGGTATTGAACGACGGAACCGGAAATGCGCTCTTCTTCTGGGATGCCTGGGGCTCGTCCATCTGGAAATGGACCGGCTCAGTTTGGCAGGAGATCGCTACGCCAGCGGTGAAGATCTCCGACCTGGTCTCCTACGACGACGGGATGGGACCGAAGCTGTATCTCGCCGACTACAACATCGGAATCATGAAGTGGAACGGGTCGTCGTGGACGACGGTGATTCCCTCCGATTCGCAGTACTACGACCTCGCCGTAGTCGACGGTCCTCAGGGGAACTACCTTTACGCCACCGGGATCTTCCCGACGCTCCCGGGTAGCCCGAGCAATCCAAACGCCTACCACCTTCGGCGATGGAACGGCTCCGAGTGGAGCGCGCCCCTGTGGATTGGCAGCGTTCCGACATTCGTGGTCGCTGGGCTCGGCGCGAATCCGGTCCTCTACGGCGTCGGTGTCTCCAGTTCGCCGCCTCGGGCAACGATGTTCGCTTGGAATGGATCGGCCTGGACTCCCCTGGCTCCTTCCGGCGACACCTACGGACCCGCGAACTCCGTGGCCTACCTCGAGGGCACGGGCGGAAGCTTCAAGGTCTTCTTCACCGGCCTGGCGCAAGCGGGCGGCGTAACACTGAACGGAGGGGTCGGAATCTGGGACGGGCAGACCGTCACTTCGGCCGGCGCCGGCCTCGACGGTGGCGGCTCGCGGGTCGTGCGCCTCTGGGACGGCGCGGCCTACGGCGTTTATGCGATTGCAGGCGCGTCCGGGCAGATTGCAAAGTGGAACGGTACGGGGTGGACGACGATCGGTCAGCCCATCGGCTCCCAGATCGGCACCGTGGCATGGCTCGACACGGGAAGCGGGGCTCGGCTCTACGCGGGTGGCACCGGGCTCTATCGCTGGAACGGGAGCTTCTGGGCCCCCCAGGGCGGCCCCAGCGGAATCGGCGCGCTCGAGGTGTATCAAGGGGCGATCTACGCCGGCGGAATCTTCACGACCTACAACTCGACCAGCTACAACCACCTTGCGAAGTGGGACGGCGCTTCGTGGTACCCGGTGCTCAGCGGCGGCGTCGCGGGTGTCGCGAGCAGCGGGCACGTCGCGGCGCTTCGATCCTTCGGTGGACTGCTGCAGGTGGGCGGCGCTTTCAGCTCCGTGGGTAACAGTCAGAAGCTCGTCAATTTCGCCGCCTGGAACGGAGCCGCCTGGACCAAGGGACAAGGCAACTACTGCGGTTTCTCGGGCAACCGCCATCTCAGCCCGACCGTTCCGGCCTCGCTTGTGCCGGCCTTCGTCGATTCGCTCGAGGTGTTCGATGACGGCAAGTCGCAGACCCTGCTGATCGGCGGCAGTTATGCCGCGGGCCTATCGAGCTGCTCTGGGACGCTCGCGGGTACCGTCCTCCCGTACGTCAACGCGAACCTGGGTGTCGGCGGAGATCCCGGCTACGTAGCCGCCTTTTCTTTCGGCTTCTATCAGGGGGCTCCCGCGACGATCGTCGCCGGCAACTTCGGCTCCTTCGATGGCCTTCGGTCGCCGAAGATCGCGATCTGGGGAACGACTCCGAACTGGCCCGGCTGTTCGCCCGCGGGTCAGGCACCGGTGATCACGGTCACGTCGCCGCCGAAGAACGCGACCAACCAGGCCTCGATAGCAATCGCGGGTCATCTCGACGAGCCGGCGACGCTCACCGTCAACGGCGTGCCGGTCGCGGTGAATTCCGACTTGACCTTCACGACGGCCAACCAAGCGCTCCATACCGGCATCAACATCTTCTACTTCGAAGCCGTGGACCGGAAGTCGATGAAGGGTGCACTCGACCTCCGCTTGGTTCGCGACGGTGTCGCGCCGACCCTCGCGATCGCCGCGCCGACGAATGGCTCGGTGGTCACCACGGGGCTTCCGCAGATAGCGTTGACGTTCACGGATGCCGAGAGCGGAATCGATCCGGCGACGCTCGGCATCTCGATCAACGGTGCCCCACTTCCCCTCGCGGCCTGTACGGTTCGCTCGCTGAAGGCGACGTGTATCCCGCAAGCGCCTCTGGCGAACGGCGCGATGACCGTCACGGCTTCGATTCGTGATCAGGCGGGGAATCTCTCCAGTCCGGCCCAAGTCACTTTCACCGTGAATACGGCGCTCGGAACGTCGACGACGCTCGTGGGCAATGTCCATCGACCCAACGGATCAGCGGCGTCGGGGGCTCGAGTGCGGGTCCTGGGTCGCTCAGGGGCGGAAGCGACGACTGCCGCCGACGGCTCTTTCTCCTTGCTCGTCTCCGGCGTACTTACAGTCGACCCTTGGACAGTCACGGCCGAGTTTGGTGACTCCTCCAACCTCGAGCTTGGTGTCGTTCAAAACGTCAGTCCAGTGCTGGGAGGAGTGACCTCCGCCGGGGTGATTCTGTTGGACCTGGCGTGCGATGGCGCCTATTCGGCCGGCACTTTCGGTTCGGCAGTCGGTCTCCAAGGCCGAGTTCTCGCCCTCGCCGTCTACGACGACGGAACCGGGGCGGCACTCTACGCGGGGGGCAGTGGCCTCATGGGCTGGGCGATGAGCACGCCATCCAACCTGCTGAAGTGGACGGGAAACGCGTGGCAATCGCTTCCGTCCGGTTCCGTGAACGGTGCCGTGCGAGCGCTGGCGGTGTACAACGATGGCAACGGCCCGGCGCTCTACGTGGGCGGCAGCTTCACTTTCGTCGGCGCGCTCTCGGTCAAGGGCCTCGCGCGCTGGAACGGCTCCAGCTGGGCCGATGTCGGCGGCGGCGTGACGCTCTCCTTCTACAGCTTGCTGACCAATTCGTGTTTGACTGGGGCAGGAGGAGTCCACGCACTCGAGGCGTTTGACGACGGCTCGGGTAGCGCCCTCTACGTAGGTGGAAGCTTCACGTCGGTCGGCGCTGGAGCGGGCACCGGAGCTGAAGGCGTGGCTCGGTGGAACGGATCATCCTGGGCTGGGCTCGCGGGAGGCAGCTGCCCGCTGAGCGTCGTTCAGGTCGAGGCGCTCGAGGCCTACGATGATGGGAGCGGGCCGCACATGTACGCGGCCGGTACTTTCGCGTCGATCGGCGGGATCGCGGCGAACAACATCGCGAAGTGGACCGGATCGACTTGGTCCCCCCTGGGATTGGGGGTCGGCCGCGGTTCGATGGCGGCGCAGGTCAACAGTCTGGTCGTCTTCGACGGTGGCGAGGGGCCCGAGCTCGTAGCTGGCGGTCTGTTCACTAACGCGGGCGACACGAAGGATACGTTCCTGAACGTGGCTCGCTGGAACGGCGGAGAGTGGAAGAAGCTCGGCGCGGGCTTGAACATCACCTACACCACGCTCAGCCAGCCGTCCGGAATTCAGACTCTGGCCGCATTCGACGACGGCTCGGGCAGCGCGTTGTACGCCGCTGGCTCTCTCAGCGGCGGCTCCCATTCGCAATTTGGCTCCTTGGCGCGATGGAACGGCGCGACCTGGGAGCCCGCAGGCGGAGGAATCTCGGACCCCTCGACGGGTGGCATGGCCTCGACGACCTTCGCTGGAAGCCTCGTCCTCGGCGGCGGCTTCAGCCAAGCCGGAGGCTTCGGCGTCAACGGCATCGCGAAGTGGGGCTCCAACGGATGGACCGCTTTCGGCACCGGCCTCGATGCACCGGTAAGGGCCGTCACGGTCTTCGACGACGGCACCGGACCGGCGGTCTTCGCAGCCGGCCAGTTCGTCTCGGCGAACGGCACGATTCTCAACCACGTGGCCAAGTGGAACGGCGTGAGCTGGGAGGCCCTCGGTGCAGGTGTGAACGGGACGGTGTCGGCCCTTGCCGTGCACGACGACGGCAGCGGGCCGGCGCTCTACGCGGGAGGCTCGTTCACGGCGAGCGGCGCCACGACTCTGGCGAATCTCGCCAAGTGGACGGGGTCAAGTTGGATTGATGTCGGCGGCGGCGTCACGCTGAGCTTCCAGTCCCCCGGGATCCAGGCGCTCGCGAGCTTCGACGACGGCACCGGACCAGCGCTTTACGTGGCCGGTGGCTTCTCGAGCGCAGGGGCTGTCGCTGCCGCGAACATCGCGCGGTGGAGGTCCGGAACTTGGAGCGTCTTGGGGTCGGGAACGAACGCTCTTGTCCGGGCTCTTACCGTGTCGAGCGTTTCGGGCGTGCCGAAGCTCTACGTCGGTGGAGAGTTTACGACCGCCGGTGGCGCCACGATCAATCGAATCGCAGCTTGGGATGGATCGTCCTGGAGCGCCCTGGGATCGGGCACGAACATCGGTGTCTACGCGCTTCTACCCTGGCAATCCCCGTCCGGCGTCCGTTTGGTCGCCGGCGGCGGATTCACCAATGCAGGCGGCGTCAGCGCAGCCCATGTAGCGATCTGGAACGGCACGGCATGGTCCGCGGCAGCCTCTGGCGTCGACAACACGGTCGAGGCGCTGCAGGGGTGGGACGAGGGTGCCAATCCGGGGTTTCTCGCCGGCGGCGCCTTCACTCACTCCGGCGGCCTGAGCCCGAGTCGATTCGCCGCCTATTGGGCGAACGCCTGGCGAGTGCTGGGCCCCGGCGTCTCGGGCGGGGACGTCCTGGCGCTCGCTCAATTGGACGACGCGAGCGGGCGGGCCGGCTATCTCGGCGGAGGCTTCGTCACCGCCGGCGGAGCGCCGTCGCCGTACGTCGCGAAGTGGGCTCGTCCCTTGGCCTGCACCGATACCACCGGCCCATCGATCTCGATCGACTCGCCGATGCCCGGTGCAGTTCTCTCCACCAACGACCCGGAGATCGATCTCACATATTCAGACGCGCGAAGCGGTGTGGACTCGTCGACTCTAGAGCTCAAAGTGGATGCCGTGGCAAGGCCCAGTACATGTAGCGCGGGCCCATCGAGCGCCGCCTGCCATCTCGACGAACCCTTGGCGGACGGACAGCGGACCATCTCGGCAACGGTACGTGACTTCGATGGCAACCTCTCCCAGCCGGCGAGCATTACTGTTTCGGTCGACGCTTCACCTCCGATGATTGTCTTCGAAAACCTCGTCGACGGGGGAGTCCTCCAATCCAATGTCCCGGAGATCGATCTCTCATTCTCTGACGCGGGCAGTGGAATCGACGCGCCGACCTTCGCTTTCGAGATCGAGGCGGGGACCTCGAACGTCGTCTTCAACTGCTCCAATGACGATGCCACTGCGAGCTGCATTCCGCAGTCTCCGCTTGGAGAGGGGAGTTGGCGTTTCTCGGCGCATGTTTCGGACTTTGGCGGGCAGGTGGGCTTCACCGGCGCGACGATCGTCGTGGATACGATGGCGCCCGCCCTGGCGGTTGAAGCTCCGCTCGAAGGCTCGGCCACGTCGACTCGGCCGACGATCGCGATCTCTTGGAGCGACGAAGGCTCGGGTCTCGACAGCCAGAGTCTCGCGCTGACTCTGGATGGAGCCACTCTGGCGGTCACCTGCAGTTTTGCAACGGGCCAGGCGCAATGCGCGACTATTTCCGAGATCGCGTCTGGGAACCACGAGCTCCGCGTCACGGCGCGTGATCTGATTGGCCACACGTCTGCGGAGGTTGTCCGGCACTTCAGTGCGAGCCCGGACTCGGTCGCTCCATCCTTGTCGATCCTTCAACCGATCGACGCCTCGTCCTTCGATCCTGCGATCTCGCCGATCGTTCTTCAGTGGTCCGACGATCTTTCCGGCGTCAATCCATCCACCTTGACATTGTCGGCCAACGGACAGCCCTTGACGTTCTCGTGCGGTAGCTCCTCGACTGGAGCCTCCTGCGACGTTACGACCCCGATCTCGGGGTCGCAGACGTTGACCGCGAGAGTTCACGACTTTGCCGGCAATCCATCTGCGTTGGCTACGGCCCATTTTACGGTTCCGACCTCGGACACCACGCCGCCACGGATTCTCGTGACTTCGCCTCAATCTGGTTCGGCGGTCAACGTGTCACCGGTGACGATCCACGGCTCCGTCGATGAACCGAGCGTGCTGACGGTGAATGGTGCGTCAGTGGCGGTCAGATCAACGCTGCAGTTCGCGGCGGGACCGTACTCGCTAGCGCCAGGCCTCAACGTGTTCTATCTGCATGCCACGGACGCCGCAGGAAACGCTTCGGATGTCATCGTAAATCTCACGCTCGACACGCAAGCTCCGGAGGCGCTCAATCCAGCCCTCCTTTTCGTCGGCCTGCCGGCTCAGGGTTTCTATCCCCTGATCGGTTCTCAGGGTTGCGTGCCGATCTCCGAATCTCCCTTGCGCGTGATCGCTCGAAACTCCTCGACGGGTCGAGAACTCTCGAGCTCCGTGCTCACCGATGGCTCCTTCGACGGCTCCGCGGATGGGCTACCAGGGGATCGCGTCGATCTCTTCGTAGCCGATCCGGCTGGGAATCGCAGCGCTCCGGTATCGGTGACCCTGCAGGGGTCCCTGCCGGCGCCTCCGGATCCGGACTCCGTGGCGCCGGGAGTGGACCCCACGGTTCCGACAGGCCTCTGTGCCTCAGCGTCGTTCCTGTGGTCCGAGTCGACTCGCGTTCAGTATGGAGTCGTCCCGGAGAGCCTGGATTGCGATCGCTTGGTAGTCCTGCGGGGACGAACCCTGGATCTCGAGGGGTCCCCGATTTCGGGGGTACGTGTCACGGTGGTGGGCCACCCGGAATTCGGAGTTGGAATCTCGAGGCTCGACGGCGTCTTCGACTTTGCAGCGACCGGTGGACAGTCACTCACTCTCTTGTACCAGGGTACCGGTCGATTGGCGACGGAACGGAGGATTACTGCTGGCGCCGGCCAGTATCAGTCCGTGCCCGACGTCGTACTCGTGAGCCCGGACCTTATCGCCAACGAGGTGGATCTGGCCACGTCGGGAGCGCACGTCGCAGGCGGCAGTGGCATCACGGATTCGGCCGGGACGAGGAGCCCCGCGCTCGTGCTGCCTTCCTCGACGACGGCGTCGCTGATCATGCCGAACGGATCGAGTCAGCCCATCGAGGATCTCACGATCCGTCTCACGGAGCTCTCCGTGGGCTCACGAGGAGCGGAGGCCTTGCCTCCTCTTCCATCGACCATGGGCTACACCTATGCCGTGGACCTCAGCATCGACGAAGCGGCGGCGGCTGGGGCGAGAAGCGTGGAATTCGCTCAACCGCTCTACTTCTACGTCGAGAACTTCCTCGGATTCCCGGTGGGCTCCAGGGCGCCGGCCGCCTACTTCGATTCGAACGCGGTGAAGTGGGTTCCATCGGTCGACGGACGGGTGATCAGGATCCTGTCGGTCGCAGGCGGGCTGGCCACGATCGACATATCGGGCACAGGGCTGGCAGCCAGCGGCGCTGAGCTTTCCGGCCTGGGCTTCACGGACGCGGAACGGAGCCTCCTCGCCAGTCGCTACTCTGTGGGCCAGAGCCTCTGGCGTGTTCCGGTTTCGCACTTCACCCTTTGGACGGTCGCATGGCCCTACAAGGGACAGGTCGAGTTCCTGGCACCGGACGCTCCGTTGCCGATAAGCGGAGAGGACCGAAAAATCGACAAGCCCACCTGGACCTCGCTCGGGGGAGCGATCGAGGTCGACAACCAGATCCTCGGCGAGTCGATTCCACTCCAGGGTACTCCGTACTCGTTGACCTACCGCAGCGACCGCGTTCCGGGCCGCACGGGGCCCTACACGCTTGTCGTTCCGATCACAGACGCGACCCCGGACTCATTGCTTCAGCGAATCGATGTCGAAATCGATGTCGCGGGGCAACATGTCTCGCAGAGCTTCTCGCCAGGCCCCTCGCTCTCGACCACCTTCACTTGGGATGGCAACGACCGATACGGCCGACCCGTCCAGGGCCCGGCCCGCTGGGAGGTCAACCTTAGACAAGTCTTCCCGTCCAGCTACCTTCAGCCACCCATCCAGACCCCGGCCTTCGACAGCGTCGGTGGTGTGACGGTGGAGTCCGTGCCCAGCCGGCAAGAATGGTCCGTCGGTCGAACATCTGCAGGCTGGCTCGGCTCGCTTCAGTCTCTCGGGTCGGAGGGTCTTGGAGGCTGGACGATCAGCGCCCACCACACGTTCGACCCCAAGACGCGTACGCTCTACTTTGGAAGCGGCTCGCGGCGAACGCTGGGTGGGACCGGCCTCGAGCCAGACGTGCTCTACAGAGTGGCAGGTACTGGAAATCCCGGGTTCAATGGAGACGATGGCCCGGCGCGGGATGCCCAGCTCTCGGCGCCCTATGGTCTCTCGGTAATGCACGATTCGAGTCTCCTGATCGCGGATCGAGGGAACTGCCGAATCCGCAAAGTGGCTCCCGACGGATCGATCTCAACTGTGGCCGGAACTGTCTGTGCCGGCTTGCCTCAAGACCAGCAGATCGGAGACGGCGGCCCCGCGACCGCGGCGCTGCTGTCCTATCCGACCAAGGCGGTCGAAGCTCCGGACGGGACGATCTACATCGCTGACACGAATCACGCGCGAGTTCGTCACATCAAGTCGGACGGTTCCATCGAGACAGTCGCCGGCAACGGGTTCTTTGCCTGCGATTCCGTGGATGTGCCTGCGACTTCGGCCAGCCTCTACGGGCCCTTCGACATCGCCTTCGACTCGCAAGGGAATCTGCTGGTCGTGAACTACGGCGAATTCGAAGGCAAATGCCGCGGGGTTCAGCGGATCGACGCGAATGGAATCCTGCGCGATGTAGCAACTGGGCGGCCTAGAGACGGTTACCAAGAGATCTTCTTGCCACTCAGTTGCAGGATCGTGGACAACTGCTTCGCTTGGCCGATTGTGATGCCGGAAGGCCTGGCTACGCGCGGAGATGGCACGATCTTCTTCACTCAGCGCCACTCCGTTCGCTTCATACCCCCGGATGGAGCGTCGCCCACGAATGAACCGGACTGGAACATCGCGGGAGTCGGCTACTTCTACGCAGCTGGATGGGCTGGCGATGGAGAGCCGGCGTCGGACTGGGGAACTCGGTTTTCCTTCCCAGGGCACTTGGTGCTGGGTGGCGACGGCACGATCTTCGTTGCCGACTCGTTGAATGCCTCGATCCGATCGATCGATGCTTCACCAGAACGGATCGTCAACACTGTCGCCGGAGGCGGAACGGTGTTTTCCGTGGAGGACGGTACTGCCGCCAAGAGCGCTGCCTTCGGGCGTGTGCGAGGCGTGACGATCGATGCGTCGAGCGACGTCCTGTACTTCAGCGACGAGACCCTTGGTGTCGTATGGAAGATGGCCAAGCCCATCGATGGGGTGGTGGCCGCGCCGGACGGCACCGACGCTGGCGAGTACCGCATTCCTTCGAGCGACGGTAGGGTCGTCTACGTATTCGACCTCGAGGGGCGCCATCTCCGTACATTCGACGCGATCACCCGGAAGGATCTGGTGACCTTCGGCTACTCCACGTACGCGAACCCCAATGACCCCAGCCAGACGATCGACTTACTGACGAGCATTACGGACGCTTTCGACAATGTCACGACCATTGCGCGCAATTCCTCCGGTACGCCGACCTCGATCACGGCGCCGTTCGGGCAAGCGACGAACCTCGACTTTGCGCCCAGTGGATACCTCTCCAGGGTTCGCCTGCCGCTCGAAGTCGGAGAGGAGAAGATCGAGTTCGACCACGGCTCGGACGGTCTCTTGCGGAGTATCAAGGACGCGAAGAACCAGATCTACTCGTTCCAGTATGACGCCGGCGGGCGCTTGACCCGAGCGGAGGACCCTGCCGGAGGCTCGCGCGAGCTTTCTTTCCAAGGGACCGAGTTGGGCCGGTATGTCGAGATGGAGACGGCGGAAGGGCTGTCGAGCCGCACGACGCTCGAATTTCGGAAAAACGGCGACCTGCACGAGATCGTGCGCGATGCGTCGGGGATCGAAGTCGAGCTTCTGAGAAAGAGGGACGGCTCCCAGACGATCACGTATGCGGACGACACGGAAGTTTCCACGTCGAAGGCGCCCGACCCGCGGCTCGGCGCGCTAGCCCCGTTCGTCGACAAGTCGACGATCAAGACGCCCGTCGGGCACCGCACGTCGACAACAACCCGCTCGAAGTCGGCGGCCTTCGATCCCAACGACATCTACCACTTTGGCAGCGAGGTCGATTCCGTGGCGGTCAACGGTCGACTTTCGACCTCCACGATGTCGTGGAGCCAGAAGTACCTGGAGACCCGGTCCCCCGAGGGTCGAAAGTCGAGGGTGGACTTCAACGCCGACGGACTGGTTTCGAGAGTCTCGCCGCCCGAGGTCGAGCCGGTTTCCTATTCCTATGATTCCAAAGGCCGATTGGAGGAGATTCGTCAGGGTCCAGCTTTCAACCTCCGCAAGGTGACCTACGGCTACGACATCGATACCGGCCTGCTCGAAACGGTCACGGACGTCGAGGGGAAGATCACGACCTTCGAGCGGGACAAGCTCGGGCGGGTAACGAAGGAAACGCTTTCGGACCAGCGTGAGGTCCATTTCACCTACGACGTCAACGGCAACCTGACCTCGGTTACGCCTCCGACTCGCCCGGCGCACGAATTCGACTATACGCCGGTCAACCAGGTATCGGAGTACACGCCGCCGGCGGTCGGGCTTCCCACTCCACAGACGACCTACGCCTACAACGATGACCATCAGCTGACGACGATCACCCGGCCCGATTCGCAGGCCATCACCTTCCACTACGACTCCGGCGGCCGGCTGAACCAGTCGATCCTGCCCACCGGAACGCTGTCGCTCGCGTACGACTCGACCAACGGAAAGCTCTCGACGCTGACCGCTCCGTCCGGGGCGACGACGCACTACGACTACGACGGCCCGGTGGTGACGAAGGTCACGTCGGGCGGCATGGCGCCGGGGTACATCGAGTACTTCCTGGACGAGGTCACCCCGGGCGCGTACGCGACGAACTTCTGGCTCGAGTCGTACCGCTTGAACGGCGAGGAGGGGACGCGGATACGGAACGAGTACGACGACGATGGTCTGGCGACGAAGGTGGGCGACCTGGAGGTCACGCGGTCACCGACGACGGGCCTCGCCCTCGGGACCGACTACCTCGACACGAACGACGCCGTTACCCGGGATTCGTTTGGCGAGCTCGCGACGTACCGAGCGGGGTTCGACGACCACCAGTGCGCGGGCAATCCTCCGTGGTCTGGCTGCGTGGAGCTCCTGAAGGAAGAGGTTCTGGAGCGCGATCACCACGGGCGGATCCAGCGCCGCCGCGAGACGACGCGCGACAGCTTGGCGGCGACGCCGGTCCAGCACGTCTACGAGTACACGTACGACGCGGACACGGGCCGGCTAGAGGAGGTGGAGCGAGACGGCGCGACCTGGGAGACCTACGCTTACGACGACAACGGAAACCGGACGAGCTGGACGGACCCGTGGGGCACGGCGACGGCGGTCTACGACGACCAGGACCGGCTGACTTCGACGAACACGGCGAGCTACACGTACACGGCGAACGGCGAGCTCTTGACGAAGACGGTGGGCTCGCAGACGGTGACGTACACGTACGACGTGCTCGGCGCGCTGACGCACGTGGCCTTGCCGTCGGGGATCGGCATCGACTACGTGACCGATGCTCGCAACCGGCGGATCGCGAAGAAGGTGAACGGAACGGTGACGGAGGCCTACCTCTATGGCCTCGGCCCGGCGCCGCTCGCGAAGCTCGACGGAAGCGGCAACGTCGTCGCGCGCTACGTGTACGGCACGCGGTCGCTGGTGCCCGACGCCATCCTTCAGGGGACTTCGAGCTATCGAATCTTCACGGATCGGTTGGGCTCGGTGCGGACGGTGGTGAATGCGGAGACGGGCGACGTCGTGCAGCGGCTCGACTACGACGCGTACGGCCGGGTGATGCTGGACACGAACCCGGGCTTCCAGCCGTGGGGGTTCGCGGGAGGACTCTACGACTACCAGACGAGCCTCGTGCGCTTCGGCGCGCGCGACTACGACGCCGAGGTCGGGCGGTGGACCGCGAAGGATCCGGTGGGCTTCGGAGGAGGGAGCCTGGGGCTTTTCGAGTACGTCAATGGAGACCCGATCAATCGGCGGGACCCGAGCGGATTCGCTGACTGCGATCCCGACTCTTCGCAGTGCGACCACGCATTTGATCTCGGAGAACTAGTCAAGGCCAAGCTGCTCGATGTCGTAGATACCACCGTAGACGTTGCTGCGGCTGCGATTCACGACCTCTCACAGGGTCACACCGACGAGACGATCTGCTTCGACTCGCCCAAGACTGGTTCGGTGTGCGCCACCACCATGATTGGCGTGATGCCTGTCACGCCGAATGAGGTGGGCCTTGTCGACGATCTCTTGGACAGGTCCCCTGTTGGAGACCTGCTTGATGTCCACCATTTTCTTCAGAAGAAGCCCGGCTCACAAGTAATCCCAGGCTACGATGACATGAAGACAGTCGGGATAGCTCTTCCGAGGGATGTTCACGCGGAAATACCAACGCGGTCGGGCCCCTATGCGGGTACGCCTGATGGGTTGTTGACAGAGTCGATCGACAATCTCTGGAACGCCGGAGTGCCACCTTCTTCAATTGAACTTGCGATTGAGCTGACGTTCAAGCTTTACCCGGGAGTATTCTTGAAACCATGACCCCAGAGGAATTCGTTGAGGCACTCAAGATCCATGCGCGGGACGCTTCTGTGGCGAACACCCTCAAGCGCATCGCGGCACCTCAGGTCCGAAATCCGAGTGCGGAGCGCGTGGAGATGGCGCAGTGGTATCAGTCGTTGAACGATAACGCAAGACGGATTCTGGGTGAGGTCATCAGAATGGCCGCCCACGATGCCGTCTTCGGGGCGCTCTGCATCTTGGATGGCGTGCGTGTCGTGACACCGGTGGAAACCCGCGGCTCCTTTCTCCTCTTTCATGACCTCAGCGGACAGCAAACGAGGTTGAATGACCCCAAGGGGAGTGACTTTCTTCACGACCTTTTCAATGCGCCGGAGTAGGAACCTCGGAATTCGACATGCCGAGCGGTCCCCGGGTACCGACGACACCCTCGCGAACAGCGCCTTGAGAGTGAGACCCTTATCTACACGGGAGAGGAACTCTCCAAGGCGCTCGGAGTATGGGGCGGCAAGGGCAGCGGCCAATCAGGCAAACAGGGCACTCCACGTGGCACGCCCATCCCTGTAGGAGCTGGACATTCGAGAATGAAGAAAGGAGTGAGAATCTGACCCGGTAGCAGGCTTCGAGAATCGACGCGCCTCCCGGGCCTCATTGGGGCTGCGGAAATCGTGGGAAACGCGAAGAGTCTTCTATGGAGCTTCGGGAGACTCGCTCCCACATGGGGCGTCCGCGGTGGGGCGGCTTCTCGGGGTGAGGTGCTTGATGGCTCCGGTTGCGGCGACGGACACAAGCCCGGGTTTGCGGTGGTCCCCAGCTTGCGATCGGGAGGGCCAGCGCCTGTGACGTGCTTGCGCTCGATGGCGGCGGGTCAGCTCGAGCGGAGGAAGCCTTCGCGGTCGGCGGCTTGTTGCAGGCGGTCGTCGAGGGTGACGAGGTCGAGGGTCGAGGGGCGGCGCTCGGCGGCGACAAGGGCGGCGGCGAGCTGCAGCGAGTCGACGGCGCGAAGCGGATGGACGCGCAGGAGCCGGCGGGCGATCTCGCGCAACTCCTCGCCGGGCTCGACCTCGATCCAGCTCGGCGCCAGGGCATCCAGACGCTGGAATGCCGCGGTCGCGTCTTCGGCCGCGAGATCGCCTTCCCGTTCGAGGCGCGCGATGGCCGAAGCGCACTCGACCGGCGTCGCCCACCAGACCGCGACCTCCGTGTCGTCGCGGTAGAGCGCCAGCAGACGATCGGTCGCCGGCTCCTCGACCAGGAGCGGCACGAGCGCCGAGCTGTCCCAGAACCTCAGCGGTCCCCCCGGCGCTCGGCGACCACGAGCGCGCTCGCCGTGGCGCCTGGCCGCGGCTTCGGCGGCCGGCGCGCCAGCACCGCGCGCGGCGCCGGGCCGCGCGCCGCGCGCACCCGGCCCGCGCGTTCGAGTCGCGCCCGACGCCCCTCCGGTTCCCCCGTCGAGGCCAGGGGCGCGAGGCGCGCCACCGGAATCCCGCGATCCTCGATGACCACCGACTCCCCGGCGCGAACCCGGTCGAGCAGGGCCGAGAGGGTGTTCTTCACCGCCGAGATGCTCGCTCTCCGCATATGGCTATTCTAGCCTTTTCAACCTGGCCAGTCCAGCTCCCTCAACGGCCTCCGCCGGCGATCGCCACGCCCACGGCACGGGCGGCTTGGGCGAGCGAGTCGTCGAGGGTCGCGAGCGGGAGACCCGAGCGCTGGGCGAGATCGAGATAAGCGGCGTCGTAGAGCGAGATCCCGTGCGCCCGCGCCAGGCCGAGAAGCGAAGGGAGCCGCGAAGGCCAGGGCGTGGCGTCGACCTCGATCTCCAACGCCGCGAGGAGCGCGAGGAAGCGCGCGGCGTCGGCTTGCCCCAGCCGCCGCCGGCGCTCGGCGACGGCGAGGCCGTTGCCGATCTCGAACGGCCAGACGGAAGGAACCTGGAAGACGCCGCTTCCGGCGAGATCGAGGATCGCGAGCGCGGTGGGGTCCTCGTCGTCGAAGCACCAGGCGAGCGCGACCGAGGCGTCGAGGACGAGGTCGGTCACTCGCGCCCTTCGGCGATCCAGCGCTTCATCGTCCGGCGCGAGGCCTTGCGGCCGCGCCGGAAGCCGCGCAGCGTCTCGATCGCCGCGGCGCGCGAGAGTGCCGGAGGGGCGGTGGGTGGCACCAGGAGCGCGACCGTGACCCCGTGCCGGGTGATGGCGATGCGCTCGCCGCGCGCTACCCGATCGAGCAGCGCCGCGAGATGGGTCTTGGCTGCGAAGGCTCCGACCGAGTTCATGCGATCAGACTAGATGACGACCAGTTGGAAGTCAATCGAAGGAGAGGCCCTGCCCCGCTCGCCCGCCCGCGCTCGGGTAGATTCCCGGCGCATGCTGCGCCTCGCCGCGGGAACGATCGCTTCGAAATCGTGCTTCGCCGCGGCGCGGGTGGTGGCGGCCTCCTTTCGCGAGCACCACCCGGGGATCCCGTTCTTTGTCCTGCTGTGCGACGAAGTCGAGGGCTGCTTCGACCCGTCGGCCGAGCCGTTCTCGGTGATCCCGATCCCCGCGCTCGGCATCCCCGGGTGGCGCACCGTGGCGTTCCGCTGGGGCGAGATGGAGCTCTCCTGCGCCGCGACCCCCTGGCTTCTCGCCCACCTGCTCGCGCGCGGCTTCGACGGCGTGCTCTTCTTCAAGCAAGAGAGCCTCGTCCTCGGCGACTTCACGCCCGTCGCCGCCCGGCTCGAGCGCCATCCGATCCTGCTCACGCCGCACTTCACCGCGCCGCCCGCGGGCGAGGAGGCGGTCGAACGCGAGCTGGCGGTGATCCTCGCCGGCGCCTACAACGTCGGCTTCCTCGCGGTCGCCGCCGCGCCGGAAGCGCGACGCTTTCTCGCCTGGTGGGGCGAGCGGACGATGACCGACTGCCGGCACGCCGTGGGCGAGGGGCTGCACTACGAGCAGCGCTGGCTCAACCTCGTGCCCGGCTACTTCGCGGGCGTCCACCTGGTGCGCGAGCCGGGAGCCAACGTCGGTCACTGGAACCTCCCCGAACGCCGGATCGAGGTCGTCGGCGACGAGGTCCGGGTCGACGGCGAGCCCGGCCGACTGATGCGCTTCAGCGGCTACGACCGGGAGCGGCCCGAGCGGGCGACCCGGTACTTCGATCGCCTTCGGGTTTCCGAGCTCGGTGCCGCGGCGGACCTGTTCGCGCGCTACGGCGCGGCGCTCGCCGCGGCCGGGGACGAGACGACGCGCGCCTGGCCTTACGCCTTCGGGCGCTTCGCCGACGGCGTGGCGATCCCCGAGGTCGCCCGCGAGCTCTATCGCGAGCTCGGCGCGGACGCGGCGCGGTTCGGCGATCCGTTCGCGGGTCCGGCGCCCGGCTCGTTCCGCGCCCACCTCGCCGAACCGATCGATTCCGGGGCGCCGCCGATCTCTCGACTCTGGGATGCGGTCTACCGCCGGCGGCCGGACGTCGGCCGCGCCTACCCCGAGCCGCTCGGTCGCGACCGCGCTGGCTTTCTCGCCTGGACCCGCAGCTCCGGCGCCCGCGAGCACGCGATCGCGCCGCAGCTCGTCCGGGAGGGCGAAGCGTGAACCGCGCGCCGGCGCCGGATGGCGGTCCGATCGCCTTCGGCACGGTCGCGGCGCGCAGCTACCGGTCGTTCGCCCGCGTCCTGGCGGGCTCGCTCGCCCGCCATCATCCGGAGATTCCGCTCTTCGTCCTGGCGACCGATGGCCCGGCCGAGCCGGACGGCGACCGATCTCGCTCGCTGGCGCTCGAGGACCTGGGGCTCGCCGACCTCGAAAGCTGGCGCTTCCGCTACTCGCGCCGCCAGCTCGCGGTGGCGATGAAGGCCTTCCTCCTCGCGCACCTGCTCGATCGCGGTTACGCCGCCGCGATCTTCCTCGACGCCGATCTGTGGGCCCTCTCGCCGCTCGACCCGCTGCTCGAGGCGGCGCGGCGCCACGCGTTGGTGTTGACGCCCCACCGGCTGCGCCCGGCGAGCGGTCCGGGCGGCGGCGCGGCCGAGCTCGCCATCTTGCGCGCCGGGGCGTTCAACCTGGGGACGATCGCGGTGGGCGAGGGCGCGCCAGCGCGTCGCTTCCTCGTCTGGTGGCAGGCGCGCCTCGCGCGGCACTGCCGGCTCGAGGTGGCGCGCGGCCTGCATCACGACCAGGCCTGGCTCGATCTCGCGCCGGGGTTCGTCGAGGACTGCCACCTGCTGCGCGACCCGGGAATCAACGTCGGCTACTGGAATCTCGACGAGCGCGCGGTCGAGGAGGACCGAGGAGAGCTGCGCGCGGGCGGCGCGCCCTGCCGTCTCTTCCACTTCAGCGGCTTCGATCCGGAGACTCCGGAACGGTTGACCCGCCACGCCGGCGGCGTCGCTCCGGCGGCGGTGAGCGCCCTGTGCGCGCGCTACTCGCGGGCGCTGCTCGCGGCGGGTTGGAAGGAGGATCAACAGACGGCGTACGGCTGGAGTCGTTTCGCCAACGGCGTGCGCATCCCCGACGAGGCGCGCCGGCTCTACCTCGAGCTCGGCGAGCGGGCGCGGGACTTCGGCGACCCGTTCGCGACCGGCAGCGCCGGGAGCTTCTTCGCCTGGCTCGCCGGCGAGCCGGACGGGGAGCGGCCGCCCGGCAATGGCCCCGGCGTCTCCCGGCTCTGGCGCGAGATCTGGCGGCGGCGCGAGGATCTGCGCGCCGTCTTCCCCGAGCCGGGCGGACGCGATCGCGCCGCCTTCCTCGCCTGGATCCGCTCGAGCGGCGCGCGCGAGCACGACGTGGACGAGGCGCTGCTGCCCGCCCCGCCGTAGCCGCCCGGGGCGCGGCGAGCGAAACCCTCCACGCCGCCGGCCGGAGCGCCGGTCTAGACTCGCCGCGGGAGGAGTGGCTCATGTTCCGCGCTCGGCACCTTTCGTCTCTGGCGCTCTCCTTGTGGGCGCTCGCCGTGCCGCTCGTCGCCCCGCCGGCGCGCGCCGACTGCGTGGTCGCCAACTTCTCGCCGGCGGCCGTCGCGACCTTCAGCGACGCCGCCTCGGGCGACGAGCCGCCGCTGCGTTCGATCGCGGGGCCGGCGACCGATCTGGCGGGGGCGCTCTTCGTCGCCGCCGACACCGCGCACGGCGAGATCTTCGCCGCCAGCTGCTGCGCCGACGCGTCGACGACCGGCGTCACCGTGCACGAGATCGACGGCCTCGCGAACATGGTCCCGTTGCGCCGCATCGCCGCCAACGCCACCACGACTCTGGTGCACCCGTCGGGCGTGGCGGTCGACCCGGTGCACGGCGAGCTCTTCGTCGCCAACCAGAGCGGCGGCTCCTCGGGCGGCACGATCGCGGTCTTCGCGCGCACCGCCGACGGCGACGCCCTGCCGCTGCGCACGATCACCGGCGGCGCCAACGGCCTGGCGCTGCCGGTCGGCGTCTTCGTCGACCTGCTCCACGACGAGCTCTGGGTGGCGGACTATCCGCCCTCGCCGGCGATCCTGGTCTTCGCCCGCGGCGCGAGCGGCGCGGCGACGCCGCTGCGCACTCTGGCCGGCGCCGCGACCGCCTTCGCCAATCCGGCGGGCGTCTTCGTCGACACGGTGCACGACGAGGTCTTCGTCGCCGACGCGGCCGCACCCGGGGCGATCCACGTCTTCGCCCGGCTCGCCGACGGCGACGTCGCGCCGGCGCGCACGCTCGCCGGCAGCGCCACGTCGCTCGACGTGCCGATCGGCGTCGCCGTGACCCGCGACGGCGAGCTGGTGGTCGCCAACCTGGGAGGCGCCGAGCTGTTGGTCTTCGCGCGCACGGCTTCCGGGGACGTGGCCCCGGCGCGCCGGGTCTCGGGCGCCGCGACCGGGCTGAGCGCGCCCTACGGCCTCGCCTCGACGCGGGCGGTGGGGGGCGCCGCCGCGCTCGCGGCGCGCTGGGATCTTTTCGGCGACGACTTCGAGAGCGCCGACCTCAGCGCCTGGTCGGCGGCTTCACCCTGAGAAGGCGGAAAAAGATGGGGCGGGGTCCGTCAAGGGGGGAGAGAGTACGGGCCCCGCCCCGGGCAAGAGCGACAAGCGATCGTCAGGCAGCTGCGGCGGGTGCCGAGGCCGCCGCCTTGAGCGCCAATTTCTTTTCGAAGCGTCGCGCGAAGACGCGCTTCATCGCCTCGAGTTTCAGCGACTGCCAGGGGAAGCGGCGGGTCGACAGCGACCGGCACTCCTCCGGCAGCAGGACGAGCGAGACGTGCACGTTCGGGGCGCATCCGATCGGCAAGCCGCGCTCCATGCAGGCTTCGTAGAGGTGGCGGAAGACCGGCACCATCTCTTCGGTCTCCGGCGGGTCGAGGTCCTCGAGGTCGGTGCCGACGAGCGGCCGGAAGACGCAGACGGTCGGGATCGCGCCGACGCCGACGATCCAGTCGATCGCCGCGATCGACGAGGCCGCCGGCTCGAGGCCGGCGATGATCTCGCCGTTGGTCACCCAGGGCTCGGACTTCGGGCCGCGCTTGCCGAGCGCCGCGCAGTAGCGGATCGCCTCGAGATAGAAGTCGAGGCCGTACTCGGCGTCCTTGCCGGGACAGATGTCGCGGAAGATCTTCGGGTCGAAGATCTCGAAGCAGAACGAGACCCGGTTGACGCCGATCGCGCGCAGGTGGTCGTAGCGCTTCAGGTCGCGATGCGGCGGCGTCTGCACGCCGACCAACAGGCCGACTTCGTCCTTGATCCGCCGGATGTAGGGCTCGAGGATGTCGAGGTAGGTGTCGCCCTCGTAGTGTCCGGTGTTGAAGTCGACGTAGGTGATGCCCGACTCCTCGCGCGCCCGGCGCACCACCTGCATCACCTCGTCGATCGACTTGTCGTCGGCGTCGTCGATGCCGAGATTCAAGCCCACCGAGCAGAACTTGCAGTTGACCTTCTGCGGCTTCTGGGTCCAGTACTCGCAGACCTTGGCCTGGTAGATGCCGAGGTAGGTGCCCTGCAGCGTGCCGATGCGGGTCATCGGCTTGCCGGTGGCGGTCGAATCCTCGTACCACGTGGGACGCGGCGAGAGCGTGACCGGCACCACGTCGTCGCCGTGCCAGCGTAGCCAGTAGCGGCCGTCGCTCTCGCGGTGCAGGGTGTAGGGCGAGTGAGCCGCGAAGGGCTCGCTGACCGGCGCGTTGGTCCACAGGCCGCCGGGCAGGATCACCTCGAGGCCGCTGCCCAACCCGGCGCGGGTGCGCAGGATCTTCCGCCCGCCGTCCTCCTCGATGAAACAGGAGTCGTCGAGGCGCAGACCCTTACAGTACAGGTCGAGCTTCAGCAGCGCGGGCCTGGTTCGGATTTCTTGGAGCATCTCTCCCCCCGGAGTACGGCGTTGGGCGACAGTCTCGATCCCCCCGCCGACCGGCGCGCCACCCGACAGGAGGGCGGTGGCGCCGTGCGCTCGGGTTGGCAGTCAAGCTACGCCGCGGAGATTCCGGCGGGTATGACGGCCGTCATGTCGGGTGGGAAGCGGCCGGGGGGCCCGTGGCCGTCGGGCCCGGGCCGCGAAGTAGGGCCGCCAGGCGAGCCAGGCCGGCGAGCGCCGCGAGCGCCAGGGCTCCCCCTCCCGCCGCGAGGAGCGCGGCTCGTTGGGCGGCGACGCCGGCGAGGAGCAATGGGACGCCGGCCGACCAGGCGACGAGGATCGTCCGCGCGACGCCGCGCCCGATCTCGCTGCCGGGCGGCGGTGGGGTTCCCGCCGGCAGGCCGCCGCCGAAGCGACGGATCCAGGCCCAGGCCGGCAGCAGCTGTGCCGAGACGGCGAGGATCAGGTGGCCGAGGAAGCCGGCGAGACCGGCGACGCCGTAGGAGGCGAGCCAGCGGGGATCGGCGGCCGCGCCGGGGCGGCCGGCGACGACGAGACCGAGAGCCGTCGCGATCCCGAGCCAGGCGATCGCCTGCAGGGCGTGCAGCCGGGCCTCGTCGGGGGAACGGCGGCGCGGTCCGGGGCGCAGCGGCCGGGCGAGCATCCGCCCGACCTGGACGAGGAAGAACAGCACGCCGGCGACGAGCAGGACGGGCGCGAGGCGCGCGCCGCCCCCGCCGCCGAGCTCGACCGCCAAGGCCACCAAGCCGAGCTCGATCGCGACCGCGCTCGCGGCGAGGCTTGCCCCCGTCGGCGGCACCGCCGGCAGGAGCATGGGGATCAGCCGATAGCCGAATCCCATGGCGAGCAACAGGGCCCAACCGAGAGCCGCCAGGTGCGCATGGACGACGATCCAAGGGAGCCGCGGCCCGGGCAACGCGAACGGACCGATCGAACCCGCCGCCAGCAGGAGGCCGAGGGTGATCGCGGCGAGGAAGTTGACGAAGGCGAGCGCGAAGTGCGCGCGCAGCCCCCGGCTGGCGCGCGCCCGGGCGAGCCCGGGCGCGAGGCGCGCCAGGAGGCCGGCGCCGGCGAGCGCGGCGAGCGCCGCCCCCGGCGCGCGGCCGACGCCGGGCAGGTGGAACGCCGCGAGCAGGAGCGCCACGCCGAGACCCCACAGGCCGACAAGGAGCCGGTCGACGAGCCGCTCCGCGATCGGCCAGCGCAGGACCAGCGGGGCCACGATCTGGAAAGCGCCGAAGATGCTGGTGGTGATCCAACCGAGGGTCAGGGCATGCACCAGGCCGGCGAACGGCGCCCCGATCGCGACGCCGACAAAACGACCGGGCGAGACCAGGACCGGCAAGAGTCCGGCGAGGAGCAGCAGATGCGCGAGGGCGAACCAAGCGAGCGGCAGACGGGGCAGCGGCGCGCCGTCAGCCGAGCGCCAGGGCATCGAGCGCTTCCCGGTCGAGCAGCACGAAACCGTCGCGCTCGGTGCGCACGACGCCGTCCTTGCCCCAGCGGCTCATCACCCGGATCGCGGTCTCGATCGTCGTGCCGCACAGATCCGCGATCTCCTGACGCGACAACGGGTGGGCGATGAAGGTGCCCTCGGCGTGCGGTCGGCCCTTTTCGTCGGCGAGCTTCAGGAAGAGCCGGGCGACCCGGGGCTCGACTTTTCCGCCCGACATCTCAGCCAGCCGGTTGGTCAGCTCCACGAGTCGCATGGTGAGGCCGGAGAGCAGGCCGCGCACCAGGCTCGGATGCTCGACCAGCAGTCCGAAGAAAGCTTCGCGTCGGGTGAGGATGCAGACCGTCGGTTCGATCGCGATCGCGGTCGCCGGATAGGGAAGGCCCTCGAAAGCGGCGACCGAGCCGAACGGATCCCCGGCGCCGAAGACCTCGAGGATCACATCGCGACCGGTCGGCGTCGACTTGACGATCTTGACCCGGCCGCGCGCGACGACGAAGAACCAGGCCGAGGGGTCGGCTTCACGGAAAATGATGTCGCCGCGCTCGTAGCTGCGCAGCTGCGAGACCGCTGCCAGGCGCTCGCGGTCTTCGCCCCCGAGCTTGCGGAACATGGTGACTGCGGCGAGCAGCTGTTCGAGGGACTCGGCCATGAGAACTCGCATCTTACGGCCGAACCCGGTCGAGCATGACGGCGGTCATACCGCGCCGGGCGCGGGCGAGGCAGGCTCTGCGCCTGTCTGGAGCCCCGCGCTCCGCTGGGGGTACGAACGATGGAGATTCTTCCCGAAACCCGCGTCGGCGAACTGGTCGCCCACCACCCCGTGGCGTCGCGCGTCTTCGAGCGCCACGCGATCGACTTCTGTTGCGGCGGCAAGCGTTCGCTGGGCGAGGTCTGCGTCGAGCGCGAGATCGATTTCCGCCGGCTGGCGAGCGAGCTCGCCGAAGCGGTCGACAGCGCCGACGCCGAGGACGACACCGATTGGACGCGCGAGTCGGCGACGGCGATCGCGCGCTACGTCGTCGAGCGTTTTCACGTACCGTTGCGCGAAGAGCTGCCGCGGCTGGCGGCGATGTCGGCCAAGGTCCTGGCGGCGCACGGCACGCGCCACCCGGAGCTCGCGGAGCTCCAGGCGACGCTTGCCGCGTTCAGCGGCGAGCTCGCCGATCACATGGAGAAGGAGGAGCACGTGCTCTTCCCCTACATCGAACGGCTCGAGCGGGTCGCGGAGCGGCGCTTGGGTCTCGACGCCAGCCCCTTCGGTTCGGTCGAGGGTCCGATTGCGGCGCTGATGCACGATCACGAAGACGCCGGCCGGGCGCTCGCCGAGATGCGCCAGTCGACCGGTGGGTTCGTGCCGCCGTCCGACGCCTGCAATACCCTGCGCGCCTTCTACGATCGTCTCGGGCGGATCGAGATCGAGATGCACCGCCACGTCCACCTGGAAAATGAAGTTCTCTTCCCGCGGGCCATCGAGCTCGAGAACCAGCTGGTTCGCTGATCCCGCCCGGCCGGGGCGGGGGCCCTTCGCGGCCGGCTTGCTAGGATTCCCACCAGAGCCCCTCCGGACCCGCGGCCCGCGCCGCGGGGTGGACCGGGCGGCCAACGCAAGACCCCGGTCACGGGGAGCGAAAGGAGATTCGATCATGTTGACCCTCACCCGGCGCCGCCAGATCGTCCTGTCGGCGGTCGCCCTGCTGGCGGTCGCGCTCGTCACCGCCACGGCGGTCTTCGCGGCCGGTCCGCGGATCCTCAAGATCAAGGCCACCGACGACATGAAGTACTCGGTGAACCACATCGACGCCAAGCCGGGCGAGGACCTGAAGGTCCTGCTGTCGGGCGAGGGAGCGATGGCGAAGGACCAGATGGCGCACAACTTCATCCTCCTCGCCGCCGGGACCGATCCGGTGGCGTTCGTCACCGCCGCCTCGATGGCTCGGGCCACCGGCTACGTTCCGGCGAACATGAAGGACAAGATCCTCGCCATGACCCCGAACCTCGTGGGCGCCGGCGAGACGACCGAAGTGACGTTCAAAGCCCCCACCAAGCCCGGCACCTATGTCTACGTGTGCACCTTCCCGGGCCACTACTTCGGCGGCATGAAGGGCGAATTGGTCGTCAAGTGACGAACGGCGTAACTTTTTCCCCGGGGGTACGTTCTACCAACTGACAGAGGTCGTCGGGTCCCTCCTCCACGCCTCCGTCCTAGGGTTCGCCGGTTCTCCGCACCTGCGGAGAACCGGCTTTTTCGTTTTTCCCCCCGGCGCTCCCGCCGTCCCGCTCGCCGAGCTCGACCAGCTCGACCCTCCCGCCGCGATGGCCGGCGAGGATCGCCGATTGCCCGAAGGCGCGCCCCCACCGGCTCGCCTGCCGCCGGGTCGCCCCCGGGACGAGGAAGCTCGGCTCGTCCGGAAAGCTGCCGGAGGGCCTGGCCACCGCCCGCCCCGGAATGGGCGAGAGGCCTGCGGCGAGAATCCGCCGCTCGAGGTCGTCCATTCGCCGGAGGTTCTCCGCCGCCGGGAGCCGTCGCGAGCCGGGGTTGACCGCCGTCAACCACGCCCAGGAGCGACGGCCGGCGGCCGCCAACCGCGCGTCGAGCTCGGGGTGGAGCTCGCCGACCCGCAGGACGAATGCGCCATCCGCAGCGTCGACGCGATAGAGCGTCCGCCGGTAGGCCGCGGCGAGCGCCGGAGCGAGGGGCATCGCGAGGCGATTGTAGTATCCGAGCCACGGAAACCCCCATGGTCGGCAAGACGATCGCGCACTACCGCATCGTGCGGAAGCTCGGCCAGGGTGGCATGGGAGAGGTCTTTCTCGCCGAGGACACGCGCCTGCACCGCCGCGTGGCCCTGAAGACGCTGCCGCTCGAGATGACCCATTCGCCCGAACGCCTGCAGCGCTTCGAGCGCGAAGCCAAGGCGGTGGCGGCGCTCAACCACCCGAACATCGTCACCATCTACTCGGTCGAAGAGGCCGACGGCGTGCGCTTCATCACCATGGAGCTGCTCGAGGGCAGCACCCTCGGCGAGATCCTCGGCGACGGGCCGCTGCCGGTGGCGCGCATGCTCGAGCTCGCGACGCCGCTCGCCGACGCGCTCGCCGCGGTGCACGAGAAGGGGGTCCTGCACCGGGACCTGAAGCCGGGCAACGTCATGGTGACCCCGGACGGCCGGGTCAAGCTGCTCGACTTCGGAGTCGCCAAGCTGCGGCGCGACAACCGGGAGACCGAGTTCTTCGACCGGCCGGCGACCCAGGAGACGCAGGAGGGCTGGGTGCTCGGGACGCTGCAGTACATGGCGCCCGAGCAGCTCGCCGGGCGCTCCGTCGACCAGCGCGCCGACATCTACTCCTTCGGCGTCATCCTCTACGAGATGGCGACCGGCCGTCTGCCGTTCGACGGCGGCAGCTCGGCCGAGAAGATGGCCTCCATCCTGCGCGACGAGCCGCGCCCGGTCGAGCAGCTGCGACCGGACCTGCCGGCGGCGCTGGCGCAGGTTCTCCATCGTTGCCTGGAGCGCGACCCCGAAAAGCGCTACGCCACCGCGCGCGCGCTGGCGACCGAGCTGGCGGCCCTCAAGCGTTCGGCCGACCTCGACGAGCTGGTGGCGAGCGGTTCCCTGCCGACCCGCCTGCCGCGCCGCCCGCGGCCCGAGGTGCTCGCCCTCGGCGCGCTGCTCGCGGCGGCGGTCGTTCTGGCGCTGGTTCTCGGGCTGCGAAACCGGTCTCCGGCGCCCGCCCCCAAGCCCGAGGCCCCGACCGCGCCGCCGTCGCTCGCCGTGCTGCCGCTCGGCAATTTCTCGAACGACCCGGAGTACTTCGTCGACGGCATGACCGACGCGCTCATCTCCTCGCTCGCCAACATCCGCGGCCTGCGGGTGATCTCGCGCCAGTCGGTGATGCGCTTCAAGGCGTCGGACAAGCCGCTGCCCGAGATCGCCCGCGAGCTCGGGGTCGACTTGATCGTCGAAGGCTCGATGACTCGCGACGGCGAGCGAATGCGGATCACCACCCAGCTCGTGCGCGCCCACCCCGAGCAGCAGCTGTGGTCGAAGAGCTACGACCGCGAGGTGAGGGACGTGCTGGCGCTCCAGGCCGAAGTGGCGCAGGCGATCGCGCGCGAGGTCTCGGTCACCGTCACGCCGCAGGAGCAGCAGCGCTTCGCCGCTTACCGGCAGGTCGACCCGAAGGCCTACGAGGCCTACCTGCAGGGCCGCTTCGCCCTCTACCAGCGCACGACCGCCTCCTTCGAGCAGGCGATCGAGGGCTTCGAGCGCGCGATCAAGATCGATCCGACCTACGCCACCGCCTACGCCGGGCTCGCCGACACCTATTCGCTGCGCGGATTCACGATCGAGAACGCCGAGGACGCCTTCAACAAGGCCAAGCAGTTCGCCGCCAAGGCGCTCGAGATGGATCCGCAGTCCTCCGACGCTCACGTCGCGCGAGCGCGCATCCTGCTCTTCCACGACTGGGACTGGGCCGAAGCCAAGCGCGAGATCGACCTGGCGCTCGACATCTCGCCGGCCAACGCCGAAGCGCACTTCCTCGGCTGGGCGTACTACGTCGCCATGGGCGACTTGGAGACCGCCGGCGGACATCTTCGCAAAGCCCTGGAGAGTGACCCGCTCTCGGCGCGCTTCCGTTTCTACGAGACCGCGCAGCTCGATTTCGCGGGCGACTATCAGGAAGCCCTCCAGAAGTGCTCGGATCTCGTGGCGGCCAATCCGCAGTTCGGGCCCGGAGAGTTGAGTCTGGCGACGATCCTGCTCGAGTTCGGCAGGAACGAGGAAGCCGTGCGTTACCTCGCGGACGGCTATGAGCACATCGGCTACGCGGCGGTCGCTTCCCTGCTGCGATCGGAATTCGCGCTCCACGGCTTCGAGGCTGCGGTGCGACGATCCGCCGAAGCCCTGGCAAGGATGGACGCCGGCCAGGGTTCGGGTATCGACTTCATCGCCGGGCACTACGCGATGGTGCAGGACCGGGCGACGACGCTCGAGTGGCTCGAGCGCGCGGTGAGCGCGCGCGCGCCCACCATGATCTACATCAAGTTGAACCCCTCGTGGAGGTTCATTCGCGACGAGCCGCGCTATCAGGCGCTGCTGCGGAAGATGGGCCTGGATCGGCCGGCAGCGATTCCCGAACCTGGCCCGGCGGGCCGCGGCTAGGGTTCGAAGCGCAGGCGGCGACGCATCGCCTCGTCGGTCGAATGCCGCTCCCGCGCCGGCACGAACAGGGTCGAGGCCGTGGTGACGCGAGCGCCCGCCAAGGCCTCGAGCCGGAGGCGCTCGCGTCGCGGCGCGAAGCCGGGCAGCAGGGGAGCTTCGTAGATCACGACTTCGTGCTCGGGTCCGAAGATCCCCGCCAGGACCTCCGCCAAGACGCCGAGTCCCGGTCCCTCCCACGAGGCCTCGGGGCGAAAGTCGGTGATCCCGATGGCGCCGATCTGCCAAAGGACGAGGCTCGTGCTCGGATCGGCCCGGCGACGGCGGAGAAGGAAGTCGGTCGCCTCGAACATCTGGCAACCCTCGGCGGGGTCGAAGGCGAGGTCGACGACCAGGCAGTCGAGCGCCGAGACGCCGGGGAGCATGCGCGCCGCGAAGCCGAGCTCCCTCGCCTCGCGCACCACGTCGTGGCCGACCGAGGCGAAGACTCCCGGGTGACCGTAGAACGCGGCGCAGACGCGGCGGCCGAGACGAACCGGAGCGAGGATCCGCTCCCTCATCTCGGCATAGGACTCGTGACGGTTTCTGCCGCGGCGGTAGGCGTCGTAGAGCGATTCGGACTCGACCGGAAGCGACGCGAGCCAATCGCGCGTCACCGGGTCCGAGGCGAGAAAGACGAGGCGCTCGGCGGCGTGGATCGCGGCGAGCGCCTCGGTGGTGACCTGGCCGGCGACCCGGAAACCCGTCCCGACGACGGTCAGCTCGCCGCTCTTCGCGACCGGCGTGCTCAGTCCGCCTTCGACAGGACGACGTTGCCCGGCGGGCCGTCGTCGCCGAGGTAGGCGCGCACGGCGTCCTGGTCGCCGCTGCGCATCAGGGCCTTCTCCTGCTCGCTGAGCCCGTGGCGCGACATCACGCCTTCGGGGTCGCGGCGGTACTCGTCTTGGAGCGCCGGGTTGGCCGACATCTTGGCGAGGAAGCTCGAGAGAGCCTTCTTCGGCTGGGCGGCGGGCTTGGCGACCGCGGGCTTTTTCGACGGAGCTTTCGCTTTCGGCTTGGGGGCGGGCTTGGCCGCTTTCTTGGCCGCCTTCGCCTTGGGGCGCGGCGCCCTCTTCGCGCTCTTGCGCGCCGCTTTCTTCACGAGCTTTGTTTTCGCCGGCTTTCTCGCGCTCTTGCGGGCCGATTTCTTCGCTTTCGCCTTGCCGCGCGCGGACCTCTTCCCGCTCCTCGATTTCTTCGCCGCCATGAGCCCTCCTTCACGAGCGAACTCGTGTTCGCATCGAAAGACATCAAGTTGTTAGACCCAGACTAGACCCAGTCCCGGGCGGCGTCAACGCGCCGGGCAGCCTCGGCACGCCGGGTCGGCCTTCACTAGACTCGGGTCCCCCTGGGAGGGGACATGACGAAACCGAAGACCCGACGTCTCCCCGGCACCGGGTGGCGCGAGGATCCGCCGGATCCACGCGACCGCACGCCGGAGCACGAGAAGATTCGCGAGCTGCTGGCTCGGCGCGGACTCGGCGCGCGGCTGCGGCGCCGCAAGCGCCTGCCGGCGCGCGTCGACCTGCGTCCCTGGTGCCCGCCGGTCCGCTTCCAGGGCGGCTTCGCGACCTGCGCCGCGCACGTCGTCGCGGCGCTGCTCGAGTACTACGAGAAGCGGGCGTTCGGCAAGACCGTCGACGCCTCGCGGCTCTTCCTGCACAAGGTCGGGACGACCTTCCTCGGCGAGCGCGGCAACGTCGGCGTCTACATCCGCCAGACGATGGGCGTGCTGCGCCTGATCGGCGTGCCGCCCGAGCGCTACTGGCCCTATCCCGATCCGGGAACGATCGCCAAGCCGCGCACCGCCGATCCGCGCCTCGACGCCGAGCCGACGGCCTTCTGCTACGCCATCGCCGACGATTTCCGCGCCGTCTCCTACTATCGTCTGGACTCGAGCGTCGAGCGCACCGACGGGGCCGCGGTGCTCGAGCGCCTGCGACGCCACCTGGCGCAAGGCTTGCCGGTCGCCTTCGGGGTGCCGATCTTCGAGTCCTTCCGGCAGACCTGGAAGACCGGGCGCATCCCGTTTCCGCAGCCGGGCGAGAAGGAGATCGCGAAGCACGCCTTCGTCGCGGTGGGCTACGATGACCGGCTCGAGATCCGCAACCGCGCCCGCGGCGCCCGCGCCACGACCGGTGCCGTGCTGTTGCAGAACTCCTGGAGCGAGCAGTGGGGAGAGAAAGGTTACGGATGGCTGCCGTACGACTTGGTGAGCAACGGCGCGGCGCGGGACTTCTGGACCCTGCTGCGCGCCGAGTGGGTCGACACCGGGCGCTTTCAGCTCGAGCTGTGAGCCGCGGAGGCGCCGGCGAATGACCGCCCTGCTGAAGAACGACCTGTCGGCGACCACCGCGCTGTCGGGCGCGCGAATCGCCGTCGCCCTGCGGCGGGCGATCTACAAGGGCTACACCCTCGGCGACCTGCGCTCGGACCTGCTCGCCGGCACGGTGGTGGGGGTCGTGGCGCTGCCGCTGTCGATGGCCCTCGCCATCGCCTCCGGAGTGGCGCCGCAGTACGGTCTCTACACCGCCATCGTCGCCGGGGCGCTGATCGCGCTCCTCGGCGGCTCGAAAGTCCAGGTCTCGGGCCCCACGGCGGCCTTCGTCGTCATCCTGGCGCCGATCGCGGCGCGCTACGGTCTCGGCGGGCTGCTGCTCGCCACCATGATGGCCGGGCTCCTCCTGCTGATCATGGGCTTCGCGAAGCTCGGCGAGTTGATCCAGTTCGTGCCCTACCCGGTGACCTCAGGGTTCACCGCCGGCATCGCCGTCGTCATCGGTACCTTGCAGGTCAAGGATCTGCTCGGACTGACGGTCGGCAAGCTTCCGCCCGAGTACGTAGGGCGGGTCGAGGCTCTGGCGCGTGCGCTGCCCACGGCGCGCTCGAGCGAGATGGCGATCGGCGCCCTGACCTTGATCGTGCTCATCGGCTGGCCGCGGATCACCCGCCGCGTGCCGGCGCCGCTGGTGGCGCTGGCGCTCGCCGCCGCCGCGGCGGAGATCGCTCGGCGCACCGTGCCCGGCTTCCACGTCGAGACGATCCGCGAGCGCTTCTCCTACCTGCTCGACGGGGTCGTCCACCACGGCATCCCACAGCTGCCGCCGCTGCCGATCCTTCCCTGGCGCCTGCCAGGCCCCGACGGCCAGGCGCTCGGCATGTCGCTCTCCCTGCTGCGCGAGCTGGTGCCCTCGGCGTTCGCCATCGCCATGCTCGGGGCGATCGAGTCGCTGCTCTCGGCGGTGGTGGCCGACGGCATGACCGGCAAGAAGCACGATCCCAACGGCGAGCTGCTGGCGCAGGGCGTCGGCAACCTCGTCGCCCCCTGGTTCGGCGGGATCTCGGCGACCGGCGCGATCGCCCGCACCGCGACCAACATCCGCGCCGGGGCGCGCTCGCCGCTCGCCGCGGTCTGGCACTCGATCGTCGTCCTGCTGGCGGTCGTCGCGCTCGCGCCGCTGCTCGGCTACTTGCCGATGGCGGCGCTTGCGGCGCAACTGCTGATCGTCGCCTGGACGATGAGCGAGGCCAAGCACGTGCTGCGCATGGTGCGCATCTCGCCCAAGAGCGACGTCGCGGTGCTCGCGACCTGCTTCCTGCTCACCGTCATCTTCGACATGGTGGTCGCGGTGACGGTGGGTATCGTGCTCGCGTCGCTGCTCTTCATGCGCCGCATGGCCTCGCTCGCCGAAGTCGAGCTGGTCGGCCGCGAGGAGCTGCCGCACGGCATCGACCTGCCGCACTCGGTGGTGCTCTACGAGATCGCCGGGCCGCTGTTCTTCGGCGCGGCGCAGAAGGCGATGACCGCCATCCGCAACGTCGCGGTGGGAGTGAAGGCGGTGGTGCTCGATCTGCGCGAAGTGCCGTTTCTCGACGCCACCGGGCTCGTCGCCCTCGAGTCGACGATCGCCAAGCTCTCGGCGGCCAGGGTCTTGGTCGTGCTCGCCGGCGTCCGCAGCCAGCCGCTGCGCGCCCTGGCGCGCGCCGGGATGCGCAATCGCGAGGGCGTGCTGGCGATCGGCAAGTCGTTCGACCGGGCGCTCGAAGTGGCGCGCGACCACGCGCTTGGCGCCGCGTCGGCCGTTCCCACCGGCGGCGCTCAGCACCGTCCGCTCGACTAGGCGGCGGCCGGCTGGGACGCACGCCTCGACGGCCGCGAAACGGCGCCCGGATCCGTGCACCGCGGCCGGTCCGCCGCCTTGCCGCTCGACCGACCGGTTGATATACTGCCCGCCGCCTCGCGACGGGTATCACGTCGAGTGCGGTCGCGCCGGCTCATCGTCGTCTCCAGTCCGGCAATCGTGGAGGTTCGGCCGCCCCGGGCGGGGTCATGAGCAAAGAACGCGAAGCGGGCCCCGGGCTCCGGATGGCCAACGCCGGCTTCGAGCTGGCCGCCGCCGTCGGGGGCTTCGCGGCGATCGGCTGGTGGCTCGATCGGCACTACGGCTGGCAGCCGTGGGGAGTGCTGGCCGGGGCGCTGGCGGGGCTCGTCGGAGGCTTGTACAACCTGTTGCGATCGGCCCTCGAGGCCAGTCGCGAGGCCGAGCGGGAGGCGCGAGAGGAACGCGCCTCGCCGCCCGGGAAGCGGCTCGGCGAATGAGCCGGGCGCGGGACCTCGCCCGCTTCTACGGCCAGGCGGCCGCGATTGCGGCCGGGATCGCCGGAGTCGGCGCGGCGGCCGCGGCGGCCTGGGGAGGCGAGCAAGCCCCGGTCGATTTCGCCCTCGGCTGCCTCGCGAGCTTCGGCGGTGCGCTCGCCGCCGGGTTGCCGCTGGTGGGCGCCGGCGGTCTCGGCAGCTCCGGACCGTGGAGCGCCCTCGGTTGGTCGACGGGCTTGCGCTTCCTCGGCACGGTGGCGCTCGCGATCGTCCTCGCGGTGGGAAGCGGTGCGGCGCGCGGGCCGTTGCTCGCCGGCGTCGCGATGACGTACGGCGCGCTGCTCGTCCTCGAGACGCGCTGGGCGCTACGCCGGTGGAACCGACCGCCGGCCGGATAGGAATCGGAGAGACGCGTGGCCGCTGCCGAGAATCCGCTGGAACACGTCCTGCAGCATCCGCTGGTGCAACGGCCGGCGGATCTCGGCATCCTCACCCCGCAGCACCAGATCACCCTGCTCTCCGACCAGATCGCGATGATGATCGTCGCCGGTCTCCTGCTGGTGCTGTTCGTCCCCATGCTGGTGCGCCGGCGGCGCGGCAGCGACCCGGTCGGCCGCCTGGTGCCGGTCGGCGCCGGCAACGCCTTCGAGGCCATCTGCAAGTACCTGCGCGACGAAATCGCGCGCCCGGCCCTCGGCGAGCACACCGACCGCTTCATCGGCTACATCTGGAGCGCCTTCTTCTTCGTCCTGACGGTAAACCTGCTCGGCCTGCTGCCGATTCCGGTGCTCGCCCGGCTCGGCGGCACGCACCTCGGCGGCACCGCGACCGGCAACATCTGGGTGACCGCGACGATGGCGTTGCTCACCCTCTCGATGATGGTGGTCAACGGCCTGCGCTTCGGCGGGCTCGCCTATCTCAAGCACTTCCTGCCCGGACCCTGGTGGCTCTGGTGGCTGATGCTTCCGGTCGAGATCATCGGCCTGTTCGCCAAGACCTTCGCGCTCGCCGTCCGACTGTTCGCCAACATGATCGCCGGGCACATCCTGCTCGGCGTGCTCCTGAGCCTGATCTTCTCGGCCGCGGCCGCGCTCGGCACCTGGGGCGGTCTCGGCGTCGGCCTGACGGTCGTCGCCGGCAGCGTCGCGATCTCCATGCTCGAGCTGCTGGTGGCTTTTCTGCAGGCCTTCATCTTCACCATGCTCACGGCGGTGTTCATCGGCATGTCGGTCAATCTGCACCACGACGACGATGCCCACGAGGAAGCGCACGCTCACGGCTGAACCTATTCGCATGCAACCGGTGGCGGCCGCGCGCCCCGCCCAACTCGAGGAGAGGAAGTCGATCATGAATCGCAAGTCGTACTCGAAGCTCGCTCTCGCCCTCATCGTCGTCGGATTCGCCCTGCTCTTCGCCCCGGCCGCGTTCGCCCAAGAGGGCGGCGCCGGCGCGGCGGCGGCCTCCGCCTCCGGCCTCGCCAAGATGGGCGGCGCGATCGGCGCCGGCCTCGCCGTGATCGGCGGCGGAATCGGCATCGGCCGCGTCGGCGGCTCGGCGGTCGAGTCAATCGCCCGCCAGCCCGAGGCCTACGGTCAGATCAACGCCGCGATGATCGTCACCGCCGCGATGATCGAGGGCGCGGCGCTGTTCGCCGTCGTCGTCGGCCTGCTCGCCGCGCTGTGAGCGGGAAGCCCGCGATCCGAGGAGACCTCATGACGCGCTGGGCAGGCAGGTTCACGGCGCTCGCCGCCGCCGCGGCGATGGCGCTGCCGGCGTACGCCGCCGAGGGCGGCGAGGGGGGCGTCACGCCGTTCGCCGGCGACTTCGGCAACGCCCTGTGGACGCTCGCGATCTTCGGCATCGTTCTCTTCGTGCTCGGCAAGTTCGCCTGGGGACCGATCCTCAAGGGGCTCCAGGCGCGCGAGAAGTTCATCCACGACTCGCTCGCCGCGGCGCAGCGCGAGCGGCAGGAAGCCGAAGCCCGGCTGCGCGAGTACCAGGAGCGACTGATCGGAGCGCGGGCCGAGGCGACCGCGATCGTCGAGGAGTCGCGGCGCGACGCCGAAGCGGTGCGGCGACGGATCGAGGAGGAGGCGCAGGCCGAGGCCGAGCGCATCGTCGAGCGCGCGCGGCGCGAGATCGGCATCGCCAAGGAGACGGCGGTCAAGGACCTCTACTCGCTCGCCGCCAGGATGACGGCCTACGCTGCCGCGAAGATCCTGGAACGCGAGATCAACCCGCAGGATCACGAGCGCCTGATCCGCGACTCGATCGCCGAGCTGGCGGGGAAGAACTGAGGCCCGGAGGGTGACGACGAGCGGCAAAGATCGCGAGCTCGCCCTCGGGCGCATCTACGGCCAGGCGATCTTCGGCCTGGCCGCGCGCGCCGGGCAGGAAGACGAGGTGCTTGCCGAGCTCGAGGGCGTCGCGGCGCTGGTGACCGCGCGCCCCGACGTCGGCAGCTTCCTCGCCAGCCCGCTGGTCGACGACGAAGCCAAGCGCTCGGTGCTCGAGCGGACCCTGCGCGGCCAGGCGAGCGATCTGGTGGTCGACGCCTTGCAGGTCACCCGCCGCAACGGCCGGCTCGATCACTTGCCGGCGATCGCCGCGGCCTACCGCGAGCGTTACCGGGCGGCGAAGCATCAGGTGGAGGTCTCGGTCGAGACGGCGGTGGCGCTCGGGCCGCAGCTGCGCGCCGAGCTCGTCGCCGCGCTCGCCCGCCGCACCGGCGGAGAGCCGATCTTGATCGAGAAGGTGAACCCGCGCCTCCTGGGCGGCATGGTGGTGCGCATCGGCGACGCCAAGATCGATTCGAGCGTCTCGACCGAGATCGACCGCCTGGAAGCCGACCTGATGGCTCGCGCCTCGCGCGAGCTGCTCTCCGGCAAGGCTTACGCAGTCAACGAATAGCGCAGTCGCGAGGAGTCTTCGAATCATGCGATTCAGGGTCGACGAGATCTCTTCCGTCATCACCGAGGAGATCCGGCAGTACCGGCAGAAGGTCGATCTCGCGGAGGTCGGCAAGGTGCTCGAGGTGGGCGACGGCATCGCCCGCATCTACGGCCTCGGCAGCGCCATGGCCGGCGAGCAGCTGAAGTTCGCCAACGGCGCCTACGGCCAGGTGTTCAACCTCGAAGAGACCTCGGTCGGCGCGGTGATTCTCGGCGACTACCTCGGCATCAAGGAAGGCGACGAGGTGCGGCGCACCGGCGAGCTGCTCTCGGTGCCGGTCGGCGACGCGATGATCGGCCGGGTCATCGATCCCCTCGGCCGACCGCTCGACGGGCTCGGCGTGGTCGAGACTCCGTACCGCCGACCGCTCGAGTGGAAGGCCCCGGGAATCGCCCAGCGCCAGCCGGTCAACGAGCCGCTGCAGACCGGCGTCAAGGCGATCGACGCCATGATTCCGATCGGCCGCGGCCAGCGCGAGCTGATCATCGGCGACCGCAAGACCGGCAAGACGGCGATCGCGGTCGACGCGATCGTCAACCAGAAGGGCCAGGGCGTCGTCTGCGTCTACGTCGCGATCGGACAGAAGGAGTCGACGATCGTCGCCCTGGTCGAGAAACTGCGCCAGCTCGGGGCGATGGACTACACCATCGTCGTCTCGGCCTCCTCGGCCGATCCGGCGCCGCTGCAGTACATCGCGGCCTACGCCGGCGCGGCGATGGCCGAGTACTTCATGTACCAGCGCGGCGCGGCGACCCTGGTGGTCTACGACGACCTGTCGAAGCAGGCGGCCGCCTACCGCCAGCTCTCGCTGCTGCTGCGCCGCCCGCCGGGGCGCGAGGCCTATCCCGGCGACGTCTTCTATCTCCACTCGCGCCTGCTCGAGCGCGCGGTGAAGCTGCGCGACGAGTACGGCGTGGTGACCCGGGAGACGGCGGCGGATTCGACCGACCGCCAGCGCGTGGTGCGCCACCCCCAAGGCCTCAAGGCGCCGGTCGACGTCCGGCCCGACGACGAGCTCGGCCTGTACCACCGGCCGCACGGTCAGCACCGGGCGGCGGCCTTCCTCGCCACTCTGCCGGACAAGGACAAGTACCGGGTCCACAAGTTCCCCGATTCCGGTGGCTCGATGACCGCGCTGCCGATCATCGAGACCCTGGAAGGCGAGGTGTCGGCTTACATCCCGACCAACGTGATCTCGATCACCGACGGTCAGATCTACCTCGAGCCCGACCTGTTCTTCGCCGGCGTCCGGCCGGCGGTCAACGTCGGCATCTCGGTGTCGCGCGTCGGCGGCAACGCGCAGCGCAAGGCGATGAAGAAGATCGCCGGCTCGCTGCGTCTCGACCTGGCGGCGTTCCGTGCCCTCGAGGCTTTCTCCCAGCTCGGCACCGATCTCGACGCCGCGACCCAGAAACAGCTCGATCGCGGCCGACGGATGGTCGAGCTCCTGAAGCAGCCGCAGTACCAGCCCTACGAGACCATGGAGGAGGTGATCTCCATGTTCGCCGGCACCAAGGGACTGCTCGACGACCTGCCGCTCGCCGAGGTCCTGCCGTTCGAGCACGCGATGCTCGCCCACGTGCGCGACGAGCACCCGGAGATCCTCGCCGAGATGAGGAAGACGGGCGACCTCTCGGACGCCATCTCGGCGAAGTTGCTCGAGGTAGTCTCCAACTTCAAGGGCCAGTACCGGAAGGCGAAGACCGCCTAGCGCCATGGCCAATCGCCGCATCCTCGTCAAGCGCCGCAAGTCGATCCGCAATATCCGCAAGATCACGCGGACGATGCAGCTGATCGCCACCGCGCGCTTCCAGGCGGCCTTCAACCGCGCCGTCGCCACCCGGCCCTACACCGAGAAGCTCGCCGAGCTGGTGGCGGACCTGGCGCGCGCCGGCGAGATCCGCCACCCGCTGCTCGAGACCCACGCCGCGCAGGCGCCGGCGGCGGTGGTGGTGGTCACCTCGAGCCGGGGGCTGTGCGGCGGTTACAACGCCAACATCCTGCGCAGCGCGCAGGAGCTGCTGGCGCGCCTGCGCGCCGCGGGTCGACCGACCGAGATCCACGCCTTCGGCAAGAAGGCGATCGCCTACTTCCGCTTCCTGCGCCAGCCGATGGCGGTGCAATCGACCGCGATCGGCGACGCGCCGCGCTTCGACGACGTCCTGCCGGTGGCGACGCAGCTCGTCGACGAGTTCCTCGCCGGGCGGATCTCCGAGGTGCACGTCGTCCACATGCGCTTCTTCTCCGCCGGCAAGCAGCGCCCGGAGGCCTTCCAGCTCCTGCCGCTCGCGCCGGCCGCGGTGGCGGGCGCGGCGGGGCCGCGAGTCGATTACGAGTTTCTGCCGGAGCCCAAGCAGCTGCTGGACGAGCTGCTGCCGGCGACCGTCCGCGCGCGCCTCTTCCAGGCGTTCATCGACGCCGCGGTGTCCGAGCAGATCGCCCGCATGGTCGCCATGAAGGCGGCGACCGAGGCCTCCGAAGAGATGATCAAGACGCTCACCCGACAGTACAACCGCGCCCGCCAGACGGCGATCACGATGGAGTTGCTCGACATCGTCGGCGGCGCCAACGCATTGGCCTAACAGAGCCGCGAGAGGTCCGTCACGATGACTGCCACCAACGTCGGAAAGATCACCCAGGTCATCGGCTCGACGCTCGATGCCCAGTTCGCCGAATCGCACCTGCCGGCGCTCTACAACGCGCTCTCGGTCCAGGTCGAACGCACCGTGCTCGGCGAGACCGAGCGCGAGACGCTCTGGTGCGAGGTGGCGCAACATCTCGGCGGCGGCCAGGTGCGCGCCGTGGCGCTCGGCTCGACCGACGGCCTGCAGCGCGGCCAGGACATCCTGGACACTGGCGCGGCGGTCACCGTGCCGGTCGGCGAGCAGACCCTCGGCCGGGTGTTCAACCTGGTGGGCGAGCCGATCGACGACCGCGGCCCGGCGGGCACGACCGAGCGCCGCACCATCCACCGCATGCCGCCGGAGCTCGATCAGCTCTCCTCGAAGACCGAGATCTTCGAGACCGGCATCAAGGTGATCGACCTGCTCTGCCCGCTCGTCCGCGGCGGCAAGGCGGGCCTTTTCGGCGGCGCCGGCGTCGGCAAGACGGTGATCATCCAGGAGCTGATCGCCCGCCTCGCCCGTTTCCACTCGGGCTACAGCTGCTTCGCCGGCGTCGGCGAGCGCACCCGCGAAGGCAACGATCTCTGGCTCGAGATGCAGGAAGCGAAGATCGGCGACACCGGCAAGAGCGTCATCGACCAGACGGTCATGGTCTTCGGCCAGATGAACGAGCCGCCGGGCGCGCGCCTGCGCGTGGCCCTCTCGGCGCTCACCATGGCCGAGTACTTCCGCGACCAGACCGGGGCCGACACGCTGCTCTTCATCGACAACATCTTCCGCTTCACCCAGGCGGGCTCGGAGGTTTCGGCGCTGCTCGGCCGCATGCCCTCGGCGGTCGGCTACCAGCCGACCCTCGCCACCGAGATGGGCGAGCTCCAGGAGCGCATCACCTCGACCAAGCGCGGCGCCGTGACCTCGATCCAGGCGATCTACGTGCCGGCCGACGACTACACCGACCCGGCGCCGGCCAACGCCTTCACCCACCTCGACTCGACCGTCAACCTCGAGCGCTCGATCGCCGAGAAGGGCATCTATCCCGCGGTCGACCCGCTCGCCTCGTCGTCGCGCATCGTCACCGCCGAGATCCTCGGCGAGCGCCACTACCTGGTCTCCCGCCGCGTGCAGCAGATCCTGCAGCGCTACAAGGACCTGCAGGACATCATCGCCATCCTCGGCATCGACGAGCTGTCGGAGGACGACAAGATCATCGTCCGCCGGGCGCGCAAGATCGAGCGCTTCTTTTCCCAGCCGTTCTTCGTCGCCGAGCAGTTCACCGGTTTCGCCGGCGTCTACGTCAAGCGCGAGGAGACCATCCGCTCGTTCGAGGAGCTGTGCGACGGCAAGTGGGATCACCTGCCCGACCAGGCCTTCATGTACGTCGGCACGGTCGAAGAGGCCGCGGCGAAAGCCGAGAAGATGCAGGCGGCGTGAGGCGATCGATGATCCACCTGCCGGCGGGGAGTCGCTGATGGCCACGGCCGCGACTTTCCGCATCTCGGTGGTCACGCCGGAGCGCGAGGTTCTCGCCACCGAAGCCACCTCGGTCTCGCTGCCGGCCTTCGACGGCGAGTTGGGCGTGCTGGCGCACCGCGCGCCGTTCCTCGCCAAGCTGGGCGCCGGCATCCTGCGCGTCGCCGACGCGGCGGGCGCCGAGCGGCGGCTCTTCGTCGCCGGCGGCTTCGCGCAGATGGTCGACGACCGCCTGACGCTGCTCACCGAGGAAGCGAGCGAGCCCGCGGAGCTCGACGCGGCGGCGGCCACCGCCGCGATCGGCGCCGCCGGAGAGCTGCCGAACCGCACCGAGACCGAGCACGCGCGCCGCCAGAAGGCGCTCGACCGGGCGCGCGCCCTGCGGCGCTCGGTCCGCTAGCGCGCCGTCACCCTCCCGCCCCGACCTGCCCGCCGCGTGGCGCATCCCGTTTTCGGGAAGCTTCGTCGAATTGTCGCGTCGCTCGTGAGAACCGCTTCCCGAAAACGGAAGCGGCCGCGCGCGCGACGCCGAATCGGCTGCGCATCGCGGGATTTTCCATCGCTTTTCGGTCCGAGAATCCTGGCACGAGGCATGCGGTGGGATGGCACGAGGATGCCGCTCCGAGGATGGACCTCGGGCGGATCGCGAACGAAGGAGCACGACTTTATGCGCAGGATCCCGGCAGGTCTTTTCGTCTCGGCTCTCGCCCTCGGCACCGCTGCTTTCGCCTCGACGCCCTCGAGCTCGACCCCGCCGAAGCCGGCCACGGCCAAGCCGGCCGCAGCCAAACCAGCCGCCGCGCCGGAGCTCTCGGTGGTCGGCCAGATCACCGCCGTCGACGCCGCCGCCAAGACGATCAAGGTGAAGAGCGGCAGCCAGGAGATGACTTTCTCGACCACCGACAAGACCGCGATCTCGCTTGGCGCCGCTGCCGGCAAGTGGGATGATCTCAAGGTCGGCGCCACGGTCCGCGTCCGCTACCTGAACGAGGGTGGCAAGATGGTCGCGGACAAGCTGATCCTGCCGAAGCACTGATCAGGCTATCGGCGCGCCCTGCGTTGATCGAGCGGACGGCGCGAGGCCGGCTTCCGGTCGCGCGCCGTCCTGCTAGTCTCCCGGCTCGCCATGGCCGCTTCGCCGGACGAGCCCTCCTCCTCGGAATACGATCCGGTCTTCGCCTCCGACGCGCCGCGCGCCGACGCCGAGGAGCCGGCGTTCCGCGCCTTCCGCGACGCCAGTCGCGCCTACCTCTCCTCTCCCGTCTCCTGGCTGGTCTGGGCGCTGGTGCTTCCCGCGACCGCGCTCTCCACCGCGACCGCCTATCGCCTGGCGGCCGAGCGCGGCGTGCTCGCGCTCTGGTCGGTCGCCATCCTGCTCGGCGGCGCCGTCGAGGGCGCGCTGGTGCTGCGCGGGCGGCGGCGGTTCGGCGGCTCGCGCCTGGCTTCCTGGGCGATGTCGAGCCAGGGAAACCTCTCGCTCGTCGCCGTGGTGCTCTCGGGACTGCTGCTCTGGCGGGGCGAGGCCTGGATGCTCCCGGGCCTCTGGCTGCTCCTGCTCGGACACTCCTTCTTCGACCTCGGCGGCCTCGCCTGGCGACCGCTGCGCGTCTACGGCGTCATCTACCAGCTCGGCGGAGCGCTCGCTCTACTGCCCGAGGGCCGGCCGCTCGCGATCTTCGCCGCGACCACCGCGATCGCCAATCTCTGGATGTCGTGGAGCGTCGCGCGCTATGCGGCGGCGTCGAGGTCGTAGACCCGCGAGCGCGACAGGCGGTCGGCGAGTGAGCGTCCGGAGAGGGCGAGCAGTCCCGCCAGGCCGAGGGTCGCCCAGGTGAGCCACGAGCCGAACCAGCGCAAGCTCGTCTGACCGAACGACAGCGGCTCGCTCTCGCCGGTGCGGGCCACCAGGCCGGCCCAAGCCATGCCCGGCGTCTGTCCCCAGAAGGCGAGCGAGATCACCGAATAGAGGTAGGAGAACGAGACCACGAAGAGCGCCAGCGGCGCCACGGCGGCCGGGCGTAGCGGCACGCCGAGCAGGCGCGCGCCGATCGCGGCGAGCGCGGCGGCGGCGGCGAGCACGGCGAGGTCGCCGGCGCTCGCCCGCAGCCGGGGACCGAGCGCGGCGGTGGGCGGCTCTGGGGCGGGCGGTGGCACCGCGGTCGGTCGCGCCGGCGCCGCGCGGCGCGCGCCCGCCGCGTCCTCGAACAGCGGCAGCGACTCGGGCCGCGGAGCGCGGCGGGTCGCGCGGCGCGGCGCGACGGCGACGACCTCCTCGGTCTCGCGGTCGACATCGCCGGTCGAGGCCGGCTCCTCGATCTGGTCGGGCGGCACGAGCGGCAGGTCGAAGAGACTGGGCTCGGGGTGCCGCGGATCGTGGTTCATCGCGTCGGCAGATACTTGACGAAGATCCGGAAGAGGAGGTCTTCGCTGCGCACCGTGTAGGTGGTCGCGAAGCGCTCGAGCCGCTGCAGCATCGGGTCCGATGCGTCGAGCTTCAGCGCTTCGTGCAGTTTGTCGAGCGCCGCGCGCGCATCGCCGCGTTGCAGGTCGAAGACCGCCAGGTTGTAGTAGGAGTCGATGATCAGCCGCCGCAGGTCGCGGTTGTTGCGGTCCTGATCGAACTTGCGCCACGCCTGGTTGAGCAGGATCTCGAAGTCGCCCTGCTTGTACATTTCGAGCTCTTTGGCGAGCGGCTCCAGTCGGTCTTTCGCTTGCCTGGCGAGATCGCCGAGGCCGGAGTCGAGCGGCGCGATGGCCGCGGCCTGGTCGAACAGACCTGAGGCGCGCAGGAACTCCCCTTGGGTCATCGCCTGCTGGGCCGCCTGCAGCAAGGCGCTGCGCCGGCCGAGCTGCTCGGGGGTGACCGCGGGCCGGTCGTCGGCTGGCTTGACCAGCGCCTCCCACTGAGAGATCAGCGACTGCGCTTCGGCATAGTGGGGATCCTGGGGCGGCAGACGGCGCAGCTGGGCGATGGCGATCGCGGTCTTGCCTTCGCCGTGCAGGCTGCGGGCGCGGGCGAGCGGGTCGACCGCCGCGGCCGAGCTCGCCTCGGCGTTCTGGGTGTTGGGGAACAGGCGGGCGCGATTCGACCACAGGAACCAACCGCCCGCGCCGACGAGCAACAGGACCGCGCCGCCGATCAGGGCGAAACGCGAGGTCGGCCGCGGAGTTCCCTTGCGCGCCGTGGCGGCGAAGGCCGGTCGCTCGCGCACCCCGGTGGCGCTCGCCCCCTCGGCGCCGGGCTCGGGCGGCACGAGGATCTCCTCGCTCAGCCGCTCGGCGTCGCGTTCCTTCTCGCGCTTGCCCGGCGCGGCGACGCGCGGCGCGAGCTCCGGCGGCGGCGCGACCGCCGGGCGCGCTTCGGGAGCGCTGCGGCGCGACTCGATGCGCTCGAGGTAGTCGTTGGCCATCGCGTAGCTCGGCGAGAGCTCGAGGACGCGTTGGAAAGCGGTGCGCGCGCCGTCCAAGTCGCCGGTATCGAAACGTCCCACGCCGTCGTGGAAGATCTCCTCCACTTCGCGCTCGCGCTCGGCCTTGAGCTGCCGGGCGTGCTCGATGCGGCGCGCGGCCTCCTGATGGTCGATGTCGATCAGGAAGATGCGCGACCAGGCGTCGATCGCCGCCTGGTACTCGCCGCGATCGAAGGCCGCCTGACCTTCGCGCAGGAGCTCCGAGATCCGCCCCGAGCCCTCGCCCGACTCGGACGGCGAGGTCGAACCGCCGAGCTCGAAGCCGCCGCCTAGGGCTGCCGGGCTCGACCCGCCGAGCCCGAAGTCAAGCTCGGGCAGCTCGAGGTCGGCCGCCGGCGGCGGCTCCTCGATCGAGATTCCGCGTCGCCGGGCGCCCATGACCCGCGACGGGTCCTGATACTGCAGCTTGGTCTGCTCGACCTCGGCGATCTCGGGGTGGGCCGGATCGAGGCTGCGCGCCTTCTTGATCAGCCGCTCGGCTTCGTCGTACTCGCCGCCCTTGATCGCCTGTCGCGCCGACTCGAGAAAGGTCTTCAGGTAGGGCTCGGCCTCGAGCCGCGAATGCGCCGTCTCGGCCAGCTTGCGCAGCTCCGGGTCGACGGCCACGATGCGCTTCTGGGCCTCGGCGAGTTGGATCGCCTGGGAGTATTTCCGGCGGTTGACGAGCTCGCCGAGCTGGGATTTCAGGTCCGCGCCCGCGGTCGCGCTCGGCAGGGTCGCGGGCAGCTCCAGGGCGAGATCGTTGAGGTCGCCGAAGGAGCTGTCTTCGCCCCGGCCGCCGCCCGCCGCGCCCGGCTCGCTCCCCGAGGGCGCGGCGAGGCCGGCCGCGGCGGCGAGCGAGGCCAGGCCGAGCGGCGCGCCCGGATTCGCCAGCGACTGCTGCAGCGAGCGCGCCGGGCGAAACTGGGGATCGAGTCGCAGGATGAAGTCGCAGCCGAGCAGCGCCTCCTGGTGGCTCGCCTTCGCCGCCAGTTCGAGCGTCTGTTGGAACGTCGTGAGGATGCGCTTCTGGACTTCCGGAGTGAGCGCGGGATCGCCGGGATAGGTCATGGGGCTCCGAGTCGAAGCGCTCTTCCGGACATGGGAAAGGTTGAGGGATGGTAGCAGACCCCTCGCGATCCCCTCAACTTCGACGGGCTCCGGGGCGGTGCGTCTTCGGCCGGCGGCGGGCGCGCGAACCTCAGCTCGCGGGGGCTCCGTCGCCGAGCGCGGCAAGTAGACGCCGCGGCAAGCCGCCGAAGGAGCCCGACGACATGGCGACCAGCACGTCTCCCGGCATGGCGGTCTCGGTCGCGCGCATGAGCAGCGTCTCAAGGTCCGGCTCGGCCGACGCCGGGGTGCCGGCGTCGGTTAGCTCCTCGGCGAGGCGCTCGAAGTCGAGCCGCTCCTCGGCGAGCAGGCGGTCGCGGTGGAAAGTGGGCGCGAACAGGACGCGATCGGCGGCGCGGAAGGCGGCGCGGTATCCGTCGAGAAAGAAGGCCCGTCCGGCGGTCAGACTGCGCGGCTCGAAGCAGGCGACGATCCGCCGTCCCGGGAAGCGCACGCGCAGCGACTCGAGGGTGCGACCGACGGCGGTCGGGTGGTGGGCGAAGTCGTCGACGACCGCGATGCCGCGGACCTCGCCGACCCATTCCTGGCGGCGGCGCACGCCGCGGAAGCGGGCGAAGGCGCCGGCGATCTCGCCGGGAGCGAGGCCATCGCGGCGCGCGGCCGCCCAGACGGCGAGGGCGTTCTCGGCGTTGTGCTCGCCCCAGACCCCGAGCATCGCCTCGACCGGACCCGCCTCAGGGTCGTCGATCGTGAAGTGGGTGCCGCGCGGATCGCTCCACGGCCGCCGCGCGAAGCGCACTTCGTTGTCGCGCGCGAGGCCGTAGAAGATCACCGGGCAGCGGGCGCCTCCGGCGAGCGCGCGCACGTCGGCGTGGTCGCCGCAGGCCACGAGGAAGCCGGACTCGGGCACCAGGTCGATCAGCCGCGCGTAGGCCTCGCGCAGCGCTTCCGGGCTCGGGTAGAGGTCGGCGTGGTCGTACTCGACGCTGGTCAGGATCAGCCCTTGCGGGCGGTAGTGCAGGAACTTGGCGCCACGGTCGAAGTAGGCGGCGTTGTACTCGTCGCCCTCGACCACGAAGCGATCGCCGGAGCCACGATGGAAACTCTCGGGCAGATCCATGGGCAGGCCGCCGACGAGGTAGCTCGGGTCGCGCCCGCAGTCGGCGAGCACGAAGGCGGCGAGGGTGCTCGTCGTCGTCTTGCCATGGGTGCCGGCGACGACCAGCGGCCGGCGATCGGCGAGGAAGAAGCGCGCCAGCGCCTCGGGCATCGACAGGCGGGCCAGCCCGAGCCGTTCCGCCGCCACCGCCTCGGGATTGTCCCGGCGCACCGCGTTGCCCACGACGACCAAGTCGGGCCGCGGCTCGAGATGGGCGGGGTCGTAGCCGACCTGCGGCCGGATGCCGATGCGCTCGAGCAGAGTGCTCATCGGCGGGTAGAGCGCGGCGTCGGAGCCGCTGACGACGTGGCCCTCGGCTTGCAAGAGACCCGCGAGCGGCGCCATTCCCGTACCCCCGATCGCGATCAGGTGGATGTGGAGTCGGAGCAGGGTCAGGTCCTGGGCTTGGGGCCTGCGGGGCGAGGCGCGGCAGTATAGCATCGGCACAAAAGGAGCCATCATGCGGAACTGGACGAATCGAGTCATTTTGACGCTCGCGGTGGGTGTCCTGGCGATGGCGGCGAGGGCATCCCTGGCCCAGACCGCGCCGGCTCCGACCCCGGCCCCCACCCCCGAGACGAAGCCCGCCGCGACCGCGGCCGCGCCCACGATCAGCGGCCAAGCTCCCGCCTCGCCAGCGGGACCGGCGACTCCTGCCGCTGCCGCCCTCCCGACCGGTCCGCAGCCGAAAGTGGTGGCGGTTGAGCCGGTCAAGGACGTGGGCAAGGTCTCCAAGGGCGAGCGCATCGTGCAGGACTTCGTGCTGCGCAACGACGGCGACGCCGACCTCGACATCCTGAGCGTCAAGCCCGCTTGCGGCTGCACGGTGGCGGACTTCGACAAGAAGATCGCCCCCGGCAAGACCGGCAAGGTGCACGCCGAGGTCGAGACGGTCGATTTCAGCGGCCCGATCGCCAAGACGGTGACCGTTTTCACCAACGACACCAAGAATCCGCGCCTCGTGCTGACGGTCAAGGCGCGGGTCGAGCCGCACATCGCCGTCGTGCCGGGCTACGCGCGCTACATCTACGTCCAGACCCTCGAGCCGGGCACGATCGCCCAGACCCTCTGGGCGCTCGACTACCCGGACTTCCAGGTGCAGTCGGTCACCTCGCCCTACCCGTTCATCAAGGCGAGCTTCCGCGAGTCGAAGGAAGAGGAGAAGCGGCCGGAGGGCATCGGCCGCCAGTGGCGCATCGAGGCGACCATCCAGGGCGACGCCGACGTCGGCCCACTGCGCGACTTTCTGGTGGTGAAGACCAACCACCCGAAGCAGCCCGAAGTGCGCGTCCCGATCTCCGGCTTCGTGCGGCCGCTGATGGCGGTCACCCCGCCGGTCGCCGACTTCGGCGCGGTCAACACGACCGAGGGCGAGCAGAGCTACGCCATGACCCTGGTCAACTTCGGCGACGACACGGTCGAGGTCAAGTCGGTCAAGGCCGACGTGCCCGGGATCGAGGCGACGGTCACGGCGACCGAGGCCGGCCGCCGGTTCAACATCAAGCTCAGCCTGGGAGCCAAGCTGCCGAAGGGCTCGGTCAACTCGGTGCTGCACATCGAAACCACCAGCAAGCGCCGACCGGTGATCGACGTGCCGCTCAAAGGCTCGGTCTCCTAACGTCGTCGGTCGGCGGCTTCCGCAGTCTCGAAGAAGGGCCCGCCGCGCGGCGGGCCCTTCGGCTTTCTAGCGGCCCTGCGAGGGCTTCAGCGGTCGCGCTTCCACAGGCCGCGCTCGTTCTTGGGCGGCGCCTGGCGGCGGGGGCCCTTCTTCTCGAGCTCGGCGACCTCGGCGAGCAGGGTCGAGACCGCGGCGCGCTGCTCGCCGCCGAGACGGGCGATCCCGGCGAGCGCCAGGTCGATCAGCTGGTCGAGCTCGGCGCGGCTGAAGCTGCGGTGCTCGCCGGTCCCCTGGATTTCGACCAGGCGGCCGTCCGGGGTTGCGACGACGTTCATGTCGACGTCCGCGCCCTGGTCCTCCGAGAAATCGAGATCGAGCAGCGGCGCGCCGCCGACGACCCCGACCGAGACCGCCGCCACCTGATCGGCGAGCGGCCAGGCGACGACGTCGCCGGCGAGATAGATCTTGCCGAGCGCCAGGGCGGTCGCGACCCAAGCGCCGGTGATCGCGGCGCAGCGCGTGCCGGCGTCGGCCTGCAGGACGTCGCAGTCGACGGTCACCGTGCGCTCGCCGAGCTTGGCGAGGTCGACCACCGAGCGCAGGCTCCGGCCCACCAGCCGCTGGATCTCGGCGGTGCGCCCCGAGGGGCGCCCCTGGGTAACCTCGCGCGCCGAACGGGTGGCGGTGGCGCGCGGCAGCATGGCGTACTCGGCGGTCACCCAGCCGCGACCCGAGCCCGAGAGGAAACCCGGGACTCGGTTCTCGACGCTCGCCGCGACCAGCACCCGGGTGTCGCCCATGGCGATCTCGACCGATCCCTCGGCGTATTTCAGGACGTCGATGGCGAGCTCGACCGGGCGCAGCGCATCGGTCGCGCGCCCGCCGGCGCGCCGCGGTGGGGCGGGAGCGTGGGACATCGTCAGGGTGCCTCCTGGAGGTCGAGGTCGATCCACTCGAGGGCGACGGGGCGTCCGAGGATGCGCTCGGCCAAGCGGGCGAAGCGGTCCGCGTTGTCGGTGACACAGAAGCGATCGGGCGGCGGCGGCCCGGCGGGCGCGAGAGCGCCGCCGCGCGCGAGCTCGGCGGCGACCGTGGCCGCGACCGACTCGGCCGAGTCGACGAGCGTGACCGCGCCGCCGGCGACCCGCGCCAACAGCGGCGCGAGCAGCGGATAGTGGGTGCAGCCGAGGACCAGGGTGTCGATCCGCGCCGCGAGCAGCGGCTCGAGATAGCGCCGCGCGACCGCCTCGGTGACTGCATCCTCGAGCCAACCCTCCTCGACCAGGGGCACGAAGAGCGGGCAGGCCTGCGAGTGCACCTCGACGTCGTGCCGCAGGCGGTGCAGGGCGCGTGGATAGGCCTCGGAGGCCACCGTCGATGCGGTGGCGATCACCCCGATCCGCCCTCGACTCGCCGCCACCGCGCGTTCGGCGCCGGGCTCGACGACCCCCCAGACGGGGACCGGCGAGGTCAGTCCTTCGAGCGCCAGGGCCGAAGCGGTGTTGCAGGCGACGACCACCGCCTTGACGCCGTGAGCGACGAGGAAGTCGACGTTGCGCTGGGTGTAGCGGAAGACCGTCGAGGGCGACTTGGTGCCGTACGGCAGGCGCGCCGTGTCGCCGAGGTAGAGGATCCCCTCGTCGGGGAGCCGGCGGCGCAACTCCGCCACCACGGTCAGCCCGCCGATCCCAGAGTCGAAGACGCCGATCGGCGCGCGCGGCGTGTTCATGGCTCGAGCGTCGGGTCGATGCCGAGCGGGCGCGAGGTGTCGACGTGGCCGGCGAGCGAGGCGCGCTGCGTGCCGTTCCACAGCAGCACGACGCGCGAGACCTCGGCGACGTTGTGCAGGATCGAGTGCACCAGGCTCGCGATGCGCAAGCGCTCGACCGTCGACCCTGAGACCGGCGGCTCGGCGCCGTCGCCGCCGCGCAAGTCGACGTAGGCGACGCCATCGCCGGCGACGAAGACCGAACCGAGCGTCACGCCGGGCGGGAACGGCGCCACCCGCGGCGGCTGCGGCGGCGCGGAGAGCAGAGCGCCGACGACCGCCGCGACCCGCGCGCGCGGCTCGGCGGCGCTCGCGAGCGTGCGTTCCTCGCGCGCCAGCCGGTCGTTCTCGTCGGGAAAATAGAGCGCCACCGGCCAGGATTCCGGGGCCGGCGCCGTCGGCTCGACCGCCGGCGGCGAGGGCGTGCCGGCGCCACCGGGGATCCCAGCGCCGGGGGCCGCCGGGCGCGGCCGAATCCACCACCAGGCGATGGCTCCGACGGCAAGAGCCGCGAAGAGCACGAGCCCTCCGGCCACGCGGCGGGTCATGGCGCCGGAGGCGACGGAGGAGCCGGGGGCGGCGCCGGCGAGGCGGGCGCCGCGATCGAGGTCGCCGCCGGCTCGGCGCCGCTCTCGATCTCCGCCTTGTAGCGGGCAATGGCGCGCACCAGCGCCTCGACGAGGGCATTGGTGTACTGCGGGTCGCGCAGCTTCTTCTCCTCGTCGGGCGAGTTGATGAACCCGAGCTCGACCAGCACCGCGGGCATCGCGGCGCCCATCAGCACCCGGAACGGCGCCTGCTTGACCCCGCGATCCTTCAGGTCGAGCTCGCGGTTGAGCTCTTCCTGGATCAGGTTCGCCAGACGCTGGCTGCGCGCCAGGTGCTGACTCTGCGCCAAGTCCCAGAGCAGCAGCTGCAGGTCGGTATCGTTCGCCCCGCCGGGCGCCGTGCGGTTGACGTAGTTCTCCGCCGTGGCGGCGTCGGCGGCCCGCTGATCGCTCGCCTGGAGCGAGAGGAAATAGGTTTCTGCGCCGTGCGCCGCGCCGCGCCCGAACGAGGAGTTCAGGTGCACCGAGAGGAACAGGTCGGCCTTGTTCTGGTTGGCGAGCGCCGAACGGTCGTCGAGCGCCAGATCGTCGTCGCCGGTGCGGGTGAGGACGGTGCGCACCCGCAGCGCCTGCTCGAGGCGGAAGGCGAGCGCCGAGGCGATCGCCAGCGTCAGGTCCTTCTCGGTCGCGCCCGACGGACCGATCGCCCCGGTCTCCTTGCCGCCGTGCCCCGGGTCGACGACGATCAGCCGCACGGCGCGCGGTCCGGTCTCGCGGTTGGCCGGCGCGGCCGCGCCCCCGGCGGCGGCGTCGCGCGCGGCGGCGCGATAGACGTCGAAGACGATCCGGAACGGCTGCTGCAGGGTGTAGGAGTCGGCCGCCGCGCCCGGCGCGAGCTCGAGGCGGACGCGTTCGGCGTTGATCGTGAGGCCGCGCACCAGCGGGTCTTCGAGATGGGCGCGCGGCGGCGGTGGCACCAGGCGATCGCCCGACAGGATGACTTCGAAGACCGAGCCGTTCTGCGCCACCCGGTAGCGCGGCCGCTCGGGGAAGCGCAGCACCACGGTGGTCACGCCCTGCAGGTGGACGATGTCGGCTTCGATCGGCAGGTCGCGCGCCGCCGGTTGGCGCACGAGCAGGCGTTTGCCGGCGTCGTCCCAGCCGAACTCGATGCCGAGCAGCTCGCCGTAGGTGCGCGCCAGAAGATCGAGCGGCACCTCGAGCACGTGCTCGACGTGTCCGGGGGGCTGCGACAGGGTGCGGATCTCCGTCCCCTGGGTGAGGGTGGCGCTGCCGGGAGCGATGACGACCACGGTCTCGCCGAGGGTGAGGGTGTAGCTCTGGCCGAGCGGGCCGGCTTCGAGGCGACCTCCGAGCCGGCCGACGATCGGCTCGAGCGCGACCAGCACGCCGATTGCCGTGGTGGCGTAGGGCAGGGAGCGCGCGTCGCTCCCCACGACCAGCGATCCGTCGCCGGAGGAGAGGATCGCCGCTTGCGGCTCGGTCGCTTCGCCCTCCTCGGGCGGCGCTTCTTGCGCCGCAAGGGAGGCGGCGAGCAGTGCCGCGCCGAGGGCGGCCGGAAGCGAGAGACGGCGGCCGATCACGCACGGCGAGGATAGCATCGGGCCGCCGCGCAGGACTTTTCGCCGCGCCTCGCTTTGTGGAATGCTCACTCGACTAGGCTCCGTAGCCTGTGGCGGCGAAGGGAGAAGGGGATGGAAATCCGGCAATTTCGGGTTGTGGTCAAGGCGCGGGATTTCGACCGCACCTGCCGGTTCTACGGCGAGGTCCTGGCGTTGCCGCGCCTCCAGAGCTGGGATCGAGAGAACGGTCGCGGCGCGCTCTACCAGGCCGGAGCGGGCATCATCGAGGTGCTCGGCCGCGCCCACGGCAGCGCTCCGGGCTGGGACGAGAACTTCGACTACCAGGGGCCGCAGCACAAGCTCACCCTGACGGTGACCGTGCCCTCGGCCGAGCAGGCCTACGAAGAGCTCCAGTTTCGCGAACGCAACATCCCCGGTGGCCTGCGCCCCGACAGCGACGGCACGCTGGTCTTCGAGACCCACGACCCCGACGGCGTGAAGATCGTCTTCCGCCAGTCCCAGCCGTAGCCTCGCGGCCGACGACCTGTCCGCCTTCCGACTGCCGATGATCCGCTCGCTCGCCGTTCGCGCGGCGCTCGCCGCGACCTTCACGCTTGCGGTTCTCTCCGGCCGGCCGGCCGGTGCCACGACCCCCTGGTCGGCCGACGATCTGGTTGCCCTCGAGGTCGCCTCCGACTGGGCGCTCGCGCCCGACGGCAGTCGGGCCGCCTGGGTGCGCACGACCGTCGAGACCCGGGAGGGCGAAGCCAAACGCGTCACCCGGCTCTGGCTGAGCGATCTGGCGAGCGGCGAATCGCACGCGGCGACCGCCGGCGGGGAGAGCGTCTCGGCCCCCAAGTTCTCTCCCGACGGGCGGCTGCTGGCATTTCTCGCCGACCGGCCGCTACCGGCGGCGGGCAAGGACGAAGCGAAGACCCAGGTTTGGCTGTTGCCGCTCGCTGGCGGCGAAGCCACGCCGGCGACGCGCTTCGATCGCGGCGTGACGCGCTACGAGTGGGCCGGCGCGACGAAGCTCCTGGTCGTGGCGCCGGAGGCGGAGAGTGCCGCCGACGCCGAGCGCAAGAGGCGCGGCGACAAGTCGTTGGTCGTCGATGATCCGACCCGCCGGCCGCCCGAACGGCTCTTCGCGGTACCGGTCGGCTCGGGTCCGGTCGAGCGCCTGCTCGCGAATCCCGATTGGATCGAAAACCTCTCGGTCTCGCCCGACGGGCGCTACGCCGTCCTGTCGATCGCGCGCAGCCTCTCCTACGAGTTCGACCAGCGCCTGGCGCCGCGCACCCTGCTGCTCGATCTCGGCGGCGGACTCGAAGAGGAGCTCTTCGACGACGGCGTCGATCTGCCCTCGAGCTTTCGCTGGTCGCCGGACGGCTCCGGTTTCTATTTCACCAACGAGCGCTCGACCCACCCGCTCTACCGCACCGCCACGGTGACCGAGCTCGAGTACTTCGAGCTCGCGAGCCGCCACGTGACCGCGGTCGACCCGGGCTGGGAGCGCGGCGCCACGCACGACTACCTGCCGCTCGTCGACGGGGTCCTGGTGGCCAACGCCGACGGCGTCTATCTGCGCCCGGTGCGCTACGTGCGCGAGCGCGACCAGTTCCGGCGAGAAGCGGTCCAAGGCGGACGGATGGCCGAGCTCGACGCCCTTGGCGCGGCGACGGCGGACGGCTCGCGGTTGCTCTACGCCGCGTCGACCCCCGAGTCGCCTCCCGTCTGGCTGGTGGCCCGCCTCGAGGGTGGAAACGTCGTCGACGAGAAGCCGATGGCGACGCTGAACTCCGCGCTCGCCGACCGGAGCCGGGGGCGCAGCGAAGTGGTGCGCTGGACCGGCGCACGCGACGAGCCGGTCGAGGGAATCCTCTACTACCCGTACGACTGGCGCGAGGGCGAGAAGCGGCCGCTGGTCCTCGCGCCGCACGGCGGGCCGCTCGCGGCGGACCTGCTCGCCTGGAGCGCGCGCTGGTCCTATCCCTTGCCGCTCTATCGCGAGCGCGGCGCCTTCGTCCTGGCGCCGAACTACCACGGCAGCTCGGGCTACGGCCTCGCCTGGGCCGAGTCGATCGCCGGCGGCAACTACTACGACCTCGAGCACGTCGACCTCGAGCGCGGCGTCGACGCTTTGGTCGAGCGCGGCCTGGTCGATCCGACCAAGCTCGGTTGCGCCGGGTGGTCGAACGGCGCGATCCTCTGCGCCGATCTGCTGACCCGCGATGCGCGCTTCGTCGCCGCTTCGATCGGTGCCGCCGACGTCGAGTGGTCGAGCGATTGGGCGAACACCGACTTCGGCGCGGCGTTCGACAACTACTACTTCGGCGCTGCGCCCTACGAGAATCCGCAGCTCTACATCGCCAAGTCGCCGTTCTACCGCCTGGCCTCGGTCGCGACGCCGACGATCGTCTTCACCGGCACCGAGGATCGCAACGTCCCGCCGGGCAATTCCTGGTCGCTCTTCCGCGGTCTGCAGCAGATCGGCAAGACGCCGGTGCGCTTCCTCGTCTTTCCCGGCGAGCCGCACGGTCTCGGCACGCTCGCCCATCGGCGGACCAAGATGGCCGAGGAGCTCGCCTGGTTCGATCGCTACCTGTTCGGCCGGGCGGGATCGACGAGCGCGGTGCCCGCGGGCTCGCCGCTCGCGGCGCGCCTGTCGCGCGCCGCCGCCGCGCGGGCCGACGGCGCGCTCGGAGTCGGCGGCGCGTGCGGTCTCGCGCCCGAGACCGCGACGCTCGCCGGTCTCGAGATCGGCCGCTTCGAAGTCACCCGCGCGCAATGGGCGCGCTACCTCGCGTCGACTTCCGCCGCTGCGGCGACGGGAGCGCCGGCCGCGGATTTGCCGGCGAGCGGCGTCTCGTTCGCCGACGCTGAGGCCTACGTCCGCTGGCTGGCGGGTTGCGCCGGACGGCCCTTTCGCCTGCCGACCGTCGAGGAGGCCGAGCGCCTCGCGGCGGCGGGCGCCGGCGCGGGCAACACGCTCGCGCGCTGGCTCGGCCGCGCGCCCAATATCGACGAGCGCGCGGCGCTCGCCGCCGAGCTCACACCGGAGCTGCTCTTGCTGCCGGTCGGCAGTCTGCCGGGCGCCGGCGAGCCGATGGTCTTCGATCTCGACGGCAACGTCGCCGAGTGGGCGATCGCGCCCGAGGGCGGCGGGAAAGCGGTCGGACCCTCGGCCGAGCGCGCGCCCGATCCGCGCACCGGCGACCTCGCCCTCGATCCGCGCTTCGTCGGTCTGCGCGTGGTCGTCGATCCGACCCCCGTGCCGGTCGAACCGGTGCCCCCGGCGGCGACGGGCGCCGCGCCGACGCAGCCCTAGCGGGGCTGCGAGCCCGTTCGCGGGACGACGCCGGAGGCGCTTCGCGGTTGCCCCAGGCGAAAGCCTCTTGGTAGGATTCGCGGCGGACGGCGCATTCGTCTAGGGGTCTAGGACGCTGGCCTCTCACGCCGGTAACACGGGTTCGAATCCCGTATGCGCTACCAAACGTTCGCCGCTCCTCGAAGTTCCCTCGAAGTCATTGAAATACAGACACGTTGGCGGTGCTCTAACTTCCTTCCCGTCGAAGGTGACACCTAGCGGGAAGAAGGCCTTCTGCAGACGCTGCCGCTGGTCGAGCCCGGCTTCCGCCCCAAAGCGGCTGGAGTGGTTCGCGAAGGCGATTCACGCTGCACTTCGAGGCGACCCCATCGGCGCGGAGGCAACTCCTCAAACTTCGAAGGGGACCGTTCCCGCCTCCAGACCACCGTAACTCGTTGCTAAGTGCAGCGTCCGGCGCGAGAAATGAGCCCTAATCCTCGAGCCCCGACCCAATCGGGTGGTTGTGGAGCCGTAGTAGGCAATTACGCTCCGATGGCCCGAACCGACGGAGCTGTAGCCTGCGGCCCTCGCGGTGCCGGGAAACGAGTGTGCGGAGGAGGAATCTCAGTGAGCCGACTCACCTATCGTTGCGCTAGCTGTGGAGCCAAGGAACACGCTACCCGCGATTGCCCCCATGGCCTCGGTTCGACGGCGTGTGCGAAGTGCGGCAGTCTGGAGCACGCAACTGTTGCTTGCCCACACGGCTTCGCCTCCTCGGCCTGCGCATCCTGTGGCAGCAAGGAGCACGCCACTGCCGCCTGTCCTCACGGGTTCGCCTCGACAGCGTGCACACAGTGCGGCGCAAAGGAGCATGCCACCGGAGACTGCCCCCACGGGTTTGCCTCCTCCGAGTGTGCGCATTGCGGGAGCAAGGAGCATGCAACCGGGGCCTGCCCGCATGGGTTCTCTGAGTTACGTGACGCGAACGAAGACGGCGAAGACGATCCGAGGAACGGTAGTCGCCACCGAGCGACCCACAGCGGGTACGAGCGCTCGGTCAGCACCTCGGAATCCAGTGGTAATGAGGCCCTCTTCAACTGCCTCGCTTGGGCCGTTGGAATCATCGTCGTCGTCGCTATCGTCGTGTGGCTCGTCGTCAACATCGTCGTACCGATTGCCCTCCTCAACTCGGCACTCCTACTCACACTTGCAGCGGTATTCGTGAAGCGAGCGCGACCGGTACTCGCCTGGGCATCCTTCGCCGGTGGCTGCTACCTCCTGGCGGACATCCTCGGAGGGTGGCTGGCCGACGACTTCGTCCGAAACGTCGTCAAGGACCGAAATTGGATCACCGTCTTCGTCCTGCTCAACTCCGTTGCATTGGGAGTGAGTGCCTGGCTCCTCATCCGCTCGGTTTGGTCTCGCGGACAAGCTCTCCGCAGCTCGCCCGAGACCGAATCCAAGCGCAGGGGAGCGCAACAGCTCGCCGCTTGCGGAGCGGGGGTTGCTGCAGCGGTGGCGGTTCTCCCGGCGCTCTATTTCAGTCTTCCGAACTCGTTGGGTGACTTGTCGGCCGCAGCGGCGCAGGCAGCGCCGTCGCCTGCGACGTTGGTCGTAGCAACGGATCAGGCGCGGATTCGAGCAGCCCCGAGGCTTGATGCCCGGGTGATTTCGAGCCTAATGAGTGGCGCAGAGGTGGAGGACTTGGGGAGCCAAGGCGAATGGAAGCACATTCGACTTCGGCAGGAGAACGGGCAGATCGAAGGATGGATGCACGGTTCACTGTTCTCTCCGAAAGGCGCTGAGAAAGAAGATGGGGGCGTGCCGCTCGAAGCGGTGGCTAGAGAGCAGAGGACGGACGAGAAGTTCGCGATCGCGACGGTTTCTCGCAACGATACTCCGGTTCTCGCACGCATCACGACCGGCGAAGTCCGGCTTTCGGCGAATGTTGTTACACCTCCCGGCAACGCGATCGGCCAGCCGAGCTTTGTGATCCGCGCCGGTGAGGCGGTAGACGTCGTCGCTATCTTCGCCAACGACGGCGAAACGAGCCTTACCTGCAAGGTACGAAGCAAGGCGCGCGAGATGGGCTTTCTCCCTTGCGGCAGGCTTGGAGTGTTGGAGTGGATTGGAGAAAGGGGCGCGCTACTTGAGATTGTCGCCGGTCAGCCCTTTGAATATGAAGGAGACTGGGCGGCTGTTGAGAAGGACATTGCCAAGCTGTCGGCATTTGTCGAGAAACACCCCAAGAGTCGATTCGCAGCTTATGCCGAGCTGAAGATCCTCGGGTTGAGGCTCTACATTGGGCAGGCAGAAGGCGCGCAAGGAGAAGGCGCAAGGACGGCCGCGCTGAGCGATCTCTCGTATCTCAAGAGCCACGGAACTCTGCGCCACAGCGGAACTAGGATTGAAGTTCGCTGGCCGGCCGAGGCGCGCGAGAGTGGCTGGTTCGACCAAGGCGCCGCGAGACTTACCCCGGGGCAATCTAGCGACCTCTTCCGCCTTGTGCGCGGCCTAACAGAGTCGGTTCCTTCGCCCATCTCGAACCCCACTGACGAGAGCGCCTCGCCCCCAACCGCTGCCGCTAAGGAAGGGAAAACACCTCGCTCTGACCTCGTTGTCTCGAATGCAGCTGGCGACACCAGGGCGGTCGCCGCCACGGAGTGGCCGAGAAACGCAGAAACGACGAGAAAGGAGTCGTCGGGCGTGGATACCGAGGCGGGAGTAGAGGCGAATTCAGGGCGCCAGGGCTCGCTCGATGAGAGCGCGGCCGGCGCTGACACTCGACTCGGAAGGGTCGATGGACTATCCACCAACAACAGCCCCCAGGCGCAGGGGCATGAGTCGGGAAGCCCGTCGCCTTCTGCGCGTGCCAACTCAGGTGCGTCTGATGGAGTGGCCAAGCGGAGGCTCGTGACCTGCCCGGCGCGAGGAGCCGCGGCGGTCGTCACCACCAGCGTGCCTTCCTCAACGTCGGGCGTGAAGGTCCTGAAGACAGCCGATACCGCAATGGCTTCGCTTGGCGTCCTGGAGAACGGAACGGAAGTTGAGTCTCTCGGGGAGACCGAGAACCTGCGCTGCAAGGTGAGGACACCTCTGGGTGTGGGCTGGGTCTCGATGTGGCACATCAACCCAAGATGAACGCCCGTCCCGCCCGCCGGGCTGGTCTCGAGCCGATGCCGGATTGAACGGCCCCTCACAACGAGCCCGGTCGCCCGCGCCTTTCAATGCTCAGGTCCCCGAGCCGCAGGCACGACCATCTGCGGTAGGGGTGCGAAGAGAGCCTGGGCGCCGATTCTTCCGCCGGCCGGGGCGACAGACATGGCTTCCGAGGAAGGACCGAGCCGGTCCTGGCTTGCGACGCCTCGCTAGAGACTCAGGCTGATCTCTTGCGGAGCTCGGTGACCTGCGGGCTTGGCAACCTCGGCGCAACGCTCGCTGCACCAGACGGCCTTGGAGTCGCGAGGCATCGGCTCGAGGTGATAGTCACCCACGCGGAGCGCGTGCCGGCACTCGGAGCAGACGGTTTCCTGTGAGGGGCGGTAGATTCGAACGAGGCGGTAGCGGTTCATCGGATCCTCCCTTTCGTGTCGCTGTCGACCACGGCGAGGGAGGGACCGGCGGGAGAAGACGAGCCGTCCAGGGCGCGAAGCGCCGCCAGGGAACCCTTGACGGCCGGCGCGCCGGTCTAGGGTGAGCCAAGGGGTCGAGGAGACAGGAAAGGGGGGCTTCGACCTGCAGCTAGCGCGGCTGTCCGTGACGATGCCCCGCGGGGTCGTTCTTCCGCGGGAGCCTGCGAGTCGGGATCTTCGGCGCGCGAGGCGCGATGACCGCTTCGGTCCGAGGCCGTATCAGTCAACCCTGCTACAATTTAGCGAGTTGGGAGCGCTTCGACACTCGTTGCCGCGCGGAAGCGAGCACACATCGCGAATGGAGCTATGCGCTGGAGAAGCAATCGATCTCAGCATTGATGCGCCGCTTGTCCCGCGCCGGGTTCAAGAAGGAGTTCGTGCGCCCCGCGCTGTTGCCAGAGTGGTGGGACGAATCCAGCGCTGACGAGCCGGGCCTTCTTCAAGATGTTGAATTGCGCGTTGCGCGATTTCTAGGCGCTCCCCTCGCGACAATCCGCGATCCCTCGAGCCCCCTAACACCGCCTACGTATCCGAGGGCCCAGCTGCGGCGCGTTCGCGACATTGAACGTGACCGGTTGGCCCCGGCCTTACACACCGCGATCAGAGTGGCGGCAGCAGTGGTCCGGTGCCTCAAGCCCCAGGCAACAGGAGTCTCCATTCCACCCGATGACGGACTCGCTTGGCGCAGCCAGATTGCCCGGATCGGGCCGGCACTCGAGCTCAAAGACATAGTGACTGACCTGTGGGCACGGGGAATCCCGGTCGTCCCGCTCGAGGTCCTGCCTGCGCCCAGTTTCCAAGGTATTGCGTGTTTCGTCGAGGGCAGGCCCGTCGTCGGGGTCGCACACCGGAATGACGAGCCTGGGCGGCTTGCCTACTTGGTTGCCCACGAGGCGGGCCACATTGCAGCCAGGGATTGTGCTCCCGAGCAGCCTGTGATCGACGAAGAGGAAGAGATCGCAGACGACGCTGATATCGAGGCACGAGCCGATCGGTTCGCGACCCGGCTCGTCGCCGGAGGCGACGCGGTACCGGACGTGAAAGGCGGTGGCTACAAGGAACTGGCCCAACAAGCAAGCGATTTAGAGCGTTCGGTGGGTGTCGACGCGAGCGCGGTCATCTTCGCTTGGGCACGCCAGACCGGCGACTTCGCAAAGGCGACCATGGCTGTAAGGGCACTCTACCGGGGCTCCGGTGGGCGCAGACAGCTGCGGGAGATCTTCGATCGCCACGTTGATCTTGACGCCGCGACCGAAACCGACCGCGCCCTGCTTCGATGCGTCTACGGTGACCCCGATCTCGATGAAGCTACTGCTTGACACCGACGTGTTCTGCAAGCTGCAGCTGGCGGGCCTGCTCGACGAGGCGGTGGGCGCGCTGGCGGCCGATCTCGCAGAGTGCGGGCGGTTGGCTGCACTGCCCCACATGCTTCGCCGGGGGCGACTTCGCAAGATGCACGGAGCTGAGGCCTGCGACGCGCTAGCCGAGATCGCCCAGGCGCTGCCCGTCCTACCTCAACCTAGCGACGAATGGTTGGACAAGCTCGTTCCGATTGAGGATGTCGACGTAGGCGAGGCACAGCTCTTCGCCGCGGCCGCCGAGTTCGGTCTGGTAGTGGTCTCGGGAGACAAGCGAGCGCTGCGCGCACTCAAAGATGTTGACGGTTTCGCACCGGCTCTTGCAGGCCGCATCGTGGTGCTGGAAGCCGTACTCCTCGCTCTCCTCGATCAAACTGGCACTGAGGCACTCAGGGAACGCATCGGGCCGATTGCCGCGGTGGACTCGGTGGTCCGCATCAGCTTCTCGAGTGAGTCCGAGGATCCACGAGTGGCACTGGTCTCGTACTTCGAGAGCCTCCGGGCCGAACTCAAGCCACTGGTCCTTTGGGACCCGAGAGCAGGAGGTCCGGCGTGACCCTCGCGTTCGGTCCTAACCACTACCTACCGGTGCTGAAGGTGAAGCGGGGCGAGAAGAAGGCGCTCACGTTGCTTCCAGCCGAACTGCGAACTCGCATCACGCCAGTCCTTGAGATCGTAGAGCGCAAAGCTGACAAGACCGCGACAATCGAGGCGCACCTGGACACCGCGTTCAAAGACCTGGCCGCAAGCGTCAGTGGCTATGGCAGGTGCCTTCTCGACGCGCGGGAGATCTCTGCCGATGGCCCGAGCGCGGCGGAGCAGGTCTTCCGAAGAGCGTCGGACGACGGAATCGTGTTCACTCCAATTACGGGGCTGTCGAGGACGGTCGACGTCGCCGCTGCTCTGGCTCATCAGAGCTCTGGCATCGCGCTGAGGCTCACGCGGGAGGAGTTTGAGGGTGGACGGCTAACCCAGAAACTCCAGAGCTTTCTCTCGAAACACGCGCTCACGCCAGAGGGTACGGACCTGGTGGTCGACCTTGGGCCCGTCGACGACATGATCGCCGATGGCGTTTCCAAGCTCCGCGCCGCGTTCTTGGCCGACGTACCGGATCACGTTCGGTGGCGCACTCTCACAGTTTCGGCCTCGTCGTTCCCAATGAGCATGTCGGTCGTTGGCCGCAATTCGCACGGCCTCGCTGAGCGATCTGAGTGGCGGACTTGGCAGGAGTCGCTCTTCCAGAACCGTAGCGAACTGGAGCGACTGCCGACCTTCAGTGACTGTGCCATCCAACACCCGAAGGGCGTCGAGGGTTTCGATCCGAAGACAATGCCGGTGTCCGCGTCCATTCGATATGCGCTGTCCCGGGATTGGCTACTCATCAAGGGCGAGAGTACGCGGCTGAACCCACCCGGCGAGCAATTCCCGATCCTTGCGACAAGGCTCGTCTACGGCCATCTTCGAGATAGCTTCCTCGGCGCCGGTCACTGCGAAGGCTGTCGGCTCATGAAGGCTGCCGCTGACCATGCGCCCAAGCTCGGATCGCCAGAGGCGTGGCGCCGCCTCGGGACAATCCATCACATGAGTCTCGTTATGGATGCGCTTGGTTCGCTACCCTGGCCTTGAGGTGAGTCCTAACCGCGGCGGCGATCTCTTCGAAAGTGAAGTGCTCGCAGACGCGGTCCCAGACAAGGCGCCTAGGTCTTCCGCGCATTCCCCTCGCAGCTTCCCGCTCTTCGAGCAGCGCGAGGGCGTCCGACAACCAGAGTAGTTCAACGAGGGCACGTGGGTCGCCGCCCGGATTCCTCTGTTCCGATCGAACCATCTTGAAACCGACGTGGCGCCGACCAGCTTCTATGCGCATGACGCCCCACCATGGAGGTACCTGCTCCAGAACCCGAGGGAGATGCCGCTCGCCGGCGACGATCGTGGCCCGATCGAGCACTCTTCCGTAGAAATCGACCTGCATGTCGAGCCGGCGAAGGCTGTCGCGGTCGGACTTGATCTCATACCCATGAAGAAGGCCGTTGACCACTGCCAGATCAACTCGAACGCGACCGCGGCACAGCCCGAGCTCCTCGGTGATGACCGTATCCGGTTGGCGGGAGTACTTGGCGCGAAGCCGGGATCGAAGCGCCGGCCTGATCTCCGAGTCCGATGGCGGTGTGGCGGCGCAGCCTACCCGGAGAGCCCCGGAACTTGAGCTGCCTTCACTTAGCTCGGAAGGACCTAAGCCGCCCGAGTCGAGTCCTGGGGCAATCAGGCTGAGTGGGCTTTCGTTTGGCGGTTCGTGCATGTCTGGGCTCGAGCTGGTGTGTCTGATCCACCGCATGGTTCGCGCCAGCGCAAACTCGCCGACGCCGCCGCGCGCCTCAGCATGTGACGTCCGGATGGACATCGTAACTCACCCGGCGGCGGTGGCGCCCACGGAGCGCTTCGGGCCGTCACAGTTTCATCTCGGCTCGCTTGCGAGGGGCCACATGAGCGGCCGAGGGCTTAAGAGTCAGCCCAGCGCTGGAGTCCGCCATGCGAGCGGCTGGGTAGTAGTCGATGAGGCTCCGCAGGTAGCCCAAGAATCGCTTCTTGAAGTGCCGCGGATTCGAGTACCTGGACCCGAACTGGAGCGCCAGCGAGGCCCAGGGAATCGTGACCGGTCGCCGGAGCCGGAAGAACCGCCAAGTCAGCCAGACGTAGATGTCGATCTCGAACGGCGATCGGAGGGCGCGCAGCACCCGCAGGTCGAGAGGGACCGGCGCCTCGGTCGCCTCGCGGAAGAAGCGGTCCGACAGTAGGACGTGCGAGCCCCAGGCTGCCTCTCCCTTCCCAGGCCGGGGGTCCCACCAGAGTTCCCGCTTCTCGGCGATCAGGAAGCCGTCGCCGGCGTGCCGCCCCTGGCTCTCGTCGTGGAAGATGCACTGAAAGGTCGAGGCGAACAGTCGCTGGAGTTGCTCCCGGAGCATCGGCAGCGACCCCCGCGGCCCCGTGGTCGGTGGGATGCCGAGGGCGGCACAGAAGTGAGAGAAATGGCTGCCAAGCTCGATGTCGGGTCTCTTGCGGCGCACCGCCTCCGTCGTCAGGTAGGCCAGGACCAGGCGAGGGTACCGGCCAAACGGGAGCCCCACGTCCGTCGGCGCGAGGATCGAGAGCGTGAAGTGCCCGTTCCGCCGGACGAACTCGTTGGCCTTCGGGTCGCTGTGCGGGAGGGTCGCCTGCACGAGCGCCCGGGCCAGAAAGCCGACCTCTCCGGCCGCGTAGGCGTCCTCCTGGTCGAGGTAGAGCGCCTGCCGGATCAGGCTTCCCGAGCGCCGGGCCGACCGGGAAGGCCTCTCAACAGGTGTTGGATGAAACTGTGACGCCGGCGCTCCAGGGAGCACCAGCTCGAGCTGCGGCGTTGCCGGCTTCCAGGCCATCCTGCCCCTCCGCTCCGCTGCTCGCGCAGCGCCTGCCGTGAGGGGCGCGGCTCCGTGCACCGCCCTGTGGGCGGCGCGACGAACCGCGCGCGGAGAAGAAGACCAATGCCGTGAGCGAGTTGCCTCACGCCGCTTGGCGCAGCTCCGCGACTTCCCTGAGCCAGGACCAGAGGGTGTTCGAATCTCCTAGAGTGTTCGAACTCGGATGCGTAAGGTCTACCAGCCTCGCTTCGCTCGATTTCCACCTCGGCCGGGATCCGGTCCTGCCTGGGCCTGAACGGCCCGGCAGGTCACTTCCAGGGCCGCCGCTCACGGCGACGGCCCGCCGGCGGCGAAGTCGGTCACCCAGTAGATGGTCTCATCGTCCGCGGCGAGCGACCAGCCGACGCCGAGGTCGGTGACCTCGCGCGCCAGGATCTGGGCGCGATGCCCGGAGGAGAGCATCCAGCGCACCACCACCTCTTCGGGCGAGAAGAACCCCTTGGCCAGGTTCTCGCCGGCGACGCGCGCGGCGTAGCCCTGGGCGAGGATGCGCGCGCGCGGCGTGGTGCCCTCGGGCGAGCGGTGGTCGTAGTAGCCGCGCCGGCGAAGGTCGTCGGCGTGCCCCTGCGCGGCGCACTCGAGCGCCGGATGGCGGCGCAGCGGCCGGCGCCGGGCTCTCTCGCGCTCGCGATTGATCGCCGCGAGGACGGCCGCGCGTACGGCGTCCGCGTTGCCCAGTGCTCCCGCCTGGCGTAGGAAGACGGTGTGCGCCGGCAGCGCGACGAGCAGCAGCGACAGCGGCGTGCCGTCGAGCGTGGCGCGCCCCACGCCGAGGTCGGTGACGTCGCCCAGGATGGCCGCGGCGAAATCGGCCGGATCGCGCTCGCGCCATCCGGCGAGGACCCGCGCCGCGTCCCCGGAGCGCAGCACCGACTGCTCGTGGAAGCCGTAGGCGCGGTAGCCGCGGCGCGCCAGCGCGCGCCCGACCTCGCGGATCGCCGGCAGGCTCTCGTCGAGCACTCCGGCTGCGGCGAGCGCGCGCGCCCGCTCGCTCGCGACCGCGCAGAGCGCGCCGTCGAGCCGCAGAGCCTCGAGACCCTCCTCGCGGCGCAGGCGATTCGCCGCGTCGAGGAAGTCGACCGCGTCAGTTCCCCCGTCGGGGCCGCACTCGGGCGGAACCGACGGCGCCTCCGCAGCCAGCGCCAGCCACACGGCGAGCACGCCCTCGAGCACCCGGGAACGATAGCGCCGAGGCTGGGGACCAGGATGCAGGGATCGGTTTCGCGGCAGACGCGCCGCCGTTCGCCAGGGCGCTGCTCGCGGTCAGCTCTCGGCGAGCACGATGACCGAGTCCCCCTCTTCGAAGGTGATGCGCTCCGCCTTCGCGGGGTTGGTCGTCACCCCGTAGGAGCGCCGCGGGTCGCCGGCGTGGCGCTGCAGGCGATAGCCGATGGCGATCTCGCCGCGGCGACGGGCGCTCTCGACGACGGTGTAGAAGGTCAGCTCGCGGCCCGCCCGGACGTAGTCGGCGGCGGGCTTCAGGTAGAGCTCCGAGCCCTCCGGGTCGAGCAGGTCGGCGAAGACCGCGTTGAGTTGCTTGTTCTCGGAGATCTGGGTCAGCAGCAGGCTCGCCAACTGGTCGCCGACGATGAAGTCGTCGGCACGGGTGACCTCGGCGAGCGCGCGGTTGCGCACGTCGAGCATCTCCGAGACGATCGAGAAGCTGCCGCCGCTCTTCTCCTCGATGTCGCGCAGATGGAGCAGCGTCACCAGCGTCTGCGCGTCGGCCTGCTGCTCGTTGCCGCCGCTCTCGTCGCTCGCCGGCGAGAGCAGGATGACGTGATCGAAGCTCGGGACCGCGAGCGCGTCGAGCGTCGCGCGGTCGGTGATGTCGCCCGCGCGCAGCTCGAGCCGCAGCTGGGTCACCGCCGGGCACTGCGCCCGGTAGGTCTCGCGACCCTCGGCGAATGCGGCCACCACCAGAACCTGCGAGCCGCCGCTGACGTAGCGGTCCATCTCGCGCAGGATGATCGGCGTCTTGCGGTTCCAGCCGAGGATCAGCGTCCTCTCGGGCTGCGGCGGGCGGGGCGCGGGGCGGGCGACGATCGCGTCCTCGAGCACCGCGCCGCCCGTGGGCGCCGCCACCACCGTGTCGTCGTCCTCGGAGACGGCGATGACCTCGTCGCCCGGCCCGACCACCGTGTCCATCGGCGGGTTCAAGCGGATCTCGCCGTCCGCTCGCCGCAGGCCGAGGACGGAGGAGTCGGGGTAGCGGGCCAAGATGTCGCCGAAGGTCGCGCCCGCGAGCGCGGGCTCGCGCTTGAAGTAGATCTCGTCGCCGCCGAAGTCGAGCAGCTCCTGGTAGACCAGCGACAGGCCCGACTGCCGGCAGGTCTGCACCGTGACCCGGGCGAGCAGCTCGGGCACCAGGACGAGCTCGACCTCGCCGCGCCCGACCATGCGGGCGACCGCGAGGTTCTTCGGGTCGCGGATCTCGGCCACCACGTGGTACGGCTCGCGGCGGCGGTTCGGGCTGTTGGTGATCGCGAGCAGGGTCTTGATGGTCTCGATGTCGGGGTCGGATCCCGGCGGCGGCAGCAGGACGATGCTCTTGCTCCCCTGGACGTTGGCGATCTCGAGGTCGCCCATGTCGGCGGGGTTCCCCGAGCGGCAGACGATCCGGGTCGTCTTGGTGTCGCCCACCCGCTCGCGCAGCTCGTCCTCCATCTCCACCTTGTCGCGGTCGGCGAGGATCACGACGCAGGCGCGGCGCTGATTCTCGTTGGCGGTGGCGAGCTCGGAGACGATGGTGAAGATGCGCGGCGACCAGCCGAGGATCAGCGTGTGACCGCGCTCGAGCACTCGCGAGCGGCCCTTGCGCAGCTCGCCCATCTTCTCCTCGATGACCCCGGTCAAGGCGCCGATCAGGGTGCTGATGACGAAGATGCCGCCGAAAGTCACCACCAGCATGGCGAACAGGAACCACCAGCTGCCGGCGTCGCCGCCCATGGTGCCGGCGTCGAGGGTGCGCATCAGGGACATCCAGACGATCTGGACGAAACCGGGCGCGCGGCCCTCGTCGCTCGCCGGCGCGATCCCCGTGCCCCAGACGACGAGCGACAACACCGCGATCAACAGCAGGGAGACGACACCGAGCCAGCCGATGAGAACCGCGGGTCCGCCGGCGAGCGAGGAGTCGAAGGCGTACGCCAAGCGCTCGCGCAGCGTCGGCTGGCGGTGGGTGGGGGGCTGGCCCATGGCGGCGGGATGATACACGCGGAGGCTTCGCCAACCGGCGACCCGGCGGCGTTGGCCGCCAGCACCGCGAAGCGGTTGCAGGAGGACGAGGAGACCCACCGGCCTGAGCGCGACAGGTCTTGGAGCCCGCGCACGGTGAGCGTCAGCAGATCGCCGAAGTCCCGCCGGTCGAGACGAGCTGCCGGGTGTAGCGGCGGCGATCCGGCCGGCGTCAGGGCGCCAGGAATCCGTTCCAGTAGCGCGTCTCGGCCACCGGGTCGAGCCGCTCGGCGGTCGCCACCGTGGGGTTCGTCCCGCGCGAGCGCCGCGGGATCACGGCGAGACGCCGCCAGCCTCGCGGCGCTTACGCCCTGCCGGCTTGCGCTCGCGGGTCTCGCGGTAGTCGAGCAGCTCCTCGGTCGTCAGCGCCATGGGCGCGCCGGGGAGCAGATCCGGGTCCGCCGCCAGGGCGCGCTGCAGCTTGCCGAAGCAGATGTCGGGCGCGTCCTGGAACCGAGTCTGGCGGGCGGCGAACGCCGCATGCGAGATGAAGAGGACGAAGTAGCGCGGCTCGAGCGCGCTCGTCACCCGTAGCGAGTACTCGCGCCCCGCCTCCGTGGTGCGGAATCCGAGGTAGCAAAGCGCCGGTGGCCGAGCCCGGGCGGTCGGTAGCTTGGTCCTGGAGGGCTCGAGACGCGCTGCGAGAGGCCCGATTTCCGGGCTGTCCAGTGGCGGTGACGCGGAGGTATCCGGCTGCGGAATCGGCAAACACACCCCTGAGGCGGAGACGTTCGCCGCCCGCTTGGTTAGAAGCCATCTTGCGCACACCCAGCCGATCGGGTCAAACCGGGTGGGAGATCGCGAGCTACCGCCGGCGATCTCTCGATCCTGCCGCGACATCGCGGCGAAGGCGCGCGACGACGCGGCGGGTCCTGCCGGGCGCCAGCTCGAACCGCGCGACGCCACCTGTCGGAGTGGGGCGAGGGGCCTTTGCGCCGGGTTATCGTCGCCCGCATGAATGCCGCTCTCGGTAACTCCGAGCGACCGCTGCGGGTGGCCATCGTCGGAGCCGGTCCCTCGGGCTTCTACACCGCTGCGGCGCTGCTCGCGCGCAAGGATCTCGCCGTCTCGATCGACCTCATCGACCGCCTGCCGACGCCCTACGGCCTGGTGCGCTACGGCGTCGCCCCGGACCATCCGAAGATCAAGGAGGTGGTGCGGGTCTTCGAACGGCTGGCGCTCGATCCCCGGGTGCGCTACCTCGGCCATGTCGACTACGGCGCCGATGTCGCGCTCGCCGACTTACGGCGGCACTACGACCAGATCGTCTTCGCGGTCGGCGGGCAGAGCGATCGCCGCCTGAACGTGCCCGGCGAGGACCTCGCCAACAGCCACTCCTCGACCGCTTTCGTCGCTTGGTACAGCCGGCATCCCGATTTCCTCGCCCTGCCGGTCGACCTCGGCGTCGGCGCCGCGGCGGTCGTCGGGGTCGGCAACGTGGCGGTCGACGTCGCCCGCGTCCTGGTGCGCGATCCCGACGAGCTCGCGCGGACCGACATCTCGGACGACGCGCTCGCGGCCCTGCGCGCTGGACGGGTCACCGACGTCCACGTTCTCGCCCGGCGCGGCCCGGTGCAGGCCAAGTGCTCGCCGGCGGAGCTGAAGGAGATGGGCCAGCTCGCGGGCGTCGACCTGCTCGTCGATCCGCGCGAGCTCGAGCTCGATCCGGCGAGCGCCGAGGAGCTCGCCGCAGACCGCGAAGCGCAGAAGAACCTGGAGATCCTGCGCGCCTTCGCCGAGCGCGGCGCGACCGGGGCGCCACGGCGGATCCACCTGCGCTTCCTGGTCTCGCCGGTCGAGATCCTGGGCGAAGCGGGGCGGACGAGCGGTCTGCGCATCGAGCGCAATCGCTTGGTCGCCGGGCGCTCGGGCCTATCGGCCCAGGGTACCGCCGAGTTCGAGACCCTGCCGGTCGGCCTGGTGGTGCGCGCCGTGGGCTACCGCTCGCTGCCGCTGCCGGACCTGCCGTTCGACGAGCGCGGCGGCATCATCCCCAACGCCGCCGGCCGCGTCCTCGATCCGGGCGCTGGCGCGACGCTCGCCGGCCTCTACGTCGCCGGCTGGGTCAAGCGCGGGCCGACCGGTCTGATCGGCAGCAACAAACCCGACGGCGCCGAGACCGCCGAGGCGATGGTCGCGGACCTGCCCTCGACCGCCCCGGCGCCGGAGCCCGACCAAGCGGCGATCGACCGCGTCCTCGCGGCGCGCGGCGTGCGCGTGGTCGATTTCCCCGCCTGGCAGCGACTCGATCGGCTCGAGGTCGAGCGCGGCAAAGCAGCCGGCCGTCCGCGGGTCAAGCTCGGCCCGGTGGCCGAGATGCTCGCCGCGCTCGATTCCTGACCGCCGCGCCGCCCCGCTCCTATTGACATTCGATAGGAAGCGCTCTATGTTCCTATCGACGATCGATAGGAGTCGAGACGATGAGCGCGAAGACCGAGATCCTGCAAGGCACGCTCGACCTGCTGATCCTGAAGACCCTGGCGCTCGAGCCGCGCCACGGACTGGGGATCGCCCGCCGCATCGAGCAGGTGACGCAGGGCGCTTTCGCTCCCCAGCCGGGCTCGCTGTTCCCGGCCCTCCACCGCCTCGAGGAGCAGGGGTGGCTCGAATCGGAGTGGGGCGAATCCGAGAACAAGCGGCGCGCGCGCTTCTACCGTCTGACCCGCGCCGGACGGCGCCAGCTCGCGGCCGAGACCCAGGCCTGGGAGCGCGTCGCGACCGCGATCGAGCGCGCCCTCGCGGCGACTTCCTAGGAGCGCGGCGGTGCGGGCGCTGACGCGCAGGCTGCGGATCCTCCCCAATCTCCTGCGACGCAAGCAGCTCGAGGCCGAGCTCGATCAGGAGCTCGTCTCGACGCTCGACGAGCTCGCCGCCGAGAATCTCGCGCGCGGCATGTCGCCGGAAGAGGCGCGACGCCGGGCGCGGGTCGAGCTCGGCGGGCTCGAACAGGTCAAGGAGGCCGTGCGCGACGAGAGGAGCGGCATCCTGCTCGAGCAGCTGGCGCAGGACGCGCGTTTCGCCGCGCGCTCCTTGCGGCGCTCGCGGGGTTTCGCCCTCGCCGCGACCCTCACCCTGGCGCTCGGCGTCGGCGGCACGACCGCGATCTGGAGCGTGCTGCGCGCCGCGCTCGCCGATCCGGACTATCCCGCGGCCGATCGCCTGGTGCACGTCTGGGCGACCTGGCCCGGCGGCTCGGGCAACTTCGGCTTTCCCGATTTCCGCGCCCTGGTCGAGCAGAACCAGGCCTTCGAGCGCCTCGCGGCCTACGAGAACTGGGGCGGCGTGGCGCTGACCGGCGTCGAGCGGCCGGTGATGCTCGAACCGAGCTTCGTGACCTTCGACTACCTGCCGATGCTCGGCGCCGAGACCGAGCTCGGCCGGACCTTCCTGCCGTCCGAGAACCGGCTCGACGCGGCGGCGCCGGTGGCCGTGCTCAGCCATGCCTGCTGGCAGCGGCAGTTCGGCGGCGATCCGGCGATCGTCGGCCGGACGCTGCGCCTGAACGGCGAGCCGACGACGGTCGTCGGCGTCCTCGCGGCGGGCTTCCGCGATCTCGGTCCGGCCGAGCACGGAGTCGCGGCGCCCGATCTTTGGCTGCCGGCGGCGAGCGCGCCGCGCCTGCTCGGCCAGCCGCCGCTCTCCGATCTCTACAGCATCTACTGGGGGGTCGGCCGCCTGCGCCCCGGAGTGAGCTTCGATCAGGCGCGCGAGAACCTGGCCGAGACCGCGCGGCGGATGGAGCGCGACCAACCCCGGGCGCGCGAACGACACGGTCTCGACCTCCAGTCGCTCGCCGAGAGAACGACCGGCGCGGCGCGGCGGCCGGCGATGCTGCTCTTCGCCGCCTCCGGTCTCATCCTGCTGCTCGGCTGCGTCAATCTCGCCAACGCGCTGATCGTCCGCCTCGGCCGGCGGCAGGCGGAGATGGCGATCCGCGGCGCGCTCGGCGCCTCGGCCGGCCGCCTGGCGCGCCAGCTCCTGGTCGAGGCGGGGCTGCTGGCCCTCGCCGGCGGGCTCGCCGGGGTCGCGCTCGCGCTCTGGTGGATCCGGCTCCTCGCCGGCTGGGTGCGCGCCGACGTCGCGACTTTCGTCGAGCCGCGCTTCGACGGCGCGATCTTCGCCGCCGCCGCGGCGCTGACCGTGGCGACGCTCGTGCTCTTCGGCCTGGCGCCCTCGCTCCTCGGCCGGCGGGTCGACCTGCGCTCCGCCCTCGGCCAGGCGGCGGGCCGCGGCGCGACCGACGGCCGCGCGCGCCTGCGCCGCGCGCTGGTGGTGGCCGAGGTGGCGCTCGCCACGGTGCTCCTGGTCGGCGCCGGGCTCATGGGACGCAGCGTGCAGCATCTCCTCACGCAGCCGCGCGGCTTCGACCCGACCGACCTGCTCACCCTGCGCATCGACCTGTCGGGAGAGCGCTACGCCGACGCCGCGGCGCGCGTGCGCTTCGCCCAGGCGCTGGAGGAGAAGCTCGACGCCGTGCCCGGCGTCCGCTCGACCACGCTGCTCGGACCGAGCATGCTCGGCAACGCCACCTGGGTGATGTCGCTCTTCCCGCGCGACCGCGAACCGGCGAGCGCCGAGGATTTCGTGCAACTCTTCCGCCACAGCGTCAATCCGGGGGCGCTCGCCAACCTGGGCATTCCGCTGCGCGAAGGACGGGAGTTCGATCGCCACGACGCCGCCGATCAGCCGCCGGTGGCGATCCTCAGCGAGGAGGTCGCGCGCGCCTTCTGGCCGGGCTCGTCGGCGATCGGCCGCCAGCTGCGGCGGGTGGATCCGGCGTTGCCGCCGATCACCGTCGTCGGCGTCGCCGGCGACGCCCAGCACCGCAGCCGCTACTCGCTCGACGACATCGCCGCCGGCATCGCCCCGTGCGGCATCTCGCCGCAGCGCGACATCTACCTGCCCTACGCCCAGCGGCCGAATCCCAGCCTGACGGCGGCGATCCGCCTCGCGGGCGCTCCGGCGGACCGCGGCGAGTCGATCCGCCGGGTGACCGGCGCCATCGCCGCGCTCGACCCCGACCTGCCGCCGAGCGATGTCGCGATGCTCGCCGATCGCCTGGCGGCCCAGGAGAGGTCGCCGGCGGCGATCGCCGCGCTTTTCGCCGCCTTCGCCGGCTTCGCCCTCTTCCTCGCGGCGCTCGGCCTCTACGGGGTGATCGCGCAGTCGGTCGAGCAGCGCGCGCGCGAGGTCGGCATCCGGCTGGCGCTCGGCGCGCGCTCGGCCGACATCCTCCGCCGCTTCGTCGGCGGAGGCGCGGCGCTGGCGCTCGCCGGGGTCGGCCTCGGCGGCCTCGCGGCGCTCGCCGCGGCGCGCGCCATGGCGAGCCTGCTGTTCGGGATCGAGCCCGCCGATCCGGCGACCTTCGCGGCGGTCAGCGTGGCGCTGCTCGCGGCCGCCATCGGCTCCTCGATCCTCCCGGTGCGCGCCGTCCTGCGCCGGGGCCCGACTTCGGCCCTGCGCGAGGGCTGAGCGCCGAGCCCGCGGCGCAGCGGGCGGTTTGGGCTACCATCCCTCCCCTGGCGACCCGCTCGGCCCGACTCCTGCAGAGGGGATCCGGACCGCCCGGGGTCCCTGCCGAATCGGCACCCGACGGGCCAGCCCGCCAGCGCGCGAGGAGACGACCATGTTGAAGACGACCCGGATTTTCGCCCTGCTCGCCGCGCTCGGCGCGCTCGCGGTGTCCGCCGCGAGCGCCGCGCCGGCAGCGCCCGGCGCCCCGACCGATAGCCCGGCGCCGAAGACCCAGCCGGCCCCCGCCGCGCCGAGCGCCGCCGCCCAGCCCGGAACCGCGCCCGAGGCGGGAGCCGCCGCGAGCGCCGCGCCGGCCCCGGCCGGCCCCGCGACTGCGGCCTCTCCGGCGACCGCGAGCGAGGACCCGGCCGACAACCCGGTGCTCGGCACGAAGATGGTGGCGGCCTGGAAAGAGGACCTGCACCTCCGGCCCGAGCAGCAGGCGTCGCTCGACAAGCTGCACCTCGATTTCGTCGCCAAGTTCTCGCCGCTGCTGCAGCAGCTGCGCGCCAAGGGGCTCGAGATCCGCAACGCGCGCCACGCCCCGGTCGTCGATCAGGAGCTGCTGAAGAAGCTGCGCACCGAGATGGGCGAGGTCGGCGGCCAGATGCGCGACCTCGGCTCGAAGTTCGAGCAGGAGTTCGCGAACCTCCTCGACGACGAGCAGAAGCGCAGTTTCGAGAAGAACATCACCGGCTTCCGTCTCGGGCTGCAGCACCAGATGCTCCCCAAGCTCCAGCCGGTCACGCCGACTCCGGCGCAGCCCTCGACTCAGAAAGTCGCCAGCCGCTGAGCGACGTCGTCGTCGGCTCGCGCTCTGCCCGCGCAGGAGAGCCGGCGCCGACGGGTTCCACCTCGTGAACGCGGCCGGCAGGGCGCCGGTCGCCGGGATCGAAAGGAGAACCCGATGCTCCGCAAGCTCGCTTCCCTCGCCGCGATCGGCTTCCTCGCCGCCGCCCTTCCCCTCGCCGCCGCCGGCCGCGGCGCCCCCGATCGCGGCTCCGACTGGGGAGAGCGCCGGGCCGAGCGCCTGACCCGCGCCCTCGACCTGACCGCTGACCAGCAGACCGCCTTCCACCGCCAGCTCGACGATCTGCGCGCCGAAATCGCGCCGCTCGTCGATCAACTGCGCGCGACCCGCGCCGAGCTCGAGACCCTGCTCGCGGCGCCGGCGCGCGACGCCAAGGCGATCGGCGACCGGACGATCGCCGCCGACGCCCTGCGCCAGAAGATGCGCGCCGCCTGGGAGCGCTTCAACGCGGAGTTCTCGGCGACCCTCACCGAGACGCAGCGGACGAGCTGGGAGGCGATCCAGAAGCTGCGCCGGGATCGCGGCGAGGAGCGCGGCTTCGGCCGCCGGTTCGGCCGCGACGAGCTCCCGGAGCGACCGAACGGCTGAGCCCCGCGAAGTCGGCGGACGAAGTCATCCGGGCCCGGTCGAGCGACCGGGCCCTTGCCGCCTCCGGTCAGGCGTGCCGAACCCAGCGCAGCATCTCGGGCACCGTCGGCCGCTTGCCGTACATCAGGATGCCGACCCGGTAGATGCGCGCGCAGACCCAGACCATGAAGAGGGTGAAGCCGCCGGTCATCAGGTAGCCGAGCGCCAGCTGCCAGACGGGCGGCGTCTTGACCGCGATGCGCAGCAGCATCAGGAGCGGCGTTAGCGGCGGGACGAGCGACAAGCTGACCGCGAGCGGCGAGTCCGGGGCGTTGATCACCGGCATCATGAAGAGCACCGGCGCCACCAGGAACATCACCCCGGCGCTCGCCAGTTGCTGCGCCTCGCGCATGTCGTTGCAGGCGGCGCCGATCGCGGCGTAGAACGAGGCGTAGAGGAAGAAGCCGAGGACGAAGAGCGCCAGGAAGTGGAGCACCACGCCGAGCGAGATTTGCGGCAGGTGGAACTCCTCGGGCAGCGAGACGATGGCGCCGATCGCCGCCGGCGTGGTGAGCACCGCCATCGTGCCGAGCCAGAGCAGCAGCTGCGTCAGGCCGACGGCGCCGATGCCGGCGAGCTTGCCGAGCATCAGCTCGAAGGGCCGCACGGTCGAGATCATCACCTCGACGATGCGCGAGGTCTTCTCCTCGAGCACCCCGGTCATCACCTGCTGGCCGTAGGCCATCATGATCGCGTAGAGCAGGAAGAAGAGCAGGTAGGCGAGGAAGAAGCCGGCCATGCCGGCCTCGGCGCGGCTGCCCTCCTTCGACACCCGGATGGTCTCGAGGTCGACCCGGTGGGTGAGCTCGGCGACCCGCACCTGGTCGATGCCGGCGTCGGCGAGACGCGTGGCGCTCATCACGTCGGTCAGCGCCCCTTCGAGCACCGACTGGGTGATGAAGTTCGACACCGAGGTGGCGTGGTACTCGACCTTGCTGTCGGCGAGCCCGGTCGCTGGCACCCAGACCCAGGCGTCGAGCTTGCCGCCGAGGACCTCCTGGTCGAGCGCCGCGCGCTGCGCGACGCGGTCGGCTGCCGCATCGCGAACCTCGACCACGAACTCGGTGCGCTGGTCGGCGCCGCGCCGGCGCGCGCCCTTTGCGGCGTCGGGCTTGCCCTCGCCGTTGCCCTTCAGCCGCTCGCCGATTTTCGCCCCGACCTTGCCGGTCTCGTCGACGATCGCGAGCGAGAGCTTGGCCGAGCTCTTCATCAGGATCAGGCTCGGCAGGAAGACGAGCGCGCCCATCAGCAGCGGCATCAGCAGGGTGGTGATCCAGAAGGCCTTGGTCTGGATGCGCGTCACGTACTCGCGCTTGGCGACCAGCATCGTCGGGCTAATTCGCATCGCGCACCGCCTCGAAGAAGATGGTCTCAAGATCGGGCTCGGCCGAGCTGAAGGAGAGGACATCGCAGACGCCGGCGAGCGCCCGCAGGACGACCGCCGGCGAGGCCCCCGCGGCGAGCAGCAGGCGCCCCGACTCGGGGTCGAAGCGCTCGACCCCGGCCGTGCCGGCGACGAGCGTGGCGTCGCCCGCCACCTTCAGCCGGTAGACCGAGCCGCCGCGCTCACGCTTGATCGCCGCGAGGTCGCCGGCGAGGACGATCCGTCCCTTCGACACCAGGCAGATCGAGTCGCAGAGCTTCTCGGCCTGCTCCATGATGTGGGTCGAGAAGAGGATGGTCTTGCCGCGGCGCTTGAAGTCGGCGATCAGCTCCTTGAACAGCCCCTGGTTGATCGGGTCCAGGCCGGAGAAGGGCTCGTCGAGGATCAGGATCTCCGGGTCGTGCAGGATGGTGCCGATCAGCTGCACCTTCTGCTGCATCCCCTTCGACAGGGTCTCGAGCTTCGCCTTGGCGCGCTCGGCGAGATCCACCCGCGCGAGCCAGTCGGCGGTGCGTTTGGCGGCCTCGGCGCGCTTCAGCCCGTGCAGCTCGGCGAGGAAGATGAGCTGCTCGCAGACCGTCATCTTGCGGTAGAGGCCGCGCTCCTCGGGCAGGTAGCCGATGCGGTCGGCGTCGTCCGGGCGGCGAGCGCGGCCGAAGAGCAGCACCTCGCCGGTGTCCGGGGCGAGGATGTCCATGATCATGCGGATGGTGGTCGTCTTGCCGGCGCCGTTCGGGCCCAGCAGGCCGAAGACCGTCCCCGGCGGGACCGCGATCGAGATCCCGTCGACCGCCGTGAAGTCGCCGTAGCGCTTGGTGACCGCGCGCAACTCCAGGTTGGCTGTCACGATCCCTCCTCCAAACGGCGGGAGGCTCGAACGACCCCCCGCCCTCCCCATCCCCAGAAATACGCACCCGGCCCCGGCAAGTTCGCTCCCGGTCGCGAACTTCGTCCGCGGTTCGACGTATCCTAGTCCCGGGTACCCGCCGGAGAGGGGGTCGGTCGCGGCCGCGAGGCCGGGCGGCCGACCGATGCGGGTCGACAACCACCACCAGAATCCCAGCACAAGGAGAAGCGAACATGAAGCGAGCCCTGCGCCTTTGGAGCGTCGCGGCGGCCCTGGTCGCCACCGCGGCCGCGGCCGAGACCCTGGACGAGATCGTCGCCAAGAACCTGGCGGCGCGCGGCGGCAAGGACAAGATCCAGGCCGTGCAGTCGATCAAGATGACCGGCAAGCAGATCTTCGGCCCGCAGGAGGCGCCTTTCACCCTCTACTGGAAACGGCCGGGCAAGCTCCGGGTCGAGTTCACTCTCCAGGGGTTGACCGGCGTGCAGGCCTACGACGGCGCGAACGGCTGGGCGGTGATGCCCTTCCTCGGCAAGACCGACCCCGAGAAGATGTCCGAAGAGGACATGAAGGACGTCAAGGACCAGGCCTCCGAGATGATCGACGGCCCCTTCCTCGGCGCGGATGCGCGGGGTTCCAAGGTCGAGCTGCTGGGCAAGGAGGACATCGAGGGAACGCCGGCGTGGAAGATCAAGGTGACCCGCGCCTCGGGCGACTTCGAGACCTACTATCTCGACGCCGACGCCTTCCTCGAGATCAAGACCGAGTCGAAGCGCAAGATGCGCGACCAGGAGGTCGACTTCGAATCGGCGATCGGCGACTACAAGGAGGTCTCGGGCCTGACCTTCCCGTTCTCGATCGAGAACAAGCCGAAGGGCGCGCCCTCGGGGCAGACGATCACGGTCGAGAAGATCGAGGTCAACGCCGAGGTGCCGGACTCGCTGTTCGCCATGCCGGAAGTCAAGCCAGCCGAGCCGGCGAAGCCCTCCAACTGACGCGACCGCGAAGACGCCCATGAGAATCCACCGCACCTGGAGCGCGGCGCTCGCCGCCGCGCTCGCCGCGGCCTCGGCCGGGTTGGCCGACGACGCCGTCAAGATCACCTCCGACACCTTCGGCGGCCTGCAGGCCCGGGCGCTCGGGCCGGCCACCATGAGCGGCCGTATCGCGGCGATCGACGCCGTGGCGGCCGATCCGCTCACCATCTACGTCGGCGCCGCCACCGGCGGCGTGTGGAAGTCTTCGAACGGCGGCATCACCTTCAAGCCGGTCTTCGACGACCACACGCAGGCGATCGGCGCCCTGCGCATCGATCCGACGAATCCGAAGACGATCTGGGTCGGCACCGGCGAGTCCTGGGTGCGCAACTCGGTGTCGATCGGCGACGGGGTCTACAAGTCGATCGACGGCGGCGACCACTGGACGAACGTCGGCCTCAAGGACTCCGAGCGCATCGCCCGCATCCAGGTCGATCCGAAGCACCCGGACACGGTCTACGTCTGCGCCACCGGGCGCCTCTGGAGCTCGGGCGGCGACCGCGGCGTCTGGAAGACCGCCGACGGCGGCAAGAGCTGGGAGAACGTGCTCAAGGTCGACGCCGACACCGGCTGCTCCGACCTGTCGATGGATCCGCAGGAGCCGGGCACGCTCTACGCCGGCATGTGGCAGTTCCGCCGCTCGCCCGACTTCTTCAACTCGGGTGGCAAGGGCAGCGGTCTCTACAAGTCGACCGACGCCGGCAAGAGCTGGAAGAAGCTCACCGCGGGCCTGCCCACGGGCGAGGACTTCGGCCGCGTCGGCGTCTCGGTCGCGCCCTCGCGCGCCAGCGTCGTCTATGCCCTGATCGAGCGCGGCCAGCGCAAGACCGCGCTCTACCGCTCGGACGACTCGGGCGCCAGCTTCGCCGAGGTCAACAGCTCGTTCAACGTCCAGGTGCGGCCGTTCTACTTCTGCCAGGTGTTCGTCGATCCGAACGACTACAACCGGGTCTACAAGCCCGGGTTGACGCTCACCTTCTCCGAGGACGGCGGCCAGTCGTTCACTTCGCCCTTCCTCGGCGACGGCTTCGGCAGCGGTCCGCACAGCGACCACCACGCGATGTGGATCGATCCGCGCAACTCGAACGACGTGCTGCTCGGCACCGACGGCGGGCTCTACATCTCGCACGACCGCGCCTCGCACTGGATCTTCGCCAAGAACCTGCCGGTCGGGCAGTTCTACCACGTGGTGGTCGACGACCAGGACCCGTACAAGCTCTACGGCGGGTTGCAAGACAACAGCTCCTGGGTCGGCCCCTCGGCGGCTTGGGGCGGGGTCAAGAACAGCGACTGGATCCCGATCTCGGGCGGCGACGGCTTCTGGACCTTCCCCGATCTCGCCGACCCGAACGTGGTCTACACCGAGATCCAGGGCGGCGAGGCGACGCGCGTCGACCTCGCGACCGGCGAATCGAAGGACATCAAGCCGGCGCCCGGCAAGGGCGACCCCGACTACCGCTTCAACTGGAACGCCGGCTTCGTCTATTCGCCGAGCGATCCGGGGACGCTCTACCTCGGTTCGCAGTTCCTCTTCCGCTCGCGCGATCGCGGCGAGACCTGGGAGAAGATCTCGCCCGACCTGACCTCGAACGACAAGAACCGCCAGCGCCAGAAGCAGTCGGGCGGCCTGTCGATCGACAACTCGACCGCCGAGAACAACACCACGATCTACTCGATCGGCGAGTCGGCGAAGAATCGCGACGTCGTCTGGGTCGGCACCGACGACGGCAACGTGCAGCTGACCCGCGACGGCGGCAAGAGCTGGACCAATCTGATCGACAAGATCCCCGGCGCTCCCAAGGGCGCCTGGGTGTCGCGCGTGCAGCCGAGCCGCTTCGACGAGGCGACGGCGTTCGTGGCGATCGACGATCACCGCCGCGGCGACATGAAGCCCTACCTCTGGCGAACGCGCGACTTCGGCGCCACCTGGGAGTCGCTGGTCACCCCGGAGCTCGACAGCTACGTCTGGGTGGTGCTCGAGGACACGGAGAACCGCGACCTGCTCTTCCTCGGCACGGAGTGGGGGCTGTGGATCTCGATCGACGGCGGCAAGCAGTGGGCGCGCTTCAAGGGCGGCATCCCGGCGAAAGTCGCGGTGCACGACCTCGCCATCCAGCGGCGCGAGGGCGATCTCGCGATCGCCACCCACGGCCGCGGCATCTACGTCCTCGACGACCTGACGCCGCTGCGCAAGCTGACCGCCGAGACGCTCGGCAAGGACGTCGCTTTCGTCCCCTCGCGCCCGGCCAAGCAGCGCATGCGGCCGGCGATCGGCAGCTGGTTCACGGGCAACGACGAGTTCATCGCCGACAACCCGGCCGAGGAGGCCTCGATCGTCTACTGGCTGAAGAAGCGGCACGTCTTCGGCGATCTGAAGCTCGAGGTCTACGACCAGGGCGGCAAGCTGCTGACGACGCTGCCGGGCTCGAAGCGCCTGGGCCTGAATCGCGTTCCTTGGCCGATGCGGATGAAACCGCCGAAGGTGCCGCCGGCTTCCTCGGTCCTCTTCGGCGGTTTCGAGGGTCCGCGCTATCCCGAGGGCACCTACCGGGTGAGGATGATCAAGGGCAAGGACACCTACGAGTCGACGGTCGAGCTGGTTGCCGATCCGCGCAACCCGCACACCGCCGCCGACCGCAAGGCGAAGCAGGACACGGACCTGCGTCTCTACGCCGACACCGAGCGGCTCGGCTACGTCGGCGACCAGCTGGTGGCGGTCAAGGACGCCGCCAACGCCCGCGCCGACAAGTCGAAGGCGGTCGAGAAGCAGGCCAAGGCGCTCGCCAAGGCGGCGGACGACTTCCGCAACAGCTTCGTCGCCACGGGAGACGGCTACATCGGCGGCGACGAGAAGCTGCGCGAGAAGTTGGGCCGTCTCTACGGCAACGTCCTCAACTACGAGGGCGCTCCGAGCCCGTCACAGCTGGCGCAGCTCGCGACCCTCGAAGCCGAGGTCGCTGAGGTCGAGAAGAAGTTCGCCGACTTCAAGGCCAAGCAGGTCGATCCGGTCAACGCGGCGCTCGCGAAAGCGAAGCTCGACCCGATCCCGGTCGCGACCTTCGACGAGTGGAAGAAGAAGGACGAAGCCGGAGCCACTAAGCCCGGCGGCTCAGGCCTCGACGAAGAATCCCTCGAAGAGCTCGCCAAACACGGCGGCGGGTTCGAGATGGGGATGAGGTTCGACTTCTAGAAACCGACTCCGCAACACCGCCGCACCCCAGCAGTCCGCAACACCCGCCGGCCCCCGAGGGTGAAAACCCCGGGGGCCGGGGTGTTTTCGGGGAGATGTCGCCCCAGCCCGTCCATCCCACGCCGGGAAACTCGTTCCCGAGTCCGTCTTTCCAGGCGAGGAACAAGAGCTCATCAGAGATGGACCGGCCGGCCCCCGAGGGGCCTTGCACGAGCGTAAGGGAGGCGTAGTGCTGGGCTAGGTAGCCCGTGGTCGTTAGGGCAACGAATTCTTTTTTCTCCGGGTGTCCACTTTTGAAGCTTCAGGGGCAACTATTACTGTAAGGGACCAATCCTCAGGACCAGCGGCGAGCACGGCCTTCGACCGGATCGAGGTGGCCGTTCGCCCGATGCGGCGCCTGGGGAGGGAGGCTCCGATGGATACAGGCCAGCCGACCCGGGGCACCTTGGCACCGGCCTTCTCTTCCTTCGCGCTCTGCTTGGCGGTGGCCCTCCTGGCGACCTTCAGCAGTAGCGCCCGCGCCGTGGACACGGACCCGTCGGACACCCGCCCGGCGCAGGGCGCGAGCGTCTTCGTCGGCAGCGCGATCGACAACTTCGCGGCCGGCGAGCTGCGCAGCTACCTGAATCCCGACGCCTCCTCCGACGTCCGCACGTTCGAGCGCCTCATCGGCGGACTTCAGTTTTCCTGGCGCCTCTACAAGAACGACGCGCGCCAACTCTGGTTCTACGGCTGGACGGTCCACGGAGTCCGGAGCGCCGACGTCAACTGCGCCGAGAGCCCGGACCTCGAGGTCTGCAAGGGGTTCGAGAACACGACGGATCCGACGGGGCGGTTCCTGTACATCGTCCGCAACGCCTCGAGTCTCGAGGCGGCCGGCGGTCTGCGGTGGGAATTCGCGCGCTTGGGCGGCGAGGACGTCGGGAATGCTCGGCTGTTCGCCAGCGCTCAACTCGGCATGCTCACCGTGACGGGCACCGGTGGGGACGTGTTGCAGCAGAGCCACTTGGGTCTCGGCCTCGTGGCGCCGACCGGAAGGTTGCAGGAGAGCTATATCGAAGTGGGGTTCGGACAGTCGGACCTCTTCGAAGTTCACGCTCAACGCCGCATCAAGATCAACGGCTTCCTCACCTGGGCTCCGAGAGGCTGGAATGGAACCGTGCGCGGCTTCGCGCGCATCGTCGTCGACGCCGACTTCGGCAAAGGCGCCGACAGCGTGCAGAGCTACTTCGGGTTGCGATTCGACGTGGAGAGGCTGTTCTCGAAGGCCGAGCCTGTTTCCTCTAGCAGCTCGACGGAGGCACCCAGCAAGACGCCCGAGCCGGGCGCCTCAGCACTCGCCAACGAACGAAGCTGGACCTTGAGGATCGTGGAGCAACAGCGGTGAAGCGCCTCGTCCTCTGCTGCGACGGGACTTGGAACACCCCGGACAAGACAGAGGAGGGTGTTCCTCTGGCGACCAATGTCGTCAAGGTTGCCGAAGCTGTTGCTCCGAGGGACTCAAAGCAGGTCGAACAGCGCCTCTACTACAACGCTGGTGTGGGCACCGCAGGGAGCTGGCTCGACCGTGTGTTCGACGGAGCCACTGGGACGGGCCTGTCTCGAAATCTCCTGGACGCCTATGGCTTTCTAGTTCAGAACTATGAGGTCGGCGATGAGTTGTTCCTCTTCGGCTTCAGCCGCGGAGCCTTCACGATTCGCAGTTTGGCTGGATTCGTTCGAAAGTGCGGGATTCTGCACGCGAGGTACGCCGAACTGGCGACCCGAGCGTACGAGCTGTATCGCGCTCGAGGGAGCGCGTCGCATCCCCGCGGCCGCGAGGCGACTCTGTTTCGCCGCACCTACTCGGTGGCGGAGGAGACACCGATCCGCTTCATCGGCGTCTGGGACACCGTGGGTTCACTCGGCAACCCCCTCTGGCTCAACAGCTGGCTGAGCCGCAGGAACCGCTTCCACGATCTGAACCTCAGTTCCTCAGTAGAAAACGCTTTTCAGGCTTTGGCGATCGACGAGAAGCGAAGGCACTTCAAGGCGGCGCTCTGGAATCAGCAAGATGGTGCCGCGGAGAAGGGTCAGACCTTGGAGCAGGTCTGGTTCGTCGGAGTTCACTCGAATGTGGGCGGCGGGTACCCCAGTTGCGGCCTGTCGGACATCTCGCTGCAGTGGATGGTCAACAAGGCGATGTCGTGCGGCCTCGGCATCGATCGAATCCAGATGAACCCCCTAGCGAACGACAGGGTCGAGGAATCACGGAAGGGCGCCTATTGGCTCGTCCCGCCCTGGTATCGGCCCATTGATCACCCGGGTGAGGGAAAGATCACACGGGAGAGCCTTCACGAGACAGTCCATCAACGCTTCAACGCATGCCCGAAGTACCGACCGAAGAATCTGCTTGCCTATTTTGCACGTCGGAACGGGTCGTGAGAATGACCATCCTTGCCCGAGCTTGGAGGCGCAGATGCGACTGAAGATGATGTTTCGCGGTTTCTTTGGGTTTGCCGCGGTCTCGGCCTGGGCGGCGGTCTTCTTCCTGGGTCTCTCGGTGTCCCACGACCCCTATCTTCAGGCGTTTCAAAGTGGAGACTTCTCGGCGCGGAACCTCGCGATGCTCGCGGCCTCTCACACCGTGACGAATACCTTCGTTCTCACGACCGTCGCCGGCCTCATCGGCGGCTTGTGCCGCCTGATGCTCGACGGCTACGCGGAAAGGCGGCGCAGCGGTGGCAACATGGAGGTCAAGCTCGAATCCGGATTTCTTCTCTTCTCGTCCCTGAAGAGCTTTCTCGTTTACGTCGCGAGCTTTTCTGGAGCCGCGGTCTGGACGCAGGTCGACTCCCTCGACAAGATCTTCATCCATACGACTCAGGAGCAGTACATCAAGTTGGCGTCGGTCCTCTCCTTCAGTGCGTTTCTTGTCTGCTACGAGCCAGATGCCTTCATTTCAATGGTCAAGAAGCTGTCGAGCCGGATGGCGACGGAGCTCTGACACATGCCTCCCGCTGAGCCTGAATCTGATCGCGACAGCCGGTCTCCGTGGACGGAGGCGCGACCGATCGTCGCTTGGCTCCTGTTCGTCCGCTTCTCGCTGCTAATCGCGGCGCTGCTCGTCTTCTTCCCGTTCATAGCCACCGGTCCAGCGGCTGGCCTCCTCGGAAATCTGTTTGTGCTCGACTTCGGCGGCCTCGTGATCGTCTCGGCCCTGACTCTGACGACGGCCTGGGTCGTGGTACTAACTGCGCAGACCGGCTCCATGAGTGGGCCGCTTCGGCTGCTGCCGCCGCAGATCGATGGAGACTCTCCGGAGGGTGGACCGGGAGCAACTCGCTGCGGTCACGGAATCCGCTTGACTTGGAATCCGGATGGCACGGCGGCGAGCGCGTTGCGCGCCTGGCGTCACCAGATCGCGGCGGCGCTCGCTTGTCCAATGGTGGCGGTCGCACTGATTTCGTCTTGCGATGGTGGCGCCAACCAGCCGTCTCCGGCGTCTTCGACGAAAGTTCTCGCGGTCCTCGTCGGTGCTGCGTTGGTGTATGCCGTTCTGTTGACCGCCGGGTGGATGGAGCGTTGGTTCGCTCCTGTTAACTCCCAGGATTTCGGCTTCCTGCTACCGGTGATCGCGCGTGTCGGAGCGAGGGCGCAGAACCGCCGCCCTCCGGCCTGGGTCCAGGCGCTCCGCCGGCTCGTGATTCGAGTTCTTTCGCTCCCCACCTTTGGTTCCGGGTACCTGAAAAACGAGCAAGAGCTTCGTCCGGGCCATGCCACGGCGCTCAGCTTTTCCTTCTTGACGACGCTTGCCTATTTCGCGATCGGCCTGCTGAACAATCCTGCATGGTTTCAGCCACGCACGCCCGCCCTGGCATACCTGTTGATTCTGGCGATGCTCCTGGGCTGGATTCTTTCCGCACTCTCCTTCTGGCTCGATCGATTCCGCCTCCCCGTGGCGTTGTTGCTGGTAGCGGCCTCGGCGATCTCGTTCACGGCCGCCGGTGATGACCACTACTTCCGCCTGCTCGACGTCAACGCTTTGGCCTCGGAAGCGGGCGAAGACACCTCGATCGAGAGAGGCGGCGATGGAAGGGCGCCCGGAGAGGACGAGTCGGCCCTGATCGCGCGGCTGAGTCAGCCTTGTGATCAACCTGTCGTGGTGGTGGCCGCTGCGGGCGGCGGCATCACCTCGGCTGCCTGGACCGCGGCGATCTTGACCCGGCTTGCCGAGGACCCTGAGAGTGGTGGCCAATTCCTGCGCGCGCTGCGACTCATCTCAGGGGTCTCTGGCGGATCGGTCGGTGCGATGTTCTTCGTCGACGGGATGCCGAAGCTCCAGAAGAACGTAGCCAGCGCTCTTGACCCTTCGCTCGCCGACGGTATTCGTCGAGCGGCCGCCGCCTCGAGCCTCGAGTTCGTCGGATGGGGGCTCGCCTACCCAGACCTGATGCGCGGCATCTTCTCTCCGGCGGTGACGACCCTCTCACCATGGATCGACCGCAGTTGGGCACTAGAGAAATCGTGGGAAGCGCGGCTCAGTGGGAGCCCCAGATCAGCCCCCACCCTTCGTCAGTGGCGAGAGCTTGCCTTGACAGGTGCCAAGCCGATCGTGGTCTTCAACTCGACCTCAGTGGAGACGGGCGATCGCTTCCAGTTCGCGACGCTGCGTCTCGGCGCGCAGCCAGGCCGGGCCGGCTTCTGGGAGACCTATCCAGGCTACGACCTAGCGGTGACCACAGCGGCACGGCTTTCGGCGACCTTTCCCTTCGTGAGCACCGCCGCGCGAGCTCGTACTTGCTGTCGATCGGCAAAGCCGGAGGCACATTTCGTCGACGGCGGGTACTACGAGAACTCAGGGGTCATGTCCGCGACGGAGCTCCTTGATCAGGCGCTCGAGCGCACGAAGGGCTCCGCATGTCGACCTCCCGTAGTCCTCCTCCGTCTCGAGGCCTTTGACTCGGATCTTCCGCCGCTCGCGAAGGTCGAAGCAGGCAATGGCTGGGCGACGTCGCTGGCAAGTCCTGTAGAGGCACTCTACAGGGTGCGCACTTCGACTCAGGTATATCGAAACGATTGGGAGCTCGGCCTCTTTTGCCAGAAGTGGCGGGACCGCGGTTACGAGATCGGAGTAGTGGATGTTCCGCTCCATGGCCTGGGGCCGCTCTCGTGGCGCCTGACGAGGCGCGAGGTTGCCCAAATAGAGGCCGTGGCGAGCGACGCGATTTTGAATGCTGCAGTGCGGAGGCTTCATCAACTCCTCGTCGGGCAACGCGGGGTATTCACACGGGAAGCCGAGGCTCCCAGGGTTGAGCAGGAAGGGGGCTACCCAGAATGAGCCCCAGGCTTGGGAGGCTTTTTGCGCTGTTCATCTACCTGACGCTTCTCTGGGGCAGCGTGCTCCGGTGGCAGGGCCGACCGCTCTTGCGCCTTGACCCGCGAGGTATCGAGGCCCTGACTTGCGCACCACGGGCCAGCGCGCCAAGCACTGCAGTTCCGGGGCTCGACTGCGAGGGCAGGCTCGCAGAGCTCGGTCGCGCCAGCTGCCCATCGGGGCCGGATTACTTCCTCGCGTCGAAGGACTGCCATCTCGACGGAGTTCTCGCATCGCAGATGAGGCTGGACTTCATCTTCATGCCGCTGTACTTCGGCGCTCTGAGCCTTGGGGTGTTCTGGGCGGCCCGACGACTGCTCGGCCGTTGGCCGACAGTCGCATGGGTGGTCGGCGTCACGGGCTGCGCAGCCGCTCTATTTGCAGTCTGGCAGGACATTCGCGAGAACCGCCTGCTCTTGCGAGTGCTGGCGAGCCCGTCCGGGCTTGCTTCGATGTGGACTCCTCAGCCTTGCCAGGCGAAGTTCTCGACCGTCTTGGCACTGACGGGCTTCATTCTCGTCGGGCCCGTCGTGGGATGGGCTCTCATGACTTCGGGTCCGACCCAAGAAGATCTCCAGAAGAGGCAGGAGCATGGCTGACGCTCGAGCAGTCCATGTCGAAGATGGAGCCACCGTGCGCGCCGACGACAGCGAGGACGCCCTGCGGCCAGGACAGGAGCTCGCCTTGATCGAGATCCGATCTGAGATCCAAGAGTCGGTTGGCTCGCGCCGCGGAAGACCGATCGATCTGAGCGGACTTGAGAGGCTCGTTTCTTCGAGCCGGCACTAGAGGCTCTCAAGAGAGACCGCGGACCAATTCTTCAGCAAAGGAGATACATCATGACGATGGCACCGCGCGGTATGGGTTGGCTCCGGGATCTGCCGGATTTTCGGGACTTTTCGCATCGCTCGGAGGAGGTCGACTCGATACGGTCGAAATCGAGGTCGCTCAAGCGGGCCCTCAAGGCGGCGCCGAAGAAAGTCGACTTGCGGCCGTGGTGCTCGCCGATCGAGGACCAGGGCAGTCTCGGCTCCTGCACGGCGAACGCCGGTGTCGGACTGCTCGAGTACTTCGAGCGCCGCGCCTACGGCAGACACCTCGACGGTTCTCGCCTGTTCCTCTACAAGGCGTCGCGCGATCTGCTGAAGTGGACCGGCGACCAAGGGGCTTTCCTGCGCACCGCGATGAAGGCGATGGTGCTGTTCGGCGTGCCGCCGGAGGAGTACTGGCCGTACAAGGTCGCAGACTACGACAAGGAACCGAGCGCCTTTTGCTACGCCTTCGCCGCGAGCTACAAGGCGATCAAGTACTACCGGCTCGACCCGCCCGATCAGAGCTCCGCCGCCACCCTCGAAGCCGTCAAGGCCAATCTCGCCGCAGGATTGCCGGCGATGTTCGGCTTCACCGTCTACAGCTCGATTCCGCCTTTGGGCGACGGGAAGGGGGAGATTCCGTTCCCGAAGAAGGGAGAGAAAGTCGAAGGTGGGCACGCCGTGGTCGCGATCGGCTACGACGACGGCAAGGCGATCGGCGACGACACCGGGGCCTTCCTGATCCGCAACTCCTGGGGAACCGATTGGGGCATGAACGGCTACGGCTGGCTCCCGTACACCTACGTCACCGGCGGCCTGGCGGACGATTTCTGGAGCCTGGTGGAGGCCGAGTTCGTCAACACCGAGCTCTTCCAGTAGGTCCGATGAGTGAGGGCTGCTTCGCTATTTCCTCCTCTCGCCTCAAGGGACCCAGGAACGCCCGCGTGATGTTCCGGTGGCGAAGCTCTCCACGGAGCAGCTGGATCGCTTCCCTCGGGAGCATCGGACCCATCGATTCTGCAGGGTGCGCACAGGCCGCAGATGGGGCGGAAGGACGCTCCATGACGACGAAACTGCAGGGATCGATCCAGTGAGCCGATGACGAATCTCACCGACCTGTTGCGGGAGACGCTCGTCGAGCGCCCGCCATGGAGGCGGATCCTCGGCCTCGCCGCGCTCGGCCTGGTCCTGATCCTCGGCTACCGAGCCTACGAGGCGCGCCACCGCGCGGGGCGACTGGAGGACCTCCAGCTCTTCCAGGGAGTCGTCGAGTCCTCGCTCTCCGACGCCTGGCAGAGAACCGGTCGGAGCTGCGCCAGCGTCAAACGGCGGCCCGAATGCGACGCGGCGCCACCTCGCCTCGAGATCGCTCCCGATCTCGATCGCCAACGGCCGGCTCTCGAACGCTTGCGGATCTGCCGGGACTGGGGAGAGAAACCCGAGTGCCAGGACGTCGAGTTCGCGGGAAGGGCGCGCGAGCTCGACCTCGCGCGGAGCTACCGGGACCTGCTGGTACTCGACGAGGGCGGCAACGTCCTCGCTTCCTGGCGAAGCGCTCCGGGCGGCCTCGCCCGTCTCGAGACCTCGGCCGTCGTTTCGCAAACGTCGGCGAAGGCGACGCTCGACGCCGTCGCGAAATCGGCGGGTCCGGCGACCGCGGGAGTCTCGGACCTCGCCGAGCTGCTCGAGCTCAAGGATTCCCTGCACGCCGCTCCTTCTCTGCGTCCGGTGACCCTCGGTGGGGAGGATCTCGAGCTCGCCTGGACGCCTCTCAACCTGCCTTGCAAGTCGAGGCCTTGCCCGAAAGGCGTGCCGAGCTACCTGCTCGCGGGCATCACCCATCGTCCGCCCCCGGGCTTCGAGCGCAACGAAGCGCTCGTCTGGCACTGGGTCGTCCTCGGCGCCCTGCTCTTGTTGCCGATTCTCGCGGTCGTGCAGATCTTCTATGGCTCGAGGTCGCTGCCGCACCTGCAGGAGCGTGCGCTCCTCGTCGCGGTCCTGTGCGGCACCTTGAGCCTGATCGCTCTCGGGATCGCGGTGCTCGCGCTCGTCGAACGACGCCCGATCCTCGACCAGGAGCGAGCCCGGGCGAAGGATCTCCGCCATTCGATCTGGGCTTCCGTCAGCTGCGCCCTCGAACGGGGAACGAGTGCCGCCGAGCGCATTCGTTCGGAAGTGGCGGCCGGAAGCTTGACGGGCTCGGCGAAGCCGAACGCCGTCTGCGGCTTCTCGCCGGCGCTCGACGCGGAGCTCGCGGAGCTCGGCGCCATCGCGTTCCTGACCAACGCCTCCGGTGACCAGCTCTGCCTGGAGAACTCGAACACTTCCGCGCTGGTGAATCGCGGCGATCGCAACTACTTTCAGGCGCTGCAGAAACCGCGGGCGGCAGGAGAGCGGCTCCGTCCGGTCGAGATCGTCAATCAGCAGACCGGCGAGCGCAATTGGGTCTTCGGGGTCGCGGTCGCTCGGCGCCCCGTCGCCGGGGAAGCGCCCGCGGAAGTGAGGGAGTTCCTGGTGAATGCCGGGGATCGCACGGCCGCCTTCGCCTTTCTCGCTCTTCCGGTCAGGCTCTGTCCGGGAGTCGAAGGCGCGGCCTGCTGGGTGATCGACGCGAACGGGCGGATGATCTTCTCGAACCCGGGCGCCTATGCCCTGAGCGGCCTCAACGCCTTCCAGCTCGTCTCGCCGGGCTTCTCGCTCGAAGCGCGATTGACGCGACCGACGAAGTTCACGGAATCGCTCCGATTGCGCAATGAGGCCGCGCTCGTCTCGGTCCGCGAGCTCGGCGTGCCGGGGGCGGACGAGTACGCCGTCGCCCTCGTGCCGCTCGCGCCACGGTTCCGATCCCTGCAGCACGGGCTCGCGAGCATCGCGCGCAGCGCGCTCGTGGTGTGGGCGTTGCCGCTCCTCTCGCTCGTGGTGCTGTGTCGCATGGCGCCGTCGCGGCTGATCGACGCCCTCCTGCCGCAGCGCAGTCCGCGATCTCGCTACCTGCTCGGGGCGATCACGCTGCTCGCCTTCGGCGCCTTCGCGCTCTTCTACTCGCTGCGCTTCCTCGATCCGGTGCGCGAAATTCGAATCGCCTGGGCGAGCGCTTTCGGATCTCCTCTCCTGGCCTTCGCCCTGCTCGGCGCCGAGACTCGACCTTCCGGCGCGCAGCCGAAGCGGCTCCAGAGTCCGGCGTGGTACTTCCGTTGGTACGTGCCCGCCTTCATTCTCGTGCTCGCGACCGCGCTGAGCGCCGAAGCGCGCGACCTCGGCGCGAAGGGAATCGTCCTCGCGCTCCCCTTCGTCGCCGCGGCCTCGTCGCTCCTGCCGGCGCTGCCCGAGATCCTGAAGCGGCAGGGGACGGACACCGAAGCGCAGCGGGTCGCGAACCGCCGCCGACGCTTCCGGGACTGGACGCTGTTGGCCGGCCGGCGGCCCCGGATCGGGTACACCGCGGCGGTCGGCGCGGTGCTCGTCTTTCTCGTCTGCCTTCCGGTGGTGCTCGTCGGTGGCGCGGTGCTCGACACCCTGCACTTCGCGGACGATCAGGTCGCCGCCCTCGCCGACGCGAAGCGCGATGGTGGCCCGGCGTCGGGCGAGATCCGCCTCTCGAAGGGCACCAGCCGCATCCTCGTCGGACAGTTCGACGCGGCGGGAGAGCGGCGCGTCGCCGCGCTCCAGCGGCTCGAATTCAAGCAGGGTCGAGTCTGGGCCGAGCGTCGCGTCCTCGAACCCAGCCTGGTCGCGGTGCTGATCGTCTTGCTCGGCACCACCGGCTGGTGGCTTCTCTGTCGGAAGACCTTTGGCTGGGGCGCCGAGGCGGAGGGTCCCATCTCCCTTGGCGCCGACCGCACGGCGCCGAGAGTCAGCGATCTCGAGACCGAGGTGCTGCGAGCGGTCGGCGCGGGGTGGCTACCGACCTGGACGAAAGGCCGCGCGACCCGCCGATTGCTGCGCCAGGGCCTGCTCGACAATCGCGACGGCCTCGTCCTGACGGAGGCCGGGCGAGGCGTGATCCTCCCGCCGCTGTCCGCGCCGGTCGTCGGACAAGCCACGACAGGGCCGACACCGACGGCACCGGCGGTGAAACCCGCTCCCGGCCTCGGCCTCGGTTGGACCTACGTTCTCGCGCTGGCGCCGGTCGCGATCTGGCTTGTCGGCCAGCCCTACCTCGCCGGCAACGTGGCACTCTGGACGACCTCGATCGTCTCGGCGACGAAGATGGTGAAACGCGACGGGTAGGGAGCTGGCGCGCGACTTTGGGACCGCGATCCCGGACCCAGACGAAGGATCCGTTCGATTGGCTCCTTGCCTTGTGGTTCCGAGCTGCGGTAACTTGCGTACCAGAACCCGCGTCCCCGTCCGCTGAGGTGCTGCCCCGATGCCCACCCGGCTTCTCTTGAAGCTTCGCCCGCGCATAGCGATGGGTGTGGCCGGGAGCATCGCGGCGCGGGCGAATCTGCGGCCGCTCTTCGAAGGGCGGGGGGCGCTCGCCGCTCCGGGCGCCGCGCCGCCGGGCTTCGGGCTCGCCGAGGCGCCGGCGTGGTTCGTGGCCGAGCTCGAGACGGCGGGCGAGACCGGCTGGGATTCGGCGCACGCGCGGGTCGCCGACCAGCTCGGGATCGACGCCGAGGCGATCGACTTCGTCGAGCCCGACCTCGTGCAGGGGATGCCCTCGCCGCAAGAGCTCTCGGCGCGCGAGCAGGCTCTCGCCGCGCACGCCGACTGCACGGAGGCGGCGCAGACCGACCGCGGCGGGCGGGTGAAGGGTCCCGACCGCTTCGCCTGGCACCTCGAGGACGCCTACTCCGGCCTCGCCTCGGCGCGCGCCGCGGTTTCGTTCTCCCCTCCGCGCACGCGCATCGCGCACATCGACACCGGCTACGACAAGAACCACCCGGCGCGGCCGGCGCACATCGCGCCCGGGGAGCGCAACTTCGTCGACGCCGACGGCAAGCCGAACGACGCCGAGGATCCGAACCGCGGCTGGCTGCTCGACAACTCCGGTCACGGCACCGGGACGATCGGCATCCTCGCCGGGCAGGCGGTCGGCGGCGCCATCGCTCTCGGCGGAGCCCCGGACGCCGAGATCCTGCCGCTGCGGGTCTCGAACTCGGTCATCCACCTGTGGACCTCGGCCTTCGCCCGCGCCCTCGAGTACGCCGTGGCGCAGGGCTGCGACGTGGTCTCGGCCTCCCTCGGGGGCCTGCCCTCGCGCGCCTGGAACGACGCGGTCGACGCGGCCTACGAGGCCGGCGTCCTGCTCGTCGCCGCCGCGGGCGACTGCCTCTCTCCGCAGGGCCTGCCGACCCACCACGTGGTCTACCCGGCGCGCTACCACCGCGCGATCGCCGCCTGCGGCGTGATGGCGAACTACCGCCCGTACTACCACCTCACGACCGGCATCGAGGGCAGCTGGGGTCCCGCGAGCTCGATGATCCAGGCGCTCTCGGCCTACACCCCGAACATCCCCTGGGCGAAGCTCGGCTGCCCGACGGCGATCGACCGCGACGGCGAGGGGACCTCGGCCGCGACGCCGCAGATCGCCGCCGCCGCCGCGCTGTGGATCGAGAAGTACAAGTCGACCCTGCCGCGGGATTGGCGGCGGGTGGAGGCGGTGAAGTTCGCCCTCTTCTCCTCCGCCGCGCAGCCCGGGCCCGGGTTCGCCGAGTACCTCGGGAACGGCACGCTCGCCGCGCGCCAGGCGCTCGACGTCGCCCCGCGGCTCGACCTGCCGAAGACGCCGCGCGACAAGGACTCCTTCGCCTTCCTGCGCGTCCTCACCGGCCTCGGCCTCGCCGCCGCGACCTCGCCGCGCGAGGCGATGTTCGATCTCGAGCTCGCGCAGCGCTGGCTCGCGAACCGAGAGCTCGCCGAGGCGATCGACGACCCGGAGGGCGAAGTCACGCCGGAGGCGCTGCGCGCCTTCGTCGAGGCGGCGATCGCCGACGGCGGCGCCTCGCTCGCCCTGCGCCGGCATCTCGCCGAGCGCTGGGGCCTGGTCTTCAAGGCGCCGCTCGTCGACGTGCCGGTCGCGGTCGTACCGAAAGAGCGCCCCGCCTTCGAGGCGCCGCGGGTGCCGACCCCCGCCGAAGGCGAGAGGATCCCGCCGCCCGAGAGCCGCCGCATCCGCACCTACGCCGTCGACCCGAGCTTCTCGACCCGGCTCGACACCTTCCGACTCAACGAGGCGACGCTCGCGGTGCGCTGGGAGAAGCTGAAGCCCGGACCGGTCGGCGAGTACCTGGAAGTCGTCGACGTCGACGCGACCGGGGCGAAGTACGCCGCCGTCGACCTCGACTACCGTCACCTGCTGGCGCGCGACGGGCTCGCGCCCGCCGAGGGGAACCCGCGCTTCCACCAGCAGATGGTGTACGCCGTCGCGATGACCACGATCGAGCACTTCGAGCGCGCCCTCGGCCGCCCGGTGCAGTGGCGCTCGCGCTCGAAGTCGGCCGACGACCCGTACGACGATTCGATCTTCGTGCCGCGCCTGATCGTCCACCCGCACGCGCTGCGCGCCGCCAACGCCTTCTACAGCCCGCGCGAGATCGCCCTGCGCTTCGGCTATTTCGACGCCGCGGCCGACGACCCGGGCGACCACGTGCCGGGCAGCGCCGTCTTCGCCTGCCTGTCGCACGACATCGTGGCGCACGAGACGACGCACGCGGTGCTCGACGGCATGCACCGTCGCTTCCAGGAGCCCTCGAACCCGGACGTGCTCGCCTTCCACGAAGCGTTCGCCGATTCGATCGCGCTGATGCAGCACTTCGCGCTGCCGGAGATCCTCGAGCACGAGATCGCCCGCGCCCGCGGCGAGCTCGCGGCGACGGAGACGATGCTCGGCAGTCTCGCGCTCCAGTTCGGGCGCGCGATCGGCGGCCGCGGCGCGCTGCGCGAGGCGATCGGCCGGCGCGACGCCCAGGGGGTCTGGCGGCGGATCGAGCCCGACCCGTCGGACTACCAGCGCATCACGACGCCGCACGAGCGCGGCGCGCTCCTGGTGGCCGCGGTCTTCGACGCCTTCCTCGCGATCTACGGCGCGCGCACGGCGGATCTGCTGCGTCTGGCGACCGGCGGCAGCGGCGTGCTGCCGGCCGGGGCGATCCATCCCGACCTGGTGAAGCGCCTGGCAGCGGAGGCGGGCAAGAGCGCGCGCCACGTGCTGAATCTCGTCATCCGCGCGGTCGACTATCTGCCGCCGGTCGACGTCACCTTCGGCGAGTTCCTGCGCGGCCTCGTCACCGCCGACTTCGATCTCGTGCCGGAGGACCGCTACGGCTACCGGGTCGCCTTCGTCGAGGCCTTCCGTCGTCGCGGCATCTACCCGCGCGATCTCGCGACGCTCTCGGTCGACACGCTGCGCTGGCGCGGGGTGGCGATCGAGAAGAAGCCGGCGTCGTACAACCGCCTGCTGACGCGGCTACGCCGCTACGCCGACGCCTGTTTCTACCTGCACGAGGATCGCCGCCGGCTCTTCGAGCGCACGCGCTCGGAGCGCCGGGCGCTGCACAAGAATCTCGCCGCCGCCTTCGCCGCGGACCCGGGGTTCGCGGAGCTCCTGGGTCTCGCGCCGGCGCTCGCCTTCGAGGTGCACGAGCTCCACCGCGCCGCGCGCCTGCGCCCGGACGGCCGCGAGGTGCCGCAGGTGATCGTCGGCCTGACGCAGGACCGCCCCCTCGCCGTCCCGGGCGCGCCCACGCCGCAAGTCTTCCGCGGCGGCTCGACCCTGGTCGTCGACCTCGCCGAGCCCGAGATCCAGTACGCCATCGTCAAACACGTCACCAGCGAAGACCGCGAGAACCGCACCCGCGACTTCCTCGCCGACACCTACGCCGATCCGCTGAAAGCGCTGCTGCTGGCGCCGGGGAGAGAAGAGCCGTTTGCGGTGTTGCATGGGTGGGGGGGCGGCGAGACACGGTTTTGAGTCCCTTTGCAAAGAGCGCGGTCTTCGCGTCGGGCGCTTGCGATGGCTGTGGTCGACGCGGAGCGGTCGGGCACTCTGCTTGAGTTCTGGGCAGGCCAGGTTCCTTCAAGTTCCTGCAAGCCCCGTCGTAGAATCCTGGATCGCGAGTTGGATCAGTGAGCTCGCCGTCGAGTATGAAGATCGCCATGCCTTGCCGGGCTCGGGTGAGGAGCACTCCGTAGGCGTTGAGGAGGTAACGCTGGCGATCGGCGGCGCGAATCTTCGTCCAGGCGTTGCCGCGGAAGGAGTGGAAGGACCAATCGGCGCCCTGGCGGCGGAGGTCAGCGTCCCAGGTGACGCAGGCCCGATCGACTTCGAGCCCCTGGACCTGGACTCCGTGGCCGCGTCCTCGAGGTAGTAAGACGAACGCGTGTCGTGCCGATCACCCAGGAACCAGTGGATCGGGTTCACGCTCTCCCGGATGTCGATCGCGTGCGGCTTCAAGCGCATTGCCTGGGACGAAGCGAGCAAGCCGAACTGCTCCGAACCCCGCGCCTGATCGCGGACCCAGCGCTTCGCCGTCGCGAGGTCTCGCGTCACGACGATCGGGTAGCGCGAGGAGATCTCGGCGAGGAGACTTCGGGCCGAGGCGACATCCGAGTCGAGCAGGGCCTTCACGAAAGCCGACACCTTCTCCGAACGGAATGAGCGCATCGAGGCCGGAGGTCGGAATCCTCCTCTCGAGTCCGTCCAATTCCTCAGGCCGGCGAATGGACGCCGACCTCGCGGGCCGGATGGACAGGAGGTCGCATGCGACGGACGAGGGTTTCGGCGATGCTGGCGGTAGGGGTGCTCTTGGCGACGGGGGCGGTCGAGGCGAAGCAGCGGGTCGAGAACCAGACTCCACGGGCGGGGTCGAACAACACGACGTGGGAGGTTTCCTGCCCAGACGCGATGCGAGTCGTGAACGGGTTCTGCCAGGCGGACGCGGGGAATCCGCCGCTCCAGAACGCGGGCGCGAGCGGCGCGGGGACATGGACCTGCACCTGGGCGCAGTCGGTCCCCAAGGCGCGCGTCTGGGCGATGTGCGAGGAGGACCTGCTACGCGTCGATGTGAAGACGCCGCGGGCGAACTCGAACAGCACCACCTGGGACGTGATCTGCCCCGCGACGACCCACGTCGTCGCCGGCTTCTGCCAGATCGACCACGGGAGCGGTGCGCTCCAGAACGCCGGCGCGGCCGACGAGCGGACCTGGACCTGCACCTGGACCGACAAGGTCGACGCGCACGCCTGGGCCTACTGCGCAAGGTGAAACGAGGGCTCGACGTCGACCGATGGGAACTGCCGAGCCAAGGAAGCGCTGGGCAGGATTGCGAGGGCCCTTCAGCTCGAGCGCAATGCGAGTAGGCGACGCACGCGATCGCAATTTTCGGAGGGCAGGCGCGCAGCTTCGGCGTGGGCAGTGCGTTAGGGCCCGGGTCGGGTGGCGAGGGCGCGGGCGGCGCGGAACCGGGTCCAGGCGTTGCCGCGGAAGGAGCGGAAGGACCAATCGGCGCCCTGGCGGCGGAGGTCGGCGTCCCAGGTGACGCAGGCCCAGTCGACCTCGGAGCCTTGAACCTGGAACTCCGTGGCCGCGTCCTCGAGGTAGAAGGACGAACGCGTGTCGTGCCGACCGCCCAGGAACCAGTGGATCGGGTTGACGCTCACCCGGATGTCGATCGCGTGCGGCTTCAAGCGCATCGCCTGAGACGAGGCGAGCAGGCCGAATTGTTCCGAACCTCGTGCATGGTCGCGGACCCAGCGCTTCGCCGTCGCGAGGAAGGAGCCAGCGTCCCTACTTCGGCGACGCAGATGGTGAGCGCAGATCGCGCTGAGAAAGAAGTCGGCTGATACCCCTCAGAGCGATTGGATTCGAGATTTCAGAAAGACAGCGTCGCGATGAAACTCGAGGTAGTGGGCCTGTCCGGCAGTGAAGGCCCCGACATCGAGTTCGCGATCGACTGGGACGCCCATCCGGGCCAGCGATGGCGCGTGAGCGATGGGTGAGATGAGCAGTCGCCCGTGGTCCTCGAACGAAATGAACCCGCGGTCGAAGAGGTGGTCGATCGAGGGAGTGAGGAGAAGGCCGTTCTCACCGTTCAGGCGCTCCTCGTTGGTCGAGTCGCGCCACGGCTTGCAGTGGCTGGCGCGCAGGTGTTCGGGGCGATCGACTCCGGTGACGCGACAGCGTGCCTCGATCTCCTGTACACGCTGGCGGAACAGACCCTGGCCGCGACGCGCGATGACGATCGACTCCTTCTCGGTCGACGTCAAGGTTGCGTCCGATTCGATCTGCTGGCGCAGATGCTCCTCCCAAAGCACCAACTCCGGGTTCGGCGCCGTCGGCGCCGCGAGCGGCTCGGCGATCAACTCGGCGCGGGCCAGGGCCGCGACTTCGGCGCCGACGAGATCCGCGAGTGCGAAGGCCAGCCGGCGCGGCAGCTCGGTCAAGTAGATGCTCTGACTGCCGCGGCCGTCGGGAAGGAGCGGTGAATATCTGGTTGGCAGCAGCGGTCGCAGAACCGCCATCCACTCGACGGGGCGCAACACCGTCGGGACCTCGTGGAAGCGCACGTCGACTCGCCAGCCCACCGCATCCCAATTGCGACCCACTCCACCGAACTCTGGCGGCTTCGGCGCCTCGTATGCGAACGATGCGGCAATACCAAAGGCGCGGATCCGCGTGTCGGCGAAAGAGAAGACCAGGTCGTCCGGCGAGACCTCGCGCATGAACTCGTAGAACGGATTTCGAGTTCCGTTGGCGCGCACCTTGGGTGACCAGAGGTAGCCGCCGTCTATCTCTTGCCGGTACGTCTGGTTCTGGTTGACCCACCAGAAGCGCATCGCCCGAGTTCCTGGCTGAGGAGGTTAGCAGCGCGAGGGGTGATCGACCGAAAGGGCCACGCGAAAGGCCTCGATCTCCTCCTCCCAGGCGCCGCGCTGGACAGCCTCGAGCGTGTCGTACGGGTCGGCAGCGACCAGGGCACCGAGAATCGACGGCGGATCCGCCGCGAGGAAGTCGGAGATCGGTGCTCCGTAGTACGCCGAGGTCGCGCCCACCGGCTTACATCCCTTCTCGTGCAACGTGCTCGTCGGAGGTTACCAGGGCGCGGCTTGGATGGAGGCGCTCAGGGATCGTTCGTCGATTGGCCGAGTCCGAGATCTCGAGGCGCTCGCCTCTGGCTGGATCTAGCTACGGCGTCACGTCCCACGGTTTCTCCCAGGGCTCGAGGGCGCCGCGGGCGGCGAGGAGGGGGTAGTCCTCGCGCTGCAGCTCGAGCAGGATGCGGAACTTCTCGACGAGCGGCAGGCGCGCCTGCTCTTCGTGCCAGCGACGCTTGGCGGCGAGGGCGCGTTCGCGCTCGGTGGCAAGCGAATCAGGCACGCCAGGTCTCCGGCAGGGCGATGGCGAAGCGTTCCGCGAGCGTCGCGAGCGCCCGGCGGTCGACCGCTCCCGACTCGAGGAGCAACGCGGCGCGCTCCCGACGGCGTAGCGACGGCGCCTCGAGCGCCATCAGCACCAGGTGCTCGGGCGGCGCCACGCGGACCTCGACGCCATCGTAGTCGAAGCGCCGCGCCTGCTCGACCGCGTCCCGCCAGAGCGGCGGATCGCTCGCCAGGAACTGGACCGGAACGCCGTGGATCCGCACGTGCTCGCGGTCCGGAGCGAAGCCGGCCGAACCCAGCCAGTCGTAGAGCGGAGCGAGCGACAGGATCGCCCCGCGCGGCGCGGGGAGCGACACCGCGACGTCGAGGTCGAAGGTGCGGATCGCCTCGGCATAGAAGATCGCCGCCACCGCGCCGACCAGCGCGTATCCCTCGACGACCCGCTCGGCGACCAAGCGCGAAAGCACCGTGAAAACCTCGCTCAGCCGGCCACGCTCCATGGCGCGGCCAGTCTAGCAACGAGCACCGGCGTCTCGCGCTCCCGGCCGACACGCTGCGTCAGGGAACCCAACCGCATCGCCCGACCGCGGATCTCGAATGAGGTGAGCGGCCTGCGGGGATCGCCGGCGAGTGTCCCTGGCCGGCCCTCCATCAGCCTCCGCCGAGCACCTCGACGCGCGCGGCGTGGGGGGCTCGCGCGAGCGCCGCGTCGCAGGTGACGAGGGGGGCGTCGAGCAGTTCGGCGAGGGCGACATAGGCGGCGTCGGAGAGCGTGAGGTTCGCGCGCAACTGCCAGGCGCGGGCAAGCACGAGGCGGTGCGAGTAGCGCTCGAGCGGCAGGGCGGCGAAATCGGCGAGGGCCTCCTCGGCGCGCGCCGCGCCGAGGACCCCCGTGCGTTCGTAGCGGCGCAGAACCTGTCCGACCTCGAGGTCGATGAGCTCCGGGGCATGCAGACTCTCGGCCGGGTCGAAGACGCGCTCGGCCAAGTCCCGACCGACGGCGGTCCGCAGGAGCAGCTCCAACGCCGCTGAGGCGTCGAGAACGATCAATGCGCCTCGCGCTCCTGGCGGACCGCGCGGGCGGGCGACAGGCGCGGCGCGACCGGCGAGCGGGTGAGCAGCCGCTCCCGCAGCTCGGCGGGCGTCGGTCGATCGAGCGACCGGCGCAGGTCGGCGAGCAGGAAGTCGGAGAGCGACATCCCGGCTTCGGCGGCGCGCACCTTCAACTGGCGGTGCAGGGCGTCGGGGACGTTGCGGATCTGGATCATCTTCGACATGTGCGGAGATTAGTTGCATGTGCCGCACATGTCAACGGCCACCCGTCGTGAGCGTGCGGAATGGCGGCGGGCCGCTTGCGGTTCGCTCGCGACACGAAACTCTCCTCGCGTGGGTCGGGCCCCTTCGCCTGGCGGGCCGGGATCGCTCCGCCGCGACGCCCCGAGGAGACGAGCGGCCGAGCTCCGACCGATCCGAGGAGCCTTGCGGGTTAGGATCGGCCGCGGAGCCGAACTTCGATGGATTTCGCGGCGGTGCTGGCGGAGGTCGGGCAGTTTCTCGACGAGCGGCGGCGCTCGTGGGCCCTCGTCGGAGGCGTGGGCCTCGCTGCGCTCGGCTTCTCCCGGACGAGGCTCGATCTCGCCTTCGTGGTCGAGGCGGCGGCGCAGGACGAGCTGGTCGACTTTCTCGAGCGCCGAGGCTCGGAGACCCTCTACCGCTCGACCGGCTACTCGAACCACCTCCATCCCGACCCGCGGCGCGGGCGAGTCGCCTTCCTCTACGTCGGTCCGGAGGCCACCCGACAGCTCTTTCCCGACTGTCGCGAGATCGTCGGTCCCGGGGGCGTTCCAGCGCGAGTGCCACGGCCCGAGCACCTCGCGGCGATGAAGGTGACGGCGATGAAGAACGATCCGGCGCGCCGTTTCCAGGAGCTCTCCGACATCCGCGCGCTGCTGACGCTCGCCGGCGTCGACCGCGACGAGGTTCACCGCGCCTTCGCGCGCGCCGGACTCGAGAACGAGTGGCATGAGCTCGTCGCGACCCTCTGAACGTCACGAGCTGCCCGCCGATTGGGCGCCGGCCGCGAGCCCCGCGGATCTCGAGGCGCTGCGCGCGGCGCGCCAAGGAGCGCTCGCGCCTCCCGACCCCTACGCCGCGCTCGCCGCCGCCGACCTCTTCGGACACCCGCCGCGCCGGACGACCTCGGCCGGCTTCGAGCCCTTCCGCCTCCCGCCGGGCTAGCCTTTCCCGCGTTCGCGTCTACAATCCCCCTTTTGCGGCACTCTCGGCCCCCGGGCCGCCCAGGTTGGATTCGGAGTGGGTAGGGAACTTGGCGGGACGGAGGTCGCAGCATGAAGGGATCGAAGTTGCGAAGGTTGGCCGGGGTGGGCGGATGGGTCTGGCTCGCCCTCGGTTGCAGCGCGAATCAGCCCGCGAAGGTGGCGCCGCAGGCGACCGCGGCCGAGCCGGTGGCGGCCCCGCAGGCGGAGGGCGCGACCGGCTCCGGGACGGTCGCGCCGCTCGCTCCGGCGACGCCGTCCGAGGGCGCGCCGGAGGAGCCCGGGGCGCGCGAGCTCCAGCCCGAAGAGGATCTCGAGAGCGCCGAGAGCGAAGCGCCGCCCGAGGCGGCCTCGCCGGCGGCAGCCGATCCGGCGACCCTGCTGCACGAATCGCTCGACCTCTACGCCTCTTCGGACGGCTACTGGAAGCGGGGCGAGCTCGACGACGCTTTCGCGGCGCTCGACCACGCCTTCGAGCTCATGGCGCAGGTGCCGCCGACCGGCGACGAGCTGCTGGCGCAGGAAAAAGAGAACCTGCGCGCCCTGATCTCGCGCCGCATCGTCGAGATCTACGCCTCGCGCCAGACCGCGGTCGGCAACCCCGACGGCGCCATCCCGCGGATCTCGAACGACGACGTCCAGGCCGAGATCCGCAGCTTCCAGGGCCCCGAGCGCGACTTCTTCCTCGAGGCCTACCGGCGCTCCGGCCTCTACCGGCCGCGCATCCTGGCGCAGCTCCAGGAGGCGGGTCTGCCCGAGCAGCTCGCCTGGCTGCCGATCGTCGAGAGCGGTTTCAAGGAGCGGGCGCTCTCCTCGGCGCGCGCCCTCGGCCTCTGGCAGTTCATCGCCTCGACCGGCTATCGCTACGGCCTCGACCGTTCGGACTGGATCGACGAGCGGATGGACCCGGAAAAGTCCACCCAGGCGGCGCTCGCCTACCTGACCGCGCTACACAACCTGTTTGGCGACTGGCTGACGGCGCTCGCGGCCTACAACTGCGGCGAGAGGAACGTCCTGCGCGAGATCCAGAACCAGAAGGTCGGTTACTTCGATCAGTTCTGGGATCTCTACCAGCGCCTGCCGCGCGAGACCCGACGCTACGTGCCGCGCTTCCTCGCGGTGCTCGCCATCCTCGACGATCCGGCGTCGTACGGCTTCGAGCTGCCGCAGCCCTACGCGCCGGTCGTCTACGAGACGGTCGAGATCTCACGACCGGCGAAGCTCGAGGCGCTCGACCAGGCACTCGGCCTCGAGACCGGGACGCTCGCCAAGCTCAATCCCGAGCTGCGGCGAAACGCCAGCCCCAACCGGGCCTACCCGCTCAAGGTCCCGCCCGGCAGCGGCCCGGCGCTCCTCGCCAGCCTCGACCGCCTGCCGAAGTACGAGCCGCCGCCGGCGGCGGTGACCTCGATCCACCGCGTCCGTTCGGGCGAGACCCTGTCGTCGATCGCCGCGCGCTACCGCACCAGCGTCGGCGAGTTGATGGCCCTCAACCGCCTGCGCAGCGCCAGCCGGCTGTCGATCGGCCAGCGCCTGCAGATCCCGGGCCGCGCCGGGAGCGCCACGGCGAGCGTCGCGGTCGCGCCGGCGCCCCAGGTCGCGCCGCCGTCGGGCGTTCCGGTGCAGCACCGCGTGCGCTCGGGCGAGAACCTCTGGGTGATCGCCGCGCGCTACGGCACGACGGTCGAGCAGATCCGCCGCGACAACGACCTGAAGAGCAACGACCTGATGCCCGGGCAGCTGCTGACCATCCGCCCCGGGCCCACTGGGCGCGGGTGAAGCACGATGGAGAAATTGGTGACAGGCACCATTTTGCGAAAAATGGTGACAGGCACCACTTAAGGACCGAGTAAGAAAAGCGCTTTGGGCGGCGCGCCGGCGCACCGACTCGCACTTCGCCCGCCCACCCGGGGCGGTGGCATTCTGCGGGCGGGAGGGCGCTTCCGTCCTCGAATGCCCCCGCCCGAGCGGAGCGATCCCTGCCACCGACCTCGTCCGGCGCGCATCGATCAGCTTCTTGCTTCGCAGGATGGTGAGGGGCGGGCTCGGGGATCTCGTCCGGAGGTAGCTCGAAGGCGAGCATGGAAGCGCTCAGCTGAAGTCGGGATGGCCGTGCGAGCCACAGCGCAGGCGAGCGCCTCCCATCGCCCGTTTCTCGCATGGCGCTCGCCGGTTCCGGAGGACGAGATCCCCGAGACCGCCCGCGCGAGATCGTCGACGCCGGTTCCGCAGGACGAGATCCCCGAGACCGCCCGCGCGAGATCGTCGACGCCGGTTCCGGAGGACGAGATCCCCGAGACCGCCCGCGCGAGATCGTCGACGCCGGTTCCGGAGGACGAGATCCCCGAGACCGCCCGCGCGAGATCGTCGACGCCGGTTCCGCAGGACGAGATCCCCGAGACCGCCCGCGCGAGGATGTCGATCCACTCTCCCCGAAATGCGTGCCTGTCCCCATTTTCGGGAGGCGCCCCCTGCTGCCCGGGATGGGCGTAGCATCCGCCCCACACGGAGAAGAAAGGGTCGCCGATGAGAGCTCGAGTCGAGGTCTCGCGAGCGGGGCGCAAGGCGGTCGTCGCGATGCTGGCGGCACTCGCTGGCGCCGCGTTCGCCGGCGCGGCGGACAAACCCCGCGCCCCGGCACCCCGCGCGGTGAGCGATCTCGTGGTCAAGCGCGACGGCTCGACCGCGAGCGGCAAGGTCAACTCCTACGTCGGCGACACCTGCTATCTCGACGGCCACCCGGTGCCGCGCGCGACCATCGCCTGGATCGGCTTCTCGACCGCGACCGTCGATCTGCCGCCGCTCGCGGACGCGACCGAGGACGAGGCTCACCTGCGGGACGGAGCCGTTCGTCGCGGCCATCTCGTCGGCGTGAGCCAGGGCGAGGTCGTGCTCGAGAGCGGTGAGCTCGAGCGCGCCGACGTCGCCTGGCTCCATCTCGTCGCTCCGGCCGGCGCGCCGCCGGCACCGGGCGAGATTCGCCACCCCGAGATTCGAGACGGCGGAGGCGGGGAGGAGGGGGTGGCGGCGGGGGCGGCGGTGGTGGAGGCGGTGGCGGCGGTGGCGGTGGAGGAGGCGGCGGTGGGTCGAGCGCGGGGGCGCCCCACCGGGCGGCAGCGGAGGTGGTGCCGGGAGCGGCGGAGGCTCGGCCGGGCGCGGCGCCGGCGACGGCACGAACGGCGACCGCTACCCGCGCCGCGACACGCCGCTCCAACCCTGCCCCCCGACCTGCCGCTCGGCGGCGAGCTGGTGCACACCTGGAGCCGATACCACCACTCCCCACCGGTGCTCGAGGGGCGGATCGACCAGACGATCGAGCTCCGGTTCACGCTCCTGCCGTTGGTCCAACCGGCGACCTCGCCCTGGCCGATCGAGCTCTGGGGCGACTACAAGGCGAGCGAGATCCGCTATCGGGTCACGACGACCGGCATTCGTCCGGTCGAAGGCCTCGAGACCTGCGAGGCGCCGGGAGCGGATGTCCACGGCACGATCGTCCTCGGCAAGATGGGCAGGCTGGGATACGAATCCCTGCCCGGCCCGAACGGCTACCTCTCCGTCAACCTGACGACGCCCGAGCTCGATCTGCTGCCGCCCGACGAGCTGCAGGAGGCGAGCACGCAGCCGGTCGAGTGCCACTCCGCGAGCGGTGGCCTCGGGCGCGGCTCGATTGCCTACGGCAGTCCCGGCCTCGCCTTGCGCGGCGCCTCCTGCGCCGACGTCGAGCCGCAAGTGATGTGCGTCCGGCAGACGGTCTGCCGGCATCCGGACGTTCCCGACTGCCGGCGCCATCCGGACCGCTACGCGGTCTTGCCTTGGGAGGGAGAGGCGGACGGCCTCCCGACCGGTCCGCAAGACGAGACGATCTCGATGCACGCGCGCTGGAAAATCTGCTGCGGCTGCGGCGCCGGGCCCTTCGCGCCCCCGGGCTCGGCGAGCCCACGGATCCCTGCGGCTCGACCGCCACGGCCGACGGCCTCGCCGAGGTCAATCGCGAGCAGCGACGCGCCAAGTTCGCCGAGGCGACGGCGCACGCCCGCGTCTACGAGGAGCACCTGCGCGAAGCGCGCGAGCACTACGACGACTTCGTCAAGACGGTGCACGCGTGCCTGCTGCAGGGCGCGGTGAAGACGGCGCTCATCGCCCTGCTCGCGCCCGAGGTCGAGGGCGAGGCGGTGGCCGAAGAGGTGGTCGAGGCCTGGGAGTGGATGGAGCAGACCGGCGCGCTCACGCCCTCGGGCTATCAGCTGCTCGCCAAGATCGCCGACAAGCTGGTCGAGGGTGAAGACCCGACGATCGCGCTCTCGCCCGAGGAGTTGCAGATCTTCCTCGAGGCCGCGGCGGCGGTGGCGACGGTCGAGAGCACCTTCCACGGCGCCGACGTCGAACGGATGGAGGAGGCGATGGAGCACTGCGCCGGCACGTTCCTGGTCTCGGTCGACACCAAGCTGAGCGCCGACAAATGCGTCGAGGCCTTCAAGGCGGCGCTCGAGGAGCAGACCGAGATGAACCGGCTGCTGAACGACGTGCGCCAGCTCGACACCGACTATCCGAATCTGCAGTACCGGGCCTGGGTGGCCTGCGTGCAGCACGCGCGTTGCGCCGGGACGCCGGAGGCCGACTGCGACGGCAAGAAGCCGGCGGGCAACTGGCCCGACGTGCCGTGACCGTGGGAATCGGTGACACGCGCTGATCAATGGTGACAGGCACGATTTTGGGGCCGTCTTGAAAGGCGCGTGGGGCGGCGAGCCGGAAGACAGATGGCGGCGCGCCGGCGCATCCGCTCGGACTTCGCCCCCTCCCGGGGCGGTGGCATTCTGCGGGCGGGAGGGCGCTTCCGTCCTCGAATGCCCCCGCCCGAGCGGAGCGGACACTTCCACCGACCTCGTCCGGCGCGCATCCTTCAGCCTCTTCACTTCGCCCTGCCACCGTTTGTGAGGGGCGGGCTCGGGGATCTCGTCCGGAGGAAGCTCGAAGGCGAGCATGGAAGCGCTCAGCTGAAGTCGAGCTGGCCCTGCGAGCCACAGCGCAGGCGAGCGCCTCCCATCGCCCGTTTCGCGCATGGCGCTCGCCGGTTCCGCAGGACGAGATCCCCGAGTCCGCCCGCGCGACATCGTCGACGCCGGTTCCGCAGGACGAGATCCCCGAGATCGCCCGCGCGTCAGCCTCGAGCAAGGTCCGCAGGACGAGATCCCCGAGTCCGCCCGCGCGACATCGTCGACGCCGGTTCCGCAGGACGAGATCCCCGAGATCGCCCGCGCGTCAGCCTCGAGCAAGGTCCGCAGGACGAGACCCCCGAGTCCGCCCGCGCGAGGATCCAGAAATGGGTGCCTGTCCCTGATTTCCGAAATCGGTGCCTGTCACCCTCTTCCCACTCGCCGAGGCGGGCAGCCGCACCGCCCGTCGGCGTGTTCGCGGGGCCCCAAGTCCCGACCCGACAGAGGCAGACAGCGCGCCGTCGCGGTGGCACCATGGAGCCGAGGCGATCACTCGCTTCCGTTGCCCGAGGAGGCACCTCATGCGTCATCTCGTCCGGCTCGTTCTCATCGTCGTGGGGTTGGCGCTCACGCTCGGTGCGCCGTCGCTCGCGGCCGCCGAACCCGCGACGCCCGCTCCCGCGCCGACCCTGTCGCTCTACCAACGTATCGGCGGCTACAACACCTTGGCCGCGGTCACCGACGATTTCCTCGCGCGGCTGACGACCGATCGCGACCTGTCGGTCTTCTTCGCCGGCCACGCGCAGAACTCGATCAAGAGGATCCGCCAAGATCTGGTCGACTTCCTCTGCCAGGCGACCGGCGGACCGTGCGAGTACACCGGTCGCGACATGAAGACCGCCCACCAGGGCCTGGGCATCACCCAGGCGCAGTGGGATCACGGCGTCCAGCTGCTCGATCAGGCGCTCGACAAGTGCAGCGTCACCGGCCAGGAGAAGGCCGACGTGTTGGCGCTCGTCCAGACGCTGACCCACGCGATCGTCGAGAAGCCCTGAGGCGCAGGCGGCCGTGGAGCCGCGAACCGGGCCATCCGGCGGGCCGGGACGTTCGTAGTCCTCTCTCGAACCCTCGACCCCGGAGACCTGCCATGCGGAAATCCGTCCTCGCCCTCGTCCTCGCCCTCGTCGCGCTCGCCCCCGTGGCCCCCGTCGCCGCGGCCGAGCCGGCCGCGCCGGCGGCGGAGAAGTCGCTCTACCTGCGCCTCGGCGGCTACGACGCCATCGCCGCGGTGGTCGACGACTTCGTGCCGCGCCTGGCGACCGACCCGCAGCTCGCGCCCTTCTTCTCCGGCCACAGCCAGGACTCGCTGCACAAGATCCGCCAGCACGTCGTCGACCTGCTCTGTCAGGCGACGGGTGGGCCGTGCATCTACACCGGTCGCGACATGAAGACGGCGCACCAGGGGCTCGGCATCACCGGCGCGCAGTGGGATCTCTCGGTCGCCCACCTCGTCGAATCGCTCGACAAGTACAAGGTGCCCGCCAAGGAGAAGCAGGAGTTGCTCACGATCGCCTCGACCCTGAAGGCGCAGATCGTCGAGAAGCCCTAGGCGGGCGCTACTTGCGGCGGGCGAATTTGAGCCCGGACCAGTCGGCGTCGACGGCGCAGACCTTGTAGTCGACCAGGCCGTGGGCGAGGCCGGCGGCGCGCACGTCGTTCTCGCCGAGGTCGCGCGCGAGCGGCGAGCTCTTCTTCGGCCAGCAGATCCACAGGCCCTGACCCGGTCCGATCCGCCGTGCGACCTTGTCGATGCCGCGCGCGAGCTCGGAGCGCTCGCGCACGAACCAGAGGGCGAGCGCGAAGTTCCCGCGCCAGGCGTCGCGAAAGGTCACCGCGAGTGGCAGCGGCGCGAGCGTGTCGACGAAGCGGTCGGGCGCACCGGCGACGACGACGGTCGTCCCCTGCTGGATGCCGAGCTTCTTCGCCAGCGGCGTGCCGGAGTATCCGGCGGGAGGGAGTTTGGCGGGGCTCATGCGCGAGGCGTCGAAGTTCCGACGGATCCTACGTCAACGAAAAACGAAAGATGGTGACAGGCCCCAATTCGGGCGCCAATTCGAGAAAATGGTGACCGGCACGATTTCGGTGAGAAGCGCATTGGGCGGCGCGCCGGCGCATCCGCTCTGACTTCGCCCGCCCACCCGGGGCGGTGGCATTCTGCGGGCGGGAGGGCGCTTCCGTCCCCGAATGCCCCCGCCCGAGCGGAGCGGACACTCCCGCCGACCTCGCCCGGCGCGCGGCTTTCGGTAAGTTGGTGTCGGAAATTGGTGCCTGTCCCTGTTCTTCCCGAATTTCTGGCGCGCGACGCGACCGGCGAGGCGGGGCGATCAGAAGCGGAACATCACCCCCACCTCCGGCGCCAGATCGGGAGCTTTCTCGGTGATGCCGAAGCCGCAGTTGAGCTTGAGGAGAGCGTGCGGAGCGAAGAACCACTGCGCCTCGCCGATCAGCGACAGCTCGTCGCTCTCGCCCTCGAGCGCGGCGACGAAGCGCCAGCGCGGCGAGACCCGTTTCAGGTACTCGATCGCGTACTCGCCGAGCTCGACCTGCCGGCCCGCACCGTCGTAGGCGATCGCCGCCCGGCCGGAGAGCGTCCCCCAGGCGTGACCGCGGACGAAGCCGAAGCCGAGCGCCGCTTCCCACTCTTGGGTGCCGATCAGATGCCGGTTCTTCTGCAACGGCGGAGTGAGCTCGAGGAAGCTGAAGGTCTCGCCGTGAGCCTCGGTCTCGGGGCGCCACCGCCAGCGCAGCTCCAGGTCGAGGTCGCCGAGCCCCGACTCCTCGAGCCGTGCCGGCACGGCCGAAGGATCGTCGGCCGCCTTGGTGAACTTCGTCCGCGCGTGGACCGCGGTCTCGAGCTCGACCGAGAGCCGATCGGAGAGGCCGTAGGAGAGGAAGAGCAGGTCCTCCTGTTCGCGGGTCTCGCCGAGGAAGTCCTCGCCACCCGCGAATCCGAGCTCGCTCGGTTTGTACTCGAAGGCGGTCGTCTCGGTGTACTCGTAGAAGAGATAGACCAGCAGCTCGCCGCGCTCGACGTAGGTGCCGAAGAGCGAGGTCGGAATTCCCGGCCCGCGATCGGCGAGGCGATCCGGGGAGGCGGGAGGCTGCGCCGCAAGCGGCGCCGCGATCGCCCACCCGGCGACGAGCGACAGGGCCGGCAGGACCCGGCGTCGGCGGAGCGCGGACTTGGTGCTGGTCGTGAAGCTCGGCTCGGCGGCTCGAATGGCGCGCATGACGGCTCCTCCCTCGCGGTTGGTGCTCGCGGGTGGCTCGTCTCGTTAGATGTAGCATCCACGCCAATCCTTCGCCTGGAGGCTCGACCTGCCTGGGCGCAGGGTCCTCGGACCTCGGGATATGGGCATCGCGCGACAGAGAACCTGGCCACCCACGCTCCTGGCAGCGGGGCTCCTGGCCGGCCTGGCGAGCTTGGCGACGGTTCGCCCGACGAGCGGCGCCGATGTCGCCGCCGAAAGCGCCGCGCCGCGCTTCGCCGGGATCACCCTCACCGAAGCCATCCAGCGGCTGCGGGCGCGGGGCTTGCGAATCGTCTTCGCCAGCAACGTCGTGCGCCCCGAGCTGCGGGTCGATGTGGAGCCGCAGAGCGCGGATCCGCACGGCGCGCTCGCCGAGCTCCTGGCGGCGGCCGGACTCGCGACGCGCGCTGGCCCCGGGGGAATCCTGATCGTGGTGCCGGCGCTCGCCCCGTCGGACCGCGCGCCGGGCGCCACCGTCGCAGCGGAGGCCAGCGGGCCTTCGGCGCGCTTCGCCGAGGAGCTGACCGTCACTCCGAGCCGCGTCGAGCTGCTCGGCGACCAACCGGCGAGCGGCATCGGCCTCGGCCGCGACGAGATCGCCGCCCTGCCGCACCTCGGCGACGACTTCTTCCGCGCTCTGACGCTGCTCGCCGGTTCGACCGGCAACGACGTCTCGGCGACATTTCACGTCCGCGGCGGCGGACGCGACGAAAACCAGATCGTTCTCGACGGCCAGGAGCTCTTCGACGCGTTCCACCTGCAGGACTACGACGACGCGCTGTCGGTCGTGCCGCCCTCGACCCTCGAAGGCGCCGAGCTGCTGAGCGGCGCCTTTTCGGCGCGCTACGGCGACCGGATGAGCGCTGTGCTCGACCTGCGCACGGCGACCCCCAGTGGCGGCCGGCGCTTCTGGTTGGGGGCGAGCATCGTCGGCGCTCAGGCCGGGGGCGCGGGGTCGTTTCCCGGCGGGCGGGGTGGTTGGCTCACCGAGCTGCGCCGCGGTTCGCTCGATCTGATCGGTCAGCTGCGCGGCGGTGAGGATCCCGGGTATTGGGACGGCTTCGGCAAGCTCGACCTGGCGCTCGCCGACCGCCACAGCCTACGCGTCGACCTGCTGCACGCCGAGGACGACTTGCGATTCGACGCGACCGAGCGCGGCGCCGCCAAGCGTCTGCGCACCGCCTACCTGGGCTCGCACGTCTGGGCGAATCTCGACAGCCTGTGGACCACGAATCTCCTGGTCGAGACCGGCGCCGCCCGGGCGCGCGTCGAGCGGAATCGGCGCGGGACGGAGGTCGAGGAGGTCGGAGATTTCGGCGTGCGCGACCGCCGCGAGTCGGACGTCGCCGAGCTGCGCCAGAGCTGGAGCGCGGTCGCCGGAGCGCGGCACGAGCTCGAGATCGGCTGGCAAGGGCGCGATTTCGCGAGCGATCTCGACTACGCCGCGCTGCACCGCTTCGAGGACCCGCTAGCCGCGATCCGACACGATGCTGGCGAGGACTCGACCGTCTTCGCCGCCCATCTGTCGGAGCGTCACCGCGCCGCTTTCCTCGTGGATCGTTGGCGAGTCGCCCCGGCGCTCTCGCTCGAGCTCGGCCTGCGCTACGACGGCTACACCGCGAGCGACGAAGGCCACCTGAGCCCGCGTTTCAATCTGGCCTGGCGTTTTTCCCCCTCGAGCGTCGTGCGCCTCGGCTGGGGGCGCTTCGACCAGGGCGAGCGCCCCTACGAAGTGGCGATCGAGGACGGCGAGACGGCGCTCCACCGGGTCGAGCGCTCGCGCCAGGCGGTGATCGGGCTCGAGACCGCGTTCGCCGCCACGGGTCGAGCGCGAGTCAGCGTGTTGCGATTCGAGGTCTACGAGCGCCGGATCGACGATCCCCGACCGCGCTACGAGAACCTTTTCGAGCCGATCAACACCTTTCCGGAGATCGAGCCCGATCGCGTGCGCATCGCGCCGGCCGAGAGCCGCGCCGCGGGCGCCGAGCTGTCGCTGCGCGGACGGCTCGGCGCGGCCGGCTGGTGGGCCAACGCCACCTGGTCGGCCGCCGAGGACGAGCTCGACGGCCCTTGGGTGCCGCGCCCCTTCGATCAGACCTGGGCGGCGAATCTCGGCCTCGCGCTCGATCTCGGCCGGCGCTGGCGACTCGACGCCGCCTGGCGGTTCCACACCGGATGGCCGACGACGCCGCTCGCGGTCGGGATCGAGGTGAACGAGGAGGGCGAGGTCGAAGCGGTGCCGCGCCTCGGGGCGCTGCGCAGCGTCCGCCTCGCGCCCTACCACCGGCTCGATCTGCGCTTGAGCCGGGCCTGGAGCGGGCGGCGCTCGCGGCTCGAGTTCTTCTTCGACCTGCAGAACGCCTACGACCGCGCCAATCCCTCGGGCTTCGACTACGAGATCCAGGTCGAGGAGCCACGCTTGGTCGCGAATCCCGAGCACTGGCCGGGCATTCTCGGCTCGGCGGGCATCCGCATCGAATTCTGACCGGCGCGCCTCAATGCGGCGCGGCGCCGGCGGCGCGCGAAATCCGCAGCGTCCCGCCGTCGAGCCGCGACGCGAGCCCGGCTCCCGCCAGGACGGCCTTCAGCGCTTCGTCGGGCGCCAAACCGGCGATCGAGCCATGGAGGAGAATCGGTTCCGCGGCGGCAGCGCGGGCCCCGGCATCGAGCTCGATCCGCCATCCGGTCTCGCGACCGGCCCAGGCGAGGAAGGCCTCGAGCCGTTGCCCCTCGATTTCGAACGGCGGGACGATGGCGAGCACCCAGCCCCACGCCGGGCCGTTGGTGGCGATCGGCGTTCGCGTGACCGTGCCGTCGCCCGCGAGGGTCCACTCTTCGCCCGCGGCGACGACGGCGGAGACCGTCGCCCCGGCGCGATTCACCAGCGCGACCGCGCCTTGGCGCACCCGCAGGCGCAGGCTCGAACCGGGAACCTCGAGCAGCCGCGCCTCGAACTGCGTCCCCGCGTCGCTCAGCCGCCCGAATCCGGTCGCGATGGCGAGCGCGGGTGCGGCCGGGTCGCGGCCGAAGGAGTCGAAGTAGACCGCGCCACGCTCGAGCTCGAGCTCGGAATCCGACCGCCAGCGCAGGCGGGTGCCCGCGTCGAGCCGCAGCGAGCCGCCCGCCGCGAGGCGCAGCGCCGCCCGTCCGCCGGCGCCGGCGCGCGACGTCGTGAGCCGCGCGCCCGCCGCGACGGGGCTGCCCGCCACGAGAGCGGAGGGCGTCGCTCGGCCCTCCGCGGTCGAGCTCTCGAGCGTCAGCCCGCCTTCGACCCGCTCGACCGTCGCCACGACGACCGGCGCCGGCGCCGCCGGCGGCGAGAAGGAGCGCCAGACGAGAAGCGTCGCCGCCGCGAGCCCGGCGGCGACCGTGGCCGGCACCCACCAGAGGCGAAGCCGCGGTCGGGGCGGCGCGGCGGCGAGCGCTTGCCGCCAGGCGGCGTGCGTGGCGGCGCGAATGCGCTCGAGGTCGTCGGCGGGCGGCTCCTCCCGAGCTCCGGCGCGGGCGAGCAGATCGCGCACTTCGTCCTCCTCGGCCGGACGGACCGGCCGCGCTTCGGGGGGCAGAGCGCCGGACGAGCTCATGACTCGGACATCCTCCTGGGCGTCACGGGTACGCTCCCGGCAACGGCGCGGCGACCGCTCGCGGCGAGGCGACGGTAGATCTCGCGGAAGCTCACCCGCGCCCGCGAGAGCACCGATTCGGCCGCTTTCGGACCGATCTCGAGCCGCGCCGCGATCTCGTCGACCGACAGCCGCTCGATGTACTTCCACTCGAGCGCCCGGCCGTGACGCGGCGGCAGCAAGTCGAGCGCCGCGTGCACCAGCTCGGCGGTCTCGCGGGCGAGCAACTCCTGCTCGGGCCCCGCGCCGGGCGGCGACCCCAAGTCCAGCTCGGTGGCGAGCGTCTCTTCGCTCAGCTCCACCTGGGTTCCGGCCCGCCCGCGGCGGCGGAAGTGGGCCGCGATCTCGTGCAGACAGCAGGCGCAGAGCCAGGTCGAAAGCGCCGCCTCGCCGCGGAAAGTCGCGAGCTTGGCGATCGCCTTGCAGAGGGTCGATTGCACGATGTCGCGGGTCACGTCGACGTCTCCCAGTCTCCTCAAGGCGAATCGGTAGAGCGGCGGAAAATAGTCGGCGGCGAAGCGTTCGAACGCCGACTCCTCGCCGGCGAGCAGACCGCGCACGAGGTCTTTCTCCTCGCCGGCAAGTCCAGGGCCCGCGCGCCCCAAGGGCCTCACGAGCTCACCCAACCCTGCCGCCGGTTCCGCGCCACACCGCCTATTAGACGCGAGATCGGCTGGAATCCTTCGCCGGCCGCCGCGAGGCTCGGCGAGAGCTAAGCCGCGCGCGAATCACGATAGAGTTCGGCGCGGAATGACGGACCATCTGGCGGAGCTGAGGGCGCGGCTCGAGGGCGCGCGGGCGGGCGGCGGCGCGGTCCGCATCGAGAAGCAGCACAAGGACGGCAAGCTCACCGCCCGCGAGCGGGTCGAGCTGCTGCTCGACGCCGGCTCCTTCGTCGAGATCGACGCCCTGCTGACCCACCGCTGCCAGGATTTCGGCATGGACGAGCAGAAGATCCCGGGCGACGGGGTGGTCTGCGGCTACGGCACGATCGACGGCCGCTTGGTCTACCTCTTCGCCCAGGACTTCACCGTCTTCGGCGGCTCGCTCTCGGAGACCAACGCCCGCAAGGTCTGCAAGCTGATGGACCTGGCGGTCGAGGGCGGGGCGCCGATCATCGGCCTCAACGACTCGGGCGGGGCGCGCATCCAGGAGGGCGTCGCCTCGCTCGGCGGCTACGCCGACATCTTCCTGCGCAACACGCTCACCTCCGGCGTGGTGCCGCAGATCTCGGCGATTCTCGGCCCCTGCGCCGGCGGCGCGGTCTACTCGCCGGCGATCACCGACTTCATCCTCATGGTCGAGGGGACGAGCTACATGTTCGTCACCGGACCGGACGTGATCAAGACGGTCACCCACGAAGAGGTGACCAAGGAGGAGCTCGGCGGCGCCGCGACCCACGCCGCCAAGAGCGGCGTCAGCCACTTCACGTTCGGCAACGACGCGGCCTGCCTGATGGGAATCCGCGACCTGCTCTCCTATCTGCCGTCGAACAATCTCGACGATCCGCCGCGCGGCCGCTCGGACGACGACCCGGACCGCGAGAGCGAGGCGCTCGACCACTTGGTGCCGGCCGATCCCAACAAGCCCTACGACATCAAGAAGCTGATCGAGGCGGTGGTCGACGACGGCAAGTTCTTCGAGGTGCACGCCCAGTACGCGCGCAACCTCGTGGTCGGCTTCGCTCACCTCGGCAACCACTCGGTGGGCATCGTCGCCAACCAGCCCGCCTACCTCGCGGGCGTGCTCGACATCGACGCCTCGCTCAAGGGCGCGCGCTTCGTGCGCTTCTGCGACGCCTTCAACATCCCGCTGGTGACCTTCGAGGACGTGCCCGGGTTCCTGCCCGGCACGCAGCAGGAGTTCGGCGGCATCATCAAGCACGGCGCCAAGCTCCTCTACGCCTTCGCCGAGGCGACGGTGCCCAAGATCACGGTGATCACCCGCAAGGCCTACGGCGGCGCCTACTGCGTCATGGCGTCGAAGCACATCCGCACCGACGTCAACCTCGCCTACCCGACGGCCGAGATCGCGGTCATGGGGCCGGAAGGGGCGGTCAACATCCTCTACCGGCGTGAGCTCGAGAAGGCGGGCGAGAAGGCCGCCGAGCTGCGCGCCGAGAAGATCGCCGAGTACCGCGCCAAGTTCTCGAACCCCTACATCGCGGCCGAGCGCGGTTTCCTCGACGCGGTGATCGAGCCGAGGAAGACCCGCGCCCACCTGATCCGCGCCCTGCGCCAGCTCGCCGGCAAACGCCAGCCGATGCCGGCCAAGAAGCACGGCAACATCCCGCTGTGACGCGGGCCCGCGCCGTCGGAGCCGGCCTCGCCGCCCTGGCGATCGCGGCCGGTCTGTCGGCCGCGCCATCGCCCGACGGCGTGGCGGCGGTGCGCGCCTACCGCGAGGCGCACGCGGCCGCGATCCTGCGCGATTTCGCGGCGCTCGTGGCGCTGCCCAATGTCGCCTCCGACACGACCGGCATCCGGGAGAACGCCGATCGCCTGCGCGAGCTGCTGCGCGAGGCCGGGGCGCAGGTCGAGCTGCTCGAGCTCCCCGGCGCGTCGCCCGAGGTTCCGCCGCTCGTCTTCGCGCGTCTCGCGTCCCCGGGCGCGACGCGCACCCTCGGTCTCTACGCCCACTACGACGGCCAACCGGCGAATCCGGGAGAGTGGGCCTCGCCGCCCTGGTCGCCGACCCTGCTGACCCGGGCGCGCGAGGCGGGCGGCGTCGAGCGGCCGCTGCCCGACTTCGGCGCTCCGGTCGACCCCGAGTGGCGTCTCTACGGCCGCTCGACCGGCGACGACAAGGCGCCGCTCGGCGCCCTCTTCCCGGCGCTCGCCGCGCTGCGCCAGGCCGGCGTCGAGCGCACCTCGAATCTCGTCTTCCTGCTCGACGGCGAGGAGGAGGCCGGCTCGCCCCACCTGGAGGCCTACCTCGAGCGCTGCCGCGACCGATTCGCCGCGGTCGACGCCTGGCTGTTCCTCGACGGACCGGTCCATCCCTCGGGCCGCGCGATGCTCGCCTTCGGCGTGCGCGGCGTGACCGGCCTCGAAGTCACGGTCTACGGGCCGACGCGGTCGCTGCACAGCGGGCACTACGGCAACTGGGCACCGGTGCCCGGGCGCCTGCTGGCGCAGTTGCTCGCCAGCTTCTACGACGACGACGGCGAAGTCGCGATCGCCGGCTTCTACGACGGCGTCGAGCCCCTCGGTGCGAGCGAACGCGCGGCACTCGCGGCGCTCCCGGCGACCGACGACGCCCTGCGCCGCGAGCTCGGCATCGCGGCGCCGGAGGGCCCGGGTCAGTCGCTCGCCGAGCGCCTGCTGCGGCCGTCGCTGACCATCCAGGGGCTCGCCTCGGCCAGCGTCGGCGCGCTCGCCGCCAACGTCATCCCGTCGAGCGCCACGGCCAACCTCGGCATTCGCCTGGTGCGCGGCGAGGATCCGGCGAAGATGCAGGCGCTCGTCGAGGAGCACATCCGCCGCCGGGGCTTCTTCCTGGTGCGCGACGAGCCCGACCTCGCGACCCGTCTCGCGCACCCGAAGATCGCGCGCGTGGTCCGCGAGACCGGCTATCCGGCGGCGCGCATCGACATGGACCTGCCGATCGCCCGCGCCGTGGTCGCCGCGGCGACCCGGGCCGCCGGCGAGCCGCCGGTGCTCCTGCCGGGGATGGGCGGCTCGCTGCCGCTCTACCTGTTCACCGACCGGCTCGGCAAGCCAGCGGTCATCGTGCCGGTCGCCAACGCCGACGACCGACAGCACGGCCCCGACGAGAACCTGCGGCTCGCCAACCTCTGGTACGCGATCGATCTCTACGGTGCGCTGCTCACCATGCCGTAGAGGTCGCGGCGCGCTCTAGAGGTAGCCGAGCGCCTTCAACTCGCGGATCTCTTCGTCGGTCAGCGGCCGGCGGGGGGTCGAGGCCGGGGGCGGCGCGAGGGCGGCGCGGAAGTCGTGCAGCGCGTCGAGCAGCCGCGGGCAGGGATCGGGACAGGTCGTGGCGGTCGCGAGGTTGTGGCGCTCCCCAGGGTCGGCCACGAGATCGTAGAGCTCGCGCTGGCCGCCGGTGGTGAGGATCAACTTGTGGGTCGCCGAGCGCACCGCCCAGGCGGAATCGGTCTGAGCGAAGACCTGGCGCGAAGGATCCTCGCTGCCGGCGAGCAACGCGCGATAGCTCGCGGCGCGCGGCAGAGACGGCAGGCGCACGCCGGCGAGATCGGCGAGCGTCGGACCGAGATCGACATGGCTCACCAGGCTCGAGCGCGAACCCGTCGGCATGCCGAGCGTCGGCGGCAAGCGCATCACCAGCGGCACGCGCAGAACCTCGTCGTACGGCGCGTAACCGTGCATCAGGTGGCCGTGCTCGAGGAAGCCCTCGCCGTGATCGGCGGTCACCACCAGAATCGTGCGCTCGAGCACCCCCTCGGCCGCGAGCGCCGCCGCGAGCTCGCCGATCGCCTGATCGGCGACCGCGACCTCTTCGTCGTAGCGCGCGCCGAGAGCGCGCAGGTCGTCGGGATCGATCCCGCTCTGGACCCACTCGCGCACCTTCGGCAGCTGCACCGGCGCGCGGACCTTGGTGTCGAGGCTGCCGAAGCGCCGGCGAGGGCGGGGCAGCCTCGAGTCGTAGGGCCAATGCGTGTCGAGCAGGTGGAGGTAGACGAAGAACGGCTTCTCCGCGAGCCCGCCGTGCAACCAGTCGACGAGCTCGCGAACCATCTTGAAGCCATCACGGTGGCGACGCTGTTGGTAGCGTTCGAAGCCGCGACCGAAGCCGAGCTCCTGCTCGAGGTGCACCTGATTGACCAACGCCGCGGTCGAGTAGCCGGCGGCGCGGAAGGCCTCGGCGAGAGTCGGAAGGCTCGGAGCGATGCCGTCCGCGATCAGCTCGCCGCCCCGCTCGCCCGGCAGGGTCACCAGACCGTGTTCGGAGGGGAAGCGCGAGGTGAACAGGGTGGCGATCGCCGGCTTGGTCCAGGTGGCGTTCGAGAAGGCGCGGCTGAAGTTCACCCCCGACCGGGCAAGCTCGTCGATCGCCGGCGAGGTCGGGAGCGGATAGCCGTTGACCCCCAGGCGATCGGCGCGTAGCGCGTCGACCACCACGATCAGCACGTTGGGTCGCGCGGCGTCCGGCGCCCCGCGCGAGCAAGCGGCGAGCGCTCCGGCTCCGGCGAGGAGCAGCGCGAGGCGGCGGCGCGGCGAGCGCGGTCCGAGGCGGGTCATGAGTCGGGCGCGAACATAGCAAAGGCCCGGAAAACAAGCTGATAAACTCTTCGCCGCTCGCCCCTCCGGGGCGCAACGTACATTCCGCGAGGTGACATCGATGCGCGAGAAGGATCGAGAGCTGCGCCGCCGCCGCAAGCGCCGGCAGGAGCGCCTGAAGGACCGGCGGCGCGAGGAAGTCGGCAAGAAGAAGGCCGCCCAGGGCTCCAAGCGGCCGATCAAGGGCGGCAAGGCCGAGGACGAAGGCGCGGCGGGCGGGGCGGCGGAGGCCGCAGCGGAGAAGAGGCCGCGCAAGGCGCCGGCCAAGAAGGACGAAGCCGAGAGCGAGAAGAAACCCCGCAAGCCGGCCGTCAAGAAAGCCGCCAAGAAGGAAGGCGAAGGCGGCCCCGAGACGCCGGCGCCCGCGGCGGAAAGCTGATCCGGCCATGCGGGTGGCGCTCGGTGCCGACCACGCCGGCTTCGAGCTGAAGCAGAGGCTCGCCCGGGTCCTCACTGAGGCGGGGCACGAGGTCGTCGACCTCGGGACCGATTCGGCCGCTTCCGTCGACTATCCCGATTTTGCCGCCGCGGTGGCGCACGCGGTCGCCGGTGGCCGCGCCGAGCGCGGCGTGCTCGTCTGCGGGACGGGAGTGGGCATGGCGATCGGCGCCAACCGGGTTCCCGGGGTGCGCGCCGTGGCGGCCGACGGCCTCTACGTCGCGCGCCTGGCGCGCGCGCACAACGACGCCAACGTGCTCGCCCTCGGGGCGCGCGTGGTGGCCCCCGAGCACGCCGAAGCGATCCTCGCCGCCTTCTTCTCGACCCCGTTCGAGGGCGGCCGCCACCAACGCCGGGTCGCGAAGCTCGACGGCGTGCCCGAGGCGCCCGCGTCCCGCCAGGAGAGCCGATGAACCTGCTCCCGCTCGCCGCGATCGATCCCGAGATCGCCGCCGTCGTCGCCGACGAACGCCGCCGCCAGGAGCAGGGTCTCGAGCTCATCGCCTCGGAGAACTTCACCAGCCGCGCGGTCATGGAGGCGACCGGCTCGGCGCTCACCAACAAGTACGCCGAGGGCTATCCGGGTAAGCGCTACTACGGCGGCTGCGAAGTGGTGGACGTCGCCGAGAGCTTGGCGATCGACCGGCTGAAGCGCCTGTTCGGTGCCGAGCACGCCAATGTCCAGCCGCATTCGGGCACCTCGGCGAACATGGCGGTCTACTTCGCCATGCTCCGGCCGGGCGACACGCTGCTCGGCATGGACCTCTCCTGCGGCGGACACCTGACGCACGGCCACCGCCTCTCCTATTCCGGCCGTGACTTCAAGGTCGTGGCCTACGGCGTCGATCGCGCGAGCGAGCGCATCGACTACGACGAGGTCGCCCGGCTGGCGCGCGAGCACCGGCCGAAGCTCATCGTCTGCGGCGCCTCGGCCTACAGCCGCACGATCGACTTCGCGCGCTTCCGCGCCGCGGCCGACGAGGTCGACGCGCTGCTGATGGCCGACATCGCGCACATCGCCGGGCTGGTGGCCGCCGGTCTCCATCCCTCGCCGGTGCCGCACTGCGACTTCGTCACCTCGACCACCCACAAGACCCTGCGCGGCCCGCGCGGCGGATTCGTCCTCTGCCGCGAGAAGTTCGCCAAGGAGCTCGATCGCGCGGCCTTCCCCGGCATCCAGGGCGGCCCGTTGATGCACGTCATCGCCGCCAAGGCGGTCGCCTTCCACGCGGCGGCGAGCGAGGAGTTCCGCGCTTACCAGCGGCAGATCGTCGCCAACACCGCGCGCCTCGCGCGGGCGCTCGCCGGCCACGGCTTCCGCATCGTCTCGGGCGGCACCGACAACCACCTCTTCCTGGTGGACGTGGCTTCGCGCGGGCTGACCGGGAAAGTCTCCGAGATCGCGCTCGACCGCGCCGCGATCACGGTCAACAAGAACACCATCCCCTTCGACCCGAACCCGCCGATGGTCGCCTCGGGGGTGCGCATCGGCACCGCGGCGGTGACCACGCGCGGCCTGCGCGAGAGCGAGATGGACGACGTCGCCGGGCTCATCGCCGAAGTGCTCGCGGCGCCCGACGACACGGCGGTCGCCGCCCGCGTGCGCGAGAAGGTGCGCGCGCTCACCGCCCGCTTCCCGCTCTACGGCGCCGGTTAGGCCCGCAGTGGCCGCACGCGACTGGGGCTGGCCTCTGAACTGATTTCAGCGCCCGCACAAGAGGCAGCCGTAGAGAGCTACAGCGGATTGAAGCCACGCAATATTGGTCGCAAGGACCGCAGCTCCGAGAACCGTGATTCGTGGCCAAGCTCGAGCGTTTGGCAGTTTTTCCAAGAGCTCCTGGGCCGCCACGAAGAGCCAGGGCGTCCAACCCCAGAGATACCAACCACCCACGCCTCCCCAGATGCCGAAGAGCCTTCGGCTTCCCACCGAGAATGCGACTATCCCCACCGCGGCGACAATCAACCCAGCGAGATGAGGAATATTCTCGCGGCTAGGTGAAGTCGGCCGGTAAGCGAGAAGGACCCAGGCGAAGACGACGACCAAGGCGATGAGCAAAACACGCGGAGGTCTGAAGAAGGACCAGTTTCCCAGCCACACTGCTGTTTTCAAGCAGACCAAGAAGGACTTCGCTAATCCGAGGACTGTCTCACCCAACCCGAGTATCTCCTGCCCGCTAGAGCGGTTCAGTTCTACGGTTCCGCCGTAGGCATATCCGCGCAGGGACTGCAGAGGCAGTACGAGGCAGCTCGCAAGCGCAACCATCACGGCACCCAAGCGATCTCGCTTCGCCCAGCGCTGAACCACCATGACCGCCACGATCGGAAAAGCCGTGAGCTTGATCAGCGGGCCCACTGCTGCGATGACAGCACCCCATGATCGTGACGGGCGGTCTCGACAGAGCCACACACATGCGCAGGCACTCCAGAAGAAGAGACCGGCGTCGTTCGAAACCCGAATCAGAGCCTCGGAGGCGCCCGGAAGAAGGAGGATGAGGCCAGCGAAAGCCAGGCTGGTCGCGCGTCGGGCGCCCGGAATACCCAGCAGCACTATCGTGCCGCCGGTGACGACTAGGGCTAGTGAAAAGAATCGCCCAATCACTAGGTCTCGTTCCGGGGCCTCGACGTTGCCTGCAGGCGCCGCGCGCTCGAAGAGAGCAATCGCTCCAGCGACCCCTAGGTAGTACAGCGGAGGTTGGTGGGATTCGTAGTTCCAGACCGGATCCATCGATCCGCTGCTTCCCCGTGATTGGCCAGCCAAGTCAGGAGATGAGCCCGGAAACCCCCGGCAGCCAAATGCCCTCTGAAGGTCCGGCGCGCAGGGATGGGCGCGAATTGCCCGCACGATCGAGGAGTCGAGCGTTTCCTCTCGCCAGCCAACCGCCAAGCCTCCTCTTGCGAACGCTGTCGCTCTGCCCAGGTGAAACGCCTCGTCCGGGCCTTCGAACACTGGGGTCAGGCCAACCTGAATTGCCAGCCTCAGCGCTGCGAGAAGGAGCAGCTGCAAGGCAATGGCACATCCTCGGCCGCCTGTAGAGGGAACAATTTGCGCACAAGAATCAGCGCCGGGGCCCAGAGCAGGTGCTGCTGCCTTCATGCCCTACTCAGTCCCCTGAAGGGGCCAAGGTCGTCGGCGGAGCGATAGAGCGCCCAGGAGCAGGAAGTCGATTGGTAGATGAAGCTGTCCGATGGAACTGACGGGTTGCCGGTGCGATGATCTGCCAAAGGGCTCGAGGTCTTGTCGGAGATCCCGACAGCGATCGCCCTCCTCGCAAGCAGCGAGCTCGCCAGCTTCGGTCGATGACCAGATCGCGTCGGGCCCTGGGGGAGGATCACTGACGGCGCGCACCAGAAGCGATAGTTTGTGTCATCGAGGAGTACGTGGGCTGAATAGGTGTCGGCGGCGTTCACCAGGACTCCCTCGAAGACGAGATCGGCTCGGAGAAGCGATGGGAGGAGAATCACACTCAGGACGAGCAGTACTGGAGAGCGCAATTTCATCCCTATCATACGTTCGTTCGCGACGTCGCTGCCTCATGACGCATCGTCGACAGTCGCTTTCGGTGGTCAGTCGGTCAGGTCACCGCGCCGGGAGCAACCATGAGTGACTGGTCGCCGGATTCCTGGCGGCGGCTGCCGGTCGAGCAGCAGCCGACGTACCCCGCCGGCAGCGGGCTCGAGCGCGTGGTCGAGGAGCTCGCCCAGCTGCCGCCGCTCGTCACCTCCTGGGAGGTCGAGACCCTGAAGTCGCAGCTCGCCGCGGCGGCGCGTGGCGAGGCGTTCCTGCTCCAGGGCGGCGATTGCGCCGAGAGCTTCGCCGACTGCACCGCCGAGGCGATTACCGACAAGCTGAAGATCCTGCTGCAGATGAGCGTCGTGCTGGTCTACGGCGCTCGGCGGCGGGTGATCCGCGTCGGCCGCTTCGGCGGTCAGTACGCCAAGCCCCGTTCGGTCGACCTCGAGGAGCAGGGCGGCGTGTCGCTGCCGGCGTACCGCGGCGACCTGATCAACCACCCGGAGTTCGCGCGCGGCGCGCGCACGCCCGATCCGCAGTTGCTGTTGCGCGGCTACGAGCGCGCGGCGCTGACGCTCAATTTCATCCGCGCCCTGGTTGACGGCGGATTCGCCGACCTGCACCACCCGGAATACTGGGACCTGCGTTGGGTGGAATTCAGCGAGCGGGCCGGCGAGTACCGTCGCATGGTGGCCTCGATCGGCGAGTCGCTGCGCTTCATGGAGACGCTCGCCGGTCAGCAGGTTTCGGAGATGAACCGGGTCGATTTCTTCACCAGCCACGAAGGGCTACACCTGCTCTACGAACAGGCGCAGACGCGGCGTGTGCCGCGGCGACCGGGCTGGTACAACCTGTCGACCCACTTCCCCTGGATCGGCATGCGCACCGCCCAGCCCGACGGCGCGCACGTCGAGTACTTCCGCGGCATCGCCAATCCGATCGCGGTCAAGGTCGGACCGGCGACCACGCCCGCGGCGCTGCGCGCGCTGCTCGACCGGCTCCACCCGCACGACGAACCGGGGCGCCTGACGCTGATCCACCGCTTCGGCGCGCGGCGGATCGCGGACGGCTTGCCGCCGCTGCTCGCGGTCGCGGCCGAGAGCGGCAAGACCGTGCTCTGGTGTTGCGATCCGATGCACGGCAACACCGAGACCACGCCGGCGGGGCGCAAGACGCGGCGCTTCGAGCACATCCTCGACGAGCTCGAGCAGGCCTTCGCCATCCACGAAGAGCGCCGCAGCCATCTCGGCGGAGTGCACTTCGAGCTCACCGGCGAGAACGTCACCGAATGCATCGGCGGCGCGCGCGGCCCGAGCGAATCGGACCTCGGGCGCGCCTATCGCTCGTTCGTCGATCCTCGCCTCAACTACGAGCAGGCGCTCGAAATGGCGATGGCCATCGCGCGCCGCATGGGGCGCGCGCCCTCCTAGGAAAAGCGCCGCGGCAGGACGACCGGCGTCGGCATCCCGCGATCGACTGCCAGATCGTCGCTCGTTCCGGCGACGCCGTCGGGGCCGCTCGACGACACCGTCACCCGGCCCGGATCGATCCGATAGGAAATCGGGCGTTGCCACCCGTCGAGTAGATCCTCGGCGGAGGCCTCGCCGGCGACCACCAGGGTCTCGAGGCTCGGCGGCGCGGTGCCGTAGGCGGCGGTGTACTCGAGCACCGCGGCGAGGAGCCGGTCGAGCGACGCGATCGTCGCTTCGCCCGGATCCCGGGTCGCCGCCTCCTCCGGAGCGATCGGAGCCGTCTCCCCCTCGGCGCTCGCGCTCTCGGCGCCGGCTTGCGATTCGCCCGCGCCGAGCGAGAGACGGGGGAGCAGACGCGCACGCAGCGGGCGGCTCTCCGACTCGGCGAGCGGCGGGGGCGGCGCCGGGCGGGGCGCGATCGCCGGCCGGGCGGCGACCATGGCGACCATGACGGCGACCAGCAAGGCCGCGAGGGCCGCGAGACGCGAGACGATGCGTTGCGTCTCCTCCGGATCGGCGAGCGCCGCGACCGTCGGTTCGGACGCCGGCGGCGGCGCGGCGCGGGGCGCGAAGCGCGCGCCGACCGTGGCAAGGTCGGCGGCGAGCGCGGCGCAATCGCCGTAGCCGCCGCGCGGGCCCCAGCCGAGGCAGCGCTCGACGATCGCCGCCAGGTCGCGCGGCACGCGCGGGTCGCGAGCGCGCAGCGGCAGCTCCTGGCGATCGGGCTCGAGCTGCGGCCGCGTGCCGCAGAGGAGCTCGTAGAAAGTGGCGCCGAGCGCGACGAGATCGCGCGCCGGGCTGGCCGAGGGACCGGCGTCGAGACCGAGATTCGCCACCTTCACCCGGTCGCGACGGTCGACGAGCAGGCTGGCGGGCGAGAGGCTGCCATGCGCCAGGCCGGCGGCGTGCGCCGCGGCGAGCGCGGCCGCGACGTCCACCAGCAGCGCCACGGCGCGCGGCGCCGCGAGCCGCCGGCCCTCGGCGAGCTCCTCGGCGAGCGCGCCGCCGTCAACGATCTCGAGCGCCACCCAGGGCCAGCCGGCCAGATCGCCGCAGGCGACGACCCGTTCGAGGCTCGGATGGGAGAGCGCCGCGCGGCGGCGCGCGGTGTCGAGGAAGCGCTGGATGGCCGCCGGGTCGGAGGCGATCGACTCGGGGGCGAACCGCAGCAGAACCTGGCCCTCGCCCTTGAGCTCGCGGGCGAGGAAGCGCCGCCCGGCCTGCGCCGCCGCCCGTTCCTCCTCGATGCGGAAGGCGCCCACCACCAAACCGCTGCGGGCGTCGGCGAGCGACGGCTGCGAGCGCGGCGTGCGACGGCGATGGCGCGGCGGGGCCACGGGGGATTCTTACTCGACGAAGGTCGGACCGGGGGGCGGTGGCAGACCGTACCGGAGGCGGAGGGCGCGGCGAGCAGCCCCCGCGAGGAAGAGCGAGCCGCCGATGACCACCCGTCGTGGCTCTCCGGCGAGCGCGAGATCGAGCGCGGCGTCGATGTGCGGCTCGACCGCGCAAGACAGGGCCCCGGGAACCAGAGCTCGGAGATCCTCCGGCGCCGCGGCGCGGGCGGAGTCGGGCCGGGTCAGGACGATCCGGTCGGCGCAGGCGGCGAGCGCCGGCAGCATGCGGTCGATCCGCTTGTCGGCGAGCGCGCCGAAGAGCAACGTGCCGCGCCCGCCAAGGGCGCGCCAGTGCGCGGCGAGCGTCGTGGCGCCGGCCGGATTGTGCGCGGCATCGAAGAGCACCTCCGGCGCGGGCGGCGGCAGGACCACCGTCTCGAGTCGACCGGGCCACCTCCAGGCGGCGGCGCCGCGCTCGATCGCCGTCGCGTCGAGCGACCGGAAGCCGCGCTCGGCGAGGATCTCGGCGGCGACCACGGCGGTGGCGACGTTGTCGGCCTGGTGACGCCCCGCGAGGGCGATCGACAGGCGGTAGGAGGCGCGTGCGCTCGCCAGACCGAGCGGCCGGGCGCCGGGGTCGGAGAGCCAACGGACGCCCCGCGCGGCGTCGACCACCGGCGCTCCGATCTCGCGCGCGCGGACGTCGAGCGCCCGCCGCGCCTCGGGTTCTTGCGCCGCCAGAATCGCCGGGATTCCGGGGCGGAAGATTCCCGCTTTCTCGCGCGCGATCTCTCCCAGCGTCGAACCGAGGATGGCCTCGTGATCGAGAGCGATCGGACTGACGACCGTCAGGCGGGTCTCGGCGAGATTCGTCGCGTCGAGCCGCCCGCCGAGCCCGACCTCGAGCACCGCGCAGTCGAGAGCCGAACGCGAGAACTCGAGCAGCGCAGCCGCGGTCAGCGCCTCGAAATAGGTCGGCGGCTCGAGCTTGCCGTCGCCGGCGGCGAGCACCTCCTCCAGGAGAAGCGCGAGCCGCGTCTCGGCGATCGCCCGCCCGTCGACGCGGATCCGCTCCGTGGGGCTCTCGAGATGCGGCGAGGTATAGAGGCCGGCGCGGTAGCCGGCCCCCCGGAGCATGGCCGCGAGCAGCGAGGCGACCGAACCCTTGCCGTTGGTTCCCGCCACGACCACGGCCGGCAGGTCGCGCTCCGGGTGGCCCAGGGCCGCGAGGCGGGCGGCGAACGGCGCGAGGCCGAGGCGCATGCCGAGACCCTCGAGCGCGCCGAGGATCGCCTCGAGGCTCCGCGCTCCAGGCATCACGCGCTCAGAGGAGATGGCGCAGGCAGCGCGCCAGAGTGCTCTTCAGCTCGGATCGCGGCACGACCAGGTCGAGGAAGCCGTGCTCGAGCAAGTACTCGCTGCGTTGGAAACCGTCGGGGAGGTTCTGGCGGATGGTCTGCTCGATGACCCGTGGTCCGGCGAAGCCGATGAGCGCGCCGGGCTCGGCGATGTTCAGGTCGCCGAGCATCGCGAACGAGGCGGTGACGCCGCCGGTCGTCGGGTCGGTGAGCAGCGACAAGTACGGGATGCGAGCTTCGCGCAGCCGCCCGAGCGCCGCCGAGATCTTGGCCATCTGCATCAGCGACAGCACGCCTTCCTGCATGCGCGCTCCGCCCGAAGCGGAGACGACCACCAGCGAACGCCGGCGTTCGATCGCGCGCTCGGCGGCGCGGGTGATCTTCTCGCCGACCACCGATCCCATCGAGCCGCCCATGAACCGGTAGTCCATGACCGCCAGCACCACCGGGACGGTCTCGACTTCGCCTTCGACCACGAGGATCGCGTCGTCGACGCCGAGCGCCGCCTGGTAGGTCTTGAGACGATCGGCGTAGCGTTTCGTGTCTTTGAACTCGAGCGGGTCGGCGGGGCGGATGCCGGCGAAGAGCTCCATCGGATGCTCCTCGTCGAGCAGCAGGGCGACGCGCTGCGCGGCGTCGATGCGGAAGTGGTAGCCGCACTTGGGACAGATGCGCAGATTGCGCTCGAGCTCACGCGAGTAGACGATCTCGCGACAACCGTCGCAACGCACCCAGAGGCCCTCGGGGACGGTGCTCTGGCGGCGGTCCGTGCGGACCGCCTTGGGCTTCTTGTCCTTCTTGAACCAAGCCATGTCGCTTCAGGGGGATGGAGCCGCTGGCGAGCCATAGCGAACATGCGCCGTGCCTCGGGGGAGGCACCGGCGCATGTCGGGTGGAGGAGGCTCGGCCGCGGCAGGTGGGGAGACGGAGATCAGATCTCCGCCGCGCCCTCTTCCTCGGCCTCGAGGTCGTTCGGAATCCCGAGCCGCATGCAGGCCGCGTCGTACATCTGACGGGCGGCTTTCTTGGCGTTCTGCAGCTGGGCGAGCTTCTCCTTGACCTTGGCGAGCTCGTCTTCGATCTGCCGATCGAGGTCGGCGATCTCCTGCTTCGTCACGGTCAGCGTATTTTCGTAGAACTTGCGCTGCTGGTCGTTCAGGCTCATTCGATCTCCTCCCGAATCCCCGGATCTAATCCGACAGCTTGAACGGAATCGTCAGCTGCGACCACATCTTCACCCGCACGCCGTTCTTCGTCGCGGGCTTGAACTGCGCGGAGCGCGCGGCCGAGAGTGCGGCCTCGTTGAGACCGACGTTCTGGGTCACTCCGCGCACGATCCGGGCCTCGACCACCTTGCCGGTCTCGTCCACCAGCAGGGAGATCGCCACGGTTCCCTCGACACGCATGCGACGAGCGATCGGAGGATACTGCGGTTTGTTGAAGCTGACAAGAACTGGGGCGAGCACGCCGGGCCCCGGCTCGACGAGATCGCCTTCGCGCGCCGGAGGCTTCGGCGCCGGTGGCGGCGCCGGCTCGGGCTCGGCGGCGCGCGGCGTTTCGGCAGCCGCCTGCGACGTCGCGGGCTCGCTCGGCGCCGGCGCGGTCTCGACCGCCGGGGCAGGGTTCGGCGCGGGCTGCGTCGCCGCGGTCGCTACCGGCGGCGCGGGCACGGCCTCGGGCGGCGGCGGCGCGGTCGCCGCAGCGGTCGGCGTGGCTTCCTTGGGCTTGGCGAGCTTGTCGAGCGCGGCCTGCGACTTCTTGAGCTCGTCCTCGTACTTCTTCTTCAGGTCCGCTTCGCGTCGCTTGACCTCGTCGTCCACCGCCTTGGCGACGTCGACTCCGGCGGGAGAGGCCGCGGCGGGCGTCGTCGCGGGTGTGCCGCCGGCCGGCTGCGTGCCGGTGCCGACCGGCGCAGTCGCCTCGGGGTTGGCGGGCGCGGCGGTATCGGTGGGCGCCGCGACGGGCGGCGTCTCGGGCGGCTTCGCGGCGCCGCGCCCGAGGAACAGGTAGGCGACGACGCCGAGTACGACGGCGGCGGCGATCAGTCCCCAGAGCATCCCCTGTCCCTTGCCGCCCTCGCTCTCCGCGGCTTCGACGCGCGTTCCCGGCGCGGGCGCCACGGTGGCAACCGCCGGCGAGCTCGCCGGCACGCTGCGCTCGACCGGCGCAGCAGCGGCGGGGACCGCGGCCTTGACCGGCGCCGCCGGCGCGGCGAACGCCGGAGCGGCAGCCGCGGCGCCGGTGATCTCGGCGCGCCCTTCGATTCCGAACAGCCGCTTCATGTAGCCGGCGAGGTCCGCCTTGCCCGGGTTCGGCTTCATCGACTGCAGGATGGCGTCGATCTCGCGCTGCATCTCGCCGGCGGTCTGGAACCGGTCGCCCGGATCGCGCGCCAGCGCCTTCAACACCAGCGCATTGACCTCGAGCGGCAGGCGAGGGTCGAGATCGCGCGGCGCCTGCACGCGGCCTTCGCGCACCGCGTCGAGCACCGACATCTCGCTCTCGCCGGCGAAGAGGCGCCGGGCGGTGAGCATCTCGAAGAGCAGCGAGCCGAGGGAGAACAGGTCGCTGCGCGCGTCGACCGGCCGGCCCCAGGCCTGCTCGGGCGACATGTACTGCAGCTTTCCCTTGAGCGCGCCCATCTGCGTCTTCGAGGCCTTGGTCACCGCCTTGACGATGCCGAAGTCGCACAGCTTGATATCGCCCTCGAAGCTGATCAGCACGTTCTGCGGCGAGACGTCGCGGTGCACGAGACCGAGCTCGCGGCCCTCGAAGTCCTTCTTGCGGTGGGCGTAATCGAGCGCCGAAGCGAGACCGGAGCCGACGAGCAGCGCGAGACCGAGCGGCAGCGGTTGCCCGTTCTGGCGCGCCGTGTTGAGAATCGTGCGCAGGTCGCGCCCGTCGACGAACTCCATGGCGATGAAGTAGTCGTCGCCGAGCTTGCCGAGATCGTAGATGTGGATGATGTTGTTGTGGTTGAGCTGCGCCGCGAGCTTCGCCTCGTCGATGAACATGGTGAGGAAGTCGGAGCTGTCGGTCAAGTGCGGCAAGATGCGCTTGATCGCGACCGTCTTCTGGAAGCCCTCGACCCCCTTCATGCGCGCCTTCCAGACCTCGGCCATGCCCCCGACCGCGATGCGCTCGAGCAGGGTGTACTGACCGAACTCCGCGGGCGCGTTGCGCGGCGCGGTGATGCCGGGGATCTCGATCTTCTGGGTGCGCGCCGTCTCGCTTGCGGCGGCGGGCTTGGCGCCCGGGGATGGCGTGGCCTCGCGCGCCTTGGGCTTGGCGAGTTGGTCGAGCATCGACAGATCGATCTCGCGGCTCGCGCGCTTGCCCGCGCCGGAGTCCGGACCTCGCGCTTCGGCTGGGCGCGGCTTGGCGGGCGGCGGCGGCGCGGCTTCCGGCGGCGGGAGCGCGACCTTCGGCGTCGGCACAGGCACTTGCTGGGTCGCGGCAGCGGAAACGACGGGTGGACTGGGCGGCGGAGGAGCGGCGGGTGCCGGCGGCGTGACGGGCGCCGGCGGCGCCGGGGCCGGCGGCGGCATGACCGGCACCGTGGCGCGCGGCGGCTCGGGCCGCGGATGCGGCGCGGGTTTGGGCGCCACTGCCGCCGGCGGGATCACGGGCTTGGGCGGCGCCGGCTTCTTTCCCACGTCGAGGCCCGAGAGGGTGCGGCTCAGCATCTCGTCGACGCCGCCGCCGGCGGGCTTCTTCGCTGCCGGCGGGACGGCGGCTCGGCGCTCGGCACCGAAGACGCCGGAGAGCGTCTGCTCGAGCTTGCGTTCGACGTCGCCGAGCCCGGACGCCGGAGCGCTCCGCGGCGGCGGTGCCGCCTCTTCGACTTCGGCGAGCACGTCGCTGAAGAGATCCTTCGAGGTCAGGCGTTGGCCGGCGGCGGTGTCGATCGCCGGCCGCGCGGCCGCCACGCGCCGCACCAGCTTGCGCAGATCGGCGTCGCCGAAGGGCTTGGTCAGCGTGCCGTGCGAATCCTCTGCCGGTGGCGGCGCGCCGCCGGCGGGCAGCAACGCGATCACTCCCGGGCCGCCAGCGGCGTGTGCGAACTGGCGTATGAGCTCGAGTCCGCCCGGCATCGCGGAGTTGATCAGCGCGACCTGCGGCGGGTGCGCCTTCGCCGCGGCGAGAGCGGCGTCGCGCGTCCCGGCGATCTCCACCAGCCAGCCATCCGCGGCGAGACCGTCGCGGATTCGCTGCGCGACCCCACTCTCCGATTCGACGACCAGGACCAGCGACATCCTCGGCTCCTCTGGGATTCCGGTCAGTTCTAGCACCGCCCGCCGGTCGAGTCAATTGCAACGGGCGTCGATCCGCTTTGTTTTTCGGAGGTTAGCGTAGGATTTCCGGCATCGTGCGCATCCTCGGCATCGATCCGGGAAGCCGACACACCGGCTGGGGAATCGTCGACGCGCGCGGTTCGCGGCTGCGCGCGCTCGCCTGGGGCCGAATCTCGCCGCCGGCCCGGGCGCCGCTTGCCACCCGTCTGGCGCAGCTCGCGCGCGGCCTGTCGGAAATCGTCGAGCGCGAGCAGCCCGACGCGGCGGCGGTCGAGGAGCCGTACCACGGCATCAATCCGCGGTCGCTGATCGTTCTTGCCGAGGCGCGTGGCGCACTGCTCTCGGTGCTCGGCGGTCTGGGAATCCCGATCGCCGAATATCCGCCAGCCACGGTCAAGAGCGCGGTCACCGGATCGGGCCGCGCCGAGAAGAACCAGGTCGCGCGGATGATCCACCTGCTCGCGGGCGTTCCGCGCCAGCCGCCGCTGCCCGCCGACGCGAGCGACGCGCTGGCGGTGGCCATCTGCCACGCTCATCGCCGGCGGTTCGACGGGCTCGCCCGCGATTGATCTATTGTCGGGTACCTATGCTACGCTCCCGTAGCGAATCGACTCATGCGCGAAGCGACGGATAACCAGCGGGTCTGACCCCCGAGGTCGGCATTGGCATTTCAAGGATCTCTCAAGGAGCTGCCGCTCCCCGACATCATTCAGCTGGTCGCGGTGTCGGGCAAGACGGGAGCGTTCCAGCTCAAGAACGGCTCCGACAACGGACAGATCTTCCTACGCAAGGGACAGATCGTTCATGCGACGGTCAGCGAGATCGCCGGCGAACAGGCGGTCTACGAGATGGCGCGCTGGGGGCAAGGCGAATTCGTCTTCACCCCCGGCAAGGAACCCGACGTCGAGACGGTCGAGAAGTCGAACACCAATCTACTGATGGAGGCCGCTCGTCAGATCGACGAGTGGAAGATCCTGTCGAAGAAGATCGGCTCGACCCGCATGGTGCCGGTCTTCGCGCCGCAGGCGAGCGCGACGTCGGTGTCCTTCACCGGCCCCGAGTGGTCGATGATCTCGAAGGTCGACGAGCGCCGGACGATCGACGAGATCGCCGCCGCACTCGGACATTCCTCCTTCGACGTCTGCAAGACGATCTACGGCCTGCTGACCTCCGGGGTGCTCGCGCTGCGGGAGGACCTGCGCCGCCTGCCGGTCGACCGAGTCTCGCGACTCGGGCCGGACGACCAGCTGCGGCTGCTCGACCAGATCCACCGCCTGGGCGCGCAGCTGCTCGCGAGCACGCCCGAGCGCGCGCCCGAGCTCGACGGCGCGCTGCGCATGGCGCGCGCCGAGGCCGAAGCCGGTCGCGGCGTCGACGCCGTCCTCGACCTGGTCCGCGCCGGCGAGAAGCTGGTGTCGATCGGCCTCGGTCCGCATCAGGCCAAGACCTTTCTCGACCGCGTCGCCCTCTTCCTCGGCGGCGGTTGAGCCGATGGCGTGCCGGGCAGCGCTCGCCGCGGACCTCCGCTAGACTGACCCGCCGGATGCGTCGCGCTGCGACGATGGGGCTGCTCGCCTGGCTGACCGCGACCGCCGTCGTCGCGCAAACCCCCGTCGTGCCCCCAGCGGCTCCGGACCAGACCCCTTCCGCTCCCGACTCCATCGCGCCGCAGGCCGCGCCGAGCGCGCCTCCCGCCGAGCCTCCGGCCACGCCGGCCGCCGTGCCGGAGAACCCGCCGTCGCCGAGCTCGGCTGCGGTTCCGAATCCGGCCGGGGCCAGCCGGGCCCTGCTGCCGCAACTCGACATCTACTTCCCCGAGGGCGATCTCGACATTCGTCTGTCGCGGATCATCAAGACGACGTTCTTTCAGGGGCAGGTGCGCTACAACTTCGTCAAGGGCGACATCTCGGCGTTCCTGCGTTATCGCTTCTACGGTTTCGACCGCATCTTCCAGCTCGGGGTGTTCGACGAGATCAAGTTCGAGCGCCTGGAGAAGCGCTCGAACGACTTCGAACGCGTGCGCGGAGGGCTGCTGCTGCTCGAGAAACCGCTGAGCTACGCCCGACGCTTCTTCGTGCTCGGCGAGGTCGATCGGATCTCGTCGAACAAGGAGACCCTGCAGTTCTCGACCGATCGGACCAACACTTTCCTGCGCGTCGGTTATCAGATCGGCACGCCGGAGGACAACCGCTCGAACGCGCTGGTGGGCGAGTCGCGCGCCGCGATCCGTCGCCTGTTCACCCCCTATCGCCAGATCGGTCCTTCCGGCGTCGGCCTGACCGGAGCGCTCACCTGGGGCTTCGATACCGTGGGCGGCGACTTCGACTACGTCAAGGGCGAGCTCGAGGGCTTGAAGCGCTGGCAGCTCGAGGGGGATCACTTCCTGTTCACTCGCCTGCATCTCGGTACTTTCCTCGCCAAGGACACGGTGCGTCCCGAGGAGGAGGATCCCGCCGATCGCTACTCGATCCCGCGCAGCGAGTTCTTCCACCTCGACGGGCGCGACAACTTGAAGGGCCTCGACGACGATCGGCTGGGCACGCAGGAAGTCCACTCGACGGTCGAGTACTTCCTGCCCTGGTTCGTCGACGATGCGCGGCGGTTCGCGCGGCTCGACTGGGAGACCTGGTACTGGATCGTCTACGCCGGGGTCGGCAATGCCGGCTACCGCCCCAAGATCTACGGCGCCTGGGGCGACTACCTGCTCGACGTCGGGATCGGCTTCGAGGCCTCCTTCCGCTTGCGCCAGTTCACCTTTTTCTGGTCGGGCGTCGTCGCCCAGGTGACCAACAGCTCCGGCGGCGTGGTGGTGAAGTTCTCGATCAAGTCGTCGCAGTAGGGCGCTGCGCCCCGGAGCGCGGGATCCGAGCCCGGTGCTAGAATCGCCGCTCGCAGTCGAATGCGGGCGGCGCCCGCGCGTCGTCGAGCTCGAATCGTGGAGGATGTGGTGAGAAAACTTCTGGCGCTCTTCGCCCTGGCCGCGGTGGCCGGTTCCGTCCCCGCGGCCTCCCAGCAGGCTTCGGCACCGACGGTGACCGGCGAGACCGGTCTCTTTACCCTGTTCAACGGCCAGACCCTTCCGCAAGGACAGTGGTCGTTCGGCCTCTACTACAACAACTGGGATCGGCTGGTCGCCCCGGTCCCCGGCGGCGTCGAAGCGCCGCTGTCGGACAACTGGGGATTTGACTGGAACCGCCTGTCGGCGAGCGTCGGCTACGGCATCAGCGATCACTTCGAGATCTCGCTGGCGGTGCCCTACGACAAGCTCAAGGGCTCGGCCAACCGTAGGCTCGGCTTCGTCAACGGTCACTTCTTCGAGCGCGAGATCGACGGGTCGGGAATCGGCGACCTGCGAGTCGGCGGCAAGTGGCGGTTGTTCGGCGGACCGGAGGCCGAGCACTCCTTCGCCCTCAACGCCTTCGTCGAGCTGCCGACCGGCAAGGACGAGGAAGGCATCGTGACCGGCGATCCGGGCTTCGGGCTCGGCGCGGATTGGAGCGTGAAGCACTGGGTGTTCAGTCTCGGCTATCACGATCCCGGCGACGCCGACCACTTCGACGTGGCCGAGGAGATCCTGGCCGGCGTCGGCTACGAAGCGCGAATCAACGAGCGCTTCGACTGGATCACCGAGCTCGCCGCGACCCTCTACACCGGCGGCGACTCGGCCTCCGACGATCAGTTCGACCTGACCACCGGCGGGCGCTACTGGGTCGGAACGGACGGGCACTGGGCGGTGAACTTCGCCCTACGCACCGAGCTCGGGCAGGTGGGCAACTCGCAGGCCAACTGCCCGCTCGGCGGACTCGTCGGCTTGTCCTACTTCCCGCGCTTCAAGAACCGCGAGCAGGCGCTCGCCGAGCGTGAGGCCGCCGAACGGGCCGCCGCCGAGGCGGCGCGCAAGGCCGCCGAGGAAGCAGCCGCGCGCAAGGCCGCCGAGGAGGCCGCGGCGCGCAAGGCGGCCGAGGAAGCGGCGCAGAAGAAGGCCGCCGAGGATGCGGCGCGGCAGGCGGCCGAGGAAGCGGCCCGGCGCGCGGCCGAGGAGGCCGCCAAGCCGAAGGAGGTCCGCGAGACGGTGAACTTCACGCCCGGCAGCGCTCGCCTGTCGAACATCGCCAAGGCCAAGCTCGACGAGGTGGCGCTGCGACTGAAGCAGGATCCGAGCGCGAGCGCCCTGATCCTCGGCTATGCCGACAGCCAGGGGAACGCCGCGGGCAACCAGCGCCTCTCCGAGCGCCGAGCGCAAGCCGCCCGCGACTACCTCGTGCAGCGACATCAGATCGACGCGGCGCGAATCCAGGCCGAGGGCAAGGGGAGCGCGGAGCCGGTGGCCGACAACGCCGCCGAGAGCGGCCGGCAGGAGAACCGGCGCGCGGTGATCATCGTGCAGATCCACGGCTGACGAACGCCGCAGCGAATTCCTCCGGGCCCCGCGGCGCCACGCGTCGCGGGGCTCGGTTCATTTCAGCCGCTTCAGCTCTCGGCTCCGGGGGCGGCGGAGGGCCGGAGCGCCTCGCGACCGAGCGACAGCAGAGCGCCGACGAGACCGGCGGTGGCGCCGAGCAGCACCAGCAGGCCGAGCTCCCGCGGCGCTAGGAAACGCCGGCCGACGATGCTGGCGATGACCGAGTCGCCGACGCGCCGCGCGAGCGCGAGGTGCGTCGCCCAGAGGCCGCCGGCGGCGAGCGCCGCGCCGAGCATGCCCTGCAGCACGCCCTCGCAGTAGAACGGTCCGCGGATGAAGAACTCCGTCGCGCCCACCAGGCGCATGATCGCGATCTCGTCGCGGTAGAGGAACGAGGTCAGGCGCACGACGCTGGCGATGGTGAAGATCGAGGCGCCGAGCAACACGGCGGTCAGCACCACGCCGACGCCGTTGACCAGGGCGAGCGCCGTCTCGACCTGGGCGATCCAATCGCGATCGTCATCGACCATCTCGACCCCGGCGGTGGCGCGCAACTCGCCGAGCCAGCGGTCGAGCTCCGGCGAGCGCGCCGAGCGCGGGTCGCGCCAGCGCACCTCGAGCGACGGCGGCAGCGGGGTCTGCGCCGCGCCGCCGCCCACCAGGTCCGCGAGGCTCGGGAACGCGCGCGCGAAGCGCTCCTCGGCCTCTCTCGCCGGCACCAGGCGGAAGTCCTCGACCCAGGACGCGGCGCGCAGTCGAGGCGTCAGCTCGGCGAGCGCGGCCTCGGCGCGCGCGGCGTCGAGATAGACGACCAGGCGCGCCTCGCCGCGCCACTCGGCGACGCTCGCCGACAGGTTGCCGCTCACCATGAGCAGCATGCCGGCGAGGAAGAGGCTGACGCCGATGGTGAGGATCGCGAGCAGGCTGACCTTGAAGCTGCGGACCAGGCTGACCCCGGCCTCGCGGGCGAAGTAGACCAGCGCCTGCAGGAGGGTCACGCCGGCTCTCCGCTGGGCTCCGCGGCGGGCGGTGGCTCGGGTTGCGGCATCGGCACGAAGGTCTCGCTGCCGGCGAGCTGCTTGTCGTCGGTCAGGCGGCCGAGCGACAGCGTGAGCACGCGCCGTCCGACGCGGCGGATCATCTCCCGGTCGTGGGTAGCGAAAATGACCGTCGTGCCGCGCAGGTGGATGTCGAGGAAGAGCCGCACGATGTCGCGCGACAGGTCCGGGTCCAGGTTGCCGGTGGGCTCGTCGGCGATCAGGATCTCGGGCTCGTTGATCAACGCGCGGGCAATGGCGACGCGTTGCTTCTCGCCGCCCGAGAGCTCGCGCGGAAAGGCGCTCATGCGATGCGAGAGCCCCACTCTGCGCAGCGCCTCGAATGCCAGGCGGCGCTGGCGCGTGGCGTCGAGACCGAGGATCCGAGGAAGAAAGGCGACGTTCTCGAACACCGTCTTGCGATCGATCAGGCGAAAGTCCTGGAAGACGACGCCGATCGAGCGCCGGAGGAAGGGGATTTTGCCGCGCGGCAAGGAGCCGACGTTGCGGCCATTGACCAGGATCTGACCGCCGCTCGCGACCTCCTCGCGGAAGATCAGCTTGAGCAGCGTCGTCTTGCCGGCGCCCGAAGGGCCGGTCAGGAAGACGAACTCGCCCTTGTCGATCGAGAAGTTCACGTCTTCGAGCGCCATCTGGCCCGTCGGAAAGCGCTTGGTGACGTGGAAGAACTGGATCATCGGCGGGCGCGGGCGGCGGGTCGCGAGCGGGGTGAGCGCCGGGCGCGCATCAGGCGACGGTCGCCGAGTCGAGGGCGCGGCGAACGAGCTCCTGCACCTGCTTCGGCTCGGCCCGGCCACCCGAGCGTTTCATGACCTGACCGACCAGGAAGCCCACCACCTGCGTCTTGCCGGCGCGGTACTGCTCGACCTGCGGCAGATGGGACGCCAGCACGTCGGCGATCCAGGCTTCGAGCTGGGAGGCGTCGCGCACCTGCGCTAGACCCAGGCGAGCGGTCGCCGCGCGCGGCGATTCGCCGCTCTCCCAGATGGCGGCGAAAACCTGCTTGGCGGCCGAAGCCGACAGGCTCCCTTCGGCGACCAGCGCCTCGAGCTCGCCGATCCGCGCCGGCGCGATCGCCGCCGCGACCCCGAGTCGGCGCTCTTTGAGCTCGCGCAGCACCTCGTTGCGCACCCAGTTGCCGACGGCGCGCGGATTCGCCGGGTGGGCGGCGACCGCGGCCTCGAAGTAGTCGGCCAGCTCGCGGCTAGCGGTGAGCTCGCGCGCGTCGGCGGCGGGCAGGCCGAAACTCTCGGAGAATCGCCGCCGGCGCAGCCACGGTAGCTCGGGCAACGAGGCGGCGATCGCCGCCAGGCGCTCGGCGGACAGCACGAGCGGCGCGAGGTCGGGTTCCGGGAAGTAGCGGTAGTCGTGGGCCTCCTCTTTCGAGCGCAGCGGATAGGTCGTCGCGCGCTCGCCGTCGAAGCCCCGCGTCTCCTGCTCGATCCGGCCGCCGGCGGCGAGAACTTCGCCCTGGCGCGCGATCTCGTGCTCGAGGGCGCGGGCCACGTTGCGGAACGAGTTCATGTTCTTGACTTCGACTTTGGTACCGAGTGTCGCGTCGCCGGACGGGCGCAGCGAGACGTTGGCGTCGCAGCGCAGCGACCCCTCCTCCATGTTGCCGTCGCTCGCGCCGGTGTAGAGCAGCACCTGGTGGAGGGTGCGCAGGTAGTCCTCGGCCTCGGCGGCCGAGGCGAGGTCGGGCTCGGAGACGATCTCGACCAGCGGCACCCCGCAGCGATTGAAGTCCGCGAGCGAGGTCCCCGCGAGCGCGCCACCGCCCGGCGCCTCGTGCAGGAGCTTGCCGGCGTCCTCCTCGAGATGCAGCCGGTGGATGCGCACCGAGCGCGGCGAGTCGGCGAGGGGCACGGCGCCGCGCTCGGCGAGCGGGCGGTCGAACTGGCTGATTTGATAGCCCTTGGGTAGATCGGGGTAGAAGTAGTTCTTGCGCGCGAAAACCGAGAGCGGATGAACCTCGCAGCCGAGAGCGAGCGCCAGGAGTACCGCGAGATCGACCGCGTGGCGATTGACCACCGGTAGCGTCCCCGGATATCCCAGGCAGACCGGGCAGACGAGCGTGTTGGGCTCGGCGCCGAAGCGGTTGGGGCAACGGCAGAAGATCTTGGTGGCCGTCGCGAGCTGGACGTGCACCTCGAGACCGATCACCGCCTCGTAGCGCATCGTCGGCACTCTATCGCACGGTCCCGCGCTCGCCGGCGCGTGCGCGATCGCCGCGCGCACGAAGCCGCTAGGATCGCCGCATGGATCACGGCGCGAACGCGGGCATCTCGACCGGCGGTCGCGATCGATCGGGGATCGCCTACCGCGCCGATCGCGCCGCCGACGTCGAGGTCCGCTTCTTCGGCAAGGGCGTGGCAGGGCGCGACGCCGAGCTTCCGGTTGCGCTGGTTCCGCTCGGGCTCGAGCGCGCGTGGCTGACGCAGATCCACTCGGCGATCGTGCACGAGGCGCGACCTGGGCTGGTGGGCGAAGGCGATGCCCTGGTGAGCGGCGCGCGGCGGCTCGGGCTGGTGGTGGCGACTGCCGATTGCGTGCCGCTGCTGATCGCCGGCGCGTCCCGACTGGCGGCGGTACACGCGGGCTGGCGGGGCGTCGCCGCTCGGATCGTCGAGCGCGCCCTCGAGCGCCTCGCCGAGCCCGCGCGCGTGGCCTGGATCGGGCCGGCGATCGGCGGCTGCTGCTACGAGGTGGGCGAAGAGGTTGCCGCGGCGGTGGTCGCGGCGAGCGATCGCTCCGTGCTGCACCCGGGGTCGCGCGGGCGACCGCACCTCGACCTCGCTTCGGCGGTGGCGGCGCAGCTGGCGCGCGCCGGAGTCGGCGAGATCCGCCGCGCGTCGCTCTGCACCCGCTGCAGCGGCGACTTCTGGAGCCATCGCCGCGACGGATCCGCGGCGAGGCGGAACCTAGCGCTGATCTGGCGGCGAGGACCGGAGCTTGCCTGAGCGCGGGTCGCCCGCCACGAGGCGGCCGGTGGCGCGCGGGCCGCGCGGAGAGCGGTCGAAGGCGCGCAGTTGACCGCAGGCCGCCGCGACGTCGCCGCCGCGCCGTCGCCGCACGGTCGCGGTGTAGCCGCGCTTCTCCAGGCGATCGCGGAAAGCGTCTAGCTGCCGGTCCTCGGGTGGAGCGAAGGTCGCGGGCAGCACGCGATCGGGGTTGAAGGGAATCAGGTTGATCTTGGTGGGCAGGCCGCGCAGCAGGCGGGCGAGCGCGTCGGCTTGCGCGAGATCGTCGTTCACGCCGCGGATGAGGGTGAATTCGATGGTGATGCGGCGCCGCGCCTCGAGCGGGTAGCGCCGCAGTGCGGCCATCAACTCGGCGAGCGGATAGGTGCGATTGATCGGCATCAGCTCGCTGCGCAGGCGGTCGTCGGCGGCGTGCAGCGAGACGGCGAGATTCGGCCGCTTCGCCCAAGTGCCGAGCTGGTCGATCCCCGGCACCACGCCGGCGGTCGAGACGGTCACCCGCCGCCAGGAGACGGTCTCCGAAAGCACGGTGAGCGCGTCACGAACCGCGTCGAGGTTCAAGAGCGGTTCGCCCATCCCCATGAATACCAGGTTGACCCCGGGCGGCAGCTGGGCGACCCGGCGGATTAGGAAGACCTGGCCGACGATCTCGGACGCGGTCAGGTTTCGCCCCGCGCCCCAGAAGCCGGTGACGCAGAAGGCGCAGGCCAGGCCGCATCCCGCCTGGCTCGAGATGCAGAGCGTTCTTCGATCGCGGTCGGGGATGTCCACCGCTTCGATCGAGGCCCCGTCGGCGAGGCGCAGCAGGTACTTGGACGTTCCGTCGCTCGAGGTCACGGTCGAGGCGATCGCCGGCAGCGCGAGATCGAAGCGCTCGGCGAGCGCCGCGCGCAGCGGCTGCGCGAGGTCGGTCATGCCCTCGAAGTCGAGCTGGCCGCGGCGGTGGATCGCGTCGTAGACCTGGCGGGCGCGGAAGGGCCGGTCGATGTGGGGCGCGAGCGCCGCCGCGAGCGCGGCGAGGGGCAGGCCGAGCAGGGATCGCATGGGAGTCAGGCGCGGCGGGCGCGGCGCTTGCGGGTCGGATCGATTCCCAGCGTGCGCAGGAATTCGAGATCCTGGCTGTTGATGCGGAACTCGGGCGCGCGCGCTGCGGCGGTGGGCGTCACCCCGGCCGCGGCCTCGCAGTCGAGCAGCAGGTGGAGCTGGTAGCCCGCGCGGCGAAGCGCCGCGAGCGTCTTGTGCACTTCCTGCGACTCGCCGAGCGCCGAGACGACGGCTCGTTCGAGATCGCGCAGCAAGCGGCGCTTGGTTTCGTCGACGACGCGGACGCGCATGAGCTGTCGGGGATTATCGGGGTCGCCTCCCGGCCTGTCAACGCCGCCGGCCGCGGACCTGCGCCACCGTGATGTGCTAGGTTGTCGCTCCTTTTCCGCGATGAGCGCCGGTTCAGCCGTCTTGACGAACGAGGTCCTGGTCGCGCGTGCCGGCGCTTGGCTGCAGCGTCGCGGGCTTCCCTTCGATCGTCTGGAAGCGCTGGCGGGCGACGTGTCGCCGCGCCGCTACCTGCGCGCGAGCTCCGGCGGTCGGCGGTCGGCGATCGTCGCTCACTATCCAGCGGAAATGCGCGCGACCGCGCGGCGCTTCGAGGAATCGACCGCACTGCTCGCGGCGCACGGCGTGCGCGTGCCCGCGATTCTGGAGAGCGACGCCGAGGCTGGCTGGATGGCGGTAGAGGATCTCGGACCCCGGACTCTCCACGAGACCGGCGCGGGCTGGGCGCAATTGCGACCGTACTACGACGACGCCCTGGTGACGCTGCGGCGCATCGCTTCCCTGCCGCGCGCGGCGGTGATCGGCCTGGGCTCGCCGCCGCTCGACGCGGCGCTCCTGCGCCGCGAGCTCGATCCGTGTCTCGAGTTGTTCCTGCTGCCGCGCGGCCTGGCCGGTGATCCGCCGGCGCTGGCGGATGCGTTGACCCTGCTCTGCGAGCGATTGGCCGAGGATGCCGCGGTCCCCTGCCACCGCGACTTCATGGCTCGCAATCTGGTGCCGCTCGCCGAGCGGCGTGTCGGCGTGCTCGATCACCAGGATCTCCGCCTGGGGCCGCCGGCCTACGATCTCGCCTCGCTGCTCAACGACAGCTTGTTCCCGGATCGCGATCTCGAGGAGGAGCTGCTCACGGCGGGCTTGCAGCCGGACGTGGCGCGCGAGCAGTACTCGCGCACGGTGGCGCAGCGCGCGCTGAAGGCGGTCGGAACCTACTCGGCGTTCGCCGCTCGCGGGGCGACTCGGCACCTGCCGCTCGTGGCTCCCACGTTGGCGCGCGCCGAGCGCCACCTGCTCGCCTTGCCGGAGACGGCGGAGATCGTTGCGCCGCTCGTCGGTCGCTGGCGGAGCGCCGCCGTCTGAGAGCCGTTCTGTTACACTTTTGGGCCGGCGAAAACTGGGCCGGACCACGAGCCCGCCGCCGCGGAGGTTTCAGCCATGCGTCTCGGCGTCCCTGAATTGCTCGTTCTCTTCATGATTCTCGTCCTCATCTTCGGCGCGAGCAAGATCCCGCAGCTCGGGAAGGGGCTGGGCGAGGGAATCCGGAATTTCAAGAAGGGCCTGCGCGCGGCCGACGACGACGAGCCGGCGCAGCGCCCCGACGGTCCTCAAGAGCCGCGCTGAGGCGCGACCGGCTCGCCGCTCGCGGCCTCCGTCCCGGGCTCGATCGCCGGCACCGGTCCGACGAGCGTCGCCCGATGCTCGCGATAGAGATCGAGAACTCGCCCCACGTAGTGCTGCGTGTCGCGGAACGGCGGTAGACCGCCGAACCGGTCGACGGCTCCCGGACCGGCGTGGTAGGCGGCGAGCGCCAGCTCGAGATCGTCGCGGTAGCGCGATTTGAGCGCCGCGAGGTACTCCGCCCCCAGGTCGAGATTCACCCGCGGGTCGAGCGGCCGATCCACTCCCGCGACGAGCGGCGGCATGAGCTGCATCAGGCCGATCGCCCCCTTGTTGGACACCGCGTCGGCGCGGAAGTCGGATTCGGCCTCGACTACCGAAGCGAGCAGCAGCGAGTCGAGGTGGTGGTGACGAGCCGCGTCGCGGATCTCGCGGCCGAAGGGCATCGCCAGCAGGTAGCGGTCGCGTGAGCGCGACGCCAAGCGGCCGGCGTGGATCGAAGCCGCCGGTGCCTCGCCGAAGCTCGTCGGCTCGAGGGCGGTCGCTGCGAGCGGCAAGGCGGTGGGGCTCCATAGGCTGCCGATCACGTTTTCCAGATGGAGCGAAAAGCCGCGCGCGGGCGCGGGAACCGACGGCACCAGGCGCGCCGACGTCGAGAGCCAGAGAGCCAGGCTGAGAAGCCCGCTCCACAGCGCTCGGCGCCGGAGGTCGATGGATGGTGGCATGGACATATGGCGTTCCTCCGCCGAGAGGGGGAGCGCGACCGAATCCTTCGCACTCGTCGCCCTCCCGTGCCGGCGAGCCGACAGGAAGAGTTCGGTTGGTAGGGTGTCGAGTGGGTCTGTTCGCTACGGAATCTGGCGACGGTGGACGGCCCGCGTCTGACGGCCGCGCCCCTCGCTGATGCCGATTCCGAGGTTCGAGACTTTGTTTCGCAAGGTGTTGCGATGGACTCCGAGACTACGAGCCGAGCGGCAGAAATTCCAGTCGTTCGACTTCAGGGAAGCAGTGATGAACTGACGCTCGAACTCTTGTCGTGCCTGCTCCAGAGTCAGACCCTGACCGACGAGCTCGTCGACGATCTGGTGCAGGCGGCCGTTGAGATTGTGTCGCGTCACGTGGTTGCGACTCCGTACGGACGAAAATATAGCTGAGCCGGCGCCGCTTTTCAAGGCGTCGATTCGGCGGTTCCGGCCCGCCGGCCGCGTCATTTCCGTTCGAGGCGGTCCCCGATATAGATGGTCTGACGCGACTCGAGGATCTTGGCGAGCGCCGTGTGCCGCTGTACCGACAGAACGGCCAGTTCGCCGAGGACCACCGGTGGCAGATCGGCACGATTCGGGCGGTAGATGGTGAATACGTCGCCGGGCGCGACATCGTCGTCGCCGCCGCGATCGATGAACACCACGTGATCCTGGCCGACGCTCACCACGCCGCTCGCCGTGGCGACGATTTCCGGACCGGCGGCGAGGGCTGCGGCCGTGGTCGGCGCGTTGATCGGACGCAGCGGCGTGCGGCGAGCAAGCGGCACCGGCTCGGGCTCGAAGGGCTTCAGGCGGCTGCCGATCACGATCGGGGCGCAACTCTGGACGATCTCGCCGATCGCGGTCGACTCCTGCGTCGAGAGCACCCGCACCCGACCGAGGTAGTCGTACTTGCGACCCAGGGCGTCCTTTTCGCCCGTGCGATGGACCACGTAGGAAGGCGCCACCGCCACCAGCACCGTACCCGGCGACAGACCGGCCGAGCTGCCACCGTCGAGGTAGATGATGTCGCCGGTCGCCAGCGAGTACTTCACCGTGTCGATGCTGCCGTAGATCCCTTCCGTTCCGGCGTGCGTCACGCCCGCCAGGTGCGGCGAGAGCGCCTCGTACTCCGAACCGACGATGCGGTAGCCGAAGCTCTCGTCGAGTTCGCCGATGAAGCCCGAGCAGTAGATGTCGTCCTCGCTGCCGAGCGGCACCGGGACGTTGCGCGTTCCGCCGGAGGGCGCGATATTGCCGAGGCTTTCGCCGCCTCCGGTCTCCGCTCCGGCCGGGGCTGCGGGCTCGTTGCCCGCGTTGTAGGCCTCGCCGCCGGAGCCGGGGGCCGCGGCAACCTCCTCGGCTTCGCCCGCCGCACCCGCTTGGCCCGCGCCGCCCGCGCCCTGCGGTCCCCCGGGCCGAACCTGCCCGCCCTGGACTGCGCCGATGTGCGCCGCGCCACCGGCCTGGGCACCTGCGCCGGCTTGCGCCGCCGTGCCGACGGCCTCGCCGCTGACGACCTTGACGCCCACGACCAGGGGATCTCCCGGATAGATCCAGTGCGCATCCCGGACGTACTGGTTCTTCTCCCACAGCTGCGGCCACAGGTAGGGGTTCCCGAGGTACTTGCCCGCGAGCGCCCAGAAGGTGTCCCCGCCGACGACGGTGTAGAGATCGGTCCCCTCCGGGTAGCTCGACGGCGGATCCCAGGCCGTCCAGTGCCCGGCGACGAGCTTCAGGCTGGTCGGCGGCGAGTCGCTCGCGCCGGCAAGCGGCAGCGCGACGAGGCAGCCGACGAGCGCGAGGGTGAAACGGGGCAGGCGGATCGCCATAACAGATCCTCCAGGGCCAGCATGGGCCCGTGACCGAAAGGGAGCACCTTTTGGTTAGGGTACCCGCCCGACCCCGGACTGTCAAGGGGCAATGCCACGGAACCCTTGGCCTTCCTTGCAGTTAGGCCAGAGTTCAAGGATCGCTTCAGGGTTTTTCGAGGCGCTTCCGGGCGAGCTCGGCGGCGGCCGTGGTGGGGTAGAGGCGCACCAGCTCCTCGAAAACTGCCTCGGCCTGACTCGCTTCTCCGCCCTCGGCCAGGCACTGGCCGATTTCGAACAAAGCATCCGGGACCTTGTTGCCTTGCGGGAAATCCTCGACGACTTTGCGATACGAGGCGAGCGCGCCTTCGCGATCGCCTCGGGCGCGTCGCGATTCGCCGATCCAGAACCAGGCGTTGTCGGCGAGATCGCCGGTGGACGGACCGGCGAGCAGGCGCGAGAACGCGGCTTCAGATTCGGCGAAATGTCCGGCCTCGAACTGCGCGTAGGCCGCGTCGTAGGCCTGCTGCGTGTCGGCCGGCACGGCGGCGCCCGGCGCCGCCTCGCCCGGATCGGCGAGATCCCGCTCCTCGATCTTCCCTTGACGGCGGGCGCCGAGCGGCAGCGCGGTTTCCGCGGTGGCCGCGCGCGTGGTAGGTGCGATCGGCGAAGCGGAACTCGCGGGCACGCCAGGAAGCTGCGCGCCCGGCGACTCGGGCGGCATGGGGACTCGGCGGCGCAGGCGTTCGAGCTCGACTTCGAGTCGTGTGGCTCGCTGCTCGAGCTCGGCCACCCGCCGCGCGAGATCTTCCTCGCGTTGCGACTGGCCGCCGTCGAGGCGCAGCCCGTTTGTGCCGCAGCCGGCGGCGAGCAGCGCCAGCCCGACCAGCGTGGCCGCCGAGGAGACTCTCACGAGCCCCGCTGCTGCTTGGCGGCGCGCGCCGCCCAGGCGCCGGCGGGATACTCCTGCGCCAGGCGCTTCCAAGCGGTGGCCGCGTCGTCGGCGCGCTGGGTCGCGAGATAGGCGAGGCCGAGGTAGTAGAGCGTCCGGTCGCGGGCGGAGTACTCCGGGTACCGGTCGAGCAGCCCCTCGTAGCGCGTCACCGCGGCGGCGGGGAGCCGGTAGCGCTGGTAGAAGCGGCCGACCTGGAACTCATGCTCGGCCAGATGGTCCTTGACCTGGCGCAATTCCTCTCGCGCCTGGGCCGCGAAGTCGCTCGTCGGGTAGAGCCGCAGCAGGTCCTCGAAGGCCGACAGCGCCTTGCCGGTCGTCTTCTGATCGCGGTCCGGATGCTCCATCCGCTTGGCGAGACTGGCGCCGATCTGGAACTGCACGTAGGGCGCCCGGTCGCTGGTCGGAAAGCGATTCTGGTAGTCGCGGTACTTGGCTTCGGATTGGATGAAGTTGCTGTCGCCCCCCTCCAGGAAGAGCGTGTCGGCCACCAACAGCAGCGCTTCGCGCCCGCTGGCCGAATTCGGCTCGACCTCGAAGGCGTGGGTGAAGTAGGGGCGCGCGGAAGAGTACTTCTTGCGCTCGAGGAAGGACTTGCCCTGGGCGAGCGACTCGCTTGCCGACAGCGAGAGGATCGGGTCTTCCTTGCCGCGGCTGCGACAGCCGAGGGCCGTGCAGACGAGAGCGACCGCCAGGGCGGAGGCGAACGTGCGGGATCTACGCGTCATGCGTCCTCGTCCTCCAAGCGGCGCCGCAAGGCGCGCTGCGCCTCGACCGGGTCGGCCGCCGAAAACACCGCCGAACCGGCGACGAAGGTATCGAAGCCGGCCTCGGCGGCCCGGCGGATGGTCTCCAGGCCGACGCCGCCGTCGATTGTCAGGGTGACGTCGAGCCCGCGATCGAGGATCGCGCCGCGCAGACGACGGGCCTTGTCGAGCACGTGGGGCAGGAATGCCTGGCCCGAGAAGCCCGGATTGACCGACATGAGCAGCACGAAGTCGCAGGCGTGCAAGACCTCGGCCAGCAACTCGACCGGCGTCGCTGGATTGAGCGCCACTCCGGCTTCGACGCCGGCCTGGCGGATCACCGCCAGGGTGCGGTCGAGATGCACCGCGGCCTCCCAATGCACCGCCAGCCGGCGCGGTCGGGCGGCGAGATAGTCGCCGAGCAGACGGTCGGGATCGCGGACCATGAGGTGCACGTCGAGTGGCAGGCGGGTCCGCCGGGCGAGCGCCGCGACCACCGGCGGGCCGATCGTCAGGTTGGGCACGAAGTGACCGTCCATCACGTCCACGTGCACCAGATCGGCCGCGCCCGCCTCGCACTGGGCGAGGGCGGTCGCCAAGTCGGCGAAGTCGGCCGCGATGATCGACGGCGCGAGCCTCATCGCGTGGCGCCCCCCGGCCCGACCGACACCACGAGGGCGATCGAGTCGTGGCGACGCAGGGGATGGCCGGGCAGCGGCTGCTGGCGCAGGATCACGCCGTCGCCGATGCCTTCGTACGGCTCGTACTTGACCGGTCCCACGCGGAACCCCCCTTGCGAGAAATACTGCTCGACCGGCGCGAAACGCCGGTACACCAAGTCCGGCATGACGAACGTCTCGGGCGTCGCGTCGAGCGCGACCAGGACGTCGATCGCGGTGCCCGCCGGCACGTCGGCGCCGGCGGCGGGCGTCTGCTCGATCACGGTTCCCGGAGCGCCGCGGGACGACATCACCGAGAGGACCCGTCCGAGGCCGAGGCCCTCGCCGGCGAGCGTCACCTGCGCCGCCGCCAGGGCCTGTCCGCCGAGGTCGGGCACCGGCAGACGTTGCGCCCCCTGCGAGAGCGTCAGGTCGACCGTGCTGCCGCGCTTGACGAAGCTCCCGGCGCGCGGCTGGCTCGACAGCACCCGGCCTGCCGCCACCGACTCGCTGTAGCTCGTTCCCACTGCCGATCGTCGGGCGTTGAGCCCCTGTTCGACCAGCAGCGCACGCGCTTCGTCCTCGGTGAGACCGGCGAGCTCGGGCACCGAAGTGACGCCGCGCCGCACGAACAGGCTGAAAGCGACGTAGGCCGACACCGCGAACACCACGACGAGAAGACCGAGAAACGCGAGCCGGCCGAGCAGGGCGAGCAGTCGGCGAGCCACCCCGGCAGTCTAACAAACCCCCCGCGGCGCGCGCCGCTCCCGGTGGGCTCCCGAGCTACACTTCGCCGCCATGGCGCAGCCCCTTCTCGGAGCCCACGAATCGGTCGCCGGGGGCATGGCCGAGGGAATCCGCCGGGCGCGCGAGCTCGGCTGCGAATCCCTGCAGGTCTTCGTCAAGAACTCGAACCAGTGGAGAGCTCGGCCATTCACGCCCGCGGAGATCGAGGCTTATCGCGCCGCACACGCGGCGAGCGAGATCGGCCCGGTGGTGGCCCACGCCGGATACCTGATCAACCTGGCGGCGCCCGAGGGCGAGAACCGCGAGAAGTCGCGCGCCGGCCTCGCTGACGAGCTCGGACGCTGCGACCGACTCGGCATCGTGGGCCTCGTCGTCCACCCGGGAGCGCATCTCGGGCGGGGGATCGACGACGGCATCGCGACCGTGGTCGAGTCGATCGACGGCGTCTACGGAGCGCGGGACGCTGCGCGGACTCCGACCCTGCTCGAGCTGACCGCCGGTGCGGGGACCCACCTCGGCTCGAAGCTCGAGGAGCTCGCGGCGATCCGAGCCGCCAGCCGGTTCCCGGCGTCGATCGGTTTCTGCCTCGACACCTGCCACGCCTTCGCTGGCGGATACCCGATCCACGAGGCTTCCGGCTGGAGCCGGTTCCTCGCCGACGTCGATCGGATCCTCGGCCTCGAGCGCGTCGCCTGCTGGCACTTGAACGACTCGGTCGGCGCCCTGGCCTCGCACAAGGATCGCCACGCGCCGATCGGCGAAGGCGCGCTCGGGCGCGATGCCTTCGCCCGTCTGGTCAACGACCCGGCGCTCGCCGGCGTCCCGCTGCTGCTCGAGACGCCGCTCGGCGACGACGGGCGCGGCCACGCGCGCGACCTCGAGACCCTGCGCGGGCTGCTGAAGGCGCCGGCGAAGAAGAAGCGCTAGAAACGCTTGCTGATGTCGAAGTAGAGGACGGTGACCATCAGGAGCACGATCATCGCCAGCCCGACCTGGTTGATGCGCTCCTTGGTGGCGAGCGACAGGTCGCGCCGGGTGACGCTCTCGGCGAGCAGAATGGCGATCTGGCCGCCGTCGAGCACCGGGATAGGAAAGAGATTGAGCAGACCGATCGAGAGCGACAGCACGCCCATCAGGTAGAGCAGGTTCTTGAAGCCGCTGCGGGCCGCGGCGCCGCTCTGGGCGGCGATCTCGATCGGACCGGCGAGGGCGCTCTTGGCCGCCACCTCGCGCTTGAAGATCTTGCCGATCACCGCCAGGCTCTGGCGGGCGATGTCGCGGTTGAAGCGCAGGCTCTCGAGGAACGCCCGCGCCGGTCCGTAGCGCTCGGAGACCATCAGACGGACGCCGATCTTGCCCTTGCCCTGCTGGTCCTCCGGGGTCACCGGGACTTGGGTGATGGCCCCGCCGCGCACCACCGTGACCACGACCACCTGGCCGATCTTGCCCTCGATCGTCTCGACGAAATCTCCCGGGCTGGCGATCGGACGGCCGTCGACGGCGCGCACTTCGTCGTCCAGGCAGAAGCCGGCGCGCTCGGCGGGACTCCCCTTCAGGATGTCGCCGATCTTCGGCAGAACCTTGGGGTAGGCGCCGATGTCGCCGAAGTCGGCGTCGGGCAGGCGGTTCGGCACCACGGTCAACGAGATGCGGTCGCCGTCGCGATCGACGTCGAGGTGCAGCGTCTTGCCGATCGAGGTCATGACGGTGAAGGCCGCCTGCTGCCAGCGATCCACCCCCTGGCCGTCGATCGCCACGATCTCGTCACCGGTTCTCAAGCCCGCCTTGGCCGCCGGCGAGTCGGGCTCGACCGTGCCGACGATCGGTGGGATCGCCTGCAGCGCCGGCACTTCGACGCCGACCATGAACAGGCCCGCGATCAGGAGGATCGACAGCACGCCGTTCATCGCCGGGCCGGCGAGATAGACCACGATCCGCTGCCAGCGCGGGCGGTTGAGGAAGTCGCGCGGGTCGTCGGAGCTCTCGCCCGGCTCCTCGCCCGAGAGCTTGACGTAGCCGCCGAGCGGCAGGACGGCGAGCTTGTATTCGGTCTCGCCGCGGGTGAAGCCCCAGATCCGCTTGCCGAATCCGATCGAATAGGCGAGCACCTTCATGCGGAAGGCTTTGGCGGCGAGCAGGTGCCCGGCCTCGTGCACCGAGATGATGATCCCGAGAGCGAAGACGAAGGCCAGGGCGCTGGTCAGGAAGTCGAACATCGCCGGAGAAGGCTATCGCGTCCGCTCGAGCGAGGCGAGCCGGGAGCGCGCCTGGTCGCGGCCCCAGGCGTCCCAGGAGAGGGCTTCCCCAAGGCTGCCGACCGGTCCGGGACGGTGCTCGTCGAGCACCGCGCGCACGATCTCGACGATCGCCGGGAAGGGGATGCGCCCGGCGAGGAAACTCTCGACCGCGACCTCGTTGGCGGCGTTGAGCACCGCCGGCGCACTCGCTCCAGCCGCGAGCGCGCGGCGCGCCAGCTCCGGGGCCGGGAAGCGATCGACGTCGAGCGGCTCGAACTCGAGCGCTCCCAGGCGCGCCGGCTCGAGACGCGCGAAGCGGTTCTCCCAGCGCTCGGGGTAGGAGAGCGCGTACTGGATCGGGAACACCATGTCGTTCGGGGCGAGCTGCGCGAGCCACGAGCCGTCGCGGAACTCGACCAGCGAGTGGACGATCGACTGCGGATGGACCACGACCTCGATCGCCGCCGCTGGGACGGCGAACAGGTGACTCGCCTCGATCAGCTCGAGGCCCTTGTTCATCAAGGTCGCCGAGTCGATCGAGATCTTGGCGCCCATCGACCAGGTCGGGTGACGCAACGCCTCGTCCGGAGTGATCGCCGCCCAGGTCGCCGGCTCGCGCCGGCGGAACGGACCGCCCGAAGCGGTGAGCACCAGGCGGCGCACTTCGCCCCTCGCGCCCGAGCGCAGCGCCTGGTGGAGCGCCACGTGTTCGCTGTCGATCGGCAGCAGCGCCGCGCCGGTCGCCGCCGCGAGCCGGGTGAGCAGACCGCCGGCGACGACCAGCGCCTCCTTGTTGGCGAGCGCCACCGACTTGCCGGCGGCGACCGCGGCGTGCACCGGCGCGAGCCCGGCGGCGCCGACCATGGCGGCGACGACCAGGTCGACCTCGGCGAGGTTCGCGGCGGCGGCAAGCGCCTCGGCGCCGGAGGCGACCTCGATCGCCGGATCGGCGATCGCCGCGGCGAGCGGCGCGCGCGCCGCCGCATCGGTCACCACCACCAGGCGCGGCCGGAACTCGCGCGCCAGCGCCGCCAGCTCCTCGAGCTTGCGCCCGGTGGCGGCGAGCGCCGCGATCGCGAAGCGCTCGGGGTGGTGGCGCACGACCGCGATCGTCGAGCGCCCGATCGACCCGGTCGCTCCGAGCAGCGCCAGGCGCTTCACGGCATGCCTTCGTAGCCCACGGCCCAGAGCATCAGGAGCATCACCGGCGCCGCGGCGAGCATCGCGTCCATGCGGTCGAGGATGCCGCCGTGGCCGGGCAGCACGCCGCCCGAGTCCTTGATGCCGGCGCCCCGCTTCCACAGCGATTCGACCAGGTCGCCCAACTGGCTGGCGACCGCGGTCACGGCGCCGACCGCGAGCAGCCGGCCATCGATGGTGCCGCGTTGCCAGAAGCTCCAGACCGCGGTGGCGGCGACCGAGGTCAGGAAGCCGGCGATCGCCCCCTCCCAGCTCTTCTTGGGCGACACGATCGGCGCCAGTCGGTGGCGGCCCCAGGCCGAGCCCACGTAGTAGGCCGCGGTGTCGCCCAGCCAGACGATCGCCAGCAGGAGAAACAGCAGCCAGGGACCGTGCTGCTGCAGCCGAACCAGGCTGGCGATGGGCACCGCGAAGTAGGCGAGAGCGATCGACATTCCGCCGGCGGCAGGCAACGCCTGCTCGACCGGCGTGCGAGCGAGCAGGACCGCGAGGCCCGAACCGAGTCCGGCGAGCGTGCCGCCGGCAAGCGCCCAGAAGGCCGAGATCGGACCCTGCCCGGGCAGGATCGCCCAGGTCAGTCCGGCGGCGACCGGCGGCAGGGCGACGAGCAGGAACCCCCAAGGGGCGCGCGGTGCCCAGTGCCGTCCGATCGCGGCGAACTCGATCGCGGCCCAAAAGATGAGGGCCAGAGTGACCAGGAAGAAGCCGAGAGCGGAGAGCCGGAAGATGGCGACGAGCGCCAGCGGGACCCCGACCGCCGCGGTCGCGAGGCGCTTCATCGCGGAGCGCCGGCCGCTCAGCCCGAGAGCGGACCGGCGATCGGCGGAGCGAGAACGCTCTCGCCCTCGACGCCGCCGAATCGCCGCTCGCGCTTCTGGAAGTCGACGATAGCCTCGAACAGGTGGCGGCGGCGGAAGTCCGGCCAGAGCACCGGCGTCACCCAGATCTCCGAGTAGGCGATCTGCCAGAGCAGGAAATTCGACACCCGCAGCTCGCCCGAGGTGCGGATCAGGAGGTCCGGGTCCGGCTGGTCGGCGGTCGACAGGTAGCGCGCCAGCGTCTGCTCGTCGATGTGCACCCGTTTGCCGGCGGCCCAATCGGCCACCACGGCGCGGCAAGCATCGACGATCTCGCAACGGCCCGAGTAGTTGAGGGCGATGTTGAACTGCATCCCCTGGCCGCCGGCGGTCCGCTCGAGCGCCGTTTCGAGCGCCGAGACCACCGAGGCATCGAGCTCCCGCCACCGTCCGAGAACCCGCAGGCGGATGTCGTTCTCGACCAGGGTGTCGATCTCGCGCCGCAGGTACTCCTTGAGCAGGTTCATCAGCGTCCACACTTCGTGGCGCGGGCGCTTCCAGTTCTCGACCGAGAAAGCGTAGAGCGTCAGGCAGCCGAGCCCGAGCTGCGCCGCGACTTCGACCGCCTCGCGCACCGAGGCGACGCCGGCGCGGTGTCCCTCGACGCGCGGGCGGCGCCGGGCCTTCGCCCAGCGGCCGTTGCCGTCCATGATGACGGCGACGTGGCGAGGGAGGCGTTGGAGGTCGATCTGCGCGAGCCACTCGGCTTCGGGCGAGCCCGGCTCGGCAAGTGGCGGAGAGGCGGCCATTCCAAAAACGCTACCACAGCGGATCGGCGCGGGCGCCGACGTGGCCGAGGCCGGGAAGCGGTGGTCGGGTGTCGACCCGCTCGAGGCTGAGGCCGTGCGCCGGGGCCGTCGGCCCGGCCTCTCCGCGCCGGCCGCCGGCGAGCAAATCGGCGAAGTTCCCGACCGCGCGCCGGCCGGCCGCGACGTCCACCAGCGTGCCCACGAGGCCGCGCACCATGCCGCGCAGGAAGCCGTCGCCGACGATCGCCAGGGTGAGGCGGTCGTCCTTCTCCTCCCAGCGGGCGGAGTAGATCGACCGACGCGGATCGTCGTGCGCCCCGCCGGCCAGGGCGAAGCAGGAGAAGTCGTGCCGCCCCGGCAGGCAGCGCGTGGCCTCCGCGAGCGCCGCGCGATCGAGCTCGCCGCCGATCCGCCAAGCAAAGGGCGCCTCGGCGGGCGGGGTCACGCGGCCGAGGTGGAGGCGATAGCGATAGAGCTTGGCGATCCCGTCGCGCTGGGCGTTGAAGGCGTCCGGTGCTGCCGCGGCGGCGAGCACGCGGACGTCCGCGGGGAGCCGGCCGTTGGTGCCATGTACCAGAGCCCCGGGGGCGAGCTCACGCTCGCAGCGCAGGTGGGCCACCTGGCCGCGCGCGTGCACGCCGGCGTCGGTGCGCGAGGCGCCGACGACGGCGATCTGCGCCCCGGCCCAGGCGGCGACGGCCTCCTCGACCGCCTGCTGGACGGTCGGCGCGTCCGGCTGGCGCTGCCAGCCGGCGTAGCGGGTCCCGATCCAGGCGATCCTGAGGGCGTAGACGGGCATGGGGGGGGCCGACCGCGGACGATATCGCCGATCTCCCCGGCGCCTCGCCGCCCAGGTAAGCTCCTACGCGATCGACCGTGGTCGCCCTGTCCGCCTCCCGCCCGCGTCGCGTCGCGCTGCGTCCGGCGTTGCCGTCGGACGCCGCTCTGTTGCACCGCTGGCGCTCCGAGCCGTCGGTGCGCCGTCACCAGCCGCTCAACGACGCGACCCTCTCCGACCTGCGCGCGGATCTCGCGCGCCAGAAGGCCGAGGAGCTCTACCGTGGCCGCGGCGACCGCTTCCAATGGATCCTCACCGCCGACGGCCAGCCCGCCGGCTGGCTGACGCTGGCGATCGGCAGTTGGGAGCACGGTCTCGGCGAGATCGGCTACGCACTGTCAGCCGAGTTCCAGGGCATGGGCCTGATGAGCGAAGGGCTCACGATCTTGGTGGCCGACCTGTTCTGCGCCACGCCGCTCGAGAGGCTCGAAGCGCGCTGCGCGGTCGAGAACGTCGCCTCGCAGCGGGTGCTCGAGAAGGTCGGCTTCGCGCGCGAGGGACGGCTGCGCGGCTACTTCCGCATGGGCGAGCGGCGGATCGACAACTACCTTTACTCCCTCCTGCGCTCCGACTACTTGCCGTGAACGCGGCGCGCGGGCTCGGCTAAGATCGCGCGATCCGGTCCGAGAAGGAGTCCGCATGCCCGCCATCGCGCGCGCCGTCCGCCCTTATGCCGCCGGCTTCTCGCTCGCCCTGCTGACCACGGCCGCCGCCTTCGCCCTGCAACCGTCGACCGACGCACCGCCGGCGATCGCTTGGGCGCCGGCGCCCGACCTGCCGCTGCTCGACGTCTCGCCGACGCTCGACCAGCGCCCGCTCGACGGCTTCGCGGCGCGCGCCGAGCTGGCGGGTTTCCGCGCCCGCTACGGCGACGAGTGGCAGGTGCGTTGGGACCTGCGCGCCGACCGGCCGCACCTCCTCCAGGGTCGCGGTCTGGCGTTCGTTCCCGGAAGCGCCAACCGCATGCGCCCAGAGGAGGCGGGACTCGCCGCCGGCGAGCCGGTCACGCTCGAGGTGCTCGAGCGCCGGGCGCGAGCCCTGCTCGCCGAGCTGCCGGAGCTTCTGAGCGTCGGCGATTTCGATCTGCGGCTCGAGCGCGGGTCGAGCTTCCTCGGCGACGACCCGGAATCGCCCTGGTTCATCGAGCTCGCGCAGTACCACCAGGGCGTCCGGGTCGAAGGCGCGAGCGTCTTCTTCCGCGGCAACCACGGCAATCTCGTCCAGTTCGGTGCCGACCGCGTGGCGCCGGTCGAGATCGACGCCCGTCCGGCGAGCCCCCGCGATGCCGCCTTCGCCGCCGCCTGGCGCGAGCTCGGCTTGCCGCCGCGCACGCGCCTCGCCGAGATCGTCGAGCCGGGCGAGCTGCGCTTCCGCGTCGTGGCGCCGGAAGGCGAGGCCCCGGGCGAGAGCTTCGCCGGCGTCGCCGGGAGCGGCTATCGTCACCGCCTGGTGTGGCGCTTCGTCTTCCGCCTCGAAGGCGACGACTCGACCTACGAGGTGACTTTCGACGCCCAGGCGGAACGCGTGCTCGCGGTGCGCGACCTGACGGTCTCGACCGCAGCGACGGTGACCGCGGGCATCTATCCGACGACCAACACCGATCCGGAGGTCGTCGTCCCCCTGCCGTTCGCGACCGTCAGCAACGGCTCCACCAAGAACACCGACGCCGCCGGCGTCTACGACTACGGCGGCGGCACCGCCAGCTGCGGCCTCGACGGCCAGTTCTTCAAGATGACGGACAACTGCGGCGCGATCTCGCTCACCGATTCGGTGGACGGCAACCTCGCCTTCGGCACCAGCGGCGGCACCGACTGCACCACGCCCGGCGTCGGCGGCGCCGGCAACACCCATGCTTCGCGCAGCGGGTTCTACCACCTGACGAACATCAACCGGAAAGCGATCACCTTCCTGCCGGGCAACTCGTGGCTGCTGAGCAAGGTGACCGCCAACATGAACATCAACCAGACCTGTAACGCCTTCTGGAACGGCTCGACGCTCAACTTCTACCGCTCGGGCGGCGGCTGCTCGAACACCGGCGAGATCGCTGCCGTCTTCCTCCACGAATGGGGGCACGGCCTGGATACCAACACCGGCGGAGCCGCGTCGGAGAACGGATCGGGCGAAGCGGTGGGCGACACCTTCGCCTTCCTCGAGACGCGCGATCCCTGCATCGGGCAGAATTTCCAACCCGGCATCAACTGCCACAACTGCACCGCCTGCACCGGGGTGCGCGACGTGGCCGACTTCGGCCTCGCGGGACCGGCGGTGATCGCCGCGCCGGCCAACGTCGCCGACAACGCCGGCATCAACTGCGATCGCTTCATCACCGTGTTCGGCGGCGTCAACTGTCCCTACCTGACCAACCAGGGATTGGGCTTCGCCTACCAGGGACCGATGGGCTACGAAGGCCACTGCGAGAGCGTCATCGCCAGCTCCGCCAACTGGGACCTGACGCAGTCGCTGGTCGCCGCGCTCGGCGAGGAGCCGGGCTGGGCGGCGATGGACCGGATCTGGTACTCGAGCCTCACCGCCTCGAAGAGCGCCTACGAGCTGGTCTCGGGCGGCAAGTGCAACCCGGGAGCGACCGTCGACGGCTGCGCGGCGACCAACTGGTACACGGCCTTCCTCGCGGCCGACGACGACGACGGCAATCTCGCCAACGGCACGCCGAACGGTTGCCGGATCTGGAGCGCCTTCAACTCCCACGGCATCGCCTGCGGCAGCCAGCCTCCCTGCTTCTGCGGCGCGACCGCGGTCGCTGACGCCGGGCCGGACCCGGCGATCTGCCCCGGCGGCTCGGTACAGATCGGCACGCCGGCGGTCGCCGGCCGGAGCTACTCTTGGAGCCCGGGCGGCGCGACCACGGCGCAGATCACCGTCTCGCCGTCCGCGACCACGACCTACACTCTCACCGTCTCGACCGTCTGCAGCCAGGCAAGCGACGACGTCACGGTCACCGTCGTCAGCGGCGGGGCGCTCCCTGCGGGGCTCGTCGCGCCCGCCGACGGGGCGACCGGGCTGCAGCTGCCGGTCACCCTGCAGTGGTCGACCGCCGTCGGCGCGGTGAGCTACGCCGCCGAGGTGGCGAGCGACGCCGGATTCACGACCCTGCTCGCGAGCTCGACGACGAACTCGACCTCGATGCTCGTCGGGGGTCTGCCCGCGCAAGTTCCGCTCTTCTGGCGCGTGCGCTCGCTCGACGTCTGCGGCGGCGGCACCAACTCGTCGACGCGGACCTTCACCGTGACCGCGCAGATCTTCTCGGACGGCTTCGAGAGCCACGACTTCACTGCCTGGACGATGACCGGGTCCTGAAGCGGACGGCCGCCGCGGGTCAGGGCGGCGGCAGCGGCCGGAAGCGGACCGGCTGGTCGCGGTCGAGCGTCGAACGCGTCCCGAGCGTCGTGCCGGTCGCCTCGAGGCGGTGGCCCCGCCAGGCGCCGAGCCCTTCGATCGCGACGAGCGCGAGCGCGGCGAGGATCGCGAGCGCTCGGAGCCTCCGCGCGTCGACCGGGTCGCCGCTCCCGCCGCGCGCGAATCGGCTGCGGACAAAGGCGGCGACGCCGACGAGCGCGACCGCGACGAGCGAGAGCCAGAGCGGCAGGACCACCAGCGCCAGTCGGGCGTAGCCGAAGAAGAGCGCCACGACGCCCATCGAGATCGCGGTGATGGCGGCGACGAGAGCGAGCCACCGCCGCCCGTCGCCCGAGCCACGCGCCAGCCGGATGGCTCCGCCCAGGAGCAGCGGCGCGAGGAGGAAGGCCGCCAGCGGCGAGTCCGGGACGAACGCGTCGACCGGCCGCCGGAGGCCGATCCGCCCGCCGGGCAGGTCCCATTGCGTGAAGCCGAGCCGCAGGGCTCCGAAGTAGAGCGCCCACTTGCGCCACACGAGCCGCGCGAAGCGGCCCGGGTGCGCGGCCATCCAATCGAACGCGATGCGGTCTCCGTGCAGAATGAAGCGCAAGTGCTCGGGGACCGTCAGGTCGAGCTGCGGGATCTGCGAGCGCTCGGCGAGCGCGTCGCGGGAGAAGGCGCCGTCGGCGGCGTCGTGGTTGGCGAGCGCGAGATTGAGCGGGCCGTAGATCGAGACCGGCACGAAGCGCGGCAGGGGCTCCGCGAGGCGGCCGGCGAACCGGGTCTCGATTTCGCCGAGCCGGATCGAGTTGCGGACCGTCCAGGGGGCGACCACCGCGAGCGCCAGGAATCCGACCGCCGCCCAGGGCGCGGCGGCGCGCAGCCGCTCGCGCCGGGCGCCGCGCGCCGCGCCGGCGGTCGCGACCGCTCCCCAGGCGACGAAGAGCGCGCCGACCAGGAGCCCCTCGGCGCGGGTGAGCGCCAGGCCGCCGAGGACCAGTCCGAGGGCGATCGCCGGACCGCGCCGGAGCGTGCGGCCGAAGTCGAGCCGGCAAACGAAGAGGGCGAGCGCGACGAGCAGGAGGAGCTGGAAGAGCCCGTCGGCGACCGGGGCGACCGAGAGCACGTAGAGACCGAAGTGGGCGCTCGCGAGCAGCGCGGCGAGGGTCGCGGCGGCGCGGCCGACGGCGCGGGAGGTCGCGAGGTAGAGCGCGGCGACGCCGCCCCCGCCGACGAGCGCTCCGAGCACGAGCTTGACGGCAAGGTGGGGCACGACGGCTCTCGCCGCCGCGGCGCCGAAGAGCGCATGCAGGCCGGCGAGGAGGAAGGCGAAGCCGGGCGGGTGGAAGGGGATACCGTTGTCGTAGAGCTCGCCGGCGAGCAGCGCGCGCGCGAAGCGGAAATAGGCCTCGGAGTCCCCCTCGTAGAAGACCGTGTAGGGCCAAGAGCGGTCGTCGCCCGAGAGGACGAACAGGGCGCGCAGGAGGAAAGCCAGGAGCGCGAGGGCGGCCGCGTCGAACCAGTCGACGCCGGACGACCGCGGCGCGCGGACAGCAGCCGAACGTGAGTATCGGGCTGGTTTCAATCGCGTCGCCATGGTCGGAGGCCGCGGCTCACTTCGCTCGAGCTCGCGGTGAGCCTGCGACGCCCGCGAGGTCAGAAACAGCCGGCATCGCTGCGGCTCCGACGGCTCAAGGACCTGAGCCAGCGCCCGAATCGGTTTCTCGCGAGTTGTCGCAAGACGTTTCTCCCGGCTCGGGCCGCCTTTCGCGCCTCCTTTTCCGCCTCGACGAATGGGCGGATTCGATCGAGTGCGAGAGCCCGCACCGCCTCGTAGGCCGAGCCGGCTCGAACGAACTCGGGGCGAGCGACCATGAGGTCCAGCAGCGCCACCGAGCGGGCTGCCTGGACCAGACCCACCTCTTCCGGCGGGTCGCCCGCCACGATCGCCAACGCATAGTCGATCGCATCGTCGAGTTCGCCGATCCGATAGCTACGCAGATCCGTCAGCCCCGCGCCGGTCATGTCCCGCAGTTCCTCGCGGCTCAAAGGCCGCGTGAGGCGAAAAGCAACCGACGCCGAGCAGCCGTTCCCGGTGATCGACCACACCGGGTCGAATGCGTCGCGCAGTCGGAACATGGTCAGGAGAACCTGGGGCGCGAAAGGATGCTTGTAATCCTGATGGACGATCAACGACCTGCCGGGGATGAGCGAAGGGTAGAACTCTCGAATCACGACTTCGGCGATCGCCCAGGTCTTCATGATGTCCACGAACAGAAACTCGATCGGGCCGCCCTCCCAACGCTGCTGGCAGATATCGCCGGCATGCAAGCGCACCCGGTCTCTGTGTTGCTCCAGATAGTGCCAAAAGAGGTGCTCGAAGCTGTCGCCAATCTCGTAGGCCGGGCCGTTCGGAAACCACTTCGGGTACTCCTGTTGCAAGAACCAGTCGAAGCGCATCAGGTCGTAAACGTGAACGGAGCTTCCCGTCGCCGCGGCGTTTCTCGACAGGCCTTCCACCATCGCGAGCGTCGACCGGCCCAGAGCGCTTTCGAGCTCCACCACCGCGCCCTCGCCCCGATAGGACGTCCCCAGGTACCACGTGAGAAACGCGAGCTCGGACTCGGTTGTCCATCCGAACACCCGAGAAGGTATCGGGGGCGCGGAATCTCCGGCGGTCCATTTGGCTGCCGGGATCACATCCGCTCCTCGTCAGCAGCAATCCCGAGGGTTCGGAATCGATGGCGGACGCTCGCGCGCATCGCGGTGAAAATCAGACGAGCTCGAGGCTCGCGTAGCGGGCGATCAGGCGCTTCTTGCCGGCGCGCTCGAAGAAGACGGTGAGCTTCGCCTCGTCGCCGTCGCCCTCGATCTCGAGCACCGTGCCCTGGCCGAGGGTCGGGTGGCGCACGCGGCTGCCGCGGCGCGGGCCGCGGGTGGGCTCGGCGGCCGGCAGCTCGACCGCGCGCTCGCGGCCGAAGAAATCGCCGATCGGCCGGGTGCGCTCGGAGAAGTGGAGCGACGGGCTCTCCTCGACCGCGACGAGCGCCGGCGGCATCTCCTCGAGGAAGGGCGAGGGCCGCTGGTCCTGGTAGCGCCCGGCGATCCGCCGTCGGCGGCAGGTCGAGACGTGCAGGCGCTCGCGCGCCCGGGTCATGCCGACGTAGAAGAGCCGCCGCTCCTCCTCGAGGTCCTCCAGCTGACCCTGGGAGTTGAAGTGCGGCAGGATGCCGTCCTCGAGACCGCCGACGAAGACCGCCGGGAACTCGAGGCCCTTGGCGCTGTGCAGCGTCATCAGCGAGACGCCGCGCTCCTCTTGCCACTGGTCGAGATCGGTCACCAGCGCGACGTGGTCGAGGAAGGTGGTGAGCAGGTCGTCGACCTCACCCCCGGCCGCGGTGGTCGCGGCGGCGGCGAGCCGCTCCTCGGTGAACGTCTGCGCCGCGGTCAGGAACTCGCGCAGGTTCTCGAGCCGCGCCTGGTCCTCGGGGTCGTCGCGTCGGAACGAATCGAGGTAGCCGGTCGCCGCGAGCAGCTCGTCGAGCAGCGCCGGCAGGGGCAGCTCGGCGGCGGCGGCCGAGAGCTTGGCGATCGTGTCGTGGAAAGCGCGCAGCGCCGTGGCGGCGCGCGGCGGGAAGTTGCCGAGATCGTTGTTGGCGAGCACGTCCCAGATCACGCCGCCCTGGGTCGCGGCGCGCTCCTCGAGCAGCGCCGCGGTCGCTTTGCCGATGCCGCGCGGCGGCTGGTTGAGGATGCGCAACAGCGAGAACGAGTCGCGCGGGTTGCGCAGCACGCGCAGGTAGGCGACCAGATCCTTGATCTCGGCGCGCTCGTAGAAGCGCACCCCACCGACGAGCGAATACGGCATGCGGCGGCGGAAGAACTCGTCCTCGTAGGCGCGCGTCTGGGCGTTGGTGCGCACCAGGATGGCGCAATCGGCGGGTTTCAGGCGCGGCGCCAGGCGGACGATCCGCTCGGCCACCCAGGCCGCCTCCTCGGCCTCGTCGCCGGCGCGGAAGAGGGTGACGCTCTCGCCTTTCGGCGCCTCGGTCCACAGCCGCTTGCCGCGACGCATCTGGTTGTTCGCCACCACGGCGTTGGCGGCGGCGAGAATGTTGCCGGTCGAGCGGTAGTTGCGCTCGAGCTTGCGCACCACGGCGCCGGGGAAATGGCGCTCGAACTCGAGGATGTTCGCCAGGTCGGCGCCGCGCCAGCGGTAGATTCCCTGGTCCTCGTCGCCGACCGCGGTCAGGTTGCCGTCGGGCGCCGAGAGCTCGGCGACCAGCGCGAGCTGGGTGTGGTTGGTGTCCTGGAACTCGTCGACCAGCAGGTGCGCCACCCGCCGCCGCAGCCGGTCGCCGAGCTCGCGATCGCCGCGCAGCAGGCCGACCGCGAGCACCAGCATGTCGTCGAAATCGACCCCCGAGGCCTGGCGCAGCAGCCCCTGGTAGCGCCGGTAGACCCGCGCGATCCGCTGACCGTAGAAGTCGCGGTGCTCGCGCTCGTAGGCGTCGGGGGTGAGCAGGCGGTTCTTCGCCGAGGAGATCGCCGAGGCCACCGAGCGCGGCGGGAAGCTCGATTCGGCGACCGACTCGGCGGCCATCGCCTGCGCGACCAGCTTCTGCTGATCGTCGGCGTCGAAGATCGCGAAATCGGGGGCGAGCCCCACCCGGTCGCCGTAGCGCCGCAGAAGCGAGAGGGCGTAGCGGTGGAAGGTGCCGACGAACGTCGGCAAGGGGAAGACGTCCACCAGGCGCTCGACCCGGTCGCGCATCTCGCCGGCGGCCTTGTTGGTGAAGGTCACGGCGACGATCGACGCGGGATCGACCCCGCGCTCGCCCACCAGCCAGGCGATGCGGTAGGTGATCACCCGCGTCTTGCCCGACCCGGCGCCCGCGAGCACGAGCTGCGGCCCGTCGCCGTGGGTCACGGCGGCCAATTGCTCCGGGTTGAGCTCGCGCTGATAGTCGATCGCTCGCACGGCGGAGCAGGATTGGATCACTCCCGAGCGTCGCGCGCAAAGCCGCGCGGCCGCAGGAGCGCGGCCGGTCAGCGCCGGACGAGGACGCCGCGCAGCCCGCCCCAGGCGCGCTCGCCGCCCGCGGGGTGGCTCTCGACGGTGAATTCGCGCGTCAGCCAGCCGAGATCGGTCCGGCGCGGGGCGTCGGCGGCGAGGAACCGATCGACGGCGTGCGCCACTTCCGGGAAGTGGGCGTCGTGGAAGAGGAGCCAGGCGCGCTCGGCCAGATGCGGCACCAGCCCCTCGGCGTCGGCGAGCACCGCGTCCTCGGCGTGATCGCCGTCGACGAGCGCCAGGTCGAAGTCGGTCCCGGCCGCCGCGCGCGCCGCCAGCAGCGCCGCCGGCGAGCGCTCGGCGAGCAGGGTCGCGCGCGGCGCGAGCCGCGCCCAGGTCGCGGGCGCGATGCGCGGCTCGGGATCGACGCAGACGATGCGTCCCGGCGCGCCCGCGGTCGCGAGCGCCGAGGCGACGAGCAGCGCCGAGCCCCCCTCCCGCGTGCCGATCTCGACGTAGGCCGCCGGGCGCAGGGCGTAGGCGAGACTCCACAGCAGCAGGCGCTCGGCGGGCGTCATCGCCACCGGGCTCGTGGCGACGGTGGCGAGCGCTTCGCCGCCGAAGAGCGGATGGCTCGCGAAGTAGCCGTCGGGGTAGAGCGCCGTGATGTCGACGAACGGCGGCGACGGCGGACGGCCGGCGCTCACTCGACGGTGACGCTCTTGGCGAGGTTGCGCGGCTGGTCGACGTCGGCGCCGCGGCGGATGCCGATCTGGTAGGCCAGAAGCTGCAACGGCACGACGTTGACCACCGGCTGCAGCAGCTCGGCGACCCGCGGCACCGGCAGAACGGTCTCGGCGAGCCCGTCGAACTCGGAGGCCGGGTGATCGGTCAGCACGATCACCCGCCCGTCGCGCGCCTGTACCTCCTGCACGTTGCTCTTGACCTTGTCGAAGACCCGCGTGCCGGTGGCGATCGCCACCACCGGCAGCGCCTCGTCGATGAGCGCGATCGGACCGTGCTTCATCTCGCCGGCCGGGTAGCCCTCGGCGTGGATGTAGGAGATCTCCTTCAGCTTCAGCGCGCCCTCGAGCGCGATCGGATAGTTGAGGCCGCGGCCGAGGTAGAGGAAGTCCTCGGCGTGGAAGTGCTCGCGGGCGAGGTCCTCGATGCGACCCTCGAGCGCCAGCGTGTCGGCGATCGCCTGCGGCAGGTGGGCGAGCGCCGCGATGCGCGCGCGCTCGACCGGCAAACCGAGCTGCTGGCGCAGGTAGAGCGCCAGCAGGTAGAGCGCCACGAGCTGGGTGGTGAACGCCTTGGTCGAGGCGACGCCGATCTCCGGCCCGGCGTGGGTGTAGACGACCCCTCTCGCCAGCCGCGTCGCCTGGCTCCCGGCGACGTTGCAGACCGCGGCGAGGAAGGCGCCGCGCTCGGCCGCGGCCTCCATCGCCGAGACCGTGTCGGCGGTCTCGCCCGACTGCGAGATGCCGACCGCGAGCACCGTGTCGTCGACGATCGGGTCGCGGTAGCGGTACTCCGAGCCGTAGTCGACCTCGACCGGCAGCCGCGTCATCTCCTCGAGATAGAACTTGCCCACCAGCGCCGCGTGCCACGAGGTGCCGCAGGCGAGCAGGTGGATGCGCCGCAGGCGGCGCGCGAGCTCGGGCGCGATCTCGAGGGTCTCGCAGGAGATCTCGCCGGTCTCGAAGTCCACGCGCCCCGCGAGCGTGTCCTGCACGGACTGGGGCTGGTCGTGGATCTCCTTGAGCATGAAGTGCTTGTAGCCGCCCTTCTCGGCCTGGATGGGGTCCCAGGCGAGCCGGTGCGAGGGCCGGACGACGGGCTGGCCGTTCTTCGCCCAGATGGCGATGCCGCTCTTGCGCAGGCGGGCGAGGTCGCCGTTCTCGAGGAAGATCACGTCCTGCGTGTGCGCCAGCAGCGCGGCGGGATCGGAGGCCAGGTACTGCTCGCCCTGGCCGAGCCCGAGGACGAGCGGCGGGCCGTTGCGCACCGCGACGATCTCCTCTTCCGGGCTCTCGGGGGAGACGAGCGCGATGGCGTACATCCCCTCGAGCTCGGCGACCGCGCGGCGCACCGCCTCGGCGAGATCGCCCGCGAAGTACGACGACACCAGGGTGGCGATGACCTCGGTGTCGGTGTCGGTGGCGAACGGCCAGCCGTCGGCCTGCAGGCGGCGCTTGAGCGCCAGGAAGTTCTCGATGATGCCGTTGTGGATCACGGCGATCCGGCGCTTGGCGTCGACCACCGGATGGGCGTTCTTCTCGATCGGCTTGCCGTGCGTCGCCCAGCGGGTGTGGGCGAGACCGTAGCGACCGGCGAGCGGCTGACGCGCGAGCTTTTCGACCAGGCGGTCGAGCTTGCCCTCGGCGCGCACCGATTCGAGCTCGCCGTCGGCGACCACCGCGACCCCCGCCGAGTCGTAGCCGCGGTACTCGAGACGCCGCAGTCCTTCGATCAGGAGCGGGACGAGCTCGCGCGTCCCGACGTAGCCGACGATTCCGCACATGCGCGCTACTCCTTGCTCTCGTCCTGCGTCCGTCGTCCGCGTCTTCGCGCCGCCCAGCCCTCGACCGTGCGCTGGGGCGAGCGCTCGACCGCGAGCGCGCCGTCGGGCACGTCGCGGGTGACGACCGAGCCGGCTCCGGTCGTGGCGTCGTCGCCCACCCGCACCGGCGCGACCAGCATGGTGTCGCTGCCGACGAAAGCGCGCGCCCCGATCTCCGTCCGGTGCTTCTCGACCCCGTCGTAGTTGCAGGTCACCGCGCCGGCGCCGATGTTCGCCCCTTCGCCGACCGTGGCGTCGCCGAGGTAGGCGAGATGGTTCGCCTTCGCGCCGCGGCCGAGGGTCGAGTTCTTCACCTCGACGAAGTTGCCCACCCGCGCCTCGGGCCCGAGGTCGGCGCCGGGCCGCAGGCGGGCGAAGGGGCCCACCCGCGCGCCGGCGCCGATCCGCGCCCGTTCGGCGACCGTGTAGGGCAGGACGGTCGCGCCGTCGGCGACCGCGCAGTCGACGAGGACCGCGCCTGCGCCGATGGTCGCGCCGCGCCCCACGCGGGTGCGGCCTGCAAGCTGCGCGCCGGGGTGGATCACGGTGTCGGGGCCGACTTCGACCTCGGGCTCGATCGCGGTGCGCGACGGATCGAGGACGGTCACGCCGGCGAGCGCCAGGCGGCGCGCCGAGCGCGCCAGCAACACGACGTGGGCGCGGGCGAGATCGACCCGGTCGTTGACCCCGAGCGCTTCGTCGGGGTCGGCGAGCGGCACGAGCGCGATCCGCCGCCCGGCGCGCGCCGCCGCGGTCAGGGCGTCGGTCAGGTAGAGCTCTCGCTTGGCGTTGTCGGGCGAGAGCGCGTCGAGGAAGGTGAAGATCTCGGGCGCCGGCAGGGCGTAGATCCCGGCGTTGACCGTCCGGATCGCGAGCTCCTCGGGGCTCGCGTCGGCGGCCTCGACGATCCCCGCCAGCGTGCCGTGCGGACCGGTGCGCACCCGGCCGAGGGCGCCCGGCGAGTCGAGCTCGGCGACCGCCATCGACCCCCAGCCGCTCTCGGCCCGGAGAGCGAGCTCGGCGAGCGTCTCGGCGCTGAGGCAAGGGACGTCGCCCGAGAGCACGAGGAGCGTCGCGGCGCGGTCGCAGGACGACGCGACCTGCGCCAGCGCGTGCCCGGTGCCGCGCTGTTCGCGCTGCTCGACCCAGACGAGATCGGGGTCGGGAAAGGCTGCGCGCACCGCGTCGGCCCCGTGCCCGACGACGACGAAGATCCGCTCGCAACCGGCCGCGCGCGCGACGTCGAGCACCCGGGCGAGCATCGGCCGTCCGGCGACCTCGTGCAGGACCTTGGGGCGGTCGGACTTCATCCGCGTCCCCTTGCCGGCGGCCAAGAGGACCGCCTGGCGGGGGGTGGAGGCCGGGGAGGGAGAGGTCATCTTCGGGAGCGGAGGCGTCGCGAGTCGGACGGCGCGGCCGGGAGAGGAAAGTCTAGCCCGGATGGGGCAGCGAGCCCCCCGCCCTCCCGAGCCAAGCGTCGAGCGCCACGAGGTCGTCGGGCCAGGGCGCCTCGACCTCGAGCGGCCGGCCGGTCGCCGGGTGGTCGAGCGCCAGCCCCAGCGCGTGCAGCGCCAGGCGGCCGGCCGGCGCGCCCACGAGGAGCTGAGCGGGTATGCCGCGCCCATAGAGCGGGTCGAAGAGGATCGGCGCGCCGGCCGCGCGCAGGTGGACGCGGATCTGGTGGTGGCGGCCGCTCGCCGGCCGTGCCTCGACCCGCGCGAGCGTCGCATCGCCCACCGTGAAGCGGCGTTCGACCACGATCTCGGTGCGCGCCGCGAGTGCCCCGGCTTCCCCCGGCCGCGCGGGCCGCGTCTTGCCGCGACGCGCGGCATGGAGCGGGATCTCGATCGTGCCCGGCGCGGGCGCCCCGTGGGTCCAGGCGAGGTAGCGCTTGCGCACTCGGCGGTGCTCGAAGGCGAGCGAAGCGGCGCGGTGGGTGTCGGCGTCGCAGGCGAAGAGCACCACGCCCGAGGCCTCGCGATCGATGCGGTGCACCACCCAGAGACGCACGCCGAGCTCGGCTGCGAGTCGATGTTGCAGGCACTCGCCGCGCGCCTCGCCGCGCGCCGGGACGACCGGCAACCCGGCGGGCTTGGCGACCGCGACCAGCTGGGCGTCGCGGGCGAGGATCGCGATCCCGGAAAGCGTCGCGTTCACCGCGCGATCGCGCCGGCGCCGCGCCGGACGAGCGCCACGATCGAGCGCGCGAGCTTGGCCGGGTCGTGGCGCACCAGGCCGGTCGAGGCGGCGAGGTCGGCTTCGAGCAGCTCGATGCCCCGGCGCGCCAGCGGCGCGCGATCGATCTCGACCGGCGCGGCGCCTTGCTGGCGATAGGCGGCCAGGCGCTCCTCGCCGAATCCGCCGTGATGCGCGAGCACCGCGTCGATCGCCCCGGGGCCGGCGTGGCGCTCGATCGCCGCGAAGTGTTCGAGCGCGTCCATGCCGTCGGTCTCGCCCGGCTGGGTCATGAGATTCATCACCAGGGCGACGGTCGCCGGGGTCGCCGCGAGCGCGGCGCGGATCTCGGGGATCAGCAGGTTGGGGAGCACCGAGGTGTAGAGCGAGCCCGGGCCGAGGAGGACCAGGTCCGCCGCGGCGATTGCCTCGATCGCCGGCGGGAAGGCCGGCGGCGCGGCCGGGACGAGCTCGATCCGCTCGAGCGGCTCGCCGGCGCGGCCGATCGCCGACTCGCCGGCGAAGACGGTCCCCGATCGTCCGTGGCCGCGCAGCGCGAGGTCCGCGAGGGTCGCGGGCAGGATGCGACCGCGCACCGAGAGGATGCGCTCGGCGGTCAGGATCGCCTGGTGGAAGTCGCCGGTCAGCTCGGTCAGCGCGGCGAGGAAGAGGTTGCCGAAGGAGTGCCCGGTCAGGCCCTCGCCGCCCGCGAAGCGGAACTGGAAGACGCGCGCCAGCAGGTCCTCGTCGTCGGCGAGCGCCACCAGGCAGTTGCGGATGTCGCCGGGGGGCGGCACCCCGAAGTCGCGCCGCAGGCGGCCGGAGGAGCCGCCGTCGTCGGTCACCGCGACGATCGCCGCCAGTTCGGCGATCTCGCGCCCGACGCAGCGCTTCAGTCCCGAGAGCAGCGCCGCGAGGCCGGTCCCGCCGCCGATGGCGACGATGTTGAACCGGGCGGTGGGCGGCGCGCTGGGGTCGGTTCCTGGAGTCATTCGAGGCTTGGAGTGAAAAGAAGATCGGTTGAAAGAAGCAGGAAGCGATCTAGCCGTTGCGTCGGAGTCTGGGAAAGCCCCCCGCCCTCCCCCCCGCCCTCCCTCCCCCCTACCTCTTTCTCAACTCCACCAGGATCTGCTTGGCGACCGCTTTCAGGGTGTCGAAGACGCCGACGCCGGTCGTGGCGACCGCTTCGAAGGTGGGCTCGCGCTTGTAGTTGAGGATGCGGTACATCTCGGCGACCGCGACGACTCCCGGCAGATCGCGTTTGTTGAACTGCAGGGCGTAGGGGATCGTGGGCAAGTCGAAGCCGTGCTCGGCGAGGTTCTCCTCGAGATTGCGGATCGACTCGATGTTGGCGTCCATCCGCTCCTCCTGGCTGTCGGCGACGAAGACCACGCCGTCGACGCCTTTGAGGATCAACTTCCGGCTGGCGTCGTAGAAGACCTGGCCGGGAACCGTGTAGAGGTGGAAGCGGGTGGTGAAGCCGCGAATCGAGCCGAGGTCGAGCGGCAGGAAATCGAAGAACAGCGTGCGGTCGGCCTCGGTGGCGAGCGAGATCATCTTGCCCTTCGCCTCGGGCGCGGTCTTGTTGTAGATGTACTGCAGGTTCGTCGTCTTGCCGCCGAGTCCGGGACCGTAATAGACGATCTTGCAGTTGATCTCGCGGCTGGCGTAGTTGATGAACGTCATGGCGCCTTGGGGCCGCTTGCGCGCTTACTCGGAGAACAGAGCGTCGATGTCTTCGTCCGTGATCTCGGAGAACGGGCTGGCGTTGGTTCCCGGCGTGCCCTTGTCTCCCTTGTGCATCATCTCCTCGAAGATCTGTTCCATCTCGGAGCTGGCGCGTTTGACGCGCAAGCGCACGAGGCCGAGCGAGGAGCGGTCGTCGAAGATCACCAGCAGGATGGCGCGCTTGGCGACGATCGAGATGTGGATGTGATCGCGCTGTCCTTCGTGGAAGAGGACCGAGAACTCCCTTTCGCCGATCAGCTTGGCAAGGCCGTCGGTGGCGGCGACGTTGCCGGCGGTGAGCGACGCGAGGCTGGTGGTGTCGAACTGCTCGAGCTCGCCGGTCGAGGCGATCTGCTGCCCGTTCTTGTCGATGAGGAAGATGGCGCGGGCGTTCGCCTCCTGGCGCAGCTTCTTCAACGCCTGGTCCAGGCGTTGAAACTCCTCTTGGTACAGCACCAGTTCGACCGATGGCATCGAGTGCCTCCCGAGCGCCCCCCCGTACTCGCCGCGGGCCGGGTCTCCTAAACCGTGAATACTATGTTACTTCGGGGCTGGCGGCGAAGTGGAGCGCGGCCCCGCGAGCCCCGCGGACGCTCCCCCGAGCGGGGGATCGAGAGCGGTTTCAGGGGCGCGGAATCCCGACCCGACCCCCGGCGCGGTCGAGGCTCTCGCGCAACGGCCCGGGTCGGTCGCTGAACACGCCGGCGACGCCGGCGGCGAAGAGAGCGCGCGCGCGCTCGGCGTCATCGACGGTGAACGCGATCACCGGCCGTGAAGTCGGCACACGCCGGAGCGCCTCGAGCGCCGGCTCGCCGACGTGGACGCTCCAGGCTTCGAGCTCGGCGGCGGCCGCGGCGAGCTGCGGGTCGAGCCGCTCGCCGAGCACCGCCAGGGCGGCGTCCGGGGCACGTTGGCGCAAGCGGCCGAGCAGGTCGAGATCGAAGCTCGACAGCAGCAGGTTCGGCCGCGCGAGGTGCGGCGCGAGCGCCGCGAGCAGCGCCTCGCGGTCGGCGCGCTCGCGCTTGAGCTCGACGTTCAACGGGAATCCGGCGGGCAGGGCGGCGAAGACCTGGACGAGGGTCGGCATGCGACCCCGCGCGCCGCTGCGCGGATCGACGAGCTCGGTCGCGCGCAGCTCGGCGGCGGTCGAGCGCTCGATCCGCAGCCGCGGTCGTCCGGCGAGCCGGCCGAGATCGACGTCGTGGAAGACGACGAGCTCGCCGTCGGCGGTGAGTTGGACGTCGAGCTCGACGAAATCGGCGCCGGCCGCGAGCGCGGCGGCGAAGGCGGGCAGGGTGTTCTCGAGCTCGGGCGCGGCGCCGCGGTGGCCGGCGATCCAGGGTCCCGGGCCGAGCGCGAAGCGGCCGCGGCGCCCGCCGGTCGGCATCAGCGGAAGTAGCGCCAGCCTTCGAGGATGTCGTTCTCGGCCAGCACGACGCGCTCGCCCTCGAGCCGGAAGCGCAACGGCGTGGGGCCGCAACCGCTGCGCCCCTCGTTGACGTCGACCAGCTTGGTCGAGATCTCGCACTTGTTGTTGACCATCCAGGCGCCGTCCGCGCGGAAACCGCGGTGGCGCTTGAAGTCGTTCTCGGAGGCGTCGAAGGCGACCGCGAGGCCGCCCCGCTCGTCGCGCCCGACGAAGAACTTGACCTCCTGGTTGCCGCGGTTGAGGAAGCGGTAGAAGCGCACCTGCAGGGGTTGCAGATCGGCGACCGGAATGGTGATCCGGCCGGAGGTGTCGGGCGAGACGCGCTGGAAGTTCTTCGCGCCGCCGGCGAAGAGGAACTCGCCGCCGAGGATAGCGCCCACGACCGCGAGGACGAGGGCGACGCCGTGCAGTGGACGGAAGCGCATACCGGAATTGTAGACCCGTCGCCATCCGGCGCGCAGCCGAAGATATGATCGCGCCGTGCTCCGCTTCTCGGCGCTGCCGTCCGCGGTTCCGGAGCTCTCCCTGCCGGGATTCCGGATCGGGCACGGCAGCGATCGCTCGGCGCTGACCGGCGTGACGGTGATCCTCTGCCCGGACGGGGCGGTCGCCGCCGCCGAAGTGCGCGGCAGCGCCACCGGCACCCGGCAGTTCGACTCCCTGGTCTCGCCGCAACATCTCGGCACCCGCGCCCACGCTCTGGTCTTCGCCGGTGGCAGCGGCTTCGGCCTCGCCGCGGCCGACCCGGTCGTCGCCTGGCTGGCGGCGCAAGGATTCGGCTTCGACACCGGGATCACGCCGGTGCCGCTGGTGCCGACCGCCATCCTGTTCGACCTCGGCATCGGCGACCCGACGGCGCACCCGGGGTACGAGCTGGTCGAGACCGCGCTGGCCGAAGCGAGCGACGGTCCGGTCGCCGAGGGCAGCGTCGGCGCCGGTACCGGGGCGACGGTCGGCAAAGCGCTCGGGCGCGAACAGGGCATGAAGGGTGGCTTCGGATTCGCCAGCCTCACGGTCGCCGACGGGCCGACGGTCGCCGCGGCCGTGGCGGTCAACGCTTTCGGCGACGTGCGCGACTCGGCGACCGGCGAGCGGCTCGCCGGGTGCCGCAGCGCCCCGGACTCGCTCGAGCTCGCGGGAGCCGAGCGGGTGCTCGCGGCATTGCCGAGCGAGGGCGAGCATCCGTGGGAAGGCAACACCACCCTCGCCGCGGTGCTCACCGATGCCGCGCTCAGCAAGCTCGAGGCGATGAAGGTCTGCCAGATGGCCTTCGGCGGGCTCTACCGCACCCTCGTGCCGGCGCTGTCGCTCTACGACGGCGATCTGGTCGTCGCTCTGGCGCGCGGCGAGAAACGCGCCCACGTCCATCAGGTCGGGGTGCTCGCCGAACAGGCGGTGGCGACGGCGATCGCGCGCGCGGTGCGTGCCGCGGACGGCTTCGGCGTTCTGCCCGCCTGGCGCGATCGCGCGCGCGAACGATGAACCGCCTGCGTTCGGTACCCTTCTGGCTGGCGCCGATCCTGGTGGCGGCGGGCGCGCTCGTCGCCACTGCCACGCTGCCGGCGATGCGACCGTTCGGTCTCCTGCCGCGTCCGGCGCTGCTGGCGCTCTGCGGTCTCGGCATGGCGGCCTCGGCGCTCCATCGCCCGCGCGGCGGCACGGCGCTCGGGCTCGGCGTGGCGTTCGTCCCGCTGGCGCTCGCGAGCTTCGGACCCTGGCCGACCGCGGCGCTCGCGGCATCCGCGCTCGGCGCCGCCGAAGCGGCGCTGCGCGCCCTCGAGCGTCGCAGCCACCTGCCGCTGCCCGAACGGCGCACGCCCTTGCGCGCGGCGAGCCACGTCGCGCTCGCGGCGCTCTCGGCGCTCGCTTCGGGAGCCGTCTGGCGGGCGCTCGATCTCGGCGACGGTACGGCGCTGCCCGTCGGATCGCTGGCGATCGGCGTCGGCTTGGCGGCGCTCGCCTGGTTCGTGCCGCCGGTCGCCGCCGAAGGGCTCGCCCACCGCCTGCAGCGCGCCGAGCGCTTCGCCCTCTTCGCGCGCTCGCTGCTGCCGTTCGCGATCGATCTGGCGGGCTGGGGCATCGGACTGCTGGTGCTCGCCGACGCGCGCACGGCCGGCTGGCCGCTGGCGATCGCCAACCTCGCCGTGGTCTCGGCGCTCGCCGCCGAAGCGGCGCGCAACGGTTTCCTCACCCGCTCGCTCGGCCGCCGGCTCGAGGAGTCGCACCGGGTGCGCCACGCCGGGCATCGCATCGCCGCCGGCGCCTCCGGGCTCGAGCGCATCGCGGGAGAGATCCTCGCCGCCTGTCGCGACCTCGTCCCCTTCTCCTGGTTCCAGTTCGAGCTCGTCGCCGGCGACGAGGGTCCGCGTAGTTTCTTCGCCGAGGCGGGCGGCGCGCTGCTCGAAGGCGTGCCGGCGCCGCCCTCGCAACCGCCGGCGCTGCCGGGGATCCACCGCCGCGGCGCCTGGCAAGTGCTCGAGCGCGAGCTCGCGAGCGACGGCCACCGGCTCGGCCGGCTGCGCTTCTGGTGCGATCCGCGACGGGTCGAGCCGCGGGCGATCGAGATGTTCGACGCCCTGGTGCCGCAGATCGCCTCCTCGGTGCGTGGCGCGCTCGCCGATCGCGCCGCGCGGGTCGACCGGCTGACGGGGACGGCGCTGCGCCGGGTGCTCGAGGAGCGCCTCGCCGAGGCCTTCGATCGCAGCCGCGAGGAGGGCACGCCCTTCGCGGTGGTGCTCTGCGACCTCGACCACTTCAAGCGCATCAACGACCGCTACGGCCACGCGACCGGCGACCTCGCGCTGCAGGCGGTCGCCGCCGTGCTCCTCGCGCCGGCGCGCGGCGGCGATCTGGTGGCGCGCTACGGCGGCGAGGAGTTCGTGCTCCTGTTCGAGGGCACCGACGGCGACACGGCGCTCGAGATCGCCGAGCGGCTGCGAAAAAAGGTCGAGGCGCTCGCCTTCGAGGGCCCGGCCGGCGAGCCGGTGGCGCTGACCATGAGCGCCGGGGTGGCGGCCTTTCCCGAGCTCCACGTGCGGCGTGCGAGTGACCTGCTCGAGCTGGCCGACGCGGCGCTCTACACCTCGAAGCACCTCGGGCGCAACGTCTGTCTGCTCGACATCGGCCGCGGGCGGGTGCGCACCCCGCGCGGCGAGGAGCTGCAGCTGATCGAGAACCCCGCGCCGCAGAAAGTGCCGACGCTCTTCGCCTGATCGGGGTCAGGGTGGCGGCGGATCCGTCGCGCTCGGACGGGCGCGGAATCCGAGCGCGGCGACGAAGGCCGCCGCGGGCGCGAGCTGCAACGCCAGTCGGCTTGCGGCAACGTCCATCAGGAGCGCCGGCGGCAGTTCGTGGCCGACGAATCCGGCGACGATGAGCGGCCAGGGCAGCAGCACCATGAGGGCGGCCGGCCGGGCCGCGTCCCCACCCGGCCGCCGCGCCAGGGCGAGCAGCGCTCCGAGCGCCGCGAGCGGCCAGAAGAACCCCCAGTCGTCGCGGGCCAGTAGCTCCCCGGGGAGCCGCGCGAGCACCTCGCGCCAACGATCGCCGTGCGCCAGCAGGCTCGCCGGCGAGATCTCGGCGCCGGTGTTGTGGTGCAGGTGGGGCAGCGATCTTGCCACTGCGAGCGCCGGCACGGCGAGCAGCGCCGGGGCGAGTCCGGCCCCGAGCTCGCGCCAGGCGAGCGGCCGACGGAGCCCGAGGCCGACGGCGAAGACCGCGACGCCGATCGCCGCCAAGCCCAGACCCTCGTTCTTCGTGGTCAGCAGCCCGGCGAGGGCGAAGCCGGCGAGCGCGAGGGCGCCGCGATCACGGCGCGCGAGGTAGAGCGCGCTGCCGGCGACCCAGGCGAGGAGGAACAGACCGGCGACCGGATCGGCGAGCAGACGGATCGATTTCGCGCCGAGGATCGGCAACGCCGCCACCGCCGCCGCCGCGGCGAGGGCCGAACGTCGCTCGAGCAGCGCGCGCAGAGCGCCGTAGAGCAGCCCCACCGTCGCCGCCGCGATCGCCCAGCCGGCGAGCGGCACGGCGGTCAGCCGGTCGACGCCGGCGAGCGACCAGACCCAGGCGAGAACGAACGGCCAGAGCAGCGGGTAGTCGAGGTGGGCGTAGGCGCGCGCCGGGTCGTGCAGGAGGGTCGAATGGGCGAGCGAATGGCGCGCGAGCTCGCGCGCCTTGAGACCCCAGATCGCGACCGCGTCCCATTCGACCACCGGCTCGACGGCGGCAAGCGCCGCCGGCACGGCGAGCAGAGCGAGCGCGAGGACGGCGAGCGCCACCTCGCTCGCGCTCCAGGGTCGCTCCGTCGCGGGCTCGGTTCGCCCTCCGAGGCGACCGCGGCGGCGGCGCGCGAGCCCCATCGCGGCGAGGACGAGCGGTCCCACGGCGAGCGCCGCGAGGATCGGGGTGACGCTCGCTCCGGCGAGCGAGGCGAGGTGGAGGAAGGCCGAGAGCGTCGCGAGCCCAGCGACGAACGCGCCCGCCAGGCGCAGGGCGAGCGGCCCGGTCGGCCGCGGTGCCGCGAGGGCGAGCGCCGACCAACCGAGGGCTTCGACGAGCAGCAAGGCGGCGGCGACCCCGAGCATCAGTCGCCGCCGCCGGAAGAGGGGAGGGGCTCGAGGGTGAGGCCGCGGCGGTCGACGATCAGGCGATGGGTGTAGCCGAGAGCCCGCAGGCGAGCCAGCCGATCGGGTCCGGTGGGCTGGCGCGCGGCGACCGCGGCGACCGAGGCCTCGTCGCGCACCACCCCGGGATTCGCCCCGAGCTCGAGCTCTTCCGGCGCCCAGAGGAAAGAGCCGTAGTAGTACGGAATCGTCTCCGGCGGATCGAGCACCACCCGTGCGCCGGACGGCAGGCTGCCGCGCGCGGCGACGAAGTAGCTCCAGGTGTAAGCGATCGCCGAGCGGCGGCCGGAGCCGGCGGCCGCTTCGGCGGCGACCCGGGTGCGCAAGCCCGGGCTACCCGAGACCGTGACCGGCGAGCGCAGCTCGTCGGCGGCCGCCCGGCCGCGCGCTGCGAGGTCGAGCGGCGCGAGCGCCAGAGCCTCGGCGAAGAAGCGGCGCAGGGTGGGGGCGGCGGCTGCGAGGTGGGCGGCCAGACCCGCGGCGAGCGCGAGGGTCGCCAGCCGCCAGGGGCTCGGGCGGTCGGGCATCGGGCCTAGATTACAATCCGACCCTTCGAGGCTCTGCCAAGGAGGCTCCGTGACCGCGAACGACAGCCGTTGGGCCCTGATCCTGGGCGCCTCGAGCGGATTCGGCGAGGCCGCCGCGCTCGAGTTCGCGGCCGCCGGATGGGACGTTTTCGGGGTTCACCTCGACCGCCGCCAGGGCCTGGAACACGTCGCCGAGATCACCGCCGCGATCGCGGCGCTGGGCCGCCAGGCGCACTTCTTCAACGTCAACGCCGCCGACGCCGAGAAGCGCGCCGAGGTGGTGGCCGAGATGACCCGCCTTGCCGGCGGCCGGCCGCTCGGCGTGCTCCTCCACTCGCTCGCTTTCGGGGCCCTGAAGCCGTTCATCGCCGACGACGAGAAGGAGGCCATGAGCCAGGCCCAGCTCGAGATGACCCTGGACGTGATGGCGAACTCGCTCGTCTACTGGACCCAGGCGGTCGTCCGGGTCGGCCTGCTCGGGCGGGGCGGGCGGATCTTCGCCATGACCTCGGCCGGCGACCACGTGGTCTGGAAGGCGTACGGCGCGGTTTCGGCCGCCAAGGCGGCGCTCGAATCCCACATCCGGCAGCTGGCAGTCGAGCTCGCCCCGTTCGGCGTCTCAGCGAATTCGATCAAGGCCGGCGTCACCGACACCCCGGCGCTGCGCAAGATCCCCGGCAACGAGCAGATCGTCGACAGCGCCCGCCAGCGCAATCCGAGCGGCCGCCTGACGACCCCGCAGGACGTCGCGCGCTGCCTGGTGACCCTGTCGCAGCCGGGGGCCGCCTGGCTGACCGGCTCCATCCTGCAGGTCGACGGCGGCGAGGACGTCGCCGGGTGAACGCCACGGCGACGCGCCGCCTTGACGGCCGTGCGGGGCACTGTTAGAACTGCGAATCGTTTCCTGCTCACGAAGGGGTCGACACGCGCCGCGACCCGCGGCGTCGGGCAGACCTCCCGAAGGAGGCCGTCCATGCTTGGCAGCCGCAAGGTCGTGCGTTGGTGGATCGTTGCTCTTCTCGCCGGCGTCGTGCCGCTCCGGGCCGCCGATACCGGTACGGTGGACGGTCGCTTGACGCGAACCGACGGCGCGCCGCTCGCCGGCGTGTCGGTCGCCGTGGGGGATCTGCCGCCGACGATCACCGACTCGGCTGGACGATTCCTGGTCGGCGCCGTGCCGGCCGGCAAGGTCACCGTCGTCCTGCGCGCCGGGGACTACTCGGAGACGATTCCCGATCTCGAAGTCGCCGCCAACCGGACCGCGCATCTCGAGCGTACGCTCGACTGGCAGCTCTCCTTCGCCGAGACGATCACCGTCTTTTCGGCCTCGCGCGAGACCGAACGGATCACCGAGGCCCCGGCCGCGGTCACGCTGATTCCGGCCGAGGACATCGAACGCGAGGCCGCGAGCGGTCAGCTGCCGAAGCTGCTCGAGTTCACCCCCGGGGCCGAGGTGACGCAGAGCGGCCTCTACGATTTCAACTTCAACGTCCGCGGCTTCAACAGCTCGCTCAACCGCCGGGTGGCGACGCTGGTCGATGGGCGCGAGCCCTCGGTGCCCTTCCTCGGCGCGCAGGAGTGGGCGGCGATCTCCTTCCCGCTCGACGACTTGGCGCGGGTCGAGCTGGTGCGCGGACCTTCGGCGGCTCTCTACGGCGCCAACGCCTCGAGCGGCGTGCTCAATCTGGTCACCAAGCGCCCGCGCGACAGCGAGGGCGGAATGGTGCGCCTGACCGGCGGCGAGCTCTCGACCTTCAACGCCGACCTGCGCTGGGCGGGTCACCTCGGCGGCAACTGGTACGGCAAGCTGGTGGGCGGCGCGCGCAACAGCGGCGACTTCACCGTCTCGCGCACCGCGGCGACCGGGGTCGAATACGCCGTGCCCTGCACCGCGCGCGGCCAGACCGACTGCCTGCCGGTCGAGGCCGTGCCGCTCAAACCGCTCGACGACGACCAGATCTCGTTCGGCTCGGCGCGCATCGATCGCTACGGACCGGAGAGCGGCCTGTTTACCCTCGAGGGCGGCACGGCGGACGTCCAGGGTCCGGTCTTCCAGACCGGCATCGGCCGCGTGCAGCTGGTGGACGTGCAGCGCCCCTGGGCGCGGGCCAACGTCTCGACCCTGCACTGGAACGCGCTGGTCGCGGCGACCAACCGCCACGCGCCGAAACAGACGGCGCTGTCGACCGGCATCAACCTGGCGCTCGACGAGGAGCGCTGGAAGGGCGAGCTGCAGACGAATTGGGACCTGTTCGCCGGCAAGGCGCGGGTGGTCGCCGGCGTCAGCTACCAGAACGACCGGGTCGACAGCGCCGACGACGACGGTCCGCTGCGTCCGCGGCGCTTCGGCAAGGAGAAGAACTTCTTCGACGACTCGTTCAATCTGCACAACCTCAAGCAGACGCTGCTGTTCGAGAAGGTCAGCGCCGACTTCACGGGCCTCTACTCGCAGTTCGACTGGAACGCGACCGACCGGCTGAAGCTGGTGCTCGCGGCGCGCTACGACGACTCGACCTTGTTCGATCCCCAGTTCTCGCCCAAGGGGGCGCTGGTTTTCTCGATCAACCCCGAACACACCCTGCGCGTCACCTACAACGAGGCCTTCCAGGTTCCGAACTACTCGGAGTACTTCCTGCAGGCCGAGACGCGGCCGCGCATCCAGCTCGCCCAGCTCGAACAGTTCTGCCTGCTCGACGGCGTCCCCTGCGGCTTCGACGTCGACTACAAGATCGGCGAGAACCTGGCGCTCGACCAGACCCCCGACACCTTGGTGCTGGCGCTCGGCAACTCCTCGCTCAAGCCGGAAGAGGTCAAGACCTGGGAGGCCGGCTACGCCGGCATCTTCGGTGGACGGGCCTTCCTGACCGTCGACTATTACCGCAGCGAGAACAAGAACTTCGTCACCGACCTGCTGCCGCAGCTCGGCACGGCGCTCGGCCGCATCAACCCCAACTTCCCCGCCTACCAGATCCCGGCCGGTCTGACGCCCGAGCACCAGGCGCAGCTCGCCGCGGCGCTGCAGTCGGCGCTCGGGCCGCTGCGCCCCTTCCTGTCGACCAATCTCGACGGCACGCCGATCCTGGCGCTCGCCTCGTACACCAATTTCGGCCAGGTCGACACCCAGGGCGTCGACGTCGGTTTCAACTGGTACTTCACCAACGCCTGGACCCTCGCTCTCTCGTACTCGTGGTTCGACTTCAAGATCAAGGACTCGCGCCCGGGGCTCGACCAGCTCCTGCTGCCGAACTCGCCGGAGAACAAGGTGAGCGCCAGCCTCGGCTACGTCGGCCAACGCTTCGACGCCTCGCTCTCCGGCCGCTGGGTCGACACCTTCCGCTGGGTGGTGGGTCCGTTCCAGGGCGACGTCAAGGCGTACACGGTGCTCGACGTGGTCGCCAACTACCGGATCTCGGAGCACTTCGAGCTCGGATTGAACGTCGCCAACGCGCTCGACAAGACGCACTGGGAGGCCTTCGGCGGCGACATCCTCGGCCGCCGGGTGCTCGGCAGCCTCGCCTTCCGCTGGTGAGCCGCGGCTCAGGGTCGAGCGAACCGCGCGAGCGGGGCCGCGGCTTCGTTGACACTCCCCAGGCGACGCCTTAGACTCGCCCGACGGTCGGGGCGTAGCGCAGCCTGGTAGCGCACCTGCCTTGGGCGCAGGGGGTCCCCAGTTCAAATCTGGGCGCCCCGATATCCCCGAACTGAAGGCCGAAGCTCCGGGGTGAACGCCACGATCCAACGACGGAAACAAGGCTGCCTGTAGCTCAGCTGGATAGAGCGGCGGCCTTCTAAGCCGCGGGTCGGGGGTTCGAGTCCCTCCAGGCAGGCCAGAGATCTAGATCACGGTCCAACGGTGAGCGTAGCTCAATGGTAGAGCGCCGGACTGTGGCTCCGGTGGTTGAGGGTTCGATCCCCTTCGCTCACCCCAGTTCTTTGCCGCGCCCGTAGCTCAGCTGGATAGAGCGACAGCCTCCGGAGCTGTAGGTCGCAGGTTCGACTCCTGCCGGGCGCACCATCCTACCTGCTGTCGATCGCGGCTCCCGCGGTTGGACTGCCGAGTGCAGGATCCCGATAGCGCGACGCACGCGGTGCGCGGCACGATCCTCCGGCCGGCGCCGTTTGCGGGGTCCGGCCTGCGGAGGAACCCATGCTGGCGACATCGTTCGATGAATCGGAACCGAGCCGCGGCGGGCAGCGGAAGGAGCGGCGAGCGGTCGCGCCCGCGCCGGCGCCCGCGCTGCCGCTGCTGATCGCCCACCGGCGGGGCAAGCGCCGGATCCTGCACCTCGACGAGATCGTCTGGATCCAGGCCGCCGGCAACTACGTTCGCGTCCACACTCGCGAGGGCGCGCACCTGGTGCGCGTGCCGATGCACGCGCTCGACGCGGCGCTCGCCTCGCGCGGCTTCCTGCGCGTCCACCGTTCGGCGCTGGTGCCGGCGCGCGAGATGTTCGAGTTGATCGTCGAGGCCGGCGGAGCGACGACCCTGGTCCTGCGCACCGGCGTGCGGCTGGCGGTGAGCCGCGACTTCCGCCGCCGGCTCGACGCGGTCGCGTTGCGCGAACGGCCGCCGGGGGAAGGATCCCGGCGCCGGCAGGCGGACGCGGACTGACGGCGCGGGCCGAGCGGAAAACCCTCCGCCGGGTGGCTTCGTACCATGGGGGGTGGCGCCGATCCCTCCTCTCGAGACGATTCTCTTCCGGTCGGAGCGGCTGACGATCGGCCGCTTCCACGCGGCGCCCGACCACCCGGATTTCCACGACTCGGGACCCATCCACAACTCGGTCTTCGTCTTCCCGCGCACCGCGGTCCGCATCCAGCACCTGGGGAGCGAGCCCTTCGTCGCCGATCCGAACCTGGTGACCTACTACAACCGCGGCCAGGAGTACCGGCGCACCGCGGTCGATTCGCGCGGCGACCACTGCGAGTGGTTCGCGGTCGAACCCGCGGCGCTCGCCGCCGCCGTCGACCGCTTCGAGCGCCGGCGCCGGCCCGAGCGTCCGTTCGCCTTCCGCGAGGCGCCGTCGGACGCCAAGGCCTACCTGTTGCAGCGCCTGGTGGTCCGGCATCTCGGCGAGGAAACGGCGCCCGACCGTCTGCTGGTCGAGGAATCGGTGGAGAGAATCCTCGAGCGCCTGATGAACGTCGCCTACCGCCGCGGGAGCGCGCGCGACGAGCCCGCAGCGCGCCCGGCGCGGCGACACTGGGTGGGCGAAGTCAGCCAGGCCATCTGCGAGCGGCTCGACGAGAACCTGTCGCTGCACGATCTGGCGCGGCGCTGCGGCGTCTCCGCCTTTTACCTCTGTCGCGCCTTCCGCGCCGAGACCGGCGACACCATTCACCGCCACCGCACGCGCCTGCGGCTGCGCTCGGCGCTCGAGTGGGTGACCGAGGATCGCGGCGATCTGACCGACATCGCCTTGAGCTTCGGCTTCTCGAGCCACAGCCACTTCACCGATTCCTTCCGGCGGGAGTTCGGCATCCCGCCCTCTCGCCTGCGTCGCGAAGGCGCGGCGGCGCTGGCGCGCCGGTTGCGCTCCCAGCTCGAGCCGTCGACGCTTCCCGGCTGACCCGGTCCCACGCTCCAAGAACCCGGATGCGCGGCCGGACGGCGACCGGACGGTCCCGCCGCGGTCCGGGTCGCGCCCGCGAGCGACGGAGCGCGACTCTCCGGCTGCGGCACCCGCTCGACCTGATCGGTGGCGCTGATTCGCGCCGCGGCCCCGGCCGCCGCATCGGCGGCGCCATGCCGCCTCTCGCGTCGTCGGCCGACGATTCACGCCTTCCTGCGACCGCTCGTGGAACGACACCGCGATGAGGCATCGCGGTTGCGAACCACGAGCGGCCACGAGCCGCCTCCACGCCGGGGGCAGCAGAAAGGAAGGCACGATGAAGCGAGGACAGTGGTTCCGCAGTCTCCTGCTGGCGGCGCTCGCCGCCACGGCGGTCACGGCGCCGATCCGGGCGCAGGCGCAGACCGGCAACGTGTACGGCACGGTGGTCGACGACAAGGGCCAGCCGCTGCCGGGGGTGACCTGCACCCTCACCGGCGCGACCGCGCCGCAGGTGCAGATCTCCGACGCCCAGGGCCAGGTCCGCTTCCCGGGCCTCTCGCCCGCGACCTACAAGCTCGAGGCGACGCTCGAGGGGTTCTCCTCGGTGGTCTTCGAGACGGTGGTGGTCAACGTCAACCGCAACACCAGCCTCGCGGTCACCATGCAGCCGGCGATCGAGGAGACCATCACGGTCACCGCCGAGAGCCCGCTGCTCGACACCCGCAAGATCCAGACCGGCGCCACGGTCGACAAGACCGAGCTCGACCGGCTGCCCTCGGGGCGCGATCCCTGGGCGATTCTCCAGACGACGCCCGGCGTCGTCCTCGACCGAGTCAACGTGGGCGGCAACGAGTCCGGCCAGCAGGCGACTTACGTCGGCAACGGCGACGACGGGCGCAACTCCACCTGGGCGGTCGACGGGGTCGAGATCACCGACGTCGGCGCCATCGGCTCCTCGCCGTCGTACTACGACTTCGGCGCCTTCGACGAGATGCAAGTGGCGACCGGCGGCAGCGACGCCACGCTGCGCACCGGGGGCGTGGGCATGAACCTGGTCACCAAGCGCGGCACCAACGAGTGGCGCGGCAGTGGCCGCTACATCTACGATAACGACAGCCTGCAGTCGGACTTCGCCGCCAAGTCGGGCGACTTCGCGGCGGGCGGGAAGTGGAACCTGCAGCATCCGCAAGCGGCCTTCAAGCAGGGCAACCGAATCCAGAAGGTCGAGGACTACGGCCTCGAGCTCGGCGGGCCGCTGGTCAAGGATCGCCTGTGGTTCTGGGGCTCTTACGGCAAGAACAACATCCAGTTGCTGACCGTCTTCGACTATCCGGACAACACCGAGCTGCGGTCGTGGAACGTCAAGCTCAACGGTCAGATCGCGGCCAATAACACGGCGACGTTCTTCTACTTCAACAACGACAAGTTCAAGTTCGGCCGCAGCGCGTCGCCGACCCGGCCGCCGGAGACCACCTGGGATCAGCAGGACGTCCATCCCGACGCGGATTTCTTCAAGCTCCCCGGGCACCGGCCGGACGTCGTCAAGCTCGAAGACACGCACATCTTCGGCTCGACCTTCTTCGCGACCGGCATGTACTCCGAGGGCGACGGCGGCTTCCAGCTGACGCCCGAGGGCGGAGTCGGCGCCAACCACGTCAATTCCGCGCTCGAGCTCTCGGACCTGACTTGGCACAACACCTTTCTCGACTACCGGTCGATCCGGCCGCAGCAGCAGTACAAAGTCGACGGCTCGTACTTCTTCTCGACCGGCGGGCTCAACCACGAGCTCAAGTTCGGCGCCAACTACCGCAAGGCGTCGGTCGATTCGCTCTCGCGCTGGCCGGGCTTCGCGCGCGACGGGGTGTTCCAGGGCCAGGCGCTCTACGCCTACGTCTACGGCGACGGCGTGCTCAACTACGACGTGAAGTACCGCAACCTCTACGCCCAGGACACCTTGACGGCGGGTAATCTGACGCTCAACCTTGGCCTGCGCTACGACGTGCAGGGCGGCGACCAGCTGGCCGGCGTCTCGCAGGCCAACCCGATCGTGCCGCAGTACATGCCCGAGATCCGCACCGCCGGCGGCAGCCCGGGCTTCGACGATTGGAAGAACCTCTCTCCGCGTCTCGGGTTGACCTATGCCCTGGGAGCGGAGAAGAAGACCCTGCTGCGCTTCTCCTACTCGCGCTTCGCCGACCAGCTCGCCGGCGCGGCGGTCGGGCAGACCTATCCGATCTATCCGGCGCCCTACATCTACTTCTACGCCGACGACCGCAACCACGACGGGCACGTGCAGCCCGACGAGGTCGGCGCGCCGATCGGCGGCAGCCCGCTCTACAATCCGTTCGATCCGTCGCATCCGCTGCCCACCAACGGGGTCGATCCCGACCTGAAAGCCCCGACCACCGACGAGCTGGTGCTCGGGGTCGAGCACGCGCTGATGCCCGAATTCGTGATCGGCCTGAACCTCACCTACCGCGAGATCAAGGGCTACCTCACCCTCGACTCGCTGGTCTACGACGGCGATCCCTTTTCCGCCGCCAACGTCCGATCCTTCGGCCGGCGGGCGAAGGCCGCCGACTACGTGCAGACCGCGACCGATGCGGTCACCCTGCCGGACGGTTCGGTGCGCAACGTGCCGATCTACAGCCTGCGCCCAGGGGTCTCCAGCCGCGGCGGCACCTTCCTGCGCAACGGCGAGCAGACCCAGACTTACAAGGGCGTGGCGCTGACGGTCAACAAGCGCCTTTCGCACAACTGGATGATGCGCGGCAACTTCTCGTGGAGCGACTGGGTCTGGGACGTGCCGCAGAGCGAGGTCCTGAATCCGCAGGAACTGTTCACCGTGGGCTACGCGGGTGGACAGAAGGACGGCGACCGCGTCGTGCTCTGCGGTCTCGGCGGCGGTGCGAAGTCGAGCGTCTGCGTCAGCAGCCGCTGGTCCTACAGCCTGAACGGCATGTACCAGGTGGCTCCGGATCGCGGCTGGGGATTCAACGTCTCCGCGGCGCTCAACGGTCACCAGGGCTACGCCCTGCCGTACTACATCGCTGCTCGTCGCGGCGGCTATCTCAATACCAGCAAGATCAACACCCTCGCCGTCTCGCGGCCGGACGAATTCCGGCTCGACGACGTGCACGTGCTCGATCTGCGGCTCGAGAAGGAGTTCCATTTCGACCGCTTCGGGTTGACGGTCGGGTTCGACTGCTTCAACGCGCTCAACTCCTCGTCCGTCCTGCAGCGCGAGCTGCGGCTCTCCTACGATGGCGCCCGGCCGGCGGACAACAATAGCCGCGGCGACTTCGTGAGCGAGGTCTTGAGTCCGCGCGTCTTCCGCCTCGGGGCACGTTTCAGCTTCAACTGATCGACCGGAGGTCGAGCGATCGACCTTCGCGGGCCGCCGGATCCCTCCGGCGGCCCGTTCTCTTCTTCAGCAGACGAAGGGATTGCCGCTGACGAAGCGCAGGCCGACGAGCTGCTCGGGGCGCAGGCGCTTGCGGCGCTGCTCGAGCAGCAGGCGGGCGATCTCCTTGACGATGGTCACGGTCAGCACCGCGAAGACCATCCCCAGGACGCCGAACAGGTGTTCGCCGGCGACGATCGAGGCGATCACCAGCGCCGGGTGGAGATGGACGCTGCCGCCGACGGTGAGCGGCACGACCACCAGGTCGTCGAGCAGGCGAATGGCCGCGAAGAGCACGACGACCGCCAGCAGCGTCCCGGCGCCCATCTCGCTGCCGACCGCCACCACCGCGGCGAGCGACAGGCTGACGAGCGCGCCGATGTAGGGGATCGGATTGAGCAGCGCCGCGATCACGCCGAGCAGCATCGGCACCGGAACGCCGAGGATCCCGAGCCCGATCGCCGCCAGGGCGCCCACCACGGCGCTCTCGATCATCACCCCGCGCAGGTAACGACCGAGAATGCGGTCGATCTCGCACCAGATAGCGACCGTGGTCTCGATGTGGCGCGGCGACATCTGGCGCACGGCGTAGGCGAGGATCTTGCCGCCGTCGCGCAGCAGGAAGAAGGCGAAGATCGGCACCAGGATGAGATAGGAGACCACCTGCCCGACCTGGCCGGCGATCTCGCCCAGGCGCTCCTGCTGCTGCTCGATCAGCCGGCCGGTCCAGCCGGGGGCAGGCGTCGGCGGCAGGAAGCGAGCGAGCATCGGCTGCGCGGCGCGCAGCGAGGCGAGCGTCTTCGCCGTCGTCTGCTCGACGCGCTTGGAGAACTCCGGCAATTCGGAGATCGCGCCTCGCGCCTGTTCGCGCACCGTCTGCGCCAGGCCGGAGATCACCACCGCGAAGACCGCGGCCGCGGCGAGGAAGAGGGCGGCGGCGGCGACCCCGCGGCGGATGCCGCGGCGTTCGAACCACGCCACCACCGGATTGAGCAGGTAGGCGACCAGAGTCGCGGCGACGAGCGGCAAGGCGACGCTGCGGTAGAGATAGGCGACGCCGGCGACGAGCGCCAGGCCGAGCACCCAGGAGAGCGCCGAGCCTCGCTCGGCCGGGGCTCGCGCCGGGTCGATCGTCTCCGGCGCGGGATCGGATCGGGGGCTCATGGCTCGCCCTCGGCAGGCGGTCCAGCTGGATCGGCCGCCGGAGGGGCTGCCGCCGCCGAGCCGGGCGCGAGCTGACGGGTCCGGACGTAGCGCGCCAAGGTGCGCAGCAAGTTGCGGCACAGCGCCAAGGCGACCCGGGGGTCGCCCTCCATCAGCTCGTCGAAGTGCGACCGGTAGAGCAGCAGGACGGTGGTCGGGGCGAGGGTGCGGGCGGTCGCGGAGCGCGGCAGGTCGTCGATCAGCGCCAGCTCGCCGAAGACCGACTTCTCCTCGAAGACCGCCAGGCGTTCCTCGCCGTCCGGGGTGGTGCGGATCGCCTCGACCCGTCCCGAGGCCACCACGAAGAGCGCCCGTCCGGGCTCGCCCTCGCGGAAGATCTCCTCGCCGGGCTGGTAGGTCTTCTCGAGCAGGAGGATCGCCAGGCGGCGCAGGAGGCGCTTGCGCAGCCCGGCGAAGAGCGCGGTCTGGGCGAGGAGCGCCACCCGCCGCTGCTGCTCGGCGTCCTTCGTCCAGCCGAGGACGGCCGCCAGGTGCTGTTTCATGGCGCCGGGAGTCTACCCGATGGCCCGCCCCCGGGACCGGGCCCAAACGGCCTGCGTGCTATACTTTCCAGCCTGATCAACCGGGGAGAAACGCCCATGATCCGCAAGGATCGCTTTGCCGTCGCCGCCCTCGCCGCGGCGACGATCGTCGCGCTCGCCGCCGCGCCGCTGGCGGCCGAAACCTACACGGTCGCGATGAAGAACGGCACCACCTTCACCAGCCGGTATCAGCCCCAGGACGCCAGTTGGGATCCGGCGCAGATCGTCCTGCTCACCGAGTGGGGCAACGAGATCGCGCTCGCCAAGGCCGATGTCGACGCGGTGACCGCGGAGAGCGAGAGCCGGGGCTTCGGCCACGTGATCAACACCACGACTCTGGCGATCGGCTGGGCGCCCAACGACGCGCTCGACCCGAACTCCGAAGAGGGCAAGGCCGCAGCGGCCGACGCGCGCGCCGAGGCGGCGGCGGCCGGCAGCGCCCCGCCGGTCTATAACCAGCAGCAGTTCGTCGAGCCCGGACAGGCTTCGGGCCTGCCGGTCAACAGCCCGGTGCTCAACACCAACTACATTCCGTCGGTGGGCGAGCCGGCGAGCACGACTCCGCCGCCCACCCCGCCGAACCAGTAGGTCGCAGGCAACACCGCGCGGGGCGACCCGCGCGTCGAGGCCCCGCGTGGTGCGGGGCTGTTCCTTGAAAATCCAGACGGGGCGGTGGCCCGGCGCGCGAGCGTCGGGCCTCGCAAGAGGGAAGCCGGTGAGATGCCGGCGCGGCCCCCGCCACTGTATCCGGGGACGAAACCGGGAGCACCACTGATCGCGATCGATCGCTCGAGTCGAGCGGTTGCGCGATCGGGAAGGTCCGGGAGTAGGAAGATCCGGGAGTCAGGAGACCTGCCGACCCGTCCGACGCTTTCGACCCCCGGGGTGTGGGGAGCGACCGCGAACGCCCCGTGGCGTCTCTCGTCGCCCCGTCTCCATTCCGGAGGCGGGGCGTCGCGCTTTCGGATCGGAGAGCCACGAGATGCGTCGCTTGCTCGTCCTCACCGGCGGACTCCTCGGGGGATGGGGTCTCGCCGCAGCGCAGGTCCCCCCACCGCCGTCCGCCGCCCCGGTCGTAGAGGAGACCCTCGTCGTCACCGCGAGCCTCGACCCCGAGCCGCTCGCCGTCACCTCGGCGACCGTCGACGTCGTCGACGCGGCGGCGATCGAACGCCGGCAGGCCAACGAGGCGCTCGATCTTCTGCGTGACGTTCCCGGACTCTTCCTTGTCCAGTCGGGTTCGCCGGGAAAGGTCGCCTCGCTCTTCACTCGCGGCACGAGCTCGGCGCAGACGCTCGTGCTGTGGAACGGCGTCGAGCTCAACGATCCGGTGCTCGGCGCTTTCGATTGGAGCTTCCTGCCGACGACCGGGCTCGAACGGATCGAGGTCGTGCGCGGCCCGGCGAGCGCGCTTTACGGCTCGAACGCGGTGGGTGGGGTCGTCCAACTGCTGACCCGGCGGCAGGGTCGAGCGCTCTCGGTCCGGCTCGAAGGGGGCTCCGACCGCTTCCGCCGCGGCGAGCTCTTCGCCTCCGGCTCGGCGGGCGGCCTGCAAGGCGCGATCTTCGGCGCGGCGCGCGACGGCGAGGGCACGGTGCCCAACGACGACTACTCGGCGCGCGGTGGCGGCGCGACCGTCGACTGGCAGGCGAACGCGTCGCTCCTGGCGAGCCTCGTCGGCCGCTTCGACCGGGCGCGGATCGGCATCCCCTTCGATTTCTCCGGTGTCGCGACCCCCGAGCAGCGGCAGACGACCGAGCTCGGATCGCTCGCCCTGCCGGTCTCCTGGAACCGCGACGCCTGGCAGATCGACGGCCGCCTGGCTTCGACCCGTACCACCCTGGAAGTCGCCGATCCGTCGAATCCCTTCGCCGCCAGCCGGTCGCGCGGCCAGCGCGACGACGCGCGCGCGGTCGGCACGCGCCACTTCGGCAACGACGGCTGGCTCGCGGCGGGCGTCGAGTGGCAGCGCGAGCGGGCGAAGACCGACAGCGCCTTCGGCCCCGGGGTCGACGATCGCCGCGCCATCACCCGGGCGCTGTTCGCCCAGGGCTCCTGGGGCCGCGACGCCTGGCGCTTCGACCTCGGCGCGCGGCGCGACGAGCACGACGCCTTCGGCGGCGCGACCAGCGTGAAGGCGGGGATCGTGCGCGCCCTGGGCGCGGCGGCGCGGCTGCGGGCGAGCTACGGCGAGTCGTTCCGCGCGCCGTCGCTCGCCGATCTCTACTACCCGGGCTTCGGCAACCCGGAGCTCGAGCCCGAGCGCGGCAAGAGCGCCGAGCTCGCGGTCGAAGGCGAACGCCGCGCGTTCTCCTGGCGGCTCGCCCTGTTCGAGAACGACCTGCGCCACCTGATTCAGTTCGATTTCGTCACCTTCCTGCCGGAGAACATCGGCCGGGCGCGCATCCGCGGATTCGAGACCTCGGCCGCCTGGCGCGGCGAGCGCTTCGACTTTGCCGCCAACTCCACCTGGCAAGATCCGATCGACCGCGCGACGGGTGACCTGCTGCCGCGCCGGCCGCGGTTTTTCGCCAGCCTCACCGCCGGCCTGCACACCGGCGGTTTCGACTTCGCGCTCGCCGGCCGGCGGATCGGAGCGCGCGAGGACGTGGGCGGCGCGCTCCTCGCGGCGGCGACGACGGTCGACCTGCGGGTCGACTTCCGCCGCTTTGCCCGCTTGCGTCCCTTCGCCCGGATCGACAACCTCCTCGACCACGCCTACGAGGAGGCGGCCGGGTTCCCCGCGCCGGGACGCCGCTGGGCACTCGGTGTCAGCGGATCTTTCTGAGCCGTGCGTGAGGCGAGGCGAGCGCGCGGAGTGACCGAGCGCGGTCCGCTCGGCCGCCCGCTCGTCGTCGCGCTCGCCCTGGCGCTCGCGACCGCCGCGCTGGCGCGCGGCGCCGAGCGCTTGGCGCTGCTCGCGCCGGCGGCGGCCGAGACCGTGGGCGCGCTCGGCGCCGCGGCGCGAGTGGTGGCGGTCGGCGACTTCGTCACCTTCCCGCCGGCGCTCGCCGCGAAGCCCAAGGTGGGCGCCTACGACCAACCGAGCCTCGAGCGCCTGCTCGAGCTGCGGGTCGACCTGCTGATCACCGTCGCCGGCGTCGCCGGCCGCGGCGAGCGCGATCGCCTGCGGGACTCGGGCATCGCGGTACTCGAGATCGACACCGAGAGCTACGACGGCGCTCTCGCGGCGATCGGCGAGGTGGGCGAGGCGGTGGGGGAGGGCGCCGCGGCGCGGCGTCTCGTCGCCCGGGTCGAGGCGCGGGTGGCCGCGGTGGCGGCGCGCACCCGCGACCTGCCGCCCCGTCGGGTGCTGATCGTCGTCGGCCAGGATCCGCTCTTCGTGGTCGGTCCGGGTTCGGCGCTCGACCGGCTGCTCGCGGCGGCCGGCGGTACCAACGTCGCCGCGGACGTCGGGCGCCCCTTCGCCCAGGTGTCGCTCGAGGCGATGCTCGAACGGCGGCCCGAGGTGGTGATCGACCTCGCCGACAACCGGCCAGGGGCGGCGCGCGGCGCCGTCCTCGGCGCGTGGGAGCGCTGGCCGTTCCTGCCCGCGGTGGCCGAGCACCGGGTCTACCACGTCGATCCGGCCGGCCTCGCGATCCCCGGACCGCGGCTCGGCGAGATGGCCGAGACGCTGGCGCGCCTCGTCCACCCGGAGCTCTTCGGCGAGCCCACGCGCGCCGACTTCCTCGGGCCGCAGAGCCGTTGATGCGAACGCGCGCCGCGGGACCCTGGACGTGGGCGCGCGCGGCGCTGGTCGTCTCGGGCGCCCTGCTCGCTCTCGCTCTGCTGCTCGCCCTGGCGGCGAGCTACGGCGCTTCGGGCGTCGGCCTGGGCGCGCTGCGAGACGGCCGCGCCTGGAGCGATCCCGCCGTGCGCGCCATCCTCTTCTCGGTCCGGCTGCCGCGGGTGGCCCTCGCCGCGGTGCTCGGCGGCGCGCTGGCGGTCGCCGGCCTCGCCTTCCAGGCCCTGCTGCGCAACCCGCTCGCCGATCCCTACGTCATCGGCGTTTCCGGCGGCGCGAGCCTCGGCGGCGTGCTGGCGCTGCTCGCCGGCTGGGGCCGCTTCGGCTCCGTCGTCCTGCCGCTCGCGGCGCTCGCTGGAGCGCTCGGCGCGCTGACGCTCATCCAGTGGATCGCCTCGGCCGGCGGGCGATTGGCGGTCGGCACGCTGCTGCTGACCGGCGCGGTGTTCAACGCCTTCGCCGCGGCGCTGATCTTCTTCCTCGAGAGCGTCGCCTCGCTCGAGGAGCTGCACGCCATGGTCTTCTACCTCATGGGGCGCATTCCGGCGCTCGCCTGGCGCGAGATCGGCGCCCTCGCCGGGGTGACCCTGGCGGCGAGCGCGGTCCTGCTGGCGAGCGCCCGCGACTTCAACGCCCTCGGCCTCGGCGAGGAGGGCGCCGCGGCGCTCGGCGTCGACGTCGAACGCCTGAAGCGGCGCGCTTTCTTCGCCGCCTCGCTGCTGACCGCGGTCGCGGTGGCCTTCGCCGGCCTGATCGGCTTCGTCGGCCTGGTGGTGCCGCACCTGTTGCGGCTGCTGTTCGGCGCCGACCACCGGCTGCTCGTGCCGCTGGCGCTCCTTTGCGGCGGCGGCTTCCTGGTGCTCGCCGACTTGCTGGCGCGCACCCTGCTCGCGCCGAACGAGCTGCCGGTGGGCGTGGTGACGGCGCTCGTCGGCGGGCCGTTCTTCCTCGTCCTGCTGCGCCGCCGCCAGGGGGCCTACGGTGGCTGAGCTGGTCGCGGCGCGCGCCGGGCCGGCGCTCGCGGCGCGCGACCTGTCGCTCGCCTATCGCTCGGGCGGCGGCGTCGCCGGCGTCGATCTCACCCTCGCACCCGGAGAGATCGTCGGTCTGTTGGGCCCGAACGGCGCCGGCAAGAGCACTCTCGTCCGCCTCCTCGCGGGACTGGCGAAGCCCGACCGCGGCGAGGTGACGATCGGCGGCGCGCGCTTGGCCGACCTTCCGGCGCGCGAGCGCGCGCGGCGGATCGCGGTGGTGCCGCAGGAGCCGCAGTTCGATCCCGCCTGGAGCGCGCTCGAAGTCGCGCTCCTCGGCCGTCACCCCTACCTCGAAGGGATCGCGTTCGAGAGCGAACGCGACGTCGAGCTGGCGCGCGCCGCGCTGGCTTCGATCGGCGCCGCTGATCTCGCGCCGCGGCCGGTCGGGGAGCTCTCCTCGGGCGAGCGCCAGCGCGTGGTCTTCGCGCGCGCCCTGGCGCAGGCGGCGCCGGTGATGCTGCTCGACGAGGCGGGCAGCTTCCTCGATCTGCGCTACCAGGTCGAGCTCTACGACCGGGTGCGCGAGCTTGCCCACGGCGAGGGCCGGGCGATCGGCGCCGTGATGCACGACCTCAACCTCGCCGCCGAGTACTGCGACCGCGTGGTGCTGCTCGATCGCGGCCGGGTGGTCGCCGCCGGCGCCACCTCCGAAGTGCTCACCTACGCCCACCTGACCCGCGTCTACGCGACCGAGATCTACGTCGACTTGAACGACCTGACCGGCTCGCTGGTGGTTACCCCTCTGTCGGGCCGGGTGCGCCGCCGCCTGGCGGAGCGCGACGGCCCGGGCGCGCGCGGCTCGCAGTAGAGTTGCCGCATGCGCCTGCTGCGATTCGGCCCGGAGGGATTCTCGGCGGTCGAGACCGAGCCCGGCGAGACCCGGCTGCTGTTCTCGGATCCCTTCTCGACCCCGGCCTCGGCCTGGCAGATCGGCCGCCGGGTGGACCTCGCGAGCGAGGCGATCCGCGCGCCGCTCGAGCCGGGGAAGATCGTCTGCGTCGGCCGCAACTACCGCGAGCACGCCGCCGAGCTCGGCAACGCCGTGCCCGGCGAGCCGCTGATTTTCCTCAAGTCGCCCTCGGCGGTGGTCGGCCACCAGGCGCCGATCATCCTGCCGCCCGAGAGCGCGATGGTGCACTACGAGGGCGAGATCGCGGTGGTGCTGCGCGACCGGCTGCGGCGTGCCGACGAGGCGACCGCCCGCCGGGCCATCCTCGGCATCACTTGCGCTTGCGACGTGACGGCGCGCGACCTGCAGAAGAAGGATGGTTCGTTTTCGGGCGCCAAGTCCTTCGACACCTTCTGTCCGCTCGGGCCGGCGATCGCGATCGACCTCGACCTCGACGCTCTCCGCATCGAGACGCGGGTCAACGGCGAGGTCCGGCAGCGCTCCGGCGTCGGTGAGATGGTGTTCGCGATCCCCGAGCTGCTCGTGCACGCCTCGCGCCGGATGACGCTCGAGCCCGGGGACGTCTTCCTCACCGGAACCCCGGCCGGGGTCGGCGAGCTCCACGACGGCGATCTAGTCGAGGTCGAGATCCCCGGCGTCGGCGTGCTGAGGAATCCGGTCGAGGCGTGGCGTCAGGGCGCCGCCTCGTAGTCCGTTCGAGACCCTTCGCCGGGACGGCGCTCCACCCGCCGCGCTGGCTACGAGCGCGGATTGACGAGCAGCAGCGCGCCGCCAGCGGCGATCGCCACGATCCCCACCCAGACCGGGATCTCGAAGCGCTCCTTCTTCTGCAGCGAGAACTCGAGCGGCCCGAGCTTGGCTTCCTTGCGCTCCGAAGGCAGGGTCACCGAGCGATAGACGAGCGCCAGCACGCCGCCGGCCAGAAGGACGATCGCGATCAGCTTGCGCAGATTCATGGCTTCTCCGTGGGGGTCGGGGTGCGCGATCCGCCGGCTCGCCAGGGCAGCGCGACGAGCGCCGCGACGAGCGCCAGATGCGCCGCGCCGTAGAGCAAGTGCCCGGTGAAGAGCAGCGTCATCCAGGCGGCGACGAGCGCCGCGGCGGCGAGCAGGCGGACCCTGGAACGCACCCGCGGAGCATAGCGTGGGCGGCGCGCGATCTCGCGTATTCTCCGCCGATGCGCCGTTGGGTCACCCGCCGCAGCGAGGTTCTCTTCTCCCATCGGCTCTTCGAGCTGCGGCGCGAGCAGCTCGCCGCCGGCGGGGAGAGCGGCGGTGAGATCGCGCTGCGCGAGGCGATGGTCCTCGTCGCTCCGCGCTGGGTCAACGTGGTCGCGCTCGACGAGGCGGACTGCGTGCTCCTCGTCCGCCAGTGGCGCTTCGGCATCGCCGCGCCCACGCTCGAAATCCCGGGCGGCATGGTGGAAGAAGAGGACGACGCCGCCGCGGCGGCGCGCGAGCTGTGGGAGGAGACCGGCTTCCGTGCCGCGACCTGGGAGAAGCTCGGCGAGGTCGACCCCAACCCGGCGTTCCTCACCAACCGCTGCACGACCTTCCTCGCCACCGATCTCGAACCGACCGGCGACCCGGTGGGCGACGGCGAGGAGGAGCTCGAGGTGCTCCGCGTGCCGCTCGCCGAGATCCCGGGGCGCATCGCCCGCGGCGAGATCCGCCACGCGCTGGTCGTCGCGGCGTTCTACCTCCACGAGCACCGCGACCGGCGATGAACCTGGTCGCGGTCACCCTCGACGTCACCCACACCCTGGTCGCCTGTCCGCGACTGGGGGAGATCTACGCCGAGGTGCTGGCGCGCCATGGCGTCGCCGCGTCGCCCGACGCGGTGCGCGCCAAGATCCCGGTCGTCTGGCAGGAGCTCGCCTGCGCGGCCTCGCCGGCCGCCGACCGCTTCGCGAGCCACAGCGAGGGCGCACGCGGCTTCTGGCGCCGCTTCGTCGAGCGCGTCTGCGAGCACCTGGGCTCGCCCGTGCCGTCGCGCTTCGCCGCCGCCGAGCTTTACGATCGGTTCGCGCGCGCCGACGCCTGGGAGGTCTTCCCGGACGTGCGTCCGGCGCTCGCGGAGCTGCGCCGGCGGGGCCTGCGCCTCGGCGTCGTCTCGAACTGGGACGAGCGCCTTCCGCTGCTGCTCGAACGGCTCGAGCTCGCTCCGTTCTTCGACGCTTTCGCGGTCTCGGCGCTCGTCGGGGTCGAGAAACCCCATCCGCGGATGTTCGCCGCGGCGCTCGCCGAGCTCGGGGTCGGCAAGGCCGAATGGGCGCTCCATGTCGGCGATTCCCGCCGCGAGGACGTCGAAGGGGCCGAGAGCGTCGGCATGCGGGCGCTCCACCTGGTGCGCGGCAGCGCGGAGGGCGACCTCGCCTCGCTCGCCGAGCTTCCCGCCGCGCTCGACCGGATCGAGTGACCCGCCGGGCTAGACTCGGCGCGATGCCACGCGTTCTCTGGGTGGCCCTGGGCGGAGCGATCGGGTCGGTCGCGAGGTACCTCGTGCAGGGCTGGGTGCAGACGGCGGCCGAGTCGCGCGGCCGGCTGGTCGCATTCCCCTGGGGCACGCTGGTGGTGAATCTGAGCGGCTGTCTGGCAATCGGCCTGCTCGCCGGCCTCTTCCAGGAGCGGCTGCTGGTGGCGCCCGAGACGCGCAGCTTCGCGCTCATCGGCATCCTCGGCGGCTACACCACCTTCTCGAGCTTCGGCTGGGAGACGCTCGCCCTGGCGCGCGACGCCGGATTCGCGCTCGCGCTCGGCAACGTGGTGGCGAGCGTGGCGCTCGGTCTCGCCGGGGTGTGGCTCGGCGCGGCGATCGCGCGCGCACTGTAGGGAGGACGCGATGAAACTCGAGGGCGAACGGACGCTGCTGCGGATCTTCATCGGCGACTCGGACCGCCACCAGGGGGTCGCCCTCTACGACGCCATCGTGCAGCGGGCGCGCCAGCAGGGGCTCGCCGGCGCGACCGTGCTGCGCGGAGTCGAGGGCTTCGGCGCCGCCAGCCGCATCCACAAGGCGTCGATCCTGCGCTTGTCGGAGGACCTGCCGATGGTGATCGAGATCGTCGACGAAGAGGCCAAGATCGAGGCCTTCCTGCCGCTGCTCGAGACCATGGTGGGCGACGGCCTGGTGACCCTCGAACGGGTGCGCGTGGTGCTCTACCGCGCCGAGCGCGAGGGAGCCCGCGCGTGAGCCGGCGCTCGACCGGAAGCTGCGGACTCCTCGCCGTCGCCGCGCTGGCGCTCGCTGCCGGCGCCTGCGGCGGGGGCGCGCCCGAGGCGGCCAAGCCCGCTCCCGGCAGCGACCTGCCGACGGTCGAGGTCGAGGCGCGACCCGATGCCGCCTACTCGACCGCGAGCGACGTCGTCGAGCGCCGGCGCGAGGGCGAGCGCAGTTTCTCGGGAGTCTTGCCGGACGGCTTCCCGCGCGAGCTACCGCTGCCGCTGCCCTCGAGCCTGGTCGATGCCTCGCCCGGCAAGGCGGGAGCGATCCGTCTCACCCTCGACTCGCCCTGGTCGCCTGAAGCGCTGGAGCGCGACTGGACCGCGCGTCTCGCCGCCGCCGGTTACCGCGGCGGGGCTGGCCAGTGGGCGAAAGGCACGTTGCGGCTCGCCTTCCGCGTCGCCGACCGGCACCCGGGGGCGCGCATCGAGCTCGAAGTCGCCCGTCAGTAGCCGGCTCCCGACTCGCGGTCGAGCAGCGCCTTCTGCGCCGGGATCTTCTCGACCAGGCGGAAGGGGGACGCGACGCTCGAAATCGTCTCGCCGACCTGATGGATCGCCGGCTCGCCGATCGGACCGAGCCAGTTGTCCGCCGCCGCAAGGTAGTGCACCCGCGATGGGTCGAGGCCCATCACGCGCGCCGCGGTGGCGTCGGTCGCCGGCAGGTTGGTGCCGACGACGAGCGCGCCCACCGTTTTCGCACTGCCGAGGATCGGGCCGTCGCCCTCCATGCCGACGATGCCGTCGACGATCGCGATCCGCGGCTTGACCGTGGCGTTGATGTCGAGGATCGACTCTTCGAGCCCGACGTAGTGCAGCACGTTCTTCGGCCAGCCGTAGAAGTTGCCCGGCATCAGGCCGAAGAGGTTCTTCATCGCGAGCGTCACGCCGGCCCAGTGGTGGGTCTTCATCTTGGCGAGCGAGACGATCCAGTCGATCGAGCGCAGGGTCGCGGGGAGCGTCAGGCGGAGGAGGCCCGACCGGCCGCCGGCGTTGGCGACCGCGAAGCCGTCGTCGCGATTGAGATCGACGAAGCGCAGCTTCTCGGCGAGCAGCACCTCGGCGAGCCCCGACTCCTCGAGCACCAGCAAGGTGTCGCGCCGGTGCCCGGGCCCTTCGCCGACGATCACCTCGGCGGCGCCGAGAGCGCGCAGCGCCTCGGCTGTTCCGCGCACCACCTGCGGATGGGTGTTGATGTGCTGGCGGCCGAGCGCGGTCTCGACCAGATTGGGCTTGAGCAGGATGCGCTTGCCGGTCACCTCGGCGCGGTCGATCCCGAGCTCGGCGAGTGCCGAGGCGAGGATCGGCGCGAGGTCGACCTCGTAGCTCGCCGCCTTGGCGACGAAGACCCGCGTCCGCGAGTCGCGCTCCCGCCTCGCGCAGGAGCCGAGCGCCCCGAGAGCGGCGCCGGCGAGCGCCCCGCCGAGGAGCTCGCGGCGCGTCGGGCGCCAGCGCCTCATCGCGCGCTCCGCGAAGTCGGCCACGGCGGCCGGCCGGCCAGGGCGTGGGCGGCGATGAGGAGGAGGGCGCGCTCGCTGGTCGAATAAGCGCCGTAGCGCGACTCGCGGGTCGCGCTCTCGGCGAGCCAGGCGGGCGCGTCGGCCGGCGGCTCGTTCCAGGCGACCAGGCCGAGCAGCCCCCAGACGAGCGCGTACGGCGTGCGCACCGCAGGGAGAAGCTCGTGTCCCAATCGCGCCAGGCTCCGTTCGACGGCCTCGCGCGGCGCACCGCCCGCGAGCGCCGCGAGGGCCACGCCGGTCGCCTCGGGCGTCGGCAGGAGCTCCTGGCCGAAAGCGACGGGATTGCCGTAGTTCCATCCCCCCGAGGTCATCTGGCGATCGAGGAGCAGGCGGATGCCGTCGCGCACCCGTGGATGATCGCCGCGCCCGACCGCACGTAGCGCCAGAAGGGCGAACGCCGTCGGCTCGACCCAGGAGAAGGTGCGCTCGACGTACGCCCAGCCCGGGATCGAGGAATCGACGCGGATCGGCCCGTCGGGGCGCGAAGGAAAGGTGTCGCCCGCGTGCGCCAGCAGGTAGTCGACGGCGCGCTCGCGCGCCGCGTCGTGGCGCCGGTCGCCGCGCCAGGCGAGGATCGCGAGCGAGGTGGGCCAATCGGTGCCCGGATGGAGCGGCGAGGTCGAGAGCGCGCCGCTCGCCGCCTGCAGCGCGACGAGCGCCGCGGCGGCGCCGTCGCCGAGCGCGTCGCCCCGGCCGGCGATCGCCGTCCAGGCGGTGGCCTCGGCCGAGGCGCCGCCGCCGTCGTGGTCCGCGAACGCGCCGCTCGCGAGCCGCCGCGCGGCAAGACCGGGGACGAGCGTCTCTGCGAACGGCGAGAGCGCGCCGCTCGCGCCGGCAGCTGACGGAATGGTGGACATGGGCGGTCTCGTTCGCATTCTAGGAGCGCGCCCGCGGCGCGTCGAGGAAGGAAACGACGGCGGGCCGCGGATCGCTGTGGGACAATCGCCGCGGGATGGCATTCGAGAAGCTCGACGCGCCGGCGCTCGCCCGGGCGCTCGCCGCCGTGGCGGATCGCGCCGAGGATCACGCCGAGATCTTCTTCGAGAGCTGCGAGGAGCTCGAGCTGCCGCCCGAGGGCGCCGCGGTCGGGTTGCGGCGCCGGCGGGACCAGGGTTTCGCCGTCCGCCTGCTGCGCGACGGCCGCTCCTGGCTCGCCAGCCGCGACGGCATCGACGGGCGGGGCTTCGTCGAAGCGCTGCGCCAGGTGGCGCGCGCCCTGCCCGCGGCGCTGGTCGAGCCGGCGCTCGAGCCGCAAGGCGACCTGCCGGGGATCGACAGCGCCGAGCTGCTCGCATTTCCCGCTCTGCTCGAGCGCGCCATCCGCTCCCACCACGCTGCATTCCCGGCGCGCGTCGGCGTGCGGATCCTGGCGCGCGACGTGGCCGTGGTCGGCGCTCGCTGGTCGGCGCCGCCCGAGCGCGAGCGCTTTGCCGCGCTCGAGATCGAGACCCCGTGGGGCCGGCGCGGCGCGCTCTTCCCGCGCCTCGACGCCGCCGCCGCGGCCGAGCTCGGCGCGGCGCTCGTCGGCCATTTCCGCGCCCGGCGCGCCCCGTCGCCGGCCGCGAGCCGAGAGCGCCTGCTGCTCGCGCCGGCCGCCACCGCGACGCTCCTGCACGAGGCGGTGGCGCACGCCCTCGAGGCGGACTTGTTGGCGCTCGCCGGCCGGCCGGAAGCGGCGCGCGGCGTCGCACTCGGGCCGGCGCAGCTCGACGTGCTCGACGATCCGGCCGCGGCGCCGGCCGGCGTCGCCCGCGCCTACGACGACGAGGGCTCGCCGGTGGTGCGGCGTTGGCTCCTGCGCCAGGGGCGGGTCGAGCAGCCGCTCGCCGACGTGGCGAGCGCGCGGCGCTCGGAGCACTTGCTGCCCGGCTCGGGCTTCCGCGCCTCGCGCCACGCCCCGCCGCTGCCGCGCACGGTGCACCTCGAGATGCCCGCCGGAGGTGCGACGCGCGCCGAGCTCGTGCGCGCCGGCGAGGGCGGGCTCTGGGTGCCCGAGGTCGAGAGCGGCGCGCTCGACCCGGCGAGCGGCGCGGTGCGGCTCGAGATCCCGTACGCCCGCAGGCTCTCCGGCGGCGAGGCGGGCGAGGCCTGCGGCCGCTTCGCGATCGTCGGGCGGGTCGCCGACCTGCTCGGCGCGATCGTCGCGATCGGCGACGAGGCGGTCGCCGCCGGCGCCGGCTGGTGCGCCAAGGGCGGCCAGCGACGGCCGGTGTGGGCGAGCGCGCCGGCGATCCTCCTCGACGGCGTCGCGATCGCGGGGTCGGGCGGATGAACGCCGAGGAGCTGCTGGCGCTCGCGCGCCAGGCGACGCGCGACGGCGAGATCGAGGCCTATACCAAACGTGGGCGCAGCCGTCGGCTCGAGCTGGCGGCGAATGGCGCGACCTGCGCCATCGCGGTCGAAGAGGGCTGGGCGGTGCGCGCCGGCGACGCGCGCGGCTCGTGGTTCGCGAGCGGCTCGGGGATTCCCCCATCGGCCGGGTCCTGGCCGCGGCGCAGCGACCATTCGCTCCGGCTGCCCGAGCCCGCCGAGGCGCCGGCCTGGACGCCGCCGCCCGATCTCGGCTCGCCGCTGGTCGGCGAAAGCGAGGGGCTGGCGCTGCTCGAGGGGATCCTGCGCGAAGTGGAGCGCGAGGCGCCGGGCGCGCGCCTGGTCGCGGCGCGCCTCGACGACGGGGCGAGCGACGCCGATCTCGCCTCCTCGCGCGGCCTGCGCTGCGCGGTGCGTCACCGTTCGGCGGCGCTGCGCCTCGAGATGGCGCGCGGCGTCCATCGCGTGCTGCTCGAGACCTGCGAGCGCGACGCGCGGCGATTCCGCCCGCTGGCGCTCGCGCGCCGAATCGCCGACCGCTTCGCGATCCTCGCCGACGGCGTGCCGCGCGAGGCGGCCGCGGCGACCTGCCTGCTCGCGCCGCCGGTCGCCGCGCGTCTGCTCGAGTCGGCGCTCGCTTGGCTGGTAGGCGCGGGAGCGCTCGAGGGGCCGCTCGCCGCGGCCGGCGCGCACGCGGCGAGCGCGGGGGTGAGCGTCGTCGACGACGGGCGGCTCGCGGGCGGCCTGCTCGAGTCGCCGGTCGACGGCGAGGGGTCGCCGACCGGGGCGCGGGTGCTCGTCGAGCGCGGCAAGTTCCGCCAGCCGCTCCTCGCCTGGTGGGAGGCGGCGCGCGGCCAGGCCTCGGGTTGCGCGCGGCGAGCGAGCTTCCGCGACGTGCCGCGGCGTGCGCCGACCCATCTCTTCCTGACGCCCGACCCGGCGATCGGCGTCGCCAGCCTGGTGGCCGGGGTCGAGCGCGGCGGCTACTGGATCGACGTCGACGGCGCCCTGGTGCGCGACGGCTCACGCTTCCATCTGCCGGTCGTCGGCTTCGCGCTCGCGGGCGGGCAAGCGCGCGAGCCGGTCGCCGGTGTGGCCCTCGCCGGCGATCTTGCCGAGCTCTGGCGTGCGGTCGTCGCGGTCGGGCGCGATCTCGCTTTCCTCGCCGGCGACGGCATGATCGGCTCGCCGACGCTGCTCGTCCGCGGCCTCGAGGTGGTGGCGCGCGGTTGACCCCCGGGCCGCCGCGGGATACCCTCGCCGGCCCGTGCAACTCGGAATCCTCGGCCTCGCCAAGGCGGGCAAGACCACCCTGTTCAACACCCTGACCGCGTCCCACGAGACGACGGACAAGTTCTCGACCTCGGACAAGACCCACGTCGCGGTCGCCAAGGTCCCGGACCCGCGGCTCGTGGCGTTGCGCGACCTGTTCCAGCCCCGGCGCTACGTGCCGGCGACGGTCGAGTACGTCGACATCCCGGGCATCGCGCGCGGCGACGGCCCTGAGAGCCTCGATCTCGCCAAGCTGAAGACGGTCGACGCCCTGCTGCACGTGGTGCGCGCTTTCGAGGATCCGGAGATCCCGCACCCGGACGGCTCGGTCGACGCCCGGCGCGACGTCGGCACGGTCGACCTCGAGCTCATCCTCGCCGACCACACGCTGGTCGAGCGCCGGCTCGATCGGCTGGCGAAGTCGGGCAAGCGCGGGCTCTCGAGCGACGAGCTGCGCGAGAAGAAGCTGCTGACCGAGGTCGTGCTGCCGGCGCTCGAGTCGGAGAAGCCGCTGCGCGCGGTCGAGCTCGCGCCCGACGACGAGAAGCTGCTGCGCGGCTTCCAACTCCTGTCGGCCAAGCCGATGTTGCTGGTCGCCAACGTCGCCGAGGGCGCGGTCGCCAGCGCGACTCCGGCGGCGCTCGCGCTGCCGGAGGGCCACGGCACGCGGGCGGTGGTGGTCTCGGCGCCGATCGAGCAGGAGATCTCGCAGCTCGCGGCCGAGGAGCAGAAGGAGTTCCTCGCCGCGCTCGGGCTCGCCGAACCGTCGCTCGACCGCGTCGTGCGCGCGAGCTTCGAGCTGCTGGGCCTGATCGCCTTCTTCACCGTCGGCGAGGACGAGGTGCGCGCCTGGACGATCCGCCGCGGCGCGCACGCGCGCGAGGCGGCCGGGGCGATCCACTCCGACATCGAGCGCGGCTTCATCCGCGCCGAAGTCGTGCGCTGGGACGACCTGCTGAACCTGAAGACTCTCGCCCACTGCCGCGACAAGGGGCTCCTGCGGCTCGAGGGCAAGGAGTACGTCGTGCACGACGGCGACGTCGTGCACTTCCGCTTCAACGTCTAGCGCTCGCCGCGGTCAATTGCCGCCGGCGCCGGGGCCGCCAGGGTCTTCGGGGGCATTCGACTCGGGCGCCGTCTTCTGGCGCAGGCCGAGCAGCACCATCAACCGGTGCCACCAGAGCCGGATCGTCAAGGCGAGCGCCGCGAGCGCCGCGATCAGGCCCTGCAAGATCATGCTCCCCGTGCCCGGGTCGATGTAGGCGTACGCCGGCTTGGGCAGCGCGGCGACCAGGATCACGCCGATCCACAGCTTCTCGAGCTTGCGCATCACGGTCTCTCTGGGGAGCGGCTCATTCAGATCCTCTGCATGAGGTACAGGCGGCGCTGCGTGCCCGAGACGTCCTCGGCGCGCAGGATCCGGAAACGGGCGGAGAACGCCGCCTCGAAGTGCGCGCGGTCGTAGTCGGCGAAGATGTCCTCGCGCGCGCCGAGCAGGCGTTGCACCTGGCTGTCCTCCTTGGGCACGAACTCGATCACCAGGTGGGCGCAGAGTCGCGACAGGAACTCGGCGATCCGGGCGAGGGGCACGTTGGCCGAGATCGCGAGATGGTGGACCAGGGCGAGCGCCAGGGCGCAGTCGACCGGGCCGCGGGCGGCGAGCGAATCGCGTTCGACTCCGGCCCAACCGAGCCCCGGGCTGGGGTTGGTCAGGTCGAGCACCAGCGGGAGCAGAGGGGCGGCGGGCTCGGTCTTCGCCTGGCGGTAGTTGCTCTCGACCGCGGCGGGATCGATGTCGAAGGCCACGGTCGAGGCGCCGCGGCCGCTCGCGATGCGGCTGAAGACGCCGGTGTTGGCGCCGAGGTCCCAGACCCGGCGGGGCGCGACCGCGTCGAGGTACTCGCCCACCAGCCGTTTCTTGTGCTCGAAGGCGGCGTCGCTGTAGTTGGTCGAGCGATAGTAGGTCGCCCACTCGGTCCCGGCGGGCTCCCAGTCGAGCCCGGCGACCGTGCGGCGCAGGCTCTCGACCAGGCCGACCATCCCCAGCCGGCTGACTCGGACCTCGCGCTTCGGCCGTGCGCTCCGGGTCGAGGAGTAGGCGTGTTGGGCGCGGGCGTGCAGATGGAGATGCATCGCCAGGCCCGGCCGCCAGCGCGTGGCGGCCGGCAGCAGGCGGCTCGCGAGGTCGAGCGGCAGGCCGTCGACGTAGGCGCGCAGCAGGTGGGCGAGCCGCACGTCGCGATGCGCCATGAGCGCGAGCGGCGCGAGGAAGTGCTGGCAGAACTGGCGGTAGGCGACCCACGGCCGTCCTTCGCGGTAGGTCTCGAAGGAGAGGGTGTCGATCAGGATCGGCCGGCCGCGGTGGAACTGGACGTTGTAGGCCGAGGCATCCTTCAGCGACAGGCCGTGGTCGAGCGCCAGCCGGTGGACGTCGAGCGTCAGCAGCGCCGCGTCTTGGAGCTCGCCGAACGCCCACTCGTAGGGATAGGAGACGAAGTCGACCGGCAGCGGTCGCAGGATCTTGAAGACGGGACCGCCGGCGCCGCCCGCCCTCTCGACCTCCTCGTGCGGCACCAGGGAGCCGCGCGCGACCAGCGCGTCGTAGAGGCCCGAACCCATCAGTCTCTCGTAGTGGACGCGGTAGATCTCGTGAACCTGGCGATGGAGGACTCCGTCGCGCCAGAAGACGAACCCCGCGGGGTCGCGGAACGACGCTGGCGAGACGATGGCGCTCGAGTCGGTCGCCTCCTTCGCCGGACCCGGCTCGGTCGGCATGGCGCTCAAAACGAGAATCCCCGCTCGCGCAGGTGACGGCTCATCATCTCCCTCGCCCGATCGCGGTCGGGCAGAACGTCGGCCGGGCAAGAGCCGACGTAGGAAGCGATCGGCCCGGAGGCCATCTCCGCGCCGCGCAGGTCCAGGATGTACCAACGCTGGCAGACGACCATGCCGAAGAGGCGCAGACCGTAGGTCGGCGGGCCGAGGTCGACCAGGCGCGCCAGCCGATCCTTCTTCTCGCTCTCGAAGTGCTCGCGCACCATGCGGTAGATGGCGAACACCGGGCGGTAGGGGTCGGGCTCGCCGCCGAGCAGGGACTTGCCCTCCATCCAATCCGGCGGCCGCACGCCCAGGTAGTCGAGAATCGTCGGCGCCACGTCGAGCAGCTGCGTCGTCGCGGCGCGGTGGCCGCGATGCTCGCCGCGCGGAAAGAGGAAGAGCAGCGGCACCTGCGAGCGGAACTCCCAGCCTTCGTCGTGGTCCGAGCTGTAGACGACCAGCGTGTCGTCGAGCAGGCCGCGCTTCTCGAGTCGGTCCATCAGCTCGCCGAAGTGGTGGTCGGACTCGCGGATCGCGTCGTCGAGATCGGCGGCGTCGGGCGGCGCGCGCGGATCCACCGGCGGCAGCCGCGGCAGGATGCGGTACGACGACTCGAAGGTGCAGCAGTGGGTGCCCATCAGGTGGATCTGGACGAAGAACGGCTGCGGCGAGCGGGCGATGAAGTCGTAGACCCGCGCCATCCGCGCGGCATCGGGCTCGCCGTAGACCTTGGCGTCGGCTCCCGCCCCGACCTGGGCGTGCGGGTTCTGCATCTTCTCGATCCGCAGCAGCTGCAGCAGGCGCGCGGTGAGCCGATGCTCGAGTTGGTCGACGAGCACCAGCGACGCCTGCAGCGTCAGCGGCGTGTCGTCCGGCAGCGAGGGCCCGAGGGCGCGGCCGTTGGCCTCGTCGAAGGAGTCCCGCCAGTTGAGGTCCGGACCGTCGGCGTAGTAGCGCACCGACTCCTGGAGGGTGCGGTAGCCGAGCTTGCGCAGGATGTGCGGCAGGGTCTCGTAGGCGTCCCGGCCCTTGAGGGTGTAGGGCGGATACAGAACCTTGGTGGTCGCGGGAGACTTGCTGGTCATCATCGCGGTGAGCGAGCTCGTCGTCCAGCCCGAGTTGGTGAAGGCGTTGTCGGCGACCAGCGCGCGCTCGAAGTAGCGGTCGAGACTCGGCGTGGTCTGGCGGGGATAGCCGTAGCCCGAGACCCGGCCGGCGCTGACGCCGTCGGCGGCGAACAGGACGATGTTGGGGAGCTTTCCGTCCCCGCGCTCGCTGCGGTAGTCGGGGTCGACGTAGCGCTTGGCGCCGAGCAGCGAGAGCAGCAGGGCGGTCACCGACACCGCCGCCAGCGCCACCGCGAGGACCGCGGCGAAGCGGACCTGGAGCGGCTCGGCAGCGAGGTGGCGCACGACGACGAGGCCGAGCGCCGCCCAGTAGATCGGTGCCGTGGCGGCGGTCGTGTCGACGATACCCCAGCCGAAGACGGTGTACGTGAAGTTGTCGACCAACATCATGACGATGGCGCCGGCGACGAGCGCCGGAGTCAGCTTCAGGAGCGCGCCCCCGAGACCGCCGGTCGAGCCGGACCGGGAGACCGCCGCGGCGACCAGGCAGAGCGCGCCGTGCAGCGCCAGCGCGGCGAGCACGAAGGGGAGCGCCCCGACGAGCAAGGCGCGAACGCGCTCGATCGCCGGCCAGGCGTCGAGGAACGACGGCTTGGTGACCTGGAAGAGCCACTCGAGGAAGACGTAGGCGTAGGCGTAGAGCACCACGCGGACCGTGGCGTCGGCGTACCGGCGCAGACCTGACATCCTGCCGTTCATCGTCGCTGTTGCCGAGACCTGGGACACGAAGAGCTCGGAGGCGGACGATACCAAGTTCGCGCGGGCGCGAGCCGCGCGTGCGCCGCTGTCGAAGGGACGCGATGGGCGGCGCGGCGCGCCGCGCGCGCTCAGCCGGCGGCGCCGGTGGCGTCGTGCGGCAGGAGTCGCAGCTCGAGCTCACCCGTGCTGCCGACCGGCGGAATGTAGGGCGCGGGCTGGCCGCCGCCGCCGGGCGGGGCGGGCCCCGGCTTGGCCCCCGCGCCGGGCGCGACGCCTCCGGGCGGGTGCGTGGCCTTGTAGCGCTCCATGATCTGCTCGCGGCTCTGCGTGGTGCGCGACGCGGCGCCGGGCCGGTTGGCGAGCTTGCTCGCGCCCGCCGGTCCACCGGCCGGCCCGCCGCCCACCTGGTTCACGCTGCCGCCGCGATCGAGATCGCTCGAGCGCAGCACCCGCGGCGTGGTCTCTCCGCCGCGCGGATCGGCGCCCGCCGCCAGGTGGGTGGCCGCGGCGGGCTCGGCCGCGACCGCCTGCTGGTCGGCCGGGGCGGCGTCCTGCGAGTCGATCATCAGGCGCGCGATGCGCGCCGGCTCCGCGTAGGTGTGCGGCGGCTGCAGGCCTTGCGAATGGCTCTGGTAGGCGTCGATCATCGCCTTGGTGCCGAGCGGGTTCTCGATCATGTGCGGATTGACCGTCGGGTCGGCGAGCCGCGCGTCGAGCGCCAGGGCGCGCGCGAACTGGCGGCGGGCGAGCGGCTTGAGGCCCCAATCTTGGTAGATGACGCCGATCTGGTAGTGAGCCCAGGCGTGGCCCGGTTCGATGTCGAGCACCTTGTGGAATTCTCTGAGCGCCGCCGCGCGCGCCTCGCGCTTCTCGAGCAGCAGGCCGAGGTTGAAGTGCGGCGAGACGTTCTTGGGATCGAGCTCGATCGCTTTACGGTAGGCGGCCTCGGCGGCGGCGTTGTCCTCGGCCAACACCAGCAGGTTGCCGAGATCGTTCTGCACCGCGGCGTCGTTCGGACGGTCGGAGGCCAGGGCTCGCTGCTCGGCGATCGCGCGCGACAGGTGGTACGGGGCCGCTCCGGAGGCCGTCACCAGGAGAAAGCAGGTCAGGAGAGCGAACGACGGATTGCGCACGGGAGTTCCTTTCCGCGTCAAGAGGTACCGCGAGAGCCACCGACCGGTTTCGCCTTGAGCTTCAACTTGCCGTCCTCGAGCGCCACCCGGAACTGGACCGAGGTGGCGCCGGTCTTCTCGCGCACGAGATCGAGCTGCTTGGCCAGGTAGCCGCGGAAGGTCTCGAGATCCGAGCCGCCGCGCTGGTTGCGGAACAGACCGGCGTGCAGCGCGTCCACCGCGTCGGGCTCGAGGCCCGGGTCGAGGACGATTCCGGCCGCGGCGTCGAACTCCCGCCGGCTCTCGACGACGAGCGCCGCGGGGCGGCCGACCGTGCCCTCCTCGCGCTCGCGCAGCCGGCGGTTGAACAGCTCGTTGAAGCTGTTGAATCGCGCCTCGAGCGACGAGAGCCGGAAGCGATCGGCCGAGCTCTTCAGGCTGAGGTTGCGCAGGTCGCGCAGGACGCCCGCCACCCGCTGGCGCAGGTCCTCCGGCGGGACGGCGGCGGCGCCGTTGAAGAAGCGGTCGAACTGCAGCTTCAGCTGCTCGATGTCGACCGAGAGGCCGTCGAGCAGGCGATCGACCGCCAGCGGCGGTTGCGCGCCGGGGGCGTTCTGCGGATCGGTTTTCGGGCTCAGGGGAAGAGTTCTCCTAGAATGAGGGGCTCGCGATGTCCGTCGAGGATCCAGTCGATCGCCGCCGCTCCCTGCCGGCGGTCGATCGCGTGGTCGCCGATTCCCGCCTGCGGGCCCTGGAATCATTATACGGAAGGCCCGCGCTGGTCATCCAAGCGCGCGCGGCATTGGCGGGCCTGCGCGCCGAGCTCGAGGCCGGGCTCGACGAGCGGGAGCTCGACCGGCGGATCGGCGCGCTGCCCGACCGGATCGCCCTCCTGCTCGAGTCGACCTACGGCGCGCCGCTGCGCCGGGTGGTGAACGCGACCGGCGTCTTCCTGCATACGAATCTCGGTCGGGCGCCGCTGCCGGCGGCGGTCGCCCGGCGCCTGGCCGAGCTCGCCACCGCCGGCGTCGACCTCGAGTTCGACCTCGCGACCGGGCGCCGTGCCGATCGCAACGCCCGCGCCGCGCGTCGGCTGGCGGCCCTGACCGGGGCCGAGGACGCTCTCATCGCCAACAACAACGCGGCGGCCCTGCTGCTCGCCCTCGCGGCGCACGCCGGCGGCGGCGAGGTGGTGGTCTCGCGCGGCGAGCTGGTCGAGATCGGCGGCTCGTTCCGCATTCCGGAGATTCTGGCTGCGGCTGGCGCCCGGCTGGTCGAGGTCGGCACCACGAATCGCACCCGGCTCGCCGACTACGAGCGGGCGATCGGCCCGGCGACCGCCCTGCTACTCAAGGTCCTGCCGAGCAACTACCGCATGACCGGCTTCGTCGAGGCCGTCGACGCGGCGAGCCTCGCCGGGCTGGCGCGCGACCGCGGCTTGGTCTCGGTGGTCGACGAAGGCAGCGGTCTGCTGCGCCCCACGACCCACGCGGCGCTCGCCGACCACCCCTCGATGGCGACCCTGATCGCGGCGGGAGCGGATCTCGTCTGCGGCAGCGGCGACAAGGTGGCCGGCGGGCCGCAGGCGGGCCTGCTCGTGGGGCGCAGACTCGCGATCGCGCGCTGCCGGAGTCACCCGCTCTATCGCGCCCTGCGACCGGATCGGCTGACCTACGCGGCGCTCGAGGAGATCCTGCGGCTCCACCTGGCGGAGGCGGCGCTGCCGCTCGAGCGGCTCTTCGTCGAGCCGCACGACCATCGCCGCCGCCTCGCGGCGCTCGCCGCGGCGCTCGGCGCCGAGATCGTTCCCGCCGAGGCCTTCCTCGGTGGTGGCTCGGCGCCGGAGCGACCGATCCCCGGCGAGGCGCTCGCTTGGCCCGGCGACGAGCGGTTGCTCGCGCGGCTGCGCTCGGGCGAGCCGCCGATCGTCGGCTACCTGCGCGACGGGCGGCTGGTGCTCGACTTGCGCACCGTCGACCCGGCCGACGACGCGGCGGTCGCCGCCGCCGTGGCGCGGGAGCTGGCGATGGAGCCGACGCGGTGAGCGCCCGCCTACTGGTGGTCGAGGACCGCGAGTCGCTGCGCCGGCTGTTCGAGCGCGCGCTCGGCGAAGAGGGCTACGAGGTCGAGGCGACCGCCGACGTGGCCGCGGCGCGCGCTCTGCTCGCCGCGCGCCGCTTCGACCTGGTGCTGACCGATCTGATGCTCCCCGACGGCAGCGGACTCGACGTGCTCGCCGCGACCCGCGCTCTGGCGCCGCCGCCGCCGGTGGTCGTGCTGACGGCTTTCGGCACCGTCGCGACCGCGGTCGAGGCGATGAAGCTCGGCGCGGTCGATTTCCTCGAGAAGCCGGTCGAGCTGCCGGACCTCTACGCCCGGGTGCGCGCGCTGCTCGCCGAGCCCGCCCAGGCGGCGGAGAAGTTCGAGGCGCCCGGCGTACCGGCGATCGTCGGCGCCCACCCGCGGCTGCGCGCCGCGCTGCGCCTGCTCGAGCGCGTCGCGCCGACCGAGAGCACGGTGCTGCTGACCGGAGCGAGCGGCACCGGCAAGGAGCTCTTCGCGCGCGCCGTGCACGCGCTCTCGCCGCGCCGCGCCGGACCGTTCGTGGCGGTCAACTGCGCCGCGATCCCCGAGACGCTGATCGAGAACGAGCTCTTCGGCCACGAGAAAGGCGCTTTCACCGGCGCCGACCGTCGCCGGCCTGGGCGCTTCGAGCTCGCCGACCGCGGCACCCTGTTGCTCGACGAGGTGGGCGACCTGCCGCTCGCCGTGCAGCCGAAGGTGCTGCGGGCGCTCGAGGAGAAGCGCTTCGAGCGCGTCGGCGGCGCCGCCACGCTGCGCGCCGACGTGCGCATCGTGGCGGCCACCAACCGCGAGCTCGGCGAGCTGGTGGCCGCCGGCGGCTTCCGGAGCGACCTGCTCTTCCGCCTCGAGGTCTTCCCCATCGCTCTGCCGAGCCTCGCCGAACGGCCGAGCGACGTGCCCCTGCTCGCCCGCCACCTGATCGCCGGCATCGCCGAGCGCCACCGGGTGGCGCCGCCGGCGTTGCTGCCGGCGGCTCTCGATCGCCTGGCGGCCGCCTCCTGGCCGGGCAACGTCCGTCAGCTCGCCAACGTCCTCGAGCGTCTGGTCATCCTGCATCCGGGAGCGCCGGTCGGCGCGGCGGAGCTCGACCCGTTGCTCGCCGCCGGCGGGGTGCCCGACGAGCGCGAGCGGCTGCGCGCGGCGCTCGCCGCGACCCAGGGCGACAAGCGCCGCGCCGCCGAGCTGTTGGGCGTCAGCTACCGCACGGTGCTGCGCCGGGTGCGCGAGCACGATCTCGAGGGCTACCCGCTCTATCGCCAGCCGTGAACGCATGGAAAAAGGGCCGGTGGAATCACCGGCCCTCGGCACGACGCGCGACCCGAATCAGAATCCGGGTGGGGGCTCGCCGCCGCCGTCGTCGGGCGGCGGAGCTTCCTCGCTCCCCTCGGCGGCGGCCGGGTTGGGCTCGGCGGGCGTTCCGCCCTCCTCGCCGTTCTCCGCCTCGTTGGCCTTGAAGCCGCGGCCGCGGATGTCGAACTTGATCGAGCCGAAGTCGCCGACGCCCGGGAACTCGACCCGGAAGTTGGCCGACGCCCCCGGGGTGATCGCCCCGGCATTGATCGAGGCGTCGCTGGTCGCCAAGAGTCCGCCGTCCGGTCCGTAGATGATCACCATCAGCGACGGCGCGGTGATCACGTTCCTACCGCTGTTCTTGATCGTGCCGTAGATCTCGACTCCGTCCTTCGACGGATTCTGCGTCTTCTCCCACGAGACGACCTCGAGACCGCTCGAGTCGTCGGCCTTCTGGGTCTCGGGCGGCTTCTCGCCCTCCTCCTCGTCCACCGCTTCGCCCACCGGCGGCAGGTCCTTTTCGGTCAGGACGAGGACCGGCGGCTTGGGCTTGACCGCCGGCGCCGCCGGCGCCGCCGCCGGCTGCTTGGCGGCGGCGGTGGCGACGGCGCTACGGTCGAGGTCCACTTCGGCGAGGCGCAGCATCGACAGGGTCCCGTTGGGCAGGGTGAAGACCACGCGGTTGCCGTCGATCTTCCACGCGCCGCGGGTCTCGACTCGGGCGCCGTCCTTGGTCACCAGCCAATCGGCGGATGCCGAAGTCGCGGCGAGAAGGACGCCCGCCGCGCAGACGGCGAGCGTCGTGCTGATGAATCGGCGGCGGGCGTCGGTCATCCTCAGAACTCCTTCCAGTTCGTCGGTTCGATGCAGATCGGAACTGGCGCGATGAAGACGACGCCGGTGTCCGAGCGGATCGTCTTCAGGTTCAGCGTGTAGTTGGCGAAGCGGCAGGTCGAGGGCAGAGTGCTCTGCAGCTCGCTCTCGATCAGGGCCAGGGTCTCGGTGATCTCGTCGGAGTTGGTACCCTGCGTCGAGGGATTCTTCGTGGCGCTCTGTTCGGTGTACGGCTGAGTGGTGAACGCCGGCGCCGAGCTGTACCGCACCCGGTCGTTGAGCGTCGCGCCCTCGGGAATACTGTAGCCGATGGCGTTGTATGTCCCGACGATGAAGATGTGACTCGTGCCGGTCTTCGAGCAGGTGGGCCCGTCGTCGCCTGACTCCACGGTCGCCTGCGGCTCGTAGGAGGTGAAGAAGGTGATGCCCGACAGAGCGAAGGCCTCGGTGATCACCCGCTCGTCCGGCTGCAGAGTGATGTACCAGCCGGGGGTCGAGTCGTTGGTCGCCAACAAGTAGTTCGGCGGCGGGCTCCCCGGGTCGAACGGAGCGTCGGCGGCGATTGCTTGGTAGTTCGACTCGGTGAGCGGTACGACCGACACGCCGGTCGGGGCGTCGACGACGTCATTGTGGTCGGCGTCCGCGAAGTCCGTGTCGAGGATCATGTAGAAGCGGCCCACCGAACCGTCGAACGCCCACAGGTCCCAGCGATTCCCGGTGCCGAAAGCGAGCGCATAGTGGGCGCGCTGGGGCACGAAGAGCACGCCGACCTCGAAGTAGATCGGCCGGCCGCCGGTAGTGAACACCTTGAAGGGGTCGTACCTCTTGGCCTCGCCGGAAGGTCCGACGATGCGCTGCACCGAGACGCTGTAGTTCGTACCCGCGACCCGCGTGGTGATCGTCTGGGTGGCGATCTTCATCGGAGAGGTGGGAAGGTCGAGCGACGCCTTATAGAGGAATCCCGCCGTGGTACCGAAGTACAGCGTATCCAGGTATCCGTCGCCGTTCAAGTCGACCGCGGCGACGTCGGCCGGAACCGAACCTTCGACCCTCTTCTTGTAGAGGGTCTTGCCGGTCTCGAGGTCGACCATGTAGACGTAGTTACCGGTGACCGTCGACGGATCGTCGCCCAGGCCGCCACCGAAGACGGCCACGAAGCGGTCCTCGGTCTCGTTCGCCGAGCAACCGCCGGTGCAGACTCGGATGCGTCCGGTGCCCGGCCGGCTCCAGGAGTTGGCGAGGTCCGGGCGGTCATTCAGGTCCTCGTCCAACATGACGGTTGAGGAGTTGACCGTCGCCTGGTCCTGGAACTCCCAGATGACGGCCGGATAGGCGGAGCCGCCGCACCCGGTACCGCCGTCGAGGCACGAAGGAACGTAGCCGGAAGATAGCGGCTGCGGCACCTTCGCGCTGTCGTAGGTGTCGGGCTGGGTCACGTCGAGCGCAAAGTAGCCCGGTCCGCCTTCGCGGTAGCCGCCCACCATCAGCGTCCGCCACTCGCGCGAAGTGCAGGCGACCGAGCCGTTCGTCGTCGCGTGCGGGTCGATGAAGGCGTCGTCGATGCGCACCGATCCGTCGAGCGACCAGATCTGTTCATTGCTCTCAGCAATCTGGCGGATGCGCGGCAGCATGGCGCGCGGGATGAAGCTGAAGAGCTCGCGGCCGGTGCCGTTGTCGAAGGCGCCGTTGATCACGCCGTTGTCGTCGTCCTGATCGTAATCCGGCTGACCGTCGCCGTCGACGTCGAGGTCGCTCGAGTTGATCGCGCCGTCGGCGTTGAAGTCCTTCGCCGGGAACAGGCAGTCGCTGCCGCGGAAGATGCCGGCGTCGAAGACGTGCAGCTGGCCGTCGTTGCTGCCGGCGACCAGGAGCTTGCGCCGACAGGCGTTGCGATCCGCGAAGGCGACATAGGAGACCTGAGCCTGGCGAGTCGGGTCGGAAGCCGAGCCGCAGAGGGCGGCGCCCTTGTACGGATCCTGAGTGTAGAGCTCGAACTTCGCCGGTTGCCCCCAGACCACGGGATTGGAGTGGAAGATGTCTCCCATCAGGTAGGAGATGTCCGAGGTGATGGTCTCATCGTCCATGGGGTCGTCAGGATCGTGAATCAGGGTGAAGGTGATCTCGTCTTCCTTGATCTGGAGAGTGGCCTTGATGATCGCATCGGCACGGTCGCGCGCCGCCGCCTCCGAACCGGAATTCCCGGCGATGAACGGAATTTCGAGCCCGCTCCACAAATCGTATCGATCGCTCGTCGATGCCGGATAGTCGAAGAGCCTGCGGTTTCCGGTGAGACCTGACCGCCCATAGAAGACTCGGCGGTTGTCGTCGCCGGCGCCGAGCTTCAGCGTGCTGTTGTCCTCGAAGACGACGTTCGATGCAAACGGCGCCTGCAGGAGGAGCCGCTCCGGATTGTAGTTTGCGGTATCGCTCGACAGGGCCAGCTGCGAGTCGCCGGCGTCCCAAAGAAAACAATTCGAGGTGAAGGCCCCACAGACTCGCGTGGTTCGATCCGGGAATCCGAATCTATCTACGGGAAGGGGCTTCAAGTAGGCGTCGAGCCTTCCAGCCCAAGTCGAGGCTTTGTCGACCGGGTTGAAGCTCGTGAGGTAGATCTTGTCGGCGACATTCGCCTGAACCGAGGGCACGGCCGCCGAAGCGAATGCTGCTGAACTCTCGCGAATCTCGTTGAAGATGTCGTTCAGAGCCTCGACGAGGTCGTGCTTGTTTTGCGGGTAGATCGGCGCCACCGTTCCGCCACGCTCCGCCATGCATACGAGCTGGTTTCCGGTGGTCCCATCGACGCCGAATCCGATGACGTAGGTATTCACCCCGTCGTTTGTGTGCAAGGCCTCGGTGTAGGAGCAAGGGTCCGAACTGCACGTTTCGTCGCCGTCGGTCAAGAAGATGATGAACTTCTTGCGGCAGCCCCAGCTCGAGTCGGTCGCCGAGGCGAAGTCGTCCCACCCTGTGCCGCCGGCGCAAGTGCTCGTATCTGCGCAGCCGCGATACCACTGGCGGAAGCTGCGCAGGGCGTTGCCGAGCGGGGTCGAGCCGGTCGGGATGATCGGGCGCTCGGCGTTGTAACTCGTGCCGAGGGCGTCGGTCTTGAGCTTGAGGAACGCATCCGATCCAGACCGGACGTTGTTGAGATACCGCGCATCGCCGAAAAGCTCGCTGTTGGTCGCTGGGTCGCCGCCCGAGCGCCGGCCCGGCGCCAGGCGGTTGAGAATCTCGTCGGCATTGTCGCTGAGCCAGGAGAGCGGAACGACATCGCCGTAGCGGAAACGCCAGTCGTTGTCGTTGTTGATCGGATTGTAGTAGCGAGTGCCGTTGGGAAAGCGCAGGTCGTAGCCGTTGTGCGGATCGGGAGGCGAAGAGCTCGACTCGGTCGCCCCGCCGGGCGCCGTCTCGCCGGCCGGAAGGCTGTTCGGGTCCCAGCCGGCGCAGGTATTGCCGGCGTTCACGTTCTGCAGCCCGAAGTAGCCGTCCTGCGGTGGAGTGCGCCGGACCTGGTAGTCCCAGCGAACGAAGTCGCCGTCACCCACGCGGTCGAAAGGAACGTTGATCGACGAAAGGAGAGACCGCTCGGACGAAGCGTCGCAACCATTGGCCGGATTGGCGTTGGGCGTGCCGGTGCAGATGTAGATCTGATATCGCAGCGTGATCGCGGCGCTGCCGAGAGTCTGCGAGCCGGACGGCGAGCTAGTGGTGACGTAGTACACCCTTCCGCCGCTGCGGATGTAGTAGTTGACCGCGGTACTGCCGTTGGTTCCGAGCTTCGAGAGCCGGCGCACGCGAGTCGCTTCCCAAATGTTGTTCGTGTCGGCTGCGACGTCCTGGTTCGCATAGCACCCAATGTCGGCGTCTCGCCCGCGGTTGCCGCCGCCGTCGGAGTCGCAGGTGTTGGTTACGCCGAAGACCTCCTGGCTGCCAATGACCGGGAATGCGTCTCCGCCAGCGAGCGCGTACTGCGGAGCTCCGGCTGCGACGGAATAGAGCCAGTTCTTGTTGGAGACGTACAAGTCGTCCTGATTGTAGGTGGCGAAGCCGAAGTTGATGTCTCTAAGCTTCGAAAACACCTCGTAGAGGGCTTCTTTCGCCTGGCGCATCTTGGAGCCCGGATCATCGCCGTCGCGCGGCACCAAGCAGTCGCCACTCGGGCAAACGAAGTTGCACTTTCGCACGCAAGGCGTCGCGGGCGGCGAGGAAGGACAGACGCCATCCTCGGTATCGTGATCGTCGTCGATGAAGGTGTCGTAGTCCGCCTGGGTACATGGCGGCGACCAGTTCATCGAACCCGAGGAGTCGAGGATGATGAACACGAAAGGATCGGCGGCAGCGGTGCGCAGCAGGTCGCGGTCGTCGGCGGCGAGCGGGGCGGCGAGCCAGACGCCCGCGGCCAGGGCGGCCACGGCGACGAGCGCGACGGCGGTGCGTGACGGAAGCGTCGAACGGAACATGGGCCCTCTCCTCCTAGTACCGGATGCTGTCGATCTGGCTTTGGGTCGATTCCTGGAACGGCGCGATGCTCGGCTCGCTCTGCGGCTGGAGGGCGAACATCTCGCTGAGTGTCTTCGAAGCTACGACGTCGTCGAGCTCCAGCGCCGAGTTGTCGAGCGCGTTGGAGTCGTCTCGCGCCGGGTCCTGCCAGCCGCGCTGGGCGAGAGCCGAGGTCACGTAGTTGATGGCCTTGTACCCGGTGTCCTGATTCGCCATGCACCCTGGGCAGGTTCCGAGAAAGATCGGGAAGAACGGCGTCAGGTCGACGCGGTCCTCCATCGCTTGGTTGCTGCTGAAGACGACGCGCCCCAGCCGCAACGAGCGCGGGCCGGGATGCTGGTTCACCAGTGTGTCGGCGAGTGCGACGCGAACGCCGGAGTCCGCCGCGTAGAGAACCCGGGTGGTCGCGCGCTCGCTGGTGCCGATCATGATCTCGGTCTGGGTGATCGAAGTGAGCGAGATACCGATCACCGTCAGCGCCAGCAGCACGAACAGGACGACGATGAAGACGCTGCCGTTCTCGCGCGCGTTCGCGGCGGGTCGCTCGCGGTCCGTCGTGAGCGCGGCGGCGGATCTCTGGATGCTGGTCATGACACGTTCCTCAGCTGGACTTCGGTGCGCAGCAAGCGGATGCGATGCATCCGGCGATCGGTGAACTTGGCGGCCGGCGTCGACGGTGGGTCGGCGGTCTTCCAGAAGTTGCTGGGGGCGACCGAGTAGTCGTTGTCTTCGAGGTACTCGTTGCCTCCCTCCGGCACGCCGATTCGCTGCACCTCGTAGCGCGGATCCGGCCGCGCGGTGCGCGCCACGGTGCTGACGCGTACGTGGTAGAGCCGGACGGGGCCGGTGTTCGCGAATCCGGTACCCACGTTGACGTAGCGATGGGTGGTCCACTGAATGCGGGTCGGATCGTCGGAAGTCGAGTTGTAGAGCCAGTCGTCGGTGGCGCGGCCGGCGTCGGTCGTGTCCTCGAAGATGACGTCGTCATCTCCCATGTTGTCGAGATCGTCGTCGAAGGCGCCAACGATGGCCGTGCCCGTCGACGGATAGTCGGTGTCGTAACCGAGCGCCACCTGCAGGTCGATCACGTCGTCGGCGATGTCGAGCCTCAGGTTGTCGGCCACCGCGCCATAAGGCTTGTCGGTACCAGGCTGCATGCGTGCGCGCGAAAGGTGGGTCTTGATCGGGGTCGTCGCGTCCCCGGGAATCTCGTGATCCTCGCGAATGTAGTACCGGTACTCCTCGACCAGACAGACGAGCCCCACGGTCATTCCGGCTGGCACGGCGTTGCCGAGGGTGTTGGCCGCCCTGTCCAGATCGACCTTCATCGTCCCGTTGCCGTCGGCATCGACGCCGCTCGAGTCGACGTCCGTAACCCGCACCGTGGCGTAAATGCTCCGGCTCACCGGGCTGACGACCGCCAACATCGGCTGCGAGTCCGGGCTGCCTAGATCGGCGGCATCGATCTCGTTCTTGATCGGCGTGAGCGACTGGCGCAGGCCGACCGGGCTCGGATTCGAGATCGTCAGCGAGCCGCCGTCGAGCGACTGTTGGGTGGTCTGGTAGAGGGTCGTCGTGATGCATCCGCGGACGGTGAGGATGTCGGAACCGGCGACCGCCAGCGGCACGTCGACCAGCGTGCCGTCGAGCGAGATCGCGCGATTCGTGTCGTCGACGTTGTTGCGCACGTCGACCGCGACGTTGCGCCAGGCGTTGGGCGCCACCGAGGTGTCGAGGAAGCGAGCCGGCAGGCCGCCGCGGCCGGCCATGCGCAGCGTGCGGACCATGTCGTACTGGCCGACGCGCAGCGACTGCTGCGTGTCGGTGATCTGCGCCTGGACGCGGGCGAGGCGGTTGTGGAGGTCGAACATGATCCCGGCGGCCACCAGGATCTCGACCGCGATCAGCGAGGCGACGACCAGCTCGATGAGCGAAAAACCGCGCTCGCCGCGAGCGGGGGTCGGGGAGTTCGGTGTGCGGCGCATCGACGGCTCCTCAGAAAGTCTGGTAGACGACATAGGTGGTCGCCGCTCCAGAGAGAGCGCGGGTGTTCTGGGCGCGGACCTGGATCGTCTTCAGATTGACTTCGTTGAGCGGGGTCGAGCCGTCGAGCGGCGTGTCGGCCACGCCGTCGTCGAGCAGATCCTGGAGCTTGTACTGCTGGATGGTGACCGTGCGGATCATGTCCGCGCGGTGGCCAGTGGGCAGCGGCAGGCTCGTCGACCACTGCTGGGTCGTGTGGTCGAACTGCGCCGTGGTGACGAACGAAGTCTGGCCGGCCTGCACGCTCATGTCGATGTTGTTGAACGGCAGGCTGAGCAGCCGTTCGGACTGGTCGACGCCGGTGTTGTTCATCTGCGTCATGTAGTTGCCCTGCAGGTTGTTGGCCATCGCGCGGGTGAAGAACGGCAGGACGCCGACCGCGATGAGCAACAGGAGCGCCGCGGCGACCACGCCTTCGACGACGGTCAGGCCGGCTTCGCTCGCGCGGCGCTCGGGCGGCAATAGGGGGTCTCCTCGGTGCATGCGTTCTCCCTCGAGACGACGTCGGCCCCCGGGGTTCGGGCGCGGACGGAAGGTGATGGTGACTCTGCTGGACAGCAAGGCGGATACCATCCCGTCCGGTCCCCGGGAGACTCAGGAGCTGTGCTTTGTTTTCAGTGCTTTGGGATCAATCTACCGAGCCTCGTCGGCGGGCTGCGCGGCGACCGGTGGGTTACCGTCGGTAACAGAAGTGCCAAGCGGCAAGCTGAGCGTCGCGACCGTGCCGCCTCCCGGTCGGTCCGCGAGCTCGAGCTCTCCGCCGTGCAGCAGGACGATCCGTCGCGCCAGCGCCAAACCGAGACCGACGCCTCCCGGTTTGCCGGTGACGAAGGGAGAGAAGAGCCGCTCGCGGATCGCCGGCGAAAGACCCGCTCCACGGTCGGCGATCGTCAGCACGGCGCGCGCTTCGGCCGCGGCGAGCGCGACCTCGACCGGCGAGGCCGCTGCGGCGGCCGCGGCCGCTTCGACGGCGTTGCGCACCAGGTTGCGCAGCGCGCGCTCGAGCAGCTCCTCGTCGCCGACCGCGACCAGCGCCGCCTCCGGCAGCGCGACCGTGATCGCCACCGCCGCGAGCGCCGGATCTCCCCCCACCCGGCGCGCGAGCGCCGCCAGATCGACGGCGGCGGTGCGACGGCGGGCCGGATGGGCGAAAGTCAGGAAGTCGGCGACCACCCGTTCGAGGTGCGCCGTTTCGCGTTCGATTTCGACCAGCTCCTCGCGCGCCGCCGGCGCGAGATCGCGCCGCGCCAACAGGTCGAGATAGCCCGCGAGCGTCGCGAGTCCGTTGCGCAGCTCGTGCGCCACGCCGGCCGCCAGGCCGCCCAGCTGCGCCAGGCCCTCGGCGAGCCGCTCCTGCGCCGCCCGGCGCTCGAGCTCGGTGACGTCGGCGAAAAGGAGCACGAAGCCCCGCGGCCGGCCGCCCTCGCCGGCGAGCGGCGCGAAGGTCAGCCCGAGCGTGCGCGCGGCTCCGCGCACGGCGAGCTCCACCTCGGCGCGCGGCACCGCGCGCGCGCCGGCGATCGCCCGCGCCAGCCAGGCGGCGAAGGCCGGGCGGGCGCCGAAGGCCGCTTCGATCCCGGCTCCGGGCGCGATCGCCGGCAGCTCGAGGAGCGCGAGCGCGGCGGGATTGGCCGCCTGCACCCGGGCCTCGCGGTCGAGCACCACCAGACCGCTCTCGAGCTCGCGGCCGAGCGTCGACTCGAGCCGTCCCAAGTCGTCGGCGGGCGGTGTCGCGAGCGAGCCGAGGGCGCGATCGAAAGTCGCGACCAGGAAAGCCACCTCGTCGGTCGATTCCCCCGGCGCCTGGCCGGCGGCGCGCGCCCGGTCGAGCAGCTCGTCGTAGGGCCGCATCGCGGCGCGCACGAAGGCGAGCACCAGGGCGGCCAGAGCGATCGCCAGACCGACGACCGACGGGGTCAGGATCGCGAGCGCGCGGCGCTCGGCGGCGAGCGTGCGGCTCGGCAAGTCGAGACGCATCACCAGACGCTCGCCGGCACGCACGAAGGGCAGCAGCGCCACGACCCGATCGCCGGTCGCGGCGTCGGGTCCGAGAGTCGAGGGCGATTCCGTAGCGGCGACGGCGGGGGTGAGCGCGTCGGCGGGGCTCTCGAAGCCGCGGCTGGCGAGCACCTGGCCGCGCCCGCCGAGCAGCGCCCCGGCCGCGCCCGGCGGCAAGTCGCGCAAGAGCTCGGCGCGCGAGTCGCCGGCGACGCCGCGGGTCGCCAACCGGCGCGCGAGCTGCATCGCCTCGGCGCGGCGCTCCTCGGTCAGCCGGTCCACGGCGGAGCGGTAGGAGAAGACCGCGAACAGCGCCAGGGCCGCGATCGCCACCAGCGAAGCCGGCACCAGGACGAGCAGCTCGCGGCGCAGGGTGAAGCGCGAGCGCGGCGGCGCGGCGCTCACAGCAGCTCCAGGTAGGAACGCACCAGCGGCTCGCCGGCGTAGAGCGCCACCAGGCCGCCGGCGGCGAGGAAGAGCCCGAACGGCAGCTTGGTCTCGAGCGTGCCGTGGCCGCGGGCGAGCAGCGCGAGTCCCACGGCGGCGCCGCTCGCCGCGGCGACGACCAGGGTCACCGCGACCCCGCCCGGGCCGAGGAACGCGCCGATCATGCCGAGCATCTTCACGTCACCGAGGCCCATGCCCTCGACCCCTTTCAGCAGCTTCCAGGCGCCGGCGAAGGCGAGCAACACTCCGGCGCCGGCGAGCGCCCCTTCGAGCGCGCTCCAGAAGCTCCCCCAGGCGGCGAGCGGGCGCAGCGCGAGGCCGAGGGCAAGCCCCGGCAGGGTGATTCGGTCGGGCAGATAGAGGTGGTCGACGTCGATGCCGGCGAGCGCCACCAGCAGCGCCACCAGCAGGCCGGCGACGGCGGCGCCGGCGCCGGCGCCGAAGCGGACGACCGCCAACGCGAAGAGCGCGCCGACCAGACCCTCGATCAGCGGATAGCGCGCCGAGATCGGCTCCCGGCAGGCGCGGCAGCGACCGCCGAGCAGCAGCCAGCTCGCGACCGGCACGTTGTCGCGGGCGCGGATCGCCGCGCCGCAGCGCGGGCAACGCGAGCGCGGCGTGACGGTCGATAGTCCCTGCGGCAGGCGATGAATGACGACGTTCAGGTAGCTGCCGACCAGCAGGCCGATCGCGCCGGCGTAGACGGCGAGGAACGTCGCGAAGCTCAAGGTGCGGCGATTGTACGTCGCGCGATCGTCGCCCGGCGCAGGGCGACGGCGAGCGCCAGCAGCGCCGCCGCGCTGATCGCGGCGCCGACCCGCACCCAGGGATCGCGATACGCGAGCTCGATGCGCCGCTCGCCGGCCGGCACCACGAGCGCCATCTGACCGGCGGCGGTTTCGAAAATCGGCAACTCGGACGGCGCGCCCGGCGCGGGGTCGAGGTCGCGGGCGCTCCACCACGGATCGTAGGTGCGGGCGAGCACCAGCAGGGCCGGCGCGCCGGCGCGCACCCGCACCGCCAGGCGCGCGCCGCGATCCTCGCTCGCGAGCACCCGGGCGCCGGGGTCGTAGCTGCCGGCGAGCGATTCGGGCGCGATCAGGAACTCGCGCTCGGCGAGCTCGAGCCCGGCGGCGACCGCGGCGCGCGTCGCGCGCACCCGGTCGAGGAAGGCCTCGGCTCGCGGCACGAAGCGCTCGAGCGGCAGGGGGGAGGGATTGGTCGCCACCCGCGTCGGCACCGGCGGCCGCCCAGTCTCGCGGATCGTCTTCACCAGGTCCTCGGGGCTCGCGCGCAGCAGCACGGTGCGCACGTTCCAGGCCTCGAGCAGCCGCGTGGTGCGCGTCGCGTCGCCGAGCTGGCTCTCGAACAGGCGCAGCGCCCGCTCGCCGGCGGGGGTCAGCATGAGGTCGAAGTCGGTCTCGAGCGCGTAGGCGAGCCCCCACAGGAGCCCGGTCTCGGGATCGAGGCGCAGCACCTTCTGGCGCGCCTCGAAGTCCCCGGCGCCGACGCGCAGCACGAAGTCGGGCTGGCGGTCGAACTGCAACATGCTGAAGACCCGCCCGCCGCGCGCCAGCGCCGCGCGCGCCAGGGCGGGCGGCTCGTCGTAGTCCGCGGCGGGGAAGGTGATCGCCATGCTGCGGTGGTAGTAGACGAGCTCGCTCGCGAGCAGCAGCAGCGCCGCCCCCGCCAGAGCGAGCTCGCGTGGCCGACGCAGTCGGCCGGCGAAGAGCACGGTGGCGGCGGCGAGGGCGAAGCCGACCGCGACCCAGGCCTGGCGACGCAGGAAACCCATTCCGAGCGCCAGGTCCTCGGGCAGCGGCGGCAGGCCGCTGTGCGCCTCGACCATCCACTGGGCGAAGCTCGGGCGGAACGAGAGCAGGCCGGCGGTCGCGAGCGCGATGCCGGCGACGAGCAGCGCCAACGCCAGCGGCAGGTCGAAGGCCCCGTGGTCGCCGGCGCGCCGCCGCGCGACGAGGTGCTGCCAGCCGGAGGCCGCCGCGAACAGCAGCGCGACCTCGAACAGCAGGGCGAATTTTTCCGGATAGCGCACGCTCGCGATGCCGGGGAGCACGCCGTAGGCGAAGCGATAGAGCGGGTCGAAGCGGCCCAGGGCCAGCAGCAGGCCGGCGGCGGCGAGAATTCGCCAGGTCGCTCGCCGCGGGATCGGCCAGGCGGCGAGCGCCGCGATCCCGAGCACCAGCACGAGCGTGCCGGGGAAAAGCGACGGCAGGTAGGGGAAGTCCATGTCCTGGATCCCCCAGCCGAAGTAGAACCCGTCGCGCATCGGATCCCCGAACAGGCGCGGCAGCGCGAGGTCGAGCAGGCGCACCGGCGGCAGCGACCAGCGGGTGGCGACGGCGTAGGGCAGTCCGCCGGCGCGCGGCGAGCTCGCCAGGCGCTCGAGCGCCGGAACCAGCTGCACCGCGCCGACGAGCGCGCCCATCGCGAGCGCCACCGCGGCGCGCGCGAGGCGCGCGGCGAGCCGGAGCGGGCCGAAGAGGCTCCACGTCCCGACCGCCGCCGCCGAGATCAGCACCGTGACCGGCTCGCCGTTGAGCAACTGCAGCGCGAAGCAGAGCGTCGCCCCGACCAGCGGGCCGATTCCGGCGCGAAACGTCGGCGCGGCGAGGGCGGCGTCGAAGCGCTCGAGCAGGAAGGGGAGCCAAGCGAGAGCGAAGAGCAGAGTGCAAGCGTGCAACAGGCTGACGAAGGCGCCGCCGATGACGAGCCCGATCCCGGCGAGGGCCGCGGCCGACGGCTCGCCGCCGAGGCGTCGCGCCAGGCGCCAGGCGCCCGCCCAGGCGAGGGCGGCATGGAGGACGACCAACAGACCGATCGTCCAGGTCGGACGCAGCGCGAGAAAGAGCCAGGTCGGGGGATAGAACGCGGCGTAGTTGGGGTTCGACAGCACCGGCTGCCCGCCGTGCAGCCAGGGATTCCACTCCGGCAGGCCCCACTCGGCCAGGCGCGCGAAGGCGGCGCGCAGCGCGAGGTGGAACTGCGGTATGTCGCGGGCGTAGAAGACGCGGCGCGGATCGAGCAGGCGGCCGTAAAGGACGAGGACGGTGGCGGCGCCGAGCGCCGCGGCGAGCCATCGCGTCCGGCGCGCGCTCACCTCGCGGGCCTCAGCGTTCGGCCGTCGCCCAGAGGTTCATCCCGAGCTCGAAGTGGCCGATGCGGATCTTCTCCATCGCGAAGCCGGCGCGGCCGAAGTACCAGCCGAGCAGGCCCGGCGTGTAGGCGTAGACGTGCTCGTCGATCTCTTCGGAGGAGACCATCCCGATGCGCGCTAGGAAATGGAGCAGCCGGTCGGCGCGCGCCGCCGGCGTGGTGAGCACCAGGCGTCCGCCGGGAGCGAGCACCCGGCGCGCCTCGCGGCAGAGGCTCTCGAGCGCCGTCGGATCGAGATGCTCGGCGACCGCGAGCATGGTGACCGCCGAGAAGTAGCCGTCCGCGAACGGCAGCTGCGGCGACTCGTTCAGGTTCAGGCTGTGCCAGTGGATGCCCTCGGCGCCCGGGGCCGGCGGGAGCTGGTCGATGGCGTACTTCTCCTGGAAGTAGGTGTGGGCGAGGAAGTACGGCGAGGAGCCGCAGCCGACGTCGAGCACCCGGCCCGAGCGCAGCCCGGGCGAGAGCAGGGCGTTGGCGCGCCGGGCGCGCAGACGCGCGAGCAGCGGTTCGAGCAGGCCGTGCCCGCGGGTGGCGCGATCGGTCATCGGCGATTCTCCGGTCGAACGGGGCTCGTGTCGGTCACCAGGGCGAGCACCACGGCGCGCAGCGTCTCGACGCCGCGCTCGAAGGCGGCGACCGGGATGTGCTCGTCCGGACCGTGCACGGTATGCAACGCGTCCCAGTCGAGGGCGAAGGGCGAGAAGCCGTAGGCGGCGATGCCGCGCGCCCGGAAGTAGCGCGAGTCGGTGATGCCGGCGATGAACGAGGGCACCACCGGCGCGCTCGGCGAGAGCGTCGCGGCGATGCGGCGATAGACCGCGGTGTCGGTCGGCGACGGCGCGACCGGCGGCGAGGAGAGCAGGACCTCGACCTCGAGCTGCTTGCCGACGACCGCGCGCACGTGGTCGAGGAAGGTCTTCTCGTCGGTGTCCGGCAGCAGGCGCACGTCGACCCGGGCGCGGGCCTCGCCGGGCACGACGTTGATCTCGCTCGCGCCCTCGAGCACCGTCACCTGCACCGTGTCGAGGAAGTAGACCGCCATGCCCGGCAGGAGATTCCGCGTCGGGCCTTTCGCCTGGATGATCGCGTCGAGGTCGCGCGCCATGGCGGCGGCGTTGGCGTCGATCGGCGCCAGGCCGGCGAAGTAGGAGCGCGCCGCCGGGCTCACCCGCCAGACGGCCGGCTCGTCGACCAGGCGGGCGAGGCCGCGCACCAGCTGGTGCACGGCGCTCTCGGGATTCACCGCCGAGGCGTGGCCGGCGCGGCCCGCGGCGCGGATCTCGAGCCAGAGCGGCCGCTTCTGCGTCGTTTCGAGGCCCCAGAAGTGCTGCTTGCCGAGCACCACGCGGTTCTGGCCGCCCTCGTTCAAGACCGCTTCGACGTCGCTAAAGAGCTCCGGCCGGGCGTCGAGGATCCAGCCGGCGCCGCTGCCGCCGCCGGTCTCCTCGTCGGCGACCGCGAGCAGGATCAGACCGCGTTCGCGCGCCGCCGGCGAGCGGGCGGCGGCGAGGAAGGCCGCGAGCTCGGCGATCCCCAGGCTCTTGCAGTCGATCGCGCCGCGCCCCCAGATCGAGCCGTCGCGCAGCTCGCCGCTGAAAGCGCCGCGCGACCAGCCCTCGCCCGCCGGCACCACGTCCATGTGGTGCAGCAGGAGGATCGAGCGCCCGCCGGGACGCGACGGCGGCAGGCGGGCGACGAGGCTCGAGCGCCCGCCGGGACCGACGAGCGTTTCGCTCGCGATCCCCGCCGCCGCGAGCTGGGCGCGCAGGAAAGCGACCGCGCGCTCCTCGTGCCCGGGTGGATTGGTGGTGTCGAGGCGCAGGTACTCCTGCAGCCAGCGCACGGCTTGCGAGGGCTCGGCGAGGACCGGAGGAGCCGGCCGGCAGGCGAGCGCGAGCAGGGCGAACGCCAGGGCCTTCGCGCGGCGGCGACGTGCGGCGATCATCGCGGGCCGCCGAGTGTACCGGAAAAAACAAAGGCGCCGCGCGCGATGCGCGGCGCCCGAGAAGACTCGACGGAAGAGGAGACGAGCGGCTTAGCTGCCACCCGTGACCGCGCCGGCCGGGTAGCGCAGGAAGAAGCCGTCGGCCCAGAGGATGTCCTGGTTGTAGTCCGTCGGAATGAACGGACCCACCGTGTACACGCCTCCCGAGCAGGTCGTGTCGCGTCCGCACGACTGGATCATGATGACGCGCGCGGCGAGCACGTTGCTGTTGATGTTGTAGCGATACGTCTGCTTCCAGCCGTCCACCTGCGGGACGTCCTGCATGTAGAAGAAGGTCGAGTTCGGACGCAGGGTGGAAATCATCTCGCCCCAGGTGATCCCGCCGCCCCAGTCGGTAGTGTTGATCGTGGCGGCCTGGCCCGCGGCCGCGGCCGAGACCTGGTCGGTCAGCCACGACATGGCGGCGGTTCCGACGTTGCGCTCGTCGGCCATCGTCCTCTTCTGCTTCGCCTTCTGGAGGGCGTCGATCAAGTTCGGGATCAGGATCGCGGCGATGATACCGATGATCGCCACGACGATCAGGAGCTCGATCAACGTGAAGCCCCGCTGCCGGTTCTTGAAGCGTTGCAGCATTCGTTGATTCTCCCTTCTCCCTTGCGGGGAAGCCTCCTCCACACGGCCCATTCCGTCGGAGTCTCGACCGCAGAGTAGCATTCCGCATGCCAGTTGCAAGTGCCTACCAACACAGGCAATTGGCCATGAAAACAGCGCTTCTCGCCAAGTTTTGTCAGCGCCCCGGGGGGCGAATTGTCACTCCGCGAGGCGGGCCAGAACGGTCCGGTAGAGCTCCACGCCGGAGCGGAACCCGGGCAGCGGCATGCGCTCGTTGGGCAGCGCGATCTGCATCGTGTCGGTGACCGAGATGAGGAAGGGCGAGAAGCCGTAGGTCGCGATGCCGGCGGCGCGGAAGAAGCGCGCGTCCGACCCCGCCCACTGCCCGAAGTAGGGGCCCACCGGGATGCCGGGATGCGCCTCGGCGACCACCGCGGCGATCGTCCGGAAGTCCGGCGTGTCGACCGGCGTGAAGCCGCGCGATCCTTCGAGCTCGCCGAGGCGCACGGTGACCCCGTGACGCAGCCAGGCGGGGAGCAGGTCGGCCACCGTCGTCTCGGCGTCGGCGCCGGGGAGCAGGTGGAGCTTCGCGGGGAGGCGGAAGCCGCCGGTCGGATCGGCCTCGACCGCGAAGGGCACGATCTCGCTGCGGAAGAGCGAGCGCAGGAAGGGCGAGAGCGTCATGAAGTCGGCGTAGCTCGCGAAGACCCTCTGGGGATCGGCGAGCAGGCGCTGGAACGGCCGAAACTCGCGGCTCGGTCCGTACTGGTCGAGGAAGATCTCGACCGGCCGGCTGAGCGGCGGATCCGGGGGCCGTTCGGCGATCCGGTCGGCGAGGACCCGACGCAGCTCGACGAGGTTCTCGCGGCTCGCGCTGCAGAACTCGACGTCGGCGAAGGTCTTCTGGCCGAACTCGATCCCCCAGTACTTCACGTCCTGCGGCGAGGTGGCTTCGACCACGCCGCCCTCGGTGAGCACCAACCCCATGCGCGCCACGAGCTCCGGGTGGCGCGCCAGGATCCAGCGCGTGCCGAGGTCGCTGCCCTTCTCCTCGCCCGAGGTGGCGAGGAAGAGGACGCTGCGCGCGAGCGGCCGGCCGCTCTTCTTGAGCTCGACGAGCGCCAGCAGCTGGGCGATCGTCAGGCTCTTCATGTCGTAGATGCCGCGGCCGAACATCCACGGCCCCTCGATGTGCGCCGCGTAGGGCGGGAAGCGCCAGCCCTCCTGACCGAGCGCCTCCTCGACGTCGAGGTGGCCGTGGAGGACGATCGCCCGCGGGTCGCGCCCCTCGACGAACGCCCACAGGTTGGCGTCGCGCTCGCCGAGCACCTCGATCGTCGCCGGGATCCCGGCGGCTTCGAGTCGCGCGGCGAGGAAGCGCGCCCCCGCGACCTCGTCCGGATCGGGGTAGCTGGTATTGATGCGCACGTACTCGGCGAGCAGCCGCACGTCCTCGAACTGGGTGTAGTCCTTCTCGGTCCAGCTCTGGAGCTGCGAGAGGCGGGCGGCCTCGACCGCGTCGTGCGGCGGGCGGGCGAAGCGCGCGAGTGCGAGACCGGCGAGAGCAGTGACCGCGAGGCTCACGTAGAGCGCGATCCGGGAGCTCGTCCGAACGGCGCGCTCGACGGGCGAGCGGGAGCGCTTCGCCATGGCGGCGGGACACTAGCACCGCGACGCCTCCGATAGACTCGCCGCGGGAACGCCGCCCACGTGAACGACCTCGAACCGAGCCGCCGGGAGAGCCGTCTGCGCCGCGCTCTGGTGGCGGCCGCCGCTCTGCCGCCGCTCTTCCTGGTCGCGGCCGAGCTCTGGGTCTTCTCCGGCCGCTGGGGCTTTCCGCTCGACGACAGTTGGATCCACCTGGTCTTCGCGCGCAACCTCTCGCGCGGGCTCGGGCTGGCGTTCAATCCCGGCACGCTGGTCGCGGGCACGACCTCGCCGCTGTGGACGGCGCTCCTCGCCGTGCTCTACCTGCTCCCCGGGCCGACTTTCGCCTGGGTGCAGGCGGCGGGGATCGCGGCGCATCTCGTGGCGGTCGACGGGACGTACCGCCTGGCGCGCGCGCTCGATCTCACCCCGCGCTGGAGCCTGGTCGCCGGGGCGTTCGTCGCCGCCAATCACTGGCTCGTCTGGTCGTCGGTCTCGGGGATGGAGATCCCGCTCTTCGTCGCCCTGTCGCTCGCCGGCACCCGGCGCCATCTCGCCGAGCGCTCGGCCGCCCCCGGCGCGGGCCCGCCGGTCTCCTTCCTCTTCTTCGGCCTCGCCGCGCTGGCGCGGCCCGAGGGCCTGCTGCTGCCCATCCTCGCGGCGCTCGACCGGCTGCTGCGCATCGATTCGCCGCGCGGCCGCTGGCGCGCCGACCTCACCGACCTCCTCGTCGGGTTCGCCGCGGTCGCGATCCTCGTCGTGCCGGTGGCGCTCTTCTTCCGCCACGCGTCGGGGTCGTTCCTGCCCACCACCTTCGCCGCCAAGTCGACCGGCCCGCCCGGCTGGTGGCCGAACGGCCAGTACCTCTGGACGGCGTTCGGCGTCGTCAACCAGGCGGCGCCGGTGCTGGCGCTCCTCGCCGGCGGCGGCATCGCGCTGCGCCTGCGGCGCTTCGCCGAGCGCGACGCGGGGCTGCTGCCGGTCTTCTGGCTGCTCGGCATGCCGCTCGCGTATTCGTTCCTGCAGCAGGGGCACGACCTGGTGCTGGGCAATTTCGGCCGCTACTACTTCCCGCTCCTGCCGTTCGTCGTCGTGCTCGCCTGCGTGGCGCTCGCCGAGATCGGTTTCGAGCGTCTGCGCGCGGTGTCGCTCGCCGGGATCAAGTTCCCGCTCGCGGCGCTGCTCGCCGCGGCGATCGCGCTGCCGACCGGCGTCGAGCTGATGGGGACGCTGCCCTTCTACCTGCGCAATCTCGCCAACGTCGAGGACAGCGACGTCGCGGTCGCCAAGTGGCTCGCGCCGCGGCTCGACCCGCGCGCCGTCCTGGCGGTCAACGACATCGGGGCGATCAAGTACCTGCTGCCGAATCCGATCGTCGACCTGATCGGCATCGCGACCCCCGAGGCGGTGCCGTTCATGTTCGCGACCGCGCGCCGCGACCACCTCTCCTTCCACCAGGCGATGCTGCGCTTCGTCGAGGAGAAGAAGCCCGACTACCTGATCGTCTTCCCGACCTGGTTCAAGGAAGCCGCGAAAGACCCGCAGCGCTTCCCCGTCCTCTACCGCCGCCCCGTCCCCGACAACGCCACCATGGGCGGCGACGAAGTCGTCATCTACGGCACGCCGTGGACGCGGTGGCCGATCGCCGAATCACCGCCGCCCGCCGTCCCCTGAGGAGCCCTCGCGTGCAACCCGTCCCCTACCTCGACCTCTCCCGCGCTCGGCGGCGCATCGAATCCGAGCTGGCGGAGCGCTGGCAGAAGATCCTGGCGGCGAATGCCTTCGTGCTGGGGCCGGAGGTGCGCGAGTTCGAGCGCGCCTTCGCGGCCTTTCTCGAGAGCGGTTCGGTCGCCGCGACCGCCAACGGCACCGACGCGCTGGTGGTGGCGCTGCGGACGCTCGAGGTCGGAGCGGGCGACGAGGTCATCGTGCCGGCATTCAGCTTCTTCGCCACCGCCGAGGCGGTGCTCCTGGTCGGCGCGACCCCGGTCTTCTGCGACATCGACCCCGCGACCTACAACCTCGACGTCGCCGACGCCGCGGCGCGGGTGACCGCGAAGACCGTCGGCGTCATCGGCGTCCATCTCTACGGCCGGCCGTTCGACCACGCGGCGCTCTCGGCGCTCTGCGATCGCCGGCGGCTCTGGCTGGTCGAGGACGCGGCGCAGGCGCACGGCGCGCGCTCGAGCGGGCGCCGGGTCGGCACCCTCGGCACGCTCGCGGCGTGGAGCTTCTATCCGACCAAGAACCTCGGCGCCTACGGCGACGGCGGCGCGATCTCAGGGACCGACGGCGAGCTCGTCCAGAAAGCGGCGCGAATCGCCAACCACGGGCAGACCGAGCGCTACCACCACGTCGAGATCGGCACCAATAGCCGCCTCGACAGCCTGCAGGCGGCGGTGCTCAACTGCCGGCTGGCGCTGCTCGAGCGCGACAACGCGCACCGGCGGGTGCTCGGCGGGCTCTACAACCAGGGCCTGCAGGGGGTCGGTGACCTGCGCCTGCCGCGCGAGATCGACGGCGACCAGCCGGTCTTCCACCAGATGACGATCTCGACCGCGCGCCGCGACGCGCTGATGGCGTACCTCCAGGAGCGCGACATCGGCAGCTCGGTGCACTATCCGAGCCCGCTCCACCAGCAGCCGGCGATGGCGAAGCGGCTCGGCGGAGCGAAGCTCGACTTGCCGCACGCGACACGCGCCGCGGCCGAGGTCCTCTGCCTGCCGATGTTCCCCGAGCTCGAGCCGGCCGAGGTCGAGATCGTCGTCGACGCGGTGCGGGCGTTTTTCGGCGACTAGCCGACTCGTCGCGACATCAGGGAAATCAGGGACAGGCACCGATTTCGAAGGATGCGCGCCGGACGAGGTCGGTGGCAGGGATCGTTCCGCTCGGGCGGGGGCATTCGAGGACGGAAGCGCCCTCCCGCCCGCAGAATGCCACCGCCCCGGGAGGGGGCGAAGTCCGGGTCTGTGCGCCGGCGCGCCGCCACTAGCGCTTTTCGACACGCGCTGTTCGACGATCTCGCACGGGCGGACTCGGGGATCTCGTCCTGCGGACCTTGCTCGAGGCTGACGCGCGGGCGATCTCGGGGATCTCGTCCTGCGGAACCGGCGTCGACGATCTCGCGCGGGCGGTCTCGGGGATCTCGTCCTGCGGAACCGGCGAGCGCCTGTCGAGAAACGGGCGATGGGAGGCGCTCGCCTGCGCTGTGGCTCGCAGGGCCAGCTCGACTTCAGCCGGGCGCTTCCATGCTCGCCTTCGAGCTTCCTCCGGACGAGATCCCCGAGCCCGCCCCTCACAAACGGTGGCAGGGCGAAGTGAAGAGGCTGAAGGATGCGCGCCGGACGAGGTCGGTGGAAGTGTCCGCTCCGCTCGGGCGGGGGCATTCGAGGACGGAAGCGCCCTCCCGCCCGCAGAATGCCACCGCCCCGGGAGGGGGCGAAGTCAGAGTGGGTGAGCCGGCGCGCCCCCCAACGCGCCTTTCTTGGTGAATTGAAATGGTGCCTGTCCCTCTTTTCTGGGAAGAGGGCTCACCGCGGCTCGGACGAAGTCGTCTCTCCCGGCCAGGTCACGCGAAAGACCTCGAGCAGCGGCAGGAGCCGTCCGCCGGCGCCGCGCACGACGGACCCCGAGTCGAACAGGCGCTCGAGGAACGGCAGCGGGCGCGCCGCGCCGCTCTCGTGCACGCGCACCGCGAGCATCTGCGCGACCGGCGCGCCGGCGCGACCGACCGCCGCGGCGTAGGCCGGCAACACGCCGCGCAGGTCGAAGGTGACGAGATACCGGCAGCGCTTCCTCGCCAGCAGCTCCTGCGCGCGGGCGTCGCCCCCGGGCGGCGTCGTCCACAGCTCGGCCTGGTCGAAGAAGCCGTAGCCGAAGTTGTCCGCCGCCGCCGGCCGGCCGGTCAACAGGGTGACGAAATGTCCGAGCGCCCAGGGTGCCATCACCCCTTCGATCTCGCCCGGCCGGATCGACGCGATGAGGAGCGGATCTCGCGACGGTGGCTGCTCGAGGCCGAGTCGCCCGAGCGTCGCGACGAGATCGATCCCCGGCGGACCCGGCGGATCGACCTCGCGCCGCAGCCCCGGCATCGCGCTCGCGGCCAACGCGAGGGCGACGAGAACCGCGAGCGCCCGACCGCGCTTCGCCGCCCGCGCCACGAGCTCCGCGCCGGCGAGCGCCGCGATCGGCGCCAGGTAGTAGACGTAGCGCGACTGGGCGAGGGTCAGGGCGAGGAAGGCCGCGCCCGAGATCGCGGCGACGAGCGCCGCGCCCTGGCGATCCCGGCGCCAGCGGGCGATCCAGATCCAGAGCGCCCAGGGAAGCGCGAGGAGCGCCGGGCCGAGATCGGTCAGAGCGACGCGCCAGACCCCCGCGGCGTGGCGATCGAATGCGAAACCGCCGGCGAGCAGCGGGCGGTACTCGCCGATCAGCGCCAGCCAGGCTCGCGGATAGGCGAGGTAGCCGCCGTCGACGATCGTCGCCCCGTCGGTGGCGCGCACGAGGTGCAGGATCCCGTCGCGCAGCGGCGTCCAGGCGAGCGCCACCGCCGCCACGCCGCCGGCGAGGATGCGCCCGCGCCGCCCGGCCGCGGCGGCGAAGGTGAGCGCCGCGGTGAGCGACAGGAAGAGCGGCTGGAACGCGCCGAAGGAGATGTAGGTGAGCGGTCCGGGGGAAGCGAAGGCGAAGGGCGTGACGACGAGCGCCGCGGCCGCGATCGCCGCCGCCGCCAGCCGGCCGCGTCCGCCGAGAAGCGCCACGCCGGCCACGAGCGGCGCGAGGAAGATCGCTCCCTGCCAGGAGAGCACCGCGAGCGCCAGCGCGCCGGCGGTGAGCGCGATCGCGCGGCGCGCGGAGGCCGCGTCGACCGCGTCGAGGAGCGGTGGCAGCGAAGCGAGCACCGCTACCGCCGCCAGCGCCTCGAGCGCGTGCTGGTCGGCGTGACCGAAGACCGACCAGCGCACCGCCGCCGGCAAGAGCGCGAGCAGAGCGACGGCGGCGAGCCCGGAGCGGTTCCCGAGGAGCCGCCGCGCGAGCGGCCAGAGGAGCGCGACTTCGAGCGCGCCGAGGAGCGGCGGCCAGAGCGCCGCGCAGCCGGCGACGAACGGCACGCTCGCCGCGGCGCCGCCGAGGAACCGCGCCGGCAGGGCGATCAGGAAATCGAACAGCGGCGGCCAGATCCACACCCCGCCCGCGGGCGCGTTCAAGAACGGATCGAAGACCGGCACGTGCGGAAAGTCGCGCACGGTTGCCACCGCGCGCCGCAGGTGGCCATAGCAGTCGACCGTCAGCAGCCGCAGATACGGCTGGGTGAGCGCGCGGTAGGGCAGGAAGCGCAGCGCGAGCGCCAGCGTCGCGAGCAGGGCGACGGCTCCCGCGTCGCCGCCGCCGCCGATCGCCGACGCGCGCGGGCGTCGGCCGCCGGCTGAATCGGCGGCTGCGGGGGGCTCGTTCATGCCGGGGGCGGGCTCGCGCTCGATCCTATAATCCGCCGCATCCATGGACGACGCAGCGCGCGGCACCGCCGGCCCCGACGCCGGGAGCCCGGACGAGCCGTCGGAGCCCTCGGCGGGGGGCGCGCGCCGCTGGCTGCTCGCGCTCCTGGCGCTCGCGGCGCTGCTGCGACTGGCGACCCTCGCCTCGCTGCGCCACGCGCCCTTCGTCGCCCAGCTGGCGATGGACAGCCAGGAGTACGACCGCTGGGGGCGCGCGATCGCCGAGGGCGACTGGCTGGGACGCGAGCCCTTCTTCCAGGCGCCGCTCTACCCGTACGCGATCGCGGCGATCTACCGCTTCGTCGCCGCGACGCCGTTCGCGGTCTACCTCTTCCAGATCGCGTTCGACGTCGCCGGGCTCTGGGCGCTCGCGCGCGCCGGCCAGGCGATGGTCGACCGCCGGACGGGTCTCGCCGCGGCGGCGCTCGGCGCGCTCTACGTGCCGGCCTGGTTCCACGACGTGCAATTGCTGAAGGAGGGCCCGGCGCTCGCGACGACGGGTTTCCTGCTCTGGGCGCTGGCGAGCGCGCGGCGCGGCGAGCGGGCGCGCGGCTGGCTCGGTGCCGGCGCGGTCGCCGGCGCCCTCACGCTGCTGCGCGAGAACCTGCTCGCCGGCCTGCCGGTGCTCGCCGCGCTCCCTTGGCTCCGGCCGCGCGCCGGGCGGCCGGCGCGGAGCGCCTCGGCCTTCCTGCTCGGCGCGGCGCTCGTCCTCGCGCCGGTCGCGCTGCGCAACGCGGCGCTCGGCGGCGGCCTCCTGCCGACGACCTGGCAGGGCGGGGTCAACTTCTGGATCGGCAACAACCCCGCGGCCGACGGCACCTATCGCTCGCTCGTCCCCGGGCAGCAGATCCCGCGCCTCGAGCGCCAGGCCGCGACCCGGCTCGCCGAGCAAGCGGCGGGGCGCCGGCTGACCGGCGCCGAGGTGTCGCGCTTCTGGCTCGGCCGCTCGCTCGCCTGGGGGCGCGCCGAGCCGCTCGCTTTCCTCCGTCTCCAACTCGTGAAGCTGCGTCTCTTCTTCTCCTTCTACGAATGGCCCGACGCGGTCGACTACTACTGGATGAAGCAGCGCTCGTGGGTGCTCGGACTGCCGGGAATCGAGTGGGGGAGCGCCCTGCTTCTCGCGGCCCTCGGTCTCGTCGTCGCGCGGCGGCGCCTCCCACCGCTCGCGCCGGCGCTGCTGCTCGTGGCGGTCTGGATCGCGACCACGGTCGCTTTCTTTCTCTTCGCCCGCTACCGCCTGCCGATCGTGCCGGCGCTGGCGATCCTCGGCGCCGCGCCGCTGGTGGAGATCCGGAGACGATGGCGCGCGGCGGCGGCCGACCCGAACGGTCGCCGGGGCGCGCTCCTGCTCGGGCTCGCCGTGCTCCTCGCCTGGGCCGCGCCGCAGGTCCTGCGCTACCGGCCGCGCCCCGTGCTGGTCGAATACAACCTCGGCCGCCTGGCCGAGGAACGCGGGGAGCCGACGGTCGCCGAGGCGCACTACCGCGCCGCCCTCGCCGCCGATCCCCACCAGCTGCTGGCGCTGCTCAACCTGGGACGCCTCGCCGCGGCGCGCGGCGATCGCGCCGCGGCGCGCGCGGACTTCGAGCGCGCGGTCGCGAGCGCTCCGGATTCGCCCGACGCCGCGGCGAATCTCGGCGCCGAGCTGCTGCTCGAGGGCGACGCCGCCGGCGCGGCGCGGGTCCTCGACCGGGCGCTCGCGATCGACGACCGCCACGTGTCGGCGCTGCACAACCGGGTGGTCGCAGCGCTGGCGGCGGGCGACGTCGCCGCAGCGCGCCGCTTCCTCGCCCGGCTCGAGACCCTGGCGCCGGACGATCCGGCGACCGCGGCGCTCGCGGCGCGCGTGGCGCGCGAGGTCGAGCGCTGAGCCCTTCGGTCTAGCCCGGCGCCGTCAGCTTGCCCGCGGCCCACCAGGCGCCGGCGATGAGCGCCAGGCCGGCGTGGAAATCCAGGATGTAGTGCCAGCCGAACCAGACCGCCGCGACCGCGATGGCCAGATTCCACGGCACGAGCAACCAGAGCCAGGCGCGCGCCCAGCGCCAGGCGAGCAGCAGGCCGAGCCCCGAGGTCGCCAGGTGCAGGCTGGGGAAGGCGGCGATGCCGAAGAACGGGATCGCCGGCGCGTGCGGGTGCTCGACCAGGTAGCGCAGGCTGCGCGCCATCGTGGTCTGCATCTCGAAAGAGCCGGTGCCGGCGAGGTGGGCATAGCGCGCGCGCTCGGCGAACGCCGGCCCGAGACTCGGCAGGGCGACGTAGAGGAACGAGCCGGCGAGATAGGCGAGCGAGAGGGCGGCGACCGCGCGCCGGGCGGCGGCGCCGCCCCCGACGCCGAGCGCCACGCCGAGTGGCACCGCCGCGGGCACCCAGGCGAGGAAGTAGACCAGCCCGAGGTAGGTGGTGGCTCGCGGGTCGCGGGTGTGGCGTTCGAGAAAGCCGGCAAGGTCGCCGCCGCCGAAGTGCAGCAGGGCGTCCCAGCGCTCGAGGAAGCGATCGTAGAGGCGCGGATTCAGGGTCAGGATGCGCGTCTTGACGTTGGTGTAGGCGACGAGCGTCAATACGAGAGCCGGGATCGTGCGGGCGTAGGTCGCGAAGTCCGCCCGCAGCTCGCGCCCGCCGAATCCCCCCCGCCGCCGGCGCAGCCACCAGCCCGCGATCGTGAACGGCGACATCACCGCCGTCACCGCGGCGACGAACTTCAGGTATTCGACCACCAGCGGCAGGACGGTGAACGAGATGCCGAGCGCGCCAAGCAGGGCCGCCACTGCCACGAAATAGGCGAGCGCGATTCTCTCCTCCGGCCAGAGACGCGAGAGGAGGCGCATCGCCGTTCAGCGACCGTAGATCAGCAGGATCACCGCGATCCCCCAAATCGCCATGTTGGCGAGGAACGGCGCGTCGCGCAGGATGGCCTCGGTGGGGTTGCGCGCTCCCGGTTGCTGGTAGAGCAGGTAGAGGAAGCGGAAGATGCCGAAGAGCACCATCGGCAGCGTCGCGAGCAGGTACGGGGTGCCGAGCTTCTGCGCCGTCTCCGGCGCCGCGGCGTAGAGCGCGTAGGCGACCACGGTCGACGCGGTCACCACGTTGATCATCTGGTCGAGGAACGGGGCGCTGTACTGCGACAGCACCTTGCGCTGGCCGACGCCGCCGTCGGCCGCGAGCGCGACCTCGTGCCGGCGCTTCGAAAAGGCGAGGAAGAGCGAGACGAAGGTGGTGCACAGCAGGAGCCAGTTCGAGACCTCGACGTGGATCGCCGCCGCGCCGCCCAAGACGCGCAGCAGGAAGCCCGCCGAAATCGACATCACGTCGAGAATGACGATATGTTTCAGGCCGAGCGAGTAGACGACGTTGAGCGCCACGTAGGCGCCGAGCATGGCGGTGAACCAGGCGCCGAGCGCGCTCGCCAGCGCGAGAGCGCCGCCGGCGAGCGCCACCGCCGTGAGCGCGGCCGCCGCGGTGGGCACCGCCCCCGAGGCGATCGGCCGCAGGCGCTTCAGCGGGTGTTGCCGGTCCTGCTCGCGGTCGCGCAGGTCGTTGAGCAGATAGACGGCGCTCGCCGCGGCGGAAAAGGCGAGGAACGCCGCCGCGGCCTCGCGCAGCAGGCGCGGATCGGCGAGCCGGTGCGCGAAGACGAGCGGCGCCAGGACGAAGAAGTTCTTCACCCACTGGGTCGGGCGGCAGGAGCGGACGAGGGCCGAAAGCATGCCGGCTATTCTAAGCAGCGCGCGCTTTCGCCCCTGGTGGGCCGCCGCGCCGCCCCTCCTGCTCTGGCTGGCGATCTGTTTGCCGCTCGCCGCGGGCGGGCGCACCCTGGTGCTGCGCGACGTCTTCACCACCCACCTGCACGCCAAGGCTTTCGGAGCGCGGGAGCTCGCCGCGGGCACGATCCCGGCCTTCGATCCGGGGTGGGGCCTCGGCCAGCCGTTCGCCGGCAATCCCAACGTCCTCGCTTTCTATCCCGACAACCTGCTCTATCTCGCGCTGCCCTTCTGGAGCGCCTTCAATTTGCACTACCTGCTCCACTGGCTGCTCGCCTTCGTGGCGATGACCGCGCTCGCCCGACGGCTCGGGCAGACGGTCGAAGCGGCGCTTCTCGCCGGGATCGCCTACGCCGGGTCGGGGTACGTCTTGTCGACCCTGACCTTCTACAACCTGGTGACCGTCGCCGCCTGGTGGCCGCTGGTGCTTTGGGGGGCGGCGGGCGACGATCGGCGCGGACTGGCGGCGGGCGGCGTCGCCTGCGGCATGGCGCTGCTCGGCGGCGAGCCGATCACCGCGGCGATCGGTCTCGCGCCGCTCGTTCTGCTGGCGCTCGAGCGCCACGGCGCGCGCCGCGGATTGCTGCGCGTCCTGGCGATCGGCGCGCTCGGCCTCGTCGTGGCGCTGCCGCAGCTGGTGGCGACGGCGAGGGTGCTGCCTTTCTCGGTACGCGGCGGGCCGGGGCTCGACGCGGCGCAGGCCGGCAACCAGGCGCTGCACCCGCTGCGCCTGCTCGAGCTCGTGCTCCCGCTGCCCTGGGGCTGGCCCTCGGACCTCGGGCGCTTCGGCTACTGGTCGAACGAGGTGACGCCGATCGTGCCCTACATCTATTCGCTGCACTTCGGCGTCGTCGCGTTGGCGATGGCGATCTGGGCGCTCGCGGCGCGCCGACGCTGGGCGCTCGCGGCCGGCGGCGCGCTCTTCGCGGCCTGGGCCGGCGGGCAGGTCGGCGCTCTGCTGGCGCGCTCGACCGGCGGCCTCTTCCGCTATCCGCAGAAGCTGCTCTTCGTCTTCGCCCTCGCCGCGGCGCTGCTCGCCGGTTGGGGACTCGACCGGATGCGTGAGACGCCGCGCCGCGCGGCGCTGGCGGTAGCGGTGGGCGGCGGGCTCCTGCTCGGCGCCGCGCTCGCCCTGCGCCTCGCCTTCGCTGCGGCGCTCGAGGCGCTCGCCGCGACGGTCGGCCGGGGCGTGGCGCGCGACATCGTCGCCACGCAGCTCGGCCAGTGGGTGGTGACGCTGGCGATCGGCGGCGCGCTGCTGCTCCTCGCGGCGCTCGCGATCGCCCGCGGCTGGAGCGGCGCGACGGCGGGTCTGGCTCTCGCCGCGCTCCTGCCGCTCGCGCCGATGCTGCCGAGCGACGCGACCGCGCCCTACCGCGCGGCTCCCGACTGGGTGGCACGCCTGGGCGAGCGCAGCGCGGTGGTGCAGGTCGCGGAGACCTTTCCGCGCTGGGAGCCGCAGGTGCCGGTGCGCTTCGATCGTGCGAGCGCCGTGGATCTCGCGCGTCGCGCTGCGCTCGAGCTCGATCCGTCGCCGGGCGTCCGCTTCGGTCTCACCTACCCGCTCGCCCCGGACCTCGAAGGGATGAGCTCGCCGCTCACCGTCTTGCTCGGGAAGTGGCTCGCCGGCGCCGACTGGGAAACGCGCGTCCGGTGGCTCCGCCTGCTCGGGGTCGGCTGGGTGGTGCGCGAGGGGCCGGGCGACGTGGCCGGTCTCGCCACCGCGGCCGAACAGACGATCGACGGCGTGCGCAGCACGCTGCTCGCGGTTCCCGATCCGCTGCCGCCGGTCGCCTGGGCCGCGAGCGCCGAGGTCGCGAGCGGCGCGCTCGACGCGCTGGCGCGGGTCTCGCGCCTCGCGTCGCCGGCGGCGAGCGTGGTCTTGAGCCGGCCGGCCGAGCACCGCCCGGGCGGCGTCGCGCGCCTCGTCGCGGCGGCTGCCGATCGATTGGAGGTGGAGGTCGAGAGCGACGGCGGGGTGCTCCTGGTGCAGCGCGCCTACCAGCCGCTCTACCGCGCTCGTCTGGCCGGGAGCGGCGCGCGCCTGGCTACCCAACCGGTCGACTTCGCCCTGCTCGGCGTCGAAGTGCCGCCGGGCAAGCACCGGGTGCTGATCGACGTCGATCGCGCTCCCGAGTTCGTCGCCGGCGCGCTCGCCGTGGCGGCGCTCTGCATCGCGCTGGCGGTCGTCTGGCGGGGACGATGAAGCGCTTCCTCGCGCTTTTCGTGGCGCCGGTCGCCCTGCTGCTCGGGGCGACGATCGCGCCGCTCGTCTCCGGCGCGCGCACCCTGTTCCTGCGCGACACGCTCAACTCGCACCTGCTCAACAAGGGCTTCTACGCCGAGGCGCTGCGCCACGCGACGCTGCCGATGATCGATCCGCTGCGCGCCGGCGGGCAGGCGCTGCTCGGCAACCTGAACGCCGTGCCGTTCTATCCCGACAATCTCCTCTTCCTCGTCGGCGGCACGATCTGGGGGCTCAACGCCCACTTCTGGATCCACTGGATCGCGGCGCTCGTCGCCGTCTACGCTCTCGGCCGCGCCTTCGACCTGCCGCGCGACGCCGCCTGGGCGGGGGCCGTGGCCTACGCTTTCTCCGGCTACTTCGTCTCCAATCTCAACCTCTACAACGTGGTCGCGGGCGTGGCGCTGGCGCCGGCGCTGGTGGCCGCGGCGCTCGCCGCCGGCAAGGTCGAGCGCCCCGGCCGGCGCCTGGCGCTCCTCGGCCTCCTCTGGGCGCTGCTGCTGGTGGCCGGCGAGCCGACGCTGGTGGTTCTCGGCCTGGCGCTGGCGCTCGCCGCGGTCGCGGTGCGTTTTCGCGGCGCCTGGCGCTCCTATCCCTGGCTGCGGGCGGCGCTGGCGCTCGGCGCCGGGACGCTCGTCGCGGCGCCGCAGCTGGTGGAGTTCCTGCGCATCTTGCCGATGTCGTACCGCGGTTACTGGGGGTACAGCCCGGAGAGCACGGTGATCGGCAGCTTCCACCCCGCGACCGCTTTCGAGTGGCTGCTGCCGTTCTTCTTCGGCCGCCCCGATTTCGGCGGTATCTGGGGCAATCGCTTCTACGACGACAACATCCCGCTCTACTTCACCCTCTACCCGGGCGTGCTGTCGCTCGCGCTGCTCGTGCCGGCGATCCGCAGCCGCGGCCGGGTGGCGGCCTTCGCGGCCGGCGCGACCGGGATCGGCCTCTTCTTCGCCCTGGCGCGCTTCAATCCGCTGGTCGCCTGGATCTTCCAGCTTCCCGGCGCGCGCCTCTTCCGCTACCCGATCAAGCTCTGGTTGCCGGTCGCCCTCGGCGCGAGCCTCTTGGTGGCGCTCGGCTGGCAGGAGGCGCGCACGGGCGACGGCGCCCGCCGACTGCGCCGGGCGCTCGCGGCGCTCGGGGCGCTCTACGCCGCGCTCTGGATCTACCTCGCCTGGACTCCGGAGCGCTCGCGCGGCGTGCTGCGCGCCCTGGTGCCGGCGACGTTCCCCGACGTCTTCGTCGAGAACGAGCGCCTGCGCGATGCGGGCCTCGCGCTGCTGTCGCTCGTCGTCGTCTTGCTTTTGCTGGCGGTCTTCGGCGTGCTCGCGCGGCGCCGGGCCGAGCTCGCGGCAGCGCTCGGCCTGGCGCTCTTCGTCGCGGCGCAGCTGTTCTTCCTCGCGCCGGCCTTTCCGACCGACGACGCCGCGGCGTACGCGCAGCCGCCGCCGCTGCTGGCCCGGCTGCCGGCCGACGCGGTGCTGGCTCACGGCGCGTTCCTCGAGCTGTTCAAGCCGACGACGCTCGACGAGGGCATCTATCCCACCCGGCACACCTTCTGGCTCGAGCGCCGCGCCTTCGGCGAGCTCTACCCGTGGGCCGGATCTCTCTTCGGCCGGCGCTACGAGCTCGACGTCTCGCCCGAGGGGCTCGACAACTTCACCACCCAGGCGGTCTCGCTCGGCCTGCAAGGCTTCGACGATCGCCGGCGGCTCGACGTGCTCGAGGCGTTCGGGGTCGACGTCTTGCTGGTCGACCGGGCGCTCGACGCCAAAGCGCTCGACCGGGTGCGCGAGATCGCCGCGTTGCCGAGCTTCGGGCAGACGATCCACGCCTACGAGATCCTCGACCGAGCGCGCGAGGTGGAGCTCGCGACCCGCATTCGCTACGTGCCACACATGAACGGCGGGCTCGAGGCGCTGTTCGCGAGCGACTTCGATCCGCACACGAGCGCGGTGCTGCCGGGCAGCGCGCCGCCGGTCGACGGGCGGCCGGGCACGGTGAGCGTCGCGACCGCGAGCGCCGAGCGTTTCGTGGTCGAGACCGATGCCGAGGACCGGTCGGTCCTCCTCCTGCGCCGCGCCTGGTTGCCGCTGTGGAAAGCGGCGATCGACGGCCGGCCGGCGCCGATCGCCATCTCCCAGGTCTCGCGCCTCGGGGTGGAGCTGCCGCCGGGCAGGCACCGGGTCGAGGTGTGGATCGACCGCCGGCCGCTCGCCTATTCGGCGTGGTCGGCGCTCGCCGGCGCGCTCGGGCTCGCGGCGATGGCGCTCGCGGGGCGGCGGCGTGGCGCGGCCTGATCCCGGGACGACGGGCCGGTTGGAGCTCGCGGCGGTCGGGGTCGCCGCGGCGGTCGCGCTCGGGATCGCCATGGCCGGTCTCGCGGCACCCTGGCCGCTTTTCGGCCAGAGCGCGCTCGCGGATCTCCTGCGTGCCGAGGTCTTCCACGCCGCGATCGGGCGCGGCGAGTTGCCGCGCTGGAGCCCCGAGCTCTACGGCGGCTACGGCAGCCCGATCTTCCTTTTCTACGCCCCGCTGCCCTACGCGCTGGTCGAAGTCGCGCGCCAGGCGGGGCTGGGCGCGGTCGGCGCCGCCAAGGCGGGGTGGCTGGCGCTCTGGCTCGTGGGCGTCGCCGGGGCGTGGCGCCTGGCGCGCCGGGCGGTCTCGCCGCTGGCGGCGCTCGTCGCCGCGGCGCTCTACGGCACGGCGCCGTACCTGCTCGTCGACGTCTACGTGCGCGGCGGAATCGGCGAGTTCGCCGGTCTGGCGCTCCTGCCCTGGGCCCTCGGGCTCACTCTCGCCGCGGCGCGCGACGGCGGCGGGCGGGCAACGGCGAGCTCGGCGCTCGCCTGGGCGGGGCTCGTCGTGGCGCACAACATCACGGCGCTCGTCGCCTTCCCGTGCGGTCTGCTGCTGGCGCTCGCGGGCGGACGGTCCGCCGCCGGCCGGCGCGCCGCGCTCGCCGGCGTGGGGCTGGGGCTCGCGATCGCGGCGGGCTTCTGGATCCCGGCGCTCGTCGAGAAGGGCTCGGTGCACGCGGCGCAGAGCCTGACCACCGGGCGATTCGACTACCGCACCCACTTCCTCTCGCCGGCCGACCTCTTGCCCGGCCGGACGGCGGTGACGTTCTCGCGCACGCCGACCGAGAAGCAGCCCTTCCGTTTCGGCGAGCTTTTTCTGCTTGGCCTGCTCGCCTCGCCCTGGCTGGCGCGCGCGGCGGGAGCGCAGCGGCCGGGCGCGGGCGAGGCCGAGGGCGACGCGCGTCGCGCGCGAGTCCTGCTCGCGGCGGTCTCGGCGGTGGCGCTCGCGATGACCACCGCGATCTCGGCGCCGCTCTGGCGGATCTTGCCGCTCGCCGCCTATGTCCAGTTCCCCTTCCGCTTCTTCCTGCTGGCGACGGTCGCCGCGGCGCCGCTCGCCGGCGGACTGGCGGACCTCGTCGGCGAGCGCTTCCGCGGCGGGGCGGCGGTGGCGACGATCGCGCTCGGGCTCGGCCTCGCTTCGCCGCTGCTCGACGCGCGCTACCTCGCGATCGATCCGGCGAGCGGCGAGGTCGCGGCGAGAACCCGGGGGGAGATGACGGCCGGCGGCGGCGCGGCGGCTCCGACGTCGGCCGGGCTCGCGACGGTCCTCGACGAGCGCTGGATCGCCGCCCGGCCGATCTCGACCACCAGCGCCGACGACTACCTGCCGCGCGTTGTCGAGCGCCTCCCCGATCCGGCGCTGCCGGCGGCCGAGTCGCGCGCCGCGGGGGTCGAGGTGCGATCGAGCGCGCGCCGCGGCCGGACGCTGCGCGCGGCGGTCGACGTGACGAGCGCCGGCGCGCTCGCGCTGCACCAGTTCGCCTACGCCGGGTGGCGGGTCGAGGTCGACGGCCGCGAGCGCGCGGCGCGCCCGGAGCCCGGCAGCGGCCGGCTGCTCGTCGAGCTCGCGCCGGGCGAGCGCGAAGTCGTGGCGCGCTTCGGCTCGACCCCGCTGCGGCGCGGCGCGGCGGGCGTCTCGCTCTTGTCTCTGCTCGCCGCGGGCGCGCTCGCCGCGGGCAGGGGCGGAGGGCCCTCGCCGAGCTCCCAGCGGCGCTCGCGGTAGTAGGCGCGCTCGCGGGCGATCCAGTCGTCGAGCGCCGCGGCGAGGGCGTCGCGCCGCGCGACCGCGGTCGCCGCGAGGTCGCGCGTCTCGTCGGGATCGCGGGTCAAGTCGTAGAGGCGCTCGAAGCCGCGCTCCCGGTCGACGAAGTACTTCCAGCCGTCCAGCACCAGCCCGTCGGCGCGGGTGATCCCCTGGATGCAGAACGGGATCGCGCGCCCGCGACCATCGTAGTCCGGCGCGAGCACCCGGTCGTCGCCCTGGAAGGCCGGGTGGCGCGGCAGCCCGAGCCAGCGCGCGAGCGCCGGCAAGAAATCGAGGGTCGAGACCGGCGCGTCGATGGCGCGCGCCGGCTCGCCCGGCAGCACGAGCCAGGTCAGGGTGCGCACCTGCTCCTCGTAGAGCGCGCCGCCATGGGTCGGGTTCTCGTGCTCGTAGAACGCTTCGCCGTGATCCGGCGTCACCAGCAGTGCGGTCGTCGGCGCGAGACCGCGGGTAGCGAGCGCGGCACGCAGGCGTCCGACCTCGCGATCGACGTAGGCGAGCGCCGAGTGAAACCGGTCTTCCCAGGCGGGCGCCTGCGCCGTCGGATAGCGCAGGAAAGAGGTGCCGGTCAACACGGGCGCCGGGCGAGGAAAAGGCGCCGGGAAGTCGGACGGCGTGACGTAAGGGAAATGGGTCGCTTGAAAGTTCAAGTAGGCGACGAACGGTCGCCCCGGCGCGGCGTCGAGCCAGTGCAGGAACGCGGCGAGGGCGGTGTCCTCGAACACCTTGGAGTCGGCGCCGATGCCTCGGTGCGGCGCGTCGGGCCAAGCGGTCGAATCGCGCAGCAGCTCGAGGCCGGCGGTCGAGAGGAATTTCTTCAGGTTCCCCCAGCGCTCGTTCTGGGTGGAGAAGATCGCCGAGCGGTAGCCCGCCGAGCGCAGCAGGTCCCAGGGCAAGACGCGCGGATAGGCGATCGGGTCGTAGGCGTCGTGCGCCGGCGTCTTGCATGGGTAGAGCGAGGAGAGCACCGCCGCCTGGGCGTAGTCGGAGTGGGTCGACGCGGCGTAAGAGCGCCGGAAGACGATCGCCTCGCGCGACAGGCGGTCGAGATTCGGCGTCGTCCCCGGCCGCGCGTCCGGGCCCTCGAGACGCCGCCAGGGGATCGACTCGAGGAGGACCACGACGACATTGCGGCGTACGAGGTCGGCGGGCGGCGCCCAGGCGGGCAACGGCAGGTTCGCGGCGCGCGCGGCGACCGGCGGCGGCGTGGCCTCGAGCGCGCGGCGCGCGAGAGCCACCTCCGGCGCGAGGCGCAGCGCGTCGCGACCGATCGTCGCCAGCCCCGCGCCGGCGAGCGCCGCCGCCGCCGCGAGCCCCCACCCGGCCCGCCCCGGCGCTCCCGCCCCGGTCGCGGCGCGCGCCCGGCGCAGCAGGGCGAAGAGGCCGGCGGCGAGCGCCAGCCCGAGCGCCAGCGCGAAGAGCGCCGCCGCGCGCTCGAGCGGGCTCTCTTCGGCGAGCAGCTGCGGCGCGTTGGCGGCGAGGAACCACAGATCGGCGGCGCCGAGGTGGACGCCGGTCGCCGCGACTTTGAACAGCGAGGCGCCGACGAGCAGGTAGGCGAGCGCGACGAGCGCCGTCTTCGCGCCGTCGGCGAAGCGGCCGCGCGCCCAGCCTCCGCCGATCGCCTCGAGCGGCAGGGTCGCGAGCGCCATGCCGAGGGCGTGCAGCGCCACCGTCGCCGCGGCGAGCAGCAGCGCCGCTGCGCCGCCGACCGCGGGCGAGACCGCGACCAGGCCGACGCCGAGCTCGGCTAGCGCGTAGAGCGCCGCGGCGAGCGCGAAGGCCGGCAGCTGGCGGCTCTGCACCGCGAGCGCGCGGCGGAGCGAGTCGGCGAGGCGCGGCATCGCGCCAAGGATAGTAGGATCGAGATCCCTCATGCCGGTCGAGCGCCGCACGTTCCGCAAGGTCCTGGTCGCCAATCGCGGCGAGATCGCGGTGCGGGTGCTGCGGGCGCTACGCGAGCTCGACATCACCGGCGCCGTCGTCTACTCCGACGCCGACCGCGAGGCGCTGCCGGTGCTCTTGGCCGACGAGGCCTACCGCATCGGTCCGGCGCCGTCGCGCGAGAGCTACCTGAAAGGCCGCGAGATCGTCGAGCTGGCGCGCCGGATCGGCGCCGACGCCATCCATCCCGGCTACGGCTTCCTGTCGGAGAACGCCGAGTTCGCGCGCCAGTGCCGTGACGGCGGCGTCGCCTTCATCGGGCCGCCGCCGGAGGCGATCGCCGCCATGGGCTCGAAGACCGAGAGCCGGCGGCGGATGCGGGCCGCGGGCGTGCCGATCGTGCCGGGGGGCGAGGCGGCGCTCGCGACCGTCGAGGCGGCGCGCGACTTCGCCGCCGAGATCGGCTTCCCGGTGATGATCAAGGCGACCGCGGGCGGCGGCGGCAAGGGGATGCGCGTGGTGCGCGCCGCGGGAGATCTCGCCGAGGCCTACCGCCTGGCGCGCGCCGAGGCCGGCGCCTCGTTCGGCGACGACTCGGTCTACCTCGAGAAGTTCATCGAGCGCCCGCGGCACGTCGAGATCCAGGTGCTCGGCGACCAGCACGGCCGGGTGGTGTCGCTCGGCGAGCGCGAGTGCTCGCTGCAGCGCCGGCAGCAGAAGGTGGTCGAGGAGGCGCCGTCGACCGTGGTCACGCCCGAGACGCGGCGGCGCATGGGCGCGGCGGCGGTCGCCGCGGCGAGCGCGGTCGGCTACACCAACGCCGGCACCTGCGAGTTCCTGTTCGACGCGCAGGGCGCTTTCTACTTCCTGGAGATGAACACCCGCCTGCAGGTCGAGCACCCGGTGACCGAGTTGGTGACTGGGATCGACCTCGTGGTGGCGCAGCTGCGCATCGCGCAGGGCGAGCCGCTCGGACCCGAGTTCGATGACATCGAGCCGCGCGGCCACGCGATCGAGGTGCGGCTCTACGCCGAGGATCCGTACAACAAGTTCCAGCCCTCGCCGGGGCGCATCCAGTGGCTCCGCCTGCCGCAGGGCCCCGGGGTGCGCAACGACGCCGGCGTCTACGGCGGCGGCGAGGTGACCATCCACTACGACCCGATGCTCGCCAAGCTGATCGTCTGGGGCGAGACGCGCGAGGTGGCGATGCGCCGCCTGAAGCGGGCGCTCTCGGAGCTCCGGGTCGAGGGGATCCAGACCAACACGCCGCTGTTCGAGGCGTTGCTCGCCGACGACGACTTCCGCGCCGCGCGTTTCGACATCCACTGGCTCGACCGCAAGCTCGCCGCCGGCGAGCTCCAGCCCCCGCGCCGCGGCGGATCGACCGACGCGGCGATCGTCGCGGCGGCGCTGACCCACTACGACCGCAGCCAGCGGCTCGCGGCGTCACCCAAGGGCCAGACGCCGAGCGCCTACCGCTCGGCCTGGCGCCAGGCCTCGCGGCGCGGCGCCCTGCGCGGCACGGGCGGGCGCTAGGCGTGGAGCTGATCGTCCGTTCCGGCGAGCGCACCGAGCGGGTGCGCGTCGAGCGCCAGGGCGAGCGCTACCAGGTGACGATCGGCGAGCGCGCCTTCGCGGTCGACAGCCGGGCGCTCGGACCCTTCGTGCGCAGCCTGGTGATCGACGGCGCGCAGTTCGAGACCGCCGTCTTCCGCCTCGGCGAGGGCAAGTACCTGGTCGGCTGGGCGGGGCAGAACGCCCGCCTCGATGTCGTCGATCCGTTGACCCACCTCGCCGAGGAGGCGAAAGGTCCGGGGGCGGGCCGCGGCAAGCTGACGGTCATCGCCTACATGCCCGGGCGGGTGGTGGGCGTGGCGGTGCGCGAGGGCGACGCGGTCGTCGCCGGCCAGCCGCTGGTGGTGCTCGAGGCGATGAAGATGCAAAACGAGCTGCAGGCCGAGCGCGACGCGGTGGTGCGCAAGGTGCACGTCGCGGTCGGCGAAGCGGTCGAGGGCGGCGATCCGCTGATCGATCTCGAGTAGAGCGCCGCTCACTCGCTCCAGCGCCGGCGGGCGGGCACCAGGATGTTGGCCGCCACCAGCCCGGCGACGAGCGAGGTGGCGACCAGGATCATCTTGAAGGCGGTCTCGACCCCGAGCACGACGTTGCGCTCGAGCAGCGAGGAGAGGCTGCGGTAGCCGATGCTGCCGGGCACCAGCATCAGGATGCCCGGCACCTGCACGATCTCCGGCGGCTGGTGCCGCAAGCGGGCGTAGAGCGCGCTCGCGAGCCCCACGCCGAGCGCGCCCACGAACATGCCGAGCTCGGGCGAGATCACCTCGGTGCCGAACCGCCCGCCGAAGAATCCGATCGCCCCCGCCACCACGACCCACGGCGCTTCGGAGAACGGCGCGCGCGTCAGCACGACGAGCGCCAGCGGCGCCACCAGCAGCGCCACCGCCTCGCCCCACGCGGCGCCGGCGCTCGGCAGGTCGATCGCCGGCGCGCCGAGCAGGCCCTCGGCGAGCCGGCTCCCGGCCGCGACCCCGAAGCCGATCATCAGGAAGGCGGTCACGGCGCCGGCGAAACGCGACGTCCCCGAGGAGAGATGGCGCTGCGCGAGCTCGGAGAGCGCGGTGGTCAGGGTGAAGCCGGGCAGCAGCACGATCAGCCCGGCGACGGTGGCGATGTAGATCGAGAGCGGCGGCATCCAGTGCGCCGCGGCGGTGGCGAGGAAGGCGGCGAGCATCGCCGCCAGCGGCTCGAAGACCCGCTGCGCCGTCCGCCAGCGGTCGGCGGCGAGCGCCAGAGCGCCGGTGACGAGGCCGATCCCCGCCGCCGCTTCGACTTCGTGTCGGCCGCCGCCGAGGAAGACCGCCGAAGTGCTCGACGCCAGGCAATAGCAGAGCACCGCGAGCGCCGGGCGGTGCGGCGGCTTCGCCTCGGAGATGTCGCGCACCCGGCGGGCGCCGTCCGCGGGCGGCACCCGCCCCTGCATCAGGTCGCCGATCAGGCCGTCGAGCGCCGCGAGCCTGCCGAGGTCGACCGCCGCCGGCTCCACTCGGAGCAGGAAGGTGCGCCGATCGCCGCCGCGGCCGAGGGCGGCGAAGAGCGAGGTGGGGGTGGAGAAGAACTCGCCCTCGAGCCCCAGGTGGCGCGCCACGGCGGCGAGCGCCGCCTCGAGCCGCGGGGCGGGGAAGCCGGCGCGGTGCAGCGCCCGCGCGAGCGCCAGCAGCAGATCGGTCTCCGGATCGCGCGACGTGGGTGAGGCGGGCAGCTCGATCATTCGCGGCGAGCTTAGCTCGCGGCGATCGGGTCTCTATAATGCTTCCCCGGTCGTCGCATGCCCCGTCCTTCTCCCTGGCAGGAACTATCGTCCCGCTTGGCCGCGAGCCGGGAGCTCGGCGCGCTCGCCGACGCCGGAGGCGAGGCAGCGCGCCTGCCGCTCGCCGCCGCGGCCTGGGTCTTCTCGCTGGTGGCCGAGCGCCGCGCCCGGCCGCTGCTGGTGGTCGTGTCGCACGAGGCCGACGCGCACGCCTGGCTCGAGGCGGCGGAGCTCTTCGACGGCGACGGCAGGACGACCTACTTCCCGGCGCCGGCGCTCTCGCCCTACCAGGAGAGCGAGGTCTCGCTCAAGGTGCGCGCCGACGAGGTCCTCGCCCTGGCGCGAGTGCTCGACGGCGCGGCGCGGGTCGTGGTCACCACGCCGCGCGCCCTGTTCCGCCGGCTGGCGACGCCGCGCGAAGGGGTCGCCCGGCTGACGCTGGCGCGCGGCGAGCGCGCCGAGCTCGAGCAGCTCGTCGAGCGCCTGGCCGCTTGGGGCTACCGGCGCAGCGACCTGGTCTCCGGGCTCGGCGAGTTCGCGGTGCGCGGCGGCCTGCTCGACGTCTTCCCACCCGGCTTCGACGAGCCGCTGCGCGTCGATTTCGCCGGCGACGAGGTCGAGAGCCTGCGCCGCTTCGAGGTCGAGAGCCAGCGCTCCGACGAGGAGCTGTCCCACGCCACGCTCCTGCCGTTGGCGCTCTTCCCGGCCGGGCGCGCGGCGCGCGCGGCGCTCGCGGCGCGGTTGCGCGAGCTCGCCGGCGAGGAGGCCGAGCGCGAGACCGCCGCGCTCGCGGCGCAACTCGCGGGCGGCGTCGGGTTTCCGGGCTGGGAGAACTTCTTGCCGCTGGTCGCCGACGAGACCGCGACCCTCGCCGACTGGCTCGCGGCGCGCGGTGGCGACCTCCCCGACGTGGTGGCGGTCGACCGACGCACGCTCGCCGCCGAGGTCGAGCACCACGCGCTGCGCTTGCGGCAGGAGTTCGAGACCCGGCGTGCCGAGGAGCGCCTGGCGATCGCGCCCGAGGCGCTCGAGCATCCGCCGGCGGCGATCGCGGCGCTGATCGAGAGCGCGAGGTACCGGGTCGGACCGCTGCTCGGCGCGGCGCCGGGGGCGGTCGATTTCGCCGGCGGCGCGACCGATCGCTTCCACGGCCAGCTGCCGCGTTTGCCGCGCGAGATCGAGACCGCGCGAGCGCGCGGCGAGCGCTGCCTGGTGGTGGCGCCGCGCGAGAACCACCCACGGCTCGTCGACTTGTTCGCCGCGCGCGAGATCCCGGAGGGAGCGATCGAGCTGGTGGCGGGCGAGCTCGAACGCGGCTTCCGCCTGCCCGCCGCCGGGGTCGCGGTCTACGGCGAGACGCAGCTCGTGGCCCGCGGTCCGGAGCCGCTCGCCCGTCGGGCGCGCAAGCCGCGCTACGGGCCGTTCCTCGCCAGCCTGCGCGACCTCAAGGTGGGCGACTTCGTCGTCCACGTCGACCACGGCATCGGCCAGTTCGTCGGCCTGCGCACGGTGGCCGGCGGCGCGCACGTCGACGAGGCGGTGCCGGCGCCGCTACGCGCCCTGGCGAGCGCCGCGGCGGCGGTCGAGAGCGAGGTGATGGAGCTCGCCTATTCGAGCGGCAAGACGCTGCTCGTGCCGCTCGCGCGCCTCGACCTGATCCAGAAGTACAGCGGCATCGAGGGCGTGGCGCCGCGCCTCGACCAGCTCGGCGGCACCTCGTGGAACCGCACCAAGACGCGGGTCAAGAAAGGCCTGCGCGACATGGCCTCGGAGCTGCTGAGGCTCTACGCCGAGCGCGAGCTCGCCGCGGCGCCGGCGCTCGCCGGCGACACCGACCTCGAGCGTCAGTTCGAGGCGTCGTTCCCCTACGAGGAGACTCCGGACCAGTCCGAGGCGATCCATGCCGTCTACGACGACCTCGCCAAGAGCCGGCCGATGGACCGCTTGCTGGTCGGCGACGTCGGCTTCGGCAAGACCGAGGTGGCGATGCGCGCCGCCTTCCGCGCCGTCGACAGCGGATTCCAAGTGGTGGTGCTCGCGCCGACCACCATCCTCGCCGACCAGCATCTCGAGGTCTTCCAGAAGCGCTTCGAAGGCTTCGCGGTGTCGATCGAACGCCTGTCGCGCTCGCGGGTCGGCAAGGACCTGAAGGAGCTGCTCGGCAAGGTGCGCGCCGGCGAAGTCGACATCCTGGTCGGCACCCATCGGGTGCTGTCGAAAGACCTCGAGTTCGCCCGCCTCGGCCTGGTGATCGTCGACGAGGAGCAGCGCTTCGGCGTGGCGCAGAAGGAGCGCCTGAAGCAGCTGAAGAAGAACGTGCACGTGCTCGCCATGACCGCGACCCCGCTGCCGCGCACCCTCCAGCTCTCGCTCGCCGGAGTGCGCGACTTGACGGTGATCGAGACCCCGCCCAAGGACCGCATGGCGGTCGAGACCGCGGTGCTGCCCTTCACCTCCGAGGTGGTCCGCGAGGCGATCGAGTTCGAGAAGGAGCGCGGCGGGCAGGTCTTCTACGTCTACAACCGCGTCGAGTCGATCGAGAAGCGCGCCGAGTTCTTGCGCGAGCTGCTGCCCGACCTGCGCATCACCATCGGCCACGGCCAGCTCGAGGAACGCGAGCTCGCCCGCCGCATGCACGCCTTCACCGCCGGCGAGCACGACCTACTGCTCGCCACGACGATCATCGAGAACGGCATCGACATCCCGAGCGTCAACACCATGATCGTCGAGCGCGCCGATCGCTTCGGCCTGGCGCAGCTCTACCAACTGCGCGGCCGCGTCGGCCGCAGCCGCGAGCTCGGCTATTGCTACCTGCTGGTGCCGGCCGATCGCGCCCTCACCCCCGATTCGCGCGCTCGGCTCGAGGCGCTGCAAGAGTTCACCGAGTTGGGCGCCGGGTTCCGCATCGCCGGCCGCGATCTCGAGATCCGCGGCGCGGGCAACCTGCTCGGCGCCGAGCAGAGCGGCCACATCGCGGCGCTCGGCATCGAGACCTATCTGAAAATGCTCGAGGAAACGGTGCGCGAGATGAAGGGCGAGACGGTGGAGGAAGCGGCCTCGGTGGCGCTCGACCTGCCGGTGGCGATGGCGATCCCCAAGAGCTACATCGCCGACGCGAACCTGCGCATGGAGATCTACCGCAAGCTGGCGACCGCCGAGCAGACGCCGGAGGAAATGGCGGCCGAGCTCGCCGACCGCTTCGGCCCGCCGCCCTCTTCGGTGCGCTCGCTGCTCGAGGTCGCGGCGCTCAAGTACGAAGCCGAGCGGCTGCGCGTGCAGGCGATCGCCGCCGGCGCGGGCCGGCTGACGTTCCGTCTGCGGCGCGACGCGCGCATCGATGTCGACCGCCTGATCCGTTTCGTCGCCGAGCGCCCGGGGTCGACCTTCAGCCCGAGCGGCGTGCTGACCCTCGAGCTGGTCTCGGGCAGCCCGCTGGTCGCCACGGCGCGCGCGGTGCTGCGGGAGCTCGCGGCGTGAGCGGGACGGGGAGCGTGCGGGCGCGCGCCGCGGCGCTCGCGCTCGCCCTGCTCGGTGGCGCCGCCGGCACCCTCGGCTGCCGTCCGCAGGCGCCGCTGCCCGGACCCGACGTGGTGGCGCAGATCGGCGACGGCGAGCTGCGCTACGCGGAGTTCGAGAGCTACCTCGAGCGCACCCTGGGCGAGCCCGGCGGCGCTCTGGCGAGCGACGTCCTGTCGCGCCTCTTCGATCAGTTCGTCGACGAACAACTGCTGACGCGGCTGGCGGTCGAGCGCGGCCTGGTTCCCGCCGCCAGCGACGGGCGGGCCGCGGCCGAGGCGCTGCTGGCGAAGGAGGCGGGTGCGGCGACCGACGACGCCTCGATCGCCGGCTACTACCGCGAGCACCCGGAGGAGTTCGTCCGTCCCGAGCGGGTGCGGCTGCGCCAGATCCTGGTGGAGGACCGAGCCACGGCCGAGCGCGCCCGGCGCGAGATCGCCGCCGGCGCCGATTTCGCCGCCGTGGCGCGCCGGGTGTCGATCGACCCCGCCGCGGCGCGCGGCGGCGACCAGGGGGAGCTGGCGCGCGAGGAGTTGCCGCCGGCGTTCGCCGACGTGATCTTCGCGCTCGCCGACGGCGAGGTCAGCGCGGTGGTGCCGGCCGACTACGGCTTCCACCTCTTCCAGGTCGTGCGCCACGTCCCCGCCGCGACCGTGTCGCTCGCCGAAGCCGGGGACGAGATCCGGCGGCGGATCTCCGAGCAGGCCGCCGACGCGGCGCTCGCCCGGCTGCTCGCCGCGGCGCGCGAGCGCTTTCCGGTCTCGGTCTATGATCGCAGCCTGCCGTTCGCCTACCGCGGCGGCTACGAGATCTCGAGGCCCTATGAGAAGCACTGAACGGCTGGCGGGGGCGGCCCTTGCCGCTCTCCTCGCGCTCGCGATGGCGGCGACCGCCGCCATGCCGGCGCCGGCGATGGAGGACGTCAACCGCATCATCCTGCGGGTCAACGACCAGATCGCCACCCTGCAGGACTACCAGGAGCGCAAGGCGGCGCGCATCGACGCCATCGCCCAGGCGCAGGACCTGACCACCGACGAACGGCGCAAGCTCGCCGCCGACGCCGGCAAGGCGACGTTGCGCGAGATGCTCGACGAGCTCCTGATGATGTCGCGCGCCGACCAGCTGAAGGTCAATCCCTCCGCCTCCGAGATCGACGAGGCGATCGACACCCAGCGCCAGCGCTTCGGCCTCGAGACCGAGGCCGATTTCGAGAGCGCTCTGGCGCAGGCCAACCTGACGATCGCCGAATTCCGCGCCCGCACGGCGAGGAACCTCGCCGTGCAGGAGGTCGTGCAACGCGAGGTGCAGAACAAGGTGAAAATCGAACCCGAAGAGGTGCAGCGCTACTACCGCGATCACCCCGAGGAGTTCCGCATCGGCGAGCGGCGCAAGGTGCGCGAGGTCGTGCTGCGCAGCGACGCCGCCGGCTCGCCGGCCCGGGCGACCGAGCTCGCGACGGCGTTGGTCGCCGCGGCGCGCGCCGGCGGGGACCTCGCGGCGGCGATCGCCAAGCTCGGCGCCGAGCAGTCGGCGGCGAGCCTGATCGACCACGACTGGATCGAGCGCGGCACGCTCGACCGGCCGATCGAGGAGGCCGCCTGGAAGCTCGCCGCCGGCGGCATCGGCGATCCGGTCGACGGCAAGGGCGGCGCGCACGTCGTCCAGGTGCTCGAGATCCAGCCGCCGTCGCTGCGGCCCTACGACGAAGTCAAGAGCGCCATCGAGTCCTCCGAGCGCGGCAAGCGCTTCGAGGACACGATGCGCAAGTACATGAGCGACCTCGAGAAGCACGCCTTCATCGTCGAGACCCTGCCGGCCGAGGCGGTGGGCTATCGCGAGATCGCGACCCCCGAGAACGATCCGCTGAAGGCGCTGCTCGACGGACCGGGCGCGCCGGCCAAGCCGCACGACCAGCCTCCCGCCGCACCGGCGACCCCGCCCGCCGCCGCGCCTCCACCGCCCTCACCGCCCCCGACCCCGGGCGCTTGACGAAGAGCTCGCACGCGCTCGCGACGGAGAATTTTTCCGCCGCGTTTGCGCTGCGAGAATCTGTCGAAAGTGGTGGAAATAAATGGACAAAAGTGGAAAATCCTTGCTAACCTCCGCTGAAACTTCGCCGGAACGGAGCGTGCGGGGAAATGTTCCGCGGCAGCACGGTTGCCACGATCGACGACAAAGGGCGCCTCAAGGTCCCGACGGATTTCCGCCGGGTGCTCGAGGAGCGTTTCGGCCCCGAGTTCTTCCTCACCTCGGTCCTCGGCGATAAAGCGCTCGTCTACCCGCTCCCGGTCTGGGAGGAGATCGAAGCCAAGCTCGGCGCGCTGCCGGCGACCGATCCGATCAAGCAGCGGTACCTCGAACGGGTGAGCTACTTCGGCCAGCAGGCGCGGCTCGACACCCAGGGCCGGCTGCTGGTCCCCAACGTCCTGCGCGAGCGCGCCGCGATCGCCGGCGAAGTCGTGGTCTCGGCGCAGATCGATCACCTGGAAATTTGGAATCGCGAGCGCTTCGAGCGCCGCTTGGCGGAACAGCCCTTCACCGAGGACGATTTCCGCGCTCTGGCCGAGCGGGGAATCTGAGGCGGTGGGGAGAGCCGAGCGCGATTGGAAGCGCGCCATGTTCCGGCCCTGCTCGAGGAGACGCTCGCCTTCCTCGCGCCCGAGCGCGGCGGCTGGTTTGTCGACGCCACGGTCGGCCTCGGCGGTCACGCCGCGGCGCTGCTCGAGCGCGCCCCCGGCGTGCGTGTCCTCGGCGTCGACCGCGACCCGCAGGCCCTGGCGTTCGCGGCGGCGCGCCTGGCGCCGTTCGGCGACCGGGTGCGCCTGGTGCGCAGCGAGTTCCGCCGCCTTCGCGAGCAGGCGAGCGGGATCGCGCCGCTCTCCGGCGTGCTCGCGGATCTCGGCGTCTCCTCGCTGCAACTCGACACGGCGCAACGCGGATTCTCCTTTCGGCTCGACGGGCCGCTCGACATGCGCATGGGCGGCGACGGCCCGACGGCGGCGGACGTGGTCAACACCTACTCGGAGGCCGACTTGACGACCATTCTCAGGGAGTACGGCGACGAACCGCAGGCGCGACGCGTGGCGCGGGGAATCGTCGACGCGCGCAAGCTCCTGCCGTTCCGCACCACCGGCGAGCTGGCGCGCGCGGTGCGCGACGCCAAGACGCGCGGGCACGAGCGCGACATGAAGATCGATCCCGCGACCCGCGTCTTCCAGGCGCTGCGCATCGAGGTCAACCAGGAGCTCGAGGGGCTGGTCGAGCTGATCGAGCAGGCGGTCGACCTGCTCGAGCGCGACGGTCGTCTGGTGGTCATCAGCTACCACAGCGGCGAGGACCGGATCGTCAAGAACAAGATTCGCGACCTGGCGCGCGGCGAGGTCGACCTGGCGACCGGCCGCACCCGGTCGGAGTCGCGCGTGCTCGAGGTGCTGACCAAGAAGCCGGTCCGCCCCCAGCCGGAGGAGATCGTGGCCAATCCGCGCGCTCGCTCGGCCCGGCTGCGCGCCGCCCGGAGGTTGTAGTCGGGTGAGGAGCACCTACGCCGTCCGGCGGCCGGTCGTCAACGCCTACCTCGTGCGCCAGCGCGACCGCCGCCGCGTGCGCGAGCTGGCCTGGGTGGTGATGTCGATCGTGCCGCTCGGCGTCGGGCTCCTCGCCTACACCTGGCTGCAGCTCGAGGTGCTGCGCACCGGCTACCACATCGAGCAGCTCGAGCGCCGGGCGCACCAGCTGGCGCAGACCGAGCGCCAGCTGCGCCTCGAGGCGGCCTACCTCGCCAATCCGGCGCGCATCTCCGAGCGCGCGCAGCGCGAGCTCGATCTCGCCTGGCCGTCGGTCGACCAGGTCCTGTTCTCGCGGGAGCTCGAGTGAAGGCGCGCCTCGCGGTCGTGGCGGGTCTCGCCTGTCTGTGGATCGCCGCCATCGCCGGGCGCCTGTACGACCTGCAGGTGGTGCGCCACGACGAGTTCGTGCATCGCGCCGAGCGCCAGCAGCAGCGGGTGATCGAGCTCGACCCGCCGCGCGGCACGATCTACGACGTGCGCGGCCGCGAGCTCGCGGTGTCGATCGAGGTCGAGTCGGTGTTCGCGGTGCCGCGCGAGGTGAAGGACGCGCGGCGCGCGGCGGCGGCGCTCGGGCGCGCGCTCGGCGTCCCGGCGGCCGAGCTCGGCAAGAAGCTGGTGAGCGACCGCGAGTTCGTCTGGCTGGCGCGCAAGCTCGACCCGCCGCTCGCCGCCGCGGTCCGGACGCTCGACCTCGACGGCATCTACTTCCTCGACGAGAGCAAGCGCTACTACCCACTGCGCCAAGTCGGCGCGCAGGTCGTGGGCTACGTCGGCACCGACAACCAGGGCCTCGCCGGTCTCGAGGCGATGTACGACAAGGTGGTGGCCGGCAAGCCCGGGCGGCGCACCGTGCTGCGCGACGCGCGCCAGGGCATGGCGGTGGCGCCCGACCTGGCGTTCTCGGCCGCCGAGCCCGGCGACGATCTCCACCTGACGCTCGACGCGACGCTGCAGCAGATCGCCGAGGAGGAGCTGGCGCGCGCGGCGACCACTCTCGGCGCCAAGAGCGGCAGCGTCGTGCTGCTCGATCCGGCGAGCGGCGCGATCCTGGCGATCGCCTCCTGGCCGACGTTCGACCCCAACCGCTTCCGCGACGCCGACGAAGACGCCTGGCGATTGCGCGCCGTCTCCGACGCCTACGAGCCCGGCTCGACGTTCAAGATGGTGACCGCGGCGGCGGCGCTCGAGCAGGGGCTGGTCGACCCCGACGAGCTCTTCGACTGCGAAATGGGCGGCATCACCCTCGCCGGGGTGCGGATCGCGGATCACAAGGCCTTCGGACGGCTGACCTTCCGCGACGTGATCGCCAAGTCCTCGAACGTCGGCGCGATCAAGACCTCGCTGCGCCTGGCGAACCGGGATTTCTACGACACCATCCGCGGCTTCGGCTTCGGCCGCACGACCGGCGTCGACCTGCCGGGCGAGAGCCCCGGCCTGCTGATGCCGGTCGAGCGCTGGCCGGCGCTCGCCAAGGCCTACATCTCCTTCGGCCAGGGCCTGAGCGTCACGCCGTTGCAGCTGGCGCTCGCCTTCGCCACCGTGGCCAACGGCGGGCGCCTGCTCGAGCCCTACGTCGTCGCCGGCCGCGGCAGCGGCGAGCGGATCGAGCGCCTGCACCCGACGCCGGTCGAGCGCGGTCGGCCGGTCAGCGCGCGCACCGTGGCGACGCTGACCGAGCTGCTCGCCGGCGTGACGGCCGGAGGCGGCACCGGGACGGCGGCCGCGGTCGCCGGCTATCCGGTCGCCGGCAAGACCGGCACGGCGCAGAAGGCGGTGCCCGGCCGCGGCTACTTGGCGAACGAATTCGTCGCCAGCTTCGTCGGCTTCGCCCCTATCGCGCACCCGGCGCTGGTCGGTCTGGTGGTGCTCGACGATCCGCGCGGCACCTACCACGGCGGCGAGGCGGCGGCGCCGGTCTTCGGCGCGATCGCCGACAAGGCCCTGCTCTACCTCGACGTCGCGCCGGAGCGCGAGCGGCCCGAGCGCTGGCCGGGCGAGGCGAGCGGCGAGCCGCCGACGGTCGAGGCGGCGGCGCCGGTCGCGCCGCCAGCGCCCAGGGTCTCGCCGGCGCCGGGGACCCTGCCCGACTTCGCCGGTCTCACGGCGCGCGCGGCGCTCGCCACCGCCGCCGACCTGCGCCTGCGCCCGGTGTTGAACGGTCAGGGAACGGTCGCGCGCCAGGCGCCGGCGCCCGGCACCGCGGTGCCGCCGGGCGGCGTCGTCGAGCTCTGGCTCGGGGCGCCGGGAGCCGACGGATGAGGCTGTCGGCTCTCGTCGGGTCCCTGGCGGTGGAAGGAGACCTCGGGCGCGATCCCGAGGTCTCCGGCGTTCAGCACGACTCGCGGCGAGTGGAGCCGGGTGACTTGTTCGTCACCTGGAGCGGCGCCCGCCACGAGGGGCGGCTCTTCGCCCGCCAGGCCTTCGAGCGCGGCGCGGTGGCGGTGGTCGCCGATCGCCCGCGGCCGGACGATCTCGCGCCCGAGGCCGTGTGGCTCCTGGCGCGCGACCCGCGCGGGCTGCTCGGCGATCTCGCCGCGCCGCTCTACGGCCACCCGGATCGTGACCTGGTGGTGGTCGGCGTCACCGGCACCAACGGCAAGTCGACGGTCACCGAGCTCGCGGCGGCGATGCTCGACGCGGCCGAGCTGCCGGCCGGGCGGATCGGCACGCTCGGGGCGCGCTTCCGCGGCGCCGACTGGGGCTCGGAGCGCACCACCCCCGAGGCCTCCGATCTGTTTCGCATCTTCTCCGAGATGAAGGAGCGCGGCGCGCGCGCGGTGGCGATGGAGGTTTCCTCGCACGCCCTCGTGCAGGGGCGGGTGCGCGGCGCGGCCTTCGACGTTGGAGTCTTCCTCAACCTGACCCGCGATCATTTCGACTTCCACGCCGACTTCGAGGACTACTTCGCCGCCAAGAGCCGCCTTTTCGAGCAGCTGAAGGTCGCGGGCCGGGCGGTGGTCAGCGCCGGCGATCCGTGGGGCCAGAAGCTGCTCGCGCGGCTGCCGGCGGCGATCTCCTTCGGCGCCGAGGGCGCGGTGCGCCCGGCGGGCGTCGAGCTCGGCACGGCCGGCATCCGCGGCGCGATCGACACGCCGCGCGGCCGGTTCGAGTTCTCGACTCCGCTGCTCGGCCGCTACAACCTCGACAACCTGCTCGCCGCCGCGGCGATCGGCGAAGCGCTGGCGCTGCCGCACGCGAGCGTCGCGCGCGGCATGGCGGCCACTCGCCCGCTCCCCGGCCGGCTCGAGCCGATCGACTGCGGCCAGCCCTTCCCGGTGCTGGTCGACTACGCCCACACCGACGCGGCGCTCGAGGCGGCGCTGCGCGCGGTGCGCGAATTCGCCGGCCGGCGCATCGTCTGCGTCTTCGGCTGCGGCGGCGATCGCGACCCGGGCAAGCGGCCGCTGATGGGCAAGATCGCCGGCCAGCTCGCCGATCTGCCGATCGTCACCTCCGACAATCCGCGCAGCGAGGACCCGATCACCATCATCGCGGCGATCGAGGAGGGCCTGAAGGCCTCGGGCAATGCCGCCTACCGCGTCGTCCCCGATCGTCGCGAGGCGATCCGGCGCGCGGTCGCCGTGGCGGCGCAGGGCGGTTGGACGGTGCTGGTGGCCGGCAAGGGCCACGAGCGCGAGCAGATCATCGGCAACCAGCGCCTGCCGTTCTCGGATCGCGAGGAGCTCGAGCGGGCGCTCGGCGAGCGCTACGGCGTCGCGGTGAGGGGCTGAGGACGTGCTCTATCACCTGCTCCTTCCGCTGCGCGACGAGTTCTCGGCGTTGAACGTCTTCCGCTACATCACCTTCCGCGCCGCCATGGCGGTGGCGACCGCGCTCGTGCTGTCGCTGGTCTTCGGGCCGCGTTTCATCGCCACGCTGCGCCGGCTGTCGGTCGGGCAGAATATCCGCGACGTCGGACCGCAGAGCCACCAGGTCAAGGCGGGCACGCCGACGATGGGCGGCCTGCTGATCCTGTTCGCGGTGCTCTTGCCGACGTTGCTCTGGGCCAACCTGACCAACCGCCTGGTCTGGCTGGCGATCGGCGTGACGTTCGCTTTCGGCGCCATCGGCTTCGCCGACGACTTCCTCAAGGTGCGCCGGCGGCGCAACCTCGGCCTGACCGCGCGCGGCAAGCTGCTGGCGCAGATCGTCGTCGCGCTCGGCGCGGGCCTGGCGCTCTTCCTGCTGCCCTCGGGCTTCAAGCCGACCCTGGTCTTCCCGTTCTTCAAGGAGGCGATCGTCGACCTCGGCGTGCTCTATGTGCCGTTCGTGGTCGTCGTGCTGGTGGGCGCCTCGAACGCGGTCAATCTCACCGACGGGCTCGACGGCCTGGCGATCGGCGCGACGCTGATCGCCGCGGCGACCTACGCCGTCTTCGCCTACGTCGCCGGCAACCGGGTGGTCGCCCAGTACCTGCAGGTGCCGTTCGTGCCCGAGGCCGGCGAGGTCGCGGTCTTCTGCGGCGCGCTGGTCGGCGCCTCGCTCGGCTTCCTGTGGTTCAACGCCCACCCGGCCGAGGTCTTCATGGGCGACGTCGGCTCGCTCGCCATCGGCGGCGCTATCGGCATGGTCGCGGTGCTCGCCAAGCAGGAGATCGTTCTCGTTCTGGTCGGCGGCGTCTTCGTGGTCGAGGCGCTGTCGGTGATCATCCAGGTGGCCTCCTTCAAGCTCACCGGCCGGCGCGTTTTCCGCATGTCGCCACTGCACCACCACTTCGAGCTCGCCGGCTGGGCCGAGCCCAAGATCATCGTGCGCTTCTGGATCTTGGCGATCCTCTGTGCCCTGTTGTCGCTCTCGACTCTGAAACTGCGATGAAGGCCGACCGCCTCGACTTCGCACTTTGGACGCGCGCCCTGGTGCTCGGCATGGGGCGCTCGGGCACCGCCGCGGCGCGACTGCTGCGCGCGCGCGGCGTCGAGGTGGTGGCGGTCGATCGCCGGGCGGCGGCGGCGCTCGACCTCGGCGAGCTGGCGGCGGACCCCGGAGTCCGTTGGCAGCTGGGCGCGGACGACGTCTCCCTGCCGCGCGACGTCGATGCGATGGTGGTCTCGCCGGGCGTGCCGGCGGGGCACCCGCTGTGGGTCACCGCCCGCGCCCAGGGCCTGCCGGTAGTGGGGGAGATCGAGCTCGCCTTCGCGGCGCTCGAGGGCCCGGTGTGCGCCATCACCGGCTCGAACGGCAAGTCGACCACCACCGCGATGACCGGCCACCTGCTCGCCGCGGCCGGCCTCGCGGTCGAGGTCTGCGGCAACATCGGCGTGGCGCTCTCCGAGCGCGTCCCCGGGCCGCGCGGGCGGATCTTCGTCGTCGAGCTCTCGAGTTTTCAGCTCGAAGCGATCGCGCGCTTCCGGCCGCACGCCGCAGCCTTCCTGAATCTCTCGCCCGACCACCTCGACCGCCACGGCTCGCTCGCCGCCTACCTCGACGCCAAGCGGCGCATTTTCGCCAACATGACCGCCGACGACATCGCGGTGCTCAACGCCGACGAGCCCGAGGTCGCGGCGACGGTGGTCGCGGCGCGGCGGCGCTTCTTCTCGCGCCAGCGGCCGATCGACGACGGCTGCCACCTGGCGGGCGACGCGGTGGTCGAGGTGGCCCCCGGGGCACGACCGGCGGCGCTCTTCTCTCCCGCCGACGTGCCGCTGCTCGGCCCGCACAATCTCGAGAACGCCATGGCCGCGGCGCTGCTGGCGCGGGCGATGGGCGCGCCGGTCGCGGCGATCGCGCCGGCGCTGCGCACTTTCCGGGGCCTACCGCACCGCGTCGCCCGGGTGGCGAGCGCCGGCGGCGTCGACTGGTACGACGACTCGAAGGGCACCAACGTCGCGGCGACCGCGCGCTCACTCGAAGGATTCGCCGACGGCAGCGTGCACGTCATTCTCGGCGGTCGCAACAAGGGCGCCGACCTCTCCTGGATCCGCGGCATCGTGGCGCGCAAGGCGCGCGCCGCCTACTTGATCGGCGAGTCGGCGGCGGATTTCGCCCGCGCGCTCGCCGGCGCGGTGCCGCTGGTCGAGGCGGGGACGCTGGCGGCGGCGGTCGAGCGCGCCGCCGCCGCGGCGCGGCCGGGCGAAGTGGTGCTGCTCTCGCCCGCCTGTGCGAGCTTCGATCAGTTCCGCGACTACGTCGATCGCGGCGAGCAGTTCGAACGCCTGGCGAGGTGCGCGGCCGGGGCGGCGGAGGCTGCCCATGGCTAAGAAGCTGGTCTTCGACCGCGTGCTGTTCACCGTCGTCGTGCTGCTGACGCTGCTCGGACTGGTGATGGTCTTCTCGGCGTCGGCGGCGATCGCCCGGGCACGCGGCCAAGCGATCAACCCGTTCCTGGTCAAGCAGGCGCTGGCGGCCGGCATCGGCCTGCTGGCGATGGCGATCGTCATGCACCTCGACTATCGGCGCTGGCGCGAATCGAGAGTGATCTACGCCCTGATGATCGGCGTCGTCGGGTTGCTGGTGGCGGTGCTCTTCGCGCCGCAGTTGAACGCCACCCGGCGCTGGTTCTTCGTCGCCGGCATCTCGATCCAGCCCTCGGAGCTCGCGAAGCTCGCCCTGGTGCCCTTCCTCGCCTCGCAGATCGAACGCAAGCTCGACCGAGTGAACTCGCGCGACCTGCTGCTGCCGGCGGCGATCGCCACCGGCCTGCTGGCGGGGCTGATCCTCCTGCAGCCCGACCTCGGCACCGCCGTGCTCCTGGTCGCCACCGCCTCGGCGATGCTCTTCCTCGCCGGCCTGTCGTGGAAGTTCGTCGCCACCGGGATCGCGGTGGCGCTGCCGGTGCTCTACCTGCTGGTGATCTCGGTGCCCTATCGCCGGGCGAGGCTGTTCGCCTTCCTCGAACCGGAGCGCGATCCGCTGGGCAGCGGCTTCCAGGCGCTGCAGTCGCTGATCGCGGTGGGCTCGGGCGGGGTGCTCGGCTTGGGGCCGGGCAACAGCGTGCAGAAGCTCTACTTCCTGCCCCACCCGCAGTCGGACTTCGTCTACGCCATCGTCGCCGAGGAGCTCGGCATGATCGGCGCCCTGGCGGTGGTGGCGCTGTTCGGCATCGTGCTCTGGCGCGGGCTGCGCGCCGGCTACCGCGCCCCGGATCCCTTCGGCCGCTACCTCGCCTGGGGGCTGACGTTGCTCCTGGTCTTCCAGGCGCTGATCAACATCAGCGTCGCCATCGCGCTCTTCCCGACCAAGGGGATCCCGCTCCCCTTCCTCTCCTACGGCGGCTCGTCGCTGGTCGTGACCCTGACGATCTGCGGCGTGCTGCTCAACGTGTCGCAACATGGTTGACGCGACCCGGCTGCGCCCGTTCGCCATGCCGCACGCGCTGCTCGCCGGCGGCGGCAGCGGCGGCCACGTCTTCCCGGCCTTGGCGCTCGCCGAGGAGCTCACGCGCCGCCGGTGGCGGGTGAGCTTCGCCGGGGCGCCGGAGGGGATGGAGGCGCGGCTGGTGCCCGAGCGCGGCATCCCGTTCCTGCCGCTGCCGGCGCGGCCTTTCGTCGGCAAGGGTCTCGCGGCGCGCGTCGCGGCGGCCTGGACGCTGTGGCGCTCGCGCGCCGTGGCGCGGCGGATGATCGTCGACGAGGGCATCGACGTCGTCGTCGGCACCGGCGGCTACGTCTCGGCGCCGGCGGTGCTGGCGGCGCGCGCGCGGCGCATCCCGGCGCTGCTGCTCGAGCCCAACGCCCGCGCCGGCGAGGCCAACCGCTTCCTGTCGCGGCGCGCCAGCGCGGCGGTGGTCGCCTTCGAGTCGGCGGCGCGCGACCTCGCCTGCCCGGCGACGGTCACCGGCGTGCCGGTGCGCGCGGCGTTCTTCGCCGTGCCCGAGCTGCGCGCCGAGGGCAAGCCGCGGCTGCTCGTGCTCGGCGGCAGCCAGGGGGCGCAGCGCCTCAACGCGACCGTGCCGGCGGCGCTCGCCTCGGTCTTCGCCGAGCTGCCGGGACTGTCGGTGCTCCACCAGGCGGGCGAGCGCCATCTCGAAGCGACGCAGGCCGCCTACGCCGCGGCCGGCGTCGATCTGCAGCGGGTGCGAGTGGTGCCGTTCATCGAGGACGTGGCGGCGGCGATGGCGGCGGTCGACCTGGTGATCTCGCGCGCCGGGGCGATCACGCTCGCCGAGATCGCCGCCGCGGGTCGGCCGGCGCTGCTCGCGCCGCTCGCCGCCGCCGGCGGCCACCAGCGCGCCAACGCCGAGGCCTTCGTCGCCGCCGGCGCGGCCGAGCTGGCCTCCGACGAGGAGCTCGAAGCGGCGCCGCTCGCGGCGCGCCTGGTCGCCCTGCTCGCGGCGCGCGAACGCCTGGTGGGGATGGGCGCCGCGGCGCGCGCCCGCGCCCGGCCGGACGCGGCACGCGCCATCGTCGATCGCGTCGAGGAGCTGGCGCGCGGAGAAGCGGCATGATGTTCCACCGCTTCGCCGGTCTCCAGCACGCCCACTTCGTAGGCATCGGCGGCGCCGGCATGAGCGGCATCGCCGAGGTGCTGGTCGAGTACGACCTGACGGTCACCGGTTGCGACCTCGCCGCGAGCGAGGCGACCGAACGGCTGGAGAAGCTCGGCGTGGCGGTCGCCGTCGGCCACTCGCCCGAGCACCTCGAAGGGGTCGACCTGGTGGTCGTCTCCTCGGCGATCGCGCAGCGCAACCCGGAGGTCGCCGCGGCGCGCGCGCGCGGCATCCCGATCGTGCGCCGCGCCGAGATGCTCGCCGAGCTGATGCGCCTCAAGTACGGCATCGCGGTCGCCGGCACGCACGGCAAGACCACGACCACCTCGCTCGTCGGCGCGCTGCTGACCGAGGCCGGCCTCGACCCGACGGTGATCGTCGGCGGCCGCCTGCGGGTCTCGGGCACCGGCGCCCGCCTCGGCCACTCCGACTACATGGTGGTCGAGGCCGACGAATTCGACCGCAGCTTCCTGTCGCTCGCGCCGATCCTGGCGATCGTCACCAACATCGACCGCGAGCACTTGGACACCTACGCCGATCTCGCCGCGATCCAGGACGCCTTCGTCGCCTTCGCCTCTCGGGTGCCGTTCTTCGGCCAGGTGATCCTCTGCGGCGACGACCCCCACGCGGCGGCGATCCTGCCGCGGCTCGCCGAGCGCCGGGTGGTGACCTACGGTCTCGGCGAGGGGCTCGACCTGACGGCGACGGAAATCGAGCTCCGGCCGAGCGGCAGCCGCTTTCACGTCCGCCACCGCGAGCGCGGCGGCCTCGGCGCGGTCGAGATCCCGCTCGCCGGAGTGCACAACGTGCGCAATGCGCTCGGCGCGCTCGGCGTCGGGCTGGCGCTCGGGCTGCCGATGGCGGGGATGGTGCGGGCGCTCGCCGGCTTCGGCGGCGTCCACCGACGCTTCGAGCGCCTGGGCAGCTGGCGCGGCGCGGCGGTGGTCGATGACTACGCCCACCATCCGACCGAAGTGGCGGCGACGCTCGCGGCGGCGCGCCAGGTCTTCCCGCGCACCCGGCTGTGGGTGATCTTCCAGCCACACCTCTACAGCCGGACGCGCGACCTGGCGGCCGAGTTCGGTCGAGCGCTGGCGGCCGCCGACCAGGTGATCGTCACCGACGTCTACGCTTCGCGCGAGCAGCCGATCGCCGGCGTGAGCGGCGAGCTGGTGGCCGAGGCGCTGCGCGCCGCCGGCCACGGCGGCGTGCGCTACGTCAAGCACTGGTCGGAGGCTCCGCCGGCGCTTGCCGGCGTCGCCGCCGGCGACATCGTGCTCACCCTCGGCGCCGGCGACGTGGTGCGTCTCGCCGAACAGCTGGTGGCCGAAGGAGTCGCCGCGTGAGCGCGCAGACGCCGGCTCCGGAAGCGCGCGTCCTGCCCTTTCGCCGGCCGGCGGTCACGCCGCGCGTAAGGCGGCGCAGCGTCTGGACGCGTCTCGGCCGGCCCTTCGCGCAGGCGCTCGCCATGGTGGCCGTCCCGACCGCGGTGGCGGCGTGGCTCTTCTCGTCGCCGACTTTCGCCCTGGCGCGCATCGAGGTCAGCGGCAACCGCCACGTCGAGCAGGCTTGGGTGGAGAAGACGCTGGCGCCGCTGGTGGGCGAGAACCTGCTCCGCCTGCCGCTCGCTGCGGTCGAGGCGCGCGTGCGCCTGAACCCGTGGGTCGATCAGGTGACGATCGACAAGCGTCTGCCGCGGGTGCTGGCGGTCGAGCTCGCCGAGCGCGAGCCCCGGGCGCTGCTGCGCGCCGGCAGCGAGCTGTTCTACCTCGACGGCGCGGGGAGGATCATCGCGCCGTTCGATCCGCTGCGCGGCCCGGGCGACCTGCTGCTGGTGTCGCTCGCCACCTTGCCGGGCGAGGACCTGGCGGGCGCTTTCGCCATCGCCGACGAGCTCGCGCGGGTGCGCCCCGACTGGGCCAAGTCGCTGTCCGAAGTGGAGGTGCTGGGCGAAGGCGACTTCCGCCTCTTCCTCGGCGCGCTCCCGTTCCCGCTGCTGGTGCGCTCCGGCACTCTCGCCGAGCGCCTGCCGGTGGTCGCTTCCCTGCTCCCCGAAATCGAGCGGCGCTACGCGGTCGTGGACGCGCTCGACCTGCGCTTCGCGCGCCGGATCATCCTGCAACCAGAGAGGTCAGAGGCATGGCAAAAGCGGAAAACTACGTCGTAGGGATCGACATCGGCTCGTCGAAGGTGGCCGTGCTGATCGGCCAGCGCGACGGCAAGGGCGGCCTCGAGGTGGCGGGCCGGGGATCGGCGCCCAACCGCGGCACGCGACGCGGCAACATCGTCAACGTCGAGGCCACGGTCGAGGCGCTGAAACAGGCGAGCGAGGAGGCCGAAGTGATGGCCGGCGTCGAGATCTCGCGCGCCTACGTCGGTGTGGCCGGAGCGGACATCCGCAGCGTCAACGCGCGCGGCATGGTCTCGGTCGCCCGCAAGGACCGCGAGATCACCCGCACCGACATCCAGCGCGCGCTCGAGGCGGCGCAGTCGGCGGCCCTGCCCTCCGACCGCGAGATCCTGCACGCCCTGCCGCAGGAGTTCCTGGTCGACGAGCAGGGCGGCATCAGCGATCCGCTCGGCATGCTCGGCGCCCGGCTCGAGGTGTCAGTGCATCTGGTGACCGGCCAGTCGGCGCGCTCGAAGACGCTGCTGACCTGCGTCAACCGCGCCGGCGTCGAGGTGGCGGAGATGGTCTTCGAACCCATGGCGACCGCCGAATCGGTGCTCACTCCCGACGAGCGCGATCTCGGCGTCCTGCTGCTCGACGTCGGCTCGGGCACGACCTCCTACGCCCTGTTCGCCGACGGCGAAGTCGCGCAGAGCGCGGTGGCGCCGATCGGTGCCGGCCACTTCACCAACGACCTGGCGATGGTGCTGCGCACCCCGTACGCCGAGGCCGAGCGCATCAAGGTGAAGGAGGGCTGCTGCCTGCTGTCGATGGTGCAGGAAGAGGAGGGGATCTCGGTGCCGACGGTGGCGGGAGGCTCGCCGCGCGTGGTGCCGAAGCGCGAAATCTGCGAGATCCTGCAACCGCGCGCCGAGGAGCTGCTCAACTTGATCCGCGAGGATCTGGTCAAGGGCGGTTTCGACGGCACGCTGCGCGGCGGTGTGGTGCTCGCCGGCGGCGGCGCCCAGCTCGACGGCCTGCTCGAGCTGACGGGTCAGGTGTTCAATTCCACGGTCCGCTACGGCCTGCCGCACGGTCTCGGCGGGCTGGTCGACGTCATCAACTCGCCCGCCTGGTCGACGGTCGCGGGGCTGCTGCTCTATGCCTTCGCGGCCGAACAGACGCAGGAGCGGGCGGCGAAGCGTCCGAGTTTCTCGATGCGCGGCATGGTCGGCAGCCTGCGCAGCGTCTTCTCGGACCTGCTCTAGAACGAAGTCCCGGAAGCCAGGGGAGAACGATCCATGATCCTGTTCGACGACGAAACCACGGCGAAGCGCGGAGCGCTCGTAACCAGCGACGCGGAGATGGTGCCGGCGAAGATCAAGGTGATCGGCGTCGGCGGCGGCGGCGGCAACGCGGTCAACCGCATGATCGCCGCCAACCTGCGCGGCATCGAGTTCATCGCCGCCAACACCGACCTGCAGGCGCTCGCCAAGTGCCGCGCGCAGGCGAAGCTCCAGCTCGGCCACCAGATCACCCGCGGTCTGGGGGCCGGCGCCGACCCGGAGATCGGCCGCAAGGCGGCGCTCGAGGACACCGAGCGCGTGCTCGAGATCATGGACGGCGCCGACATGATCTTCCTCACCGCCGGCATGGGCGGCGGCACGGGGACCGGCGCGCTGCCGATCCTGGCGTCGCTCGCCGCCGAGATCGGCGCGCTCACCGTCGCCGTGGTCACCAAACCCTTCGGCTTCGAGGGCCGGCGACGGATGACGGTCGCCGAGCGCGGCATCGAGGACCTGCGCGGCTCGGTCGACACGCTGATCACCATCCCCAACGAGCGGCTGCTCAACTTCGTCGAGCGCGGCACGCCGCTGTCGGAGGCCTTCCGCATCGCCGACGACGTGCTGCGCCAGGCGGTGCAGGGGATCTCCGACTTGATCACCATCCCGGGCGAGGTCAACGTCGACTTCGCCGACGTGCGGGCGATCATGAGCGGCATGGGCATGGCGCTGATGGGCACCGGCATCGCCAAGGGCGAGAACCGGGCGCTCGAGGCGGCGCAACGGGCGATCAGCTCGCCGCTGCTCGAGGAGACCTCGATCGAAGGCGCCAAGGGGGTGCTGATCAACATCTCGGGCGGTCGCGACCTGACGCTGCACGAGGTCGCGGAGGCGGCGCGCATCATCCAGGAGCGGGTCGACCCGGAGGCCAACATCATCTCCGGCATGGTGATCGACGAGACGCTCGACGAGGAGATGAAGGTCACGGTGATCGCCACCGGCTTCCGCTACGCCGGCGAGATCCGCGAGGTGGCGCCGGCCGCGGCGCAACCGCAGGCGGGCTATCCGACCATGCGTCCGGGAGCGACCGGCATGGGCGCGGGGCGCTTCGCCGCGGCGACCGACGGCGGCCGGCCGAGCGCGCCGGCGAAAAAGGAGGAGCCCGCCGAGCAGCCGTTCTACAAGCGCATCCTCGCCCAGAGCGGCCGCCAGGAGGATCCGGGCGGGTTCGGACCCAACTGGTCGAACGTCGACGACTACGACATCCCGACCGTGCTGAGGAAGCAGATGGACTGAGGCGCCGGCCGCAGGTCGCGGGCGCGTCGCGGGTTCCATCGGCGAAAGGAGACGCGCCATGCGCTCCGCGCCGCTTCGCCCGCCGCTCGTCCGCACCTTGCTCCTCTCCCTGCCGCTCGCTTTCACGCTCGGCTGTTTCGTGCCGGTGCGCGGCGAGGCCGACCTCGAGGTCGGCGGCCCGCCGCCGCCGCTGCAGCACGAGGTCGCGCCCGCCCGCCCGGGCCCGGACTTCGTCTGGGTCGGCGGCCACTGGAACTGGGTCGCCGAGCGCCACGACTACGTCTGGGTCGGCGGCTCGTGGCTGCGCCCGCCGCACGCCCGCGCCACCTGGATCGCCCCCCGCTGGCACCGCCGCCACGGCCACTGGTTCTTCGTCGCGGGACGGTGGTCGGGGTAGGGGGGATCGGTCGATCGCCCGCGCGTCGGGCGCTGACGGGAAGACGCGCTAGATTCCCTGGGTGAACGACTCGCCCGAGCTGCCGGCCGACGCGATCGCGGAGTCCGGGCGATATTGGGATTCGCAGTTCGCCGGGGCGAGCACCGAGGTTCTGTACTGGCTGGCGGTGCCGCCGGTGCGGGCGTGGGTGAACCGGCGGATGACCGGGGACCCCGAGAAGCTCTTCATCCAGCACTACCTCGAGTCGTTCCGCGACCGCTGGCCGCTGCCGCGGGCGCTGTCGATCGGCTGCGGGACCGGCGATCTCGAACGCGGGGTCGCGGGGCTCGGCGCGGTCGACCGCATCGACGGAGTCGACGTCGGCGAGAGGAACGTCGAGACCGCGCGCCGCCAGGCGACGGAGCAGGGGCTCTCGGGCCGGGTGCGCTACGAGCGGACGGACACCGCGAGCTTCCTGCGCGCGGCGCTCGCGCGCGGCGACCGGTACGACCTGGTCTTCTTCCACGCCGTGCTCCACCACCTGACGGACCTCGAGGAGGTGGCGGAGCTCACGGGGAGGATCCTCCGGCGGGATGTTCTCGGTCAGGCCTACATCGACGAGTACATGGGCCCGTCGCGCGACGAGTGGACGGAGGAGCACCTCGGCTACGCCAAAGGGCTCTTCGCGCTCGTCCCCGAGGAGCACCGCCGCACGCCGCACGTCTGGCCGCCGATCGCGATCGAGGATCCGACCGAGATGATCCGCTCGTCCGAGATCGAGCCGGTCTTTTCCGAGCGGCTACGCATCGTGCGCTTCGTGCCCTACTACGGCAACGTCCTCAACCCTCTGGTCTCGGCGATCCGCGGCACGTCGTTCGGCGATCCGCGAGTGCGCCACGCGATCGAAGAGGCCATGCGCCTCGAAGAACACCTGATCGCCCGCGAGATCGTCCGGCCCCTCTACGCCGTCGCCATCGCCGAGCCGCGGTAGGCGGAGGGCGGATGGGAGAATCCGCCGGAGTGGAATCCTATTCGACCGCACCGCATCCGCTCTCCGGAGACTCGGCACGGTGGCGACGTTGGGCGCTCGGCGCCTGGGCGGTGTTCGCGGCGGCGGCCAAGCGGGCGCACGCGGCGCTCGATCCGGCGATCTGGCCGAGCGGCCTCGCCTTCTGGCCGGCGGGTTGGCGATTCGTGCGCGACACCTACGCGGGAGGCGCGATCTGGCTCTTCGTCGCGCTCGCGGCGCTCGGCGTCGCCGTCGCCTGGCGCCGGGGCGGGCCGGCGGTCCGCGGGTTGCTCGTCCTCGCGGCGCTGCTGGCGCTCGTCTATCCGCTCCTCGGCGTGCCGTTCTTCACCTGGTACGCCCTGCCGCAGCTCGCGGCGGCGACGGTGGCGGCGAGCTACGGCGCGGGAGCGTTGATCCGGCGTGCGGTGGAGATTCGATCCGGTCTTCGGTGGCCGCTCCTCGCCGTCGCCCTGCTGGTGGCGCTCCCCTGGCCGGCCGCGCACCTCGCGCGCTCGGCCGCCGGCATGAGCCAACCCTTCGTGTTTCCGCTCGGCGAGGCCTACCGCGACGCGGGGGAGTGGCTCGCGGCGCACGCGCGTCCGGGTGACGAGGTCTCGGCGGTCGAAGTCGGAGAGATCGCTTTCTACGGCGGGATCCCGATGCGGGACCTGCTCGGCCTCACCTCGCCGGAGAATCTGCCGAGCTTCCTCTCCGGCGGCACCCGCGCCGTCCTCGCCGGGCGGTCGACGCGCTTCCTCGTCTGGGCCGCCCACCTGGACCGGAAGCTCGACCCCCTCGCGGGCGCTGCGGCGCTCGCCGTGCGCTATCGAGAGTCCGCGACGATCTCCCGCGGCGGTCTGCGGATCACGCTCTTCGTCCGCGCCGATTCACCGCTCGCGGTGGCGGCGGAGGAAGGTCGCGATCTCGGACTTGGGGACCTCGCCACGGGCGACGCCTTCGACGAGCTCCGCCAGCGGCTCCGGCCCGCTCGCGATCTTCGCCCCGTTCATCCACAGGAAGACGAGCGCCGCCGCGAGCGCGCTGCGCTTGTTGCCGTCGACGAGAGGGTGATTGCGGGCGAGGTGGAAGAGATAGGCCGCCGCCTGCTCCTCGAGGGTGGGGTGGAGAAGCTCGCCTTCGAACGTGGCGCGAGGCGTCGCGACCGCCGAGGCCAGGAGTCCGGCGTCTCGCAGCCCGGGTCGGCCGCCGTAGCGCCGGATCTGATCGGCGTGCAGCGCCAGGACCTCGTCGAGCTCGAGGAATAGCGGCACTACTTCGCCAGCCGGCGGAAAACGCCGGCGTAGCGCTCGTGGATCTCGGCGAGGCTCGTCTCGAGCTTCTTGCGCCGCGCGGCGGCGCGCACCGGGGTCACCACGATCACGTCGCCCGACGCCGAGACCTCGAGCGGCGTCTCGGCGTCGATGCCGACCGCGGCGAGCAGCGGCTTGTCGAGGACCAGGGCGAGACTGTTGCCGGTGCGCGTCAAGTTCTTCCGCATGACCCCTCCGTACGGACATTGTAGCCGAGCCGTCCGTACGGCCGGAGCCCGGCTCGCCGCTTTCGCGGGAAGAAAGAGAAGTTGATTCCCGACTCGCCGTTCCAGGTTCAAGCCCTCTCCTGTCTCAATTTCCGTGACCACGCGTCGCTGCGGGGTAGGGGAACGTTCGCGCGAGGCGTCGAGTGACTGCGAGAGGGCTCACGACGCCGCCGCGGCGCGGCGAACTGACAGCGCGCCGCGCGGCGCCTAACCTCGCCGGACCTCTCGCGGATCGTCCGCGGCGGACAGGAAGGGAAGTGGCGCGCGAGGATGCGACGGTGGCTCTTGTTGGCGGTCTACGTGGCGACCTTCTCCGCCCTCGGCTGGTTCGGCTGGCGAGGGCGTGACTACTACGCGCTGTCCCTGCTCGAACGCCCGCGCCACCCGCTGCACTGGGAGCTGAAGCCCGGCGGACGGATCGGTCTCGACTACGGCATCGCCGGCGCGAGCCTGATGGTCGCCATGCTCGGCTACAGCGTGCGCAAGCGCGTGCCGGTCCTGCGCCGCTTCGCCTCCCTCGGCGGCTGGCTCGACTTCCACATCTGGTGCGGCATCAGCGGGCCACTGCTCATCTTCCTGCACTCGGCGGGGAAAGTCGGCGGGCTGATTGCCATCGCCTTCTGGTCCATGGTCGCGGTGTCGCTGTCGGGCGTCCTCGGCCGATTCCTCTACGCCCAGATCCCGCGCACCGCCGCGGGCGACGAGCTCTCGCTCGCCGCGGCGCAGCGCCTCGACCAGGAGCTCGCGGGCCGGCTGCGCTCCGAGTTCGTCCTGCCGGATTCCGATCTCGCGGCGCTCGACTCGCTGGCGGCGCCGCCGACGCCCGCCGTCGGCGGCGGATCGCTCGCGGCGGCGGTCGCCGGTCTGGCGCTCGAGCCGCTGCGGTTCGGTCGGCGCCTCGCCCGCTTCCGCGCCACCCACCGCCGGCTGCCGCGCGGGCTCGTTGCCCGGATCGCCGCCGTGGCGCGGCAGCGGGCGCTGCTCGCCCGCCGGCTCGCCGTCTGGCGTGGCCTGCACGAGCTCTTCCACTACTGGCACGTCTTCCACAAGCCGTTCGCGCTGCTGATGTACCTGTTCGCCGCGGTGCACGTCGGCGTCGCCTGGGCGACCGGCTACGCCGGAGGCGGGCCGTGAACCCGGCCGCACGGGCGCGCGCGGTCGTCGGCGCGCTCGTCGCCCTGGCGCTGGCGCGCGCGGTCGCGGCGCAGCTCTCGCCCGGGCCGCTCGCGACGCCGCACGAGCGCCTCGAAGGAAACGCGCGCTGCCTCGAGTGCCACCGCCAAGGCAAGGGAGTCGATCCGGCGCTCTGCCTCGACTGCCACCGGGCGCTCGCCGATCGGGTGGGGGCGCGGCAGGGTCTGCACGCGGGCGCCGACTACCGGGCCTGCGAGCGCTGCCACTCCGAGCACAACGGCCGCGACTTCGAGCTCGTCCGCTTCCCCGGCGGCGAGGCGGCGCTCGACCACGCCGCGACCGGCTGGAAGCTCGGCGGCGTGCACGTCCGCGTCCGCTGTCGCGACTGCCACCAGGCCGAGCGCGTCTCGCCCGCGGTCGTCGCGCGCGAGCCCGGGCTCGACGCGCGGCGGACCTTCCTCGGCCTGGCGACCGCTTGCGCCGCCTGCCACGCCGACCCGCACGGCGGCACGCTCGCCGCGAGCTGCGCCGACTGCCACACCGAGGAGACCTGGAAGGGCGCTGCGGGCTTCGACCACGGCAAGACCCGCTATCCGCTCGACGGCGCGCACGTCCGCGCCGCCTGCCGCGACTGCCACCGGCCGCGGGATCCGGGCGCCAAGGCGATCGTCTTCGCGCAGTTCGCCGGTCGCGCCCTGCCGGCCTGCGCCGATTGCCACAAGGACCCGCACGCCGGACGCCTGGGCGCCGACTGCTCGACCTGCCATTCGACCGCGACCTTCCGCGGCGCGAACGGACCGGCGCGGCGCTTCGACCACGAGCGCACCGCCTATCCGCTGCGCGGCGAGCACCGCGAGGTCGGCTGCGAGAAGTGCCACACGCCGGGCCGCGAGCTGCGCGTCGCCGGCTTCGAGCGCTGCGAGACCTGCCACCGCGACGCGCACTTAGGGCAGCTCGGAAACGTCGCCGGCAAGGCCGGATGCGCGGCGTGCCACGGCGTCGACGGCTTCCGGCCGGCGCTCTTCGTCGCTGCCGACCACGCCCGCGGCCGCTTCGCGCTCGCCGGCGCGCATCGCGCCGTCGCCTGCGTCGCCTGCCACCGCGAGGTCGCCGGCGAGCGGCTGCCGCCGCCCTTCCGCCGCGCGGGCGCGGGCGTGACGCGTCAATACCGCTTCGCCGCCGTCGGCTGCCGCGACTGCCACGCCGATCCGCACCAGGGCACGCTCGACCACTACGCCGGCGAGGCCGCGTGCGCCGGCTGCCACGACGAGGACGACTGGCGACGCGCGCGCTTCGACCACGGCAAGAGCCGCTATCCGCTCGCCGGTCGCCACGCGACGGTCGCCTGTTCCGCGTGCCATCCGCGCCCGGCGAGCGGCGAGGCGGAGGTCTTCGCCGGCCGGCCGCTCGACTGCGCCGGCTGCCACCGCGACCGCCACGCCGGCCAGTTCGCGGTCGCGGCGGCGACCGCCTGCGAACGCTGCCACGACGTCGAGGGCTTCGCCCCGGCGCGCCGCTTCGATCACCAGCGCGACGCGCGCTACGCGCTCGACGGCCGCCACGCGGCGGTCGCCTGCGCCGGCTGCCACCCGAGCGCGACCGCCGGCGGCGAGACGGTGGTGCGCTACCGCCCGCGGCCGATGGACTGCGAGGGCTGCCACGCTCCGGCGGCGGGGAAGCGAGGCGCGGCGTGAACGCCTGGCTCGAGCTCGACGCCGGCGCCGTCTGGGCGCTCTCGATGTTGGTGGTGGCGCTGGTGGTGTTGCCCTACGTCGCGGCCTTCCGCCGCCGCCGGCGGGCCGACCGGGCGCGGCTCGACGAGGCGCGCGAGCTCGGCATCGACCGACCGATCGCGCAGTACCCCTTCATCGATCCGGGATCCTGTATCGGCTGCGGCGCCTGCGTGCGCGCCTGTCCGGAGGGCGACGTGCTCGGCGTGGTGGGCGGCGTCGCGGTGGTGATCAACGGCCTGCGCTGCGTCGGCCACGCGCGTTGCGCCGACGCCTGTCCGGTGGGCGCGATCGAGGTCGGTCTGGGGGACCTGAAATCGCGCCGCGACGTACCGCTGCTGACCGACGAGCTCGAGACCTCGGTGCCGGGGATTTTCGTCGCCGGGGAGCTCACGGGTCTCGCCCTGATTCGCAATGCCGTCGAGCAAGGAGGAGCGGTGATGGACACAATCGCAACTCGCGTCCGGAGCGCGGGGCCGCGCCCCGCCGCCACCGAGATCGAGGACGCCGTGATCGTCGGCGCCGGCCCCGCCGGGCTGGCGGCGGCGCTGCGCGCCCGCGAGCGCGGCCTGAGAGCGTTGGTCGTCGATCAGGGCGAGGGGCTGGGCGGGACCATCCTCCATTTCCCCAGCCGCAAGATGGTGCTGACCCGACCCGTGTCGCTGCCCGGCGGCGGCTCCCTGATGCGCGAGGAGTACTCGAAGGAGGAGGTGCTCGCCGTGCTCGGCGCCGAGATCGCGCGCCACGAGCTGCGGGTGCGCTACGGCGAGAAGCTCGAGGCGATCGAGCGCGCGGCCGGCGAGCTGCGGGTGCGCACCGGTGGCGGGACCTACCGCGCGCGCCAGGTGGTCCTCGCTCTCGGCCGGCGCGGCACGCCGCGCAAGCTCGGCGTGCCGGGCGAGGAGCTCGGCAAGGTGATGTACCAGCTGCGCGACGCCGAGTCCTACCGCGGCCAGAGGATCCTGGTGGTCGGCGGCGGCGACAGCGCGATCGAGGCGGCGATCGGCCTCGCGCGCCAGGCGGGCAACCGGGTCACGCTGTCCTACCGCAAGCGGGCCTTCTACCGCATCAAGCAGAAGAACCAGAAAGCGATCGAGTCGCTCGTCGCCCGCGGCCGGGTGCGCGCGGTGTTCGAGAGCGAAGTCGAGTCGATCGCTCCGGAAGCGGTGGTGCTGCGGCGAGGTGGGCAGCGCGAGCGGCTGGAGAACGACTACGTGTTCGTGATGATCGGCGGCGATCCGCCGTTCGACCTGCTGCGCCGGCTCGGGCTGCGCTTCGGCGGCGAGACGCCGGCGGAGTCGGCGGGCGCCGCGCCAGCGCCGCACTCGAGCGCCGCCGGGCCGCGACGGGTGACCGTCGCCGGCCTGGCGCTCGCCGCCCTCGCGGCGTTCGCCGTTCTCGGGCTCGGCGCGCCGGCGCCGCTCGCGGCGCAGGAGAATCCGCACGGCAAGCTGGCGATCGCCTGCGAGCAGTGCCACACCACCGGTGGCTGGACGCCGGTGCGCCGCGACATCCCCTTCCGCCACGCCGCGACCGGCTATCCGCTGGTCGGCATGCACGCCGTCGCCGCCTGTCGCGAGTGCCACCTCGACCTCGTCTTCTCGCGCGTCGCGACCGCCTGCCAGGACTGCCACGGCGATCCGCACCTGGGAAGGCTCGGGCTCGCCTGCCAGGACTGCCACGACCCGCGCCGCTGGGAGGCGCGCGACGACCTCTACCGCGCCCACTCGAGGACCCTCTTTCCACTCGTGGGCGGCCACGCGCGCGTCGATTGCGAGGCCTGCCACGGCCGCCAGGCGCCCGAGGAGTACGTGCTGACGCCGACCGACTGCTACACCTGCCATCGGGTCGACTTCCAGAGCGCCACGCAGCCGCCGCACGGCGGCTTCTCGACCCACTGCCAGCAGTGCCACCTCGGCGCGCCCGACAGCTGGCAGGGGGCGCGCTTCCAGCACACCGGGCGCTTCCCGCTCGTCGGGGCGCACGCCGGCGTGGCCTGCGTCGACTGCCACCGCAGCGGCTACCGCGGCGTGGCGGCGGATTGCTACAGCTGCCATCGCGCCGACTTCGAGCGCACCCGCGATCCGAACCACGTCGCCTCGGGCTTCCCGACCGCCTGCCAGAACTGCCACGGCTCGACCGCTTGGCAGCCGGCGAGCTTCGACCACGCGCGCGCCGGCTTCCCGCTCGAAGGGGCGCACCGCACGATCGCCTGCACCGATTGCCACCGCCAGGGCTACGCCGGCACGCCGGCCGACTGCTACTCGTGCCATCGCGACGACTACAACGCGACCCGCGAGCCGAATCACCTCGCCGCCGGCTATCCGACCACCTGCACCGCCTGCCACAACACCACCTCGTGGTCGGCGGCCACCTTCGACCACACCCGCGCCGGCTTCCCGCTCGAAGGCGCCCACCGCGCGCTCGCCTGCTCGCAGTGCCACGCCCGCGGCTACGCCGGCACGCCGGCCGAGTGCTACGCCTGCCATCAGAGCGACTTCCAGGGAGCGCGCGATCCCAACCACGTGCAGGCCGGATTCCCGACCTCCTGCTCGTCGTGCCACTCGACGACCGCCTGGCAACCGGCGACCTTCGACCACGCGCGCTCGAGCTTCCCGCTCGAAGGCGCGCACCGCACGATCCCCTGCGCCGACTGCCACCGCTCGGGCTACAGCGGCACGCCGGCCGACTGCTACTCGTGCCATCGCACCGACTACCAGAACACGCGCGATCCGAATCACGTCACCACCGGCTTCCCGACCACTTGCCAGAGCTGTCACGGGCCGACCGCCTGGAGGCCGGCGAACTTCGACCACGCGCGGACGTCGTTCCCGCTCACCGGCGCTCACGCCGGCGTGCAGTGCCAGGCCTGCCACGCTTCGGGCTACACCGGCACGCCGCGGGACTGCTACTCGTGCCACCGCACCGACTACCAGAACACGCGCAATCCCGACCACGCGCAGGCCGGTTATCCGACCGCCTGCGAGTCGTGCCACACGACCGCCGCCTGGCAGCCGGCGAGCTTCAACCACAACTCGACCGACTTCCCGCTCACCGGAGCGCACACCACCGTCGAGTGCCAGGCCTGCCATGCGTCGGGTTACGCCGGCACGCCGCGCGACTGCTACTCGTGCCACCGCACCGACTACCAGAACACGCGCAATCCGAACCACGCGCAACAGGGCTACCCGACGACCTGCGAGTCGTGCCACACGACCGCCGCCTGGCAGCCGGCGAACTTCAACCACAACACCACCGGCTTCCCGCTGACCGGGGCGCACACCACGGTCGAGTGCCAGGCCTGCCACGCTTCGGGCTACGCCGGCACGCCGACCGACTGTTATTCCTGCCATCGCACGGACTTCGACAACACCCACGATCCCGACCACCGCGCGGCCGGCTTCCCGACCACCTGCGAGACCTGCCACTCGACGACCGCCTGGGAGCCGTCGACCTTCGATCACTCGCAGACCGGCTTCCCGCTCACCGGAGCGCACACGACGGTCGCCTGCGTGCAGTGCCACGCCGCGGGCTACGACGGCACGCCGAGCGACTGCTACTCCTGCCACCGCAGCGACTACGAGGCGACGCGAGATCCGAACCACGTCGCGCAGGGGTATCCGACCACTTGCCAGAGCTGCCACACCACCAGCGCCTGGGAGCCGGCGACCTTCGACCACGACGCGCAGTACTTCCCGATCTACTCGGGCGCGCACCGTGGCACCTGGTCGTCCTGCTCGACCTGCCACACCGTGGCCTCCGACTACTCGGTCTTCAGCTGCATCGGCTGCCACGAGCACGATCGCTCGCGGATGGACTCCGCGCACCACGACGTCGGTGGCTACCACTACGACAGCGCCGCCTGCTACAGCTGTCATCCCGACGGGAGGGCCGATGACTAGGCCATCGCTTCACTCGCTCGTCCTGCTCGCCCTCGCGGCGATCCTTGGCGCGCGCGCGCTCCCCGCCGCCGAGGCGGCGCGCCCGGTGACCGTCAACTACGTCTCCGCCGAGGCCGTCTACCTCGACGCCGGCCGCGCCGACGGCGTGGCGGCCGGGGCGCGCTTCCGCCTGCTGCGCGGCGCCGAGACGATCGCCGAAGTCGAGGTCGATTTCGTCGCCGAGCACTCGGCCTCCTGCAGAGTCCTGTCGCTCGTCCAGCCGCCGCGCACCGGCGATCGGGCGGTGCCGATCGTCGGCCGGGCTCCGGGCGAGACACCGGCCGCCACCGCCCCCTCGCCGGCGGCCGAGCCGCGCGTGCCCGAGCGCCCGGCGCCGTACGTGATGCCGCCGCGGGTCGAGAAGCGAGTCTGGGCCAAGACCTCGGGCTCGGCGGCGCTCGGCTACCGCACTTTCTCGCTGCAGAGCGGACCGACCAGCAACGAATCGAACGGCCGCCTCTCGCTGCGGCTGTCGGAGATCGCCGGCAAGGCGCTCGAAGTCCGGGTGCGGGCGCGCGCCCGCCAGATCGACCGCCAGGGGTACGGCCGCTCGGTCGCGACCCGGCAGAGCTCGGATCGGCTCTACGAGTTGTCGCTCGCCTACGACCCGCCCGGCGGCCGCTTCTCGTTCCAGCTCGGGCGGCTCGGAGCCGGCCCGTTCACGGCGCTCGGCTACCTCGACGGCGCCCTCGGCCAGATCCGCCTCGGAGGGCGGTTCTACGTCGGTGCCTTCGCCGGCACGCGACCCGACCTGACCGACCTCGGCCTGGCGACCGCCGGGTCGAAGTACGGCGCCTACCTGCGCTACGCCACGCCGCGCGACGCGCAGCCGCGCTTCGCCGAGATCGTCCTCGGCGCGGCGAGCGAGCGCGCCCGGGGCGGCAACGTCAGCCGCGACTACGTCACCCTCGAGAGCCGGTTCGGGAACGGTTCGCGCTGGTGGCTCTTCGAGCGCGCCGAGATCGACTTGAACCGCGACTGGCGCAAGGCGGCCACCGGCCAGTCGAGCCAGGTGACCAACGCCGCGCTCTCGGGCTCGGTGCGTCTCTCTCCGAGCTGGCGGGCCGGGCTCTCCTACGATCAGCGGCGCAACTACCTGACCTGGGAGACCCGTCCGCTGCCCGAGGAGGTCTTCCTGCGCTACTTCCGCGAGAGCGGCCGCGTGAACCTCGATTGGCAGACGCGCGGCGGCTGGAACGCCTCCTTCGGCCTCGGGCTCGAGCGCGCGCGCGACCTCGACCAGCCGACGAGCTCGGCCTCGCTCACCCTGCTCAAGTCGGGGGTCTTCGGCACCCGCCTGCTCTTGGGCGGCGACGGCTCCTATTACTCCGGCGGCAGCGCCGAGGGCTGGGTGGCGAGTCTGCGCGCGAGCTGGGCGTTGCGCGGCGGGCACGATCTCGGACTGGCGATCGGCGGCTCGGAGTCGAAATTCCCGGACTCGGGATTCTCCGCCCCGCGCCACAACCAGTGGCTGCGCCTGTCGACCACGGTGCAGCTGCCGTTCCGTATGTTCCTCTACGGCGAATACGAGCTCTCGACCGGCGACGACTTCGAGGGCGACCGCGCCTTCCTGGAGCTCGCCTACCGCTTCTGAGCCGCGCCGGAGGTGCGTTTTTCGTCTAGTGTTCCTCCGCGATGGCGACCTCGAGCGCGCGCGAGCGACGGCTGTGGACGGCGCTCGCGATCTATCTGGCGGCGATCTACGCCTCGCTCTACCACGCGCAACTGATCATGACCTGGCTGCGCACCCGCAACCTGCTCGCCAAGTCGCTGCTGGTGATCTTCGGCGCGGCGGCGCTGGCGCTCGCGCTCGCGGTCGTGCGCGCCCGGCCGGGGCCGCGCGAGATCCTCCTGCTACTCGCGGTGGCGGCGCTCTACGTCGTCCTGCTCGCGCGCATGGAGATCTTGCAGGAGCGGCTGCACATCCTCGAGTACGGGTTGGTGGGCGCGCTGGCGCGCGGCGCGCTGCGCGAGCGGCGCGGGCGCTCCGCCCTCGAGGCCGACGGGCCGGCGGCGCTCGGCGCCCTGCTGCTCGCCGCCGCGGCCGGCTGGCTCGACGAGGGGATCCAGGCGATCCTGCCCAACCGGGTCTACGACCTGCGCGACGTCGGCTTCAACGCCGGCGCGGCGGCGCTCGCCATCGGGGCGCTCGAGCTGCGCCGCGCCGTGCGCCGCCGTGAGCGCGCGCCTTGGGGAGCGGGGGCGACGCGATCGTGATCGACGAGCGCTACCTCGGCCTCGCGGTCGCGGCGCTCGGGGGCCTCGCGGTGGGGATCGAGCGCGAGTGGTCGGCGCGTCGCGACGGCGAACCGGCGCGCTTCGCCGGCGTGCGCACCTTCCTGCTCTTGGGACTGCTCGGCGGCATGGGAGCTTTCGGCTGGCGCGAAGTCGCGCCGTCCTTCGGGCTCGCCATCCTCGTCGCGTCGTTCGCCCTGGTCGCCATCGCCTACGCCGCCTCGGCAGCGCACGGCACGATCGACGCCACGACCGAGGTCGCCGGCGTCCTGACCGTCGCCGCCGGAGCGCTCGCCGGCTTCGGCGACCTGGGGATCGCGAGCGCGCTCTACGCCGCCACGGCGCTGGTGCTGGTCGAGAAGAGCCGGCTGCACGCCGCGGTCGCCAAGCTCGAGAGCTCCGAGATCGAAGCCGGGGCGCGCTTCGCCGTCCTGGCGCTGGTCGTCCTGCCGCTGCTGCCCAAGGGGCCCTACGGCCCGGGCGTCGGCTTCTCGCCGCAGCGCCTCTGGGCCCTGGTGCTGGTCTTCGCCGGGCTCTCCTTCGCCGCCTACGTGGCGCTCAAGATCGCCGGGCCGGGGCGGGGCTACGGCGTCGCCGGCCTGCTCGGCGGCCTGGTCTCCTCGACCGCGGTGACCTTCGACTTCGCGCGCGAGAGCCGGTCGCGCGGCGAAGTCGGCCGGGCGCTGGCGATCGGAGTGATCGCCGCCTCGACCGTGCTTTACCTGCGGGTCGGGGTGCTCGCCACGGCTCTCGCGCCGGCGTTGGGACCGGCGCTCGTGCCGCTCGCCCTGCCGCTCGTCGTCGGCGGGGGATTCGCCGCCCTCGCCCTGCGGCGCGGCGCGGCGGCGAAGCGCGACGCGCCGATCCCGGCCCATCCCCTGCGCCTGACGAGCGCGATCCAGATGGCGCTCGTCTTCCAGCTGGTGCTCTTCGCCCTCGGCTGGGCGCGGCAGCGATTCGGCGGCAGCGGCGTGGTGGCGAGCGCGGCGCTCGTCGGCCTGACCGATCTCGACTCGATCACTTTCTCGGTCGCCGAGATGGTGCGCCACGGCGAGCCGGTCGAAGTCGGCGCCGCCGCGCTCGGTGTCGGTACGCTGTCGAACACCCTGTTGAAGCTGGCGCTCGCCATGATCCTCGGGCGGGGCGAGTTTCGCCGGGTGGCCGCGATCGGGCTGGGAGTCGTCGGCCTGGCGACCGCGGGCGCGCTCGCCCTCATGCTGCGCTGAGCGCGCCGGCGCCGGCGAGCGCCGAGACCGGGAACTCGCGCGCGAGCACCCCGGGAAGCGAGGCGGCGAAGCCGGAGCCGAACGCTCCGGCGGGGGTCCACGCCCCCGGCGCGAGCTCGCCCGCTTCGATCCGGCGCGCGCATTCGACCGCGGCGATGGCGGTGAAGGCGTAGCCCTCGGGGGTCGCGAGGCCGGCCTCGACGCTGCGGCCGCTCGCCGCGTCCCACGCCCGTCCCCAGAGCTCCATGCGCGCCTCGCGCCGCATGCGCTCGTCCGGCCCGCTCACGGTCGCGCGCACCAACGCTTGCAGCAGGCGGCGGACCGGCGTCCAGCCGGCGAGCGCGAAGAGCGGCCGGGCGCGGCGCAAGCGGCGCGCGGTGCGCGGCGGCATGCCGGCGAAGGTGCGCAGGTTACCGATGCCGGTCGTCCGCCAGGCGGTGGCGACGTCCCCCCAGGGGATCTGCACCACGTAGCGCCGGCCGGTCGGCAGAGCGAGGAAGAAGCCGTCGGCGGCCGGCGGCACCGGCACCAGCCGCCCGTCGCGGCGCTCGGCGCCGCCGCGATCGATCGATTCGATCATGGTGGCGAGCGTGCCGCGGCTCCACTTGCCGCCCTCGGAGACGAAGGCGAGGTCGAGATGGGTCGCCGCGGGCAGGCGCTCCTTCAGCTTCAGCGCCAGCCCGTCCGAGGGCACGACGTCGAAGCCGGCGCCCGGGAGCAGCGCGACGCCCGCGGCGCGCGCCCGGGCGTCGAGCCGGAAGACGCGCTCGAAGACCTCGATCTCGCCGGTGATGTCGAGGTAGTGCACGCGTTCGGCGAGACAGGCCTCGAGCATCGGCCTGGCCGTGCGCACGAAGGGCCCGGCGGCGTGGAGCACCGCCCCCGATCCGCGGACGGCTTCGGCCAGAGCCTGGGCGTCGTCGAGCGCCACGACGCGGCAGGGCAGGCCGTGATGCCGCGCCAGGGTCTCGATCGCGGCGCGGTCGCGGCCGGCGAGGACGGGCGCGAGCCCGCGCCGGACCGCCTCGGCGACGATCAGCCGTCCGGTGTAGCCGTTGGCGCCGTAGAGGAGCACTTGGGCGATCCTAGACCGCCGCAGTAGAGTGCCGCGACTTTCCCCACGGGAGACGCATGAGTCCGTTCCAGCTCGGCATCCGATTCTTCCTCGAGCTCGCCGTCATCCTGGTCGCCTGCCGGGTGGTCGGCTGGCTGGTGCGACCGCTGCGCCAGCCGCAGGTGGTGGCCGAGATGATCACCGGCGTGCTCCTCGGTCCGTCGCTCTTCGGCGTGCTGGCGCCGGAGCTCCAGGCGCGGGTCTTCCCCAAGGAGACCCTGCCGATCCTCTATGTCCTGGCGCAGCTCGGCCTGGCGCTCTACATGTTCCTGGTCGGGCTCGAGTACGACATCGAACGCTTGCGCAACAAGGCGAAGAGCGCCATCGCGGTCTCCTGGGCCGGCATCGTGGTGCCGTTCTCGCTCGGCGCTCTGCTCGCGGTCGCGACCCGCGGCCACTACCCGCTCTTCGCCCCGGAGGCGCGCACTTTCGAGATGGTGCTCTTCTTCGGCTCGGCGATCTCGATCACCGCCTTCCCGATGCTGGCGCGCATTCTCTACGAGCGCGGCATCACGCGGACCTCTCTCGGCACGCTGGCGCTCACCGCCGGATCGCTCGACGACGCGGCGGCTTGGTGCCTGCTCGCCCTGGTGCTCGCCAGCTTCGGTCACGACGCCTCGGTCGCCGTGCTGGCGATCGGCGGCGGGGCGCTCTACGGCATCGCCATGCTCACTGTCGGGCGAACGCTGCTGGCGAAGCTCTTCGCCCGCCTCGCCCGCTACCCGGAGTCCGACGACCGGATCCTGCCCGTGGCGCTGGTCCTGCTGGCTCTGGCCGCCTGGTTGACCGATACCCTCGGCATCTACGCGGTCTTCGGGGCGTTCATCCTCGGCGCGGCGATGCCGCGCGGCACGGTGAGCGAGACGATCGAGAAGCAGTCGGCCTCGCTGACCACCAACCTGCTGCTGCCGTTTTTCTTCGTCAACTCCGGGCTCAACACCCGGATCGGGCTGCTCTTCGAGCCGAGCATCGCGCTCGTCGCGCTCGCCATCCTGGCGGTGTCGATCGTCGGCAAGGGCGTGGCCTGCATGCTCGCCGCGCGCTTCACCGGCGAGCCGTGGCGCGAATCGCTGGCGATCGGCGCGCTGATGAACGCCCGCGGCCTGATGGAGCTGATCCTGCTCAACATCGGTTTGGCGCGCGGCCTGATCACGCCGACCCTGTTCACCATCCTGGTGGTCATGGCGGTGGTGACGACGGTGATGGCCGGACCGGCCTTCGACGCCCTGTATCGGGCGGATCGTCGCCCCGCCTGAACGGCGGCCGCGGCGCGCTCAGACGGCGGGGCGGTGGAAGTCGCCCTGGCGACGGCCGGAGAGCGCCGCGACGGGCTCGAGCGACTCGAGGCCGCGCGCTCTGCGATAGGCGGCCAGTCCGGCGCCGAACGCCTCGACCGCGCGCTCGAGATCCTCGCGCTGGAGCACGTAGGCGATTCGCACCTCGTCGAGTCCCAGCCCGCGCGTGGCGTAGAAGCCGGGCGCCGGGGCGACCATCACCGTCGCGCCCTGGTGGGCGAAATCGGCGAGCAGGTAGCGCGCGAAATCCTCGCTGTCGGTGATCGGCAGGCGGGCGACGAAGTAGAAGGCGCCCTCGGGCTTGCGCAGGAAGACGCCGGGGATCCTCGTCAGCCCGGCGAAGAGCACGTCGCGGCGCAGCTGGTATTCGCGCGCGATCGCGGCGTAGTAGTCGGGGCCGAGCTCGGGGATGCCGGTCGCCGCGAGCTGCGCCAGGCCGGGCGGCGACAGACGCCCCTGCGCCATGCGCAAGCAGGCGCCGAAGACCTCGGGGTTGCGGGTGGCGAGGCTCCCCAGCCGGATGCCGCAGGCGCTGAAGCGCTTCGACAGGCTGTCGACCACGATCACGTGGTCCTCGAAGCCGGGCAGGGTGAGCGCCGAGACCGCCTGGCGACCGTCGTAGACGAACTCGCGGTAGACCTCGTCGGAAACCAGGAACAACTCGTGGTCGCGGCAGAAGGCGGCGACGCGCTCGATCTCCTCGCGCGAGTAGACGGTGCCGGTCGGGTTGTTCGGGTTGCACAGCAGGACGAGCTTGGTGCGCGGCGTGAGGGCGCGCTCCCAGGCGTCGCGCGCCGGCAGGTGGAAGCCGTCCTCGCCGTGCGAGCGCAAGGGCACCAGGCGCACGCCGGCGAGGGTCGCGAAGGAGTTGTAGTTGGTGTAATAAGGCTCGACCACCAACGCGTCGTCGCCGTCCGAGGTGGTGGCGAAGAGGGCGAAGAGGATCGCCTCGCTGCCGCCGGTGGTGGCGAGGATCTCCGACAGCTCGAGGTCGATCCCGAGCTGGGCGTAGTAGCCGCGCAGCGCGGCGAGATACTCCGGCGTGCCGCCCGAGGGCGTGTAGGCGATCACCCGGTCGACGCTCGCGAGCCGGTCGCGGAAAGCGGCCGGGGTCTCGAGGTCGGGCTGGCCGATGTTGAGGTGGTAGACCTTGACCCCACGCCGCTTCGCCTCCTCGGCGACCGGCATGAGCTTGCGGATCGGAGAAGCCGGCATGGCGCGGCCGCGCGGCGAGACCTGGGGTTGCATGCGGGGATTCTAGCCCTCCTAGGGAAACCCGGCGGCCCCGCGGGCATCCTAGGGAGGTCGGACCGCGCCGGGGCGGGACGCGGGTGCGTCCGCTCGGCGCGAGCGTCGCGTATCCTCCCGCGGAGAGCGCCATGAGAAACGCCGTCCTCGCCGTCTTCGCCCTCGCCCTCGCCGGCCTGCTCGCCGGCTGCCCATCGGGCGTGGCCCACTCGACCGAATCCGGAGCCCCGCTGATGCTCGACCCCGCCGCCCTCGCCCAGCTCGCCCAGACCAACGACGCCTGGAAGCTCTCGCCCGACGACCCGTCGGTCCAGGTCGACAAGAGCGACGCCGAGTGGAAGAAGGTGCTCTCGGAGCAGCAGTACTACGTCCTGCGCAAGGGCGGCACCGAGCACGCCTGGAGCTGCGCGCTGCTCAACGTCCACCAGCCGGGATTCTTCCGCTGCGCCGGCTGCGGCCTGCGCATCTTCCGCTCGGGACAGAAGTTCGAGTCCGGGTCCGGCTGGCCGAGTTTCTGGCAGCCGATCTCGGCCGACCGCATCCTGACGAAGCGCGACATGTCCTGGGGGATGATGCGCACCGAGGTCCTCTGTCCGCGCTGCGGCGGGCACCTGGGACACGTCTTCGAGGACGGCCCGCCGCCGACCGGCCTGCGCTATTGCATGAACGGCGTGGCGATGGCCTTCGAGCCCGCGCCCGAGGAGCCGGCGGTCGCGAAACCTTGAGTCGCGGCGGCCTCAGCCGCCGCCCATCGCGGCCGACCAGGCGTCGGCGCGGCGCTTCATCTCCTTCGGCGTCAGGTCCTCGACGTGGGTCGCGACGCTCCAGTGGTGGCCGAACGGGTCCGTGATCTTGCCGTAACGATCGCCCCAGAACATGTTCTCGAGCGCCATGGCGACCGTGGCGCCGGCCGCGACCGCGCGCGCCACGAAGGCGTCGACGTCGCGGACGTAGAGCATCACGTGCGTCGGGCTGCCGGAGAGGCTCGGCGGCGCCATCGACCCCCAGGCCGGATTCTCTTCGGCGAGCATGATCCTCGAGTCGCCGACCTGGATCTCGGCGTGCATCACGCCGCCGTCCGGGCGGCTCATGCGGACCTTCTCCTTGGCGCCGAAAGCCCGCTGGTAGAAGTCGATCGCCGCCGCCGCGCCGCGGACGATCAGGTAGGGCGTCGCGGTGTGGTAGCCCTTCGGGATGGGGGACGTTCTTGCCGGCGCGCGACGCGCTGCTCTCCGTACCGTCTTCTTCGCCGTCTTCTTGGCGCTCGTCTTCGCGCTCTTCTTCGCTCCTGCCGCGGTCTTCTTGCGGGTCGCCATGGTCTGCCTCCGGATCGGGAGCGCGAGCCTAGCCCGCGATCGCCGGGGCTGCCAGTCTCCCGGGACGAACGGCGGACGTAACTTCCCATCCACCCCTGCGTAACATCGGGGACGCTCGCTACCCGAGCTCCGGAGATTCCATGTCCACCCCCCGTCGACTCGCCCTCGCCCTGCCCCTCCTCGTCCTCGTCCCTCTCGGCGCCGCCGCCGACGAACCGAAAGCCAAGGGCGACGAGCCCAAGGGGGCCCCCGCGGCTCCCGCCGCCGAGGCGCGCAAGTTCGTCACCGAACACCACTTGCAGGCCGGGGGCACGGACCTCGCCTACACCGCCACGGCCGAGGACATCCAACTGAGGGACGGCGACGGCAAGCCGACCGCCGACTTCTTCACCATTTCCTACGTCAAGAGCGGCGTCGCGCGCCAGGAGGACCGCCCGATCACCTTCGTCTTCAACGGCGGCCCGGGCTCCGGGTCGGTCTGGCTCCACCTCGGGTTCGTCGGGCCGAAGACGATCGACATCCCGAGCGACGCTTCCGATCCGGGTCCGCCGCCGTACAAGCTGAAGGACAATCCGTGGACGATCCTGCGCGCCACCGACCTGGTTTTCGTCGACCCGGTCGGCACCGGATTCAGCAAGGCGCTCGGCGAGAAGAAGAACACCGACTTCTGGGGCTTCGACGAGGACGCCGATTCGGTCGCCGAGTTCGTCCGCACCTTCATCACCCTCAAGAACCGCTGGAACTCGCCCAAGTACATCCTCGGCGAGAGCTACGGCGGCATCCGCAGCGCGCTGCTGGTGCCGCGGCTGCAGGGCCGGCTCAACATCGGCGTCAACGGCGTCATCCTGATCTCGCCGGCGCTCAACATGGCGATGCTCCCCTTCACCCCGACCGGCAACGACCTGTCGTACGCGACCCAGCTGCCGGCCTTCGCGGCGGTCGCCTACTACCACCACAAGCTCCCCGACGCCTGGCCGAGCCAGGAGGCGCTGCTCGCCGAGGTCGAGGCCTACGCCGCCGGCGACTACCTGAAGGCGCTGTTCGCCGGCGACGCGCTGCCGCAGGCCGAGCGCGAGAAGGTGGCCGACAGGCTTCGTCGCTACACGGGGCTGTCGAGAGAGTACTTGCTGCGCTGCGACCTGCGGCCGTTCGCGCCGCGGTTCGTCAAGGAGCTGCTGCGCGACCAGGGCAAGTCGATCGGCATGCTCGACGGCCGCTACGCGCAAGACGAGCTCGACGACGTCGCGGCCTTCCCGGACGGCGATCCGTTCGACGCCAAGACCGGCTCGATCTATCTCGCGCTCTTCCAGAGCTACCTGCGCAACGAGCTGAAGGTCGACGTCCTCGATCCGTACCACGGCTCGAATCGCGAGGCCAACCAGAACTGGAAGCGGCCCGCCGACGGCAACAACGCGTTCGCGGGCTTCGTCGACGTCACCGGCGGCTTGGCGCAGGCGACCAAAGACAGCGACCATCTGCGGATCTTCGCCGCCGCCGGCTACCACGACGTGACGACGTCGTACTTCGCCACCGCCTACATGCTGCGCCACAGCGGCATCGACCCGGCGCGGCTGGCGATCCACGACTACGCCGGCGGGCACATGATGTACCTCCACCAGCCCTCGCTCGAGAAGCTCTCGAACGACGTGGTGGACTTCATCAACGCGAGAAACTGAGGCTCAGTCGGTCGCGCAGTCGGTGGGGTCGAAGACGCGCAGGAAGTCGACGCGCTCGACGCGCACCACGAGATCGGCCGCCGGCTGCGCGGCGTAGGCGTTGATCCCGACCTGGAGCGTCGCCGGCAGGTCCGGACGGTCGATCGTCGAGAGCGTCGGAAGCGGCTGCTGCCAGGTCGGGTCGCCGAGCGGCCGGGCGTAGAGGTGGAAGGTCGTTCCGATCCGGCAGAGGCGTAATTCGGCGTCGCTCGAGGCCCAGCTCGGGCCCTCGTAGATCGAGACCGCGTCGTCGGTCGTCTTGCCCTCGACCGACAGATCGTTGACGTCCCGCCCGACGACCTCGAAGACGTAGTTTTCGGCGGCCGCGGCGCCGTCGCGCGCCATCAGGCCGCCGAGATGGATGAGGAACGGCGGCGGTTGCGAGTCGTCCGCAGCGGCGCGCGAGCGCACGATCGCGGTCGCGCGGAAGTTTCCCGTCACCCGCTTCCACACCAGAACCGACTGCGAAGCCTGGAACCAGAGGGTGTTGTCGTCGGGGGTGACGCGCAGCTCGCCGCCCGCGACCGCGACCGTCGCGAGATCGGGCCGCAGCACGCTCCAGCCCGCGTAGTCGGAGTCGTCGAAGCCGTCCGAGAGGTCGACGAGGTCGCCCCAGGCGGTGGTGTCGCCGGACTCGAAGCCGTCGACGAGGAGCGGCCAGGGCGTGCCCTTGGCCGCCCGATCACCGGCCCACGCCGGACGATCCACGCGCGCGAGGAGGCTGACGAGGGTGGCGAGCGCGAGAATCGTCCGACGAGGAGCCATGCGGGCAGTCTCCGAGGAAAAGACGCCGCGCGGCGATGAACTGTTGCGCAGGCGGGTTGCGGCCACTCGCCCGCCCAGGCTCAGCCCGCCGCGGGGACGACGACCTGGACGCTGGCGAAGCGGCGCTTGCCGACTTTGAACAGGTAGGGCTCGGCGCGCGCGGCGAGGACGGCGGCGGCGTCGCCCGCCCGTTCGCCGTCGATCGCCACCGCGCCCTGGTCGAGCAGGCGGCGGGCCTCGTTTCTCGACGGCGCGAGGCCGGTCTCGACCAGCAGGGCCGCGAGCTGCGTGCCGGCGGCGACCGTGGCCCGCGGCACCTCGTCCGGCACGCCGCCGCCGGCGAAGATGCGCTCGAACTCCTCGTGCGCCTCGCGCGCCGCGGCTTGGTCGTGGTAGGCCGCGACCAGCTGCCGGGCGAGGTCCTGCTTGACCGCCTTCGGATGGAGCTCGCCGCTGGTGACGGCGCGCCGCTTCGCCGCGATCTCGTCGGCCGGCGTGTCGGTCAGCAGCAGCAGCCAGTCCCACATCAGCGCGTCGGGGATCGACATCGCCTTGCCGTAGATCTCGCGCGCCGTCTCCTCGACCGCGATCGCGTTGCCGAGCGACTTCGACATCTTCTCGTGGCCGTCGAGGCCGACGAGCAGCGGCACCGTCAGGCAGACCTGCGGCTCGAGCCCCTCTTCCTTCATCAGGTCGCGGCCGACGAGCAGGTTGAAGATCTGGTCGTGGCCGCCGAGCTCGGCGTCGCAGCCGAGCTCCGGGCGCTTGGCCATCTCGACCGAGTCCTTGCCCTGCACCAGCGGGTAGAGCAGCTCGTGGAGCGAGATCGGCTGGTTCGTCTCCCAGCGGGTGCGGAAGTCGTCGCGCTCCATCATCCGCGCCAGGGTCCACTTGCCGGCGAGCTTGACCAGGCCGTCCGAGCCCAGCGGGAAGAGCCAGTCGCCGTTGTAGGCGACGACGGTCGCCTCGCGGTCGAGCACCTTGAAGACCTGGCGGGCGTAGGTCTCGGAGTTGGCGAGCACCTGCTCGTGCGTGAGCTGCGGCCGGGTCGCCTTCTTGCCGGTCGGGTCGCCGATCATGGCGGTGAAGTCGCCGATGAGGAAGATCACCCGGTGGCCGAGGCGCTGGAAGTGGCGCATCTTGCGCAGCAAGACGGTGTGGCCGAGGTGGAGGTCCGGCGTCGAGGCGTCGAAGCCGGTCTTGATCGCGAGCGGCTTGCCGGTCGCGCGCGAACGCTCGAGCTTGCGGCGCAGATCCGCTTCCGAAACGAGATCGACCGCGCCGCGTTGCAGCAGCGCCATCTGCTCGTCGACCGGCGGAAACTCCCGCTTCATGAGGCGGGCGAGCTTAGCAAACGGGCGCCGGCCCGGGCCTCACTTCGCGAGCAGCTTGAAGGCCTGGTTCCAGTTGCCGGTCTTGGCGGCGGTGAGGACCCAGACCATACACATGGCCTCGAGGTAGCGCGAGCTGCGGATGTCGCCGGCGTCGGCGCTCTGCCAGCCGAAGTCGGCGAGCAGGACCTCGGTGCGCATCTTGGCTTGCGGGTCGTCGCCGGCGATGAACATCGTCGGCGGACCGCCCGGGAGGTCGGGGCGGAACATCAGAGCGTTGCCGACGGTGTTGAAGACCTTGACCACCGCGGCTGCGGGCGCGAGCTTCTGCAGGCGCTCGCCGAGCGAGTCCTCGCCGTGGATCGCCAGTCGGGGCGGAAAGCCGCCCGAGAAGTCGAGCGGATTGGTCGCGTCCCAGACCAGCTTGCCGGCGAGCTCGCCGGCGAGCTCGCCGACGATGGCTTCGGTCGCCGTGCCGAGAGTCGCCAGGACGGCGATTTCGCCGAAGCGCGCGGCGTCGGCGAACGTGCCGGCGGAGGCGCGCCCGCCGGCCTCCCGCGCGAAGGCCGCGGCCTTCGCGTTGCCCGCCTCGCGGGCGCCCATCTTCACTTCGTGGCCGAGGGCGAGAAACCCTCCGCCGAGAGCCCTGCCGACGTCGCCCGTGCCGAGAATCCCGATTCGCATCCGATCGCTCCCGGAGAAGTTCCGAATTCGCCCCGGATGCAACCGGTTCGCGGCGGAAAAGATTCCCCACGGCGCAGCGAGCGCGGCCGACGAGCGGCCGGGAGGATCGTCAGGCGGTCCAGCGGGGCGGTGGCGGGGCGGCGCTCGCGGCGTCGGGGAGCAGCTCGACCCGCGCGAGGACGCGGGCGTCGCCCTCGAGCGTCCAGCGCGCCGGCACCGAGTCGACCGTTTGGCCGTCGACCACCAGCTCGAAACCGCCGAGGGTCAGCACCGTGACCGGCAGCTGCGCCAGGTTGAGTTGCAGGCCGACGGCGACCGACGCGAGCACGCCGGTGCCGCAGGCGAGCGTCTCGGCCTCGACCCCGCGCTCGAAACTGCGGACCTCCATCCGCTGGCTCGACGGATAGGCGACGAAGTCGACGTTGGTGCCCGCCGGGGCGAAGGTCGCGTGCCGGCGCAGCGCCGCCCCGAGCTCGGCGACCGGAGCGCTCGCGAGACCGCCGCTCCAGGGCACGACGAAGTGCGGCACACCGACCGAGACGAACCAACCGTCGACGCTCCCGCGCGAGCCGAGATCGACCCGGGTGGCGCGCGGCAGGCTGCCGGGCGGCGGCAGCTCGAGCGCGATCGAGGTCGCGCCGGCGCGGCGCGCGGTCATCGGCCCGGCGCCGGTCTCGATCACCACGCGGTCCTCTCCCCAGCCGCGGTCGAGCGCCAGGCGAGCCGCGCAGCGCGTGCCGTTGATGCACAGATCCGCCGGCCTGCCGTCCGAATTCCAGTAGTCCATGCGCGCGCCGGCGGCACAGCGGCGCAGGACGAAAACGCCGTCGGCGCCGAGCGCCAGGCCGCGGGCACACCAGGCGACGATCTCCGCCGCGGTCGGCTCGCGCTCGGGCTCGACCAGCGCCAGGAAGTCGTTGCCGCCGCCCGAGACCTTGTAGAGGTCGCTCACGGGACGCGCGTCTCGGTCGGTGTCGACGGCTCGCCGAGATTGCCGTTGCCGTCGATCGCCGCGACGCGATAGCGCACGGTGGCGCCCGAAGCGAGTCCGCGGTCGGTGTACTCCAGACCGGCGACCGGCGCCTTCGTCAGCCGGACCCAAGGCGAGTCGGTTGCCGCGGCGTCCTGGCGCTCGACGACGTAGCCGGCGACGTCGCTCGCCGCGCTCGCCTCCCATACCAGTCGCACCTCGCCGGCCGAGCCGAGAGCGGTCAGCCGGGCAGGCGACGGCGGCGCGAAGCGGTCTTCGAAGCGGATCTCGCGCTCCTCCGAGAAGCCGCTCTCGATCGGCGGCGTGCGCGAGGCGATCGCGCCGACGGCGTAGATGTAGCGCTTGCCGAAGACGGCGGTCGTGTCGACGCGCGCGGTTTCGCCCGCCTCGACGAGGGCGAGCGGCGCGCCGAAGGTCGGCCGGTCGGCGTCGCGGCGGTAAATCGAATAGCCGCCCGCCGCGTCGGGGCTGGCGCTCCACGACAACGCGACGCCGGTCGCGGTCGCCCGCGCCTCGACGCCGGTCGGCGGCGAAGCGGCGGCGGTCGGCACCAGGAGCACGAGATTCGAATACGCCGACGGCTCGCCCACTTTCGCCTTCGTCCGCACCGAGTAGAGGTGTGCCGTGCCGACCTTGGGGATCGACGGCGGCAGCGGCGCGGCGGGCGCGGGTGGCGGCGTTGGCGCGCTCGCGGTCGCAGGGTTCGGCGCCGGCGCCGCGGTGGCGGCCGGAGCCGGCGCGGCGGGAACGGGCGGAGCCTCGGCGCGCGAGGGCAGGCCCTCGAGCCGGAAGCGCAGCGCGACGCGATGGCCGGCGATGGCGCTCGCGAGCTCGCTGCCGGCGAGGGTGGCGACGCGCTGCGCCGTGTGCTCGTACTCGCGCGGATCGACGCTCGGCGAGAGGGCCGCCGTGGCGGCGGGGCGCGCCAGGTCCCAGAGCTCGACCTCGGCGAGACCGGAGAGCGTGAGACCGGAGACGGTCGACTTCGGGTAGCCGAACTCGATCAGCGCCTCTTCGCCGCGCTGGCGCACCGTCAGGTCCGAGACCGGTTGCGGCACCGGCGAGGGCGGCGGCATCGGGTCGCCCTTCTTGCCGCAGCCGGCGAGGGCGGCGGCGGCGAGCGCGAGCATCGCGAGCCGGGCGATCCGGGGGGCGGGGCGACGACGAGGACGGTCAGAGGACATAGCGCGAGAGATCCTGGTTTTCGACCAGCGATACGAGGGCGCGGCGAACCGCCGCGGCGTCGAGGACGAGCTCCATCCCCGCCATGTCCGGAGCTGCGAAGGAGACCTCCTCGAGCAGGCGCTCGAGGAGGGTAGCCAGGCGCCGGGCGCCGATGTTCTCGGTCGTCCGGTTGACCTCGGCCGCCAGGCGCGCGAGCTCGACGATGGCGTCGGGACGGAACTCGACCGTCAGCCCTTCGGTCGCGAGCAGCGCCGCGTACTGTTTGGTGAGCGCCGTCTCGGGCTCGGTCAGGATGCGGACGAAGTCCTCCTCCGACAGCGACTCGAGCTCGACCCGGATCGGGAAGCGCCCCTGCAGCTCGGGCAACAGGTCCGACGGCTTCGCCACGTGGAAGGCGCCGGCGGCGATGAACAGAATGTGATCGGTCTTGACCGGGCCGTGCTTCGTCGACACGGTCGTCCCCTCGACGATCGGCAGCAGGTCGCGTTGCACGCCTTCGCGCGAGACGTCGGGTCCCTGGCTGCGCTCGCGGCCGGCGATCTTGTCGATCTCGTCGAGGAAGATGATCCCGGCCTGCTCGACCCGCAGCCGCGCCTCGCGCGCGAGCTGGCCGCGGTCGATCAGCTTCTCCGACTCCTCGCCGAGCAGGATCTCGCGCGCCTCGGAAACCGTCATTCGCTGCCGTCGGCGCTTGCCGAACAGGCCCGGCATCATCTCCTTGAGGTTCAGCCCGATCTCCTCGACCCCCTGCGGGGTGAACATCTCGAAGCTCGCGCCGGAGCCCGAATCCTCGACCTCGATCTCGACCGAGCGCGAGTCGAGCGCTCCGCTGCGCAGGCGCTCGCGGAACTTCTCGCGCGTCGCGGCGAGATCGTCGGTCTCGCCCGGAGTCGCGCCGGGCGGCGCCGGCGGGGCGGCCGGCACCAGCAGCTGCAGCAGGCGCTCTTCGGCGCGCGCCGCGGCGGCCGCCGCGACCGCGTCGCGCAGCTCGTCGCGCACCAGCGCCACGCCGATCTCCATCAGATCGCGCACCATCGACTCGCAATCGCGCCCGACGTAGCCCACCTCGGTGAACTTCGAGGCCTCGACCTTGAGGAACGGGGCGCGCGCGAGCTTCGCCAGCCGGCGGGCGATCTCGGTCTTGCCGACGCCGGTGGGTCCGATCATCAGGATGTTCTTCGGCAGGATGTCCTCGGCGAGCGCCGGCGGGAGCTGCTGGCGGCGCCAGCGGTTGCGCAGGGCGATCGCCACCGAGCGCTTGGCGGCGCGTTGGCCGATGACGTACTTGTCGAGCTCGGCGACGATCTCGCGCGGCTTCAGGTTTTCCAGCCGCCAGGCGCCCGGTGCGTCGACCGCAGCGGGGCTCATAGTTCCTCGAGAGTCAGTCGGTCGTTGGTATAGATGCACAGCTCGGCGGCGATGCGCATCGCCTCGACCGCGATCTCGTGCGCCGACATCGGCGTGTGGCGCAGCAGGGCGCGCGCCGCCGCGAGCGCGAAGTTGCCGCCGCTGCCGATCGCCAGCAGGCCGTCCTCGTCCGGCTGCAGCAGGTCGCCCTGGCCCGAGACCAGGAAGCTCCGCTCGGCGTCGGCCACCACCAGCATCGCCTCGAGCTGGCGCAGGGCGCGATCGGTCCGCCAGTCCTTGGCGAGCTCGACCACCGCGCGCTCGAGGTTCTGGTTCGCCTCCTCGAGCTTGATCTCGAAGCGCGAGAAGAGCGCCAGGCCGTCGGCCGCGCCGCCGGCGAAACCCACCAGGATCCGCCCGCGGCCGGCGCGACGCAGCTTCGCCGCCCCGGACTTGATCACCGTCGATCCGACCGTCACCTGACCGTCGGCGGCCATGGCGACCTTGCCGTCGCGGCGCACGACGAGCACGGTGGTCGAATGAATCGATTCCATGGCGCGGAATCCTATCGCGAGGCCGCGCCGAGCCCGGCTGCGGCGCGCCTCAGCGCTCGACCGCGGCGAGCGTCGCCGGCGCGGCGTCGGCGAGCGGCAGAAAGACACGGAAGGTGGTGCCCTCGCCCGGACGGCTGGCGACCTCGAGGCCGGCGCGGTGCCGACGCAAGATGCCGAGCACCGAGGCGAGCCCGAGCCCGCGACCGCGCGGCTTGGTGGTGAAGAAGGGCTCGAAGAGGTGGCGCCGAGTCTCGTCGTCCATGCCGCAGCCGGTGTCGGTCACCGCGAGCACCAACGCCGGCCCGGCCGCCACGCCGTCGGCGACGTCGAGGTGGGCGACGCCGTCGGCCTCGAGCTCCTGAGGCTGCACCTCGATCCGCAAGCGGCCTTCGCGACCCTGCAGCGCCTCGACCGCGTTGGTCAGCAGATTGAGCACCACTTGGCGCAGCTGGCTCGCGTCGCCGTCGATCGGCGGCAGGCCGGGAGAGATCGCGAGCTCCAGCCGCACGCCGCGCGGCAACGTCGGCTCGAGCAGCCGGGCCACGCCGCCGACGAGCGAGCCGAGATCGAGCCGGCGCGACTCGAGCCCGGCGTGGCCGGCATAGGAGAGCAGCAGCTGTACCAGGTCGGCGGCGTGCAGCGACGCGGTGCGCGCGCGCTCGAGGCGACCGCGCGCCTTGTCGTCGAGCTGCGGCGACTCGAGCGCCAGCTCGAGGTTGCCGAGGATCGGCGTCAGCAGGTTGCCGAAGTCGTGCGCGATGCCGCCGGCGAGGAGGCCGAGGCTCTCGAGCCGCTCGGTGCGCGACAGCGACTCGGCGGCGCGCTTCTCGTCGGTGACGTCGAGCGACATGCCGAGGATCTGGACGACGCGCCCTTCGGCGTCGCGGCGGAAGGGGATGTTGTGGCTGCGGAACCAGCGCCATTCGCCGCAGCGGTGGCGCAAGCGGAACTCGACCGTCTGCGAGATCCCCTCCTCGACCCCCTGCCAGTGAGCGTCGCGGTCCAGGGCGATCTTCAGATCGTCGGGATGACAGAGCTTCAGGAACGGGTAGGGTTCGAGCGCCTGGGCGTCGGCGCCGTGGTAGCCGAGCGCCGCCGAGACCGAGCGATTGATGTAGACGTCGCGTCCGAGCTCGTAGTCGTAGATGAAGAGGAAGTAGGGCGTGACTTCGGCGATGCGGGCGATGAACAACTCGCGTTGCTCGGCCAACCGGTGCATCTCGCGGTCGGAGACTTCGGTCAGCATCGCGAACACCGCGGGTTGCTCGTTCCAGACGGTGGGTAGCGAGTAGACCTCGAGCCAGCGCAGACGCTCTTCGCGGTCGAAGGCGCGGAACACGAAGCTGCGTTCGGATGTGTCGCCGGCGATGCGCCGCTGGTAGCGATCGACGATCGCCGCGCGATCCTCGGGGTGAACGAGATCGATGAACTGGCGGTCGGCGAGCTCGCCGGCGGCGTAGCCGATGAGCCGCTCGCAGGCCGGGTTCGCGAGACGGATCCGACCGTCCTGGAGCAGCACCATCGCCTCGCTCGCGTGGGTGAACGCGAGTCGGTACTGGCTTTCGAGGCCGTCGGGTGCCGCCGCGTCGCCTGGCATCTGCCAACCCTCTCGCTGCCGGAAGAACCGACAGTAGCAGACCGGTTCGCCGCCGGATCAGTCGGAGAGCCGGCGTTCGACTCCGTCCACGAATCGCGCCAGCGCCGAGGGCGGCCCAGCTTCGAAGAACAGCGTCGGCTCGACCAACTCGAGCTCGAGCAGGCAGGGCCGATCCTGCGCGTCTCGGACCAGATCGACGCGGGCGTAGAGCGGGCGCACGACTCCCGCCGCCGGCAGCGCGAGGGCGAGCACCCGGGCGGCCGCCGCGATCTCCTCGGCGGTGGGCTCCACGCGCACTCCTTCCGGCTCGCCGGCCCAGCGGCCGCCGCGGGTCAGGGCGTTCTTGCGCACCGCGTGCGAGAGCTCGCCCTCGACGTACACCAGACAACGCTCGCCATAGGTTTCGACCGCGGCGAGGAAGGGCTGCACGAGCAGATCGCGCTCCGGCTGCAGGCGCGCGACGTGCGCCTGCCCGCGGGCGACATTGCCGGCGGCGACGAAGGTCGCCTCCCACGAATCCGCCGAGACCGTCGGCTTGACGACCACCGCGCTCCAGCCGCGCGCGCGCGCCACCGCGGCGAGGTCGTCGACGCGGCCCGCCGGCAGGAGCGCTCCCGGGACCACCGGCGCGCCGAGCCCCTCGAGCTCCAGCAGGTAGCGCTTGTCGAGGTTCCAGCGCACGCATTCGACCGGATTGACCAGCCGGGTCGCCGCCGCCGCGCCTTCGGCCCAGGCGCGGAACGCGGCTGGACGGCGATAGTAGTCCCACGGCGAGCGCAGGAGCGCCAGCCGGGCGGTCGACCAGTCGAACGCCGGATCGTCCCAGGCGACCACCTCGACCGCGAGGCCGCGCGCCGAGAGCGCCGCCGCCAGCGGCCGGTCGTCGGGAAACAGGTCGAGCAGATCGCGAAAGGTGACCAGCGCGACGTCGCAGGCGAGGGCCGTCACGACGCGCACTCGCGCGGCGTAGGAGCGTTGACGCTCAACTGCGGGCGCGCACCAGGGTGCATTCGACGTCGCGCGGCTTGGTGTCGACCCAGGCCGGTTGGAAGCGCACCTCGGGCGCGATCTCGCGGATGAAGCGCATCTCGGCTGAGTTGTTGGGCACGTGCAAGCCGGGCTCGGCGAGGCCGTTGGCGGTGAACAGGATGCGCAGCTGGGTGACCCCGTCGACCGCCGCGCCGGCGGCGAGGAACCGGGTCTCGATCGCCTCCAGGGTCCCCGGGGCGAGCTTGAGCGAGGAGACCGCTCCGCCGCCGACGAGGCGGGTGATGAGGCCGCAGCCGGTGACGCTCCAACGCCGCCGCGGTCCGAGGGCGACGCTCGGCGCCGGGGTCGCCGGCGACGTGGTGCGTGGGTCGTTCGCTGAGGCGGCGCCCGGGGCGTCGCCGGGCTTCGCCGCGGCGGGCTCGGCGGCGGACGCCGCCGGCGTCGCCGCGGCGGGCGTGACCGGCGCGACCGGGGCAGAGCGCTGGGGCTGGGCGGCGGCCGGCGGGACGGAGCGGGGCCGCTCCCCGGTCGCGGCGGCGCTCGGGGTCATCGCCGGTTTCGTCGGCAGGCTGGCGAGGGTGCGGCTCGCCGACTCGTTGGCCGGGTCGAGCGCCAGGGCCTGTTCCGCCGTCTCGGCCGCCTCGGCGAAGCGTCCGACTTCGAAATAGCGGCGCGCCTTCAGCGCCAGATCCGCGGCGTTCTTCCTCGCCTCCTCACCGCTCGCCGCGCCGGCGCCTTGGGCAGGCGACTCCGACGCCGGAGCCGGCTTCGGCTTGCCCGGCGGCTCCAGGTCGACGGCAGGCGGCGACGACAGCGCGGCGGAGGTCGCCGCGCTCTGCGCCGGCGCACCGCTCGCCGGCGCGGCGGATGGTGGAGGCGGTGCCGGACGGGCCGGAATCTCCGCCGGTCGCGCGGCCTGGTTGGCGCCGATTCCGGGCGCCGACGAGGCCGCGGCGTCCGCGGCGGGAACGCTCGTCGGTGCCAGCTGCGAGCCGGAGTCCGCAGCGGGAGCGGGTGCCGGAGGCGCGCCCTGGCGCAGGAGGAGGATCAGCAGGAGGGCGAGCACCAGCGCGCCCACCGCCGCTCCCGCGATCCAGCTCCGCGGCGACCGCGAAGGGGCCCGTTCCGGTCTCCCGGGAGCCGGGAGCGGAGGATCGCCGACCGGCGATTCCTGGGTCACGGCGTCGACCGCGGCGGGCCGCTCGGGGACCGCGGCGGGGGAGGGCCGCATCTCGGTCGGCGCCGCGGCTGCCGTGGCGGCGGCCGCGGCGGCTTCCACCCGCGCCGCGAGCGCCCGGCGCTCCGCCTCGGGTACCGAGTCCAGCGGGACTTCGGCGAGCCAAGCGCGCGCCAGATCGGGATCGCCGCGCTCGAGCGCGGCGCCGACGCGCTGGCGCAGTTGGGCGAGGTTGCGCTCGCGCCGCTCCTCGAGCGACTCGCGCTCGATCCGCCGGCCGATCTCCTGGACCAGCTTGCGCGCCGCGGCGTGCTCCGGATCGAGCCGCAGGGCGCGATTGAGCGCTTCGGTCGCCGCGCCCACCTTGCCGGCGGCGAGCGCCTGGCTCGCCTCGGCGGTCAATCGACCGCAGCGACGCTCGCGCACCGTGGTCAGCAGGTGGCGGGCGCGCGCCGCGACGGCGGCTGGAACCCCGGGGCGGTCGGCGATCGCCTGCGCGCCGGTCTCGGCCGCGTCGAGCTCGCCGCGCTCGAGCTGCGCCGCGGTGTCGGCGAGCAGCGTCTCGAGCTCGTCGAGTCTCGCCTCGCTGCTCGGGGTGTAGACCGCCGGCGTCGGCGTCTTCTTGTCGAGATCGAAGCGGCGGTCGATCTCATCCTGGGTGGTGCGATGCCGGTGCTCTCCCGAGCCGCGCTCGCCGAGGATGCGGTCGAGGTTGATCGGCAGGGTCACCTGTTGCCCCTCGTCCTCGGCCGGCAGAACGATCGCCGCCAGGCGACGCCCGAACTCCTCGGCCGACTGCGGCCGCCGCTTGGGATCCTTCTCGAGCGCCGACAGGACCAGCTCGCGTAGCGCCGGCGGGATCTCGTCCTCGGGGTCGGAGTCGGCGAAGGCGATCGGCGGCCGGAACAAGTGGCCCGACATGATCGAGCGCATGTCGTTGCCGGCGATCGGGTAGACGCCGGTCAGCAGCTCGTAGAGCAGGATGCCGAAGGAGTAGAGGTCGCTGCGGTGGTCGATGTTCGAGCTCTCGAGCTGCTCGGGCGAGGCGTAGCGGAACTTGCCGAGGAAGACCGCGGTGCCGGTGTGGCCGCCGTCGCCGGCGACCACCTTGACGATGCCGAGATCGAGCAGCTTGACCAGCGGCCCGCCTTCGGTGTCGCGGGTCAACATGATGTTGTCGGGCGCGATGTCGCGGTGGACGAACCCCTTGCGATGCAGGAAGGCGAGCGCCCGCAGGCACTGCACGGCGATGCCGACTTTCAGGCGCAGCGAGCGGATCGAGCGCGCCGCGACGAGCTCCTCGAGCGTTCGCCCGTCGATGTACTCGAGCACCATGAAGGCGGTGCCCTTCTCGTCGGCCTCGAACTCGTAGAGCTGGGCGAGGTTCGGGTGGCGCAGCTGGATCGCGGTGCGCGCCTCACGCACGAAACGGTCGCGGAATTCCGGGTCGTCCTGGATCGAGGTGCGCATCACCTTGATGACCCGCAGCTCGTCGAGCAGGCGGTGACGGGCGAGGTAGATCGCGCCCATGCCGCCCTCGCTCAACTGACGGAGGACTTCGTACTTCCCGGTGACCGGCTGGAACTCCGGCAGCATGGTGCGGCTCGTGGACCCCGCCCGAATACTAGCCCGCCGCCCGGAGGAGGCCAAACGCGAAGCGGCGGCAGGCGCGGCTCATGGCTCGGGCTCGCCGCCGCCGGCGCGACCGCGGGGGTGGCTTTCGCGGTAGACGGCGAGCAGGCGCTCGATGTCGACGTGGGTGTAGCGCTGGGTGGTGGCGATCGAGCTGTGGCCGAGCAGCTCCTGGATCGCCCGCAGGTCGGCCCCCTGCTCGAGCAGGTGGGTGGCGAAGGTGTGGCGCAGGGTGTGCGGATGAATGCCGCGCGCGGTGGCGGTCGCTTCGACGTAGCGATCGAGGATGCGGCGCACCGAGCGGTCCGACAGTCGGTCGCCGCGCGCGTTGAGGAAGACCGGCTCGCCGTCGCCGCTCGCGGCGGCGCGCACCGCGCTCCAGGCGCCGCGCCAGGTTTCGATCGCCGCCCGCGCCGGCCGGCCGAAAGGCACCATGCGCTCCTTCGACCCCTTGCCGACGACCCGCAGCACCCGCTGACGCAGGTCGAGGTCCGGCCAGTCCAGGCTGACGAGCTCGGCGACCCGGAGCCCGGAGGCGTAGAGCAGCTCGAGCAGGGCGCGATCGCGCAGCGCCAGCGGTCCCTCGGCGGCGAGCGGCGCTTCGAGCAGCGCCTCGATCTCCCCCGGGCGCAGGTGGCGCGGCAGAAGGGTGGGGGTCTTCGGGGTGCGCACCCGGGCGGCAGCGTTGGCGGCGACCGCGCCGAGCCGCGCCGCGTGGCCGAGGAAGCCGCGTACCGCGGCGAGCGCCCGCCCCTGCGTGCGCGGCCCGGCGCCGGCACGCGCCAGCGCGGCGAGGAAGGCGCGCACCGCCGCCGGGTCGATCGCCTCGACCGCGAGCTGCCGCTCCTCGACGCCGAGGAAGAGCGCCAGGAAGGCGGCGAAGCGCTCGAGATCCGAGCCGTAGGCGCGCAGGGTGTGCGGCGAGAGGTTGCGCTCGCCCTCGAGGTGCTCCAGGTAATCGGCGATCAGAGCGCGCATCGGCTTCGCCAGAGGGCGAGCTCGCGTGCGGCGCGCGCCGCGTAGGCCGCGCGCCGCTCGCTCTTCTTGGGCAGCGGTTCGAAGGGAGCGAAGAGCCCGAAGTTGACGTTCGCGGGCTGGAAGTGGTCGGGGTCGGAGCCGGTCAGGTGGCGCACGAGGGCGCCGAGCGCGGTCTCGGGGGGCGCCGGCACCGGCTCGCGGCCGGCGCGTTCCTGCACCAGGTCGAGCGCCACGGCGAGGCCGGTGGCGGCCGATTCGAGATAACCCTCGACGCCGGTGATCTGGCCGGCGAGCCGCACCCGCGGCAGGGCGCGCAGCCGATAGTGGGCGTCGAGGTGCCGCGGCGCGTTGACGAAGGTGTTGCGGTGGATCTGGCCGAGGCGGACGAACTCGGCGGCGGCGAAGCCGGGCAGGGTGCGGAAGACCCGCTGCTGGTCGGGCCACTTCATCCGCGACTGGAAGCCGACGAGGTTGAACTGGGTGCGCGCCAGGTTCTCCTGGCGCAGCTGCACCACCGCCCAGGGCCGGCGACCGTCCGGACCGCGCAGGCCCACCGGCTTCATCGGCCCGTAGCGCAGGGTGTCGACCCCGCGCCGGGCGAGCTCCTCGATCGGCAGGCAGCCCTCGAAGAAGAGCGCCTTCTCGAAGTCGTGCAGCGGCAGCACCTCGGCCTCGACGATCGCGCGCTGGAACGCCGCGTAGGCGTCGCGGTCGAGGGGCACGTTCAGGTAGTCGTCGCCGCCTCCCTTGCCGTAGCGCGAGGCCCAGAAGAGCGGCGCGGTGTCGAGCGTCTCGCCGTCGACGATCGGCGCGATCGAGTCGTAGAAGTAGAGGTACTGCGAGCCCAGGATCCCGGCGAGCGTCGCGGCGAGCGCCGGCGAGGTGAGCGGGCCGCTGGCGAGGACGACGTCGCCCGCCGGGATCGCCGCGATCTCCTCGCGCCGCACGCGGATCCGTGGATGGGTCGAGAGCCGGTCGGTGATCGCCGCGGCGAAGCGGTCGCGGTCGACGGCGAGGGCGCTGCCGGCGGGGACCGCGGCCCGCCGCGCCTCGCCGATCACCAGCGAGCCGAAGACCTCCATCTCGCGCTTGAGGATGCCGGCGGCGTGCTCCGGGTCGTCGCTGCGCAGCGAGTTCGAGCACACGAGCTCGGCGAAGCGGTCGGTCTGGTGGGCCGCCGTGGCGCGCAGCGGGCGCATCTCGTGCAGCACGACGTCGATCCCGCGTTCGGCGAGCTGGAAGGCGCACTCGCTGCCGGCGAGGCCGGCGCCGACGACCGTCACCGGCTCGGAGCTCACGAAGCCATTCTCCCACCGGCGCGCGAGGCGCGCGGGCTCAGGCGGAGGCCGGCTCTTCGGCCGGCGCTTCGTAGCCGCAGCCTTCGCGCGGGCAGAGGCGCACGGTGCCCTTCTTCTTGGTGGTCTTCTCGCTGAGGATCGGGTAGCCGCACTTCGGGCAGGGTTCGGCGATCGGCGGGTTCCAGAGCGCGAACTTGCAGTCGGGGTAGCGGCTGCACGAGTAGAAGATCTTGCCGCGGCGGGACTTCTTCTCCTGGATCGTGCCCTGCTTGCATTCCGGGCAGCCGACGCCGGTCTCGCGCGGCGGCGCCGCGGCCGGGCCGATCTTGCGGATGTTCTTGCACTCGGGGTAGCCGGTGCAGCCGTAGAAGACCCCGAATCGCGAGCGCTTGAGGGCCATCGGCTTGCCGCACTTCTCGCACGGCGCCACCTCCGCGCCGGGCTCCGGAGTCGCGCCCGAGCCGTCGGTCGGGGCGGCGAGGTCGCGCGTGTAGTCGCAGGGCGGCTCGTTGCGGTAGGCGCTGCAGCCGATGAACGCGCCGTAGCGGCCGAAGCGCAGGACGAGCTGCGAACCGCATTTCGGGCACTTCTCGCCCAGCGGCACGCCCTCGCGCTTGACGTTCGGCATCGTCTCGGCGGCGGTCTCGAGGTCCTTGGCGAACTTCTTGTCGAACTCGATCACCGCCGTCTTCCAGGGGATCTTGCCGTCCTCGATCTCGTCGAGCTGCTCCTCGAGCGCCGCGGTGTAGCCCTCGTTGATGATGTCGTTGAAGCCCTGCTGCAGCAGGCGGTTGACCAGCTTGCCGAGCGGCGAGGGCCGGAACCGGCCCTCGATCTTCTCGGCGTACTCGCGCTCGGAGAGAGTCGAAAGAATCGCCGCGTAGGTCGACGGGCGGCCGATGCCGTTCTCCTCGAGCGCCTTGACCAGCGTCGCCTCGGAGAACTGCGCCGGCGGCTGGGTGAACTTCTGCTCCTTCTCGAGCTCGACCAGGCGGAGCAGATCGCCTTCGCCGAGTGGCGGCAGCTGCGCCGAGCCCTCCTCCTCTTCGCTCTCGAGCTTGTCGAGGACCTCCTGGTAGACGGCGAGGAAGCCGGGGCTCTTCAGCACCTTGCCCGTGGCGCGCAGCCGGCAGCGACCGCGCTCGACGTCGACTTGCGTGACGTCGAAGACCGCCGGCGGCATCTGACTGGCGACGAAACGCTCCCAGATCAGGCGATAGAGCTTCAACTCGTCGGCCTCGAGGTATTGCGCGACGGCCTCGGGGGGCAGGTCGAAATAGGTCGGGCGGATCGCCTCGTGTGCGTCCTGCGCCCCTTTCTTCGAAGCGTAGACGTTCGGCTTCTCCGGCAGCTTGTCGGCGCCGTAGGTGGCGGCGATTAGCTCGCGGACGCCGGCGATCGCCTCGGCGGCGACCCGGGTCGAGTCGGTGCGCATGTAAGTGATCAGGCCGAGCTGGCCGCGGTCGCCGATCGCCCGGCCTTCGTAGAGGCCCTGGGCGATCCCCATCGTGCGCTTGACCGAGAAGCCGAAGCGCCGGGCGGCCTCCTGCTGCAGCCGGCTGGTGATGAACGGCGGCGAAGGGCGCTGGCGCGACTCCTTGCGCTCGACCGCGGCGACGCGGAACTCGCCGCCACCGAGCTCGCGCTCGACCGCCGCAGCCTCCTCGGCGTTGCCGACCTCGGCCTTCTTGCCGTCGAGCTGATGCAGGCGGGCGACGAACTCGGGCGGCAGCGCCGCTGCGAGCCGCGCGCCGATCACCCAGTACTCGACCGGCTGGAAGGCGTCGATCTCCTCCTGGCGCTCGCAGACCATCTTGAGCGCCACCGACTGCACCCGGCCGGCCGACAGTCCGCGCTTGACCTTGTCCCAGAGCAGCGGCGAGAGCTTGAAGCCCATCAACCGGTCGAGCACCCGGCGCGCCTGCTGCGCGTCGACCAGGTGAAGGTCGATCTCGCCGGGATGGGCGAGCGCCTTGGCGACCGCGCTCTTGGTGATCTCGTTGAAGGTGACGCGATGCAGCTCGCCGCCATCGCGGCCGAGCACCGCGGCGATGTGCCAGGCGATCGCCTCGCCCTCGCGGTCGGGGTCGGGAGCGAGGTAGATGTGTTCGGCGTTCTTGGCGGCCTCTTTCAGCTTCTTGACCACGTCCTTCTTGGTGGCGAGCACGGCGTAGTTGGGCTCGTAGTCCGGGCCCAGGCCCATGTCCTTCTTCGGCAGATCGCGGATGTGGCCGACCGACGCCTCGACCGCCCAGTCGCGCCCCAGGAACTTCTTCAGGGTGCGCGTCTTGGCGGGGCTCTCGACGATGATGAGGTTCTTGGCCACGGCGGGTGGAGAACGGCGGCGAGCGGTCGGAAAATTCCCCGGGGGTCCCCGGGAGCCGGCTGGGTTCGAGCGGCGCACCCTACCATCCGGGGCGCGGCGGGGGCAAGCCGGCCTCCGCTCTCGCGGGCGCGCCCGCGCCCTCGCGCGCGAGCGAAAACCGCGGCCCGGGCTCGCGCCGCACCGCTCCCACGAGCTCGAGCTCGAGCAGCTCGGCGAGCACCTGCGCGATCGCCATGCCGCGCTGCGCGGCGATCTCCTCCGGAGCCAGGGGGCCGCGCCGCGCGAGCAGAGCCGGGAGCGAGTCGGGCGGCGCGGCGCTCGGCGCGTGGCGCGAGCCCGGACGCGCCCGCGCGCTCGGCGCGAGACCGAGCAGCTCGAGCACGTCGTCCGGATGCCGGGCGACCAGAGCGCCGTCGGCGAGCAGCGCGTTGGTGCCGAGCGCCAGCTCGTCGAGCACCCGCCCGGGCACGGCGAGCACGTCGCGCCCAAGCTCGAGCGCCAGCCGGGCGGTGATCAGCGAGCCGCTCTTTGGCGCCGCTTCGACCACCAGGGTGGCGGCGGCGAGCGCCGCGATCACCCGGTTGCGCACCGGGAACCGCCAGGGCTCGGGCGGTTCGGCGCAAGCGAACTCCGATAGCACTGCGCCCTGGAGGGCGACTTGCCGGCGCAGCTCGAGCTGCGAGCGCGGGTAGTCCCAGTCGAGGCCACAGCCGAGCACGGCGACGGTCGTACCCTCCGGCGCGGCGAGCGCCGCGCGGTGGGCCTCGACATCGACCCCGCGCGCGAAGCCGGAGACGACGGTCACCCCCGCCGCCGCGAGCTCGCCGGCGAACCACGCGGCGACCTCGAGGCCGTAGGCGCTCGGCCGGCGCGGACCGACGATGGCGATCGCCGGCCGGCGCGGCAGCTCGCCGACGATGGCGATCGCCGCGGGCGGCAACGACAATGCCTGAAGAGCGGCGGGGAAGTCCGCGTCGACCGCGGTCACCAGACGGGCGCCGTGGCGGGCGGCGGAGCGCTCCTCGGCCGCAGCGAGCCGGGAAGCGGCGGGCAGGAGGGCTCGCGCGAGCTCGAGGTCGGCCTCGGGGAGGGCGAGCTCGCGCGCCAACTCGCCCGCCGGCGCCGCCGAAGTCGACCAGGCCGGGAGCTCGCGCGTCAGGCGGCAGATCGCCGAGCGGGAGAGCCGCCGGCAGGCGTGCAGGGCGAGGATGACGGCGCGAGGTTCGGGGCGAGCGAAGCGGCGGTCGGCGGCCATGGCTGGGGCGAGGCCAGGGTTGAACCGCGGCCCGCGCGCAAGGAAAAGACGCGAAGCGGGACGGGAATCTGGCGCCGTCCCGCGGCCGCCGCGCGGCCGGTCGCGTATAGGTATACTGCCGCGCGTCCCGCGGCTTCGCCCTCCGTGGAAAGGAGAAGCAGACGGATGCTCCGCTCGCTCGCTTTCGCGCTCCTGGTCGTCGGGCTCGCGGCTTGTTCCGCCCATCCGCGCGCCGGGACCTCGCCCCGGGAGCAGCTCGCTTTCGGCGTCTCGATGGCGCAACGGGAACTGTGGAGCGAGGCGCTCTTCCGCTTCGAGCAGGCCCACCGGCTCGACCCCTCGAACTCCCGGGTGATCAACAACCTGGCGGTCGCCTACGAGGCGGTGGGGCGTTTCGACGACGCGCTCGCGGCCTACCGCGAAGCCTTGAAGCTCGCGCCTTCGGACAGGGACCTGAAGCGCAACTACACCCGCTTCGCCGAGTTCTACCAGGGCTTTCACGCCAAGACCCCCGCCCCGCCGCCGCCCGCGCCCGGAGCCCAGCCTTGAGTCGCCGCCGGCGCTGGCTCGCGGTCTTCGTCCTGGCGGCTCTCGCCGCCGTTCCCCTGCTCGCCTCGGTCGAGGTGAAGTTGAAGCTGCCGGTGCGCGCCAAGCTGGATCTCGCCGGCCGGCGGACGGTCGCCGCGCTGCCGTTCCTGGTCGTCGGACGCGAGGGCGGAGAGGGGCGCGCCGCCGGCAACGTCGAGGTCGGCAAGGAGTTCGACCGCTACCTGATCAAGCTCATCCGCCGCGAGACCGAGCTCAAGGTGGTCGAACCCGGCCCGATCGACCTGCCGAGCTTCGATCTCGAGGTCCTGTCGCGCAACAAGGACTTCTGGCGCGCGATCGGCGAGCGCGTGCAAGCCGACCTGCTGCTCGTCGGCAGCGTCGACTTCGACGTGCAGGACAAGAGCGGCTACCGCACCGAGGAGTACGTCTCGCCGTTCGACGGCCGCACCTACTACCGCCAGGTGCTGGTCGAGCAGACCGGCTACGAGTACGACATCGTCATGATGGTGTTCGACGGCAAGACCGGGGACCGGCTCTACAACGACAATTTCAAGGATTTCAAGCAGTTCGAGGGCGAGAAGGCGGATCCGCTGCGCGGCATGTTCGAGAACTTGACCTCGCTCGAGGATCGCATCGTGGGGATCTTCTCGCAGAAGACCGTCGAAGCGACCCGCGTCCTGTTCACCGAGTAGGCGCGAAGGAGAACCGCGTGAATCGATCCGGCATCGACGCGCGCCGCGTGGCCGCGGCGGCTGTGCTCTTCTGTCTCGCCCTGGCCTCGTCGGCCGCGGCGCAATTCGGCAAGAACAAGATCGCCTACCGCGAGTTCCGCTGGCAGGTCTACCACTCGCCGCACTTCGACGTGTACTACTACGAGGAGGAGAAGACCTCGCTCGAGAAGATCGTCTCCTTCGCCGAGAGCGCTTACGATCGCCTGTCGCGCGAGTTCGACCACCAGATCAAGGAACCGATCCCGATCATCTTCTACCTCACGCACTCCGAGTTCGAGCAGAACAACATCATGGGGACGTTCATCCCCGAGTCGGTCGGCGCTTTCGCCAGCCCGGTGCGCAACCGCATGGTGCTGCCGGTCGACCTGCCGGACGCCGAGCTCTTCGCCCTGGTGATGCACGAGCTGACCCACGTCTTCCAATACAGCGTGCTGTTCGAGGGGCGCCTCGGACGCGGCCTGGGCGCCCAGCCGCCGCAGTGGTTCATGGAGGGCATGGCGAGCTACATGGCGAAGGACGAGTCGACCTCGCGCAAGATGTTCCTGCGCGACGCGGTGGTCAACGACGCCATTCCGTCGATCACCCAGCGCGGCGTCTCGGGATTCCTCGCCTACCGCTTCGGCCACGCCGCGTTCGACTACATCGAAGAGCGCTGGGGCAAGGAGGGGTTCCGCGACTTCCTGTACGAGTTTCGCAACACCCTCGGCTCGCGCCCCGACCGGGCGCTCGAGCGCGCCTTCCACGTCAAGTCGGAGGACTTCGACGTCGATTTCCGCCGCTGGCTGCGCAAGAAGTACCTGCCGCAACTGGTGGCGACCGGCGAGCCGTCGGATTTCGGCCGCCCTTTCCGCAACGAGCAGGATCCGCAGGCCGAGATGGTCGCGCCCGCGGCCTCGCCCTCGGGCGACTTGGTCGCCGCGCTGGCGACCACGCGCGGCGATCTCGACATCCTGCTCTTCGACGCCAAGAAGCGCGAAGTGATCGGCAACCTGTCGAAGGGCTTCTCCTCCGACTACCAGTATCTGGTGGCGCAGTACGTCACCACCGGCGACCGCATGGGCCGCGACCTCGCCTTCTCGCCCGACGGCAACAGCCTGGCGGTGTTCGCCAAGCGCGAAAAGGGCCGCAGCTTGCTGATTTACGACGTGTTGAAGCGCAAGCTCGTGCGCTCGATCGACATGGAGGTCGAGCAGCAGCTCGGGCCGGCCTGGAGCCCGGACGGCCGGAAGATCGCCTTCTCCGGCAACCGCAACGGTCACTTCGACGTCTTCGTCATCGATCTCGACACGGCGGCGATCACCGACCTGACCGACGACGACACCTACGACGGCGCGCCGGTTTTCTCGCCCGACGGCCGGTCGATCGTCTACACCGCCTCGGTCGGGGGCGACCACGGGCAGCTCTTCCAGCTCGATCTCGCCGACCCCAAGGTGCGCAAGCGGCTGACCTCGGGCGACTGGACCGACCAGGACGCGGTGTTCGGCAGCGACGGCAAGTGGCTCTACTTCGCCTCCGATCGCACCGGCGCCTTCAACATCTTCGCCATGGAGCTCGCGACCGCCAAGACCGAGCAGCTGACCAACGCGGTCACCGGCTGCTTCAATCCCACCGTGCTGCGCAGCGACGACGGCAAGGACCGGCTGGTCTACACCGGCTACTGGCGCGGCCGCTTCGATCTCTACGTCACCGACCTCGAGCAGACGATCGGCGAGCCGCAGATCCTGCCGCCGCCAGCCGAGCCGGTGGCGGTCGCCGCCCTGCCGGCTTTCGAGCCCGACATCCGGGTCTCGCTCGACAAGGCGAACGAGGAGAAGTACCGCCGCTCGCGCCTGTTCCTCGAGGACGGCGGGGGCTCGGTCGGCGTGACCACCGATCAGAACTACATCGCGCAGGCGTTCTTGAGCTTCACCGACTACCTCGGCGACCGCCGGCTCTTTCTGCTCTTCGACTCGATCGAGACTTTTTCGAACTTCGACTTCACCTACACCAACATGGCCAAGCGCTGGAACTGGTCGCTCGAGGCCTTCGACAACCGCCAGTTCTTCCTCGGCTTCGACAATTCGCGCGGCACCTTCCAGCGCGGGCGCGCGATCTTCCGCCAGACGGGCGCGGTCGCTTCCTGGAGCTACCCGTTCACCGTCTACCACCGGGTCGAGTTCGGCGGCGGCTACATCTTCCGCGCCTACGATTTCCAGCAGGTGGTCTACGACGAGGCGGGCAATCCGGTCTACTCGATCGAGCCGCGCAAGGACGACTATCCGATCGTGCGCGCCGCGCTGACCGGCGACACCACCGTGCAGGCCTCCTTCGGACCGGTCACCGGTCGGCGCTGGCAGCTGCAGGGGCAGTACGGCTACGACACCAACGGCGGCGGCACGCTGACCTCGAACGTCGACTTCGACTGGCGGCAGTACGTGCAGCTTTCCGAGCGCAGCCAATTCGCGATCCGCGCCTTCGCCGGCTACGCCGGGGGGAGCTTCCCTTCGCCCTACTTCTTCGGCGGGCTCGACACGGTGCGCGGATTCGACTTCCGCTCCCTGGTCGGTGACCGCGCATTCTTCACCAACTTCGAGCTGCGCTTCCCGCTGGTCGACACGCTGGCGACGCCGATCTTCTATTTCCAGGGGATCCGCGGCCGGATCTTCCTCGACCTCGGCGGCGCCTGGCGGTCGTACGCCGGCGAGACTTTCAAGTTCTGGGACTCGGACAACAATCACCTGTTCCACGACGACTTGACGAGCTCGAAGCGCGGCGGCGTGTCCTCCTACGGCTGGGGTGTGACCGTCAACTTCGTGGGTCTCGACCTCAACTGGGACTTCTCCAAGCAGTGGGACCTCAAGAACTCGACCGCCAAGGGTTTCCGCACCGACTTTTGGATCGGCACCCGGTTCTGAGGCGATGGGCGAGCAGAGCCAGCTCGAGGCGCGGCTCCGCGAGTACGAGACTTTCCTCGCCATCGGCCTCGAGCTCGCCGGCGAGCTCGACCTAGGCGAGGTCCTGGCGCTCGCCCTCGAGAAGGCCGAGCTCGTCTGCGCGGCCGAGACCGGCTCGATCTGGGAGCTCGACGAGGAGCGCGGCGAGCTCTTCTTCCGCGTCGTGCGCGGCAAGGTGGCCGGCGAGATCCGCGACCTGCGAGTGCCGCTCGGCGAGGGAATCGTCGGCGCGGTGGCGAGCTCCGGCAGCGCCGAGGTGGTCAACGACGTCGTCCACGATCCGCGCTGGCACGGAGACGCCGCCAAGGGATTCGGTACGCGGGCGATTCTCGCCATGCCGCTCGCGGCCCGCGGCCGCGTGATCGGCGTCCTGCAGCTGCTCAATCCGATCGGACGCTCGGGATTCTCGAGCGACGACCTGCGGCGCGTCGAGCTGCTCGCCGGGCCGCTCGGCACGGCGATGGACAACGCGCGGCTCTATGCCGAGCAGAAACGTCTCTTTCTCGACACGGTGACCGCCCTCGCCGAAGCGGTCGAGAAGCGCGACCCGTACACCGGTGGCCACGTTCGCCGGGTGGTCGCCTACTCGGTGCTGCTCGGCGACGCTCTCGGTCTGACCAACCGCGAGCTCGAAGACCTGCGAGTCGGCGCCACGCTGCACGACATCGGCAAGCTCGCGGTGCCGGACCAGATCCTGCGCAAGCCCGCGCCGCTCGACGCCGACGAGGCGGTGGTCATGAAGCGCCACGCGATCGACGGCGCGGAGATCGTGGCGCGGATCCACAGCCTGCGCTCTCTGCTGCCGGTGATCCGCAGCCACCACGAGCGGCTCGACGGCAAGGGCTACCCGGATCGGCTGACGGACCGCGAGATTCCGTTGCCGGCGCGCATCGTCGCGGTCGCCGACACCTACGACGCGATGACCACCGAGCGACCGTATCGCAAGGCGCTGTCGACTGCGGTCGCGGCGGCGGAGATCGAGCGCGCTTCCGGCAGCCAGCTCTGCCCGCGCGTGGTCGCGGCTTTCGGCGAGCTCTACCGCGTCGGCCGCTTCACGCTCGAGGAGGGCGAGCGGTTGCTCCTTTCCTTGTCGGTGCTCTTGCAGCAAGAGTACAATCGCCCGCGCGACGATGAAGATTGAAGTGCTCGGGGGCTACGGCGGCGAGAGCATCGACTGCCGGATGACGTGCCTTCTCGTCAACGACGGGATCGCGCTCGACGCCGGCTCGCTGTCGCAGGCCCTGTCGATCGAGCGCCAGCGCCAGGTCCACTCGATCGTGCTGACGCATTCGCACATGGACCACACCAACTCCCTGCCGTTCTTCATCGAGAACGTCTTCGGCGTGGTACGCGAGTCGATCGATGTCTACGCCTCGGCGGCGACGATCTACGCCATCCGCAAGCACCTGTTCAACAACGACACCTGGCCCGACTTCACTCGTCTGCCGAACCACCTCCTGCCGGTGATGCAGTTTCACGAGCTGTCGGCCGAGATGCCGGTGACGATCGACGGCGTGCGCTTCACGCCGATCGCGGTCGACCACCTGATCCCGACGTTCGGCTACCGCATCGAGGTCGGTGGCCGGAGCGTGCTCTGGTCGAGCGACACCGGCCCCACCCGCCGTCTGTGGGAGGTCGCGAATCAGACCGAGAATCTGGCGACGATCTGCATCGAGACGAGCTTCGACAACGCCCTGCAGCCGATCGCCGACGTCTCGGCGCACCTTACGCCGCAGACGCTCGCCAAGGAGCTGGCGCAGCTCGAGCGCAAGGTGCCGATTCTGCTGCACCATCTGAAGCCTCCCTGCATCCGCAAGATCGAGGAGGAAGTGCGAGCGCTCGGCAATCCCGACGTCGACTTCCTCGAGCAGGGCAGGGTCTACGCCTTCTAGCCGCGCGCGGCGGCCGGCTGCGATAGACTCGGCGGGCCGTGCAGGCGCCGCTCCCCTTCGACGATTCGCGAGAGAACTGCCCGCTGCGCGTGGTCGTTCTGGGCTCGGGCAGCGGCGGAAACGCGGTGCTCGTCGAGTCGGGCGGCCAGCGGGTGTTGATCGACGCCGGTTTCTCCTGCCGCGAGCTCGAGCGCCGCATGCGCGCGGTCGGCGTCGACCCCTCCTCGATTGCGGCCGTGCTCGTCACCCACGAGCACGACGACCACGTACGCGGCGCGGATCGTTTCGCCCGCAAGTGGAATCTGCCTCTGCACGCGACCGCCGGCACGCTCGCCGGCAGCCCGCTCGGCGAGGACGTCCTGGCGCGCGCCCGGCGCTGCGCGTCCGGCGAGCCGTTCGAAGCCGGACCCTTCGCGGTCGAGCCCTTCGCCATCCCGCACGACGCGCGCGAGCCGGTGGGTTTCGTGCTCGCGGCGGGCGGGCGGCGCGTCGGGCTGGTCGCGGACCTCGGCTACGCCAGCCGCCTCGCCTGGGGCCGCCTGGTCGACCTCGACTTGCTGATCCTCGAGACCAACCACGACCTCGACATGCTGCGCAGCGGTCCCTACCCCTGGCCGCTCAAGCAGCGAGTCGCCTCGCGCCACGGACACTTGTCGAACGGCGAGGCGAGCGAGGCGCTGCCCGAGCTCGTGGGCGACCGCCTACGCTTCGTGGTGCTCTACCACCTGTCGCGCACCAACAACTTGCCGGCGCTCGCGGCGGCGGCGGTGGGCGAGGAGCTCTCGCGCGCCGGGGCGCGCGCCGAAGTCGTGGTGTCCGACCAGTTTCGACCGACCCCTTGGCTGGAGGTGACGACGTGAAGGCACGGGTGACCGTCTATCCGCGGCGCGAGATCCTCGATCCGCAAGGCAAGGCGATCCGCAATTCGCTGGCGCGCATCGGCTTCGCCGCCGTCAGGGAGGTGCGCGCCGGCAAGAGCTTCGAGATGGACCTGGGCGTCGACGACCCGCAGAGCGCCGCCGCCATGCTCGGCCAGATGTGCGAGAAGCTGCTCGCCAACACGGTGGTCGAGGAGTACGCCATCGAGGTTCTACCGCGGGAGGCCTCGTGAGGTGCGGCGTCGTCATCTTCCCGGGCAGCAACTGCGACCACGACGTCTACCACGTGTTAAAGCACGTGCTCGAACAGGAGGTCCTGTTCCTGTGGCATGACGACCCCGCGATCAAGGGCTGCGAGCTCGTGGTGTTGCCGGGCGGTTGGTCCTACGGCGATTACTTGCGCGGCGGGGCGCTGGCGGCGCTCTCGCCGGTGATGGGCGCGGTGAAAGAGCACGCCGCGCGCGGCGGCCTGGTGCTCGGCGTGTGCAACGGTTTCCAGGTGCTGTGCGAAGCTCACCTGTTGCCCGGAGCGTTGCGACGCAACCAGAATCTGCGCTTCGAGTGCCGCGACGTGCACCTGCGCGTCGAACGCGACGACCTGCCGTTTACCCAGCGCTACCGCGCCGGGCAGGTGATCCGCATGCCGATCGCCCACGGCGAGGGCAATTACGAGAACTTCCCGGCCGCGCTCGACCTGCTCGAGGCCGGGCGCCAAGTGGTCTTCCGCTACTGCTCTCCGGCGGGCGAGATCGTCCCGGAGGCCAACGTCAACGGCTCGGCGCGCGCGATCGCCGGGGTGACCAACGAGGCCGGCAACGTCCTCGGCCTCATGCCTCACCCCGAGCGTTGCGCCGAGGAGGTGCTCGGCAACACCGATGGCCTGGCGCTCTTCGCCGGTCTGGTGGCGCGCGCCGGACACCTGGCAGGGGCGCGGGCATGACCAGCGCGGTCGAGCCGGAAGTCGACGCGCACATCGCCGCCGAGCACGGCTTGTCGGCGGAAGAGTACGGCCGCCTGCTCGGCTTTCTCGGGCGCAAGCCGACGATCACCGAGCTCGGCATCACCGGCGCCTTGTGGTCGGAGCACTGCTCGTACAAATCGTCGAAGATCTACCTGCGCGAATTCCCGACCAGCGGTCCGCGGGTGTTGCAGGGGCCGGGCGAGAACGCCGGAGTGGTCGAAGTCGGCCACGGCTGGGTGGCGGTGTTCAAGATGGAGTCGCACAACCACCCGAGCTTCATCGAGCCCTACCAGGGCGCCGCGACCGGCGTCGGCGGCATCCTGCGCGACGTGTTCACCATGGGCGCGCGGCCGATCGCCTGCCTCGACTCGCTGCGCTTCGGGCAGCTCGACGCGCCGCGCATGCGCTCGCTGGTCGACGGCGTGGTGCGCGGCATCGGCGACTACGGCAACTGCGTCGGCATCCCGACGGTCGGCGGCGAGACCGGGTTCCACTCCTGCTACGACGGCAACATCCTGGTCAACGCCTTCGCCCTCGGCATCGCGCGCCGCGATCGCATCTTCAAGGCGAGAGCCGCCGGCGTCGGCAACCCGATCCTCTACGCCGGCTCGCGCACCGGCCGGGACGGCATCCACGGCGCGACCATGGCTTCGGAGTCCTTCGACGCCGAGAGCGAGCAGAAGCGGCCGACGGTGCAGGTGGGCGATCCGTTCACCGAGAAGATCCTGCTCGAAGCCTGCCTCGAGGCCATGCGCTCCTCGGCGATCGTCGCCATCCAGGACATGGGCGCGGCGGGGCTGACGAGCTCGACGTTCGAAATGGCGGCGCGCGGCGGGCTGGGATTCCGCCTGACGCTCGACGGCGTGCCGTTGCGCGAGCCGGGGCTGTCGGCCTACGAAATGATGCTCTCGGAGTCGCAGGAGCGCATGGTGATCGTCGCCAAGCGCGGCAAGGAGGAGGAGGTAGCGAAGATCTTCCGCCGTTGGGGCCTCGAAGTGGCGACGATCGGCGAGCTCACCGCGGGCGGGCGCGCCGAGATCGTGCATCGCGGCAGGATCGAAGCCTCGATCCCGATCGCCCCGCTCACCGACGACGCGCCGGTCTATCAGCGACCCTGCGCCCCGCCGGCGGACCTCGCCCGTCGGCAGGCGCCGCCCGAGGTCCCCGAGCCGGTCGACCCGGCGGCCGACCTGCTGCGCCTGCTCGCGACGCCGGAGCTCGCGAGCAAGGAGTGGATCTGGCGGCAGTACGACCACACCGTGCGCACCAACACCGTGGCCGGACCGGGCGGCGACGCGGCGGTGATGCTGCTCAAGGGCACGCCCTCGGGGCTGGCGCTGACCGCGGACGTCAATCCGGTCTACTGCCACCTCGACGCGCACACCGGGGGCATGCAGGCGGTGGCCGAGGCGGCGCGCAATCTCGCCTGCGTCGGCGCCGAGCCGGTGGGCCTGACCGACTGCCTGAACTTCGGCAACCCAGAGAATCCCGAGGTGATGGGTCAGTTTCGCGATTGCGTGCGCGGCATGGCCGCGGCCTGCCGCAAGCTCGGCGTTCCGGTGGTGTCGGGAAACGTCTCGCTCTACAACGAAACCGAGGGGCGCTCGATCCACCCCACGCCGACGGTGGCGATGGTGGGCGTGATCCCGGACCTCGGCGACATGGCGACCGGTCACTTCCGCCGCGCGGGCGATCGCATTGTCCTGCTCGGCCGTGACCGGGGCGAATTCGGCGGCGCGGCCTACCTGCGGCTGCTGCACCGCATCGAACAGGGAAAGCCCCCCGCGGTCGACCTCGAAGCCGAGGCGCGGCTGGCGAGCCTGTTGCGTCTGGCGGTGCAACAGGGGCACCTGCGGACGGCGCACGACCTCGCGGAGGGCGGGTTGGCGATCGCCGCCGCCGAGGCTTGCTTCGGCGGCCCGCGACTCGGCGCGCGGCTCCGCGTCCCGGGCGACGCGCGCTCTCTGTTCTCCGAGACCCAGGCGCGCGCCCTCGTCGCCTGTCCCCCGCCGCACCTCGACCGATTGCTCGGTCTCGCCGAGGAGCTCGGCGTGGCGGCGGCGGAGGTCGGCGAGGTCGGCGGCGAGGAGTTGGTGATCGCGTTCGACGGCGGCGCGCTCTCGTCCAAGGTGGAGGATCTCCATCGCGCCTGGTCGACCGGACTGCCGCTGGCTCTGGGTCTCTGAGGCGAATCGATGGCGTACACTGCCCAACGGGAGCCCTGAGCGAACATGTGCGGCATCTTCGGCATCGAGGGCCACGAGGACGCCTCGAACCTCGCCTATCTCGGGCTCTATGCCCTGCAGCACCGCGGTCAGGAATCGGCCGGCATCGTCTCCTGGGACGGCGCGCGGCTGCACGTCGAGCGCGGCATGGGACACGTCGCCGAGGTCTTCCCGGCGAAGGTCCTCGAGCGCCTGCCGGGGCGACGGGCGATCGGTCACACCCGCTACTCGACCGCCGGCTCGTCGGTGATCGCCAACGCCCAGCCGGTGGTGGTCAAGACTTCCATGGGGCCGCTCGGCATCGTGCACAACGGCAACCTGACCAACGCCGCCGAGGTGCGCCGCGAGCTCGAGTCGTCGGGATCGATCTTTCAGACCACGAGCGACACGGAGGTGATCCTCCACCTCATGGCGCGCAATCCGCGCGGCGAGCTGGTCGAGTCGCTGATGCGGGCGCTGGCGGAGGTCGAAGGCGCTTTCTCGCTGCTCCTGATCGGCGAGAGCGCGGTGGTCGCGGCGCGCGACCCGAACGGCATCCGCCCGCTGTGGATGGGCGAGCTCGACGGCCAGAAGTGCTTCGCCTCGGAGACCTGCGCCTTCGACCTGTTGGGGGCCAAGCCGCTGCGCGAGCTGGATCACGGCGAGGTGGTCGTGGTGCGCGCCGGCGAGGCGACGAGCTTCCGCCTCGAACGCAAGGGCTCGCCGCGGCGCTGCATCTTCGAGCACGTCTATTTCGCGCGCCCCGACAGCAAGATGTTCGGCGATTCGGTCGCCGCGGTGCGCATGCGCCTCGGCGCGCAATTGGCGCGCGAGGCTCCGGCGGTCGCCGACATGGTGGTGCCGGTGCCCGACAGCGGCCTCTACGCCGCGCTCGGTTACAGTCGCGAGTCGGGCCTGCCGTTCGAGTTCGGCCTCACGCGCAACCACTACGTCGGCCGAACGTTCATCGAGCCACGGCAGACGATTCGCAATTTCGGCGTCAAGGTGAAGCTCAATCCGGTGCGCGAGATCATTCGCGGGGCGCGCGTGGTGCTGATCGACGATTCGATCGTGCGCGGCACGACGTCGCGCAAGATCGTTCGCATGGTGCGCGAGGCGGGCGCCGCCGAGGTGCATCTGCGCATCTCCTCGCCGCCCACCCGCTGGCCGTGCTACTACGGCATCGACACCCCGCGGCGCGAGGAGCTGATCGCCGCCAACCACAGCCTGGAGGAGATCCGCCGGTTCGTCGAGGCCGACACGCTCGCCTACCTGTCGATCGACGGCCTGCTCGGCTCGGTCTCCGGGGAGCGATCGAGCTACTGCGCCGCCTGCTGGACCGGCGAGTACGCGGTACCGATCCGCGCCACGGACCAGCGACAGGTCGAGCTCTTTCCCATTCGCTCGGAGGAAGACTGACCCAGCGCCGGCCGCGCTCCAGATTGCACACCCCGCGGTCCCGCGTTGCCCGGCGAGCAAGCCGCAACCCGGCGTACGCCTCGGCGGCCGAGGGCCGATCCATCCTCGGTCTCGGCGAGCGAGGCGGCCTTCGCCGCGGGCGAACCGGACCGCGCGCGGCCGGTCAGGCGGCCGGCCCGACCGGGACCGGCTCGAAGACGGCCGAAAAGTGGCGCAGCGCCGCCGGCTGCTCGAGGATGCGCACGCCGGGAACGCTCGCGGCGTGCTCGGCGATCTCGCCGAGCACCTCGACCACGTAGTCGACGTGGCTCTGGGTGTAGACCCGGCGCGGGATCGCCAGCCGCACGAGCTCTGCGGGCGCGAAGGACTCCTCGCCGGTCGCCGGATCGCGGCGACCGAACATCACCGAACCGATCTCGACCGAGCGGATTCCGCCGTGGCGGTAGAGCTCGATCGCCAGCGCCTGGCCCGGGTACTGGCCGCGCGGCAGGTGGGGCAGGAAAGCGGCGGCGTCGACGTAGATCGCGTGGCCGCCGGGCGGCTCGACGATCGGCACGCCACGGCCGGCCAGATGCCGTCCCAGGTACTGCACCGACGCGTGGCGATACTCCTGGTAGGAGAGGTCGAGCGCCTCGTAGAGCCCGACGGCGATCGCTTCGAGATCGCGGCCCGCGAGCCCGCCGTAAGTCGGGAAGCCTTCGGTCAGGATCAGCAGCTCCTCCTCCTGCCGCGCGACGAGATCGTCGTTGGTGCACAGGAAGCCGCCGATGTTCGCCATGCCGTCCTTCTTGGCGCTCATGGTGCAGCCGTCGGCGAGCGCGAACAGCTCGCGCGCGATCTCGATCAGCGGCCGGTCGGCGTATCCGGGCTCGCGCTGGCGGATGAAGAAGGCGTTCTCGGCGAAGCGGCAGGCGTCGATGTAGAGCGGGATGCCGTGCTGCCGGCAGAGCTGCGACGCCGCCCGGACGTTGGCCATCGACACCGGCTGGCCGCCGCCGCCGTTGTTGGTGATCGTGACCATGACGAAGGGCACTCGGCCCGGTGGCGCGGCGAGCAGCTCGGCGAGGCGCTCGAGGTCGAGGTTGCCCTTGAACGGATGGGCGGCGCGCAGGTCCCGGCTCTCCGGCGACGGTAGGTCGAGCGCCGTCGCCCCGGCCGCCTCGAGATTCGCCCGGGTGGTGTCGAAGTGGGTGTTGTTGGGGACGATGTCCCCGGGCCGAACGACCGTCGCGGCGAGGATGCGCTCGGCCGCCCGCCCCTGATGGGTGGGGATGACGTGCCGGAAGCCGAAGATGTCGCGCACCGCCGATTCGAAGCGATGGAAGCTGGGGCTGCCGGCGTAGGACTCGTCGCCCATCATCACCGCCGCCCATTGCGCGGCGCTCATCGCCCCGGTGCCGCTGTCGGTCAGCAGGTCGATCAGGATGCGATTCGAAGGCACGCGGAACAGGTTGTAGCCGGCCTTGGCCAGCTCCTGCTCGCGCTCGGGCGGGGTCGACAGGTGGATCGGCTCGACGCTCTTGATGCGGAAAGGCTCGATGATCGTGCGCATGGCGACCGCGAGTCTAGGCGGTGCCGGCGGGCGAAGTCGCCGCGCCAAAGAGCGGGGAGCCGCGGTCTCGAAGCGACCAGGGCCGCGGCCTACGGGCGCTGCCGGGGGGGCGGGGCCGGCGCTCCGGCGAGCAGGCTCTCGCGGTCGAGGGCCTGGCCGGCGAGCCAGACCGAGCGGATGCGCTTGAGGTTGGCGAGATCGAGCGTCGGATCGGCTTCGACCAGCACGAGGTCGGCCCGACACCCCGCCTCGAGACAGCCGATCTCGCGCCAGCCAAAGACGGCGCGGAAATTCCGCGTCGCCGCGGCCAGCGCCTGGCGCGCGGTCGAGCCGGTCTCGACCAGCAGCCCGAGCTCGTGGTGGAGCGAGATCCCCGGCATGGTGCCGAAGGCGCTGGTGCCGCTCCCCGCGAGGTAGCGTGCCCCGGCGGCGTGGTAGCGGCGCTCGAGCGCCAGCAGGGTGGTCGAGAGACCGCCGGGGAAGGCATCCGGCCCGCTCTCGGGATGCCCCAGGCGCTCGCCGGTCGCCCGCTCGGCGGGCAGGTGGATGCCGGCGGGATCGAGGATGCGGGCGACCGGTTCGAGCCAGGGGTTGGCATGCCCGGGAAGGTCGAGGTACTCCATCGCCAGGGTCGGCAGCAGCGCGACGCCCGAGCCGCCGAGCCGGTCGGCCCAGGCGGTGATCCGCGGATCTCCCGGCGGCAGCGAGACGAGGTAGCGGTAGTACTGCGCCTTGGGTGGACCGAAGGGCTGCTCGGCGACCGCGGTGCGCAGCGGCTCGGGCGCGAGCGGCAGGGAGTAGCGGCTCGTATGGACGAATGCCTGGACTCCGAGGGCGATCGCCTCCTCGTAGGACGTCCGACCGAGCTCGCCGATGGTCGCCACACCCAGGGCGCGGGCGCGGGCGACCAGGAGCCCGATCCGGGCCGGCGGATTCGGGTACATCAGCAGGGCCACTCGCGCTCCGCTCGCGGCCGCGCGCTCGAGCGAGGCGATCGCGCCGGCATCGTCGAGCGGCGGGGCGTCGGCCGCCTCGGGGTAGCCGATCGCCATGAGCGGATAGACGTTCGGCGCCGGGTTCGCCGAGCGATCCAGGTGTCCGCGGCGCGCGTCCTCCACGCCGACGATCGAGGTCACGCCGAGATAGAGGTAGGCGTTCGCCTGCGCCTGGCTGTTCATGCCGGCGAAGCCGTCGACCAGGCCGGGGAGGATCCAGGTCCCGGCGGCATCGACGATCCGGGCGCCGGTCGGGATCGCCACCGTGCCGCGCGCGCCGGCGGCGACCACGCGGTCGCCGACGATCACCACCACGGCGTCGGCGAGATCGTGCGTCGAGCGGCCGAAGTCGTCGAGATCGATCAGCGCGCCGCCGACGAGGGCGATCGCTGGCGAAGCGGGCGGCGGAGTGGGCGGCGCCGCACCGCGCCCGGCACGCGCGCCTCCGGCGAGGCAAGCCATGGCGAGGGCCACGCCGAGCGAGAGACGGCGCAAGGAGACTCCGGAGAACCGCAAGCGTCGGCAGGTTATCAGGGCCGGCAACGCGCGTCAGAGCGCGCTCGCGCGGGCCGTCGATCGCATCGCGTGGGGTAGGATTCCTCGCGCCATGGCGAAGAAGATCGGCGGCGCCTACGCCGCGGCGGGAGTGGACATCGACGCCAAGCAACGGGCGCTCGCGGAGGTCCGCAAGCTGGCCCGCGGCACCGCGACCGCCGGCGTGCTGTCGGAGATCGGCCTGTTCGGCGGGCTCTTCCGCCCGGAGCTCGGCGGGCTCGCGGAGCCCGTCCTGGTGGCCTCTGCGGACGGCGTGGGGACGAAACTCGCGGTGGCGCGGATGGCGGGCGAGTTCTCGACCGTGGGCCGCGACCTGGTCAATCACTGCGTCAACGACATCCTGGTCCAAGGGGCGCTGCCGCTGTTCTTCCTCGACTACGTCGGCGCGGGAGTGCTCGAGCCGGGGAAGATGATCGACCTGGTGCGCGGCGTGGCTCAGGGCTGTCGCGAGAACGGCTGCGCGCTGCTCGGTGGAGAGACGGCCGAGATGCCGGGTTTCTATCCCCCGGGCGACTACGAGCTCGTCGGCTTCATCGTCGGAATGGTCGATCGGGGGTCGATCCTCGACGGCTCGCGGGTGCGCGCCGGCGACGTGCTGATCGGTCTGCGCTCGGCGGGACTGCACACCAACGGCTATTCCCTGGCGCGACGGGTCTTCTTCGAGACCGGCAGACTCCGGCTGACGGACCGGATCCCCAAGGTGGCGGAGAGGCTCACGGTGCGCGACTTCTTGCTCGCACCCCA